>CANKYU010000001.1 GCA_947488295.1 uncultured Anderseniella sp.
TGAGCCTGAGCCTGAGCCTGAGCCTGAGCCTGAGCCTGAGCCTGAGCCTGAGCCTGAGCCTGAGCCTGAGCCTGAGCAGCCGAAGGGCTGGTTTGGCCGGCTGCGCGAAGGGCTGTCGAAGTCATCGAAGTCGCTCACGTCCAACATCACCAGCATCTTCACCAAGCGCAAGCTGGATGCGGACACGCTGCAGGATCTGGAAGACGTGCTCATCCAGGCTGATCTTGGTGTCGCCATGGCGACCCGCATCACCGAGGAAGTGTCGCGCGGGCGTTACGACAAGGAGATCGACCCGGCAGAGGTGCGCCGGATCATGGCGGACGAGATCGTCAAGGTTCTGAAACCGGTCGAGATACCGTTCAATTTCGATGCTGAAACGCAACCGTTCGTCATCCTGGTGGTGGGGGTGAATGGCGCCGGCAAGACCACGACCATCGGCAAGCTGGGGGCCATTGCGCAGGCTGAGGGCTTCAAGGTGATGATTGCCGCCTGCGACACGTTCCGCGCCGCGGCAATCGAGCAATTGTCGGTCTGGGGTGAGCGGGTCGGTGCCAAGGTGCTGTCACGCCCGACCGGTGCTGACGCTGCCGGACTGGCATATGATGCGCTCGAACAGGCGCAGGCAGACGGCACCGACATACTGATGATCGATACCGCCGGCAGGCTGCAGAACAAGGCAGACCTGATGGGCGAGCTGGACAAGATCGTGCGGGTCATCAAGAAAAAGGATGAAGCCGCGCCGCACGCGGTCTTGCTGGTGCTGGATGCCACTACCGGGCAAAACGCCGTGTCGCAGGCGGAAGTGTTCACCAAGGTTGCCGGCGTGACAGGCATCATCATGACAAAACTGGATGGTACGGCGCGTGGTGGCATCCTGGTGGCGATTGCGGAAAAGTTCGGGTTGCCGGTTCACGCGATTGGGGTCGGCGAGAAGATTGAAGACCTGCAGCCGTTTGATGCGGAAGGATTTGCCCGCGCCATTGCCGGCGCTGAGGAAGGACAAGACATTGAGTGAGGTTGCCGACAAGCCGAAGATAAATCCTGTGCTGAAGCTGGCGCTGGAGCTTGGACCACTGGTGGTGTTCTTTTTTGTGAATGCCAAGGGTGCCGCGCTGATTGAGCGGTTCGGGCTTGAAAACCTGTTCCCGCAACCGATCTTCCTGGCCACGGCGGTGTTCATGGTGGTGATGCTGATATCGATTGCGGTCAGCTGGATACTCAGCCGGCACCTGGCGATCATGCCGCTGATAACGGGTGTCGTTGTGCTCGTCATGGGCGGGCTGACGCTATGGCTGCAGGATGACACGTTCATCAAGGTCAAGCCAACCATCGTCAACGTGTTCTTTGGCGCGGTTCTGCTGATTGGCCTGGCGTTCGGGCGTTCCCTGCTGGCCTACGTGTTCGATGCCGCCTTTGCGCTCGACACTCAGGGCTGGCGGAAGCTGACGCTCAGGTGGGGGATTTTCTTCCTGTTTCTTGCCGGCCTGAATGAATTTGTATGGCGCACGCAATCCACTGACTTCTGGGTCGCGTTCAAGGTGTGGGGAACAATGCCGCTGACCATGGTTTTCGCGCTGGCGCAGTTGCCGCTGATGCAGAAACACATGCTTCCGGATCCCGAAGATGAGCAGATTTGACCAGTTTTTGCATTACGTTACGTAAGATAAGCAATAAAATGTGAGACATACGGATCAGAATAGTATATGAATGAGGAAGTGTGTACAGTTTGTGCACATGTGAACATAGCACAATGATTGTTAAACAAAGCCGGGGGGCTAATATTATGGATGACCGTCCAGATTCTAGTACTGTGTCAAGTGACAGCGAAAATGCAGCACCTGTCAGCTTCTGGTTAAAACGAGCTGCTCAATATTCAGCCGATTTATATTCTGATCGCCGTGGAAAATCCGGCCTGACTCAGCGCCAATTTACGGTTTTAGAAGCAGTTTTTCACAATGAGGGTCAAAGTCAGACCACTCTGGTGAGGGAAACCGGCATTGACCGGTCAACACTGGCTGACCTTGTGAATCGTCTGGAGACCCACGGGTATTTGTCACGCAAGCGCAGTGACAAGGATGCCAGGGTCAACTTCGTTTCGCTGACAGAAGCCGGCCGGGACATGCTTTTAAATGCACAACCGCAGGTGTCGCTGGTGGATCAGGCTCTCGTCGAAGCACTGCCGGAACGTAACCGGAAAGCGTTCGTCGCATCGCTTCAGGTGCTGTCGGAGAAGCTTGACGAAGCTGAATAGCCGTTCACATTTTCGTGAGTTCTGTCACGTTGGATCAAGTCCGCCGGCCAATTATGGCTGGCGGGCTTTTTCAATGGCCGGGATAACCTCTTCGCGCAATGCCTGCGGGCTGATCGGTCCGGTGAACTTGTACACGATGGTACCCTTGCCATTGATCACAAACGTTTCAGGTACACCGTAGACGCCCCAGTCAACGGCGGCGCGGCCATTTGCATCAACACCGACGCTTGAGTACGGGTTGCCCAGCGCATTGAGAAACCGCAGGGCGTTCTCGCGCTGGTCCTTGTAGTTGAGCCCGGCGAGATCAATGTCGTCCCGCGTGGCCAGCTCCATGAGCTGCGGGTGTTCTTCACGGCACGGTCCGCACCACGATGCCCATACATTGACCAGGGTGACCCTGCCCTTGGCCAGGTTGCTTGAAGTGACGCCGGGAACCGCATCCCCATTGATTGTCAGGCCTTCGAGGGCCGGAAGGTCAAATGAGGGTGCCGGCTGGTTGATCAGGGCTGACGGCAGCTTCGAGGGATCGCCGCTTTGCAGTCCGGTCATGAAGATGCCGGCGAGGCCGGCAAAGACCAGCACAGGCACAAGGACCCAGGAACGGCCCTGTTTCGGCGGGGTTTCGGTGACCTGGTTGCTCATGCCTGGGGGTGTCCTGATTTGCGGCGCCGTTCAGCGCCTTCGTCATCGAGTTGCTGCAGCCGCCTGGTGACCGAACGCGCGCGCGCGAAAATCCACACTGCCAGGGCACCGAGCACAACGAATGTGACGGCGTAGGATGAAATCACGAAGCTCATGTGAGGAGCGGAGAAGTCCATGGGTTCAAGACCGCCTTATTGCAGTGCGCCGGTGCGGGCCAGTTCGGTCTGGCGGATGCGGCGGGCACCGATTTCGGAGCGAATGGAGATCAGGTGCAGGGCCAGAAACAGAAAACTGTAGGCCAGCCCCATGATCAGAAGGGGCGTCAGGATGGACGGGTGGATGGTCGGGCCATCGGTGCGGAACACGCTGGCCGGCTGATGCAGGGAATACCACCAGTCAACCGAGAACTTGACGATTGGCACATTGATGAAACCGACAATGGCGACGATGGCGGCTATGCGCGATGCCCGGCGCGGATCGTCTATTGCCTGCCAAATGGCCATATAGCCCAGATACAGCAGCAGGAGCACGAACATGGAGGTGAGCCGGGCGTCCCAGACCCACCATGTGCCCCACATGGGCTTGCCCCACAAGGAGCCGGTGGCCAGCGCCAGAAAGCAAAAAGCCGCGCCGATGGGGGCTGCTGCCTTGGCTGCGATATCGGCCAGCGGATGGCGAAAGACGATACCGATAATGCTGGCAACGGCCATTACCGTATAGACCATCAGGGCAGACCATGCGGCCGGTACATGCACATACATGATACGTACGGTTTCGCCCTGCTGGTAGTCGGCGGGCGCACGTGCCAGGCCGAGGAACAGGCCGACACCGAACAATGCGAACGTGATTATCCAAACCCATGGCTGAACAGTGGACTGCAGGCGCATGAAGCGGGTTGGATTGGCAAATCTTTCTATCGAACTCATAATAACAATCTGTAATACCAGCCATGCACGCGCGCAATGGCGACATGGTCACATGCCGGTCATCAGCGCATATAGCTGCGCAGGGCCGCAGCCGAGGCAAACGGCGTAACGACCAAAGCCGCCAACACGATGGCAGCCAGAATGATCAGGGCGGTGCCGGAATTGTCGATGCCTGACTGGGCGCCGGACGAGGCCAGGACGCCGAAAATCATCACCGGGACATAAAGCGGCAGCACCAGAAGCGAGACCAGCAAACCGCCCTGGCGCAAGCCAACCGTGATGGCCGCACCGAGGCTGGCCAGCAGCGACAGTGCCAGCGAACCGGTCACCATGGCAATGCCGAGCGGTACGATGAGCGTCGTATCCAGATTGAGCAGGAAACCGAACACCGGCGCCGCAATCGCCAGCGGCAGTCCGGATGTGAGCCAGTGAACCGATGCCTTGGCCAGCACGACAACTTCCAGCGGTGTTGACGACAGCGCCATGATCTCCAGCGACCCGTCGTCATGGTCCCTCTGGTACAACCGGTCAGCCGACAACAGAACCGACAACAGCAGGGCTATCCATAGCGCGCCCGGTGCAATGCGCTGCAGCAATTGCTGGTCGGGACCCAGGCCCAGCGGCAGCAGGACAATAACGGTCAGGAAAAACCCGATTGCCGTGCCGATACTGCCACCCTGCCGGACGGCAAGGGTGAAGTCGCGGGCAACGACGGATGTGAACGCTGATCTCATGTCTGCCGGCCCGTTCCCGCAAGTCGGGCAAAATCCAGTACGTCACTGGATTTGACGGGCAGTTCTATATGCGTGGAGGCAATGATGATGCCGCCGCCGTCCAGATGCCGGACCATCATGTCGGCCAGCAGCTTTTGTGAAGCGGTGTCCAGTCCGACGGTCGGCTCGTCCAGCAGCCACACAGGCTTTTCAACCAGCGCAAGCCGGGCCAGACCCAGCCGGCGTTTTTGACCGGCCGACAGACGCTGCGCCTGAAATTCAGCCAGCGCTGCAAGGTTCATTGCCGTCATCGCGCCGGCAACATCACCACCGCCGAAAAAACCTGCCCAGAAGCGTAAGTTCTCCGCCACTGAAAGATGCAGCTTGATGGCATCCTGGTGGGCGATGAAATGCACATGTTCACCAAGCAGCGCATCTGCGGGCAGGGCGGCCTCTTCAAGAACCAGTGTACCGTCGGCAGGTTCCGACAGACCGGCGATGAGACGCAGCAGCGATGTCTTGCCGGCCCCGTTGGGGCCGCGCAACACCAGCATGCGGCCGGCACAGGCGGCAAAATCAAGGCCGGCGAAAACCATCCGCCCGCCGCGCTCACATGCCAGTTGTTGCCCCACGATCTTCATGCGAGCGGTGTGTAGCGCAAACAAACCGCAGTTGAAAGTGATGTTCGATAATCGATAACAGAGACAGATTTGAGATGCCCGGGAACCTGAACGAATTGATGAAGTTTTCAGGACTTCGTAATTGGCTTCGTGACCCCGTTAGTTGTTCGCGGAGATGGACATTCATGCGGTGCAGTGAATGGCGACTTTTTCAACGGAATAAGCCCACAGCGGACATTGTTTCCTCATCTCCAAATGGCAGATTTGCGCCACGAGCGGACTTCGCAAACACGGATCATCCCGCGGCCACTTCGCTGACAAAACTCACCGCTGCAGAGTTACCCCTTGTTATCTGCATGACATGCGCCCATATGAGTGGACATGCTTACACTTGTTTGGTGTGGCCATATTAGGCGGTACGCCGACAAACCCAGACTTCTCCCGACGATGTGAGCGATGTACAAACCCAGCCGTTGCGATGTGTGACGAGCGGGTCGCTCCTTGAAAGGAATCCACAATGACAACCGGAACAGTCAAATTCTTTAACGCAGCAAAAGGCTTCGGCTTCATTGAACCTGAAGACGGTTCAAAAGATGCGTTCGTTCACATCTCAGCGGTTGAACGCGCCGGCATGAGCACTCTGTCGGAAGGTCAGAAAGTCACGTTTGAACTCGTATCAGACGAACACAGTGGCAAGATGTCAGCCGACAATCTGCAGAACGCCTGATCCGGTACAGCCGGCCTTCGCCGCTGACGACCGAAACATATTCAGCATTCAAGCATTGACGCCGACCACGGATGTACTGGCGGCTCGTGTTGCCTGAAAAGGCAAATGCTTGATGCAGGACAAGACGACTAGAGTCTTGCGGCCCCGTAGCTCACCGCAGTGACGGGGCCTTTTTTTATCTGACAAAAGCATTTCATCACCGTGGACCCACGAAAAGGAGAAAATAATGGCCAAGGGGCAGAAACGCAACAATCGCGAAGCGAAGAAACCGAAGCAGGTCAAAAAGCCGGTGGAAGCAACACCAACTACCAGCCTGACCAAGGGTATGATGTCGGTCAGCGGCAGCAGCAGGAAGAAATGAGGGACCAGCCATGTCGGCGCAAACAACAGAAAGCACGGTCACATTCAAGCACGAATTCAAGCTGCCTCAGCTGAGTAGATCGCAACCGCCGGGGACCTACCGTCTGGTGGTCATTGATGAGGAAATACCTGGGTTGTCATTCGCGGCATACAGGCGTGCCTACACGATGCTGCATGTGCCGGCATTAACAGTCAACACTGGCAAAACACAGGTGTTTACGGTGGACAAGAACGATCTTGAGGCGGCCCTCAAGATCGACGGGTCATAGGCGCGCAACCTGTTCACGACCAACGAAAGCGAGAAAGCCATGGAATATCTCGGTCGCTTGTCAGGAAGGGGCGTTATTCTGCACAACGGCCTGGAAATCAGTAGTGCCTGTTTTGAATTTGACGGATTTTTGACGACACATGCTGGCGTAATTTGCAATGGCGAAATCCAGATGTCTGTCAGCATGCTCAAAGCAGTGTTCCCTCTTCGGACCATGCAACTGCGAACGGATGAGGGACGAATGCTCGAGTGCAGGTTCTCTGACAAGAAGATCGGACCTGGCCAGGAAGCGGCACATGTTGATGTCACGGGCGAAATCCCGGGCGATGACAAATGTCAGTGGCGTAGACGCTACGTCGTCGACCGCCTGCCTCCAGACTGAGCTACAGCGAAATCAACTTAGTTATTCAAGAATGTCCGGAACACAGCGGCTTGTCACAGTTCGTTTGGACGGGACGATGCTCACTCATACGGGATTACAAAATGACCATTCCATCTACGCGAGCAGAACTCGGGCTTGGCAATCTCACAATCCTGCTTATCTTGATCACCGCCATTACCTGCGCTGCAACCGGCATTTCATTGGCGCAAGAAAAAACAGCTCAAGTGACGCCCCTCAACGCCCACTCGGCACCATATGGCACCGGTTGGGAATGCAATCATGGGTATCGCTTTGACGGGTCAGGCTGTACGAAAATGTCCAAGCCCGACAATGCACACTACAATGGTTCATTGTACGGTGAAGGATGGGACTGCGATAGAGGCTTTCGAAGATCACATCGCTCATGTGCCGCCATCACGATCCCTGAAAACGCCTACCTCAACTCTTCAGGTGTCCGATGGGAATGCGAACGCGGCTACAAAAGGTCGTTGGGCGGATGTGAACTTGTCCGGGCTCCCGCCAATGGCCACCTGACCGGGTATTCGCATTCGACAGGATGGAAGTGTAACCGAGGTTATCGCCAATCGAGAGACGCCTGTGAACAGGTGCGAATACCGGCCAATGCGCACCTGGATTACACCGGCTCAGATTGGGAATGCGATCCACCTTTCAAGAAAAGATCCGGTCGCTGCGTGTTGCCCCAATAATTGCGCAGGCGCGCACTCACGGCATGTGTTCTCGGTCGGCTCGCCGGGAGGATCGAGACCGACTAAGCAACGAACCACTTACCTGCCTGAAGGGGTCAAGAGCGGTAACGTTGATGGTGACTATCTATTGATATGAATCAGAGGTATGGTCCCCCGCGAGTGTGCATTGTCACAGCGGTCGATGTCTAAACTGGCAGGGATCGTCCTGTGGTCTTTGCCTCAGTTCCTTGTTCACCGAACAATCAGGCATAACCAATATCCTGCTGCAGCTCTGTTTGGAGCAGAAAGAGATTATGCTACAATTCATATCACTGTTACCATTATACGCCGCCACTGCGGTCATCACACATCTGGTTGTTTCGTTCGGGCAAACGCTGCTCCACTACAAGCTTGGCCACCATCCAAGAGGCCGTAAGCTTTTTTCAAACCATATAAATTTCCATCACGCTCACTATGCCAAAGATCATCTCGTCTCAAAGGTGTATCTCAACGACGAAGGCAACAACACACCATTTTTTCTTGTCCCTGTGCTTGTGATGGGGGTGTCTTTGTTTTTCGTATTACCAGTTGATTTGTTCCTGGTTCACGCCGTCGCGTGTGCGGCATCGTTCTACGCCCACGTATTTTTCGACAAGGAGTATCATGTCGAGGGATCTCGACTGCAACGGTTTGCATGGTTCAGGCGCAAACAGGCACTGCATTTCGTTCATCACCAACATGCGAAATCAAATTTTGCGGTGATCCACTTTTTCTGGGATAGAATCCTCGGCACTTACAGGTCGGATGCTGCATAAATCCATAGTCCGTTTACCGCCATCAGCAGAAGTCCAAAGCTGTTCTATCGGTTGCGCAGACAGTTCACAGCAATTCAATTCCTCGGTTGAATGATCCCTTGCTCCAAATCATCAGGACAACATGGGCCAAGTTGAAACGAGTGTCCGCTGGAACTGCATCAGCGCAACGAAGGGTTGGATGTATTCGTGCTGACTTACAGGTTGTGCCATGCATTGGAACTTTGATCGGGAAGATTCCGGACCCTTAGATTGCTGCCAGATTATGCCTTTGGCCGCACGATGTTGAACTGTCGGTAAACGCTGCACATTGGAGCAAGAGATGGGTTTCAGAGTTCTCACGGCCGAAGTTTCGCACGAAACAAACACATTCAGCCGCCTTCATACGGACGAAGAAGCCTTTCGTAACCGGCTTTTCCTGCTCGGCGAAGACGCTGTTGCCGAACGCCGGAATGCCAACACTGAAATTGCAGGTTTCCTCGATGTCGCAGGTGCCCGCGACTGGGACATTGACCATGTGCTCAGTGCCGTGGCAGGCCCGAGCGGGTATGTTACTCGAGGAGCGTTCGATTGGATCTGCGGGCCGATTGTTGATCGGGCTTCTGAAGCTAACCACAGTGGCATCCTTCTGGCGCTTCATGGCGCCATGGTGCCGGATTTTTGCGAAGACGGCGAAGGAGAGTTGCTGCAACGTATTCGTGCAGTAGTCGGCTCGTCCATACCGATTGCTTTGAGCCTCGACCCCCATGCCAACGTCACGCAACTGATGTGTGAACTCGCAGATATACTGGTCTCTTTCAATACCTATCCGCACGTTGACATGCGTGATACCGGGCGGCAGGCCGCAAATATCCTGCACCGAACGATGGCAGGTGAAATCAAGCCACGAACACTAATGGCCCGCCCGCCCATGTTGAAGGAAACCAATGGCGGGCGCACCGACATCGGACCCATGATTGAACGCCTGGCCAAAGCGAGAACCTATGAGGCGCGAGATGATGTGTTCGCAGTAAGCGTCAATGGCGGGTTTGCCAGCGCAGATATTGCCGAGGTGGGTCCATCGGTTTTGGTCACTTGTGAGGGTGATTTTTCTGCGCACAACGATTTCGCAGAGGAAATCTCTGACGACATTTGGGCAAGGCGGAACGACGGCTTCAATACATACCTCACCGTTGAGGTCGCGGCGGCACTGGCAACGACATACCAGTCGGCGGAAGGGCCGCTGATTATCGCCGACTATGCGGACAATCCAGGTGGTGGCGCTTACGGCGATTCAACTGCACTGCTCGATGCACTGCTCACGGCAAAAGTCGACGAAGCCTGTTTCGGTCCAATCGTCGACAGCAACACTGTTCAAGCCTTGTGTGGGTTGCCATCGGGCGCGCGGGTTAGTGTGGACCTGGGCGGTAAGACAGACCCGGTGTTGGGCGGCGGACCGCTGCATCTGAATGCTGAGCTGGTTCACGTTTCTGATGGGCGCTTTATTGGTGATGGCCCCATAATGGGAGGTTTGCCAGGCAGTTTCGGTCCAAGTTTGGTCATCCGCGTTGACGGTATCGAAATAATTGTCACAAGTTTGCCAAGGCAAATAATGGACCTACAGCAATTCAAGGCGTTCGGCATATACCCGGAGTGCAAGCGCGTTGTCGCATTAAAGTCGATGCAACATTTCCGGGCAGCATTTACGCCTATCTCTGGCCAGATAATAGTTTGCGACAGTGGGGCGTTGTGCACCCCTAACTATACGCGAATGCAGTACGAGAACGTGCGCCGGCCAATTTTCCCACTAGATCAGATTGGGTTCACATGAACCCACATCGCTCAGGAAGATGCAGCTCTTGAGTTGAGCCAGTTTGGCTGGTTTACCGAGGAGGTTCGCAACTGGATTGCAGCTGTCAGTGCACAAATAACATACATGGAATAGTGGCAGCTTCGTTGTGATGCCAAAAAACAGAGCAACTCCGCCGGACGCCGACTGCCTGCACTTGAAGAAACTGCCCCGCTGCAGTTTGAGCCGACTGTGAACCAACATTCGAACCTGACCGACCACTCTCACAAACCATGCAAGGTAATCCGGGATAGTGTGTTATTGGTACTGGATACTGCAGCGATCATCTATATCTGTTTAGGTGCCGACCGCAGTTTATTGCGCAATTTCGTGTACGGGTGAAACCCGTCGGATCGCAATAAGATTATGGCGTCTATAAGACTAGTTGCCAACACGCCAGACGCGGTGCCTCGAACCTTTCGAGGGCAAGGTGTCAAACCTCTTTAGCTTTAATACCGGCGAACATCCGGCCATTGGCAACGACCACAAATACAGACTGTTTTGATGTCTTCCGCCATCACGATCAAGAACAAAAATTGTTCAGCTGGTGCAATCCTGTTGCTGGCAACAATTACCATTTAGGGAACTGACATGACTTCCATGACACATGTTGATCAATCCATATCACCAAGCAATCACAATCGCCTTTCTGTGGTGAAAGATCCCGAGTCGGTGGTTCGGTTTCCGATGCCCAGCGAAACAAAGCAGAACAACACCGCGATCGTTTACTGTGAAGGTAACTTCGGCGAAATCGATGGCAAGACGGCTAACGGACTGGTCCGGCATTCAGAGAAATACAAAATATTGTCTGTCATTGACAGCGAAAAAGCCGGGCTCGATTCTGGTGTCGTGCTGGGAGATGCGCCGAACGGCATTCCCATTTTCCGCAACCTCGCCGAAGCGCTGGCACAGGCTGATAACCTGCCTGGCTTTTTCATTTTTGGCATGGCGCCATCGAGCGGCATGCTGTCAATACTTGAACGTAATCTTATAATCGAGGCCATGAGTCACGGCATAAACATCGTAAATGGTTTGCATGAGTTTCTCAATGACGACCCGGTGTTTGCTGCAGCATGCGCGGCTCACAACGTTAACATTGTGGACATCCGCAAACCCCGCGCCAAAAAAGACCTACGTCTGTTCAGTGGCAGAATCAACGATGTCACCTGTCCGCGCATCGCGGTGCTTGGTACGGATTGTGCCATCGGCAAACGTACGACAGCGACCATTCTGACGCGGGCGCTAAACGAACAAGGTGTAAAGGCGACTATGGTGGGTACGGGTCAAACCGGTTTGATTCAGGGCGCCCGGCACGGTATCGCACTCGATGCGGTGCCTTCCCAGTTTTGCTGCGGCGAGTTGGAAGCTACGATCATTGAGGCGTTCGAAGCCGAAAATCCCGATGTCATAATAATCGAGGGACAAGGCGCACTTAGTCACCCGGCATTTTCAACATCAGCATTCATTCTGCGCGGAAGCTGCCCCCACAGTGTTGTGCTACAGCATGCGCCCGGACGGATCGGTCGTTGCGACTTTGAGCAAATGCCGATGCCTGACCCCGCCGGAGAGATTAACTTGATCGAGACGTTTGCCGATACCAAGGTTATCGGTCTTACGATCAACCATGAAAACATGACAAGTGGCGAAGTCGATCTGGCAATCACCCGCTTTGCAGACGAGCTTGGTATTCCGGTAACTGATGCGCTGACGAGGCCCTCAGATCATCTGGTAGAGATGGTTGTCTCATCTTTCCCGCAACTCAGAAAGAAGCTGAATGTCAGCACCAATTGACCACCCCGCGCCTTGAGATAGATCTCAGTAAAATCCACCATAATGCCAGTTTGCTTGTGAACCTGCTGGGCCGTCGCGGTATCTCGGTTTCGGCGGTGACCAAGGCTACGATGGGTCAGCCTGAAATCGCCGGACAGTTGCTGGCGGCAGGTGTGAGTGGACTTGCTGACTCTCGCATCGAAAACATCCAGACCATACTTAGCGCTGCCATTAAAGCGCCGATGATGCTCATCCGTTCGCCGATGATTGGCCAGGCCGCTCTGGTCGTCAGGAGTGCAGACATAAGTCTTAATACCGAGCTTGATGTGATCTCCGAGCTTTCAAAAGCAGCGTTGAAGATGGGGCGTACCCATGGCGTACTGCTGATGATCGAGCTTGGTGACTTGCGTGAGGGCATCATGCCGTCCGATCTGAACAAAGTGGTGCGTCGCACACTTGGCTTCCCCAACATTGTCCTTAAAGGTATCGGCACCAATCTGGCCTGCCGATGCGGCGTTGCACCAGACGCTGCCAATATGAGGGAGTTGTCAAATCTGGCAGACGAGATTGATGTAGTCTCCGGATTAGTTCTGCCAATTGTTTCTGGAGGAAATTCGAGCAACCTCCAGTGGGTGCTTGGAAGTGCCGATACGGGCCGGATCAATCACCTGCGCCTCGGTGACTCCATACTGCTCGGCCGCGACCCACTCAATCTCAAACCCATCGAAGGGCTTCATACCGATGCCTTCACGCTCGTTGCAGAAGTAATCGAATCCAAGATCAAGGGATCGCAGCCATGGGGCAAAATTGCCCGGACCGCTTTTGGACCGGCGATTGCACCGACAGATCGTGGGGATATTCTCCAGGCCGTCCTGGCTCTGGGACGCATGGACACAGATCCGGATGGTCTCACACCACCGTCCGGGATTGAAATTCTCGGATCGAGTAGCGATCACCTGATCGTGGATTCCGGTACTAAGCGCATGTCTGTCGGTACAGAGGTTGCCTTTCAACTCAACTACAGTGCGTTAATCCAAGCCATGGCCTCTCCATTCGTCACCAAAAAGTGTGCACACAGTACTGGTGAACGATATCAGACACTTGAGCCGGCGGGGTGCGTGGCGTAAAGGCAATGGACACGCAAACTGAGGCTCACTCCAATATTTGGCTTGGTTCATAGTTTCACGATTAGTACAGATGTCCGCCAAGGGTTGAAGTGGGCTTTGCAATTGTTCGCACCAATGTCCGCTTCGTCCGCATTGCCGCCATCGACGGACCGCCGAGGCGATGTCTTTTGTTTGGCCCACCGGCAGGCAGGTCTTTCATTGCCACTGCACGTGGCAATGCACCACTTGTGGTGGGGCAAACCACGGCGTACTGCATAGTTGGCCAGCCGCCGCGAAAAGCTGGTCAAATGAGTCAATCTTGTCGTCCTTTGGTATGAGCCACTGGTACTTGACGAAAGATTTGTCTAGAAGACGGCCATCACAAAAAATTCCATGGAGCCTATACCAGATGACAGACCAGTCGCTTGACAGTTTCAAATGCCGCAAGACCCTCAAGGTGGGAAACAAGGCGTATGTCTACTATTCACTCAAGGCGGCTGAAAAAAACGGTCTCGATGGCATTTCATCCCTGCCGTCGTCCCTGAAGGTGCTGCTGGAGAATCTGTTGCGCCACGAAGACGGCCGCACGGTTACCAAGACCGACATCGAAGCCATGGCCAAGTGGGTCAAGGCCAAGGGCAAGTCCAAGCGCGAGATCGCGTTCCGTCCGGCCCGAGTGCTGATGCAGGATTTCACCGGCGTTCCCGCCGTCGTCGATCTGGCGGCGATGCGCGATGCCATGGTTGATCTCGGTGGCAATCCGAAGAAGATCAATCCGCTCGCTCCCGTCGATCTGGTCATCGACCACTCCGTGATGGTGGACTTTTTCGGTACCGCGGGCGCGTTCAAGAAAAACGTCAACATGGAATATGACCGCAATGGCGAGCGCTACAAGTTCCTGAAATGGGGTCAGGACGCATTTGACAATTTCCGCGTTGTCCCGCCCGGCACCGGTATCTGCCACCAGGTGAACCTTGAGTATCTGGCCAAGACCGTGTGGACCAAGAAGCAGAAAGTCAACGGCAAGGCGGCGACGGTTGCCTATCCTGACACGCTGGTCGGCACCGATTCACACACCACCATGGTCAACGGCCTGGCTGTGCTCGGCTGGGGCGTGGGCGGCATCGAAGCCGAAGCCGCCATGCTGGGACAGCCGATTTCCATGCTGATCCCGGAAGTGGTCGGGTTCAAGCTGACCGGCAAGCTGGCCAAGGGCACCACCGCGACGGATCTGGTGCTGCGGGTTGTCGAGATGCTGCGCCAGAAGGGAGTGGTCGGAAAATTCGTGGAATTCTATGGTCCCGGCCTCAGCAGCCTGTCGCTGGAAGACCAGGCCACCATCGCCAACATGGCCCCGGAATACGGTGCGACATGCGGTTTCTTCACAACATCCAACGAAACGCTGGAATACCTCAAGGGCACCGGGCGGGCCAAGGCCCAGGTGGACCTGGTTGAAAAATACGCCAAGACGCAAGGCATGTTCCGCACCAAGTCCACGCCGGACCCGGTGTTCACTTCAACCATCGCGCTTGATCTCGGTGACGTGGTGCCGGCGATTTCCGGGCCGAAGCGGCCGCAGGACCGGGTCATCCTGTCCGAGGCGACAAGCGCTTTTGCCACGGCAATGGAAACCGAGTTCAAGCAGGCAGACGAAATGTCAAAGCGTTACGAGGTTGCCGGTGCGAACTATGATATTGGTCATGGCGACGTGGTCATCGCCGCGATCACATCGTGCACCAACACCTCCAACCCGTCGGTGATGATCGGTGCCGGACTGCTGGCCCGCAATGCCGCCAAGTTCGGCCTCAAGGTCAAGCCGTGGGTGAAGACGTCACTGGCGCCGGGATCGCAGGTGGTGACGGAGTATCTCAAGTCTTCCGGTTTGCAGAAAGACCTGGACAGGATGGGATTTGACCTGGTGGGCTATGGCTGCACCACCTGTATCGGCAATTCCGGACCGCTGCCGGAAAACATCTCGGATGCGGTCAGGGAAAACAACCTGGTGGCCTGTTCGGTGCTGTCGGGCAATCGCAACTTCGAGGGCCGGGTCAATCCGGACGTGCGGGCCAACTACCTGGCCTCCCCACCGCTGGTGGTGGCTTACGCGCTGGCCGGATCCATGAACATCAACCTGACAACCGATCCGCTCGGCCATACGGCAAAGGGCGAGCCGGTTTACCTGGCCGACATCTGGCCGGACGCCAAGGAGGTTGCCGAGTTCGTGCGCAAGAACGTCACCCGCAAGGCCTATCAGAGCCGCTACAAGGATGTGTTCAAGGGCGATACCCAGTGGCGCAAGATCAAGGTCGACGGCGGCATGACATACGGCTGGGAGTCAACCTCCACCTATGTACAGAACCCGCCGTATTTTGAAGGCATGAAGATGGAGCCGGATCCAATTCAGAATGTGGTGAACGCCCGCATTCTGGGCCTGTTCAGGGATTCCATCACCACTGACCATATTTCACCTGCGGGATCCATCAAGGCGGAAGGCCCGGCCGGTGATTACCTGACCGAGCACCAGATCCGCCCGATTGATTTCAACTCCTATGGCGCGCGTCGCGGCAATCATCAGGTGATGATGCGCGGCACCTTTGCCAATATCCGCATCAAGAACCAGATGCTGTCGGGTGTCGAGGGCGGCTATACCAAACACTATCCGTCCGGCAAGCAGATGGCGATCTACGATGCGGCCATGAAGTACAAGGCTGAAGAGGTGCCGCTGGTGGTGTTTGCCGGCAAGGAATACGGCACCGGTTCTTCACGGGACTGGGCGGCCAAGGGCACGCGTCTTCTGGGCGTGCGGGCCGTGATTGCGCAGTCGTTCGAGCGCATTCACCGGTCAAACCTGATCGGCATGGGCGTGCTGCCCCTGCAGTTTGAAGGGGACGACAGCTGGGAAGCTCTGGGCCTGAAGGGTGATGAAACCGTTACCATCAACGGACTTGACGGCAAAATGAAGCCGCAGCAGACTTATGAGGTCGAGATCACGTCCGGCGGCAAGACCAGAACGGTTACCGTCAAGAGTCGGATCGATACGGCAGATGAACTGGACTATTTCACGAACGGAGGCATCCTGCCCTACGTGCTGCGCCAATTGGCAGCCTGACCGGGTTGTGTCATCTGTAGCGACACGATAGCAGGATCACGCGTCCGGTCTTGGAAATATCAAGGACAACTCACTCACTCGTGAGTAGCAGTTGAATGGTAGTTGGGTCATAAGTCAGCGTATGGACAAATTGACACATATCTCCCGCCGCGGGCTGCTTGCCGGTGGTGCGGCCATCACCGCGGCGGCCGCGACAGGTCGGGCCGGGCCGGCTCTGGCATCGCGCGAGACCCCGGTCTTCGTGGAACTGTTTACGTCGCAGGGCTGCTCTTCGTGCCCGCCTGCCGATGCCTTCATGGGAGAGCTGATCCTGCGTCCGGGCGTCATTGGCGTGTCGATGAACGTCGATTACTGGGATTATCTCGGATGGCGCGACACGCTGGGTTCGGCGGCATTTTCACGGCGCCAGAGGGAATATGCGACCCGGCGCGGTGACGGTCGGGTCTACACGCCGCAAATGGTGATCAACGGCCGCGCCCATGCGGTTGGTTCCCACAAGCAGGCAGTGATGAAAGAGGTGGAACAGCAGGCCGGTGTTCCTGATACCTATTTTGTGCCGATCAAGCTCTCGTCCAAGGGCGGAGAGCTGCATGTTGATGTGGCCGGCGGCCCGACGGATCGCATCATTCAGTCCTCAACGGTCTGGGTGATGTCGGTGGAACCGAAAGTCTCGGTAGCCATCAGGCGGGGTGAAAACACCGGCCGCAAGATCGACTACTACAATGTGGTCCGCCAGATGACGCCGATCGGCATGTGGAGAGGCGAGGCGGCCTCGTTCAACCTGCCCAAGGCGCAGATCGTCAACAAGCAGAACAGCATGTGCGTGGTGGTTCTGCAGGTCGACGGCGGCGGCCCCATCCTGGGCTGTGCCAAGATGGATGCGTCTGCTGCCTAAGCCGACACGGGTTCAACTGAACCCGTGGGGCTGTTTCAAAGCCCCTCTACAATAACGAACTGGCCATTGGCCGCGCCGGCGCGCTGTTCGCGGGCGGCAGTGTATTCCGGTGAGTTGTAGAAGGTGCGGGCGGCATCCATGTCGGGAAACTGCAGGATCACGACCCGGCGGCTTTCATCGTCTCCCTCGACGGTCTCAACCGCACCGCCGCGGGCCAGATAACTACCACCATATTTGGCAATCGCTGCAGGCGCCGCAGCCTTGTAGTTTTCATACTGGTCGGCATTGGTCACATCAATGCGGGCGATGATATAGGCGGCCATATGGACGTCTCCTTATTGTTTAAACCCGGTTAAACTGCAAACTTCGCCGGATCGACATTTGCACCGCATATCACGGCACAGATTTTTTCATTGTCTTTCGGTCTGTAAATCCCATCCAGCAGGGCAGCCAGCACGGTTGCGCCGCCGGGCTCGGTCATGATGCGGTGATTTTGCCACAGCCACATCTGGGCATCTGCAATCGCTTCGTCAGACACCAGCAGGCTGTCATCGACATGCATCTTGGCGATCTCGAACGCCATGGCGCCGATTTCCGATGCGCCAAGCGAGTCTGCGGCAATGCCTGAAACATCAACCTTCACAGGGTGTCCGGCCGCACGGGCGGTATGCAGGGCGGTGCAGGTTTCCGGTTCGACGGAAACGATACGCGTGCGTTCGCCATACCAGGCGGCAACACCGCCGATCAGACCGCCGCCGCCGACGGCAACCAGCACCGTGTCGAGATCCGGGCACTGGTCTTCCAGTTCAAGCCCGAGTGTTCCCTGGCCGGCAAGCGTCGGTTCGGCATTGTAGGCGTGAACCGATACTGCGCCGGTGCGGGCGATGTGCGCCTCGCACAAGGCGAGCGCTTCGGCATAGTTGGCCCCGTCCTGTATGATGTCTGCACCATAGGATTTGATGCGCGCGACCTTGGCCGGTGCGGATATCGACGGCACAAAGATGTGGGCGGCAAGCCCGAGGGCTTCAGCGACATAGGCAACCGCTGCACCATGATTGCCGCCGGATGCCGCAGCAACGCCTGCGGCTTTCGCAGCGTCATTGCCGATCAGCGAATTGAAGGCACCGCGCGCCTTGAACGAGCCGGAATGCTGAAAGCACTCCAGTTTCAGGGTGACCGGCTGTTCGATGCCGGGTAGGGCAACCTGCATGACCGGCGTACGGCAGATGCGCGATGAAATGCGGGCGTGGGCGAGTTCAATGTCTGTCTGGGTGATCATGGTCTGCGTGGGATTGGATGATGCGGATGGCTATAGCGTGGAGAAGCCGGTGTCATAGTGGCTCTTTTGAGCGCGCGCGGCAACCAGTGCATTGCGCATCAGGATTGCAACAGTGACAGGGCCGACACCGCCTGGAACCGGGGTAATCCAGCCTGCGGTTTCAAGGCAGGCGTCGAAGTCCACATCGCCAACAGTTCTTGTCTCGCCGTCCATCTCAACCTGATTGATGCCGATGTCGATGAGCGCGGCACCCGGCTTGATCATGTCCGCGGTCACCAGCTTCGGCTTGCCAACAGCCACAAACACCGCATCGGCGCGGCGCGCATGCATGGCAACTGACCGGGTCATGTGATGACACACCGTGACGGTGGCGCCTTCGGCCATCAGCAGAAACGCAATCGGCTTGCCGACAATTTCGGAGTGGCCGATCACCACTGCTTCAAGGCCTTCCAGTTTCAGGCCGGTGCGGCGCAGCAGTTCAACCGACGCCATCGCGGTGCAGGGCCCGAGCGACAGGTCGCGATACACGATGTTGCCGATGGAGGCTGGATGCATGCCTTCGACGTCTTTCATGGGATGGATGGCGGTCTGCAGCGTGCGCATGTTGAAATGATCGGGAACCGGACGCTGCAGGATAAGGCCTGTGACACGCGGGTCGGTGTTGCAGGCATTGATTGCTGCAGTGATTTCTTCGGTGCTGACGGAGGCTGCAAAATTGCGCTCTTCAAACTGAATGCCGGCGCGTTCGGCCACCCGGGCCTGATTGCGCACATAAAGCGCTGCTTCCGGCACATCGCCGATTGTCATGGAGACCAGCTTGACCGGCCAGCCGGATGAGCCGAGTTCGCCGACACCCGAGCGGACGTCGTTCAGGATTTCATCGGCAACGGGTTTGCCGCGCAGGACATTGTGCGGGTCGGTGGTAGTGGCGGCGGCTAAGGCAGTCATGAAGGGTCCTGTCACAAAAGGGAGTTCTGAGTACAGACATTAGATGCTTGGCCTGCGTGCTTCTTGCTCATGAGCGTCATGCATTGATCTCCATGCGAAGACCGCGGGCGTCGAATTCGGGTATAGCGGGGAAAGTCAGGTGATCGCCTGTGGCAATTCGCCGTGCCGACCAGCAACAGGCACAGGCGTCCAGAATATCGTCATCTGCGGCCTGTGACTTCTTCCACTGCGGGTGCTGCAGCCTGGCCAGGGGGAACCCGCCGGCCGTCAGCAGCGTGCGGCGCAGCGCAGCGCCGTCTGAAGTTTTCTTGGCATGGTGCAGCGGACGTCCATCGTTCAACGCGCAAAACGCCACTTCGGGATGGACTTCGAACATCCGGGACTGGGTCTGTGGTTCAATCGCAGCATCGACCTCGCGCATTTTGGGAAACAGCATGAACGCCTGTTTGGAGAATTTGGTGCCCAGAATGCGGGCATTGATCTCGCAGGCGTCGCGGTAATCATCGGTCATGACGGCATCACGGCAAGGAACCGGGAAAACCGAAGATCGGCGCGGGCCGATATACCGCCGTGCCAGAGCCTCGCAGGACCGGGCCTTGCCGGAAGGGAACCCGATTGGCATGTCGACGCCAATGTGGCTGGCATTGCTGTCCAAGGCAGTAGCGATGTCGTCGATGATGTTCGCGCGCGGCGTTGCATCGCTGTCGCCTGACCATGACACCATGACCCAGCCCGCCTTGCAGCCGTCCAGTCCGACGAAAAGGTTCTCAGGCATTGGTTGAGCGCACGGAGGTTATGTTGCCGGTGTGCGGCGGCTGATCGATCAGGTCGTTCCACGCGGCAAGGTCAAGCTCGTCTCCTGCAGACAGCGCCGTGGCTTCAACCACGCGGAACGCGGTGTTGCCGGCGTGCAGCAGCGCGTCCCTTGGCGATGATTTGAGAATCCGGGCGGCGAACACGCCGGCAAACAGATCGCCGGTGCCATGCGGCGGGTCGGGAAAGGCCAGGGTCTCATGCAGGGTGGCAGAGCGCGCCTCGACCAGCAGATTGCCGATGCCGAGCGTATCCGGAAAGGCGGATGTGACCACTGCCGTGTCCGCTCCCAGAGAGCGTGCCGCATGGACCAGAGACGTGTTGTCACCGCTCTTGTCACCGGTCAGCACGTCCAGCTCGTAACGGTTGGGCATGACGATGTCAGCCAGTGGCAGGATGTGGGCCTTGATCGCGGTGACAACCTCGTCTGGCACATAGGTGCCGTATGAATCAGCACACACAGGGTCAATCAGGACCTGGAACTGCTGGCGGGCATCCTGCAGGCGCTTGATGAAATCGGCCGTTGCCGCAACCTGGTCTGCATCACGGAAATACCCGGTCATCACCAGATCAATCTCGCGTCGCCATTCGGGCCGTTCGAAGCTTGCCAGCATGTCGGTGATGGCCTGTGCCGGCGTGACCATGCCGGTCGGCTTGCCGTGGCCCGGATGATGCGCCCAGGTAACCGTGGGCACTTCCCACACATCAATGCCCAGGCGACGTGCGGCGAAAGCTGATGCCGTGTTGCCGATGTAACCGCGTGAAATGCGCGAGGAGACGGAGATAATGGACATGGGGTTCTGGGTGTAGCCTGACAAGATTTGCGGGTCGTCAATCCAGCAGTATGTCCGATTGGATATGGGGTGGCTAGATGCCTTTGATCAATCCGCCCTTGTTATTGTGCGCTGCAATATATTATGAACAGCGCACATAGAGATAGTGCAGGGGAATAGCTTACATGACTGTCAGGCCGCGCCGCAGTGTTCTGTATATGCCGGGGTCCAATACCCGCGCGCTGGAAAAGGCAAAGACGCTTGCCGCCGATACGCTGATCCTTGACCTGGAAGACGCGGTTGCGCCATCGGCCAAGGCGGAGGCGCGCGGCTTCGTGTGTGACGCGGTCAGGGCAGGCGGCTACGGAAAGCGGGAACTGGTCATCCGCATTAATTCGCTGACATCCGAATGGGGCATGGATGATCTGTCGGCAGCAATAGAGGCTGGTCCGGATGCCATCCTGGTGCCGAAAGTGTCCACGCCGTTTGATATAGCAACCGTCGACAAGGCAATGGCTGATGCGCCGCAAACAGTATCCATCTGGGCCATGATGGAAACGCCGCTGGCCATGCTCAATGCGCGCGAGATCGCATCCGCGACAACCGAACACTCCCGCTTTCAATGCATGGTGATGGGTACCAACGACCTCGCCAAGGAAACCGGCGCGGGCCTGGGCGGTGATCGGGTCGCCATGCTGCCATGGCTGATGACCTGTGTCGCGGCGGCGCGCGCCTATGGCCTGGCCATTGTGGATGGCGTCTATAATGATTTCAGGAATGATGAAGGCTGTGCGACCGAATGTGCGCAAGGCCGTCTTCTTGGCATGGACGGCAAGACACTGATCCACCCGGGTCAGATTGCGCCGGCCAATGCGGCGTTTGCGCCATCGCCGGAGCAGGTTGCAGCGGCCAATGACATCATCGCGGCGTTTGCCCTGCCGGAAAATGCCGGCCTTGGCGCCATCAATCTCAATGGCCGGATGGTTGAACTCCTGCACTGTGAAATCGCGAAGAAGACGGTTGCCATGAGCGA
Source organism: uncultured Anderseniella sp. (assembly GCA_947488295.1). GTDB lineage: Bacteria > Pseudomonadota > Alphaproteobacteria > Rhizobiales > Aestuariivirgaceae > Anderseniella. The sequence continues at coordinate 21,942 of CANKYU010000001.1, forward strand.
GGCGATCTCGGCACTGGAGGCAGCATCATGAGCACGACATCGGCCAAGACCACGTCTGGTAATTTCTTCGAGGACTTTTCGGTAGGCCAGGTCATCCGGCATGCAGTGCCGCGCACGGTCGGCGAGGGCGAGCGCGCGCTTTACACCGGACTTTACGGGATGCGCTGCGCCGTGCAGTCGTCGGCCGCGTTCGCCAAAGCGATAGGATATGCCGAAGCTCCACTGGACGACATGCTGGTGTTCCACATTGTTTTCGGCAAGACCGTGCCGGATATTTCCCTCAATGCCGTGGCCAATCTGGGTTATGCGGACTGCCGTTTTCTGAAACCGGTGTTTGCCGGAGACACGCTTAATTCGCAATCCGAAGTCATCGGCGTGAAACAGAATTCAAACGGCAAGACCGGTGTGGTCTATGTGCGTTCGACAGGCATGAACCAGCATGGCGAGCCGGTGCTTGAGTTTGTGCGCTGGGTCATGGTGCGCAAACGGGATGCGGCATCGAACGCGCCGGATCCGGTGGTGCCGGAACTGCCGGATCACGTATCACCGGCCCATCTGGGTGGTGCATGTCCGGTGATTGATCCGGCCAACTGGGATGCCGGCCTTTCCGGTTCCGACTATTTCTGGGACGACTATCAGGCAGGAGAGCGCATTGATCATGTCGACGGCATGACGGTGGAGGAAGCCGAGCACATGCTGGCAACGAGACTGTACCAGAACACCGCAAAAGTGCATTTCAACCAGTATACCGAAGGCCAGGGACGGTTTGGCCGCCGGCTGATCTATGGCGGGCATGTGATTTCGCTGGCCCGCGCCCTGTCATTCAACGGCCTGGCCAACGCGTTCCACATCGCAGCCATCAACGGCGGGGCGCATGTGGCGCCCCTGTTTGCCGGTGAAACGGTTTTCAGCTGGTCTGAAGTACGCGATACGGCGCGGCTGGATGGCCGCGACGATGTGGGAGCCTTGCGGTTGCGCACGGTCGCGACAAAGGATGCGCCATGCAGTTCGTTTCCGGAAACCGGGGATGACGGGGCCATTCTTGACCTCGACTACTGGGTGTTGATGCCGATCAGGCCATAATGGGATGTACTGACACGGTATGGAATTAAACCAACAGCGCATTGCGTGCGTTACGCTGCACATAGTATGACAGTAGCAATCCTGCCCAGACGACATTACCAGGGACAATCCGAATGGCGAAGTCACCAATGAAAGAGCGACCGCTCTCTCCGCATCTGAGCATCTACAAACCGATGCTCACCATGACGATGTCGATTGTACACCGGATAACCGGCATGGGCCTGTATTTCGGTATGGCATTGTTTGTGTGGTGGCTGTTTTCCGCGGCCCATTCGCAAAGCTATTTTGATTTTGTTCAGGGCTTCATCGGTTCATGGTTCGGGCGCCTGGCGCTGTTCGGCTTTACCTGGGCGCTGGTGCACCACGCGCTTGGCGGAATGCGGCATCTTTTGTGGGATACCGGCCGCGGTTTCGATCTGGTCAAGATCGAGTGGATGGCGCGGGCGACCATTGCCGGATCGGTCATATTAACGCTGCTGATCTGGATCGCAGCCTATGCGGCGAGGTAAGCGGACATGAGCATGAGAACGCCATTGAGCAAGGTGCGCGGGCTGGGGTCGGCCAAATCCGGCACGGAGCATTTCTGGCACCAGCGGCTGACGGCGATTGCCAACATTCCACTGGTGATCTTTCTGGCATGGTTCTGCGTTTCCAAGGTAGGAGCAGATCGTGCTGAAATGGCTGAAGCGCTGGCCAACCCGCTGGTTGCACTGATGCTGGTGTTCACCATCATCTCGATCACCTGGCACATGCGGCTCGGCATGCAGGTTGTTATCGAAGATTACATACACGGTGAAGGCAGCAAGCTGATCTGCCTACTTGGCAACACCTTCTTCTCACTGGCGGTGGCCCTGACCGGCCTGTTCGCCGTACTCAAGATTTCCTTCGGAGGCTGACCGGCACATGGCTGCGACGAACGCATACACATATATCGACCACCAATTCGACGTGGTTGTTGTCGGTGCCGGCGGTGCCGGTCTTCGAGCCACGCTGGGCATGGCCGAGCAGGGCCTCAGGACTGCCTGTATTTCCAAGGTGTTCCCGACACGGTCGCACACGGTGGCCGCCCAGGGCGGCATCGCTGCCAGCCTGCACAATATGGGCCCTGATCACTGGCAGTGGCACTTGTATGATACCGTGAAGGGATCCGACTGGCTCGGCGACACCGATGCCATGGAGTACCTGGCACGTGAAGCACCGGCGGCGGTTTATGAACTTGAGCACTATGGTGTGCCGTTCAGCCGGACCGAAGAGGGCAAAATCTACCAGCGCCCGTTCGGCGGGCATATGCAGAACTTTGGCGAGGGTCCCCCGGTGCAGCGTACCTGCGCGGCGGCTGACCGGACCGGGCATGCCATTCTGCACACGCTGTACGGGCAAAGCCTGAAGAACAATGCAGAGTTCTTCATCGAGTATTTCGCCATCGATCTGATCATGTCCGACGACGGTGTCTGCACCGGTGTGGTGGCATGGAACCTGGAAGACGGCACCGTGCACCGGTTTGCCGCCAAAATGGTGGTTCTGGCCACAGGTGGTTATGGCCGGTCGTACTTCTCGGCAACGTCAGCGCATACCTGCACCGGTGACGGCAACGGCATGGCGGCGCGCGCCGGCCTGCCGCTGCAGGACATGGAGTTCGTACAGTTCCACCCGACAGGAATTTATGGCGCGGGTTGCCTGATCACCGAAGGCGCGCGCGGCGAGGGTGGTTATCTGACCAATTCCGAGGGCGAACGTTTCATGGAACGCTATGCGCCCAATGCCAAGGACCTGGCCTCGCGCGATGTGGTGTCGCGCTGCATGACAATGGAAATTCGCGAAGGCCGCGGTGTCGGCAAGGACAAGGACCACATCCACCTGCACCTCGACCATCTTGACCCGGCGGTTCTGGCCGAGCGTCTGCCCGGCATTTCCGAGAGCGCCAAGATTTTTGCCGGTGCGGACCTGACCCGCGAACCGATCCCGGTTCTGCCCACGGTGCACTACAATATGGGCGGCATTCCAACCAATTACTGGGGCGAGGTTCTCAACCCGACCAGCAAGGATCCCGATGCCATCCAGCCGGGCCTGATGGCTGTCGGCGAAGCGGGATGTGCGTCGGTACACGGCGCCAACCGCCTGGGATCGAATTCACTGATCGACCTGGTGGTGTTTGGCCGCGCTGCCGCGATCAGGGCCGGCAAGGTGGTCGACCGTGACGAACCGGTGCCGGCCATCAATGAAGCGGCCGCCGACAGGATCATGAGCCGATTTGACGGCGTGCGTCATGCGTCGGGCTCGGTGCCGACCGCAACCCTGAGGCTTGAGATGCAGCGCGCCATGCAGGAAGACGCGGCTGTGTTCCGCACCCAGGAGACCCTGGCCCAGGGTTGCGAGCGGCTTGACGCGACATGGCAGAAAATGTCCGACCTGAAGGTAACCGACAGGTCGATGATCTGGAATTCAGACCTGGTTGAAACACTGGAACTTGAAAACCTTATGGTAAGCGCCATCACCACGGTTTACTCAGCCGAAGCGCGCAAGGAAAGCCGCGGCGCGCACGCGCGCGAAGACTACAAGGCAGGCCCCTATGACGGGCGTGACGACAAGAACTGGCGCAAGCACACGCTGTCGTGGGTTGATGACAAGGGCAAGGTCAGGCTGGATTATCGTCCGGTGCATACCGAACCGCTCACAACACCTGCCGAAGGCGGCATCGACCCCAAGAAGATCGCGCCAAAAGCGCGCGTCTACTAGGGCTTAAGGCTACGGGATAAGAAAAACATGGTTGAACTGGTACTTCCAAAGAACTCCAAGGTTGGTGAAGGCAAGGTGTGGCCGAGACCGCAAGGGGCCAATCGCACCCGCGAATTCAAGGTGTATCGCTGGAGCCCGGATGATGACTCCAATCCGCAGGTCGACACCTACACGATCGACCTGGATGACTGCGGGCCGATGGTTCTCGATGCGCTGATCAAGATCAAGAACGAGATTGATCCGACCCTGACCTTCAGGCGCTCGTGCCGTGAAGGCATTTGCGGGTCGTGTGCAATGAACATCGACGGCACCAACACGCTTGCCTGTACCCGCGGCATCGATGAGGTCGATGGTGACGTCCGGATTTATCCACTGCCGCACATGCCGGTGGTCAAGGATCTGGTGCCTGACCTGTCGCGGTTTTACGCGCAACACCACTCCATCGAACCATGGCTCAAGACCGAATCGCCGCAACCGAGAACCGAATGGAAGCAGTCGCACCAGGACCGCGAAAAACTCGACGGGCTGTATGAGTGCATCTTATGCGCGTGCTGTTCGACATCGTGTCCGTCCTACTGGTGGAACGGTGACCGCTATCTCGGACCAGCCATCCTGTTGCAGGCCTATCGCTGGCTGATTGATTCACGTGACGAGGCCACCGGCGAGCGGCTCGACAATCTGGAAGATCCGTTCCGGCTGTACCGATGCCACACCATCATGAACTGCTCCAAGGCGTGTCCGAAGGGATTGAACCCGGCAAAGGCGATCGCGGAGATCAAGAAGATGATGGTCGAGCGCCGGGTGTAGACGTTTCGCGAACACTGAAACTGCAATAGACTGATAATATTGTTGGTCTGCTGGAGTGTTACGGAAATGCGTTGCCTGTCGATTTTGGTCCTATTCCTGGTTTTGTCGGTATCCTCAACAGCGCATGCGTTTGATTGCGCCAAAGCAAATACCGAAACTGAAAAACTGATCTGTTCAGACGCCACGCTGAAGCAGGCAGATGATGATCTTGGCCGGGCGTGGGGCAAGGTGCGCGAATTACTCGACGAGGCGGAGTTCAAGACGCTTCGGAAAAACCAGCGCGCCTGGCTGAAGACCCGTGATGCGCGCTGCGGTTACGGCAGTGAGGCTGAACGGGTTGCCTGCCTGCTGCAGCAAACCGCCCAGCGGACCCTTGTTATTGCAGCGACACCGAAGACGGGGCCGGGAAGCGGTGCCACCATGGTACCGTTTGCCGAGGTGCAGGCGGGATCAAAGACGGCCTATGAGGTTGAAATCGCCGGTGTCCGGTTTGCTGCTCCCGACAGGGCCGGAGAAGTGTCATTCAACAAGGCCGTGGATGATCTGGTCAACCAGGCGCCGTTTACCGAAAAGATCGACTTCGAGACTGCCGGACAGCTCAGCTACAATCAGTCGATCACCCTGGAATATGCGGCGCCAAACCTGGTGTCGGCACTGGTGCAGACCTGGCGCTATGATGGCGGCGCCCACGGCAACTCGGTCTTTTCCGCCATCAATGTCAGCCCGCAAACCGGCGAGCTTACCTATGACAAGCTGTTTTCACCGGAGGCGAAAACTGAACTGGCAGAGGCCTGCGAAAACCGGCTTTACGGCCATGGTGCAGACGAAGCGCTCGACAAGGCGCAGCTGAAGCAGATGTTTTTCCCCGAATACGAGAAGTCCATCCTGGCGGCTGCGGGCAACCTGTCTTCCTGGACATTCAATGCGGATGGTGCCCGGGTGCATTTCTCCCCTTACGAACTGGCGCCCTATGCCGCCGGCAGCTTCGAATGCCGCCTGCCGCTGAGCCTGTTAGGTGATTTGTCCAGAGCAGGCCATCATCTGCCGCAATGACGAAAACGGCCATGGTTAACTGAATGTCAATCTGGTTGCTGCAATTTTACCGAACAGGAGTTCAACGCGACTCGGGATTGATGCAGTCAGTCAGTCAAGGACACGAAACACATGCAGAATACCGCTTTATCCGTAGATACAGCCAGTTCAACACCGCCCGTGACGGTTGCCTATCCGTCCGAGCAGTGTGAAAAAAGCCCCTATTCCAGCATTGTCGGGCGGGGCAGTATGCCGCTTCTGATTGAGGACTGCCTGCTGGCGGAAGTGCCGCGTGACCAGTTGCAGCGCGAATGGGAAGCCTGCAAGACAATTTCCGACGTGGATGCGGCCGACTATTGCCGCCGTGCGGCGGGGCGTCTGTCACGCGCGTTTGAAAGCGAAATTGCCTCGGCAGACCTGTCTGACATTGTTGCCAATGCCGCGGTGCTGTTCCTGCTCTCATTGCGCAAGAGCGGTATTGCCTCACCGGATCAGATTGGGCCTTGCGAAGTCTGCTATGACGGCACTGAAGACGGCGGTCGGGTAAGCGCGGCGGGTTAGTTCGCTCTTCGCGCCACGATTTGTGAATTTCTCGGCAGATGACCAAAGAAACCACGCCAGCGGAACCGTTCATGGATGCTGTCGAGTTCGGGCACTCGCTCGGACCCGGCGTCGGTTTCAACCTGCTTGTCAGCGACACCTCAAGGCATCGCGACTTTGCAGTTGCGGTGCTGGGGGCGAAAGTTCTGCATCACAGCGGCGATTTTTCAGTGTTCTCGCTGAGCGGGTCGGTCTGGATGATCCATGCCGACCACACCTACAAGACCAATGTTCTTTACGGCATTGCCACGCAGGCGCAGGGTCGCGGCGCTGGTGCCGAACTGAGAGCCTATGGCGTGAACCCGGACCAGGCGGAGGCAGCCGCGCGTGCCGGTGGCTGGACGGTCCTTGCGGGTGCTGAAGACAAACCGCACGGGCTGCGCGAAGCGGTTATCCTTGATGATGACGGTTATGCCTGGGTGCCTGGAGTGGCGATTTAGGGTCGGGGCATGTGACGTGAGCGAACACGCTATTGGGCAGCTCTGAGCCCTGAGCGGTCATTTTACTTGCGTTGCTTTCGGCAAACTCCAATAGTCAAAAAATGAGGCTTCTAGGGCAGAAACACTCGATAAATGTCAGAAAAGTATTGTGGACCTGTTCCGAACTGGAATTGGCACCGCAGTGCGAAGACTGGGGCGGGAACACCCGAAAGACGACGGCTCCGGAGTTCCTCAAGCTGAATCCAAAGGGGTTGGTTCCGGTACTTGTTGATGGTGGCCTGGTGCTGTCCGAATCGAATGCAATCTGCAGGTACCTGGCAGCCAGGGAAGAAAGAACCGATCTTCTGCCGCAGCAACCGGATTTACGAGCGGTTGTCGAGTCATGGATGGATTGGCAGTCCACTGAGCTAAACGCTGCGTGGCGAGCGGCATTCATGGGACGTGTGAGAGAGCATCCGGATTTTCAGGACCTGGAGAATCAAGAGAGGAGCATTCACGCATGGAATTCCGCGATGTCATTGCTCGATATGCACTTGCATCAATCAGGCCCTTTTGTGTGCGGTGACAATTTTACATTGGCAGACATTGTTCTGGGCCTATCCACCAACCGGTGGGAACTCACGCCGATGCAACGCCCTTTGCTGCCGGCTGTTGACGCCTGGATGAACAGAATGTCGTCAAGACCCGGGTTCATCTCTCATTGTCGCAATGGTGTTGCATAAGAAGCGGTGCCTGGGAGTTCCCGATGTTACTTTTCTCGATGTCCGCTTAGGCCGCTCAGCTGACTTTCGCCTGATTTCGACAGACAGGTTGTGAGCCTTCAAACGGCTATCAGATCTTCACATGCACGCCTCAGGGCGAGCCTGGCTTGAGCCAGTTGTTCTGCAGCAGCGAGTTCGTATAGCAGATCGCCTCGCCATAGACTTCCTCGATGATCGACGATGGCATCGGCCAGGGCAGGCGGACTTCGCCGCAGGCTTCATCGCCATCTGCAAAGTTCAGCTCGGCATTGTGCTTGTCAGCCAGGTGGCGCATGCGGTGGTTCGATGATCTGCACCACAAAAGCACCGAGCGGACGCCGCGGTTCTGAAGGGCCGCCACAATGCGGGCAAACAGGGCATCGCCGACGCCCTTGTCCTGCCATTCCGGCACAACGGAAAACGCCGCTTCTGCGCGAATCGGCAAACTGTTGGCCAGCAGTTTAATCTCGCCCACACCCAGCAATTCACCGTCCACAAAGGCGCCGAACACCATATTGCCGTTCGAGAATGCCGAACGTGTGTAGATATCAAGGAAGCTGTCGTGAACCGGAGCGCCGAAGCGCAAGGCCCGCGAAGCAGGATCGAGCCGGTCGAAATGGCTTCTGAACAAGTTCTGCTCGCTGCTCCAAAGCCTGCGGATTGTAATGGCGGTTGCCTTATCCAGCACGGTGGAATGCATTGTCATGGTATGATCCTTTTCAGTCGCCCGTTTGAATCACTGAACTGCTGACGATAATGTAGTGTTGCATTGCAGCATGGAAAAGGCCGAATTGTTGCGTTGCAACAAAAAGTGATAATGTGATTGCCGCAATTGTGCTGCCGTAAAATCAGGCAAACTGACGCTTGCCTAACTCTGGCGGGCTGATTAGGTTCCGCGCAGATTGAAACCACAAATTCAAGGGAGCTGTTCGCTCACAGCGGGCGGGTATGTGCAGAGTATGGTCAAGGAAATCGGTCACTTCATCGGCGGCAAACTGGTTGCGGGAACATCGGGTCGGTTTGCCGATGTATTCGACCCGAACACGGGCGAAGTTCAGGCGAAGGTCGCTCTGGCCAGCGAAGCCGAGCTGAAAACGGCTGTTGCGGACGCCAAGGCGGCCCAGCCGGCGTGGGCAGCGACAAACCCGCAGCGGCGTGCCCGGGTCATGGCGAAGTTTGTCGAACTGGTGAATGCCGAAAAGGAAGAGCTGGCCCAGATGCTGTCTTCGGAACACGGCAAGACCATACCTGACAGTCATGGGGATATTCAGCGCGGCATCGAGGTTTGTGAATTTGCCACCGGCATACCGCATCTGCTGAAGGGCGAGTACACCCAGAATGCAGGTCCCGGCATCGACATTTACTCCATGCGTCAGGCGCTTGGCGTGACCGCCGGCATCACACCGTTCAATTTCCCCGCGATGATCCCGATGTGGAAGTTCGCGCCTGCCATTGCATGCGGCAACGCATTCGTCCTGAAACCGTCCGAGCGTGATCCATCCGTGCCGATGCGGCTGGCCGAACTGATGATTGAAGCCGGACTTCCCGCAGGTATCCTGAATGTGGTCAATGGCGACAAGACCTCGGTTGATGCGATCCTTGACGACGAGGACATCCAGGCCGTCGGGTTTGTCGGCTCAACCGCGATTGCTGAATATGTCTATTCGCGCGGCTGTGCGGCCGGAAAGCGGGTCCAGTGCTTCGGCGGGGCGAAAAACCACATGATCATCATGCCCGATGCGGACATGGACCAGGCGGTCGATGCGCTGATCGGCGCCGGCTACGGGTCGGCCGGGGAACGCTGCATGGCCATCTCGGTCGCGGTTCCGGTCGGTGAGGAAACCGCAAACCGGCTGGTCAGCAAGCTGATGCCGCGGGTCGAGAACCTGCGCATTGGCCCGTCAACAGACCGCGAGGCGGATTACGGCCCCGTGGTGACCGGCCAGGCGCTGGACCGGATTCGCGACTATGTCGAAGTTGGCATCAATGAAGGCGCTACACTTGCCGTGGACGGCCGTGACTTCAAGATGCAGGGCTACGAAAACGGCTACTTCATGGGCGGTTGCCTGTTCGACAATGTGACCAAGGACATGCGCATCTACAAGGAAGAGATATTCGGTCCCGTGCTGTCGGTGGTGCGCGCCAAGACTTACGAAGAAGCACTTGATCTGCCGATGAGCCATGAATACGGCAATGGTGTTGCGATCTACACCCGCGACGGCGATGCGGCGCGTGATTTTGCCGACCGCATCAATATCGGCATGGTTGGCGTCAACGTGCCGATCCCGGTGCCGCTGGCCTATTACACGTTCGGCGGCTGGAAAAAGTCGTCATTCGGCGATCTGAACCAGCACGGCCCGGATTCAGTGCGCTTCTACACCCGCACCAAAACCGTTACCTCGCGCTGGCCGTCAGGTATCAAGGACGGGGCGGAATTTTCCATTCCAACCATGAATTAGCGCCGACCGGCCTTGCGATTGCAGGAATACCAGGCCAGCCGCGGACAACAGTCTGCGGCTGTTCCGGTTTAAGGTTTTGTTCAGCATGATCGCAATCCGAAGCCGCCATCCCGGCGGTTGGCAGTGCTGCAGTCGACTTCGTGACGTATCGTTAACGTCCCGCGTGCGATTCTGATCGCCGGAATTACCGGGTACTGGGACGGATACGACATGGCGAACTGGGTTTTTGTGCTTGTTGCTGTAGTGGCAGCAGTGTCGATGCTGCTTGTTTTCAACTGGCGGCGGCCGGTCCGGCTGAATCGGAGCATCCTGATAAACCGGCCAGCGCAGGAGATATGGACCTCCATTGACTATCTGTCCGGCGACTTTTCATGGCAACAGCATTTCGACCACGCCGAAACCAATGATGACGGCCATGTCCGCTTGTTCTACTCGCTCAGGCGCGACGACGGCAGCAAGGTCGCCTGGGATCTGCAGTTTGAAATACTTGAACGTGAACCCGGAAAATCCATCAAGGTGCGGCGTACCGGTATCGACAGCGCACAGAAGAATGACCGGTTGCTGGAGCGTGACATTGACCTTGAACCGCAGGAAAACGGAACCAGGGTCACTTTCCGTGAAACCTGGGGGCCGCGCTCAATAACAGGATTTGCACTGGCGCACATGGATGCCGCCTCAATGCTTGCCCGGCTCAAGAGCTGGACTGAAACCGGCAACGCCAAACCGAAGGGATCGAACGGCTGGACATCCGCCGTGATTTCCGGCGCTTCCCTGCTGGCTACGGCCGCCGCATTTTCGCTGCTGCTGGGCTGGGAAATCGGTGCCATCTTCGTCGGCCTGCTCGTTCTGCATGAACTCGGTCACCTGATTTCGTTCCGCATGATCGGCCAGCCATGGGGCAAGATTATCTTCATTCCGTTTCTGGGCGGTGTTGCGGTGTCGCGTGTTCCCCACCTCAGACTGGCAGACGATGCGTTTTGTGCAATCATGGGGGCGGGATTATCGGTCATTGCGTTGATACCGGCCATCATGGTCAGCGTCTGGCAGGTCAGTTCACCACAAGTTGTGCAATTCGCCTATGTGATGGCGGCCATCGCCGGCGGGCTCAATCTTTTGAACCTGTTGCCGGTGTTCCCGCTTGACGGCGGGCGCGTGTTGCGCGCGGTGATGCAGTCATTCCTGCCGAAACATGTGCGTACCGCGATGTTCGCGGTGGCCGGCATCGTGGCAATCGGCGGTGTGGTTCTGCACAACCCGGTCCTGGTTGCCATTGCCGTGGTTGCGTTTTTCCAGAGTACCCGGCTGGGCCCGGCAAGGGACGACATTGCCCTGATGAAGCCATACCGGGCATCCGTCATGTGCGCGGCCTACCTGTCTCTGGTGGTGCTGCATGGCGCGGCGGCGGTCACCTACTGGCCGAGCCTCGGATGATTTTTCCTACGCAGGGTTGAACACCTTGAGCCGGCACGTTACCAGTGGTGTGCTTTCGTAATCCACCGCGGTTGACAATGCCCAGGCGACCATCCACCCGTTACAGAAACCTGATTGCAGACGACAGGCTGGAGCCGGATGCAGGTCAGCTTGCTGTCCTCAAGCGGCTGGATGCGCTGGCCCTGCAACTGGACGGTTATGGCCCGCCTGCTCCTGCAAAGGGGCTGGCATGGCTGTTCAAACGCAAGCCTTCCGAGGCTGTGCCGCACAGTGTCTATATCTGGGGCGATGTCGGACGGGGAAAAACCCTGGTCATGGACCTGTTCCATGATGCCATAACGCCAAGGACCAAACGCCGCATTCACTTTCATGCGTTCATGCAGGAAGTCCATCGTGATATTCACGCCTACCGCAAGGATCAGGACAAGGGACTGATCGACGCCGATGCGGATCCCATTGCCTCCGTCGCCAGAACCATCGCTGGCGAGGCGAGCGTGCTGTGCCTGGACGAGTTTCAGGTCAAGGACATAACCGACGCCATGATCCTGGGCCGCCTGTTCGAGGCACTGCACAAGGCCGGATGTGTCATCGTGGCGACGTCCAACATTCCACCCGATGAGCTTTATCGCAACGGGCTGAACCGCAAACTGTTCGAGCCTTTCATCGCGTTCATCAAGTCCCGGTTCGATGTCATTCAACTGGACGGGCCGTCAGACTACAGGCTGGAAAAACTGTCTGGTGAAGAGGTTTATTTCTGCCCGCTGGGCCCCGGTTCGCTGGCGCGTCTGAAACTGCTGTGGCGCAAGGTGACGGGCCTTGATGCCGGCGTACCGGGCGAATTGCAGGTGCAGGGACGGGTACTGCCGGTGCCGCAGGCGGCCAGGGGAGCGGCCTGGTTCACGTTCTCCGACCTGTGCGACAAGCCGCTGGGTGCAGCCGACTATCTGGCGATCGCAGACACCTACAAGGTTGTGTTCATAGAAGGTGTGCGTGAACTGAGCGAAGCACAGGGCAATGCCGCGCGGCGTTTCATCAATCTGATCGACACGCTCTATGACGCCCATGCACGGGTGGTGATCAGTGCCGATACCCCGCCGCAGGGCATATACCGGTACGCCGATACCCCGGTTGAGTTCGCCCGTACCGTTTCAAGGCTGACGGAAATGCAGTCTGCGCAATGGTGGCAGCAGGCCCCGGATGCAGTTGCCGGCTGATTTTTCGCTCCATCTGGGCGTATAGACCAATTGCGGTGTGCTAGTTACTTGCGGTCAGCCCGGCTAGGGTTTAGTACACGGCCATCTTTCGCACTGGCGAACAGGTTTCTTCGCACTGCGGTCTTAATGCCGGAACATGCCGGCACGGCCGAATGCCGGGACCGGTTCGCATAACACACAGGGGAACGCACAATGGCGCGTAACAAAATTGCTCTTATCGGCGGTGGCATGATCGGCGGAACGCTGGCCCACATGGCCGGCCTCAAGGAACTTGGTGATGTGGTGATTTTCGACATTGTCGAAGGCATGCCGCAGGGCAAGGCACTTGATCTGGCGGAAAGCTCGCCGGTTGACGGTTTCGACGCGCATATGACCGGCGTCAACAAGTACGAAGGCATCAAGGGTGCCGATGTGGTGATTGTCACCGCCGGCGTGCCGCGCAAGCCCGGCATGAGCCGCGACGACCTGCTGGAAATCAACCTGAAGGTGATGAGCCAGGTTGGCGCAGGTATCAAGAAATACGCACCAAAGGCATTTGTGATCTGCATCACCAACCCGCTCGACGTCATGGTCTGGGCCCTGCAGAAATATTCAGGCCTGCCTGCCAACATGGTGGTGGGCATGGCCGGTGTGCTCGACTCGGCCAGGTTCCGCTACTTCCTGGCTGAAGAATTCAAGGTGTCGGTTGAAGACGTGACCGCCTTTGTGCTGGGCGGGCACGGCGATACCATGGTGCCGCTGGTCCGGTATTCGACCGTTGCCGGTATTCCGGTGCCGGATCTGATCAAGATGAAATGGTCGACACAGAAACAGATCGACGCCATCGTCCAGCGTACCCGTGACGGCGGCGCCGAAATCGTCGGTCTGCTCAAGACCGGTTCTGCCTATTACGCGCCTGCGGCATCGGCAATCGCGATGGCGGAAAGCTTTCTGAAAGACAAGAAGCGCGTATTGCCGTGTGCGGCTCATCTGACCGGCCAGTATGGACTGACGGATCTTTATGTCGGTGTGCCCACGGTGATCGGTGCCGGGGGAATCGAGAGGATCGTGGAAATCAAGCTCGATGCTGCAGAAAAGGCGGAGCTCAAGAACTCCATCAATGCGGTGCATGGCCTGATGGATGCGGCCAAGCAGATTGCGCCTGATCTGGCCTGACGGATATCAGCGCAACGCCCGGGGCTTTTCGGCAGATGGGATGCCAAAGGGCTTTGCTGCGTTGCGTTTTCGTTGTTCACTAGAGCGGCAAGGGTTCGAATGAACCCATGAAGTTGCTCTAACACTTGGAGAGCGATCAGGTTCATGATTTCGGTTGATCCAACCAAACTCATCCTGATCTGCAAGTGACAAACCTGATCCAGCTCACGGGCAGACACTCAAACGGGACTGAAACAAGATGAACATTCATGAATATCAGGCCAAGGCGCTGTTGAAAACATTTGGCGTATCGGTCTCCGATGGAGTGCCGATCATGAAGCCGGAAGAGGCCGAAGCAGCGGCCAGGTCGCTTCCCGGACCTGTGTGGGTAGTCAAGTCGCAGATTCATGCCGGCGGGCGTGGCAAGGGTCGCTTCAAGGAACTGGGCGCCGATGCCGCTGGCGGTGTACGGGTGGTCAAGTCGGTCGAGGACGTGATCAGCAATGCAGCCGAAATGCTGGGCAACACCCTTGTCACCAAGCAGACCGGCCCGGCCGGCAAGCAGGTCAACCGGCTTTACATCGAAGATGGTGCCGACATTGCCCGCGAGCTTTACCTGTCTATTCTGGTGGATCGCACCGTTGGCCAGGTGGCCTTCGTGGTATCGACCGAAGGCGGTATGGACATTGAGGCCGTTGCGGAAGAAACGCCTGAGAAAATCATCAACGTCGCCATTGACCCGATCGCCGGCATCACCGATGCGGACGTTGCCAGGCTTTGCGACGGTCTGAAGCTGGAAGGTGCTGCACGCGAAGACGGCCAGACGCTGTTTCCAACCCTGTACAAGGCATTTACCGAAACCGACATGAGCCTGCTCGAGGTCAACCCGCTGGTGGTGCTCGGTGACGGACACCTGCGGGTGCTGGATGCCAAGGTGTCGTTCGACGGCAATGCGGAATTCCGCCATCCCGACCTGGCCGAACTGCGTGATCTGACTGAAGAAGACGACAAGGAAGTCGAGGCGTCGAAATTCGACCTCGCCTATATCGCGCTGGATGGAGATATCGGCTGCATGGTGAACGGCGCAGGCCTTGCCATGGCGACCATGGATATCATCAAGCTGTATGGTGCATCACCTGCCAACTTCCTGGATGTGGGCGGTGGCGCCACCACCGAAAAGGTAACCGCGGCGTTCAAGATCATCACCTCCGACCCGCAGGTGAAGGGCATTCTCGTGAATATCTTCGGCGGTATCATGCGTTGTGACGTGATCGCCGAAGGCGTCGTCACCGCCGTCAAGGAAGTTGGCCTGCAGGTGCCGCTGGTGGTCCGGCTGGAAGGCACCAATGTCAAGAAAGGCAAGGACATCATCAACCAGAGCGGGCTGAACGTTATTGCCGCCGACGACCTGGACGATGCCGCCCAGAAAATCGTCAAGGCTGTGAAGGGTTGATCGCCGACATGACATTCAAGTTTCGCAAGCTTGCGCTGGTGGCAGCCACCGGCCTGGCCGTCATGCAGGCAACGGTATCGGATGCGCGTGCCCAGGGCCCGGTTGATGATGAGGCCGATCCGGTCTTCGTGTTCAACAAGGTCTGTTATTCGCAGGTGCCGTCGATCGGCGCCATTCGCGACATGGCCACCAGGCTGGCCTGGCAGGCGCTGGAGAAGACCGACCTGAAGCCGTTTTCCCCGGATGCGAACCCGGAAGTTCTGGAAGGCTGGGATGTCCAGGTCGGCAAGAATTTCTTCCGGCTGGGCGTGGTGCGCACTGCGGTCAGCGACAAGTTCAAGCAGACATTTCCTGATTTCGCCGACGGTACAGCAACGTCATGCACGCTTGTGCTCGACGGCGCCAGTGATGCGGTGAAGGTGTCGGAAGGCATGCAGAAGCTGGCCGGCAAGGAGCCTGCCAGCAAGGATGTGCCTGACGGTGAATTCAGAACCACGACATGGGCCGGCGGTAACGAGAACTACAAGGTGTTCCTGATTTCCAAGGCAGCGGCGGCCGGGGAAACCGGATTGTTGAACGTGACGATTTTGGCAAAGGCAAAATAGGGCCTCAGCCCTAGTGCCCGGCGCTTCTGTCTTGAAGTGCCGAACGACAGAAAGAAGTGAAGCGATGTCCATTCTTATCGACAAGACCACCAAAGTTCTCGTGCAGGGGCTGACCGGCAAGACCGGCACGTTCCATACCGAACAGGCGCTTGCCTATCATGGCACGCAGATGGTGGGCGGGATCCATCCGAAAAAGGGTGGTGAAACATGGACAGGCCAGGGCGGCGAGACGCTGCCGGTTTTTGCCAGTGTAGCTGAAGGCAGGCAGGCAACCGGCGCCGATGCATCGGTTGTGTATGTGCCGCCGGCTGGCGCAGGCGCTGCGATCATCGAGGCAATCGATGCCGAAATCCCGCTCATCGTGTGCATCACCGAAGGTGTGCCTGTGATGGATATGGTGAAAGTGAAGGCGCGGCTCGAAAAATCAAACTCGCGCCTTGTTGGACCGAATTGCCCCGGGATACTGACGCCTGACGAATGCAAGATCGGCATCATGCCCGGCAACATCTTTTCCAAGGGATCGGTCGGCGTGGTGTCGCGCTCCGGCACGCTGACCTATGAAGCGGTTTTCCAGACAACCAATGAAGGACTGGGCCAGACCACCGCGGTCGGCATTGGCGGCGATCCGGTCAAGGGTACGGAGTTCATTGACGTGCTCGAGATGTTCCTGGCCGACGATGAAACCAAGTCAATCATCATGATCGGCGAAATCGGTGGTTCTGCAGAAGAAGACGCCGCCCAGTTCATTGCCGACGAAGCGAAGAAAGGCCGTGCCAAACCGGTCGCAGGGTTCATTGCGGGCCGGACCGCGCCTCCCGGCCGGACCATGGGTCATGCCGGCGCGGTGATCTCCGGCGGCAAGGGTGGAGCCGAAGACAAGATCGAGGCAATGCGCGCCGCAGGTATCGCAATTGCAGATTCTCCGGCCACGTTAGGCAAAACACTCGCTCAGCGGTTGAAAGCGTAGCAAAAACGGCTATGTTGACTTGGCGTGGATTGTTTTGAGTTCACGCCAAGGCAATTTCATCAAGGCTCACTGCAGGTTTTGCCCGGCAGAGTAGGTAACATGGCCAAAACAGACGCGAACGACGTGTTCGAACAAACGTCATTCCTTTACGGCGGAAACGCCCAATTCATCGAACAACTGCAAGCTGCTTACGAGCGCAACCCGAATTCGGTCGATCCCGGATGGCAGGATTTTTTCGCCAACCTCGGAGATGATCCGGCGGACGTTGCCGCTAAAGCTGATGGTCCGAGCTGGGCCCGGCCCGACTGGCCGCAGCCGCTCAACGGCGAAATGGTGTCTGTGCTGGACGGCGACTGGCCTGCAGTTGAACAGGCTGTTGGCGGCAAACTGGCGGGAAAAGCGGCCAGATCCGGCGACGCGCTTGATGTGGAAGGCCTCCGCAAGGCAACGCTGGACTCAGTGCGCGCCCTGATGATGATCCGCGCCTACCGCATGCGTGGGCACCTGATCGCGGATCTTGATCCGCTGAATCTGCGTGAAAAACAACCACATCCCGAGCTTGATCCGGCATCATACGGGTTCGGACCCGAAGACCTCGATCGCGAAATCTTCATCGATAACGTGCTTGGCCTGGAACGTGCCACCATCAACCAGATCATCACCATTCTGAAAGCGACCTACTGCTCGACCATGGCTGTCGAGTTCATGCACATGTCCGATCCGCGCCACAAGGCATGGTTGCAGGAACGCATCGAGGGCCCCGGCAAATCCATCGAGTTCACGGTCCCCGGCAAGAAGGCCATTCTCAACAAGCTCATCGAGGCGGAAGGCTTCGAAGCCTATCTCAATGTGAAATACACCGGCACCAAGCGGTTTGGCCTGGATGGTGGTGAATCAATCGTGCCGGCGCTTGAGCAGATCATCAAGCGTGGCGGCAATATGGGCGTCAGCGACATTGTGCTCGGCATGGCGCACCGGGGCCGGCTCAACGTGCTGGCCAATGTGATGGGCAAGCCCTACACGGCGATTTTCCACGAGTTCAAAGGTGGCTCGTCTACGCCCGAAGAAGTCGAAGGCTCCGGTGATGTGAAGTATCACCTGGGTTCGTCGTCTGACCGGGAGTTTGACAACAACAAGGTTCATTTGTCGCTGACGGCCAATCCGTCTCATCTCGAGATCGTCGATCCCGTGGTGCTCGGCAAGTCGCGCGCCAAACAGGATCAGCTTGGCCGGGACCGCTCCAAGGTCATGCCGCTTCTGATCCATGGCGATGCCGCGTTTGCGGGCCAGGGTGTGGTGGCGGAATGTTTCGGCCTGTCGGGCCTGAAGGGCCACCGGTCGGGCGGATCGCTTCACTTTATCATCAACAACCAGATCGGTTTCACCACCAGCCCGATCTGGGCGCGGTCGTCGCCATATCCGTCAGACGTGGCAAAGATGATCGAGGCACCGATTTTCCATGTAAACGGGGACGACCCAGAAGCTGTTGTCTATGCTGCCAAGATCGCGACGGAATTCCGTCAGACGTTCGGACATCCGGTGGTCATCGACATGTTCTGCTATCGCCGGTTTGGCCACAACGAGGCGGATGAGCCAGCGTTTACCCAACCTGTCATGTATCGCCGGATTTCAAAGCACACGCCCGTGGCGCAGCTTTATGCCCAGCGACTGATCGATGAAGGCTCGATCAGCGAGACTGAATATACCGAAATGAAGGCGTCCTTCCGCAGCAGGCTTGAAGACGATTTCGAAGCCTCCGACAACTACAAGCCCAACAAGGCCGACTGGCTGGATGGGCGCTGGTCGGGACTGAAGACCACAAAAATAGATGACGATCCGCGCAAGGGCCAGACCGGTTTTGATGTCAAGAAGCTGAAAAAGCTGGGCGAGCGGATGTACACCGTTCCACAGGATTTCAATATTCACCGCACCCTGAAGCGGGTGATTGACGCCCGGTTGAAAGTGGTCAAGTCAGGTGTCGGCCTGGACTGGGCGACGGCTGAATCGCTGGCTTTTGCCACCCTTCTTGAAGACGGCAGCAGGGTCAGGTTGTCCGGCCAGGATGTCGAGCGTGGCACGTTCTCGCAACGCCATGCCGTTTGGATTGACCAGCAGACCGAGCGCCGGTATTCGCCGCTGAAACATTTGAGCGGTGAGAAAACCAACGACTTTGAGATCATCAATTCAATGCTGTCGGAAGAAGCAGTGCTGGGTTTCGAGTACGGTTATACGCTGGCGGAACCGAGCACGCTGGTATTGTGGGAAGCCCAGTTCGGCGATTTTGCCAATGGCGCTCAGGTCATATTCGACCAGTTCCTGTCGGCAGGCGAGCGCAAGTGGTTGCGCATGTCGGGCCTCGTCTGCCTGCTGCCGCATGGCTATGAAGGCCAGGGACCGGAACACTCCTCGGCACGGCTTGAACGCTTCCTGCAGATGTGTGCTGAAGACAACATGCAGGTGGCAAACTGCACGACACCTGCCAACTATTTCCACATTCTGCGACGCCAAATGGGACGGGACTTCCGCAAGCCGCTTATCCTGATGACGCCAAAGTCGCTGTTGCGTCACAAGAAGTGCGTTTCTTCGCTGGAGGAAATGAGCCCGGATTCGTCGTTCCACAGGGTGTTGTGGGACGATGCGGAATCCAACAAGGATACGCCGATCAAGCTGGTCAAGGACGAGAAGATCCGGCGCGTGGTGCTGTGCACCGGCAAGGTCTATTTCGACCTGCAGGAAGAGCGTGAGAAGCGCGGCATCAATGATATTTACCTGATGCGCGTCGAGCAGCTCTATCCGTTCCCGGCAAAAGCGCTGGTCAATGAGCTTTCACGCTTCAAGGATGCCGAGATCGTGTGGTGCCAGGAAGAGCCGCATAACATGGGGTCGTGGACATTCATACAGCCGTATATGGAATGGGTGCTGAACCGGATCGAGGCGAAGCACCGCCGGCCGAGCTATGCGGGCAGACCTGCCTCAGCCTCCACGGCGACGGGATTGATGAGCCGGCATCTGAAGGAACTGGCTGCCTTTCTTGAGACGGCGCTTGGTAACGGAAAAGTGGGTTAGGGCGGGTTCTGGCGACATTGATCTCCCTGACAGTTTGGTTTTGTATCTTTGTTGCGGCCCTGTTTTGACCGGGGGCGCGGCAGTCTTTAAAGGACGGACGTGATGTCGAATGAAATCCGGGTGCCAACGCTGGGTGAATCCGTAACCGAAGCAACCATAGGTCAATGGTTCAAAAAACCCGGCGAGGCAATTGCCGCCGACGAACCTCTGGTGGAACTTGAAACCGACAAGGTCACCGTGGAAGTGCCGGCTCCCGCAGCCGGAGTCATGGGCGAGATACTCGTCGCGGAAGGCGACACGGTTGAGGTCGGCGCATTGCTTGGAACCGTGGCGGAAGGTGACGGCGCTGCACCGGCAAAACCGGCAGCGGCGGAAAAACCTGCTGCTGCGGCTGCTCCTGGTGGCAAGGAAACCGCCGGCGGCGGTGCACCGGCTGTCGCGGCTGCACCGTCCGCTGCCAAAATGCTGGTTGAAAACAACATGTCGGCTGACCAGGTCGCAGGCTCCGGCAAGCGTGGCCAGGTTTTGAAGGGCGATGTGCTGGAAGCGCTTGAAAAAGGCACCAAGGCCCCGGCCTCGGCACCTGCCGCGCGCGCGCCGTCGTCGGCTGACGATGCCCCGCGTGAAGAGCGGGTGAAAATGACCCGGCTGCGCCAGACAATTGCGCGGCGGTTGAAAGATGCCCAGGACACCGCAGCCATGCTGACCACCTTCAACGAAGTGGACATGGGCGCGGTCATGGACCTGCGCAAGCGCTACAAGGAGCTGTTCGAGAAGAAGCACGGTGTGAAACTCGGTTTCATGGGCTTCTTCACCAAGGCCGTGTGCCATGCGCTGAAGGAAGTCCCGGCAGTCAATGCCGAGATTGACGGCACCGATATCGTCTACAAGAATTTCTGCCATGTCGGCGTGGCGGTCGGCACCGACAAGGGACTGGTGGTGCCGGTGGTGCGCAATGCCGACGACATGTCGATCGCCGAGGTGGAAAAGGACATCGCCCGGCTGGGCGGCCTGGCCCGTGACGGCCAGCTTTCCATGGCCGATATGCAGGGCGGCACCTTCACGATTTCCAATGGCGGTGTATACGGGTCCCTGATGTCGACGCCGATTCTGAATGCGCCGCAGTCCGGCATACTGGGCATGCATAAAATTCAGGAACGCCCGATGGCGGTCAACGGCGAGGTGAAGGTACGCCCGATGATGTATCTCGCCCTGTCCTACGACCACCGTATCGTTGACGGTAAGGAAGCCGTGACATTCCTGGTGCGGGTGAAGGATTCACTTGAAGACCCCGAGCGCCTGGTGCTTGACCTGTAATGCCTTCGGTATAAGGGATAAATTTCATGTACGATCTTGTTGTAATCGGCACAGGCCCCGGCGGCTATGTGGGAGCCATTCGTGCTGCGCAGCTGGGTATGAAAGTCGCCGTTGTCGAAAAACGCGCCGCGCATGGCGGTACCTGCCTGAATGTCGGCTGCATCCCGTCCAAGGCATTGCTGCACGCATCGGAGCTTTTCGAAGAGGCCGGACACGCATTCAAGAACATGGGTATCAAGGTGTCGGCGCCCAAGGTCGACATGAAACAGATGCTCAAATTCAAGCAGGATGCCATCGACGGCAACACCAAGGGCATCGAGTTCCTGCTCAAGAAAAACAAGATCGACGCGTTCCACGGCACCGGCCGGATACTTGGCGCGGGCAAGGTCGAGGTGACACCTGAAAAGGGCGACGCCCAGGTCCTTGAGACCAAGAATATCTGCATTGCAACCGGTTCCGACGTGGCGCAGCTGCCGGGCATCGACATTGATGAAAAACAGGTCGTGTCTTCGACCGGTGCGCTGGAACTGACCAAGGTGCCGGGACACATGGTGGTGGTCGGCGCAGGCGTTATCGGGCTTGAGCTGGGTTCCGTCTGGCGCAGGCTTGGAGCCAAGGTGACCGTGGTCGAATATCTTGACCGCATCCTGCCGGGCATGGACAGCGAAGTTGCCAAGAAGTTCAGGGTCATGCTGGGTAGGCAGGGCTTCGAGTTCAAGCTGGGCTCAAAGGTAACCGGCGCCAAGACGTTGAAATCCGGGGTCAAGGTGACTATTGAACCGGCCAAGGGCGGTGATGCGGAAACGCTCGATGCGGATATCGTGCTGGTTGCCATCGGCCGCGTGCCCTACACCGGCGGTCTGGGGCTGGAAGACGCCGGCGTTGCGCTCGATGAGCGCAAGCGCGTGATCGTGGATGATCATTTTGCCACCAATGTACCGGGCATTTTTGCCATCGGAGACGTGGTGCGCGGCGCCATGCTGGCGCACAAGGCCGAGGAAGAAGGCGTTGCCCTGGCTGAGCTTCTGGCCGGTCAGGCCGGCCATGTGAATTACGGTATCATTCCCGGCGTTGTCTACACCTACCCGGAAGTCGCATCGGTTGGTAAAACCGAGGACGAACTGAAAGATGAAGGGGTGGCTTACACGTCAGGCTCGTTCCCGTTCATGGCCAACGGCCGCGCCAAGGCCAACCAGACAACCGACGGGTTCGTGAAAGTGCTGGCCGACGCCAAGACGGATCAGGTGCTGGGGGTGCACATTCTGGGCCCGCAGGCCGGTGAACTGATCCATGAATGCGCCGTGCTGATGGAATTTGGCGGGTCGTCGGAAGACCTGGCGCGCACCTGCCATGCCCATCCGACCCTGTCGGAAGCGGTCAAGGAAGCAGCCCTTGCCGTCGACAAGCGCGCCATCCATTCCTGATCAGATTTCTGTTTCCGGCTTCAGCCTGCTGCCGTCGATCATGCGCGTGTAGCTGAACGGGGCAGGGTCGACCACCGGCGTCTTGCCGGTCACAAGATCGGCCATCAGTTCGCCCGCACCGGGTCCAATGCCGAACCCGTGCCCTGAAAAGCCGGTTGCCAGATAAAGGCCGGGTATTCGGTCAATGCCGGAAATGACCGGGACCGCGTCCGGTGTCACATCAATCACACCGGCCCACTTGTTGGTGATCGCGACCCCCTTGAATTCGGGGTGATCTGCGGCCAGTTCGCTCAGGCATTCCTCCAGCACCCAGTCGACAGGTTTCGGGTCAAGCACTCGGACTTTTTCAAATGGCGATACTTCATCCAGGGACCAGCGCGAGGCCAGCATGGCTTCGGAGAAAAACCGCTTGCCGATGCGCAGTTTCAGATACGGCCATTCAGAGCGCAGCGCGGGCAGAAACGCCTTCAGGTATTTGAACGATGCCGGGATGATGTCAGACACCGTGACCGCATTGTGGGCAATGGTGTAGCCGCCGTCTGCGCGTTTGCGGACCGCGTATTTTCCACCGGCAAACGATGTCGTATAGGGCAGATCCAGCGGCTCTGTAGCCTGCACGCTGGACAGGGTGATCAGTTGCGGCAGGTCGAGCCCGAGATTGCCCAGGAAACGCCGCGACCAGGCACCACCGGCATACACAACAGAGGTGCATTTCACCGGGCCGCGTTCGGTCATGACGCCCGAGACCTTGCCGGCTTCGGTTTCAATGCCGCGGACGGCCCAACCGGTGAAGATCTGCGCGCCCATGTTCCTGGCGGCCTGGGCGATGGCAGGGGCAGCGCGTTGCGGTTCGGCACGTCCGTCGCTTTCGGTGTACAGGGCGCCTGCGAACCGGGCGCTTGCGCCGGGAACCAGCCTGTCGAGTTCCTCGCCACGCACAATGCGCGAGTTGACCTGGAACGGCTGCGCGTTCTTTGCCGCCCACGCCTCTCGCTGCTGCAGGCCCTTTTCGTCAGGCTCCATATAGGCGATGCCGCATTGCTGAAAGCCGGTGTCGGCGCGGGTGCGGTCATTCATATTGCGCCACAGCCGCAGTGATTCCACGATCAGCGGCATTTCGCGGCTGTCGCGCCCCATCTGACGGCACCAGCCCCAGTTGCGTCCCGACTGTTCGCCGGCAATGCGGCCCTTCTCGAACAGGGCGACTTTCAAGCCGCGCTCGGCAAGTTCCAGCGCGGTGCACGTGCCGATGATGCCACCGCCGATGACAACCACATCAACGGCTTCGGGCAGGTCCGTATCGCTTTCGATGAATTCAGGTAAAGGAAGCATGATGGCGCGAGCATATGGTCGTCGCGGCTTGCTTGCCAAGTGGAATTAAAACACCATCAACCGGCGCGCGGGTGGGCCTTGTCGTATTGTGACAACAGGTGCTCGCGGTCGACACCGGTATAGACCTGCGTCGTCGACAGGCTGGCATGACCAAGCAGTTCCTGAATGGTGCGCAGGTCGGCACCGCCGCCCAGCAGATGGGTGGCAAACGAGTGGCGCAGCGCGTGCGGCGTGGCGGTTTCCGGCAGGCCCAGTGCGGAACGCAGTTTCTGCATGAGGAGCTGGATATTGCGGGCGTTGAGCCTGCCGCCGCGTTTGCCGATAAACAGCGGGCCTTCCGGGTCCAGACCGACGGTCAGGTCGAGATAGTTCTGTATTGCTGTGGCCGCAGCAGGCAGCACCGGCACCAGCCGGGTCTTGTTGCCCTTGCCGACAATGCGCAGTACGTCTTCGTTGGGCGGTACGGGTGCTTCATGCCGGTTCAGGTTCAAGGCCTCCGATATCCGCAATCCGCAGCCGTACAGCAACATCAGGACAGCCGTGTCGCGCGCCATGATCCAGGGCTCGGCAGCACCGGATACATTTGCCTCGACGAGATTCACCGTCTGCTTCGCCGCCTCTGTGTGCAGCGGCTTCGGTATGGCGTGGGGCAGTTTGGGCGAGCGCAAGGCCGCCACCGCCGGGTTGCGCAGGATGCCTTCGTTGTCGAGCCATCGGTACAGTGTACGGATGGCGGACAGTTGCCGCGCCATGGTGCGGCTTTCCACACCGGCATTGCGCCTTGCGGCCATGAAGGCGCGAAAGTCCAGTGGCTTGAGCGTTTCCAGATCACGCAGGGACGCAGGCCTGCCCAGATGTTCTGACAGGAAACGGGTGAACTGGGTGATGTCGCGGATATAGGCGTCCATGGTGTGCGGGCTGACCTGTTTTTCAATGCCCAGGTGCCCGACCCATGCTGCAATCTTTGCAGCGGCGTCGTCGGCCGCGTTGAACTGGATTGGCTGGTTGGCGGAACTCATGCTGCCAGTCTAGCTGAATGTGGTTAATGCGATACTGATGTTGTCGCGAATTTTCACCCGTCTGCGGTGTTTCTGTGAAGCAAGTGAAGGTGGGTGTTTGTATGAGAGGCGCAGGTGTCTGGACCTGTCCCGTCGGAGCAAAAATCATGCACATCGAAGGGCAGCTGCGCGGACATAAGTGACGTTCGCTGCGAGCGCTTAAAAAGTGCCCTTTTTGACAAAAATTTTGAATGTCCGCCATTGGGTGGACACCAGAGCGACGGCTCTTGACCCAACAACAGAGACTGCGGACATGATCGCCGGATCACACTGATACGGTCCCATGACCGAGGTTTGTCTGCTGGAAGTCAGCCTTCGTCAAAAAAGCATTTGGCGTCTATCTCAAAAGATATATCGTTCCATATCCCGATGCTACGAAAGGTACGTCCTTGTATAAAACTAAAACACTCAACGAGAGCACATGGCCGGATTTCGCGCGTCTGGTCGAAGCTAATAACGGTGTCTGGGGCGGTTGCTGGTGCATGTGGTACCATGGGAAGGACGCAGGCGCGGACGACTCTCCAGCTCAGAAGCGCAAGGCGAAAGAATGCCTCGTTCGCGAAGGCCGGGCGCATGCATCGCTCGTATTCAAGGGTGAGGACTGTGTGGGCTGGTGCCAATTTGGATCGCCAGAGGAGCTTCCGCGGATCCATAATCAGCGTGCCTATCTGGCGATCGATCCAAAGCTACCGGATTGGCGGATCACCTGCTTTTTTTCTGGCAAAGGACATCGCGGCAACGGCGTGGCGTCGGTCGCATTGGAAGGCGCAATTGAGCAAATCAGGAAGTTAGGTGGCGGGCGGGTCGAAGCGTTCCCGGAAAACATTGTAGGCCGAAAGGCTTCACCCGCATTCTTATTCAATGGCACCCTGTCCATATTCGAACGACACGGCTTCGAGCGATCACGGCAGATCGGGAAGCACAAGTGGGTGGTGACGAGGACCGTCAATTGATGCGCGGCTTTGGTGTCATTTTCGTGGCTTTACAGCCATCGGGAGATGATCGAACAATCCCTTCGGCTCTCCAATCGACGCCTTCTCGATCGCGAGTAGCTTGAGTTTGGTCTCGACTCCGCCGCGCGCTGAAAAACCAGTGAGCCGGCAACCGCCGCGAGTGCTTGCGCCGAGGCGCCCAGTTCGACCGTAAACGGTTCGGAAGCGATGGCGATAGTGATGCGGAATGCGTGACTCAGGGCAAAGATCATGGTCAATGCAGCGAGCATTACCCCTACGTGGGCGGGACTTCGAGCGGCGGCGATCTCTTCGTCCATGATCGTAGTCCTCGATGCGAACGCCCGCGAAGTGGGACCTCAGCAAGGTTGCTGGCGGATGCGCGCGGATCGTGGAAGCGCATGCCCTACTATCTTACTTAACGGCGAAGAAACGATGGATGGGGCCGCCGTCACCGGTTCTGGACTTGGTTACGGCGATAATGTTGTTAAGCCAGGCATAGCGCGGATCACCGGTTTCAAATTGCGGCGCCGCGCGAAAGTAGTAGCGCCATGCGCCTTCTGGATCGTCCGGCTTTTCCAGATTTAGCGCATACTCTGCATTCTCCGGTGCCGACCAGAAACGCCCCTGCCAATAAACATAGAGCAAGGCGTCGTCATGCGTTTTGAGGCAGAAGCGTACATCAAGGACGCCCGATCCGTCTGGCCGTATCCGCACCCAGTCTGCACCCGCATCCGGCACTACTCGTCCGCGCAGGCGGGGGCCTTCAAAGGTGCCGCCTTTGACTAGGTAGATCACGCGCCTGCCATCGGGTGTCGGCCCCACGTCCAGCGGTGGAAGATGAAGCTTCACACGCGCTTCGAACAGAAACTCCAAATCTGGTGGGGCGTCCGCGTCCCAGCCGTGAGAGCTGAGTTTAGGCGTTTGAGCGTTGCCACGCCCGACAACCGCTGCCGCTCCGGCAAGCCCAGCCCCGATAAGTATGCTCCTTCGCACTGCGTCAGGCATCTCTTTCTTCCCCCTTCTTCATTCTGCAGTCGACTGCGGCGAGACGCCGAAAACATTCTTCCACATGCCGTCGATGGAAATGCCGGACTGAGCGGCGATCTGGGCCAGATCGCACATGAAATGCTCGGACGCGATCAGATCGTCCTTGAACGTCATCCGGATGGTCACCGGGATTTCAATTCGCCGCCCGTTTGGCGACATACCCTGGGCATCGGAAGCATCAGCAGCCATCGTCATGCGGACCATGCCCCAACCGACGAAGTACTCGGCATTGGCAACATGGCCGTCGAAGCTCACTTCGTAGTCGGGATAGTTGCCAAAGAAGTGGGTTAGCAAAGCCGCATTTTCTTTCTTGCCGCGAGCGATTGCGCCCCAGGCTGGTGAGGTCAATTCGATGTCGTTGTGCATGAAAGTGAGGGCGCCAGCAACGTCCTGTCGGTTCTTGGCGACGCCCAGTTCATAGGCGAGCTCATACATGCGTTCTGGGGTCATTCCCGATGCTCTCTCAGAAGCCTGGGCATTGCGGTACCCGAGAATCGCAGCCGCTCCGGCAAACCCCGCCCCGATAAACACGCTTCTTCGTACCGCATCCGGCATCTCATTCCCCTCCTTCTTCATTCTGGCGTCAATCAATTCGCAGGTAATTATATGCATAGCGCATACATATATGTCAATCCGGCAATTGCTTATCTTATGCGTTATGCATACATTGCCATCATGGACCGCACGACGAACCTGCTTGGTGCGCTTGCCCTAGCAATCACCGACCGGATCAAGTCCGGCATGAAAAATACATTTGATCGCTCCGGTGAAACGGCTGCGGCAATCGTCGTTCTTGGATATGCGCCTGGGCTGTCCGTTGAAATTCTCCGCCAGGTTCTGGATCTTTCACATCCCGGCACTGTGCGTTTGATCGACCGCCTGGAAGAGGGCGGCCTTGTCGAGCGACGCAAGGCTGCAGATGGCCGAGCTGTTGCGCTGCATCTGACACCAAAGGGCGGCAAGCTACGTCAGCAGATAATGGACCGTCGTCTTGATACGCTGGAAGCGGCTCTCAAGGGGCTCACCGTCGACGAACGGCTGATTCTAGGTGATTTACTCGCGAAGGTTCTCACGGTCCTGCCGGAAACCGAGATGGCAAAACACCGCATTTGCCGCCTGTGTGCCGTCCGGACGTGCAGCGACTGCCCTATTCCGGGCCAAGCGATTTGAGTGCTCATGACGCATCATCACTTGCAACCAACCAGCTACTTACTTTGCGCAAATGTCTGCTAAGGGCTCGATGCAGTCCTTCACCGCAAATCAAATCGACTGAACATCCGGAACCAAGTCGACATTGGCTCACTGGCAAATCGCTCCAACCGGGCGTCCAGAAGCCGTCACTGCAAAGACGGCAGTTTGCCGGTTCGAACAGGATTAGTCCTTGCGTGACGGTGATGTATTGGACGACCCTTTTCTGTGCGGTTTGCCCTTTGATTTCGCGGACGGCTTAGCGCCCTTTTTCTTCTTGCGCTTCGGCTTGGGGTCATCGGATGCGGTTTGTTTGGGCCGCCACTTCTCTTTGTTTTTCCCTCTCGGCTTTGGCTTGGACGCGTCGCGATCATAAGGCTTCTTGCCGCCATGTGGCGGTTTGGCATCGTGCGAGGTCGAAGCAAAGTCCGGGGCAGCATCGAGGCGTTTGAGCACGGCACCTGCCTCCAGCGTCATGTCGGGGCCGACGCCTTCGAGAAACCTGTCGACACTTGCCGCTGAAATCTCGACAAAGCTTAGGTCCTGCTGGATCCGGATTGCGCCGATCATCTTGCTTGAAATGCTGCCCACCCGGCACAGCATCGGCAGCAGCCAGCGCGGCTCGGCATTCTTCGATCGTCCGATCGAGATCGAGAACCAGACGCTTGGCCCGAACGGTTCCGACGAGCGCGGCTTCCGGTCGCGCTCCGGTGCGTGCGGCGCGGCCGCTGAAAGTTCTTCCGGCGCGGACACCTTTGCATTGTGCAGCCGCAGGTAGGCGGCAGCAATCTGTTCGGCGCTGTACCTGTCGACCAGCTTGCCCACGAAATCCTGCTCGTCTCCGGAAATCTCTTCCTCCCAGACAGGATTGGACAGCAGCCGCTCTTCGTCTCTGGCCAGCACATCCCCGGCGGAAGGCGGTTCGGCCCATTCAGCGCGAACCTTGGCACCCTGCAACAGCCGTTCAGCCTTGCGGCGCAGTTTGGTGGGCACAATCAGCGCGCTGACGCCTTTGCGTCCGGCCCGCCCGGTGCGACCGGAACGATGCAGCAGCGTTTCGGAGTTCGATGGCAGGTCGGCATGGATGACCAGTTCAAGCTTGGGCAGGTCGATACCGCGCGCGGCAACATCAGTGGCCACGCACACCCGCGCGCGTCCGTCGCGCATGGCCTGCAGCGCATGAGTGCGCTCGTTCTGGGTCAGTTCGCCTGATAGCGCCACGACGGAAAAACCCCTGTTGGAGAACCGGGTCGTCAGCCGGTTGACGGCGGCCCGGGTATTGCAGAACACCAGCGCGTTCTGGGCCTCATAGAAACGCAGCACATTGATCACCGCGTTCTCGATATCGCGCGGACTGACATTGAGTGCCCGGTATTCGATGTCGGCATGCTGGGTCTGTTCGGCGGTTGTGGTTACACGTACCGCATTGCGCTGATACTTCTTTGCCAGCGCCGCGATGGCGCGCGGCACGGTGGCGGAAAACATCAGCGTGCGGCGCTGCGCCGGGGCTTCCCCCAGAATGAACTCCAGGTCGTCGCGAAAGCCGAGGTCAAGCATCTCGTCGGCTTCATCGAGCACAATGGCGCGCAAGCCGTTCATGCTGAGGGAGCCCCGCTTGATATGGTCGCAGAGCCGCCCGGGCGTGGCGACAACGATATGCGCACCCTTGTTGAGCGCCTGGCGTTCAGTGCGCATGTCCATGCCGCCGACACAGGACGTGACGACGGCGCCGGTTTTGCCGTACAGCCACGCCAGCTCGCGCTTGACCTGCAGTGCCAGTTCGCGTGTCGGCGCGATGATCAGCGCCAGCGGATCAGCAGCCGGTTCAAAATGCTCGGCATCGCCCAGCAGCGTGGGGGCAATGGCCAGGCCGAAGCCGACTGTCTTGCCTGATCCCGTCTGTGCCGAGACCAGCAGGTCGGCGTCGTCGAACTCCGGTTTGGCGACTTCCTGCTGTACCGGCGTGAGGTCGGTGTATCCGCGCTGTTCAAGCGCGGCGGCGAGGGTCTTGATCATGGTGTTCACTTATCGCAATCGGTTTGGGGGAGGTGGCTCACCAACCCAAAGTCAAGGCGAGCCGCAATTACCGCAATACGCACCCAAGGTCCAAGCGTCGCGATGTGCTGCAGATAGCGCTGATTGCGGGGAATGTACAGGGACGATCCATGAAAGCCGGTTGCAAAGACACCTTCGTCATATCCTCTTTGCCAAACTCAGCATCGTTGTTCCATCTCTTCACGTGCTGTTTCAACCGCGGTCACAATCGCATCCAACCCATCGGTCAGGGCTGCCGGGCCGGGCTGCAGGATCATTGACGATTTGATTTCGGCAATATTGCCATTTTTAACGGCAGGAATTTCCTGCCATCCGGGACGTGATGCAATGCGTTCTGGCCGGACTTTCTTTCCACACCAGGAAGCCAGGATGACATCGGGTTTCGCCGCGATCACCTGAGCGGGATCGATGATACGGTCTTTGGCTGCAGGCTGAAGAGCCTGGTCGGCAAATGCGTCGCGGCCTCCGGCGATCGCAATCAACTCCGAAACCCAGCGGATGCCGGAAATCATCGGGTCATCCCATTCCTCGAAATACACGATAGGCTTGGGCTTGTCTGAGGCAGCGGCGGCAATGCCTGCAAGCCGCGTCTCATAGGTAGCCGCCAGGGCATCGGCCTGTTGCGCAGCACCTGTCAGCGCGCCCAGTGAGCGGATCATGGCGAGGATGCCGGCAATGTCGCGCTGATTGTAGCCAAGCACCGTAACGCCCTGACGCAGAAGGTCAGCGGCAATGTCGGCCTGCAGATCGGAAAATGTCAGCACAAGATCCGGTTCGAGCGCCATGATCTTGGGTATGTGCGCGGAAACGAACGCCGATACACGCGGTTTTTCCTTGCGCACCCGGGCGGGGCGCACCGCATAGCCCGTCACACCGACGATCCTGTGCTCCTGACCGAGCAGGTAGAGCGTCTCAACCGTTTCCTCGGTCAGGCAGACAATGCGTTCGGGTGGGAAGCGGGTCATGCAATATTATCAGCTGACTAGACGGCACCGGCAAAGCGGTCATTTGTGCCGCGCATGGACGGCACACAGACAAATGATCTAGAGAATTTTCTGGCCGGTCTTGGCCCAGTCTGCCGTGAAGGCTTCCAGGCCCTTGTCGGTCAGCGGATGCTTGACCAGGGCCTTCAGGGTGGCCGGCGGCACGGTTGACACATCGGCGCCGGCAAGAGCGGCCTGCTTGACGTGGTTTACGGTGCGGATCGAGGCGGCCAGAATTTCGGTGCGGAAATCGTAATTGTCGTAGATTTCGCGGATTTCCTCGATCAGTTCCATGCCGTCGAGGCCGATATCATCGAGACGGCCGATGAACGGGGAAATGAAGGTGGCGCCGGACTTGGCTGCCAGCAGGGCCTGATTGGCGTTGAAGCACAAGGTGACATTGACCATGGTGCCCTCGCCGGTCAGCGTGCTGCAGGCTTTCAGCCCGTCCCAGGTGAGCGGCACCTTGACGGTGACATTGCTGGCGATCTTTGCCAGATGACGGCCTTCGGCAATCATGCCATCTGCATCAAGCGCGACAACTTCGGCTGATACCGGGCCGGGGATCATCTTGCAGATCTCGGCAATGGTTTCCTTGAAATCACCGCCGGACTTGGCCACCAGCGATGGATTGGTAGTGACGCCGTCGAGCAGACCCATGGAAGCCAGTTCGCGGATCTCGTCAAGGTCGGCAGTATCGGCAAAGAATTTCATGGAAAAGTGGTCCGTTCATTGATCAGGTTCGGCGGGAACCTAGCACCGGTATCGCGGCAAGCCAATGGTGAACTGCCGGTTCGCCTGCCGCAGTTGATCCGGGCGCGTGTTTGCGCCAGCTTGGTTGTCATATGACAACCGATTCCACAGTTCAGGTATTGCTGCCGCTGGCGCTGGATGATGCCTACACCTACCTGGTGCCGGACGGCATGACGCTCGCCTCCGGCGACTATGTGCGCGTGCCCTTGGGCCCGCGTCAGGTCATCGGCGTGGTCTGGGACACGGGCGGCGAGGTGCCGGATACGGCCAGGCTTCGTGCGGTCAGCGAAAAATATGAAACACCGGCCATGCCGGAGCTGCACCGGCAGTTCATTGACTGGGTGGCGAAATACTATCTTGAACAGCCGGGCTCCGTCCTGCGCATGGCGTTGCGGGTGCCGGAGGCGCTGGGCGCGGCCCGCCAGCAGATCGCCTACCGGGCGTCGGGTCACGAGCCGCAGAAGCTGACGCCGCAGCGCGCCCGGGTACTTGATGTGGCAAATGACGGTCTGGCGAGGCGCGCGCCGGAACTTGCCCAGGAAGCAGGCGTCGGCGCATCGGTTGTGAAGGGGCTGGTCAAGCAAGGTGCGCTGGAGGCCGTCACGCTGCCTGCCATGGCGGCTTTTGCAGAGCCGGACCTGAACCATAACCGGGTCGAACTGTCAGACAGCCAGACGCTAGCAGCAGCCGAGCTGCGCAAGGCGGTGACGGTGCGCCGGTTTTCGGTATCGCTGCTGGACGGGGTTACCGGATCGGGCAAGACAGAGGTTTACTTCGAGGCTATGGCGGCAGCGCTTGCACAGGGCAGGCAGGTATTGCTGCTGCTGCCGGAGATCGCGCTGACCGGACCGTTCCTGCGCCGGGTGGAGGAGCGCTTCGGGATACCGCCGGCAGAATGGCATTCGGCGGTGCGCCCGAGAGAGCGCGAGCGGGTCTGGCGTGGTGTGGCCAGCGGTGCGGCGCGCATTGTGGTCGGTGCGCGCTCGGCACTGTTCCTTCCCTGGCAGCGGCCCGGCCTGATCGTGGTGGACGAGGAACACGAGCCCGCCTTCAAACAGGCCGAAGGTGTCAACTATCACGCCCGTGACATGGCCGTGCTGTATGGCTCCCTGGGCGGGTTTCCGGTGATACTGGCCTCGGCTACACCGTCGCTGGAATCGCTGTGGAATGCCGGCAAGGAGCGCTACGCCCATGTGCGGCTGGAGGCCAGGTACGGCAAGGCGCAATTGCCGGATATCAGCCTGCTCGACATGCGGGCTGAAAAAATGCCGTCCGGTGAGTGGATGGCGCCGGCCCTGGTTGAAGCCGTGGCCAAAACGCTGGGCCAGGGCGATCAGGCGCTGCTGTTTCTGAACCGGCGCGGCTACGCGCCATTGACGCTGTGCCGGACATGCGGGTTCCGGCTGGCCTGTCCGCACTGCGCAAGCTGGCTGGTTGAGCACAGGTTCAGGGGCAGGCTGGCCTGCCATCATTGCGGGCATGAGGAACCTGTGCCGGACGCGTGTCCGTCATGCGGCAGCGAGAAGACGCTGGTGCCATGCGGTCCAGGTGTGGAACGGCTGGCGGAAGAGGCAGCGCAGCGGTTCCCCGATGCGAAGATTGCAATCCTGTCGTCGGACCTGTCGCGCGGTGTGCTGCTGCGCGATACCCTGCAGGCGATTGCGCGCGGTGACTACAACCTCATCATAGGAACCCAGCTGGTGGCCAAGGGGCACCACTTTCCGCAGTTGACGCTGGCAGGCGTGATCGATGCCGACCTGGCGCTGGAAACCACCGATCCGCGCGCCGGCGAACGGACCTGGCAGATGCTGGCCCAGGTATCCGGCCGGGCCGGGCGCGGCGACAAGACCGGCCGGGCGCTGGTGCAGACCTATATGCCGGACCATCCTTTGATGCAGGCCCTGGCGGCCGGTGACCGTGACGGATTCCTGGCGCATGAAAGCGACATCAGGGAGCGCGCCATGCTGCCGCCGTTCGGGCGCATGGCCGGTATCATCATTTCGGGCAACGACCGGGACGAGGCCGAGCGGTTTGCGCGCAGCCTGCTGAACCTCATACCGGATGCAAAGGATGTGCAGGTGCTGGGACCTGCGCCTGCGCCCTTGTCCATGGTGCGCGGACGTCACCGGTTCCGATACCTGGTGATGTGCGCACGTGATGTGGACATCCAGGCCTATCTCAGGCAGTGGCTCGGCGGGATCAAGCCGAGGGGCTCACTCAGGTTGGCCGTCGACGTTGATCCCTACAGTTTTCTCTAGATCCGTATGGCTTCTGATTGCATCAATCAGAAACCATAAAGCTGATCGCTTCCAAAGTGCTAGAGCAGTACTGGTCCGGAACCGCCGGTGTAACCCAGGCCCGGAGGTGATGACCTGAACCGGTCCTGGCGGTACTTGTCGGAATTGCTGCGCTTGACCTCGACCTTGTCGGCGTAGTCCCTGGCAGCTTCGGGAAGCTTCTTGGCGTAGATGCCGGCATTGTAGTAGGCGACCGAACCCCGGTTCAGGGCCTTGCGCAGGTAGCGCAGACCGTAGTGCAGGTTGGTATCGGGATCATACAGATCGTTGCAGGTGCCCTTGTATCCGATGCCGCGGGCGGTCTGGCACTTGAGCTGCATCAGGCCGATCTCGCCGGCTGCACCGGTGACATTGGGGCGAAAGCTGGATTCCTGGAGTACCACGGCCAATGCGGTGTCAATTGGAACATCCGCTCCTTCAGCGTGAACATGTATCTTTGCCAGGATCACCTGGCGCGGCCGCTTGATTTTCGAGCGTTTGATGCCGGCAGTGGTCGCGACAGCCTTGGTGGACGGTTTTTCCGTGATCCGGTCATAGAGTTGCGCTGCTGCTTCAGGTTGTGCGGAAGCCGCATCGATATCTGCGGCAGCCCCGTGTGGATGGGCTGCTGCGGTGATTGGCAAGCAAATTGATGCCGCCAGTGCGACTGCACTGAACAATTTCCCTGATGTCATTTGAAATTTACTCCGGTGTTCTCGTCGTGTCAGGGTGCGTATGTGACGCCCGTGATTACGCATGCCGGCGGTTGGCCGGCAAAAGATTCCCTTGTTACTCATCTGGTTACAGTCACTGAAAGCGCCGCTCGTGTGACTGTTCCTCGCCGTCTGGCGCAAGCACTAACGGGATGCCTGGGCCGTATCAGGGGGTTGTATAGACAGTTTGAAGGCAACAATGTGTCACCGATTGCGGCAATCCGCCGCCATGTCACAGTTGCGCCACGCATATGCCTGTGCTAGATCGAGCGCGCAACTGGGAAAGCACGGCTTGCCGGGTAAATCCGGTTGCGGGGAATTACCAAAACAAGTCAGGTATTTGCACCGATCCCGGTGGTGCCTGAAGTCCGCAAAACCGCCAAAGTGAGTACACCTCCACGTGACGGCTCAAGAACAAAAAGCAACAGGTATGCCGGGGCGTTACGCCACTGCTCTGTTTGAACTGGCACAGGAATCCAATTCGGTCAGCCAGGTTTCGGCTGATCTGGACACCTTCGCTGCCATGCTGGATTCATCTGATGATCTGACCCGGCTGGTCCGCAGCCCGGTGTTCGGCGCCGGCGAACAGGTCGCGGCACTGAACGCGGTGTTTGCGCAGGCGGGCATCAAATCCGTTGCAGCGAATTTCATCAAGCTGACGGCCAGCAACCGTCGGCTTTTTGCTATCAGGGACATGATCGGCGCGTTCAGATCACTGGTCGCCGAGGCACGCGGTGAAATTGCCGCTGAAGTTGTTTCCGCAGAAAAATTAACCGCTGCACAGCTTTCCAAGCTGAAGGCGGAACTGAAAGCTTCGGTAGGTTCAGACGTCGAGCTTGCCACCACTGTTGATCCGTCGATACTCGGCGGACTTATCGTTAAAGTCGGTTCCCGTATGGTCGATAATTCACTTCGCACCAAACTCCAGAACCTCAAGGTTTCCATGAAAGGGGTCAGCTGATGGATATCCGCGCCGCCGAGATTTCCTCAATTCTCAAAAAGCAGATCAAGGACTTTGGCAAAGAAGCCCAGGTCTCAGAGATCGGTCAGGTGTTGTCCGTCGGTGACGGTATCGCCCGCGTCTATGGTCTGGACAATGTCCAGGCCGGTGAGATGGTCGAGTTCCCCGGCGGCATCATGGGCATGGCGCTGAACCTGGAAGTCGACAATGTCGGTATCGTTATTTTCGGGTCCGACCGCGACATCAAGGAAGGCGACACCGTCAAGCGGACCGGCGCCATTGTGGAAGTGCCCGTGGGCAAGGAATTGCTAGGTCGCGTGGTTGATCCGCTCGGTAATCCGATTGACGGCAAGGGTCCGATCAAGGCGACACAGCGCCAGCGCGTGGACGTCAAGGCACCTGGCATCATCCCGCGCAAGTCCGTGCATGAACCGATGGCAACCGGCCTCAAGGCGGTTGATGCGCTGATCCCGGTTGGCCGCGGCCAGCGTGAACTGGTGATTGGTGACCGTCAGACCGGCAAGACCGCCATTCTGCTCGATACCATACTCAACCAGAAGCCGATCCACATAAACGGCCCTGAAGAAGACAAGCTGTACTGCGTGTATGTGGCCTGCGGCCAGAAGCGCTCCACGGTCGCCCAGTTTGTGAAGATTCTTGAAGACAACGGTGCGCTGGAATACTCCATCATCGTTGCGGCAACCGCGTCTGATCCGGCGCCGCTGCAGTTCCTGGCACCTTTTGCCGGCTGCACCATGGGTGAATATTTCCGCGACAACGGCATGCACGCGCTGATCGGTTATGACGATCTGTCCAAGCAGGCTGTCGCCTATCGTCAGATGTCACTGCTGCTGCGCCGTCCTCCAGGACGTGAAGCCTATCCCGGTGACGTGTTCTATCTCCATTCACGCCTGCTGGAACGCTCAGCCAAGCTGAACGAAGACAACGGATCGGGCTCGCTCACCGCGCTGCCGATCATTGAAACCCAGGCCAACGACGTGTCCGCCTACATTCCGACCAACGTGATTTCGATCACAGATGGCCAGATCTTCCTTGAAACCGACCTGTTCTATCAGGGTATCCGCCCTGCGGTGAACGTGGGTCTGTCGGTGTCGCGCGTGGGCTCTTCGGCCCAGATCAAGGCGATGAAGCAGGTTGCCGGCAAGATCAAGGGTGAACTGGCCCAGTATCGTGAGATGGCGGCCTTTGCCCAGTTTGGTTCTGACCTTGATGCGTCGACCCAGCGCCTGCTGAACCGCGGTGCGCGCCTTACGGAACTGCTCAAGCAGCCGCAGTTCTCGCCGCTCAAGACGGAAGAGCAGGTTGTGGTGATCTATGCCGGGGTGAACGGCTACCTCGACGATATCGCTGTCAATCAGGTTGGTGAATTCGAAGACGGCCTGTTGCGCCTGGTACGCGACAGCCATGCCGACCTGCTGGAATCACTGCGGACGAAAAAGGAAGTTACCGACGAGATCGGCGACAAGCTGAAGTCCATCGTTGATGACTATGCCAAGGCATTCGCGGCCTGACCGGCGCTGTTCGCAGAGATCAACTGAGGGAAATCAGGGACTATGGCCAGCCTCAAGGACCTAAGAAACCGGATCGCATCGGTTAAGGCAACGCAGAAGATCACCAAGGCTATGCAGATGGTGGCGGCGGCGAAACTGCGCAAGGCGCAGGAAGCTGCTGAAGCAGCCCGGCCTTACGCGTCGCGCATGGGTGGTGTGCTGGCAAATCTGTCAGCCGCCATGGAAGGCCGTGAAGGCGGATCCGCGCTGATGGCCGGTACCGGCCGTCAGGACACCCATCTGCTGATCGTGTGCACGGCCGAGCGCGGTCTGTGCGGCGGTTTCAACTCGAACATCGCCAAGCTTGCCCGCGAGCATGCCGACAGGCTGATACGTGACGGCAAAACCGTCAAGATCATCTGCGTCGGCAAGAAGGGCTATGACGTGCTGCGCCGCAAGTATGATCACCTGATCGTTGATCGTGTGGATCTGCGTGAAGTCAAGCGGGTTGCCTTCAGTGACGCGCATGACATTGCCGGCAAGGTTTTGTCGATGTTCGACGATGGTGAATATGACGTTGCGACGCTGTTTTACTCAGAGTTCAAGTCGGTGATCTCGCAGATCCCGACGGCCTTGCAGATCATCCCCGCAAACGTGGCGTCTTCTGAAGGCGAATCTGCTGATCTGGGCGGCGCGATTTACGATTACGAACCGGAAGAAAGTGAAATTCTGGAAGAATTGCTGCCCCGCAATATCGGCGTGCAGATTTTCCGGGCCCTGCTGGAAAATGCAGCGTCCGAACAAGGTGCGCGCATGTCCGCGATGGACAACGCAACCCGCAATGCAGGTGAGATGATCGACAAGCTGACGATGAGCTACAACCGTCAGCGTCAGGCTCAGATCACCAAGGAACTGATTGAAATCATCTCGGGCGCGGAAGCGGTCTAGATTGTCGAGATAGAAGGCTCAAGGGAAGGACCCGAAACATGGCCAAAGCACCAGCCAAGAAAGCGCCAGCCAAGAAGGCGGCCACCAAAACTGCTGCCAAGAAGGCGCCTGCCAAGAAAGCTTCGGCTATTGGCGGAAAAACCGGCAAGGTCGTTCAGGTTATGGGCGCCGTCGTCGACGTGCAGTTCGACGGACACCTGCCTGAGATTCTCAACTCGCTGGAAACCGACAATGGCGGCAACCGTCTGGTTCTCGAAGTCGCCCAGCACCTTGGTGAAGGCACCGTGCGCACCATTGCCATGGACTCCTCCGAAGGCCTGATGCGCGGCCAGCCGGTAACCGATACCGGTGGTTCAATCGAAGTGCCTGTCGGTGAAGAGACACTGGGCCGCATCATGAACGTGATCGGCGAACCGGTCGATGAAGCAGGTCCTATCAAGACCAAGATAAAGCGCGGCATTCACCAGGACGCACCGGCGTTTGTGGAGCAGTCCACGGAAGCCGAAATCCTCGTGACCGGCATCAAGGTCGTTGACCTCCTGGCACCTTATGCCAAGGGCGGCAAGATCGGCCTGTTCGGCGGTGCCGGCGTGGGCAAGACCGTGCTGATCATGGAACTGATCAACAACATCGCCAAGGCACATGGTGGTTATTCGGTGTTTGCCGGCGTGGGCGAACGCACCCGTGAAGGCAATGACCTGTATTGGGAAATGATCGACTCCAAGGTGAACGAGGAAGGCGGTGGCGGTACGTCCAAGGCTGCGCTGGTTTATGGCCAGATGAACGAGCCTCCCGGAGCCCGTGCCCGTGTGGCGCTGTCGGGTCTGACCGTTGCTGAACACTTCCGCGACGAAGGCCAGGACGTTTTGTTCTTCGTGGACAACATTTTCCGCTTCACCCAGGCTGGTTCGGAAGTGTCGGCGCTGCTCGGCCGTATCCCGTCAGCCGTGGGTTACCAGCCAACGCTGGGTACCGACATGGGCACCATGCAGGAGCGCATCACCACGACCACCAAGGGATCGATTACCTCGGTGCAGGCCGTGTACGTACCCGCCGATGACCTGACTGACCCGGCACCTGCGTCTACCTTCGCCCACCTTGATGCAACGACCGTGCTGTCGCGTTCAATTGCTGAAAAAGGCATCTATCCGGCTGTGGATCCGCTTGATTCCACGTCGCGCATGCTGGACCCGCAGGTTGTCGGTGACGAGCATTACGCCATTGCGCGCCAGGTGCAGGAAGTGCTGCAGCGCTACAAGGCCCTGCAGGATATCATCGCCATTCTCGGCATGGACGAACTGTCGGAAGAAGACAAGGTTGCCGTGGCCCGTGCCCGCAAGATCGAGCGCTTCCTGTCACAGCCGTTCTTCGTGGCCGAAGTGTTTACCGGTTCCCCGGGCAAGCTGGTTTCGCTGGAAGACACCATCAAGGGCTTCAAGGGCTTGGTGTCGGGTGAGTATGACCATCTGCCGGAAGCTGCGTTCTACATGGTTGGCTCCATCGACGAAGCCGTCGAAAAGGCTGAACGTCTGGCTGCGGAAGCTGCCTGATTGCGCCTGCGTGTCGGACTGATTAACGGAGAGCCTTATGGCCGATCTCTTGAAGTTTGAACTGGTATCGCCCGAACGGCTGTTGTCGTCCGGCGACGTGCAGCAGGTGGTTGTGCCTGGCACCGAGGGCGAG
The DNA here is from genome assembly GCA_947488295.1 of uncultured Anderseniella sp. Classification (GTDB taxonomy): domain Bacteria; phylum Pseudomonadota; class Alphaproteobacteria; order Rhizobiales; family Aestuariivirgaceae; genus Anderseniella. The sequence continues at coordinate 61,911 of CANKYU010000001.1, forward strand.
TTTACCGTGCTGGTCAACCACGCGCCGGTGCTGTCGACGCTCAAGCCCGGTGTGGTCACTGTCACCGATGAGAACGGCAGTGCAGAACGCATTTTCGTGCGCGGCGGGTTTGCCGAAGTGAACCCGGCGGGACTGACCATTCTGGCTGAGGAAGCCGTTGCCGTGAGTGAACTGTCGGCGGACGATCTGGCGCAGAAAATCCAGAACGCCCGGGAAGATGTGGATGATGCCACTGATCCTGAGAAAAAGCGCCGGGCGCAGGAAACGCTCGATCACCTGACACAATTGCAGTCAGCGCTTTAAGGCGGACTTGCAGACACTGAATTCAAGCCGGGCGGTCAAATGCCCGGTTTTTTGTTTGTGAAACGGGACCGGACTGGCATGAAACAGACATCACCATCGGCAGAGCGCAACATGGACATTGTGCGTGACCGGTTGCTCAAGATTGTGCCTGACACCGCACGCGACGTGCTGGAAGTCTCATCGGGTAGCGGCCAGCACGGCGCGCATTGTTCGCCTGCCATGCCGCATCTGCGCTGGTGGCCGACAGAGTATGATCCCGACAGGCTGGCGAGTATTGCTGCTTATGCCGCAGATACGCCGTACGGTAATCTGATGCCGCCGCAGCAACTCGATGTGATGGCGGATGCCTGGGAGAATACCGCGCAGCCTGAACGCGCAGATGTAATCGTCAATATCAACATGATCCATATTGCGCCGTGGGCTGCATGCGCCGGATTGTTGCGTGGCGCCGGGCACAAGTTGCGGGAAGGCGGGCTGTTGGTGTTTTACGGGCCGTTCCGGCAACGAGATGTCGAAACGGCAGACAGCAACGAAGCTTTCGAGGTGTGGCTGAAAGGCCAGGACCCGGCTTATGGTCTGAGATTCGTCGAAGATGTCGCCGAAGAGGCGTCCCGCCACAAGTTGTCATTGTCGGAAGTCCTTCCGGTTCCGGCCAACAATCTGGTTGTGGTGTTCACGCGCAAAGAGGCCTGAATTCCTTGATGACCTGGCTGTAGACGGCGCGCTTGAACGGCACGATCAGGTCTTCCAGTTCGTTGATGTCGGCCCAGCGCCATTCGTCAAATTCCGGTTTGTGGCCAATGCCCGAAATGTCGACTTCCGCGTCGTCACCGGTAAACCGGAAGGCGACCCATTTCTGTTTCTGGCCCCGGTAACGGCCCTTCCATGCGACACCGACCAGGTGGTCCGGCAAGTCGTAGGTGAACCAGTCGCCGGTCTCCGCCAGTATGGTTGCCGAGCGCACGCCGGTCTCTTCGGTCAGTTCGCGCGTGGCGGCGGTGCGGATGTCTTCGCCGTCATCGATACCGCCCTGTGGCATCTGCCACCACATGCCCACGCCGGCGGCTTCGTCATCGTTCTCCTGCACAATGCGATGCCCGATCCAGACCCGGTTCTGCGGGTTCAGCAGCATGACGCCCACGCATGGTCGGTAAGGAAGACTGGCGTACTGGTCAGTTGTCATGTGAGCATGCCCCGAGAAATTTTCCAGATCAGAATGATTTTTGGTTGAGATCAACCAAAACCATAAACCTGATCGTTTTTAAAGTGGTAGAGCAACTTTATGGGTTCATTTGAACCCAAAGGCTCTAGAGCCCTTTCCACCTAAATAGAAACATTTGACCGATTTTCTGCGTTTGCTGGCCAGGCACGGCTTCCGCCTTGGTCTGGTTGACCATAAGGAAGGCGTAACGCAGTCCAGCGGGCGCAGAAAACCGGCCTTCGGTGGATCAAATCAGTCCATCGGCGTCGTTGAAAAGCTTGCCCGATGACACCACATCGCGCTTCGCTTTTCGTCTAGCCGAGTGAACTGATTTGAGGCCATCAAACGATTCAATTTAGGTGGAAAGGGCTCTAGCTGCGGCGGGCGGCGAAAGCCGCGGACACCGGCACCAGCAGAATATTGCGGCCGGCCAGCCCCTGCGCCCATTGATCAATGGCTTCGATGGTCACCGGCAAACCGGATCCCGTTGCGATGGCTATGCCGGAGTGGCGGGCCTGGGCTTCCAGTTTCTGCAGCGCTGCCAGAACCGAAGCGGGTGAGCCGTCACCATCGAGACTGACAACCGCAGAGCGCGCGTTCAGGCCGAGAATTCCGGCAAGCTGCGTGGCGCGCGACAGGCCTTTGCTGCCATCGTCCACATAGATCAGGCCGCGCTGGCCAAGTTCCTTCAGCACCGGGGTTATGGCATCATTGTTGCTGGCAAACTGAGCGCCCAGATAGTTGGTCACTCCGGCATAACCGGCAAACCGACTCAGGTGCCAGTGCAGGGAGTCCAGGTTTTTCTGCGACGGCACGGATGTCAGCAAGGTGCGCGGTCCAGGGTCAATGGACGGATAGCCAAACGGTTCCATGGGCAGGTGAATATAGAGCTCGTGGCCACGGGACCGGGCGTCATTGGCCTGCTGCTGCAGGTTTTCACCATAAGGCGCAAACCCCAGTGACACTTCCGGCGGCAACCTGTTGATCGCGGTTCTGGTCAGGCTTTCATTGAGACCCATACCCCCGATCAGCAGTGCCACCTTCGGCAGGTTTGAGAGCATCTGTTCACGAGAAACCGGACGGGCGTAGACGGAAGAGGGTCTGGACCCGTCCTTGGCGCGCCGCGGCAGTGGTCCGTGCGGGCCCTTGCCGGTCACCTTGGCCACCGGTGCCGGTACCAGCGCCAGGCTGGCCCGAGACGGTATCAGCGCCTGCTGAGTGCGCGATGGCGCAAGATCGTCGATGGAAAGTGCGCCGGGCGGGCTTTCCACATTGCCGGATGATGTGCTGCTGCCTGCCAGTTGCCGCCGGCGCCGGTCAAGGTCGCTCTCACTGCGGCTGCCAAGCTCGGACAGGTCGATGACCGGTGTGTCGGCGCCGGTGTCCCCGGACACCTCATCATCGCCGGCATCCTGGTTCAGCGGTGTTTCCGCGGCGGGTTTTTTTACAGAAGAGGTTACAATCGGATCAGATGTGTCTATTCGCATGTGAACGACAGGTTCACCACCATAAGGTTCGTGGCTGACCACGAGCCAGCCTGCCAGGCCACCCAGCACCGTGATGCAGGCAAGCGATGTTGCCCGCAGGGCGGACGGGCGCGCTGACATCAAGCGCGCCGGCAATGAGCGCCGTTTTAACGGCTGGCGAAGGTCGTTTTCCATTTACAGCTTACCCAAACTCCCTGTGAGTTGCTGTGAACACTTGCCCTTACTTGCTGGTCAAGCGTGGAAACTATACTCGCGAAACTGCTGATTCGTACCGAAGTAAAGCACAATCTGAGATTGTGCGCAGCGGGGATCAATTCATGCGAGTTGAGACCATCAGCCTGTTCCGCAACACTTGCGCGCGAGCATTGCTCGCGCCTGCTGGTTACGGGAACACCTCTAGTTTGCGGAGGTGCCGGACTGGGTCGTTGGTGCTTCAGCCTTCTTCGGCGTCAAACCAACGGTCTTGCCGTCAAGCACATCGATTGCCGCCTTGAGCTGCAGGTCCTTTTCCTTGTCCGCCGGTACATAAGACGATGAGCCGGTGGATTCCTCGCCCTCGCCCTCACCGGTCAGGTGGCCACGCAAGCCGGCTTCCGATGTGGTCCGGTTTGCCTGGGCCTTCAGCTCCTCCGGCAATTCCTGCTCGATCTTGATGTCCGGCTTGATGCCCTTGGCCTGGATCGAGGTGTTCGACGGTGTGTAATAGCGCGCCGTCGTCAGGCGAATGGCGCCTTCAGATCCGAGCGGGATGATGGTTTGCACCGATCCCTTGCCAAACGAGCGGGTGCCGAGGATGGTTGCCCGCTTGTGGTCCTGCAGGGCGCCTGCAACGATTTCAGACGCTGATGCCGAACCGCCGTTGATCAGGACAACGATTTTCTTGCCGTCGCTCAGGTCGCCATTGGTCGCCGTCGAGCGGTCGGTTTCAGACCCGTTACGGCCGCGGGTGGAGACGATGACGCCCTTGTTCAGGAAACTGTCGGACACCGAGATGGCCTGATTGAGCAGGCCGCCGGGATTGTTGCGCAGGTCGATGATGTAGCCTTTCAGCTTGTCACCGAGCTGGGCCTTTATTTTCTCGACCGCTTTTTCGAGGTTGTCCTGGGTCTGGTCGTTGAAGGATGAAATGCGGATATAACCGATATCTTCCCGTTCAACATTGAAGCGCACGGCCCGGATCTTGATGATGGCGCGCTTGATGGTAACGTCGAACGGTGCATCCTTGCCCTTGCGTACAATCGTCAGGGTGATCGGCTCGCCGACCTTGCCGCGCATTTTATCGACGGCTTCGTTCAGGGTCAGGCCGCGAATTTCCTTGCCGTCAATCCGGGTAATCAGGTCGTTGGACAGAATGCCGGCTTTCTGGGCCGGTGTTTCGTCGATGGGCGCTACCACCTTGACCACTTCCTTTTCCATGGTCACTTCGATGCCGAGACCGCCGAATTCGCCACGGGTCTGCACCTGCATGTCCTTGAAGCGCTTCGGGTTCATGTAGCTGGAATGCGGATCAAGACCGGACAGCATACCGTTGATGGCGGTATCGATCAGTTTTTCCGAATTCGGTTCTTCAACGTAATCGGCCCGCACACGGTCAAACACGTCGCCGAACAGGTTCAGATAACGGTAGGTTTCCTGATTGGATGCGTTCGCATAATTCAGCGACTGCCAGGCGCCGGTGGCTGCAATAAAGCCAACAACGAAGGCGCCGGCGATCTTCAGGTTTGTTTTGTGCATTACGTATCGGCTTTCCATCAAGGGTTGGATCAACGATCCTGATTAGCTGAGCATTCTTGTAAAGGTTAGCGCGCTGTCGCTGTTCTCGCTAGCCTTCATTTCCGCCATTATTGCGGCGAAGTACCGCTTTTTGTCCTCGGTCCACCCACCAGCGGGATGAATCAATGGCTTCAGCGCCTTTTCTTACTTCTACGTACAGGATCGGCCTTGGATCGTCTATGCGGTCGCCGATCAAAGTTCCGCGAGCCGTATGCTCACCCATGGTCCCGACAGGTTCGCCAGCGGAAAGTGATTGTCCCGCAGAAACGGTGATCTTGTCCAGACCCGCAAGCAACAAATGGTAGCCATCACCGGAGTTTATGATGATCAGCTTGCCATAACTGCGAAATTCGCCGGCAAATTCCACATCTCCGTCCGCCGGAGTGGTAATCTGGGCCCGTTTTCCGGTGGCGATGTGCAGACCCTCGGAGCGCCCGCCATAACCATCCTTGTCGTTGAAGTTGCGCACGCGTTCACCCTGCGCCGGGTAAGCCAGCTTGCCGATTGAAGAGGCAAACCGGACAGGCGGTTTATTGCGCCTGCGTTCTGCGGCCGCTTCCTGCTTCTGCTTCAGTTCAAGTGCGGCCTGGCGGCGAGCTTTTTCCTTCGCAGCCCTGGCAACCCGCTCGGCTTCGGCGGCTTTCTGCTGTGCGATCTTCAGCTCGGCAAGCCGTTTTTCTTCCTTCTCGCGGGCTTGTTGTTCAGCGAGCTGGCGTGCCTTTTCTGCCGCCAGTTTGGCGATCCTTTCAGCTTCGGCCTTCCTTTCCTGCGTGGCTTTCAGCTCGGCAAGCCGTTTTTCTTCAGCTTCAAGCGCCTTTTGCTCAGCGAGCAGGCGCGCCCTTTCTGCTGCTGCTCTGGCAATGCGCTCGGCCTGGGCCTTTCTTTCAGCCTCAGCCTTGGCCTCGGCAACCCGCCTGGCTTCAGCTTCGCGGGCCTTCTGCTCCGCAAGCCTGCGGGCTTCTTCTTCGGCTGCCCGGGCCTGGGCCTTGCGGCGTGCTTCGGCCAGGCTGGCCAGAAGCTGGCGGATATCCTTGGCTTTCTGTGCCAGTTGCAAGGCGCGGGTCTGTTCGGCTTCAAGTTCCCGGGCGGTTTTTGCAAGCAGGGCCTGCTTGCGCACCAGCAAGGCCTCCAGCTCGGCGCGTGCCGGCCCGAGATTGGTGATGTGGGTGTCCAGTTCGTTGCGGGCCGACACGATGCGCTGGCGCACCGCTTCCAGCTCCGCCAGCTCACGGGTGAGGCTGGCAGCCTGGCCTTTCAGGTCCGGCACGATGGCGCCGAACAACAAGGCACCGCGTACCGCGCGCGTCGCGTCACCTGGCTCAACCGCCAGCGGCGGTGGCGGATTGCGCTCCAGCTTCTGCAGTCCGGCAAGCAGTTCGGCGAGGACACCGCGCCGGGCACGCAGTCGTGAGCGCAGGGTGTTTTCCTTCAGGGCGAGGGAGAGCAGTTTTTTCTCACTTTCGGCAATGCGGGCTTCACGTGACTGGATGTTGCCGGCCAGTGCAACGAGCCGGTCCGACACACTGGCCATTTCCGCCGCCAGTGCCTCGCGCTCGCGGTCGAGCGCAGCAGAGCGGGTTTTTGCCTGCCCGATCTGGCGCTCAATGGTGCGCAGGCGGTTGGTTTCTTCATCCAGATTGCCCTGGTCCGCCGGGTCTTGCGCATGAGCAGATCCGGTCAGCAACCACAAGGCGGCCGCAGACAGCAGAATCCCTTTATGAAATACGCGTACCAAAAATTCAGGCTTTCAGCTTTGGTCGATCAAGTTCCAGGCACAGGTTCCGGTGTTTTACGGTTTGCCAATCGGCCGAATCGTCAGTCCCGGTGATACGGATGATTAACCAAAATGGTGACCACCCGGTAAATCTGTTCCGCCAACAACACGCGCGCCAGCATGTGTGGCCAGGTCATGTGGCCAAATGACACCACATATCGGGCTTTTTTGCGGATTTCCGGCGCATGCCCGTCCGGGCCGCCGATGGTGAACACCAGATCCTGTGTACCGGATTCCAGCTCTGATCTGATGATCCGGGCAAATTCGGCTGTGTTGACGGCCTTGCCACGCTCATCAAGGACGATGAGCACAGCGCCGGCCGGTGCGGCATTTGTCAGCGATGCTGCTTCTTCTGCGGCTCGGGCTGATGGGGTGGTTTTGCGGGATTCTGCAAAATCAACGACGTTCAGTGCCGTGATACCGGCCTGCCTGCCAGCCTGGCGGGTGCGCTTTGCATAGGTGTCGACCAGCTCTGCCATCGGCCCGGCCTTCATGCGGCCTATGGCGGCTATGGTCAGTTTCAACGCCTGTAATCCGTCAGGACGCGGCGGTATCTGCCGGTGCGTCCGGCGACCAGAGCTTTTCGATATTGTAAAACGTACGAACTTCCGGCCGGAAGATGTGAACGATCACATCGCCCGCATCCATGACCACCCAGTCACAGTGGGGCAGTCCTTCAATCCGGACATTCTTGTAGCCGGCTGCCTTGAGAGCATCGGACAACTGATCGGCAATGGCCGAGACATGACGGTTCGATCGCCCGGACGCGACGACCATGGTGTCAGCCAGTGCTGCCTTGCCGTTGAGATCGATGGAAACGATATCTTCGGCCTTGGCATCGGTAAGGCATGACTTGATGATCTTGGAGAGGGGCGGCGTGGCCTTGCGGCGAGACGCAGGTGCTGGTTTAGCGGCTGTGGTTTGCGAGCCGCTACGCATAGATTGGCTTGTCAGGGTTCGGGTCCTCTTGATGGCTGGAAGGCATGCGGGCTTGCTGCCTTGCAGTAATCTGTTTCTGACGGTTTGGCTGCACGATGTGCTTCTTGACCTATTCCGTTGAACGAGTGGACGTTAACAGTCAACAGGTTACGCCCGATTCTGTCGCGATTCAAGCGGCTCAGTGTGACGTAACGATGACTTTCGGGCGTTTTTGGCCGGTAACAACCGTGCCCGCCACCCCTGTCAATCTTTGTCACTCCTTGTCGAGCCCCGGTGGCAGCAGGCGCAGCATCGCATCTCGCACTTGCCGGTCGCTCCTGTCGAAGCGCTCGATCACCTTGTGGCAATAGGGGTTGAAGCGGCACACTTCCTCGAAAAGCTGGCCGTCGTGGCGCACGGAATCCACGGCGTCCATGAGAAAACCGAACGAGACCGTGTCGATGTCGGTGCGCTCAAACTCGCCACGGGCAATGACCTGGCCGATATAGTGGGTCAGGAAGAGTGTCTCAGCCAGGTCCTTGTCGTGCGCCTCGGCCGTCTTTTCGACGATCAGGAATCCCACCTCAGCAAGCTTGTCACACAGCGCCGAGTAGCGCGAAGGTGGCATGCTGTGCCCGGTGACGACGATCCGCAATCCCGTGACATCACCTCCCCGCTTGGCATAACTTTCCGGTCCGAACATGGGATGCATGGCGACAAACTGGCGCGCAGGGTGCATCGCCTGCAACAGATCTGTGGTGTATTTCTTGACCGTGGCGATATCGACCACGATGGCGTCCGGCGTCAGATGCGGGCCAATCTCGGCCAGCGTGGCCGGGTAAGCGCTGATCGGCACGGCCAGCACCACGGCGTCGCAGGCGGCAACCTCTTCAATCGGAAAGAACAGCACACCGTCCGGTGTTCGCCGGCTCGAATGGATCTTCAGCGTCGCGTCCGGCACAAAGCGCTGCGCCAATGCATGAAGAAACGCGCCGAAATGGCCGTATCCGATGAGGCCAATGGAGAAAGCCATGGAGTCCACTTCACTCTATCTGCAAAAAACACCACGGCTGGTGCCCGCAGTGCACTCGGCATAAAGGGTACCGGCCATGTGCACAAGTGGCGCGTTCGGGCGCCAACCGGACTGTGACAGGTCTGATCCCGGCGACTGCTCCTGCTCATCTGCACCATGGTGTCCAGCACACATTCGAACCGCGCAAACAGCATTGTCCCGTCGGCATGGCCGGCCTTGTGCACTGCCGGGACTATCGAGTTTTGCGCCTGGTGGCTGTCTCAGCCGCCACCGGTGTCATTGCCGTTGCGGATGGCGGTGGAGCTTTCATGCCGTAATGGCATGTTCAGGAAACACCAGGCCGGTGCGGCCATGTCGGCCAGTTGACCGGCGTCGGCTGCGTCGAGACGGTGATCGGCCAGCAAACGGGCCGCCGGTGAACTGAGCGCCTTTCGTGTCCAGCCCGGCCGGGCGAACACCGCCAGTGGCAGGGTGGCGGGGATTTGCCGCCAGTCGTTCCAGTGATGCAGGCCCGCAAAGCTGTCTGCGCCCATGATCCAGACAAACCGCGAGTGTTGAAACATGGGTGCCAGTGCGGTGAATGTCTGCGCGGTGGTGCGGGTGCCCAGTTCGACCTCCATGCCGGTTACAACCAGCCGGGGGTTTTTCGCAAGCCTGTCGGCGTGGGCCAGACGGTCATCAAAATCTTCAGTATCGCGGGCGTCCTTGAGCGGGTTCTGCGGCGACACCAGCCACCAGACCTGGTCCAGCTGCAGCCGTTTCAGCGCTTCTTCGGACACTGCCACATGACCATCATGGGCCGGGTTGAACGAGCCGCCGAACAGGCCGATACGCTGGCGCGATATGGCGGAAACGGAATACAGGCCGGAAATCATCTAGAGCGCTTTTGCATCCGTCACGGCCGGGTCTGTCCGGAACCGCGCACCTGGTACTTGAACGTGGTGAGCTGTTCCAGGCCGACCGGGCCGCGGGCATGCAGCTTGCCGGTGGCGATGCCGATTTCCGCGCCAAAACCAAACTCGCCGCCGTCGGCGAACTGCGTCGAGGCATTGTGCATGACGATTGCGCTGTCCACCTCGTTCAGGAACCGTGCGGCAGTATCGACGTCGTCGGTGATGATGCAGTCGGTGTGCTGCGATCCGTAGTGGGCGATATGGCCCATCGCCTCATCCAGACCGGACACGGATTTCATGGCGATAACAGCGTCGAGGAACTCCATGCCCCAGTCGGTATCGCTTGCGGGCATGCTGGACTGAGATACGGCATTGATCGCCTGATCAGCGTGCACTTCGCAGCCCTTCGCCCTTAACGCATCGATGATCGCGGGTGCATGGCTGGCCACCACATCCTCATGGACCAGCACGCATTCTGCCGCGCCACACACGCCGGTGCGGCGCATTTTTGCATTGGTGATGATGTCCACCGCCATGGCCGGATCAGCCGCCTTATCGACATAGACATGGCAGATGCCTTCAAGGTGGGCAAACACCGGCACGCGGGCTTCGTCCTGCACGCGTCCGACAAGTGACTTGCCGCCGCGTGGCACGATGAGGTCGACGGTACCGCCAAGGCCCTGCAGCATCATGCCGACCGCGGCCCGGTCGGGGGTAGGGACCATCTGTATGGCGGCCTTCGGCAGGCCTGCCTCTTCAAGGCCCGCCTGCAGGCAGTCGACAATCAGGCCGGAGCTGTCATGACTGTCCGAGCCGCCGCGCAGGATCGCGGCATTGCCCGACATCATGGCAAGCGCACCGGCATCTGCGGTGACGTTAGGCCGGCTTTCGTAAATGATGCCGATGACACCGATAGGCACGCGCACGCGGGTGAAATCCAGACCGTTGGGGCGCTGCCAGTTGGCCATGACGGCGCCGACCGGATCGGGAAGGGCCGCAACATCCTCCAGCCCTTTCGCCATTGCTTCAATACGCTCAGGTGTCAGCGTCAGCCGGTCGATGAAGGAAGCCGGTTTGCCTGCCGCCGTGGCGCGGGCGACGTCTGTCGTGTTGGCTGCCAGCAACTGGGTCTCGCAGGCCCGGATACGCGATGCCATGGCATGCAGGGCAGCCTGTTTTTCAACCGTGGGCGCTGTTGCCAGCAGGGTTGCGGCATCGCAGGCGTTGTCGCCCAGGGCCTGCATGGTGCGTTCGAGGTCAACTGCCTCGGCAGCGATGGTTTCAGCCATGTTCATGCGGTGTCCTTTCCGGTCATCACCAGATCATCGCGATGCACCATTTCATCACGCCCGGCCAGACCCAGCAATGCCTCAATTTCCGATGACTTGCGTCCTGCAATGATTTCGGCATCAGCAGCATCATAAGCACTCAGGCCGCGGGCAATCTCCAGGCCGTTCAGGGTCACGATGGCAACTGTGTCGCCGCGCGAAAACCGTCCGGTTACCTGGCGCACCCCGGCGGGCAGCAGGCTGCGGCCCTTGCCAAGCGCGCTGGCGGCACCTTGGTCCACGAACAGCCGGCCGGCCGGTTCAAGCGAGCCGGCAATCCAGCGCTTGCGTGCCGTGGCAGGTGTTGCGGCGGATTTGAACCAGGTGGCGCGACTGCCGTTGAGAATCCGCGTCAGCGGCCTGTCTTCATGGCCAGACGTGATCACCATTGAGGCACCTGCGCTGGTTGCGATGCGGGCCGCCTCGATCTTGGTGATCATGCCGCCGGATCCCATGCCCGAAACCGGAGCGCCTGCCATGGCGACGATGCCGGGCGTGATCTCGTCCACCTGGGCCACGAACTCGGCTCCGTCGGTGTCCGGGGGAGCGGTGTAAAGCCCGTCCACGTCAGACAGCAGCACCAGGCAGGTCGCCGACATCATCGAGCTGACGCGGGCGGCGAGGCGGTCATTGTCGCCATAGCGGATTTCCGATGTGGCAACTGTGTCGTTTTCATTGATCACCGGTACCGCACCGTGCGCCAGCAGCGTGTTCAGCGTGGCGCGGGCATTGAGATAACGGCGGCGCTCTTCGGTGTCGGTCAGGGTCAGCAGCACCTGCGCCGAAACCAGGTCATGCCCGGCGAGGGCTGCCTGCCAGCCCTGTGCCAGGGCAATCTGGCCCACCGCGGCAGCGGCCTGGCTTTCCTCCAGTTTCAACCGGTTGCGGCCCAGGCCGAGACGGCGGCGGCCAAGGGCGATGGCGCCGGATGAGACCAGCAGCACCTGGGTGCCGCGGGCGCGTGCTTCGGCAATGTCGCGCGCCAGTCCTTCAACCCAGCTTCGGCGCAGTGAACCGTCCGCATTGACCAGCATGGCCGAGCCGATCTTGATGACCAGGCGGCCGGCACTTTCCAGTTGTGAGGTCAGGGCCGCCATGACGTATCTTCCGTCGCGGGCTCGTCGTCCTCGTCAAGAACGATTGCCTGTTCCCGTTGCTCCTGGCCACGCGCCGTGCGGATCATGTGTAAAAGGGCGGCCATGGCAGGGCGCACGCCCTGGCCGGTGGCGGCAGACATCAGCAGCGGCACCTGTCCGGTGGCCTTTTCAAAGTCTTTTCGTTTCTTCGCCAGTTCGTCCTCGTCGATGATATCGGCCTTGTTGAAGACGATCAGTTCCGGCTTGTCGGCAAGGTCTTTGGCATAGGCTTCGATTTCACCGCGTACGACGCGGTAGGCCTCGGCAGGATCTTCGGCAGACGCATCGACCAGATGCAGCAGGCAGGCACAGCGTTCCACATGACCGAGAAACCGGTCGCCGAGGCCGATGCCCTCATGCGCGCCTTCGATCAGGCCGGGAATATCGGCCAGCACGAACGTGGCGGTGTCCACCTCGACCACGCCGAGGTTCGGCACCAGCGTGGTGAACGGATAGTCGGCGATTTTAGGCTTGGCGGCAGAGACCACCGACAACAGCGTAGACTTGCCGGCATTGGGCATGCCGACAAGGCCGGCATCGGCGATCAGTTTCAGGCGCAGCCACACCCACATCTCCGCGCCGTCTTCCCCCGGGTTGGCGCGCCGGGGCGCCTGGTTGACCGAAGACTTGAAGCGCGAATTGCCCCAGCCGCCATTGCCGCCACGCAACAGGCGCACCTGCTGGCCTTCTTCGGTCAGGTCGGCAATCAGGGTTTCGCCGTCTTCTTCCAGTACCTGGGTGCCGACAGGTACTTTCAGCACAACGTCTTCGCCCATGGCGCCGGTGCGGTTGCGGCCCATGCCGTGGGTGCCGACCTTGGCCTTGAAATGCTGCCGGAAGCGATAGTCGATCAGGGTGTTGAGACCGTTGACCGCCTCGACAAACACATGCCCGCCACGACCGCCGTCGCCACCATCGGGGCCGCCGTGCTGGATGTATTTTTCGCGTCGGAACGACACACAACCGGCGCCGCCATTACCCGATTTCACATAGACTTTTGCCTGGTCGAGAAACTTCATTTGCTTTGAGCCTTCTGCTCCAGATAGCGGGCCCTGGTCAGCACCATCTTGCGCGATGGCCTGGTCTCGCCCGAGCCTTGCGAAAAACAGGTGCGTTCGCCCATGTCGGCAAAGCCGGCCTTGGCAAGCACGCGGCCGGATGCCGGATTTGCGATCAGGTGTTCGGTGTCGATCTGTTCAATCGTGTTGGCCTCGAACGCGTGCCGGATCACGGCACATGCAGCTTCGGTTGCATATCCCTTGCCCCAGTAGTCGAGGCCGAGCCAGTAGCCGAAATCAATCTCGTGCGAGGGCTTGTCGTCGCGGCTGGACGGACCATAACCGGTGCCGCCGATCAGCTCGTCGGGGGTATCTTTCAGGGTAATGGCGAAGTTTGCTGCATTTGCCGGCAGCTCGCGCACGGCGTCCAGAAAGTCTTCAGCGTCAGACAGCGAGTAGGGATGCGGCATGGTTGCCAGCATGTGGGCAATCTCTGGGCGATTGGCCAGTTTCACCAGACGCGGGGCATCCGTCTCGCGCAAGGGGCGAAGCAGCAGCCTTTCTGTCTCTATCTGGTCCATGTCGTGCAATCCTTGAATACTTCCAAAGTGATCGAGCAACTTTATGGGTTCAGATCAACCCATGTTGCTCTAGCCCTTAAACGGCAAACGGGGAGATGGTGAATTTCCATCTCCCCGTTGGTGCTCATAATGTCATCTCACCGGGGCGATGGGCACCGGCGGTTTGGGCAAAACCCTTTATCCGGTTGCTTTACTCTGCAGCTGCCGGCATCGGGACAACGGACACGAAAGTGCGTCCGTTGGCACGGGCGCGGAATTCCACGTGACCTTCGGACGTCGCGAAGATGGTGTGGTCCTTGCCGATGCCGACATTGTCGCCGGGGTGCCATTTGGTGCCGCGCTGGCGGATGATGATGTTGCCGGGGATGACGCGTTCGCCACCGAATTTCTTGACGCCGAGGCGGCGGCCTGCGGAGTCACGTCCGTTGCGGGATGAACCGCCTGCTTTTTTATGAGCCATGAGTTTGCTCCTTTAACAAATCGTGTTCGGTTTACTTCTTGTCCGTGTCGGCTTTCTTGGCAGCAGCCTTCTTGGCTGGCGCCTTTTTAGCCGCCGCCTTCTTGGCGGCCGGCTTGGCGTCTGCCTTGGCTTCAGCCTTCTTGGCCGGTGCCGCCTTCTTGGCTGCAGGCTTGGCGTCTTCCTTCGACTTTTCTTCCTTGGCCGGTGCTGCCTTCTTGGCGGCAGGTGCTGCGGCTTTCTTGGACGGTTTCTTGCCCCCGGTCAGGATCTCGGTGATCTGAACCTGCATCAGGTCCTGGCGATGACCGTTCTTACGACGGTAGTGCTTGCGGCGCTTCTTCTTGAAGATGATGATCTTCGGGCCACGCGACAGGGCCATCACCTGGCCGGCAACGGTGGCGCCATCGATCATCGGTGTGCCGATTTCAACATTGCCGTCGCCGGCAACCATGAGCACGGGAAATTCTACAATGTCACCTTCTTCAGCGCCTGTGCGCTCGATTTCGATGACGTCTTCAGCAGCAACACGATACTGTTTGCCGCCGGTCTTGATGACTGCGTACATTTTTTAAGTCCTTGTCTTTTTTCTCGCCGCGCCTTGCGGTGCTGAAGGGGTTTTATCTAACCCTCTGTCAGGCTTGAATTTTTGTGGTTTTTGTTGAACCTCAGGCAGCGCATTTTTCGCGAAGCTGCACCAATTGCCGCCCACGACTGGCGGTTTGGTATATCCAAGGCTGTTTGAAGTCAAGCAAAAGCGGGCTTGAAGGTGACCTCAGCTTACTGTATCAGAGCGCTGCCCTGGCAGGGAAAATGCCTCGCAAACATTGTTTTCGACAGCGTCCTGCCAATGCATCTTAGGAGAGGTGCCAGAGTGGTTGAATGGGGCGGTCTCGAAAACCGTTGAGCGTGCAAGCGTTCCGGGGGTTCGAATCCCCCTCTCTCCGCCATATTATTTGTATAAATATCTGATTTACATGTGTTTTTTATTTCTGATTTGTATGCACCCCACAATTCAACCCACAACAGGCACTTTGAACAAGGGTCGGCAAATTTGCCGACCCTCAGTCTGGCGCCATAAATATTTGAAACCGGCGTCACGGCAATCAAGCCGCTACTTGGCGTTTCCGTATGACCTATGCACCGGGCTGAACATCATCAGGAACTTGACGTCATCAATGATTGCTTCTGCTATTCTCAGCTCTGGTGTCACCGGATGTCGCGACAGGATCATCTAGATACAGAGTGGCTCCTGCCCATGTGGCAAACTCTGAGCCGCGAAAAAAGATTTGAATGACCGAAAACGTGTCCGCTGGCGTGCCATCAGAGAGATCAAACTGTCCCACTTTGTATAAAATCTGAACATTCGCTGCTCCCTCGCCAAGATGTTCTTTTCCATATAACTTTGCCAGTGCACCGTTACGAAGTTCCTGGTCAGGTGGCCCAAGTACTTCAATCGTTCTATCGTAGGACGGATTGGTTTGGAAAAAGTCGGCCAACACGTTCCATGATCGCGTGCGATATCCTCTATCAATAACCAGTGCAAGTTCGTTCGAAGACAAATGTTCGCTGGAAAATTGCGCGTTCAAAATTGCGGGAGCGGCTTCAACGGATTGTCTTTGCTGCCGCATTACCAGCAGACTTAATACAGCATAACCTAAGAGCAGGCCGAGAATTACGCTAACCACAACCTTTGCAGAGGTAGACAATTCGATGCCCTTTCCGACTTATCGGCTAACAAGATTACTCAAATGTGCATCCTGAATTTCCAATAGGTTTGTTGAAATAGTAGTCAGGCAAGTTGTCGCAGTTGAAGTGCAGCGTGTAAGCACCGGGCAAATCTTCAAGGGATATGTTTGAGCCTATCGCTGTCATGGGTTGCAAAGGCTGGCATGCGTTCGCTTGTCGGTAAAGTCACTTATTCAGACTGCCCTCACACAACCACATGCCTCTGGTCATCAGCCTTGCCACCTTCCATCGCTATGTGCATTCGTTCGGTGCCGAACGGTTTGAGAAGCCGCGCTGCTTCATCTG
This sequence comes from uncultured Anderseniella sp., assembly GCA_947488295.1. Taxonomy (GTDB): domain Bacteria; phylum Pseudomonadota; class Alphaproteobacteria; order Rhizobiales; family Aestuariivirgaceae; genus Anderseniella. The sequence goes on from CANKYU010000001.1 coordinate 77,827, forward strand.
GTGAGCCTGACAGCCAAGTGCCGTAGTCAGCCGCATCCAGTATCACCGGCATGCGACTAGGGTGTATCGGCTTCACTACCTCATTCGTCAGCGTGCTCCTACGCGAGGAGTTCATAGTGAACAGGTTGAGGTTTGCAATCTGGCCCATTAATGGCAGCCACGACACCGGATGGTGCCACATCCATCGGACATGCAGAAAACACAAGAATGATGTCGCGTTCAGCTCGGAATGTAACGTAGTCACCGGGGCGGCATAATGGTTCCGTAATCGAAACCGAGTTGCCGTCTATAGGCACATTCATCCAAAGATTGAGTGGATTAGGTACAAAGTCTTGCCGAACCCCCAGACGGTCAAGCGCTGTAAGATAGTTGTCGTGGCAGTTCTTGTGACCCGGCGGGCAGCCATAATATTCATAAAGCCAATGGTCACAACACGCCACGATGGTATCGTGCGTTCCAGGGAATGTATCCTCCTCCAGCAATAACATTTTTCGCCGCCGATTGCTCCACATCATGTCGCCTGCAATCGGATGAACATGTCCCGTCATTCGCCGTGTATGCTCCACGGACAAGTATTCACTATTCACATCTGCACAGATCGCCCAAGTATCAACCACCTGTGAACCGTAAGTGTTGATCAGGCGCAGCCGTTGCCCCGAGTTGAGGGGAATGGAAACACTATTGCCACCAGCTAGTTCAATCTTTTGATTTGTCTTTGTCATGTATGTCGGGGCCTTCCGGTTGTCCCTGCGACACTCACGCAAATGCTCAAAGCGGTCAACACATTGGCTGAAGGTTGAAGCCTGATAACCGACACATCGTAGACCGGGAATATGGCGGCAGCGACGGAAAGTTGCTGGCACTGGCGTATACTGCTGTGACGTTGAACAGGTTGCGGATTGCTTCAACGTTGGTTGTCATAGAGTAGAGATTGCACATGGTACAAGTACAAGTAGTTGTCACCAAAGCAATTGGTGTACGATGGCCACTGCAAACATACAGAAGACCACGAGACCACACAGCAGCAATTTTTCGAGTTTGTGAAACGCCGTATCGATTGTATTGAGATCCTCACAAAGGTAGTTTGCATTCAAATCATAAAATGTTTTTCCCAAAGCATACTTGATATGGAAGTAGCACCTTGAAAGCCTAAAAAATGGCTTGTTCAAAAGTGCTTCGAAAACCCTTCTAAAAAAGCTGAACCTAGAGAATTTCATCCTTATACAAAGGTCCTCAAAATTCCGAAAAGCTGTTGGTTGACGCTTTCTGATGGTGCGTATGAAATCCCTTGAGCAATCGTACACATTCAAAAACAGGCTAGCTTGATTGGCGCGAATGTACTTTTCGGAAGCCAGGCCAAATGCAACATCGGTCGCGGTTATCTCCAGCGCAGTGAGCAACTTCATCAAGGCGTCTCGTTCCTTGAAGCTATTGCTCGTAATGTCGAACTCGGGAAATTTTTCTCTGGGTTTGAGATACTTGCCGAGACTGCGGACGGATTCAAAAAGCTCTTTATTGTTCGCTACAATATATCTGTGAGCATTGTCCCGCCTGAACTGTATGACGTTGCGAGCCGCAACAATATACCAGCCAATGACAATTAGCATACTGGTCAGCAGAATGGCATAACCTTCACCGATACCGCTGATATGGCCGCTCGGCACGCCCAGCAATTTTCCCAAAAATCCGCCCAAAAACATACCCCCCGTCAAGTTGACGAGGGGTAAGCTACGATTTTCGTATGGGTCTGACAAGTCAGATGTAGACGATATCCTTGGGCATTTTTTGCTCCGTCAAGGGTTAGAGTTGATTTGTATATAGAGCAGAATGCCCCAAACAAAAAGAGAACCAAATGAGTTTCTTTTGTGTCGCATTTAATTAAACATATGTCGTTTTCTTTATGTATGACACCTGTCAACAACCAAACTAATGAGCCTCCCACGAGTGGAGTTTTTGGCTACCGCCCCCAATACGGCGCCCGCCAACCAGCCTTGAGTGCTTCCACCTCACTGCAGAACCACCGCTCCCCCTTGTTCACTGAAACCTTTGTCCGCGAATACCAGGGCGACCATGGCGCGTGATAGATCCTGCCAGTGCGAGAGATGTTGCCCTTGATCGGACAACCATCCGGTGCCTTCTGAACTCCGACGGCCCACTTGGCAGCACGGTAGTCCTTTGCCTTCTGCGTCTCCGCTTGCCAGATAGCTCTCCCGGCAGAACGGGCTTCATTCTCCTGCGCAACATAGTCGCTGGAATACTCCCTGAATGCCCAGGCATTACCGCTGGATACCATAGCAGCGCCCATGTCCCGGCCATCCACTTTGCAGACACCGATTACGCGGCTGTAGCTATCTGTGCCCCTGGTGTCGCACTCCACGCTACCAGAATGCGCCAGGGCCTCTGGGGCAGCTATTGCAGCCCTACCGCACTGCCACGTCCTGCCGTTTGCCTTAGCGCATTTCTGGCCCGCCTCTGGGGCGTCAATGCCATGTAGGCGATAGGTAACGCCGCTTACCTCTAGTGTCTCGCCGTCAACGATGCGGACAGTGGCGGCGGCGACAACTTCAACAGCTATTGCCGGGAACACGACCAAAAACAGAAAACAGATTGCTCTGAAAGCCAGGACAAGGAATCTAAATTTCATCTCAACCAAAATGAGCAGACTAAGGTCTGCGGGTTACCTCAAACGAGAGGCCACCGGAGTTATCATGTGGACTATTGATGATGGAAAAAGTCACCGAAGTTGCTGCATTTAGGTCAAGCTCCAAATCTTGCGACGCGGCCAGGGCCTCGCTGGATGACGGTTTGCAGACCCCCTCGTTACCCCAGACACCATGTCCATGGCCAGGAGAGTGTTCAAAAGTGTCAGACGCAACAAAGAAGGAAATACAGAACTTGTTGTTGTTCGTGTCGCCGGACCACGTTTGATAATCGCCATTCACGAGCTTTACGTTCCAATTCCCCGCAGGCAATACCATGGACTTGGCCGGCTCAACAGGTTGATCATTTCGGGCGGAAATTGAGAACCTTATTTTTTGACCGTGAACCGGTAGTGACGACAACCAGGCCCATGTTCCCCCGTTGCATCTTTGAGTGATGCCGCTTTGTTTATCGGTAATCACTGCTCCTTCTGAATACACCCTGTCACGCATGATACATTGGGCACATGTGTCAACATGATTTGGTCCGACATGCCGAACCGACCAACCACCTTGGGAGCAGTACAGCACAACAGGTCCACCGCCATCCGACTTGGATGCAGGGGCACATATCCTAGATCCATCAGAGTATGTATGCCCGTTGGCCTCGCATGGAATTGGTGCCGCTACGGACGGATAACTCATCAGCGAAAACGCCGTAGCGATTGCAAAGGACAAACAGACAAATGGCTTGAACATGGCTTAGCTCCCCAAATTACCGTTACGTCATTCTCATTGCCTATGTTGGTGCTGTCAACAGTGCATTGTTGGCGTTTCGTAAAGTGCAGTAAGCTGCCTCCCCGTCAGTCACATTGCCGCTGTGTGGTTAGCCCGCGCTTGTACCGGCAACCGGTTGCTTCCTAGGCTCAACCTGCTTGAAGTCAACGGCCAGCCGTAACACTTCATCAATTTCGTACCCGCACAACGCGGCGTGTCGGAGCGCAATGTCCCAGCATCCTTCAAAGTCGTCCCGTGTATCAATGTCACGGAAGTGGAGACTGGCAACCAGAGCCTCCCGGATGCCGCCTAAGCGATCATCAATGTTCTTACCAATCCACTCCTCAGCGAATATGCTGCCTCCGACTCTTGGTTGGTTGCACATGTGGAGAGCCGCATCACAGCACATCGTGAGAAGGTCATAGATGCAAGAAAGCTCTCCAGCAGGCATCGCGGCGAAAGCTTCTGCTTCCTCAGGATAATCTTTCAGCCATTTGATCCGGTAGCTGCGGCTACCCTCAGGTATGGGCAGTCTGCAAACTTGCGTGTTACCGAGTTCAATATTGGACACATGCATATTCATACTCACTTACTCCTTGCAGCCGATTGAGAGGGTTTCGAGCAAGGCTGCGACGGCTGCTGATCGCTCGCCGTCGCACTTATTGTTGCAATTGATTCGGGTGCTGATGAGTCCATGCCAGACAACGGGCGTTACCTGGCTACAATCTGGATAGACGGCAAGAACGTGAATGCATGGCTTGTGAGCAATGGCTTTGCGGTGTGGCGGGGTTACTGACGCCATTTAGTGTGGAATGGCAGCCATCCACAGTTATTTTGAGGCCCCAAGTGTTAGACTCTGACACAATCGATCAGTCTATGATGTCATCAAGCACGAGTTGGTTGATTGTGCACCAAAACGGGTAGTTCACGTAGCCCCCATGGCTGTCTGCCGTACTTTGGAAGGCTCTCATATTCCAAAATGGCGAATTACCTGGGGACACGGATCGACGAGCTCTGGTCAAGCCGGAAAGCCAGAGGCTGTTGCGAAGTTGGACGGTGATGGCGTGATTGTGCTCTGAGTTTTCGGCGGTATTTGTCGCATCGCGCACTATCAGTAAATTGTCAGGCCCTTGAGGGCTGTAGGCCGAATCCCAGCCTGTCCAAGCGCCATTACCAACCCTTGAACGTGCTTTCCTCAACCAACCAATATTCTCATGACATGCAGATAATCGATCGACTGGGATGTTCTCATATTTGGTCGAGAATCTGGCACCCGCGTTAGTCAGTATCTCATGAGTGCTTCCGTATGGAAAAGAGCTCCACACTGACTGGTCGTGACGATAATCTGGTACCAAGTGGCCAATGGTTGTCTTATCCTCTGTGTCACGCCAGAAATGTGCAAAAGGGAATACCTCACGTGTCGCAAAGTCACACTTAGGTTTTTTCCGATCCTGTGTTTCATTTGCTGCCCAGTTACATGCGGAAGTGACCGAGATGAAGTGAGGCCTTTGATGAACTGGAAACATCGCATACCAGTCTTTTGGTGGGGCGGCATCTGAATAACTCTCGCCGACCTTACCTTTCAGGCGCAACATTCTTTGAATAGAGGTCCATTTGCGTGCCTCAGCAGCAGGATTGATCAACACGACCAAGTCTCCTAACAACGGGGGCATAATGTCACCAGGAACGTGTTCACTAACTGCGCGCGTCGCACGATCCAAAAGGCCGGTTGCTATCATGTTTCCGCCGAGGGAGTGCCCAACGATAAGCATGCGATCATTACCGTTGTTTTTCTTTCGAAGGTTAAGACGATTCTCCAATCCATCTAACGTTTCGACTAGCAGAGGAGCAAACTTCTCGCTCATGCGCTTTCTTTTGTAGATGCTCGGTCCAGTCAGCGCGAACCAAATTGCGCTAGCGAGTGTTGATGTGCGTTCCGTCGGCTCAGCAAAAGACCGACCACGCCATCCAATGTAGACGCCAACCAAATCCGACTCAGCATGGTTCGCTCGTTGGTTCAGGAATTTTCTGGAATACGCGAGAAATGTCCGAAATCGCGCTACATCGCCATTTCCAACTTCGGCGTCGTGCCGCCATCCATGAACGAAAACAATCACGAACTTTGCTCCCGGCGCGTCTAAGATATCCGTTAGCGCATCGAGCTGTTTAGGTTCAGATAGCGAATTGGTAGACTCCTCAAATTCTAAGAACGCAAGTTTGTAGTGGTCTGTTCTATTCGACTCTTTTGTATCGGCTAATAGGGAGTGGGTTTGGACCGCGCATCGTTCACGTCCTCCAAACATGGTCTCATCATTGTTTGAATTGAACGGGATTGGTTGCAGGCAAGAATCACTAAATTGATCGCGGTACGTTCGCCCTGTATCGGTTTGAAAAAACAGCTCAAAACCTACGACGACCCATAAGAGCAAAAGGCATACCAGCAGAGAAGCGAACACGTTCAAAATTTTTTTCAAAATTGACATCAACGAACTCCAAGCTTAGCGGACCATCTGAACAGAACATGTTCAATTATTGACGTAAAGTAATTTATTTTTTGAGGTATGTGATGACTTTTTTTATTCTCTCTCCAAGTCAATCGACGCATGCATCAGTAAAGTTTTTGCGTTCCCCTCGGGTGTTGGCCGAGCTTAATAAGGCGGCCTTCCTTGCACATCGAATTATGTCACTCGACTTCTCCACCTGTGGCGCAATCAACTCCGGCAGATTGGAGCGAGGGGTTGCAGGCAGTGACCTCTTGTGAAGCGCACTGGCTGCAATCACCTCAAGAAGGAACGCCATGCGGTCAACCGTTGGAGCCTTGTTCCAGGCCGTGCGCAGGTTCACCATTTGGCGGGTTGATTTACTGATTATGCGTCGGCCAGCCGTTGCAGGTCACGATACACAGACACAGCCGCCGCCATAACAAAAGTAAGCTCTGACAACGGCCCGACAATCGCATCCTCGAATGTTGCCTCCGCAGCTATGCCGCCATCAAGTTCCATTTTCAAAAATGCCTCTTGCTTGGCCAGCATGTCTGCATAGGACGTTGAAGGTGTGGCGCACATTTCAATGAAGGCTTTCATGTATTGGTGGAATGCCTTGTCGGTCTCATCTTGCGTTTTCGCGTCGTTGCAAACGCGTTCTGCTGCTTGGTAAGCCGCATACAGTTCAGTGACAGTTGGCCCATGATTAGTGTCCTGTGTCATTGCTTCCGCGCCTCCTTCACGCTGGTGTCATAGGGCTCAACGAAAAAGCCAACCAGCTTGCGGGCGTCACGCAGCACGGCAATCAATATGCGCTGCTCATCATACTGGAAGTCATCAAGTGCCAACCGTTCGGCGTGGTCCACGGTCTCCATGCCGTTCCAGACCTCAAGCTTTATCAACAGGCCGTTCACGCCGCTTGCCGGGGTGTTGCAAATGTACGGCCTTGCGGATCACCCCGTGGTGCAGGTATCGGCCAGGGATGCGGAAGCGTTCTGCAAGCACTATGGCCTGCGTCTGCCGAGCGAGGAGGAATGGGAATACGCCGCGCGCGGGCCGGAAGGTTTTCGATACCCGTGGGGAAACACGCTGACGGCTGCGTCGCTTGCGCAGTGGTCCAATGCCGGAACCTATGCGTGTTGTGCCGCATCAGACGCGGACGGGTTTTTGCGCACCGCGCCGGTCGGTTCTTTTCCGGCCGGCCGCTCGCCCTTCGGTTTGGATGATATGGCCGGCAATGTCTGGGAGTGGACGTCGAGCCGGTTCCCGGGTTCGCCCCGCGAGCGTGTCATCCGGGGCGGTGGCTGGGGCAACAACCCCTATTGCCTGAGATCCTCCTACAGACACGGAAACCCGCCTGACATCGGCCTCGACATGGTGGGGTTCAGATGTGCTGCTGATTGAGAGCATACTGATATCTTCAGTTGCAATAACTTGACCGGTCCTATTTCCTGCCACTGAACTGAAATCCAAAAAATCCAAGGGCTGCAATATGGCGATCACGACGGCAATCATCGGGCTTGGGATCATGGGACGCAGGATGTTGGAGCACATGCAGCTGCATGACGGGTTTGCACCGGCGTATCTGTGGGACCCGGATGACGGGAGCTGCCGGCTGGCGGCGGAGGTCGCGCCGGACAGTGAGATCATGGCCAGTGCCGACGTGGCCATCGAGGCTGCCGACCTCGTCTATCTTGCCTGTCCGCCGATGCCGCGCAAGGCCTTCGCGCTGGCGGCAGCTCATGCAGGCAAGGCTGTGTTTCTGGAAAAGCCGCTCGGGGTTGATGTCGATGAAAGCGAGGACCTTGTCCGGCGACTGGCTGGTGCCGGTGTTCCTGTAGCGGTCAATTTCACTCAGGCTGCCGGCGCAGCGCTGACCGGGATTTCGGCAGCGGCGCAGTCGGGTGAAATGGGTGACATCGTCGGTGCCGACATCGTGGTGACCTATGCCAACTGGCCGCGGGAGTGGCAGAAAGCAGCCGACTGGTTGCGGTTTCGGGCCGAAGGCGGCATGACGCGGGAAGTCATCTCGCACTTCCTGTTCTTTTCCGAGCGGATTCTCGGCCCCCTGGCGCTGGTCCGGGCGCAGCCGTCCTATCCCGATGATTCCAAACTGTGTGAAACCCACATGCTGGCCCGGCTGGAGGCGGCCGATGGGCGCCCGGTCACCGTCATGGCCAGTGTCGGCGGTGCCCAGCCTGACCGGCAGGAATTGACGATCAAGGGCACCAAGACCAGCCGCCGGGTGAGCGATTTCTATCGCGACGCGGTGTCTGACGGCGGGGCGTTTTCCGCCGTTGCTGCCGAGCCCGGAGACCCGCGAGCAGCGAGCCTGAAAGCCCAGCTCGATGATCTGGCGTTGCTTGTCAACGGACAACCGAACCGGCTGGCCACGCCGGAAGAGGCATTGCGGGTGCAAAAGCTGGTTGAAGCCATGCTGGCCGGGCACTGAGGCAGCCAAAGCACCGTCGCTGAAAGAGTATCAGTCGAGTGGCTCAACCCACGCGGCAGTCTGGCCCCGATACCGATCAAAGACCCCGATCACGGCCCCTCCCTGCCTGTCTGTCCCGGCAGACAAGGTGTGCATGGGGTGCGGGTCCTGGAGTTGGAGAAGCCACCAACTCCATCGGATTCACATAGAACCTAACGTTATATAATTGCCGCTGCGTTACTGGATTTAGGTTAATTTGTATTTAATATATTTGTCATAATTCACTCAGTAAATCTTGGGGGCGACCATGAGTGGAAATATTGGATTCTGGAAAGTCACGGCTGCGGATTGTAATACTACAATTGCAAGGGGTGATCCGCCTATTACGGTAAGGGTGACGAATTTCGGACCTGGAAACATTGATATCAAGGACGGCACCACGGCGGTGTTTGACAAGGTGAGGCAGTTTGAAACGCGCACCATTACGTCTGGAAACGTAACCGTTGATTTTGATGGGCCGAGCGCGGCTGGAAGCAGTGCAGGTAGTTTCGAGATTGTCTGAAGTCGGATTGCAAAACATAAACCGGTGCTGCCGGATGTGAACTGCCGGGCATGAACCAACTCTGATAATTGCCGGGCGCTTGGGCGCCAGTTGAACCGAAGCGACGCAAAACGGCTCCATGTTTCCACGGAGCCGCCAATTGGTAGTGAAGCGATCCGGGTCTCCTAAAGAGGAGAGCCGAAGTGCCAGTTGACCCCGACGCGGAAGGTGTGAAATGCCGTTTCTGAAGACGCCGAGGCGGTGACGTTTCTGGTAAAGCCGATGTCGGGCAAGTCCTCATTGAAAATCTCGTGACTGCCAAGATCCACATAAAGGTATTCCAGCTTGAGACTGAAGTTCCCTGACGCAGCCGCTTCCACACCGCCACCTACGCTGTACCCGACATTTACGTCGGAGCTGGAAACACTGCCGCAGCAACTGTTGCCGATTTCTACCCCTATGCTGCTGGTGACTTCGCCAAATGCCAGGCCGCCCGTAGCATAGATCATCAGGTCTTCCGCCACCAGGTGACCGACACGGCCCCTGGCGGTGCCATACCAGTCCACCGACGACGTCACGCTGCCGACCTGTATGCCGCCTCCAAAGAGGTTTATAAGCGCATTGTCATCGCCGCGTGTCCTGATATCGGAAGCACTGATGTCAGCCTCGTAACCGAAGACATAATTGCCATGCCGGTAATTGTGGCCGAGTTGCGCGCCGCCAAATACGCCGTTCATCTGAAATTTTCCGGATTGACTGATACCGAAATCGCCCCATCCGCGAACATTGCCGCAGGCAACCAGGCATTCACCCGCCAGGTCGCCGGTTGTCGTTGCATCGCCGGTGCCGTATCCGAGATGCACACCACCGTAAAAGCCGGACCAATGCACACCGACCGTGCCGTCAATCGGGTCTGCGTTTACCGATGTGGCACAGGCCAGGCCGACAGAAGTCGCCAACACAAGTGATCTTGTGATGGCGCGAACTGCTGCCCGGCCCGTTGTCTGGACGCGCGAAAACGATGTGAGTGCTCCAACTACCAACTGCTTCATTGCTGTTACCTTTTTTCTGAATCAACCCCCGGTTTGCAGGACCCCTAGTGACTCAGGTTCGTGGTTTTCAGCGTTGTCATCAGCGTGGTTTTCTCAATTCCTTGCGTTGAAACTCACTCCAATTCCATCTGCCCGGCTGCAGGTTGAACGGACAGCCGGACATGGAGGCAGCAAACAAAAAGCCACGGCCCATTCAATGGACCGTGGCCTTCGTGTTCGCAGGCTGTGTTGAGGTCAGTAGATCGGCTTGCCGGTATCGATGGCCTGGGACAGCAGCAGGTATTCTTCACATGCGGTGCCGCAGCGGGTGCCGATTTCCGTCAGCTGCTCGCGGGCAAGGTCCATCTTGCCGAGTTTCACATAGCCTTCGCCCAGGTATTCGCGGGCCAGGATGTAATCCGGATTGGTCTCCAGGGCCTGCTGGTAGAACTCGATGCCCTGTTCGACCTTGCCCATCTTGCGGTGGGTATAGCCAAGCCCGTTGAGGGCTTCAGGGTCGCGCTTGTCGGCAACCAGTCGGAACAGGTCGACAGCATTTTCATACTGGCCGGCGCGGGCCAGGGCCCAGCCCTGGGCCTTCAGTGACTTGTCCGGCATCACTTCAGATGTCTGCTTGACGCACTTCTTTTTGCTGCTGGAGTAAACGTATCCGCTTTTGCAGGTCTTGGTCGAGGTTGACGTGTCCGAGCCGGCAGCGTGGGCTGCCGTAAACGATGTACCAATGGCAAAGGTTGCTGCCAGGGCGAGGGGGGTCAATTTCATGGTCAGTTTTCCTAATTGGATTTATCAGTCTTGGTTCAAACGACAAATGCTGCCCTGCACCGAAGCGATCTGCTGCAACAAGGTTGAGCAGTGCTGGTCCAATGACAGGCCCCAATACAACCGGACATGCTTCCGGTCTGGAGTTATGTTACATTTACACTAAATTTTTGCCCGGACCGTGGTTGCCAGCGTTGTCATCAGCGTTGTTTTTTGCGGATCAGACCGTTGAATCTCACCAGGAAGGGCATCGTTACGTCAACCCGGTGTTGTCTTGGATTGCCATTGAAGCTACATGCTCCGAACGCAGAACATATCATTGAAACGTCACTGATCCTGCCCGAAGCCAGGCGCCATGCGGTTTGGGCCCAGGTGTGCGAAATCTCGAGATACCGGGGGCATTGAGGGTTTGCCGCCAGAACACGGTGTGGACATTTCTTCATGAGATAATGACGCGTTGGTTTCAAAAAGCCTGCCGGTCCCGCTGCCGACAGCTTGAAAACATCACGGCATGCACCAAGTGACTGTTGGTTTCCCGTCATGAGGCGGTCGTCATGTTGCGTGGAGAAAAGCGCTGGTTGTGGGGTGGACAACGACACACGGATAACGGCACACGCTGTCTGTTCAGAAGTTGGAGTTGAGAATTGTTGGGTCTGCTGTCTGTTGAAGTAACAAAACCTGTGAAGGTTCGGTTTTGAGTACACCAAACCATGAAATCCAGATCTGCCTTCTGGGCGAAGTTCGGGTTATTCATGATGGCGCCGAGCTGGCGCTGCCGCCCTCCCGCAAGGCGCGGGCGGTGCTGGGCTATCTGGCGGCTTCGGGACGGCCTCACCGCCGGGAACGCCTGTGTGAAATCTTCTGGGATGTGCCTGACGATCCGCGGGGTTCGCTGCGCTGGGCGCTCAGCAAGCTGCGCAGTGCCATTGAGAAAGACGAAACCAGATACATAGCTGCCGACCGCGAGCGTATTGCCCTGGACGGGTCCAGTGTCAGCATAGATTTTGTGAAGATCCGCGACCGGCTTTTCGACAATCCTATCTTTATTCCCCCTGATGAGTTGAGGCAAATGGCAGATGCCCTGTCCCTGACATTCATGGATGGGCTGAACAATGCGGGCAAGGGAGAGTTTCAATCCTGGCTGGCCACCGAGCGGGAGCATGCCCGGATAATGGCCACAAACGTGCTCAGACGGCTTTCACTGCATCCGGAGATTGAGCCGAAAGAAACCGTGAAATGGTCGCGCCTTTGGCAGCAGGCCGACCCGTACAATGTCGGGGCGGCAAAGTCGCTGGTCGCCAACCTGGCGGCTGCCGGACGCGACAAGGAAGCGATCCAGTTCGTACAGGGCTTCAAGAAGGCTTTCGAACAGGCAGGCTTTGATGTGCCGGACCTGACGGCGATTGAGACGACCGGGCAGGTTCAGGCAAACTTGGAAGCAGGAGAGGTGAAAGTTGCATCGCCTCGTCGCATGCTGTGCCAGCAGGATATCGGGTTTTGCACTGCCGAAGACGGTGCGCGTATTGCCTATGCATCGGTCGGTTCCGGTGCGCCGCTTGTGAAAGCAGCCAACTGGCTGAACCATCTTGAATTTGACTGGGGAAGCCCGATCTGGGGTCGAACGTTTGCGGCTGCTGCCAAGTGCCGGACTTTCATTCGCTACGACGAACGCGGCAACGGCCTTTCAGACTGGGACGTCGAAGAAATCAGCTTTGAGGCTTTTGTCCGGGACCTGGAGACAGTTGCCGATGCGCTCGGTCTGGAGAGGTTTCCGTTACTGGGGATATCGCAAGGCTGTGCCGTCTCCATCGAATACGCGGTGAGACATCCTGAACGGGTGTCCGGTCTGGTGCTCGTTTCAGGTTATGCGACCGGTTGGCGCATTGGCGCGTCAGCCGAAGAAAAGGAACGGCGCGAAGCGGTTCTCACGCTGACAAAACATGGATGGGGAACCAGCAACCCGGCCTACCGCCACATATTTTCACAAACCTTCATGCCCGATGCCAAGCCTGAAGACCTGGAATGGTTCGATGAGTTTCAACGGCAATGCACGTCGCCGGAAAACGCGGTCAGATTCCAGAACGCCTTTGGTGACATCGATGTGCGCGAAAGCCTCGCGAAAGTGGCGGTGCCAACAATTGTTTTCCACTCCCATGACGACCAGCGCGTTTCACTCGAGCAGGGCCGTGAGCTGGCGATCGGTATTCCCAATGCGCGTTTTGTGCCGCTCGAAAGCCGTAATCACATCCTGCTGGATCACGAACCGGCCTGGGCAGTCTGCCGGGAAGCCATAGCGTCATTCCTGACTGAACACGGAATCTGACTTTATCCAGCTCCCGAATGGTTCAACAAATATCAGACTAGTCCGGTTTTGCCGCATTTGCGGCGGTTGCGAGTCTGGAAAACAGCGGATGCGAGCGTTGTGCCGTGCGGAACCGGGTCGCCTGTGTGGCAGCATTGCCGGCATAGTCTGTGTAGTCCCGTGCAATCTTCAGGATACCTGCCGCACACTTTTCATCTGACCGGCCCGCCTCGCCATTGCCGTTTCGAATGTACTCCTGCAACGTGCAGTTTGCAGAAACCACGAGCGGTTTTGCGCCCGCAACGGCATCGATGCAGATCCCCGACCCGCGATCAGTATAGCGGTCCGCTTCATAGGGGACCAGAACCGCGTGGCTGGTTGCCAGGCAGTGCCAGTGGCCTGCGACCCCTGGAGGGTGCTGTACCACTTCAAAATCAGTGCCGGAATTCGTCAGGTCCCGTATCACCCGGTTGAACAGCCTGCTGTTCTTGACGATGCCGGCGTGGATTGTCAGCTTGAGGCCGGGATCAGACGGCCTGTCGGCGAGCCGGTGATATGCGCTGGCTATCGATGCCAGCCTCTGGTGCCCTTTCTCGCGGCGAACGGTACCCAGGACAGCCAGCCGAAACGTGTCTGCGGGGCTGGCGACGGGTCCCGGGTTCTGGCGCAGATCAGACAGCTCAAGCTTGCAGATTTTATCCTCGTCATGACCCAGTTGCAGCAGTTGACGGGCAAATGCATCGGTTTCTGCATACATGAACACTTCGGTGAATTGCCGCGCCGAGCGCAGTCTTGCGTGAACTGCTGCGGCGGAATGCTGGTTCTCCAGCGGACGCAACTGGCGTAAATGCAGGGACGGCCATCGCTGGCGCGGCCAGCGTTCCAACGCCGCCAGCAGGATATCAAACAAGAACGTGGACCCGGTGTGCACCAGGATTGCATCATCACACGAGACCTGCTGTGCCTGAAAGTGATCAAGAAGGGCCGAGGTGAAATCCGAGCGTTGGCGCGAAAGCGCCGGTTTGCCTTGTAACAATTGCCCGAAATTACCTGCAATACGACGCAGGGTGTTCCGGGGCGGCGCATCCGCAACGTACGAGTTGCCGGGAAACCGGCGATGAAGTTCGGCCTGGTCAATGGTAACGGCTGCCGGCAGGGTCACCGGGCACAAGATCTGGACAGACCCTTTTATGTGCGCAGCCAGAATCTGGTTGGCGACGTAGTTGTGGCCACCATCATGTTCGAAGTCGGGGTCAAGGATAATGACGCGCGTTGCGGAGCTGGCCAACTGATCAACTCACTCTGACAAAGTCGACGGGAGTGATGCGGCCATACCTTGATGCCGGGTACTTCCGTCGATTGATAACTGTATCTATCGGTACGAGTAACTTTCGCTCCAGCCAGCGTACAGCCTTGTTGCCGAATACCTTTCTGGGTTTTCGCAACCAGTTCTTGCCCAGCATGCGCTGGCGGCGGACGAAGTTGTGCACTGGCTTGGCGTCAGGGTGGCGGGGTGTCAGCCCGTATTTCGCGGCAAGGCTGGTTTCGGTCAAATCGGTCCAGGCCTCGCACCAGCGGACTTCAAAGAACTCCCGGTCTGCGCGGGGAATTTCTCCGGGCGGCACATAGGTGACGATGGATCCGGGTTCCAGCATGATTTTTTCGCCGCATTCATGGATGCGCAGCTGAAACTCTCCATACTCGTACATGTTTACGATGTTGTCGTCATATGGCCCGAGTTTGTCAAAAGCTTCCATTGCGACCAGCTGGGCATGCAACTCAGCCACCCTGGTTTCAGTTCGTTCAAGCTTGTGCCGGACATCGTCAAGCCTGACATGCGCATTGTAGTGCAAGTCATGATAAAACCGCGCGCCATCCGAGGTCTCGCGCAATTCCAGTTCACCGTCATAGCCGTGCAGGAATGTGGCTTCCGGCAAATGTTCGCAGATAACCGGCCCGACCACCCAGGCACCGGTTTCCTCCGCGCAATTGATCAATGGCTCCAGCCAGCCTTCTGTGACCAGGGTGTCATTGTCGACGAAAGCCACATATTTGGTGTCGATCAGTTCTATGGCCTTGTTGCGTGTCTGATTTGGCGTTGCGATATCCTTCGAGCGCATCAGTGTCAGGCCGTTTTCCCTGCAGCGTTGCTCCATGTACTGCCTCGCATCTTGCGATGCGCCGGTGTCCATGACGATAATTCTCACCCCGGTGGGTGTCGTCTCTATCAAACGGTCCAGCACCTGACCCGAAAGTGCGAAAGTGTCGCGGGGGATCATGGCAATAGTGACCAGATCACCAAGTTTTCCGTAAGGCTTCGTCATCGCTCCATCACATCGGTTCTTGTTCACCTGTAGCGCGCATACATTTTGACCACACAAGACAATTGCACCGCATGTTGCGGGTCATTCTAAAATTTGCAATTCAGCAACTCAATCTCACGTTTGCAGGTTTTGGGGATAACGTTGCGTGATCTGCCGTTCTGCATCTCCCGGTTTCAGATACTGTGGAGCGTCAGTTCATGAGTTGAGGATTTTCCGATATATGGGTTTTGAGGTGGCCAGACTGTGAACGTTGAAGCGCCTGTCTGAGTTTTCCGGTAATTCGCCATTTTACGTACACCAACAGATAGTGGATGACTTCCCGGATTGTCTGGCCGGTGCCGAGATGGGCCGCCCTTAGATCCTGCATCGCGGTTTCGTAGTAGGCGATGTTTTGCCGGCCGACAAAACCGGCAATGTCGGCGAACCTGCTTAACGGTCCAAGGCTCCACGGTTTGAAATGCCCGGCATAATGAATCAGGCAAGCCGGCCAATCCGCAGGGGCGCTGCCGTTCAGATGGTTCCAGCGAAATGGCAATCGCCGGTAGCGGCCCGCAAGCACCGCGTTAAGTGCGCACTGGTCATTGAAGGTAAGGATCTCGGGACGCTCGGTGAATATCGCTGTTGCGGCCGGGCCAATGCCGTCGTCCACCCATCGTGCCAGATCGACAACCATAAGGCCGGAGTTGAAGTAACCGGCGTCAGCCGGTAGGCCGAGCTTGTCGCGAAAACTGGCCAGTGTGCCGTCTGCAACGACGGCGAGATCGTCAACGGCAGCTACGGCGAACCCGTGCATGTCCGTCCCGACAAGCTCGTTCACATCGCCGACAAATCGGGTGTCGCTATCGACGACGATCACCCGCTCAACTCCTTTTTCGAGCCACTCGTCCATGCGCAGCGGACCAAACTTGGCTGCCGACTGGCCCCGCTGCGACGCCCAGGGTTCACACCAGGAAGGGTCGACCTCCACAAACCGTACAGTGATACCTGCCCTGGTCATGAACTCCCTGGCGCTCTGTATTGAGGTCTTGCTGACACCATGTGTGAGGATCGTGACAGGTGGCGGAGCGCCGGTGCAGTGTTCCGTCATGGAGCGGGCAGATATGCAGGTGATCGGCAGGAACCCATCGTCGGTCGAGTACAGCACCACCGTGCCACCTGTTTCAGTTCCGGGCGGCATGTGTCGGTCCATGTACCAGTTGGCGAGGGGTTATCCCGAAATGTTCGATCAGGCGCTGCACGGATGCATCGTTCTGCCGGCCCCAGATATTGTCCACGGACAGCTTGCTGCCATTCCAGAAAGGAATTGAGGGATGCACCACAGCAGCGGGGCCTACCTGAACCGCTGATGTGCCGTTTCGCACCGCCATGGCTTTCAGCCAAAGGTCATCGGCAGTGGGACAAAGGGCCTGAAAAAGCGACGCGTCCTGAACCTCGCAGGTAAAACAATGCGGCGGATAGAGGACACCGCCCACACCAAGAGGCAGTATGGAGAAGGAGGGTGTGTTGTGAGTTGTCATCGGCCATTCGCGATAGGGCCTCAGCTGATCGTCATCGGTCAGGCTGATCTGCCGCGAACGCCAGCAGATGATCTTGTCCGGATAGGTTTCATGCCCGCTGACCAGTCCGTCAAGCCAGTCTGACGGATACAGCTTGTCGTCATCGCATGTTACGATCAGATGATCGGGAAACTCCGCCAGGGCATGAACGAATTTGTTGAATGAGCCGAAATTCTCGGGCGTGTACCTGATCTCCAGACCATACCGCAGCAGTTTCTGCAATGTGGCCGGGATTTGCACGTTCGCACATTCTTCCTGCGACAGGTACAGGATGAGGCGGTCCGGTCTGACCGTCTGGCCAAGCAGGGATTTTATGCAATTGTGCAGGCGCGCAAAGCGGTCGGGAAACGAGGTCAGGCTCACAATAACCTGACGATCCGGCGATCTGACCGGCGGAACCCTGCGATGTCTTGCAAACTGAAATTGCACGCGGCAAAGCGCCGGCGGATACAACAGTCGCTCGGTCACGTCGGATATGATCGCTCGGAGTTTGGGACGCACGCCTACAAGTCCGTTCCGTTGGAGTTGATGTCCTTTCTTTGTGATGAGCCAGTGATGAGATCGATCAGGTGTTGCACATCCTGTTCCGGCAGACCTCCCTTGACATGAACAAAGTGCGCGCCACGCCTTCCAGCAGTGTGGATCGCGGACGTGGAGTAAACGCGCTGGACCTGATGCCCGAACAATCCGATCCGGTCGAGGTTCTGGAAGTACAAACCTTCCCACAAAACCCGCTGGTTGCGCGGATGCCGATTTGCCAGCTTCGAAAGACTGCCCCGCGCGAGCTCCAGCCAGTCATCAAAGAAGCGTTTTGCGAAGTCACCGTTTTTGACGGCGATGAAGCCGGCATTGGGAAGACAGGCGGTGCGGTACCGAAGCGCTGCAGGTATGTTTGTCGGCAAGGGCACCCCTGCCACTCTTCTGCAGTCGCCGGAAAAGACAATTTCTTTTGAGGCATGTGGTGCAATCAGGTCCAACAGGCAACTTTCCTGGCTGCACACATAAGTGTCGGCATCAACCAGGACCACCATCTCGCTTGTCGAACGCGCAAGGTGTTGCCTGACCATCTCGATCTTGCTCCAGTTCACATGCATGTCGGGAAGCAGAATCTCGGAATAGGCCTGAAACTGGTGACCTCGGTTGTGGCAGAACTTCTGCCATAACCGCTTCGAGTGAAGCGCATAATGTTCCAGCTCCGCCGTGGCGAGCATTATCACTTCTAACGATGTCATCTGTTGTGATTGCCGCTGTCTGTCGCTTCGGTTGTGTCAGTTATAGCAATGTTTTGTCGAACGCATATCGTTAATAGCTGACATACACAACATTGACGCCGGCGACGGAGCTGGAAAGTCTGCCGGGGTGCAGTGACGTTGTTGCTGTCTCCGCCGTCCAGGCCTTTGAGCACACGGGCATTGCAACAGGCACAGCAAAAGGCGAGATTGCAACTGCCTGCATGGTGCAAGGTTGAGATATCAAATGGTGACGGCACTGGAACGCGGCCTGTGAACGGGCTGCGGTTGAGGTGAGGATGATGGCCACCAGATGGATAATCAGGAAGTACGAAAGCAATGCCCTGAAATGGGAAAAAGTACTGCCCGGTAACATGTCGAACAAACGGGTTGAGGTGGTTCTGCAACGGCTGGTTTGCAAGAGCCTGAGCACCGATGAAATCCTGTCGTCGTCCCTGAATGCAGAAGCACCGGGGCGCACCAGTCACCTGGACCGGGTTGGCAGCGGCACGCTGTTTATATACGGGCGCAATCCCTACTACACCGCTGAACACCGCCAGGCTGCTTCAATCTGATGCTGGAATTGCCGCGGAAACTGCGCTGAAATCCTAATCGTCGGCAAATTCATCCGAATAAAACGACATCATGATGTCCAGGGCGTCGGTCAACTCGCCACCCCTGGCGCGAATCCAGAACTCCGGCGAGCCGAGGTCGGAATAGCCCTCGAATGTCTCAAGGTCGGATGCATCAGCATTGCGGAATCCCATCGACCAGTCGGGAAAATTCCGATCTGAAATCTCTCCCTGCTCCAGCACTACCTTGGTGTGGTGGCGCTTGTCGGCCTCGATTCTGGCGAAGGCGGCCAGCACCTTGTTTTCCGGTCCTTCCAGCAGCTGCATGAAATTGGCCCGGTTTTCGGATGGGGTGAATTTGTAGATCAGCAGGCCCGTGATGGCGTCTTGTGTGTTGTAATCGCGGCTTTTTTTCAGGATGGCGGCAAGGTCATCCTCGTTCATCGGCCGGGTGGCCTGGCTGACATAAATCAGATGGTACATGCGTCTGGTCGCTTTCATGCCTGCTTCTTCGGGAGCCGGGCGGCAGTCGGCACTGTTCAATCAAAAACAGGCTTATACGCATCTCGGCAGCCCGCACAAGTGCTCTGTAACGGGTCGGCTAGCTGTGCGGATCAGTCTGCAGCGAACATTTCAGCTGCCGGCAAGATCGAATTATAAATTTCACATTATCAAATTTGATTTCAAATAAGGAAATACAGTTGACTCCGGCACGCAGATTGCGTTTTCATATGTCAGGTTCTTCGACAAGGTGAATTGGATTGACGAATGGCAACCGGTGCGAAAACAGCAACCGAGACGGAGCATGTCGGCACCGACGGGACGCAGGTCACCGGTGTCGTGCCGGCGGGGAAAATGCCAAGAACCATCCAGTCGGTCGAGCGCGCACTGGATATCCTGGAGATTCTGGCGGACGCCGATGGGGAGCTGCCGCTCAACGAGCTTGCCGCCGGCGCGCAGCTCAATGCATCGACCTGCCACCATCTTCTGGCCACGCTGGTCAAGCGCGGCTATGCGGGCCAGACCTCGCGTACCCGCAGCTACTTTCTCGGTCCCCGCATTACCGACCTGTCGGACAGCCGGCTGAAACAGTTCAACCTGTCTGAAATCGCCATGCCGGAACTCAGGCGGCTGAATGACACCACGCTGGAAAGCGTGCACCTTGCAGTTCTGCAGGGCACGTCGCTGATGACCTTTGCCAAGCTGGATTCCAAACTGCCGATACGGGTCGGGTCTGATGACGGCATGAAGGCCGATGCCGCACACGCCACTGCGACTGGCAAGGCCATCCTGGCCTGGCTGCCGGAACCGGAAATTGCCAGGGTGATTGCGCAGGGCGGGCTGAAACGGTTCACCGACAAGACAATTTCGACAATTTCGGAACTGATGGAAGATCTGCGGCTGGTGCGGCGCAATGGCTATGCGCTCGACAATGAAGAGTTCCAGGCCGGTGTCGTGTGTGTCGGTGCTGCCATCCGTGACCATGCTGGTGCGGTGATCGGCTCGGTCAGTGGATCGATGCCGCGCATGCGGGCCGATGGCGACCACATGGCCAAGGTCAAGAACTCGGTGCAGGACTGCGCAGCGCGCATCTCGTCGCGGTTCGGCAACCCGGGATCGGAGCAAATTCATACTTGAAACAAGCAGGCGCTGCAAAAAGCGCTGAGACAAACAACTAACGAGGAGACCTCAAAAATGGCAATGCCGAATGATGTGAAAACCAGCACCGACTATCCGATCCCGGAAACCATGAAAGCCTGGGTGCTGGGTGATCCCGGCGATATCTCCCTGCAGGACAAGCCGGTTCCGGCACCTGCAAGGGCAGAAGTGCTGGTGCGCATTGATGCGGTGGCCATTTGCGCAACGGACCTTGAAATCATCCATCACGGGCCTCCTGCCCAGATCAACGGAGAACTGCCGTTCAACCAGAATTTCACGCCGGGCCATGAATACATGGGAACCGTGGTTGCCCTCGGGCCTGGTGTTGACGAGTACGCCATCGGCGAACGTGTCACTGTGGAAATCCATGCCGGTTGCGGCCAGTGCAAACGCTGCCGCGAAGGCATGTACACATCGTGCCACAACTACGGCAAGAACTATGGCGACGTGAACAAGGGCCACCGGGCCAACGGCTTCACCACCGATGGCGGTTTCTGCGAGTACCAGGTCAACAACATCAACACGCTGGTACATGTAGATGACAACATGTCGGACGAAGAGGCGACCCTGGTCGTCACTGCCGGTACCGCCATGTACGGACTGACCGAACTGGGCGGGCTTGTCGCCGGTGAGAGCGTGGTGGTGACCGGCCCCGGCCCCATCGGCCTGATGGGCGTGGCCGTGGCCAAGGCCATGGGTGCGCAACCGGTGATCCTGACCGGTACACGGGACAACCGGCTTGAAATCGGCAAGCAGCTTGGTGCCGACCATGTCATCAATGTGCGTAAGGAAAATCCTGTCGAGGCGGTCCACAAGATCATGGGCGGCAGGGGTGTCGACTATGTGGTCGAGTGTTCAGCGGCGCCCAACGGCATCAATGAGGCAGCCCAGATGGTCAACCGGGGCGGTCGCATCTGCCTGGCGGCGTTCCCGCATGAATCGCCTGCCGTGGATGTTGCCCACCTGGTGCGCAACAATATCTACATCTACAGCATACGTGGCGAAGGCAAAAGCGCCACGCACCGGGCCGAAGCCTTCATGCGGCAGAAGCGTTTCGACGCCACGCTGATCCACACCCACACTTTCGACATGAACGATCTGCCGGAAGCTCTGCGCTATGCCAAGGACCGGGTCGAAGATGCCATCAAGGTGGTGGTGAAAAACGATCACGCGCAGAGCCAGCGGGCTGCGGCGGAGTAATGCCGGGAGTGCTGCGAAACAGCGGAGATGTACGATGCTGACTTGTGACCAGTACCATATGCCGACAAGCCTGGCCGATGCACTTGTGCTTTGGCAGGATGCGCCTGAAGGCACGCAGCTTGTGGCCGGTGCCACGGACATTCT
The DNA here is from genome assembly GCA_947488295.1 of uncultured Anderseniella sp. Lineage (GTDB taxonomy): Bacteria > Pseudomonadota > Alphaproteobacteria > Rhizobiales > Aestuariivirgaceae > Anderseniella. The sequence continues at coordinate 99,495 of CANKYU010000001.1, forward strand.
GCCGTGGGCCCGCGAAGGCCGGGCAGGGGATGTGCACCTGCCGGCCATGATCGACCTGAGCCGCGTGCCTGAACTTGATGGATATACGCTGGACGATGGCCGTATCCGGCTGGGCGCGAACGTGGTCTATCAGCAGTTCCTGACTGATGAGAAGCTGCGCGCGCTGTTGCCGTGCATGCCCTACTGCTCGGTATGGTTTGCCGATGACCAGATCCGCGAGCAGGCCACTCTGGCCGGCAACATCGTCAATGCCTCACCGGCGGCAGACGGGACACCGCCGATGCTGGCGCTGAACGGCGAACTTGAAATTGCCCGGCTCGAGAACGACGACATTGCCCGGCGAAACATTGCGATCGATGATTTCATCAAGGGACCTGGTACTACTGACCTCAAGCCCGGTGAAATTGTTACAGCGGTAATCTGTGACACGCTGGAAGGTTATGGCGGTTCATTCCAGAAGGTTGGTCAGCGCCGCTCGCTGGTGATCTCTTCGGTGTGTGCCGTTGCGTGCATCAAGCTTGACGAGGCTACCGGCAAGGTTGCCGATATCCGCCTGGCGCTCGGCGGCATCAGCCCGGTTCCGCTGCGGCTGACCAAAACCGAACAATTGCTCACCGGCAAACGATTGACCCGCGAAATGATTGTCGAAGCTGCACGGCAACCGGCCGACCTGGTTGCCTCGCGCACCCGCCGTGAGTACCGGCGTGTTGTGGTGCGCGGTTTCGTGGAAGCCGCGATCGAAGATGCGCTGGCTGACTGCGGTGCGGCGGTACCAGATGCCGAAACCAGGGAGACGGCCGATGTCTGAACAGACCCCAACTGACCTGCAACTGGAATTCCAGATCAACGGACGCAACATGAAGCGCCGGGCACAGCCGCACCAGCGCCTGCTCGATTTTATTCGCGATGACCTTGCCCTCACCGGAGCCAAGGAAGGCTGCGGCGCGGGTGAGTGCGGAACGTGCTCGGTGTTCGTCGATGGCAAGCTGGTCAAGTCCTGCCTGATGCCGGTAGCCAAGGCAAACGGCACCAAGATCGAAACCATCGAAGGCCTTGCAGGCTGGGGCGGTGACCTGACGCCGGTACAGAAGGCGTTTCACAAGACAGGCGCCAGCCAGTGCGGTTACTGCATTCCAGGCATGGTAATGGCCGCAACCTCGGCACTGCGCGAAAATCCGAAAGCGGATATCGAGGAAATCAAGGAGCGCCTGGGAGGCAATATCTGCCGCTGCACCGGCTATACCAAGATTTTCGAAGCTGTTGAAATGGCCCGGGACGTTCTGTCAGGCGAGGCCAATGCCGCAGTGCTCGAAGCAGACGGTGCCGGCAAGTCCTATATCGGCAACAATGTCCGCCGGCTGGATGCACCGAGCAAGGTTGCCGGCCGGCTGCGCTATGCCGGTGACATGGTGATGCCCGGTATGCTGCACATGCAGGTGCTCAGAAGCCCGCACGCGCATGCGCTGATAAAATCCATCGACACCAGCGAAGCTGAAAACCTGCCGGGTGTGGCGTGTGTGATTACCGCTGACGACGTGCCTGGCGAAGACGGTTTCGGCGTGTTTGTGCATGACCAGCCGATCATGGCGCGCGGCCGGGTGCGGTATGTCGGCGAGGCGATTGCAGCGGTAACCGCCGATGACATGCTGACGGCAGTGCGCGCGGCATCTCTCATCAAGGTCGAGTATGAGCCGATTGCGGCGGTGTTTGATTCGGAAGAGGCGATGCAGAACGGCGCACCGGTCGTGCATGACTATGCGCCCGACAATATCGTAAAGCACATTCCCATTCGCAAAGGCGACGTTGAACAGGGTTTCGCGGATGCGGATCTCGTGGTTGAACAATCCTATGATACACAGGCCGTGGAACATGCCTACCTGGAGCCGGAGGCAGGCATTGCCTATGTCGATCATGATGACGTGGTCACCGTGGTGTCGCCGAGCCAGAACATCACCCATCACCGGCATATGCTGGCCAAGATCATCGACCGGCCGATCAACAAGGTGCGCTTCATCATGAGCCCGGTCGGCGGCGGTTTCGGCGGTAAGGAAGACATGATCTACCAGGGCATGCTGGCGCTTTCGGCCATGAAGACCGGCGCGCCTGTCCGGCTGGTGTACACCCGAGAAGAATCCATTATCTCCACGGCCAAACGCCATCCGGCACGCATTACCTACAAGATGGGCCTGAAGCAGGACGGCCGCATCACGGCGGTGTCGTTCAGGATGATTTCCGACGGGGGAGCCTATGGATTGTCGACCGAGGGTGTGATGCGCAAGGCCGCCATCCTGGCGTGTGGTCCGTACAATATCCCGAACGTCCAGATCGACACCTACGGGGTGTACACCAATAACACACCGTCGGGCGCGTTCCGCACATTCGGTGCCATGCAATCGCAGTTCGCAACTGAATCCCACATGGATATCTGCGCGGAAAAACTCGGTCTGGACCCGTTTGAATTCCGGCGCATCAACATGATGCAGAACGGTGCGGTCACCCACACCCAACAACAACTGGGTTCGGTGTCCATCGGGCGGGTTCTGGAGGCGGCCGAAAAGGCAAGCCGCTGGGAAACCGGGCCGGTGAGCATGCGCGGACAGGAGCGCGCTGATCTGGGCGGTGATGATACGCGCCCGCCGTGCACGCTGGGTGCACGGTTCCGCAAACCCGGCGATGATGATCGCCAGGAGGTGGCATGATGGGACGTAAAATGCGTGGCCGCGGCATGGCGGCAAGCTGGTATGGCATCGCCCGGACCGCAACCATCGACCGGGCCGGTGCCTGGGCAGAACTTGATGACGGCGGCACGGGCAAGATCGTCACCGGCGTTACCGAGATAGGCGAAGGCATCCTGACCCTGCTGGCCCAGGTGGCGGCAGAAGAGATGGGTATCAAGCCGGAAGATATTACCATCGGCGACAATGATACAGCGCGCTCGCCGGAGGCCGCCCATGCCGGTGCCACAAGGCAGACCTACATGATCGGCAATTCGGTGGCACTGGCCTGCCGGGATGCACGCGCCAAGCTGGACAAGGAACTGGCCGAGCACTGGGACGTGGAGGCAGACAGTATCGAAGCCTTTGACGGCGAGATCTGGTCAAAAGGCTCAAACCTTAAAATGTCCATGGAAGAAGCCGTGGACATCTGCAAGAAGCGCGGTGTCGTGCCGGTGGGGTCGGGATCATTTACCGCACACGGCACCGGGCTTGACCCGGTCGACGGCTCCGGCAGCCCGTGGCAGGCCTACGTGTTCGGCACCCAGGTGGCCGAGGTTGAAGTAGACACCGTAACCGGTGAAGTGCAGGTGCTGGGGATCTGGGCCGCTCATGACGTGGGCCGGGCCATCAACCCGCGTGGCGTTGAAGGCCAGATCGAAGGCGGCGTCGTGCAGGGGTTGGGACAGGCCCTGATGGAAGATTACCAGCTCGAGGACGGCCATACTAAGACGCACGGATTTGCCAAGTACATTTTGCCGACCTCGCTGGATATCCCGGAGATCAATACGGTGATCGTGGAGGACCCGGACCCGAAGAGCCCGCTGGGCGCGAAGGGCATCGGCGAACCGGCGCTGGTGCCGACAGCGCCTGCCATCATGAACGCAATTTATGACGCCGTCGGCGTGCGCATTACATCGCTGCCTGCAACGCCGGAAAAGGTGCTGGCAGCGCTGCAAGCCAAGGCTGCTGCCGGTCAACTGGAAGCTGCCGAATGAACTGAAACCGCCGGAAGACAAACAATTGCGCCGGCAAATCGATGAGCCTGCTACGGCTCTTTAAACCCTGGGAGAAAACCATGACTAAAATGACTCTTAAATCGGTATTGCTGGGGGCAACCGCATCTGTATTTCTGCTGGCCGGGCTGAACGTTCAGGCCCGCGCTGAATTTCCTGAAAAGCCTGTTGAAATGACAGTGTTGTTCGGTGGTACCGCGCAGACCATCGGCCAGTTGCTGGCTGACCTGATGTCAAAAAACATGGCCAACTCAGTGGTTGCTGTCAGCCGGACGGGCGGCGGTGGTGCTGTTGGATATTCACACGTTCAGTCAACACCTGCCGACGGCTACAACATGGTGTGGAACTCCAACTCGGTGAGCACATCGCACTATCGCGGCAACATGAAATTCAACTATGAAGCGTTTACGCCGATTGCCCGGGTGAGTGTTGAGACGCCGGCGCTGGCGGTCAGTGCCGATTCAGGCTGGAAATCCCTTGAAGACATGGCCAAAGCCGTCAAGGCCGGCGACAGCAAGCTGAAGGTCGGCATTTCCGGCAATGGTTCGTTCACGCACCTGACCTCTGCTGCCCTGTTCGACAAGATGGGGATTGCCGACAAGGTGGTCTATGTGCCTTACGGCAAGGGCAAGGCCCCGGTTGAACTGCTCGCCAAACGGGTTGATGCCGCCGTACAGTGGCCGGGCCAGTTCATCCCGCATCAGCAGGCCGGCAAACTGTCGATCCTGTGCGTGACCGGCAAAGACCGCATTCCGCAGCTCAAGGATACTCCGTCATGTGCGGAAGCCGGTGCAACGGACCTCAATATCACCATGTGGCGTGGCCTTGCCGCACCTGCCGGTACGCCTGCCGACGTAGTTGCCAAGCTGCAGGATGCTGCCAAGGCGGCGATTGCTTCTGACGAGTTCCAGTCAGCCGCAGACAAGATCGGGTTTGAAGCCTCGTTCCTGCCGGCAGATGAATTCGGTTCGCTGATTGCGTCGGATGATGCCGCGATCAGTGAACTGATGGGCAAGCTTGGCCTCAAGAAATAGGCAGTCAGTCCGCAATGGCCTCGCGTCGCTCCGATATCATACTGAGTACCATACTGCTTTTGGTATCGGCCCTTTGGTGCTGGGGGGTGGTCACCACCATCCCCGGTGCTGAAGATGGCTCCAGGCTGGGCGCCAGGGGTTTTCCCCTGGGCCTCGGCCTGTTGCTGGGCGGTTTGAGCCTCATCATCCTGCTGCAAAGCTTTCGGCCTACACCTGCAGATACTATCGATGGCGAAGCGCCTCCCGATATCAGCCGCGGGGCTGAGCTGTGGGCAGTCGCGGCGACCGTCGGATTGCTCGTCGGATATGCTGCCTTGCTGGAATACACCGGCTTCATGATCGCAACTGCGCTTGTCGTGGCTGCTGCGGTCGGGCCGGTACTGGGCATCTGGCGGCCAAGGCTGATCCTCGGCATGTCGATCGGGCTGTCGCTGGGCATCTATCTGATTTTCGGCAAGCTGCTGGGCGTCTACCTGCCATATGGCAAGCTGATCAACCTGGCCTTTTAGGAACAACCGATGGACGCATTCGCCAGTGCCCTGGGTGCCGTTTCAGACCCGTTTACGCTGCTCGCCATCGTGACCGGCGCGATCATCGGTATCGTGTTCGGCTCCGTGCCGGGCCTGACCTATTCCATGGCGCTGGCACTGGTATTGCCGATTACCTTCAAGTTCGACACCAGTGCTGCCGTCGGCATGCTGCTGGGAACTTACATCGGCGGCATGACCGGCGGGTCGGTATCGGCGATCCTGCTTGGCATTCCCGGGACGCCGTCGGCAGCTGCGACCGTACTGGACGGGTACAAGATGACCCGCAACGGACGCGCCGGACTGGCGCTGGGCGGGGCGGTTCTGGCCAGCGGCTTTGGTGGGGTTTTCAGCCTTCTGGTGATGATCGTCTCGGTCGACCTTGTCGCCCGGCTGGCGATCCAGTTTGGACCGGTGGAGATCTTTGCGCTGGTGCTGTTCGGCCTGTCTACGATTTGCGGACTGGCCGGCAAGTCGCTGGTGCGCGGCATGATTGCCGGCGTCATCGGTCTTTTGCTGATGACCATCGGCCTGGATGACATGGACGGTGTTGCCCGCATGACGTTCGGATGGACGCCCTTGCTGCAAGGGGTTGATCTGCTGGTGGCCATGGTCGGACTGTTTGCGGTGCCGCAGATCATGAAGACGCTGATCGATTACAAGCTCGACCGGGCGTTCAGGCTGAATGCATCCGGCGTGCGCAGTGAACTGCCGACATTCAGGCAGTTGCGCAATTCATTCTGGCTGATGTTCCGCTGTTCAGCACTGGGTACCGCAGTGGGGTCGATCCCCGGGACCGGCGGGCCGATTGCCGCGTTCCTGGCCTACGATCATGCAAAACGGTTTTCGAAAGAACCGCAGCGGTTCGGCAAGGGTAAACTCGATGGCGTTATGGCGCCGGAATCGGCCAACAATGCCGTCACTGGCGGCGCCATGATCCCGCTTCTGTCACTCGGCATACCCGGCGATCCCGCAACGGCTGTCATGCTGGGCGGGTTTCTGATCCACGGGCTGGTGCCCGGCCCAATGCTGTTCACGACCAACAAGCCGGAGGTCTACCTGATCTACCTGGCGATATTCGTTGCCTATGTCACGGTGGTGGTGTTCCAGTATTTCGGCATACGCGGCTTCGTCAAGCTGTTGAAAGTACCGCCGCACCTGATGGCGGTGGGTATTCTTATCATGTGCGGCGTCGGCACATTCGCCATCCGCAATTCGTTTCTCGATGTTTACATGATGGTCGGTGTCGGTCTGATCGGCTACCTTTTGATGCGGGCACGCATTCCGATCACACCGATCATTCTCGGCCTGGTGCTGGGACCGACGCTGGAGCGCGAGTTCCGCACCGCGGTGATCATGTCGGAAGGCAGTTTCGGGGTGTTCTTCTCATCCACCACTGCGGTCATTTTCTACGCACTGACCATCGGTGTTATCGGATTTCATTTCTATGGCCAGATGCGCGACGCGAAGAAGACCCGGGACGCGGCAAACAGCAAAAAAGCACAACAGCAGGGGGCGAACTGAAGCACATGCTAGCGCCAGAGACAGACATGGGTAATGCAGCAAGACTACGTGCCAGGGCTATCAGCAAAGCCGGCGGGATCGACAAGGCTCTGGCCAGTGGCGGCATTGACGATATGGTCGATGTGTCATTGTCGGAAGGACTGGTTCTGGGCCTGCTCAGGCAGGGTGTGCGAAAGTATTTTGCCATTTTCGGGCATGGCTCAACCGATCTCGGCGAGGTGTTGCGCATCTATGATGAAGAAGGCGTCACCCGGACCGTCAACTGCCGCAACGAGGTGGAGATGGCCCATGCCGCAACCGCGCTTTCATGGCAGTACGGTGAAACCTGTGCCGTGGTCACGTCAATCGGGCCCGGCGCGCTGCAGGCAATGGCCGGCTCTCTGGCGGCAGCGTCCAACGGTGTCGGCGTCTACCACATCTATGGCGATGAGACCACGCAGGGTGAAGGCTACAACATGCAGCAGATCCCCAAGGAGCGGCAGGGCCTGTTCGGCCAGATCGGTGCGCTGATGGGGCAATCCTACGTGCTGCATACGCCAGGCGCGCTGCGTGACTGCATGCGGCGCGGCACGGCCTGTGTGCATCACCCGTACAAGGCCGGCCCGTTCTACGTGCTGCTGCCGCTGAACACCCAGCCGCAGCAGACCCGGGTAAATCTGGCGACTCTGCCCGGCGCGCTCGCCGTGCCGGCAACGGCACCTGCTGACGACAAAGCCTGTTTAGACGCGCTGGGCAGGATTGCAGCGTCGAAGCGCCCGGTGATCAAGGCCGGCGGCGGTACGCGCGGCCACGACGATATGGTGCGCCGGCTGGCTGAACGCATCGGTGCTGTGGTGGTCCAGTCACCCGGATCAACCGGCGTGCTGCCCGATGCCCATCCGCAGAACATGCATGTCGGCGGCTCCAAGGGCTCGATTTCCGGAAACTACGCCATGGAAAACGCCGACCTGCTGATTGCCATGGGCACGCGTGCGGTTTGCCAGGCGGATTGCTCCGGGGTCGGGTATCCGAATGCGCAGGCGGTGATCAATATCAACGGCGACCTGTCGGACCTGATGCACTATGCCAACACCGTCGGCCTGCCGGGCGACATATCCGCTGTTACGTCAAAGCTGCTGGACCTGGCGACCAGTTCAAACTCGGTTGACCCTGCGGCCAGGGCGGGCTGGCTTGAAGCCTGCGCTGAGCAAAAACTGGCGTGGGGCAGTTTCAAGGCCGAGAGGTTTGCTGCCGGGCCAATGGCTGACGAGGTGTGGGGACGGGAGGTGCTGACCCAGCCTGTTGCCATCAAGATTGCGGCAGATCATGCCGGTGTGCTGGACGCGGCAAAGTTCTTCGATGCCGGTGACGTTCAGGCCAACGGCTTTCAGGTGGTTGAAGATGATCGGACCGGGAACACATACACCGAGACCGGCGCGTCCTATATGGGGTTTTCCGTATCGGCGCTGCTTGCCTCGGGTGTGGCCGACGAACCGCGGTACGGCGTGGCGTTCACCGGTGACGGGTCTTTCATGATGAACCCGCAAATCCTGATTGACGGCGTGGAGCATGGCGTCAGGGGCATGATTGTGCTGTTTGACAATCGCCGCATGGCCGCCATCACCGGCCTGCAGCATGCACAATATGGCGAGGAATTCCGCACCAATGACCAGGTTGCGGTCGACTATGTGCAGCTGGCCTCGGCGGTTAGCGGCGTGAAAGCCTTGTTTGCCGGGTATGACCGGGATGGACTGCGCAAGGCACTGGACGAGGCGGGCAAATATGACGGCCTGTCGCTGGTGCATGTGCCGGTCTATGCCGGCACGGACGAAACGGGCGGTATGGGCGCTTACGGATCATGGAATGTGGGTAACTGGGTCGATGATGTGCAGGCCCGTTATCTGAAACAGAAAATCTGACCAGGGAAAATTCAACGTGTATCAGGACTTTCAGCTTTATATCGATGGTGAGTGGGTTTCAGCCAAGGGCGGTGCGACCAAGCAGGTCTTTGACCCGGCCAATGAAGACGAGATCGGCAAGATTTCAGATGCGAGCAGTGACGATCTGGACCGGGCCTTGTCTGCCGCAGAGGCAGGCTTTGCCGAATGGAAACAGGCAGGCACCTGGGAACGGGCTGCAAAGATCCGCAAGGTGGCCGACCTGATCCGGGAACGGCTGGACACCATTGCCACCATCATGTCGATCGAAACCGGCAAACCACTGGCTGAGGCCAAGGGCGAGACCAATGGCGCGGCGGACCAGTTCGAATGGTATTCGGAAGAGACCAAGCGGATTTACGGTCAGTTGATCGGCTCGCGCACCCATGACAGCCGCCTGGCGGTCATCTACCAGCCGGTTGGCGTGGTCGCGGCATTTTCGGCCTGGAACTTTCCGGCGCTGCTGCCGGCACGCAAGATTGCCGCCGCGCTGGCCGCCGGGTGTTCGGTGATCATCAAACCGGCAGGCGAAGCGCCCGGTTCGTGTGCGCTGATTGTTCAGGCGTGTCATGATGCGGGCATTCCGAAAGGTGTGGTGAATTTCGTCACCGGCAATTCAAGCATGATTGCAAAGCACCTGATTTCATCACCGGTGGTGCGCAAGGTCTCGGTGACCGGTTCGGTGCCGGTGGGCAAGGAAATCCTGCACCTGGCGGCGGACGGTGTCAAAAAGGTTTCCATGGAACTGGGTGGGCATGGCCCGGTGATCGTGTTTGAAGATGCTGACGCTGAAAAGGCTGCCGAAGTCTGTGCCGGCACCAAGTTCAGGAATTGCGGACAGGTCTGCATTTCACCGACACGGTTTTATGTGCATGAAGCCCGGTATGATGCCTTTGCCGCCAAATTCGCCCAGGTTGCCAAGTCCATCAAGGTGGGACGCGGCATGGACGAAGGAACCCAGATGGGCCCGATGGCCAACGCGCGCGGGCTGGACACCATCAAGACCATGGTTGCCGATGCCGTCGACAAGGGAGCTGAAATCCTGGCCGGTGGCCAGCCGCCGAAAGACTTCAATCGCGGCTTCTACTATGAACCCACGGTGCTGGGCCGGGTGCCGGATGACGCCATGGTGATGACCGAGGAACCCTTCGGGCCGATCGCACCGCTGACCACGTTTACCGAATATGATGATGTCATGACGCGGGCCAACTCGCTGCCGTTCGGCCTTGCCGGCTATCTGTTCACCCACGACCTGGGTACCGCAACACGGGCATCGGAAGACATGGAAGTTGGCATGGTCGGTGTCAACGAAATGCTGCTTGCGACCGCGGAAGCGCCGTTTGGCGGTATCAAGGAAAGTGGTATGGGGCGCGAAGGCGGATCGCTTGGCATTCACGACTATCTTGAGCCAAAGTATGTCAAGATGAAGCTTTAACGGGAACACTGCCGCAACATGTCAGACAAGAAAGAGTTTGGTCTCGCCAAGGGACTGACCAACTATGGTGATCGTGATTTCTCGATTTACCTGCGCCGGTCGTTCGCCAGCTCGATGGGCTATTCCCGCGAGATGCTGTCGAAGAAAATCGTCGGCATTGCCTACACGCCATCCGGATACAACAACTGTCACCGGCATTTCCCGGAGATGCTGGAGGCGGTGAAGCGCGGTGTGCTGACCGCCGGTGCGCTGCCGGTGGAGTTTCCGACCATCTCGCTCGGCGAGGTATTCCTCAATCCGACCAGCCTGAAATTCCGCAACCTGATGTCCATGGACACCGAGGAAATGATCCGCGCGCAACCGATGGATGCAGTGGTGCTGATGGGCGGGTGCGACAAGACCGTGCCGGCGCAGTTGATGGGGGCCATGTCTGCCGATCTGCCGGCGGTGCAGATAGTTGCCGGTCCGATGATGACGTCGCGCCACGGCGAGGAGCGTCTGGGTGCCTGTACCGATTGTCGCCGGTTCTGGGGCAAGTACCGCGCTGGCGAGATCGATACCGCTGAAATCAACACGGTTGAAATGAAACTGGCGACGACTGCCGGTACCTGTGCCGTCATGGGCACAGCGTCGACGATGGCATGCATTGCAGAAGCACTCGGCATGTCTTTACCCGGAACTGCCGCCATTCCGGCGGTGCATGCCGACCGGTTGCGTGCGGCGGAGGCAACAGGTGTCGCCGCGGTCAAGCTGATAGGTCAGCCGATCAGGCCCTCAGAGGTCATTACGCGCGACAGCGTCGAGAACGCATTGCGGGTGTTGCTGGCGCTGGGCGGGTCGACAAACGCCATCGTGCACCTGACTGCTGTCGCAGGCAGGGCCGGCATCGATATTCCGCTGACATGGCTGAACGAGTTGTCCGAGACAACGCCGGTTCTGGTCAATCTCAAACCCGTCGGATCGCACTACATGGAGGACTTCTTCTATGCCGGCGGTCTTGGCGCGGTGTTGCGCGAACTGAAACCATTGCTGAATCTCGACTGTCTGACCGTAACCGGGGATACGCTGGGAGAGCGGCTCGACCAGCCGGCAGAACCTGCAGACCGAACGGTCATTTCCAGTGCTCAGTCGCCGCTGGAACCCAAGGGCGGTCTGGTGGCCCTGTTCGGGTCGCTGGCGCCAAGGGGGGCCATCCTGAAACGATCGGCTGCCGATGATACACTGTTTGAAAAGGAAGGCCGTGCGGTTGTCTTCAGTTCGCTGGCAGACCTTGCCGCGCGCATTGATGATCCAGACCTGGATGTCACGGCGGATGATTTTCTGGTGTTGCAGAACGCCGGTCCGACTAGTCCGTCCGGCATGCCGGAGGCAGGCTATCTGCCGATCCCGAAGAAACTCTCTTCGCAGGGGGTCAAGGACATGGTGCGGATATCCGATGCGAGGATGTCGGGAACCGCGTTCGGCACGATTGTGCTGCACGTGACACCTGAAGCCGCGCAGGCCGGGCCGCTTGCGCTGGTGCGCAACGGTGATCGCATTCGCCTGTCAGTGGAAAACAAGACGATTGACCTGCTTGTCGATGATGAGGAACTGGAGCGACGCCGGGCAGGGTATACATCCAGTGCGCGCGATGCTGCGACACTGCGCGGCTATGACAAGCTTTACGCCGAGCAGGTGCTGCAGGCCGATGAAGGCTGCGATTTTGCGTTCATGAAACCGGTGAGCGATGAGTGATGACGGCTTCAGGTGGGTCGTTCTTTTTGGTTGCTGGTTGCTGTATTTTGTCTTCGGTCTGAGCGTTACCGGTCTCGCGCCGCTGGTGCCTGAGATCACCGCTGACCTCAATTTAAGCCGCTCCGACATGGGCCTGGTGCTGGGTGCCTGGCAGTTTGTCTATATTTTTCTCGCCATTCCCGTCGGCTTCGCCCTGCAGCGCCTGGGTGCCGGCAGGATGCTGATACTGGCAGCGGCGATTATCGCTGTGTCCGGCCTCGCCCGGTCGCTGGCTGACAGCCACTGGTCGCTGCTGGCTGCAGTTGCGGTTTTCGGGCTCGGTGGTCCGGTTGTCTCTGCCGGGGTGCCGCAGACAGCGTCAAAATGGTTTACCGGCAGCCAGCGCGGCCTGGCTATGGGCATTTACATTACGGCACCCGCGATTGCCGGTGTTGTGACGTATTCCCTGACCCAGAGCACGCTGTTGCCGATGCTTGGCGACTGGCGGGCGGTCCTTCAGCTGTGGGCATGGTGTTCGATTGCCGCCGGTGTCATCTGGTTGCTGATCTGGCTGGCGGGCAGCCGAATTTCTGTAAAGCGTTCTGCACAAAGCGCAGCGCCGCAGGGATACAGGCTGCGGGATGCGGCAGGCCTGTTTTCGCATCGCAATACCTGGTTGCTGCTGACTGTCGGCATGGGCGTGTTCACGATAGATCACGGACTTCGCAACTGGCTGCCCGAGATATTGCGGGCCGGCGGCCTGACGGCTGCACAGGCAGGTTATCTGGCCTCCATTGCGGTTGTATTCGGTGTGATCGGCGCGCTGGTGTTTCCGGCGTTTGCGGTGGCCAAACGGCGGCGCCAGGTGCTGAGCTCGGTGTTCGCGATGTCTGCCGTGGGCTGTATTGCGCTGCAGGGATGGTCCTATCCATTGCTTGTTACCGGGCTGGTACTGGTTGGAGCGGCGTCCGGTGCCATGATGACGATCAGTATCCTGACCCTGATCGAGCAGGACTATGTCGGCCCGGAACGCGCCGGCATTGCAGGCGGAATCTTCTTCTCGTTTGCCGAGATTGGCGGTGTCATGGGTCCGGTGATGTTCGGGTTGTTGTATGATCGCACCGGCGGCTTCGATGCATCGCTCTATGTACTCGCCGCAATTGCCGTGTTGCTGTGCGTGCTGGTGCAGGCGATCCGGCCGGCCAGAGCAGGTTGGTAGTCGATCTCGTCAGTCGTCGTCATCCAGTATGCGTTCTGCCGCCCCGTCGAGGTCGTCATACTGGCCATTGCGCAGGCTCCAGATGAAAGCGGCAAGTCCCAGGCATCCAAGAAACAGGGCGATGGGGATCAGGAACATCAGCAGGTTCATTTCACGGCCTCCTGCCTGGTGCCGGCCTGCGGTTCGCGTTCCAGGTCTGCCGGCGCAGACGCCGCGGGTGCCGGAACCGGCAGTATTTCGTCACGGGTCACCAGGTTCAGCCGCAGGCTGTTTGCCACAACCACGATGGATGATGCCGACATGGCAATTGCCGCGATCAGCGGGGTAACATATCCGAGCACCGCAAACGGGATGGCGATGCAGTTGTAGCTGATGGCCAGTGCAAAATTCTGCCGCACGGTTCTGCCGGTTCTGCGGGCCACCGACAATGCGATCATTACCGACTTCAGGCCCTTGCCGGTAAACACAAGGTCGGATGATGCGCGCCCGACATCCGACCCCGAAGCCGGTGCAATCGAAACGTGAGCCGCGCTCAGGGCCGGTGCATCGTTCAGACCGTCACCGGCGTACAGGACCTTGTGGCCTGCATGCTGCAACTCCTCGATGCGGGCAACCTTGTCTGCAGGTCTCAATGCGGACCGGGCACTGGAGATACCAAGCGCCGACGCCACGTCCTGCACAGGTGTGTCGGCATCGCCGGACAGTATTTCCAGCGCGAGACCGGCCGTGCGCAGGGCAGAAACAGTGGATGCCGCATCGGCGCGCATGGTATCGGACAGGCGGAAACTGACCAGGTCGCCGCCGGCAACAGCGAAACACACTTCGCTGAAGCCATGACCTGTTACGGGGCTGCCGCTGGCTGATATCTCTGCCACCCAGTCTCGCCGCCCGAGGCGTATCTGCTTTGCTTTCCACAATGCCTCCATGCCAAAGCCCGCATGTTCGGTCACATCGGACAGCAACAGGCCGGCCCGGTTTTCATTGAGGCCCGCGACAGCCTTTGCCGCGGGATGGGATGACAGGCCGGCCAGCAGGCTGGCCAAAGCGTGATCCGTATCGCCGCCGCCCGCAATTTTGGAGATATGTGGCGTGCCCAGTGTCAATGTACCGGTCTTGTCGAACACGGCAGTGTCGACTTCGGCCAGCTTTTCAAGCGCTGCTCCATCCTTCACCATCACACCGGATCGATACAGCCTGTTGGCAGCGACCACCTGGGCAATCGGCACCGCAAGTCCAAGGGCGCAGGGGCATGTGATGATCAGGACGGCAATCGAGACATAAATTGAAGTGTGCCAGTCGCCGCCGGTGGCAATCATCCAGCCTGCGAAACTCAGTGCTGCCAGAATATGGACAACGGGTGCATAGATGCGCGCGGCCCTGTCGGCAATCCGGACGTAGCCGGACTTGCTGTGTTCGGCGGCTTCCATCATCGACATGACTTCGGCCACGAACGATTTGTCGGCGCTTCGGGCCACCTGCAGGGTCAGCGGTCCTGACAGGTTGAGAACACCGGCTTCAATTTCAAGCCCGGGGCAAGCCGCCACGCTGGCGCTTTCACCGGTCACAAGCGAGCGATCAATGTCACTGAAGCCGTCAACAACACTGGCGTCGACCGGTATGCGTTCACCGGCTGCGACCATGATCTCGTCGCCCACGACAAGGTCGCTCAAAGATACATATGACTGCGCCCCATCGGCACCCACGCGAACCGCGCCTGAGGGAACCAGCCGCGACAGCTGCAATATCGCGCTGTGGGCGCGCTCGCGCATCATGTGGTCGAGATAGCGGCCGATCAGCAGAAAGAACAGCAGGGTTACTGATGCATCGAAATAGGCTTCGTGGTGTCCGATGAGGCTTTCATGAACGCTCATGCCTAACGCCATCAGTACGGCCAGTGTAATCGGCACATCCATGTTGAGGCGTCTGTTGCGCAGTGCACCCAGTGCCGATACCAGGAACGGACGCACGGCAAACAGGCACGCAGGGACCGCAATCAGCCCGGATATCAGCTGGAACAGTTTTTCGGTTTCAGCGTCGGCACCAGACCACACCGACACCGAAAGCAGCATGACATTGGCGGCGGCAAAACCGGCAACTGCCAGGCAGATCAGCAACTGCCGGCCGGTTTGCCGGGCTGTGTTGGAGACGTCTTCCAGGTCGAACAATGACGCTTCAAACCCCAGATCGGTCAGGGCCTGCAGGAAATTCACGTGCTGGCCGGCTCGCGGCTGCCATTGTACGGTGACCCGCTTGGTGGACAGGTTGGCGCGGGCATCTCTGACATCAGGCAAATCCGCCAGCCCGCGCTCAATGGTGCGAATACAGCCGACGCAGTGCATGGCCGGCACAATGAAGTCGGTTTGCATGCTGCCGTCGGGCATGGTGTGAGATGCCGCCAGCATGCGCTCATGGTCAAGCCGGTGCTTCAACGCAGCCGATGACGGCACCGAGCTTGCGCTGCAACAGGTCATTTTGCGGTGTCTGCCTTGACGACCAGCCGGCTGTCCAGGCGGTAATCACCCTGGCTGCTGGTGCCGCGAACCGACACCTGCCAGATGCCCGGGGCCAGCGTGTCCTTGGCGTGATAGACGCCACTGCCCTGGTGCACCATTTCAACCCGGTGATCTTCCTGCTCATACGCCGGGCGGCCAATGCGGGCGACCGACGCGTCCAGCAGCACTGGCTGGCCCGCCTTGTCGGTCAGCGACAGGATAACGACACCGCCGGAGTAGGTGATGTCGCCGGTCCATCCGCGCGCAGCCTGCAATTTGGCCTGCTCCAGTTCGCGATTGAACGCTTGCGAGGCCACGTAGGAGTTCTTGACCACAAGCCCGGTCCAGCTCCGGCTGGCAAAGGCGGCCATCGTCAGATTGACAGTGATGATAACGCCGAAGAATGCCAGCATGGCGAACAGCATGTGGCGTCCGGTGAACTGCTTGGATTTTGTTGGCGTTTTTTGCATGACTTATTGTCCTGTGCCGGAAGGTGCTTCAAAGCGCACGTTCGCGGTAACCGTGTCGGCGCTGGTTGTGTCAACAACCTCGAAAGCAAAGTCGGTTGTCTTGGCGGCAATGGCGTCCTTCGACAGCGTGACAAAGGCGCGGACATTACGCAACTGGTTTGCTTTAACATCGAGCATGCCATTGCTGCCTTGACCCAGATCACTGCCTTCCAGTTTCAAGGTTGCGCCGGCCAGTCCGTCAAGAGTGATGCGGAATGAGCGTGGCTCGGTTCGCATGTTGAGAATCTTGATCTGGTAGCCGTTGCGGATGGATCCGTCACTGAGCTGTACGAATTGCGGATTGCGGTCATGCAGCACGTTTACGTCCAGCGGACTGCGCATCAGCAGGGCGGTGAGCAGGCCGAGGCCGATTGCGGCGTAGATTGCCGTATAGATGGCGGTGCGCACGCGGATCACGTTGCGCCAGTTAAAGTGTTGCACGGCTGCTGCAAGCTTGCCGTCCGGGCGGACCAGTTGCGGCTGGATGCCGGCGCCGGGAACACCTGCTGTCGCCAGTGCCATGTTCTGGTTGTAGGTGGACAGGGTGGAATAGGAGATCAGTCCCCTGTCGCGGCCGATCTTCTCCATCACGCCGTCGCAGGCATCGATGCACAAGGCGCAGGTGATGCATTCAAGCTGCTGGCCGTCACGAATGTCGATGCCCATGGGGCAAACCGCAACACAGGCATTGCAATCGACACAGTCTCCGACGACCTCGCCGGCGGCAATTGCCTTCTTGGCATGGCGGGTGCGCGGTTCGCCGCGCCAGTCATTGTAGGTGACTGTCAGCGAGTGTTCATCGAGCATGGCTGCCTGAATGCGTGGCCATGGACACATGTAGGTGCACACCTGTTCGCGCATCAGGCCGCCGAACACGTAGGTCGTCGCGGTTAGCACGCCGACGGTGGCATAAGCCACAAACGCGGCATTGCCGGTTACAAAGTCCTTCAGCAGGGTGGGTGCATCGGCAAAATAGAAGATCCACGCACCGCCGGTTGCAACCGCAATCAGCAGCCATACGACATGCTTTGAGGTGCGCTTGGCTATTTTTGCGCCGGTCCACGGTGATGCATCAAGCTTGATGCGGGCATTGCGGTCGCCTTCAAAGAACCGTTCAACCACCAGGAACAGGTCAACCCATACGGTTTGTGGGCAGGTATAACCGCACCAGGCGCGGCCCACGGTGGACGTCACAAGAAACAGACCGATACCGGCCATCACCAGCATGCCGGCTACAAAAAAGAACTCGTGCGGCCAGATGTCGATGAAAAAGAAGTAGAACCGGCGGCTCGCCATGTCGATCAGCACGGCCTGGTCCGGGGCAAATTCACCACGGTCCCAGCGCAACCAGGGGGTGATGTAGTAGATACCCAGCGTGACCGCCATGATCACCCATTTGAGCGAGCGGAATGAACCGCTCGCCCGTTTCGGGTGGATTTTCTGGCGGGCCGCATACAGCTCGCGGTTGTGTTGGGCGTTGACGGCTTCAGCGTCAAAGGTTTCGACGTTCGTGTCAGATGCCATTTCGGCTGGTGCCCTATATGTTACTGGGTCGCGGCCTGTTCACCGCCACCAAGGCTATGTACATAAACAGTCAGCTGCTTGACTTCGGCTTCCGTGAGCTTCTGTCCCCAGGCCGGCATGACGCCATGCTTCGGTTTGGCAATCTGGGCTGCAATCGTGTCTGCTGTATTTCCGTAAAGCGACAAGGCATCGGCCAGGTTGGGTGCGCCAAACTCGCGGCCGCCCTTGCCATCGTCACCATGACATACTGCACAGTTTTCCGCGTAAATTGCAGCGCCGCTCTTTGCCGCAGTGGCATCATGTTCCTGCGACGACAACTGCAATACATACTGGGTCACGTCCGCAATCTGCGCCGGTTCAAGCACATCGTCTCCGAATGCCGGCATTTCCGACTGCCGCGCGTCGTCATCGTCATCATTGCGCACGCCATGCTTGATGGTGAGATAGATGTTCTCCAGATCACCGCCCCACAGCCAGTCGTCATCGTTCAGGTTCGGATATCCGGGCGCACCCTGGGCGCCGGAACCATGGCACTGCGAACAGTTGACCTTGTACAGGGATGATCCGCCGGCAACGGCAAACCGGAACAGCTCGTCATTGCCGCGAATGTCTTCCAGCCCGGTACTGTCGATCTTCGACACCATGCCGGCCTTGGATGCATCGACCCTCGCCAGTTCTTCATGCAGCAGAGACCGGTTGGTCACGCCCGAGATACCCATGGTCGAGCCCTCGATAAGCGGAATGGCCGGATAGTAGATCACATAGCCGATTGACCAGATGATGCAGGCGTAAAAGGTCCACAGCCACCAGCGCGGCAGCGGGTTGTTGAGTTCCTTGATGCCGTCCCATTCATGGCCGGTTGTTTCGACGCCCGAGACGTCATCAATTTCATTTTTTGCCATGATCGTCGTCCTCTCTCAGCGGAATCTGTGCGACATCGTCCGCGATTTTCTTCGAGCCGGGCCTGAACGTGAACAGCACGATGCCGATGAACAGGATGGTCAGATAGAGCAGTCCCCAGCTGTCGGCGAATTGGCGGAATGTATTGTAATCCATGGGTCTCGCCTCCTAACGCTGGTTGGCTTGCGAACTGGCGTCATAGGACTTGAAGTCCACCAGAGTGCCGAGCATCTGCAGATACGCCACCATTGCATCCATTTCGGTCAGTGTTGACGCATCGCCATCGAAATTGCTGACCACCGCTTTCGGATAGCGCTCCTTGACTGCATCGGCTCCGTCACTGTCAGGATCTGCCTGTGCTGCAGCGTCGGCGGCGGCCTGGTCGATCATTTCCTGCGAGTAGGGCACACCTAGCGTGGCATTGGCCTTCAGGCTGCCGGCAAGGTTGCTGGTATCGAGCTTGGTTGTGAGCAGGAAGCCGTAAGACGGCATGATGGATTCCGGCACCACGGATCTCGGATCCTTCAGATGCGCCACATGCCAGTCATCGGAATACCTTCCGCCGACGCGGGCCAGGTCAGGCCCTGTGCGCTTGGAACCCCACTGGAACGGACGGTCGTACATGGATTCCGCGGCCAAAGAGTAGTGGCCATAGCGTTCCACTTCGTCGCGGAACGGCCGGATCATCTGGCTGTGACACAGGTAACAGCCTTCGCGGATATAGATGTCACGTCCGGCAAGTTCCAGTGGCGAATAGGGCCTGACGCCCTCGACCTTCTCGATGGTGTTCTTCACGTAGAACAAGGGTGCGATTTCGACGATGCCGCCGATCATGACCACCACGAGTGAACCGGCCGCCAGCAGGGTGACGTTGCGCTCAAGTGCGCCGTGTTTATTGAGTATAGACATTTTCGATGCCCCTTATTCTGCTGGAACCGCTGATGATGTCGTAGCGGCGGCCCCCATGGGAACCTCCTTGCGAACGTCACCGCGAATGGTCCGGTAGATGTTGTAGGCCATCACCAGGCCGCCGATCAGATACAGCCCGCCGCCAATGGTGCGCATGACGTATTCGGGATGAATGGCGCTGACGCTCTCGACGAACGAGTTCACCAGGAAGCCCTGTTCGTCATACTCGCGCCACATCAGGCCCTGGGTTATGCCTGCGACCCACAGCACCGCGGCGTAGATCACGATGCCGATGGTGGCCAGCCACAAGTGCCAGTTCACCAGCCGCAGTGAGTACAGCCTGTCGCGGTGCCACAGTTTCGGTACCAGATAGTAGATCGCGCCAAACGAGATCATGCCGACCCAGCCCAGCGCACCGGAGTGCACGTGGCCGATGGTCCAGTCGGTATAGTGTGACAGTGAATTGACCACCTTGATCGACATCATCGGGCCTTCGAAAGTCGACATGCCGTAGAAGGCGAGCGCCAGCACCATCATGCGAAGAATGGGGTCCGTGCGCAGCTTGTCCCAGGCGCCCGACAGGGTCATCAGGCCGTTGATCATGCCGCCCCATGACGGCATCCACAACATGATGGAAAACACCATGCCGAGGGTTTGCGCCCAGTCCGGCAGGGCAGTGTAGTGAAGGTGGTGCGGACCTGCCCAGATATACAGGAAGATCAGCGACCAGAAGTGAATGATGGACAGCCGGTAGGAATAGACCGGGCGATCAGCCTGCTTGGGCACGAAGTAATACATCATGCCGAGGAAGCCGGCGGTGAGGAAGAAACCGACCGCGTTGTGGCCGTACCACCATTGTGTCAGTGCATCCTGCACACCGGCAAATGCCGAATAGCTTTTGACACCGAGCAGCGACACCGGCATGGCCAGGTTGTTGACCACATGCAGCATGGCGACAGTGATGATGAAAGCCAGATAGAACCAGTTGGCCACATAGATATGAGGTTCCTTGCGCTTTACGATGGTGCCGATGTACACCGCCAGGTAGGCGACCCAGACGATGGTCAGCCAGATATCCACGTACCATTCAGGTTCGGCATACTCCTTGGACTGGGTAATGCCGAGCAGATAGCCGGTTGCCGCCATGACAATAAACAGCTGATAGCCCCAGAAAACGAACCAGGAGAGATTACCGCCCCAGAGCCGGGCCCGGCAGGTGCGCTGGACCACGTAAAAACTGGTGCACAACAGCGCATTGCCGCCGAATGCAAAGATCACGGCGGATGTGTGAACCGGACGCAGGCGGCCAAAATTCAGATAGGGCTCGATATTGAATACCGGCCAGGCCAGCTGGGCCGCGATGATGACGCCGACCAGAAAGCCGACCACACCCCAGAACACCGTTGCGATGACGCCATAGCGAACAACGTCGTCCATGTAGCCGGATGTGTCTTCGGCAACTTTCGGCTGGCCGGCAGGTGCAAACTGCACCCGGCGCATCAGCACAATCGAACTGCCGGAAAGAATGAAAAACAAGATCCAGGCATGTGCCTGAAACAGCGGGTCCGCGGCAAATGCTGCGCCCATGAGCGCAAGAAATGTGGCCAGGACCATGGCTGCCAATTCGTAACCGTATTTCATGTCAGGAGCCCCCAGACATTAGCGCCTTCTAAAAATGGCGGGCGTGTACCGATGGCAAACATGGCTGCAGTGCGATGTCCGGACATTGATCTGTGTCAAGGCAGGCCTGCGACATCATGCTCACTCTGTGCTCAGTGCACATCCGATGTGCGTTGATGTCAACTTCCAACCCTTGGGGCCTGTTGCTGTGTGATGCTGATCTATCTGCTAGAACCGTCTGAAACCGTTGCACAGAAGCTGGGCCAGAGCCTGACCGAGTTTCGGCAGCACCATCGCCTTAAGATGAAACTTTGCGATGCGCTGGAGGATTTCGCGGATTGCCTGCCCAATCAGATTGATGTGCAAAACTGCCTGGCTCTGTCGAGATGCGTTCTGCCGACGATCCGAAATGCCCAGTTTATGGAAGAAACCCGGCTGTTCCCGCAACTGATGCAGGCTTACCCGGATGACCAGCGGCTGCAGGCCAGTCTCGACCGCCTGCGGCAGGAGCATCTCGAAGATGATTCATACGCAGATGAAGTGGCCTGCCTTCTGCATGATTGCGGCTGTACGGGAAAACCCTCAAACGCAGAATCGGCAGGCTACATGCTGCGCGGCTTCTTCGCTTCAATACGGCGCCATATCGCATTTGAAGACGAGTGTCTCATACCACTGATTGAGCACGGCACACAGCGTCACAAAGACACGGCCCGGAACTGAAGCAGGCCAGTTCAGTCGCCGCCGGAAATGGCTTTCAGCCTGTCAGTGTCATGAACCGTCACGGCGAGGTTCTTTCTGATATCGATCGCCCCCATCTTGCGCAGTTTGGTCATTTGGCGGCTGACGGTTTCCAGGGTCAGGCCGAGAAAGTCGGCAATATCGGCGCGTTTCAGCGGCAACATGAATTCGATGTCGGTCGGATTGTCAGGTGACTGCCTGCCGATATGATCGGCCAGCAGGAGCAGAAAGCTGGCAACCTTTTCCTGGGCCGTCTTGCGTCCAAGCGTCACCATCCAGGTCCTGGCATCGTCAAGCTGGATCAGGGTCTGTTCCAGCAGGCGGTGTTCGAATTCCGGCTGCTGTTTCAGCATGTTCTCGAGTTCGGCCTTGGGAAACACGCAGATCTCAACATCAGTTGCGGCTTCTATTGAAATCGACACCTTGTCCGAGAACGGCTTGCCGATGAACTCCGGTGCAAACTGAAGGCCGACGATCTGCTGGCGGCCGTCACTGAGCAGCTTGGTCAGTTTCACGGCTCCGGCGACAATGTTGGCGTAGTCCACCACCTCGTCGTCCTCGAAACAGATTGTTTCGCCGTGGGCAATCTTTCGGCGCCGGGTCACGGTGGAGAAGTGGATCAGTTGAGAGGCCTTCAAGGCGCTGCAGATGCCAAACTGACGCGCCCCGCACACCTTGCATCCGGCAGGTATGTCGGCTTCGTCAATTTCAGCAGATGGCCGGTCGGTGGATTGCATAACTTGTCCTCTGCTCTATCCACATAGTCAGTTCATTACACCGGTGCAACAATCTGAATGAACCATGGTGACGCAGTACAAACCGTTGTCAATGCGCACCGCGGACGGCCTGTGGCGCCATATGACCAACCGTCGGCCTGTACGAGTTGGTTTCGGCAACACCTGCTTCAGTGTGCCAATTTGCGGAAAATCACAGTGTTCACAGCTATTTCCACTGCCAAAGCTATACCATCGTCGAATAGCGAAGTCTGCCAATCTGCTGTTGGCTGTGCGTGGCTAAAATCTAGCTTGAACGGCAAGGGTAGTAAACTTGCCGCAATTCCTAATGGGAGGAACGAATGTCAAAATTTGAATTCACACGCCGTGGCCTGATAAAGTCCGGCGCTGCAGTTGGTGCCGGCCTTGCCATGCCAACGATTCTTTCGCGTCCTGCGTTTTCCTACACCAACGAACCCAAGGGCGGCACTGTCACGCTCGGGTTCAATGTGCCTCAGACCGGACCTTATGCCGACGAAGGCAATGACGAGTTGCTGGCACAGACACTGGCTGTTGAACACCTCAACGGTGAAGGCGATGGCGGCTGTCTTGCCACCTTCTCTTCAAAGGCGCTCAAGGGTAACGGTATTCTTGGCAAGAAGGTACAGTTCGTAACCGGTGATACCCAGACCAAGTCCGACGCTGCCCGTGCATCCGCCAAGTCGATGATCGAAAAAGACGGTGCCATCATGATCAACGGCGGTTCGTCATCAGGCGTGGCCGTGGCGGTTCAGGGACTGTGCCAGGAAGCAGGCGTCATCTTCATGGCTGGCCTGACCCATGCCAACGACACCACCGGCAAGGACCGCAAGGCAAACGGCTTCCGCCACTTCTTCAATGCCTACATGTCCGGTGCGGCCCTGGCGCCTGTGCTGGCCAAGGAAATGGGCGCTGATCGCCGCGCGTATCACCTTACGGCTGATTACAACTGGGGCTGGACCCAGGAAGAGTCGATCAAGGCGTCCACTGAAGCGCTCGGCTGGGAAACCGTCAACACGGTCAAGACCCCGCTCGCATCGACTGACTTCTCATCCTATATCGCTCCGGTGATCAATGCAGGTGCAGACGTACTGGTCCTGAACCATTACGGCGGCAACATGGTCAACTCACTGACCAATGCAATCCAGTTCGGCCTGCTCGACAAGGCTGTGAACGGCAAGGACTTCAAGATCGTCGTTCCACTTTACTCCGAGCTGATGGCAGCAGGTGCCGGCGACAACATCAAGGGCGTGCTCGGTTCCATGAACTATAACTGGCAGCTGGAAAATGAGGGCTCCAAGGCGTTCGTAAAATCATTCGGCGAAAAGCACGGGCGTCCGCCTTCGAACTCTGCCCAGACCTGCTATGCACAGGTTCTTCTCTATGCAGATGCATGCGAGCGTGCTGGTACGTTCAACCCGTGTGGGGTTGTCGAGGCTCTGGAAGGCTTCGAGTTCGACGGTCTCGGCAACGGACCAACGAGCTACCGCAAGGAAGATCACCAGTGCTTCAAGGACGTTCTGGTGGTGCGCGGCGCTCAAAATCCAACCACGAAATTCGATACGCTGGAAATTGTGGAGATCACGCCGGTTTCCCAAGTCACTTATCCGCCCAACCATCCTATGTTCGGTGGAGACGAGGCTACACTTGGCAAGTGCAACCCCGGCGCCTGATCGTTCGATTTTTCAAGAGTTGTGCACCGGTTCGATTGAACCGGTGCACGTTTAGTGCTGATATCCTGCACTAGGTGGGCAATTTCATTATTATATTTTCAGTGGTACCGGCAACATGGATGCATTCTTTCTTCAGGTTCTGAATGGTCTGGACAAGGGCAGCGCTTACGCTCTTATAGCTCTGGGCCTCACCCTTATTTTTGGAACACTGGGCGTTGTTAATTTCGCCCACGGTGCGCTCTTCATGGTCGGTGCATTTGTTGCAGTAACACTGCAGCGGGTGTTGAACCTGTCTATTGTCACCCTCGATCCGGACAAAAAGGACTTTCTTGGCAATCCACTCCAGATTCAGACACCTTACGTGGAGGCGTGGTTCGGCGAAGCCGCCGGCCAGGCGATCATCAACTGGTCGGTGCCGCTGGCCATACTGGCCGCGATTCCGATCATGCTGCTGATCGGCTATGTCATGGAACGTGGCCTGATACGCCACTTTTACAAGCGACCCCATGCCGACCAGATACTTGTCACGTTCGGTCTGGCGATCGTCATGCAGGAGATCGTGAAGGCGATTTTCGGCGCCAATCCCATCCAGACGCCTGCGCCTGACGTTCTCGCAGGAGTATGGAATTTGGGTGCGTGGCTGGGCCTGAGCCTGCCTTATCCGTCATGGCGTATCGTGTACTTCGTGTTTGCCGCCATTATCATTTCCGGTGTTTTCGCGTTCCTCCAGTTCACCACCTTCGGCATGGTTGTGCGCGCCGGCATGGCTGATCGGGAAACCGTCGGCCTTCTGGGTATCAATATTGACCGTCGCTTTACGCTGATGTTCGGCGTCGCTGCCGCAGTGGCGGGACTTGCCGGCGTCATGTACACCCCGATCAATCCACCGAACTACCACTGGGGCATGGACTTCCTGGTTCTAAGCTTCGTGGTGGTGGTTGTCGGTGGCATGGGATCGCTGCCCGGCGCTGTACTGGCAGGTTTCCTGCTGGGTATTCTGGAGAGTTTCGCGTCCACGACCTGGGCAACAACGACGGTTCCCGGCATCAATCAGATCATCATTTATCTTGTCGCAATCATCATCCTGCTTGCCCGCCCGCGCGGTCTTATGGGACGCAAAGGCGTGATGGAGGAGTAAGGCAATGTTCGGACTTGATAAAAGAGACACGACACTGTTCTTGTTCGTGGTTGCCATCACACTGCTGGCACCATTTCTGCTGAACCCGTTTCCCACCGAATCCGCATTGGCACAGTTCAATGCCGGCTATCCCGATCTGATGCAGCGCTTTGTGATCTTTGGCATCTTTGCCATCGGGTTCAACATACTGTTTGGCCTGACCGGCTATCTGTCATTTGGTCATGCGGCGTTTCTGGGTGTCGGTTCGTATGCGGCCGTGTGGATGTTCAAACTGTTGAGTTTCAACATCATTCCGGCGATTGCCCTGTCCATTATAGTCGCAGGCGTGTTCTCACTCGCCATCGGATATGTCTGTCTGCGCAGGTCAGGGATCTATTTTTCAATCCTCACGCTGGCGTTTGCTCAAATGAGCTTTGCAATGGCCTATTCGGTGCTGTCAAATCCCAGTTTCAACCTGACAAACGGGGAAACGGGACTGCAGGTCTACGCCAGCGATCCGCAATATCTGAAAGGCGATGGACCAGACCTCACCCACCTGTTCGGCCTTGAGATGAATGCGACAAAGACGCTCGAACTTGGTGCCTGGGAATTCCAGTTCAATACGGGATTTTACGTGTGCGCGGTGTTCATGATTTTCGCATTCTATATCGCCATGCGCATATTCCGTTCGCCGTTCGGCCTGATGTTGCGTGCCATCAAAACCAACCAGACCCGGTTGAATTATACCGGCATCAATTCCCGCCCCTACACGCTAGCTGCTTTCGTGATATCGGGCATGTATGCCGGGCTGGCAGGTGGCCTGCTTGCTGCAACGGATCCGCTGGCCGGCGCAGAGCGCATGCAGTGGACAGCTTCGGGCGAAGTCGTGCTGATGACCATCTTGGGGGGAGCCGGCACACTGCTCGGACCGATCCTCGGTGCCGCGTTCATCAAGTACTTCGAGAACATCTTTTCCAAGATCAACGATACCGTACTGCACAGCTGGTTTTCGTTCATGCCGGAGAGCATTGACAATTTCCTGGTCGCGATCATTCATCCGTTCGTGGGCAAGGGTTGGCACCTCACTCTCGGCCTGATGTTCATGCTGATCGTGATATTCCTGCCCGGCGGCCTGGTTGATGGCGGCCAGCGTATCTGGAACAGGATAACCGGCAGGAGCCGGACGCAGAACGAACCGGTCGCAGATCCGAAACCCGCTGAGTGAGGCCTTAAGTCTATGGGAATTCTTGAAATCAAGGACATCAACAAGCGGTTCGGAGGACTGCAGGCTCTCGGTGATGTCAATCTCAGCATCGAAGAAGGCACCGTTCACGCCATCATCGGTCCCAATGGCGCCGGCAAGTCGACACTGCTGAACGTCCTGGTCGGCAAACTGGAGCCCGACACCGGCTCGGTAACCTTCGAGGGAAAGTCGATCCTGGGCCTCAAGCCGCACCAGATCAATCAGCTCGGCATCAGCCGCGTGTTCCAGACGCCGGAGATATTTTCGACTTTGTCGGTGTTTGAAAACGTCATGATTGCCTGCTTCGCCAAGCGTGACGGTGCATTTCAACTGAACCCGCTGACCAGCATGGGCGGCGAAAAAGACATTCATGAAAAGGTTGAGCAGATGCTGCTCGACGTCAACATGGCCGATAAACGCAATGAAATCGCGGCTTCCATGTCACGCGGCGACAAGCGCCGGCTGGAAATGGCCATGTGCCTGGCCCAGGATCCAAAACTGCTGCTGCTTGACGAGCCGACGGCGGGCATGGCGCGGGCCGATACCAACAATACGATCGAGCTGCTCAAGGAAATTGAAGAAAAGCGCGGCATTACCATGGTGATCATCGAGCACGACATGCACGTCGTGTTCTCGCTTGCCAACAAGATCACGGTACTGGCGCAAGGCACACCGATCGTTGAGGACGTGCCGTCAAAGATCAAGGGCAATCCGAAAGTCCAGGAAGCCTATCTTGGAGGGGCACACGAATGACGCAGGTAACCGAGAAAAGTCCGAACGTGGCGTCGCACGCGCCGGTCTACTTCGCAGCCCATGAAATCCAGGCCTATTACGGCGAGAGCTATATTGTCCAGGATGTCAGCCTGAACGTCCACGAGGGCGAGATCCTGGCACTGCTCGGCCGTAACGGCGCCGGCAAGACATCCACACTGCGGGCCATTGCACGGCTCGACGATCCGATGCTCACCCATGGTGAAGTCTGGCTGGACCACCAGCCGCTGCACCTGATGCGCTCCTACGAGGCGGCCCAATGCGGTGTTGGCCTGGTGCCGGAGGACCGGCGCATTATCCAGGGTCTCACCGTTGAAGAGAATATCAAGCTTGCCCAGATCGAAAAGCCGATTGGCTGGTCTCTTGAGCGGATCTATGAATTGTTCCCGCGCCTCGGTGAACGCCGCAAGCAGGAAGGCACGACACTTTCCGGCGGTGAGCAGCAGATGCTGGCTATCGGCCGGGCGCTGGCCCGTGACATCAAGCTGCTGCTTCTGGATGAACCTTATGAGGGGCTGGCCCCGGTTATCGTGCAGGAAATTGAAAAAACCCTGCACCTGATCCGCGAACAGGGCATCACCACCATAATCGTGGAACAGAACGCCATTGCCGCTCTCAATCTGGCTGACCGCGCGGTTATTCTTGATACCGGAACGGTCGTTTATGACGGCACCGCCCGGGAAGTGCTTGATAACAAGGAGTTGCGGCACGAATACCTGGCGATTTAGGCCGCAAAAGCCGGCTGTTCAGCGTGTGACAGGAAATAACGAGCCTGTGCATTGCCAGCAAGAACTTATTAAATCATTGATTCAAAACTGAAAAATCACGATGTGATCAATTGCACATCGTTCCGGATGCCTTGTGGGCATGGTGTGTTCATCAAACGAACAGCAAGAACACCCTCACGAGTATCCGGAGGCAAGCGTGATGACCAGTTTTTCGAAAGTACTGATTGCAGGCCTGATTGCCGCAACAAGTGTAACCGCGACCGTCGCGGCTGCGTCTATTGCCAACAGCAAGACTGCAGGGCTCGCAGGAAACAATGTAACGGTAATCTACAAGTCCAACGCACACTGGCCGGTCAAGGGCCGGATCTCGGTTGATCCGTGCAGCCTTCACGCCTGTGTTGAAGCGTAACAGCAATACATAGAACAATAGACATGGCGCAAGACGCCGGCACGATTACCCGGCCGGTCTACCGACCCAGCTTCAGCTCATTCCAGTGGCTGATATAGATGGCGAACCACGGACACAGGCTGTCCGGCTGCTCCGCCAGCAACCCTGAAAGTTCCGATACTTCCACCCATCTGGTTGCGCTGACTTCTTCTGCATTGAGAGAGATTGCCAGACCGGCTTCGTCCGCATGACCGGTAAACACATGCACACGCTCATTCTCGGTCAGCCCACCGCCTACGTCGGCCCGATATTCGAAAATGCTTGTTTTGTTCAGCGCCACGGCGATGCCCAGTTCCTCGCCAATGCGGCGGTTCGCTGCGTCTTCTGCGGTTTCACCCCAATGCGGATGTGAACAGCAGGTGTTGGCCCATTTGCCAGGGCAATGGTACTTGGACGCTGCGCGCTGCTGGATCAGCAGTTTGCTGCCTGAAAACACGAACACCGAAATGGCAAGATGCTGTTGTGCCGTGCGATGGGCTTCCATCTTCTCGATGGGAAACAGCGAGCCGTCTTCGGCAATGGCAGGAATGATGATTTCAGTTGCCACGGATCCTAACCCCCAACCAGCTTCGGCAGCACGAACACCTCAGAGTCCGGTTTCAGCGGTACCATGATGGCATTGGCATACATGCGCCCGTCCACCGACACTGAGACACCACGCATTATGGCCTGTTTCATGGCCGGATAGGTGTCCGAAAGCTGGTCCAGCACCTCGCGGATGCTGGCAGCTTCCAGTTCTATCTCGTCCGCCCCTTCAAGGGCTGGCTTGAGAGACCCCCAGACCTGAACCTTGACCATCGCTCCTGATCCTAGATTCGGCCCAGCGCCTTCAACACCCTTGGCGGCGACATGGGCAATTGCGTCATGCGGACACCGGCTGCGTCTGAAACCGAGTTCGAGATGGCGGCCAGTGGCGGAACGATCGAGGTCTCACCAACGCCGCGCACTCCATAGGGGTGGCCGGGATTAGGCACCTCAACAATCACCGCATCGATCATCGGCAGGTCCGAGGCAACCGGGATACGGTAGTCCAGGAAGCCGGCATTCTGCAGCGTGCCGTCCTTGCCGTAGATGTATTCCTCGTTCAGCGCCCAGCCAATTCCCTGCACGGCGCCGCCCTGGAACTGTCCTTCCACATAAGACGGATGAACTGCCTTGCCGGCATCCTGGAACACGGTGTAGCGCAGGACCTTTACATAACCGGTTTCCGGATCGACTTCAGTATCGACCAGGTGAGTGGCAAAGCTGACACCGGCACCTTCCGCATTGATTTCGCAGTGACCGGAAATAGGACCACCGGTGGCCCCGGCCTGGGCCGCGATATCGGCCAGGGTCAGCGGTTCATGCTTACCGGCATTGGGGCTGGACGGGCGTGCGGCGCCATCTTCCCAGGTTACGGCTTCAACCGGTATGCCCCAGATGCCGGCGGCGCGTTCGCACATCTTGCCGATTGCATCACGCGCTGCGTTGATCGCAGCAAGACCGGATGCGAAGGTGACACGGCTGCCGTCGGTTACATCATTGTATCCCAGCGAGGCAGTGTCGGCGATGATGCAGCGGACTTTGTCATGGGGAACGCCAAGTTCTTCCGCCGCCATGTTGCCGATGGAGGCGCGTGAGCCGCCAATGTCGGGCGTGCCGACAGACAAGCCGATGGTGCCGTCAGCGCTGACATTGAGGGACACGGAGGTTTCGCCGCCGAAGTTGAACCAGAAGCCACAGGCCACTCCGCGGCCCTGGTTGCGGCCCAGCTTTGCCTTGTAGTGGGGATGGGCCCTGGCCGCTTCCAGCGTGGCGCGCAGGCCGATGACGTCAAAGTTCGGACCGTAAGATGCCTTGGATCCGTCTGAGGACGCGTTCTTCAGGCGCACATCGAGCGGGTCCAGGTCGAGTTCCTTGCACAGTTCGTCAACCACGCTTTCAACCGCATAGGCAGCCATCGGGGCACCGGGCGCCCGGTAGGCGGCCTGTTTCGGGCGATTGGCAATGACGTCATAGCCAACGGCGCGTACGGCCTTCAGGTCATAACAGGCAAACGCCGCCATGGCGCCATAGGGAACTGCAGAACCGGGGAAGGCACCGCCCTGGTAGCGCAGCGTTGCATCGCCTGCGGTAATGGTGCCGTCCTTGTTCATGCCGATCTTGATGTCGATGGACGTTGATGAGGTCGGTCCGCTGGCGCGCAGCACTTCAGAGCGCGACATGACAACTTTTACGGGACGATTTGATTTCAGCGACAGGGCCAGCGCCACAGGTTCAATGAACACGGTTGTCTTGCCGCCAAAACCGCCGCCGATTTCAGATGCGGTCACGCGCAGGGCCGATGCATCCATGCCGAGCAGGGCCGAACAGACCTGGCGCACCATGAAGTGGCCTTGCGTACAGCACCAGATGTCACCCTTGCCGTCCGAACCCATGCTTGCCAGGCAGGCATGGGGTTCAATATAGCCCTGGTGCGTGGCTTCGGTCTTGAAGGTGCGCTCGATAACCAGATCGGCCTGCTTGAGGCCGGCTTCCACGTCGCCATGGCCGAACTCAAAGCGTTCCGCGACGTTGGACGGTTTTCTCGGTGTCTTGTCGAGGCCCTTGGTGAACAGCTTGTTGTTGATGACCGGTGCAGACGGTTTCATTGCCTCGTCCACGTCGGTCACATGCGGCAACACCTCATAATCGACCTTGATCAGTTTAAGCGCCTGCTTGGCTGCCGCGCGGCTTGTGGCGGCCACGGCGGCGACGGCATGGCCGTCATACAGGGCCTTTTCACGGGCCATGATGTTCTCGCGGACATCGAGAACACCGTCCGGGCAGGGGCCGAAGTCGGCTGCCGTGACCACGGCGTGAACACCGTTTACCGCTTCTGCTTTTGAGGTGTCGATTTTCCTGATGCGGGCATGCGCATGGGGGCTGCGCAGTATCAGGCCCCACAACATGCCCGGTGCCGTCATATCGGCGCCGAACTGGGCACGTCCGGTGATCTTGTCCAGACCATCGGGGCGCGGTGTCCGGGTGCCGACCGTCTTGAAGTTGCGTTTCAGGGTGTCTTTTCCAGGTTGAAAATTCATGCCTTTACCCTCTTCTTCGCAGCAGGTTTCTTGGTTTTTGCCGGTTTTCTCATGTCCTTTGCGGTGTCGAGAACGGCACGAACAATCTTGTCGTAGCCGGTGCAGCGGCACAGGTTACCAGCCAGCCAGTAGCGGACCTCTTCTTCGGTGGGGTCGTCATTGCGCTCCAGCAGCGATTTTGCCGCAACCAGGAAACCGGGTGTACAGACGCCGCATTGAAGGGCGGCGTGATCCAGGAATTTCTGTTGCAGCGGATGCAGTTCGGTGCCGTCGGCCATGCCTTCGATGGTCTCGATTTCCCGGCCTTGCGCTTCTGCTCCCAGCATCAGGCAGGAACAGACCAGCCTGCCGTCAACAACGACCGAGCAGGCGCCGCAATCGCCGGTGCCGCAGCCTTCCTTGGAACCGGTCATGCCGAGCCGGTCGCGCAGGACATCGAGAAGGGTCTCGTCTGCCTCGCAGGAAAACTCGGTGTCATCACCGTTGATGGACGTTGAAACCTGGATTTGAAACATCAGTATTTTTCCTCAAGATTTTCCGAGTGCGCGGTCGCGCGCAATGATGGCGGCACGCCGGGCCAATACGCCGGCAACATGAATGCGGAACTCCTTGGTGCCGCGCTTGTCGTCAATCGGACGGGCTGCGGCAGAACACGCGGCCGCAAGCGCATCCAGTGCCTCATCATCAATTCTGG
Source organism: uncultured Anderseniella sp. (assembly GCA_947488295.1). Classification (GTDB taxonomy): domain Bacteria; phylum Pseudomonadota; class Alphaproteobacteria; order Rhizobiales; family Aestuariivirgaceae; genus Anderseniella. The sequence continues at coordinate 131,773 of CANKYU010000001.1, forward strand.
TGCCAATCAGTGCCTTGGCGGCCCTGGAGACCAGCAGGACGGTTGGCGCAATCGCCCCGAGCGAAACGCGCGCGGCGGTGCAAACCCCCTTCGCATCAAGCGTCACGCAGATGCCTGCACCTGCTACGGCAATGTCCATTTCGGTGCGCGGGATAAAGCGCAGATAGGCATCGCCGGTTCTGGCCGGTTTTGCCGGCAGCACAATGGCCTCGATGAGCTCGCCCTTTTTCAGGATTGTCTGGCCGGGGCCCTTGCAGATTTTCTCAACGGCTACCTTGCGCTTGCCTTTCGGTCCGCGGATCACTGCCTTGGCACCGGCTGCAACCATGGCCGGCACGCTGTCGGCGGCGGGCGAGGCATTGCACAGATTGCCGGCAATGGTAGCGCGGCCCTGCACTTGCGTTGAACCGATCAATGCGGCTGATTCAACCACGCCGGGCCAGGCCTTGGCGAGTGCTGCGTTTTCACTCATTTCCGCAGACGATACCGCCGCACCGATGGCAAAGCCCTTGCCGTCGCGTGCGATCTTGCACATGGGCGAAATCCGCTTGATGTCTATGATGGTATCGGGCTCGGAAAAGCCTGACCGCATGCGAACCAGCAGGTCTGTGCCGCCGGCAAGAATCTGCGTGCTGCCCTTCGAACCGGCCAGCAGTTTTACGGCGTCTTTTACAGTGGCCGGTGCGTGATACTGCATCGGTAATCTCCCTGAAATCTCTAGAGCAATACGGGGTCAACTGAACCCAAAAAATCGCTCCAGCACCTTGAAAGCGATCAGTTTCATGATTTTTGATTGTTGCAATCAAAAGTCATACTGATCCAGCCCCGGCCAAGCTACTCTATCAGCCGTATGTTAGTCGAGACCGTCCTGCGACAGGCTGTGTTGTCGAAACGGCATATCAGGTTTCCACAATGTGAAGGATTATGCCGGTTTGAGACGATTGCCAGCGCTGTCCCGGCTGACTAGGGTCATCGTCCAACAGCAATAATCATTGTGCGGCATATAAAATGCCGGTTCCAGGTTCGTATCCTCAAGGAGTTTTCATGTCTTCACCCATTTCCTACTCGCATGACGGCGCCATTGCCGTGATTACGGTGGACAACCCGCCGGTCAATGCACTTTCGCAACCGGTCCGCGAAGGATTGAGCAAGGCAATCACGCGGTTTGAAGGTGATGGCAAGGCGAAGGCTGCGGTGATTGTCGGGGCCGGGCGCACGTTCTTTGCCGGAGCGGATATAAAGGAATTCGGCAAACCCCTGGTCGCACCGGGACTGCCCGGCGTGGTCAACGAGATCGAAGCGTGTTCAAAACCGGTGATCGCAGCGCTGCACGGCACGGCGCTCGGCGGCGGGTTCGAAGTGGCGCTCGGGTGTCATTACCGGGTGGCTGTTGCATCAGCCAAGGTAGGCCTGCCGGAAGTCGGCCTGGGTATTTTGCCTGGTGCCGGCGGCACTCAGCGCACGCCGAGGCTGGCGGGCGTCGAAGCTGCTGCGGGCCTGATCACCTCAGGCCGGCATATAGGTGCGCAGGAAGCCCTGGACCTGGGGCTGATAGACGAAGTGTCCAATGAAACCGATCCAACCGCCGCCGGAGTTGCGTTTGCCGGACTGATCATCGGCAATGACATGGGGCCGCGGCCGACCCGTGACCTGAACGACAAGCTCGATGAAGCGCGCAAGCAGGACGGCCTGTTTGACGGGCTCAGGGCAGCGGCGGCAAAAAAGGCACGCGGCCAGCTCTCCCCGCTGGTGTGCATAGATGCCATCGAGGCCGCGGTGACGGCCAAGGATTTTGATGCCGGTCTCGCCGAAGAACGCAGGCTTTTCGATACGCTGATGGCGTCAGACCAGCGTGAGGCCCTGATCCATGCATTCTTTGGAGAACGGGCCGTTGGCAAGGTGCCGGAACTAGAAACCGGCAAACCGCGTGAGGTTGCCAGGGTCGGCGTGATAGGTGGCGGTACCATGGGGTCCGGCATCAGCATTGCGCTGCTGACCGCAGGTTACCACGTGACCATGGTTGAACGTGATGATGATGCCATTGCTGCCGGCAAGGCCAGGGTTGAGAAGACCCTGGAAGGCGGTGTTGCAAGGGGCAAGATTTCCAGCGAACAGCGCGACCGGATGCTGGCTGACCAGTTTCACGGCACCACCAGCATGAATGCCCTGGCGCAGGTCGACCTGGTGATCGAGGCGGTGTTTGAAAGCATGGATGTCAAGAAGGACGTGTTTGGCCAACTGGACAAGATCTGCAAGCCCGGTTGCGTGCTGGCGTCCAACACGTCGTATCTGGACGTCAACGAAATCGCGGCGATGACCGAACGGCCGCAGGACGTGATCGGCATGCATTTCTTCTCGCCGGCCAATATCATGCGGTTGCTGGAAATCGTAGTGGCGGAAAAATCAGACCCAGATGTGGTGGCAACCGCGTTTGCGGTAGCCAAAAAGGCCAAAAAGGTGGGTATCCGGTCCGGCGTGTGTGACGGTTTCATCGGCAACCGGGTGATGGGCAAGTATCTGCGCGTGGCCCAGATGCTGGTCGAAGACGGTGCAACGCCCTACGAGGTCGATGAAGCCGTTGTCGGTTTCGGGTATCCCATGGGACCGTTTTCCATGTCGGATCTTGCCGGCATGGACATTGGCTGGGCGACGCGCAAGCGCAAGGCGGCAACCCGTGATCCCAATGAACGATATGCGTCCGACTGGATGGACCGGATCTGCGAGCAGGGCCACTATGGCCAGAAGACCGGGCGGGGGACCTATACCTATCCGGAAGGCGCGAGAAAGGGTGAACACGAGCCGGAAACACTTAAAATCATCGAGGAAGTGCGCCGCGAAAAGGGCATCAATGCCCGCAACTTTACCGCTGACGAAATCATGGAACGCTATATGGCGGCGATGATCAACGAGGGCGCCAAGGTTCTTGAAGAAGGCATTGCGCTGCGCCCGGTGGATATCGACATGGTGCAATTGTTCGGTTACGGCCACCCGCGCTGGCGCGGCGGGCCGATGAAATATGCCGACATGCAGGGGCTCGACAAGATTCTGGCATCGATCCGCAAGTTTGAAACCGAAGATGCCTGGTTCTGGAAACCGGCGCAATTGCTGGTTGACCTTGTCGAAAAGGGCGAGACCTTCGACAGCCTGAACAAGAAGGACATTTCGTGATGCGTGAAGCCGTTATTGTTTCCACTGCCCGCACGGCCATCGGCAAGGCGTTTCGCGGTTCGTTCAACATGACCCATGGCGCCACCATGGGCGGGGCGGCAGCCGCTGCTGCCATTGCACGCTCCGGCGTCGATCCGGACATGATCGAGGACTGCATCATGGGCTGCGGATTTCCCGAAGGTGCCACGGGATCCAATATTGCCCGTCAGATCGCGATACGGTCAGGCCTGCCGGTGACAGCGTGCGGCATGACCATCAACCGGTTCTGTTCATCCGGGCTGCAGGCGCTGGCCCTGGCCGCGCACCGGATCACCGAAGAAGCGACGCCGGCGGTTCTGGCAGGCGGGCTGGAATCCATTTCGCTGGTCCAGGATGCTGCGTCGCAGGGTGCAGCGCGTGAAGCCTGGCTCAAAGAAAACAAGCCTGAAATCTACATGGCGATGATTGACACCGCCGATATCGTGGCGGACCGCTACGGCGTGTCGCGCGAAGCGCAGGATGAGTATGCCCTGGCCAGCCAGCAACGCACGGCAGACGCACAGGCAGCAGGCAAATTTGCCGATGAGATCATCCCGGTAACAACCACAATGGGCATGAAGAACAAGGAAACCGGCGAGGTTACTACGCATGAAGTGACCATTGAGGCGGACGAGTGCAACCGGCCGTCAACGACGCTTGAGGGCCTGGCCGGCCTGCAACCGGTGCGCGGCGAGGGCAAGTACATTACCGCCGGCAATGCCTCGCAACTTTCCGACGGGGCGGCCTGCCTGGTGGTGATGGAAGCCAAGGAAGCCGAGCGCAAGGGCCTGGAACCGCTGGGCGCGTTCAGGGGCTTCACAGTGGCCGGCTGTGAGCCTGATGAAATGGGCATCGGGCCAGTGTTTGCGGTGCCCCGCCTGCTGGAGCGCACGGGTCACAAGATGGACGATATCGACCTGTGGGAGCTGAATGAGGCATTTGCATCGCAGGTCCTGTACAGTCGGGATACGCTGGGTATTCCCAACGACATCCTGAACGTCAATGGCGGGTCCATTGCCATCGGGCATCCGTACGGCATGACCGGCGCGCGCCAGGTCGGCCATGTCCTGCTGGAGGGCAAGCGGCGCGGCGCGAAAAAAGCTGTCGTGACCATGTGCATCGGTGGTGGCCAGGGAGCTGCCGGGCTGATCGAGATATTCTGAAGCTGGATGGCCAAGAGCTGCTGCCCGATTTTGACAGCGGTGCAAGCGTGCAATTCTTGTCCGGATGGGCGAATGCAGCCCCGGACCGTCCGTACAAAAAGTTAAAATGTGGTCAAAAAGTGTTCTTTTACGCTTTAACCGTCAGCCGAAATCATGGTAGCTAACAAGTGGATATCTTACATCACGGTTTGAAAGTTACGTTATGTAAGATATGTAGTGCGGGCATTTTTGGCAGGGGCTGCTGTAATGAAAACTCTCTATTCTCCGGCTATCGGCTGTATGGCTGTGGCGTGTGTTGCCATGACCGGCAGTGCGAACGCGACCGACATGGATTATGAAAGAGCCATGGAACTTGCGGTTTCAGGCGTGGTGGAATCCTGGAACGGGTATTCGTTCGTCAGCGACTTCACGCCTGCCAATGGTAACACGAATGTCCTGTCACACGATGACTACTTCGTGTCCGGTACCAGCGGTCGCCTGAGCCTGCCGCTTGGCGACAGTCTCTCGGTCCAGCAGGACGTGGAACTGGAAATGACTGGCAACGTCTATGAAGATCAGACCGGCAACAATTACATCTATTCCTACCAGATGGGCACCCATCTGAGTTTCCGTGATCCGGGCATGGGCCTGATCGGCGCGTTCGGCGGTTGGGGCAGCGGTGCGACTGACGGCAATACCGGCGGCCTGGATGTCGCTGACAGTCTGGAATTCCGGTTCGTCGGTGGTGAAGCGCAGTTGTATCTGGACGAATTCACTTTCTATGTTCAGGCCGGTTACCTGGATGCTGAACGCACAAACACGCAAAACCAGGACGATACTTTCCGAGACGCGGTTTTTGTCAGGGGTGTCGGACGCTGGTTCATGAGCGAAGTGTCCCGGCTGGAACTGGAATTCTCATATGCCGATGGTGATGCAGATACCGAACCGGACAGTCACACGGTTGTGGAGTGGGGTGTTCGCTATGACACTGTGCTGGCCGGCTTGCCGATCATAGGTGACACGCCGGTCTTTGTGGGATATCGGGGTGCCAGATTTGAAAACGAAGACACACCCGGTAACCCCAATGGCGGGGGCGGTGAACAAGGTCAGGGTCAAGGCTCGACCGAAGAATATTTCGATCATACCATTATGGTCGGCACAAGCTGGTCATTCGGCGGCGACACCATGAAACAGTTCGACCGTGTCGGCGCGACGCTTGACCTGCCCAATTTCGGACGCTGGGTGGCAAGCGGCGAGAACCTCGACTGAACCTGATCCTGCACATGCTGGAAATCGAAAAGGCCTTCCGGAACGGAGGGCCTTTTTGCGTCAGGGCCCGGAGTGGAAGTCACCGATCGCTGCTGGCGGCCAGTTCATCTGCAAACACCTTGGCCAGTCGGGCCTTGAGTATCTTGCCGGACGGTGCGGCGGGCAGTTGATCTGAGACAATCCAGCGGGTCGGATGCTTGTAAGCCGCAAGCTGGTCTTTCAGGTGGGATTTCAACTGATCGGGAGCCAGTCCGCTGTTGGCCAGCGGCTGGATGAAGGCCACTATGTCTTCATTGCCATTGGTGCTGTGTCCGATGACGGCGGCCTGTACCACGTGCGGATGCCGATTCAGCGCAGCTTCCACTTCCAGCGGATAGACATTGAAACCGGAGCGGATGATCAGTTCCTTGGCGCGACCGGTGATGTGCAGGTTTCCGTGCTCATCCAGGTAGCCCAGATCACCGGTGCGCAACCAGCCGTCGGTGTCCAGAACCTCATCGGTTGCGGCCTGGTTGCGATAGTAACCTGCCATGATGTTCGGGCCGCGAATGACGATTTCACCAATTCCATGCTCATCAGGCTGGTCAATGTGGATCTCCTGGTCTGTCAGCATCCTGCCAACCGAAGTATCGGCCCGGGTGGCGCCGGGGCGGGTTGCGGCAATGCCGGCGGTCCCCTCGGTCATGCCGTAGCCGTTGAACAGCGGCAGTCCGAAGAACGCTTCTACCTTCTGTTTCCAGGCAAGGTCCAGCGGTGCGCCGCCGGACGATATGTATCTGAGGCGTTCTGCCTTGAGGTGCTGCAAGCCGCATTGGCTGGCATGAGCCATCAGCAGCGCATGCATCTGGGGCACGGCGGGAAACACAGACACACGCGACTTCAGGGCGGCAAATGTAACGCCTGCATCAAAGCGCGGCATAAGTTCAAGGCGGGCCCCCGCCGCCAGCCCGGCCATGAAGGCAGATGACAACCCGAACACGTGGGTCAGGGGCAGTACCGCATAGATGTGGTCTTCTGAGGTGATCTCGCGATGCGATGCAGATATCCGCCCGCCATAGATCAGGTTGGCGTGGGTCAGCATGACACCCTTGGGATCACCGGTGGTGCCGGTTGTATAGAGAAGCGTTGCAACCTGGCTTGCGTCCTGGCTGACCGGTTCCGCCACGGTTTCCGGTTGAACGGACAGCATGGCCGGTTCCGGGCCGGTGTTTATGTCGTGGGCACCGGCAGCCTGCGCGTGAGCGAGCGCTGCGTCAGACACGGTGTGGGTGTACATGGTGGCGGCCGGTTGTGCATGATCGCGGATGCGGCTGATTTCCTGTGCGGACAGCCGTGCATTGACCGGTATCGACCAGGCGTCAAGCAGGCTTGCGGCAATCAGTCCGGCAGCGGCTGCAAACGAGTTTTCAGCTACCAGCATCATCCGGTGGCCGGGCCTGACTCCTGCCTTTTGCAGGTCTGTGGCGAGGTCACGCGAGGCGCGCAGCCAGTCGGCAAACGTGATGTCGCCAGTTTGTGCCGTGGTCAGAGCAACTGCGTCAGGCGCATGGGCAGCCTGTTGTTCAAGCAGGTGGTGTATCCGTGAAATCGATGTCATCTTGCAGCTTAGGACCTGTTGACAAACATGGACATGGATTTGATTTTGCATAAATCGTTCAATAACAAGATTTTGTTCGCAGCACAGGGTGGTCCCCTTTGCAAGGACAAAGCCGCTTTTGGTGGACGATTTATGCAAAACCCGTTAGGGCGGGCCCTATTTGGGCGCTTTTTACGGGAAATTCGGCTTGAAGGCAGCAAGCCTACGGCACCGAATTTCCCGTAAAAATCACTCAAAATTTGGCCCGTCAAATCCATGTCCATGTTTGTCAACAGGTCCTGGGTCAGGACTGGTTAATGGGTCTGTGTACAGACTAGACGGCCAGGCGGCCTGCCGCCAGCCGGTAAATCCAAGGAGTTTCAGGTTATGATGCGCCCATCCCTTTCACCTCTCGTAGCCGAATTGCCCTCAACCGTCCCGTTTGTCGGGCCGGAAGCGCAGGAACGGGCTCGAGGGGAAGGTTTCAAGGCACGTATCGGCGCCAATGAAAGTGTGTTCGGGCCCTCTGACCTGGTGGTCCAGGCCATGCAGGCAGAGGCAGTTGAAGCATGGAAATACTGCGATCCGGAGTGCCACGACCTTAAACAGGCACTTGCTGCCTGGCACGGCGTATCTCCGGACAACATCCTGGTCGGCGAAGGCATCGACGGCCTGTTCGGTGTCACGGCAAGGCTGTTCGTCGAGCCCGGTGACAAGGTTGCAACTTCTGCAGGCGCCTACCCCACGTTCAACTATCAGGTGGCGGGCACCGGCGGGGTCATCGTTACCACCCCTTACGTCGAGGATCGTGAAGATCCGGCGTCGCTGCTGGCGCTGGCAAAGCGTGAAAACGCAAAGATGATCTACCTGGCAAATCCGGACAATCCCATGGGCACATGGTGGCGGGGTGCTGAAATTGACGCGATGATCAAGGATCTCCCTGAAGATGTCGTACTGTGTCTGGATGAAGCCTATGGCGAATTTGCCCCTGCCGGCACGATGCCGGATCTGGATGTGCACAACCCGCAGGTGCTGCGGTTCCGCACGTTCTCCAAGGCCTATGGCATGGCCGGTTGCCGGATCGGCTATATCATCGGTGAAGCGGAGATCATCAAGGCGTTTGACAAGATCCGCAATCATTTCGGGGTCAACCGGATCGCCCAGGCCGGTGCACTGGCGGCACTGGCTGACAATGACTGGCTCGAGGCGGTTGTCATGCGGGTGCACAGCGCCCGTGACCGGATCAGCCGGATTGCCCATGACAACGGACTGGAGACGGTAGCTTCTGCAACCAACTTTGTAGCCATCGACTGCGGTCGGGACGGGGCCTTTGCCAAGGCGGTTATGGAGGGGCTGCTGGCCCAGGGCGTGTTTGTGCGCATGCCCGGGGTGGAACCGCTCAACCGGTGCATTCGAGTGTCGGCGGGCCGGGAAGATGACCTGGGCTATTTTGAAGCGTCCTTGCCTGTTGCCCTTGCCGATGCCGGAAAATGACATCCGCACCGGATGATCCCGGTACTGGCAGTTTTGCCATAGCGGTGGCGCTGCTGGTAGCGGGGCTGGCCACGGCCAGTCTGTCCGGTGCGTTTCTGAAACTGATGTCGGCAGAGCTGAATGTCGCCGTGATGACATTTGGCCGCTATGCCGGGTATCTGGTCGTATTGCTGCCGATTGCCCTGTGGCGTTATGGGCGCCAGGTGGTGTTGCCGCCTGCAGCACCAACGCAGTTTGTTCGGGCTACCCTGATCCTTTGCGCCACCCTGAGTTTTGTGCTTTCCGTGCGCTACCTGCCTTTGGCCAGTGCTGTGGCCATACTCTACATCTACCCGTTTCTGGTGGCATTGCTGTCGCCGTGGCTGCTCGCGGAGCGGGCCAGCCGGGCAATCTGGTTTGGGGTGGTTTCCGGTTTCATCGGCATCCTGATTGTCATGCGGCCCGATCTCGGTGTGGTCAATGTCGGCACGATTGCCGCGATTGCCACCGGCGGGTTCTATGCGTTTCACATCATCGTCACCCGCAAGCTGGCCAATGCGGCGCCGGCCCTGGTGTCCAACACCTACATGGCTCTGGTGGCAATTGCGCTGATATCGCCTTTTGCCTGGGCGTGGTGGCAGCCGGTTTCTCTCAACCAGTGGGCGGTATTGTTCGTGATGGGGTCAATCAATGCGGTGTCACACCTGTTGATCATTGGGGCGTTTGCCCGCGCATCTGCCCCTGCGCTGGCGCCGTTTTCCTATACCGAAATTGTCGCGGCGGTCGGCTGGGGGCTGCTGTTTTTTGCCGACATACCGGACGTGATCACCTTCATCGGCATTGCAGTGATCATCGCGTCGGGCGTCATGGTATCGCAAAGCGGTAGTCTTGGCCGCCTGATCGCCAGGCGGCGCGGTGCAAGTGCCGGCGGCTAACCTTCCTAGAAAGGTGACTTCGACGGAAAATCCGGCTTGCGCTTTTCGCGGATCGAGGACAGCCCTTCCTGCACCTCTGGTCCTGAAAAGCCCATGAACTCAAGCGCCAGCGACGCATCGAAACTCGGGCCTGCCATGCGCAGCCAGTTGTTCAGTGAATGCTTGGTCCAGCGGATGGCCGTGGGTGCGCCGCGGGCGAGCTTGCCGCAGATTTTCAGCGCGGCTTCATGAACCTGATCATCGTCGGCAACCTGCGACACCAGACCGATACGTTCGGCCTCTTCGCCGGCCAGCGGTTCGCACAGCATCAGATAGTATTTGGCCTTGGCCATGCCGATGAGCAGGGGCCAGACAATGGCGGCATGATCGCCGGCGGCAACACCGAGCCTGGTGTGGCCGTCAATGATGCGTGCGGTGCGGCCGGCAACAGTGATATCACACACCATGGCTGCCGCCAGGCCTGCGCCAACGCTGACGCCTTCAATGGCGGCAACGGTCGGTTTGGAGCAGTTGATGACGTTGTAAACAAGATCTGATGCCTCCTTCCAGACCCGGGCACGGGTTGCAAAATCGTTGGTCATGTCTTCGACCAGCCCGAGATCCCCACCGGCTGACAGGTTGCCGTTGTCGCCGCGCAACAGGACGACATTGGTGTCGGGGTCACGGTCTATGTCCCGCCACACTTCCGCAAGTTCGCGATGACCGCCTGCGTCAAGCGCATTGAGCTTTTTCGGTGCCGACAGGATGACCTCGAGAACGCCGTCTGCCGGCCGGTTGAACTTCAGGGAGGAATAGTGCGCGTAGCGGTCTGTCATGGTCACTCAACAATTGTTGTTTTGATAATGATACGGCTTGTCACTATGTGACAGCGAAACGGTCTTGAGAAGAAGGTGGATAGTGCATGGGTGTGATGATCGATGGCAAGTGGCATACGCAATCAATTGCGGAGCTTGCCGATGGCGGCAGTTTCAAGCGCAGTGAAACCAGTTTCCGCAACTGGGTGACGCCGGACGGTGAATTTCCCGCCGAGGCTGGACGCTATCATCTTTATGTCTCGCTGGCGTGCCCATGGGCGCACCGGACCCTGATCATGCGTGCGTTGAAGGGTTTGCAGGATCAAATCTCCGTTTCCGTGGTCAACTGGTTCATGGGTGAGGATGGCTGGTCGTTTGAGGCCGGCGACGGGGTTGTGGCCGACCCGGTGTTCGGCGCCGGCCACCTGCGTGACGTCTATGCGTCGGTCAAACCTGACTATACCGGCCGGGTAACCGTGCCGGTGCTGCTTGATACCGGAACCAGGCAGATTGTCTCGAATGAGAGCGCTGAGATCATCCGCATGTTCAACTCGGCGTTTGGCGGCTCGGGTGCTGCGCCCGGTGATTACTATCCGGCAGACCTGCGTGAGGAGATCGACGCGGTCAACGCGCGCATCTATGACAGCTTGAACAACGGCGTCTACAAGTCAGGATTTGCCCGCAGCCAGCAGGCTTACGAGCAGGCTGTGCTGCCGCTGTTCGACACACTCGACTGGATGGAGGACATCCTGTCCCGGCAGCGCTGGCTGGCCGGCGACCGGTTTACCGAAGCCGACATACGCGCATTCGTGACGCTGATCCGCTTCGATCCCGTGTATCACGGACACTTCAAGTGCAATCGACGCCGCATTGTCGATTACCCGAACCTTTGGGCCTACACGCGAGAAATCTACCAGATGCCCGGCGTGTCCGACACCGTGAACCTTGGTCATATTCGCAATCATTACTATGCCAGTCATGAGACGGTGAACCCGACCCGGATCGTTGCGGTTGGACCGGTGCTTGACTACATGGCGCCGCATGGGCGTGGATGAGTGTCAGGCCTGGTAGGTTACAACACCATCACAGATGGTCGTGGCAACCTTCATGTCGTCGATTGCGGCGGGATCGGTGGTCTGGATATTGCCGTCCAGTATGACGATGTCGGCGAGTGCGCCGGTCCTGAGGACACCTTTGCGGTTTTCATTGAACTCGGCATAAGCACCGCCGGCGGTGTAGCCATGCACGGCCTGGTGCAGTGACTGGCGCTGGTCGGGGTGCGACGGGTGCAGTTTTTCCCGTGTCATTGCCGCCTTGATCGACATCAGCGGGTCAACGGGCGACACCGGCCAGTCGCTGGCAAAGCACAAATGCGCCCCGGCATCGCGCAAGGTATTCCAGGCAAAGGCGCGGGAGAGCTTTGCATCACCGATTTTCGACCGGGTCGGCTCCATCGGATAGGACCCGGTGCCAAGGGCATGCAATGGCTGCATGGACGCAATCACACCCAGCTCGGCAAATCGGCCGACGTCGGCTTCGTCGATGACCTCGATGTGTTCGATGCGATGGCGGCTGTCCTGCCTGCCGTTGGCGTGGCGTGCTGCCTGATACCCGTCCAGGGTTCGCCGCACTGCCGCATCTCCGATGGCGTGAACGGCGATCTGAAAGCCACGCTTGTCACATTGCGACGCGATCTCGCTGAAGTCTTCTGCGCTGAACAGGGGATCGCCGGTTGAAGCAGGATCATCGGGATATCCGTCCAGTACGAACGCGGTGCCGGAGTCCAGGACGCCGTCCATGAACAGCTTGACCCTGTTGCACCACAGGTGGTCGCTGCTCCAGGTACGGCGCATGTATTCGGCTTCTTCAAGGTCAGACAGCTGCTTGTCGTTCTTGTAGTGGAACGGCACTTCAATGCGGCATTTCAGGCTGCCTGCCTGGTGGATTTCATGCAGCAGTTCGCACTGGTACAGATTGCCGTCCATATTGTGCATCGAAGTGATGCCAAGCGACGCACAATACTCAATGCCCTGCTGAAGTGTCGCAATGTCTGCGGCGCGTTGTGACCTGGTTGGCGCAGGCACGGGGTCACGGGCGGTAGTATATCCGAGCGCTTCACGTCCCTGATTCTCGGTCAGGGCAATCACTGGCGCGAACGCATCGGTTTCACGCAGTTCGCCGGACGCAGTGCCATCCGCCGCCATGACAATTTCACTGCCGGGATTTATCTGCGCGCCATGCAGGATGCCGGCGGCGGCAAGAGCGGGTGTGTTGGCCCAGGCCGTGTGAGAGTCCGGCGCCATCATGGCGAACGGCCGGTCGGGGCAGACTTCATCGAGCATCTGACGGGTAATGGGCCCGGATCCCAGAATGGTGTAATGGGCCTGGTTGGCGAAGATGATGCCGTCAGGCTGGCTGGTGCTCCAGTTCATCACGGCGTTTCGAAGTGCGTCCTTGCCGTCGATGCCGGTCAGGTCGAGGCGGGACAGCGACGCCGCGCCGGCAAAAATGTGCAGGTGGCTTTCGATGAAACCGGGCAGAACGCTTGTCCCGCCGGCGTCAATGGTTCGGGTCGCTGGACCAGCCAGGTTGGCGATGTCTCCGGTGCTGCCAACGGCAATGATTGTGTGGCCTGAAACCGCCAGGCTCTCAGCCGCGGGACACCCATCATCCATCGTCATGATGCGGGCGTTGCGGATAATGAGATCGGCGTGTGTCATGGCAATCACTTTACATGGCTGGCGATATACTCAATGGCCGACTGCACGCCGCCAAGCCCGTGTTCGATGTCAAGCGCTGCCATGGCCGTCTCGATTGCACCCAGTGTGCCCAGCTGGTTGTAGGCGTTGACATGGCCCATATGGGCAATGCGGATTGCCCTGTTGTCGAGCGGGCCGATGCCGCGGCCTACGGTGACGCCGAGTTTGTGCTCGCAGTACTCCAGTACACGCGAGCTTTCGCCTTTGGGCATCAGCATGCAGGTGACCGAATTGCTGCGTTCATCGGGCTCCGACACGGCAAACCCGGTTGCGCCCTTTGAGGTCCAGGTCTCCACGGCCGCGCGGGTGGCACCGGCCAGCACGGCGTGACGGTGGATAACGTTTTCCAAGCCTTCATCAAGGAGCATTTCGAGCGCTTTTTGAAGGGCGAATACCATCTGTACCGGTGGGGTGCCGGCGTACCACATGTAATGATCCTTGCCGTCCCGGAACGTCCAGTCCCAGTAGTTGGTGACCAGCCCGGCGGTCTTGTGGGCCCGCTTGGCCTTGGCGCTGACACCGGTGAAACTGAGCCCCGGCGGTGTCATCAGGCCCTTCTGGGCGCCTGCCACGGTGACATCGACGCCCCAGCCGTCCATGTCGAATTCCATGCAGCCAAGCGATGCGATTGTATCGACCATCAGCATTGCTGGATGACCGGCTTCATCCAGTGCGGCGCGGATGCCCTTGACATCGTTGACAACGCCGGTCGCGGTATCCGCCTGCACCATGAGTATGGCCTTGAATTCGTGTGCGGTGTCGGCTGCCAGACGGGTGCTGACCGCCTGCAGGTCAACAGCGCGGCCGGAACGTTCCTTGAGGACTTCGGTCTCGATGCCAAGACCGGCGGCATTCTCACCCCACACAATCGGGAACAGTCCTGATTCGAGCACCAGCACCTTGTCGCCCTTCGACAGCGTATTGGTCAGGGCCGCCTCCCAGGCGCCGTGGCCATTTGCGGCGTAGATGTACATGCTGCCCTTGGTGCGAAAAATCTTCTTGAGGTTTTTCATGCAGGCGCGGGATGCAACTTCCGAACTGCCGCCATAAATGTCGACAGATGCCCGGTGCAACGCGTTGAGTACCTCATCTGGCATGTTCGTGGGGCCGGGAATGGCAAGGTGCCGATGGCCATTGGCAAGCGTCATGAAGCTGGTCCGTTGCTTGAAATTGTTACGGGAATATGAGGTACACTGTTCCATTGCTTGCGGGCAATGGCAAGACGTCAGGTGCCCAGATAGCCCTGCAAACCGGGAATGTCTGATGCGCTGAAAAGAGCATCGACCGGGCGGTTGGCAACCACCCCGCCTTCATCCAGAAACGCCGCATGGGTTGCAGCAAACTTGACATCGGCCGGGTCGTGCGAGACCAGAATGACGGTCATGGCGCGCTGCTTGTGAATGTTGCTGACCAGCCGCAGCATGTCGCGTCTCAGAGCGGGTCCAAGGGCTGCAAACGGTTCATCCAGCAGCAATACCGGCCGGTCGCGGACCAGGGCCCGGGCGATGGCCACCCGCTGGCGCTGGCCGCCGGACAGTTCACGGGGCAGTCTCCGGCCAAGCCCGGAAAGCCCGGTTTCTTCCATAGCGGTGGCGATCAGCGTCCTGTCGTCGTCAGGCAGGTTGAGAGACGCCGACACGCCGAGTGCAATGTTGGTGAAGACATCCAGATGGGCAAACAGATTGTTGTCCTGAAACACCATGGTGACAGGACGGTTCGCAGGCTCGGTTCCGGCTGCATTGACCCCGTCAAAACTGATGTGGCCGGAAACAGGCTCCTCAAACCCGGCTATCAGATTGATCAGCGTGGTCTTGCCGGAGCCGGACGGACCGATGAGACCGGTGAAGCTGCCTGCCTCGAAGGTGGTCGAAAAGTGCAGTGGCTCTCCGCCGGGATAGGCAAAGTCAACGTCGTCGAGTTGGATGGCGGCGCCGGTCATTGCGATTGTGCCTCCGTTTTCAGTTGCTCGGCCATCCAGATCAGAGAGAGACAGAAACAGGCCAGCAACAGGGCAATTCCAGCAGCCTCGACGGAACGATAGCTGCCCATTTTCTGCAGCAGGAGGAGCGGCAGGGTTACAAAGTCTGCGGATCCGAACAGCGCGGCGGCTCCCAGATCTCCGATTGACAGGGCGGCGGCAAACGCAAACGCCAGTGCGAATGACCGGGCCAGCACGGGCAGGTCTATCAGGCGCCATCTCTGCAGTCCGGAAAGCCCCAGGCTGGCGCACAGCCGGTCATGGACCTGCGCCTGTCCGACCACCGCAGGCCTTAAGATGCGCAACGCAAAGGGCAGCGCCATGAGCGCATTGACGACTGCCACGATGACAGGCGCGGCAGAGCCGGCCAGCCCTGTCCGGTGCAATACCACGAACCATCCTGCGCCTATCACGACCGGGGGAACAACCAGGATCAACGAACCTGACGCCTGCATTGAAGACATGAACGCAGATGCGGCGCGCGACGGTTGGCGGCGGCGCAAGATGGTACGCTGTGCCGCAAGCAGACTCCAGGCCATCACCAGCGAAAGGCTGGCTGCAGTGAGCGCCAGAACGAGCGACGTTGCTGTTGCGCGCCAGAAAACCGATTGCGAAACAATGACGCCGAAAGGTGCGGCCAGGCCGGACAGGACGATGGCCAGCATCGGCAGCGCAATGAAGGTCAGGCCTGCGGTAATGACCAATGTATCGGTGCGTCGTGATGCTGCCTGGTCGGGGCGGCGGACCTGTTTGCCTACTCCCGACATCACCACGATGTCGGTGGCCATGCGTCCGCCCAGCACAAACAGGCCGGCACAAAGGGCAAGTTGCAATGCGGCCAGCAACACGGCGCGCGGCGGATCGAAGTCAAATCGCAGGGACTGATAGATAGCAACCTCCAGCGTGGTGGCTTTGGGACCGCCGCCCAGGACCAGTACAACGGCGAAGCTCGCGATGCACAGCATGAAGACAAGGCTGGCGATACCGGGCAGGACCGAGCGGATCACCGGCCACTCGATATGGCGAAATACGTGGCCGGACGTGAAACTCAACTGTGCGGCAAGACGCCAGTTCTCCGGCGGGATCTGTTCCAGCGAAGCAACCAGAAGCCGTGCGGCCAGGGCCATGTTGAAAAAAACATGAGCGATCAGAATACCGGTCAGACCATAGATGTTCAAAGGCCCGGCAAGTCCCGTGCCCTGCATCACCGTGCTCACCCAGCCCTGCCGGCCCCACACCTCGACAATGCCCAGCACCACCACCAGCGCCGGCAGCGCCAGGGGCAGGGCGAGCAGCCGCAAAATGAGTTGCCTGCCGGGAAACGATGCCTGCCGCGCCAGTGCCCGGGCCAATGGAATCGCCGTCAGGACCGACAGCAGCGTGGACAGTCCCGCCTGCAGAAGGGTGAATTTGGTGATCGACCAGACGAAATCCAGATAGTCGGCACTCAACTCCGGCATGGCAGGCGCGACGGCAACCAGCGCCAGCATGGGCGTTGCGACCGCGAGGCCGATACAACCCAATGCGACAAGACCGGCCAGGATGGCGGATTTTGGTCTCGATGTTCGCGAGGGCTGCATGTTGCGTGCGCGTGTTATCTGGTGGTGGCCTTGAGCCACTCGTCAATCCAGGCCTTGCGGTTGGCATTGACCTCATCGGCTGACAGCAGCAGTGACTTTGCCGGCTTGACCAGCTTGCCAAACGCATCCGGCAGGGCATCGGAGGTCTTGCCGGCCGGCCACATCCAGTTGTTGGTGGGGATGTGGTCCTGGAAACCGGGGCCGGTCATGAAGGCGAGGAACTCACGCGCCAGTTTTTTGTTCTGCGATGACTTCAGAATGCCGGCCACCTCGATCTGCATATAGTGGCCTTCGGGAAAGCCGGCAGCACGGTAACGATCAGTGCTTTCCGACACCATGTGATAGGCAGGCGAGGTTGTGTATGACAAGACCATCGGTGCTTCGCCCTTGGTGAACATGCCGTAGGCTTCGGACCAGCCGGGTGTCACGGTCAGCACCCGCCTTGACAATTTCGTCCATGCTTCACCGGCCTTGTCGCCATAGATCGCCTTGATCCACAACAGCAGGCCGAGGCCGGGGCTGGATGTGCGCGGATCCTGAATGACAATCTTCTGTTCAGGATCGCCGTTCACGAGGTCATCCAAGCTTGCAGGCGGCGTCTTGACTTTCTCGCTGTCATAGATGACGGCGAAGTGGCCATAATCGTAGGGTACGAACGTTTTGTTGGTCCATTGCACGGGCAGGTTGACGTTTTCCGTGCTTATGCCGTGTTGTTCAAACAGCCCGGTGGCCTCAGCCTCTGCAGTCAGGCTGGTATCGATACCAAGCAGAATGTCGGCCTTGCTTGAGGCCCCTTCCAGCTTGATGCGGTTCAAGGTGGCAACCGCATCCGCCACGGCGACCCATTCAAGCTCGCACTTGCAGGTTGCTTCGAAAGACGCCTTGATCTTCGGGCCAGGGCCCCAGTCGGAAGTGAAGCTGTCATAGGTGTAGATGGTCAGCTTGTCCTTGGCCGATGCGGGTAACGCCACAGCCATGAGAACGGCAAAGACGACAGTGAGAAGGCGCAGCATTTTCAATCTCCTCCACGAAGATGACAACTTGCTGGCGGGGGGTACGGGAAAACGTCGAGAGCCGGCTCGTATCCCTCCGCCGGCATGATCCGGATCAGGTTCAGAGGGTTGGCAAGGACACTTGCCTCTCAGCCCTTCAAATTACGGGCACCCCGAGAGCA
The DNA here is from genome assembly GCA_947488295.1 of uncultured Anderseniella sp. Classification (GTDB taxonomy): domain Bacteria; phylum Pseudomonadota; class Alphaproteobacteria; order Rhizobiales; family Aestuariivirgaceae; genus Anderseniella. The sequence goes on from CANKYU010000001.1 coordinate 149,639, forward strand.
GTTACAGATATAGGCCACGATACAGCCCTTGTACAAGAAGGATTGTGTGCTATTGCAGCGGGCCATGGCGCACAGATTCACAATATTACTGGCCGGTGAGTTGACCGTGACCGACCGGCTCAGGAGCCAGATCGGTGACAGCAGGATCATCGCTGCAGACGGCGGCATGGCGCATGCGGCACCGCTTGGCGTCAAGCCGGAACTGTGGCTGGGCGATTTTGATTCCAGTGATGAAGCCCTTGTCGCGCGCTATACGCACGTGCCGCGCCAGCCCCATCCGGTTGCCAAGAACGCAACGGACGGGGAACTGGCGGTCGATGAGGCGATCCGGCTCGGGGCCACGGACCTGTTGCTGGCAGGCGGGTTCGGCGGACAGGCCGACCATGCATTTGCCCATCTGATGCTGCTGCTGCGATTGAAAGCGCAGGGCATGAAGGTGATGTTGTCCAGCGGCCACGAGGAAGCCTGGCCGTTGCTGGACGACAGTGTTGAAATTGATGTGTCTGCGGCATCGCGTTTGTCGATCTTGCCGGTGACGGATCTGGAGCGCATCACCATCGAAGGTGTGCGATGGCCTCTGACGGACAGGGATGTCGTACTGGGTTCAACACTTACCCTGTCAAATGAGGTGGAAACATCGCCGGCGCGGGTGTCGGTTGCTGCCGGCAAGGCGATCGTTTTGATCTATCCGGTCTGAAGGCTAGACGATAGACAATGCAGACGGGCCTTCGGGGGGCGGGAACTCGTGGTCCAGCAATGCCAGGTCATCGTCATCCAGTTCGATTTCGAGCGCTGCAACGATCGGGTCTATGCGGTCCGCACGGGACGTTTTGGGGATCGCGATCGTGTGGTGCTGGGCCATCAGCCAGGCAAGCGCTATGGACGCCGGCGTGCACCCGTGACGATCCGCCAGCGTTGCGAGACTGGCGTCGCGCAACAACCGGCCTTCACCCAGAGGACAATAGGCCATTACCGGAATGCTGTTTTCGGCAAGCTTTGGCTTCAGGTCCCATTCAATGCCGCGGTCCGACAGGTTGTACAGCACCTGATCGACCGCGCAATTGCGCCCGTCGCGAACCCCGAGCAATTCGTCCATGTCGGCGGAATCCAGATTGCTGACACCCCATTTGAGGATTTTTCCATCGGCCTTGAGACGCTCGAACCCGGATACGGTTTCGTCCAGCGGATACTGGCCGCGCCAGTGCAGCAGATACAGATCGATGCGGTCTGTCTGTAACCGTTCAAGCGAGCGCTCGCAGGCGGCAATAACCCCGTCATAGGATGCGTTATGCGGGTAGGCCTTGGAGACAATGTAGGCCTCGTCGCGACGTTGCTTTATGGCTTCGGCGACAACAAGTTCAGCGCCTCCTTCGCCATACATTTCCGCTGTGTCGATCAGGTTCAGTCCACGGTCGAGGCCGTGACGCAGGACGTCGGCTTCCGACTGCAGCAGGTCTGCATCTTCACCCATGCGCCAGGTGCCGAGGCCAAGTGCGGGTATTTCGTCTCCGCCGGGAAGGGTCACATGCTTCATACGCAACTCCACTATTCCATTTCGGCAGCTTGACGCAGGAAGCAGTGTGAACGCAAGGTGCCTTGCAACTGATAAGCAATACGTGAAGTCAAAGGTCAGAATGAGAGCCGACCCTTTTGCATTTGCCGCTGACGACTGGCGGGCCAACATTTTCGCCGCGCTGAAAGAGCAGCAGGTTCAGCAAATGGCTTATGTGCCGGATGCCGGTCACGCCAGCCTGATCAATGCATGCCATGGTGATGACGGTATCAACTGCACTGTCCTGACAACCGAAGAAGAAGGTGTTGCCCTGCTCGCGGGCGCCGAGCTTGGCGGGCAGCGTGGTGTCATGCTGATGCAGTCATCCGGGGTGGGCAATTGTGTCAACATGTTCTCGCTGCTCAAATCATGCGGGTTTCCGTTTGTGACCCTGGTGACGATGCGTGGTGAATGGGGCGAGTTCAATCCGTGGCAGATGCCGATGGGACAGGCCACGGAAGAAACGTTCAGGCGATCTGGCTTCGTTGTCTATCGGGCTGATACCGGTGAGGATGCAGCGGCCATGACCGGGTCGGCGATGCGGCTGGCCTATGACAGCAATTGCCCGGTTGCCGTATTGTTGTCGCAACGCCTGATTGGCGCGAAAGATTTTTGAGGCAAATGACCGGGATGATCGAAAGACGCGAAGCGATTGCAGAAATCCTGAAGGACCGGCCGGACAACCTGCTGGTGATCAGCGGACTTGGATCACCGACATATGATGTGGCCGCGGCAGGAGATGTTGCGCAGAACTTCTATTTGTGGGGTGCCATGGGCGGCGCTGCCGCAATGGGGCTGGGACTTGCTCTGGCCCGTCCCGATGCCCGTGTACTGGTCATCACCGGCGACGGTGAAATGCTGATGGGCCTGGGGTCGCTGGCGACGCTTGCAGCCAAGGCGCCGGCGAACCTTGCCGTACTGGTGATCGACAACGAAGCGTTCGGTGAAACCGGCGGGCAGGCCAGCCACACCGGAAAAACCACCAACCTGGCCGCGGTTGCGCTTGCGTGCGGGTTCAGGCAGGTGGCCACCGCGCACAAGCAACCGGACCTTGCGGCTGTAAAGCAACTCGTGCTGGAAGATACAGGACCCGTATTCGGCGTGCTCAAGACAGGGTCGGATGAACTGGAAAGGGTTCTGCCCGAACGTGACGGGCATATCATCAGACACACATTCAAGACAGCTTTGACAAATCAGCAAAACGGAGAAAGCAAATGACGTTGAAGAGAATTGGTGCGGGCGACCGGATGACAAGCGCGATCATTCATGGTGACAAGGTCTACATGTCCGGTTTCGTAGCGGGCGAGGCCGCAGGCGGCAGCGTTGCTGCACAAACAGCCGACATCCTGGCGCAGATTGACGCAATGCTGGCACAGGCCGGGTCAGACAAGACCAAGGTCATCAGGGCCACCATCTGGCTGACCGACATGGATACCTGGGCTGAAATGAACACCGTGTGGGATGACTGGGTTGTGGCCGGTGAAACACCGTGCCGTGCAGCGGTCCATTCACCAAAGCTGGCTGCACCGGGTCTGGACGTTGAGATCCAGGTGGAAGCCGCCATCTAGTCCGAGGTATCACTGCAATGGCTAAGGCGCTGGTGCTGGGAGCCGGTATTGTCGGGGTCACCATGGCTTACGAGCTGTGGCGGGACGGTCACGAGGTGACCGTCGTCGACCGCGAGGAAGGCCCGGCTGAATTCACCAGCTTCGGCAATGCCGGCATGATTGCACCGGGCCACGCCTATGCCTGGGCATCGCCGGCTTCACCGAAAATTCTGCTCAGGTCATTGTGGCGCAATGACCAGGCGCTACGGCTCAAACCGTCACTGGATCCGGCATTCCTCAGATGGATGTTGAAGTTCTGGGGCCAGTGCAGTGCCGAGCGGGCGGCCGTCAATACGCAGCGCAAGGTCAGGCTGTGCAATTACGCGCAATCCGTGTTCCATGAAACACGTGCCGAGACAGGGGTTGCATATGACGCAAATGATGGCGGTATCCTGTACCTGTTTCGCTCAAAGCCTGCGTTTGAAGCAGCCGACAGCAAGGCCGAAATATTGCGCCGGGAAGGCTCCGACATCGGCGTCCTGGACGCGGACGGCATAGCTGAAAAAGATCCGGCGCTGGCTGACAGCAAGGATCAGTTCGCCGGGGCGCTGTTCGGCGGTCGGGACGAGACTGGCGACTGCCGGATGTTCACGCGTAATCTGACAGGCTGGCTTGATGAGCGCGGCGTGACGTTCAAATGGCGGGAGACAGTCAGTTCTCTGGAAACAGATGGAGATCGGATCAGCGGCGTTGTGACGGATAAGAAAACGCTGTCCGCAGACATCATCGTTTTGTCGCTGGGTGTGTATTCGCCACATCTGGCAAAAGCCATCGGCATTGATCTGCCGATCTATCCGGTCAAGGGATATTCGATGACCGTCCCGGTATCAGGCCGCAACAATTCCCCCGCTATCGGCGGCATCGACGAAGAAAGCCTGGTTGCCTACACGCCCATGGGCAACCGGTTGCGGGTGACGGCAACAGCAGAGTTTTCCGGCTATGGGGTGAACCATTCGCCGGATGATTTTCGGCACATGACAAGTGTGGTGAAAGGGTTGTTTCCCGATGGCGCCGACTACTCCAGGGCAGAGTATTGGGCAGGCCTGCGGCCGATGACGCCGCAAGGCACACCGATTCTGGGTGCAACGAGGTTCAAAAACCTCTGGCTGAATACCGGCCAGGGCCATATGGGCTGGACCATGAGTCATGGTACAGGCAGGCTGGTTGCAGATCTCATTGCCGGACGCAAACCGGCTGTTCCTCTCGAGGGCATGATCCTTTAGAACGGTTTGGAATCGGTTGAACCCGCAAACCTGTTAGCTGATGGACCGGTATGGCTTGCTTTACGTCAAAAAAGCTACATAACCTGTCGAAAGATCGATTGGCGCCGGATCACGGGGGTAGTTAAGCGCGAGGGTGAGCTTGACGGTATGTCGGATGTAACGACGAATTGGTTCGCAGGCATTTCTGCCGTTATCGCGATTGCCGTGATAGTGCAGACCCTGCTGCAGATGCGTAAGACCAAACGCTGGAATGATGACAGCGATGCGCCATCCGGCGCACGACTGGTAAGCCGCGCCAGATATCGCGGCCACCGCGTGGTCCATTACAGTGATGGATCGGTGCTGGCCGAAACCCGCTTTGGCTTCAAGTCATTTGAGAACTTTGACCTTTACCGGCAGTATATCGATCGCTAGCGCGGGACGGTTGCGGCAAGGCCTTCGCCACTTCCGACCGATCAAGATCTCAGCCGTGCATCAGGCTTGATTCCGGATACATCGCGGCTGGCCGAATCACGAGTAATCTGTTGGTTTGTGTCATCTTTTTGTTTGCAGTGGGCGCTGTTATGAAAAAAAGCCTGATGTCTGTCCTTATTTTGCTGGGTGTGATGGCATTGAGTGTGGTGCTGGCCGAATTGTTTGGACTGAGTGTCACGGTCATGGTGCTGATTGCCACAATCGGCTCTCTGAGTTGTCTGCTGATCCTGTTTGTTGTTCCCAGGATCAGACAACAGATCGCAGAGCGCGAGTACAGGCAATTGCTGAGGGAAAGTGTGCATTTGATCGTGGGGCGCGCCAGGTATCGGGGACGCCGGGTGCTTCACTACGCAGACGGCAGTGTGGCCGTGCAGACTTCGCGCGGAATGCTGGCGTTTGACAACTTTGACTCCTGCCGACAGTTTATCGACGGGCGCTGAAGCGAGCCCGATATTCTGCAACTGGTGAACAGCAGCAGGTGTCCCGCGTGCGGCGTACCGGATTGCTCAGTTATAACGGGTCCAAGTGTGGTGTTTTCGATTTGATGCAAACGTCTGATTGCGAACTGCCGTAGGGTCCGAAATCTAACCAGGAACTGTTGAACCAAAATGATCTCCCGGATTTTCAAGAAACTTGTTTCGAAAAACAAGGATGGACAGGAGGACAGTGAACCTCGTCTTCCGGAAGGGGTCAGGGTTTATGTCATAGGCGATATCCACGGCAGAATCGATCTGCTGGAACGGCTCTATGCCATGATGGAAGCTGATCGCAAGGACCGGCCGATTGGTCATTGCGTGGAAGTTTTCCTGGGAGACTACATTGACCGCGGGCCATCCTCGCGGCAGGTGCTGGACTGGATGGTGCAGGGCTACAGTTTCTGCAACAAGCGGATTACCTTGCGTGGCAATCATGAACTGTACCTGCAGGATTTCCTCACTGATCCCGGCGTGATCGGCTCATGGGGGCAATATGGCGGCCTCGAAACGCTGCATTCCTACGGGCTGAAGTTTCGCATGCCGATGGGGGAGGATCAGTGGGCCGGCATTCAAAAGAACCTGCTGGAAGTCTTGCCGTCCAGCCATCGCGGGTTCCTGGAGAACTGTATTTTGTCGGCCGGCGCAGGCAAGTATTTCTTCGCCCATGCCGGGGTGAATCCGCACATTTCGCTGGACGATCAGGTTGCCGAAGATCTGCTGTGGATCCGGGAACCATTCCTCAGCCATGACAGCGCCCTGCCGAAGATGATTGTTCACGGTCATACCCCGACCGAGAAGCCTGAAGTCGAGGTTCACCGGATAGGCATAGATACCGGCGCCTATATCACCGGGCGTTTGACCTGCGCGGTGCTTGAAGGCAACGATGTGCGGTTTCTTTCGACATAACCCAGCTTGCACGCTTCAGGTCTGATTAACCATTTGGCAAGCAGTCCTGACCTAGTGTTGAACCGAAGCGGCGATGTCAGAAGGGTTGAGTGAGTTACTGATTCGCTGTCGGTGGCCTTGATGGGTCTTAGGACAAACCGGTTGTGTGCCGGATCTGTCCGAGAAAGCGGATGGTAGGGGTCATGATCCTCTGGGGAATTCAGAACCGGTTCAAATCAATCGTATCCATGTTCCTGCTTGCGCAACTGCTGAGCGCATGCGGGGCTTCTTCCGGTGGTTCGGAGTCTTCTGCATTGTCGGCGGCACCCGCGGGCTATGGAGCCACATTGCAGTCTTCGGCGCCGGTGCAGTCAAATCCGGTGGCGGAATACCGGCTCGGGTCAGGCGACAAGGTCAAGGTCAACGTATTTGGCGAGGCTGACCTGTCCGGCGAGTTTCTGGTCGGCGACAATGGCCGCATAGATTTGCCGCTGATCGGAGCGGTGCAGGCGCGCGGCCAGACCGTGACCCAGTTTCAGAACGCAGTGGTGGCAAGATACTCCCGCGGCTACCTGAAAGACCCGAAAGTTTCCGTATCGGTTTTGAACTATCGCCCGTTCTTCATTCAAGGCGAAGTGGGCAAGGGCGGTGAATATCCGTACAAAGCCGGGTTAACCATACAGGACGCTGTGGCCATTGCCGGCGGCTATACCTACCGGGCCAATACGGGCAAAGCATTTGTGCGCCGCGCCGGTCAGGATCAGGAAGTGGAAATCCAGACAAATCAGAGGGTTGCGATCAATCCAGGCGATATAATCAGGGTGCCGGAACGGTTCTTCTGATTGTGTTTGCAAGTGGATCCGCGCCGGCAGCCAAGCCCTCACAATTCGGCATAATTACGGCGTATGCAGACTAAGCTGTCAATAATTCATTAGTTACCATCAGGTACTATTGGCCATTGACGCAATTTGGCGATTGCAGTTTTCGAGACTGTGATTCGACCGGGACAAAGGTGGACGGCGATGTCGATCAGACTGGTAATTTCAAGCGCGATGGGCGTTGCGCTGTTTTCAGGTTTTGTGCACGCACAAAGCGCTGAGGCGGTTCTCGCCAGTTACGATCAGGACCCTGCGCTCACAATTGCAGTTTCAGATACGGTTGCGGCAGACCAGCGCGAAACGGAATCGTTTTGCCGTGCCGCCGATGACGCTGCCGAGCAGGTGCAGGTTTATGTCGGGGCCGGGCTGGCTGGCGCACACCAGTATCTGGTTTCGGTAAACGACGCTGCGGGGGCGAGCGGGATAGCGTCGATTGTTTGTAATTGCGAGAGAACCCCGGGTCAGATCCTGAGTTCCTTTGCCAGCGGGATCGGTGCGTTGGAAGGCGATATTTGTTCCAGCGCATGGCGTGGCGGGATCGGGGGCTCGTCGCCGGCTGTGTTTCTGATCAACGTCGAAGGCGGCGGTAATGGCGTTAGCAGAAACTGATTTGACCCTGCGGATTGTTTGATCCGGCAGGTAACGAGACGAAATTGAGATGGGGCGTGACGGCTGACATGCAGGCAAAATCAATAATTGCGGTGCTTTGTGCATGTGCGGGTATTTCAACGGGAGTATCCGCGCAGGAACTGTCGCGTGTGGTTTCGGGCGACATGCCCACTGTTCGCGACCGGTTCGAAGGTCTGGGCCTGCGGGCTGGCCAGTTCTGGGTTCTGCCCGATGTTGAAACCGGGTATTTCTATGACAGCAATGTTTTCGGCGAAGCAGAGGGTCAAAATTCTGATTCGGGCGTCTATGTGTCGCCTTCGGTTTCGTTGAGATCGGATTTTGGTCGGCACCAGTTGAATTTGCGGGCCGGGCTTGATCACTATGAGTATTTCGACTTTTCATCACAAAGCCGCACTGATTTCGACGGTGAACTGGACGCCCGGTTTGAAGTGACCAGCGACACCGAGCTCAAGGCCAACCTGAAGGGCGGAAGGTTCAACCAGGAGCCTGGAGATCTGGAGTACCCCACCGCCGGCGTGTCTGCATCACCAGGGGCGTACTACGATCTCGATTCGTGGGTATCTCTCCGGCACGCATTCAACCGGTTGGCAGTATCGGTGGGCGCCGCGTTTGATTTCTTCGACTATGACGATGTCGATGGCATCGACCAGGACTTCAGAGATGGCCATATTACCACCACTGGCGGACGCATCTCATATCTTGTCTCACCCGGATATCGGCTGTTTGGCGATTTCCGCTACAATTGGCGCGAATATCATAGTTCAACCATCCCCGATTCGGATGGCTGGCGTGCCCTTGCGGGTGTTGAATTTGAGGTGACCCGTCTGGTTACCGGTGAGCTGGGTGTCGGGTACAATGAGCAGACCTATGATTTTGCAGGCTCGCCGACCACTTCGGCATTCAGTTACCACGGTGCGCTGACCTGGAATCCGACGTCGTTGATGACGGTCAGGCTCAATGCCGATCGCACGATCGAGGACAGCACATTCAATCAGTCCGGTCGTGTCCAGGACTCCGCCAAGCTGATTGTTGACTATGAGGTGATGCGCGAGCTGATTTTCTCGCCGTCGGTCGGATTTGCGTTCAACGATTATGAGAATTCCTCTCTGGACGATCTCAGAATTGAAGCCGGTGCAGAGCTTGAATATCGGGTGAACCGTTTCATGTCTGTTGGCAGCAGGTACAAATACTCCTACAGTGATGTCACAGGTCCCGGCCTTACCGATTGGGACCGTCACCTTGTGGGCGTCTATGCTAAAGCGCGCTTCTGATAATAACCCTGCGGCTGGCCGTGAGGGGTACCCCGAGTCACCATCCCCCTTCGGCATTGGTGGCTCTGATGGTATTGATTTAAGGGAACTTTTCCGGATTGCGCGGCGCCGTGGACCGATGGTTGCGGTCATCGGTTTTCTGTCTGCCCTGCTGGGCGCGGTTTACGCTTTACAGCTCACTCCGGTCTATACAGCCAAGTCCACACTGCTGATTGATACGAATCAGAAGAACATAATTAATGCCGAAGCGATTGTTTCAGGTATTGGCCGGGACAATTCTGCACTGGAAAGTGAGCTTGAACTTATTCGCTCCTACGATGTGGCCAAACGGGTTGTCCGCAAGCTCAAACTTGACGAGCAGTCGAAGGCCGAGCCGTCGAATATTTCTGCGGTTCGGCAGCTGATTTCACTGGTGTTCACCAGGGAGGCTGCGCCCGAGCCGGTTCTCAATGAAGACAAAACCGACAGGATTGTCCGCTCCCTCGCCAAGGCAATCACGGTTGACCGCAAGGGTTGGACCTATGTGGTCGATATCAAGTACAGCTCTGAAAATCCGGTCAAGGCGGCACAGGTGGCAAATGCCTTTGCCGACGAGTACCTGGTTGACCAGCTTGAAGCCAACTATGAAGTGACACGGCGTGCCAACGACTGGCTCAGCGAGCGTCTCAGCGACTTGCGGAAAAAAGTGCGCGAATCAGAACGCGCCGTCGAACTGTTCAAGGCGGAGAACAATATCGTTGAAACCAACGGATCGACGCTGAGCGATCAGCAGGTTGCCAAACTGAACGAACAGCTGATCCTGGCCCGCGCTGAATCTGCACAGGCACAGGCAAGATACGATCAGGTTCAGGCGGTGCGTAAAAGGGGCGGAGATATAACGGCATTTGCCGACGCCCTTCAGTCCAGTGCGCTGGCAGCCCTGAAAGGAAAGGCATCGGAGATACGCCGCGAGCTTGCCAACCTGAGCGCCAAGTACGGCGACCGGCACCCGTCGGTCGTTTCCGCACGGGCCCAGCTTCAGGATGTCAGGCGCTCGATCAGTTCCGAGGCCAAGCGTATCCTGACGTCTACGGAAAACGCCCTGCAGGTTGCCAGCAGCCGTGAAAAATCAATTGCGGCTAGCCTTGCCGAAGTAAGAGGAACTGCATCAAGAGACGGCCAGGCTGAAGTCATTCTCAGGGAGCTGGAGAGAGAATCGGCAGCCAACAAGGCGCTGTTTGAATCATTTCTGTCCCGGTTCAAGCAGACCAGTGAGCAGGAAAAACTCAACACCAACAATTCACGTGTCATCGAACGCGCCTCGGCGCCCACGACACCGAGCGCCCCGAACAAGAAATCGATCGTGATACTTGCAACCATGCTTGGTTTGGGACTGGGAGCCGGCATAGCCTTCCTGCTTGAACAACTGGATGCGGGCTATCGCACGACCATTCAGATTGAAAAACACCTCGGTGTACCGGTTCTGGCAAGCATTCCCCGCTCGGACGGCGAACTGCCCGGCAGCGGAATTGGACGTGCGGCTCGCAAGTTCAATCCACTGAGCATGCTGGTCGGACTGTTTAGCAGAGGCGACAAGTCAGAACGTCGTATGGGCAAAAGCGACCGGGTGAGCATCAGCCGTCTGGTGGTTCAAAAACCATTGTCCAGTTTTACCGAAGCAATTCGGGCACTGAGAATGGGTATCAAATTTGCGGATGTTGATCGCCCGCAAAAGATTGTATTGCTCGCTTCTGCGCTGCCGGGCGAAGGCAAATCCACCATCGCCAGCAACCTGGCGCTACATGCGGCGGCCTCGGGTGAACGTGTTCTGATCATCGACCTTGACCTGCGCCATCCGGTACTGACATCGCTGTATGCGCCGGATGCCAAGCAGGGGGCGGTGGAACTGCTGCTTGGCGAGGCTGATCTCAAGCAGGTTATTGTCAAGGATGCCGCGTCGGGACTTCACATTTTGCCGGCGCCGCGCCGCAAGGACCTGACCCATACGGCCGAACTGCTCGGGTCGAAGCGGATGAAGGATCTGTTCACCCATCTGACCGGCTTTTATGATCTCATCGTTGTCGATACCTCACCCTTGCTGCCGGTGACCGACGGCCGGGCGCTTATCGAAGTTGTCGATTCACTGGTTCTGGTGGTGAAATGGGAAACGACGGCTCGTGACGCTGTGGATGCGGCTTTGAAACAATCGCTGGGTGCCGAGGGCAAGTTGACCGGTGTCGTCATGAACGATGTAGTCGCTTCGAAGGCCCGCTATTACGAATATTACAAGTCCGGGTACTACAACAAGAAGTACCCTTATTATTATGGTGGATCGGCTTAACGTGTCGCGCGGCGTCAGTCCGTTCACTATGGCTCTTCTGGTTTCCCTGGGCGTATGCCTGACCGGCCTTGGCGGCTACCAGCTTTTCCGCCTGAACGATACACATCAACGTGACGAAGCATTGTATTCGGTGTCGCCGGGGACCCTGCAGGTCTGGCTGATGACACTGGATCCGGCACAGCCTGAAGACGCCGCCAGGCTCGCGGACCGGTTTGTCGGCATGACATTGCCACAGCGGCGCGCTGCGGTTCTGGCCATTGTGCGGGCTGATTTTCTTGAGGCCATGGGGCTGAGTTTCGCAGATCGGCGCCGTTTGCAGATTCTGATGCTGCAGGCGCTGGGGCTGGCGCTTGGGAAAGCGCCGGCACTTGGCGAACTCTGGTTCCTGTCAGCCAAATTGCGCAGCGGCCTGTTCGGTTTCGATGCCACCGCCCAGCACCACCTCGAATTGTCGTTCGCCTATGCACCCAAAGAAGTTGATCTGGTGCTGGCGCGGCTGCAGATGACGAGCCTGGCCTGGCCGCTGCTCAACGCCCGCGTCAAGGACATAGTCCGGCATGATGTAACGATTGTAGACAAGGCCTATCCTGACCGCGCTGTCCAGCTTCGTGAGTACCTGCTGAAAGCGGGGGCAACGCTTTGAGGAACCGGCCTGATCGATTGGTGTCAGTGTCGAGCTGGAGCGCGTCATGAGCGCGGTGGCATCGGTGCTGGTTGCAATGATTGTCGGCCTCAGCTCGTTCTGGCTCGGTTCCAACAGACCCCTTGCATGGAGCATCAATGCAGTCCTGGCGGGCGGAATTCTGGTGTTTGCCTGTTTGTCGGTACAACTGGAGGCGCGCCGCCATCCTGCATTGATGGTATCAAGGCTCTCGGTACCGATGGCCATGTTCAGCCTGGCTCTGTTATGGGCGGTCGTACAGATACTGCCGTTGGGGTCATGGACGGCAGGCCACCCGGCCTGGCAGGTGGCTGGAGAGGCGCTGGGCCGCGATATTGCATCCACAATTTCCATAAATCCGTCCGAGACAGTGTGGGCGATATTACGCTATCTGACAGCTGCCGCGGTCTTGCTGGGTGCCTATGTCCTGGCCCGTTCAGCGCGAAATGCCCGTATTATTCTGCGGACATTTGTCATTTTGGCGGGGCTTGCGGCCCTGTACGGGCTGACACGATTGTCCTTGTCACTGGACAAGATCCTCTGGTTCGATGAACCCGACACCGGCTACCTCACCGCCGGCTTCATCAACCGTAACAGCGCTGCAACCTTTTTCGGAATGGGGTGCCTGGCCAGCCTTGGCATCGTGATCCAGCAGGCTCGTGCTGTGATGCAGTCAACGTCGCACAACAGTGGTCGTGAAGTGGCAAGGAGGCTGCTGTTGGCCATGGCGGGCGGGTTCGGTTTCGATCTTGTCCTGTTCGTGCTGATGTTTGTCTCCCTGCTGGCGACCGGATCGCGCGGCGGCATCAGCTTTACCATGATAGCGCTGGTTTTCATGTTGCTGCTGCATGGTGTGAAAGTGATGACGCGGGCAGGATCAGCCGGAGGCGGACCGGTGTGGGTGGCGAGCATCCTTGCCATTGCCGTGCTGATACTGGGCGTTTTCGAGCTGTCCGGTGCACGGCTGATGGGTCGGCTGCTGAACCAGGGACTTGAGGCGGATTCACGGTTCGAGACCTATGCCCAAACCCTGGAGGCGGTTCGTGATTACCTTTACCTTGGCAGTGGATTGGGGACATTCCAGGATGTGTTTACGGCCTATCGGATCGAGCTGTCTCCGGATCGTCTGGTCTGGGACAAGGCGCACAACGATTATCTGGAGCTGATGCTCGGGCTGGGATTGCCCGCAGCGATGCTCGTCCTGTTGAGTTTTGGCGGGCTGTTTGTGATGGTGACCAAAGGCTTTTTTGCGCGTCATCGCGACGCCCACCATGCAGCCATTGCTGCGTCAGTGTGTGTGCTGGTCGGTCTGCATTCCCTGGTTGATTTCAGTCTCCAGATTCAGGCGAACACGCTGGCTTTTGCGTTGCTGCTGGGATTGGGGCTGGCACAATCCTGGAGTACCCGGCACTGATCATGGTGCTGCGTGTCCTGACAGGAAATAAACTTCCTAGAATCAACTTCTTAGCTTGAGCGTCCTGTGAGCCGGGATATGCGATTTTCCGACACATCAGGTGTTGCGACCCTCGGGGTAGATAGTTAACGTGTGCCAAGCTGAGGGGACAGTGATTCGGATGACGACAGGCGACGTGATTGGCAAGAGATGGTTTGCTGTGCGCACGCAACCCAATCGGGAGCATCGCGCAAAGCATCAGCTCGACCTGCAACAGTTCAGGACCTTTCTGCCGCTGATCGAAAAATCCGTGCGCCATGCCAGGAAGGTTCGCCAGGTTCGCTCTGCCCTGTTCCCGGGTTATCTGTTTGTTGAACTCGACCTGGCCAGGGATCAGTGGCGCTGCATCAATTCGACTTACGGCGTGTCCTGTCTTGTGATGGCCGGTGAGCGCCCGGCCATTGTACCGGCAGGAGTGGTCGAACTGATTATTGAAATGTCGGAACGCGGCGGGCTGGTTGATTTTACGCCCGATCTGGAACCCGGCATGAGTGTTCAGATGGTTTCCGGACCCTTGTCAGGTCTGATCGGGAGACTGAACCGGTGTGATGCGCGTGGTCGTGTGGAAGTCCTGCTCGAGGTCATGGGGCAGGAAATCAGGGTGACATCCGACGCCAGGGTGTTGATGCCAGCCTGAACGGCAAAAAAGCTTTACGGTAATTGAGTAGAAAGGCGCCAAATTCCGGTGCTAGTTACAGAGTCGGAATCTACCTGCCGTGGTGAAGATCGTTTCACCCGGAGTGCGGTAGCCATTGCCTGATTTGTCAATTCAACACTTGTGTCCGGTATCTGCATGAACACCAAACCTGATCTCGTTCCAGTCGTCTTATGTGGTGGAGCCGGGACACGGTTGTGGCCGCTGAGCCGCCAGGCGTTTCCCAAGCAATTTGCGGTGGAGGTGGAAAGAGCCTCGCTTCTTGATCTGACGCTGGCCCGGGTCAAACGGCTTGAGGGAGTGGCATCGTGCGTTGCCGTGACAGGCGAAGACTATCGCTTCATGGTCGCCGAAGCGCTTCACAATGCAGGATTGTCCGGTTCCATTCTCCTGGAGCCGATGGCCCGGAACACGGCACCGGCGCTGTGTGCCGCGGCTTTGCAGATTGCCGCGACCAATCCTGAAGCAGTCATGGTGATCCTGCCATCGGATCACTTTGTTTCAGATAGTGACAAATTCACCGCCGCCATCTCCAGCGCGGTTCGCGTGGCCCAGGAAGGCTGGTGGGTGACATTGGGCATCCGCCCGACCAAGCCATCGTCGGCGTATGGTTACATTCAGCCAGGCGCAATGATTGCGGATCACGGCACTGCGGCCCAGGTGTCACAGTTTCTGGAAAAACCCGATGCCGGCAAGGCCGAGGAACTGATCGGTGCGGGCTGCGTCTGGAATGCCGGTATCTTTGTCGTCAAGGCCGGCACCGCGGCTGACCTTGTTGCCAAGCACGCACCGGAAATTCATCAGGCAGTGCAGGCCGCGGTTGCAGATATTGCTGTCGACAACCAGTTCTTCCGGTTGCAGCCGGATGCGTTTTCTTCAAGCCCGTCGATTTCCATCGATTATGCGGTGCTGGAAAAAGAAACCCGTGTTGCCGTTGTGCCGTATGAAGGCGACTGGTCGGACCTGGGTTCCTGGGATGCGGTCGCAGGTGTGCATGCTGCTGATGACGACGGCAACCGGTCAGAAGGCGATGCATGGTTTTCGAGTTCGGAAAACTGCTTCGTCCACAGTCCTGACAAACTGGCGGTCGTGCTCGGCATGAAGGATGTTGTCGTGGTCGATACGCCCGATGCCCTGCTGGTCACCAGCCGGGATCAGGTGGAGAAGGTCAAGACGGTTGTCGATGATCTCAGGACCGCCGAGCGCAGTGAATTGACCGATCATCGCAAGGTTGCACGGCCATGGGGAACCTTTGAGGGCATTGATCGGGGGGATCGGTACCAGGTCAAGCGCATCACCGTAAAACCGGGCGCGCAATTGTCGCTGCAATATCATCATCACCGGGCAGAGCACTGGATCGTGGTCAAGGGTATTGCCAAGGTCACCCGGGGCGAGGAGACCTTTTTGCTGCGTGAAAACGAGTCGACCTACATTCCTCTGGGAGCTGTCCACAGGATGGAAAATCCCGGCAAGACCATGCTGGAACTGATCGAAGTGCAGTCCGGATCCTATCTGGGCGAAGACGACATCGTGCGGGTTGAAGACGTCTATGGGCGTGAAGCCGAGCCGGGTTCCGCGAAACCGGCGCAGTCTGCAGCCAAACCGCGTGCGAAAGACAAACCGGCGCGAACATCGCCCGGAAAGGGGGCGCCGAAGTGATTTCTCCACCAAGGGTTGCGAGCGAACGGGCGCAGGTTGCCGCCCGGGGAAAAGATATCGAAGATCGTGAGCCGATGCGCCTGGTAACCCGGATCCGGTTTCAACTGATCGGCGGGCTGGTTTTTGCCGTCCTCGTGCCGGGGCTTGCGCGCTGGCCAACAACCAGCCTGGTTCCGGGATCGGGCATGATTTCCCTGCAATCTGCGATGCTGGGGTCCATGCTGGCGCTGTTTCTGGGGTATTGGGCGCTGCGACAGATGATTGCCTATCCCGGTGTGCAGGCAACGCAGTACATCGCGCCGGCTTTTGCCATCTCCTATTCGATCATCATCGTGATGTTCTTCTTCTTGCGGATAGAGTATTCGCGCTACCAGTTTGGCGCCAGTTTCATCGTCGCGGTCGTTTGGTTCTATGCGTGCTTCTTCCTGGCGCGGCGGGCGCTTTTGCAGAGTTTCGCCCTGGTGGAGACCGGTGATACCAAGGGCCTCAAGGACCTGGATGCAGTCGACTGGTTCAGTCTCAGGAAACCCGTCGCCCCTGACCGGCGTATGGACGGCATTGTTGTCGATCTTCGGGCTGACCTGTCAGATGACTGGAACAGGTTTCTTGCCGACAGTGCACTGAAAGGGGTACCGGTCTATCATGTCAAGCAGATGGCTGAGGCGCTGACCGGTAAGGTCGAGATTGAGCACCTTTCAGAAAACAGTCTCGGATCGGTTCTGCCGTCACTTCTGTATCTGAGACTGAAGCGTCTGGTTGATCTTGGGCTGGCTGTCATTGTGGCGCCATTCTTTCTGGTCATCGTCTGCCTTGCCGCCATAGCTGTGAAACTCGACTCGAAAGGACCGGCGTTTTTCTTGCAGCCACGCATGGGCTTCAGGGGCGAGCCGTTCAAGATGATCAAGCTTAGGACAATGAAAGTGGGCGCACAGCAATCCGGCGGTAATTTTACCGAGGACAACGACCCCCGCATTACCAGAATAGGGCGTTTTTTGCGCAAGTACCGTATCGACGAGTTTCCGCAGATCGTCAATATTTTTGCCGGCCAGATGAGCTGGATCGGACCGCGGCCTGAAGCGCTGGAATTGTCGGACTGGTATCAGCGCGATATCCCGTTTTACAGGTACCGGCACATCGTGCGCCCGGGACTCTCCGGCTGGGCACAGGTGCATCAGGGCAACGTGGCGCAGGTGGAACAGGCAACCCACAAACTGCACTATGATTTTTATTACATTAAACACTTTTCACCATGGCTCGATGCGCTTATCACAGCGAAAACCATCTGGACGGTTCTGACCGGGTTCGGATCCAAGTGAGACAAGGAAGAGTATTGTCATGAAGCTGGCTGTTATCGGTGCTGGATATGTTGGACTGGTCTCGGCTGCATGCTTTGCGGAGTTTGGATTTTCCGTCACCTGTATCGACAAGGAAGCCGAGAAAATCACTGCGCTCGAAGCCGGCAAGATTCCGATCTACGAGCCGGGCCTGGAGCAGATTGTTCACAGCAACTTTGAAGCAGGCCGGCTGATGTTCTCCACCGATCTTCCGTCTGCGGTCGCAGATGCGGATGTGGTGTTCATTGCGGTTGGAACGCCGACAAGGCGGGGCGAAGATGCCGCGGACCTGTCCTATGTGTTCGGAGCAGGTGCCGAAATTGCGGACGCCATGCGGGGCTTTACCGTTGTGGTCACCAAGTCAACCGTGCCGGTGGGCACGGCAGCCAAGCTGAAAGACCTGATCCTGAAAACGCGCCCCAACGCGGATGTTGAAGTGGCGTCCAATCCGGAATTCCTGCGTGAAGGGTCTGCGGTTGAAGATTTTCTGCGGCCGGACCGCATCGTGGTGGGTGTGAGTTCAGAGCGCGCTGAAGCGCCGTTGCGGCAACTGTACCGCCCGCTGACCCAGAAAGATGTACCGATTGTCTTTACGTCCTGCCAGGCCGCAGAAGTCATCAAGTATGCCGCCAATACCTATCTTGCCACCCGGATCGGATTTGTGAATCAGCTGGCCGATCTGTGTGAAAAGGTTGATGCCGACATTACCCACGTCACCAGGGGGATGGGCCTCGACAGGAGAATTGGCCAGCATTATCTGCAACCCGGGCCTGGCTATGGCGGATCCTGTTTCCCGAAAGATACAAGGGCGCTCATGGTAACGGCCCGTGAACACAAGGCGGCATTCACGGTCGTTGAAGAGGTCATTGAAGCCAATGAACGGCGCAAGCGCAGCCTGACAGAGCGGGTCGCCAACGCCGTCGGCGGCAGTGTGAAGGGCAAGCGCATCGCTGTTCTGGGGATCGCTTTCAAGGCGGATACGGATGATATCCGTGACGCTGCCTCACTCGTTCTGATCCCGGAGCTTCAGGCATGCGGTGCTGTTGTGACTGCCTATGATCCGGCGGCCATGGACAATGGCCGCAAGCAGTTTACCGATGTGCAATGGTGCGCTGATGCCTATTCTGCCGCTATGGATGCTGCAGCCGTGGTCATACTGACGGAGTGGAACGAGTTTCGCGGGCTGGATTTTGCGCGCCTGGCCAAAACCATGCGTGCGCCGGTGATGGTTGATTTTCGCAATCTGTTTTCGCTGCAGGATGTCGAGAACAGCGGGCTTGTTTACCATTCGTTAGGCAGGGCCCAACATGATCAAACCAATGATAGAGACAGGATTGCCCTGATTCGGTCGAGCTGACCTGAAGGGGAAACCATCCCCTCCACGAGCGAGTCAGCCCAGTGAATTCTTATCCGTCGTCCAGAACGCGCACCCTTGCCAGGGCAATACTGGTGTGTCTGTGGGCAATGATTGCAGTGAGTACCAGTTGTATCATCCATTTCGGACTGTTCTCACAGCCGCCATTGTCGTTGTCCGCGTTTGGATTGTCCCGGTTTGATCTGGTGCTGCATGCGATTGCCTTTGCCAGCCTTGCGCTGCCGGCATTCATGCTGTTCCGGTCGATGTACAAAACTGCGGTGAGCATATTTGCATTGGGGGCAGGTCTGGAGTTGGCGCAGTGGTTTACACTGTCTCGCGATGCCTCGATCGCCGATCTTGCCGCCAACTTGTCAGGCATTGCATGTGCTGCCTTGTTTGTCGTTATGCTGAAGAGAGCGGATTTTGCGATTCTGCGGCCGGTTCTGGGCGAGGCGGCCTGACCCAACTGCTGCAATCCGCCAGACAACCTATCCATCTGAAAGGTCTTACGTGACTGTGAAACGAGCACTGATTACCGGCATTACCGGCCAGGACGGGGCCTATCTGGCCGAACTACTTCTTGCAAAGGGCTATGAGGTGCATGGCGTCAAACGGCGGTCGTCGTCATTTAACACCGGCCGCATCGACCATCTCTATCACGACCCTCACGAACGCGGCGTGAAGATGTTTCTGCACTTTGGCGACATGACAGATGCAACCAACCTCATTCGGTTGATGCAGGAAGTCCAGCCGGATGAAGTTTACAATCTCGCGGCTCAGTCACATGTGCAGGTGAGCTTTGATACGGCAGAATATACCGCCAACGCAGACGGCATCGGAACCCTGAGGCTTCTGGAGGCAATGCGGTTGTTGAAGCTGGGCGAAAAGACCCGGTTTTATCAGGCGTCGACGTCAGAACTTTACGGCAAGGTGCAGGAGATACCGCAGTCCGAGACGACGCCGTTTTATCCGCGCTCACCTTATGCCGCGGCAAAGCTTTATGCCTACTGGATCACGGTAAACTACCGCGAAGCATACGGTTTCCACGCGTCAAACGGCATTCTGTTCAACCATGAAAGCCCCATTCGCGGCGAGACGTTTGTGACCCGCAAGATTACCCGGGCGGTAGCGGCAATTCACCTGGGGCTGCAGGACACGCTGTATCTCGGCAACCTCGACGCCAAGCGTGACTGGGGGCATGCGCGCGATTATGTGGAAGGCATGTGGCGCATTGTTCAACATGATGAGCCGGATGATTTCGTACTGGCGACCGGCGAAACCCAGACGGTCCGATCATTTGTCGATGCGGCGTTCAAGGAGGTCGGCATTGATATGGAATGGAGCGGTGAAGGTGTTGAGGAAACCGGCACGGACAAGGCGTCCGGACGGCTTCTGGTGCGGGTTGATCCGCGCTATTTCCGGCCCACAGAGGTTGAACTCCTGATCGGTGATCCGAGCAAGGCCAAAGAGAAACTTGGCTGGAGTGCCACCACACCATTGTCTGAGCTGGTCTCGGAAATGGTCCGGGAAGATCTGAAGCAGGTGGCTGATGAGCACCGCAAGAACCGTCATGAGTGATACGGTCTTCTCACTTCAGGGCAAGTCGGTCTGGGTGGCCGGGCATCGCGGCATGGTCGGTTCCGCGCTGGTTCGCAGACTGCAGTCCGAAGAGTGTTCGGTACTGACCGCCAGCCGGGAAGATGCCGACCTTGTGCGCCAGGAAGAGGTCGAGAAATGGATGACCGCCAACCGGCCGCAAGTTGTGTTTCTGGCAGCCGCAAAAGTCGGCGGCATCCAGGCGAACAACTCGTATCCGGCGCAGTTTCTTTATGAAAACCTGATGATCGAGGCGAACATTATCCACGCCGCGTTCAGGACCGGTGTCGAGAAACTGGTTTTTCTGGGTTCGACCTGCATCTATCCGAAACTGGCGCCGCAACCAATCCCGGAAGAGGCCCTGATGACCGGGCCGCTGGAGCCGACCAATGAGTGGTATGCCATTGCCAAGATTGCCGGCATCAAGCTGTGCCAGGCCTATCGCAGGCAATACGGTAGTGACTTCATCGCTGCGCAACCGACAAACCTTTATGGTCCGGGTGACAATTATGACCTTGAGACATCCCACGTACTGCCGGCGCTGTTGCGCAAGGCCCACGAAGCGAAGATTTCAAGTGCAAAGACCCTGACCGTCTGGGGATCAGGCAACCCGCTGCGCGAGTTCCTGCATGTCGATGACCTGGCCGATGCGGTGGTGTTTCTGGCGAAGCACTATTCCGGAGACAGCCACATCAATGTGGGCTCGGGCGAAGAAGTGTCGATACGCGGACTGGCCGAGGCGATTTGCAAGGTAGTCGGATTTGACGGGGCGCTGGAGTTTGACGCATCAAAACCCGATGGCACGCCCCGCAAGCTTTCGGACGTGTCGAAGTTGCAGGACCTTGGCTGGGCAAATGCCCGTAGTCTGAATGAAGGTCTGAAACAGACCTACGCCGAGTTTGCAGCGGGTGGCCCGCTGCCGCGTTCCGGCTGATGAGCGTGCAAGAAACAGGAATATGACACTCAAGGCGCAGATACGAAACAGCCTGGGCGATGTGAATGCCGAGCGGGTAAAGCGGGTGATAGCCCGTATCGCGAAACCGAGCCGGATGGCTATTCTGAACGGACTGAAAACGCATCCCGGATTCGAACTGACCAGGTTTGCCCGCCCGGGCCAGGAAGTGTACTTCGGCTATTATGACAAGCGGCAACTCTCACTGTGCGGTCAGCGGTTGCTGGCCGGGTCGGTGGGCTCGCGCTGCGCCCACAAGTATGAGCCAGACGACCCGTTGGAAGTTGGTTATTTCGATACGTCGACACGCAACTTCCACTATCTGAACAAGACCGCAGCCTACAACTGGCAGCAAGGCTGCATGCTGCGCTGGTTACCGAATTGCGAGGATCGCAGGATTGCGTTCAACGACTACCGGAGCGGGCGTTTTGTCTCCGTGATCATCGACAGCGACAGCGGTCAGCAAGTCGACGAGAAACCATACCCTGCCTACGACTTTGCACCATCAGGCGGAATGATAGCGACCTGTGACTTTTCCCGTCTGCATCACTGTCGCCGCGGTTACGGGTACTGGCAGGATTGTGAGGACAGTTCGCGGTCAGCGCCGCATGATCGATCTGCGATCATGGTCCGTCTTTATGACACGCAGCGTGATCAACTGGTTCGCGCGATCAAGCTGGAGGATATCCGCGCAGTGATCGGCGGCGACGTGGATTTTGAACATGCTTACGTGAACCACCTGAACTTCTCTCCCTCATCGTCAAAGCTGCTTTTCTTTTTCTTCTGGAAAGAGGCGGCGACCTCACGCATGGCGGTGCTGTTTTACGATATCGGCGCGGATTGTGTACGCATCCTGACCCGCAATTACACGTCGCATTTCTGCTGGCACGACGATGATACCCTGGTGGCGTGGGGTGCAGACGATAACGGGCGGCAGAGCTACTACCGGTATAGCGTGCCAGAGTTGCAACAGAGTGAGTACTGGCATGAGGCAGGCAATACCGACGGGCATTGTACGATCGTTCAGGACGAAGCCATGCTGACCGATACCTATCCCGACGAATGCGGTTTTCAGCGCCTGTACACCCGAGATGCCGAGGGCCGGATCGAGACGCTGGCCGAGATTCACAGTCCGGCGAAATTCATTTTTGACCTGAGATGCGATCTGCATCCGCGCGGGACAAATCAACCGGGAACCTACACGTTCGATTCAGCCGTCGCAGGCCGCCGTGCGACCTACCTGATCGCGCGCAAATAGGCGGTTCGCAGCATGCAATCCATCTTCATGCCTCCCCAGTCTGAAACAGGCCATGCTTAAGAATTTCCAGAAGCTGTTTTCCGCCAACATCGTGTCCGGCGTGATCGGGCTGATTACACTGACCATTGTATCCCGGGCGCTGGGGCCATCTGCATATGGTGTGGTTGCCGTCATTATCAGCTTTGGCGCCCTGGTTGAGCAGATAGCAAGTTTTCAGGCCTGGCAGGCAGTGACCAAATACACTGCAAAGGCCATCACGGAAAAAGATACAAAACAACTCTGGCACATTGTCTCTCTGGGCGTGGCGCTGGATATCGTCGGATCGCTGGTCGCCGCCCTGTTCGGGGTGGCTGCGATCATGCTGTTCGCCGATGTGCTGGGCATCGGGTCCGAAGCCAGAACCATAGCGGTTGTCTACATGTTGTCGCTGGTTTTCAACGTGTCCGGCACGGCAATGGCGGTGTTGCGAATCTTCGATCATTATAATGCGATTGGTATTCTGCTGCTGGCCATGGCGGTGCTGAAACTGGCCGCAATTGCGGTGGTCTGGAATATCGAGCTGAGTATCGGTTCGGTGATTGTGATTTTCGCCGCGGTCAACATCATCCAGAGCCTTGTGTCGCTGGGCCTGATGTTGCGCCTGTGCCGCGATCAGGGGGCCAGGATCGACCTGACAGCGCTGCGGTTCGCCGACTTTACCAAGTTGCCCGGGCTGGTGCGGTTCGTCACAAGCACCAACCTGAGCAGCACTGTGCGACAACTGGTGCATGAGTTCGATGTTGTCCTGCTGTCTGCAGTGGCGGGACCTGCGGTTGCCGGACAGTACAAGCTTGCAAAGCAGTACGGCTCGGTTGTGCTGCGGGTCGTGGAACCTGCCCAGCAGGTGGTGTTCCCCAAAATTGCCGAATTGATTGCAGCCGACAACTTTACTGCGCTGATGGCGCTGCTGCGCAAACTGTTCATCGCCGGCGCATCGTTCGCGACAGCCGCGATCCTGGGCTATCTGGCAGTGGGCGAGATCATCGTTGGGGCATTGCTCGGCACGGAGTATGACCTGGTGCCATCCTTCCTTCTGGTATTCATGCTTGCGATTGCCACGTTTTCCGGCCTGTTTTTCCTGCGCCCGCTGGTGCTGTCATTCGGCCGTGCAGATGCGATCCTGTACATATACCTAGTAACGACGGCGTTGTTCTTCGCCGTCTTCTTCGGGCTGTTTGATCGTCTTGGCGGTATCGCCATGATGTATGCGCAACTGGCATTCTACCTGTGCTGGGCGGCAGGCATGATCGCGGTTGTGATGCACGCCTGGAATGTGCGCACCCGGGCCGGGGCAAGTGATGCCACAGAAAATCCAACGCCATAAAACGGTCAACCGATGACAGCTGAGCTCATCCCGATTGTGGTATCCGGCTACAACCGGCCGGAACCCCTGTTGCGAATTCTCGGTTCGCTCCGCCGGGCACGATATCCGCAAGCCGATGTAAAGCTGTATATCAGCCTGGATAACGCCGGGCCCAATGGCGCGCGCGAGGCGGCAGAAGCATTTGAGTGGCCGCATGGCACGAAACATGTCCTGGCACGACAGCAGCATCTTGGCATGCGTGACCATTCGTTCGCGTGCATGGACCTGTTCGAGGACAGCGAGCACCTTGTCTTTCTTGAAGACGATTCTGTCGTGGGGCGCGACTTCTATCATTATGCTGTGCAGGCGGCGCGTTGCATGGACAAGCTTGATGATGTGTTTGCCGCCTCGCTGTATGCCTTCGACTTCTGTGAGTACGATGGCCTCAAGTTCAGCCCGGTGCCGACAGAAGAAGATTTCTTTGTGATGAAGAGCGCCACGACCTGGGGCGTGCTGTTCTCAAAGCGCTGCTGGTTGCAGTTTCGCGAATGGCACAAACGCCATGGCGGAACCGATGACTGGGCCGACCATGTGCCGGCAACGGTGAATGAATGGCCCGTGACTTCATGGAAGAAATACATAAACCGCTATCTGTCGGCACAGAGCAAAAATTTTCTCTACCCGTACATATCGCATCTCAGCCATTTTGCGGATCCGGGGACCCATTTCGACGAGGCATCGGACAATTTCCAGGTTCCGGTCATGGTCAACAATCGGCACGCGCGCCGCTCCCTGTCTTGTGAAGCCGGCAACCTTGCCAGGTATGACGAGTTCTGGGAAATCATGCCGCCGGAATGGCTGATTGACGAGGTCGGGGTAGAATTCGAATTTGATCTCAGGCGCATCAAGACTCCGACGCAGTTCCGCAAGGACCATGTTTTAACCTCAAGAGACGTGGCTGCAGCGGTAAAGTCCTATGATAACTCGCTTTTTCCTCTCGAAATGAATGTGTTTGAAGACCGCACGGGAACGGCATTGCATCTGGCGCGCGCTGCGGATGTCCGGGCCGGCAGGTCTGACCCGACCCCCGGGGAAGTTCGCAAATACATGAAGAATATCGGCCGGCGCCGGGAGCTTGATCTTGCAGCAGACGGTTTACTGCGAAAACTCGGCCTGCGGCGTTAGGCGGGGCAAGGCTTCACCGGACGCCGCATTTGAAGATTACGGCTGAGGTATCCACCGCGGATACCAGGCCAGGGCTGTGAGAGAATTCAACAGCCGCAGAAAAAGGAACTGAAAACATGCTGTCAGCCATCCGGACATGGTTCGGATTCCAGCGGCGACTTTCCCGGGAGCTGCTGAAGTCAAACTCTCTTTCGCGTGTCGCATACATTGTCGCAATGAATACGCTGGGACAACGAAAACTGGTTCAGGTACAACTGGACGGACACCTGTTGAATGTCCGCACGGCAACGCCTGACCTGTTTGTTGCACTGGAGACGCTTGGATCGGAATTCCAGATGCTGGCCAATCTTGAATTTGGCCAGGCGCCGGCATTCATCGTTGACGCGGGCGGCTATATCGGAACGGCTTCCATTGCGCTCAAGACGCTTTTTCCGAACAGCACAATCGTGACCATAGAACCCTCCTCGTCGAATTTCGAAGTGCTGAAGAAGAACATTGAGCCTCACGAAAACATTCACGCCATCAATGCGGCCCTGGTCGATGATGAAGCGCTTGAAGAGATTTACCTTGTCGACAGTGTCACCGGACCGTGGGGTTTCGAGATATCCGACACGCCCGGGCAAAACGCCGAGGTGGTAAAGACCGTGACCTTCGCCAGGCTCATGAAACAGTTCGATGTATCCCGCGTGCAGATATGCAAGATGGATATTGAAGGCGCAGAGCTTGAACTGCTGGAGAATCCCGGGAGCTGGCTCGACCATACCGATGTGCTTGCGATCGAGCTGCACGAACGCAAACGCAATGGCATTGATCAGGCTTTCCGCAATGCGAACAGGAAACGCTTTGCACTCCCGCTGCCGGGAGAAAAGGTTTTGTCATTGTCGCACAGATACCTTGCCGGGCTTGCCGATGCGACCAAATAGACGCCACGCTGCCCGGATCGTTTGCGTCAGTTGCCGACTGTACTGGTGCAGGTTGATCGCGTGCGAGTGACCCGATGACCGCATTGCTGTTGTATTGTCTGGTGATCGCGACGCTCAGCTCGGTCGCGTTGCTGACGAGAATTGGGAAACTGCCGGTATTCTGGATATTTGCACCCTGGATAGCAGCATTTGCGCCGGTCTGGCTTGGCGTAATCCAGTATACCAACCCTCCGGTAAGAGCTGAAGTTGCCGTCTTTGTCCTGAGTCATCTGCTCATTGTCTGCTTTGGTTATGCGGTGGCGTTCTCCGCAAGACGCAATTCCGGTGTAACCGTCACCGCACAGGGCGCCGCACCCCGGCAGGACGAGATAACGCCGGCGCAATTGCGGAGGATGGAATTCACCAGGATCGCGCCGGTTATTGATGGTCTCGTTCTAATGGGATGCGCCGGTTCGGCACTGTTTATCATTGACGCATTGTTTGTTTCCGGATTTGCGACAGGAGATGCCTTTGAAACGCGGTTCAACTATATTGAATCGGGCAGCAGCAATCTCGGCCGCCTGGCGCCCATGCTTGCCGGCGGGTGTTACGTTGCACTGATCGCGATCTTCTGGTTCGGGGGCTCGACACTCAGCGGGCGTCTGCCATGGTACGCTGCCGCGGCAGTATCCGTTACCGCGTTTTCAGTCTTGTCGGCGGGACGGCAGGCGATCTTCCAGTTTCTCCTGTTCAGCCTGATCGCGTGGCTGCTGACCCGGAACACCGTTCGGATCAACCGGACCAAGTTCAAGAAGTTCGTGGTGAGGTCAGTCTTTGCAGCGCTGGCCATTGCGCTGGTCTGGCAAATGGTGGCGCTTGCGAGCGAACGCAACAGCGGACGGATTGTCGATATTACGGGCTACCTGCTGTTTATTTTCGGTGCGCAGCTTGATCTCGATGTGCTGGAATTCCTGCAGCGCCTGCCTGCGGAATTGACCGTCGGACTGGTCACCGGCCTGCTGTATTTTTCCAGCCAGCTGTCATCGCTTGCGGCTTTCCTCGACGCAGCGGCATCGGACACATGGGCAACCGGGTTTGGTGCCTACCAGTTTCCGTGGTTATACCGGCGTTTCGAGATTCTGGGGATACCGACAGTTCTGGAAATCCTGGAATTTCGCCGGGACTACCTGCGTTCGGAGGGCTACATGTCGGTGTCATGGAGCACATCGCTTGCCGTATATGTGAATGATTTCGGCTACATTCCCTCGTTCATATATTCGTTCTGTGTCGGACTGATCGGGGGCTCGCTTTACATCAGATATATCAGAACCAAGACGTTTTTCTCATTCTGCCTGATCATAGCAAGTTACTCCTACCTGTTTTACATGATCATATTTCCATTGTCGTCCGACACCATATTCTTCTTCTTCGTATTGATTGTCTGGTTCCTGGACAGGCAATTCTTCCTAGGTGCTGACCGGCAGGTCACGAACTGGGGATCCGATCCGAACCTGTCACGCACATGACACCGGTTGTCATCCAGGAGATCAGCCGTAAGCCGGTACTGCTGACAGGTTCGCGCCAGGCACCGTATTTGTCTTGATACGTCACTTGCTCAATTTCATCCTGTGGGCGCTGCCGCCAACGCGCCTGTTCGGCTTGCGCCGGTTCCTTCTGGGACTGGCCGGTGTAACGGTTTCCACGGATACCTGCTTTTGCGGCCATGGCTGGATATTCGGCAGGGGCCAGGTGGAAATCGGCAGCGGAACCTGGTTGAGTCCCGGTGTGATCATCCATAGTCATCTCGATGCACCCGTTCAAATCAAGGATCGTTGCGACATCGGGCCAGGTGTCGAGTTTGTCACCGGTGGCCATGAAATAGGCACGGCGCACAGGCGGGCAGGAGCGGGAACCGCTGAAGCGATCGTGATTGAAGCCGGCTGCTGGATCGGTGCAAAAGTTCTCATTCTGGGTGGCGTGACGGTTGGTGCCGGGTCGATTGTCGCAGCCGGTTCGGTTGTAACCGGTGACGTGCCGCCGAACACGCTTGTTGCCGGTGTGCCGGCCCGGAAAAAACGGGAACTGACGTAATGCTGCCGAGGCGCAGGCTGATCATTCTGTGCAACGCACTGGATGATCGAACCAGGATTGAACGGGGCATTACCACTGACAGCCCGGCTGCGTCACGAAAGGTGTTTCTTGCTGCGCGCGCAATTGCGGCTACCGGGGTGAAACCCGTGGTTGTCAGCCTGGGGCGGGGCCGCGCCAACGGTTCCGGCGACAGATTTCCGACCACTGTGCGGCGCCACCAGGGGGTTCCGGTTGTATATCTGCGCTTTTCGCATCGTCGGGTGATATCCGAGCTTGTGTCACTGTTTGCACCGATCGGCGTGCTCTGCAGACTACGCCGCCCGCCGGCCCGGAAAACGATTGTATTCTACAACCAGTTGCTGGCCTATCTGCCTGCCCTGGTTGCGGCCCGCCTGACAGGCTATTTCACCGTCCTGGATCTGGAGGACAGTGCCACGGGGCAGGGCGGCATGTCGGAGCGCCTGACCGATCTGATCAGACAACTGCCCTTTGAATGGCTTTGCCGCAGGGCGATGCTTGCCTGCAGCATGATCGCGCGCGAGACCCGGTTACGCCCGACCTTGTGCTACTACGGCACGGTTGAGCAATTGCAGGCGTCACGGGACTGGAGTGCGCCGCAGGTGCATGTGCTGCTGGGCGGAACCATTGCGCCGGATACAGGGGCTCTGCTGCTTGCTGACGCAATTTCCAGGCTGCGGCAGGAACAACCTGACTGGGTCAAATCGGTCGTGTTCGAGGTGACGGGCAAGGGACCATCCCTGCCGGCACTGGAAGAACTTGCGGCTGACCCGCGTGCGCCGAAACTCATCGTTCATGGCCGGACCACAGATGCTGAATATCGTGCGATCATCGAACGGGCCCATGTTGGCCTGGCGCTCAAGCCCAATACTGGTGACCTTGCCCATACAACATTTCCGTCAAAAGTCACGGAAATGGCAGCTGCGGGAATGCTGGTTCTGTCCACCGACATCAGCGATGTTCGCAAAGTTCTTGGCGACGGAGCCCGTTATCTGGAACGCGATGATGCGGCCCTGCTGGTGGAGCGCCTCGCTGAAATCGTGACCATGCGCACAGCGGCGTCTGAAAGTGCGGCATCGGGCACAAGCAGCATTGCCGATATCTGCGCACCGCAACGTGCCGGAAAGCTGCTTGCCGATTTTCTGTTCCCGGAACCGGGGTGACCAAGCGACCCCGAATTCTGGTCTGGCAGCCGGTTCTGACCGATCACCTGGCCTATGTACTGGATGCACTTGGCAACGTAGCTGATGCAGACCTGGAAACAGTTGCCATCACGCACAATCAGGCGGAGCGGGTAAAGCAGGGCTGGCAGCCACTGGGCCTGGAGCACCTGAACCCCGCCATCCTGTCGCGCAACAAGTGGATCGGGCAGGTTGTCGGACTGTTGCGCCGCCGGCCTGACACGGTGCATCTGTTCTGCGGTCCGTTTGGCGATCTGCGGATTACCGTGGCGTTGCTGGCAGCGCTGGCCTTGCGGCGGAAAGTGTATGTTGTTTCCGAGCCATATTCGCCCTCGGCAACAGGATATCTGGAGGACGGAAACCGCTATATTGCCGGCCTGAAAGCCAGATTGAGGCCGTTTATCTACAGGCTCTTCGGCATTGCTTTGCGTCGCCGAATGACTGGTGTTTTCGCGATTTCTCCCCTGGCAAGCCAGCAGTTCCGTGAAATGGGTGTGCCGGAAACGGCAATATTTCCGTTCGGTTATTTCGTGCCTTCTCCCGGCATCGACCCGGCACAGGCCGAGCAGGATGCAAACTCGGCTACCCGATTGAAACTGTGTTTTGTCGGCAGCCTGATCTTGCGCAAGGGCCTGCACCGCCTGATCCAGGCAACCAGGGCAGTGACAGGGTCTGCCGTATCACTGGATGTTTACGGGGCAGGTGACCCATCGAAATATGATATTGACGGCGACACGGTGAATTATTGCGGGTTGATCCCGTTTGGAACCGCAAGCACCGTGATGTCTGGATATGATGCCGTGGTTGTTCCTAGCGAGCACGACGGCTGGGGGGTGGTGGTAAACGAGGCATTGAGTGCCGGTGTCCCTGTTGTCGTCAGCAGGAATGTCGGTGCCTCGGCAATGGTTGAAAAATTCGGGTGCGGTATTGTCTACGACCCTGAACAACCGGATGCACTGCACAAAGCGCTGACACGGCTGGCTTCAAATCCTGATGAATTGCCGGACCTGCAAGTCGCGACAAAAGTGTTGCAGCCGTTACTGGAGCCTGAGGTGGCAGGTCGCTACATGGCTGACGTGATGTTCGGCGCCACGGTGCCTTCGTGCCCGTGGTATGACTGTCCATGAGTAAGGACGGTGTCCGCCCGCTGCGGATAAGCCTGACCAATGTGACCGGCCTCGGCGCATCAGTCCTGGCCAAATCACTGGTCACGGCGTTCGAAGCGTCTCCAAAAATCTGCGTCAGCAAATACTATGTCCCGGCAGCAAGTGAATTTGCGAAGTGCGGCTCCGCCGTTGCAGGCAAGCTCGATGTTTATCACCGCAAACTGCCCAATGCGATATCGCGAGTACTGGAATGCACGCTTCTTGCTCATTACTTTGATGGACCGGAACCGCTGCTGGTAATGGGCGATCTGCCCGTTGCCACCAAAGCCCGGCAGATTGTTTTCGTGCAATCGGCGCATCTCATCAGCGACGTCTCAAGCAACGGGCTGGTGGACAGTCTGCGGTATGAGATTGCCAGGATGATTCTGCGCCGCAACCAGCGCCATGTCGCTGCGTTTGTGGTGCAGAGCGAAATCATGCGTACCGGGCTGGTCGAGACCTACGGGATCGACCGGAAACGGGTCCATGTGGTGCCTCAACCCCCGCCGGCATGGCTGCTGGAAAGCGGCCTGGCCCGCCGGTCAGCGGACCGCAAACGTGGCGACCGGCTGCGGCTGTTTTATCCGGCCGCTGCCTATCCCCACAAGAACCATGATCTGCTTGCAGGTGCGCAGGGAGACGCTTCATGGCCAGAACTGGTCGATACCCTTACGCTTACAATCGAGCCGGGAATCCTTGCGTGGTCCGAGAGCTGGATTGACTGTGCCGGACAACTCGGCGCTGCCGCGGTTGTTGAGGCCTACAGGCGGTCAGATGCGCTGCTGTTTCTGTCAAGAACCGAAAGTTTCGGCTTCCCGCTGATCGAGGCGATGTGGGTGGGTTTGCCGATCGTGTGCCCGGATCTTCCCTATGCGCACACCCTGTGCGGAGATCAGGCAATCTATTTCGACCCGGATGATCTGGGCTCCCTTAAGTCGGCCCTGTCCGTTCTGCGCACACAGCTTGATCAGGGCTGGTGGCCGGACTGGGCGGACCGGCTTGAGAAAATGCCATCCGGCTGGGATGACGTTGCCGACGCCTTCAGCGAGGTAGTGGCGTCAGTCGAGTGATCAGGAAGTGTGCGCCAGGATCATGCCGAACTAGACCAGGCCAATACCGCCATCGCCGTTCAGGTCTGCTGCGAACAGGGTTTCCAGTCCGGTCAACTGGGTTTCCGGCACAGCATATGAACTTTCATAAACGCCTTCTGTATCGGTTTCCCAGACGACATAGCGGCCGTCGTCATGGTTCCACAATACCGCGAAACCATCATCTGTGGCCTCGGCCTGAACGGCGGACCAGCCGGCAAGTGTGGTCGGTCCGACATCGGCACTGTTGTATTCCAGGTTGATCGAAGCGCTGCCATCGTCGCTGACCTGATAGGCGCCGTTTGCGTCCACGGACAGCTGATAAGCACCATTGTCCTCGATGACACCGGTTGCTCCGTCGCCATCGAGGTCGGTCGCAAACAGGGTTTCCAGACCGGACAGTTCGGTATTCTGAACAGCGTAGGAACTCTGGTAAACGCCGGCAGCATCGGTCTGCCAGACCACGTATCTGCCATCGTCATGGTTCCACAACACCGCAAAGCCGGTGTCGGAGGCTTCAGCCTGGACTGCGGACCAGCCGGCAAGTGTCGCAGGCCCCACATCACCACCATTGTATTCAAGAACGACGGGCGGTCCGGCACCGTCGCCAATCTGATAGGCGCCGTCGCCGTTTACTGTCAGCTGATGAGTGCCGTTGTCCTCGATGACGCCGGATCCGCCATCTCCGTCAAGATCAGTTGCGAACAGGGTTTCAATACTGCCCAGTTCGCTTTGATCAAGGCTGTATGAACTCTGATAGACGCCGTTTGTGTCTGTCTGCCAGACCACATAGCGGCCATCGTCATGGTTCCACAGTATCGCAAAGCCGTTGTCGTTGGCTTCGGCCTGGATCGCGGACCAGCCGGCAAAGGTGGTCGGTGTGACATCTGCACCACCGTATTCAAAAACCACAGGCGCTCCTGCGCCATCGCTTGCCTCGTAGGCACCGTTGCCATTGACAGCGAGCTGGTAGGTTCCATTGTCTTCAATGATTGCAAGTCCGCCGTCACCATCGAGATCAGTGGCGAACAACTCCTCGACCTGACCCAGCGCACTTTCCTCAAGGCTGTATGAACTCTGGTAGACGCCTTCTGCATCTGTCTGCCAGACGACATACCTGCCGTCGGTGTGCTGCCACAAAACAGCGAAACCGGTGTCGTTGGCCTCGGCCTGAAGAGCAGACCAGCCTGCCAGGGTTGCTGGCCCGACCGCTGAGCCGTTGTATTCAAGGTTGATCGGCGTTGCGACGCCGTTGCTGATCTGATAGGCACCGGAGCCGTCCAAAGAGAGTGAGTACGCACCGTTGCTTTCGATCACGCCAATGCCGCCATTGCCGTTCAGGTCCGCCGCAAACATAACCTCTATGTCGTCCAGTGACTCTGCATCCTGGATTGCCGAACTCAGATAGTTGCCCGCTGCATCGGTCTGCCAGACGACGTACCTGCCATCGGTATGGTGCCACAACACGGTGAAGCCACTGGCGGTGGCCTCTGCCTGAATGGCGGACCAGCCGGCGAGGCTTGTCGGCCCCACATCACCGCCACCGTATGTGAGGATGACCGGCGCGCCCGTACCATCGCTGATCTGATAGAAACCATTGGCGTTCACTGCAAGCTGCACTGTGCCGTTGTCTTCGACGACATCAGCGTCGCTGGTGAAGACTTCAGACAGCAAGACGCCATTGCTGTCGTAGTTTCTGATCCATTCAGACCAGTTTTCCACCATGTAGTAGTCATAGACCACCTGAGTACTGGTGGCGTCGTCGTTCAGCGTGCGGCGCTCGATCAGATTGTCATTGAGATCATAGGTATCGGTGATCGTTGCCCAGGTTTCGCTGCCGCTATCGCTGATCTGCACCTGAGACTGCTCAAAACTTTGGGCGGCAAGATCAAAATCCTGCCAGGTGTCATAGAAAAACAGGGTGTCCCAGCCGTCGCCGCCATTCAGATTGCCGAAGCTGTCTGCAGCATCAAAAACAATGGTGTCATCGTCGGCACCGCCATCGATGATGTCGGCGTTGGCGCCGCCGTCGAGCCAGTCATTGCCCTCGCCACCGAGAAGCGTATCGGCACCCTGACCACCAAACAGCGTGTCATTGCCGCGGTTGCCGATCAGGGTGTCATTGCCGCCATTGCCGGTCAGCACATTGTCCAGATCATTGCCGGTCAGCACATCGTAACCGGAGCCGCCAATGGCGTTTTCGATGTCCACGTCATAGGCAATGGCCAGGTTGTAGTCGAGGCCGTTGGTGCTGGAATAGGAGCCGGCCACCAGCGACAGGGTGGATGACAGTGACCAGCCTGACAGGTCTATCGTGTCGGTGCCGTCGCCGTCCCAGATGGTCAGGATCGGAGTCAGGTTGTTGTTGAAGTCGTAAATGGCGCCGCCGACGGTCGAATTGAAACCGTAGACCGTGTCGCCGGCGCGGGTGGTGTAGTCGGCACCATACATCTGCTGGATGGCGAGTATGTCGTAGACCATCGGTGTCTGGGCGGAATTCTCCCAGATATAGGGGCTCCAGGTGTTGTTGTTACCCCAGTCGGCGCCGGTATTGTCGGCATCGAAATAGGACATGATGGTGTATTGCTGGCTGTCTTCGGCAAACTCCCAACCGGTCGACGTGTTGCCGTATTGCGGACTGCCGCCATTGTAATCGCCGCCATGGGACAGGCCAAGGGCGTGGCCGATCTCATGAACGAAGGTCGCGAAGCCGTGGCTGTTCAGGGTCGGCGTTATCAGGTCGTTGGACTGCTGCGAACTGTCGAAGTTGGTATTGAACCAGACAGATCCGTCGATGCTGCCATAGGTGCCGCCCTCATACCCGACATAACCGGTTCCCCAGGCGTGCGCATAGCCAATATTGGTCGTGGTATTGGACAGCTTGATATCCGCCGAATTGGCAGCACTTCCGGTGGCTTCGACAAACTCTGTCGCAACCAGATCATCCCACATGTTCATGGCAAGGCGAGCTGCGGTTTTCTGGGTTTCCGCAAATTCGCTCCAGCCCGATGCCTCGCCGAACCCGGAGGCGAAACTGGCACTGGTCGGAAAGCCATAGGTGATCGTCTGAGCGGTTTCACCGGAAAACTCGCGCCATTCGTTTGGCGCGGTGAAGCCTCCGCCGTAATCATAGTCGCTGTCGAGTTGGTCAACCAGAGCCTGGTTAAAGCCTTCGGAAACTCCGTTCGCAGTGCCGCCTTCGCCGGAACCGGCCTGCTGCGGCGCAGCGGCGGCATTGTCAGATACAAGGTCGGTCGACGAACCAAACGACCCGGTGCCGGGCAATTCGACCAGCTGCCATGCCTGCTCTTCGGGCTGACCGGATGGGGAGGAGGCTTCCGACAAGCTCAAACCCAGCTGTTCCAGCAGGGCTGAGATCGTCATGGACGCACTGGAGTACTCGAAGCAGTGTTGGCACATATTCTAGTCGTTTCTCTAAAATCCGGGGCCGGACTACACCGGGCATCGGTAAGATGGTAGGTCTGCGAGTGTTAAATTGATCCGACGAAACATGATCAAATTTTAGTCAATCAGCAGCCGGTTGACCCTGTGGCCCTGTGATCCGCAAAGCCACAATGGCGAACGGATCACGGGATGCGGGGCAATGTCAGGTTGGCAGACGGTGTTGCCGCCAGATTGTCAGACCAGCCCAACTCCTCCGTCGCCGTCAAGGTCTGCCTGGAAGAGGGTTTCGATGCTGGGCAACGCATTCTCCGCCACGCTGAATGAAGCTTCGTAGCTGCCTTGCGTGTCGGTTTCCCAGACGACATACCTGCCATCATTGTGGTTCCACAGAACCGAGAAACCGCTAGCGGTGGCTTCCGCCTGCAGCGCAGACCAGCCTGCCATGGAAGATGGTCCGATATCGGAACCGCCGTTCGTCAGCACGATGGAGGCGCTGATGCCGTCGTTGAACTGATATGCACCATTTTCATCGATCGACAATTCGATGGCTCCATTGTCCTCGACTATGGCAATGCCGCCATCGCCGTTCAGATCGGTCTCGAACAGCAGCTCGATTTCGTTCAATCCAGATTCCGACAGGCTCCTGGACGCCTGGAAATTGCCTGCAGCATCGGTGTCCCAGACGACGTGATTGCCATTGGCGTGCTGCCACAACACAGAGAAACCGGTGGCCGTGGCCTCTGCCTGCAGCGCAGTCCAGCCAGCGAGACTGTCAGGACCGATATCAGCGCCGGCGTTTTTAAGGCCAACAGGGGCACTCACGCCATCACTGAACTGATAGGCGCCAGTGTCACTGATTGACAATTCGGTGTCGCCGTTGTTTTCGATAACGGCAATGCCGCCGTCACCATTCAAATCAACCCCGAATACGGCTTCGATCTCGTTCAGGGCGGCATCAGACGGGACATTGGATGCCTGATAATTGCCCGATGCGTCGGTCTCCCAGACGATATTCCTGCCGTCGGTATGCTGCCACAGAACGGCAAAGCCGGTGTCGGTTGCATCTGCCTGGACGGCTGACCAGCCCGCAAGGCTGTCAGGTCCGATATCGGTTCCGCCGTTCTTCAGGACAACGGGTGCACCATTGCCATCACTGAACTGATAGGCACCGGTGTTGCTGATCGACAGCTGGAATGCGCCATCATCCTCGATGACGGCAATGCCGCCGTCGCCGTTCAGGTCGGTGGAGAACACCGCTTCCATCTCGTTAAGTTCGGCATCCGACAGGAGCCTGGATTCCTGGTAGTCGCCGGCTGCATCAAGCTCCCAGACAATATACCTGCCGTCAGTGTGGTGCCACAATACGGCAAATCCGGTGGCCGTGGCTTCTGCCTGAAGCGCAGACCAGCCGACAAGAGATGCCGGTCCGATATCGGCCTCGCCGTTCTTGATGACAACAGGTGCGCTGACGCCATCACCGATCTGGTAGGCACCGGATGCATTTACCGAGAGCATAAAGGCGCCGTTGTCTTCGACCACACCAAGGCCGCCATCGCCGTCCAGGTCTGCCCCGAACAAGGCCTCGATATTGGTCAGCGAGGCCTGCGATGGGCTTGTGGAACTCACATAGTTGCCGGCAGCATCGGTTTGCCACAGGGCATAGTTGCCGTTTTGGTGTTGCCACAGCACCGCGAAACCGGTGTCGGTGGCCTCAGCCTGGAGCACGGTCCAACCCGGGAACGTCTTGGGCTGCACATCGGAACCGCCATATTTGAGAACGTTTGGCGTATCAACGCCATTGCTGACCTGGAACGCGCCGGCTGCATCGACAGAAAGCTGGAAGGCTCCGTTGTCCTCGATCATGCCGATTGTGCCGTCATTGTTGAAGTCCATGTCGAACATGGCCTCAAGCCCGTACAGGGAGGTTTCCTGCAGATCATAGGAACTGACGTAATTGCCGTCGGCGTCGGTTTGCCAGAGCGCATAGGTGCCGTTGGTGTGTAGCCACAAAACGGCGAAGCCGGAAGCCGTGGCCTCTGCCTGAAGCGCCGACCAGCCGTCAAAACTTCTGTACTCGGCTGCGGGCCCGCCATATTTGAGAACGGTTGGCGCGCCGACAGCATTGCTGACGTGAAATTCGCCGTTGGCGTTGAAGCCAAGCTCGTAGGCACCATTGTCTTCGATCACGCCAATCTTGCCGTCTCCGTCGAAGTCGACGACGAACATGGCCTCAAGCCCATACAGGGAGTCTTCCTGCAGATCGTATGAACTGACGTAGTTGCCGTTCGCATCGGTTTGCCACAGTGCATAGCCGCCATTGGTGTGCTGCCACAACACAGTGTAACCGGTCGATGTGGCCTCCGCCTGAAGTGCCGACCAGCCCGCTAGGCTTGCGGGCCCCACATCGTCGGTCGCAAAGTACTGCAGGCCGACAGGGACGCCGACGCCGTTGGTAATCAGATAGGCACCGTCTGCGTCAACGGCCAGTTGATAAGAACCATTGTTTTCAATCGTGATGATGTTCTGATTGATGATCGAGTGGGCACGGCCGCCGTCGGTCACGACAATGTCGCTGAACGACAGGGACGTTCCCGCGCCAAGGTTGGCGAACAACAAAGCCTCACCGACACCTGTACCATCCATGTCGATGCTCAGATTGCCGGTCGACTGATCATACAGGAACTGCGCCTGGTTTTGCGTGGCAGTTGTGCCGAACACAAGACTGTCTTCGCCGAGGCTGCCGATTTGCATTGTCGGCACAAAGCCCAGGCGCCCGACTTCGATGGTGTCGGTGCCGGATACGAAATCAGTGATCTGGTCGACGCCGTCATGGCAGTTGTCAAAGACAAATGAGTCGGCGCCGCCGTTACCGGTCAGAATGTCGGATTCTTCGCCGCCGGCAATGCGGTTATCACCCGAATTGCCGATGATGATGTTCTGGCCGTCATTGCCTGTGGCGTTGATGTCGTTGATGCCGAGCAGTTCAAGGCCAACGGCACCGTCTCCAAGAAACGCGGATGCCGATGATGCGACGAAGTTGGTGTCACGCAGGTCAACCTTGACATTGTCAACGCCCATTTCGATGGTCACGACAACCGTCGTGCCGCCCTGCGAAAACTCAACGTCAATCAGGCCGGAAGCCGTGGTTGAGGCGGTGTAACCACCTGTTGCATAGTTTGTGAATTCTTCCTGCGACCCGCCCTGGGGCTGGATGCGGATTGTTGCGCCACCGACGCCTTCATTGTACGAGAACTGATCGTTGGCGTCATTGTCGGCGTACACAACGCCGGTGATGAATTTGTCATCGCCGGACACGGCAAAGTTTTCGTTGAGCAGCGTTGCGTTGTACTGCCTGTATCGGCCTTCTTCGTAGCCGAGGCCAACCTCGCGGAACTGAGGATCCAGCATTCTGGCCCGGGTCGTTGAGTTGAGGAACAGGGCCTCCAGCTGGTCTTCCAGCGCGGTCAATGGATTCAGGAAACCGGTCGAACGGCTCAGGGCGAGGTTTGCTTCTGATGCGGAATCGCCGGTGAACTGGTATCCTGCTGCTTCCATACGGTCTTGTGTTGTGCTGTTGCCCTGGCCGGTATGGGAGAACCGGTTGGTCTGCAGAAGCCACTGACTGTGACTTTCCGCAGCATCGTTGAGCAGCAGGTTGAACGCCAGTGGCTGCAACTGGGTGGCAGAAATCGTACCTGCGCCATAAGCGTCAGCGGCAGCTTGCGGGTCGAGCCGCTGCGCGTTGATGAGTTCCAGAGCATATTGCTCATAAGCAGATGGTTCAGACATTGTCGCCTCGTCAGAAGTGTCCAAATTTTCTAATTGGCTGACAAAATGACCTACTCGCCCTAAAACTGTGTACTGGAAAAACATACAATTCAGCGCATTGCGGGAAAGCAATATTAACCATGTTTGCGGCACAAACAGCGGATGCGCTGACCCGTCCTGCAGACCGCGATCAGCAAGTACGAAAAAACCGGCGGCTTGCCTGAACCTGGATAAATCGTTTACCTCATCGCCATGAAGATTTCCGTCATTACAGCTGTCTATAACCGCCGCGATACGCTGGCCGACGCCGTTGCATCGCTGCAGGCGCAAACACATGAGGATTTTGAACATGTGGTCATGGACGCCGGATCAACGGATGGATCCCTTGAAGTTCTGGAGCAGCTTGCAGACCCCAGAATGGTGCTGGTCAGTGAACGTGATGACGGCATTTACGACGCCCTCAACAAGGGAATGAAGCAGGCCACGGGCGATGTGATCGGGCTGATGCATTCGGATGATGTGTTCGCGTCACCATCTGTTCTTGAACTGGTCGCGCGCGCGTTCGAGGATCGTGGCGTGGATGCGGTTTATGGCGACCTGCAATATGTGTCCGCAAAGGATCCCGGCAGGGTGATCCGCCACTGGACTGCCGGCGAATTCTCGACCGCAAAACTGAAACGCGGATGGATGCCGCCGCATCCTTCGCTGTATGTGCGCAAATCCGTGATCGAGCGTTGGGGCGGATACGACACCAGTTACCAGATTGCTGCAGATTATGATGCCATCCTGCGCTGGTTCGGCAAGGGCAGGATCCGGGCAAAGTACGTGCCGGATGTCTTCGTCAAGATGCGCGTCGGAGGCGAGAGCAACCGGTCCATCGAAAGGGTCCTGCAGAAAAGCCGTGAAGACTACCGGGCATTGCGGTCCAACGAGGTTGGAGGTGCAGGTGCACTTGCATGGAAGAACCTGAGCAAGCTGGGACAATTCCGGGTGAAGTGATGCCGGCGCGAACCCACCTGTTGATTGCGCGGCTTGCGATTGGCAACCGGTGCCTGTAATGCTGCGGTGACATCAGGGGATCAATAGTTGGTTCCTTTGTCGACGTTCCCTGGGAGACTTTTAAGCGTGAACCAGCCTGCGCCTGATCCGGTGTTTGCAACCCTGTCTGACAGGTTGTCCGGACGAACCGCCACCATCGGTATCATCGGACTTGGGTATGTCGGCCTGCCGTTGGCTGCTGCCTGCGCGCGTGCCGGATTCAAGGTTGTCGGTTTCGATATCGATGAAGCCAAAGCGGTAACTCTCGGCAAAGGAATTTCATACATTGATGCCGTCGCTTCCGACGAAATTGCCGGTCATGTGGCCGAGGGACGGTTTCGGGCGACCCCGGACTTTGCCCACCTTGAGGCATGTGATGCCGTGGTTATTTGTGTTCCGACACCATTGTCGAAACATCGCGAACCTGATCTTTCCTATGTGTCACGAACGGCGGACGATATTTCCGCCAGGCTCAGGCCCGGGCAACTGATCGTTCTTGAATCGACAACCTACCCCGGTACGACGCTGGAGGTCCTGAAACCGATACTCGAGGCAGGGGGACTGACATCCGGCAAGGATTTCTGGCTCGGTTTTTCGCCTGAGCGCGAAGACCCGGGCAACCATCGGTTCGATACAACCAGCATCCCGAAAGTGGTGGCCGGAGACGGTGAACCGGCCCTTGACCTCATGAAGGCACTGTACGGGGCAGTGGTCGATACGGTGGTGCCGGTATCCTCGCCGTCCGTGGCCGAAGCCGTCAAGATTACGGAGAACGTGTTCAGGGCGGTCAATATCGCCCTGGTCAATGAGCTCAAGGTGATCTACGACGCAATGGGCATTGATGTGTGGGAAGTCATTGATGCAGCTTCCACCAAGCCGTTTGGGTTCATGCCGTTTTACCCCGGTCCGGGCCTGGGCGGTCATTGCATTCCGATAGACCCGTTTTACCTGACCTGGAAGTCACGTGAATATGGACTGCCGACCCGCTTCATTGAGCTGGCAGGAGAAATCAATGTTGCCATGCCGACTTATGTTGTCGGCAGGTTGCGGGACGCACTGGATCAGCAACAGTCTGTCGCGCTCGGCGCAGCGCGTATTCTCATTCTCGGGCTGGCCTACAAGAAGAATGTCTCCGATATCCGGGAAAGCCCTTCGTTTGCGCTCATCGAGCTGCTTGAAAAGCGGGGCGGCAAGGTCGACTTTCACGATCCGCATGTCGGTGAAATACCCATGACCCGGGAACATGCGGATCTGGCGGGGCGCAAGTCGTCAGATATCACGGCCGAAGCGGTTGCCGGATACAATGCCGTGCTGGTTTCAACCGACCATGACGCCATCGACTATCGACTCGTGGCAAACAATGCCAAACTCATCGTTGATACACGAAATGCATTTGCCAGACGCGGACTGGACGGCGTGCATATCGTGAAGGCGTAACGAGGCAGATCCGACATTCTGTATGGCGGACCTCAACAGATCATTGCGAAAGCGTTCTGGAACAATGCCGGTGCACCTTTCTCCTGAACTTCGCCTGCTGACAGCGGCCTGCAGATCGGACGCGGCCTTTGGTGCGGCTCACGATCGCTTGCGTGATGAAATTGACTGGCAGCGCTTCGCTTCGCTGGCGCGCGCCCATAAGCTGGGAGCGCTGGCAGCGACCAGGATCAACCGGGCAAACCTTGCCACGGTCCCGGAACATGTCAGGCTCATGCTGGAGGCCTACCGGCGTGATATCGTCACCCGCAACCTGGCCCAGGACGTGGGCACGGCGCAGGTTACCGGTCTGCTCGCGGCAGCGGGCGTTCGGGTCCTGGCGTTCAAGGGGGTTGCTGCAGCACGTCTGCTGCATGGCGACGTGCATGAACAGCGCGTGTCCAGTGATATCGATATTCTGATCGCGCCTGAGGACCTGCCGGCCGCCGAAGCGGCGCTTGCCGCGGCGCGCTATCGCAAGGAATGGCCGGGTTTCGAGGTTGCGCCACGGGCGCAGCCGACCCTGATGTACCTGGTGCACGCGTTTACCTGGGTATCGCCGGACATGGGACTGGCGGTTGAACTGCATCATCGCCTGACCCACAATCCATACTGGTTCAATGTCGGTTTTGACCGGTTGTGGGAGGCTTCCGAGGAGGTCTCATTGCAAGTGGCCAGCGTGCGCACACTCGGACCCGGTGACATGGCGGCCTATATGTGCTGTCACGCCATGGATCACAATTATTTCGTCCTGAAGTGGATAGACGATGCCGCGAAGGCGGTCCAAAGAGCCGAGCAGATGGCATCAGGTCACGACTGGGCGCCGCCGGAACTGGGCGCAGTGGCTGCTGTTGACCAGGCCAGGGAACTC
This sequence comes from uncultured Anderseniella sp., assembly GCA_947488295.1. Taxonomy (GTDB): domain Bacteria; phylum Pseudomonadota; class Alphaproteobacteria; order Rhizobiales; family Aestuariivirgaceae; genus Anderseniella. The sequence continues at coordinate 191,387 of CANKYU010000001.1, forward strand.
ATTGGTAGCCTGTTCGCAGATGATCAGATCGGCACCGGCTCATCAGAACGGGAACGTAACCCGCGCGCGCGCATTGCCCGGATCCTGGCCCGGATCGAGAAGGCCGACTTTGGCAGCGACAACCGCAGCCTGGCGAATCTGCCGCGGGAAATCTCCGGAATGTGTCGCAGAGCCGTCGTGGGTGGCTCCTGGCGGGCAGCATGGCATGATGTCTTTCAGGTGCTTGTCGACCCGCGCGATGCGCGCGCGCTGGGTCTGGGGCTTGCATGGCAACCGCTGTATGCCGGCCTGGGCCTGCCGTTTTCGGTCTGGCGCTATCTGAGCCGGTCCTAGGGCTCATCTTGCTCCCGACAACGTTGAAAAGCCTTGAAAACCGGATGGGTGAAACCCGAATCACTTGCCGGAAGACCTATTGTGGTTGCAGACATCCATTTGCAAACCCGGCGAACAGCGCCGTTGCGGGGATAATTGCTTGAGCGCGATTGGTGCGATTTTCTGGAAGGACGGACGGCCCGCCGACCGCGCGATGCTTGAACGCCTGGGCCAGGGCCTGCGTCCCTATGGTCGCACGTCGCAGACCGTTTCGGTCTCCGGCAGTTGCGGTGCGGTGTTCGCGTTGCGTGGTGCAGCGGGTCTGACTCAGCAGCCGCATCAGCCCCTGCAGGCGCACAATGGCCGGCATCTGTTTGTGTTCGACGGCCGGCTCGACAACCGGGCCGATATTGCACAAGGCATGGCCGGATCGGATTTCCGGCCGGACCGGATATGTGATGCCGAGCTGGCCTTTCAATCCTGGCTCCGGGACGGTGATGCGGCGGTTAAAAAATGGTCCGGAGAGTTTTCCTTCATCTGTTGGGACGCCCATGAACAAACGCTTGTGGCCTGCCGTGACCATATTGGCCTGAGGGCGTTGTGTTATCATGAAACACCGCAGCGGGTGGTCATTGCATCAGCACCGCGTGCCGTGCTTGCGCTGCCCGATGTCGAGCGCGCGATCGATGAGCAGAAGATTGCCGACCAGCTTGTCCAGATGTTCCATGACGGCGAGCGCACGTTCTACAAGAATATCAAGCGTGTGCTGCCCGGGCATATGGTTCGCATCGGGCAATCTGGCACCCAAAGCATCAGATACTGGAGCCTCGATGAGGCACCCGAGGTGCGTTATGGCAGCGACGAGGAATATGTCGAGGCGGGGCTTGACCTGTTCAGCAAAGTGGTCGGAGCGCAGGTGGCAGGCGGATCACGGGTCGGCACATTTTTAAGCGGCGGACTTGATTCATCATCGGTCGCGGTAACCGCCCTGGATCATCTTGCAGCCGACCGGACCTTGCCGGCCTTTACATGGGTGCCGTCGAAGGATTGGGACGGCCGCTGCCGGGACGGAGTGTATGGCGATGAAACCCCGTTCATTGAAGACATCTGCAAGTTGCATCCGCGCATCAAGCCCCACTTCATCCGGTCTGAAGGCCACGGGCTGTTTCACCAGCTTGACGAGTTTCTGGATTATTCCGGTGTTGCACCGCGCAACGCGATCAATTTGTGCTGGATACACGACATCAACATGGCTGCGCGGGATCAGGGACTGACAGTCCTGCTTGAAGGTGGCATGGGCAACATGTCACTGAGCTGGAACGGCGACGGGGTCCTGCTGGAGCGCTGGCGACAGAGAGACTATGGCAATCTGGCGCGGGATGTGGTTGCAGGACCCGGGGGCGCAAAGGGTGTTTACCGCAGGCTTGTCCACATGCTGGCGTTCCGGATTGCGCCGGACTGGGTACAACAAGGTTATGCGCAGCTCAGGGGTGACCGCAGCGCCCTGCCACTGTGGCGGCGACGGTCTGCGATCAACCCTGACTTTGCCCGCCAGATGCATGTTGAAGACCGTATGGAGCACTATGGCTGGGATTTCTTTTCCAGGCCGATGCGCGACACCAGGCGCGCAAGAGCAGACCTCATCGCCGGCAGCTTTTCGCATGAGCGTGCCGATATGTATCAGGCACTCAGGGCCATGCATGAAGTCGAGACCAGAGATCCGTTTTCAGACCGCCGCCTTGTCGAGTGGTCGCTTGGAGTGCCGGAGGCCCAGTCGCGGCGTTTCGGGCAGACCCGCTGGCTGATCCGCCGGATGATGAAAGACAAGCTGCCGGCATCGGTGCTCGACAACCCGAAGGGCGGCGAACAGGTAATCGACTGGCACGCGCGCCTGACCTGGGATCTGCCGCGCCTTCGTGATGAGCTCGAAGCTCTTTCGGACGATCCGGATACGGCCAGGTTCATCGATGTCAAACTGATCCGCAGGTATCTTGATGACTGGCCGGAAGAGACACCGACCGGCTCGACAGACCGTGGCTATGCGTTCATTCCTGTCAGCATTTCGTCGGCGATCGCAGCCGGGCGGCTGGTGAGACGCACCAAGGGGTCCAATCGCTGAAGCGATCTGTTTTCATTGCGACTTCCCTGAAGCGGTCCGCCATTGCGTGTGTTGTTTGAAATCAATGCACGACATGCTGCAAAACCGGCGTTATAAGCACTGCAGATCGCTCTAGATTCCTGTCGCGCCTACGGCGGCGATGATACTGAGGAGGGTATTTCAGTGCGTGTTCTGGTTACCGGTACAGCTGGGTTCATCGGATTTCACCTCGCTAACCGGCTGAAGTCAGACGGTCATCAGGTGACCGGTTTTGACAACATGTCTCCCTATTATGATGTTGCCTTGAAACAGGCCCGGCTGGCGAAGCTGCGTGATGCAGGTGTTCCGGTTGTGGAAGCTGATCTGTGCGACACGGCGGCGCTGAAGGAGGTCTGGCAGAAAGCCAATCCTGAAGTTGTTGTTCATCTGGCGGCCCAGGCCGGTGTCCGCTACAGCCTTGACAACCCGCAAGCCTATGTAGACAGCAACCTGATTGGATTCAGCAATATGCTGGAGCTGGCGCGCGCTACACCGCCGAAGCACTTCCTTTACGCTTCGACCAGCTCCGTCTACGGCGCCAACACCACATTGCCATGGTCGGAAAGCCACCCGGTGGAACATCCTGTGTCGTTTTACGCGGCAACGAAAAAGTCCAACGAGATGATGGCTCATTCATATTCGGATCTGTTCAGGCTGCCGATAACGGGCATGCGCTTCTTCACGGTCTACGGCGAGTGGGGCCGTCCCGACATGGCGTTTTTCAAGTTCGCCGATGCCATGTTAAAGGGCGAGCCCATTGAAGTTTACAATCATGGCAAGATGACCCGCGATTTCACCTATGTCAGCGATGTGGTTGACGCGGTTGTGGAACTGATGGCGACAACTCCGGAACCGGTGAAGACAGCCGATGGACAGCCGGCCCGTCTCGGCGCAAGCCCGGTGGCACCGCACCGGCTGGTCAATATTGCGTCCGGCACCCGGGTTGAACTGATGCATTACATCGGGTGTCTGGAAAACTCACTGGGTGTCAAGGCGCAGATCAATTATACCGGCATGGTGCCGGGTGACGTGCGCGATACCTGGGGGGATGTTTCGGTGTTGTCCGATTTGATCGGCTATAAACCAAAGGTAAATGTCGAGCATGGTATCGACCGGTTTGCCCGCTGGTATCGTGATTACTACGGCTTAGAGACCTGAACCTCCAGAACAAGGCTCGCAATTGGCCAGATTATATGACAGCCGCAAACGTATCCTGGTAACCGGCGGGGCCGGTTTCATCGGTTCGCATCTCGTCGACCGTTTGCTGGAACAGGGTCACGACGTGCTGTGCGCCGACAACCTGTTTACCGGTTCCAAGCGCAATATTGACCAGTTTCACAATCACCCGCGTTTTGAATTCATGCGTCATGACGTGACGTTCCCGCTCTATGTGGAAGTCGATGAGATTTACAACCTGGCCTGTCCGGCGTCGCCGGTGCACTATCAGCACGACCCGGTCCAGACCACCAAAACCTCCGTCCATGGCGCCATCAACGTGCTGGGACTTGCCAAGCGTCTGGGGATCAGGGTGTTCCAGGCGTCGACGAGTGAGGTCTACGGCGATCCGACCGTCCATCCGCAGACCGAAGCCTACTGGGGCAACGTAAATCCGATTGGGCCGCGCTCGTGTTATGATGAAGGCAAGCGATGCGCAGAAACGCTGTTCTTCGACTACCATCGCCAGCATCAGCTTGATATCAAGGTTGCACGCATCTTCAATACCTACGGTCCGCGCATGCACCCCGCCGACGGCCGGGTGGTTTCGAACTTCATCATGCAGGCGTTGCGCGATGAGCCCATCACCATTTTTGGTGACGGGTCGCAAACGCGTTCCTTTTGTTATGTGGATGACCTTGTTGAAGGTTTTCTGAGACTGATGGCAACAGGCCCGGAAATTACCGGTCCCGTCAATCTCGGTAATCCGAATGAATTCACCATCAATGAGCTGGCCAGAACGATTGTTGAAATGACTGGATCGAAATCGGAGGTCGTTTATCTCGACCTGCCGCAGGACGACCCCAGGCAAAGGCAACCGGATATCAGCCTGGCGAAACAGACACTTGACTGGCAACCGACTATCGAACTGGAAAAGGGACTTGGCTGGACGATTGACTATTTCAGGGCGTTGTTGCCGGAACTCGTCGGCAACGGATCAGGTAACTCGACCTAAGGGTCAAGGGCTCAAGGTCATCATGTTTTCCGGCTGAAGCCGTCGAAGATCATGAAGCTGATCGCATTCAAAACGCATGAGCAACTTTATGGGTTCAAGTGAACCCGTGTTGCTCTAGGCTGATCCGGAATCGAATCGGCTGAGCGGACATATCCTGGGATGTCATTCATAAGCTTCATCTTGTCACTGTGGACATTCCGTCCCGGTCTGCTTGCCCTCAATGTGGTGCTGCTGGTCGCGCGAACCATGGCGGAAGGACTTGGCCTGATCCTGCTTATCCCGCTGCTTGCTCTCGTCGGCGTTGCCTCTGAAGGTGAGCCGAGCTGGTTCACCGACATTCTTCGCTCCGGGTTTGAGAGGATCGGGTTCGATCTGTCGCTGCGCTCGGTGCTGCTGGTTTTTGTCTGTCTGATGGTCATGAGGGCCGTGATCGCCTTCGCCTACAACATTGCCGCGGCCCGCTTGCAGTACAGTTTCCTGCATGAGCTGAGAGCATCGACACATCGTGCGGTCACGCGGGCCAACTGGCCGTTTCTGGCCGCCCAGGACAGCGCAGTGCTGAACCATTCACTGTCGATACAGTCGGAAAATGCAGCCTTTGGCGTCAGTGCCCTGGCGCGGCTTGCGTCCGGCCTGTTTGCAGTGGCGATCAGCCTGGCAACCGCGCTTGTGATCGATGCGCGCCTGACCCTCATCGTGATGGCGCTGGCCCTGGCAATAGCGTTGCCGATACTCGGGTTTGATTTCAAAGCCTATCGTCTGAGCGAACGGTCTGTTTCGCTGCTGGAAAATCTCTTCAGAAGATTTCGCCATCAGCTTGATGACCTCAAATCAATCAAGTCCGCCGCCGGTGAAGAACAGGCGGACAAACGGTTCAATGACTTGTCGCAGCGATATGTCGAGGCCATGGTGCTGCGCGCCGGCAATGGTGCCCAGGCCGGTCTCGTGCACGATCTTGCAGCCGTCTTCATGCTGGCCGCCCTGATCTGGCTGGTCAGTTCGTACACGCAAACACTGGGTGTCGAACCGGTTGCGCTTATCATCATCTTTGCCCGCCTGTTTCCCCGTGCCGGGGAATTGCAACGTTCGGTGCGTGACCTGTTTGCGATGATGCCCGGGTGGCGGCGCATACATGACTTGCGCGCTGCTGCGAACGCTCACAGTGAAAACCTGCCTGCGGGTACGGTGGAGCCCATGGCGTTTCGCAAGTCGCTTGCGCTTGAGGATATCGCCTATTGTTATCCCGGCAGCGAAACAGCGGTTCTGCGCGACATCTCAATCGATCTCCCGGCAGGGTCTGCCATCGGACTTGTGGGGTTGTCCGGGGCGGGCAAGACCACCCTGCTTGATCTGATGTCGGGCCTGCTGGTGCCGACCAGCGGGCGAATTTACGTTGACGGCGAGGTTCTCGACGACACCCGCCGCAAGGGGTGGCGGCAGACGGTGGCGTATGTCTTGCAGGATGCTCAACTGGTCAATGAAAGTGTCAGGTACAATGTTGCGCCTTTTGATGATGATCCCGCGGACAAAGAGATCCGGGCAGCGCTCGAACAGGCCGGGGCAGCCGACATTGTCGAAAACCTTCCAGACGGCCTGGATACGGTACTGGGTGACCGCGGCAACCGCCTGTCACGCGGCCAGCGCCAGCGCATTTCCCTGGCCAGGGCGCTTTACCTGAAACCTGCGGTGCTGTTTCTCGATGAGGCCACAAGCGCACTCAATCCTGCTGACGAAGCAGCCATAATTACAACACTTCAGGCACTGCGGCCGCACACCACAATTGTTGCGGTTGCCCACCGGCTGTCGTCGCTGTCGTGGGCAGACAGACTTTACACACTCGAAAATGGCCGCCTGTCGGAGCATGGTGCGCCTCAGTCTGCGGGCATCGAAGGTCCTGGTCTTATCGGTGAGATACGATAACGGAAGTTGCTGTTACTGAGGCAAGCGGCCTGTGGTGTTCCCGCTGCCGTCAAGTTTCTTAAGTGCAATCCGGTGATTGGCTTGCACCAGGCGTGATCAAGTCCAACCCGCTGCCGCAAGACTGTTTGGTGAGTTCGGCAATTTTAATGCAGACAAGCCTGGGTCTGGCCCAAACCTTCGGGACATTCGTCTTGAAAGCCATACTGTATTTTCCGAGTTAAATTTCTAAGTTGTCCAAGTATTTGACGATTCTGGTTAATTGACGATTAAAGCCGGGTGTTCGGGTTCGTAATTGTTGATCAACACCAGCAATATCTGCATGAAACCGGCACATCGACCTAAACCAGGAAGTCAGTTTCGTTGAAATTGGAAAACGCGAAATTCTGCAGGACAATGGAGTTGCCGCCGCCCAGATCGATCACCGTGTCAGCCCCGCTGCTGGAAGCAGCATCAAGAACCTGCTGGGTTGACGAGAATGACCCGGAGAAGCGCAGATCGAGTTGATCGAAATCGTCTTCGAAATCTGTAATGGTGTCGGTCCCGGTGTCCCCCGTGAGGAAATAGAACGTATCGGATCCGGCGCCGCCACTCAGAATGTCTGACCCATCATTGCCGAATATGACATCTGCGCCGGCACCGCCGTTGACAGTGTCGTTGCCGCCATAACCATACAGCCAGTTATCACCTGTATCGCCGGTGATGGTGTCGTCAAACAGACTGCCCTGAACCATCTCTATGCCTATGAACGTGTCACCAAAGGCCTCGCCGGTATTGTTGGCGGCATTGGAAAGATCCACTGTGACGCCGGATGTGGCGTACACATAGGCTGCGTTGTCAAAGCCTTCGCCGCCGTTCAGAACATCGGCACCGAGGCCGCCTACCAGGGCGTCATTTCCGGCGCCGCCGGCAAGGGTATCGTCGCCTTCGCCACCGGCCAGGAAGTTGCCCTTGGTATTGCCGATCAGGGTGTCGTTGAAGGCGGAGCCCTCGTACATGTCTATATCGGAATACTGATCACCCGCCGCGTCGCCGGTGTTCTGGCTGGTATCCGACAGGTTTACAACAACACCTTCGGTGGCGGTGCGGTAAGACGCCCAGTCAAACCCGCTGCCGCCGTTCAACGTGTCGGCGCCCGCACCACCTATGAGCGTATCGGCGCCGTTGCCGCCGTTCAGTGTATCATCGCCGCCGAACCCGGAGATGGTGTCGTCGCTGTCCAGACCGTCGATGACATCGTCATTGTCGGCGCCGTACAGCTCGTTGTCGTTGCCGTCTCCCTGGATGATGATCGGGTCATCGGCTGTGCCATTGATGGTGATGGTAAGGCTGGCAGTGGCGGTCAGCGATCCGTCGCTGATCTCGTAGCCGAGGATTTCAGTGAGCGTCTCACCGGGTGCCAGCGCCTGAACCGCCGGATTGGTGTTGTCCAGGGTATAGGTGTAAGCACCGTCCCGGCTGATCTGCAAGGTGCCGTAGACACCGACAATTGTTGCTGATCCAAACAATGGAACCGGACTTCCTCCGGCGCCGGTGACGCTCAGGCTGTCGCCTTCAACGTCGCTGTCGACACCGCTGCCGTCATCGTCGGTCAGTACATTTCCGGTGTGATCCAGGTCGGTGTCTTCGGTGACGCCTGCGGTATTGTCCGCTGCAACCGGCGCGTCGTTTACATCGCGGAATGCCAGGTCAATCGAGTTGTCGGCGTTGGAGCCGTCAGGCAGAAGGTTGGGAACACCGCCAAGATTGAAATTGCCGCTGACGTCGTCGATGTTCTCATCATTGACGTCAAATCCGTCATTTGCATCGCTGCCTTCGAACACATCAAGCAGGCCGTCGCCGTCAGCATCCGCCGTCGAGGCGGCAGACGTCGGTCCGCCGTCGCCGCGTTCTTCGGCGTCGTTCAGTCCGTCATCGTCCGAGTCAAAGTCAACATAGTCGGCAAAACCGTCGCCATCGCTATCAACCGGGGTAAGCCCGGCGCTCTGGACTGCATCAGTTGAACCGGTATCGGCGTCATAGGCGTCATCAAGGCCATCCTGGTCCACATCCACGCCGGATGGCGCGATGTAATTGTCGGTCGCCTGGGCTTCGACATTGTCGGTGATGCCGTCATTGTCTGAATCAAGATCCAGCCGGTTGCCGCCGCCGAAGGCAACACCATCACCGAAGACAAACACCTTGCCGTCAGGACCGCCGGTATTTTCCGGAATGAACACGCGAATGGATGCGATGTCGGAACCGACAGGCGCCAGATCATCGAGGGCGTAGATCGCCATTTCGGCATTCTGGGTGCTGTTCTGGCGGGCTCCTGTGTCCAGGTAATCCGATCCACTGACCAGGATCTTGTCGCCAAGAGGATCGCCGTTTGAATCATAGGCCCGGATTTCGACCGGGTTATTGCCGCCACGTTCCGTCACGCCGACAAAGGTACCTGCGGTCACAAACAGAGGCGTATTATAGCTCAGCTGGTAGTAATCGCCGTCGTTAAAGTCAGAAGTGGATTCCTGGTAGTCATTCAGGTCCGTGGACTGGAAGGCAGGCAGAATGTCCGCGTTCCAGTCAACTGATCCCGAGAACGACGCTTCGGTGGCTCCGTCTTTCTGGTAGGTCAGATCAACGCTGGCCGTGAAGTTGTGGGCATAACTGTCAGGCAAGACAAAGTCGGTGAATGTCTTTCCGTCTACCGTGACCGAGGTCAGAACGTGATCGCCGTCCTGGTCGTTCAGGTCTGCGCTTGAAATGCCGAAAGAGACGTTGGCGGACAAAAGCGCGCCGTCGATACCGCTGTCGGAGCCGGTTGCCTGCACGGCTTCATTGATGTCGATTATGCCGTCATTGTCATCGTCAATGTCGACCAGATTTGCAATCGTGTCGCCATCCGTGTCGATGTGCAGTGTAACGGTCGCCTGTGCGGTGCCGCCATCGCTGGAGGTGACTTCATACTGGAAGGTTTCGATATCAGCAGGGACAACGCCTTCGGTGATGTTCAAGGTGCCGTCACCCATGAGTTCGATCACGGTGCCCGACGCCAGCGTCACCTGTGACGAACCGTCAAACTGAAGCACGATGGACGGGTCTGCCGGGTCGATGATGCCGGTAACCGTCTGGGTCACATTGTCGACGTCTGAATCGTTGGCCAGAACGTCGATGTTGACTGTCTGACCCGGTGCGACAACCACGGGTGCCTCATCTACCGCGACCGTCGGGTCGTTGGTGCCGTTGATGGTGACCGTGATGTCATGGGTGGTGCCGTCAACAGCGGTAACCGTGACAACATCATTCAGGGTGGCCGCAGGCGGCAACGCCTGCACGGCCGCGTTGGCATTATCAAGCGTGTAGGTCCAGTTGCCGTTGGCGTCGATTGCCAGGGAACCATAGGTGCCGGCAACTGTGTCGACAGTGAACTGTTCCTCACCGGTATCGGTATCGGCGATTGTCAGTGTGCCGGTTGTGACCTGCTGCGCACCGCCGTCTTCCGTTACATCGCCGGTGTCCACGCCGGCGATTGTCGCTGCATCATTGGTTCCGGTGATGGTGATGGTGATGTCATGGGTGGTGCCGTCAATGGCAGTTACCGTGACCACATCGTTCATGGTGGCGTTGAGCGGTAGGGCCTGCACGGCGGCGTTGGCGTTGTCGAGCGTATAAGTCCAGTTGCCGTTGGCATCGATGGTTGCAGAACCATAGGTGCCGGTTGCGCCACCTGCGGTGAACAGTGCTTCCCCGGTATCCACATCGGAAATGGTCAGAGTTCCGGTGGTGATCTGAAGCGGACCGCCGTCTTCGGTTACATCGCCGGTATCGACGCCGGCGATGACCGCGGCATCGTTTGTCCCGGTAATGGTAATGGTGATGTCATGGGTGGTGCCGTCAATGGCAGTCACCGTAACCACATCATTCAAGGTGGCATTGAGCGGCAGGGCCTGCACGGCGGCATTGGCATTGTCGAGCGTATAGGTCCAGTTGCCGTTGGCATCGATGGCCACAGAGCCATAGGTGCCGGTTGCGCCGCCCACTGTGAACAGTTCTTCACCTGTGTCGATGTCGGAGATGGTCAGGGTGCCGGTGGTGACCTGAAGAGGACCGCCGTCTTCGGTTACATTACCGGTATCCACACCGGCAATCACCGCGGCATCATTAGTGCCGGTGATGGTGACCGTGATGTCATGAGTGGTGCCGTCAACGGCGGTCACCGTGACCACATCGTTCAAGGTGGCATTGAGCGGCAGGGCCTGCACGTCCGCATTGGCGTTGTCGAGCGTATAAGTCCAGTTGCCTGCTGCATCGATGGTCAGTGACCCGTAAGTGCCGGCCTGTATCTGAGGTGCTGCTTCACCGTCAATAAACCCGTCATTGTCCAGATCAGCCACAAACACCGGTTCAAGTCCGGTCAGTTCGGCAGGCTGCACAACGGTCGAGCTCTGATAAACACCCGCGGCGTCGGTTTGCCAGATGATGTAACGGCCATCGGTATGGTTCCAAAGCACCGAAAAACCGGTGTCGGTGGCTTCAGCCTGTATGGCGGACCAGCCGGAAAAGCTGTCCGGTCCGATGTCAGCGCCGGTCTGGGTCAGGATGATTGGCGCATTGATGCCGTCGCTGAACTCATAGGCGTTGGTCTGGCTGACGGAAAGCTGTGTCAAACCATTGTGCTCGATGGTTTCCGGGCCATAGGTGCCGGGCCTGAACAACTCCTCACCGGTGTCGATATCAGAAATGGTCAGGGTGCCGGAAACAACCTCAGCCACGCCGCCGTCCTCGGTGACGCCACCGGTGTCCACACCGGCGATGACGGCGGCATCATTGGTGCCGGTAATGGTGATCGTGATGTCATGAGTCGTACCGTCAATGGCGGTGACCGTGACCACGTCGTTCATGGTGGCATCGAGCGGCAGGGCCTGCACGGCAACATTGGCGTTGTCGAGCGTGTAGGTCCAGGCGCCTGCAGCATCGATGCTCACGGAGCCAAAGGTGCCGACAGAAGTACCGACCGTGAACAATTCTTCTCCGGTATCGATATCGGAGATGGTCAGGACGCCGGATACAGTTTCAGCCACGCCGCCGTCTTCGGTAACGCCGCCGGTGGCTACGCCGCCAATCACGGCGGCATCATTGGTGCCGTTGATGGTGATCGTGATGTCATGGGTGGTGCCGTCGACGGCAGTTATCGTAACCACATCGTTCAAGGTGGCGTTGACAGGCAGGGCCTGCACGTCTGCATTGGCATTGTCGAGCGTGTAGGTCCAGTTGCCGTTGGCGTCGATGGTCACGGAGCCGTAGGTGCCGGCAGACGCACCTGCGGCAAACAGTTCCTCGCCGGTATCAACATCGGAGATGGTCAGGGCACCGGAAACAGCTTCCGTGGCGCCGCCATCTTCAATCACACCACCGGTATCGCCACCGCCAATGACGGCTGCATCATTGGTGCCGGTAATGGTGATGGTGATGTCGTGCTGAGTGCCATCGACCGATGACACGGTCACGGTGTCTATCAGGGTCTCACCGGCTCCAAGTGCCTGGATCGAGGCGTTGTCTGACGGTGCCGTGTAGGTCCAGTTGCCTGCCGCATCGATTGCAACACTGCCGATATCACCGTTGAAGTTGCCTGCCGCAAAAACCTCTTCTGCGGGATCATCGATGTCACTGATCGTCAGGGCGCCTGACGTTGCGAGTTGCGGCGCCGTTTCGTCTTCCGTCAACGTTCCGGTATCGACGCCCGCAATAGCGGCCGGGTCATTGACAGGATTGACAGTGATGTCGATGGTTGCCGTGTCGGTACGCAGCGAGTGGCCTACCAGGCCGGAAGCGAACAGGTCCATCTCCACATTGCCGGTATCTGGACCGGAAACAGTGACCTCCAGGATATCATCGCCGGTGTCCTCGAAGAACAGGATTTCAAGAGGATAATAGCCTGGTGTGGTGACATTCAACTGACCGGTCTCGGTCACCGCAGAATGGATGCCGTCATTGTCAACGATCTCGTTGCCATCGATGGACAGATTGCTGCCGTCATCCGATGTGGTCGAGAAGGTGTAAAGACCTGCCGTTTCAAAGTAGATGTAGCCGGTATACCTGAAGCCATATGTATTGGTGTTGTTTTGGAACTCAAAGGCCAGTTCGCTCACATTGAATTCGGTCGCGATCCCGGTGGCGGTGATGTTTTCGTCGGTGATGTTGTGGACCGTATCATCGTCCGGAGCGCGCCTGTAGAATTCGAACTCCAGGCCGGCCGACATGCCGGTGAACTGGTATTCGAACTGATCCGGGCCGTTATAGTCGGGATCAGGCGTGTAAGTAACGGTCAGGTCGGGATTTACAACCAGCGAACCGTTGGCAGGTTGTGTCGTGATGGTGAAACCGGTGACGGTGCTTACAACGACATCGTCATTTGCCAGCACATTCACCGTACCGAAGGCGTCTTCACTGACGACAAGACTGTCATCACCGGCAACGGCCTCAATTTCGGTCGTCACGGTGCCTTCACCGGTATCGATGCCATCAGATGCGGTGTAATTGAAACTGGTTGGCCCGGAATAACTCGGGGTCGGTATGAATGTCAGAGTACTACCATCGCCCGACATGGTGACCGTGCCGTCGCGAACCGCAACGCTGCCACCCGGTGCAATAGCGTTGCCGTCAATCTCCGTCAGCGTCAGGGTATCGCCCTCGGCGTCGGTATCATTGGATAGCAGAGAGGACACGAGAATTGAGGTGCCGTTTGAGGTTATCGTGCCGATGTCATCGAGGCCGGTTTCCGGCGCGTCGTTGATGCCGGTTATCACGACATCGATATTGTGGGTCGTACCGTCGATCGCGCTTACCGTGATGGTATCCGTGGCCGTCTCACCCTGGCCCAGCGACTGGATCGCAGGTTGGGTGTTATCCGCTGTGTAAGTCCAGTTTCCTGCAGCATTGATCGTAAGAGATCCAAACGCGCCGACAATTGTTTCAGCAGTGAACACAGCTTCGCCGGTGTCCACATCCGATATTGTCAACAGGCCTGTGTCGGCCAGTGTGGCGGGATCATTGTCTTCGGTGACAGCACCCTGGTCATCACCGCCAACTACGGCGGCATCATTGATACCGGTTATGGTGACGGTGATATCGTGGGTTGTCCCGTCAACGGCGGTTACCGTGACCACATCGTTCAATGTGGCATTGAGCGGCAGGGCCTGCACCGCGGCATTGGCGTTGTCGAGCGTATAAGTCCAGTTGCCGCTGGCATCGATGGCTACAGAGCCATAGGTGCCGGTTGCGCCACCTGCAGCGAACAGTTCTTCGCCGGTGTCGACATCGGAGATGGTCAAGGTACCGGTGGTAACCTGCAATACGCCGCCATCTTCGGTGACATTACCGGTGTCCACACCGGCAATCACGGCTGCATCATTGGTGCCGGAAATGGTGATGGTGACGTCATGGGTGGTGCCGTCAACCGAGGTTACCGTGACCACATCGTTCAGTGTGGCATTGAGGGGCAGGGCCTGAACGGCGGCATTGGCATTGTCGAGCGTGTAGGTCCATGCTCCTGCAGCGTCGATTGTCAGGGAACCGTAGGTGCCGGCAACAGTGCCAACAGTGAACAGCTCTTCGCCGGTGTCACCGTCTGAAACTGTCAGGGTGCCGGTTGTGACCTGAAGCGCCCCGCCATCTTCAGTGACGGCGCCGGTATCCACACCGGCGATCACCGCGGCATCGTTCGTGCCGGTAATGGTGACAGAAATGTCATGGGTGGTGCCGTCAATGGCCGATACCGTAACAGTGTCGGTCATGGTGGTGTTCAGTCCCAGGGCCTGAACAGCGGCGTTGTCGTTGTCGAGCGTGTAGGTCCAGTTGCCCGCTGCGTCGATGGTCAATGAACCGTAAGCGCCGACATGCACCTGCGGCGCAGCTGCACCATCAATAAGCCCGTCATTGTCCAGGTCTGCCGCGAACACAGGTTCAAGCGCGCTCAGCCCGGCCGGTTGCACGAGGCTCGAGGTCTGATAGACGCCTGCGGCGTCGAGCTCCCAATGGACATAGCGGCCATCGGTGTGGTTCCACAGCACCGAGAAACCGGTGTCAGTGGCTTCGGCCTGTATGGCCGACCAGCCAGACAGCGTGCCGGGTCCAACATCGCCGCCATTGTAGAACATGGTGACAGGCGTATCGATGCCGTTGTTGATTTCGTACAAGCCGCCTGCATTTACCGAAAGCTGGTAGGCACCATTGTGTTCGATGGTTTCAGGACCATAGGTGCCGGGCCTGAAAAGTTCTTCGCCAGTGTCGATATCGGAAATGGTCAGGGTGCCGGACACGGTTTCAGCCACACCGCCGTCTTCGGTGACACCGCCGGTGTCCACACCGGCGATGACGGCAGCGTCATTGGTGCCGGTAATGGTCACGGTGATGTCGTGGGCCGTGCCGTCAATGGCCGCTACCGAGACGGTATCGGTCAAGGTGGCATCGAGAGGCAGGGCCTGTACGTCCGCGTTTGCATTGTCGAGCGCGTAGGTCCAGTTGCCTGCTGCATCGATGGTCAATGACCCGTAGGTGCCGGTCAGCAACTGGGGCGCAGCTTCACCATCGATGAAGCCGTCGCTGTCAAGGTCCGCGGAAAACTGCGGTTCAAGGCCACTCAGTTCGGCCGGTTGAACAACGGTTGAGGTTTGATAAACGCCGGCAGCGTCGGTTTGCCAGGTGATGTAGCGGCCGTCAGTGTGGTTCCACAGCACCAAGAAACCGGTATCGGTGGCTTCCACCTGAATGGCGGACCATCCGGAAAAGCTGTTGGGACCGATGTCGGCGCCGGTCTGTGTCAGGGTGATCGGCGGATTGACGCCGTCGCTGAACTGATAGGCGTTGGTCTGGCTGACGGACAGCTGGATCGCCCCATAGTGTTCGATGGTGCCTGGACCGAACGTGCCGGGTATGAACACTTCCTCGCCGGTGTCGACGTCGGAGATGGTCAGGGTGCCGGACACGGTTTCAGCCACGCCGCCGTCCTCGGTGACGCCGCCGGTATCAACTCCGCCAATTACGGCGGCATCATTTGTGCCGGTAATGGTGACGGTTATGTCATGGGTGGTGCCGTCAATGGCGGTAATCGTCACCACATCGTTCATGGTGGCGCCGCGAGGCAGGGCCTGCACAGCGGCATTGGCATTGTCGAGCGTATAGGTCCAGTTGCCGTTGGCGTCGATGGTCACGGAACCATAGGTGCCGGCAGAAGCGCCCACGGTAAACAGTTCCTCGCCGGTGTCGATGTCGGAAATGGTCAGGGTGCCGGTTGTGACCTGAAGCGCACCGCCGTCTTCAGTGACATCACCAGTGTCCACACCGGCAATCACGGCGGCATCATTGGTGCCGTTGATAACCACGTGCACATCGAAACTCGTGCCATCCACAGAAGTGATGGTGATGGTGTCGGTGAGCGTGCTGCCGGCACCGAGTGACTGGATTGCAGCCTGGGTGTTGTCGGCGCTGTAAGATGCGTTGCCAGCGGCATCCAGCGTCAGCGCTCCATACAAGCCATTGATATTACTGGGGTTGAACTGGGCTTCGCCAGTGTCAATGTCGGTAATATTTATGGTGCCGAGACCGGTCAGTGTGGCCGGGCTGTCATCTTCGGTGACGGTCGGCAGAACGCCCACGCTGATGACCGCTGCATCATTGGTACCATTTATCGTGACCGACACATCATGGGTGGTGCCGTCAATTGACTGAATGGTGATGGTGTCGACCAGAGACGATCCTTCGCCGAGCGCCTGGATGGCCGGCAAGGTATTGTCTGCCGAATAGGTCCAGTTGCCTGCAGCATCTATGGTCAGTGACCCATATGAGCCCGGTGTCGTGTTGGCATTGAAGACCTCTTCTCCCAGATCGATGTCGGAGATGGTCAGCGCGCCTGAAGCGGTCAGCGTAACCGGGTCGTCTTCTTCCTTGACGCTGCCGGTGTCCACGCCGCCAATAATGGCCGCGTCATTGGTGCCGTTGATGACCACATCAATGTCATGGGTTGTGCCGTCGATGGTCGACACGGTGATGGTTTCGGTCAGGGTTGCCGTGGCACCCAGTTGCTGGATGGTCAGCGGCGTGTTATCCGCCGAATAGGTCCAATTACCGAGCGCATCTATGGTCAGGGAACCATGGGTGCCGGCTATTGTTTCGGGATTGAATTCGGCTTCACCGGTGTCGACATCGGCAACCGTCAAAATACCGGAGTCAGTCAGTGTGAGCGGATCGTCGTCTTCCGTTACGCTTGCCTGGTCATCGCCACCGACGACGGCCACGTCGTTGACACCGGTTATGGTCACGGTGACGTTGTGGGTCGAGCCGTCAAATGACTGGACGGCGACCGTGTCCGTCGCGGTAATACCGGCACCCAGGGACTGCACGAGCAGATCCGAATTGTTCAAGGTATAGGTATAACTGCCCTGAGCAGTAAGCGCGACAGTGCCGTAGGTGCCGTTGTAATTGCCGGCCAGGAATGATGATTCCCCGGCATCGGCGTCATTCACCACCAGGATACCCAGGTCAAATGGTGGATTGCCTGCGTCTTCGGTAACTTCAGCCGTGTCATCACCCGTTACGACGGCGACATCGTTAACGCCGTTGATGGTGACGGTCAGGTTCGAGTTTTCGGTATTGGCGAAGGCGTTTTCGGCCGTGTAGGTGAATGTCTCGGTAAGCGTTTCGCCGTCTTTGAGTTCCTGGGCCGCGCTTGAAGCAGGATCAACCAGATACGAGTACGCACCGTCGGCACTGATGGTCAACGTACCATAGGCGCCGGCAATCACGGTGTCACCGGAAGCTGCTACCGCTGTGGCGTTGACGTTGGTGACGGTAATTCCAAGCCCGAAGTCATTGTCGAGCACGTTGCCGGTGGCCGGGACCACATCATCTTCCGTCGTGGAATTGATGTCTGCAAAGGCCTGAACGCTGGTGTCCGACCCCTCGATGGTGACATCCAGGTCCGCTGTCGTCACCACACTGCCGTCGGTCAGGCTGTAGGTGAATGAATCAACCAGCGTATCCCCAAAGTCCAGCGCCTGAACGGCGGGAAGGTTGTTGTCCAGGTCATAGGTATAATCGCCGGTGGCACCGTCGATGGTCAGCGTGCCGTATGTACCTGCAACCAGTGTTGTGCCGGTCGGGTTGAGGCTGACGCTGTTAACCTCGACAATACCGATGGGCTGGTTTTCAATGTCGCTGTCTATGCCGAAACCGTCATCATCGGTGATAACGTTACCGGTGGCCTGCAGGTTAATGTTTTCCTGAACCGTGGCGGTGTTGTCACTGGCAACCGGCGCGTCATTGTTGCCGGTAATTTCAATAATCAGGTCAGTATTGAGGCCGAAACCGTCTTCGGTGAAATTATAGGCAAAAGTGTCCGGGATAATGTCATCGGCAGTAAAATCCTGAACCAGGGAGTTGTCCAGATTATAGGTGTAATCGCCGTTTGCAGCGACTTCCAGCGTTCCGAAGGTCCCGACTATGGACACGGTACCGGTGCCCGGCACTGCGATGCCGGCGATCTCGGTCAGCACATAAACTCCGGCAGGATTGTTCAGGAGATCGTCGGTGAACAGGTTGCCTGTAACGGTCAGGACAAGGTCTTCTGTTACCGGCGCGAAATCTTCCGGTGCCGTGTTGGTGTTGCCACCGCCGCCATTGTTGTCATCGACGAACTCTTCATATGTAGGGTCGTTGCCGGGTACCCCGTCTTCGTCAGCCAGGTATGCATCGTAGGAAGCGTAAACTCGGATCCAGTCAGACCAGGTCTGGGAGTCGTCAAAATCGAATACGGTTATCGTGAAAGTGCCGTCCTGGTGAAACCGGCGCTCTTCAATGTAGTTGTAACTGGCGGTCAGGTCATAGACATCATAAACATCATCCGTACCGTCGGTGTATCGCTCGGCAGCGAGCTCGAAACCCTGCGCTGTAACACTGTTGTTTTCTACATACTCGCCATCATTGTAGACCAGAATGTCGGTGCCGGACCCACCGATAGCAAGCGTTGTGTCATTGGCATCGTAGATGACATAGTCATCGCCATCGCCGGCGTCGATTACATCGTCGCCCAGACCGCCATCGATCCAGTCATTGTCATCGCCACCATTGATGGTGTCGTTGCCGGCATTGCCGTTGATTGTGTCATCCCCGGCAAATCCGTTGATCGTGTCATCACCGGATGTTCCATCGAGAATGTTGTCGTTGCCGTCGCCGTCTATACTCATTATCGGATATCCCGATTGCAACCGGTCCGGGCCCGCCGATTTACTGACTCAATACACATAACCAACTACCCGTCGCTCCAGTGGGTTTACGCACTCAGGATGCCGCATGAACGGAATCCCAGCCGCGCAAAGCTACCGGCAGAGCCCTAAAAGAGTCTTTACGGACGAATCGAAATTGAGAATGTCTGTGTTCAACAGGCCTAATTTATGCCGGATGCATGGTGCATGATCCGACATTCAACAGGCCTAAACAATCGCTCGACAAATCGAGCCGACACGCGCCAAACTGCGGATTACCATGTCCCTATTCCTCGACAAAATTATCCCGCTGTTTGTCTACCCTGTCGGCTTTGCGGTTCTGGCGGGGCTGGCATGCCTGTTTTCATTTGCGCTGGGCAGACGCCGCAAAGCGGCAGTCTGGATCACGCTGGGGACACTTTATCTTTGGCTGGCGGCCACTCCAGTCGTGGCATTGATGCTGATCAACTCGCTTGAGAAACAATATCCCGTTGTAAATATCGACACGCTACCGAAGGCGGATGTGGTTATCGTACTCGGCGGCGTGAGCGTTCAGTCGCAGGAATTCAACCCCTATACAGACCTGAAATCCGGCGCGGATCGTATCCTGCATGGGGCGCGACTGCTCAAGGCAGGCAAGGTGGAGCGGATTCTGGTGAGCAGCGGTCGTCCTGTTTCGCAGCTTGATTCAAGGTCGGAAGCAGGTGTAATTGCCGGATTTCTGCGGGAATTTGGTGTCGATGATGCAGCTATCGTGCTGGAAAGCGAGGCCCGAAACACGCGGGAAAACGCCGTCAACAGTCTGGCGCTCATGCGGGAGAAGGGCTTCTCATCCGCCCTGCTGGTTACATCTGCCCTGCATATGCCGCGTGCAGCAGCCGTGTTCCGGAAGGCTGGCGTAACCTTTACCCCGGTTTCAATCGATACCCTGTCATCATCCATCGAAGCCAGAACGGTGTTCGCGTACCTGCCAAATTCCAAAGCGCTCGACTACTCGACACAGTCGATCAAGGAGTGGATCGGCATGCTGGTCTACTATTTGCGCGGATGGACCTGACAAATGGTCTGAATTGCTCGGATTGCGAGTCACCGGGTGGCGTAAGATTCAGTCAACCACGATGATGCCTGTGTAGAGCAAATTTGACATAAATTAACCGGGCCGGGATTCACTGCTCGCATGGCTGTGTGCGAATTGTCGTTTGCAGCGGGAGAGTTAGTATGAGTAACGGCATCATTTTCGATATCTTTGATTTGGGTGAAGCGCCTGAATTTATTGATCAAATTGCACTTGTCCCGAATGTGGACCTGACTGCGGGAACGCAGGTGGAAGTGGTTTTCCCAGGCGCTGCGGAAGGCGCCGGTGAAACCGTCACGTTCACCCTGGCAGGCAACGTTTCTGCTGGACAACCTATAGTGGTGGATGTGCAGACCGGTGAAAACCTTTCACGTGGTGAACACGGGGTAAATGATGCATGGACACGGATCGATACCGCTGTTGCAACAATAGAGCAGGCGGTGCTGACGCCCGGGGCTGAACCCGGAGCATCCACCGCCTCTGCATTTGATGTGACCGACGAAATGGCACCTGAACTGGCCGATGCAGCCAGCGCTGCCGGTGTGCAGGTCGTGTTTGTCGATGCCAATGCGGACAACCTCCAGCAGCTCATGGACGGAATTGATCCGTTCTATGAAATTCACGTCATTGACGCAGGACAGGACGGTGTAGCCTTCATGGCGTCCATTCTGGAAGGCCGCTCCGATCTTGAGGCTGTACACATTATCTCTCACGGCCAGCCCGGCCAGCTGCAACTTGGCGATACGATGGTGGATGCCGCCAGCATCGCCGGCGACCAGGCGCAATTGTGGAGCCAGATCGGCGCCAGCCTGGCAGATGCAGGCGACATGCTGATTTACGGCTGTGATTTTGGCGAAGGCCGGCTTGGCAGCCTGACGGTTGAAGCACTGTCCCAGGCAACGGGCGCCGATGTGTCGGCGTCTGATGACGATACCGGTTCTGCCGGACTTGGCGGTGACTGGGATCTGGAAGTGACGGCGGGAAGTGTTGAGGCACAAGCCATCGCCGTAGAGGAATTTGACGGCCTGCTGGAACTGGACCAGGCCGAAATCACGGTTCCCGCAACCAATCAGGCCGATACGCTGGCGCAGAACATCTTTGGTGCGGGTGTTACCATCAACTCCGCCTCCTATACCGGTGCGGCATCCCAGGCGGCGACATTTTCCGGGGCGCTGGATGGCGCAGGATCTGCCTTCCTCGGGTTTGATTCCGGGGTGATCTTTTCGACCGGTAACGCCAACGGTGTTGTCGGAACGGCTGCGGCCGACAATTTCGGCACAGACATTACAGATCCCGGCGCAACCGACGGTGATCCGGACTTCAATTCCCTGGAAGACGGCATCAGCACGTTTGATGCATCGTTTCTGGAAGCAAACATCACATCCACTACGGGCGTGTTGACCCTGCAATTTGTATTCGGCTCGGATGAGTACAATGAATATGTCTATGCCGGTTTCAATGACTCCATCGGCATCTGGATCAATGGCGTCAACTATGCCGTGACGACGGACGGCCAGCAGGTGGGTATCGACACGATAAACAGTGCCGGAACCATCGCTCCGACCAGCAATCAGAGCGCCGACGCGAATGATCCGAACTCAACTCATGATCCGACTGACGGGGTCTATGAATCGGCCAACCAGTCACTGCACATCACCCGTACCACCGAGCCGACTCAGATGGACGGGTACACCACCACCCTGTCGGTGAACATTAACCTGCAGATCGGGGTGGCCACCGACATCAAGATCGGCATCGCCGATACCGGTGACGCGATTTATGATTCCTGGCTGATCGTGCGTGAAAACAGCTTTGAGAGCGTGCTTGCGGCTTTCGAGGACGAAGTTGTGACAACCCCGAACACGAGTGTGGTCATTTCCCCGCTGGATAATGATTTCAGCGATACCTACACTGCGGCAGACTTGACCATTACCAAGATCAATGGTGAGGTTGTGGATCTGGTGGTGAACCCGTCTGTAACACTGCCTTCGGGGGTTATTGTCACACTCAATGCCGACAAGACGCTGACCGTTGATCCCGACGGTAACGCCCTTTCGCATGACACGTTTACCTACGAGATAACAGACCCGGATGGCCAGACCGCGGTTGGCCTCGTGGGAATGAACACCAACGGCGCGCCGTTGCTGAACCTTGATCCGGACAATTCCGGGGGCGGGTTCGACAACCGTGGATTTGATGCTTTTTTCAATACCAACACCGGTGATGCGGTAAACATCGCTGACTCTGATGTTGATATTACCGATCTGAATTCGCCCGATCTGACATCCATGACCATCAATGTGTCCGACATTGTGGATGGCAACAATGAGGTGTTGAACATTGGAGGGACGAATTTTCCGCTGCTCACAGATGCCGTCGGCACCGTGGTGGCCGCCGGTGGCGTCAATTTCCAGGTGAATTATGACACCAGCGGCACACCTGACGCCTTCTTCATTACGGTCCAGGGCGGCGGCACCGCTTCTCAGGCCGAATGGGAAGCCCTGATTGCTTCAATTACCTATGACAATACGAGCCCGTCAGCGACCTCTGGCACCCGCGAGTTCGATATTTACGTCAATGATGGCACCAACAATTCAAACGTTGGTGAAGCGATCGTTCATGTGGCGGCGCCAAACGCGACAATTGGTGGAACGGATACCGGGTCGGTCACTGAAGACTCCGCTCCGTTCAGTCTGACAACCGGCGGTACCCTGACTATCGCAGATCCCGACAATGGCCAGGCCCAGTTCATCTCCAGTACCTATGGTGGTACCTATGGCGATGTCACCATCAACCCGCTCGGTGGCTGGACATACACAGCGAGCAATCTCAACCCTGTGATCGATGCGCTGGACGCTGGTGAAACGCTGACTGACGTCATAAGTGTCACATCGGTGGACGGCACGAGCCACGACATCACCATCACCATTAACGGCGCCAATGACGCGCCGGTCGCCAATCCGGATCTGCTGACGGTGAACTCCGATGATACCATACCGACGACTGGCAACGTCCTTACCGATGGCTCGCCCGACTATGACCCTGAAGGCGACGTGCTGACAGTCATCGAGATCAATGGTGCAGCTGCCGACATTGGCAATCAGGTAACGCTTGCTTCCGGTGCGCTGGTAACACTTAACCCGGACGGTACCTATAGCTATGATCCGAACGGGTCGTTCGAACAAGTGCCGCTGGGCAGTTCGATTACTGATTCATTTACCTATACCATTGACGACGAAAGTGGCCTTACCGATACCGTGACGGTGACCGTCGTTGTTAACGGAACCAATGAAGCGCCGAGCCTTGATCTCAATGCGACGGATAACTCCGCTCCTGTGTCCCCATCGGATGACTTTGAAGGCGGCAGCTATCCGAACACCGGGTCGAACTGGACATCCGACTGGATTGAAACCTCCATAGGCGGCGCCAGTGGCGGCGATATCAATGTCGAAGCAGATGCAGGCGACAACTCACTCACACTGGATGACGATGGCGCGAGGGTAACCCGGTCTGCAGACTTGTCGGGGGCTGAAACGGCTTCCCTCAGCTTTGACTACCGGCGCGACAGTTTTGACAACAGCAGTGATTTCGTGCGGGTGATGGTGTCGTCGGATGGCATCAATTTCGTCGAGATCGGTGTTTTGTCCGGCCCGGCGGATGACGCTAACTACCAGACCTTCACGGCCGACATCAGTGCTTACATTTCTGCGAACTTCGCGGTGCGCTTCGAGACATCCGGAAACTTCCACAACAGCAATGACAAGGTCTGGCTTGACGACATCGACATATCGACAACGTTCACGCCCCCTGTTGATTTTGCAGCAAGCGTCGACAACACCAATGCGCAGGTTGCCATCACCAGTCCGGATGTCGATGTGCAGGACCCGAACGACACGCAGATTGAGTCCGCCCTCATCGTCATCACCAATGAGCAGGTGGGTGATCTTCTTTCAGTCTCGGGCGTGCTGCCGGGCGGGATCACGGCGTCAGCCTATAATCCGGCAACCGGCGAACTGACATTGAGCGGTATCGCGACGCTTGCTGACTACGAGCAGGCAATCGAGCAGATCCAGTTCTCGACCTACTCGAATGTCTACACGGACCGCGCAATTGAAGTCACAGTCAATGATGGCGGGCTTGATTCAAATGTCGCCACCTCGGTCATTTCCGTGAACCAGGTCAATGACTGGCCTGTCGCGGCGTCCAGCACCATCACGGTGGACGAGGAAACAGCCGATACATCGCTTGGCCTGTCTGCCAGTGATCCCAACGGCAATCCGTTGACCATCACTGTTACCGGACTGCCGGTGCTCGGCACGGTCACGCTTGCAGATGGCACACCTGTTAGCAACGGCCAGACGCTGACCCAGACCCAGCTTGCCGGTCTCCAGTATGATGCACCGGCGGAATACAACGGCACTGACGATCCAGGAGACTTCACCTATGAAGTCAGTGACGGCATTGCGCCGGTCACAGGCACGGTGGATATCACGATCAATCCGATCAATGATGATCCTGTAGCCAACAACGACACACTGACTGTCGGTGAGGATGATAGTGTTGCCACTTCCGGCAACGTGATTGGCAATGACACGGACATTGATGGCGACAGCCCGCTCAACGTGATCGAGGTCAATGGCAGCACAGGTGATGTGGGCACCCAGATCACCTTGGCTTCCGGCGCGCTGCTGACCCTGAATTCCGATGGCAGCTACGACTATGATCCGAACGGCGCGTTCGAGGATACGGCAGTGGGTGACACTGCGACCGACACATTCAGCTATGTGATGTCTGACGGCAATGGCGGGTCTGACACGGCAACGGTCACCGTTACTGTCAACGGGGAGAATGATGATCCCGTGGCCAACAACGACACACTGACGGTCGGTGAGGATGATAGTGTTGCCACTTCCGGCAACGTGATTGGCAATGACACGGACATTGATGGCGACAGCCCGCTCACCGTGATCGAGGTCAATGGCAGCACGGGCGATGTGGGCACCCAGATCACCCTGGCTTCCGGCGCGCTGCTGACCCTGAATTCCGATGGCAGCTACGACTATGATCCGAACGGCGCGTTCGAGGATACGGCAGTGGGCGAGACAGCGACCGACACGTTCAGCTATGTGGTGTCTGACGGCAATGGCGGGTCTGATACGGCAACGGTTACCGTTACTGTCAACGGGGAAAACGACACGCCAACGGAGATTACGGAATCTTACGCAGAGACGTATCGCCAGGCCCTGATCAACTGCGGTATCTGGAGCAGTTTCGATGTTCTGGCCGGCTCCGTTCTGGTGGACCTGGACAATGTGGTGGATGGCGATGTCAACGACAGCCACACTTTCAGTATCGTGGATGGCACGGGTAGTCCGGTCACCGATGCTGATCTGGAGATCGTCAACAATGAGCTGGTTGTCCGCAGCGACGCTTCGCTGGTGTCCGGCACGATTACCAGCCGGACGGTTATCGTGCGTGTGGACGACGGCAATGGCGGAGTTGTCGATGAGACCTACAGCTTCGACCTGCGGCTGAATACGGGCCCGTACACCGGCACGGCCACCCATGACATCGGGCTTGGCACGGTAGCGGCTGACACGATGCAGGGCGGAGACGGACTGGACAGGCTGTTTGGAAATGACGGTGACGATTTCCTGTACGGAGAGGCGGGCAGCGACATGCTGGAAGGCGGCGCAGGCGCCGATACACTGGATGGCGGCAGCGGTCGCGATGTTGCCTCGTACATTGAGTCTGCTGTCGGCGTAACCGTCGATCTGATGAATACCACAACCAATACCGGTGATGCGGCTGGTGACAGCTTCGTCAATATCGAAGGCCTGTGGGGGTCCAGTTTTGACGACAACCTCTATGGTGACAACGATGACAATACGCTTATCGGTTCATTTGGCGACGACGTCATCGTTGGACGCGGCGGCAACGACCTGTTGCAGGGCGGTGAGGGCAATGACATCTTCACGTTCAACAGTGGCGATGGTGACGACAGGATAATGGATTTTGCCGCCGGGGCGGGCATCGGCGATGTTGTGAATGTATCGGACCATGGATTTGCTGATTTCGCCGCACTGCAATCAGCCATGAGTGTTGTCGACGGCCATGTCGTGCTTCAGCTCGATGCGAACAACAGCATACAATTCTGGGGCATTGCCAGCACAAGCCAGCTTCATGAGAATGATTTCGTTCTGTGATGCTGTCGGTATTATGGCTGGCAGCGGAATCCGTCCGGCGTAAAGCAGTTGTCAAGGCCGGCCGACGAAAACCCACCCTGGGTGATGGCGGAAATGCTTTCGACACGCAGGCTCGGTCGCGACCATCTGCGCGGCACACAATCGTGCTGTGAATTAGGTGTTTTTTCTGTCGGTAACCGGAACCGGTGAAGTGCTCTCATGTGCCAATCCTCAACGCACTGGGCGTTGCCTGTATTGCCTTGCATGCTCACGACCATTGGCGAGCATGGAACTCATTTTCACTGACAAACCGGGAAATCCGTCGAACGGTCAGTCCGGACCCGGTGCTGCATGATTATCGCAATCCGACATGATCCAGACGCCTGTTCGGGCAACCAACTTGTACCTGTTTTGCCAGGTTTTGTACAGACTTGATTTGTCTTGCAGGTTCTCTGTAAGTGGTAATTGCCTATTTGTTTCAATTGCTTAAAGGTTAACGCAGCACATCGCAAAAGGCCGCGGAAATTCAAATTTCCCTGCAGTGGCGTTGTGATGTTCTTTGATCCGGACACGACCAAATGATTCGGCGGCCTAAAGTCTGGCTATGCCGGTTTCCAGCGGGATTGGTGAATATGCCTGCAAATCAGACAGGTTGCCGGTGACGACGGAATCGCCGCTTGTCAGCCAGGCATGGGCTTCAAGTTCGCCTGCCGGATTTTTCCGGACACCGATGTTCAGTTTGTAGCCGCGCTGGATCGTGTCCAGCCACATCGACCCCGCCATTGCCTGAAGCAGGCAGTCCGACCGCCACGGTACACGCGAGCCGGCTGAATTTATTGCCCAGCCGATGAGTTCGATTTCTGCGGCGGTTGCAGCGGTGCGCGACCCCTCCGTTTCAAAGCGGTCCAGCACTGTCTTGATGGGCTTGCTGCGGTGTACCAGCCTGGCCCTTGCCAACAGCCAGATCGCCGTCAGCAGCGCCTTCCAGCGTCCGGCAGACAGGCGGCCTGCGCGTTTCCAGAGCCCGTCAGCGGACCCTGACAAGACCGTTCTCGATCAGTTCGGCAACAAACGCGCGGGTGTCGGCTTCGCACTGGTCACGCTCGACATCGTAGTCTTTGGTCAGCGACGTGCAGATATCGTCAAGCGTGGTTTCCTGACTCAGTTTCTCCCATATCTGGCGCGCCGGGCCCTCCAGTCCGTAATAGACGCCGCGCTCGGCATCAAGCAGCACCGTATCGTCGGGCCCGAGTTCGGCGGCCGGCAACTGGCTGGTGCGGATAAGGATGCTGTCAGATTTGATATCTTGCTGGCTCATGTGCCGAAAGTGTCCCGGACGTGTGAAATAATCAAGTTCATGCAGTGTTCGTGGCGGTCTTTGTCGCGTGGCCTGACCAGATGGAAGGACGGTACGCTGCCGCACAGTGACGCTGCCCATGTCATGAACTGCTGTTCCTTTCCCAATGGCTCGATCAGGTTCGTCAGCGACACATCTCGCCTCAGCCGCATCATTGCGTCAAGCTGGCCCATGGGCGTGATGGCCGGGTCAGCCGTCTCGTCCTCATGCCAGTCGGTAAAGTACAATCCGGCCATCGGGCCGGGATGCCGGCTGTAGGCGTCCGGCACCAGATGAATATGCTTGCCGAAACGGTATGAATCCACTGCCAGATGATCGTCCCCAAGCCCGGCGATTGCGCCGGATTGCTGGTAAAGATGCAGGGCCGGTATCGACGGGACCGCCAGATAAGGGTGTTCGGTGGTGGCGTGTATGGTCAGCCTGTCGTCGCTGAACAGGTTGAAACCAGCCATCTGAAAACTTGCGGCAAGGGTCGACTTGCCGTCACCGGCATTGCCGCAAAACGCCACGCAGCCCCTGGCGCTGTCCACGGCAGCACAGTGCAGCGGTATGTAGTTGCGTTGATGCAACAGGCAGCCGAGGCCGGCCGACAGGGCAAACAGCCGGGCTGCCGGTTCATTGTGGGTGCCGCCGGGGTCTATGCTGATCCGGTTACCCGCTTCAATGTGGCAACGAATGCCGTTTTCCAGCGCGATCATGATTTCGTTGTCGCCCAGCAGATAGCCGTCCCTGGTTACTGCATGGTGGTCGATTGACGAAGGCAATGCGGTCATTACCATTTCTACGGGCGTCTCATCTATGACCTGTTGCGTCTGCCCGGCGGGCAGTTCAGGGATATCATAGTCCGATTTGAGCAAGAGGCCGTGGACACAGTATTGATGCATCTGATCGGGTGTTCCTGGAAAATCACCAAATCGCCCTGGTGACGGGAAACCGAATGTGTGCATCGGTGTTTAAGCTTTGCCGGAGAGGTGTTCAAGCACAACGGTGGTTTTTTCCTGTGCTGACACAAGCCAGTTTTACCCGAGCGCAAAGCTTTTTTCACTGGAATGGGGTCGGGCCGGTGTGCCAGAACCTGCAGACAGGTAGTTGATCGGAATTTGGGGCTGAGTTTCATGTTTGTTGTTACGGCGGAATTTCGCCTCAAGCCGGATATGCTGAACGCGTTTATGCCGTTAATGCTGATACAGGCGGAAAAGTCGCTTGCCAGTGAGCCGGGGTGTCTCGTGTTCGATGTGTGCATCGAACACAATGACAATGACGACGTCGTGTTTCTTTATGAAGCCTACCTGGATGAAGCGGCGTTCGATCAGCACATGGAAACACCCCACTATCTGGCATTTTCAGAAACCACAGCCGATCTCGTGGCGGCCAAGTCGGTGCGCCGCTTTGATCGTATTTCATCTGATACAGAAGGAAACAGTCAGTGACCTCATTGAATTCCATCCAAGTTGCAGTTCTTCCCGGTGACGGCATTGGCCGGGAGGTCATGGAACCGTGTCTTGAATGTCTGGACGTGCTGGCGGCAAGGTCCGGGGGGTTCTCGTTTACATACGAAACCCTTGAGGCCGGTGCCGGCGTGTTCCGTGATACCGGGGTGGCGTTGCCTGACGATGTGGTGAAAAAGGCCGGCGCTGCCGATGTCATGCTGCTGGGGGCCATGGGCCTGCCCGATATCAGATATGAAGACGGCCGTGAAATCACGCCGCAGATAGAATTGCGTGAAATCTTTGATCTTTATGCCGGTGTGCGGCCGGTTGAAACGTTTCCCGGCTCTCCGGTGCCGCTGAAAGATCCGCGCGCTGCACAACTTGATTTTGTTCTGATCCGTGAAAACACCGAAGGGCTGTTTGCTTCGCGCGGCGCCTGCGAAATGGTCGGTGACGAAGAAGCCCGCGATACGATGGTGATCACCCGTAAGGGAACCGAACGGCTGTCGGACTTCGCCCTCAAGCTCGCTGAACGGCGTAAGGGACAAGGCCGCGGGCAGGGCCGTGTTACCTGTGTCGACAAGGCAAATGTGTTCGGCAGCTTCGCCTTCATGCGCAAGGTGTTCTACGAACGTGCCACGGGATTTCCAGAGCTCACGGCCGATCATGCCTATGTGGATGCAACAGCACTGGCGCTGGTGCGTAACCCATGGGTGTTTGACGTCATGATTACCGAAAACATGTTCGGTGACATTCTGTCTGACCAGGCCGCGGCCCTGATGGGCGGTATGGGCATGGCACCGTCCGCCGACATTGGCGACAGGCATGGTCTGTTCCAGCCGTGCCACGGCACTGCACCCGACATTATGGGAACCGGCAAGGCCAACCCGTCCGCCATGTTATTGTCGGGCGCCATGATGCTGGACTGGCTTGGCGAAACGATGAATTCGCCGGAACTGACCGGCGCCGGTGAAACCTTCCGCAACGCTGTTCGCGCTGCGTTTTCCGACGGTAACCTGATACCTTACGAAGTGGGCGGTGATGCCGGACTGCGGGAAGTGTCGAACCGGGTTCTGGATATATTGAAGAGCTGATCCGCAGATCAGCTGTTCCGTGGCGCTTCGTCGACCTCTGCCAGCTCTTCCATTTCCTCATCACGTGCCATCATGAAGCGCGTGTCCTGTTCGAGGCTGGTGATCAGGCCGCCGAGCTCGGCATACAACTGGCGGATGCGTTGCAGTTTGCCCTCGACGGAGGACAGCCTGCCGCCGGTTGTTACATCTTCCGATTCATAATCCTCGCCGACCATAAGCCAGGCAAAGCTGGCATCCAGTGCACCGGCCAGTCGCAACAGCCGATTGGCTCGCGGATCGCGTTCGTCGGCTTCCCAGGCGAGTATGGTTTCGGCTTTTACGCCGACCCGGTCTGATAACTGGTTGATGTCATAATTCTTGCTTTCGCGCGCGTGCGTGATGCGCTTGCCGATGGTATCCATTCGGAGCCGCTTCCCCTGGTTTCAGGATTTGTCGTTAATGGCGTAATCGTTTGGTGAACGGGCGTTGTAACGTCTGGGTCAGAATGTTCAACAGTCCCAGTGACGCATGGCTGTCATGCAGCATTCGCTGAGCAATGTAATATAAGGAACGTGGTCAAGGTTCTGCCGGTTTTAGAAGGCAGTACCTGCTGGAAAGTTTGTAGAGAGACTATTTATGCTGGACGGATTGTTCAAATGGTTCGAGGCGAGGACGCAACCGTTTCCTGACGAGGAAGCGGCGATGCCGCCTGCGACCCTGAGCGGTTTTGTCTGGCACTACACCAAACCGTTCTGGCCATGGGTGCTGACCACCTCGGTGCTGGCCGCAGTTGTGGCAACAATCGAAGTCTCGCTGTTTGCGTTTCTTGGATCGGTTGTCGACTGGCTGGCCAATACCACGCCCGATACGGTGTTTCAGGATTACTGGTGGCAGCTCAGCCTGCTTGCCGTGCTGATCCTGGTGCTGCACCCGGTGCTCAATTTCCTCTATGAACTGATCATCCATCAGACACTGATGGGCAACTATCCCATGCTGATCCGCTGGCAGGCGCACCGTTATGTGCTGCGCCAGTCGCTGGAGTTTTTCCAGAACGACTTTGCCGGGCGGGTTGCCACCAAGGTGATGCAGTCGGCACTGGCGGTGCGCGAGGTGGTGTTGAAGACAGCGGATGTTTTTGTCTTTGTCATCGTATATTTCACTGCGGCGCTTGTGCTGTTTGCAGCCAGCGACTGGCGGCTCGCAATGCCCATGGTTGTATGGCTGATCGGCTATCTTGCAGCACTTTACTATTTCGTGCCGAAGCTGAAACGCGTGTCCAAGGCACAGGCTGATGCGCGCTCGGTGGTAACCGGCAGGATTGTGGACAGTTACACCAACATTCCGACCGTAAAAATGTTCGCTCACACGGAGTTTGAAGACCGCTATGCGCGCGCCGGCATGGAGCCGTTTCTCGATAATGTTCACCGTCAGATGCGGCTTTCGACCCTGCTGATCACCACGCTCAACGTGCTCAACTCCATAAACCTGTTCGGCGTCAGCGTTATGTCTTTGTGGCTCTGGTCTACCGGTGCCATTACCGCAGGCGCCATAGCGTTTGCCATCGGCCTGGTGCTGCGCCTGAAAGGCATGGCGCACTGGATCATGTGGGAAGTGTCCGGCCTGTTTGAAAACATCGGCGTGGTGCAGGACGGCATCGAGACCATTTCGCGAACCGTGTCTGTCGTGGACAAGCCCGGCGCACCGACGCTTGAGGTCAGTTCGGGGCAGATCAAGTTCGACGCTATCGGGTTTCACTACGGCAAGGACCGTGAAGAGCTTGACGAGGGCATCATCGATGACCTGTCGCTGACGGTTAAGCCCGGTGAGAAACTTGGCATTGTCGGGCGGTCGGGTGCCGGCAAGTCGACCCTGGTGTCCCTGTTGCTGCGGTTTTACGACCTGGAGACCGGACGCATCCTGATTGACGGACAGGATATTGCCGAGGTTTCCCAGAGCTCGCTCAGGGCCAATATCGGCATGGTGACCCAGGACACATCGCTGCTGCACAGGTCGATTGCAGACAACATTCGCTATGGCCGGCCCGATGCGCCGCTGGACGAGGTTAAGGAGGCTGCGCGCCGGGCCGCCGCCGACGGCTTCATTCCGGGCCTTGAAGACATGCACGGGCGCACCGGCTATGACAGCCATGTGGGTGAACGCGGTGTCAAACTGTCCGGCGGGCAGCGTCAGCGCATCGCCATTGCCCGGGTATTGCTGAAAGACGCACCGATCCTGATCCTGGACGAGGCGACCAGTGCCCTGGACTCGGAGGTGGAAGCGGTCATCCAGGAGAGTTTCGAAGGCCTGATGCAGGGCAAGACGGTTCTGGCCATCGCCCACAGACTGTCCACGATTGCCGCCATGGACCGGCTCGTGGTCATGGACAAGGGTGTCATCGTTGAAGAAGGCACCCATGCTGAACTGCTGGAAGCCAAGGGACTTTACGCCAGCTTGTGGGCACGCCAGTCTGGTGGCTTTATTGCCGGCGCAGATACCGTTGAGGCAAATGCCGCAGAGTAGTACGCGCCGCATGACAGGGAGCAGGCCATGAGCAGCACCGAGGGGGCAATGATCGTTACCGCGCAGCCGGAAGCATCAGAAGCAGGCGCGCGGGTGTTGAAGCGGGGCGGCAATGCCATAGATGCGGCCATGGCGGCGGCACTGGTCCAGGGTGTTGTTGATCCGCAGATGTGTGGCATTGCCGGCTTTGGATCCTGCCAGATCTACATGCCGGGCAAGGGTATTCACACCAACATTGATTTTCACGGCAATACGCCCCTGTCTGCCACGCCGGATATGTGGCTTGACCTTCTGGAAGGCGAAACCCGAGACGGGTTCGGGTTTGTGCTCAAGGGCAATGTCAATGACCTGGGCTATCAGGCGGTCACCACACCGGGGTCGCTGAAGGCCTATTCGGAAGCGGCAGACGAGTTCGGCACCATGGATTGGCCCGACATCTGCGCACCGGCCATCGCTCAGGCCAGGTCCGGGTTTCATGTGCGCCCGCACGTGCATCACTGGTGGACCCATGGGGCGGACCTTGGCCGGGTCGATGTTGCCGACCGGTTGCGGTTTTCCAGAACCGGCGCGCAGGCTTATTTCCGCCCCGACGGCTCAGTGAAGCGGATCGGGGATCATGTTGCCAATCCCGACCTTGCCACCACCCTGCAACGGGTGGCGAAAGACGGCGCGGAGACTTTCTATTCCGGTGACATGGCCGAAGAGATCGCCGATGACTTCAAGGCCCATGGCGGCCTGATGACGCTGGCAGACCTCAAGGCCTACAAGACGGTGCGGACCGACCCGTTGCGTGGCAGCTATCGCGGCTTTGACATTGCCACCAACCATCCGCCCGGCGGCGGCATCATGGTGGTCGAGATGCTGAACATTCTGGAGAATTTCGACCTGGCCGGGATCGGTCACAACACCACCGAGTACATACGGATTGTGTGCGAGGCGATGAAGGCGGCCACCTCCGACAAAGACAATTTTGTCGGTGATCCGGCGTTTTATGACGTGCCTCTGGAGCGGCTGATATCCGGGCAGCATGCCACCGCTATTGCCGAGCGCATCAAGGCGGGTGAGCGGGCGTCTGTAGAGCGGCTCGACCTGCCGCCGGAACCGAAAGACACAACCCATGTCGCGGTCGTGGACCGGCACGGCAATTGCGTGACCATGACCCATTCGCTGGGCATGCCGTCCGGCGTCATCACCGACGGGCTGGGTTTCATGTACAATGGCTGCATGGGGGTGTTTGATCCGCGCCCGGGCTGGGCCGGTTCAATTGCACCCGGCAAAAGCCGGTTTTCCTCCGTATGCCCGACCATTGTCTTCAGCAACGGCAAGCCGCATGTGGTCATCGGCGCTCCCGGCGGCACCCAGATCGCCATGGGCGTGCTGCAGGGTCTTCTCAACGTGCTCGACTTTGGCATGACCATGGAACAGGCGGTTTCCGCACCACGGTTTTCCTCGACATCGAATGCGATCGATATCACCAACCGCATTCCGGACTACGTCGTTGAACCGCTGCAGAAAGACGGATACGAGGTGATCCGGTCTGCCCTGACCTTCGGCATCGGGGCGGTACATGGTATCCGGATTGTTGATGGTGCAATGGACGGCGGTGCTGACCCCGGCCATGACGGGGTGGCGCTCGCCGTGTGATGTCCTTCGGAACTAGATCGACCAGCCGCCGTCGATGATGTGATTTTGCCCTGTGACGAAGGTGGCATCATCGGACGCAAGATAGACAACCAGCCCGGCGACATCCTCGGCCGTGGCAAGGGCGCCGGTTGGCTGGCGTGCCAGGAACCATTCGCGTGCCTTGTCGTAACCGCCCATGTCCTCGCCGAGTTTTTCAACCCGCTGGCGCAGCGATGGTGTGTCGATGGTGCCGGGGCAAACGGCGTTGCAGCGAATATTCTGCTTGATGAAGTCGATGGCGATGGACCGGGTCATGCCGATCACCGCAGCCTTGGTCGCCCCATAGACGAAGCGCGAAGGCGCGCCTTTGATGGATGACGCCACTGAAGCCATGTTGATGATGGAGCCGCCACCGTTTTCCAGCATGCCGGGCAAAACTGCCCTGGCCATCCGGTACTGGGATTTTACGTTCAGGTCGAAGGAGAAATCCCAGGCAGCGTCGTCACATTCCAGAATGGTGCCGTGATGCACGAAGCCCGAGCAGTTGAACAGGATGCCGACGGGACCGACCCGCTCTACCACTTTCGCCACCTGCCGGGGCTTGGTGACGTCGAGCAGGTAGGTGCGGATGCCACGCTGTTCCTGCTTTACCTGGGCGAGAGCGTCCTTGTTGATGTCGGTTGCAAATACCTTCGCACCTTCACGGGCCATGGCGATGGCGGCCGCCTTGCCGATGCCCTGACCGGCCGCCGTGACCAAAGCGGTCTTGCCCTTGAGTTTACCTGCCATTTTATTCCCTCCCTGCGGGATTTGTGGTTTGAGCCTTGCCAACAATGTGGCAGGTTTCTGCATCCGCATAAAACACTATTCATCTCAAATAAAGAGCGGTCGGAGGCAAATGTCCTATGAAAGTTGTTATCACCGGTGGCACCGGGTTCGTTGGTGCGCGCTTGGCGCGACGGATTATCGACAAGGGAACGTTGGCGGGCCCGGATGGAACGCAAACCCCGGTTGACGAAGTAGTGCTGTTTGACGTGATGGCGCCGGATCCGCTGCCGATGCAGCTTGATGGCCAGGTGACGATGGTAACCGGGGATATCTCCGACAAGGCGACCATTGACGGGCTGATCGATCGTGATGACATCTCGGTGTTTCATCTTGCTTCGGTTGTGTCGGGTGGCGGCGAAAAGGATTTTGACCTGGCCATCAGCGTCAACCTGACCGGCGGCATGCATATTTTCGAGGCACTTCGGGCCAGATCTTCCACACCGCGGCTGGTTTTTGCGTCATCCATTGCGGTGTTCGGCGGCGACCACATGCCCGATGTGGTGGGCGATCAGGGTAAGCAGACGCCGCAGACCACCTATGGCATGACCAAGGCGTGTTGCGAACTGCTGATCAATGACTATACGCGAAAGGGATTTCTGGACGGGCGGTCGGCGCGGTTGCCGACGGTTATCGTGCGGCCCGGTGCGCCCAATGCGGCAGCGTCGTCATTTGCATCTGGTGTGTTCCGGGAACCGTTGAAGGGAGAGCCGTGCGCCTTGCCGGTCAACCTGGAAACCGTGATGCCGGTTCTGGGCTATCGCAATATTGTCGAAGGTATTTTGGCGCTGCATGAACTGCCGCCGGAAAAGCTGGGTGATGACCGTGCGGTGTCGCTGCCGTCCATGGATGTGACGGTTGCCGATATGGTCGACGCGCTGAAGCGGGTGGCCCATAATCGCAAGCTGGGCGAAATAACGGTGGAGCCCGACCCGTTCATCGAGGCTATTGTCAGGTCGTGGCCGGTGGCGACCGATGATGCCCGGGCACTGGCGCTCGGCCTGCCGAAAGACGCCTCACTGGACGACATCGTGCATCACTACATCGAGGATTATGATCATGGCTAGGAAAACGGTTTATCGCGGCAAGTCGCTGGCGTCCAAGTCAGACAAGGATCCGCTGGCGCCGAAGGGGCGCTCCAAGCACTGGTTCGGCCAGAAGGGCATGGACGGGTTTCACCATCGCAGCTGGATGAAGAACCAGGGCCTGCCGCATCACCTGTTTGACGGCCGCCCGGTGATCGGCATCTGCAATACCTGGTCGGAACTGACGCCGTGCAATGCGCATTTCCGGGTGCTGGCTGAACGGGTGAAGCGCGGCATATACGAAGCTGGCGGATTCCCGGTGGAGTTTCCGGTCACCTCGCTTGGTGAAACGCTGATGCGGCCGACCACGATGATGTTCCGCAACCTGGTTTCAATGGACGTCGAAGAATCGATCCGCGCCAATCCGATTGATGGCGTGGTGCTGCTGGTCGGTTGTGACAAGACCACCCCTGCGCTGATCATGGGGGCTGCATCATGTGACCTGCCGACCCTGGTGCTGTCGGGCGGGCCGATGCTCAATGGCCGCTTTGGTGATGAAACCATAGGGTCCGGGACCCATGTATGGAAGTTCGTCGAACGCCAGAAGGCCGGCACCATGACGTTCGACCAGATGACTGAGGCCGAAGCCTGCATGTCGCGTTCGGTTGGCCACTGCATGACCATGGGAACCGCGTCGACAATGGCCTCGATGGTGGAATCGCTGGGCCTCGGATTGCCGTCCAACGCCGCCATTCCGGCAGCTGACTCGCGGCGCAACGTGCTGGCGCACATGGTCGGCCGGCGCATAGTCGAAATGGTGGATGAAGATCTGCGCATGTCAAAAATCCTCACCCGCAAGGCGTTTGAAAACGCGATCCGGGTCAATGGTGCCATTGGCGGGTCTACAAATGCCGTTGTCCACCTGCTGGCCATTGCCGGACGCATGGGCGTAAAAGTGTCGCTGGAAGACTGGGACAGGTTCGGCCAGGACGTGCCGTGCCTGGTCAACCTGATGCCGTCGGGCAAATACCTGATGGAGGATTTCTTTTATGCCGGCGGCCTGCCTGTGGTGATGAAGGAACTGGCGGAAAACGGTCTCCTGCACAAGTCGGCAAAGACCGTGAACGGCAGGACGCAGTGGGCCAACATCAAGGATGCGACCTGCTACAACCGCGACGTGATTCACGGGTTTGAAAAACCGTTCAAGGAGGAAGGCGGCATTGCCGTGCTGCGCGGCAACCTGTCTCCGTCCGGCGCGGTCCTGAAACCGTCTGCCGCGACCGCCGGCCTTATGCAGCACAGGGGCCGGGCGGTGGTGTTTGAGGATATCGACGACTACAAGGCGCGGGTTGACGATCCGAAACTCGACATTGATGAAAACTCGATCATGGTGTTGAAGAATTGCGGACCCAAGGGGTATCCGGGATTTTCCGAGGTGGGCAATATGGCGCTGCCGGCAAAACTGCTCAAGAAAGGTGTCACCGACATGGTGCGCATTTCCGATGCCCGCATGTCCGGCACCGCCTACGGAACGGTGGTGCTGCATGTGGCACCGGAAGCCGCCGCCGGCGGTCCGCTGGCGTTGGTGCGCGAGGGTGACATGATCGAACTGGATGTGAAGGGGCGCCGGCTGCACCTTGATGTGCCTGATGCCGAACTTGCCGAGCGCCGGGCCGAATGGGTGCCGCTGGAGAGCCCGGCACGCGGATATGCCAAACTGCATGAAGATCATGTCATGCAGGCCGATACCGGGTGTGACCTGGATTTTCTGGTTGGCAAGTCAGGCGCGGAGATTCCGCGCGAAAGCCACTAGATCAGCATGATCCATCTTGATGATATCGACTTCATTGGATCGGGACTGAAGCGTCCGGAATGTGTGCTGGCGCATTCGTCCGGGTTGCTTATCGTGCCGGACTGGACCGGCGCCGGTGGCGTCAGCCTTGTTGCACCACATGGCGGGTCGATCAGACATCTGGCCACAGACCGTCGCGAGGACGATCCGCTGCGACCCAATGGGATTGCTCTGGAAGGCGGCGGCAGTGTTCTGCTGGCCCACCTAGGTGATGAAGCCGGCGGCCTGTTCCGGCTGCACCCGGATGGAACGACCGACACTGTCCTGGACGAAGTGGACGGAGCAAAACTGCCACCGTGCAATTTCGTTATCTCTGACGGCGGCAGCGGCTTGTTCCTGACGGTGTCGACACGCCGTGTGCCACGGGCGCTCGGCTATCGCAGGGATGTGGATGACGGTTTCATCGTACATATTCCCTATCGAGGCGCAGCGCGGATTGCCGCCGACGGTCTCGGATACACCAATGAATGCATGCTGCATCCGTCCGGGCGCTGGCTGTACGTCAATGAAACCTTCGTTCGCAGGCTGTCCCGGTTCAAGGTGACGGGAAGAGGCAAGCTCGGCAAGCGCGAGACCGTATGCGAGTTCGGTGCCGGGATATTTCCCGATGGCCTGGCATTTGATGTGGAGGGCAATGCGTGGGTGACCTCGATTGTCTCCAATTGCGTGGTTCGCATCCAGGAAGACGGGCAGCAGACGATCTGGCTGCAGGATGTCGATCCGGATCATCTGGCCTGGGTCGAGGAAGCCTATCAGGCAAGTGACATGGGCAGGCCGCATCTCGACGGCGTCAAGTCGCAGCGATTGCGCAATATCTCCAATCTGGCATTTGGCGGCGCGGACCTGAAGACCGCCTATCTCGGCTGTCTGCTGGGCGACAGTATTGCCTCCTTCACCATGCCGGTCGCCGGACATCCGCTGCCTCACTGGACTGCGGACATCACGCCTCTGCTGCAGGCGAAGGACCTCGTGCGATGAACAACCTGAAAGTGGCCGTGGTCGGCGCGGGTTATTTCGCCCAACTGCACCATGAGGCCTGGATGCGCATGGATCGTGTCGAACTGGCCGGTATTTGCGACATGAATGCGGAGGCTGCCGAAACAGCCGCCAAGACCCATGGTGTTGCCGCCTATACGGATGTGGCTGACATGCTGGCCGACACCCGGCCCGACCTGGTGGATATCGTCACGCCGCCGCCGTCACATCTGGCTCTGATCCGGACCTGCATGGACAATAATGTTGCAGTGATCTGCCAGAAACCGTTCTGCCAGACACCGGACGAGGCGCATGAAGCAGTTGTCTTGTCGCAAAAGGCCGGGCGTTTCATTGCCGTACATGAAAATTTTCGCTTCCAGCCCTGGTACCGCAAGACCAGGCAATTACTCGACGAAAAGGCGTTGGGGCAGGTCTACCAGATCACCTATCGCCTGCGACCCGGTGATGGGCAGGGGCCGGATGCCTATCTGGCGCGGCAACCGTATTTCCAGAAGATGCCGAAACTGCTGATCCATGAAACCGGCGTGCACTGGATCGATACCTTTCGTTATCTGTTCGGCAATCCGACAGCGGTTCTGGCGGACTTGCGGCGCCTCAACCCGGTCATTGCCGGAGAAGATGCCGGCATTGTCCTGTTCGACCTTCCCGACGGTGTGCGCGGTGTGCTGGACGGCAACAGGCTGGCTGATCATGCAGCAGACAATACACGCCGCACCATGGGTGAGATGCTGATCGAGGGCGCTGAGGCCAGTTTGCGGCTTACCGGGCAGGGTGAATTGTGGTTGCGTCAACACGGCAGCATTGCGGAGACACGGGTGCCATGCGATTTTGTGGATACGGTGTTTGGCGGTGACTGCGTGTTCAACCTGTGTGCCCACGTAGCCGACCACATGCTGGACGGAGCTGAGCTGGAAAACGAAGCGTCGGATTACCTTGTGGTGCAGGCCGCTGAACGTGCTGCTTATCTGTCCACGGAAAAACGGTGCTGGATTGAGGTGGCGAGTTGCCTATAACAGGTGGGCAATCGATCGATTGAGTCTATAACGTCCTGATGTAATGCAATTTTGACTGGTAAGTTTCGTGGAACTGACACTTGAATCAGCCTTCTCCACCGGCGGAATGGTGGGGCACTTTGCGTATTTGCTGCTGGTGGTGTCGATGCTCATGCGACGCATGTTCATGCTGCGGATTTTCGTCATCCTGTCGGCAACGATTGCAATCGCCTATGCACTGTTCTGGCTGAAAGACCCGATAGGTGTTT
This sequence comes from uncultured Anderseniella sp., assembly GCA_947488295.1. GTDB lineage: Bacteria > Pseudomonadota > Alphaproteobacteria > Rhizobiales > Aestuariivirgaceae > Anderseniella. The sequence continues at coordinate 231,381 of CANKYU010000001.1, forward strand.
TCTGGGAAAGCCTGCTTGTAGTGGTCAACGCGGTTCAGCTTGCCATCACCTGGCACCAGAACCGCTCGGCGCGGTTTTCCGAGGAAGAAACGGTGTTCATGCGAAACCATTTGCCGAGCCTGTCGATGTCCGATCGCCGCAAACTTCTCAATCGCGGCATCTGGATATCCGGTGACATCGGCACGGAGCTGACAACGGAAGGTCAGCCGGTCAGCCATCTGGTGTATCTTGCAACCGGGCAGGCGCTGGTGATTTCCGGGGGCCGTGCCGTAGCTGTGTGTGAACCCGGTGCATTCATCGGCGAGATGACGGCCCTGCGCGGCGAACCGGCAAGCGCAACCGTCAAGGTCAACAAGGCGGCGCGATACTGGGCCATCGAGGCCGACCAACTGCGTCAGCTGGTGAAGAAGAACACCGACATCGGCGTGGCTCTTGAAGGCAGCTTCGCCCGCAATATGCGCGACAAGCTGGTGCGGTCGAACAAGTTCATCCAGGATTCAGGCGGTGTGATAAGCCCGTCGCCGCCCGGCGAACCGGTTCACAATGATGATCCCAAGCCCGGAGCCAGTGTGCCATGAAACCAGCCAAGCCCGGTATCTCCTACAAGGGACAGGTGCACTCGAAACCATCTGACCTTGCGTCTGCCCTTGGCAATACCGGCGTCGATGTTGTGTCGTCGCCTGCCACCATCGGTTATCTCGAAATGGCTTGCTGTTATGCAATGGACCAGTTGTTCGATGAGGGTGAGGCTAGCGTCGGTGTGGGATTCGACATGCAGCATGTCGGTGCCGCCAATCCGGACCTGCCGGTTGATGTTGCTGCCGAACTGATCTCGGCCGATGGCCGCCGGTTGACATTTTCAGTGGAAGCGACGCAGGCCGGCAAGCAGATCATGACCGGCAAGCATCAGCGCGCGGTGGTAAATCTGGCCCGGCTTATCGCCGGCACAGCTGTCCCTGACGCGACGGATAAACCGCTGCGCCTGACCGGCAGGGGGTTGAGAGTTTCCGACGTGGAAGCTGTAGCCGTCGATGGCCGCCGGGTGGAAGTTGCGCAGGAATGCCGTGAGCGCATGGCAGAGGGGCGAGCCGTGGTGGAGCGCTACTTTACCGACAATATCCCCGCTTACGGCCTGAATACCGGCCTGGGCGTGCGGGCAACCGACATGCTGACGGCTGACGAGGCGGCGGAATTCTCAACCAGGATGGTTCGCGGCCGGGCCCAGGCGATCGGCGAACCTTTACCGGTTTCCGCGGCTCGTGCCGCGATGCTGGTCCGGCTGAACACGCTGCTGAGCGGCGAGGCCGGTGCCAGTCCGGCTGTTGCAGACGCTTTGCTCAATGCGCTGAATTCAGGGTTTACGCCGGTGGTGCCGGCAACCGGATCCATCGGTGCCGGGGACCTGGTGGTCATGGCTGCGATCCCGCACGCCCTGGCGGGAGACGGCGATGCGTTTTTCGAGGGCGAGCGCATGCCGGGCGCGGACGCCTTGCGCAAGGCAGGCCTGGAGCCGCTGGTGCTGGGACCGAAAGACGGGCTGGTCCTGTGCAACAACCAGGCTCATTCGGCCGCGTTCGCCTGCCTGGCGGCACGCTCTGCCCGCACCGTGCTGGATGCCGCCAACATATCAGCAGCCCTGGTGATGGAAGGTTTCAGAGCCAATGTGTCGCCCCTTGGCTGCGCTGCCGCGGCCATCAGGCCGCAGGCCGGTCAGGTGGAAACCGCCAAAACGTTTCGCGACCTTCTGGACGGCAGTGCCCTGATGCAGGAAGGCGCGGCGCGGCGGCTGCAGGATCCGATTTCCCTGCGTTCGATCATTCAGACCAACGGCGCCGTCCATGCAGCGCTGGAGGTACTGGAAGCCGCCATTGACGTTGAGATCAACCATGCACCAGATAATCCTGCGGTGCTTCTGGCCGAGAACCGGATTGTCTCAACCGGCAACTATCACACGCCATGGCTGAGCCAGGCGCTTGATACGACAGCGCGGACGCTCGCGGTTCTCGCCAACGACACTGTATCGCGCATCCATCGGCTGTGTACGCCTGACATGTCGGGCCTTGCGCCGTTGCTGTCTTCGGCAGCAACCGACAGAGCCGGTTTCGGACCGCTGCTCAAGCCGGTTGAGGCTCTGCGGGCCAGCATCATTCATCTTGCCAACCCGGTGCCGGTTGTACCCAGTTTCAATGCTGTCGGCGTGGAGGACGCTGCCACGTTTACACCGCTGGCGGCATCGAAGCTGATGCAGTTGTGCGAGCAATTGAGCTATCTCCTGGCCTATGAATTGCTGGCCGGCGCCCAGGCGCTGGATCTGGCAGAACCCGACGGCGTCGCGCCGCGAGTGGCTGAAGTACACAAGCAGGTGAGAGCCCTGTCGGCGTTTCTGGATGATGACCGGCCAATTGGCCGGGAGGTGGAGGCTGTTGCCTGCGAACTGGTCCTGATGGGTGGCCTGGCGAAAGGGCTCTAGCGATAGACCAATTGCTGGCCTATCCCCAGTTTTTCAGCCTTTTTCAGCATGGCGGCGCCCAGTGCAATGTCGGACAGTGACAGGCCGCGATGCCAGAACAGGATGGTTTCGTCATCACGTTCGCGGCCCGGTTTTGCGCCGGTGACGATCTGGCAGAGCTCGCCGTGCACGGTGTCTTCGGATACCAGGCCGGCATTGATATGCGGCCTTAAGGCTCCGAGCTTTCCGGCCCGGAACTGGCTGAAGTCATCGATGACCACCTTGTCCATGATGTCCGTCATGCCGATATCCAGCGCGGACACGGTGCCATAAGGGATGACGCATGTGCCCGGTTTCACCCAGTCTGCCTTGAACAGTTCCTCGCGTTCGGCCAGCCTGGATGCCTCGACCATGATATCGGCGCCTTCCAGGCAATCGCGCCAGTTGTCGGTCACGATGATTTTCTTGCCCAGATCGGTTTCCAGTCTTGCCGCAAAGGCCTCGCGGCTTTCCGGACGCCGGGAATGCACCCTGATTTCGTCGAAATCATACAGGTGATCGAGCAGGCGGACGTTCCAGTAGGCCGTGCCGCGGGCGCCGACATGGCCGAGGATCTTTGATCCCTTGCGCGCCAGATGCCTTGCGCCGATGGCGGTCAGTGCACCGGTGCGGGCATCGGTGATCAGGGTTGCATCGAGAATGGCGCGCGGCATGCCGGTTTGCGGATCAAACAGGTTTAACAGCGCCATTTCCGACGGCAGGCCTCTTTTGTAATTGTCGACATAATCACCGACAATTTTAACTCCGGCCAGATCGAGCGGCGCCACATAGCCGCGCAGTACATTGAAATGCCCGTTGAAGGCAGGGTCTGGTGTCAGATGCATGCGGGGTTCGATCACAGCACCATCCGGCGTGCCCTGGGCCACAAGACCCTGTTCGACCGCAGCGATTATTTCATCATTGGTCATGGCCAGCCGGTCGATATCGGGCCCGCTCAGCCAGGTCAGTTTCACAGGTTCATTGTTCATGCCGGTTTCAGTCTTCCGCTGTTCTCCAGGTGATCAACAATCTCCCCGGCGGTTATTTCGGGTGACTTTTCCGCCGTGTTGATGGTGATTTCGGCATTTTCCGGCTTTTCGTAATCGCTGTCGATGCCGGTGAAATTCTTGATCTCGCCGGCACGGGCCTTGGCGTACAGTCCCTTCACGTCGCGGGCTTCACAGACCTCCAGAGGCGTGTCGACATGGACTTCGATGAACTCACCGTCCTCCAGCATGTCGCGCGCCATGCGGCGCTCCGCCCGGAACGGAGAGATGAAGGATACCAGGACGATGAGGCCGGCATCCGCCATCAGTTTCGACACCTCGGAGACGCGGCGGATGTTCTCCACCCGGTCGGCATCGGTGAAGCCCAGGTCGTGGTTGAGGCCATGGCGCACATTGTCGCCATCGAGCAGATAGGTGTGATGGCCCATGGCAGTGAGGCGCTTTTCGACTATGTTCGCGACGGTCGACTTGCCGGAGCCTGACAGGCCGGTGAACCACAGCACCGTTGACTGCTGGTTCTTGGTGGCGGCGCGTGTCCCCTTGTTGATATCAAGTGCCTGCCAGTGAATGTTGCTGGCCCGTCTGAGCGCAAAGTTGATCAGTCCGAGACCGACCGTCGTGTTGCTGATGCGGTCAATGATAATGAAGCCACCCAGGTCGCGGTTGTCGACATAGGCGGTGAACGGCAATTGCTCATCAAGGTTGATATTGCACATGCCGATCTGATTGAGTTCCAGGGTCTTTGCGGCGGTGTGCTCCAGCGTGTTGACGTTGACCTCGTATTTGGGTTGCGCGAATTGCGCCGACACTGTGCGGGCACCCTGCTTTACCAGGTAGGGCCTGCCTGGCAGCATGGGTTCATCGCCCATCCACAGTATCTGGGCCTCAAACTGGTCAGCGACCTCCACCGGGTCATCGGCGGAGCAAATGACGCTGCCGCGGCCGGCTTCGATTTCGTCAACCAGTGTCACCATAATGGCCTGACCGGCTTGCGCCTGCTCCAGATCGCCACCGTGGGTAACGATGCGGGCAATCCTGCTTTCACGTGCTGACGGCAGCACTTTCACCTTGTCGCCCGGCTTAAGCGTGCCTGATACCAGGGTACCGGCAAAGCCCCGGAAGGTGCTGTCGGGACGGCTTACCAACTGAACCGGCAGGCGGGCGGGCTGGTCATGATCGGGATGCGCCATATCCACGGTTTCGAGATGCTGTAGCAGGCACGGACCGTCATACCAGGGCGTTTCAGGGCTGTTTTTGGCAACATTGCAACCGGTCAGTGCGGACACCGGAATGCAGGTCACATGGTCTGCCCCGATCTCCTTGGCGAACGCGATAAAGTCCGCTTCGATGGTGCGATAGGTGGCTTCGTCATTGTCCACCAGGTCCATCTTGTTGACCGCAAGCACCAGTTGCCGGATGCCGAGCAGTGTCACGATGTAGGCATGGCGGCGGGTTTGGGTCAGGATGCCCCTGGTTGCATCGACCAGCAGCACCGCAAGGTCAGCGGTTGACGCGGCGGTGGCCATGTTGCGGGTGTATTGTTCGTGGCCCTGCGTGTCGGCCACCATGAACTTGCGGCTGGGTGTGGTGAACGCACGGTAGGCGACATCAATGGTCGTGCCCTGTTGAGGTTCGGCGGCAAGCCCGTCAACCAGCAATGCGAAGTCAACATTGTCACCTTGCGTGCCGATGGGGCCGGAGCTTGCTTCAGGGGCCGATGACTGGTCGTCAGGGGTCAGTTTCGCATCATACAACATCCGGCCGATCAGGGTGGACTTGCCGTCACCCGCCGATCCGCAGGTAATGAAGCGCAGCCCGTCCGTGGCTGACTGCCCGACCAGGTAGGCTTCGACATTGTCGGCAGTGAGGTCAGGGGTCTGCATCAGAAATAACCTTCCTGCTTCTTGTTTTTCATCGATTCGGGATGGTCGCGGTCCATGACCCGGCCAGCCCCGCGTTTCAAAACCAGCCTTTGCGCGGCGATTTCGTCCATGATGTGAATGCTTTCAGCTTCCAGTTGTTGCAGATGGTTTGGTTTGAATAGTCGGGTCAATAACTACTTCCTTTGGTATAAGGGCTGGTTTCATCTTGGTTTGGAGAAATTGTCAATGAGTGTCCCGTAATGCCAAGAATTTGTCCTCGCTGGTCATGTTGGCGATGTGGTGCGGGCCTAGCGTTCAAGGGGCAAGCAACGACCGTGTTTGCCAGCCAAAGGACGCTATCATGTCAGCACGCGAAGGTGGAAGACGCAGAGCAAGGGGCGGCAGTCGGCCGGACCGGTCTGCGGGACAATTGCCGCAACCGATCGGGGTATTCCGAAATCCGCTGCCGCCTGTCGAGCTGCTCGGCCAGGATGATCTCAACCGGCTGATTGATGCAGCATTCAGGGTATTGCAGGAATCCGGCCTGGAATTCCTGTCCGCCCGATGCCTGGACATACTGGATAAGAACGGCTGCGCAGTTGATCGCGAAACCGGCGTGGCGCGCATGGATCGTGCAACGGTTGAACACTTTGTCGGCCTTGCGCCGGAAACCTTCGCCGTGCATGGACGCAACCCTGAGCGCAATACGGTGATGGGCGGCAACTACATCAACTTCAACACTGTCGGGTCACCGCCCAACATCAACGACCTGGATAATGGCCGGCGCCCGGGCACTTACGATGCGCTTGTTGATCTGGTGAAGCTGAACCATGCGCTCGGCGTGTGTCACACCATGGGTGGCTCCATCGTAGAGCCGATGGACCTGCCGGTGCCGACCCGGCATCTGGACAATGCCTATGCCATTTTGAAATACACTGACCGCTCGGCGTTTGTGCGCACGGTATCGGAGTTCCGGGCGCGCGACGCCATCGAGATGGTGGCCATTGCGCGTGGAGTCAGCCTTGACCAGCTCAAGACCGAGTGCTCACTGCTGACATCGTTCAATGTCAACAGTCCGCGCCGCGTGGATGAGGAACTGCTCGACGGCCTGTTGTGTTTCGGTGAATATGGCCAGGCGGTGGCTGTTACGCCGTTCACGCTGGCCGGAGCCATGAGCCCGGTGACGGTGGCCGGAGCGCTGGTGCAGCAGACTGCAGAAGCGCTGGCGGTGATCGCCCTGTCACAGATGGCCAATCCGGGCGCACCGGTGATGTTTGGCGGGTTTACCTCCAATGTGGACATGAAGTCCGGCGCGCCTGCCTTCGGGACGCCGGAATATGTCAAGGCGGTGCTGATCGGCGGCCAGATCGCGCGCTATTTCAAACTGCCGTACCGGTCTTCAAACGTGAACGCGTCCAACTGTGTGGATGCGCAGTCAACCTATGAGACCGCCATGTCTTTGTGGGCGGTGATCATGGGGCATGCCAATGTCGTGCACCATGGCCTGGGCTGGCTTGAAGGCGGACTGTCGGCCTCCATGGAGAAGTGTGTGATCGACGCTGAAATGATCCGGCAATGGGTTGCTGCACTGGCGCCCATGGACATGAGTGACGAGGCGCTGGGTGTGGACGCAATAGCCGGTGTGGAACCGGGCGGGCACTTCTTTGGTGAACAGCACACGCTGGACCGGTTTGAGACGGCATTTTACCAGCCGATGGTGTCGGACTGGCGCAACTTTGAGAACTGGGAAGAGGCCGGTTCCAAAACCGCCACCGAGCGTGCCAATGTCGTCTGGAAGCAGATGCTGGAGGTTTACGAAGAACCGCCCATGGACGACGCGGTGGATGAGGCCCTGAAAGACTACATGACCCGCCGCAAGCATGAGTTGAGGAATGTAGAACCCTGAAGTGGTCAGGGCGATCTATTCCTCGGTGCGGCCGGTGTCGTCACGGTCGCGGTCGTATCGGTTTGCGATTGGAAACGGCGGCAACCAGGCCTCGCGGCGGATGACCCAGCTTTCGTAGGTCGGCATCAACCGGTCGGGGGCATCCAGGGACCCCAGGTTCACCTCGATTTCGTCCGCCGAGCGGGCGAAAACGGACGACCCGCAGCGGGGACAGAAGAACCGGCCGGCATAGTCTCTCGTTTCGCCGTGTATCGTCACTGCATCTTCGGGAAAGATCGCGGACGCGTGAAAAAGCGCCCCGTGATGCTTGCGGCAGTCGAGACAGTGACAGAGACCGACACGGTAAGGCTGGCCCGACGCCACGATGCGGACATTGCCGCATGTGCAACCGCCTGTGAACTTATCCATGCCTGGTTTCCTCCTAAGTCAATTGGATTGAACGGTTACACCGAACAGCGCCTTGCGGCTAGACGATAATCTGTCCTTCGGAAGTCACGCTCGCCTGTCCGGCATGGCGCAGAGAAGCAAACCCTGCGCCTGACAATTCCAGCACCGGACAGATCAGCCCGTACAGTTTTTCAGCCACGGCGGCACCGATCATAACATTGGCGTCGCCTGCCTGCATGATGACCGCTCGTGGTGCGGTGCCGAGGCGAATGGCCTCGGCCACGCCGCCGGGCGTGCCGCCGGAGCCTCGCGTGCCGGGCAGGACCAGGATCGTCCCTGTCAGGCACTTGCCGTTTTGCGGGTGATTGTTGTCGACGATGATGCCGGTTGCCGGATCGAACCCGCCCCAGAAACTCAGTGGTTCATCAAGCCACAACACCGGCCCGTCAGCGGTTCCCTCATACAGTACCCTTGCTTGCAGCACAGCCATCAGTCCAGTTCCCGCCACAGATTGGCGTCACGCCAAACTTCGCCCCTGACGGCAGTTTCAGCGCATTCGGCAAGCGAGCCGAAGCAGACCTCGACCCCCAGCATGCCGGGCGCATACCAGGCCCACTTGGCGGCGTTGGTCATGACACGGCCCCTGCAGCCGCGCACGGCGGGTGAAAAATAGGTGCAGGTATCGACGATGATCTCGGCGCCGGCTTTTTCAAGCGCGTCAATCCAGCCGTTTTGTGCCGCAAGATCGCGGACATGCCGGCTGGTGGAAATATACAGTTTCGTGGCCGGGTTGATCTTGCGCCCCTGTAGCATCGGCACCAGGTCTGCAAACTCGGTAAACGAAAAATGCGGTGTGCCCAGAGCCACCATTTCGACCGGACCGTCGCTGGCACTGGTCAGGCTGCGCCGGGCGGCGCTGAGCGTGTCGAGAGTGACAGGCACGCGTTTGACAGGATCGAGCCCGGCAAAGGCGGTCTGCCGGTCCGGCGCTTCCGGTGTGCGTCCGATGCCGTGCCAGTGTTCGACCCCGCCGGCCGCAGCGGCGGCGGCAGATATCGCCTTCAGAGCATCTTCGCCCGCATCCGGGTCAAGGGCATCAATGGCGGGAATCTGCTTGCCCGCGCTCTGTCCGATGAAAGTGCCCAGCAGGTGGAAATAGATATCCTGCTGTTTGAGAGTGTCGGGAACCGCAGAGGTATCGAACAGGATCTGCGCACGGCGTCCCGCATCGGTGTGCAGGCCGGAAAGCGGGGCATAGCCGGTCAGTCCGCAGGCCACGTCCAGATAGTCGCCATACTTGTTGGTGCGAGCGCCGACAGCGGCATTGTAGAAACTCACTGCATTGCTTTCACCAACGACTATATGGTCGCCCAGAACAGGTCCGCCTGGAAGCTGGTACGGTGCACAGGTCCACACGGTGCGGCAGCCGAGCTTGGCATAAAGCTGCATCAGTTCCTTTGCGCCCCGGGCCATTTCGGTTTTCGGATCGCGGATATTTTCGTCGGTAAGACTGACCAGGCCGTTGTTGGTCCAGGCCGGGATGTTGAATTTTGCGCCTGCCTCGAGCATGAAGCGGGCAAAGTCCACATGGGCCCGGCCGGCATAAAAGCAGGCGTCGATATGGGCGAAACTCACAGGGACAAGTTCACTGGCACCCATGGCACTGGCGGCGCGTTTCACCAGTTGCATGGCGAACTGCAGCGCCGGGCCCTGATCGCCGTAGAGCATTGCCGCGCAATCGTCGTTCAGGTTCAGGCTTGCGCTCATGGGGCGAGTGTCAGCATCGCGGTGATCAGTGCAAGCGTCTCATCGTGATCACCGGTTACGAACTCGGCGCCGTTGTCGGTCAGGCGCTGTTGACGTTCTGGATGTACGTGAAAGCCGATAAAGTGGGTGCCGTTTTTTCGTCCCGCTTCAAGATCGTTGAGATTGTCGCCGATATAGACAATGCGGTCGGCGGGCAGGGCCAGGTCAGAAATCACGCGGCCAAGGACTTCGTGCTTGTGGCCGCTCTTGTCAGCGGTGCCCGGATAGGCGCTGAGATGGTCCCACATGCCGGCCTGACGAAGCCGGATTTCCGCAGCGCACCTCAGGTTGGCGGTTGCGATGCCAAGTGCCAGCCCCGATGTAGCGGCCAGCGCGCCGACAATGTCAGGGGCTTTCGGGACGATGCTGACTTCCAGCCTGCCACTGCTGAAGCCGTTCTTCAGTTCCGCATCGTAGGCGTCGACAAAGGCGTCGTAGTGGGAAGGCTCAAAACCGTCACCAAGATGATCGCTCAGCACCTGGTGGATGATGTCGCGATCATTGCGGACCCGGTAACTGTCCCAGTCGCGCGACAGGCCGGTGATGCCGAACACCTTTTCCAGAGGCGCAAAGAAGGCATCCTCTTCCGGCTTCCGCAAATGCAGGAGGGGACCATCCACATCAAAGATGACGGCGCAATTGTGGGGGATGCTCAACTTTATCAGCCCTTCACGATTGCGGGACGGACCTCGATGATCACCGGTCCCTGGGCAGTGAGGCCGGCTTTTATCGCTGATGACAGTTCATCCAGTGTCTGCGGCCTGATCGCCTCGCAGTTATAGGCTTTGGCCAGTGCGGCGAAGTCCGGATTGACCAGGGTGACGGCGTTGGGCTGGATACCCTTGTCGACCATGTCATCACGGATCTGGCCCAGCGCGTCATTGTTCCACAAAAGCACGATCAGCGGCCTGGCCAGTTCCGCGGCGGTGCCCAGTTCATTGATGGTGTACTGCACGCCATAATCACCGGCCATGGCAACGACGGGCTGGTCCGGGCACGCGACACGCGCCCCGATCGCGGCGGGCAGCGCATAGCCTAAGGTGCCGAAACCGGCCGGGTGCAGGTAGCAGTCGGGCTGCGAGAACCTCAGCACCTCGTTGGCCGCGTAGGCGATCTGGGTCATGTCCGACGCGACGATGGTGTCAGCGGGCAGGGCTGAGCGAACCGTGTCCAGCACTGTAGTGATGGTCTGGCGCAAATCGTCGTCGCTGTCGGCACAGGCTATCCGCAATTCCGCGACCTTCACGGCGCTGGCAGCGGTTTTGTCATTGTCCGGAAGCCCGGCGGAAATGGCAGCCAGGGTTGTGGATGCATCACCGGTGATCGGCAGGTCAGCCGGATAGGGCCGGGCCAGCGACGCGGGATCGATGTCCACCCGGATCAGGCCGGTCGTGATGTCGAATGTCTGATACCACAGGTCTGTCTCCGACAGTTCCGTTCCCACCGCCAGTATGGCGTCGGACGCCATGATAACCTTGGTTGCCAACGGATTTGGCAGGACGGCACCCGCCAGCAATGGATGGTCATCCGGTATGACGCCTTTCGCGGCGATGGTGGAGAAGATCACGGCACCGGTTTTTTCGGCAATTTCGGCAGCGGCGCGGCCTGCATGGCGGGCACCGCCACCCAGTATGATGACCGGGCTTTCCGCGCCTGACAGTCTGGCAACGGCGTCCGCGACCTGATCCGGCGTGGCCTGCGGCTTCGACGCCAGCGCGCGGGGTTTCCAGCCATCGCCGGCTGGTTGCTTGAGTACGTCGAGCGGGATTTCAAGATACACCGGGCGGGGCCTGGCGGATGCGAAAAGCGAAAACGCTTCAGCGACCCTGTCCTGAACATCACGGGCCGAGTAACAGGTGGCTGCAATCTGCGACACGGTGGCAGCGGCGTTGAGCTGCGAGCGCATTTCATGCAGCCTGCCGCGGCCCTGGCCCCAGTCCTTCACGTCCAGGGTCGATGAAATGACCAGCATGGGCACGGAGTCCGAGTAAGCCTGGCCCATCGGGGTCATGATGTTGGTGAGGCCCGGACCGGTAATGGTAAAGCACACGCCGGGTTTTCCCGATGCCCTTGCATAACCGTCGGCCATGAAACCGGCACCCTGTTCATGCCGGGTCAGGACATGGGTGATGCCCGAGCGCGGCAGGGCCCGGTACATTTCGACATTGTGCACGCCGGGGATGCCGAACACATCGGTTACACCATAAGCTTCCAGCAATCCAACCAGCGCTTCACCGACGCTGACGCCACCATCACTCATCTCGATTTTTCCTCTTGTTCAATTGCCGAACCTTGCAGGCGATATGGTTGTCGGTTCAAGTCCCTGGGCGGCAATATCATCGGGTATCTGTCTTCCGTCGATCAGTGCAGCGCATAGCCGGGACAATGCCGGTGCTGTCTGGATGCCATAGCCGCCCTGTCCGGCCAGCCAGAAGAAATTGTCGACCTCATCGTCAAAGCCTGCAACCGGATTGCCGTCTTTGGCAAAACTGCGCAGGCCGCCCCAGGTATGGCCGATATGGGTGACTTCGAAATCGATCACCTTGTGGAATTTTTCGACCGCCTCGGCCAGCGCCATGTCGTCGGCCCAGGCATCATGCGGCTCAACCGGCGTCGCATCGGCCGGCGACAGCATCAGCTTGCCGCCCATAGGCTTGAAGTAAAAGGTTTCACCGGCGCCGAAGCACAACGGCCACTCATCGACACCGGCGCTTTCCGGAAGGTCAAGCAGCACGGCGGAGCGGCGCTTGGGTGTGATCTCGATTGTCTGCGCCTTTGCCAGTCCGGCAATGGTTGTGGCCCAGGCACCGGCAGCGTTTACAACCATGCCGGTGCTCAAATCGCCATCGGACGTCTGCACCTGCCATGCGCCATAGTGCCGGGTGAAACCGGTCACCTCGGCGTTGGTCGCCACTGTGCCGCCGCGCGCCCTGAACAGTTTCATGTAACCCTGCAGCAGCAGGTCCACATCCAGGTCGCGGGCATGATCGTCGCTCAAGGCTGCGATCAGTGCGTCGGTTTTAATCAACGGCACCATGTGTTTCAACTCGTCGAGCGGCAATGGGCGCAGGCCCAGTGCTTCGCCCTCTGCCATGTGGGCCTCATCTCCGGGCCCGATCATCATGACCTCGCCACGCGGTGACAGCAGCGGGGCTGCTGCAAAGTCGTTGGGAGCGGCTTCGAAAAACGCCTCGCTTGCCCTGGCCAGCGCCTGGATGGCGGGCGGGCCATAGCTTGGCACAAAGGTGGCTGCAGACCTGCCGGTTGAGTGATAGCCCGCCTGTGGCTCGCGCTCGACCACACACACCTTGTGGGTTTTTGCAAGCTCGGCGGCTGCCGAAAACCCGGCCATGCCGCCGCCGATTACCACGATGTCGAAAGTTCTGCTCATATCGGGGTCCTGACCCTGCCAACCTGCATTGCGTTTGGATGCTTTCTCACGGCATTCTTGTCCGACTATTCACGTATCGTCGAGGGGCTATCAGAATGAGTGACGCTGTATTGCATTTTTCACATGACGAGTATCGCGCGCGCATTGCAAAGACCCGCGCCGAAATGAGCAGGCGCGGGCTTGACCTGGTGATTGTGTCGGACCCGTCCAATATGGGCTGGCTGACGGGCTATGACGGCTGGTCGTTCTATGTGCATCAGGCTGTGTTGCTGGGTCTTGAAGGTGAACCGGTGTGGTGGGGACGGTCGATGGATGCCAACGGCGCCTACAGGACCGCCTTCATGGCACATGACAACATCATCGGGTACCCCGATCATTTCGTGCAGTCCTCGGAACGCCATCCGATGGATCATCTGTCGGATGTCATTGCCGAACGCGGCTGGCAGGGCGCGCGCATCGGCGTTGAAATGGACAATTACTGGTTCACTGCGGCTGCGTGGGAGAGCCTGAAATCGCATTTGCCGGATGCCAGATTTACCGACGCGAACGGCCTGGTGAACTGGCAGCGCGCCGTCAAGTCGCCCGACGAGATCGAGTTCATGCGCCGGGCTGCCGGCATTGTGGAACGCATGCATGCGGCCATTGTCGACATGGCAGAGCCGGGCCTGCCCAAGAACGCGCTGGTGGCGGAGCTCTACAAGGTGTCGATTGAAGGCGCCAACGGCCACTGGGGCGACTATCCGGCCATCGTGCCGATGCTGCCGTCGGGCATGGATGCCACCGCCCCGCACCTGACCTGGGACGACCAGCCGTTTAAATCCGGCGAGAGCACGTTCTTTGAGATAGCGGGGTGTTACAGGCGCTACAATTGCCCGCAGTCGCGCACATTGTTTTTAGGCCAGGTGCCGCAAAAGTATCTTGATGCGGAAAAGGCAGTACTGGAGGCTGTCGACAAGGGGCTGGAGCAGGCCAAACCCGGGAACACCTGCGAAGACATCGCCATTGCGTTTTACGATACGCTGGAACGGCACGGGTTTTCCAAGGACTCGCGCACCGGCTATTCCATCGGGCTCAGCTATCCGCCGGACTGGGGCGAACGCACCATGTCGTTCCGCCGTGGCGACAAGACGGTGCTTGAACCGGGCATGATCTTTCATTTCATGCCGGCACTGTGGCTCGATGACGGCGGATTGGAAATCACCGAACCGATCCTGATTACCGAAACCGGCGTGGAGTGTTTGTGCAACACGCCGCGCAAGCTGTTTGTGAAAGGCTGAGCGGATGCGTCATTTTGCGGAGATCGAGACATTGGCCGCCAACAACAAGGGCGGAGAGGCAGCTATGCAGGCGCTGCTGCAAACCGTGCCGGACCAGTCAGATGTGATGGCACTGCCGGATGACCGCTGGCTGGCCAATTTTGCCCGCTGTATTTTCAATTCCGGCTTCAACTGGAAGGTCATCGAGAAGAAATGGCCGGGTTTTGAAGAAGCGTTTCACGGCTTCAATCCCAACTTCCTCGCCATGCTGCCGGACGAGGAATACGAGGCGCTGCTGAAAGACACCCGCATTGTCCGCCATGGCGCAAAAATCATGTCGGTGCGCGACAATGCCATCTGGCTGGTCGAGCTGGCACGCGAGCACGGCACGGCGGCAAAGTACCTCGGCGCCTGGCCGGCATCGGACCAGATCGGATTGCTGGAACTGATGAAGAAGCAGGGGTCGCGGCTGGGCGGAAACACCGGACAGTATGCGCTGCGCTTCATCGGCAAGGACGGGTTTATCCTGTCGGCGGATGTCATCAACGCGCTGATGCGCGAAGGGGTGGTCGCGAAAGTCCCGTCGTCCAAGAAGGATATGACGGCGGTGCAGGCAGCCTTCAACCAGTGGCATGAGGAAACCGGACGACCGTACACCCACCTCGGCCGGATTCTGGCGATGAGTGTCGGCTAGATCAGGTTTCCGACCGCGCCATCGTGGCAGAGCAGACCAGCACGATGACCGCTATGGCGGCGACCTGACCGGAAATCACGGCGGGCCAGATCAGCGTGAACTGCGCATCCAGATATTTTTGCGGACCGAACGACAACAGCGCCATCAGGGCTGCGAGCACGGATAGCACCCGGCCTGATGCAGCCTGCAGCGCGCCGATGATGATGGCAGCGGCTGCAGCCGACATTGCGGCGGCCAGAAACGGGGCGATAGCAAACAATGGAATTGTTGCAGGCGGATGCGGGGTGGATTGCGCAAACAGCGCGCCCAGCATGGTCAGTTGCAACACAATAAGCGCGGTCAGGGCCGCGTTGGCCTGGCGGGTCCGGGGAGGGGTTGTCATAAGCAATCTCCATAAGCGTAATTATATGTACGGTTGAATTACCCGTAACAATGTGTACGTTTATTGTCAATGGCTCAGGGAGGCGTGATTGATGCGGGATGAAAACAAGGCGGCACGCAAGGACCGTATCGAGGCGGCGGCTCTGAAACTGCTGGCTGAAAAGGGTTACCTGGCGACGTCGATGTTGTCCGTGGCCAAGCGCGCCCGGGCGTCTAACGAAACCCTGTACAACTGGTACGGCAACAAGCAGGGCCTGTTCAGGTCACTCGTCGAGGCAAATGCCGGCGAGGTGAAAGCATTACTGGAAACCGACCTGGCGCAGGACCGGCCACCGGAAGCTACGCTTCAGGCGCTTGGACCGCTGTTGCTGGGTCTGCTGGTCAGCGACAAGGCCATCACCTTGAACCGGGCGGCGGCTGCAGACCCGTCCGGTGAACTGGCGCGGCAACTGACTGAGGCGGGCAGAGACACGGTGGCGCCGCTGATAGCGGACGTCTTTGTAAAGGCGCGCGGCGCCGGCATCCTGGCATTTGAAGATGCTGGCCAGGCAGTGGAGCTTTACCTTGCCCTGCTGGTCGGTGATTTGCAGATCCGGCGGGTGCTGGGTGCTGTGCCTGCCATGATGCAAGCGGAGATTGACTGCCGTGCAGCAGTGGCGCTGAAAAACCTGCTGGTACTGCTGAAGGCGGGAGAAGATGTGAACTGACCACGGGCCGCTCAATCCGCAAGATGGTCAACCAGGTACTTAGTCAGACCATGCTTCGGCGCATTCTGGGGCCAGACGGCGTAAATTCCGATGTCTTCCACCTGCCAGTCGGGAAGGACATAGTCCATCACGCCGGCTGCTACATCGTCTTCGGCGAGAAAATCCGGAATGAACGCCAATCCTGCCCCGGCGCGGGCAAACTGATACAGCGCATGGGCATCGTTCACGCTTATGCGGGACGCCGGTTTCAAGGCCATGGTCTTGTGTCCGGTTTTTTGAAACTTCGGCTGCTTGGCCCTTACCGGGGACAGCTCAAGCCAGTCCCAGTCGTTCAAGTCTGCCGGTGAAGCCGGCCTCGGCCGCGCCTTGAGGTAGGATTTGGCAGCCACAAGCCGACGCTTCACACTGCTGAGTTTACGGGCGATGAGGGCGCTGTCCTTGAGCCAGCCCATGCGTATCGCCAGGTCGAAACCGTCGCTGATCAGGCTCTTGCGGGTATCCGAGAAATCAATCGTCAGTTGCACTTTTCGATTGGCCACCGTGAACCCGGCAATCTGTTCAACCAGCCTTGAGCGCGCCAGCACAGCGGGCATTGTCAGGCGCAGTTCCCCGGATGGTTCGCGGGCCTGATCGGAAACCGACTGAAGCCCGTTTTCAGCCGCTTCAATCATGAGACGGGCAGATGACAACAATCGCTCGCCGTCGCGGGTCAGGGACAGGCTGCGTGTCGAGCGGTAGATCAGAGCCGTGCCAAGTCGCCTTTCCAGTTCGGATACCTGGTGACTGACAACGGACGGCGACAGCCGCATGGCCTTTGCGGCAGCCCGGAACGAGCCGTGGTCGATTGTCCTGGCAAAAATCGCCATCTGGCGCAGTTGATCTATCATGCAAAAATTCCAAACAGTGTATTTTTATTATTCCACCTTATCACCTAATTCACAATCGTCCATCCTTAGGAGAAAGGAAGCTGTATCAGAGAGGTTCTGGTGAGCAGTTCCGGTAAACCAGGAGAATACGATGATGAAATTCAGGACAATAATTGCTGCTCTTGCACTGTTGATCATGCCCATGACAAACGCCGCGCTGGCTGATGACAAGGCACTGGTTCAGACGTTTTACGATTATCTAAGCAATCCGGCGTCCGATGCACATGCTGATGCGTTCAAGTCGGCAGCCACTTCAGATTGGGAAAGTATCGGTGACTATTCCGGCAAGGTCAAAACCCGTGATGCGTTCATTGGCCAGGTCGGCGGTTTCGGCAAGCTTATCCCGGACCTGAACTGGGCCGTGGAAGAAATGATCCAGGAAGGTGACCGGGTTGTGGTGCGGAGCCGGGCTACCGGAACGCCTGCCGGTCCGCTGTTCGGTGTGGACGGCGAGGGCAGGAGTTTTGATATCCTGACCATCGATATTCACACAATCGCAGACGGCAAGATCGTGCGGACATATCATGTTGAGGACTGGGCCGGGGCCTTGCGCCAACTGGGCGCCAGATAAGCCTGACAAACCGGCCGGGCGTATATGCGTCCGGCCGCTGTTTGCAGAAGGGGATATGCATGATGACGAAACGGTACTCTTTTCTGGGTCCGATGGGCGGAACCGACTATGAGTGGTCGGCTGACCATACTTACGTGAAAGTGTCAGCGCACGACAGCGATGGTCACTTCACCTTGATGGAAGACAATCTGAAATCCACGTTCGCTCTGGGTCTGCATCGCCATGACCATCATGCAGAGACTTTCTACATACTGGAAGGCAGTCTGGATTTTCACGTTGACGGGGACTGGATCACGGCTCAGCCGGGAAGCTGTCTTCACATCCCGCCCGGCGTCCCGCACGCCTGTGTTGTGAACGAGGCAAGTGTTTCGGCGCGAATGCTGATGATCTTCCAGCCGGCAGGTTTTGATCTGTATCTGGCGGAACTTGGCAAGATGAGCGGTCAGGACCTTGATGATCCCCTGAAAATGGAAAAACTGGCCCGGAAATACGACATTATCAGTCTTGGTGATGTTCCCCAACGCACCGGGCTGATCGATAAATAGAACCTTGCACCTGGCGGGTATCTTCGATGCAGGCAGGTTTAGAACTGCCCTTTGGCGCGCATCCCTTATCTACTGAGTGTCCCGGTTGATTTCTGCGTCGTTGGAGGTATGTGGAACTCAGATCAGCTCTGTTCGGCGGGGTCTTCTATGACGCTGACATGGGCAGCGGTAATGCGCCAGCCCTGCGGTGTTCGCACCCAGGTCTGGCTTTGCCGCCCGACCTTGCCTGCTGCATTGGCGCGCGTGAACATTGTGTTGGTGACGGCAAAGTCGTCGCCAAAGGTGGTAATCCGGGGGCGAAGCTGTTGTCGCATCAGGTTTGCAGGTGACCGACCGGCCCTGAATGCCGCAATTGCGTCGTAGCCATAAAGGTTCTCGCTGGCGCCGTATCTGATTGTATGCGGGCTGTTCCAGAACATTTCATCCAGTGTTTCCACGTCGTTTGTTATCAGGGCTTCCTCGTATCGGGCGAAGAGCTCCGACACTTCAGCCATAACGGACGGCTTGTTGACTTCCATGTGTAATCTTTCGTATCTCGAGTCCGGGTGCTTGAGTTTGACTATCATGCAATCACGGGATGCCCGTGCGCCAGCCCGTTTGATTGTGCGCAGGCGCATATATTGGCGTTTCTTGAGAGTGAGGATTGAAAGTGGTTTCAATGTCAGGGCACTCAGGCAACAAGACGGGGGAAATCGCTGAGGCTCTGCGCAATGCCATTATCGAGCAAAGCATCGTTCCCGGTACGCGCTTGCCGGAAGACCTTATCGGAAAACAGTTTGGTGTAAGCAGGACAATCGTCAGGGCAGCGATTGCGCAACTTGCTTCAGAAGGTCTTGTGGACCAGCGGCCCAATCGCAGTGCCACGGTTATGGAGCCGAGTTGGGAGGAGGCCAATGACACATTTGATTTGCGCATCGCTGTCGAGGCGATTGTTGTCGACCGGCTTGTCGGCGCACTGACCAGCGCGCAGGTGCAGAAACTGCGGGACCATGTTGCCAGGGAAGTGGAGGCGAGTGCTGCCGGCGATGAAACCCGGTCCATCCGCCTGGCTGGAGAGTTTCACAGTTTGCTGGCGGAATTTACCGGGAGCGAGATACTCATTCGGTACATGCGTGAAATGACATCGCGTTGCTGTTTGATCCTGTCGTCTTTCAGCCGGCCGCATTCTTCGGACTGTGCCGTGTCGGAGCATTACGAGCTGATCGACATGCTGGCGGCAAACGATGCAGACGCGGCGCGCGCCGCGATGACGGCGCACCTGCAGTCAGTCGTCAGTCGGGCCCTCATCAAGCCGGCGCGCAAGACAGATGGCAATATCGCCGATGTGCTGGCCAGATACGCAGTTGGCGCTGGACGGTCCTAACCGGTCTTTGCGGCTGTGCGTTTCAGGATGCGCTCGGCGCTGTCATTCAAGACATCGATCTTGACGATTTTTCCATCTTCCACAACGAAGCGATCCACGTATCGGTTGTCGCTGAATTCCTCTCCGTCCGGCCATTGGCCGTAGAGGGTGCCGAAGGAATAGACCACAATCGCGTTCCCGGACGCAGACGCGTTCATCGCGCCCAACTTTTTTTTCACCCAGCTGTAGCGCTGCGCATTGTAGGCGGCCATCTCGCGTGGATGGCTCATGAGCTCAGCCCCGGTAAAGTGAATGACAGCATCTGCGGCAAGATGCTCGGCGGCGCCGTCCGGATCGGGCACCATGGACTTTTCAAGGAAATCGGTCACCAAGGTGACGGCTTGGGCAAGGCTGTCCTGTGAAGTCCCGAAACTGGCGCTGACCTGGCTGGCATCGTGATGCATGGATTGTCTCCTGACTGTGTCGGGCAGCAGTGTATGAATTGAGGAAAAACAGGCAACAGAAAACTGTATACAATATTAGAAAATCTGGGATACAATTTGCGCATATTTTTTGCACACTTTTAAAAATTGCATATTTTTTAATCTGAATAGAATCCCAAAAGTTTAAAATTCAAACAAAATCAATACCTTAAACTTTGGCACAGGCATTGCTCTACAGAAACACGTTAAACCTAACAGGAGCTGTCTGATGAGTGTGTTCAAAACCGCATTGAAAATTACACGCCGTACATTGCTGGCAACGGGTACGGCAAGTTTCATCGCCCTGGGTGCGTTGCCCGCGCAAGCGGCCGACACGATCAAGATCGGCCTGATCGCCAGTCTGTCAGGACCGTCAGCCAAGTCCGGCGAGGCCATTACCCGCGGGCTCACAATCGCGATTGATGAAATCAATGCCGATGGCGGAATACTTGGCAAGCAGGTAGAACTCCTGAGCCGCGATGATGAGAACAATCCGGGCAAGGGTCTTGTGGCCGCGCGCGAGCTGATACAGCGTGAAAAAGTGGCCGTACTTTTTGGTGGTCTCCAGACACCCGTCTCACTGGCAATTGTTCCATTCGTCAATCAGATCGAGGTGCCTTTCATGGGTCCCTGGGCAGCCGGTACGCCGATCACCAAGAACGGTGCAGAAAAGAACTATGTGTTTCGTGTGTCAGCCGTTGACGAACTGGTTGATATTGCACTCGTGGAGCGTGCAGTCAGCGTACACGGCTCTAAAAAGCCCGGCATGATTCTCATCAACAATCCATGGGGTGAATCCAATGAGAAGGGCCTGATGGCCGCACTCAAGGCGAAGGGCATGCCCAATGCGGGTGTGGAAAAGATTGAAGGTTCCGACATTGATGTCGTACCGCAATTGACCCGTCTGCAACAGGCCGGTGCGGACACCTTGTTCATGGTCGCCAATGTGGGGCCTTCCGCACAGGTGATGAAATCCCTTGAACGGATGGGGTGGGATGTGCCGGTCGTGTCGCACTGGGGACCTGCCGGCGGCCGCTTCTCGGAACTGGGCGGGCCGCGTGCCAAGGACGTGGAGATGATCCAGACCTTCACGTTCTCCGGCAATGAATCCGCCAAGGCAAAGACCATGATGGAAAAGCTGATGGCACGGTTCCCGGAGATCAAGTCTGAAGCCGATGTTACACCTGCCGTGGGTATCGCCAACGCCTATGATGCCATGCATCTGTCAGCTTTGGCGATCAAGAATGCGGGCAGTACAGAAGGACCAAAGGTCCGTGAAGGGTTCTATGCGATCGACAGCTATGACGGGCTGATCAAGTCATACAAGATGCCCTTCACAGCGGACAAGCACGATGCCTTGGGACCGGAAGATTATCTCTTCACTCAATTCATCGACGGCAAGATTGTGCCTATCCAGTAGGTCTGCCTGAACCGCGCTGGCCGGACACTGTTACGTCCGGCCGGCAGTATTCGATTGCAGCGGATTGCTGCGTGTTGAAACACCCGCCAGTGGAGACCGTCAATGCTGATCACATCGGCGATAATAACAGGCCTCGGTCTTGGCGCCATGTATGGCCTTTTGGCGCTGGGGTTTCATATTACCTACGCGGTCTCCAACACGGTGAACTTCTCACAGGGCAGTTCAATGATGCTGGGGGCCGTATTGGGCTACACCTTCGGCGTCACGCTGGGCTGGCCAATGCCGTTGGCAATAGTTGCCGCGCTGTCGCTGTGTGGCGTGTTTGGACTGGCTGTGGAACGATTTCTGGTCCGGCCGTTCGCAGACCGCGGCTCAAACGGCTGGCTGATGGCAACAGTCGCCGGAGGTATCGTTCTCGACAATGTCGTGCTCTTCACCTTCGGCAAGGAGCCGCGCAGTCTGCCCTCGCCATGGGCAAGTGATGCGATTTCGGTGTTTGGTGTCGGTGCCTATCCGTTGCAGCTGGTTATTCCGGTTGTGGGTATTGTGGCCGCTGCAGCGCTGAGTTTCCTGCTTCGAAATACATCATATGGAAAAGGTATGCTGGCAGTGGTCCAGCAGCCCGAGGCAGCAAAGCTGATGGGCATAGACACCCGCATGGTTATTGCCGGTGCATTTGCCGTTTCAACAATCCTGGCAGGTGTGGCCGGCCTGTTGATCGCTCCCCTGTTCAACGTATCTGCAAATATGGGCCTGGTGTTCGGCATCAAGGCGTTTGCAACGGCGATACTTGGCGGCATCGGCAGCGCCTGGGGCGTGGTTGTGGCGGGGCTGCTGTACGGACTGGTCGAGGCACTGACGACAGCATTTCTCGGGTCATCGTACACCCAGATTATCTCATTCAGCCTCATCATTCTTGCTCTGTTGTTCATGCCCAACGGCCTGCTGGGCAGCGCAGCCATCAAGAAAGTCTGAAGCAATGGCTGCAGAAACCCAAACCTCCCACAACCCTTCCAGACCGATTGTTTCCATGGCAGGACTGTTGACGGACTGGAAAACCGGTCTCGTGAGCATTGTGGTCGCCACTGTCATTGCAGCCGCCCTGACAAGGTTTGTAGACGGCTATTTCAGTTTCATACTGGCCATGGTTGCGATGAACATAATGGTGGGTGTCGGCCTTAACATCCTGTTGGGGCTTTCAGGCCAGGTCTCCTTCGGCCATGTCGGCTTCTTCGCCATCGGGGCCTACACGGCCGGTATTCTCACGCTGAACGGGGTCAGTTTCTGGCTGGCGCTGGTTGCGGCAGGATGTGTTGCCGGCGCCGCAGGGCTTCTGCTTGCGATACCCGTGCTGCGGGCGACCGGGCCATACCTGGCCATGATCACCATTGCGTTTGCGTTCATTGTCGAACACGGTGCAATCGAATGGCGCGGGCTTACCGGCGGTGCGAACGGCCTGATGGGCTTTCCGTCGCCCACGTTTTTCGGCCATGTCATGAACGAGGCTGACATTGCCCTTCTTGCAATGGCGCTTGCCGGGGCAAGTCTGGTGTTTTATCTCCTGTTGGCGCGCAGTACCTGGGGGGTCGCCATGTGCGCGGTCAGGGACAGTGAGGTTGCGGCCCAGTCGGTCGGGTTGAACCCGGTCGTCATAAAGACGGTGTCATTTGCGCTTTCGGCAGTTCTGACCGGTATTGCCGGAGCGTTGTTTGCATCGCTGAACATGTTCATATCACCGGGTTCTTTTCCCTTCTTCCAATCCATCTTGTTCCTGCTGGCAGTTGTTATTGGCGGAGCAGGAACACTGTGGGGGCCGGTGGTTGGTGCCTTGCTCGTGGTCCTGCTGCCGGAGTTCCTGTCGGATTTCGCCGAGTACCGGCTGCTGCTGTTCGGCAGCCTTCTGCTGGTGGTCCTGTGGGCTGCACCAAAAGGTATTGTCGGGACAGTCTCAAGCTGGTTCCAGATGATGGTCCCTTCGGGTCAAGGCACGGTTCAGGACAGGTCGAACGTCAGGTTTGAACCTGCAATTACCGGCAAGATACCGTTGCGGGTTCGTAATCTGGGCATTGCTTTTGGCGGGGTACAAGCAGCAAAAGATGTATCTTTGACGGCGGAACCCGGCAGAGTTACCAGTATCATTGGGCCCAACGGAGCCGGCAAAAGCACCGTCTTGAACATGATCAGCGGCTTTTACAAACCGCAATCGGGCACCGTCGACCTGTCCGGAGATCTCACGGGCAGGAGCGCCTTTCAGGTTGCCCGCGCCGGCATTGCCCGCACCTACCAGACAACCCAGCTGTTTGGTGAGATGAGTGTTCTGCAGAACCTGCTTATTGCGCGCAGGCGCGGGCGCCTGGGCATGTTGCTGGCCAGCGCAGCCTCGCCGGAAGAAGAGGCGTTTGCAGGCAATCTCCTGAACTATGTGGGGTTTCACGGCAACGTGCATCAAAAGGCAGGCGATTTGCCCCACATAGACAAACGGCTGGTTGAGGTAGCGCGGGCACTGGCAACACAACCGCAGGTCCTGTTGCTCGACGAACCGGCGGCGGGTCTGATGAGTGACGACAAGGAACGCCTTGGTACATTGTTGCGCAACATTGCAGATGCAGGCATGACCGTTGTTCTTGTTGAACATGACATGTCGCTTGTCATGGCTATTTCAGATCACATACTGGTGCTCGATGCCGGACTTCCGCTGAGCGAAGGCACCCCTGCAGTGGTGCGTCAGGATGAAAGGGTACTGGAAGCTTATCTCGGCGCGACAGAATTCAAGGGACGCCCGAGAAAGTCTGCGTGGGCAGGACAAAAGAAGGCAATTCTTTCAACTGTGCGGTTGGAGGCAGGTTATGGCGCCGCCCCGGTTCTGAAAAACGTTTCCATAGACGTGTACCCGGGCGAGATGGTCGCGGTTCTGGGAGCGAACGGAGCCGGCAAGTCGACGTTGATGCGCGCGATTAGCGGCCTGCACCGACCAGTGACCGGGTCTATCCTGCTTGACAATGAAGAGACTATCCACAAGCAGGCACCAGGCATAAGCGCCGCCGGGCTTGCGCTGGTGCCGGAAGGGCGGCAGGTTTTTCCCGAGCTTACCCTGAAAGACAATATTGAGCTTGGCGCCTGGAGCCGGCAGGAGCCAATGCAGGCTGACGAGTTCGAAAAACTGATCAGGCGGTTTCCCAGACTCCGGGACCGGATCAACAGCAAGGCGGGCGTCCTGTCCGGCGGAGAACAGCAGATGCTGGCCATTGCTAGAGGCCTGATTGCGAGTCCGAAGATACTGCTGCTGGACGAGCCGTCGCTGGGCCTTGCTCCATCGATGATTGCCGAGCTGTTTGATGTGCTGGCTGATCTGCGTGATGAAGGCGTTACGATTTTGATTGTCGATCAAATGGCCAACCTGGCACTCGCTGTTGCTGATCGCGGCTATGTTCTGGAGAACGGCTGCATCGTCAGCAGCGGACCGTCAGCACAACTCAAAACCGATGCGTCTGTTGAAGCTGCTTATCTCGGGAGGTCGAAGAGCTGATGCCGTGCCTGCCTGCCGTCTTACCTGAACCGAAGGGAACATGCGCATGGATTTGACCCTCCGAAATGTGATTGTTGCCGGCACCACGGGAACAAGGATGGATATCGGTGTTGCCGACGGCCGCATTGTCGAGCTTGGTGCGGGGTTGAGTGCGGGTGACGCCGACCATGATTGTGGCGGCCGGCTGGCGCTTCCTGGGTTTGTGGAAACCCATATCCATCTGGATAAATCCTGCATTCTTGACCGGTGCTCTTCGAAAAGCGGCGACTTGTCCGAGGCTATTGCCGAAGTTGCGCAGTTGAAGGCTGAGTTCGTTGAAGAAGATGTTGCCGCGCGTGCCTCGAGAACACTCGGGAAATGCCTGGTCAATGGCACCATGCACATGCGCACCCATGTGGAGGTGGATCCGGTCGTCGGCCTGCGTGGCTATATGGGGACGAAAAAGGCGATCAGCGACCACGCCTGGGCCATGGATATTGAGGTATGTGTTTTCCCGCAAGATGGACTGCTGAACAATCCCGGGACAGATGAACTGATGGTGGAAGCGCTGAAGGATGGGGCGACTTGTGTTGGAGCTGCGCCTTACACTGATACTGATCCACACGGACAGATAGACCGCATCTTCGAGATGGCCCGCGAGTTTGATGTTGATATCGACATGCATCTGGACTTCGGCTCTGATGCCAGCGAGCTTGATGCAGAGTATGTGTGCCGAAAAGCGGATGAATTCGGATGGGGTGGCCGCGTCGCAATCGGCCACGTGACCAAGTTCGCGTCACTGGCGCCAGACAGTTTCACAGCACTTGCAGCGCGACTGGCAAATGCAGGAATTGCGGTCACTGTGCTGCCGTCGACGGACTTGTTTTTGATGAATCGGGATCATACACACAACATTCCACGAGGGGTAACGCCGGTCCATGCCATGCTGGAGCACGGTGTGAACTGCTCGCTTTCAACGAACAATGTCCTCAACCCGTTTACGCCGTTCGGCGATTGCTCGCTGGTTCGTATGGCCAACCTGTACGCCAACATTGCCCAGGTCGGGAAGATGGATGCCCTGGCGGATTGCTTTGACATGGTGTCGTCACGCTCGGCGCAGCTGCTGAACTTGAAAAACTACGGTCTTGAAGTGGGTGCGCCGGCTGACATCGTCATCGTCGATAACAAGTCGACCGCGCTGGCGGTTGCAGAGCTGTCGCAACCGATCATGGGCTTCAAGGCGGGCAAGCCCACATTCACCCGCGCGTTGCCTGAAATTCACTCTCCGAACTAGAGGCACCCTTATGCAAGATATCGCCAACGCGCTGGTTTCTCAGTTTACCGTGAAGGGTGCAGACGCCGGCCCGCTTGCCGGATCGACCTTTGTTGCAAAAGACATCTATGACATCCGCGGTCATGTTACCGGTTGTGGTAATCCGGACTGGGCAGCGACCCATGATGTGGCGGCGGCTACGGCACCTGCGGTGCAAAAACTGCTGGACGCCGGTGCCACACTCTCGGGCAAGAGTCACACAGACGAGATTGCCTACAGTCTCATGGGTGTGAACGCGCACTATGGAACGCCGGTAAATTCGGCCGCGCCTGACCGGATACCAGGTGGCTCCTCATCGGGCTCGGTTGCAGCAGTTGCAGCCGGCATGGTGGATATAGGTCTTGGTAGCGACACAGGCGGGTCCGTCCGGATGCCCGCCTCTTTTTGTGGTGTCTACGGCATACGAACGACTCATGGAATGATAGATTTGAGCCATGTCATGCCGCTTGCATCCAGTTTCGACACGGCAGGTTGGTTCGCACGCGATGCTGAGACCTTTGCAGAGGTGGGGGTCGCATATGGCATGGATGCCAAGGCCGATGCCGGTCCGGTTCGCCTGATCGTGGCGGTAGATGCGATGCAGCGCACCACCGGCGACGGTGCCCAATCGTTCGCACCGGTTATTCGCAGGCTTGAAGAGATGTTCGGCGAAGCGGAAATCAAAAGCATTGCTGTAACTGATCTGTCGGATTGGCTGGAAGTGTTCAAGGTCTGCCAGGCAGCGGAAGTCTGGCAGGCGCATGGTGACTGGGTGACCAGGACCCAACCTGACTTTGGCCCTGGCGTGAAAGAACGTTTCGACATGGCTGCATCAATCACCGGGGCCATGTGGAAAGATGCTGGCAGCAAGCGCAGCGAAATCGCTGCCCGAATGGCCGATTTAATTGGTGAAGACGGTGTGATGATCACGCCATCCAGCCCCGGCGCTGCGCCGCTCAGAAGCGCTGACGGCGTTTCGCTCGATCAGTTCAGAATGGCGGCTCTGGAATTGCTGTGTCCCGCCGGGCTTGCCGGACTGCCCCAAATCAGTCTGCCGGTTGGAACCGATGATGGCGCGCCTCTCGGACTGTCACTGGTAGCCGGGAAACAACAGGACTGGAAATTACTGTCTATTGCCAGGAAACTGTCAGCCTAGTCACTCAGCGTCCCGGTTGATTTCTGCACCAGCACCACAAGCGCATCGGCGATGTGCTTGTCGGCAATGTTGTAGTCCTTGGCCTTGACCCGGATCTTGTGTGCCTGGTGCAGGACATCTGCGTGGGTATACCCGTGCGGGGGATCAAACTTGTAGCACGCCAGTTCCATGAGTTGGCCCAGCGGATCGCGGAAATACAGCGAATCCATGAACCCCCTGTCGACATTGCCGGAATTGGCAAAGCCGGCGGCTTCCAGGCGCTCGGCAGCCTGGGTGTAGGTGGCGCGGGACACAATAAACGCCAGGTGATGCAGATTGCCGACGTCATTCGGATTGGGCGTGGTGTCCACAAGCCAGTCCTCATTGGTGAAAATGGTGATCAGCCGGCCGTCGCCGGGATCGAAATACAGGTGGTTGGTGTCGGGTGCATCGAGATTGGGCTGTTCGAATACGAACGGCATGCCGACAACACCCTCCCAGAAGTCAATCGAGGTTTGCCGGTCGGCTCCGTTCAGCGTGATATGGTGGACCCCTTGGGTCTGGATAACGGCCATCAGTCTATCCAATCATGGGTGTTTTCGATTTCGCGAACTTCGGTTTTCAGTATCTTGCCATAATTGCTCTTCGGCAGCACATCAACAAATCGATAGGCCTTGGGCCGCTTGAAGCGCGCCATGTTAGCCAGGCAATGGGCATCCACCTCCTGCTCGTTCAGATCCTGTCCGGATTCGCGGACCAGATAAGCGATCACTACCTCGCCCCAGTCGGCGTGGGGCCTGCCGATGACACAGACTTCCGCCAGTTCCGGCATCTGCAGCAGGACCTCTTCTATTTCGCGCGGATAGACATTGGTGCCGCCTGAAATGATCATGTCCTTGGAGCGGTCAGTGAGGGTCAGGTAGCCGTCATCGTCAAACACGCCGATGTCGCCGGTCCACAACCAGCCGTCACGCAGGGCCGATGTGGTGGCCTCGGGGTTGTTCCAGTAGCCGAGCATTACCGAATCGCCGCGGCAGACAATTTCGCCTTTTTCGCCGGTTGCAACTTCAACCCCGTCCTCATCAACAACGCGCACATGCACACAGGCATCAGCGACGCCCGCCGAGCCAAGCCGGTGCCGCCATTTCGGGTGATCGCGGTCGGCGATGTCCTCTCGTGACAGATGGGTGATGGTCATCGGGCTTTCGCCCTGCCCGTAAAGCTGTGCCAGCTTCGGGCCGAAGCGGTTCAGTGCCGCGATACAGTCTTCGACATACATCGGCGCGCCGCCATAGATGATCAGTTTGAGATTGGACACGTCTGCATCGTCTGCCCATGTCGTCAGGCGCCGCACCATGGTCGGGGCGGCAAACATCGATACACCGGTCCAGTGGCCAAGAAGATCAAATATCTCCGCCGGATCAAAGCCGCCGGACACCGGCACGATATTGCAGGCACCGGCGCACACATGGGGAAACATCCACATGCCGGAGCCGTGGCTCAGGGGCGCGGGGTGGATGATGCAGTCGTCCGGCATGACCCGGTCGAAATCGACGAAATAGTTCAGCGTCATCGCAACAATATTGCGGTGAGACAGCATGGCGCCCTTGGGCCTGCCGGTGGTGCCGGAGGTGTAGAACAGCCAGGCCAGTTCATCCGGCTCGACAAAGCTGATGCTTACCGGCTCGCCGGAGAGCAGATCCTCATAGGCTTGCGACGTGACATCGATGATGTGTTCGACACCTTTGGCGTTTGTTGCGGTGATGGTCTCGCCCAGGGCAGAGGTGACGAAGCAGGCCCTGCAGCCCGAGTTCTCCAGGATGTAGGTGAATTCGGTTGCATGCAGCTTGGCATTCATCGGGACCGCGGCCAGGCCGGCATGCCAGATGGCAAACAGCACCTCGAAATATTCAGGTACATTCTTCATGGCCAGCGCGACCCGGTCGCCACGGGTCAGGCCGAGGCGCAGCAGGCCCGCAGCCAGCCGCTCCACCCGGTCACGCAGCTTGCCATGGGTGAGAATGATGTCCTCACCCCTGCCCACGGCCGGACCGTTGGGGCGTTCAAGTGCATTGCGTTCGATCCAGTGGGCGAGGTTCATGGCCAAACAGGTTCCTTGAATTGTGATCGGGCACACACTTGCCCAATCAGCTGTGTGGGTTCAAGTAAGTGTTGGGCAGGGAAAGTCATAATCTGATGGAAACAATCGAAAAAGCAAAAGCTGGGCGCGGTACCGGCTTTGTCTGCTTTGCCGTCATAGCCGGGTGCTGGGTGTGGCAGTTGGGCTATGGCGTCTTCGCCGGTCTGGTGCAGGCCTTTACCGATCCGCCGAAATGCGCCTCCGGATGGTTGTGGCCCGAACCGCTGCCATGGACCGCGTGCCGAGGCTTCGGGCTGAGTGACAGGGTGCAGCACTGGATCGGCATTCCCGGTGATTTCGCCATGTACCCGTTCGCATTGTGGCCTTATGCCTGGTCCAGCGGCCTGTATGCGTCACCGATGTTCTGGCTGAATTCCGCCATCCACGTACTGGCGTTCTGGTGGGTCGGCAAGACTCTGGTCGGCAGGCTGATTGCAAGATAGTCTCCGCTGCCTGATGCAGAAGGAGATACGCGCAATGTCCAGACCCAACAATGACTTCTATCAGCCGGTACCCGGTCTTGAAGTGCCGCGTTTTGCCGGTGTGGCCAGCTTCATGCGCCTGCCGCAGGTGAAGCTCGAGGACGCGGGCGAGGTGGATATCGGGCTGATCGGGGTGCCGTGGGACGGCGGGACCACCAACCGTCCCGGTCCGCGCCATGGTCCGCGCCAGATGCGGGATGCATCCGCCATGATCCGGAAGGTTCACCATCACCTGAAGATCGAACCCTTCAAGCTGGCCAATGTGGCGGATATCGGCGATGCGCCGGTTAATCCGGCCGATCTCATGGATGCCCTGTCGCGCATCGAAAAATTCTATGATCAGGTGGTCGCAGCAGGCATCAGGCCGCTGTCTGCCGGCGGTGACCATCTGTGCTCACTGCCGATCCTGCGCTCGCTGGGCCGCACCAGGCCGGTGGGGATGATCCAGTTCGATGCCCATTCAGACCTCTGGGACAGCTATTTCCATGGATCGAAGTTTACCCACGGCACGCCGTTTGCCCGCGCCATTGAAGAAGGTGTGCTGGATCCGAAGCGCACCGTCCAGATTGGCCTGCGCGGTGGGGTCTACGACTGGTCGGACCGCGAGTTCGGAGAAAAGCATGGCGTGACCATGATTGATATCGAGGAGGCGATTGCCGACGGGCTTGATGAAACCATGAAACGGGCGCGCGGCATTGTCGGTGATGACGAGACCTATGTCACCTTTGACATTGACTGCCTGGACCCGGCATTCGCACCCGGCACCGGCACCCCCGAAGCCGGCGGGTTCACCACACGCGAAGCCCAGGCCATGCTGCGCCAGCTTCGCGGGCTCAATATCATCGGTGCGGATGTGGTCGAAGTGTCGCCGCCGTTCGATGCATCGGGCTATACAGCGCTGGCCGGCGTAACCATGATGTTTGAACTGTTGTGCATCATGGCGGAGCGTGTTTAGAGCCTGTCCGGTTCAAATGGAAACGTTTGACCGGTTTTGTGCGTTTGCTGGCAAGGCACGGCTCCCGCCATGGTCTGGTTGACCACAAGGGAGGTGTAACGCAGTCCAGCGGGCGCACAAAACCGGCCTTCGGTGGATCAAATCAGTCCATCGGCGTCGTTGCAAAGCTTGCCCGATGCCCCACATCGCGCTGCACTTTGCGTCTAGCCGAGCGAACTGATTTGGTACCATCAAACGCTTCCATTTGAACCGGACAGGCTCTAATCTCCAGAAAATTATAACGACAACCACCTACAGGGAAGAATATTGATGTCTCGCTTCAACAAACTCGCTTTTGCTTTCACGCTGACTGCCGCGGCAGCTCTGCCGGCCGTGGTGAATGCCGAAACCCGCGTTACCTACAAGTCGGCCAAGTCCACGTCGTCCTATTACCAGATGGGCGTGCAGCTTGCCGAGGCGGTCAAGAAAGGCTCCGGTGGCAATATCATCCTGACGGTGGAAGAGTCACAGGGCTCGGTGCAGAACGTCAAGGAGGCCGCCTCGCGAGGTGGCAACTACGTGTTCACGACGCCGCCGGTCCTGGTCAAGCTGGCCCAGGGCGGCAAGAAGATGTTTGAGCCCAAGAACGCCAAGTTCGATGAGATCAGAGGCCTGTTCCCGATCCCGTCGCTGACCATGCATTTTGTCGTACGCCAGGATTCCGGTGTGAGCGACTTTACCGGTCTTGACGGCAAGACGTTCCTGATCGGCAAGGGCAGTTTCGGCGCCCGCGAAGCGGCAAAATACATCAAGCTGTTCGGCCTTGAAGGCAAGGTCAAGCTGGCCGAGGTTGAACTGTCATCAGCCGTGTCAGCATTGAAGAACAAGCAGATCGACGGCTTTGCCACCGCCGGATCCTATCCGGCGCCGAATGTGCTTGAGGCTGCCGCATCCACGCCGGTCAATGTGCTTTCGCTGAGCGACGAACAGTTCGCCATGACCAAGCGTGACAAGCTCACCATTCCGGCCGGCACTTATGCAGGTGTCGACAAGGACATCACGACCACCACATTGCCGGTGATGGCCTACACAACCACCACCATGGATGATGCCACAGCCTATGAGCTCACCAAGACCTATTGGGAAGGCAAGGCCGGCATGAGTGAAACTGCGAAATGGTGGAATGGCGTGACCCCTGAATATCTGTCTGCAATGGTTGGAAAGCTCCACCCCGGCGCGCTGAAGTACTATGATGAAAAGTCCATCAAGGTGCCGGATACGCTTCGCTAACGGCTTCCGGATCTAGACACGTGTGATGGAAAAACCGGAGGCTGCCCCGGCAATCAAACCTGTATGGCTGGTTCTCGGGGCAGCCAGCATAGCGTTCCACCTGTGGCTGATCTTCTCCGGCCTGATCCCGAACCTGGTGTCGCGGCCGCTGCATATGGCGCTGGCGGTGCCGTGGATCATGCTGGTTGCCGGGCGCGGGCGCCTGGAAACGGCGATCGGCTGGTGTCTGGGGCTGGGCGCCATCGCGGTCTGTTTGTGGATTGCGCTTTATGAAGCCTCGCTGTCGGATCAGTACGGCTCCCTGGCCGGGAACGGGCAATTGGCTGCCAGTGCTGTTGTCATCGTCTGCGTTCTGGAAATGGCGCGCCGCGCCATTGGCTGGCCATTGCCGTGCGTGGCGGCCGTGGCCCTGCTTTATGGCCTTTTCGGCGATCATGTTCCCGGTGAACTCGGGCATCCCGGCCTGCCGGTGGAAAGCTTCCTGGGCACGCTGGTGATCGCCGAAGGTGGCCTTTGGGGACAACTGACCGGCGTGTCGGTTTCCGTGGTTGCGGTGTTCGTCATATTCGGGGCGGTTCTGAACGCCGGTGAGGCAGGCCAGGGCTTCATGAACCTGGCGCTGGCCAGTGCCGGCAGGCTCAAGGCCGGAGCTGCCAAGGTATCGGTTCTGGCGTCGGCGCTGTTCGGGTCCATTTCAGGCTCGGCATCCGCCAATGTGGCGTCGACCGGGTCGTTTACGCTGCCGGCCATGAAACGGCTCGGCTATCCGCCGGCCTTTGCCGGTGCTGTGGAAGCGGTTGCATCCAGCGGCGGGCAGATCATGCCGCCGCTGATGGGGGCGGGCGCTTTCGTCATGGTGGAACTGACGTCGACCCCCTACACGGCGATCATGGCGGCTGCGATCCTGCCGGCGGTGTTGTTCTTCTGCGCAGTGTGGTTTGGCGTTGACGGATTCGCCAACCGCTATGACCTCAAGGGCATGGGCGATGAAGCGCGCATTCCCGCCAGGACGCTGCTGATCACCGGTGGATTCTTCCTGGTGCCGTTTACGGTGCTGATGGAACGCCTGTTCCACGGCGGCTATACGGCCCAGTTTGCAGCTGCCCTGGCCATTCTCTCGGCTGCTGTCCTGTTGCTGTTCACCAGCCGCGGCATTGCCCCGAAACAACAGATTGTCGCGCGCCTGTCGGCAGCCATTGAAACCAGCGGCCGACAGATTGCGCTGATTGCATCAATCATACTGTGCGCCAGCCTGATCGTCGGTGTGCTCGGACAGACCGGGCTGGGGGTCAAGATTACCTCGCTGATTGTCGATCTGTCGGGTGGCTGGTTGCCGGCAGCCCTGCTTCTGACAGCGCTTGCCTGCCTGATTCTCGGCATGGAGGTTCCAACCACCGCAGCCTATGTGATCTGTATTTCCGTGGCTGGGCCCGCCTTGCAGCAGCTTGGCGTTCCGCTGCTGGCAGCGCATCTGTTCGTGTTCTGGTATGCGCTGTTGTCAACCATCACCCCGCCGGTATGCGGCACGGTTTTCATCGCCGCGGGGATGACCGGAGCGCCATGGCTGCGGGTGGCCGGGCACGCCATGGCGCTGGGCGTCGGGCTTTACCTGATCCCGCTTGCAATGATCGCCGACATAGCGCTTATCGAGCCGTCGCAAAGTTTCCTCCCGGCAGTGCTGGCATTTGTCCGGATTGCCTTTGCGCTGTACCTGATCAGCCGGGGGCTGATCGTTCGCGACATGCCAATTGTTGGCAGAGTTGCGCTGTGCCTGGTGGGCCTGGCCATCATGTTTGGTCCGGTTCTCTGGCCGGCGCTTACCGGCCAGCCATAGCCTTGCCTTCCCGATGAAGCTGCTCGGCCTCGCGATCCGTCAGTGCGAATATGTGTGATGCCTTGCGGATCACATCCAGCTCAGCCTCGCGCAGGTCGCTGTCGGAATAGGCGATGGTCCACATTTTCCGGATAAACCCGGTCCTGCGTTCGTGGGTTATGCTGGTTGTCAGAAACGATGCCAGCCATTTGACATGGTCCTGACCCATCGGGGTCAGTGTCAGTCTTTCACTGATGAACAGTATATCGTCGCCACGCAGCTTGATATAGGGATCGTAAAGGCGCCTGAGCAGCCTGGAATCGGCGGGACGGATACGCTTGTCGTTTTGAAACAGCCAGACAATCGCGATAAGCGACGCAAATGCGTTGTCGTTCTCGCGCAATTCGGGATAGATCGCATCCAGCCGGTACATGGAGTCCATGAGTTGCCGGATGCGTCTTTTTTTACTTGCTCGTCTTTGTCGGCTTGTTCCTGACAACTTGCCTTCCTGTCAATATCTATCAAGCAAAGGCAGGGTGACCTTACGTGATGTTCTGCATACGCCTGAAAAAGCACGTGCACTCTTGTTTTGCAATAATAAATGAACGTCCAGCCTTTTCGCCGTGGATAAACCGGCCGACAGCGGTTGGAACCTTAAAGAGCGAACAACCTGCCCAGTTGTGGCAGCTTGTCGGTTACGCCCGCCAGCCGTGCTGCATGCCACGCCATGGCATGATTGCTGGACGTAATAGAAACCCCCGTTTCCTGCTCAATACTGGCCGCCTCTTCAACAAGCCTGACCGATGTACATGACACAAAGATAGCATCAACGTCTGATTCTGTCAGTATACGTTTTACCCCATTGCGAATGGACTCCGGAGAAATGCTTGCGACCACCGCGTCAGACTCCTCGTTGAACGAACCAAACACCGGAACTTCGAAACCCCGCGCCCGGATATAGTCGGCAACTATCCGGTTTACGTCCGCACGGTAAGGCGTCAACACGCCTATTTTCCTGGCCTTGAGGGCATCGAATGCCGCAAACGCGGCGGTAATCGGGGTTGTGCAGGCAACCCCGGGACGCGCATCATGGATGCGTTGGAATACTTTCTCCTCGCCGATTGCCATCGATGCGGACGTGCAGCCATAGGCAATGACATCCATAGTGGCGCCGGGCAGGAACACGTCGGCACAATCGCGAATGCGCGGTTCCATTGCCCGCAGTGTTTCCGGCGTTATCTGATCGTCGTTGAAAATCCGGCTCTGATACAGCGCCAGTCCAGGCAGTTCGGCGAATATCTGCCGCCATTCATGTTCAATCGTGTAGTCACTGGCCAGCACGATCAGGCCGACGCGTCCGCGTGCGGCTATGCCGTTGTCGGTTTCAAAAGGCAGGTTCTCGATCAGTTTCATGGCATCGCCAGAGTTGTCATCCACTACCTTCGCGTCCATGGCATTACTCCTGATCTGTGAGCTGTCAGATTACCATATAGCGGCAGAGTTTCCACCATAAGCCGACACTGCGCCCATGCGCCGCTTGAAATTGCCCGCTAACCCATGCAAATAACAGGCTGACAAAGTAATTTATCCAATTCAGGAGTTGAGCCCATGGCCTATTCGGCCGTTCAGCCGCGCCGCAAGTCAGTTGGTGTGAAGGTTGGCGAGAAGATTCAGATCGGTGGCGGTGCGCCGGTTGTTGTTCAATCGATGACCAATACCGATACCGCGGATATCGAAGGCACCGCCCAGCAGGTTGCAGCGCTTGCGCGTGCCGGGTCGGAACTGGTGCGCATCACCGTGGACAAGGAAGAGGCCGCCAAGGCAGTGCCGCACATCCGTGACCGGCTGGACCAGATGGGCGTCGACACACCGCTGATCGGGGACTTCCATTATATCGGCCACACCCTGCTGCGTGACCATCCTGCCTGTGCCGAAGCACTGGGCAAATACCGCATCAATCCGGGCAATGTCGGTTTCAAGGAAAAGCAGGACCGCAACTATTCGATGATGATCGAGCGCGCCATCGAGTTCAACAAACCGGTCCGGATCGGTGTGAACTGGGGCTCGCTGGACCAGGCCATGCTGGCAAAGTACATGGATGAGAACGCCAAGCTGGCAGAACCCAGGGATGTGCGTCTTGTGATGCACGATACCATGGTCGAGTCCGGCCTGCAGTCTGCAGCGCGTGCCGAGGAAATCGGCCTGCCGCGCGACAAGATCGTGATTTCGGTGAAAGTATCGGAAGTGCAGGATCTGATCGCCTGCTATCGCCAGATTTCTGCCCGCAGTGACTATGCCCTGCACCTGGGCCTCACCGAAGCCGGAATGGGCTCCAAGGGTATCGTGGCTTCAGCCGCCGGACTTGGTGTGCTGCTGCAGGAAGGGGTCGGTGATACCATTCGTATTTCCCTGACACCTGATCCCGGCGGCGATCGCTCCAAGGAGGTCATCGTGGCGCAGGAAATCCTGCAGACCATGGGTATCCGCAACTTTACACCGATGGTTATCGCCTGTCCGGGCTGTGGCCGCACAACGTCTACCGTGTTCCAGCATCTGGCCCAGGACATCCAGGGCTACCTGCGTGCCCAGCAGCCGGAGTGGAAGAAGGCCTATCCGGGCTTTGAGGAACTTCAGGTCGCGGTTATGGGATGCATTGTCAACGGACCGGGAGAGTCCAAGCATGCCCATATCGGTATTTCACTTCCCGGAACCGGTGAAGTGCCGGCAGCGCCGGTCTTCATTGACGGCAAGAAAGTCAAAACCCTGCGCGGCGAGGATATCGGCGACCAGTTCAAGCAGATCGTTGATGATTATGTGGTGAACAAGTGGGGCGGGGGCGCCAATCAGGCGGCGGAGTAAGCCTTTGGTTTGCTCGTGCTGATTGCGGGTGCCAGTGAACTCAACCTGTTGATTTCATAGCCCCAAACGCGTTGAACGGGATGAGTGCGAAGCCATTGTGTTCGCTGTGCTCACCCCGCTCTAGCTCCAGCCGTCCCGGAACTATTCGACGTTCTGTTTTTTGCGCGGTGCCTAGTAGGCGCCGTATTCGCGCAGGCAGGCCCGGTACTTGGCCCACATGTAGTCCTTGCGA
Source organism: uncultured Anderseniella sp. (assembly GCA_947488295.1). GTDB lineage: Bacteria > Pseudomonadota > Alphaproteobacteria > Rhizobiales > Aestuariivirgaceae > Anderseniella. The sequence goes on from CANKYU010000001.1 coordinate 268,254, forward strand.
TCGAGGCTGTGCGCACCCAGGGCGCGGGCCTTGTAATAGTGGCAATACTGGTAAGCGTAGCTCTTGTTGTTGGCGGTTGCGGTGGCCGCGCCAACGGTGGCGAAACCCGATGCGATGATGGCTGCGATGAGGAGGGACTTCATTGGTCTGTTCCTTCGTTTATTATGCTTGTGTTTGTCCTTTGCGGGCCTGATGTGCCCTCTCGATGACAATGACACTCGCACATGCCCCATCACGGTGATGTGTAGAATCTCACATGACGAATTTCAGGATCAGAAAATCAGGTTTGAACAGGCCTTGAAAAGGTCAGTTCTTGCGCTCGACAATGAACCGGGCGGCATCGCGCAGGGTTGCGGCCCTGTCGCCGTAAGGCGCCAGCAGATCGCAGGCCTCGTCGGCCAGTGTGCTGGCCTTCTGTCTGGCACCGTCCAGGCCGAACAGGTCGATGAAGGTTGCCTTGCCGGCGTCGGCGTCCTTCTGGGTGGCCTTGCCGAGTTGTTCGGGAGAACTTTCCACGTCGAGAATATCGTCGGCAATCTGGAACGCCAGGCCGACCTTGTCGGCAAAGGTCCGCATGGCAGCTCTGTCCTCAGAACCGGCCTGGGCAAGGATGGCGCCGCCTTCCAGGGAAAACCGGAACAATTCTCCGGTTTTCAGGCTTTGAATGGTGATGATCTCGTCAAGATCGTGGGAGTGCTTTTCTTCTGCGGCAAGGTCCAGCATCTGGCCGCCGACCATGCCGTTGTGACCGGACGCGCGCGCAAGCTCAAGCGCCAGTTCGGCGCGTACCGAGCCGTCTGCATGGGTGGCAGGGTCCGTAATAATCTCAAATGCCACGGTCAGCAGGCCGTCACCGGCCAGTATTGCGGTCGCCTCGTCATAGGCAATGTGACAGGTCGGCTTGCCGCGGCGCAGGTCATCATCATCCATTGCCGGCAGATCATCATGCACCAGCGAATAACAGTGAATGCATTCAAGCGCGGCGCCCACACGCAGGGCCTGATGGCGATCAGCGCCCAGTATGCCGGCACTTTCGGTTACGAAGAACGGCCGCAGGCGCTTGCCCTGTGCCAATGCGGAATACCGCATGGCTTCCGTGACACGCGGTGCGCGCGATGTCTCAACCGCCAGAAGCTCGTCGAGCATGACTTCGATTTCATTGGCCGTGTTCTTCAGTGCCGCCTGGAATGTCATTTGGCTTCGCACGCTCCTGTCATAATGCCGGTTTCGTCTTGCGCCCGGCTGAGGTAATGATTTATTACCGCCATCTTCTAGTTCCGGCGGCAACAGAGCGCAACCGGCAAGCGATGGCACCTTTCATAAAATTCAGAAAACGTTCAAGGCTGCGCTATGTCCTGTACCTGTTGCTGGGCCTGCTGGCGCTGCCATACCTCGTGACACTGGTCTACACCGTGGTGCCGCCGCCGGTGACGGCCATGATGGTGTGGAAGACGTTCGAGGGTAACGGCATCGATTATCGCTGGCGACCGCTTGCCGATACATCTCAAAATCTGGTGCGCTCGGTCGTCACGGCTGAAGATGCCCGCATATGTGAACATGCCGGTATTGACTGGGAGGTGTTCCAGACCGTGGCCAAAGAAGCGCTGGAAAACGAGGGCGGGCCATCGCGTGGCGGCTCCACCATCACCCAACAGGTGGCCAAGAACCTGTTTCTGTGGCCATCACGGTCCTACGTTCGAAAGGCGCTGGAACTGCCGCTTGCCCTGTGGATCGACCTGGTCTGGTCAAAGCGCCGGATTGTCGAGGTTTACATCAACACGGCTGAATGGGCTCCCGGCGTATATGGCGCTGAGGCCGCCGCCCAGTACCATTTCCGCAAATCTGCCAAGGCGCTGACAAAAGCCCATGCAGCGCAACTGGCCGCGGCACTGCCAAATCCGGCTGTGCGCAATGCCGGCAAGCCCGGTCCTAAGGTCCGCAAACAGGCACGCACGATCCGCAGAAGAGTGAATTCGACAGTGCCGTATCTGGATTGTTTGAAATTGAAATAGACCCCGCGTCCAGTTGTCGCTTGCGGTGCGCGGGCTTTGTCCGCTAACTGGCCTCAATCAATCAACATCAGTTCTCATACCGGTATACGGTGTCCTATACCTCCGTTGCCGGCGTGTTTTTCATCTTCTCTACAGGTCTGTTTAATGTTTTCAATCGCCACGCTGCGGCGCGAATGGTTATCCAATCCGCGCGGCGATATACTTGCCGGTATTGTTGTGGCCCTTGCCCTGATCCCGGAAGCAATCGGTTTCTCAATTATTGCCGGTGTCGACCCCAAGGTCGGCCTTTATGCATCGTTCTCCATTGCTGTTATCGCAGCACTGGTAGGCGGGCGGCCAGGCATGATCTCAGCCGCCACGGCAGCGATTGCAGTGCTGGTGGTGCCATTGATCAAGGATCACGGTGTCGAGTACCTGTTTGCCGCCACGATCCTGATGGGCGTGCTGCAGGTGGCAGCCGGGTTCGCGCGGCTTGACCTGTTGATGCAGTATGTCTCCACATCGGTGGTGACCGGCTTCGTCAATGCCCTGGCCATACTGATATTCATTGCCCAGTTGCCGCAACTCGTCGATGTGACCTGGGTAACCTATGCCATGGTGGCGGCGGGTCTTGCCATCATCTACCTGCTGCCGCGGCTGACCAGGGTGGTGCCGTCGCCGCTGGTAGCCATCGTGGTGCTGACCGTCGTGTCGATTTACGGCGGGCTTGGCGTCAACACGGTGGGAGATATGGGACAGCTGCCCTCAAGCATTCCGTATCTGCTGATCCCGGACGTGCCGCTGACGCTGGAAACGCTGCGTATCATTTTCCCGTATTCCGTGACCATGGCGATCGTCGGCCTGCTGGAATCGATGATGACGGCGCATATCGTCGACGAACTGACCGACACACCAAGCAACAAGCGCCGCGAGTGCAAGGGGCAGGGTGTAGCCAACTTTGCCACCGGATTTCTCGGTGGCATGGGCGGATGCGCCATGATCGGCCAGTCGGTCATCAACGTGAAGTCCGGCGGCAGCACCCGACTGTCGACTTTTGTGGCGGGCAGCTTCCTGTTGTTTCTGATTGTCGTCCTGGGGCCTCTGGTCAGCCAGATTCCAATGCCGTCACTGGTCGCGGTGATGATCATGGTGTCGATCGGCACGTTCAGCTGGAAATCGATCCGGAATCTGAAAACCCACCCATGGCAGTCATCGGTGGTCATGGTGGTGACGGTCGTCGTCGTCGTGTGGACACATGACCTGGCGCAAGGCGTGCTGGCCGGAGTTGTGCTGAGCGGATTGTTCTTCGCCAGCAAGGTCAAAAGCCTGTTTACGGTTACCTCGAGCCTGTCTGCAGACGGTGCCTGCCGCACATACAGCTTTTCCGGACAGGTGTTTTTTGCCTCGACGGAACTGTTCACCGATGCGTTTGATTTCAAGGAAGTGCTGGACCGTGTGGTCATCGATATGTCAGATGCTCACTTCTGGGACATTTCTGCTGTTGCCATTCTGGATCAGGCAGTCTTGAAGTTCCGCCGTGAGGGAACTTCGGTCGAGGTTGTCGGGATGAATGAGCCAAGTGCCAATATGGTCGGCCGATTTGCCACCCATGACGCGGCCGACGCAACACAGCAGCCTGCTGGTCACTGATTGGGAAGATTAATGAAACGCATTCTCGCCTGTATCGACGCATCCTCCTACGCTTCCAGCGTATGTGAGCTGGCCGCGTGGGCAGCGACGCGCCTTTCGGCCAGTGTGGAGGTCCTGCACGTTGTCCAGCGCAAGGATGCGGTTGCCGCACGCAAGGATCTCAGCGGCGCAATCGGGCTTGGTGTCAAGAGCGAGTTGCTGGAGGAGCTGACGCAGATCGACGAGGCCGAGGGCAAGCTTGCCATCTCCGATGGACGGGTGATGCTGGCGCAGGCGGAAAAGCTGTTGCTTGCCGGCGGTGTTTCCGACGTAAGCCGGCTGCATCGTCATGGCAGTGTCGTCGATACGATCATCGAACGCGAAGCATCCGCCGACCTCGTGGTGATTGGAAAGCGCGGGGCGACCAGCGAGTTCGACAGTTTTCACATCGGGTCCAGAATCGAACGGGTGGTTCGCGCCAGCGTCAAACCGGTGTTGATTGCTTCGCGGAAAATTCAACCACCGGAAATTCTCGTTGTCGCGCTCGACGGCAGTTCCGCGGCCCTGAAAGCACTCGATTTCGTTGTTGCATCGCCGTTGTTCACCGGTATGCAGCTGCACCTGGTGGCAGCCGGACCCAAGGGTACTGCCGACAAGTCCTGGTTTGTGAAGGCCTATTCGAAAGTGGTGGACCGGTCCCCGTCGTGCATTATTCACATTGCCGACGGCGCGCCGCAACAGGTGCTTGGCGATTACATGTCGGCGCGCCGTGATGCGATCCTGGTCATGGGTGCCTATGGCCATTCCGCGCTGAGAACCCTGATATTCGGCAGTACCACGACCACCGTGCTGCGCACCGTGCGTGCACCCGTTCTGCTGGTTCGTTGACGGACAGAAATCATGCTTGCGTATGGCATCTGAAATTCAGCATTATCCCTGCAGTCAGGAACCAGTTCAGACGGTGGAAGGATTCAAGTTTTGGAAACTCCGGTTAACGCCAGTTACGACGTGATCATTGTGGGTGGAGCCATGTATGGCTCTTCGGTTTCCTGGTGGCTGGCCGACAACCCGGACTTTGACGGTTCCATTCTGGTTGTCGAACGCGATCCCACTTACGAGTTCTGCTCTACGTCCCATACCAACAGTTGCATTCGCCAGCAGTTCTCCAATGAGATCAATGTTCGCGTGTCGCAGTTCGGCGCCGAGTTCGTCAAGAATTTCCGCGAGTACATGGGCAATGACCCGCGTGTGCCGCAGCCTGTTCTGCAAAGCTACGGCTACATGTATATGGCGGACAATGAAGAGTTTGCCGGCATCTTGAAGGAGAACCAGGAAATCCAGGCAGCCTGCGGGGCCGGTACCAAGCACCTGACGGCGGACGAGATCGCGGCGGCGTATCCGTTCTACAATCTTGACGGCATTGTCGGCGCCAACCACAACCTTGTCGATGAAGGTTATTTTGACGGGGCAACCCTGTTTGACTGGTGGAAGCGGTCAGCCCGCGAAAAGGGCGTTGAATACATTGCCAATGAAGTCGTGGCCATGACCAGGAATGGCGCCGGCACCCGGGTCGAGAGCGTTACGCTCAAATCCGGCGAGGTGATTTCATGCGGCACCGTGGTCAATGCATCGGGTCCGCGCGCGGTGCTGACCTCGCGCATGGCGGGCATTGAAATTCCGGTCGAACCGCGAAAGCGCTATACGTTTATTTTCGCAGCGGAGAACCCGCTCGACCAGGATCTGCCGCTGACCATCGATCCCAGCGGGGTGCATATGCGCACCGACGGGCAGTATTACCTGGCCGGGTGCCCGCCTTATGAAGATCCGGCGGTGGACTATGATGACTTTGTGGAAGACCACAGTATCTGGGAAGAGAAAGCCTGGCCGGCCATCGCCAACCGCATTCCGCAGTTTGAAGCCATCAAGCTGATCAATTCCTGGGCCGGCCATTATGCCTTCAATACGCTTGACCAGAACGCTATTCTCGGCCGCCATACACAGGTTGAAAACTTTATTTTCGTGAACGGCTTTTCCGGCCATGGCTTCCAGCAGTCGCCCGCCATGGGCCGGGGCACCTCGGAGCTGATTGCCTATGGCGAGTACCGGTCACTGGACCTGTCACCGTTCAACTACGACCGGATTGAGCGCAATGAGGCGTTTGTGGAGAAAGCAGTCATATGAAAATGCGGACCAATTCGTTCACGCAGGCCATCCGTGCCGGACAAAAGCAGATCGGCCTGTGGGCGAGTTTGAGCAATAACTATTCCGCCGAAGTACTGGCAACCGCAGGTTATGACTGGATGTTGCTGGACATGGAGCATTCGCCCAACGAAATCCCCCTCGTCATGGGGCAGCTGCAGGCACTTGCGGCCAGTTCCACGACCGCAATCGTGCGTCCGGACTGGAATGACAGCGTCAAGGTCAAGCGGTTGCTGGACATCGGCGCGCCGGGTTTGCTGTTCCCGATGGTGCAATCGGTGGCCGAAGCGGAACAGGCGGTCGCGGCAACGCGTTATCCGCCGCGGGGTATTCGCGGTGTCAGCGGCGCCACGCGCGCCAATGCATTCGGCCGGGTCACCGATTATTTCGATCGGGTGGAAGATGAAACCGCCGTGCTGGTGCAGCTTGAAACCAGACAGGCCATGGAGCAGGCAGAACAGATTGCCGCGGTTGATGGCATTCTGGGCGTGTTTTTCGGCCCGGCCGACATCGGCGCTGACCTGGGCCATGTCGGACAACCCATGCATCCGGCCGTCTGGGAACACGTCATGCCGGTCGCGAAAAAACTGATGGCGAAGGGCATACCCGTCGGCACGCTGGTGTTCGATGCGAAATTTGCCGCCCAGTTGCTCAATGACGGTTTCACGTTTGTTGCCTGCGGTTCGGACATCGCCCTGCTCACCAAGGGCGCCGCCAGCCTGCTGGCGGGGGTCAAAGACGGGCTTGAGTGATTGTTGGCTGATTGAGACAGCCGGAATGCATAAGCACCTGTCTCTGTCATCCCCCGGCTTGACCGGGGGACCCAGTAATCACGAGGCCGGCAATAGACGGAAACAGGTCAAGCCAGTTAGGATTGTGTTCCTCAATCAATGCAATTTTCCACCTGCGATTCCAGTTCTTTAACCGCTTTTCCCTGCTTATTGCTACTTTGACGTCAGTATGTGGCTCATACCAAACCAACGTGAAAACACTGTACTTTTTCGTGAATTTGGAAGCTTCGCCTAACCGATGTTCACTCACCCGCCGAACGAGATCATTTGTAACGCCTATATACAAAGTGCCGCCCAGTTTGCTGGCGAGCATGTAGACATAGTAGTTGTGATCTCCACTCATTCAGCAAATGTGGAGTTTACTGGGTCCCACGGTCAAGCCGTGGGATGACAAATTCAGAAAGGCTTCTTGAATGTCGCTCCTGATCTGATCACCAGACTCCACTGTCCAATAAAACCATGTTACCCAAAACAACTCTGGTGTTTTTGCTCCACACGAGCTATAAGCCGCGCCATCCCGGTTTATCGGAACGTTTTTTCAGGCGGCTGCAGGGCAATTGACCTTTTCGCGGCCCCACATTTACGGAGTTTGTCATGGCTGTTCCAAAGCGAAAAACCACGCGCTCGAAGCGCGGCATGCGCCAGTCCGGTCACAAGATGGCTGAAGCCACCTATGTGGAAAACAAGCAGACCGGTGAATTGCACCGTCCGCACCACATCGACCTGAAGACCGGCATGTACAAGGGCCGTCAGGTTCTCGACCCAAAGGGCGACTTCTGATCTGACTGTCTGTACCGCGCCAGAACCTGCGCGTTGTTCACACGAAAATCAGGGCTGGTGATGCAACCGCGTCACTGGCCCTTAATCGTTACGCGCTCCTGTGTTAGTTTTCGGATATATGTAAAACTGATTCACGGGGAACATCCTTCCAATGCGATATCTGATGGCGTTTCCGATGCTTGCCCTGGTGCTGGTGGCCTACAATGTCATGGCATTTACCGATCCGGGCTGGTTGTGGGCCGAAGCGGCGCGCTTCAATATGATGTCGGGTGCCTCGTTATCCTTGCAGTGGGCCGACATACTGATCATCACAGCCTTGTTTCTGCTGTTCATCGAAGTGCTGAAAGCTGCTCGCGTCGGCAGCCTCACCATTCTCGATCACATCATGTCGACAGCGGTGTTCATCGTTGCGCTGGTGGAGTTTCTGCTGGTGGAAAAGGCTGGAACGGCACCGTTTGTCACGCTGCTGGCCATTTCCCTCATTGACGTCATTGCGGGCTATTCCATCTCAATTCGCTCGGCGCGCCGTGATGTGGCCTTCACCGGAGGCGGGCCTGCATGACGCCGCGAGACGTTATTGATTTCTGGCTGGCACAACCGGAAGAAGCTTATTTTGTTGCCGATACGGGTTTCGATGAGCGGTTGCGCGAGACGTTTGGCATCGCACATGGCAAGGCTGTATCAGGCGAACTCGACAGTTGGGGCGAGGCCAGCGATGGACGGCTTGCCCTGATCCTGCTGCTCGATCAGATGAGCCGCAACCTGTACCGCGGCACGCCGGCGATGTTTTCTGCCGACCACAAGGCTCTGGCGCTTGCCAATGAGGCAATTGCCAAAGGCGATGATGGTGAGTGCGATGTTTCGGTGAAGCGCTGGTACTACATGCCGTTCATGCACTCCGAAGCGCTGGCGGACCAGGAAAGATGCGTGGCACTGTGCCGGCAGCCGGGGCTCGAAGAAACCTTGCCGTTCGCCATAACCCACCGCGATATCATTGTTCAGTTCGGCCGGTTTCCACATCGCAACGTCATGCTGGGCCGCAGCACGACCGCCGAAGAGCAGGCCTTTCTGGATGCGGGCGGGTTTTCCGGTTAGGCCGGCGCGCCCTATTGCAGGCTCATGAGGTAGGTGGCAATCGCCGTGCGGTCTTCTGCGGGCAGTTTCGACATGTTTGTCTGTACCGCCGCCATGCCGCCCGATGACATCTTGTCGTAGCCAAGCGTCTCGCCGAATTCCAGTCCGGTCGCCAGATCATTTGCGTCCTTGAAGCGTCCGCGTGATTTCAGATTGCGCAATGACGGGACTTTGCCGTCGCCTTCAGGATGAGGCCCGCCGGCCATCCAGCGCGAGGTATCCATGGCCATCGCCCAGTTGCGCGGGGTATGGCACTCCGCGCAATGACCCGGACCCTGCACCAGGTAGGCGCCCTGGTTCCAGACATCGTCCTTCGAGGCATCCTTGACGAATTCAACCGGTTCGAAGCCTGCGGCCATTTTCCAGATGCCCAGGCCCCGTCGCATCACTGTTTCCACCGGCAGGCCAAGCGGCAGGTCGGCGGCCCGGTTCTCCGCCTGTACCGGCTGCAAAGTGTCCATATATGCCTTGATGTCCAGGACGTCGGCATCGCTCATCTTTGAATAAGAGGCGTACGGGAACGCCGGCAGGTAATGCTGCCCCTGCGGAGAAATTCCGCGTTTCACCGCATTGATGAATTGTATGTCGGTCCAGCCGCCGATGCCGGTATCGGTGTCAGGTGTGATGTTGGGCGGATAAAATGCCCCGGCGGGTGTTTTCAGTACCCGCCCGCCCGATGGCAGTGACATGTCCGCCTGCTTGTTGTCCTTGGCCGGCAGATGGCATGACAGACAACCGGCTGCCGTGTACAGCCGCTTGCCGTTTTCGATATTGGCCGTGTGGGGCTTAAGGGCAGACGCAGGAAGCGGGTCAGGTGCAGCAATCACCCAGCCCACCGCAGCAGCCAGGCCACCTGCCATGATACCTGCGGCCAATATCCGTTTCATGCCGTCAACAACCGTTCAGCGATTACTGTTTCGGGCGTCTATAGTCCTGGTGGCATGCCTTGCAGGTGGCACCGAGCGCACCCAGTGCGGCGCCGAAATTCGCTTCCTCGGTTACGGCAGCCATCTGCATGGCGGCTTCCACCGACTTGTCGGCCTTGGCGTCGAAGTCAGCCTTGTTCTGCCAGATTTCAGCCTTTGCCCAGGTTTCCTTGTCGCCGGTTTCACTGCCGTCAGGGAAGTGGGATTTGGATTCCTTGACATTCTCGGCCAGGGTGGTTGCATTGCTGTTCACAACGGCTGCGTCAAACGGGGCTTCCTTTTTGGCGATGGCGGCAAGTGCACCCATGGCTTTTCCGACGTTCTTCATATTTGCCTGACGATCTTCGATTGGGCTGGCAAATGCAACGCCTGTCACTCCAATGACGGCTACCAGGCCGATAACCGCAGTCCTGGATGATGAAACGAGCCTTGAGTACATGAGCAATCTCCTGAGTTTTCTTCGTTTTTGCCAAAGGCAAACCACAAGACTAGAGTCTGTTGTCGCCGCTGTCAGGATAATTAATGCCGAACACGTCAATTTGAAGACGGTTCATTACGCAGAAATCTGCGGATTACCTTGCCTGTTGTCGTCAGCGGCAACTCGTCACGGAATTCGATCTCGCGCGGGTATTCATGGGCTGACAGGCGATTGCGGACGTGAGCCTGTATTTCAGCATGAACTGCATCGGTTGCCTCAACACCATCATTGAGGACCACAAACGCCTTTACGATTTCAGTGCGTACCGGATCCGGCACACCAATGACGGCCGCCAGTTTCACCGACGGGTGTCGTGACAGGCAGTCTTCTATCTCGCCGGGGCCAATGCGATAACCGGACGAGGTGATGACGTCATCATCACGGCCGACGAAGTGAAAATACCCGTCTGTGTCCCGGAACCCCTGATCTCCGGTCAGCAGCCAGTCACCGGCATACTTGTCCCGTGTTGCTTCAGGCTTGCCCCAGTATTCCAGAAACATCACCGGGTCCGGACGCTGCACCGCAATATTGCCGGCCTCACCGTCCGGCAGGGCATTGCCGGCGTCGTCCACGATGGCGACCGTGTGGCCGGGTACAGGCTTGCCAATGGCGCCCTTCTTCCACACGCCGATGGCGTTGCAGCTTTCCAGCACCAGGTTGCATTCGGTCTGGCCGTAGACTTCGTTGATCTTCATGCCGAGGCTTTCCACAGCCCATTCCTGCAAGGCGCTGCCCACGGCCTCACCACCGGAAAAAATCGTCCGCAAGGTGAGCTTGTCAACATCGACCGGGGTGCTGGCACGCATCAGCTTGAGGGCCGTGGGCGGAATGAAAACATTGCGGACCTTGTGCAGGGCCATCAGGTCCCAGGCATTGGCCGGATCAAACTTTGTGTACTTGTAGGCCAGCACCGGCACGCCGAAATACAGCGACGGCAACAGCACATTGAGCAAACCGCCGGCCCAGGCCCAGTCAGATGGCGTCCACATAAGGTCTCCGGGTTGAGGAAAGAACTCGTGGGCGAACTGGATACCCGGAATATGGCCAAGCAGTACACGGTGCCCGTGCAGTGCGCCCTTGGGCGGCCCGGTGGTGCCGGATGTGTAGATCATCAGGGCAGCATCGTCAGGGCCGGTGTCAACAGCCTCAAAGGTGGCTGCAAGCGATCCGCTCTCGTCATGAATGTGCGATGCGATATCCAGCTTGCCATCGATACAGAACACCACCTGCAAAGCGTCAAGATCGGGCAGTATTTCCGATATGGTTTCATGCGACGCCGTTGACATGATCAGGGCCCCGGCGCCGGAATTCTGCAATCTGTACTGGACGGCCTCGACGCCGAACAGCATTGCGAGCGGCACGGCAATGGCCCCGATCTTGTAAATGGCGATATGGGCTGCTGCGGTTTCGCGGGCCTGCGGTAACAGCAGTGCCACCCGGTCGCCGCGCCCGATACCCGACTTTACCAGCAGGTTGGCGAAGCGGTTAGACATCTCTTCAAGCTCTGAAAAGGACGTCCGGCGCACCGGACCGTCGACCATGTGCTCGATGATGGCAATCCTGTCCGGGGTCTCATCAGCCCAGCGTGTGCAGACCGCGCGGGCAATATTAAACCGCTCCGGTATCTGCCATTTGAAACGGCTTAGAACATCGTCGTAGGTCTTTGCTGGTTCAAGCATGCTTTAATCTTCTCCGTGTCCCATTTCCGCCTTGAAGTGGCACTAGATGAACCGCCGATTTCCTGCGGAGACCAAATGCGCGGATGGATCTTAGGTCTTCGTTAGGATGCAATTTTAGGTCTTCGTTAGGATGCACAGGCGTAGACTATCCATGTTGGCAGAACAAAAGGCTGGGACACATGTACAGCGCAAATCGCGCAGGCGAGCAAGAGTTTCATATGGCTGCTGAGAAATCCGCACCTGAACCTGCGAAACAGCATCAGGATGTTTCTCCTGAACTGAAAGAAGTCATGCACCTGTTGAAGATGCTGGAAAGCGGCCAGGGCCTCAAAGGCTCCTGAGACCGGTTTTCGATCTGAGGTGTGGGCAGACGGCGGGTGCGCCCGCCGCGGTGAATTTTTTGCAATTTGCAACGGCCGGTTTTGCATATTGCAGGAAACCAGACCTTCCGACTGTGCCGCTTCCGGTCCCGGCACACTGAAAAAGTCTCCGAAAACAGCCAGATTCCCCTGACCGTCGCGTAAAGCGGCCTGCTGGCCTGAAAGTTGCTGCCTGAGATTGAGAGGCCAGGGGCCTTGTACCTCAAAGAGGCCGCTGAAGGCTCATGCAGGACAGACCTCTGAACAACAGGGAGCAGTTTGTCATGCCAGGTATTGTGCCTGAAATTCCGTTCAAGCAGAAATCAGATGCTGTTTCGCGTCTGGTCGATCATCATCCCGACATGGCGGCTTCAAAGCCCAAACGTCACCGCTGGGGCAGTGTCGAAGTCCTGTCATGCAGCGGCGGACACCGGATTGAACGCATTTGCGTGAAACGTGGCAAGCAATTGCCTGCCCACTATCACAAGCACCGGTCCGAACACTGGACCATCGTCGAAGGCGAGGCGGAAGCTCTGCTCGGCGATGATGTTCTGATTGTTGCGCCCGATGACAGTCTTTACATTCCCGCAGGCACGGTTCACGGGCTGAAACCCGCCTCCGGCGGCGATGTGAAAGTTGTGGTGGTGCATTTCGGTGATACGGTTTCCGACGCGGACGACATGGTGAAGGCCGACTGAGTGGACCTTCAGGCTGACTTTTCCGCCCAGGTCTCGCGTTTTCGGTAGATGGTTGACGGGCTGATGCCGAGTGCATCAGCAGCCTTTGGAATGGAGCCCGCGAAACCCGAAATGGCGGCCTCGATCACATCACGCTCTATCTGCCACAACAAGCGCCCGTTCGCGCCGGGCGCAGGCGAGGAGCACATGCCTTCGGCCTTTACGATGTGATCCGGCAGCATATGGGTTTCAAGCGCGTCGCCATCGTGCAGCACCACGCTCTGGCGGATGACATTCTGCAGTTCGCGAATATTGCCGGGCCAGTGATAGGCCAGCAGCGTGTCGAGAGCTTCATCGCCGATACGGCTGAACGAGCGGTTTTCTTCACGAGCATACATATCGAGAAAGCACGATGCCAGTTCGGTGACGTCGCGGCCACGCTCGCGCAGCGGCTTCAGTTTGATTGGCAGTACATGCAGTCGGAAATACAGATCTTCACGGAACCGGCCTTCCGAAACCTCCGCCTGGGGCGAGCGGTTGGTGGCGCAGATGATCCGGATGTCCACCTTGCGGGTGTGAGGCGAGCCAACCGGCTGAATGGTGCCGGTTTGCAGAAAGCGCAACAGCTTGATCTGCAGAGACGGCTCCATCTCGCAGATTTCGTCAAGAAACAAAGTCCCGCCGTCAGCTGCCGCAGCTGCGCCCTCGCGGTCGGAAATGGCGCCGGTGAAAGCGCCTTTCAGGTGACCGAAGATCTCTGATTCCATCAGATCATGCGGAATGGCACCGCAGTTGAGCGCAATGAACGGCCGGTTGGCGCGCGGTGAGAAATCATGAATGGCCTGCGCACACAGCTCTTTGCCGGTGCCGCTTTCGCCGGTAACAAAGGCAGGTGCGCTGGATGATGCAATAGCTTCGATCTGCGCGCGGGTGTCGGCCATGGCGCGCGAAGAGCCGATCATTGTGTCCCGTGCCGCCGGTTCCGGGCGGTTTGGAGCGGCCGGCTTGCCTGCGCCTTGCAGTGCCGGAGGCCGGCAGGCATTGGTCAAGGTGGTGATCAGACGGTTGCGCGATACCGGTTTGACCAGATAGTCCCAGGCGCCGGCGCGCACGGCATCAACGGCGTCATTTATCGATGCATTTGCAGCGACGACAATGATGCAGGACTGGGGATTGCCGGCAGTCCAGTTTTCGATGACGGAAATGCAGTCCGGGCCGGTCAGTTCCAGGGACAGGACAATGGCATCAAAGCGGCTGTTTTCAAGATGTGCGACCGCGCCGGCCTGGTCTGCTGCCAACTGGCAGGAGAACCCGTCCTTTTCAAGATGGGTGCGATACACGCTGGCAAGTGATGGCTTGTCCTCGACAATCAGGACATGATTACGCCTTGGTACAGAAACTGACATTGTTTACGCCTGACTAAACTCATGCAGCGCCTGCACCTTGTGTGCAGGCCGTGGCATGGCACCGAACTCATGAGCGTCAACAATGCCGGAATATGGTGAACAAGAAGTTTAGATCAGCGGTTTTGAGGAAGGCGGATCTGCCTGCAGCGGCGTCTTGTTGAGTATTCCGCCCTTGACCAGGTGCTCCCAGGCTTCTTCGGCCGTCTCTGCGTAATGGAACAGGTTCACGTCACCGGGGGAGATGGTGCCGGCTTCCACAAACACATCCAGATTGACCACACTCGTCCAGAATTCCCTGTCGAACAGGACAATCGGTATGGCTGACATCTTGCCGGTCTGAACCAGCGTCAGGATTTCAAACAGCTCATCCATGGTGCCGAAACCGCCGGGAAATACCACCAGCCCGTTGGCACGCATGGCGAGATGCATCTTGCGCATGGCAAAATAATGAAAGTTGAATGTCAGATCCGGGGTCGACCAGGCATTGGGGTCCTGCTCGTGTGGAAGAGTAATGTTGAAGCCGATTGAAGGTGCGCCTGCTCCGAAGGCCCCCTTGTTGGCAGCTTCCATGATACCGGGGCCACCCCCCGTTGCGATCACGTTGTCGCGCAGTTCGGCATCATGATGCAATGCGCCACCGCGTTCTGACACAATACGCCCGATCTCCCTTGCAGACCGGTACCAGTGGCCTCGTTTGCCTTCGTCGTCTTCCTTTACACGAGCTGATCCGAACGCAACGATAGTGGAACGCACACCCCAGTCGCGCAGGTGTTCTTCGGCTTTCATATACTCCAGCATGAACCGGATGCCACGGGTTGAGTCGCCCAGCAGAAAGTCCTGGTCCAGGGTCGGCAATGTGAAAGACGGCGATGCGACCTGCTCATGCGGTGTTTTCTGTTCGCTCATGAAAGTTCCTTTAACGGGTGACGGACGTACCGTCATGGGCGCCATGCAGTATCTGGCGTGGTTTGCTTGGCGTATCACCTATACGATCATCCAAGAACTCACCAGATCAAATTCTACGGCTTCAAGTCACGATCATGCCAGCGTTAAGCGCAAAAACAGTTAAGGGCCACGGGGCCAATTCCAACGTTCACGGCATGGTCTGGATGGTGGTGTCGGGTCTGTGCTTTACCGGCGTGATGATTTCCGTTCGCAATGTCGGGCCGGACCTGCCGGCAGCGGTGTCTGCAGCAATCAGGTATGCTTTTGGCATTGTGCTGCTGGCGCCCATGCTGCTCAAGGCCGATTTCCGGTTCCCGCGCGGGCGTAACCTGAAGTTGCACATCTGGCGCGGTACATTTCACGGCCTCGGTGTGTTGTTGTGGTTTTACGCCATGGCCCGTATTCCGATGGCTGAGGTAACGGCCATCAGCTACACGGCACCGATATTCATGACAATCGGCGCGGTGATGTTCTTTGCCGAAAAGATCCAGTTGCGAAGAATTGGTGCCATTATTGCCGGGTTGGCCGGCGTGTTCATCATCCTGCGGCCGGGCTTTGAAACCCTGTCAAGCGGCCAGCTTGCTCAGCTGGCGGCCACACCGCTGTTTGCCGCTGCCATGCTGCTGGTCAAGCGCCTGACGCAGACCGACAGCGCGGCGATGATCGTGATCATGCTGAATTTCGTCTGTCTCGCGGTACTGGCCCCAATTGCCGTGCTGACCTGGAAGACACCTGATGCAGTGCAACTGATGTGGCTCGTGTGCGCCACCATTGCCGCAACAGCCGGGCATTACTGCCTGACCCGGTCATATGCTGTGGCTGACATCACTGTCGTGCAACCGATCACGTTCCTGCAACTGGTGTGGACGGCCATATTCGGTTTCCTGCTGTTTTCCGAAACACCGGATATCTGGGTGTTTGCCGGCGGTGCCGTCATCCTGGCGGCCAGCACCTACATTGCGCATCGCGAACGCAAGCAGCAATCGGCCTTAACCGCTACTTTGTCCTCTCGAGTGCCCGGCGCAGGCGTCTGATCAGCTTGGACCGGTTCTTGTTGCCGGCAACATTTTCCACCGCCGCGTTGATGTCCAGCACCAGTTGCGTAAGCTCATTGTTGTAATCCGGCTTGCGAGCGGCCTCAGGCGGGTCGATGGAGCGGCGTTGTTCGCTGTCGACTTTTACGGCCTTCTTGCCGTCAAGGCGGAAGGTTTCGTCAATTTCCGGCTGGAGGATGCGAGAGGCGGGCATCAGTTTTCTGGCGATGCGCGAGGTCAGCCCGGCCATGCCCTCTTCCTCGCCATGGATCAGGAACATGTTGCGGTGAACCGGCAGGCGCTCAGAAATCCAGCGCTCAAGTTCCGGGGCGTCGGCATGGCCGGAATACCCGTTTATGCGCTCGATTGCGGCGTTGACCTGAATTTCCTCGCCATGAATGCGCACCTTCTTTGCGCCGTTCAGCAATATGCGGCCAAGGGTGCCATTGGCCTGATAACCGACCATCAGTACGGTCGCGTTGCGGCGGTGCAGGTGGTTTTTCAGATGATGCTTTATGCGGCCTGCATCACACATGCCGCTGGCTGACAACACAACATGGAACCCGCTCAGCTTTCCGATCGCCTTTGAATCCTCCACCGATTCGGAAATCCTGAGATTGGGAGATTTCAATGCCGCCTTGAGGGCGTCTGCGTTGGCCAAAAGGTCGGCGTGTTTCTCGAAAATGCCGGTAGCCCGTCTGGCCAGCGGGCTGTCGATGAACACCGGGGCCGACGGCGCTTCGCCGTTTGACATGATCATCATCAGGTCGGTGAGTACTTCCTGGGTGCGTTCGACCGCAAAGGACGGGATCAGCAGGACACCGCGTTTTTGAGCGGCGTCGTTGACATGCCTGGCCAGCAGGGCACGGCGCTCGTCGGGATTGGTCTCGACCCGGTCAGTCGCGCCAAAGGTCGCTTCGCACAGCAGGTAGTCATAACCTGACGGTGCATCGGGGTCATGCTGAAGCAGCTTGTGGTCGGGTCCGATGTCGCCGGAGAAGAACAGGCGCAGGGGCTGCTGGCCGTCGCCTTGCGATACTTCAACCTCGATCGACGTCGAGCCGAGCATATGACCGGCATTCCAGTACCTGGCCCTGATATCCTCGGTGGCTGGGACCCAGGTTTCGTACTCCACGGGTGAAAACTGCTGGACGGTCTGCAGGGCGTCATCCATCGTGTAGATGGGTTTGAGCTCCTTGCGGCCGCGCTGCCGGTTGCGGCGGTTCAGCCGTTCAATTTCGTTTTCCTGGATGTGACCGGAATCCGGCAGCATGACGGACGACAGATCCATGCTTGGCTCGGTGGCGTGGATTTTCCCGGAAAACCCGTGCCGGACCAGCTTGGGCAACACGCCGGCATGGTCGATATGAGCATGGGTGAGCAGTACCGCATCAATGCTTTCCGCGCTGAACGGCAGCGGTTGGTAGTTCAGTTCCCGCAAGGTCTTGGAACCCTGGAACAGGCCGCAGTCGATCAGAACGGACGAATGGGGGGTTTTCAGTCTGAAACAGGAACCGGTCACAGTTCGGGCGGCCCCGTGAAAGGAAAGTTCGATGCTCATTCAGTGGTCTCCCCGGCGGCACAATCCAAACTGTCGCTCACAGCATGCCTGTTGCCGTGCGCTGTCTGTCAGCAGTGAGTGTCACAATACATGAGGCAAACTGCAAGGATTATGCGGTGAAGGTATTGCCGTAGGTGTCACGCAGGATGTTCTTCTGCACTTTGCCCATGGTGTTGCGGGGCAATTCGTCCACCACATAGATTTTCTTGGGCTGCTTGAACCGGGCGATCTTGTCGGAAATGGCGCTCAGGATGGTATCTTCGCTGACATCGCGTCCGTTGGCTGGAACCACCACACCGACCACGCCTTCGCCGAAGTCAGGATGGTTCACGCCGACAACGGCGGATTCGAGAACGCCGTCCTGCTCGTCCAGCAGCAGTTCGATTTCCTTCGGGTATATGTTGTAGCCGCCGGAGATGATCAGGTCCTTGGCGCGCCCGACGATGTGCACATAGCCGTCTGCGTCCACCTTGCCCAGGTCACCTGAAATAAAGAAACCGTCATCGCGGAATTCTTCCCGGGTCTTTTCCGGCATTTGCCAGTAGCCGGCAAACACGTTGGGACCCTTGACTTCGATGACACCGATTTCGCCATCAGCCAGTTCCTCACCGGTATCCGGGTTGCAGACCCGCAGATCGACACCCGGCAGCGGGAACCCGACCGTGCCGGCGCGGCGGTCGCCGTCATAGGGGTTGGAGGTGTTCATGTTGGTTTCGGTCATGCCGTAGCGTTCCAGGATACGGTGGCCGGTGCGCTGTTCAAACTCGACATGGGTTTCCGCCAGCAGAGGAGCCGAGCCGGACACGAACAGGCGCATGTGGGCGCACAGCTCGCGGGTAAAGCGCTCATCGTCCAGCAGTCTCGTATAGAACGTCGGTACGCCCATCATGGCGGTGGCACCCGGCAGGCATTCGATGACCTGGTCGACCTTGAAGCCGGGCAGGAAGATCATCCGGCCTCCGGCCACCATCAGCGTGTTGGTCGCCACAAACAGTCCGTGGGTGTGGAAGATGGGCAGCGCGTGCAGCAGCACGTCGTCTTCGGTGAAGCCCCACAGATCCTTCAGCACAACCGCATTGGACAGCAGGTTG
The DNA here is from genome assembly GCA_947488295.1 of uncultured Anderseniella sp. Lineage (GTDB taxonomy): Bacteria > Pseudomonadota > Alphaproteobacteria > Rhizobiales > Aestuariivirgaceae > Anderseniella. The sequence goes on from CANKYU010000001.1 coordinate 286,934, forward strand.
TCATGGGTCAGCATGGCGCCTTTTGAGCGCCCCGTGGTGCCGGATGTATAAAGGATGGCAGCGAGATCATCCGGACCACGGTCCACGTTGGTGAACTCCGATGCCGCCACGACACCTGCATCCAGCAGCGATCCGGCACTGGTCTCGGGGTTCTTCCACACACCCATGGTCTCCAGCCTGACGCCGAGCTTGTCCGTCAGCGCTTCAAATTCCGACCGGCGCGCCGGGTCGCAGACAAACAGCCGCGGGCTGGCGTTTTCGAGGAAGTATTCCACTTCACTGGCGGTGTAGGCATTGTTCAGAGGCAGGAAAACGCCGCCGGCGCGAACCGTTCCCAGATACAGCATCAGCGCTTCAATGGACTTCGGGATCTGGGCGGCAACCCGGTCGCCGGGCTCAAGACCGCACTTGACCAGCATGTTGGCAAACCGTGCCGATACTTCCATGACATGGTTGTAGGTGTACCAGCGGCCGTCATCCAGCTGCGCAAAGGCGCGCTCCGGATCGGCGTTTTGCAACAGTCCGTCGAACAGGTGATTAGCCATGGGCCTGTTTCCCTGGAGTTGGCGCGTCGAATCTGGCATCCAACAGCGAGGTAACCTCGCGCGATGCGATAACCTTGCCGTCTTTTGAATAAGCTTCGTGATTGGCATCGACGGATTTCAGGTCATAGTGGTAGTTGACCATCATGCCGGCGGAGTTGCGCAATCCGTTTTCCGAGCGGTCGCCCAGCCAGTGGATTGTCCTGAGACTGGCGCCGTTGCCGAGATGGAAACGGGCAACCGGGTCGATCGGCCCGCCTTTGGGCCGCTGTTCCTGCAGAAAGTAGCGCGCCGCCAGGGATTTCAGTCCGGCAATTTCGTCCGGTGTCGCCTCATCGGCATTTTCCGGTGTCAGCTCGCTGGCGACTGTATAAAGCGCTGCCAGTGCGCTGTCCGGGTCTGCTTCAGACTGCGCCTTCAGCCATGTCATGAACCCGGGTATCGGCGACAGGGTGATGAAGGTCTTTATATTGGGCAGGCTCGAGGCCAGGTCGGTGGCGACCTGCTTTATCAGGAAGTTGCCGAACGAGACACCGCGCAGGCCTTTCTGGCAGTTCGAGATGGAATAGAAAATGGCCGCCGCTGCGTCCTGAGGCAACACGGGATCACGGCTTTCCGCCAGCACCGCCTGGATTGAGCCGGCGATGTCTGCTGTCAGTGCGATTTCCACGAAGATCAGAGGTTCATTGGGCATGGCGGGGTGAAAGTAGGCGAAACAGCGCCTGTCAGCAGGTTGCAGGCGGCGGCGCAGATCATCCCAGCTGTCAATGGCGTGAACGGCTTCATACTTGATGATCTTTTCCAGGATGTGCGCCGGGGTGGTCCAGTCAATCGGGCGCAGCACCAGAAACCCTCTGTTGAACCAGGACGAAAACAGGTGTTCGAAGTCAACGTCCACCCGCGCCAGGTCTGCATCCTGTCTGAGGATTTGCAGCAGGTCTTCGCGCATGCGGACCAGTGTTTCGGTGCCACCGGGCACGCCGTTCAGGCGGCGCAGAAGTTCCTGCCGGCGCGGTTCGGCGACTTCGAGCAGGCCGGTGAGGTTTGTGGCGCTGCGATCGGCTGCATAGGTAGCGGTGCGTTCCGCGAGAGCTTCGGTGTCGATGTCGAAATCGCTGGCCAGGCTCTGAAAGAATTCCAGTTTGTGTTCCTTGTCGGCTTGCGCATATTTGGCCAGCAGGGAGGACGCGGTCTGCAGCCCGGTCACTTCGCCGGTATCAGCCAGCAGGGAATTGCACAATGCCAGCATGCCACGCGCGTCCGGTTTGGCCGAACTTGATGTTCGGCGCTCAAACAGGCTCGACAGCAAATCCTGAAAGTAGGTGATGCGGCTCATACAGCTTGACCCATGACTTTGTTCGGCAACCAGGTTGCAAGTTCAGGAAACAGGCACAACAGCAATATAGCGATCACCATGCATGCAACAAAGGGCAATGACCCCATGAGGATGGTGCGCAGCGAAATTTCCGGTGCGATGCCGTTTATCACATACAGGTTCAGCCCGACCGGCGGGGTGATCAGGCCGATTTCCATGTTGATGGTCAAGACGACCGCAAACCAGTACGGATCGAAACCGGCAGCGATCACGATGGGCAACAGGATGGGGGCTGCCATCAGGATCACGGCGACCGGCGGCAGGAAGAGACCGGCAACCAGCAGGAAAATATTGACGGCAAACATCAATACCCAGGGATTGACATCCAGAGTGCCGATCCATTCCGCGATGGACTGGGTGATGAACAGGGATGACAGCATGTAGGAGAACACCCCGGCAGCGGCAATGATGAACAGGATCATCACACTTTCGCGGGTTGAATCACGCAGCACGTTCCACAGCAGTTTCGGACTCCACAGCCTGTAGATGACAATGGCAACCAGCAAGCACAGCAAGGCCCCGACAGCCGCAGTTTCGGACGGTGTCGCGATACCGCCATACATTGAATAAAGAACACCGAAGATTATGGCGATGAACGGCAGTACCCGCGGCAGGATTTCAAGACGTTCCTTCCAGGAGAATGTGCGACCCGACAAGGCATCGGCGGAACCGGAACGCCAGGTGCTGTACAAGGACCACAGCATGAACAGGCCAACCAGCATCAGCCCGGGAATAACGCCGGCCAGAAACAGCCGGCCGATCGAGGTTTCGGTGGCGATACCGTAGACGATCATGGTCACCGATGGCGGGATCAGGATGCCGAGTGTGCCGCCGGCAGCGATGGAGCCGGTGGCAACGCCATCAGGGTATCCGCGCTTGCGCATTTCAGGAATGCCCATCTTGCCGATGGCTGCGCAGGTAGCCGGAGATGACCCTGACATGGCGGCGAACAGGGCGCAGGCGCCGAGATTGGAGATGACCAGGCCGCCGGGTACACGGGTCAGCCAGCGGTCAAGTGCCTCATAGAGGTCGGCACCGGCACGTGTTGAGGCAATGGAGGCACCCATGATGATAAACATCGGAATAGACAGCAGCGCGAAATTGTCGAGCTTGCCGAAAAACAGTTCCGGCAACAGCTGCAGCGAGCGGGCACCGTCAAAAATCAGCAGGAAACCAGCCGATACAATCAACAGGCCAACGGCGACGGATACGCCGGAAAACAGCACAAGAACGGTGACGACGGCCAGAATGGCGCCCAGCGAGAGCGGATCCATCAGTTGCTCTCCTTATTGATGTTGAACGGCTTGTCGAGGCCGGTGATGACGGCTGTCAGATCGGCAACAAGCTGCAGCAGGAGCAAGCCGAACCCGACGGGCATGGCCAGGTAGGGTATCCACAACCGCACCCCCCATACGGTGTCCGATTTCCAGTTCCGGGTCCACGCGGTGTGCCAGAACTCAAACCCGTAGACCAGCATCACCGCGACGATGATGATCGACACCGACAGGGTGAACAGCGCAAGTGCCTTGCGGGCTGCGGGCTTCATCAGGATCGGTATCAGGTCCACATTCACATGGCCGCGCAGTTTCTGGACATAAGGCAGTCCGAGCAACGTGGCGGCCACCATCAGAAAGGTGACGGCCTCGGTTTGCCAGATGGTGGATTGGTCGAGTACGAAGCGCACGAAGATCATCTGGCAGGTGATGACCACCGATACCACGATCATCGCCGCCGACACCCAGCCGCAGGCGGTTGATATCCGGTCGACGATTTTCAGCCAGCCGGTCCGGTCGCCGGAACCTGACACATTTGAATTTGGTCCAGCCGCCATGGTTTGCCCGCCTCGGTGATGTGGGATGAAAAGGGGTAGTCTGGATAGATCACCGGAGGCGGTCAACCGCCTCCGGTCACAGCGGTGGTCTGACTATTCGACAGACAGTGCCATGTCGAGCAGTTCCTGACCGCCCGGCACGTTGTCCACGAAGTCCTTGTAGGAAGATGCCTTGGCAATGTCGCGCCACTGGTTGAATTCTTCCGGCGTCATGTTCTTGATCTCGACACCGGCCTTTTCAAAGACTTCGACCGAGGCGGCATCCTGCTTCTTGGCTTCTGCCAGGTAGTAGGCCTCAGCCTTGGCAGCAGCTGCATCCAGAGCAGCCCTCTGCTTGTCGTCCAGGCCGTCATAGGCGGACTTGTTCATCAGCAGCGGCTGATACATGAACCACAGGGCCACATCGCCGGCCGGCGTATAGCACTTGACCTGTTCGTAGATGCGGTAGGAGACGAACGATGACGACGACGTGTTAGCTGCCGTCAGAACGCCGGACTGCATGGCCGAGTAGATTTCCGATGACGCCATCGAGGTGATCGAAGCGCCAGCCGATGCCAGCATCTGTTCAAACGCCTTGCCGGCAGCGCGTGTCTGCTGGCCCTTCACATCGTCTGGAGAGGTGATGCATTTCTCCTTGCCGACAAACCCACCTGCCAGATAACCGTGCACCACGACGCGCACATCATCTTCAGCCATGATGGATTCGATCTTCTTCATGAAGTCGGAGGTGTTCAGCCGGGCGGCATGATCATGGTTTTTCACCAGGCCGGGCATCAGTGTCAGATTGTACTCGCCGCGCAATCCGCCTGCATAGGACAATGGAAACACGCTCATGTCGAGCTGGCCGGCCGACAGCGGCTTGTACTGCTCGCGAGGTTTGAACAGTGATTTGGACGGGAAGATCTTGATGGTCAGATCAACATTGGCCTTGGCCACTTCGTCAGCCACGATCTGGGCTACCTTGTGGCGCACATCCTTGGTTGACCACTGGTGTGACAGGCGCAGTTCCTTAGCGTAAGCCGCACCCGACAGGGCGGTTGCCATGGCAAGACCGGCTATCAGGGATGTCAGTTTGAGTTTCATGTATTCCTCCCGGTCCGGTGTGTTACTCAGCCGGACGTTTTCATGTTGAATTCGTTGACTGACGAAATCGGTCAGCAGCTGCAGCCTACGTCTTTGCGTACAAGAGTCAACAGTCTTGTATACAAGAATTTGCTTGTTGGATGCATGAGAATGCGGTTACTCTCGGCATCACCATGACGGAGAGAACCGCAGACCGCATTCGCGAAACGCTCGAACAGGCAATCTTGACCGGCGAGTTCGAGGATGGCGCTCGCCTGGACGAGGTCAGGTTGTGCACCCGTTTCGGGGTTTCCCGAACGCCGGTCCGCGAAGCCCTGCATCAGCTCACGGCCTCAGGCCTTCTGGAAATGAAGCCGCGACGCGGGGCGTTTGTGCGCATGCCCGGTTTTGTGGAAGTGGTCGAGATGTTCGAGGTTATGGGCGAGCTGGAGGGCATGTGCGGCCGGCTGGCCGCCAAGCGCATAAGCGACGCACAGCTCAAGGCATTTTCCTCAGCCTGCCTCAAATGCGAACAGGCCGAGGAAGCAGGCGACCGCGATGCCTATTATCGTGAGAACGAAACCTTTCACCAGGTGCTGTACCAGGCGAGCGGCAACGGTTTTCTGCAATCCCAGGCCCTGCAACTGCAAAAACGCCTGCAGCCGTTCCGGCGCCTGCAATTATGGGTGCGCGGCCGCATCCGGCAGTCGCTGGAGGAACACCGGCAGATCCTGCAGGCGGTTGAAGACGGCAATGGCGAGGCAGCCGCGAACCTGCTGCGCGACCACGTGACGGTGCAGGGCGAAAAGTTCTTCGACCTGATGCGCGGTCTCGATGAAACGTCCGTGCGCAAGACCGGCTAAGCCAAGTTTTACGAGGTTGACCTTGTGGAAGCGTCAGCCAATCAGCAAAATTTCTAAATTGAATTAGAGTTAAGACTCATGCCATGTTTGGTTTGTTATTTGCTGCCGATTATCATCAGAAAATCTAGTACAAACAAAAACGCATTTGGAAATTTTTAAAATGAATTCAAACTTGATTTATGCTTTCCAACAAAAAGCAAAGGTTCATTTTTTCGGTATGTGGCTGATCTTAATTTTTTTACTCACTTCGTATTGTCCGAATGTTGCTCACTCGAATGAATATGAAAAATTTTCTATTGAATCCCACAAATGTTTTCGTGAAGAGGTTGAAAATAATCTGGGTACTTCTTATTGGAATCCATACGCAACTTTTTACTCTGCGGAGCAAATAGTTTCGTATTTGATTTTACTCAAAGATAATTCCAATATCATGGATGCAAATTCATTTTGTAAAGACACTCTATCTAAAAAATATATTCAGGCCATTGAGAGATCGCGAAACGATCCATCTTTTACTCATAATCGAGTGTTTGCATACATCGCCTCGGAAGTTGTTGTGTACAGTGTTCGGCAAAACTATTTAGTCAGCCCATTTATCAAACATGGACTGACTGGACATGTAGATATTACTAATAGAGCATTGATGGGGCTGCCAAACGAACTCAAACTTAGAGAACCTGCGATGAGGCTGGTTGCGGCCGCCTCGCAAACACCAGACATATACCGTTGGGACGATGATCGTTATCACGCGTTAACATGTTCAAGGCCAGATTTGCAGAAAAACAGGTGCTTTCATGATGGAGAAATAACACCGAGGTTTAGGCAGGAAGTAATAGCAAAGAATCAAGAATTATTCATTCGGCATGTCTCTGCATTGTCCAGTTCTGCTAGGCGCAAGATACAACAAGGACAGTACGCACTGGGATTATTTTGGCTCGGAGCGGGATGTCATGTACTTCAAGATTTAGCTTTCCACAAGGGAATGACAGGAAGGCAACATGCTGCGCTGGCGTATGTGTTGGGGCGCGATCCAGATGATACTCGCCTTCCTGGAGGCGTCGACAAGATAGCCCTTGGTGAAACGCTATGCCTGAATTTCGTGGAAAGTGTGCTAAATGCATCCAGATCGCACATGAATGCACTGAGAAACTGGCGTCCTGACAACAAGTTTAACCTTAGGCAGCTGGCAGAACGAGCCTACTCAGTCGAAAGTACAGAAATCCAAATTTGGCCCGTTGTTCGATATCTTCTTGAAGGAGTCAAATACGGACTGTTAAATTCCAGAAAATTGTTAGAGGCCGCAAGTTCAGAAGACGGTGTGATTGAATGGGACATTTCACAGATTAGATTACGACTTCAAGAGAGGCAAAAAATTGATTGATTTTAAATGTCTCATGATGGCCATCGTTATTGCTGCATCGATTTTTGAATCAAGCCATGCACAAGCAAAAGAATTTTATGGGTTGGTTATTGGTGTAACAAACTACAAACTGGCTTTAAAGGGGCCTAAGCCTTACGAATTGGATAAAGCTGCTAAAGATGTAAAATTGGCGTTAAATTCCCTCGCAAAAAAATCTGGCTTTAAACAAGAAAATACGCATATAAAATTACTTTTGGACTCGAATTTAAATGAATTTGACAAGCCAAAATCGTATTCAATAACTAGAAATATTCAAAATATTCATCGGAAAATTGACAAAGAAGATACGTTCGTCTTTTTTTTCACTGGCCATGGAGAAAATACGCATATTTACACAAGCGGTGCTGGCGAAAATTTTTCTGATACACAAGTCGAAATAATTAAAATACGAAAGCTCATTGAAAAAATACCAGCAAAGACAAAAATAGTTTTTCTCGATGTATGCCGTACTGGTGCATCGGGTTACACGAAAGGCAATGTCGAATTTGATGCACGTGAAATAACGAATATTGAAGAAAAAAGCGGGCAAGCATGGTTCAATTCTTCGAGTGAACGACAATACTCTTGGGTTGATCGGGAGTTGAATTATGGAATTTTTACAAAACATTTGATAGATGCTTTTAGGAATGACGCCAGCGACGGCTGGACGCTTAAAGGTGAAATTGCAACTAACAAAGATGGAGTTGTAGAAGCGAGCGAGCTAGGGGCATTTCTTCGGGTGCGCGTGAAGGAAGATGCCCGACGCCAGTACGGCGTCGACCAAGAGCCCGACGACAATGCGCCAGGTGGAATGGTGCTTTACAGGATTAACGCAGATGTGGTCGGTAAAACTGTTCCTGAAAGTGTTTCGGTACCGCAACTCCAGTCGGCGCAAACGAGGCAGACGTTTGAGATCATTTCAAATGATAAGCTGACTCGGGAGCCTGCAAGGAGAAAATTTTTTGAAGCTTGTATTAGATATTCCAGGAACACCGACAATGAGGCCATACGTAGTGAGATGAACAAAAAACTTGCTGAAGTTTATGGTATCTACCGGAAACTCAGTTTGTGTATTGATTCCAAACAGTGCGCCCCGATAGACCCGGATGTCTACAAAGACTTTTGTAGTGGTATGGTGGGTGAAGATTCGTTTCTCAACAGTATAGTGAAATGTCAAGCTCGTCTGAGGAGCGCCAGGATCAATCTGAGGAATTGGCCTCATTTTCTAAATGTCTATGATCCCGAAGCTGAGCGCCGTGGCTATATTGAGAAGATCGCAGCATACTGTGCTCCGACTCCGCCGACTAGGTCTATTAGGTTCACTCCGGACCAAACAAACCGGCAACTCAAAGAGTTCGAACGCAATACTGTTGACGATCAGAATAAAATTAAACGGTTGCCTATTGTAGACATCCAAAAGAAATTGACATTCCTTGGATGTGCTCCTGGCCCAGTAGATGGAGTTTGGGGCAAGCAATCTAAAACCGCATTGCGTCGTTTTCTCCGGCTGGCGAAATCGGATTTAAGTCATGTTGCACCCAGCAGAAAAATTCTTAACCTTTTAAGAATTCACTCAAAAGGATTCTGTAGAACTGAACAGTCTGCAAAACAAACTTCACCAAGGAAGAGCTCTAAACCATCCAATCAGAAATACAAGGTTGTCAAACGCGAGTTAAATACGAAATATTCGCCCTACAGGTATAAACATTGCAAAAATTCTTTTCGAAGCTGGGTGTTTAATTATTCAAATAAAAGTTATGCTGCGTTTGCGTTCGGTCGTGATGGTTGCGGGTTTAGTATGAATATGAGTTCATTAACAGCTGCGAAAACAGCCGCGATGTCGAATTGCCGAAAGCATAGTGGAGATTGTGTAATTTATCAGGTTGTTACAAGAGAGTAACCGACCTCCATAACCTAACGGATTAAGTCTCGGCGCAGTGCTACCTGATATCAGCGCATTCGGCCACTGGGGTGATCGCGCCTTTGCCGTCGAAGAAACTCAACAGGTTGTTGGCTACCAGGTCGCCCATGGCGCGCCGGGTCTCGACGGTTGCCGAGCCCTGGTGGGGCTGCAGGGTGACATTGTCGAGGGCGCGCAGGGCCTCGGGAATTTTAGGCTCTGCGGCAAACACATCAAGACCCGCATATCCCAGTTTGCCGCTGGCAAGCGCCTCAATCAGCGCATCTTCGTCATGCACCGAGCCACGCGCCACATTGATGAAGGTGCCTTCCGGTCCGAGTGCTTCCAGCACCTGTTGGTTTACAATACCCTTCGTGGCTTCGCCGCCGGGACAGATGGCGATCAGGAACTCGCAATTGCGGGCCATGTCGGTCAGGTTATCGTAAAATTCATAAGCCTGATCCGCCTGCTGGCTGCGGCCGTGATAGGCGATCGCGCAGCCGAAGACGCCCAGCTTGCGGGCAATGTCCTTGCCGATGCGGCCAAGACCCAGAATACCGACCTTGCGGCCATTGATGGCGCGGGCAAGCGGCGGGTCGCCTTCTTCTTCCCAGCGCCCGGCGCGGGCAAACCTTTCCCATTCGCTAAACCGGCGTGAGCAGGTCAGCACCAGTGTCACGGCCATATTGGCAACGTCGTCATTGAGCACGTCGGGTGTATTGGTGGCGATGACATTGCGTGATGCGGCATGCGCTGCATCCACACCGTCATAGCCAACGCCGAAGCTTGCAATGATCTTCAGGTTGGGCAGTGCATCAATCAGGGCGGCATCGGCCTTGCCCATGGTGGCGACGCCCTCGATCCTGTCTGCAACGGAGGCAAGGAATGCCTGCCTGTCATCTGCCCCGTAAAGCCGGTGCAGGGTGTGGCGGGCTTCCAGGGCTTCCTGGATATGCGGCATCATGTTGGAGACCAGAAGAATGTCAGTCATCTATCGTTTCCCAAGTGTCGGTTGACAAATTTGATCAGTACCGTGTTCAGCAATAACGCTCGGCGCCGGGCCATTGCGCTTCGGTGTATCTGTCGCCGTACGCGAAACCGGGCGGCAGGCATCGGGCGATTTCCGCCAGATCGTCCGGTGTCGGTTTAAGGCTTTCACCGGCAGCCAGTTGTTCCAGATGCTGGCGCGAGCGGGTGCCGGGGATGGGCAGCAGGTGGTCTCCCTGTTCCAGGAGCCAGGCAATTGCAACGCTTGCCGGAGATACGCCGCGGCCCTTGCAAAACGCCCTGAACGCATCGAGCGCCTTGACATTATATGAGAAGTTCGGCTCGACGAAGCGCGGGTTGCCGTTTCGGAAATCACCATCGCCGAAGCTTTGCGGATCCGGCAGCGTATCGGCAAACATGCCGCGCCCCAGCGGCGAGAACGGCACGAACGCGACACCGAGTTCTGCGCATGCCTGGATGACGCCAAGTTCCGGACTGCGGGTCCACAGCGAGTATTCGCTCTGCACCGCCATGACCGGGTGTACCGCATGAGCCCGGCGCAACGAGAACGGCGCGATCTCGGAAAACCCGATGCCGCCGATCTTGCCTTCCTCCTTGAAGCGCACCAGTGTTTCCATGACATCCTCTATGGGCCGGTCCGCCTCGCGGCGATGGATGTAGTACAGGCCGACATGGTCCACGCCGAGATTGCGCAGGGACTTTTCCAGCGCCTCACGCAGGTGTTCAGGCGAATTGTTGAAACTGCGCACATTGGAGCCGGGGTCACGGTAAATACCGGCCTTGGTGGCAATGGTGAACCTGTGCGGGTGATCCTTGATGAACGAGCCGATAACGCGTTCCGACACACCGGCGCCATAGACATTCGCCGTGTCGAGAAAGTCGATGCCGAGATCAAGCGCGGCAGCCAGCGTGTCATGGCTTTCCGCTTCGGTTGTCGGTCCGTAGGCACCGGCGAAACTCCAGCAACCGACGCCGATGGCGGAGACTTCCGGGCCGCCTGAACCCAGTTGACGCTTGTGCATGAGCTAGTCCTTCTTCATGTCTACTTGCGCATAGACCGCGAGTGCATCTTCCATGGTGCGGCCTGCATCTATGGTTTCGCGGGTTTCAGCCGCAAACGGGGTTTGTGCCAGCACCCGGAAGATGTCGGCAGCCCCGTCATGGAACCCGGATGTCACGCCGGCGTCGGCAAAGGTTGCCGCGATTTCCTCCATTTCGCCTATCCAGCGCCCGGAATCCGCCGGCAGGCGCGGAATGCGCGCCCGCATGGCATCCAGCGCCGGTTTCTGGCTGAAGGCGAACTCGGTCGTCAGCTCTTCGGTGAGGCCCAGTTTTTCCGCTGCCAGCATGACGGCGGTCTGCAGTGTCCAGGTTCCCTTGGTGAGAGCGGCATAGACCATCTTCATGGCCGAGGCACGTCCGACCTCCTCGCCGAGGCTGATCACCTGAAACCCCTTGCCGTCCAGTGCCAGCATGGCGGATACGTCCGCGCCTGACACATAAAACCGGGTGCCGCCGCCCTTGCCGGGCGCCAGGCCTATGATGCCGGCATCAATGAACACGGCACCTGCTGTTGCAATGGCACCGGCGGCTTCGCGCGCGGTTGCGGGAGAAATGGCATTGCAGTCCACGTAGACGGGTGTGCTGCCTGTCTCGCGCATGGCTGCGGCAATTTCGGTTGCCAGGCTTACTGCGGCAGACGGCGGCAGGATGGACAGGATGACATCGGCGCGCTCGACCAGTGCGGTAAGCGTTTCGGTATCCTGCATGCCGGCCCGGGCTGCCAGGGTTCTGGTTGCTTCGCTGCGCCCGGCCAGGCAGGTCAGCACAGTATGACCGGCACCACTCAATGCGGCACCGACACCATGGCCCATGTCACCGGGCATCAGGATCGCAATAACAGGCAGGCTCATCAGGTGCTCTCTTTGGCAGCAGTTTTAAAATAGACGGCTTTCTGATGGGCGCGATACAGCGCGTACAGGCCGCCGGCAACCATTACAATGCCGATGCCGGGGCGGATGAAGCCCTCCATCATGAACATGGCAGGCGCAAGGGCAAGAACCATCACAGGCGTATAGTAGAACGGCCACACTTTTTTACCGCGTTCACGCTGATAGACGCCGAAGCCCATGGAAAACAGGCTCAGTGTCAGGAAGAAAACCGACCAGGGATGGGTGATGAAATTGGTCATGTCCGTCGACAGGGCGACGGCACGGGCCAGCCAGCGCTCGGCAATCGGACCCAGCACCACGCCGAGGATCATCGGGGCCAGCGGGAAGCCGAGATTGCGCATGGCATATCCGACCACGCCGAAGATCAGCAGCGTCCACATGTCGTTGACGATGTTGTTCAGCGCAAATACGCCGATGCCGCAATAGGCCAGGATGATACCGGCCAGCACGTACATCTTCACCTTGGTGACCAGTACGAACAGTTTCAGCGCAACCGACTGGAAGAACAGCACCAGGAAGTTGGCGAAGAAGAAGGCGATGAAAATCGAATAGGCAAGCACCGGTGCTTCGGTGATGAAGCTGGGGCTGGGCACCACGTCGTGGATCAGCAGGGCGCCGAGCATCACCGCGGTGACAATGTCGCCGGGAATACCCAGCGCCATCATGGTGATCAGCGACCCGCCGGCCGTGGCGTTGTTGGACGCCTCCGGTGCGATGATGCCGTCTTCGGTGCCGGTGCCGAACTTTTCCGGTGTCGGGGACGCTTTCTTGGCCTGGTCGTAGGCCAGTATATTCGAGATGGACGAACCTGCGGCCGGCAGGATACCGGTGAAAATGCCGATGATAGAGGAGCGCACCAGGTTGGTCCATCGGGACAGAACGATTTTGGCGGCCTTCATGTGCTCGATGCGAATATCGATATCGCCGGTCTGTACCAGTGAGCGCCTGGCCTCGGCCGGGTTGCGGATATCTCCCATCAACTGGCTGAAGGCGAACAGGCCGATCAGCACAGGCAGGAATGCGAAGCCTTCCTGCAGATAGTCCGATCCGAAGTCGAACCGTGACACGCCATTGATGTCTTCCTCGCCAACGGTGGCGATGAGCAGGCCGAGTGCTCCTGAAATCAGGCCCTTGATCAGGTTCTTGCCGGCCAGGCTTGCAGTGATGGTGAGGGCGAAGAACACCAGCGCGAAATAATCCCACGGCTGAAACTCGAGCCCGATGCGGGCGAGTTGCGGTGCAATGGCGATCAGGCAGATGGCGGAGATGATGCCGCCGAAAAATGACGACCATACACCGAGTCCAAGCGCCAGACCGGGTCGGCCCTGACGGGCCATGGGAAAGCCGTCGAACGTGGTTGCAACCGAGGACGGCGTGCCGGGTATACCGATCAGGATGCCTGACATCAGTCCGCCGGACAAACCGCCGACGAACACGCCGATCATCGTGGCGATGCCCTGGGACGCGGTCATCGAGAAAGTGAACGGCAGGGTCAGAACCACGGCCATGGCGATGGTGAAGCCCGGAATGGCGCCAGCCAGCAGACCGGCGATGGCGCCTGCGCTCATCAACAGCAGCGTATTAACCGTGGCGATTTCGGCGAGAGCGGCGAGTATGTGTTCCATGTCAGATAGTCCCCACTGGCGTTAGCGGATCGAGAAGATTTCGCCCTCGGGCAAAATCACTCTCAGGCCAAAGGTGAACAGGGTCCACATGAAGCCCATGGACACGGTGGCATAGATGGCGTGTCGGACGAGGTCACGCGGCGTCCATCCGCCCAGCACGGTGAGCAGGGCGAACACCAGCAATATGCCGCCGATCAGCGCGCCGGCCCACGGCAGGGTCGCCAGAAACACGAAATAGATCGAGAAACAGATGATCGGATTGCGAAAATATTCAAGAAATCCGGCAAATCCGGGTTTTCGGCCATCACCCTTGTCGTCGTCGGTGCCGGGATAGCTGAGCGACTGGACAAAGTAGATGGCGCTGAAAAGGGTCAGCACGGCCACAATAATCTGTGGCCATGTTGACGGCTTCAGCGTGCCGTAACCCGGCAACCGGATGTGCAGCGATGACCAGGCCAGCAGGCCGCAGAACAGCAGCAGCAGGATTGCGATGATGGTGTCTTTATTGAGTGCGCGCATGGATGCCGTAACCAACCTGGTAGTGAGATGAAACCGGGGTCAGAACCCTGGATGGAGCAGACCGGACGCCATCACGGCATCCGGCCCGTCTGGAGCTTGCGCGAAGCTACTTCTTGTACATGCCGACCTTGATGGCAACCTTTTCATGGGCATCGTACTCAGCCTTGAACCACTCCGCGTACTCTTCGGCATTGCGGTACTTGATCTGGGTGCCTTTGGACTCAAGCGATGACTTGAAGTCTGCATTTTCCGACGCTTTCTTGACCACGTCGGCCCAATATTCGATGACCTCTTTCGGGGTGCCCTTTGGCGCAACGATGCCGCGGTCGAGCGAGTAGGTCATGTCAACGCCGAGCTCCTTCAGCGTCGGCAGGTCAGGCAGCAGAGGCGAGCGTTCGTCAGATGCAATTGCCATTGCCTTGAGGTCGCCCGTGGCGAGATGCTTTTTGGCTGTCGGAATGTTGATGGTGCCGAGCTTGATTGTGTCAGCGAGCAGGGCCGTCACGCGTTCCTTGGTTCCGTCGAACGGAATATACTTGAACTTGGTACCGGTCAGATCTTCGAACAGCAGCCACATGAACTGGCTGGTCGACCCGAAAGTTGCGCCAAGCTCGATGCTTTCCGGTGAAGCCTTGGCTGCGGCAACGAGCTCTTCAACCGAATTGAACGGCACGGTGCCGGCAGCGCCCATGATCTCAGGCGTAGAGGTGACCTGCGCCACCATGTCGAAACCGTCCCAGGTAAAGTCCACACGGCCGTTGAGATAACCGACAATGGCGCTCTGGTGAATGGCAAACAGCGTACATCCGTCAGCCTTGGCCTTGCGGGCTTCCTTGGCACCCTTGTTGCCGCCCTGACCGGGTACGGTCACAACCTGCAATTTTACCGGCACATCCATTTCCTGAATGGTCTTTTCCATTTGTGAAAAAATGATGTGTGTGCCGCCACCGGCCTTCCATGGCACGATCAGCTTGGCGGTTGTGCAACCCATATCAAGAGCCTGCGCCGGGGCAGACATTCCAATGGCGGCTGCCGCAATGGCAACGCCGCCCAGAAGTGATTTGGCGAAACGCATAAACTTCTCCCTGTAAGATACTATTCAAAATTGTTCCCGGAGCATTTGCCCCGGGTGAACGAAAAAGACTAAGGGTATCGCAGGTTGAGTCAATCGCATGGGGCGTCATTCGGTCCCGCAGGGCGGGAGAGCCATATGCAAAATAACCTGACAACGGCGCCGACACTGCGCCTGGGCATTGCCGGTCTCGGCACCATCGGGCTGGCGGTGGCCAGACGGGTGGATGCAGGAGAAGCAGGCGACATGCTGGTGTCGGCAGTGTCCGCACGCGATACAAACAAAGCGGCCGACAATATCTCCGGTTTCGCACACAGGCCTGACATCGTGCCGATTGCCGAGATCGGAGAGTATTGCGACGTGGTGCTGGAATGCGCACCCAGGGCGGTGTTCGATGCGCTGGCAGGCTCGGCCATATCCAATGGCTGTATTTTCATACCGCTGTCGGTCGGAGCATTGCTGGACCGGCCCGAACTGGTTGAGCAGGCACGCGCGAGCGGTGCAAGAATTGTAGTCCCGACGGGTGCGCTGATCGGGCTTGATGCGGTCAAGGCGATTGCCCAGGGCAATGTCAGCAGTATCACCATGGTCACGCGCAAACCGCCGCGCGGGCTGAAAGGCGCACCGCATATTGCGGCAACCGGTGTTGACCTGGACAGTGTCAGCGAGCCGGTCATGGTGTTTTCGGGCACCGCGCGTGAAGCGGCGAGGGGATTTCCGGCCAACGTCAACGTGGCTGCCGCACTTGGTCTGGCCGGTATCGGGCCAGACCGGACAATGGTGGAGATATGGGCTGATCCGACCGTGCAGCACAACACCCACACGATTACGGCGAAGTCGGATTCGTCCGATTTCACCATGACCATTCAGAACATTCCCACCGAGGAAAACCCACCCACCGGAAAAATCACTGCACTGAGCGCATTGGCAACCCTGCAACGGTTGACATCGCCTCTGGTGGTCGGCACCTGAAGCCATCAGCAAGGGTCACGACCCCGTTTCATGCATGAAAAGGTAAACCTCAGATGAGAGATCTAGAACAACCCGGCCGCTCGCCGGTTCTGTCCACAAACGGCATGGCGGCGACGTCGCATCCCCTGTCGACACAGGTTGCCGTGCGGGTGCTGCGGGATGGCGGCAATGCGCTTGATGCAGCGGTTGCAGCGTGTGCCGTGCAGTGTGTGGTTGAGCCTGAATCAACAGGTATCGGCGGCGATTGTTTCTGCCTGTATGCGCCGAAGGGGTCCACGGACATTGTCGCCTATAACGGGTCGGGTCGCGCGCCGGCAGCGGCCACTGCACAGTGGTATGCCGACAACGGCATTGCCGAGATTGAGCAGCAAAGCCCGCATTCGGTGACCATACCCGGCGCGATCGATGCCTGGGACACGCTGCTGCGTGATCATGGCAGCAGGCCGCTGGCCGAACTGCTGGCCCCCGCCATAGATTTCGCCCGCAACGGGTATCCGATTTCCTCGCGGGTCGCGGTGGACTTCGCCAGCCAGCATGAGCATCTGCAGCATGATGAAAACGCCGCAAAGGTTTTCCTGCGCGCAGATGGTGCGCCATATGCGCATGGCCAGTTGCACAAGCAACCGGCACTGGCCGACACGCTGCAGCTGATCGGCGAGGCGGGGCGTGACGGGTTTTATACCGGCGCCGTTGCAGAAGACATTGTCAGCCACCTGCAATCCAGGGGCGGGCTGCATACGCTGGATGACTTTGCCGGCATGAAGGGCGAATACGTCACGCCGATCAGCACGGAATTTCGCGGCAATACGATTTATCAGTGCCCGCCCAACGGGCAGGGCGTGATTGCGCTGATGCTGCTCAACGTGATGAGCGGCATCGAGGCAGGCGAGGACGGTCCGATTACGCTGGAGCGGGTGCACCGTGAGATCGAGGCGGGCAGGCTGGCGTACCGGGACCGCAATCTGTACCTGGCAGATCCGGGGCAGTCGGACGTACCGGTGGACTGGTTCCTGTCAGACGAGCATGCGGCTGAAACCCGTGCCGCCATCAGCGACGCCCATGCGCTTGATCCGCTGCCGGCGTTCACAGGTCCGCAGCACAAGTCGACGGTCTACATCTCCGTGGTCGACAAGGATCGCAATGCGTGCAGTTTCATCAACACGCTGTTCCACAATTTCGGATCCGGGATCATGGCGCCGAAATCCGGTGTCATGCTGCACAATCGCGGCCAGGGATTTGTGCTTGATCCCAACCATCCCAATTGCATCGCACCGGGCAAACGCCCGCTGCACACGATCATTCCCGGCATGGTGGCCCGGGGCGGCCGGGTGGTGATGCCCTATGGCGTCATGGGCGGCGAATACCAGGCCTTTGGCCACATGCAGTTTCTCACCCGCGTGTGTGACTATGGCATGGATGTGCAGGAGGCCCAGGACGCGCCGCGCTTCTTCCCGGACCCGTTCACCGGCGAGGTTGAGGTTGAAGGCACCATTCCGGCAGACATCCTGGCCGGTCTGGAAGCCAAGGGGCACAAGCTGGTGCGCCCGGCAAAACCGATCGGCGGGTCGCAGGCCATCTGGATCGATTGGGACGAAGGCGTGCTGATCGGCGGGTCTGACCCGCGCAAGGACGGTTGTGCTATCGGGTACTAGGACGCGGACTGGCAGATATTCTAACCCGCCAGGCTGAAAAAATACCGGCATGGTAAGTACGGCAAGTAATGAAAAATCCCGGATGCTTCGTTAAACATCCGGGACAGCTAGAGCTCTGACCGGAGCCTCTAGTCGTTTGCGCAGGAATGATTGAAGTCAGGCGTATCCAGCGTGGCTCCCTGACGGTCCACGGTCAGACGATCGCCCGAGAACGAATAAGACGTACCGATCATGATGGTGTGATCGTCAATTTCAACTCCGCTGCCTCCGGTGGGGTTGGTGCAGTTGTCACGGAATACACCGCGGTAGCCGACGTACAGTTGCGTATCACCTATAACCGGCAGGCTTGCGAGCGTGAAGTCATACCGGGCGCCGACAGAAAAGGCCTCCATGTCACCAAACACCGCCACATCATAATCGGAACTCAAATACGTGCCTTCAAGCTGAATGCGGCTGCCATCCGCCATGAACCAGCGAAACACCCCACGCGCAAAGAAACCTTCGTCAAGCAAACCGCCGGAGGCATCCGGCCTGAAATCAACATAGCCGCCCTGGGCATAAAGAGTAATGTTGTCCAGATAGAACTGCGCCTCGCCGCCGACAAAGCCTGCGTCAGTGCTAAAACCACCGAAGTTTGAGGTGCCGGCACCGCCAAAGATGCCGAATAAGCCGCGGGACGGGTCACGCCAGCTCACATGGACAGCGCCATGAAATGAATACCGGGGCCCAAACACGTCGTTGTCAGGGAAGCTTTCAGTGGCGTATGAGTTGTATTCGTATTTCACGTCTGACTGAATTGACAGGTTGTCGCCCAGCGGCAAGCTCAACAGGCCCTCTCCGCCATTAACGAAAACCATGTCGTCATCGAGACTGTCGTCAATGAACTGGACGCCCGCCCAACTGTCGACTACGCCGGAGACAATAAGTCCGAGTTCCCGATCAAAGTCGGCTGCGTTTGCGTGCGCGGTAAAGGCGAATATGGCGGCTGTTGCAGCCAGTGGTATCTTTTTCATTGGCAAGCCCCTGCCGGTGATGTTTGAGCATCTCAATTTGGGCATACAATCAGATTCCATCACGTGAACCCAGTACAATTCGTCCGCATACGCGCTTTTTTGACGAATGTGACTTATTTGTCACAGTTGAAGCTTTGCTGTGAGCACATTTGATTTCAGGCAGACCAGCCACAGGATCGACTTGTTATCGACCGTGTAGTTGGGCAGGACGCGTCGCGCTTCTTCCCGGACCGGCGCTGCTTTGTGCTCGGAAACCCAATCAATGAAACGTTCCAGAAGATCATAGAGTTCCGGATCGGTTCCCTGCTTAAGTCCTCATGGAAGTGATCGAAGAGGTGCTGGCCGGTGCGACGACCATGCTGCAGTCATTACGTGTGAGCGGAGTGCCGTATGGATGCTGGCCCGGTGTCGCAGGTGTGTGCATCGGCCAGTCCGCCGTTCCGTTGGCAAGGGATTGTCGAGGACGAACCAACTGTGGTAGGACGGAGTTGTAAAAATTAACCGGAGGTCAACATGTACAATCTCTCACCAGAACCGAAACCGCCATCGCCGCCGGACTCGGATTAGAATTCGCAGGCACATGCCAGGAGAGGTTTTTAACCCGATCCGGATTGTGTTTTTCAGAACCCCGTAATTTGCGGGGTTCTTTTATTTTGGCATGTGCAGGTAAGATTGCTCGACATGTCCAGTATCAAATCCCGCACTTCAGAATTGACCCACGTCACTTTTGCTACATCCGGGCCGCGCCGCCTGACGCGCCCAAATGTCACCTCTGTGAGTGCAAACAGGAATCTACTGCAGTTTCTGGGCTGGATGCTGCAGCCGGGCCGCCCCGATCCCGACAAGTGGTACAAACGGCATTTGGCTGACGCGGTTGCTCCTTCGACTGATTTCGTCAGCCCCGCTGCACGCAAGTTCATTGATCTTGCAGCCTCGGTACTGGCTGAGCAGGACGAAAGCCTGCTGCAAGTGGTGCGGGCCGGGGCCATTAACTGTTATGTCCGGGACCGCCAGCTCAAAGCTGTCATGTCGCGATACCCGAGCTGGCGACCTGAAGTTGAGATTTCGGGGACAATTCCACACACCGCCACGCAGAGCGGTAAAAGACCGATTGTCTATTGGACGGACAACACAGTCTTTGCCCCGCTGATAGGGCGCTTGGCAGTGCACCAGTTAGGCGTCAGAGCAACCCAGTTTTCCGATCATGTGCATGGTGATGGCCATACCTGGCTTGGAAAGCTGACATTGCAGCGGCTGAATTTCGCGCTGGAGAACCGCTACACTGCCTCTAGACTGGTCAGCGGACCATCAACTCATTTCAATGCAATGCGCAGGCTTGCCGGATCAGCGCGGACCGACGCTGCTTTCTTCATGAATAATAATGCCTTCATCGGGCGGCGTTTCGCCTGCACGCGGCTGGACGATCAATTGTGCTTCGTGCAGGCGACCGCGCCGTTGACCATGACGCGGCACTACAATGCTGTGATCATTCCGCTGACAGTGCTGGAAACAACGCCCTTTGAAAAGTTTTCGGTGCAATTTCATCAACCGCTCCAAGCGGACCTGAGCCTTTCAAAGGATGATGACATCAGGCGAATGGCACTGCTCTCCACCCAACGTCAGATGTCTGCAATCAAGGAAAGCCCAGAGCAATGGTTGTGCTGGACCAGCGGACAGTTTGCTCAGCCGGCCGATGGAAAACTGCACAGACCTGCCATGTAAGGACAGTAACTTGTGCACAGTAACGATTGCCGGGACCGGCCCTCAGCGTGCTGTCTTCCTCTGGCAAAGAGTTTAATCCAGTATAGCGCGAAAAACTATCCCAACCCGGGTTCAGAGCCCTAAACGCGTGAACAAACCATATGAAACTGATCTGCTATACTCTCGAGGGAAAACAAATTGATGTGCAGCCTGCCGGTGCAGAACGGCCCTGGATCGATGATACGCGTGACCAGTTCGCCAAACGCTGCCTGCCGCTCGTGGTCGCAAATGCACATGGCTGGCAAGTCCGTTTGCTGGAAGGGTGCTGGCTGAAGTGGAACGGGGGCATCTATCCCAAGGACCTGAAAGTCAAGACCGATTCAGGCACATCTGATGTCATTGCCAGTCACTTCGGGCATGGCATTGTGACCTTCAAAGTCCACTGCCTGTTCCGCACGGAGCCGGGTATCAATTTGTGGGTCACCGGACCGGTAAACAGCCTCAAGGATGGCATTCAACCTCTCAGTGGACTGCTTGAAACAGACTGGATGCCTTATACTTTCACGATGAACTGGAAGGTGACACGAAAACGCAAATGGATACGGTTTGAAAAAGGTGACCCCATTGCGCAAGTGTTTCCCGTACCACGCGGAATGGTCGATACGACCGAACCGGAACTGCGTAGTCTGGCAAGCGAAGATAAATTGAATGACATGGTGCTTGGATGGCACCAGTCGCGGAAGGCGTTTATCGAAGCGCTACGGGCCCGTGATCCTGACACAATCAGCCAAGCATGGCAGAAGCACTATTTCCGGGGACAGTATCCAGATGGCAGCCCGGGTTCCAGTGAACATCAGACGAAGATCAGGCCGAAACCGTTCAAGTCCGATTGACGGCAGAGTCAGAGTTGGTGGCCTGGCCATCGGCCATGGTCCGAAAATGGCTGATGAGGGTGTCGACAAAATCTCTTGCCAGCAAAGATACCGGGCGGTGGTTGGGACGCAGTATGGCCAGTTCGAAGACAATCTCCGGATGGAACGGCTTGAATACAACTCCGGCGGTTTGTCCGCTGCGGTAAAGCCTGTAGCTTTGCGCCGTAACGGGATCGACCACGGCGCAGGCCAGGCCGTTTTCCACGTAGGTCAAGAGGGGAATGAAGTACTGGGTGGCAAACGCCACGTTCATTGACAATCCTGCAGAGGCGAATGCGTCCTGCAACTGGATGGAGACGGGATGCTCGTCCATCAGGATGCCGATCGGCGCTGCATCGAGATGGTCGATGGTGATGGTCTTTTCTGACGCCAACGGGCTTTGCGCCGGTACCGCGCACAGGCAGGAAAACCGCACCAGCTCAGACTCTATCAGGCCGCTTTCGCGCGACAGGTTCGGGTGGTTGTCGCAGATGCCGATGTCATATTGCTGGGCGGCCAGGAGCTGGATGACCGCTTCGGTGCTGCGCGATACCAGTGTCGTCTTGATGTCTGATTTGTCCTTGGCGTATTTGGCAACAATGTCCGGCAGCAGGAACACCGACGGGCCGGGCATGGAAGCAATGCGCAGTTCGCCACTTTCAAGCGCCCGGATGCGGCGCATGTTCTGGGTGATCGCCTCGACGCGCTTAAGCAGTTCGCCGCATTCTTCGAACAGGTATCGGGCTTCGGGTACGGCATGCAGCCGGCCTCCCTTGCGGTCGAACAGCTTCATGCCAAGACTGGTTTCGAGGTTGGCGATGGTTGCGCTGATCGACGGTTGCGTCCGGTTGAGATTACGCGCGGTCTGCGAAATCGAGCCGGTCAGCATGACGTCGTGGAAGGCACGCATCTGATTTAAATTCACAATACACCTACAATTTTTTCCTATGACTTTAAAGAAAATGAAAATTTGTGCAAATGAGTTATACGGCGTAGCCTTTTGCTTCGAGGTTTCACAGGGAAGCCGTTTCAAGGGAGAAAAGGAATGAAATTCCACAAAACACTCATGGCTGTTTTGGCGGCCGGCACACTATTGGCGGCCGGCATCGCACAAGCCCAGTCGCCCACGTTTTTCCGCATTGGCACAGGTGGTGCCGGCGGCACCTACTTCCCCATCGGCGGCACCATTGCCAATGGCATTTCCGCACCTCCCGGTGCGCGGGCCTGTGACAAGGGTGGCCAGTGCGGTGTACCCGGCCTGATCGCCATCGCCCAGTCGACCACGGCATCGGTGTTCAACAATGCCGCCGTTCAAAACGGTGAGCTGGAAGCCGGCCTTGCGGCTGCCGACGTCACCCGCTCGATGTATCTGGGCGAAGGCAAGTTTGAAGGCAAGCCGCATCCGAAACTGCGCATCATTGCGAACCTGTTTCCCGAAGATCTGCATCTGGTCATGCCCAAGGGCGCGAAAATCAATGACCTCGGCGACCTGAAAGGCAAGCGCGTCGGTATCGCACAGGCAGGATCCGGCACCCAGGTTGCGGTGTTGCAGATGCTCGAGGCATGGGGTGTGAACCGTGACAATATGGAAGAAGCCGAACTGAACAATAGCCAGAGTGCGGAACGCCTGGCCGACGGTCAGCTCGACGCCTATTTCTATGCCGCCGGCTGGCCGGTTGCAGCCATGGTGCAATTGTCCTCAACCAAGGGCATGAGCCTGCATTCGTTCTCTGAAGATGACCTGAAAAAAATCAATGGTGTCATCCCGGCGTATATTCCGTCCAAGATTCCGGCCGGCGTCTACGAAGGTGTCGATACCGATACGCTGACACCAGCCGTGAGTGCTATGCTGGTGGTATCTTCGGACCAGTCCGAAGAGCTTGTTTACGGCATCACCAAGGCCCTGTGGAACGACAATACCCGCAAGCTGCTCGACAATGGCCATGCCAAGGGCAAGCAGATCACGCCGGACACTGCGCTTGACGGTGTTGCCGCACTGGGTGTGCCGCTGCATCCGGGCGCCGAGAAGTTCTACAAGGAAGTCGGCCTGCTGAAGTAAGGCGGCGTTTCTCTAAAGCTTCGAACAAGAAACGACAGGCGTCGCCTATTCAGGCGTCGCCTGTCACCCGGAAGACCTGCGCAATGGGGAGGCCATCATGAGCACATCGAGCGATACTGATCGTGAGCTGTCAGCCGAAGAGCTTGCAGCCATCGAGGAAAAGTATGACGAGGCGTCCCAGACGCGGCAGATATCGCCGTCGGTCGGCAAGGTGTTGCGGGTGGTGGCCCTGGTGTTTGCGCTTTACCACTATCTCACCGCAGGCTTCGGCCTGCCGGCTGATCACTGGCACATGGGCTGGCATCTGACCGGCCTGTTCATTCTCACCTATGCCCTGTTCCCGATCTTCAGGACCAGGTCCCTGCTGGCCATGAAAGTGAGCCGGTTGCGGGTCGGCAACATACCCTTTTACGACCTGGTGTTCATGGCGCTGGGTGTAGCCGCGTCGCTTTATGTCGGCCTGGCGTGGCGTGGCATTCCGGCACTCGGCATCGAGGAACAGACGTTCAGGATGGGCAATCCCAACTCGTACGACATCTTCTTCGGTGTGGTTATCATCTTGCTGGTGCTCGATCTGGCGCGGCGCACCCTTGGTTGGGTGCTGCCGCTCATCATCTGCATATTCATTTCCTACGCGCTGCTCGGGCCATATTTCCCCGGCATCCTGCAACATCCCGGCGTGAAGTTTAACACGTTTGTTTCGAGCATGTACTTCCCGCAGGAAGGCATCTTCGGCGTCACGCTGTGGGTTGTATCCACTATCGTGTTTCACTTCGTGCTGTTCGGCGTGATCGCCCAGCGCACCGGTCTTGGAGCCCTGTTCATCGACAATGCGACCATCCTCGCCGGTCGCTACACCGGTGGTCCCGCAAAGGTGTCGGTGGTCTCGTCAGCCTTTTTCGGCACCATTTCCGGTTCCTCGGTCGCCAACACGGTGTCCACCGGCGCGCTGACCATCCCCAACATGAAACGGCTTGGATACCCGGCTCATTTTGCCGGCGGTGTCGAGGCGGCTGCGTCGGCCGGCGGGCAGATCACCCCGCCGATCATGGGGGCAGCCGCCTTTATCATGGCGGAGTTCCTCGAACTTCCCTACACGACGATCGTGATCGCGGCGATCTTTCCCGCCTTGCTGCATTATGTCGGCGTGTTCGCTGTCGTGCACCTGATGGCGCGCAAGCTGGACCTGAAGGGCATGTCGAAGGAGATGCTGCCCCAGTTTGCCGAGGTCTGGCGTGACGGCTGGGCGAACATCATTCCGCTGATCGGGCTGCTGCTGGTGCTGTTTTCCGGTTACACACCGTTCATGTCGGCATTCTGCGGTATCTCGCTGTCGGTCATCGTCGGCATGTCCCGCTACAAGACCCCAGTCACGCTGGTGCTGCCGGCCATGTTTATCGCTTTCGTGCTGTGGAAGTATTCGGATGGCGGCTTCGATCTGGTGATGAGTGCAATACTGATCACGATTTCAATCATCGGGACGTTCAACCCGCAATCCCGCGTGCTGATCCCTGAAATGAGCGAGTCCGTGCAGCTGGGTGTGAAATATGCCCTGGCGGTGGGTGCCGCGTCTGCCGCGGTCGGCATTGTCGTCGGCGTCATCAACACCACCGGAATCGGCTTCCGCATCGGCTTCATGGTGACCCAGGGCGCCGGGGCGATGGCGACGAGCCTTTATGACCTGATCACCATAGGCGGACTGGAGCTGTTCGCGGTCACGGACCTGCAACTGTTCCTGTCTCTGGTGTTTGTTGCCGTTGCCTGCATTTTGATGGGCGCGGGCATTCCGACAACGGCGCTTTACATCATGCTGGTGTCAGTGGCGCAGCCGGCGCTGGCACAACTGGGCGTGCCGCCGATCGCAAGCCACATGTTCGTCCTGTACTATGGCGTGGTGTCGGAAATCACGCCGCCGGTGTGCACGTCTGCCTATGCGGCAGCCGCCATCGCCAATGCCAATCCGTTCCGGACGGGCATTTCCGCGTTTACGCTCGGGCTCGGCAAGGTGGTCGCACCAATGGCGTTTGTTTACGCACCGGTCCTGCTGATTGTCTCATCAACCGGGTTCGATCTCCTGACCTTCAGCTACACGGCAACAAGCTGCATTCTCGGTGTGCTGTTCCTGTCGGCTGCGGTGGTGGGTTTCTTCCTGGTGCCGATGAGCGTGCCGGAGCGCCTGCTGTTTGCGCTGTCGGGTGTTGTCATGATTGCGCCGAGCTTCCAGGCGGATCTGGTGGCGCTGGCGATTGCCGCGCCGACGCTGCTGATCCAGATAGCCAAACGCCGCAAGGTGGGCGCGCCGGCCGAGGCCGGATAGGCCGGTGAGCAGTCATGAAGAGCTGACCGGTGAGGTCACCATACTCGGGGCCGGTATCGTTGGCGTATGCTGTGCCCTGAGCCTGCAGGAAAAAGGCTATGCCGTCACGCTGGTTGACCGGCAGCCGCCGGGCGAGGCGACGAGTTACGGCAACGCAGGTGTGATCTCGCCATGGTCGTGCATCCCGCAATGCATGCCCGGCACCTTGCAGCAGATCCCCGGCTGGCTGTTGGCCTCCGATGGTCCTGTCAGTATCCGGTGGCGCGATCTGCCCACCACACTTCCCTGGGCCCTGAAGTTTCTGGCCAATACGCGGCTTGCGAAAGTGGAAAAAATCTCCGAAGCCATGAGCAGGCTGGTGCATGAAAATGTTGAAGTCTATCGCCGGTTCCTTAACGGCACCGGCCATGAAAACCTGCTGCGGGACAGCTGGTATGTGAATGTTTTCCGCGGCACGGCCAGCCCGGCGCTGAGTGATCTCGCCTGGCGGCTGCGCATCGACAAGGGGGCACCGGTCGAGATTGTCGAAGGCGGAGAAGTCCGGGACATCGAACCTGCCATAAGTGAAGACTATCATACTGCGGTTATCATCAAGGACCAGGCGCGCGCGATGGCGCCGGGCCGACTGTGCAAGGTGCTGGCCGACAAGGCGAAAGCACAGGGCGCCCGGTTTGTTCGGGCTGAAGTGCGGGGTATCGAAAGGGCGCCGACGGCGGGATATGTGCTGGTCACGTCTGAAGCCAACATTCCGGTGAAGCGCCTTGTGCTGGCGGCGGGAGTCTGGTCTGCCGACCTGCTCAAACCGTTCGGCATCAAGCTGCCGCTGATTTCCGAGCGCGGATATCATCTGGAGTTTTCCGACCCGGGCGTGTCGCTCAATCATTCCGTCGCCGATGTTCAGGGTAAGTTCGTGGTGAGCAGCATGGATGGCGGGTTGCGGTCTGCCGGTACGGCGGAGTTTGCCCATCACAGTGCTCCGCCGCGTTATAGCCGCGCTGACATGCTGGGTCCGCAAACGAAAAAGCTGCTGCCGGCGCTCAACATCGAACCCAACGAGCGATGGATGGGGGTGCGCCCGTCGTTTCCGGACAACCTGCCGGCGATCGGTGAACTGCCCGGCCACGCCGGACTGTTCGCCGCTTTCGGGCACAGCCACTACGGCCTGGGCATGGCGCCTGCCACCGGAAGACTGATTGCGGGCATGGTCGACGGGTCGTTGAGCAATGCTGAAACGTCAGACTGTGCACCGGGCCGGTTTGATTGAGAGTTGCCCTTTGCCGGTAGGCTGTGACAGAAGGGTTTGTCTTCGAACAGGCAATCAGTCCCGGAAATCAAAAGCATGACATATTCCCTCTACTACGCTGAAAACAGTGCCGCCATGGGCGTGCGCGTGGTGCTGGAGGAACTGAACCAGTCCTACACGCTCATTCCGACGAGCATTGACAGGGATATTCCACGGGCACCGGAAGTGCTGGCGCTCAACCCCAATGGCTGGATTCCGGTTCTGATAGACAACGGCAAATCCATCTACGAATGCGGCGCGATTGTCACCTGGCTGTGTGATCGTCATCCGGACGCCGGGCTCGCTCCCGGCGTTGACGATCCGGCGCGCGGACATTTCCTGCAGTGGCTGTTCTTCTTTTCCAGTTCCCTGCAGAACGCCTACCAGATGAGTTACTACTCCGACCGGTTCTGCGACACACCGGAAAACGAAGCCAGTGTGAAACGCCGGTCAATCACCCGCCTGCGTGAACTATGGCAGGTGGTGGATGATGCCATTGCTGACAATGACTGGATGCTGGGAGATGAGTTCAGCGCGGCAGACATTTACCTGTTCATGCTGACCACCTGGCTGTCACCGGCGCACGACCATCCCCGTGTCGAAGAATTTGCAAATGTACACCGCATCGCCAACGCGGTGTCGAAACGTCCCAGTGTTCAGCTTGTCTACGGCACCGGTCCGGCCTGACCCGCTGTACCTGCCCGTGTAAGGTGTTCAGTCCTGAAACGACAACTGGACCTTCATGGCGCGGGAGCGGTCATTGGCCAGGTCGAACGCCTCAACCGCATCGGCAAGCGGCAGTGTTGCCGATATCAGCGGTTTTACATCCACGTCATCGGAACTGATCAGCTCTACGGCCCGGGCAAACTCCTCGTGGAAGCGGAAGCTGCCGACGAGGTTCATTTCCTTGGCGACCACCATGTTCATCGGCACGCTCATGTCGCCACCCAGCCCCAGTTGCACTATCGTGCCGCGCGGGCGCACCACGGTGAGGGCCGAATGCAGGGCCTGCTCGCTTCCGGAGGCTTCGATGCAGATGTCGAAATATCCCTTGTCGGCTGCAAACTGCGCCAATGTGCTGGGTCCGGCAGATACATTGACTGTTTTATCGGCGCCAATGCGGGCGGCAAATTCAAGGGCCTGATCAGTGAGGTCACATACGACTATTTCTCCGGCACCTGCCTGTCTCGCCGCGAGAATGCACAGTGCACCAATCGGTCCGCACCCGGTGATCAGAACGCGTGCGCCATCCACCAGGCCCGCCTGCCTGACACCGTGCAGGCAGACGCTGAACGGTTCTGCCATGGCAGCCTCGCCGGCACTCACACCGGGGCCGACTTTCTCGCACTGGGTTTCATCCACCAGCAACTGTTGCCGGAATGCGCCCTGAATGTGGGGGAACGGCATGGCTGACCCATAAAACCGCATGTTCAGGCAATGATTGAAATGGCCCTTGTCGCAGTACTCGCAACTTCCGCATGGCCTGCTGGGGTTGATGGCCACCAGATCGCCTGTTT
The DNA here is from genome assembly GCA_947488295.1 of uncultured Anderseniella sp. Lineage (GTDB taxonomy): Bacteria > Pseudomonadota > Alphaproteobacteria > Rhizobiales > Aestuariivirgaceae > Anderseniella. The sequence continues at coordinate 315,506 of CANKYU010000001.1, forward strand.
TTACCCGGGTCACGCCCGCGCCGACCGCTTCCACATGACCGGCCACTTCGTGCCCCAGAACCATCGGCTCACGAATGCGAACAGTGCCGAACCCGCCATGGTTGTAATAGTGCAGGTCAGAGCCGCAGATGCCGCCTGCGGCCATGGCAATACGCACCTGGCCGTCGCCGGGTGTGCCTGCCTCCGCCTCTTCTATCCTCAGGTCTCTGGCGGAATGAATTGTGAGTGTCTGCACCTTACGCGGCCTCCGGGGTTGCCGTGCTGGCGCACAGCGGTCATAGGGTCAGGATCCATCAATCTTATGCAATTCTGTTTGAAAGAAAACATTCGAATGAGGGTGAAAAAGCGCAAGGCAAGGCTTTGTGCCTTGTCGAGCATTTTTCGCCTTCAGGCGGGTGTTTTCCTTCAAACCCGAAGGGCGGGGTCTATTTTGCCCCTGACAGCGTTGAAAGGTCTTGAAAACCGGACGGTTTCCTGCGACCTCTCGCCTTGTCACGGGCAAAATATCCTCCCGCAGAATGGATAAGATTGATGGATCCTGACCCTAGTAGTTTTCCAGCAAGTTTAAGGGACACAGTTGATGAATGTACAAGACCTTTTTGGCCTTTCCGGCAAACGGGCGCTGATTACCGGTTCCAGCAAGGGTATTGGATATGCGCTTGCCTCAGGGTTGTCGGGGGCAGGCGCGGACATCGTCATCAACGGACGCGACGCTGCAAGGCTGGACCAGGCCGCCGCTGCGCTCAGGCAGGCCGGTGCGTCCGTCACCACAGCCGTGTTCGACGTCACCGACCCGCAAGCTGTCCGGGCCGGGGTGGCAAAGGTCGAGGCGGAAGCGGGCGCGATCGATATTCTCATCAACAATGCCGGCATGCAGCATCGCACCGCGCTGGAAGATTTTCCCGATGATGCATGGGATACGCTGATGCGCACCAATCTCAATTCGGTGTTCAATGTCGGCAAGGCTGTCGCCAAACACATGATCGCGCGCAAGCATGGCAAGATCATCAATATCTGTTCGGTGCAGACCGCACTGGCGCGGCCCGGCATCGCGCCCTATGTGGCATCGAAAGGTGCAGTGGCAAACCTGACCAAGGGCATGTGCACCGACTGGGCGCAGCATGGTCTTCAGGTCAACGGCCTGGCGCCGGGGTATTTCGAAACCGAACTCACCGAGGCGCTGGTGGCGGACAAGGAGTTCTCCGCCTGGCTGTCAAACCGCACACCTGCCGGGCGCTGGGGCAAGGTCGAGGAACTGGTGGGTGCGGCAGTGTTCCTGTCGTCGGATTCCGCCAGCTTCGTGAACGGTCACATCCTGTACGTCGATGGCGGTATCACCGCCTGCCTCTAGTCTTCAGGGCGCAGGTCTGCCAGCTTCTGCAAGGCTGACGGCCGGTCGGCTTCGATACCGGTGTAGACCTCGAAACTGCCGATGGCCATGTGGCAGAACAGGTCGAACCCGGTCAGACACTCAAGGCCTGCTGCGCGGCAGCTCTTCATGAAAGCGGTATTTGTTGGTGTGTAGACCGCATCGAAGGCCCAGCTCTGCGATCCGATACGGGTCGCATCGAACGCCATGCCCGGCGCGTGGGCCATGCCGAGCGCAGTTGCGTTGATCAGGCCGTCGGCAGTGCTGACAGCGATGCTGGCGTGTTGCGGGGAAATGGCCCGTGCAGGGCCGCCGCATTCATCGGCAAGCTGTTCCGCCTTGCCGGGGTCTATATCCCAGATCGAGATGTCGGTGGCGCCAAGGTCTGCCAGCGCGAAAGCAAGCGCACGGGCCACACCGCCTGCGCCGGCCATGGCGACATTGCCGGGTAATGTGTCGCCCATGCTTGCATGCCAGGCTGAAATGAAACCGGTAAAATCGGTGTTGTGGCCGGTCAGCGGCGGTCCGAAAATCAATGTGTTGCTGGCGCCTAACGGGGCTATTTCCGGCAGCAGGCTTGCACCGGCGTAACGGGCGGCGAAGGTCTTGTACGGATGGGTCACAGTGACCCCGGACCAGTTCCGGGATCTCAGGTCTTCGACTTTTGCATCGAAATCGAAATCGGCAATGCCGTCGGTATCAATCAGTTCGAAGTCAAGGTCGATGCCGGCGTCATCGCACAGCAGCCCGAGCGCGCGCGGCAGGCGGGTCTTCTGAATATGAGAGCCGATCAGGCCGGCGGTCAGTCTGTCCATGGAACGGCGGTCACATGACCGTATCAAAGGCGCGTTTTTGCGCTGTTGATTGTATCTCGTAGATGGACCCGGTTTTGGTCGGCTGCGGTTGGGGGATGCGAACCGGCACGTCGGCCAGTCTGGGCGTTATGGTGCCGGACCCGCACAGCAGTTTCTCATCGTACTCGGCCAGCGACGGCCACGGTGTCATGGACCCCATGACCGGGTAGGCGTCTGCTGCCATGATTTCATAGAGCAGCAGCATCCTGTCGCGATCCGACCGGTTGAGGTCTGAACCATGCACCGTGCGTGCGTGGTGGATCGACATGGAGCCGCGTGGGCCGGTCAGCTTGACTGCGTCGTTCAGGTCGAGGCCGGATTTTGCCAGGTCCATGGCACCGGCAAATACACCGTTTGAGTGATGGTCGAAAATCTCACTCCTGTGAGTGCCCGGAAACACCATCAGGGGACCGTTGTCCGGTCCCACGTCATTGAGGACGATACCGACGGCCAGCACATCGTCATTGGTGTGCGGGTAAAAGGCCCAGTCCTGGTGCCATTCGACGGCGGCGCCATACTCGGCGGATTTCATGTTGAGCTTGGATGTGTGCAGGCGAAGGTCCTTGCCAAGCAGGTCGCGTACCGGTGCCAGCACGTGGTCTGACCGCATCAGTTTTGCAAACACATCGGAAATAGTGTGCGGCAGCTTGATCCTGCGCAACCTCGGATTGTCCGGTGTGTGGGTGTCTTCAAGGTCGAGCCGGTCGTTGGATGCGCTCAGGTGGCTCGCCTCTTCGCGGAACTTTTCGATCTCGGCAATGCACTTGTCGATCTCGGCTTCGGGAATACGTGACTCCAGCATCAGATAACCATTGTCGCGGTAAAACTGCACCTGGGCTTCATTCAGAGTTTCCATGACATCGTTTCCTCTCAGTTCACGAGACGCTGATCTTGCTCAAACCCTTCCAGTCAAACTCCATGCCGTGCCCGGTCCGTTCCGGTGCAATGGCAAAGCCGTCCTCGATCACCAGCGGGTGGGCGAGGTATTCATCCAGGCCGAAACCGTGCGCCTCAAGATAGGACCGGTTTGGCGATGCCGCCAACAGATGTACGGTGACATCGTGAGCACCATGCGAGGTGACCGGCAGGTTGAAGGCTTCCGCCAGGTGCGCAATCTTCATGAAGCTGGTGACGCCGCCGCAATTGGTGACGTCCGGCTCCGGATAGGTCACGCCGCCGGATGCAATCAGATGGCGGAAGTCCCAGACGGTGCGCAGGTTTTCACCGGCTGCAATGGGCAGGCCGCCTTCGCGCACCACGCGGGCATGGCCGGCCACATCGTCGGGTGAAATCGGCTCTTCCAGCCACACCGGATGATAGGGTTCGAAGGCACGCGCCGCCCGGATCGCCTGGTCAACGCTCCACTTCATGTTGGCGTCAACCATCAGCGGGAATTCCTCGCCGAGAAACTCACGCATGGCGGCAATCTTGGCGACGTCTTCACTCAGTTTTTCGCGCCCCACCTTCATCTTGATGGCGCGGAACCCCTTGGCCAGATTGCCTTCGGTCTGCTTGATCAATTCATCTGCAGTGAGTTCAAGATCGATGCCGCCGGCATAACACGGCACTTTCGGGTCATTGCCGCCGAGCAGGCGCCACAACGGCAATCCGGCCCGCTTTGCCTTTAGATCCCACAACGCCATGTCGAGCGCTGATATGGCCAGCACGGTCGGTCCGCCGCGGCCGCCATAGTGCAGGTCCCACCACAGCTTGTTCCACAAGTGCTCGATACGGTCAGGGTCTTCACCGGTGACCAGACCGGCAACTTCTCTCCGCAGGATGTCGGCGATGGCGCCACCATTGCGTCCACAGGTGAATGTATAGCCGACGCCTTCCGCGCCATCTGCGGATGACAGCCTGACGGTGACAATTTCGAAACCGTGCATTTCGCCGTGCATGGAGTCCGTCAGTACCTGGTCAAGCTTGATCAGGTAGTGGCCGGTTTCCATGGCGCTGATCGACGTTGGCTCCAATTCTGTCTCCGGCCTTTGAGTGGTTTACAGGAATACCGTGGTGATTTCCGGCACCAGCAGGATGATCATAAGAATGAAGATCTGCATGCATATGAACGGCAGGAAACCGCGGAAAATATCCGGCAGGGTGATGTGTGGCGGCGCTACGGACTTGAGATAGAACGCAGCCGGTCCAAACGGCGGCGACAGGAACGAGACCTGCATGTTGACGCAGAACAATATGCCGAACCAGACGCGCACCATGGTGCTGGAGTCCAGCCCGCCGGTGAGGCCGAGCTCTTCGATCGGCAGCTTCAGAACGATGGGCAGGAACACAGGCATCACCAGCAGCACAATGCCGGTCCAGTCCATGAATGCGCCCAGGAACAGGAAGATCACCATCATGACCAGCAACACGCCCATGGTCGGCAGGTCATAGCCGACGATCAGGTTGGCGACATAGGTCGGGCCGCCGGCAATGGTGTAGGCGCCAGCCAGCGCGGTGGCGCCAAACGTCACCCAGATAATGGTGCCGGTGGACTTGAACGTGCGCATGGAGGCTTCGCGCAGCAGGTTGACGGAAAACTCGCCGCGTACCCAGATCAGGAACAGGACGGCAAGTGCGCCCATGGCGGCGGCTTCGGTAATACCGGTAATGCCGCCATAGATCGACCCGAGCACGACAAACACAACCATCATCGGCGCGACCATGCCCTTGCCTTTTGCCCAGGCGGTTTTTGCGACATTGACGCCGACGACGAAGTAGATGAAACCGGCGGAAACAAGGGTGATGGCGAGAAACTGATAGAGCGTGGCGTTGTCGATCAGGCGGGTGTTGCCGTCGATCATTTTCTCGTTGAACTGGCTGCCGATGGTCAGGTACAGCCACCTTGCCACAATCAGGGCAGAGCCGACCCCGGCCAGCAGAAACAAGAGCGAACTGCCATAAAGCGCCTTTTCCCTGCCGTTCATGTCATCGGGTGATGGCTCCGGCAATGGCGCCAGCTCCGGATTCATGCGGGTGCGCACCAGAATATAGATGATGTAGCAGCCCGCCAGCATGAAGCCGGGCAGGAACGCCGCCTTGAACAGCGCATGGATCGAGGTCTCGGTAATCAGGCCGTAGAAGATCAGCACGATGGATGGCGGGATCATGGTGCCGAGCGAGCCGGATGCGCAGATGGTGCCGATGGCCAGGTTCTGATTATAGCCGAGGCGCAGCATCTGCGGCAGGGCGATCAGGCCAAGCAGGACAACTTCACCGCCAATGATGCCTGACATGGCGGCCATGACAATTGCCATGATGGCGGTCACCACGGCAATACCGCCACGGGTACGTGACATCCACTGGCTGAGGCACGAATACATGTCCTTGGCAATGCCGGACCGTTCCAGCAGGGTCGCCATGAAAATGAACAACGGCACCGATACGAGTACGTAGTTGGTGGTTATGCCGTATAATCGCTGGGCCAGAATGTTCATCGGCCCGCTGCCAAAATTGCTGGTCAGAATGCCGGAACCGAAGCTTAACGGATCGGTGATCAGGGTTGGTTCAAATTTCAGCACCATGACCACGACGGCCAGAAAGCCCGAGGCAAAACCTAAAGGCATTCCGATAGCCAGCAGGAACAGCATTCCCAGCAGCAGAATCAGCGAGATTGTCCCGATATCCATGAGTAAACGCCCCTAGTCTTTCGGCTTTGGTGGATTACCCGACAGGATCTCGTCAGGCATATTCACCTTCTTGAGTTGAGCAGCTTCCTCGGCGACTTCATCCATTTCCACGTGCGGCACCGGTGTCTTGTTGAAGTCGCGGACCAGTCCCAGCCAAACGATCACCACAGACATGAACAGGAAAACCGCAATACCGAACTGCCATTTCAGCGGCACGACGTGGCCTTCCGGCGGATCGATGAACAGATTGTATGCAGCCATTAGTGCAAGACCTGTAATCAGGACAGTTACAAAGACGTCGAAAGACTTGCGCACCCAGGCAACCGACGGCCAGTCGCGGATGAGATTCGAGATTGCCTGCAGCGCCAGGAACAGGAGCATCGTCAGCACCAGAGGCTTGATGGTTGCGGGAATCGGCGGGTCATAGGCGGTGCCGAATGTTTCCCAGCGCAGGAACTTTGCCTTCGATTCCCCGAACCCGCCCCATACAACGGCAAAGGCAAAGACCGATACACAGACGGTCGACAAAACGTCGAACACCCTGCGCAACCACAGCGGCGCCATGTCGTAGATGATGAAGATGCGAATATGGCTGCGCTGCTGCATGGCATACAGGCCGGCGGACAGGTAAATACCGCCGGCTACCCACAGGGACATTTCGTTCACCCACAGCGTGGCGGCAGCGAAGAAGTAGCGCATGACCACTTCGTACAGGATGATGAGAACGATGAAGAACGGCGCCCACATTGCTATGCGGCTGAAACTCCACGTGAGCAGGTCCAGCGGACCTGTCCGTTCATGTTCGATCATGTGTTCACGCTCCCATCAACCCCATGGATTTTCCCCATTCCAACCACCATCGCTGCTGCACGGCTTGCGATGGTGGTTGGAAAGATGAAAATGAGGCGGCCCCGTCGAGGAGCCGCCCCGCGGTGTTGCAGGTTACTTGGCCAGGCCGAGCTGACGCAGGTATGACAGGTGCGCTTCAACCAGTGCCTTGGCTTCCGGCGTGGTCGCAAACTCAGGCCAGGTTGCCTGGGCTGCATCACGGAACTTCTGCAGTTCTTCCGGTGCCCACTGCGACAGGGTCACGCCCTTTTCCCGCAGGCTTGCTGCTGCTTCGGCATTCTTCTTTTCGAATGTCAGTGCCGTGCGCAGCGCCAGTGCTTCCATGGTCACCTTCATGATGCGCTGATGGTGTTCCGGCATGGCGTCGAACTTGGCCTTGTTGCAGGCCAGGTGATCTGACGGCATGGAGTGGAAACCCGGATAGTTCGCGTACTTCACGATATCATACAGACCAAGGCCGACATTGTTGGCGAGACCTGAGGCGTCCGCGCCGTCAATGATGCCGGATTCAAGTGCGGTGAAGATCTCCGTGAAATCCATCACGATGGGCTTGGCACCGAGTTTTTCAAAAATCTTGGTTTCCATGCCCGGAGGGGAACGGAACTTCCAGTCCTTGAAGTCGGATATCTGGGTGATCGGCTTGCCGGAGGCAAATGATTCCTGCCCGTAAACCCACCAGCCGATCAGTTCCATGTCAAACTTGTTGTAGAGTTTCTGTGCAGCGTCGAGGCCGCCACCATAATACAGCCATGACAGCTGCTGGTAGGGGGTTTCATATCCGCCCATGATGTCGCCGACAAACTGGAATGCCGGGTTCTTGCCGGTCTGGTAGGAACCACCGGTCATGTCGCAATCCAGGATGCCTGTTGCTGCGGCATCAAAGGTCTCAACCGACTTCACGACGGAAGACGAGTAGAACATTTCCACCTGGATTTCACCGTTCGACATCTTCTGGATATCGTCGACATACTGAGCGGCAAGCTTGCCCGATGGTGTCTCAGGCGCATAGTGCGTCTGGATGCGCAGCTTGGTTTCTGCCGCGCTGGCAGTGGCGCTGAGACCGGTGGCCAGCAAGGCTGCTGTCGCAACGCCGGCAAGTACGTTTTTCATCAACATAAGCATTTCCTCCGTGTGTATGGCCGCCACCCTGGCTGGCCATCCTGTTTGTGCGTGATTTCAGATCTTTGATGCCTGAACGCCGAAGTTGACCGGTTATGCCGGCTCCCTCTTGGTTTCAACGATAGGACGCATGGCAGGGGCTGGCAATATAGGATTGTCTGACAATCCAATGGTTTTTCGATAATTGCTTTCCGGCAGCAACCCAACTAATCTTGCGCTGTTGCAGGCATGTTCGGCACATGCGCACAGGGGACCGAAGCGGAAATTGTCTGACAATATGAACCATTCCAAGCAATATCAATCACTTGTTCAGGGTGCGGAGATAAAGCGGCTCTATGCGGTTGTGGCGCGCCAAATCGCGGCTTTCGTGGCGGAGCAGGACATGAAACCCGGCGACCGGCTGCCATCTGAACACAAGCTTGCACAACAGTTCAACATCTCGCGCGCCACCGTGCGCGAGGCAATCGTGGCGCTGGAAGTATTCGGGTTGGTCGATGTGCCGGTGAACTGCGGTGCCGTTGTGCTGGATCCCCATGCATCAACGGCCCTTGACCAGGCCGGCGTGCTGAGTGCAGGCGTGTCCGGAGAGGGGCTGGAAGAAGTGGCCCGGTTCAGAATTCTGCTGGAAACAGACGGTGCCCGGCAATCCATCACCAATGGCGGCGTGGACTGGGAAAGTGCGCTGGTGGCAGCACATCATCGCCTGGCACACATTGAATTCAGGATGAAATCCGGCTCGATGACAAACTATGAACTCTGGCGCCAGTGCGACTGGGAGTTTCACGAGGCGCTGGTTTCCGGTTGCGGATCGGCATTGCACATGAAACTTCACAAGGCAGCGTTTGACCAGTTCAGAAAGGTTGTAGCGCTGGAGTACCGGGCGGTGGGGTTCAGGGGCCTGCGCATCATTGAAGAGCACAAGGCAATACTTGATGCCGCCCTGGCCAGAGACAGCGAGGCTTGCGCGGTGGCGCTTGAACGGCACATCACGGCATTCTTCAATGCGGCAAACCGTGCTGCACCGGTAAACCGGGCGGCAGTATCATGAAGCTGGCGATCATCGGCATGGGTGTTATGGGCAGAAACCTGGCCCTGAACTTCCGCGATGCCGGTCATCAGTGCGTTGTATGGGATCCGTGGCCACAGGCGCGCGGCTGGACTGCCGAGGGGATTGAGGTGTGCGAAACGCTGGAAGCGCTGGTAAGCAGTCTGCCGGTTCCCAGCATCGTCCTGCTGATGGTCAAGTCAGGTCGTCCGGTCTATGAACTGACGGAGAAGCTGATCGAGTTGCTGGAATCCGGCGACATCATAATTGATGGCGGCAATTCACACTATATAGACACCCAGACCAATGCCATGCTGTGCCGCAAACGCGGTATCAACTTTGCCGGTCTTGGCGTATCCGGCGGGGCGGAGGGTGCGCGCAGCGGGCCGTCCATGATGCTGGGATGTGCTGCAGAAATGCGCATCATGCTGGAACCGCTGCTGGCCAATGTGGCCGCCCGCCATGATGGTCAGGCATGTCTGGGCTGGTTTGGAGAAGGCGGCGCAGGACACTTCGTCAAGATGGTCCACAATGGTATCGAGTACGCCATCATGCAGGCGATTGCCGAAAGCTGGCAACTGCTCGAACTGTCCGGACAGACGACCTTTGCAGCCGGCAAGCAATTGGGAATCTGGTCCCGCGGGCCGCTGGCGGGATATCTGATGGAGATTTCCGGCGAGGTTCTGCAGGCCGGTGACGCATTGTCCGGGACACTGCTTATTGACATGGTGGACGATGCGGCGGGACAAAAGGGAACCGGTGGATGGTGTATCAGCGAAGCGCTCAGCCTCGGTGTGCCGGTGCCGTCGATCATGGCGGCTGTCACCATGCGCCAGGTGTCATCCCATGAGGTCCTGCGGGTTCTTGACGAAGACCGACCGGCAGCAGATATGGGGATCACGGCTGAAGCTGTTCACGACGCACTGATGTGCGCCGTGGCGCTTGCCCTGGCGCAGGGCGCGCACCTGCTCACGGTGGCAAGCAAGGAGCATGACTGGAAAGTACAGCTGAGTGAGGCTGCAAGAGTGTGGCGGCAGGGTTCGATCCTGCGCATGGCCATGCTCGACAGATTTGCCGATCCTGCGGCGCTGTTTGACATGGCATCGGACCATGCAGGCGGTCTGCGCCAGTGCGTGGCAGACGCGTCGGCGGCGGCGGTGCCGGTGCCGGTGATGTCTGCAAGCCTTGCCTATCTGGATACCTGCGCCGCGGAGCAATTGCCCACGGCGCTGGTGCAACTTCAGCGCGACAGGTTCGGTGCGCACGGTCTGAAGCACCGCGAGACCGGAGAGATGTTCCACGGGCCCTGGCACGAGGCCGACACATGATCGTTGTCGTGATGGGTGTATGCGGTTGCGGGAAGACTACAATTGGCCGCAAGCTGGCAGACAGGCTTGATGCCGCTTTCATTGAAGGCGATGAGCTGCATCCTGCCGGCAACAGGGACAAGATGGCTGCCGGCATTCCTCTTGACGATGAGGATCGCGAACCATGGCTGGATGCCATTGCCGCGCAGGCAGCGCTGGTATCGTCCGATGCGCCGTGTGTCGTGGTGTCATGTTCTGCCTTGAAGCGGGCTTATCGTGACAGGTTGCGCAACGGCGCCGGGGACCTGAAGCTGGTTCACCTGACGGGCAGCAGGCCGCTGCTCAAACAGCGCATGAACGAACGGCGGGGCCACTTCATGCCGGCAGGCCTGCTGGACAGCCAGCTTGCCACACTTGAGGTGCCGGAGCCTGACGAAACGGTCATCAACCTGGACGTGGCTGAGCAGCCGGTCGCCATCGTTGAACGCGCGCTTGCATTCCTGGAATTTTCTGCATCTTCAAATTCAAACAAGCAAAAGGAAACTCAACAATGAGCACCAAACCACGCGTCGGATTTATCGGTGTCGGCCTGATGGGTCACGGCATGGCCAAAAACATCCTCAAATCCGGCTATGAGCTGACGATCATGGGGCACAAAAACCGCAAGCCGGTTGCCGATCTGGTCAAGCGCGGTGCCAGGGAAGCCAAGAACCCTGCTGCCCTGGCCAACGCGAGCGACGTTATCTTTCTGTGCGTCTCGTCATCTGCACAGGTTGAGGAACTGGTGCGCGGCAAGTCCGGCATCGCTGCAGGCGCTGCAAAGGGAACCATTGTGGTCGACACATCGACGTCCGACCCGACGTCGACGCTGGAACTGGCAGCCGAACTGAAGGCCATCGGTGTCAAGCTGATCGATGCGCCGCTCGGACGCACACCGAAGGAAGCCGAGGAAGGCCGCCTGAACACATTCGTGGGTTCTGACGCGAAAACCCTGAAACAGCTTCGCCCGCTGATCGAGACATGGGCTGAAAACATCATCCATGTCGGCCCGCTGGGCAACGGGCACAAGATCAAGCTGATCAACAATTTCATTGCCATGTCGTATTCCGCGGTATGGGCGGAAGCCTATACGGCATGCACCAAGACCGGCGTCGACCAGCAGACGCTGTATGATGTAGTCAAGGCCGGCGGCATGTACTGCGGCAATTTCGAAAACATGAGCAAGTGGGTCATCGGGCGCGATCCCAAGGCGCACGAGTTTGCCATCCGCAACTGCCTCAAGGACCAGCGCTATTTCAATAACATGATCGAGGCGGCCGGCATGGCGGCTATGGTCGCCCCGGCGGTGAAGCAGTCCTATGCCATGGCAGTGGCCAAGGGCGACGGTGAGCGTCACATGCCGATGATGTCGGATGTGGTCGGGGAGTTGAACGGTATCAAGTTCGACAAGTAATCAGCTGGCAATGCCATTGCGTACGGGGATGTCTCTGCTTTCTTGCTGGTCGAACAGCTTGTCCTCGCTTCGCTCGGGCCGTTCTTGATACTGGTCGAACAGCTTGTCCTCGCTTCGCTCGGGCCGTTCTTGATACTGGTCGAACAGCTTATCCGCCTGCGGCGGGCCGTTCTCCGTGCTTAGATGACTGTTGAACGTTACTTCATATCTACTTTGTCACCCTCGGGCTTGTCCCGAGGGTCCATTGCGACGGTGCCTGGGTCCTCGGGACAAGCCCGAGGATGACATTCGGTGAGCATCACAGGACCAGGCGATTTTCGTGATGAATTCCCGTCCGAGGTACGAAGTGCCGAGGCAAGGCCGACCGGCCGCCGCACGAAGTGCGCCCTCGCGGAGCGCAGCCGAAGGCTGCCTGCGTGAGCGGAATAAACCCTGGCACGAAATGCCGAGGCAAACGCGACTGCGCGTCATGCGATGCATGCCCCGCTGAGCGCAGCTGACCTTTAAACCAGCCGGTCGCGCGGTTCCTTGCCGGCGAAGAAGGCGTCCAGATTGTCCAGCGCCCTGAAGCCCATGGCGTCCCGGGTTTCCCGGGTCGCGCTGCCGATGTGGGGAAGCATGAAAATGTTGGCATGGTCTGCAAATGCAGGGTTTCCGCCGGGCTCGGTCACGAAGCAGTCCAGTCCGGCTGCTGCGATGTGGCCTGACCTGATGGCCGCCACAAGATCGTCCTCGACAATCAGCGCACCACGCGCGGTGTTGACGACAATTGCACCGGCGGGCAGCAGGGCGAGGCGTTCGGCATTCATCAGGCCGGTGGTTTCCGGTGTTGCGGGACAATGCAGTGATACAAAGTCCGACACCGGCAGCAGGGTCTCGACTGTCTCGTGATAGGTGGCGCCGTGCTCAAGTTCGGCCGGGAGTCGCGAGCGATTGTGATAGTGCACTTCCATGCCGAAACCGCGGCAGCGCTGTGCCATCACCTGGCCGACACGCCCCATGCCGATGATGCCGACGCGCTTGCCGGTGACCTGGGTGCCGACCATGAAGGACGGACTCCATGACTTCCAGTTGCCCGAACGCACCATGAGATCGCCTTCCGGCGCGCGCCGCGCTGCGCCCAGCATCAGCAACATGGCAATTTCGGCAGTGGCATCCGACAACACGTCCGGCGTGTTGGTGACGACAATGCCCCTTTGCCTGAACGCGGCAAGATCGCAATGGTCCACGCCCACGGAATGGTTGGCGATGATCTTTACCCGCTCGGAGAGCCTGGCCACCACATCGGCGGTGAACAGTTCCGAATGGCACGGCAAGATCGCATCGACCTTTGCGCTCATGGCGACAATGTTGTCGGCATCGGAAACCACGTCGCCATCATTGAGGATCACGTCATAGTCGCGCGCGGCACGGGCTTGCGTATTGTCGGAGAGTTTTCTGGAAATCCAGACGGTCGGCTTGGACATGAGTATTTCACTTCATTCGACAAGGGTGGCTGACACCAAAGGGTCACCGGTTGGTTGTCCTGGCAAAAGTCAGCTCTTGCGGATGCACTCGTCCCAATAGTCGTATGCCACCATTGACAGTACGATGATGGCAATTACCAGGAACGGCAGCCCGCCCCAGAACCCTGCAAACCCGGTTGAAATACTGTGTGCCAGCCCGAGGATGAAGGTGAACAGCAGGCCCAGGCCGATGAGGCCGGTAATTTTTCTGATATTCTTCATTTCCATCGTTGTCTTACTCCGTGCTGCACCGGTTCAGGTGCTGATTATTCATTTGCCGCCATGGAAGCGAGCAGCCACTGCGCCGTAGTCATGAGGTGATCGTCGCGCTCTCCGGAGCCTATCAGCTGAACGCCGATGGGCAAACCGGCTGAACCGGACAGCAGGGGCAGGTTCAGGGCCGGCAGGCCGGCCGTGGTCCAGACCGTGCAGAATACCGGATCGCCGGTACCGTCTGTCTTCAACGGCGCTTCGCCGGCGGCAGACGGTGCGATAACTCCGTCATAGTCATGGAAAAACTGTTCAAAAAAATCTTCCGCCCCGGCCACCATGGACAGGGCTTCGGCGTATTGCTGATCCGAATATGCCCGGCCGCGTTCCACGACTGGTTTCAAGGTTTCGCTGATCAGGTCCCAGTGCCGTTCGAAATCATCTGCCAGGTGGTGTGCGATTTCGTATTCATGGACGGTTTTTTGATGCTCTACCAGGGCGGCGACGGATTTTGGTGCTTCAATGCGCTCAATCCGGTCGCCGAGCGCGGCCAGTATGTCGTCCAGTCCGCTTCGCGCGTCGTCGGTAAGGCGGTCATGGAACGGCATGTCCAGCCAGACCAGATCAGGCTCGACCAGCGGCTGGCGGGCAAGGCCGGCTGTGGCCGATGGCAGGGGACGCGGCAGGCTCGCCGGATCGCGCGGATCATAACCGGACAGGGCATCTGCGAGCGCGGAGACGTCTTCCAGCGAGCGGCCGAACACGCCGACCTGATCGAGGGTGACGGAGGTCTGCAGCACACCGGTGCGGGAGATCATCCCCCGGGTGGGCTTGAACCCGAAAATGCCGCAGAACGAGGCCGGTCTGACAGTGGAGCCGTTTGTCTGGCTGCCGATGGCCAGCGGCACATGGCCTGCCGCGACGGCGGCGGCTGAGCCGCTGGACGAGCCGCCCGGCGTATGGGCGTGATTGTGCGGGTTGGAGGTGTCCGCGGGATTGAGAAAGGCAAACTCGGTGGTAACCGTCTTGCCCATGATGACGGCACCTGCCTCGCGCAGTTTTGCGGCTACCGGGCAATCGATTTCGGCAATTGTGCCCTTGCGTGCCGGGCTGCCGCATTCGGTCGGCATGTCCTTGACGTCGAAAATGTCTTTCAGGCCAACAGGTACGCCGTGCAGGGGCCCGAGTGTCTGGCCTTTGCGGCGCAGGTCATCCAGGTCGCGCGCCTGGGCCAGGGCGTTTTCGGCATCGAGATGCACCCAGGCGCCTATGCCGGCGTCGGTTTCAGCGATCCGGTCCAGGCAGGCCTGAACCAGCTGCTGCGAGGTGATCAGACCGTCGGCGATCTGCCGCCTGGCTTCACTGGCTGTCAGTTGACACAACATGTCCTGCTTCAAGGCCTTTCAGGCATTATTTCTGGTACGGGCCGAACAGGTAGTCAGGGAACCACAAGGCGATGCCGGGGAACTGGTACATCAGCACCATGGTGAAGATGACAATGCCCAGATACGGCATGATGCCCTTGAAAATCTGCATCAGTTCGATCTGGCCTTTTAGCACCCCTTTTAGGTAGTACGCCGACATGGCCATGGGCGGGGTCAGGAAGGACGTCTGCAGGTTCAGCGCCACCAGCATGGCGAAGAAATAAGGATTGACCCCGAACTGGTCGAGCAGAGGCAGGAATATCGGCACGAAGATGATGACGATTTCCGACCATTCCAGCGGCCAGCCCAGTATGAAGATGATGGCCTGTGCCAGCACCAGGAACTGCCATGGTGCAAGTTCGAAGGAGGTGACCCACTGGGCAATCAGGTCATGACCGCCCAGATATGAAAACACCGATGCAAAAGTCCACGATCCCACAAACAGCCAACACACCATGGCTGTCGCCTTGGCGGTAAGGTAGACGGACTGCTTGACCATTTTCCAGGTCAGCGCACCGTAGATCAGCGCCAGCACCAGGCCACCGAGCGAGCCCATGGCAGCCGCTTCAGCCGGTGTTGCCAGCCCGCCCAGAATGGACCCCAGCACCATCATTATCAGCAGGGTCAGCGGAACGAAGGAGACCAGCAGGTTCAGGTAAATCTCTCGGGCCGGCGGTATGTCATCCTGTTTCGGTTTTGGCGCAATGCCCGGATTGATGGTGACCCGGATGATCACATAGACGATGTAAAAGCCTGCCAGCATGAGCCCCGGGAAGACTGCCGCCGCATAGAGCCTGAGCGGTGACAGCTCGGCGATTGCCGCATACACGATCAGCATGATGGAGGGCGGGATCAGAATGCCGAGCGTGCCGCCGGCGCAGATGACACCGGAGGCGAACTCCTTGTTGTAATTGGCGTTGGCCATGGCCGGAAACGCCAAAAGGCCCATCAGGGTGACAACCGCACCGACGATGCCGGTAGCGGTAGAGAACACCGCACAGGTGACCAGGGCCGCGATGGCCATCGACCCGGGCAGGTTCCGGGCAGCCATCTGCAGCGAATAAAACAGCTTGTTGACGATGTTGGCGCGTTCAACCACATAGCCCATGAACAGGAACAGCGGAATGGCGACGAGCGTGTCGTTTTCCATCACCGAATAGGTGTTCTGATTCAGCAGGTAGAAAATCTGGTTCTGGAAGAAGTCGCCGAATGTGGAGATCGAATCGGCTTTGTAATAGGCGTAGTAGCCAAAGCCGACGCCCATGGCTATCAGGGTAAATGCAATCGGAAAGCCCAGCAGCACCAGAACGATGAACAGGGACAGCATGAGGATGGCGACTTCAGGGTTCGTCATTTTCTATTGAACTCCAGCGGCAGCAGCGCGAGTAAAAGGGAATTGTTCAGGATTTGTCAGCAACCGGGTCAGGATCTGCGAGCAGATCTTCGGTTTCGCGCACATCTTCCAGCCGTTCCAGCCAGATGCCTTCGCGCATCGCCTTCCAGCAGCGCAGTATTTCTGCGATGCCTTGAATGATCATCAGGAAACCGGCCAGCGGGATCAGGGTCTTGAAGAAGTAGATCTGGATGCGGGCCGGGGAATTCCAGCTCACCTCGAGATAGCGCCAGCTGTCCTTGGCGATTTCCGCGCCAAACCAGAACAGGGCCAGCATGCCCGGGAAAAAGAAGGTGACATAAAGTATGAAATCCAGCGTCGCCTGGGTCTTGACCGGCAGCAGGCGGTACAACACGTCGCCGCGCACATGGGTGTCCTGTGCCAGCGCATAGGGACCGGCCATCAGGAACAGGGCTCCGTACATCTGCACCATCATGTCAAATGCCCAGACCGTCGGTGCATCCAGCGCATAGCGCACGAACACTTCATAGGACACCGAGAATGTCAGGATCAGGATGCACCAGCCAAAGGCGCGGCCAACCCAGATACTCAGGCTTTCAATGGTGTGAATGATTGATATCACAGGTTCGCCTCCCTACAGCGATACAGGTTCCGACAAAATCAGAACCGCGCTCCCAGTATTGTTTTTTGCTTTTACTGCAAGACCCGGTGCCCACTGTTCCGGGAAATGCCATATGCAGACCATGAATTCCGGAGCGTTCTTACATCGGCTCGCCGCAGGATTCCAGTGTCCGAAACTTGAGCCCCCCGCACCCTTTTTTGAGGATGCGGGGAGAGACATATTGTGATCAGCTGAAGTAATGCTTGTATGCCAGCTTGTAGTCAGGCTGGTTCAGGTTCAGGTAATTCATCACGTTCTTGGCGTATGCCTTCTGAGAATCAATGACCTTGGCGAAGAACGGGTCTTCCTTGGAAATGCGGTCAACCACGACATCCCAGGCCTTCAACTGTTCTGCCATGACCGAGTCCGGCGTGCGGTAGACATTCACACCCTGGTCGTCGCGAAGCTTCACCAGGTCATCTGCATAGCGCTTGGTGTTGTTCCAGTAGAAGTTGGAATTTTCAGCTTCCGAGGCGTGCTTCAGAATGGCTTTCAGCTCATCCGGCAGGGCTTCGAACGTTTTCTTGTTGAAGGTGACCTCGAAGAACTCCTGGCTCTGATGGAAGCTGGCCAGGTGATAGTGCTTGGAGACATCCTGCATGCCGAAGTCGCGGTCGGAGGTCGGGTTGTTGAACTCGGCCGCATCGATCAGGCCGGACTTCATGGCAGGCTGAATTTCGCCGCCGGGCAACTGCACAACCGACATGCCCATTTCGAGCAGAACGTCGGCCGCGAGGCCAACCGTGCGGTATTTCAGACCCTTCATCTGCGAAGCGTCCTTGATTTCCTCCTTGAACCAGCCAAGCGGCTGGGCCGGCATGGCCGAATTGAAGAACGATACGACGTTCAGGCCAAGTGTACCCATCAGTTCGTCGAACAGTTCCTGGCCGCCACCGTAATGGATCCAGCCGAGCACTTCCTGGGAAGACCAGCCGAAGCACGGGCCGGTACCGAACAGGGAAGCGGACTTGGATTTGGAGTACCAGTAGGCCGGCACGTAGTGGGCGGCATCGAGCACGCCGCGGTGTACCGCGTCCTGCATCTGGCTGGTCTTGACCACCGAGTTTACCGGCAGCAGATCAATTTTCAGGTCCTTGCCGGCCATCGCGTTGACGCGATTGACGTAGGACTGGGCATTTTCAAGGAAAATGCCGCCGCCCCATGCGGCCTGCATCTTGATTACCTTGGGTTCTGCGCGCGCAATGGCCGGGGCGGCAAGGCCGGCAACAGTTGCAACACCGGCTCCGGTCAGGAACTTGCGGCGTGACGCGACGGTGGTTGCCGCCTTCGAAATATCAGTCATTGTTTTCTCCCTAAATGCCCGGTCCTACTCAATCCGACGGGCAGCGGTGTCAGACTAGAAGGTATGCCCCGTTGTGCAAGACGAGTTTCCACATTGTGATTAAACATCCGCCTTGTGGCGAAATACCGGGCATTTGCATTCTGCGATTGTCGTGGACGGGCATCCCGCGTGCAGTGCCGATCCGGGTCTACTGGCGCAACAGCGCGGGCGGATACAGGGACCGGCCACTACCCGCAATGCGTGCAGAGTGACGAAATGCACATCTTCAAGCCGTGATCTGCCCCAAGGTCATCATAACGGCACATAAGAAAACGCCTCTCGCAAGGAATAAAGCCATGACTACGCAACATCACACCAGCTTCGCCAGGACCATAGTGGGGTCTACGCAGCGCCTGTTCCGTTCCCGCAAGCATCACGGCCTGCTGGCCAGCAGCCACATCGACGCGCGCACCATGCGTGACATCGGTGCGAATCCGGTAGGGTTTGACTGATAAGCCAGGCGGCGCTAACGAAGCGCGTGTTTGCCTTTCAGCCAGCCCACCAGCGCAAGTCTTGTTCCCCACAATATCGGGTTTGCCCTGTGCCACAGATGGGATGGAAAAAACATCGCCGCGCCTCGTGTGCGTGGTGCGGTCCGGTCCTTGTTGCGCGACCAGATATAAAGCTTGCCACCGCCATAGTCCGATGACCGGGACAATTGCACGCTGACCGTCAGTTTGCGCCGGCTGAGCGCCGGCACGCCTGAATCCATATGCCGGGCGAAGTGGTTCAGGAACCCGTACGAGACAAACTGCAGGGTCTCGACACTGTCCAGTTCAAACTTCCACACCTCGTCGTTCAGCTCCATGGCCCTGTCGCGCAGCCGGTCATAGATCCACCTTGTTTGATCGTTTTCCGGCAGCTGTCTTACCTTGCACAGCCTTTGTGTGAGACGCCGGATGCGGCCGGCACCGGCAGGCACGGAAGACACCGCCGGTGCAAGTTGGCCAAGCGCAACGATCCGGTCACATTCCTCATCGCTGAACAACTCGACAGCGCAGGTGTTTGAATGGCTGGATTGCATGGTTTCAGAAGTCCTGAGCCGATCACGGCTTTGATCAGGTTTGAAAGGGTGCCTGTCATGTTGCCCAACAGGGTATTGGTGATCCCGACAGGATTCGAACCTGTGACCCCCAGATTAGGAATCTGGTGCTCTATCCAGCTGAGCTACGGGACCGTTGCTGGTGTGCGACTTGCGTTATAACGCCATTTCAGTCGTGTACTCAAACCTGAATTCGCGTCCTCTCAATCAAAAACAACCCTGCCGGAGGAATGCCTCGGGCAGGGTTGCTGATCTGGTTACACGCCGTTGGTGATCCGAACGGCGCAAGGCGCAGCTTTACGCGGCTTTTTCTTCTGCGCTGGCGGCAGCAGCCTTCTCACCGCGATGCGAAGACTTTTCCAGCACGGCTTCGATTTCGCTGACCGCGCCTGCATCGTCGAGCTTCTTCACGCAGGCGATTTCACGGGCCATGCGATCAAGCGCAGATTCATACAGCTGACGTTCGGAATAGGACTGTTCCGGCTGGCGGTCGGAGCGGTACAGGTCGCGTACGACTTCGGCCACGGAGATCAGGTCGCCAGAATTGATCTTGGCTTCATATTCCTGGGCGCGGCGTGACCACATGGTGCGCTTGACGCGGGCCTTGCCGGTCAGCACCTTCATGGCGTCTTCGGCCATGTTCTTGTCCGACAGCTTGCGCATGCCGACGCTGTCGCACTTGTTCAGCGGAACACGCAGGCGCATCTTGTCTTTTTCAAAGTCGATGACGAACAGCTCAAGCTTGGCGCCGGCTATTTCCTGCTCTTCAAGAGCAACGATCTTGCCTACGCCATGGGCCGGATACACGACAAACTCGCCGATCTTGTACTTGAGCTTGCGCGATGTTGTCTTTTTTTCAGTGGCCATGTTCATATTTCCCTTATAACTCGCCTGTTCAACGCTTCATTCAACAACACCTAATTCGCCGCATCCTGCCTGTTGCCGTTAAGCGCCAACCAGGTTCACCTTCCCTGCCGGAAGGCAAAAACCACCTTATGCCGGTGGAGGGGTGCGTAGCTGATGGCCAGTGTTCGTTGATACGATCAGGAAGTGCAGTTCGTTGATTACCTGCGTTGAGCGGCATTGCGCTGTTTGTCAGGTCCGGGTGAATTGCTTGCTTTCGTGTCAAAAACTGGGTCAGGCGAAAAAAATTCCGAGCCTTTCGAGCCCGGGTTCGTACTGTGTTGCTGTGAATTTCATGTCATTAACAAGGTGTATAACACAAATTTACCTATTGTTAAAGCCTCAGGGCGCCTCAACGCTGCCAGATTCGCCCGATCGCAGCCAAAGTGTAAAGAAATGGTTAACGTGACATTACGCCAATAGGTATGAATTTCGCACAATTTTTACAATGGGCGTCGGTTTGGCGCTTCGCGCCAGGGTTTATTCCGCTCACGCCAGCAGCCTGACGGCTGCGCTCCGCGGGGGCGCACTTTGTGCGATGGCCGGTCGGCCTTGCCTCGGCGCTTCGCGCCAGGGCTTATTTCGCTCACGCCAGCAGCCTTCGGCTGCGCTCCGCCGGGGCGCACTTCGTGCGGCGGCCAGTCGGCCTTGCCTCACCACTTCGTGCCTCGGTTGGCAGTTCATCACTATCGTCATCCCCATGAACATGGGGATCCAATGCCGGCAGGGACGATGTATGCCGTCACGTGTTGATTTCAGTATCCACAATCTTCCAGGTCAGCGGCGTGCCGATGCCTGCATGCGGATGCCTAGGATTTGGCCCTAGTCGCCTTCGCCGGGTTCCTCGGAGAAATACTTCTCGAACTTGCCCTGTTCACCGTCATGTTTCTCGGCATCGTCGGGAGACTCGCCCTTCTGGGTGATATTGGGCCAGATGTCGGCGAACTTGGTGTTCAGCTCAAGCCATTTTTCCAGACCGGGCTCGGTATCCGGCTTGATGGCTTCCGCCGGACACTCAGGCTCACATACGCCGCAGTCAATACATTCGTCCGGGTGAATGACAAGCATGTTGTCGCCCTCATAAAAGCAGTCCACCGGACACACTTCAACGCAGTCCATGTACTTGCACTTGATGCAGTTCTCAATGACGATATAGGTCATGGGTGGGCTCTTAAACTCTCAAATGTTGCCTTTGTCAGGGGGGTCGCCGGTGAACTTGCATTTTCTCGGCGCATCGTCAAGCGTACTCGTACGTTTGTCGGGCATCATGTGGTGTGTGGCTGTGCCGGCGGCAATGCCTGAATCCGGATTTATTTCGCAATACAGCAAACGGGCTTCGGGCGCCGGGCCTCTGCGCGTGCCGACTGCGACGACCTCAACCACTTTAATTTGATCGCGGTTCATGAAACTCACCACATCACCCGGCGAGACGGTGTGCGACGGCTTGGTGATCCTGGTGCGGTTTACCCTGACCTTGCCTTTTACAACCAGGCGCTGGGCCAGCGCCCTGGTCTTGACGAAGCGGGCAAACCACAGCCACCGATCAACCCGTTGAACTGCACCTGCGGCCTCGTCTGCCATATTACTCTTTGGTCAATCCCTGTTTCAGCTGACCCAGGATTGCAAACGGGCTGTTGGGGTCCACGGGCTTTTCCCGGCGTTGAGCAGGCGGGCGCCGGCCGGACGGTTTGTTGCCGCCGCCCGGCTTCTTGTTGCGGTTGCGATCCGGCTTGCCGGCATTGCCTTTGGCACCCTTTGAGCGGTTGCCCGCCTGTTGTTTTTGATGGCGGAACGGGCCTGTGTCCTTGGGCCACCAGACCTCGATCATTTCGGGTTCAGCCGGTTTCGCGTCCTGCGTCTGCTCAGGCCCAGGCGCACTTGTCCCGGCAGACTCGGCCACCGGAGCGTCGGCAGGGCCAGCTTCGGCAGGTGTTTCCGGTGCAGCCTCGACAGGTGCAACCTCGGCAGGTGCAGTGTCGGTTGGCGCGGTCACTTCAGGGGCACTGTCAGCGGTTGTTTCAGAGGCTGCTTCGGACACAGCTTCAACCGGCGCTTCGGCAGAAGTTCCTGCGCCCGCTTGTTGTTCGGGTTTTGGCTTCTCCGGAGCTTTTCGCTTTTGTGCGGAAAACCCGAGCGATTTCAGGATTGACGAGAACTCGTCACCGGAACATCCGACCAGGGACATCATGTCGGGCACAACGGTAAACCCGCCACCGTCCACTGATCCGTCCGGGCGCTCTTCGCCTTCGCGTTGCGCGCGCCAGAACACGCGGGTGCGGATCATGTCGCCAAGCCGCTCCAGCATGTCGACGCGCACGGCACGCGCGCCGCAGACGCGAAAACCCACAACCTGGTAAAACCCGCGCGGCGTGGCGTTGTCGAACGGGACCGATGTCAGCCCCTGTTGCGGCATGGCGGCGGGCAGGGCGGCTGCGTCCAGCCCGCGCTTGTCGGCATCATGCAGCGCCCACAGCAACAGCCGCAGCGCGGTCGGCGCAGGTTTCAGGATGGTCGGAACGAAAATATGAAAGGCACCGAAGCGCACGCCATGCTTGCGAAGGATGCCGCGCTCGTCCTGGCCAAGCGATTTGACCTCATCAGCGACCTGTTCGCGCGGCAGCACGCCGAGTGTCTCGATGATCTGGAAAGCGATGCCGCGCGCGATACCGGTAATGTCATCAGCTTCGGCCAGTGATACCAGCGGCGCCAGCAGGCCGGCAATATGGCGCGAGACGAATTTTGACAGGCGCATCTGCACCGCCTCGCGGTCCGGCGCCGATACCTGTTCGTCAGCCAGCGTTTCAACACGCGGTTTCAACAGGTTCTCGCTGCCGGTGAGACGCCCGACCGCATGCGACTTCCATATGATATTGCCGGCTGCATCGAGGCTGAAGTCCGGGTCCGGCGCGGCAACCACCGATTGCGCCCGCCCGACCAGCGTGTCGGTTACCGTCTGCAGGGCTGCAGAAACCAGTACCCTGGAGTGTTCGCCGTCTGCTGGTTCGGCGATGAAACGCAAGCCTTCAATGCGGCCTGCATATTCGCCTTCCACGAGGACGGCACCTTCCTGATCAACACTCGACATCAATTCTTCCCTTTCACGCAGCCGTTTCATCAACACGCTTGTGCGCCGGTCGATGAACCGCTGGGTCAGCCTTTCATGCAAGGCATCCGATAATCTGTCTTCCATTGCCCTTGTCAGGTCCTGCCAGTGGCCGGGGTCGTCCAGCCAGTCCTGCCGGTTGGCAACAAAGGTCCAGGTTCGCACATGGGCAATGCGGTTTGACAAGGTATCTATATCGCCATTGGTATTGTCGCAATACGCCAACTGTCGGGCAAACCATTGCGTGTCAATGCGTCCGGTGTCTGCGACATAGCGGAAAATGGTGGCGACAAGGTTGGCGTGTTCGCTGCCGGTGATGTTGCGATAGTCCGGCAACTGGCAGGTTTCCCATAACAGTTCCACAGTCTCGCGACCTGATGCGCGGTCGATGATTTCAGCATCGCGGGCAATCAGAGTGAGGGTCTCTATGTCTGCGCCCGGCCTCGTCCTGGTCAACCCTTCGCGGTTGGGCAGCGCGTTCAGCGAGCCGAGCAGGCGGTCCACCGACCCGAAATTGAGGTTGCGGTTGCGCCACTGCAGCACACGCAGCGGCTCGAAGCGGTGTTCCTCAAGCTGTTCGATGGTTTCTGCATCCATGCTCACCGCATCGGCAGTCAGGCCGAATGTGCCGTCGTTCATGTAGCGTCCGGCCCGTCCGGCGATCTGGCCCATCTCGGCAGCGGTCAGATTGCGGAACTGAAAGCCGTCAAATTTGCGCGTTGCGGCAAAGGCGACATGGTCGACATCCATGTTGAGGCCCATGCCGATCGCATCGGTTGCAACAATATGATCGACATCGCCCGACTGATACAGTTCAACCTGCGCATTGCGGGTGCGCGGGCTGAGCGCTCCCAGAACCACTGCAGCGCCGCCCCTTTGCCGCCGGATCAGCTCTGCGACGGAGTACACCATGCCTGCTGAAAACCCGACAATTGCCGTGCGCTTGGGCAGGCGCGTGATCTTTTTCTGGCCGGCGAAGCTGAGTTTTGAAAACCGGGGACGCGATACATAATTCACCCCGTTCAGCAGTTTTTCCAGCATCGGCCTGATGGTGG
Source organism: uncultured Anderseniella sp. (assembly GCA_947488295.1). GTDB lineage: Bacteria > Pseudomonadota > Alphaproteobacteria > Rhizobiales > Aestuariivirgaceae > Anderseniella. The sequence goes on from CANKYU010000001.1 coordinate 339,727, forward strand.
CCGCGCCCAGCAGCAGGGTTTCGTTGAGCCCGCGTGAGTGCAACAGCCTGTCGGTGAACACGTGACCGCGCTCGCTGTCGGCGGCGAGCTGGATTTCGTCAATGGCCATGAACGACACCGGAATATCGTTGGGCATGGCTTCCACAGTGCAAACCCAGTAGCGCGGTGCCGGCGGGATCAGCTTTTCCTCGCCGGTGACCAGTGCCACGGACATCTGGCCTGCCCGGGCAACAACGCGGTCATAAACCTCCCGCGCCAGAAGGCGCAGCGGCAGGCCGATCATGCCGCTGGGATGGCCAAGCATCCTTTCCACCGCATGATGGGTTTTGCCAGTGTTGGTCGGCCCCAGAAGGGCGGTTACGTTTCTGCGGGCATCCATGAAGGTTCTGCTGAGGGTCCGGTAAGCGTGGGCGGGAGAGTTAGTATCATGTCATCCGTTGCGTGTATGTGACGCAAAACATCGCTGTTTGCATGTGCCGTAAAGTTGTCCGGACGTGCAGCCGGATCATTCCAGTATCGGATTCAAACAGGAACATGTCATGACCGAATCATGAATCACATCAGATTCATGTTGTGTTCACCCCCCACATATAGCGTTCCGGGCAGTCGCCGGGCACAAATGGAACTGCTTGCCGGGGTCTATCTCTTTGCCAGGGACTTCGAATTGAGCGGTTTGCCGGACAGGGTCGCCCTGTTGGCATAGGCCACGAAATCCTTGCCCTTGATCTTGCCTGTCACGGCAACCAGAACGTTCATGTCACGGCCCAGCGCGGACGACCTGACGGGTGCGAACCAGACCCTGAAAACCGGCGGTTTTTTGCGATATTTTGCTTCTGTCTTGGCAGACAGGCCGGCAAGGGTGGAATAGGTCATGCTGCATACGATTGCCGGGCCGCGGTACACGCCGCCGTCCTTCTTGCCGAACGTATCATCCTTGATTTTCCGCAAGGCAAGCTTGAACACTTCCTTGCCGTTATAGACGCGATAACTGGCGTCGCAGGGGTTTTTGGCCGGCGTTACCGCGATATCCATGATGGATGCGAGCGTGTCCCGGGCGCCGGCGGCGGACGCCGACTTGATTTTCGCCTCGGTTTCGCCGTTTACGGCCGGTTTGCGTTTGGTGGAGACAGGCTTCAATCCGTCAAAGTTGACGGTGTATCTGCCCTTTTTACCTTTTTCGGTCACCTTCATGGTGAAGTTGTTCGAGCGGGCGCCCTTGCCGGTGACGGCACCTGACGATGTCATGTCCATCTTCAGGTCGATAAAGAGCGACGCCAGGCCCTTGGGGCGCAGTTTGGCTGTCGAACTGAAGGCATTCTCGCCAATGTCCGCCGAATAGTTGAGTGCAAATGCCCTGATCCCGCGGGTATAAAGATCGTAGCGGACTTTCAGCTTGTCGGCAGCGACCGCATCACCGGACGATGCAGCGAAGGCCATGGTAAATGTGGTTGCCGCAACCGCAGTGGCTGCAATCGTGCTCATGATGGCTGTTTTCATAATGTCTGCCGTACCCCCGTTTTTGTCGCTCGTGTTCGTCTGAACGGTGTTTGCATGATCTTGCCTGAACGGTTGCTGAATGAAAGCGGTTGCTAGAGCCTGTTTGTGCCGTGAATATGGTATGTGGTGCCTGCATCACAAGGTGTTGAACCCAATTACCAAGTATCTTTGGTCTTCAGTCTGGTGTCCATGTGAGGCAATGCCGCAAAACCGGGCTTGACGAGGGACCCGAGCTTGCCTATAGACACGCGATGAATTTGATCCGGCCCGCTGGCGCCGGACTTTGTGTTTATGGGCCGTTTGGCACCTGCACCAAGTCCACTTCGAAACCAGGCCTGTACGGCAACCGGAAATACTGAACAAACTGGAGTAATTGACATGGCCCGTCGTTGTGAGTTGACCGGCAAGGGTGTTCTGGCAGGTAACAATGTCAGCCACGCCAACAACAAGTCCCGCCGCCGCTTTCTGCCCAATCTGTGCCAGGTGCACCTGATGAGCGAGAGCCTTGGCCGCGACTTCGCTTTCAAGGTATCGGCTGCTGCGCTGCGCTCTGTCGAGCACCGCGGTGGACTTGATGCCTACCTGCTCAAGGCCCGCGACACGGAATTGTCGCTGTCTGCCCGGCGGGTGAAGCGCAAGGTTGAAAAGAAGCTGGCGGATGCTGCTGCCTGAGGTGGTGTCGCACGCCTGACGCAATCAACCTGTTACAAGGTTCCGGCCGCTCCTCAAGGGGGCGGCCTTTTTGTTGGTGAGTTTCGGCTATGACTGAAGAAACCGGAAACAATGATCGCGCAAAACGGCAGACTGGTTCGAGCCGTGATGGCGAGCCGTCCATTCATACGTCGGCTTCACTGCGGGACTGCAAGGTCGGGCGGTTCTGCGAGGTCAAGGAACGCGTCCTGATGCGATCGTCTGCACTGGGTGACTACAGCTATGTCGAGCGCCACTCGGAGCTGATCTACACCCGGACGGGCAGGTTCTGCGCCATAGCGGCTGACGTGCGGCTCAATGCGCTCAACCATCCGATCGAGAGGGTCAGTCAGCACAAGTTCACCTATCGCGCCAACGAGTATTTTGTCGGCAAGAAGCTCGACCACGGGTTTCGTGAACAGCGCATGGACGGCGGCCGGGTGGTGCTGGGCCACGATGTCTGGATCGGACATGGAGCCATCGTATTGCCGGGTGTAACTGTCGGCACCGGTGCCGTTGTCGGCGCAGGCAGCGTTGTTACCCGCGATGTCGAGCCATATGCGATTGTCGCCGGGACACCGGCCCGGTTCGTGCGCTGGCGGTTCGAGCCGGAGACCGCACAGCGGTTGCAGCAACTGGCATGGTGGAACTGGAGCCATGATCAGCTCGCAGACGCGGTGGATGACATGGCGCAAATGGAGGTTGCGGCCTTTCTGGACAAGTATGACGGTGGCATCGAAATCTGAAGCGGACTCTAGTTCAGGCGGAACTGGAACATCACGGTCGACTGCACCGACTTGTTGAAGTTGTCGTCTGAAATGACCGTAATGATTGTGCCGCGCTCGTCCTCATGCGCGGCAATGCCTTCCATATTGTCGATCTGATAGGTGGTCAGCTTGCCGGCGAACAGAAGCTGGCCCGGTCCGGTGTTGCGCTTTTGCAGATCTTCCACCGAGAACCGGCGCAAGGCCATGCCGACCAGTACCGGCGGTTTGAAACTGCGTTCAACAGTGATGATGTCCTTGCCGCCGGGCAGGATGGCAAGCCCGGTAACCAGGTAATCTTCGTGACGCGGAATATGAAACTCGTGGGTCTTGCCCTTGCGCCAGAGCCAGCCGCGAAGACTGTCGTCCCTGGCATGATTGCGCTCTGAAACAGCCACCAGCCAACCCTTTTTGGGGCCTTCCGTAAACCGTCCCAGCGCTTCGATCTCGCCGTTTTTCTGGCCTTGCGAGATGGCTTTCGGGCTCTTTATGCGTTTTGCCTTTGCCTTGAAACCGTGCTTGCCTATGTTGAACTGCTCGACCCGTTCCCGGCGTTCAAATCCGACTATCACCTTGCCGTCGATCCCTCTGGAACTCCAGGCGGCAACGGCCTCGGCATCGGAACGTGACTTGCGGTCCTCGATCCTGCCCTTGCGGTCCAGTATCGGGGCAAGTCTCGTGTCCGAAATGCCCTTCAGGCGGCCTTCCTCGTAGACAAGACCGCCGGTCAGCCAGTGTCCGCGATCACTGACACTGACAAAGCGTTTGCCGTCGTGTGATACTTCAAGCCCGGAAAATCCGCCAAAGTGCCTGTTGTCGCTGGTCAGTGTCAGCCCGCCCAGGAAAGTAAGGCCCGGGGGCAGGCCGCCATTGCCAAATCGCGCGAAACCCCGGGGGCTGGTGCTGACCGATATGGCGGACTTGTCCGCGATGGCGGATGGAACCGGCACAAGCATGGCCACAGACAAGCAACATCCGATTACCCATCTGCAGTGCTTCATGGCTACATCTTTCAAATTGCTCAACCGGCCTTGCGCATTCTGCCGCTGCCTCTGCTCGTCGGTGGCGGCGCTGCAGCGCGTTCCTCAAACAGTTCTGCAAGCTTCTCGGTCATGGCACCGCCGAGTTCCTCGGCATCCACAATGGTGACCGCGCGCTGGTAGTAGCGTGTCACGTCATGGCCGATGCCGATGGCAATCAGTTCAACCGGCGACCGGTTTTCAATGTCGGCGATCACCTGGCGCAGGTGTTTTTCGAGATAGTTGCCCGAATTGACGGACAGGGTTGAATCATCCACCGGCGCACCATCGGAGATTACCATCATGATGCGGCGTTGTTCAGGCCGCGCCAGCAGCCTGTTGTGCGCCCAGATCAGCGCTTCGCCGTCGATGTTTTCCTTCAACAGCCCTTCGCGCATCATCAGGCCGAGATTGCGCCGGGCGCGGCGCCATGGCTGATCGGCCGACTTGTAGATGATGTGGCGCAGATCATTGAGCCGGCCCGGCATGGCCGGTTTGCCGTCGGCCAGCCACTTCTCGCGGGCCTGACCGCCCTTCCAGGCGCGGGTGGTGAATCCGAGGATTTCAACCTTGACCCCGCATCGCTCGAGGGTGCGGGCCAGAATGTCGGCGCAGGTGGCTGCAACCGTGATCGGTCGGCCACGCATGGAACCGGAATTGTCCAGCAGCAGCGTCACGACCGTATCGCGGAACTGGGTGTCCTGTTCGACCTTGAACGACAGGGCGCTCATCGGGTCAATGACCACCCGGTACAGCCTCGCAGCATCCAGGATGCCTTCTTCAAGGTCGAAATCCCAGGAGCGGTTCTGTTGTGCCATCAAGCGGCGCTGCATGCGGTTTGCGAGCCTGGCAACCACGCCCTGAAGGCTTGCCAGCTGCTTGTCCAGATAGTTGCGCAAGCGGGTGAGTTCTTCCGGGTCACACAGCTCATCGGCTTCTACCGTCTCATCAAACTGATTGGTGTAGACCTGGTAAAACTTGTCATTGGACATGGAGGCAAACGGCAGTTCCGGCCGCCAGGGCTGGTCGCCATCGGGCTCTTCTTCGCCCTGCATGTCGTCCATGTCTTCCGAGCCGTCCATTTCCATGGCGTCTTCCATGGTTTCGTCCTGGTCGGCTTCGCCCTGCTCCATGTCTTCGGACGCCGATGTCTCTGCATCCTCCTGACCGGTTTCGGTCTGGTCCTGCTCACCTTCTGCATCGTCGTCGGTGTCGTCGTCATTATCTTCGGCATCGTCCGGATCGTCGCCGAGTTCATCAGACATTTCGAGCCGCGCCAGCAGGTCGCGCGACAGGCGTGAAAAGGCTGTCTGGTCATGGATGCAGTCATCCAGGCCGTCGAGTTTCTCACTGGCCTTTTCTTCAATCCACGGACGCCACAGGTCAACCAGCTTCTTTGCGGATTCCGGCGGAGCCTCCCCGGTCAGGCGCTCACGCACCATCAGCGCCAGTGCATCTTCCAGCGGTGCATCTTCGCGCTTGTGCAGGGGGCCTGTGACTTTCTCGTCAAAGCGCTTGTCCATCATGGCATTGAGATTGTCGGCCATGCCCGGCATGGCGCGCGCGCCGAGAGCCTCGACACGGGCCTGCTCGATTGCCTCATAGACGGTGCGTGCCTGCTGGCCCTGCGGCAGATAGCGCGAGTGAACGCTGGTCGAATGGTTGGCAAGCCGCATTGCCATGGCATCCGACAGACCGCGGGTTACTGCAATATCCGCGGCAGTTGCGTCGCGAGTGACCTGCGGCAAGCGGGCGCGCTTGTCGGTGATGCCGGGGTGTTCGGCACCGAACGAGCAGGTGAGTTCCGGCTCGTCGGCAATTGTCTTCATGGCGAGCGTCAGGGCGCGCTTGAAGTTCTCTGCCGGTGCGTCACGATCATTTGCCATTGGTTATCTGCTGTCCGCCGGTTCAGCTCACAGCCAGGGAAGCAGATGATTCCGGCAGTTCCACTCCAAAGCAGCGCTGGTAGAATTCTGCCACCAGAGCCCGCTCAAGCTCATCGCACTTGTTCAGGAATGTCATCCGGAACGCCATGCCGACATCATTGAATATGGTGGCGTTCTCGGCCCAGGTGATGACCGTGCGCGGGCTCATGACAGTTGACAGATCGCCTACCATGAACGCGTTTCTGGTCAGGTCTGCCAGACGCACCATGTTTGAGATCACCTTCTTGCCGGCGGCATCGTCAAACGACTTGTTCTTGGACAGAACAATGCCGCACTCCTGCTCGTGGCTGAGATAGTTCAACTGCACGATGATCGACCAGCGGTCCATCTGGGCCTGGTTGATCTGCTGGGTGCCGTGATAGAGGCCGGTCGTGTCACCGAGGCCGACCGTGTTGGCGGTTGCAAACAGGCGGAATGCCGGATGCGGTTTCAGCACGCGCGCCTGATCAAGCAGCGTCAGGCGGCCGGAACTTTCCAGCACGCGCTGGATCACGAACATCACGTCTGGGCGACCTGCATCATATTCATCGAAGACCAGTGCCACATTGTTCTGATACGCCCATGGCAGAATGCCTTCGCGGAACTCGGTAATCTGCTTGCCGTCCTTGATGACAATGGCATCCTTGCCGACCAGGTCGATACGCGAAATATGGCTGTCGAGGTTGATGCGCACCAGCGGCCATTTCAGCCGGGCTGCAACCTGTTCGATGTGGGTTGACTTGCCGGTGCCGTGGAAACCCGACACCATGACCCGGCGGTTGTGGGCAAAGCCGGCCAGAATGGCCAGCGTGGTTTCCGGGTTGAACAGATAATCCTCATCGATTTCCGGCACATATTCATTGCCTTTGGAATATGCAGGAACTTTAAGGTCTGAATCTATGTCGAAGACCTTGCGCACCGAGACGGTTGTGTCAGGCATGCCTGGTGCGTCGATCTTTGTATTTGCGTTCATTGGAAAGCGGTCTCCGGGAAATCAACACCCGGTCTTCGCACATGGAAAACCGGGGCTCAAGGGTCATATGCAAACAGGTTTTAGTCTGAGTAATGCAACCCTAGCAAGGGGCACTTTTGCTGCAATTCAGCACACACCCGCGTCGCGGAGATAATTGTAGGCGGTGATGATGTCACGAAGCCTGTCTTCGGTCTCGCGGCTGCCGCCGTTTGCATCGGGATGAAACCGCTTTACCAGCAGTTTGTACTTGGCCTTGATTTCATCCGCGGTTACGCCGGGATCAAGCCCGAGCGTGTCGAGCGCCTTGCGCTCGGCATTGCCGACACGGCGGCGTGACGTATCCGCTCTTTGCGTGCCGACGGCCTCTTCAAAAATCGAGTGCGGATCGTTGACGTCGCTGTCATGGCGATAACCGCGGCGTGCGGATTTGCCCGAGCCGGTTTTGGTGGCGCGGGCGCGTTTGTTTTCGGCCCAGGAACTGTCGCCCAGTTTCCAGGTTGGGCGATGGCCGGTCTGCGATGCCTTTATCCAGGCACCGATGTCATTGTCGGCCATGCCGTCAAAGTAGTTGTACGACTTGTTGTAGGCCTTCACATGGTTGACGCAGAACCGGAAATACTCGCCTTCCGCATTGCGGCCTTTGGGCGCCCTGTGATTGCCTACAGCTTCACAGTCCGGCCATTCGCAGGTGAATGTTTCAGGTTCCGCCTTGCCGCCCTTTTTGATGCGGATGCCGTCGAAGTATTTCGAATTCAGTTTCATCTGTCGCCTGGTTTTTGTCGTGCGTGAACAATGATGGCTGCCGTGGCAGCGCAGCAGTATAACTCAATGTAGTGGACTTTTGGAATCCAGTTAGCTCATAAAACACGAACAAGTCATCAATGTGGACCTGCACCTGGCATTTTGTGCAGGAAAAAGGAAAAATATATCATGCAGCTTGGCCAGGTCGGACAGACCATCACCGAAAAACTGTCAAAAGCGCTGGTACCACACGCACTGGAAGTGATCGACGAATCACATCTTCATGCCGGTCATTCCGGTGCCCGGCCGGAAGGAGAAACCCATTTCAGGGTCAAGATCCAGGCGGATGCGTTTGCCGGCAAGTCGCTGATCCAGCGTCACCGCATGGTCAATGAGGTGCTGGCAGAGGAGTTGAAAGGCCGGGTTCATGCCCTGGCGATCTCAGCCAGCGCGCCGAAAGTCTGACCCGGGCGCAATTTACCCTAGCCGGACTTGCCCAGTGGGGTGATCCGCAGGCGGGTGATCTGGTTGCGCTTCTTGCCGGCGACCTCAAAGCGAAATCCGTGAAACGTGAAGGCCTGACCCTTTTCGGGAATCATCTGGGCCTCATGAATGACCAGGCCGGCAATCGTGTTGGCTTCCTCGTCCGGCAGTTCCCAGTCATTGGCCCGGTTCAGGTCACGAATCTGCAATGACCCGTTGACCACCATGGAACCCGACGCTTCGCGCGAAATGTCGGCGCTGATCACGTCGTGCTCATCGGCGATGTCACCGACGATCTCCTCCAGAATGTCTTCCAGGGTAACCAGGCCCATGACCTCGCCGTATTCGTCAACCACCAGGGCAAAGTGCGACTTGCGCCGCAGGAATGCGGAGAGCTGGTAGTTTACGGTGGTCGTATCCGGCACGAACCAGGCATCCGAGCAGATCGCCCTGATATCCAGTTTCGATGCGTCGCCCTGGTGTGACTGCAGGGCTGACAGCACGTCCTTGGCATGCAGGACGCCAATGATGTTGTCTGAATTCTCCTGCCAGACAGGCGCGCGGGAAAAACCTGACTTCAGCAGTTCCGATATGATTTCGTCGTTTGGCATGTCGACATCAATGGAGAACATCTTTGTCCGGTGAACCATCAGGTCAGACAATTCCAGTTCCGACAGGTCCAGAACACCGCCGAGCATATCCCGGTCGTTCTTGACGACGGCGCCTTCCTTGTGATGCAGGTCAATGGCGCCGCGGATCTCTTCCTGGGGCGACAGGATGTTGCCGGCATTGGCCAGGTCGACGCCGGCCAGCGACAAAACATTCTTGACGATGACCTCGACGCCGATGACTACCGGTCCGAAAATCCTGACCAGCACGGATATGATCGAGGCGACGGCAAGGGAAAACCGCTCCGGGTAAACAATCGCGTAAGTCTTGGGCAGCACCTCGCCGAACACCAGAACAAGCGCGGTCATCACCAGGGTTGCCCAGATCACGCCGCTTTCACCAAACAGCGACAGGAAAACCGAAGTGGCCAGCGCGGATGCCAGGATATTGACCAGATTGTTGCCGAGCAGGATGCCGCCAATGAGGCGTTCAGGCTGCTCTTTCAGGTTCAGCACCGTGCGCGCACGCGTGTCGCCGCGTTTTTCGAGTTCGTGAAGCCTCGGGCGTGACGATGTCGTCAGTGCTGTTTCGGATCCGGAAAAAAAGGCAGACAGCAGGATCAGCCCGAAGGCTGCGCCGGCCATGATGCCGAGTGCGAGCGTCATTGTAGCTTTAATTCGGCCTCAAGAAATTTGATCAGGCCGTCCTCTTCTATGGTTCTGTCGATGTAGGCATTGCCTATACCTTTTACCAGAATAAAGTTAATGCGACCTGCCTCGGCTTTCTTGTCCTGGCGCATGATTTCCACCAGCCTGCCAGCATCGGGAAGATGGGCGCGGATGCCGGATATGTCTGTTGGCAGGCCAACCGACTTGAGGTGCTTCTCCATACGCGCCGCCGCTCCCGGTTGGCAGATGCCGAGCTGCTCGGAAAACCGGAAGGCCTGTGCCATGCCGATGGCCACGCCTTCACCATGCAGAAGCTTGTCGGAGTATCCTGTTGCACTTTCCAGCGCGTGGCCGAATGTGTGGCCGAGGTTCAACAGTGCACGATCACCGGATTCACGTTCGTCACGCGCCACGATGGCTGCCTTTGCCTGGCAGGACGTGCGGATGGCGCGGATGCGGGCCTGCGGGTCACCGGCAAATATCCGGGCCGCATTGTCCTCCAGCCAGCCAAAGAATTCCGCATCGCCGAGCAGGCCGTACTTTGCGACTTCCGCATAACCGGCTGCCAGTTCGCGGGCGGGCAGGGTGTTCAGCACATCGATATCCGCCAGCACGGCAACAGGTTGGTGAAACGCGCCTACGAGATTCTTGCCATGGCTGGAGTTGATGCCGGTCTTGCCGCCGACGGAGCTGTCGACCTGCGCCAGCAGCGAGGTCGGTATCTGGATGAAACCGATGCCGCGGCGGACAATTGCAGCCGCAAAACCGGCAAGGTCTCCGATGACGCCGCCTCCGAAGGCGATGATGTGGTCATTGCGCTCCATGCCGGCTGCAATGATGTCATCACACACCTGCGCAAGCCGGGCGTAGCTCTTGGTCTGTTCTCCCGGCGGCAGGATAATCGAGGTGTGTTTGACACCGGCCTCATCGAGGCTGTCGGTGAGTGTTTTCAAATGATGACGGGCGACGTTTTCATCTGTCACAATCGCCGTGACCGGGCGCGCCAGCAAGGGCGCGATCGAGCGTCCGGCGTGGGCGAGCAGCCCGTCGGAAATTGTAATGTCGTAACTGCGCTCACCAAGTGAGACATTGACTTCGGCTCTGGTTGTGTCGGCCTCAGTTGAGGTGTTCCGGTTCATGCGCGCGCCATTTCTTCCCGGCGCAGATGCTCGGCCAGGGTTTCAATGCAGGCGCCAACAATCTGGTCGTGGGGCACGTCCCGGCTTTCTACCGTGATGGAAGAGTTGCCATAGACCGGGTAGCGTTCGGCGATCAGCTTGCGCATGACAGCTTCGGGGTCATCGGTTTTCAGCAGGGGTCTGTTTGACCTCTTGCGCACCCGCTTCATCAGAAGCTCAAAATCCGCCCTGAGCCAGACCGAAATCCCCTTGTCGGCGATTGTCGTGCGGGTTTCTTCGCTCATATAGGCGCCGCCGCCGGTTGCCAGCACGCGGGGCTGCTCGTTCAGTAGGCGCTCGATAACCCTGCGCTCACCGTCTCGAAAATACTGCTCGCCATGTTCCTCGAAAATTTCCGGAACGGTCTTGCCGGCGGCTTTTTCGATTTCGGTGTCGGCATCGGCAAACGGCATTTTCAGTTTTTTGGCCAAGCGCCTGCCTATGGTGGTTTTACCTGCACCCATCAGTCCGATCAGCACAATGCTGCGACCGTTGAGCTGCGATGTGATTGTGGTGATGTTGTCGTTCGACTTGCTGGTTTCGTTCACTGGTGTTTGAACCTAATTCCGGTATCGAGCTTCATCGGCGCCCTGCTTTTTTCTGTTTTAGGAGAAAACGACAGCTGATGCCATAGAACATGCGTGATTTCAGCGAAGGGCGTAGTCGCCTCAAACAGGCAGACCCGTTTCAGCGCCGCGCAGTCGACGCGCAAACACTTTGCGATTTCACCCGGATTGTTGCACATTGCAGCTCGTGAAGAGCAAATCAAAACCATCTGTTTGAGGAACATATTAGCTGCTATGCCTGACAGTCTTCGCTTTCTGTTAATCGTACTGTGCTTGGCTGGTGCCGGGTATGGCGCGGTTTGGGGCCTGGCCAATTTTCCGCCCGAACAGCAAGAAGTGGTGAAGCAGCTTTCCAATGGTGTCTTCGAGAACTGACACGGATAACGGCCCAGGCTCAAATGCAACCGTCAGCGGCGATCGCACAGTTGCGTTGTTCCTGGAGATGATGAGCGCCGAACGTGGCGCATCCCGCAATACCCTTTCAGCCTATGCCCGTGATCTTGATCACTATACCGGATTCCTGAAAAGGCGCGGCTGTGCGCTGGATGCCGCCGGCAGTGATGAAGTCCGTGCATGGCTGAGCGAATTGCAGGCGGAAGGACTGGCCAAGTCAACTATTGCCCGCAGGCTGTCCGCGGCCCGGCAATTGCACAAGTTTGCCTATGCTGAAGGTATTGTGGACGACGACCCTGCAGGTGGCATCGCCGCACCGCGCAAAGCGCGCACTCTGCCGAAGACCATGAGTGTGGGGCAGGCGGAAAAACTGCTGGTGGCAGCGCGCGAGCAGGCAGTGCGCGCGCGTGGCAAGAGGCGCCTGAAAGCACTGCGCATGATGTGTCTGATTGAGGTTCTGTATGCAACGGGACTGCGGGTGTCGGAACTGGTCAGTCTGACGGTGGGAATGGTTTCGGCAGACGACAGGTTTATCACTGTGTGCGGCAAGGGCGGACGCGAACGGCTGGTTCCGCTTTCACCCGCCGCACGCGCGGCAATCGACACATACATCGATGCGGTAAAACAGGCGGCAGACATCGTTCATGTCGAGCCCGCGCGATACCTGTTTGCATCCGGGGGCAAGCAGAAACACCTGACACGACAGCATTTTGCGCTGATGCTGAAGCACCTGGCGGGTGTTGCCGGGCTTGACGCAGATGCCGTGTCACCGCACGTCGTGCGTCATGCATTCGCCAGCCATCTGCTGCAGGGTGGGGCAGATCTGAGGTCGGTTCAGCAGATGCTTGGCCACGCGGATATTTCAACAACACAGATCTATACTCATGTCATGCCGGAAAAACTGCGCGAGGCGGTGGAAACTCATCATCCGCTCAACCGGTAAATTGCACCAGGTGCACGACAATTAGCAGGTTGACATCCAATCGGCGTAACGCCAGTTTGCAGCCCATAATCAATCGGGCTCAGGCGAGGGCAGGCACTGCTGTTCCAGCAGTTGCGCATCATGTGAAACATGCAGACATTTCTTGACTTTGAAACACGCATTGCCGAGCTGGCGGGCAAGATCGCCGAATTGAAATCCATCAATGACGACGACGGCTCAGTATCGATCGCAGATGAAGTGAAGCAGCTGGAAGGCAAGCTTTCAAAGTCACTTGCCGACCTTTATGCGGATCTTGAACCCTGGCAGAAAACCCAGGTTGCCCGGCATCCGGACCGGCCCCATACCCAGGATTACCTGGATGCCCTTGTCACCGAGTTCACGCCGCTTGCCGGGGACCGCAAGTTTGCTGAAGACGATGCGGTTCTGGGCGGCCTAGCGCGGTTTGAGGGTGATCCGGTGGTTGTCATCGGCCAGGAAAAGGGTGCCGACACCAAGTCGCGCCTGAAGCATAATTTCGGCATGGCGCGCCCGGAAGGCTATCGCAAGGCAGTCCGGCTGATGGAACTGGCGCAGCGCTTTGCTCTGCCGGTGCTGACCTTTGTGGATACTGCGGGTGCGTATCCCGGCATTGGTGCGGAAGAGCGCGGACAGGCTGAAGCCATTGCCCGGTCCACCGATTGCTGCCTTGGACTGGGTACGCCGATCATTTCGACCATTATCGGTGAGGGTGGATCAGGCGGCGCTGTCGCCATCGCAACGGCAAATTCGGTTTTGATGCTCGAGCACTCGATCTACTCGGTCATCTCGCCGGAAGGCGCAGCGTCGATTTTATGGCACGATTCAGCACGCGCCAGTGAAGCTGCCACCGCCATGCGTATCACCGCCGCCCACCTTAAGGAACTCGGCGTCATTGATACTATCGTGCCGGAGCCGGTCGGCGGCGCTCATCGCGGACGCGAGGCTGCCATGCAGTCGGTCAGGGAGGCGATCTCAGCCGCCCTGATGCCGTACAAGCACATGTCTCAAGATGAAATCCGCCAGCAGCGGCGTGACAAGTTCCTGGCGATCGGGCGCACGCTCGCAGGCTGAAACTGGCCTCGTGGCCCGGTCAGCGCAGACATTGTGCATGATCACATACGTCTTTGTTCGCACAAATTCGCCGCAAACTTGCCGTTTTGCTCGGCGATCTTGCCGGTGAATCAATGACAGTGGCCTCAAGTGGATCTATGCGGCGATTATTCAAACTGGTGCTGGTGCTGGCCGTCATGGCGTCCACCGGCTATGCGCTTTACCGCACTGGCGAAGGGAGCCGTATCGTGGAACGACTGCGCTTTCCGGATCCTGAAGTCTTCAGGAAGCAGGCCTGGGCGGAACTGGATGCCCGGCAACTGAGCCCCGGCATGCCGGTCTTCATCCGCATTTTCAAACAGAGTTCGGAACTCGAGCTGTGGTTGAAAAGCAAAAAGGGGTGGGAGTTGTACCGGACGGTCGATATCTGCAACTGGTCCGGCAATCTGGGGCCGAAGCTGAAGGAAGGCGACAAGCAGTCACCGGAAGGGTTTTACACGGTGACCAAAGGCCGTTTGAACCCAAACAGCCGGCATCATCTTTCGTTCAATCTCGGTTTCCCCAACCGGTATGACCGCTCGCTTGGCCGCACCGGGTCTTTTCTGATGGTGCATGGCGGGTGTTCATCCATCGGATGCTATGCGGTGCGCGACCACGAGGTTGAGGTGATCTACAGGCTTGTGGAAGCCGCTCTCGACAATGGCCAGCAGGCGGTACGGGTGCATGCTTTCCCGTTCCGGATGGAACAGGCAGCGCTTGACCGGCACAAGGGCGCCAAGTGGCATGAATTCTGGGCAATGCTGAAACAGGGTTATGATGTCTTCGAACGTGAACGCGAGGTGCCGCGGGTGCGGGTTGCAGACAAATCCTACGTGGTTAATTGAGCGTTAGCGTGTTGTGCTGCACAATATGGATCATGAGGACGGTTTCGGAAGTTGGGTTTGTCAAAAATGAGTAGTGACACGACATTCAAGACTGGACTGACGCGTCGTGGCTTTTGCGCCACAGGCCTGACGTCGCTGGTTGCGCTGTCTGCATGCAGCAGCACCGACAAGGCGCTGGAACCTTTGTCTCCCAGGGTCATGGCTGACCTGCACAGGAACAATCTGAAGGTTGGCGCGCCGCTGTTTGTCCGCGTGTTCAAGGAAGAAAACCAGATGGAGGTCTGGTTGCAGCAGGCTTACGGACCGTTTGTACTGTTCCGCACCTATGACATCTGCAGCCGGTCCGGTGTACTGGGACCGAAATTCAAGGAAGGCGACCGGCAGGCACCGGAAGGCTTCTACATGGTGTCGCAACGCCAGATGAATCCGAAGTCGGAGTATTATCTCTCCTTCAACCTTGGTTTTCCCAACGCGTTTGACAAATCCCTCGGCCGCACCGGCACACACCTGATGGTGCATGGCGGATGCCGTTCAGCGGGCTGCTATGCCATCACCGATGACCATATCAAGGAATTGTTCTCGCTGGCGCGTGAAGCCTTTCTGTACGGCCAGAAGGAGTTTCCGGTACATGCGTTTCCGTTTCGTATGACCGAGCAGAACCTGTTGCGCTATGCCGGACATCCGCACGAGGCCTACTGGCGCGACCTGAAGGTGGGGTACGACTATTTCGAGCAGACGCGGCAGCCGCCGACGGTTGCCGTCAAGCAGCAGCGTTATGTGTTCATGCCGCACAACATAACCGTGCCGCCGGAATTCGAGGTGAAGCAGGCATCCGCAGATCCGCTCGCACCGCAGCTCATTCGCGGCTGGCGGGCCGGTGAGTGGAAGTAAGGTTGAACCGGACAATGCCGGTTATCGCCGGTGTTGAACGGTGCCCTACAAAGACGCGGCATTGGTGAATTTTACACCCAGGTTCCGGCCATCACGCCAAACAACCTCGCACTCATAGATGTGGTCAATTTCGGGAACGAACAGTTTGAAACGGGCAGTGATGATATCAACTTCCGTCATCTGCAACTTCGCGCCTGAGTCAGAAAAATCAAGTATCATGCAATCGATGGTCGCTTCTGAATTGGCAATGATGGCACTTGCACCGATCCTCACGTTTCTGCGCCCGGACCGGCGTCTTTCCTGAAACTGGATGATGGTATTTTCTTGCTTGGGCATGGGGTTATCTTTCGCTCGACAACAAAGTGGAAAGCATATGTTGAAATCGTGTACGTTGTATTGCGGAATAGATAAAATTTATCTGATTGAAAAATCCGCTGGTCCCGGTTTTGAACCGGTGACGTTCACAGGTTTTCTTTGAGAAGCACCTCGATACGGATTTTTTCCTGTGAGGCTACCGGCGGGCGATTGTCACTTCTTGCTCTCATGATACGCACCGCGCTTCGCACCGCGTGTCCGGGATTTTGGGCGATGATGGCGTCGATCTGCTCATCTCTTATTGACGCTTCGCTGAACGGCGTTCGCTCGTGAACCACAACGGCAAGTTTTTCCAGGTCATAACAGCCAGCTATGTGGGTTACGGGTATTCTGGCCTCGGAGCTCATGACGTAGACCGCGACAATGTCATCGTGATGTTCGAATGTTCTGGCGATGATCCTTCCGGTCCGGGCTTCGTCCCCGTGGGTTTCCAAAGACGGCAAGGCAGACAGGTCCGGAAACCTTGAGTTCAGAATGTTGTCGAACCCCAGCCGGCGCTGAATGGCGTCCAGGGATTGCATGGTTTCGGCGACGACCATGATCTTTCCGGTTTTCCCGCTCAGGAAACGGCCCAGGATCCGGCCCGCGGTGGCGCCGGCGGCAAAGTTGTCGACGCCGACAAAGTCCAGATTTTCCAGTTTCTCCTGGCCGGACAGAAACTGGACAACCTTGATTCCACGTTCGTACAACCGAGCCATCGAATCGCGCACCTGCGGGGATTCCGGGGCCATGATGGCCACGCCGTCGACTTCGTTCCGGTCCAGAGATGCGAGGTAGTTGGCGACCAGGTGCGGATCGTCCATCGGAATTTGCTGTGCCTGGACGGCAGTCAGGTCGGATTTGAGCGCCTCATTTACCTCGTCGACCTGATCCAGCAGTTCCTTGAGATACTGATCGCCTGCAACAGGAAACAGAAACCTGAAACGATACTCCTTGCTCCTGGCCAGGTTGACCGCCGCCAGGTTTCTCACAAAGCCAATCCTGCGAATGGCATCGTTGACTTTCAGGACGGTTTTCTCGCTGACATTGGGGCGTTCGTTCAGGACACGGTCCACTGTTGCCAGGCTCACTCCCGCAGCTTTTGCCAGGTCCTTTGTTGTTGGTCGCATTGCTGTATCCCGTCCGGATATCGTGTGTTTTAGGCGTAGGTTTTCAATAGATACATCAAAAAAGCAAGAAAATTGATGTGCGCACCTCAAAAATGACTTGCATTGAGGTACGCACCTCAATTATAGGGTAGAAGGTGGCTGAAACCAGTACTGCGTGGGCGGTGCGGGATTGAGTTGCGACGACATTACCAGACAAGGCGCGTAAGGAGGCGGAGACCCCGGGACGCCGGAACACCTTTAGGGAGGTTTTCGACTATGAGACACAATTTCATGAAATCCGTTGCCGCTGCCGGCATGCTGGCGGGCGCTGTTGCTGTCAGCTCGACTTCGTCGGCCCAGGCTGAGGACCTGACGCTGTGCTGGGCCGCATGGGATCCGGCAAATGCCCTCGTGGAACTGAGCAAGGATTTCGAAGCCAAATCCGGTCACAAGATGAAATTCGAGTTTGTGCCCTGGCCGAACTTTGCCGACCGTATGCTCAACGAACTCAATTCCGGCGGCAAGCTGTGTGACCTCATGATCGGGGACAGCCAGTGGATCGGCGGTTCTGCGGAAAATGGCCACTACGTCAAGCTGAACGATTTCTTCAAGAAGGAAGGAATCGACATGGCCGACTTCATTCCTGCGACAGTAACCGGCTACGCCGAATGGCCGAAAGGCACGCCGAACTACTGGGCCCTGCCGGCGTTTGGTGACGTTGTCGGCTGGACCTATCGCAAGGACTGGTTCGCCCGCCCCGAATTACAGGCCGAATTCAAACAGAAGTACGGTCGTGATCTGGATGCGCCAAAATCTCTTGAAGAACTGAAGCAGGTGGCCGAATTCTTTCAGGGCCGCGAAATCGATGGCAAGAAGGTCTACGGCGCCTCGATCTATACCGAGCGCGGTTCCGAAGGCATCACCATGGGCGTTACCAACGCCCTGTACAATTACGGATTCCAGTACGGCAATCCGGACAAGCCTTACGAACTGGAAGGTTTCGTGAATTCCGAGCAGGCTGCAAAAGGTCTGGAATTCTACAAGTCGCTTTACGATTGCTGCACACCTCCGGGTTCTTCCGACTGGTACATGTCGGAAAACATTGATGCCTACAAATCCGGTCAGGTCGCAATGCAGATGAATTTCGCCTTCATCTGGCCCGGTGTTGAGGCGGATCCGAACGTCGGTGGCGGCAAGTCAGGCTATTTTCCAAACCCTGCCGGTCCGGGCGGTCACTTCGCTCAGCTTGGGGGCCAGGGTATTTCCGTTGTTGCTTATTCCGACAAGCAGGACGCAGCACTTGAGTACATCAAGTGGTTTGCGCAACCTGAAGTCCAGCAGAAATGGTGGAAGGCGGGCGGCTACTCCGCGCTTCGCGCTGTCGTCGAAGATCCGGGGTTTGCCACGAGCCAGCCTTATGCCCAAACCTTCCTGGACTCCATGGCGATCGTGAAGGACTTCTGGGCTGAACCGTCCTATGCTTCGTTGCTCCTGGCCATGCAGTCGCGCGTTCACAACTATGTTGTGGCCGGGCAGGGCACTGCAAAAGAAGCGCTCGACGGGCTGGTCAAGGACTGGGACGAAGTCTTTGAGGACGAAGGCAAGAAGTAACCATCAGAACCGTTACTTCTCAAGGGCATGCGAAGCCGGATAGGTTGATGACCACCGGCTTCGCAGACACCAACACGCTTTTCACGAGTTCGATATGCCTGACACCGCCATAGAACGCGCCGCACGGTCGACGCCGCCGGCTGTCGCAAATCGCCTGAAGGGTCTCTCGGACCGGGGCCTGGCCATGCTGTTTGTGGCGCCCACCATCGTCCTGCTGCTGGCCATAAACATCTTTCCGCTTATCTGGACGATCTATCTCAGCTTCACCAACTACCGTGTGAACCGCCCGAACAGGGATGTCGACTTCGTCGGATTGCGCAATTACGAGCGCATCCTCAACGACGCCGACATCTGGCTGACGATGCAGGCAACGGCACACTTTCTGATCTGGACCATTGTCCTGCAAGTCCTGATCGGCTTTACGCTGGCCTACCTGATAAATAAAAAGTTCAAAGGCAACGATCTCTGGACGACCATTATCGTGTTGCCGATGATGCTGTCTCCTGCCGTGGTCGGCAACTTCTGGACCTTCCTCTATCAACCTCAAATCGGCCTGTTCAATTATGTTGTCGGGTTTCTGACCGGCGCTGATCCGTCGAGCTTTTCCATGATCGGAGAGGTTTCACTGGCGCCGTGGTCGATCATCATCGTGGATACGTGGATGTGGACCCCGTTTGTGATGCTCATCTGTCTGGCAGGGCTGCGCTCGATCCCGGACTCCATCTACGAGGCGGCCGAGTGTGACCGGGCAAGCAAGTGGCGCCAGTTCTGGACCATTACCATTCCAATGGTTCTGCCGTTCCTGATGCTTGCTGTTCTGTTTCGCGGCATCGAAAACTTCAAGATGTTCGATCTGGTGGTTCAGCTTACCGGCGGCGGGCCGGGCTCCACCACCGAACTGACGTCGGTCAACCTCAAGCGCGAAGCTTTTGAGAAATGGCGCACCGGTTATGCGTCTGCATACGCGGTCATTCTGTTCGTCACGATATTCGGACTGGCATCGATTTACGTGAAAGCGCTGAACAAGGTGAAAGAACGATGAGCTTCTCGGTTACAGAAGCATCCAGCCGGCAGAAGTGGTTCGCCGGTATCCTGGTGGTCGGGTATGCGCTGATCACCATGCTGCCGCTGTTCTGGATCATTGCGACAGGCTTCAAATCGTCTCCTGACGCGATTGCCTATCCGCCCAAGATCGTGTTTGAGCCAACCGTGGAGGGATACGTCAATCTGTTCACTACCCAGACGCGATTGAGCAGTGATGCAGCCGTATCCGCGCCGCAGGACTTGCCCTGGTATGAAAACCTTGTTCGCAAGAAAGGCATGACGATTGTGGGTCCGTCGCGGTTTTCCGAAAGGTTTTTCAATTCGGTCATCATTGGATTCGGCTCGACGTTTTTCGCGATTGTACTGGGAACTGCTGCAGCCTATGCCTTCTCGCGGTTCAAGGTTCCGCTGAAAGACGACCTCCTGTTCTTCATACTTTCGACAAGGATGATGCCGCCCATTGCCGTGGCAATACCCATCTTCTTGATGTTTCGGTATCTCGGTCTCAATGACACCCATGCGGGGATGATCCTGCTTTACACGGCGGTGAACCTGTCGCTGTCGGTCTGGCTGATCAACGGCTTCATTGATGAAATCCCCATTGAGTATGAAGAGGCCGCATTGATAGACGGCTACACCCGTTTCCAGGCCTTCTACAAAGTTGTGCTGCCACAGGCGGCCACTGGTATCGCTTCGACCGCCATATTCTGCCTGATCTTCGCCTGGAACGAGTACGCATTTGCGGTGCTGCTGACGTCGGGAACCGCGCAGACGGCGCCACCGTTCATTCCAACGATTATCGGTGTGGGCGGTCAGGACTGGCCGGCGGTGGCCGCGGGCGCGACGCTGTTCCTGTTGCCGGTAATGGTTTTCACAATCCTGCTTCGCAAGCATCTGTTGCGCGGCATCACGTTTGGAGCGGTCCGCAAATGAATGGTTTTTTTGACGGGTTGCTGAGTTTGAGGCGTGGTGCCTGGGAAATGGTTGCGTCTTTCCTGATCGCTGTCGGCGTCATCATGCTGATGCAGCCGTTCATACTGTCGCTGTTCACCTACTCGTTCATTGTGACCCTGGTCGGGACAGTGATGTTCATCATTGTCAGCCACTTTCCGGAGTAATCCATGGCACAGATAAGAATTGAAAATGTGCGTAAGGAATTCGGGGCGTTCGTGGCTGTCCGGTCTTCAACCTTCACCATTGAGGACGGCGAGTTTTTCATGCTCCTGGGACCGTCAGGGTGTGGCAAAACCACGACCCTTCGAATGATGGCAGGCCTGGAACTGCCGACCAGCGGACAAATTTATATTGACGGTGAAGAAGTCGGCATGAAGCCCGCTTCGCAACGCGACATCGCTTTCGTCTTTCAGATGTTTGCGCTTTACCCGCACATGAACGTGGGCAGGAACATGTCCTACCCGCTGCTAAGCCAGGGCATGTCGAAATCGGATGCCCAGAAGAAGGTGATCGAAGTTGCGAGAATTCTGGGTATTGAAGACATTCTGAACAAGCCGGTCGGCGGTCTGTCCGGCGGCGACAGGCAGCGGGTTGCCCTGGGCCGGGCTATTGTTCGTGAACCGAAGGCGTTTTTCATGGATGAGCCCCTGGGAGCGCTGGATGCCGAATTTCGCGAGCATATGGCAGAAGAACTTCGTGCCCTGCATGACCGGATGGGGGCAACGACGGTCTACGTAACCCATGATCAGCTCGAAGCGCTGCAGATGGGCGACAAGATCGTGGTGATGAACCACGGTGTCGTGGAACAGTTTGGCAAACCGCAAGACATTTACGACTGGCCGGCCACAAAATTTGTAGCCGGCTTTATCGGTTCGCCGGCCATGAACTTCCTCGATTTTGAGGGAATGATCGGTTCAGGTGCGAACAGCGTGGATCTGAGTGGGCATAAAGTTACGGTCCCCAGGACCAGACAGGGGGCAAAGGGAAAATTGACGCTCGGCGTTCGACCCGAACACATTCACTTTAATGACAAGTCTGAATATCGTGGCTCGGTAATCGCGACCGAGTACCTCGGCACGACGCAAATCGTGACGCTCAAGACCCCAAATGGTGAAGTCAAGGCTCGTGTTCCGTCGCACGTATCCGTGACCAGGGACGAAAGGATCGGACTCGAGTTCGACGCCCGCACACTCTCGGTGTTCGAAGCAGACAAGGGACATGTCCTGGTGTCTGAAGCGAACGAGGGAGTTTTGAATCATGGCTGAGGTGGTTCTTGACAATGTCACCAAGAGCTTCGGTGACACCGTTGCCCTCGACCAGGTGTCAATGACCATCGAAGATGGATCATTCGTGGTTCTGCTCGGGCCAACCGGAGCGGGCAAGACGACGACCTTGCGGATGGTCTCCGGTCTGGATACCCCCGACAGTGGTGACGTGCTGGTCGACGGACGGTCCATGAAGGGTCTCATGCCGGCGCTGCGCAATGTGGCGATGGTATTCCAGCAATACTCGCTGTATCCACATTTGACGGTTCGGCAAAACCTGGAGTTCCCCCTGAAATCGCCACTTCTCAACACGCCGCAGAACGAAATCGACCAGAAGGTCGCGGCGGTTTCCGAGATCCTGCAGATCACGCACAAACTGGACAACAAGACCACGGCATTGTCCGGTGGCGAAATGCAGCGTGTTTCAATTGGCCGGGCACTGGTGCGCGACCCGTCGATCTATCTCATGGACGAGCCGCTCAGCTCACTGGATGCAAAATTGCGCGCTGATCTTCGCATTGAACTGAAGGGCATTCAGGCAAACTCGGGCGCGACACTCCTGTACGTCACCCATGACCAGATCGAAGCCATGACAATGGCAACCCATGTAGGCGTTCTCGACAGTGGAAAGCTGGTTCAGTTCGGGCCGCCGCGTGAAATCTATGAAAATCCCATCAGCATTTATGCCGCGAGCCGTCTGGGCCAGCCGCGGATCAACATTGTTCCGGCACACCTGTTCGAGGGAGCGCCTGCCGGTGCCAAACTGATCGGGTTGAGGCCTGAACAGATTGCACAGGGCACAGGTGAAGAAAGTTTCGTTACCCGCGTTGAGCACCTTGGGGACCAGACCCGGCTTCACCTTTCGTTCAAAGACCATGACCTGATCACCGTCACCGACGCTCATACCGAGCTCAAAACCGGAGACATCGTGAAAATCAAGCCGCAGAAGCCGTTCTATTTTGATGCAAGCGGCGCTCGAATTGCAGGAAGGGAGAACTAAATGTCTCAGTTCATGAACAAGAAGGAGGACATCGTCACCGAAGCCGTTGACGGTGTTGTTGCTGCTTCGGGTGGCAGGCTGGCGCGGCTGGATGGTTATCCTCACATTCGTGTGGTGGTCCGCAATGACTGGGACAAGTCAAAGGTTGCCCTGGTTTCAGGCGGCGGTTCCGGCCACGAACCCGCCCATGCCGGCTTTGTCGGCGATGGCATGCTGACAGCAGCTGTTTGTGGCGACGTCTTCGCCTCGCCCAGTGTCGATGCAGTACTGGCCGGCATTCTGGCCGTGACGGGCCCGGCTGGCTGTTTGCTGATCGTGAAAAACTACACGGGCGACAGGCTGAACTTCGGCCTTGCTGCTGAGCGGGCGAAAGCCTTCGGCCTCAACGTTGAAATGGTTGTCGTGGATGATGATATCGCGCTACCCGATCTGCCGCAGGCCCGCGGTGTCGCAGGCACGCTTTTCGTTCACAAGATTGCCGGTGCCCTTGCGGAGCAGGGTCAGGACCTGGAAACGGTTGCCCGGGCAGCGCGGAAAGTGATTGCAGGTACAAGAAGTATCGGCATGTCGCTGGACACCTGCACGGTACCCGGTTCGCCCAAGGAACTCAGAATTCCCGACGGCATGGCTGAACTGGGATTGGGAATTCACGGCGAGGCCGGTGTTGAGCAGGTGACGTTCCACGGCGCAAAAGAAGCCGTCGCCGCAGTTGCCGGCAAATTGTTGGCGGCAACTGATGACACACCGCACGTCGCGCTTGTCAACAACCTTGGCGGCGCATCCGTACTGGAAATGCTGGTGTTGGCACATGAACTTAGCCAGTCTCCCCTCGCAGACCGGGTAACTCACATTGTCGGCCCGGCTGCGATGATGACGTCTCTGGACATGCGCGGTTTCTCTGTATCGCTTTATCCGGCTGACGGCGGCGAGATTGAATTGTTGCGAGCGGCCACGCCACTTGCCGCATGGCCGGGTGTGTCGGCAATCGGACCAGTTGACATCGTTGCGCTTCCCGATGGCCTGACGCCTGTTTCACCGCTACCGTCAGAACATGCGGAGACCGGCGCATTCCTGACGGGGTGTTGCAAGGTTCTGATTGCCGCGGAAGATGATCTGAACGCGCTGGATGCCAAGTCCGGTGATGGCGATACCGGGTCAACGCTGGCAGGTGCTGCGCGCGCACTCATTGCGGCCATGGATCGTTTGCCGTTGGCCGATCATACCCAGCTGTTTCGAGCCATCGGGCTTGAGTTGAGCCAGACCATGGGTGGCTCGTCCGGAGTATTGCTTGCCATCTTTTTTGCTGCGTCCGGCGATGGTGCGTCGAGCGGTCTGCCAATGCGCGAGGCATTGAAGGCCGGCCTTTCGCGCATGCAGGAGACAGGGGGTGCCCAGATTGGGGACCGCACAATGATTGATGCACTGGCGCCGGCACTTGATGCGCTGGAAAACGGTTTGCCGGCTGCGGCGAAGGCCGCGCGTTCCGGTGCAGATCACACGGCCACCATACTTCAGGCCAAGGCCGGTCGTGCGGCCTACATCAACGCCAAGCAACTGGAAGGCCATGCGGACCCCGGCGCAGAAGCCGTGGCTCGCCTGTTTGAGCATCTGGCAGAGTGATCTAATCACAACTCGCTCTAAAGTGGCCAGACGATCAGGATCATGGGCAGGCCAACTGCCAGGATGATGATCTCCAGCGGCAGACCCATCGGCCAGTAATCGCCGAAACGATAGCCGCCCGGTCCCATGATGATGGTGTTGTTCTTGTGGCCGATAGGGGTCAGGAAAGCACAGCTTGCCGACACCGCTACTCCCATCAGCATGGCATCCGGGTTGACGTTCAGCTGTTCGGCGATCTTGATGGCCACGGGAGCTGCCACCAGCACGGTCGCCACATTGTTCAATACGTCCGACAAGGTCATGGTTACCACCATCAGCAGCAGCAGCACGGCCCATGCCGGCCAGCCGCCGGTCACATCGACGATGGCATTGGCAATCAGCACCGTGCCGCCGGAGGTTTCTATGGCGGCGCCAATCGGGATCAGTGAAGCCAGCAGAACGATCACCGGCCATTCAATGGAGTCGTATATCTGCGACAGGGTCACGACCTTGAGCAAGGCATAGATCGCCACGCAGGCCGCAAGTGCCACCGGCAGGTAAACCAGGCCGAAGCTGGCAGCAAGGATGGCGATGGCGAATATCGCGATGGAAAAGCCGGCCTTTTCCCGCTGCGTGACCTGCAGTCCGCGTTCCGCCAGCGGCAGGCATCCGAGCCATTGCACAACCTGCGGCAAGGCTTCCTTGTTGCCCATCAGCAAAAGTACGTCACCAGCCCTGAGTTCGAGCTGTCTGACCCTGTCGCGAAACGGGCGGCCTTCGCGGGCAACCCCCAGCAGCATGGTCTGCTGCCGGTTCAAGAGCCTGGAATCGCGGGCTGAACGCCCTTCCAGCCTTGAGCCGGACACGACAACGGCTTCTGTCATGGCAAGTGTGCCGGTCAAAACCCCCTTATGCCTCGACGATGACGAGTATGAGAGTTTCAGCGCGTTGGAGAACTGCTCAAGGCTGTCCGGTCCGGCCTCGACAACGAGAATATCACCTTTGCGGATTTCCACGCCGCGGGCAGATCCCGGCAGGCGTTCGCCGCGCCGGATCAGGCCCAGAATGTAGACCTCGTTCTCGTCAGCCACCGGAAACAGTTCGCGGACCTTCTGGCCAATTGCCGGCGAGTTTTCAGGAACCTGGACTTCCATCACATAGCCTTCCAGGTTTTCAAGTTCGGCAGCGGACTCCGAGCGGGCCTTGTCCTGGGGAATGAAGCGCCAGCCTATGAACGAAATGTAGATGAGGCCCGCTGCAGCGCATGCAAGTCCGACGGGTGCAAAGTCGAACATGGAATATGAAGCCCCGATCGGTTCGCCATTATATGTGGCATCGCCCCTGAACTGGGCGATGACGATATTGGTCGGCGTGCCGATCAGGGTGACCATACCGCCCAGAATGGTGGCGAAAGACAATGGCATCAGTGTTGCTGCGCGAGGTCTTTTCGCCTTGTCCGCCGCCTGCATGTCGACCGGCATCAGCAAGGCAAGTGCTGCGACATTGTTCATGAAAGCCGACAGCGCGCCACCGACCAGCCCCAAGATGGCGATGTGGGCTTTCATACCGCGCTGGGCAGAGATGACATTGCGCGTCAGCAGGTCGACCGCGCCGGACTGCGACAAGGCCCGCGAAACAATCAGAACCAGGGCAATGATGATGACAGCAGGGTGGCCGAAGCCTGAAAAGGCGGTGTCCTTGTCGACAACACCTACAATCACCGCCACTGCCAGCGCGGAAAATGCCACCAGGTCATAGCGGATGCGTCCCCAGACCAAAAGTCCGAGTACGCTGCCCATAATTGCGAAGAGGATGATCTGTTCGTTGGTCATATGCTGCTGCAAGTTAGCAACTGTGGCGTATTTGCCAACCTGCTAAATGACCCGATGCGTCAACTATAGTGTTTGGTGACAACGATGAAGTCGGTGCCCTTGCCGGTTTCCGGCCCCAGACCGGTGTCGGAAATGGCAACGGACGAATGCAGCCCCAGCCTGTATTCGATACGATTGCGCACATCGTCGGGAATGGTGAATCGCAAAAAAGCATCCAGCCCGGCCTCAGAAGATGCGTCTTCGAGACTGACCGCCAGCCAGTGCGGTTTGTTCCGGTCGCCGTTCTCTTCCGGCAGGGTCAGCAGGTGCGCACCCAGCGGTTGCTCGGCATTCTTGAGCGGAATGGCGATATCAAACAGGGGCTTGTAGCCCTGGCGAACATAAAGATGGCCTTGCGGATAGTCTTCCGCGCCATTGGATGATCGCAATGTGTGATAGGTTGCGTCGTTGAGCACACCGTTTGCGGGCAGTTCGGCAGATTTCTGGAAATTGTGAATGGCCCGCCAGGTCTTGCGGCCCACATAACCATCCGGCTTGCCGGCCCCAAATCCAAGCTTGTTCAGGATCTTCTGCGCATTGAGGGTCTTTTCGCGGCCGGTCAGGCGGGTGAGAAGAACCCGCAATGGCGGCTGTGGGCTAAGCGTTGCGTATTTACGTGTCTCTACCATCGACGCCGGTTTCAGCAGGCCGGCATGGGCCACACCGACCGGCTTGGCCGGCGTGTCGGCAATAATGACGTGCCGGTCGCTGGTTTCCAGGTCAAACAGCTGTTTTGCGAATTCATCGGGCATGCGTATGCAGCCGTGCGAAGCCGGATAGCCCGGCAATTCGCCGGCATGCAGTGCGATACCGCTCCAGGTCAGACGCTGCATGAATGGCATGGGTTCGTTCACATACAGATTGGACCAGCGAAACTTGTGTTTTCGCAGGACCGAGAAAATGCCGTGCGGAGTCTCCTTGCCGGGCTTGCCGGAAGAAATCGGGCTGAAGCCGATCTGACGCTGGCCCGAAAACACCTGCATTGACTGCTGCCTGATCGATATCAGCACCTGCAGTGTCTCAGCGGCGGCGGGCGTCTGGATGGGGGTAAACGGCGGTACCGGTTTCGGGTTTGCCGCCAGCAGTCTTCTGCGATGGGACGGGGAATTGGCGGCAAACGCGGTTGCCGCCGTCAAAACAAGGCCGGCGTTTGCAGTGAGTCCTGCAAGCAGATGCCTTCTGTTTATGGGTTGCCGTTTCCTCAAACAAAGGCTCCGTGGCAGTGCTTGTACTTCTTGCCTGATCCGCAAGGGCACGCCTGATTGCGTCCCACCGGTCCCCAGGTTGACGGATCTTGCGCATTGAACCCTTCGGGCTGCTCCGGTGAAGGAGAGATCGCGGCGGACAGCACTGTGCCAGGCGGCAATTCATTGCCATGTTCGTCGAAGTCCTCGATGAACATGTCAGGCAGTTCCTCATCATCGGGGAACATTTCGTCAGCACCATTCTGGCTGACTTCAACCCGCAGAAGCTGTCCGGTGACGACTGCGCGCAAACGAACGATCATCTGTTCAAACAGAGTAAAGCCTTCGGTCTTGTATTCGTTGAGCGGGTCACGCTGACCGTAGCCGCGCAGCTGAACCGCCTGACGCAGATGTTCCAGCGTAATGATGTGTTCGCGCCACAACTGATCCAGTGACCGCAGAAGCACTTCCTTTTCGATGTACTCCATGATTTCAGCGCCGTATTTCTCGCGCTTTTCGGCATAAAGATTATCGGCGGCTTCGGTTACCCGTTCACGGATTTCCTCATCCGCAATGCCTTCTTCGTCAGCCCAGTCCTCAATGGGAAAATCAATGGCTACAACGTCGCGCAGTTTTTCGCGCAGTTCAGTTGACCGCCACTGTTCCGGGTAGGCGCTTGGCGGGATGAACTCCACCACGGTGGTATCCACCACTTCATGGCGCATATCGTCCACGGTACCGGTTATTTCATTGCCGTTCATGATGTCGATGCGCTGTTCAAAGATGACCTTGCGCTGGTCGTTCATCACATCGTCGAACTTCAGGATGTTCTTGCGGGCATCGAAGTTACGTGCCTCGACTTTCTGCTGGGCCTTTTCCAGCGCCTTGTTGATCCACGGGTGGACAATCGCCTCGCCTTCTTCCAGTCCGAGTTTCTGCAACATGGAGTCCATGCGCTCGGAACCGAAAATGCGCATCAGATCATCTTCCAGCGAGAGATAGAAGCGTGAGCGACCGGGGTCGCCCTGACGGCCGGAACGGCCACGCAGCTGGTTGTCGATACGGCGGCTTTCATGGCGTTCGGTGGCGATGACGAACAGTCCGCCGGCCTCAAGCGCCTTTTGCTTGTGTTCGGCAATTTCGGCATTAATTTTCTCGATGGCCGCTTCGCGTTTTTTGCCTTCCGGGATGTCGCCAAGCTCGTTTTCAATGCGCATGTCGGCATTGCCGCCGAGCTGAATGTCGGTGCCGCGGCCGGCCATGTTGGTGGCGATGGTAACCGCTCCCGGCACGCCGGCCTGCGAAATGATCTGCGCTTCCTGTTCATGATAGCGCGCATTCAGAACATTATGCGGAATTCCAAGTTCTTTCAGATGCTGGGCCAGGTACTCGGACTTGTCGATTGATGTGGTGCCGACCAGCACCGGCTGGCCGCGTTCGCGCGCATCCTTGACGGCCACGACAATGGCATCAAATTTCTCGCGCACGCTGCGATACACCTCGTCATCTTCATCGACGCGCCTGACCGCAACATTCGTCGGCACTTCAACGACGTCCAGCTTGTAGATATCCAGAAATTCGTCGGCTTCGGTGGCCGCGGTACCGGTCATGCCGGCGAGTTTCTCATAGAGGCGGAAATAGTTCTGGAAGGTTATCGAGGCGAGCGTCTGGTTTTCCGGCTGAATGCGGACGTGCTCCTTGGCTTCAATTGCCTGATGCTGGCCTTCGGAATAGCGCCGTCCGGGCATCATCCGGCCGGTGAACTCGTCGATGATCACCACTTCGTCTTCCTTGACGATGTAGTCACGGTCCTTGACGAAAACCTTGTGTGCGCGCAGCGACTGATTGACGTGGTGGACCAGGGCCACGTTTTCCACATCATACAGAGATCCCTCGCTCATGAGACCGGATGCCTGCAGCAATTGCTCGATGTGTTCGTTGCCGGCTTCGGTCAGTGAGACGGTTTTGGTCTTCTCGTCAATTTCGTAGTCTTCTTCAACCAGCTTCGGGATGATGGCATCGATATCGGTATACAGGTCAGAGCGGTCTTCGAGTGCGCCGGAAATAATCAGCGGCGTGCGGGCCTCGTCGATCAGGATTGAATCGACCTCGTCGACGATCGAGTAATAGTGCCCGCGCTGGACCATGTCTTCGACGGCGTATTTCATATTGTCGCGAAGATAGTCGAACCCGAGCTCGTTGTTGGTGGCATATGTCACATCACAGGCATACTGGTCACGGCGTTCGTCGTCTTCCAGGCCATGCACGATTACCCCGACGCGGAGGCCTAAAAACTCATAGACCTTGCCCATCCAGGCAGCATCGCGCTGCGCCAGATAGTCATTGACGGTCACGACATGCACCGCCTTGCCGGTAATGGCATTGAGATACACCGGCAGGGTTGCCACCAGCGTCTTGCCTTCACCGGTCCTCATCTCGGCAATCGAATTGTCATTGAGGACCATGCCGCCGACCAGCTGCACGTCAAAGTGACGCAGGCCGAGCGCGCGTTTCGACCCCTCGCGAACCGTCGCGAAGGCCGGGACCAGCAGATCATCCAGGGGGGTGCCGTCGGCAAACTGCTTCCGGAACGTTTCGGTGCGCGCGCGAAGTTCGTCATCGCTCAACGCAGCGAGTTCAGGCTCAAGCGCGTTTATTGCGTCGACGCGCGTTTGGTATTTTTTGACCTTACGGTCGTTTGAGCTGCCAAAAACCTTGGAAGCTATTGAGCCCAGTCCGAACATTTGGTGTCCTTAGAATTTAAGTCTTGTTAGACGGCTGGAAGCCGTTTTCAGCTCGTCGGCCGTCCTTAATTGTGTAGCCATCGTCAGTCGAGAACCATGCCGACATGTTTAATCAACTTGTCTGCACGTCGCAACAGGTGTGGCAAATGGGTAACGTCTGCAAGAAAAATGTAGTAGGAATGCGTCAGGATAGGCGGCATCACAGGTTGCGTCAGCGGCAGATAGTGTGGATAAGCGGCTGTTTCAAGGCGAAAATGTCGGTGTGAACAAGATTTGGTGAGGTGGTTCAGAGATATATAGCGCTCTTGAATATCACAACAAATGTACGCATTGTGCAGCGCATTGACGGCGTTTGCTGTCCGCGAGATATATCGAGGTTGTGTCGTGTTGGCTTAATGTCGCCCGAATTGACGAGCATTGACCAGACGCGATCAGGGAAAATTGATCTGGATTTACGACGAACCTGTTTCTGTCGTTGAGACAGCAGGCAGTCCAAGAGGTTGGTTTGGTATTATGAGAACGTATGGTTTGAAGCTGGTTCTGGCATTGGTGACAACTGCATTTGTCGTGGGATCTGCGACTGTAGGTGCGCAGGAAACTGACAAAATCGTGGCCAAGGTCAATGGCTACAATATCACTGCGAAGGAAATTGCGCTGGCGTCTGATGATCTGCGGCCTCAGCTGGAGAAAGTTCCGGCAAATTTCAGGTTTGCATTTATCGTCGAGTATCTCATTGAACGCCATCTGCTGGCCCAGGAAGCGGTGAAGGCGAATACCATTGAAACCGATGAATACAAACGGCGTCTGAAATACTATCAGGCAAAGGCCCTGCGTGACGCCTACTTCACGGATAATCTCGCCAGCTCGATTACAGATGACGCGGTGAAGGCGGCTTATGAAAAAGAGGCCTCGAAAGTCACGACCGAAAAGCGTGCGCGTGCCCGCCACATTCTGGTCAACTCCGAAGAAGATGCGAACAAGGCGATGGCCCGGCTTGAAAAGGGCGAAAAGTTCGAGGAAATAGCAAAACAGGTCTCTCTGGACGGATCCCGCGACTATGGCGGCGACCTGGGCTTCTTTACGGCTGCAGAAATGGTGCCGGCGTTTTCCAAGGCAGTGTTTTCCCTGAAAAAGGGAGAAGTATCAAAACCCGTGAAGACCGATTTTGGCTGGCATATCATCAAGCTGGAAGATGTTCAGGAAGGTGGCGCCCAGCCGTTTGAACAGGTCAGGAACCCGATCCGGCTGGTGCTGCTGCGCAAGGCGGTTCAGGACAAGGTTCTGGAACTACGGGCCGCCGGCCAGATCGAGATCCTTGATCCGGACCTGAAGCGTCTGCAGGAAGAAGCGGAAAAGAAACGTCAGGCGCTTGATGCGTCGGGTCAGGTACCCGCGACCACCGGTGGTGCTTCGCAGACGACCGGCGGAAAGTCCAACAAGGGCGATGCCCAGTAATTGCCGGCCCAGCCCGGATCAGACAGTCATGTCCGCGAAACCGGAACCGGTTTTGCGGACATTTTGTTTGTTGTCACAGGCGGCTTGCCGGTAATACGTTTCGTGTAACCGATCCAACCACATTACCGGAGCGTCAACAGCGCCCGCACAGGACGATCCGCCATGGCCAAAGCACTGCCCCAGTCACCACTTGCACCAGACACCTTTGCCGATCTTCCGGCAATTGACGGCGTCCGCCTGGCAACGGCTGCAACCGGCGTCAAATACCAGGGCAGGGATGACCTGTTGTTGTGTGTGCTGGACGCGGGAGCAACCGTCGCCGGAGTGCTGACGACCTCGAAGACCTGTTCCGCAGCGGTTGATCTGTGCCGGGCCAATCTGCAAAACGGCAAGGCGCGCGCCATAGTGGTCAATGCCAGCAATGCCAACGCCTTTACCGGGAAGGCCGGGCTGCGAACAGTCGAGGCAACACTCGATCAGGCCTGCACGGTTGTGGGATGCGATGCTTCGGAGGTTTATCTGGCATCGACGGGTGTGATCGGCGAACCGCTTGATCCGGCACCGATCACCTCACGGCTTCCGGATATGCAGGCCAGGGCGACGGGCGATGGGTGGATGGCGGCGGCCCGGGCTATCATGACAACCGATACGTTCCCGAAGCTTTCAACCGCCACGGCAAGACTGGGCGGCAAGGCGGTCACCATCAACGGTATTGCCAAGGGTTCCGGCATGATCGCGCCTGACATGGCAACCATGCTGAGTTTTGTGTTCACCGATGCCGGTCTGCCGCGTGGTCTGATGCAGAAAATGTTGTCAGATGCGGCGAACCGCAGTTTCAATTCGATTACGGTGGATAGTGACACCTCCACGTCGGATACGCTGTTGCTGTGCGCCACCGGCAAGTCCGGCGCCGCCCCAAAGGGCATTCGCAGCATTGATGATGCGGCCCTGAAGTCGTTCAGGAACGGTCTCGACAAGGTTTTGCAGGACCTGGCGCATCAAACGGTTCGCGACGGCGAAGGCGCCAGCAAGTTTGTGGCGATAACGGTGAGCGGTGCTGAAAACGACACAGCGGCACGGCGCGTCGGCCTTGCCATTGCAAATTCACCGCTGGTCAAGACAGCCATTGCCGGCGAGGACGCCAATTGGGGGCGTATTGTCATGGCAGTCGGCAAGTCCGGCGAAAAAGCTGATCGTGACAGGCTGAAAATCCGCATAGGCGGTATTCTGGTCGCCTCAAGGGGCAGTGTTCATCCCGGGTATGATGAGGAAAGGCTGGTACCGCACATGAAGGGTCAGCAGATCGACATTGCGGTCGATGTCGGTGTCGGCAAGGGCACGGCGACCGTGTGGACGTGTGACCTGACCCATGGCTACATTGATATTAACGGATCGTATAGAAGCTGACCGGTCAGTTGCAATTTGGTAACCCTGCCGACACAAAGGGTATTTGTGCCGCTTCAAAACCTAAAATCCAAACAACCCTGTTAACCCTTATCCGCCAAGGTGGTTCCCGGACATGAACGGAAAGAAGCTCGTTCTCGTCGTTGCCTGTGCACTGGTCGATCCGGACGGTAGAGTCCTGATAGCCCAGCGCCCTCAGGGCAAGACCCTTGCCGGACTATGGGAGTTTCCCGGTGGCAAGGTCGAACCCGGAGAACAGCCTGAAGCCGCGTTGATACGCGAGCTGAAGGAAGAGTTGGGTATCGATGTGACGCAAGCCTGTCTGGCACCTGTGACGTTTGCCAGCCACGCCTATGATGATTTCCACCTGCTCATGCCGGTCTATGTATGCCGCAGGTGGAATGGCGAGGTTGAAAAGCGTGAACACAGCGATATTCGCTGGGTCAGGCCGAACAGACTGCGCGAGTTTCCCATGCCGCCGGCGGATGAGCCGCTGATTGCTCATTTGATCGACCTGCTCTGACAAGGGGCACCGGCAGCAGCCCGTTAATGTTCCAACACAACCGATCCGCCAGACAAGGCGGGCACATGTGGTGAGTACAGTGAGTAACGGGGAATTAAGTCAGATGTTCAATTCAAAATCAGATACAGCGCCGGCTGACCGTCGTCCGATCATGCGCGATTACACGGTTCTGGCGCTTGGCATGTCAGCCGCGATTATTGCGACCCTTGCGGTTATAGGCGGAAGCCTGGTCGGCATTTGATCTGGAGGACGCGAGCTTCAGCGTCGAGCCGTCATTCTGGTTTGCGGCGCTGGCCTCGTTCTACTTCGGTTGCGAGTGCTTCAAGTCGCGGAGACCAGTATCTTTTGAGCCCGTTTAGCCAGGCATCTATCTCGAAAAACGCGTCGCTGTTTATTGAGTAGTTGCGCTTCGTGCCGCTATGTCGAACCGATGCAAATCCACTTTCGCGCAGTACGCGCAGGTGTTGCGACACGGCAGATTGCGTAATGCCGAATTCAATCTCAATGACATCGACAATTTCCCCAGACGTTCGTTCCCTTTTCGCGATCAACTCTAATGTCCTTCTGCGAACAGGGTCGGCCAAAACATCAAACGCATGCATCAGCTTTCACCAGTGTAGAATTTAGCCGTTTGAGTTGCCATTTCCTGGGCGATTTCCGCGATTTCACCAGAACTGATGTGAGCCTTGCTCCAGGCCTGGGCGCTGTGACGCATGAAATCCTTTCCTGCGCTGGATGCCATCCAGGCCAGACCGGCCTCACTGTCCAGTGGCCTGCCTTTGTTGTTGATATGCCAATCCAGTCCGAAAAGAGACAGGTCCCACCCGACACCAGTTGCTCCGGGACCGTACTTTGCCCAATGTGCTTCACCAGCCTTGTCTTTGGGAATTTCATGTTCAAGCGTCAGGCGTGTGCCGGCCGTTTCGGTTGCCAACCTGACCATCACCCAGCTCATATTGTCTCCGAGTTCCCAGGTCACATCCAACGCCTCGGGCTCATCGCATCGTGTAATTGTGCCGCCGGCATTGCCCTCGATCTGATATCGCCCGCCGAGATGAAGTTCACCGGAGACAGGTGAGAACCAACGGCGAATTCGCTCGATGTTCGTAAGCGCGTCCCACAAATCCGTCTGGCCTGTCATATACACGCGTTCAGCGCGCACGACCCGAACTGGGTTTCCCATGCGTGTTCTTTCATCAACTTCGCGAAAATCGGCACCAAATGCCTCGATATCGGCCATTAACACCTCCATAAATCAGCCTTCCAAATATTAGCGTTCACTAATATTGTGTCAAATCTATTGAAGTTTCTGACAGAAATGCCGGCTTTGGCCTCAAACTGTCTTGTGTGCAGGTTCGCCGGACTGGGCTGGCTTGGCTGCAATTTATTGTGCGATTTTCAGCCAAGTCGCGTTGCTGGCGGGGCCAGGCAGTTTGCTTGACACCTCTTCCTGCAATTTCACTGGCGCTTTTCATGGGGATCAAGGTGGCCCACATGGCATTCCCGGGCCTTGAAGAACATAGGGTAAATGTCAGCTCTACTCCCGCGGCAACTTTTTCTCGTCCACTTTCAAGGCATCAGCTAGCCGGGTCCTGGCTGAACCGGGCCTTAGTGGCTTGGGCTGGCTTTCGTGCGGCGACCAGCCGGTGAGGTAGATCATCTGGAAGGTGGCCCGGACGCGATCGTCGGGGTCTGCGTAGGTCTGGTCATAGTGGGCGCAGACCATTGCCAGGAGGCCGGGGGTCACCAGCGAACGGTGACGCTCCGTCAGACTGTTTGACAGGCCCAGCGCCTTCAGTTCCTTCATCAGTGCCAGGGCGTTGTCGTAACGGACATTCAAGCGGTCGGTGTCCACAACAGGCAGGGCGAAACCGGCGCGCTGCAACAGTCCGCCTGCATCACGCACGTCACAGAACGGCGCCACTCGTGGAGAGACACCAGTGCTCATCATGGTTTCTGCCTGCAGCCAGCTGGCGCGCAATTCATGCAGGCTTTCACCGCCCAGCATCGCAGCAAGCAGCACGCCGTCCGGCTGCAGGGCGTGGCGCAACCGGGTCAGGCTGCCGGGCAGGTCGTTTGCCCATTCAAGGCCCGGACAGACGAAGATGCAGTCAAATGCCTCACCGGGCAGGTCAGGGCTGTCCAGAAACGTCCCGGCTTCCGCCAACATGGAAAATTCGGTGATCGTACCGCCATCGTCCAACCGGGGCCTGACGGCCTCGACCATGCGTGAGGCATCATGACTTATGATCGCAATGCGGGAAAATCTGCGCGCAACACTGTCAAACCGGTCGATCAGTTCTGTTGCGGCAACATCGTCGAGAAAACCCGGCAGATTGCCTTTCGCCGCCGCTCGGGTCAGATTGCGCAGCAGGGCTGACTGGTCAAACAGGTCTGGTATGTCTGATGCCGGCATGGTCATGATCGTCAGATAAGTCGAGCAATGCAGTTTGCGCAAGGGCGCAAGTAGATCATGCAGGATACACTCACCCATATTGTCCGTGCCGGTCGGCGGCTTGCCGGCAGTGTGCTGGATATGGCCCTGCCGGTAACGTGCCCGGTATGTGAACGCCAGGTGTCAGGTGCCGGCGGGCTGTGCGAAGCCTGCTGGGCCAGGCTGGAGATGGTATCCGAGCCGGTCTGTGATGCCTATGGAACGCCGTTTGTGTTTGATGAGGGTGACGGTGCGGTATCCGCACGTGCAATCGCCAGTCCGCCGGCATGGGACAGGGCGCGCGGTGCTGTCCTGTTCAATGACTGCTCACAACAGCTGGTCCATGCCCTGAAGTATCGCGACCGGCACGAGGTGGTGGGCGCAATGGCCAGGATGATGGTTCATGCAGGCCGTGATGTGATTTCAGGGGCCGATGTGATTGCGCCAGTGCCGCTGCATCGCTGGCGCCTGTGGTCGCGTCGATGCAATCAGGCAGCGCTGCTTGCCGACGCGATCGGTGATATTGCATCTGTCGCGACGCACGCTGATCTGGTCAGGAGGGTGCGCAATACGCGATCACAGGTGGGCCTTGGTGAAAGCCAGCGCAGCCGCAATGTGAAGGGAGCGTTTCTGGTGCCTGAAGCCAGGGTTCACGATGTTCTGGGCCAGCGTGTGCTGCTGGTCGACGATGTGCTGACATCAGGTGCAACTGCCGGTGAGTGCGCCAGAGTGCTGAAACACGCTGGTGCCGTTCACGTGGATGTGCTTGTGTTCGCGCTTGTCAGCCATGCAGGTTGATATCATATCTATCGGAACTTGAGCGCAACACTGCTGGAATCTACCGACATGAAGCCCGTAACGATTTACTCGACCATGATGTGCCCCTATTGCAGCGCGGCGAAGAACCTGTTGTCACGCAAGGGTGTGAAGTATGATGAGATTGATGTGACCTTTGCGCCGGGCAAGCGCTCCGACATGATGAAACGCGCAGGCGGTAAACGATCGGTGCCGCAGATATTCATCGGCGATGCCCATGTGGGTGGTTGTGACGAACTGCATGCGCTTGAACACGCCGGCGAACTGGATCCGATGCTGAAGGGCTGACATTTACCACTTCGCCGCAACCCGGGTTCGTATTGACCTGCAAAGTTGCTATAGTGATCCGGGATAGTGATGCTTATGAGCGAGCCAATGAAAACCTCATTTACCGCGGCCTGCATTCAGATGTGTTCCGGTCGTGACCCGCAATCCAACCTGACTGTTGCTTCCCGATTGGTACGTCAGGCGGCCGGTGACGGCGCCGATCTGATCATGACGCCGGAAATGACCAACATCATCGACAGTCCCCGTTCCGCAGTTGCCGCGAAGGTTCAGGCGGAGGAGGATTGCGTTGCGGTGGCGAGATTTGCCGAATTGGCGACGGAGACCGGCAGGTACATTCTGGCTGGATCGCTGGGTGTGCAGGCGGGGAAGGGCAAGCTGGCCAACCGGTCCTTGATGTTTGCCCCGGACGGCACCGTCATGGCGCGATATGACAAGGCACACATGTTTGATGTCGATCTGCCGAACGGTGAGCGGTATCGCGAATCATCGACTTTTGCGGCCGGCGACAAGGCTGTTTGTGCCGACCTGCCGTGGGGCAGGCTGGGCCTGACCATCTGCTACGATGTGCGGTTTGCCTATCAGTACCGGATGCTGGCCCAGCACGGCTGCAGTTTTATTTCCGTTCCTGCGGCGTTCACGGTGCCGACCGGCACCGCTCACTGGCATGTTCTGTTGCGCGCCAGGGCAATTGAAACCGGGTGTTTTGTGTTCGCACCCGCCCAGTCGGGAACCCATGAGGAAGGCCGCAAGACATATGGCCACAGTCTCATCGTTTCGCCATGGGGCGATGTGCTGGCTGACGCCGGCGACGTGACAACCGGCATTGTCATGGCTGAGATCGACCCTGCGAAAGTGACCCAGGCGCGCAGTCGCGTGCCGGCGCTCGACCACGACAAGGTGCTCAGCGTGCCTGATGGCGCCTCACAGGCAGCCGCGGAATGATCCGTTACGACATATTATGTGAAGCCGAACACCGGTTTGACGGCTGGTTTGCCAGCAGTGACGGCTTTGATGACCAGGTGGCGCGCCAACTGGTCCAGTGTCCGGTGTGCGGCTCGCACAAGGTCTCCAAAGCATTGATGACACCGGGAGTGCCTGCCAAGGGAAACAGCAAGGACGAACCGGTCCCGGCCTTGCATGCGCCAATGGATACCAAGGCGCAGGCGATGGCCGAGATGGTCCGCAAATTGCGCTCGCATGTTGAAGAAAACGCGGATTATGTCGGCGACAAGTTTGCCGAGTCTGCGCGGCGGATTCACTATGGCGAAGAAGAACAGCGCGGCATATATGGCGAAGCGACAATCGATGAAGCACGCGAGCTGCATGAAGAAGGGGTTGAAGTCCTGCCGCTTCCCAAGCTGCCGGAAGACGGCAACTGAGAATGTTGATTTTGCCTAACGGGCCGGTTTCTGCGCCACTATCATGTAGTTGACATCCGTATCTGCCGCTTTGCGCCAGGTGCCTGAAACTGGGTAATAGGTCACGCCGACAGTTTCCAGTGCCGGGCAGTTGCTGGCTGCCAGCCAACTGTGCAATTCGGCTGGCGTAATGAATTTTTCCCACTGATGAGTGCCTTTCGGCAACCAGCCAAGTACGTATTCTGCCCCCAGTATCGCAAGGCCGAACGCTTTCAGCGTGCGGTTCAGGGTTGCCACGAACATGATACCGCCCGGGTTCAGCATGGAGGCGCACGTCGCCGTAAAAGCGGCCGGGTCGTTGACATGCTCGATCACTTCCATATTCAGGATCACATCGAAGCGGGCGCCTTCCGCAGCAAGCTGTTCAGCCGTTGACGCCCGATAATCAATATCCAGTCCCTGTTCTTCGGCGTGAACCGAGGCGGTCTTGATGTTCCTTTCGGACGGGTCGACAGCAGTCACCGCAGCACCGAGACGCGCCATGGGTTCAGACAGCAATCCGCCGCCACAGCCGATATCAAGCAACTTCAAGCCGGAAAAGGGCGTGCGCTGGTGCGGATCGATGCGCAGTCTGGCGGTTGTCTGTTCGCGGATGTAGTCGAGGCGGACCGGGTTGAACTTGTGCAGCAGGCCAAACTTGCCGGCCGGATCCCACCACTCC
This sequence comes from uncultured Anderseniella sp., assembly GCA_947488295.1. Taxonomy (GTDB): domain Bacteria; phylum Pseudomonadota; class Alphaproteobacteria; order Rhizobiales; family Aestuariivirgaceae; genus Anderseniella. The sequence goes on from CANKYU010000001.1 coordinate 378,753, forward strand.
GCGGCCATGGCCGAAAAACGCGCCACCTCGGCATTGTCCACTGACGCTGCGGGGGTTTTTTCTGCTGTTTTCGCGCTGGTCATCCAATTTCCAACTATAGATCAATTTGTGGTCATGTTACTCGCACAAAACGTCAATATTGCACAATGGCAGTGTTTGCGAGTATGAGTTTCTCACGTCAGGTGGCGACTACCTACCAACCGATGGTTGAATGGCTGATATACCGGGTTATACGTGACCGGGTCTGAGCGGATTTGTTTTGAAAAGGCAGGGTTATCTTGAGCCGGCTAGTACTGAAATTTGGCGGGACGTCCGTTGCTGACATCGAGCGGATCCGCAATGTGGCACGCCATGTCGCGCGCGAAGCCGCTGCCGGACACGAAGTCGCAGTTGTTGTATCAGCGATGTCTGGAACAACCGATCAGCTGGTAGGATGGGTCAACGAGGCTGCGGCCAGCGGCGGGGCGAATATAGTTTCCGCGGACATGAAAGAACATGACGCCGTTGTCGCCTCCGGTGAACAGGTCACGGCAGGACTGCTGGCGATCATCCTGCAATCCATGGGACTGAAAGCGCGCTCCTGGGCCGGATGGCAGGTGCCGATGCTGACGAGCGACGCACACGGTGCCGCGCGCATTCTCGACGTTGACTGCAGCAACATGACTGCCGCCATGGCAGACGGGCAGATTGCCGTCATGGCCGGGTTCCAGGGAATATCGTCGAACGGCCGCATTACCACCCTGGGCCGTGGCGGGTCTGACACAAGTGCGGTGGCACTGGCAGCCGCACTTGAGGCGAAATGTGATATCTATACCGATGTGGATGGAGTTTACACCACGGATCCGCGCATTGAACCCAAGGCGCGCAAGATCGATCGCATTTCCTATGAAGAGATGCTTGAACTGGCGTCACAGGGCGCCAAGGTGCTGCAGACCCGTTCGGTGGAACTCGCCATGGTATACAAGGTGCCATTGCAGGTACGATCCAGTTTTGAAAGCCCTGAGTCGGAAGACCAGAACCGTGAAGACGGTACGGGGCCCGGCACACTAGTTTGCGATGAGGAGGACATGGTGGAACAACAGGTTGTCAGCGGAATTGCCTATTCGCGCGACGAGGCCAAGTTGTCGATACGCCGCGTCAAGGACAAGCCGGGCGTTTCAGCAGCGGTATTCGGACCACTTGCCGAGGCCGGTGTCAGTGTCGACATGATCGTCCAGAACGTGTCGGCAGACGGGGATACCGCAAATATTACCTTTACGGTGGCCAACAAGGATATCGAACGGGCGATGGCGGTGATCGAGGGAGCCAAGCAGGATATCGGTTTCCTGGAGCTGGAGGCGTCAAAAGGCGTGTCCAAGGTGTCGGTGATCGGTATTGGCATGAGAAGCCATGCAGGTGTTGCCGCAGTGATGTTCAGGACACTTGCTGACAAGGGCATCAATATCCAGGCAATCACCACATCGGAGATCAAGATTTCCGTGCTGATCGACGAAGACTATACTGAACTCGCCGTACGGATCTTGCATGAAGCCTATGGCATGGAAGCGGCATAGGGGCTGCATGCGTATGATTATGAACTGGCGAAAACAGCTGAAAGGTGAGACCGCGCGCTAATGGTACTTCAAGTCCAGGGCCCGCGAGTTTTGCTCAGACGCATGCGCGAGGTCATGGCACGACCGGAAGCTGCGCAGGCAAGACTCGACAAGATCGTTTCGCTCATCGCGGCCAACATGGTGGCCGAGGTATGCTCGATCTATGTCGTGCGCCCCGGCAGCAATGATCTGGAACTGTTTGCGTCGGAAGGCCTGAAGTCCAGTGCGGTTCACAAGTCCACGCTGCTTGCAGGCGAGGGCCTGGTCGGCTTCATTGCCCATCAGGCTGAACCGCTGTCCCTGTCCGACGCCCAGGCTCATCCGGCCTTCAAGTATCTTCCCGAGACGGGTGAAGAGATTTATTCCTCGTTTCTTGGCGTGCCGATCATGCGCCACGGTGTCGTTTCCGGTGTCCTGGTCGTGCAGAACCAGGTCAAGCGCGCCTATGCGGAGGAAGAAGAAGAAGCCCTGCAGACGGTTGCCATGGTTCTGGCAGAGGTCATAGCCACACCGGACGTGCAGTCAGAGCTGGAAGCCGTCGGCAACGGCGCGGAGCTTACCGGCTCCTACCACATTACCGGTGAAGGCCTGGTCGACGGGGTCGCGCTTGGCCACGTGGTACTGCATGAGCCGCGGGTGATCGTGACCCGGTTCATTGCCGAAGACGTCGAGGAAGAACGCAGCCGGCTCGATGTTGCGATAGATCAGTTGCAGGCGCAGGTGGATCAGCTTGCGGACCGGCGACCGGGTCAGTTCAGCAGTGATTTTGAAGATGTGCTGGAAACCGTGCGGATGTTCGCCCGTGACCGGGGCTGGTTGCGCAAGCTGCGTGAAGCCGTTGCCACCGGCCTGACCGCAGAAGCTGCGGTTGAGCGGGTGCAGTCCGACACGCGCGCGCGCATGGCACGCCAGTCTGATCCGTATTTGCGCGAACGCCTGCACGACCTGGATGATATTGCCAACCGGCTGTTGCGCATCCTCACCGGTGCCGAGGAAAAAGCCTCACGCACCGAATTGCCGAAAGATTCGATTGTCGTTGCCCGCACCATGGGACCGGCGGAGCTGCTGGACTATGATCCTTCCAGGTTGCGTGGCCTGGTGCTGGAGGTTGCCGGTTCAACCTCTCATGTTGCCATCGTGGCGCGGGCGCTGGGGGTGACCGCAGTCGGGTCCGCAAGATCGGTGTCGGACCTGGCCGAGGACGGCCAGGAGATCATCATCGATGGCGGGTCGGGAGACGTGCATGTGCGGCCTTCTCAGGACGTGCAGCAGGTCTACACCGAAAAGGTCCGGCTGTACGCGAAACGCCAGGCGCAATATGCCAAGATGCGCGACATACCCGCCGTCACTCTGGACGGACGCCATATCGATCTGTCGATCAATGCAGGCCTGATGGTGGACCTTCCGCATCTGGAGGCAGCAGGTGCACAGGGCATTGGCCTGTTTCGAACCGAACTTCAGTTCATGCTGGCACGACGCTTTCCAAGGTTTGGCGAGCAGAAGCGTTTCTATGAGAGCATTTTGCAGGGCGCCGGAGACCGGCCCGTTGTATTTCGCACCCTTGATATCGGGTCGGACAAGGTGCTGCCCTACCTGACCTCGGTAAAAGAGGAAAACCCGGCAATCGGATGGCGGGCCATCCGCATGGCTCTCGACCGGCCGGCCTTGCTGAGATTGCAGCTGCGCGCCCTGATATCCGCCGCTGCCGGCAAGGTGCTGCGGGTCATGTTTCCGATGATCTCGGAAACGTCGGAGATGGTGCGTGCCCGTGAACTCGTCGACCTGGAATGCCGGTTTCTGGAAGATCGCGGCTATGAACTGCCGCGCGAGATAAAAGTCGGTGCGATGATCGAGGTGCCGGCGCTTGTCTGGCAGCTTGATCAATTGTTGCCACACACGGATTTCGTCTCCATCGGTTCCAATGACCTGATGCAGTTCATGTTTGCCGCTGATCGTCAGCATCCCAAACTTGCCGGGCGTTACGATGTTCTGTCACCAGCAGCGCTCAAGGTCATGGACATGATCCGCGAAAGCTGCGAACGCCATTCCACGGCGCTGACCCTGTGCGGTGAAATGGCCGGCAGTTCGCTTGAGGCCATGGCGCTGATCGCCCTGGGGTTCCGGTCAATTTCGATGGCGCCAACGTCGATAGGGCCGGTGAAACAGATGCTGCTGAAACTCGATTCGGTGAAAGCCGGTGCTTTCCTGCGCGATCATTTCGATAGTGCAGCGCCATCGCTGCGTGAGCCGCTCGTGGGCTTTGCAAGACAGCACAAGATACCGCTTTAGGGGCAAGGCCTGACTTCTGCGGGGAAAATGGTCACGTGTTTGCAGAATTTTGCGCAAACTGCCGTGGCGTTCACGAATTGCTAACCCTGTTTGTTCATTCTGGTCCGCGAATAGTCATGAGCTTCGAACGGTATTGTTGCGGAGCTCGGGTGTTCCGGATGTCAGTATGAGTTGCTTTGAGCTTTGTGCATGCACGAAGGTCGCGCAAACTGCACACAGGCGCCGGATCAAGCAGGAGTACCCGGCGATGAACCAGCATACGCACGGCAACTTTGACCATAACTACCAGAGCTACCGGACCAAACCGGACGGGTCCGAAGATCCTGCCGGTGAGGCGGGCTGGTTTTTGCAGCGCGAGCGTGAACGGCGCAAGGTCAGCCTTCGTGATGTGGCCCGGGCCATAAGAGTGCATCCCATTCATCTGGACGCCATCGAGCGGGGCGATCTGACCCGCATGCCGCATCGCTCTGATGCCATTGGCATGGTGGGCGCGTATGCCGAGTTTCTCGGTTTTGATCCGCAACCGATGATGATGCATTATGCCCAGCTGCTGCCGAGATCCAGTGCGCCACGGCCGCAAGGGTCGCGCAAGCCGGTACCGCTTGGAAGCGCCCGCATCATTGACTTCCCGCTGAGCCGCCGCCTCAAGGAGATGGCCGGCGGTGGGGGCGGCGTCGTTGCCTCTGTACTGGCAGCGGTTATTCTGTTCGGTGGCGCCAGCTACGCGCTGCTGCCGGACGGCGGTTCTGACGCCAGTCAAACCGTTGCACAGGCACCGGTCGCCGGTTCTGCCGATGCAACGGATGTTACCGAAGGTGGCAGCAGCGAAGTTGCCGCTGATGTCAGCAAGGTCGAGCAGTCGCTCGATGATGCGACCAGGACAGCGCAGGCGGCTGATCCTGCGACTGATCCGATCGGTGCGCTGCTTGCTGCAGAAGCTGACAAGGCGGCCGACAGCCTCGGTGGTCTCGACAAGCTGATTGCCAACAACGGTCAGATAGACGCCATTGCCGACACCATTACGACGGCAACCACTAAGCCGATCCAGTCTGTGGACCAGCCGATTTCGCGCGACGGCAAAGGCCGTATCTTCGGCGCTGACAACACCGATGCCCGGCTGGTGCTGCGTGCATCGGAGCGGGTCTGGATTCGCATCGAGGACGGCAAGGGCAAGACAATTCTTGTCGATACGCTGAACGCGGGAGACCGCTTCAAGGTGCCGAACCAGGAAGGCCTTGTCGTCATCGCCCGTGACGGCGGTCTGCTGGCCTTTGAAATCGACGGCAGGCCCGGCGGCACGCTCGGCAATCCGGGTGAGGTTCTTGTCAATCGCACACTCGACATCAACAAACTGATGAACCGCGGCAGCTGACCCTCCGGCGCTGCGGATCTGCTGATGTGACCATGCCATGCCGGCGGGGTGCATGTTGACGTGGTTGTAACCTCATCTCGCTCTATACTTTTGCTCTTGCTGCTGTAGAAGTAGGTGAGGTTCCACCAGATCAGTATGATTTTTGGTTATTACAACCAGGAATTTTGAACCTGATCGCATTTCAAAGTGTCAGAGCAACTTTATGGGTTCAATTGAAGCCATGTTGCTCTAAGAATGCTGCCGTTATGTCCCTTTCTGATAGTCCGCAAATAGACAAGATCCTGCAGCGCTTCGAGGCCATCGAGGCGGAACTCGGTTCCGGCGTGGTCGGGGACGATTTCGTGCGGCTGTCCAAGGAATATGCTGAACTGGAGCCGACCGTTACGGTCATCCGGTCGCTGCGCGCCACCAGTGAAGAGCTGGCCGGAGTCGAGGAAATGATGCGATCCGGTGACGCTGAAATGGAAGAGCTGGCACGGGCCGAACATGACGGACTGAAGCAACGCAAGGAAACGCTCGAGCATGATCTGCGGCTGCAATTGCTGCCCAAGGATGCAGCCGATCAGCGAGACGTCATACTGGAAATCCGTGCCGGTACCGGAGGTGATGAGGCGGCGCTGTTTGTCGGTGACCTGTTTCGCATGTACCAGCGCCATGCCAGCCTGCATGGCTGGAAGGTCGAAGTGATGTCGGCAAGCGAGGCGGAGCAGGGCGGTTACAAGGAAATCATTGCCGGCATTTCCGGTGCCGGTGTTTATGCCAAGCTCAAATTCGAGTCCGGGGTGCACCGTGTGCAGCGGGTGCCGGAGACCGAGGCGCAAGGCCGGATACACACGTCAGCCGCAACGGTTGCCGTCCTGCCGGAAGCCGAAGAGGTTGATGTCGAAGTTCGCAATGAAGACATACGTATTGACACAATGCGCGCATCAGGTTCCGGCGGGCAGCATGTCAACACGACCGATTCCGCGGTTCGCATCACCCACATCCCTTCCGGCATTGTGGTGGTACGTGCAGAAAAGAGCCAGCATCAGAACCGGGCCAGTGCGATGAAGGAACTGCTGGCAAGGCTCTATGACATGGAAAGAACCCGCGTCGATCAGGAGCGTTCGGATGCCCGTAAAGGCCAGGTCGGTTCCGGTGATCGCTCCGAGCGCATCCGGACCTATAATTATCCGCAAGGCCGGGTGAGCGATCATCGCATCAATCTCACCCTGTACAAGCTCGACACTATCGTTGCCGGCGACGGGCTCGATGAAATCATAGACGCCCTGGTGGCCGATCATCAGGCAACGCTGCTGGCGGCTGATGGCGATGAATATGCCGCGTGAGGCTCAAAAGCTGCACCGCGACATTGCTGACAGATTGCGCGCCGCGGGTATGGATACCGCCATGCTCGACGGGCGGCTGATTATCCAACACGTAACAGGCCTGAGTGATATCGATCTGATTGCGCGACCGCAAACACCGGTCAGCGATAAACACATCGCGCAGATCGAGAAGATGGTCGCTCGCCGTCAGGCCGGCGAACCGGTCTCGCGGCTGACCGGATGCAAAGGATTTTTCGGGCGCGACTTCAAGGTTGCACCGGCCACGCTTGATCCGCGTCCCGATACCGAGGTGCTGGTGGAAACAGCGTTGCGGCTGCTCGGCAGGCCGCACGGTGAAGCGTCGGCACGGGTGCTCGATATCGGCACCGGTACCGGTGCCATAGTCATAACCCTGCTCGCCGAGGTTCCGTCTGTGACCGGTGTTGCCACGGACATGTCGCAGGACGCTTTAGAGGTTTGCCGCAGCAATGCCATCGCTCTGGGTGTTGATGACCGTCTTGAAACCGTCTGTACGAACTGGGCGCGCGACGTGACCGGCCAGTTTGACCTGGTTGCTTCAAATCCGCCCTATATAGCCAGCCACGAGATTGCCGGTCTTGCGGCAAATGTCCGCGATTATGATCCTGATCTGGCTCTCGATGGCGGTGCCGACGGACTGGATGCCTATCGGGCAATATTTTCGCAAGTTGCCGGATTGCTGCGACCTGACGGGCACGTGGTGGTGGAGTTCGGCAAAGGACAGCATGAGGAAGTTGTGCAGATAGCGGGACGCGAAGGCTTTGCACTGATCGATGACTGTAGCGGTTTGATGCGTGATCTGGCAGGTGTAATCCGATGCGCGGTTTTCCGAGTCAGCTGATGCAAGACACCATATGAAAAAAGTACTTGGAAACGCGGGCACAAGCGGCTATTTTCATTTCCAGCGAGGTCATGTGGCGCGGTAATGTATGGCGCATTGAGCGCAGGACCTCTTGGAGCGAACGATCGCTGGCGCGGGCAGATATGCGCCGATCTTGTCAAGGCACCTTTAAATCATACTGATATCCAGAGCATCGAGGCTTGGAAGGTAGCATTTGCGGATCAATGGCGGGCAGGGCGTCCGGGGGATTAAACATCGCAGGGGTTATGCAAGGCACATTTGCTTTGAAAGCTATTTCTTGAAGGTATTCCTGTTTCCGAAAGGGCAGGCAGGCCGGGTTTGTTGTAAATTTTGCAGGTGACATTACGGAATGAGACAAGGACAACAACACAATAAAAACAGGTCACGCGGACGCGGCGGCGGAGGAAATCGCGGCGGCGGCGGAGGCGGGCGCCAGTCCAATCCGCTGAACCGTGTATTTGAAAGCAATGGCCCGGATGTGAAAGTGCGCGGCAACGCCCAGACAATTGCCGACAAGTACCTGCAGCTGGCCCGTGATGCGGTTTCGTCCGGTGAAAACGTGAACGCGGAAAACTATTTCCAGCATGCAGAACACTATCTGCGGATTGTGGCTGCGGCCCAGGCGTTCAATCAGCAGAACCAGCAGGCGCAGCAGGCCCAGCAAGCCCAGCAGCGCCGTGATGACGGTGATGGCGACACTGAAGCGGCTTCCGGCGGTGACAGTGACAACAAGCAGGCTTCTGCCGGCGAAGAGGGCGGACAGGAAAACAGCCGCCAGAACAACCGCAGAAACAATCGCGGGCAACGCGGCAATGGCCGCCAGCGCCCTGCCGCTGACGATCAGGATGCGACAAGCGGCAGTGAAGAGGCACAGCCTGCTGCTGCTTCGGAAGGTGACGAAAACTGGCAGGCGCAGGCGCCAGACTTCCTGCGTCGTGAAGCCGGAGACCGTGACGGCAATGCCGACAGTGATGGCGATGACGCACCAGTTGAAGCCAAGCCGAAACGCCAGCCTCGCGCCCGTAAGGCCAAGCCGAAGCCTGTCGAGGTGGCCGATGCGGCAGATGGTGCAGGGCCATCCGACGATGACGCAGCGGCTGAGGATATCAGCGCGGCTTAGAGCCCTGTCTCGCTCCAGAGCTGTCTACACGATGGTGATTTGCTGGCCGACCTTTAGAACGCGGTCAGCAGTTGCGCTGACATAGATGCCACAGTCGTCATGCTGGAAGGCAGACATCAGGGTGCGCGGCAGGTTCATGTCACGCACTGCGGTCTTCGGGTCAACACTGGTGGCGGCACATCGTTGAATGCGTTCTGCAACACGGAATGCCGGTGTTCCATCCACCTGCAATGTTTTGCCCAGCCAGCTGAATTCCGCCCACGGTTGTGCGCCGTCAATATGGATATTGGCGCGAAACCGTAATGGATCCAGCGGCTTTCCAGCCACGCGTTCGATCTCTCTCACACTGGCCAGGTTGAGGATTGAGATGAATTTTGCCGGTACATCGGTGAAATGGTGACCATCGGCATGAACGACGCGCGGAGAACCGCGCAGGTCGTCCTTCATGTATGCGGCCATGAACTGTTCGATGATCTGCCGCCCGACCGGGGTCGACAGATCACCGCGCGCAACCTGCTTGCCGCCACGATTAATGGTGAAAACCGGCGTGCCGCCGGACACGTCCATGCTGGTCTCAAGGGCGGCGACCTTCTCATGGCTCATCAGTTGGGTGAAAGCGGTTTTGGGCAGGTAGGCCGGTGCGGCTGCGTCGAATTTCCTCGCGCCGGCTTCAATCGCCCAGCTTCGGTCAAAGGGAAAGTTTTCTCCGGCGGTGGCCTGAACTGCATCATGAGCCTGAACCGACATGCCCTTCACCGGAAAGGTATTCAACGCGTGGATGGTGATTGTGCCGGACATATTTGAGCTGCCTTGGGTCAAGACCCATTAATCTTATGCAATTCTGTTTGAAAGAAAACATTCGAATGATGTTGAAAAAGCGCAAGACTAGGCTTTGTACCTTGTCGAGCATTTTTCGACTTCAGGCGGGTGTTTTCTTTAAAACCCGAAGGGCGGGGTCTATTTTGCCCCTGACAGCGTTGAAAGGTCTTGAAAACCGGACGGTTTCCTGCGACCTCTCGCCTTGTCACGGGCAAAATATCCTCCCGCAGAATGGATAACATTAATCGGTCCTGACCCAAAATCTTGTTATGGAAAAAACGATACCTATATCTGGCAGGAAGCATCCTGTTTGACCAGTGGTTCGTGAATGTTGGCTGATAGCGGCATCCTTCATTGGCCGGGCGGGGAACAACACAAGGTAGGGCTCAAGCCCTGAATCCAGAACCGGATATCCAGATTTCAGCGCTGCGAACGCGGGCTGTATGGGCGGATATGCCAGAAGGAGGTTGTAATGGATTTTGAAAAATATACCGAGCGTGCCAAGGGCTTTATTCAAGCCGCCCAGAACTTGGCATTGCGTGAAAATCACCAGCAGTTTTCTGCCGAGCATGTCCTGAAGGTGCTGCTTGACGACGATCAGGGGCTTGCGTCCGGTCTGATCAAGTCTGCCGGTGGTGATGCCAAGGCGGTTCTGGCCGACACGAGCGCACGTCTTGCAAAGTTTCCAAGTGTAGACGGGTCAGGCGCCGGCAAATTGTATCTTGCACCTGAAACCGCCCGGCTGTTTGAAACCGCCCAGCAGATTTCCAGCAAGGCGGGAGACAGTTTTGTTACCGCTGAGCGTTTGCTGCAGGCGCTGACCATTGAAAAATCGGGTGCGCAGGAAGCACTGAAGGCAGGCGGGGTAACGCCAACCGGACTTAACAAGGCGATTGACGAGTTGCGCCAGGGGCGCACCGCAGACACCGCGTCTGCCGAAGAAGGTTATGATGCGCTGAAGCGTTTCGCGCTTGACCTGACCGAAGCAGCCCGGGAAGGCAAGCTCGATCCGGTCATCGGCCGTGACGAGGAGATCCGCCGTGCCATCCAGGTGCTGTCGCGGCGCACCAAGAACAATCCGGTACTGATCGGTGAACCCGGTGTCGGCAAGACCGCTATTGCGGAAGGCCTGGCGCTGCGCATCATCAATGGCGATGTGCCTGAAAGCCTGCGCGACAAGAAACTGATGGCGCTGGACATGGGCGCGCTGATCGCCGGTGCGAAATACCGGGGCGAGTTCGAGGAACGGCTCAAGTCCGTTCTGTCGGAAGTGCAGGCGGCAGCCGGTAACATCATTCTGTTCATCGATGAAATGCATACCCTCGTGGGAGCCGGCAAGGCGGATGGTGCGATGGATGCATCAAACCTGCTGAAACCAGCCCTGGCGCGTGGTGAGTTGCACTGTGTCGGTGCAACAACCCTGGATGAGTACCGCAAGCACGTTGAAAAGGATGCTGCCCTGGCGCGGCGGTTCCAGCCGGTGTTCATATCCGAACCGACTGTTGCCGACACAGTGTCGATCCTGCGCGGTCTGAAGGAAAAGTACGAGATGCACCATGGTGTGCGCATCACCGATGCAGCACTGGTGGCTGCCGCCAATCTGTCCAATCGCTACATTACAGACCGGTTTCTGCCCGACAAGGCCATCGACCTGATGGACGAGGCAGGCTCGCGCCTGCGCATGCAGGTCGACTCGAAGCCAGAGGAACTGGATGAACTCGACCGGCGCATCATTCAGTTGAAGATCGAGCGCGAGGCCCTGAAGAAGGAAGACGACAAGGCGTCCAAGGCCAGGCTCGGCAAGCTGGAAAAGGAACTGGCCGATCTTGACGAAAGATCATCGGCCCTGACCCAGACCTGGCAATCGGAAAAGCAGAAACTCAACGAGGCCCAGAAAATCAAGGAAGAGCTGGATCATGCCCGGCTCGAGCTGGAACGGGCGCAACGTGGCGGTGATCTGGCCAAGGCAGGCGAGCTTGCCTATGGCGCGATCCCGCAGCTGGAGAAGAAGCTCGCCGATACCGAGGCGATCTGCAAACCGGCCAACCCGTTGATGGAAGAAGCGGTAACCGACAGCCATATTGCAGGCGTGGTATCGCGCTGGACCGGGATTCCGGTTGACAAGATGCTGGAAGGCGAGCGTGAGAAGCTGCTCACCATGGAAGCAGAACTCGCCAGGCGGGTTGTCGGACAGACCGATGCGGTTCGCTCGGTTTCCACGGCGGTTCGCCGTGCGCGTGCCGGGCTTCAGGATCCCAACCGGCCAATCGGTTCGTTCATGTTCTTAGGCCCCACCGGTGTCGGCAAGACCGAGCTGACCAAGGCGCTGGCTGCATTCCTGTTTGATGACGAGCAGGCGATGGTGCGTGTCGATATGTCGGAGTACATGGAGAAGCACTCGGTGGCCCGGCTGATCGGCGCGCCTCCGGGATATGTCGGCTATGACGAGGGTGGTGCGCTCACCGAAGCGGTGCGCCGCCGGCCTTATCAGGTCATCCTGTTCGACGAGATCGAAAAAGCCCATCCTGACGTGTTCAACGTTCTGTTGCAGGTGCTTGATGACGGTCGTCTGACCGATGGCCAGGGCCGCACGGTGGACTTCCGCAACACGCTGATCATCATGACCTCCAATATCGGGTCGGAATTCCTGGTCGCGCTGAAAGAGGATGAAGCCGCAGAAGCTGCGCGCGGACAGGTCATGGACATGGTCCGTTCACACTTCCGGCCGGAGTTTCTCAACCGGCTCGACGAGATCATTCTGTTCCACCGGCTCAAACGGGAGAACATGGGTGCCATTGTGGACATTCAACTGGCCCGGCTGGCCAACCTGCTGGAAGATCGCAAGATCGTCCTGGACCTGACCGACAAGGCGCGGGATCATCTGGCCACGCAGGGCTATGACCCGGCCTATGGTGCCCGCCCGCTGAAGCGGGTGATCCAGAAGCTGGTTCAGGACCCGCTGGCGGAAGCGATCCTTGATGGGCGGATTCATGACGAACAGACCGTCAAGATCGATGCCGGAAAGCTTGGGCTGACCTTCAACGGAGAAACGCCAGGTGATCTGGAGGCCGCCATTGTGGCCGCGAATACCGGTGATGACGCGTCCAAACCGGCCAGCGTCCACTAATCCGGTTACATGACTGGTTCGCGATGCCTGGTCAGGGGATCGCGAACCAAACGATTTATAGCCGGAGCAAAGCTCTATATGCTTTTGCAAGGGCCTGTATTGGCGTTACCATGGCTGGATGAGCTATTCCCTCAACGCCGGCCTGCGTGAAACCATTGTCCAAAATCTCTCAATTCATGACCGGATGACCGTTACGGACGGGTCCCTGCGCCAGGCCGCTGTCGCCCTGGTTCTCAGTGCCGCGTCGCCTGAGGCGGCAACTGATATCGTAGTGACCCTGAGGGCAAGCAGGCTGAACCGGCATGGCGGCCAGTTTGCGCTGCCGGGCGGACGGCTTGACGAGGGTGAAAACGTCATCGATGCCGCCTTGCGCGAAACCCATGAGGAAGTGGGCCTGTGTCTCGAGAGAACCTCGGTGTTGGGATTGCTGGACGATATGGTGACCCGGTCCGGGTTCGTTATCACGCCGGTGGTGGCATGGGCCGGCGCCGGCGCCAGCTTCACACCGGATCCCGGCGAAGTTGCAAAGCTCTATCGTGTTCCTCTTGAAGAGCTGGACGGTGCGTCCATTCCAGAAATGGTTCCTGACAAGTCCGGCGGCAAACCGGTCATGTCGGCTGTGCTGCCAACAATCGGGCATCGTATGTATGCACCGACGGCGGCGCTTTTGTACCAGTTTCGCGAAGTATGCCTGCATGGCCGTTCAACCCGGGTCGGCGATCTTGGTCAACCAGAATTCACGCGGAGCTGAGTAAGTGATTTATGCAGTTAAGAACTTTGTTATTGCCCCTATGCTGTCATTGCTTGTGCTGGGTTTGCTGGTGCCGGTGGCCGGAGGTCAGGACCTCTCGCGCCTGGAGGTTGCACGCAAGTCGGTGGTGACCGTGCTGCCGGTCTGGTCGGGAAGACCGGCAAACCTCGCCGAACCGGAAGGAAGCGGTGTCGTGATTGGAGATGGCCGGACCATTGTCACCGCTGATCATGTGTTGGGGCCGGCGCAGGACCAGGTGCCGGTTCTGGTGCGTGACGACGACGGCACCAGTTATCCCGCCCGGGTGATTGCACGCCACAAGGCCAGCGATCTGGCTGTGCTGCAGATTGACAAGACGCTGCCGGCAATCGCTGCTCGCGGCGGTACGCCGAACCTGGGTGATGAAGTGTGCGCCATTGGCAACGCGTTTGGTGTCGGCCTGTCTCTCAGCTGCGGACGGGTATCGGCGGTGAACCGGGCGGGTATGGGGTTCAATGCCATCGAAGACTTTATCCAGACGGATGCTGCGGTAAACCCCGGCATGTCAGGTGGCGCACTGGTGGACATGCAGGGCCGGTTCGCCGGCATGCTGTCAGCCATTTTCACCAAGCGTTCAGATGCCAATATCGGGGTGAACTTTGCTGTGGATGCAGGACTGGTTCAGACCATTGCCGATGCCCTGATCAGCACCGGCCGGTTTGTGCCAGCCAGAACAGGTGTGCTGCTGCGGGCGGTTCCATCTGCGGGTGAAGCAGGCCGCCAGGGCGTGCTTGTGGTGAAAATCGTGCCCGGGCTGTCCGGCGACAAGTCGGGGCTCAGGGCAGGAGACATCGTGTATCTGGCGAACGGCAGGCGCATCCGCAAGCCGCAGGACTGGCTGTCTGTCATGGCGGGCAGGCAAACAGGCTCACAGGTCGAGCTGTCGGGTCAGCGCGAGGGCAAGTCATTGCAATGGGTAATGAGCGAGTAGCCCCCGGTTGAAACGAGCGGGCCCGTTGAATCCGTAAGGCTGTTTTTATTGCCCGTTGACCTGGGCGATCTGAATTGAAGACGGTGCTTCCTGCATGAGCGCCAGGACCTTCCTCTTCTGCTGCTTGAAGGCACGCAGATCCTCGCCCTCCAGTTTTCTGCCGGAGGAGGCAACCTGCACTCTGCGCGGGTTGATCGGGCGTCCGCGCTTACGCACTTCATAGTGCAGGTGAGGGCCGGTGGATCGGCCGGTTGTGCCGACATAACCGATAACCTGGCCCTGACGGACTTTCTGGCCCTTTTTCAGTTTGGCGGTCTTGCTCATGTGGGCATACAGGGTTGAATACTTCTTGGCGTGCTTGATGACGACGGTGCGGCCATAGGAGCCGCGCCAGCCGGCGTGCACCACGACACCGTCACCGGCCGCCTTGATCGGCGTACCGCGGGCCGCGCCAAAATCAATGCCGGTGTGAAGTTTGTTGTAGCCCAGCAGTGGATGACGCCGCATGCCGAAACCGGACGTGATACGGCCACCGGAAATAGGCGTGCGCATCAGCGATTTGTTGGAGCCTACGCCGTTCTCGTCATAATAGGCGGTTTTGCCGTTCTTGTCGGTGAACCGGTAGTAAATGTGGTCGCGGCCGGATGTGCGCAACTTCGCATAGTGCAGCACTTTCCGCTTCGTCGATGAGCCGCTGAGCGGATTTCCGTAAAACAGGTCAATCTGGTCACCGGAATGTATCTGGCGCTGCAGGTCGATGTCGTGACCCAGCACTTTCATCGCGGCATTGATCACATAGCCTGGAACGCCATTGTCACGGGCGGCGGCATAGACAGAGGACGATACCTTTGCCTTGGCGCGATAGTGCGGGGCATTTGCGATACGCGACAGAGGCTTGGCCTTCTTGCCGCCGCTGGTCGCGATGTAACGGCCGTCATCGTCAGACTCGACGATCAGTTCTTCGCCGCCGGGCGGCGTGAACGATACCCGCACCGGCGCGATGACTTCATTGCCGTAGAAATCCTGCTGCTTGTCCAGTGTTACCGAGTATCTCTGCCCGGTGCGAACCAGGCGACCGGGGAATACCGGCTCAATGGCAGCTGCGATCGCGCGGGCGCTCTCGACGGTGACACCAAGGTCGACCATGCGGCCGATCAGGGTATCGCCCTGGCGCAGAACAACCTCTTCATCCACCGGCTCCGGCGGCAAGGTCTTGGAGACGCTGGTGGAATTGTTCGTATCGGGCAAAGAGGCAAGCTCAATGCTGTTTTCAAGAATGATCGGCTCGCCATAGGTCAGCGCATCGCTGCCGGGAGCAGGGTACTGGTTGTCCGTCAGCAAGTCGCCGGTCGCGTTGATGCCGCTCGTATCCGGCTGGCCCTGGATATACGCCACCGACAATGGCCGCATCGGGCTGGCAGACACCGCCTTGGCGATGGCGCCGTTGAAATCACCCTTGGTGGATGTCTGGATCAAACCTGCGCGCTGTACCAGGGAACTTGCCGATTGACCGTTCTGCACCTGCCAGCTGTTTGCGATCACGCCTTGCGTGGTCGATGGCCAGCTCAATGCGAGACCGGCAGCGGCGGCACCACCAAACAGGGTAAAGGCCACCAGGCTTACAAGTTGGAAATTATTGGATTTTTGTTTTGGAACGAGGAAGAAGTCGGTGTTGTCGACAGCCAGGTCATCGATGCTTAGTTTACGAGCGGTCTCTGTCAAAGAGCCTGCCTTGCGCGGCCGCATCTTTTTGAACAATGACTTCAAACCCGTAGAACCCCTTGACCTGACCGGATCACAACCGCCACCTGCACGGTAGATTGCAACCCTGATTCAAACACCGGATGGATACAAAAATATCCGCCCTGCGCTACCTAGTCGTCACGCAGTCACCCAAACCTGACAAACGCAATGCTGAACGCAGCTTCACAACCGCTGGTCAGCCGTCCCCACCAACTGGACGGACAATGCCCGTCAGCACGCTTCGTGTCAACCTTTCGAGACCCTGTGAAGCTGAAAAACCTGAGCTTGCACAATGAGTTGACGTCGGCGGCTATGAGGTTGTAAGGCAAATTTTAGACAACCTTGCAGAGCCTCATACTGGAAGAATATGGTTTATCGGCGGTTAACTTGCCCGTAAACCGTAAAGTTTTACGAGCACGCCTTTTTTCAGACACAAAGCGGTCATTTTGCGGTCATTTTGAAGCCGGCAAAAACTCCAATTGTGGCAAGTGGAACAAAGGCAGCAAAAATCCAGATAGCGACGAACTGTGAAGTCTGCGCCGAAAGCCCGCCGGAAAAGCCGGCAGAGTTGGCAACCAGCCCTGCAACCGCCGCACCGAGGGCATATGCGATTCGCTGCACCAGCGGAATCGACGCTGCGGCAATGGAGCGTTCGTCCTCATCAACCGCCTCTACCAGACGCCGGATGATGAAACTCCAGAACATGCCGAAGCCCGCGCCCATCAAGACAGCAAACAGGCAGATCAACCAGACGGGTCCTGAAACCATTGTCATGGCAAATCCCGCCAGCGCGATCAGTACCAGGCTCGCACCGGTTCGGATGATCAGCTTTTCCCGGTGCGCAGGCTGGTTGGCCAGCGCGATTGCGGCAACTGACCAACCTATTGATTCCAATGCAATAACATACCCTGTCTCCAGTGCCGACAACTGGTGCAGAACACGCAATAGAACGGGCCCGAAGATTGAGAAGGACACTGTCGATGCGGCCAGACAGAAGACCATCAGCAGAACGTAGCGGGCGGTACTGCCGGGTGCCCGTATCGCCGATGGAAGGATGTGCCCCGAGGCGCGATTCTGATCGAGGACAAGGAATGCACACACGCCTGCAAGGCCGATGCATCCGGCCACAATCGCCGAGATCACATTGCCGGTTATGCCGGACCAGGCAATTGCAATGACAGACGCTGCCAGAATTGCCAGTCGCCGGGCAGGGAAAACCCCTGCTGCGGTGCTGTTTGCGGCAGGTTGCGCGTGGTTGCCGGGTCCGTTGCCATCCCTGCCTGGCGCACCGGTGACGTGTTGTGCTGGTATTATAATGTAGGCGGTGGCTGCCAGGGCTGCGGCCTGGACGCCGAAAAACCAGAACGCGCCACGCCACCAGTCGGCTTGCGCAAACAGGCCGCCGATCAGCGGGCCGAGGAATGCAGATACGCCCCAGATGGCCGATAACAGCGCAAACAATTGCGGCCAGATGGACCGATCGAACAGCTTCTCAACCGCAATGAACGCAACCGCCACCAGCCCGCCGCCGCCAAACCCCTGCGCCAGCCGGCCGAGCAGCATCACTTCCATGGCGGGCGCCAGTGCCGATATTGCACAACCGGCCGCGTAGACCAGGGCCGACAGGGCGAACCCGGCGCGCAGTCCCGAGCGGGCTATCCGCAGGCCCATGGCGGCACCGGCCAGAATTGACCCGAGCTCGTAAAGCGCAAGGTTCCATCCAAGAAGCTCAATGCCACCAATGTCGCCGACGATGTCGGTGATGAGGGTAGAGATGATCAGCTCATCAGCGGCGTGCAACCAGATGCCCAGCCCCAGGAAAGTGAAACGCCACAGCACGCCGGAGCTTGCCAGCGCGCGCCAGTTCGGCCGCGCAGAAGATGGCGCCGGGGACGACGACGGCAACCGCGACCTGCGTTCATGATCGGTTTTGGTCACCCGCGCGCGTCCCGTCCTGACGCCGGAACCAGCGACCGGATGAGATAGGAGCAGCGCCGTGCGCCATCCAGCAGGTATTCGTCGCGCTCCACCGCGAACGACTTGCCGAGAACTTTTCTGAAGACGGCCAGTTCCGACCGGCACAGACCCTGGCAGACGCGGGCGGCGGCGCACACCGGGCAGTGATTTTCAGCCAGCCGCCATGTCCGGTCATCGATCTGCTCGGCTTGTGCCATGTACCCTTCCTCGCTGCGCAGCTCGGCCAGGCGTTCGACCTTGTGGTGCGCCGAAGCGGCGGTCGACAGGGCGCGCGCATAACGCGTCGCAGTTTCGCTTTCCCGGGTCGCGATCAGCTTGTCCAGACCGGCCTCGCCAAAGACGGTGCGGATCGAACCGATCAGATCCAGTGTCAGCGTGTCGTGGGTGTCGGGAAACCGGTTGTGGCCGGCTTGTGTCAGCCGCCACACCAGGTCCGGCCTGCCGACACCGCCGGCAATGCCGCTCGAGGCCACCAGCTTGTCGTGTTCCAGCAGCTTGAGATGTTTGCGCACGCCGGCCAATGTCATCTCAAGCCGGTTTGCCAGGCTTGAGGTGGACCGTGGGCCGAGGGTTTTGAGGATGTGCAGCAATTGCTGGCGGCTATCGTTCATATTGTGACCCGGGAGGTTGTTGAAAACAGCAATTAAATTACTATATGGTTTTTTAATTAACTGCAAGGGCCGGGAGTTTGCTGTTCCTGCTGGATGCATGCATGTGGGACTAGCCAAAAAATGGCGGTTTTCGAAGGTTTTTTCTGGGTTTTGAAATTTGTTGAATCTTTTACGAACTTTTTGCGACAATCCGCTTGACAGTCAGGCCGCCTCGCAACTATAAACCGCCTCACTGAAGAGCGGGCGCCACTCGTTGGCGAGCGTTCTTTGTTGTCTCCTGAGACTAACGACAGTTTAAGCGGTTTATATCAAGCCGCAGACACTTGCCGCCGGTTTTCAGGTTGGGGGTCCGAAAGGTCTTCCTTGCTCTTTGACATTGTTGAACAGAGAAAGAGAAACGCAGGCGGCGCGTGTCCTGGCGGTTTCGTGATGAAGCATCCTTATCGGGGCGTGGAGCGAGACACAAAAGAGACGCTAAACTTGCGTTTATAGAGAAGCCAAGCTTTGATCGTCCAAGCAATTGGGCGTGATGAAACATGGTAACTCGTCAATTACGCAAACGCAAAATAATTGAACAGTCGACGAGCAATCGTTAACTGAGCAAAACGTTTCAAACTTGAGAGTTTGATCCTGGCTCAGAACGAACGCTGGCGGCAGGCTTAACACATGCAAGTCGAACGCCCTCTTCGGAGGGAGTGGCAGACGGGTGAGTAACGCGTGGGAACCTACCTTTCGGTACGGAACAACAGTTGGAAACGACTGCTAATACCGTATACGTCCTTCGGGAGAAAGATTTATCGCCGATAGAGGGGCCCGCGTTGGATTAGCTTGTTGGTGAGGTAATGGCTCACCAAGGCGACGATCCGTAGCTGGTCTGAGAGGATGATCAGCCACACTGGGACTTAGACACGGCCCAGACTCCTACGGGAGGCAGCAGTGGGGAATATTGGACAATGGGCGCAAGCCTGATCCAGCCATGCCGCGTGAGTGATGACGGCCCTAGGGTTGTAAAGCTCTTTCAGTGGTGAAGATAATGACGGTAACCACAGAAGAAGCCCCGGCTAACTCCGTGCCAGCAGCCGCGGTAATACGGAGGGGGCAAGCGTTGTTCGGAATTACTGGGCGTAAAGCGCGCGTAGGCGGGTCTTTAAGTCAGAGGTGAAATCCTGGAGCTCAACTCCAGAACTGCCTTTGATACTGGAGATCTTGAGTCCGGAAGAGGTTAGTGGAATTCCCAGTGTAGAGGTGAAATTCGTAGATATTGGGAAGAACACCAGTGGCGAAGGCGGCTAACTGGTCCGGTACTGACGCTGAGGTGCGAAAGCGTGGGGAGCAAACAGGATTAGATACCCTGGTAGTCCACGCCGTAAACGATGAATGTTAGCCGTCGGGCAGTATACTGTTCGGTGGCGCAGCTAACGCATTAAACATTCCGCCTGGGGAGTACGGTCGCAAGATTAAAACTCAAAGGAATTGACGGGGGCCCGCACAAGCGGTGGAGCATGTGGTTTAATTCGAAGCAACGCGCAGAACCTTACCTACCCTTGACATCCCGATCGCGGTTTTCAGAGATGAATTCCTTCAGTTAGGCTGGATCGGTGACAGGTGCTGCATGGCTGTCGTCAGCTCGTGTCGTGAGATGTTGGGTTAAGTCCCGCAACGAGCGCAACCCTCGCCTTTAGTTGCCAGCATTTAGTTGGGCACTCTAGAGGGACTGCCGGTGATAAGCCGGAGGAAGGTGGGGATGACGTCAAGTCCTCATGGCCCTTACGGGTAGGGCTACACACGTGCTACAATGGCGGTGACAGTGGGCAGCTACTTCGCGAGAAGATGCTAATCCCAAAAAACCGTCTCAGTTCGGATTGCACTCTGCAACTCGAGTGCATGAAGTTGGAATCGCTAGTAATCGTAGAACAGCATGCTACGGTGAATACGTTCCCGGGCCTTGTACACACCGCCCGTCACACCATGGGAGTTGGTTTTACCTTAAGACGGCGTGCTAACCTTCGGGAGGCAACCGGCCACGGTAGGGTCAGCGACTGGGGTGAAGTCGTAACAAGGTAGCCGTAGGGGAACCTGCGGCTGGATCACCTCCTTTCTAAGGATGAACCTTCATCGAACCTGGCATTCCGCCAGACTTCATATCGGTTCGTCATAGAACAAAAAACGGGGCCTCAAGCCTCGTAAAATGCGGGACATTCGCCGTCTACGTTTCTCTTTCTCGAGGGTCGCACACGAGAGCACGAGCCTTTTTCCTTTGTTAAAGGGGCCTGTAGCTCAGGTGGTTAGAGCGTACGCCTGATAAGCGTAAGGTCGGTAGTTCGAGTCTACCCAGGCCCACCATGCTTCACATGATGGGTTTTGGTGGTTACTAACGGCATTTTCAGTGCTCGATTAGCGGCAACACAGCACAAGCAGCGGTTTTCGGAAAATACCGGGGGCGTAGCTCAGTTGGGAGAGCGGTAGCTTTGCAAGCTTCAGGTCGTCGGTTCGATCCCGTCCGCCTCCACCATTTTTCGCTTTGTTTTGGTCTCGCCGTTAAGGCGTGACACGCGTGGTGCTTTTGACCCTCAGAGAATATATAAGTTTCCGATCAGCAATTGCTGACCGGCTCTGTTCTTTTGACATTGTAAAGAAGGGATTTGTTTGGGCTGTCCTGCCTACATAGCGTATACATCAACGCTTGGACGGTCTACTTGTAACCCAAGTCAGTGAGCTTGACCGCAAACTGTCAAACAAATCTTGCACATAACTGGTCTTTCTCAATGTTTACCTGCCAGCTTAACGAGTTCCAAGAGAGCTGGCGTGACGGGTGAGCATTGATAATGAGAATGATCAAGCGACTTAAGGGCATTTGGTGAATGCCTTGGCGCTGAGAGGCGATGAAGGACGTGATACGCTGCGATAAGGCGTGGGGAGCTGCGAATAAGCTTTGATCCACGCATTTCCGAATGGGGAAACCCACAGCTTCGGCTGTATCTTGCACTGAATACATAGGTGTAAGAGGCGAACCCGGGGAACTGAAACATCTAAGTACCCGGAGGAAAGGACATCAACCGAGACTCTGCTAGTAGCGGCGAGCGAACGCGGACCAGGCCTGTGCTGTGTATGATTAAACCGGAAGTGTCTGGGAAGGCACGCCATAGAGGGTGATAGCCCCGTATGGGTAAAAATCGTATGCAGACTTGAGTAGGACGGGACACGTGAAATCCTGTTTGAACATGGGAGGACCACCTTCCAAGCCTAAGTACTCCTCAGCGACCGATAGTGAACCAGTACCGTGAGGGAAAGGTGAAAAGCACCCCGACAAGGGGAGTGAAATAGTACCTGAAACCGAATGCCTACAAACAGTGGGAGCCTGAAATGGTGACCACGTACCTTTTGTATAATGGGTCAGCGACTTAATTTAGCGAGCAAGCTTAAACCGATAGGTGTATGCGCAGGGAAACCGAGTCTTAATAGGGCGTCTTAGTTCGTTGGATTAGACCCGAAACCAGTCGATCTAGCCATGAGCAGGCTGAAGGTGCAGTAACATGCACTGGAGGGCCGAACCCACGTCTGTTGAAAAAGCCGGGGATGACTTGTGGCTAGGGGTGAAAGGCCAATCAAGGCTGGAAATAGCTGGTTCTCCGCGAAAGCTATTTAGGTAGCGCCTCGCGTGAATACTCCAGGGGGTAGAGCACTGGATGGGCTAGGGGTCCATAACGGATTACCAAACCTAACCAAACTCCGAATACCTGGAAGTAATGCGCGGGAGACACACGGCGGGTGCTAACGTCCGTCGTGGAGAGGGAAACAACCCTGACCGTCAGTTAAGGTCCCCAAGTCTTGGCTAAGTGGGAAAGGATGTGAGGATCCCAAAACAACCAGGAGGTTGGCTTAGAAGCAGCCATCCTTTAAAGAAAGCGTAACAGCTCACTGGTCTAAATAAGGGTCTTTGCGCCGAAAATGTAACGGGGCTAAAGCCAAGCACCGAAACTACGGGTGCATAGCAATATGCGCGGTAGCGGAGCGTTCTGTAAGTCTGCGAAGGGTGATCTGTGAGGACACCTGGAGATATCAGAAGTGCGAATGCTGACATGAGTAACGATAAACAGTGTGAGAAACACTGTCGCCGAAAATCCAAGGGTTCCTGCGTAAAGCTAATCTGCGCAGGGTTAGTCGGCCCCTAAGGCGAGGCAGAAATGCGTAGTCGATGGGAAGCAGGTTAATATTCCTGCACCAGTGGGTAGTGACGGATGTTGTAAGTTGTATTTCCTTATCGGATTGGAGATGCAGCGAAGACGTTCCAGGAAATAGCTCCCACATTAGACCGTACCCGAAACCGACACAGGTGGATTGGTAGAGTATACCAAGGCGCTTGAGAGAACTATGCTGAAGGAACTCGGCAAATTGCTCCCGTAAGTTCGCGAGAAGGGAGCCCCATGCTTGCGCAAGCAGGTGTGGGGGGCACAGACCAGGGGGTGGCGACTGTTTAACAAAAACACAGGGCTCTGCGAAGTCGCAAGACGACGTATAGGGTCTGACGCCTGCCCGGTGCCGGAAGGTTAAGAGGAGAGGTGAGAGCTTTGAATTGAAGCCCCGGTAAACGGCGGCCGTAACTATAACGGTCCTAAGGTAGCGAAATTCCTTGTCGGGTAAGTTCCGACCTGCACGAATGGCGTAACGACTTCCCCACTGTCTCCAGCATAGACTCAGTGAAATTGAATTCCCCGTGAAGATGCGGGGTTCCTGCGGTCAGACGGAAAGACCCCGTGCACCTTTACTACAACTTCACACTGGCATTCGTGTCGGCATGTGTAGGATAGGTGGTAGGCTTTGAAGCGTTGGCGCCAGCTGATGTGGAGCCGCAAGATGAAATACCACCCTTATCTACATGGATGTCTAACCGCGGTCCGTTATCCGGATCCGGGACAGTGTGTGGTGGGTAGTTTGACTGGGGCGGTCGCCTCCCAAAGAGTAACGGAGGCGCGCGATGGTGGGCTCAGAGCGGTCGGAAATCGCTCGTTGAGTGCAATGGCATAAGCCTGCCTGACTGCGAGACATACATGTCGAGCAGAGACGAAAGTCGGTCATAGTGATCCGGTGGTCCCACGTGAGGAGGGCCATCGCTCAACGGATAAAAGGTACGCCGGGGATAACAGGCTGATGACCCCCAAGAGTCCATATCGACGGGGTTGTTTGGCACCTCGATGTCGGCTCATCGCATCCTGGGGCTGGAGCAGGTCCCAAGGGTTTGGCTGTTCGCCAATTAAAGCGGTACGTGAGCTGGGTTCAGAACGTCGTGAGACAGTTCGGTCCCTATCTGCCGTGGGTGTAGGAAAATTGAGAGGATCTGCCCTTAGTACGAGAGGACCGGGGTGGACGTACCTCTGGTGGACCTGTTGTTGCGCCAGCAGCATTGCAGGGTAGCTATGTACGGAAGGGATAACCGCTGAAGGCATCTAAGCGGGAAACCCACCTCGAAACCAGTTTTCCCTTGAGAGCCGTTGTAGACTACGACGTTGATAGGTTGGGTGTGGAAGTGCAGCAATGCATGAAGCTTACCAATACTAATCGCTCGATAGGCTTGATTATTCTCATTAATCAATGCTCACCTTTAGGTGTTTAAAATTCCAGTTATGTCTTTTGTTTTTTGCCGGCCTGGTGGTTATTGCGAGGTGACCCCACCCGATCCCATTCCGAACTCGGTCGTTAACCGCCTCTGCGCCAATGGTACTTTGTCTTAAGGCACGGGAGAGTAGGTCGCTGCCAGGCCTGCAAAAAACATGAGACTGCTCTTGTCAAAAAGGGCATGTGCAATCCCTTCTTTCACGATTTCTTCAAAACCGCTTCGGCCTTACAAGGGCCGGAGCGGTTTTTTCGTGTCAATTGTGCGCTTCAAGTGCCGATAAGCGGGCAATATAAGTCACCAATGTGGCATTTATCACAGAACCATTCCGCCCGGCATGCCAGCCTTGAATCCGAGTGAAACATAGAATTTCAAAGCAATGCGGGGCAAACACACGGTCATGACTGAGGATATTGCATCAAAAACCGGCTTGATTGGACCCGCATCGCCCGGCATGACACTGAGCCCCAGCGCAATCGTTGGCCTGATGCTGGAGATCCAGTCTTCATTGCTGGAATCACCCGAACATGCCCATTTGTCGGAGGCGGCGGAAGATCTCCTGCTGGCCCTGGTGCGCTCCATCAAGAACGCCGAGGCAGTAAACGCTGTCGGTAGCGACAACCCCGGTCATGGCGCAGCGCCGTTTTCCGGTGCGCGCGGCAAACCGCAATTGCGGATCGTGGAGGAAGCCTGAACGGAGCCGGGCGCCTGCCACGATAATGTATCGGGCCGAGATGCCTTTTGTGACATTTTCCCCTTTCAATCCTGTCATCGAATTGCTACATACATCTCAAGAAGCGAGGGCCGGTGCCCTCGCTTTCGATTTGTTGGCGCGGGGTGGAGCAGCCCGGTAGCTCGTCAGGCTCATAACCTGAAGGTCGCAGGTTCAAATCCTGCCCCCGCAACCAAACATTTCCCTGCAAAAGCATGATAGTGTATTCGCCAGTCTGACCGGAAATCTGCCGGCAGGTCCGGTGATTGCGTTGATTATTTTCGTATCTCCCCTTCTTGCCCTCAATGCGATCAAGCCTCTGCTCAGTGTGAATCCGGCTGCCTGTGGTGAAATGCTGCTGCGCGGCCACTGAAATGGGCGTGCTGGCGTTCAATCCATACTTGCAGGGTTGTGGCCCCCAGCAAACCTGCAACAGGACGGACCAGCCCGAACAGCAATGCTGCAACCGGCGACAGGCGCTGATCAGGCAGGCGGGTCCACTTGGCTGATGTCGCGGCATTTTTTGCCTGCAACCAGCCCTGGCCGTAATAGTATCGCGCCACATAGTCCAGGGTTTGCCGGGCCGGCGCTATCAGATGGTTGACCGGGTTGTCCGATACCAGGTAGCCGACATGTCCGGCTGCAACCATGTCTGCAATCAGTGTGGTTTCTTCACCCGACAGCACCAGGCCATCGGGCTGGCGGCCCAGGTTCTCGTCAAACCGGAAGTGTTTCAGCGCATCAGCCCGGAACGCCATGTTGGCACCGAAGGGGTAAAGTTTCGGATTGCTGTTTGCATCAATCTTGCGGTCGCGCGGGCCGGCCCGGAACCGGGCAAAGCAACTCGGCGCGGCGGTTGCCAGAGCATGGGCCCATCTGCTGTCTGCCCCAGGGAATACCGGGTTTATGTCCGAGCCAAAAAACGCAGCTTCCGGATAGCGCCTGAAAGCGGCTGCATAATTGCCAAGCCAGTCTGGGGGAACTGACACATCATCATCGGTGAAGATCACATAGTCGGCGTCGACGCTGGCGACACCGGTGTTGCGGGCGGCCGACAGCCCCGGCGATGGTTCGTGCAGCACTGACGTGGGCAGCGTCGTGACATGGGTTTCGAACTCACCGGCGCTCACGCGTTCGGGGGAGTTGTTCACGACGGTTAAGCTGCAGGCCGTGGATGCCGGCACGGTGAGGCGTGCGATCGATGTCAGCGTCTGTAGCATGTTGCCCGGCTGGTTGTTGGTACAAACGAGAATGACAATTCGCATCGCTGCCACCTTGACGGGTCTGTGGGTTCACCCGACCACAGGGTAATTCAAACTGCTGTACCGGTGGCGGGATCGCAGGAGTTGAAATGGTCCCGCCTTCCCCTTCAATTGTGAGCAAATTGTCTCGACTTGCAAATTCGTATACCGAATAATGCCCGGGAAATATTCGGGGGAGTAACCAGGTGGCAGTGAAGCGTTTTGGTGCTGTCTTTGCGGGCGAGCGTGTGAGTGGTGCAACGATTGCTGCGAATCCGGCCACCGGAACATGCAGCGTAATTCCGTCGATCGATGCTGCAGCCGGCAAGCCACGCAGAAACGGCATATCCAGAATCAGGGAAGCACCGGATGCTGTCGGCTGAAACAGTGCATTTGAAGGGTCTTGCCGACGACGCCGTGCCCGGGGTCAGCCTGGTTACCTGCTGCCGGAACAGGTCGGACAACCTGAAACAGGCACTCTCAAGTTGGCTGAAGCTTGACGAGATCAGCGAGATCATCATTGTCGACTGGTCATCGGATACGCCCCTGAAGCGCGAGCTTGCGGTTTTCACGGAAGCAGACGAGCGGATAAGGATTGTCCGCGTCGACGATGAGGACGAGTGGATCCTGACCTGCGCCTACAATGGGGGATTTCGCTGCGCATCGCATGCCGTGATACTGAAAGCTGACGCGGACATTGTGATAAACCCTGACTTCTTTCGCAGAAACAAGCTGTGCACAGGCCGGTTCATGGCCGGGAACTGGCGGAAAGTGCCGAAAGATCAAATCCACATAAACGGGCTTTTTCTGGCACACAAGGCGGACCTGGTAAATGTGGGTGGATTCAATGAGTTCATTACATCCTATGGTTGGGATGATGATGACCTGTATGGCAGGTTGTCTGCGCACGGGTTGCAGCGAGACGATATTGATCCCGACAGCATTTATCACATTCCCCATGGTGACGAAGCCAGGTCCGAGGCTTTCAGGAAGGACCACGCAGACCGTGCCGTGAATGCCGCGGAGCAGCTTCGCAAGTCTTCGCGATACGCAAGCCGCCGCAACTACTACATTGCTGCCCTGATGCCAGCCTGGTCCGGGCAGAACCAGATGGCGGATTTCTCCGTGATTGACAGGCAGAAGGGCCATGTGACGCTGCGGCGGAACGCGAGCAGTGTCAACGAGGTACCATTCAATGTTCGCCAGGAAGCCGATCATTTCGCGCTCAAGGACGTGGTCAGGTGGACTTATGGATGTGCGGTGCGTTTTGGCAGGACCACGTTCAGTTCATTGATGGCGCAAGGGTTTGCCGACTTTGAGAGGTTCATCCAGGCCCTGCCGAAGCAACAGGTCCGGGGCTGGCTGTACCGGCGGTTTCACCGTCGCTGGCTGCAGCCGGCAGTTGCTGACACAATGCTGGCAAAACCAGCGTTCAACGTGCCCCGGCCCAAACTTTACATTGACGCACAGCACGGTCTCGGAAACCGGTTGCGGGCGATTGCATCAGGGGCCGCTATTGCCGAGGCAACGGACCGTGAACTGGTCATTATCTGGGAGCCGGACGCACATTGTGAATGTCACTTTGGCGACTTGTTCGATTATCGCGGCGCTGTCCTGGCCAGAAGTTTTGCCGGTCTGACGGCGGCCTGTGGAATGGATTTCATCACCTATATGGAGCTGGAGGCAAACTGCAGGAAATACAGACGCATACATCCGGGACGGGGCGAGGACTTTTATGCCCGGACAGCCTATGTGCTGAATTCACCGGACAGCAATCCTCAGGCTGAAAACAGCTTCCTGCAACGACTTGAACCGGTAGAGGCGGTGCTGGACCTGGTTTCCAGCGTGCGCAGTCCCAATGACGTGGCTGTGCATGTGCGGATGGCCGGCGGGGACGGGTTTGAGCACCTGCCTTACGAGACGCCTGACAACTGGAAGAAGAGCAGCCACAGGAAAATCAAACGCTGGCGACGCAAGAGCCATTTTTCCAACTTCATGGCCCGAATTGATCAGTTGACGAGTGAAGGCAGGGCAGACCGGATTTTCCTCGCTGCCGACCAGGTTGAGACATATGACGAGTTTTACCGGCGGTATGGAAATCGTGTCGCCTGTCTCAAACGCGAGCTTTATGACCGGTCAACGGAACAACTGATATATGCGCTGGCCGATGCATTGCTCCTTGGCAGGGCGCCATTGCTGCTCGGCTCCACCTGGAGTTCGTTCTCGGAACTGGCTCAACGGTTGTCTGCCGAATCCATGCACATCGAGATGAGTGGCAAGGATTTCTGAGATGTAACCGGGCCGGCCAACAATTGCAGGTGCCCAAACGGCCAACGATGCCTTCAAACTCGCAGGCGATTGCCGTCATTTTCGGACCGATGACAGCGGCAGCCAGCCCAGCAGTTTTTTCAGGGTCTTGCTGCCCTGATCAACGGGCACGATCATCGCAGGCTGAGGAGCCGATGGTGATATTGCAAGATCCAGCTTCGGTTTCATCCTGCTGCTGGTCAAAACTCCGGTTTCCTTCATCATCAGATGCAGGTGCCTCGACAGAGCGTCTATTGAGAACAGGTACTGTGCTCTCAGTGAAACCTCGAGGCGTTCGCCCTGCATGCGTTCGGGGTTGCCGGCAATGGACGTCATGTATTCAACGGCTGAAGAAATGGCGTCGTTTTCACAAGCGCCCGGCGGTGCCTGAAATCCGGCCCCCAGTGCGTCAATGATTTCCGGCACCGCGCCGCGGCCGGCAGACACCGGCAGAGCCCCGGACAAGGCGGCTTCAATTATCGTCTGGCCGAAGGTCTCATCATGTGAGGTATTGATGACGAAGTCGGAACATCTGAACAGCCTGGAAAGCTCTGTCTTGTCCGAAATGTAGGGCATATGCGTGAAGTTGTCGCCAAGCAGGTGAGGGGATACGGGTGTTTCACCCAAAACGATTGCATGGAACCTGTCATCGGGAAGCGCACAAAAAATCCGCCACGCTGCCTGCACGTTCTTGCGGCGGTCATTGTAGTTGCCTGAGGGCAACAGCACGATCAACTTGCCGGCCGGCAAGTTGAAGTTGTCCCGCAAACCGGCACGACGTTTTTCCGTTTCGGGGAAAAAGTATTCCGTATCGGCCCCGAGCCACAAAGTATGCACCTTGTTCTTGATGGCGTTGCTGGAAAGGCCGCGGGCACTGAAAGTTTCTGTCACGACATCGCAGGTGTATCGCGAACACGCGATGATCGAGGCGTTGGGGTGGTCAAGCAGTCTGGTTTTTGCGCTCAAGGCGTCGGCGATCCTGGACACTGCAAGGGGTGGGTATTCAAAAAAAGTCGGGCAAGTCCGGTCACAGGACAAATCAAGATGTTTCCTGCAGTCTCCAAAATACGCGCATCGCCCGGTCAGCATGTAGAAATCGTGCAAAACGAAAAATACAGGATATCCCGGCAGGATCTCTGCCAGCCAGGAATGATCCCGTTCCGCTCCGTGCAGGTTGCCGACGATTACAAGATCCGGGGCAAACTCATGAACTTTCCTGACAATGGTCTCGTAGTCGGGCTTGTCCGGCAGGTCTGCGGAGTGCGGTTTCGCGGCCAGAGAAAATGCCCGGACTTCACAGCCAGACAGTTTCAGCGCCTTGGCAATGCTTTCGTGAGCAATTCCGGCGCCGTACTGAAACCCCAGGTCGTTGAGCATCGCCACCTTTGGCAATCGATCACTCCACTCAAAGCCGGTGAAGCGCTTCCCCTGTGAATTCCTGGCCGGTGAAACCGTTTCGACCAACTGTCTCAATTCGCTTCGAAACCGCGAAGGGTCATGGGTCTTCTGGTCCTGGTGCTTGCGGAACAAGGCAACCGGCGTCGAGATTGCCTTGATCCGGGCACCGGCACGCGCCATGCGCAACCACAGCTCATAGTCCATGCTGTAAAACAGTTTCTCGTCCACATATCCGCCGGCACGCTTATAAATTTCTTTGGTGAAAAACAGCTCTGGTTGATAAAAATACTGGCCGGTGAGCCACATTCCTTCCAGGTCAAGAAGTTCGCTTTCAAGAAGAGGGCCGTCGGGAAGCGAGTAGATATGGCGGTTGATTGGGGTGCCGTCCTCAAACAGCACTGCCTGACCGGCAACCAGATCTGTGTTTTCCTGTCTGAATGCCAGCGCCATCTTGTACAGGGCGAACGGGGCAAAAAGGTCGTCGGAGTTGAGCCATGTCAAGATGTCCCCCTGCGCCGACCTGAATGCCCGGTTCAAGGCATCGGCCTGACCGGTGTCCGGCTCTATGCGGGCATCCAGAAAATCATACTTCGCCAGTATTTCCCGGGTTCCGTCAGCGGAGCAATTGTCGCTCACGATATATTCAATGTTGGGGTAAAATTGAAAATCAACAGACTTGATTGTTTCTTCTATGTATTTTGCCGAGTTGAATGCAGGGGTTACAACCGTAATTCTGGGCCAGTCCCGGGAGGCGAAATCAGTTGCCTCCACTTGCCGTATTGTCGACTCAATTTGAAATTTGTCATCAATCCATGCGGGATTTGTACGAAAATTTGCCATACTCAAACTTGTGACCTGAAATACATCGGCTAACTAACAATCCTGACTTGGGGATTATTATCTCCCATGCGAAAATTACACGAATTCTTTGCAAGAATACAGGGCAGCAACCATATAATCGGATGTTTTGCCAGGCCGATTAAGTCGGCGGCTATCGAACCGGGCCACGATCTGGTCGAGTTAAATGATGGCCAATGCGGCGTCCTGCAAGCCGTGAATGTCATGTGTGGGCGTGGCATGCCTTCATACGCTCTGGTTATTGCGCAGCGTCGGTCACTTGTTGTTCCACCAGTTCGGCGCGTCCGTCCTTCACGCGGTACAGCTTCGATGCGATCTCCTTCCACGCAGGCCGGTGAGTAATGGCTACAATCGTGTATGTACCCCCGAGGCTGGTGATGTTGCGGCATATCTCGGCTTCTGTGTCTTCATCCAGCGCACTGGTTACTTCATCGAGAACCAGTAGTTTGGGTTTGCTCACCAGGGCGCGTGCCAGTGACAGGCGTTGACGCTGACCGCCGGACAGTTTCGCACCCATTGCGCCGACGTCGGTATCCAGCTTTTTCGGCAACTCGTCGATGAAACCGTCGGCGCCTGCCGCCTTCAGCGCTTGCCACACGTCATCACGTGAAATGCTGTCATCGCCCAGCGTAACATTGTCGTAGACCGTTCCGTGCAGCAAGGTGAGTTCCTGCGGTACATAGCCGATATCGTTGCGCCATTTGCTGACGTCAATTTCCGTTAGCGAGACGCCGTCGATTGTCACCGTGCCGGTGTTCGGGCTGAGCAACCCGGTCAGCAGGTCAATCATTGTGGTCTTGCCGGCACCTGAAGGACCAAGCAGCACGGTAATCCCGCCCGCCGGTATCTCGACATCAACCTGCTTGAGAATGGGCTTTTTGTCGTAGG
This sequence comes from uncultured Anderseniella sp., assembly GCA_947488295.1. GTDB lineage: Bacteria > Pseudomonadota > Alphaproteobacteria > Rhizobiales > Aestuariivirgaceae > Anderseniella. The sequence continues at coordinate 410,347 of CANKYU010000001.1, forward strand.
AAAAATCGACTTGCTCGAACCTGCAGCCCCGGGTCAGTTCGGGTACGCTTTTTCCCCCGGCCTGTTCCTTGTAATCCTCTGCCAAACCGATCATCTCCATCAGCCCGAAGTAAGCCGCCTGCATGATGGCCTGTACCTGCAACTGCTCCTGGATTTTTTTGACCAGGGAAATGACCTGGTAGTAGATGATCCCCAGCACCAGCATGTCGGACAACGGGACGTTGACGATCTGGGTGCCGACGTAAAATCCTGCTGTCACCGAAATCGCCACCATGATGTCCTGGCCGTAACCCAGGGCGTGGCGAGAGAACACCAGAGCAAAGTAGGCCTTGCGCAGTTCACCTACCAGCGTGTCGAACAGGGTCGAAAACGTGGCCCCCCGGTTCATCGACTTGATCGCCTTCATATTGCCAACCGCATCCTGGACTTTCGATCCCAGCAGGCCGGCGCGCTCCCATTGCTGCTTGCCGCTTTCACGCGCGAACATCACCAGCCTGTACATCGGGATAGAAATGATTACCGCGGCAATGATGGTCAGAATGACCATGTATCCCGAGACCAGCGTGGCGGCCAGCATCAGGGCAATTGCCTGAACGCTGGATACGATCACCATGGCCGTGGCATAATAGGCTTCGCCCGATTGCAGCGTTTGACCGGCGATCGAGTTGGCGATCTTGCCGGGCGGCAGATCAACAAAATAGCTCCAGCGTGCCCGCATGACGCCGGACAAAAGCCTGCGCCGGATTTCAGCCTGAATTTGCGCCACCGAAGACGCGACATAGCCCATGGCAATCAGCGAGATGATGGATTTCAAGGTCAGCAGAACAGCGACCAGGATCATGAAATTTGTCAATGACGGGGTAACACCCAGGGTGGTCACCAATTCGGTTATGATCTCGTTGAGCTTTGAGTCGCTGGCAACGCCCTCGCCGCCAAGCTGGCTGATGGCCGGCAGGATCGCGCCCATGCTCATCATGTCCAGCACGCCGGCAATCATCATGCACGCCGTGACGGACCAGGGTTTCGCGCCGGGTGCGTTGAAAAAGATGTCGAGCAACTGGCTGGACTTGATAAACTTCATCAATCTAGTGCCACCCCCCTGGTTTGCCGATTCTGCGCGTTCATCTGCAGACAAAAACTACCTGCGGTGGCCGGGTGTTTAAACCCTGTATCAGGGTCAAACTGCCGGTTTCCGCCCAAGTGCGGCAAAACGGTTGGAGGTGAACCTTCCCAACCGGCCAAATTTGTCTACTGATGAGTGTTTTACCCGATCTGTCCGGTTACGTACATCTGCTCTTTACCCTGACGGTGAAAATGATCCATGCTGTTGGCCTGCAGAGTAGAGGAGCAGGTTCACGGGTTCGGTTGAAATTCGTGCTGCTTCGCGGAGTTTCCAGGTCAGAAAGGTGTGTTGATGGAATGGACAATAGTGCTGGTGGGCGTGTTTGCGATTTTCATTCCTGCCCTGATGTTGCCCGGTCCGGATTTCGTAGCGGTCGTGCGTTCGTCCATGTCGCGCGGCACCGGCGCCGGGCTTCTGACAACCTTCGGTGTGACAATCGGACTGGGGTTTTACGCCTCTTTGAGCCTGCTCGGCCTGTCCGCTGTCCTGCTTGAATACCAGTGGCTGGCGTGGACGGTCCGGGTTTGCGGCGGATGTTACCTTGCCTATCTGGGCCTCAGGCTGATCCTGACCAGGCCGACCACCATCAGCATCAATCAGACCGGGGCTGCGAACCGGGGCAATCCTCTGGTCTTCGGGTTTCTGGTCACCCTGACCAATCCCAAGGCAATCGTGCTGTTCACCAGCGTGTTCGCGACCGCGATTACCGATACCATGCCGTTGTGGGGCATGATGGTGATGATAGGGCTGGTGATGGCCAGTGCGCTGACCTGGTACACGATCGTTGCGGTGTTCATGTCGTCGCGCCCGGTGATCTCGCGTTTCCAGAATGCCCAGCACTGGATTGAGCGCGCAGCGGGTGTTTGTTTCGTCGGCATTGGCGGCAAGATACTGGCGGACAGCAGGAACCCGATTACACCGTGAGAAGAAAGTCCAGGCCGTGCCGCTGACCGTGCAGTCAGTGCGCGGTTACAATCTCCATGAAGGCCTGTCCGAACTGTTCCAGTTTGCGCGGCCCGATGCCGCTGATTGTAGCCATCTGGTCCAGTGTTGCTGGCCGGGAGCGGGCAATCTCGTTCAGCGTGGCATCATGCAATATGACGAAGGCCGGCACTTTTCGCTCCTGGGCGAGCGTGAGCCTCAGGGCTTTCAGCGACGCCAGCAGGTCCCGGTCAGCATCTGCCACCTCTACTGCTCCGGCTTTGGTTTTGGCCGGTTTGTTTGACCGGGCAGGCTTGAGCGCCTCAATCCTGCGCAGGGCGAATTTTTCGGCACCTGTTGCAATCTGTTCGGCCCGGCGCGTCAGCTGCAGCGCCCCGTACTTCTGGATATTGATGGTCAGATAGGTGCCGGCTACGACCTGCCGGATGAAGGCATTCCAGTATTCCTTGGAGTGGCCGGCGCCGGCGCCATAGCAGTCCAGCGTGTCGTGACCGCGGTCCGCAATCTTCTGTGTGCCGGCACCGCGCAGAATATCGATGATGTGGGCACCGCCGAACATCTGGCCGGTTTGCCTTATGGCGGAGAACAGCAATTTCGCATCGGCGGTTCCATCCTCCAGTTCAGGTGGCTGAAGGCAATTGTCGCAGTTGCCGCACGCACCGGATTGCTCATCGAAATACGACAGCAGTGCCTGGCGCCGGCATCCGGAGGCCTCACAGTAGGCAAGCAGTGCGTCAAGGCGCTTGTGCTCGCGGACCTTGTGGGTGTCGTCCTCGCCGTCCTGTTCGATGAACTGGCGCCGCATGCGCATGTCCGACAGATCGTACAGCATCAGGGTTTCGGCCGGCAGGCCATCGCGGCCGGCGCGGCCGATCTCCTGATAGTAGGATTCCATGTTGCCCGGCAGATTGAGATGGCAGACATAGCGGATATCGGGCTTGTCGATGCCCATGCCAAACGCGATGGTTGCCACCATGATGACGGCTTCTTCGCTCATGAACCGGTTCTGGTTGACTGCCCTCAACCCGGCGTCCTGTCCGGCGTGGTAGGCAATGGCCTTGTACTCCTCACCGCTCAGAAACTCGGCGACCTCCTCGCAGAACTTGCGCGACAGGCAGTAGACAATGCCGGACGCCTGTTTTTTGTCGTCGAGAAATTCAAGAAGCTGGGTTTTCCAGTTGCGCTTGGAAGAAACCGCCAGGGTCAGGTTGGGGCGGTCAAAACCCTGCACCAGAATTTTGCCCCTGCCGCGGAACAGCTTCTGGGCGATGTCCTTGCGGGTTGCATCATCTGCCGTAGCGGTAAAGGCGCCGATGGCGGCGTTGGGAAAGCGTTCGCACAATATCGACAGCTGCTCATATTCCGGCCGGAAACTGACGCCCCATTTGGAGATGCAGTGGGCCTCGTCCACCACGATCAGGGCCGGGTCGAGTTTCTCAAGTGCCGCCAGCATGCGTTCTGTCATCAGGCGCTCAGGCGACAGGTAAAGCAGCCGGCAGGCGCCGGATGCAAAGGCCCGCCAATTGTCGACCTGCTCGGCGCGCGAAAGCCCTGAATGGATGGCCGCTGCTGCAACCCCGTTGACGCCCAGGCCGGCGATCTGGTTGTCCATCAGCGCAATCAGGGGCGACACAATGATGGTGGGGCGATCCAGCAGCAGTGCCGGCACCTGGTAACACAGCGACTTGCCGGCACCTGTCGGCATGACCACAAGAGCGTTTTCGCCTCGGGACAGGAGATCGATAACCGCTTCCTGATCAGTCCGGAATCCGTCAAATCCGAATACATCCCGGAGAATTTCTGCTGATGTCTGGGTCAAGTCACAGGGTCCGGATTGATGGTTGAAGAAGCTGATTGAAACGGGTTTGGAGGCCTGGTTTCCTAAGTACACAGAATCGCCTGAAGACACCATCGTCCAGACTGCCGCAAAGGCCGCCGGACGTCATCCGGAGAGCTGTTCGCAACTTTAGTTTGCGACAAATAGCGGAATTCACTCCGACTTCGGTTTTTTTGAATCAAAAACTCAACAAACAATAATTTGCCAAACTTGATTTCATCGGCAAGATAAACGTCTGAACCAGCTTTACGGGATCACACGCGCCAGCTAGTGGCAGCGTACCGAGCGTCCATTTGTTCCCGTGACACAAGAAGGATGAAGCCCATGATCCGCACCGGTGAGCAATACAAGGATTCAATTCGTGATACCCGCGACGTCTACATAGACGGCGAGAAGGTTGCAGACGTCACCACCCATCCAAGCTTCAAGGCGATCGTGGATGTCAGGGCGCGCATCTACGACATGCAGCATGAAGCAGCCACTGCGGATATCATGACCGTCGAGAAAGACGGTGAGCGTCAGGCGATCGGCAATGCGCTGCCCTATACCCAGGACGACTGGTGGGCCAAGCGCCGGGCAACCGATACAATTCTGGAAGATATCGGCGGCATTGCAACCCGCGTTGGCGATGAAACCGTCGGCGAGATGTGGTCACTGTACGATGGACAGGACGTGCTGTCGGAGATCGATCCGCAATGGGCGAAGAACATTGAAACCCATATCCATTCGGTTCTGGCGCGTGATCCGTTTCACGTGTCCGCCAACACCGACCCCAAGGGCGATCGTTCGAAAGCACCGCAGGACCAGGATCCGGACATGCTGTTGCATGTGGTCAAGGAAACTGATGCCGGGATTGTCGTGCGCGGTGCCAAGTATGAAACGGCCGCTGCCTATGCCAACCAGGCGTTCACCAAACCGACCATCGCCAACTGGGGTAGTGATGCCTATTCGGATTATGCGGTCGGTTTCATATGCGACCTTGGATCGCCGAACCTGAAGTTCATCTGCCGGACCGGTTTTTCCGGCCGGGCCGATGCGCGCGACTATCCGCTGGCCAACAAGTTTGATGAAGTCGATACGCTGGTGATCTTCGACAATGTGCTGATCCCCTGGGAAAACGTGCTGTTCTACAGGCACACCAAGGCCGCCGCCTTCATTCGCGCAACCCTGCATCGCTATTCGGCATTTGCCTTCGTGCAGCGCAATCTCAAATTCGCCGACATGCTGATTGGCGCGGCGTTGTACAATACGCGCCAGACCGGTCTCGACAAGCAGCCTGCCGTGCAGGAAAAGCTGGCCGAGATCGCCATGTATCGCGAGACCATCAACGCCCACCTGACCGCTGCCATCACGCTCGGCGAGCGCTCACCTGCAGGCCTGATGATGCCAAACCAGTCCTTGCTGATGACCGGCCGGGTGCATGCCTGCTCGAACCTTTATGAGGCCATCAACACCACCCGGGACCTGTGCGGCGGCCAGATCTGCGTAACGCCGGACGTGGCGGCCTTCGAGGCGCCTGAAACAAAGCCGTGGCTGGAAAAATACTACACGCTCAATGATGACTGGCTGGCCGAAGACCGGCGCAAGCTGCTGGCCTTTGCCCGCGACCTGATTTCTTCCGATTATGCAGGCCACCGGCTGGCTTTCCAGATGTTTGCGCAAAGCCCGCGCTTTAATCAGATGGGTGCGATCTACCGCAATTTTGATTGGGACGGCCCGCTTGACTTCGTAAAAAAGGCAGCCGACCTGTCCGACAGGGTGCGGCCTGAAACCGGCCGTCCCACCGGTGATGGCGCGGTCAACAAGTGGTATTCGGACCACACGGTTCTCAAGGCAGCCGAGTAGGCTGGAGCGACATGGATATCAGGGCGCAATTCCTGCAGGCCATGAGCTGCGCTGCCAATACGGTCAACGTGGTGACGACCGACGGAGCTGCCGGGCGTGCCGGTGTTACCGTGTCCGCCATGGCATCCGTCTCGGCTGACGGCGATGCCCCTACCATGCTGGTGTGTGTGCATCACCTGGCAGCCGCAGCCCAGACCATCCTGGACAATGGCTGTTTTTGCACCAACATCCTGCGCGATGATCAGTCGTTCATTTCCGACACCTTCGCCGGTCGCCTCAAGACTGAGGACGGTGACAAGTTTTCCTGTGTGGACTGGGTGCCGATGAAGACAGGCGCGCCGCGTGTCAGGGACCCGCTGACCGCCTTTGACTGCACGGTGAAAACCAGCGAGCGTGTCGGCACCCACTTTGTGTTCATTGGCGAGGTGCAGGACATATTCGTGGCGACGGGCGGCAGCCCGCTCATTTTCGCCAATCGCACATATGGCTCGCCGGTGACCATTTCTCCGCCGCGCAGACAGCGTGCTGAACCGGGCACCCTCAGGATCGGCACCCTGCACACATTCGGTCCCTATCTGTTGCCGAGTATCATTCGCAAGTTGGAAGACGAGGTTGGCCCGATTGATCTGGACCTGCATGAAGGTGATCAGCGCGAATTGCTGGAACTGTTGCGTGCAGGCACCATTGACCTGGCGTTCGTGTATGATTTCGACCTTGGCTCGGATGTCACGGCGTTGACGGTTTCCGAACTGCCGACCTATGTGTTGCTTGCAGAAAACGACCCGCTTGCCGGAAAAGGTGCGGTTGCGCTTGCTGATCTGGTTGACAGACCCATGGTGCTGCTGGACGCCCCGCCGAGCAGGGATTACTTCCTGTCGCTGTTTGACGGCATCGGTGAGCCGCAGGTGGCTTACCGCACCGGCACGTTTGAAATGGTGCGGGGCATGGTGGCACATGGCCTCGGATACAGCCTGTTGGCGACCAAGCCGGCATCGGCGATGAGCTATGACGGCAAGGCCCTGGTCACCCGTCCGCTGGCCGACAGTGTCGAGACCAGCCGCCTGGTCCTGTCACAGAGGCGCGATGTGCCGCTCAACAAATCCACGGAAGCCTTTGTCTGGCATTGTGTGCAAATATTCGGGCTGGATATGGACTGACACAGCGCCTCGGCGCGCGATCTACAGGAGCAGGAAATGACATTTTCATTGGTGGCGCGTTGTGCCGAAACCGGCATGTTTGGTGTGGCCGTCTCATCCTCGTCGCCGGCGGTTGCCGCCAGATGCGCTCATGCGCGGGCCGGTGTCGGTGCCGTTTCCAGCCAGAACATTACCGACCCGCAACTGGGCACACGCGCGCTCGACCTGATGGAAACCGGTGCAAGTGCGGCACAGGCCATCGAAGTCCTCAGGAGCTCCAGCGCTTTCATCGAATACCGCCAGGTCCTGGCCGTTGACGGCAATGGAGAGACCGCTATCCATTCCGGACCCAATACGCTGGGTAACTGGGCGGAAGCAAATGCGGCCAACGTGGCCAGCGGCGGCAACCTGCTGGCCAGCAAACAGGTGCCGCAGGCGATTGTCGACGGATTTCTGAGCACGCGGGGCCATATCGGCGACCGGCTGATTGCCGCCATGCGGGCCGCGGTTGCCGAGGGTGGCGAAGAAGGTCCTGTGCATTCGGCCGGCATGATGATTGTCGACAAGGTTGCCTGGCCGGTGGCGGAACTGCGCTGCGACTGGAGTGAAGACTGCCCGATCGAGAACATCGCGACCGCCTGGCAGGTCTACAAGCCACAGCTTGATGCTTACCTGCAGCGTGCGCTCGACCCGCGCGAGGCGCCCAGCTACGGTGTGCCGGGCGATGAGTGAAGCCGGCACCCGGACCCCTGCCAGCCGTCAGGCCCCATCCAGCAGTTACCGATAAGCAGATGCGCATCACCTTGAAGCAGCTGGAGTATTTTGTTGCCGCCGGTGAGATGGGCAGCATCAAGCTTGCCGCGACGCGCATCAATATTTCCCAGCCGTCGATCTCGTCGGCGATTTCCCACCTGGAGCGCGAGTTCGGGGTACAGCTGTTTGTGCGCCATCATGCGCAAGGACTGGCACTGACATCAGCCGGCAAGACGATGCTGCGCGAGGCCAAGCTGATGCTGCGTCAGGCCCAGGGCCTGTACACCATGGCCGGAGAACTGAACAACGAAATGCGCGGTCGGCTGTCGGTCGGCTGCATGGTCACCCTGGCCCCGATGATTGCGCCGGAGCTGGCGCACGCGTTCAGTGAGCACCATCCGGGTGTTACCCTGAACATGACGGATGGCAGCCATCAGGACCTGCTGGACAAACTGCGCAAGGTCGAGATCGACGTAGCGATCTCATATGATCTGCAGATTCCCGCCGATATCCAGTTCGAGCCTTTGGCAACCCTGTCACCCTACGTGCTGGTATCGCGCAATCACAGTCTGGCCCGCCGGCCCTCAGTCGACCTCGCCGAACTTGCGACCGAGCCGATGGTGATGCTGGACCTGCCGCAAAGCCGGGAGTATTTCGTTTCTCTGTTTGACAGCAAGGGCCTTGAGCCGATGATTGTCGCGCGCGCCGCCAACCAGGAGGTTGTGCGTACCATGGTTGCCAACAATTATGGCTTCACCATTGCCAATGTCCGGCCGCGCAATCCGGCTGCCCTGGATGGCCGCAAGCTGGTGGCTGTGAAACTGGCCGGAGACCACAAACCCATGCGGATTGGAATTTCGACGCTGGCCCAGGAACGCAAACCAATGATCCTGACTGTTTTCGAAGAGCACTGCCGCAACCTCATTACCGATACCAACATTCCGGGAATGACAGTGGGAGGCGAAAATGACGCGTGACCCGCGCTACGATGTTCTGTTCGAGCCGGTGAAAATCGGCCCGGTGACGGCGAAGAACCGTTTCTATCAGGTGCCGCACTGCAATGGCGGTGGTTACCGGGATCCGTCTGCCGTGGCCGCCATGCGCGGCAGCAAGGCCGAAGGTGGCTGGGGCGTCATTTTTACCGAACAGTGCGAGATGCACCACAGCTCGGAGATTACGCCCTATATCGAACTGCGATTGTGGGATGACGAGGACATTCCACAACTGGCCAAAATGGCCGGGCGTATGAAGGAGTATGGCGGGCTGGCCGGCATCCAGCTTGCCTATTCCGGCATTAACGGACCTAACCTTTATACCAAAGAAGTCCCGCTGGCACCGTCTGCCATGCCAATCCGCACCTTCACCAATGACCCGGTGCAGGCGCGGGCCATGGACAAGCAGGACATCCGCGACCTGCGGCGCTGGTTCGTCAATGCCATGAAGCGCTCGCGCACGGCAGGGTTTGACCTGGTGTGCCTGTACGGCGCCCATGGCTTTGGCATCTTCCAGCATTTTCTGTCGCGCGCCACCAACCAGCGCGCGGACGAATATGGCGGCAGCCTGGAAAACCGGGCCCGTTTCGTTCGCGAAGTGGTTGAAGAGGCGCACAACACCATCGGTGACACCATGGGGATCACCTTGCGGCTGTCGCTGGATGAGATGATCGGTGATCTCGGCTTTGCCAACTCCGAGGTGCGTGACTTCGTCGAAATGCACAAGGACCTGCCTGACCTGTGGGACCTGGCGCACGGGGCCTGGGAGGATTGTTCAGGCCCTTCGCGTTTCAAGGAGGAAGCAGCGCAACAAGAGCTGGTGCAGGGCATCAAGGGACTGACATCAAAGCCCGTTGTCGGTGTCGGCCGGTTCACGTCGCCTGACGTGATGGTCAGGCAGATCAATTCCGGCCTGTTGGATCTGATCGGCTGTGCCCGGCCGTCGATTGCCGATCCATTCCTGCCGAAAAAGGTCGAGGAAGGCCGCATCGAGGACATTCGCGAGTGCATCGGATGCAATATCTGCATCACTGGCGACATGACCATGTCGATATCGCGGTGCACGCAGAACCCGACTTTCATGGAGGAGTGGCGCAAGGGCTGGCATCCCGAGCGCATGCAGGAAAAGGGGCAATCGCAAAACGTGCTTGTGGTTGGCGCCGGCCCGGCCGGGCTGGAGGCGGCCCATGCGCTGGCCAAACGCGGCTATGATGTTGCGCTTGCCGAGGCAGGCACGGAGCTGGGTGGCCGTGTGGCGCTGGAATGCGGGCTGCCGGGGCTCGCCGCGTGGGGCAGGGTGCGCGATTACCGTGAATATCAGTTGTCGCAGATGGGAAATGTTGAAACCTACCTGAATAGTGAGCTGGGACTTCAGGAGGTGCTGGAATTCGGGTTTGACCATGTCGCCATTGCGACCGGGTCGAACTGGCGCAGGGACGGGGTTGCGCGCCAGCATGTGGTGCCGATGCCGATTGATGACGGCATGAAGACCTACACGCCTGATGACCTCATGGCAGGAAGCCTGCCTGCCGGAGAGGTCGTCCTGTACGACGATGATCACTACTACATGGGCGGGGTGCTGGCGGAACTGCTGGTGCAATCAGGCGCGACGGTCACCCTGGTGACACCATGCGCCTATGTGTCGGACTGGACCAACAACACGCTGGAGCAGGCAGCCATTCACAAGTGGCTGGTGAAACTGGGTGTGAAGATCCAGCTTAACCGCGGTCTGCAGTCCATAGCGGGCGATCATGTTGTCACCGATTGCATTTATACCGGGCAGACCGAGACGCTGTCGGCCGCGAGTGTGGTGTTGGTAACTTCCCAGACGACAAATGACGGGCTGTGGCGTGACCTTAAAGAGCGCCAGCCGGACTGGGCAGATGCGGGTGTCAAGTCGGTAAAGGTGATCGGCGATGCTCAGGCGCCGGGTCCGATCGCCTGGGCCACTTATGCCGGCCACCGCTATGCCCGTGAGTTGGATATGCCAGACATCGGCGATGCCATCCCGTTCCGGCGCGAGATTGCTGCGCTTTCGCCGGACTGACGCAGGCATCAGCCCTTGGGGAAATAGTCCTCAAAGCTGCTCTCGCGATAGACGTCTGCGGTGCAGCAGTGCAGGCCGCCGCCGAAGGCATAGGCATCGCGCAGTTCCACTTCAACGACTTCAAGCCCGAGCTTGTCGAATTGTTCGGCCTGGTAGACTTCGGATTTTTCGACACACACCGTCTTGGGGTCGAGAACCAGCACATTCATGCTGAGCCAGGTCGAGGAGTAGCAAAGCGGCGGTGGTGAATTGTGTGCCGGTTGTGCTGCATCGACGATCTCCCAGCCATTGCGATGGAAGAATTCGCGCTGGTCGTCCGGCAGGCGCCGGTTCGGATTGTTCAGGATCAGGCCGGGCCGGACCGGCGTGAAGGTGGCGTCAATGTGGATCGGATAGGGGTCGCCAGGGAAATTCACCGCGTGAACCCGGTGGTCGGGAAAATGCCGGCGCAGCCACTCAATGCCCTTGAGGTTGGTGGTGAAACCATGCTGCACGACCAGGTCCCTGCCCATGCGCAGGACGTCGGCTGCGTCAAACAACGGTTCTTCCTCGGTGGTGACGAAGAACTTGTCCGCCGTCCATTCAAGGCGTTTGGGAATGCCGATCTCTTCCGACAGGTAATCGGCGCGGTAGTCGGCATCGGTGAGCCGCGGTTTGGGTGCCGCCTCGTGCCTGAAGTTCGGGTCTTCATTGAAGTACTGCTGCATCAGCGGCCGGTAGCACAGGTATTCGAACCAGCGGCAGCGATAGGACATGGTTGCCTCGAGAATTTCACTGCCGACCGTGAGCAGTACGTCGCGCGGCGGCATGCAGCCGAACTGGCTGTCGGTGTGAAAGTCAGGTGTAGCCACCGGCAATGAGAAATCCGTCGGGGTTGGCCGGTCCACCCTGATGCCGCGCTTTTGCAACTGGCTTGCAAAATTGTCGAGCAGCTCATTGCCGCGGTCGATCATCTCCTGCGGGCGTTTGCCCCACTGGCCGCGCATGTCGGAATCTTCCGGTACCTTGGCATCCAGCGCCGGTTCCGCCGGCGGGATATGGCAATCAGTTGCCAGACCGACAATCACGTGTTTCAGGGGATCCCATTCATTCCAGCTGTTTACTCTGGTTTTGTCAGCAGTCCAGTTCATTTCCGTTCCCTCAACCGGGCTGTGTTCAGCCCAGGTATCTTCTTTTTGTGTAAGTCAGCACTTGCGACGGCGCATTGAGCACAACATCGGCCACCTCGCCAATAAAAATGATGTGGGTGCCCCATGCCTGTTGCAGTTTTGCATGGCAGTCGAATACGGCGACCGCACCGTCCAGATGGGCGGACCCGGTTGCACCGGATGCATGTTTTACGCCGTCAAACTTGTCCGGCCCGGAAGCACCGTGGCGGCCGGCAAAAACATCGGCCAGGCCGGAACTGCCTTCACCGAGCACATTGACCGCGAATACGTTGTTGTCCGCTATGGCTTTGGCCGTCGCACTATCGGCGTGCAGGCATACCAGCAGAGACGGCGTCTCGCTGTCAGCCGACACCGGCGACATGGCCGTGACCGTGGTACCGGCACGGCCTGCCCTGCCATCGGTTGTGACCACGCAGACCGTATTGGTAAGCTGGCTCATGGCATCCAGAAACGGTTGTCTGAGCGGGCTGTGGCTCTCGTCCGTTGGCATGGGCATTCCTGTTGGATCGGATGGTTTGTGGATCTGGTTCAGCTAATCAACATTGCAAGTGAGCCCGTGATCTAGCAGACTTTGGATAATTCACAATAGAGACCTTAGCCATGAACGTTCACAGCAAACCGGTACCCGCTGCCGCCGAACTCAAAGCCAACGCATCGCTGCCGTTTGAGCAGGCACGCGCCATGCCGAAAAGCGTCTACACATCCGATGAGTTCCTGGCTCAGGAAATCGAGCACGTTTTTGCCAGGGAGTGGTTTTGCGCAGGCCGCGCCAGTTCCCTGAAACAGCCTGGCGACTACACTACGCTGGAACTTGCCGGCCAACCGATCATGGTTGTGCGTGATGCAGACGGTGGGCTGCGGGCCCAGTCCAATGTGTGTCTGCACCGAATGTCGACACTGCTTGAAGGGTCCGGCAATACCCGGTCCATCGTGTGTCCCTACCATGCCTGGACCTACAATCTGGACGGCAGTTTGCGCGGCGCCCCGGCGATGACCCTGAACGAGGGATTCCGGAAAGACGGCTACTGCCTGCCGCAGGTCCGGTGTGAGGAGTGGCTCGGTTGGATCATGGTCTCGCTGAACCCGGATGCGAAACCGGCTTCAGAAGGTTTGGCGGAAGTCGAAGACCTGGTTGGCCAGTACGGCATGGAGCACTACACCGAGACCTTCCATGAAACCCATGTCTGGGACACCAACTGGAAGGTCCTGGCCGAGAATTTCATGGAGAGCTACCATCTTCCCGTGTGTCATGCGGGCACCATTGGCGGCCTGTCGAAGCTGGAGGAGATGGACTGCCCGCCGGGCAAGGAAGCGTTCAACTATCACTTCATCCTGAAGGATGACAGCCTGAAGATTGCCCTGGCGCACCCGTCCAACAAACGCCTTGAAGGCGATTGGCGGCGCACTACGACGCTGCTGGCGATTTATCCCAGCCTGCTGATCACGCTGACACCGGGCTATTTCTGGTACCTGTCCCTGCATCCGAAGGGAACCGGCCAGGTCTCCATCATCTTCGGCGGCGGCATGTCACCGGAATTCGTCAATGATCCCGAAGCAATGGCGCACTTCGGGCAGTTGAAGGAGTTGCTGGACGATGTGAACGTGGAGGATCGCGGCTGCACGGAAAAGGTCTACAAGGGCCTGTGTTCCGGTTTTGCCAGGCCGGGGCACCTGTCACACCTGGAGCGCCCGAATTACGACTTTGCCCAGTATCTTTCAGCGCGCATTCCGTGATACGCCCGCGGGCATGATTTCGTTTCTGCATACCAGCCCGGTTCACGTGGCGACCTTTGATGCCCTGCTGGATGAGCTGTCACCTGACCTGCCGCGCCGGCACCGTGTCGAGGAAGGCTGGCTTGAAGCGGCACGCGATCACGGCATGTCAACGGACCTGTCAGAGACAATAGCCACCGCCATGCGCGAACTGGCAGATGGCGGTGTCGGGGTTTGCACCTGCTCGACGATCGGCGCTGTTGCAGAAGCGGCAGGCAGCGACAGTGCGCCGACGATCAGAATTGATCGCGCCCTGATGCAGTCGGCCCTTTCTCATGGCGGCAGGCCACTGGTTGCCATGTGCCTTGAAAGCACCAGGACACCCACGCTGGACCTGCTGAATGATGTGGCCGACGCGCAGAATTGTGAGGCAGCGCCGGTTGTCGTCATGTGTCAACCGGCATGGCGGCATTTCGAGGCAGGTGACATGAACGCCTATGCCCGGTCGATTGCCAACACTATCGAGGCAGAACTGCAATCCAGCAAGCCGGACTGCATAGTGCTGGCGCAAGGCTCCATGGCCATCGCCGAGCCATTGCTGGCAGACACCGGTCTGCCGGTTCTCAGTTCCCCCCGGCTCGGCGTGTTGCGGGCGCTGGAACTGCTCGACGCAAAAGCGTGATCCGAAGCAGTCAGGCGGTGTTATTTGGGCCGGTTGTCGACGATGCGTTTTGCCTTGCCCATGGAGCGCTCGATTGTTTCCGGCTCGACGACGTGAACAATTGAACTGACACCGATATTGTTCTTGATCAGGGTCTGCAGTTCGGCGGCCATGCCGATACGAACATCTTCGGCGGCTGAACCTGGCAGGGCTTCGACATTGACCGTCATGGCATCCATGCGATCCGCCTTGCTCAGCTCAATGTAGAAGTGTGGGCTCAAGCCTTCACTGCGCAGGATCAGTTCCTCGATCTGGGTGGGGAACACGTTGACGCCGCGAATGATCATCATGTCGTCTGAGCGCCCGGTCACCTTTTCCATGCGCCGCATGGTGCGCGCCGTGCCCGGCAACAGCCGGGTCAGATCACGGGTGCGATAACGGATGATCGGCAGGGCCTGCTTGGTCAGTGAGGTGAACACCAGTTCACCCTGTTCGCCGTCCGGCAGCACTTCACCGGTCTCCGGATTGACAATTTCGGGATAGAAATGATCTTCCCAGATGTGCAGGCCGTCCTTGGTTTCCACACACTCCTGCGCCACGCCGGGGCCGATCACTTCCGACAGCCCATAGATATCGATAGCATCCATATCAAAGGCCTGCTCGATTTCTTCGCGCATGGAGTTGGTCCACGGTTCTGCGCCGAAAATGCCGATTTTCAATGACGACTTGCGCGGGTCGATACCCTGTCTGCGAAACTCGTCGAGCACCGCCAGCATATAGCTGGGGGTGATCATGATGACCTCCGGTTTAAAATCCTGGATCAGCTGGACCTGGCGTTCGGTCATGCCGCCGGAGATCGGGATAACCGAAAGCCCGAGACGTTCGGCACCATAGTGCGCACCGAGCCCGCCGGTGAACAAGCCATAACCATAGGAGATGTGGCACTTCATGCCCGGCCTGCCGCCGGCGGCGCGGATTGAACGGGCCATGACGTCGGCCCACATGTCGATGTCTGCCTGGGTATAGCCGACCACGGTCGGTTTTCCGGTGGTGCCGGACGATGCATGAATGCGGGCAATCTGGTCCTGCGGGACGGCAAACATGCCGAACGGATAGTTGTCGCGCAAATCGGTTTTGACGGTGAACGGAAACCTGGCCAGATCTGAAAGTTGCTTCAGGTCATCGGGCTTGACACCGGCCTTGTCGAATGCCTGCTTGTAGTGGGCCACATTTTCGTAAGCCTGTGCCAGGGTGGTTTTCAACCGATGCAACTGCAGTGCGGAGATTTCATCGCGCGATGCTGTTTCTATGGCATCGGTCATGGGTTTGTAGGTTGCTGGATCAAGCATGGGTTTTTCCTGGTTGGATAAAACGGCGATCAGGAGGTCTCGATAATCGAGCCTCCGATGGTTCTGGAGTGGCCCCGGAATTCGGCAATCTGTTCGCCGCTTTCAAGTGTTACTGTGATATCGTAGATGCCGGACCGGCCGGTGCGTGAACGCTCGACGGCTTTGGCGATCAGCGTGTCTCCGGTTTTTGCCGGTGCGATGAAAGTGATCTGGGCATGTTGCGCGACCGTTCTTTCATCGTAAGTGTTACAGGCAAAGGCAAAGGCGGAATCTGCCAGTGTGAACATGAAACCGCCGTGACAGGTGCCGTGACCGTTTGTCATTTCGGGCCGTACCGTCATGGACAGTTCGGCATTGCCGGGCGACACTGAAATGAGCTGCATGCCAAGAGCCCGAGAGGCATTGTCGGTTGCCCAAAGGGCGTCAGCACATGCCCTGGCGGTATTGTCTTTGCTGGATGTCATGGAAACTCGCGGATCAGACTAGTAGGTTGTAATCACAATGTGCCAAATGTAGCCAGCAATGGCAAAGTTGATTCTGCAGGCTCACAATTTTGCTGCATCGGAGGTTTAGGCGACCCGCATGGACATAAAGATCAACGGCAAGACGGTTTCCATTGAAGCTGATCCTGAAATGCCCCTGCTGTGGGCGCTGCGCGATATTGCGGGCCTGACCGGCACCAAATTCGGCTGCGGTATCGCCATGTGCGGTGCCTGCACGGTGCTGATCGATGGCGAACCGGTCAGGTCGTGCTCCACTGCACTGGAAGATGTATCAGGTGAGGTGACAACCATTGAAGCGCTGCAAGGCGATGACGGTGCCTTGCACGCGGTACAGGAAGCCTGGATCGAGCAGCAGGTCGCACAGTGCGGTTACTGCCAGTCCGGCCAGATCATGTCGGCGGTGGCTCTTCTGGCGAACAATTCAACTCCGAGCGATGCAGACATAGACGACGCCATGTCCGGCAATCTGTGCCGCTGCGGCACCTATCCGCGCATAAGGGCAGCCATCCATACGGCAGCCAAGAAACTGGCGGAGGCGTAGGCCCATGGGAAAACTACTCAGGCGAACATTTCTCATCGGCTCTGCGGCCGTCGCAGGCGGCGTGGCGGTCGGCTTCTATATGTACAAGACGCCGTATCCAAACCCGCTTACCGCCGACGCCGGCAAGGGCGAGAGCGTCTTCAATCCGTTCGTCAAGATTGCCGCAGACAATTCGGTGACCGTCATCGTGCCGCGGGCGGAAATGGGCCAGGGTGTGGTGACCACCATGGCAGCCCTTGTGGCGGAAGAGCTTGATATCGAGCTTGCTGAGGTAAAGACCGAATTCGCGCCGGCAGCCAACGTCTATTACAATCGGGCCATGCTGGAGGAGGGGGCGCCGTTCCAGGTGTTCGATAATTCCTTTATTGCGGAAATGACCCGCGACATACAGGGTGTGGTGGCTAAGTTTCTGGCCATGCAGGCCACCGGCGGGTCGAGTTCCACAGTTGACGCCTTCGACAGGATGCGCACATCCGGCGCCGCGGCGCGTGCCATGCTGATTGCCGCGGCTGCCGACAAGTGGCAGGTGGCAGCGGCATCACTTAAGACCGAAAACGGCAAGGTGGTGGACCCGGCGCTTGGCCGCAGCATTGCCTATGGCGATCTGGTCGCGGCAGCCGCAACACAGCAGGTGCCCGAAACCGTTACGCTCAAAGACCCGGCGGACTGGCGCTATCTCGGCAAATCGCAACCACGCCTGGACATGGTGGCGAAGGTCACCGGCAAGGCGCGTTTCGGCGTTGATGTGCGTCTGCCTGACATGCTGTTTGCCACGGTGCGGATGAATCCGCGCCAGGGTGCAAAGATGACCGGCATTGATGCATCGGCTGCCGAAAAGATCCCCGGTGTTGTCAAGGTGGTAAACCTCGACACCGGCTACGCCGTGGTTGCAGACAATACCTGGACTGCGTTCAAGGCTGCCGATCTGGTTAAGCCGCAATGGGCCAAAGCGCCCTATCCCGAAACGACAGAGGCAATCTTCGCCAGTATTGATGCCGCCCTGAAAGCAGGTGGCGGTTTCAATATGCGCAATGACGGTGATGCGCCCGATGTGATTGCTGCAGGAACGGGCAAGGCGATCAGTGCGCGCTATACCGCACCTTATCTGGCGCATGCCACCATGGAGCCGATGAACGCCACGGCGCAATGGACCGGCGGCAAGCTTACCGTGTGGAGCGGCAACCAGGCGCCGACATCGATCGTGACACAGGCAGCATCCGTGTTCGGCCTTTATGCAAGTGATGTAACGGTTCACTCCACCTATCTTGGCGGCGGCTTCGGCCGGCGGTTTGAAACCGACTTTTCGATGCTGGCGGCGCGCGTTGCGAAAGAAACCGGCGGCAAGCCGGTGCAGGTCACATGGACCCGGGAAGAGGACATGCGTCATGACATGTACCGGCCTGGCGCGATCTGCGAGGCAGCAGCCGTGGTTGATGGCCAGGGTGTGCCATCGGTGGTGTTCAGGACGGCAAGCCAGTCACCCATCGCATCGACATTCGGTCGCCTTGCTGGCGCCATCACGCCGCCCGGCAATGACAAGACCGTTGTCGACGGTTTGTGGGACCAGCCCTATGCGCTGGCCAATTATCGCGTCACCGGCATTCCGGTGGACCTGGACATACCGGTGGGTTTCTGGCGGGCCGTGGGTCATTCGCACAACCCGTTTTTCCATGAGAGTTTCATGGATGAAATTGCCCATTCGTCTGGTCAGGACCCGCTGGAAATGCGCCTGAAACTGATGCAGCCTTACCCTGCCGCCGTTGCTGCCGTGCAGGCGGTGAAGGACATGTCGGGATGGGGGACGCCGCTGCCGGCGGAGGATGTGAAGTCACGCGGACGCGGCGTGGCATTCTGCCTGTCGTTCGGCACCTGGGTGGCGCAGGTGGTTCAGGTGGCTGACACCGAAGATGGCATTCGCATCGAGAAGGTCTGGTGTGCCGCTGATTTCGGCACCGCGCTTGATCCGAAAAATCTGGAAGCCCAGATGATGTCCGGCATCATTTTCGGCCTGTCGTCTGCCATGGGTCAGGAAATCACGTTTGCAGACGGCGCCGTCGAACAGGGTAACTTCGACAGTTATGATGCCATGCGCATGAACCAGACGCCCGAAATCCAGGTGCGGGTTCTGCAGACGTCCGGCAAGATGGGCGGTGCCGGTGAACCCGGCACACCGCCGTCACTGCCGGCCCTTGCCAATGCGATATTTGCGGCAACCGGCAAGCGCATCCGCCAGTTGCCGTTGTCAAAAGAGATCACGTTTGCCTAGGCCCCGGCCTAAAGCGCGTCCGGTCCGGTTTCACCGGTGCGGATGCGCAGGGCGTTTTCAAGATCAAGCACGAAAATCTTGCCGTCGCCGATCTTGCCGGTGTGGCCGGCCTGGGTGATGGTTTCAACAACTTTGTCGGCCACGTCGCCGTTGACTGCGATCTCGAGCTTCACCTTCGGCAAATAGTGAACGGTGTACTCGGCTCCGCGATAAATCTCGGAGTGTCCGCCCTGGCGGCCAAATCCCTTGACCTCGGATGCAGTCATGCCGCTCACGCCAACGCCGGACAGGGCCTCGCGTACAGCGTCAAGCCGGTGTGGCTGGATAATGGCTATGATGAATTTCATCGTTCAAGCTCCTGCATCCCGTTGGATCAATGATTGTAACCGGTTTCGCCATGCGACGCGAGGTCGAGCCCTTCGCGCTCTTCATCTGCGCTGACCCTCAATCCGGTAGTTGCCCTGACGATCATGACAATGATGATGCTGACGATGGCGCAATAGACCGCTGTCACCGCCACGCCGGTGAACTGCACGATGAACTGGCTGCCTGTTGTGGTGCCTTCGTCCAGACCGATCCCGCCGAGGCTTGCCCCCATCAGCACCGCGGTAAGCAATGTGCCGGTTGCGCCGCCAACGCCATGCACGGCCATGACATCGAGGCTGTCATCGATGCGCATGCGGTTGCGGATCACGTCCACCGCCAGATAGCAGATGAAACCGCCAGCAAGCCCGCAGGTCAGGCCACCGATCGGGCCGACAAAGCCGGACGCAGGCGTGATTGTCGCCAGCCCGGCGATGGTGCCGGTGACGGCGCCGACCATGCTTGGTTTTCCGAACCGCATCCACTCGATGCCAATCCACACCAGCGTTGCGGTGGCGGCTGATACATGGGTCACCAGCATGGCCATGCCGGCATCGGCACCGGCAGACAAGGCGCTGCCGGCATTGAAGCCGAACCATCCGACCCACAGCATTGAAGCACCGACCATCACCATCCAGGGCGCGTGCGGCGGCTGCACATGGGACGGAAAGCCGGTGCGCGCACCCAGCATAACCGCCAGTACGATGGCCGCCACCCCGGCGGTAACATGAACCACGATACCGCCGGCAAAGTCCTTGACGCCCATGGCGCCGAGCCAGCCGCCGCCCCACACCCAGTGTGTCACCGGTGCATAGACCAGGAGCAGCCACAGTGTGCAGAACAACAACACTGCGGAGAATTTTATGCGCTCAACGAAGGCGCCGACGATCAGGGCAGGGGTGATGATGGCAAATGTCATCTGGAACATGAAGAACAGGCTCTCGGGGATGCCGGTGCCGTCGAACACCTGGCCGCGTGTCACGCCGGCCAGCATCATCTTGCCGAGGCCGCCGACCCAGGGTGAGCCTTCGGCAAACGCCAGCGAATACCCGGCGATCAGCCAGAGCAGCGACATGAGAGCGGCAATCGAGACACACTGCATCAGAACCGACAGGATATTGCGCGTTCTGACCAGGCCGGCGTAAAACAGCGCCAGGCCAGGCAGTGTCATGAACAGAACGAGTGCGGTTGAGGTGAGAATCCAGGCTGTATCGGCGCCATTTACCATTGAGTTTGCCCTTCTGCAGCTTCAAATTTGCCGAAGGTTTAATCAATATCCAGGCACGCGCAAACGCATTCTGCACGATTTCCATGCAAAATCCGCAAAATTCGACATGGATTGATCTATTTGATTAATTATCAGGCAATTGCCTAGCGCAAACGCTCAAGAATTGACACATAGTTGGCCACCGCCGCACCACCCATGTTGAAGATACCGGCAAGTTCGGGGGCCTCAAGTTGCATGTCCCCGGCATTTTCGGTCAGTTGCATGGCCGCCATGATGTGCATGGACACGCCGGTGGCACCGATCGGATGGCCTTTTGACTTCAGGCCGCCGGACGGGTTGACCGGCAGTTTGCCGTCCTTGGCGGTCCAGCCCTCGGTTATGGCGCGTGCGCCTTCGCCCCTCGGCGTCAGTCCCATGGCTTCATACTCGATCAGTTCGGCGATGGTGAAGCAGTCATGGGTTTCCACGAACGACAGATCATCCAGCGAAGTGCCGGCCTGCTGGTGTGCCTTTTCCCAGGCCTGTCCGCAGCCTTCGAATGCTACGATGTCGCGTTTCGCCATGGGCAGGTAATCCTGGGCATGGGCGGCGGCGCGAAAATGCACCGCCTTGGGAAACCGCAGCGCGGTTTCTGTGTCGGTCATGACGATTGCCGCCGCACCATCCGACACCAGTGAGCAATCGGTTCTGCGAATGGCACCGATCACCGTCGGGTTCTTGTCGGAGACGGTGTTGCAGAATTCGTAGCCGAAGTCCTTGCGCATCTGGGCGTAAGGGTTGTGTACGCCATTGGCATGGTTTTTTGCGGCAATCCGCGCCATGGCTTCGGACTGGTCGCCATAGCGCTGGAAGTACAGGTCGGCAATGCGGGCAAACACACCGGCGAAACCACCCGGCGTATCGGCTTCGGTCTTGCGGTAGGACGCATTGAGCAGCACATCGCCGATCACGCTACCCGGCGCCGACGTCATCTTTTCAGCTCCGACCACCAGCACAAACCGCGATTTCTTCGAGGCCAGATCATTGAGCCCCATATGAACGGCGGCCGAACCGGTGGCGCAGGCGTTCTCAACCCGGGTTGCCGGTTTGAAGCGCAACGCCGGATCGGCATCCAGTGCAAAAGCTGCCGGAAAAGACTGCTTTTCAAACATGCCGAAATTACCGACATAGATGGCATCGACTTCGTCAAAACCGATACCGGCATCCTCCACGGCTTGTTTGCAGACCCGTGCCAGCATGGTTTCAAGATCATCGTCTTCGAGCTTGCCGAACTGTGAATGGGCCCAACCGATAATTGCTGACATGCCTGCTACTCCTGAGAAAGTCTGTTGATGGCATTATGATTATCATGGCTCTGACCGCTTGGCGAGGCCGTCCAGCTTCCAGGTTTCGCCGACGGAAATCGCTCGAAACGCGTGGTCTTTGATGCCGTGGTTGAGTTTGGCCTGCTGCAGTGCGGAGGCCGGCGCGTCAATCGCCTCATCGGTCAGCTGGATGGTCGCGTGATGGATGGCCATCGATGCGGTTGCGCCCAGCAGCTTGTGGGCCTGCACAGCTTCATCCGGGTCGATATGCTGCGCCTTCATGAACCAGCGCGGTTCATAGGCCCCGATTGGCAGCAGGGCCAGGTCCGGTGCGCCGTACCGCTCACCGGTCTGCCTGAAGTGTTCACCGGTGCCAAACCCGGTATCGGCGCCGAAGTACACCTTGCGCCTGCCAGCCTCGATCATGAACGCTGACCACAGCGCCCTGTTGCGATCTTTGAACGTGCGTTTTGACCAGTGCAGCGCCGGGGTCGGCGTGACCAGGACATCTGGTGAGTATCGGAACGGGTCATGCCAGCCGTGTTCAACTACATTGGCCCGCCGTATCCATCTATTCACGATGCGGGCGTTGCCGTATGGCGTCAGGATCGGCGCATCGTGTTGCTGCACCAGCTTGCGCAATGCCGGCAGGTCCATGTGGTCATAGTGGTTGTGGCTGAGCAGGATCAGGTCAATGGGCGGCAGGTCAGTCAGGGCCACGCCGGGATGGCGCACCCGTTTGGGTCCGGCAAACTGGAACGGGCTGGCCCGCTTCGAGAAGAATGGATCTGTCAGAATGTTCACACCGCCGGTCTGCACCAGCGCGGTGGCGTGACCGATCCAGGTGACTGACAGGTCATCCCCGTTCACCCTGTGTGGTGGTGCGGGGTGAACTTCATTGTCGATCCAGCCGGGCCATTTTTTCCTTTCGCCGGAGGTTTGCCATTTCCAGAAATCGCTGGTGCAGTTGACCACATTGTGCGCCGGCACATGATAGCGCTCGCCGTCATGGAGCACGTTCAGGTCTGTCTGGTGATATGACTTGTCGTTGTCTGGCATCTTGTGGCACATCGTACCTGATGTAACTAAAGTCAAGATGTTCAACTCCTTTCAAAGAGGCGCAAGGATGGCCCGTACGGTTTTTGTAAATGGTCAATATGTTCCCGAAGATCAGGCACAGGTGTCGATCTTCGACCGCGGGTTCGTTTTCGGTGACGGCATCTATGAGGTGGTCCCCGTCATCGGCGGCAAGATGGTCGACAAGGCGCCGTTCCTGGAGCGCCTGAAGCGCTCTTTGGGCGAGCTGCGCATCGACATGCCGATGAGCGATGACGACTATCTGGCGATGCATGAAAAGCTCATAGAGCTGAACGGTATCGATGAAGGCGGGGTGTATTCGCAGATTACCCGTGGCGCTGCCGACCGTGACTTTGCGTTCCCTAAAACCGCAACGCCGTCGGTTGCGGCCTTCACCATGAAAAAGCAGTTGCTCGAAAACCCCAACGCCACCACCGGCGTCAAGGTGGTCACGGTGGAGGACATTCGCTGGAAGCGCCGCGATATCAAGTCGGTTGCGCTGCTGGGCCAGGTCATGGCCAAGCAGGAGGCTGTCGAAAAAGGCGGTTTTGAAGGCTGGATGGTGGAAGACGGTTTCGTCACCGAAGGCACGTCTTCAACGGCCTATATCGTCAAGGACGACACCATCATCACCCGGCCCCTGTCGAACTCGATCCTGCCCGGCATTCGCCGCAAGGTGCTGCTGCAACTATGCGCCAAGCACAATGTGAAACTGGAAGAGCGGCTGTTTACCGTGGAAGAAGCGCTGGCGGCGGACGAGGCATTCCTGTCGTCGGCAACCACGCTGGTGATGCCGATTGTGGACATTGACGACACCATGATCGGCGGCGGCCAGCCCGGCCCGATGGCCCGCAAGATGCGCGAAGCCTACATTGCCGAGATCAAGGCGGAAGCAGGTATCGCCTGATCCGCAGGTGCGTATCTATTTCAGCGGGCCCAGAAACGGATTGCGATACAGGTTGGTGTGGGTTTCCACGCCGACCTCGACCACGCAGTCCTCTTTCGGTTGCGCCACACACATAAGGATGTAGCCGTCCTGCGACTGGCGCCTGTTGAGGGCGGTTCCCTTGGGCTGGCGGACACTGCCTGACACAAGCCTGCCGGCGCAGGTGATGCAGCCGCCGTAGCGGCATGCTATCGGTACCGCGATGCCGGCTGCCTCACACACATCTGCAATGTTCTCGCCTTCGGCAACGGTCAGCTCACGGTCGCCGCGATTGGCGATGACGACACGATGACAGGGTGACACCGTCATACAGCCTCTGTCCCCGACATAACCAGATCACCCCAGAAAGGAATTGAGCCAACTGCAAAATTGCTCGCCGCAGCCAATTGAAGTTCGATGGCATCATCGGGATCTATATTCATGAAGTCTCCAAATTCGGCGAGCAGGTACTGCCTCATATCCACGCCGTAAACGATAACATCAGATTGGTGAACCGATAAGATGGGTGTTCCGGGCATTTCCGGAAATTCTGCAGAGTATCGGTGGCTGTAAATCGGCAGAAGCTGAGGTGAGTTACGGACGATAGATGTTGCTTGATGTTTCTTTTCATCCAGGGACTCTGGCTCCTTCCCCCAGGCAGGTCGCCAGAGACTGTTGTACTCGATATCAAACAGCAAACCCTCCAAAGGTTCCTGCAGCCGTGCTTCTATGTCTGCGGGATCACCGTACCAGTCACAAAAAACCGCGCAGTCCGGACCCTGCTCAAGAGTTGATTTCACTCCTGTTCCGGGCTCGGTATAACCCCATGAGATGCATGCGCGGTCGGGTGCATTCAAAACCGACAAGAAATGCCGATGATCCGGGGGGAATCGAATTTTCCAGTTGGCTTCGATTTCATCTATTTCTTCGTCGGTAAGACCTGGTTTCCATTTGGTACCTGCTCTAAATGCTACTCCGCCAACATCACGATTTTTAATCTCCCGGCTCGTTATGTCTTGCAATTGTGACCAAGCCATCTCCATTTCCAGCCGGAACCACTGCAGAAACTCCACTATATCGGTCGGTGGAGCGGATGATTTTCTCATTCTGTAGCCTCAACTCACGGCCGCCTCGATTGGCGACCGTGATCTTGTGTGTGGTGTCGGATGTCATGGCTTGCGGAGAAATCCCAACAAGCGGCGCAGCCAGTCAAACGACGGCGCCTTGTCGGGAAGGTCCCGGGCCGCGCTTGGCGGCATGCAGCAGCACATGGCGCTCACATCCAGATGTCGGATGTCACATCACCACCTGGATAGCGCATCTCGTGACAACGCGACGGACCGTTCGGTTCCTTGCCGAAATCAACCACGAAATCCGGATTGATCGACATGCCGCCCTTGTCGGTATCGCAGTCGATCATGTACATCTGCCCGCCCTGGTCCTTCATGCCGGGATAGAACTGGTTGTCCCAGGACGAGAACAATGAGGTGGTGACATACAGGCGCTTGCCGTCCAGCGACAGCTGGATCATCTGCGGAGCACCCTGAACCTTGACGCCGTTTACTTCCGGAGCCTTGCCCAGCATGCCGCCGAGCCACACCTGGCCGGTCATTTTCGGATTTGCCCGGTCGGTGATGTCGTACTGGCGCAGATCACCGTGCAGCCAGTTGGCGAAATAGAGATACTTGTCATCCATCGAGATGAGAATGTCGGTGATCAGTGACGGCATCGGGACCGGGAAGCCGTCGACATCGATGGTTGGAATGTCGATGACCTTTTCGATTTCAAAGTCGCCATCATCGGTTTTCCACCAGCGGAACACGTTGGATGACAGGGTGGCGGCAAACATGCCTTCGTTCGAGTCAGGATCGTGCAGGCCGCGCACTTCCAGCGGGATCATGCCGTCTGCACCCATGTCGATGGACTTGACGATCTTCTTGCCCTCGAAATCCCAGAAGTGGATCGACTGGCCATATTTTCCGGCACCGACATCTTCCAGGTCAAAACCCGGCATGAAGGTGTTGGGCGCGCCCCATTCGGAACTGACCATCATGTTGTGGCGCGGCTGATACCAGAAGTCGTAATTGTAGTTCATGCCGGTGATGTCGTTTTCCCAGCGCCCGACAATCTCGAAGTCTTCATTGATGTGCAGGAAACCGCCCGGCGCATTGCCGTCGGCGTCTCCCAGCATGGAGATGATGATGTCGGCGCCCAGGCAGTGCACGGTGTGCGGTGCGGACAGGTTGGTCTTGGCCTTGATCTCGTCTCCGGAAATCACCTTGTGCAGTTTTGGATTGCTGTCATCAGAGGTGTCGATGACATTGATGTTGGAGGTGCGTACGCCCGGCATCAACAGGTACTGCCGCGATTTCGAAGCATCATCGTGACAACTTGAGCAGGCGTTCCAGCCGGAGTGATGCAGTTCATCGCCGACTTGTGGCATCTCGGTGCGCGAGACGACGGAAGAATAGGTCGGGCTGTCTGGATCAACATCGACCGTGGCCAGGTAGTCCGGTTTTTCCACGCCGGTGCCGACATACAATGCGACCGTGTGCAGCAGTTTCTCACGATCTGCCTGCATGGCCTCTTTGGGCGACGCATAACCCGGTCCGCAACACTCTTTGCTCATGATAGTTTCCTCTCCGTTATGGGCGTTCCTTTTTTTGGTGCCTCAACTCGATAGTATTCTGAAAATTGCATATATAGCTAGGGGCATTGTCCGGATCGGCAGACAATTGCAATTGTCAGTCCATCAGGCTCGGCAGCCAGGTGATGATACCCGGGAAGGCCAGCAGTCCGGCGACGGTAATGACGTCTGCGACAAAGAACGGACCGATGCCGCGGAATACGTCCTGCAGCGGGATTTCCAGCGACTTGCCGTCCTCGTCCTTCAGGTCTCTGGAGACGCCCGCCACCACGAAGCAGTTCAGACCGATTGGCGGGGTGATCAGGCAGATCTCCGCCATCTTGACGACGATGATGCCGAACCAGATCGGATCGTATCCCAATGCAATCACGGCCGGGTACACCACCGGCAGCGTCAGGATGAGCATGCCGATGGCATCCATGAACATGCCGAGGACCGCATAGGCCAAAAGGATGCAGATCATGATGACGATCGGCGGCACATCCAGGGTGACCACCCAGGCGGAAAACGCCGCCGGCAAACCGGCAAAGCCTAAAAAGCGGACAAACAGGAACACACCCCAGATCAGGGTGAATATCATGGCGGACAGCCGCGCGGTTTCGATCAGGGCTTCTTTCAGACGGCCCGACATTTCCGTCATTTCGTT
This sequence comes from uncultured Anderseniella sp., assembly GCA_947488295.1. Lineage (GTDB taxonomy): Bacteria > Pseudomonadota > Alphaproteobacteria > Rhizobiales > Aestuariivirgaceae > Anderseniella. Next base: position 437,414 of record CANKYU010000001.1, read on the forward strand.
GTTGCGCAACGCCTGCCACAGGTAGAACAGGAACACCACCATGGCGCCAAGGGCACCGGCTTCAGTGGGGGTTGCCGAACCGGTATAGATGGCTGAGAAAATGATCCCGACCACAAGAAAAATCGGCAGCGTGCCGGGAATGCTCTCAAATCGTTCTTTCCAGGAAAACTGCCTGATCGGGCTGCCCAGCTGCGGGTTCCACCAGCACATGCCGACGATCAGCGCGACATACACCACCGCTGAATAAAGCCCGGGCAGGAAACCGGCCAGCAACAGCTTGCCGACCGACTGCTCCACGATGATCGCGTAGATAACCAGGATGGCGGATGGGGGGATGAGAGAGGCCAAAGTTCCACCGGCGGCGACAACGCCGGCGGTGAGGCGCTTGTCGTAACCGTTCTTCAGCATGTCCGGTATGGCGACACGGGAAAACACGGCTGCCGTGGCGGTTGATGCACCGGAAACCGCTGCAAATCCGGCGGTGGCCATGACGGTTGCCACGGCGAGACCGCCCGGCACCCAGCCCATCCAGCGTCTGGCTGCCTCGAACAGCCGCGTGGTCAGCCCGGCATAAAACGCCAGGAAGCCGATCAGGATGAACAATGGCAGCACCGACAGGGGATAGGTCACCGTCTTGGAATGGGGTATCTGGCCCGCTATGGAGGCGGCCACATGCCAGCCTTTCAGTTCCAGCAGGCCCAGAAAACCGGTAATTGCAGCGGCGGCGAACACACGCACGCCCAGCAGGACAAGCACGATAAGCAGGCAGACACCGGCAATGCCGGTGGAAAATTCATCAAGACCAAAGATCATGGGGTGCTGGCTCCCTTGATCTCATCTTCGGCCTGCTGCTCCACCGTTTTCATGACCGGCACGGCAACGGGTGTGCTGTCCGGGCTGAAGGTCAGGCGAATATAGCCGAGCAACTGGATGGTGAGCCTGATCAGCAGCACGCTCAGCATGACCGGGACCAGCAGTTTGGCCGGCCAGGTGTCCAGTTCGATGTCGATTGTTGAATCACCGTTATCCCATGATCGGTAAAAATGACTGTAGGAGTAGGGGATCAGGACAGCAACGATGAACATCTGGACCGCAACACCGATGGTTTCGGCAATCCACAGGGCGGCGCCTTTCAGGTAACCGACCAGGATTTCCATGCGCACATGGCCGCCGAGGCGCTGGACCTGCGAGATCGACAGCAGGGCAAAGGCGATCATGGTGACTTCAACCACGTCGATGTACCCGAATATGGGACTGCGAAACACGGTGCGCAGAATGATCTGCAGCATGCCCAGGAACATCAACCCGAATATCAGCAGCCCTGACAACAGGTTCAGTGCATCTTCAATTGGTGACAGCAGCCGGTCGGCCTTCTTCAGGAGCCTCGCCAGTCCGTCATCATCGCGTGATGATTTATCCACCCCTTCATGCCTCCCCGGACGAAGTTCAGTATGTGCGGCCACGGACCCTGCATCGCTCTTGTATCGGCGACATCAGGGTCCGTGGCGTATCTCGTCGTGGCTATTCGTATTTTCTGCCAACGGTTGTGTAGACCAGTTCTACGAGGCCCTTGGCATCGAACTTGCCTTCATTTTCCTTGATCCAGGCATCGATGACCGGCTTGCCGGCAGCGGCACGGAATGCGGACAGCTGGTCTTCGGTGTAGGTCACCTTTTTCAGCTTTCCTTCGAGCATTGGCAGGTTAACCTTGTCGATGTCGATGTAAGCCTGAATCTGGGCGTCGGCAGCCTCGTCCTTCACATCCATCAGCAGCTTCTGGTACTGCTCCGGCAACGCGTCAAAGGCACTCTTGGAAAATACCAGCGGGCAATCCGATGTGCCCGGTGACAGGTTGGCGGTGAACCAGTCGGTCACTTCGTGAATCTTGTAGGCCACATGTGAATAGGTGAACGGGAACGAGGCAGCGTCCATGGTGCCCTGCTGAACACCGGTGTAGACCTCGGTTGCCGTTGAACTGGTTGGTGTTGCACCCATGACTTTCATGGCCTTGCCGACACCACCACCGGCACGTACGGTCTTGCCCTTCCAGTCTGAGAGCTTCATTGGCGGCTCGCCCTTGCCGAGGAATTCATACTGCGGCAGGTAGGACGACATGTACAACATGGCGTTCCACTGGGCATGTTCCTTGACCACTGCCGGATGCGCATAGACCGCATCGCGGATCTTGCGGTTGTCTTCCCAGCCGGACATGGGCAGGAACGGCATGGTCAACACCATAAGGCCGGGGTTTTTCTTGGGGTGATAGAAATTGCAGGTCATGGCGGCTTCGAAAGCACCGATTGAAATACCATCGAGGTTTTCGCGGGATTTCGACAGTGCTGCACCATAATGCAATGTCATAGTGAACTTGCCATCGGTCTTGGCGTTGACCAGTTCTGCCAGTTTTTCAAAACCGGCTGTGAAGGCACGTTTCTTGCCCCACAGAGATACGTTCCACTTGACCTCCGGGCCGTCGACTTCTGCCGCCTGGGCGATGGTCACGGTGGAGGTGGTGGCGAAGGCCACCAGGGCGGTTGTCGCCAGTAGTTTCTTGATCATGTCTTGTTTACTCCCTGTATCAGACATTGCCCGGTTGTCTTCGGGCAGGTTTTTTGAGCGTTGGCGGACACATCTGCCAGGCTCCATGCGGCGCATGATGCGTCGAACTGGCCGTCGTGGCAAGCATGCTTGAGGGATTTGGATTAACCGGCCAGCACGCTGATGCAACCCAGCACCAGCGCCGCCCAGAAGAAAGCGGCGATCGTGAACGTGGTGTTCCACTTCCACGACAGTGTCGTGCCGGCAATTCCGGTGATCCGGCTCAGTATGAGGGCTGTAGCGCCAAACGGCGAAGCGGTCAGGTTCAGTGTCCAGCCCAGCGCAAGAGCCGTGGCCAGCAGGGTCGGGTCAAGCTGGCTGTCGGGCAGGGCGGAATACAGCGATCCCATGAAGGTGACCGTCAGCATCGGCGGCATGGCCAGATTGGATGCAACCGGCACAATGATCATGATGGCCAGGTAAACCGCGATCGGCGGCCAGCCTGCCAGGCCGGAGATGTCGGCAAGCAGCGGCGCGTTGCTCAAACCTGCCGCGACAATGCCGATGTATCCGGCGGCGGACAGGGTGACGGCTTCCGGTGAACCGGCAGGAATGGACGTGCGGGCAATCTCCCGGATGCGGACAATCGCGGCTGTTGTCTGGTCCGGTCTTGACCGGTACTGGACCCAGATCCATGAGACGGTCACCAGCGGGCTTGCCAGCATGAGGGCCGGCACGACCTTTGCGCCGGTGGCAAAAATCAGCGCCAGTGAAATGCCGGCCAGGGCTGCGCATACCAGCGCAAAGCGTTTGAATGCCTGCCATGGAAACGGTTCGGCGGTCATGTCCGGCCTCGGCAGCGCATCGTGAGCTGCCAGAGTTGCGCGGGCGCGTTTTCCGGTAATCCGGTCTTCGGCCCAACCAATGACAACGACACCCAAAGAGATGAAGAACCCGATACCGGCCATGACAAGCGGTTTTGAGCCCGATACCACGCTGGCTACCAGCGCTTGGGTCACCGCTGTGGGTGACCAGGCGATAATCCATGAAAAGCCACGTGCCAGGGCGGACATCTGGCGCCGTTCGCGCCATCCCGCCAGCTCGGGGCTGGTTTCAGCATCCACTTTGATGCCGCGCTGGATCAAGGGACCGAGAAGGCTGAGCGCGCCAAAGTTCAGGATCATGCCCAGGGCATGTCCGCCGGTGTGAATGGCTATATAGCGCTGGCCCGGCGGGCGATGGGTCAGGTAGCGTCCAAGCTTCAGGACGGACGCAGATGTCACCGCGCCGTCGCGCAGCAATGCCAGCAGCAGCATGAAGGCTGCCAGATAGGTGGCTTGTGCGAAACCGCGCTCGATCAGCGCATAAGGCGTATCGGAAAACGTGAAGGCGCATACGGTCGCGATTACCGCAAGGCCAATGAGATATCGCTCGCGCAGGCCCAGGCGGGTCTGGCCGACCAGCAGGAACACAACCAGCAATACGGCGGCGATCTTCGCTGCGGGGGCGAAATGCAAGTGCAGCTCGATCAGTTCGAACGCGCTCATGCCAAGCAGACAGACGGTTACCAGCCTGTCGCTCCAGTGAGCGCGCCTGCCGCCAAGTGGCGTCGCTGTTTCAGCCCCTTTGTCCATGAGGCAACTCTATACCGCTAATCGGACGGCTAGCGTTGCGAATTTTGCCAGTCTGGGTTGATCCAAGGTTGCTGGTTGGACGGCGGCAGTGGATCCAGGCCGAGAATATGGTCTGATGCCTTCTCGCCCACCATCATGGAGGGTCCGTTGAGGTTGCCGTTGGGGATGGAGGGAAAAATCGAGCTGTCGGCCACGCGCAGGCCTTCGATACCGATGACCCGGCATTGCGGATCTACCACGGCCATGGGGTCCTTTTCCGATCCCATTTTGCAGGTGCCGCACGGGTGGTAGGCGCTCTCGGCGTGCTGGCGGATGAAGTCGTCAATGGCATCATCGCTGGTCACGTCATCACCGGGTTGAATTTCGCCATTGGCATATTCCTGCATGGCCGGCTGGTTGATGATTTCGCGGGTCAGACGAATGCAGGAGCGGAACTCCTGCCAGTCCTCGTCTTTGGACATGTAGTTGAAGGTCAGTTTCGGCGCATCGTCCGGGCTGGCGCTGACAGGAGTGACCGTGCCGCGTGATTTTGACCGGTTGGGACCGACGTGCACCTGAAAGCCGTGCCCGCTGGTTGCCGGCTTGCCGTCATAGGCGATGGCGCCGGGCAGGAAATGATATTGAATGTCCGGATACTCGATACCGGCGCGTGACCGGATGAACCCGGCGGACTCAAAGTGATTGGTGGCGCCCAGCCCGGTCTTGAACAACAGCCACTGCAGGCCGATCAGTCCCCTGGAGATGAGGCCGAGCCTGTTGTTCAGGGTGACCGGCTTTTTGGAGTGCAACTGGAAGTAGACTTCCAGATGATCCATCAGGTTTGCGCCCACGCCGGGCAAATGATGCACGGGTTCAATGCCGGCTGCCTTCAGGGTGGCCGCGTCGCCAATGCCGGACAGCTGCAACAGGTGCGGTGAATTGAAGGCGCTGGCGGCAATGATGACCTCGCGGCGGGCGTGCGCGATCTTGATGTGGCCGCCCTTTTCATATTCCACGCCGGTGGCGCGCCTGTTCTCCAGTACGATGCGGCGAGCTTTTGCCCGGGTGATCAGCTTGAGATTGTCTCGCTTCATCGCGGGCCGCAGATAGGCATTGGCGGCGGACCAGCGGCGGCCTTTCCAGACCGTCATTTCCATAGCACCGAAGCCTTCCTGCTGGTGGCCGTTATAGTCGATTGTAGTCGGATATCCGGCCTGTTCGGCCGCCTCGACGAAGGCATGGTAAAGCGGATTGGACCGTTCACCGCGGGTCACGTGCATCGGCCCGTCGGTGCCGCGCCAGCCTTCCTCGCCGCCATGCGAGGTTTCCATGCGCTTGTAATAGGGCAGCACATCTGCAAAAGCCCAGCCGGTTGCCCCCATCTCCGACCATGTGTCGAAATCACGGGCGTGACCGCGAACATAGACCATGCCGTTGATCGATGAAGATCCGCCGATGACCTTGCCGCGCGGCGCGGTGATGCGGCGATTGGCCAGGCCCGGTTCCGGCTCGGACAAGTATCCCCAATTGTAGGTTTTTGTATTCAGCGGGATCGACAGGGCCGACGGCATCTGGATCAGCGGGCCGAAATCACTGCCGCCATATTCCAGTACCAGTACGGTGTTCTTGCTGTTCTGCGTGAGGCGGCTGGCCAGTACCGACCCGGCCGAGCCGGAACCGATAATGATGTAGTCGAATGTTGCGTCGCTCATGGAAATCTCAAATGCGTGCTGGAGCCCGGACCCGGGGGGAGCTGGCTGTCGATATAGGACTCGACGAGATGGATTGCGGTATCGCGATTGTAAACGTTGCCGAACAGGGCAGCACGCAACCAGACCCCGTCAATCAGGGCGGATACCCCGATTGCCAGCTCGGTTGCCTTTTCGGGAGCGGTCAGCTGGCTGAAGGCATGTTTGAGGTTGGAATTCAGCCGCGCATCGTACAGGCGCAGTATCCGGGTCAGGTTCGATGACTGGCGGGCCGACCCGTACAGGGCCAGCCACGCGGTCATGACATCGGGTGAATACTGGCTCGGTGCGAAGTTCGCGGCAACAATCGCCGACAGTCTGGCGCGCGGGGTCTGTGCCTGTTTCAGGCGCTTGAGGGTTTCTGCGCGCAGGTCGCTCAGCATGTGCTGCATGGTGGCGAACAGCAGGCCGTCCTTACCGTCGAAATAATGATGCACGATGCCGGAAGACACACCGGCTTTCCTGGCGATGCGTGCAACTGTGGTGTCCGCATAGCCATAATCGTGCAGCGAGGATATCGCTGCTTCTATCAGTTGATTCCGGCGCACCGGACCCATGCCAAGTTTTGGCATTTCGCCTCGCAAACAGGGTTGAACTCAGCCACAGGATATTTTTTTTAATTGATCAGTCAATTAAAAACAGCTTAAGTTTTGCGGGGCTGTTGACTTGCAGGTGTGCTGCAGCGCACATTCCGGCCAATCCAGAGCGCTGAAGATCACTGTTTGAAGGTGATTGAATGAAAATTGAAACAGGGAGTAGATATTTATGATCAGGACAATTTCACAAGTGATGACGGGTGTCGCAGCAGCGGCGATCTTTGCATTCATTCCGATGAGTGCGGCACAGGCTGCCGACAGTGAAGCGTGTAAGGCGGTCCGGTTTTCAGATGTTGGCTGGACCGATATCACTGCCACAACCGCAACCGCGACCGTCGTCCTGAAAGCGCTCGGCTACGAGCCGGTTACCCAGGTTCTGTCTGTGCCGGTGACCTATTCATCCCTGAAAAACGGTGACATCGACGTCTTCCTCGGCAACTGGATGCCGACCATGGAAGCGGATATCAAACCTTACCGCGAAGACGGTTCCGTGGAATCCATCGGCGCGAACCTGGAAGGTGCCAAATATACGCTGGCGGTGCCCAAGTACACCTATGAAGCCGGCGTCAAGACATTCCAGGATATTGCCAAGTTCAAGGATCAGCTTGACGGCAAGATCTACGGTATCGAGCCGGGCAATGACGGCAACCGCCTGATCCTCGACATGATCGAGAAAGACACCTTCGGGCTGAAGGGGTTTGAGGTTGTTGAATCATCGGAAGCCGGCATGCTGTCAGCCGTTGCCAAGGCCGGCCGCAAGAAGGAGCATCTGGTATTTCTTGGCTGGGAGCCGCACCCGATGAACGCCAATTTCGAGATGGCATATCTTGAAGGCGGCGATGACGTGTTTGGCCCGAACCTTGGTGGCGCCACGGTGCACACCAATGTGCGCAAGGGGTATATCGCTGAATGCCCGAACGCCGGCAAGCTCATCTCCAATCTCAAGTTCACGCTGAAGATGGAGAACGAAATCATGGGCGCCATTCTCAATGACGGCACCGATCCGGAAAAGGCCGCCACCAACTGGCTCAAGGCCAATCCCGGCGTGATGGATGCCTGGCTTGACGGTGTCACTACATTCGACGGTGGTGACGGCATGGCAGCGAAATCCGCATTCAAGTAATCCGGACCTGACCTGACTTTGTGCTACCCGGTTTTGCATGAACGGCAAAACCGGGTAGCGTTGTTTTCTGCACTTTGACAACACCACAAGTGCAGCAGATCTATAAACCGGCTTTCACGGATTGACCTCATGGACCCGATCAGCGCTTTTCTCGAAGACAACAAAATTCTGCTTGGCAAACGTGGAAAAGAATTTTTCGACTGGCTGACGAACAATTTTGACTGGTTTTTTGACGGTATCGCCGATGGCATAGAAGCAGTTCTCAAGGCACTGATTGACCTGATGCTGCTGCCGCCACCGATAATTATTATTGCGTTGATTGCGGGACTGGCGTGGTGGCTGTCACGATCGTGGAAAGTGCCGGCAATCGCAGTGGCCTGCCTGGCTTTCGTGATCAACCAGGGTTTATGGAAGGAGACCGTTGAAACGCTGGCCCTGGTTGTCGGGGCAGCGACGGTGGCCATGGCGATCGGGGTGCCGGTGGGTATCGTGGCAGCACACAATGAGTGGCTGTTCCGCATCCTACGACCGATTCTGGACCTGATGCAGACCCTGCCGACATTCGTCTACCTGATCCCGGCACTGATCCTGTTCGGCCTCGGGCTGGCGCCGGGTCTGGTGACGACGGTTATCTTTTCCATAGCCGCACCGATCAGGCTGACCCATCTCGGTATCACCTCGGTGCCGAAACAGTTGATCGAGGCCGGACAGGCGTTCGGCGCAACCAAATGGCAGTTGCTGAAAAAGGTCGAGTTGCCGGCTGCCATGCCGACCATCATGGCGGGCCTCACCCAGTGCATCATGCTGTCGCTGTCCATGGTGGTGATCGCGGCGCTGATCGGTGCCAACGGGCTCGGAAAACCGGTGGTGCGGGCCTTGAATACGGTCAACATTCCAATGGGCATTGAAGCCGGTCTCGCCATTGTTGCGGTCGCCATCATGCTGGACCGCATCTGCCGAATTCAGGAACCGGGTAATGGGGGGCAGAGCAAATGACCAGCACCGCTGTCAGTTTCAAGAACGTCGACATCATTTTCGGTGACAACAAGGAAGATGCGCTGCGTCTGCTGGATCAGGGGGCGACCCGCCAGGAGATCAATGAAAAAACCGGCGCAGTGCTCGGAGTCGCCGGCGCTTCGCTGGATGTGGCCGAAGGTGAGATTTTTGTGCTGATGGGATTGTCCGGCTCGGGCAAGTCCACCTTGTTGCGCGCGGTCAACCGCCTCAACGAGACGGCACGCGGCGAGGTGATTGTGTCAACCGACGGCGCGCCGGTCGATGTTGCCTCGTGCAGTGACCAGCAATTGCGCGAGTTGCGCATGCGCCAGGTGGCGATGGTGTTCCAGCAGTTTGCCCTGCTGCCGTGGCGCACGGTGGAACAAAATGTCGGGCTTGGCCTGGAACTGGCAGGTGTGCCGGACGCAGAACGCAAAAGCCGGGTTGCGGAACAGTTGAAGCTGGTCAGTCTGGATCAGTGGGCGGACCGTTATGCACATGAACTGTCAGGTGGTATGCAGCAGCGCGTCGGCCTGGCGCGTGCGTTCACAACACAAGCCCCCATCCTGTTGATGGATGAGCCGTTTTCAGCCCTTGATCCGCTGATCCGGACGCACCTGCAGGACGAATTGCTGAACCTGCAGCGCGAACTGAAGCGCACAATCATATTTGTGTCGCATGATCTCGACGAAGCCATGAAAATCGGCAACCGGATAGCGATCATGGAGGATGGCCGCATTGTACAGGCCGGCACGCCACAGGAAATCGTGCTGAAACCGGCCAATGCCTATGTCGAGCAGTTTGTGCAGCACATGAACCCGCTCAATGTGATGACCGGTGCGACAATCATGAAGAAACTGGCAAAGCCGAAACAGGTGGCCAAGGGCAAGGCAGCACCCGTGATGATGTCACCCGATGCCACCATGCGCGAGATTATCGCTGAATGTTGGCGTACCGGTAAAAGCGTCATGATCGGCACGGACGGCAAAGCCATTGGCGAGGTCGGCGAGACCGAAATCTATTCGGCGCTCATCAATCGCCCAACGGTCTAAAGCGGTCTAGAACTCAGTTCAGCGTCCAGATTGAGAAGTTCAGCGCGGTCGCGTAGCTGACCCATAGCAGGTAAGGCGCGAGCAGCCATGCCGCTAGGTGGTCAATAGGCCGGAACGCTGCGATGGTTGCCGCGATAGCCAGCCACAAGGCGACAATGACCAGCAGACCAAGCGCAGGAGACTGGGCGGCGAAGAACGCAAATGACCAGGCGAAATTCAATGCAAGCTGTACGAAGAACGCCGTCAGTGCGCTCCGGGCCTTGCCCCTGAAACCGCCGCCGACGCGCCATACCTGCCAGGCGGCCACCGCCATCATCACATAAAGCACGGTCCACACCGGTGCAAACAGCCAGTTGGGCGGCGTCCAGGACGGCCGGTCCAAGGTCAGGTACCAGGTGGCAACTGACTGATTGGTCGCCCACCCCGCAATGCCTGCCACCGCCAGGCACAGGCCTATAAAGCCCGCCAGTACCAGCCATTGGTTTGCCACAGGGCCGGTCGTGTCAGTTTTTGGCGTCATGTCATTCCCCACGATAATGTGACTTGCACCCTGCCTGCCGTCAGCATGACATAAACACATTCCACACAGGACATCCAACATGTTGGTTTTTTGAGGAGCAATCTAATGATCAAGTCTTTCCTGGCCGCTGCCGCCATTTCCCTTTCCATGGCGGTCGCACCCGCCCTGGCCGGTGATACCGCCAACGGCACCATCAAGATGGAAAGTGCCCATGATGCAGCCACCACGCTGGACCGGCTGGAAGCGATCTTCAAGGACAAGGGCATCACGGTGTTTGCCCGGGTTGACCATGCCGCCGGTGCCAAGAAGGTCGGTGAAGACATGGCGCCGACGCAACTGCTGCTGTTCGGCAACCCCAAGCTCGGCACACCGCTGATGAAGGTCAATCGTGAAGCCGGTTTCGATCTGCCGATGAAGGCCCTTGCCTGGACCGACGATGCCGGCAAGACCTGGCTGGCGGTCACAGACCCTGCGGCATTGAAGTCGCGCTACGGTCTTGACGACGCTGCTCCGGTGATCGAGAAAATGACCGGGGCCGTGACTGCGATGGGCAAGAAGGCCACCTCGAAAGAGTAACTGCGCACTTCGAAACGCTGCTCTATTTGGATATCGGGCCCACGGTGTTGCGCAGGCGCCCGATACCCTCCAGCAACACGTCAACCACGTCGCCCTCCTTCAGGGCGGCAGTAGTACCTGCCGTGCCGGTGTAGATCACATCGCCCGGCTCAAGTGTCATGTAGCGCGACAGTTCGGAAATGATCTTGGCCGATGAGTGGATCATTTGTTTGGTCGACCCCTTCTGCACAGTCTTGCCGTTGACCTTGGTTTCGAACTTCAGATTGTCGATGCTCAGGCCCGGCGAAATCCAGGGTCCCAGCGGCGCAAACGTGTCGGACCCCTTGGACTTCAGCACCGTGAAGCCGCCTGATCCGAAACTGCGTTCGGTGATGTCGTTTCCCGCAGTGACTCCGAACACAAAACCCAGCGCGTCTTTTTCCGATACGTTCTTGGCGCGCGCGCCCATGACGATGACCATCTCGCCTTCATAGTGCAGGTTGGTCGAGCCCCTGGGCGGCGTGATGATGTCCTCGTGACCGATAACCGAAGATGGCAGTTTGGCGAAGAACTGCAGGTCGCCGCCGCTGCCGCCATGGTTCTTGTAGTTCAGTGCGATGCCGATGACTTTACCCGGAATGACCGGCGGCAGCACCTTTACCTCCTCCAACGGGATCACATTGCCGGTGACGACGGTATCCTTGTCGAAGAAACTGCCGGTCAGGGTGTGGACGCCGCCGAAAGAAATAAAGCCGTAATGGACCTTGCCTTCATGTTCGAAACGGCCGAAGCGCAGCGGCCCGTCATCGCCTTCGGTGATCTGCGCCAGGCCTGGACTGCAAAGACAAACAATCAGGGCCAGACCGGCGAGCAGTGTTTTGACGGAAAACATGATTGAGGTCCGTTATTGTCGCCACGCCCTTGAGTGCTGATCCTAGATCAACGGCGTGGTGTTGGTGGCTGTTGCCCAGAACAATAGCCCACCGACACAGGCGATGAACAGCCCACCCATGAGTTTCAGGCCAAAAGCCGTGCGGTCCAGCCACATGGCGTTATGACCTGAGTATGTCAATGCCAGGTCGCGGGACTTTACGGCAAGGCTGGCAATGATCGACACGGTAATGGCCGTGCCCAGTGCCATGACAAAGGTCGCCACCACACCTGCCCAGTACAGACCCAGTGCCGAGGAAAACAGCAACACCAGAATGCCGCCGGTGCACGGCCTGATACCCACGGCAAAGGCGATGGTTACGGCCTTCCAGATGTCCACCGGTTGATCGAGGTCTTTCGCCGACGGCATATGCGCATGACCGCAACCGCAATCATCACCATGATGATGGTCGTGATGATCATGGTGATGGTCGTGATGATCATGTTGATGTGCGTGGAGATGGAGGTGATCGTGGGCAGGAGCTGTCGAAACAGCCGCAATTGGCGCCAGTCGTGGGCGTACCGCCTGCCAGACCAGCCACAGGCCAGTCAAGGCAATCAGCCCGTAACTTGTTGCTTCCAGAGCAATCGCCATGGATTTGGCCGTGCTTGCTGCGGCCTTCACTGTCAGCAACAGCGCGGAAACCAGTACAACGGCAGTGATCGCCTGAAAAAAGGCCGCCATGAAGGAGATCATCACGCCCCGTTTCAACTGGCGCTCGTTGGCCAACAGCCAGGCAGACACCACGGCCTTGCCATGGCCGGGACCTGCGGCATGCAGGATGCCATAGACGAAACTCAGGGCCATCAGGGTCAGGGCCGCAGACCACGCAGATCCGCGTTTCATCTCCGACAGGGCCGCAGACATTTTTCCGTAAAACGCACGCTGCTGGGCCTTGATCCATTCGACCGGTTCACCGGTCAGGGTTGGTGCGGTATTAGCACCGTTGGCATTCTCCCGGCGCTGCAGCAGGAGCTGGCCCGGTTTCACCTTGGAGGGTTGGGCAGCATCAGACTGTGCAATCATAACAGGTCCGGACGGGTTGGCATGTGCGATGTGCCATCCGGGCAGCAACGCTGCAGCAAATACCAGCAGGACAAGAAAAATGCGGATCAAGGAAGCCTCTTGCGGTTAACTTGCTGTCGGCTCACAGGAAACCGAAACAGGTTGTGCGAATAATGAACCAAAGTCCTGCGGCTGCTCCGGTTGCCAGTCAACAGGTTTATCCGCCAGTTCCTGTCTGGTCTGCTCAATGTTTTCGTCGAAGGCCAGCTTGCCGACATTGATTTTACAGCCTTTGGGCAACTTGCCAATGGCAGAAACTGTTTCACCCTTGATATAGTCAAAGGCAATGAAGAAATCCGGATCATAGATCTTGTAGTTAAAGTTTGCTGTCTTCAGGTCTATCGGCGCTGCAAACGGCACAACGAAGATCATCGACAACCGGCCCTGATCATTTATCCGTTGGCCATATTCTGTGACATCGGCATACGGGATATCCTTGCCGTTCGATTTGGCAAAGGTAAAATACCGGAACTCTTTCAGCGCCTTGATGTTTTCGTCCACAACCGGCTGCAGTTCGGCAGCGGTGTAGACACCGTCCTTGTCGGCGTCCATGCCTTCGATCGCTGCTTCGGTATAGCCCTGATCGAAAATCCACTCTACGTGGATGCCGGTTGCCCTACTTTGCTCATCCAGCATGATATCCGCGCGCATTTCTGACCAGACATGCGGATGGGCGGCGGCACCAGGCGAACAAGCGAGGGCAGCGATCACCAGGCCAGCACATGCAGCACTGTGTTTTGTCGACAATACGGTCATGATGCGTTCCGTTCTCGAGATGCCGGAAATACCAGTATTAGCCGCCGTTTGCAGCAAAAACGTGATTTGTCATTTGCATTATTGCGCAACAGTCGTGATTTGCAAATTAACTTTGACACAGGTTGAACAGCGGTGTGGGTGGCTTTGAACAGGGGGTTGGCGCTGGAAACCTGCATGAATCCGCGATTTGCAAGCCTGACCACAACGTCCCGGGAACGGTCGTGTTCTAACGTACATGTGACAGTGAATTGCCCGGTTGGCTGTTGCATCGAGGCGCATTTACCAGCACTTTCGGGCGAAATTACCGGAACACGGTTTCAGGCAAGGAAAACATGGGACTGGACGTATCGATATGGGCGGCATTCTTTGCCGGACTGCTGAGTTTTCTGAGCCCTTGCGTACTGCCGCTGGTGCCGCCTTACCTGTGCTTCATTGCCGGTACGTCACTTGAAGAACTGACGGGAGAATCTGAAACCGACAATTCCGTACAGCGCAGGGCACTGGCTGCCTCGGTCCTGTTCGTACTGGGATTTTCCACCGTGTTCATTGCGCTGGGTGCATCCGCCAGTGTGATCGGGCAGTGGCTCAGGGAAGCCACCACCTGGGAAATCACCATCGGCAGCATGAACTTCCCTGTGCTGACGTCGGTCGCCGGTGTCATCATCATCATCATGGGGCTGCACTTTCTCGGTGCGTTCCGCATCGGTTTCCTGTCGCGTGAAGTGCGCTATCAGCAGGAAGCAAAACCGGTTGGGCTGTTCGGCGCCTATGCCATCGGGCTTGCCTTTGCGCTCGGATGGACGCCGTGCATCGGACCGGTTCTGGCGGCTATCCTGACGGTCGCCGGGTCGGCTGACAGTGTGACCAAGGGAGCGGGGTTGCTGGCGATATATTCTGCCGGGCTGGGTGTGCCGTTCCTGCTGGCAGCCGTTGCCATGCCGCAGTTCCTGGTGTTCATGAAAAAGTTTCGCCGCCATCTCGGCCTGGTTGAAAAGACCATGGGCGGCATGCTGGTGGTGACAGGCGTGCTGTTCCTGACCGGCACGTTTACCGCGCTGTCCTACTGGATGATTGAAACTTTCCCCGGGCTTGCCACCTTGGGCTAAATCATAAACCTGATCGCTTTCAAAAGTGCTAGAGCAACTTTATGGGTTCAGTCGAACCCATGTTGCTCTAGACTTGCTTCCATTCACTTGTCTTTGAATGGAGAATCTCATGAAAGTTACTGTCGATATCGATTGCACGCCGGAAGAGGCGCGCACGTTTTTCGGACTGCCTGATGTGCAGCCGATGCAAAAGGCCATGATGGCCAAGATGCAGGCCCAGATGGAAAGCCAGATGGATCAGCTCGATCCATCAGAAATCATGAAAACCTGGATGACACCGGGCATTGAGGGGTTCGGCCAGATCCAAAAAGCCATGTGGGCGGCAGCAACCACCGGGAAGCCGGCAAAACCGGCCAAGGACTAGGCGCCGGGGCTGTGAAAGAACTGGGCCTGGCCTGGTCCTGTTCAGTTTCACGGCCAATTTCCGGCACAGACACCGCGAAATGAAAACCGACACCGGCCAGCGAGGTGGAACAAAAACATGTGGCGTCGCACCCATTTTCCGGCCAGCTCGATTGTGCACATCTTCGCGGCCAGTCTGGCATTGATATATGCCTGGCATGTTTCGCAGTCTGTCTATCTCACAACAGGCCTGCAGTTTATTGCACCGCTTCTGGTGATCATGACATTCCACCTCATCTGGATTGCGGCCACGCAAGGTCTGTCACGCGGGTTTTCAATCATCGTCTACCGGCGCAGCGCGCAATCGGCTGTCGGCCTGGCATTTGTTGTCCTGTCGGTAAACGCCATTGCGCCAATGCCGGCCCAAGCTGCGGACCTCATGGAGCTCGGTGGCGTACTGGTGGTGGTATTCTGTGTTGCGATTATTACCATCATTGCGGGCATTGCCGCCTTCGCTGTCTATGTGTTTTTCAAGACGTGCGCAGCAATCATCAGGCGCTTCAGGCGCAATGACCGGCACGACAGTAACAGCCGTCTTTTCGATTTCGGCAGTATTGCCGCAACAACTCTCGTGCTGTGCCTTGCGAGCCTTGAGGGTCTTCCGAACACCTATGCCTTCGGGCCTGCCGGCCGCAGCACAGCGTCGTACCATGTCGGCGCGGGTCCGGACCATGTCTGGCAAACAATGGAACAGGCCACGTCACCTGAATTTCCACTTCCCGGGTTTCTCAGAATCCTGCCGCATCCGGTCGACGTCGTGATTGATCAGGGAACAAGACTTGGTGCAATGCGCAAGGTAAAAATTCAGGGACGCGAGGGAACCGGTTATCTTACCTTTCGTGTCGTTGAGCGCACGTCAACGGCGGCGGTGTTCGAAGTTATCTCAGATACAAGTCCGATTGCAGCCTGGGTCGCACACAAAAGGCTTGTCTACGAGGCGGAGCCTGACGGTGATGGCACGCGGCTGAAGGTCTCTGTGGACTATGACCGTCTTCTCGCACCAGCCTGGTTTTTCTCACCGGTTACAAAGGGAGCAGCCTTTCTTGCCGTGGACGTGCTCGCGCGCGACGTCAAATCGCGAGCCGAAGCCCGGGGCGGCGGCTGAATTGTAAGCACGCCTAAATCGAATGATGGATCTCCGGTACAAACGTCTGCTCGTCCATGGGCGGGCGGACATAACCGGCCTGTTCCGGGCGTTCTTCCAGGTCCACGGTTTCCGGCGTGACGTCTTCGTACGGTATCAATGACAGCAAGTGACTGATGCAGTTGAGACGAGCGTGTTTCTTGACGTCGGACGCCACGACATACCATGGCGCCTGCTTTATGTCGGTATGGGCAAACATCATGTCCTTGGCTTTCGAATAGTCGACCCAGCGTTTTCGGCTTTCCAGATCCATTGGGCTCAGTTTCCAGCGCTTGGTGGGATCTGTCAGGCGTTTTTGAAACCGGCGTTCCTGTTCTTCATCGCTGACCGAGAACCAGTACTTGATCAACTGAATGCCGGCGCGTACCAGCATGCGTTCGAATTCGGGACAGCTGCGCATGAATTCCCGGTATTCTTCGTCCGTACAAAACCCCATGACCCGTTCGACACCGGCGCGATTGTACCAGGACCGGTCAAAGATAACGATCTCTCCGGCTGCCGGCAGGTGCGGCACATAGCGCTGGAAATACCACTGGGTTTTTTCCCGTTCCGTCGGCGCGGGCAGGGCTACCACGTGGCAGATGCGCGGATTCAGGGCTTCGGTGATACGCTTGATGGTGCCGCCTTTGCCGGCAGCGTCGCGGCCCTCAAAAACAATGGCCACCCTGTGACCGGTGTGTTTTACCCATTCCTGAAGTTTGACCAGTTCGATTTGTTGCCGGGTCAACGCCTTTTCATAGGCCGCGTTGCAAATCTTCTTGCCATTATGCTGCGGCTTGCCGGCAAGCTTGTTGTCAGCGCTTTTTGACATGTACCTTTCCTCCCGTATGCTCCCTTACGGCATCACAGCATGGGCATGAAGGTGAAGCAAGGCGGGGCAACGGATCGAGAAACGGACAATTATCCGCCTTGTTCCTGCAGCAACCGCGCCCGGACTGGTTCAGAACCGGCAAAATGATCAAGAACCGCGCGTACACGTGCGGTGTGGCGCAGATCGGGATGCGTCAGGAGCCAGAGTTCGACGGCAACTTCATCGACATGGGCGCCAAGGCGGATCAGTTCCGGGTCCGGTTCCGCCAGATAATCCGGCAGGACCGCTATTCCGATGCCTGAACGGACCCCTGTGTAGAGCCCGAGCACTGTGTCCGCCGTGCAGACACACGCATCATCATATCCGTTGTCTTTCATCCAGGAGTGCAGCTGACTATAGGGCATAGACGGGCTCGGTCCGAGCCATGGTAGCGAAGCCAGCGATTGTGGGTCCTGCGCGCTCAGTTCAACGTTGTGCCGAGCATAAATGCCCTGGCTGATGATACCCAGCTTACGTCCAAACAGATGTGGGTCCGGGGTTGAAGACGGCCGGATCGCAATGTCAGCTTCCCTGAGAGACAGATCGGAAATCTCATTGGAAACGACGATTTCAAGCGTGATGTCTGGCTCAAGCCGTCTCAACCGGGCGATCTCCGGCGCAAGCAGCGCGTACAGAAGCGTATCGGTTGTCGCGATGCGTACCAGTCCGGACGGCCGCAGATCACGGCCCGACATGCGCCGTTCTGTTTTGTTGGTCAACTCGGCAATCTGGCGCGCTGCAGCCACGATCTCTTCACCGGCGGCCGTTGGCTGATATCCGCTACGGAACCGCTCGAACAACCGCACACCAAGCTTTTCTTCAACCGCGTTTATTCGTCGAAACATCGTCGGATGGCTCGATCCGGCCTGCCGGGCGGCGCCGGACAGTGATCCTGCATCCGCAATCTGCAGGACGATCTTGTAGTCGTTCCAGTCAAGAGAGCTGTTCATTTTTGAAAAGTCCGTCTGCAATTTTGTTCGATTTACTAACAAAATAGAACATCGGATGATAGTCCGGACAGAGATACTCGCAGGAGCCAGCCAAATTGCACGCACACATCGTTCATGCTCATCCAGAGCCATCGTCGTACAACGGCACGTTGACCAGAACCGCCCGTCAATCCTTGCTGGATTGCGGCTACAGTGTAACCACAAATGACCTGCATCGGTTGAACTTCGATCCGGTAGAGCGAGGAGCGCACTATGCGGACCGATCCGATACGGAGACGTTTTCGGCCCTGGCCGAGCAGCGTCATGCCTGGCAAAACGGCACGTTACCAAAGCAAATCCAGACCGAGATTGGTAATCTGGAACGTGCTGACTTGATTATCTTGCAGTTCCCCCTGTGGTGGCATGGGCCACCCGCCATACTGAAGGGGTGGATGGATCGGGTTTTCGTGAATGGCGGGCTCTACACCAGCCAGATGCGCTACGGTACCGGTTACTTCAAAGGTAAGCGGGCGCTGGTGTCTGTCACCACGGGTGCACCTCGCAAGGCGTTCGGACCCGGCAGTCGTGGCGGTGATTTTGAAACCATGCTTTGGCCGGTTCACTATTCCCTGCATTACATGGGTTTTTCGGTCTTGCCGCCTTTCGTTTCCTACGGTGTTCAAGGCCATGGCTACAGCTATGAGGACGAAGACAGCCTGCACTCACGGCTGGCGCAGAACCTGACCGATTGGCGCCTGCACCTGTCGACCCTGGACGAAGCAGAGCCTATCCTGTTTCAGGGTTGGAACGACTGGGATGACGACGGAAAAGCCATCAGTCGATGATGAAAGGCCAAACGCTTTCCGGCCTGGCCGGCGCAAGTTTGCCGGCAAAATCCGGGTTGCCGGCATCGAGTCAACTGACATTGCGGTTCGCCATTGACCGTTACCGCCGGGATGTAAGACCTGATCGTATGTTCAGGGCCGCAGCAAGTCTCATTCAGCCGCTATTGAGGCCCGGCGGGTCAAGTGAAACGTCTGGCCATCCAGCAGCAATGCCTGACCGGTTGTCACGCGTTCGCGATCAGGAAGTACGTCCAGCGATGGCCACAGACCGGTTTTCAGACCGTGTGCGTATCCTGCCGGTAAATTTTCCGCCCGTATGCCTTCAGCTGCGGTAAGGGCATCAAACTCAATTGCATGATGCGTAATGCCGAGGCCGTCCGGTTCAGGCCTCAGCAAGGACGCCCAGACCCGGCTGGTGCCGTCATTGGCGGGCATGCCAAGCGCACCTGTGTTGTGCCAGCAGCGATTGCCGATTGTCCTGGTGAACGGGATGCCGGTGTGTCCCGCAATCACCAGATCAGCACCGGCGTCATCCAGTTCCTGCTCAAACTCGATGTCGGGCAGGGACGCAAACATGAAGCGGTTGGTCTGCTGGACGGAGCCATGCACAACCCGTGCGGAGATACCGCTGATCGAGAAAGTCAGCTGCCGGGGCAGCCCAGACATCCATTGTCTGCTTTGTACAGACAGGGTCGCCACAGCATGGGCATACCAGCGTGCAGACGCAACATCGCAGGCAGAGCCCTCTTCAAATCCGCAGCCGCAATCAGCCGCACCCAGTGCAATCTGTTCTTCGACATTGCCCTTGATGGCGTGCCACCGGCGCGCTGCCATGAACTGCACCGACGCCTCGGTGTCGGCACAGTAGGCGACCGCATCGCCTGAGTGAATGACACAGGCGTCGCTGATGCCAAGTGACAATTGCAGTTCGGCGAGCGCCTTAAGTGCCTGCAGGTTGCCGTAGGCACCGCCGCAGATCAGCACCGGTTCGGTGAAGGTTCCCAGATCAACTGTTTTCATGATTGGTCAGCTTCGTGTCTCGGCGCCGAGTTCAATCGGGCTGCCGTGTGGTGTGGCCTTGGCTGCCCGGTCCCAGGCATCCCTGCGTTCAAGACGTTCAGTTTCGCTCAATGCACCTTTTTCCTGGGTGATCTTCTCAAGGGCGGCGAGCCAGCGCATGTAATAGTTCTCCGCCGGGTCATCGGGACCGGCGGCGGCAATTTCCGCACTGAGCGCGGCAGCCCATTCGGCCCAGGTGAACAGGCCTTTCTCATGCAGCTTGACGGTCATGGCGAAGGCCTGCGCCTGCCAGGGTTCGGCAAACACCGCTTCATCGCCCTCCGTGACCAGGCCGGGAAGCCGTCTGACATCTTCAGGCAGGGACAAGATAACTCTCCCAAAGGTCTGCGTGCATGCAGTCATTGGCCGGGGCGTCCGCGCCCCACAGCTCCCGGGCTGCAAATCGCACCGTATAAAGGTGTTGCGGGTTTTCACCCTTGCCGTGGGCGTTGGTGTCCGGAAACACGTGGCCGTTATGGTAAGCGACGATTTCGCCTTCGCAACCACGCAGATACCGCGGCAGCCGTGTATGGCCATCCGGGTTCATGCGTATGGCGCGCACCTTGCTGCCGGTTTTGAATTTCGGTTTTGTGTCGAGGTCACGTGACGCGGGTCCGCCCTTTGCCAGAATGGCGGCGACTTCGTCCGCACCCACGGGGTCGCGATGCAAATCTCGCGGGGTTACTTCCTGCCGGCCCAGATGCACTTCACCCGGCACCACAAACCCGGTGTCCAGCATCAGCTTGATCAGGCCTTCGGTCCAGATCTGGTAATAGCTGGAGGTCATGTATTTGGCCGGGTGCATGCTTTCGCGGGCATGGCGGCCCTGGTCGATGTTCCACTGGCCGTAAAATCCCATGGCAAGGGTCAGCGCAAAGGCACGCTTCTCCCACTGGGCATGAAACACCGGCTCGTCAATTTCCGGGTCGATGGGGCCGAGGCCATGGACGCCACCGAGATCCTGGCCGCCGTTCATGACGCCACCTGGTCAGGCGTCAGTGCGAGCCCGGTACCGATCATGGAATTGCGGGTGACCAGTGTGGCAAGCTTGTCTGCGCTCCACCCCTCGGTCCCCTGCGGGCGCTGCGGAATGACCAGGTATCTGATTTCAGCGGTGGAATCCCACACCTTTACACCGACATTTTCCGGCAGTTGCACACCAAATTCAGCCAGTACGCCGCGCGGGTCGGAAACGGCGCGCGACCGGTAGGGCGGGGCCTTGTACCAGACCGGAGGCAGTCCCAGGACGGGCCACGGATAACACGAGCACAGCGTGCACACGACCATGTTGTGGGTGTCTTCGGTGTTTTCCACCGCCACCATGTGCTCACCCTGGCGGCCGATAAAGCCCATGTCGGCAATGGCATTGGTCGCATCGCTGCGCAGTTTTTCCATGAATGCTGCATCAGTCCAGGCTTTTGCAACCACCTGTGCCCCGTTGCGCGGGCCGACACGGGTTTCATAGGTCTCGATCAGTTCATCAAGGGCAGCCGGATCGACATAGCCTTTTTCCACCAGCAGGCTTTCCAGCGCCTTGACCCTGAGCGCGGTCTCGGACAGTTCGGAATGGTCACCGTCGTGATGGTGGTGATCGTGATCATGGTCGTGTGCCATATGGTGGGTTACTCTCTTGATTGAACGGGCATCATACTGCAATCAACTTATCAGACTAGGGCGCGGCCCTGACAACTCACAAATTTACAAGGATACCCAACATGGCTGTGAAACTTGCGGGCATCAAGGCATGCGTGTTCGATGCCTATGGCACATTGCTGAACGTTCATGCGCCGGTGGCGCAACTTTCCTCGCGCATCGGAAAGGACGCAGACGCGGTTTCCAAACTTTGGCGGCAGAAACAGCTGGAGTACACATGGCTGCGGTCACTGATGAAGGCGTATGTCCCGTTCTGGCAGGTTACCGGTGATGCGCTTGACTATACGCTGGAAGCGTTTTCCATCGAGGATAAGGGCCTACGCGATGACCTGATGGATCTGTACCTGCATCTGGCGGCCTATGATGATGCGGTTGTCTGTCTCAAGGCCCTGAAGCAGCTGGGTGTCGGCACCGCCATCCTGTCCAACGGATCGCCGGACATGCTGGATGCGGCGGTGAAATCGTCCGGGATCGATGCCTTTCTGGATGAAAACATTTCAGTGGACGATGTTGGGATTTTCAAGCCTGACCCGCGTGTGTACCAGCAGGCGGTGGATCGTATGGGCGTTTCACAGAGATCGGAAATCTGTTTCGTGTCGGCCAATACCTGGGACGCACAGGCATCGAAAAGCTTTGGTTTCCAGGTTGCCCGCATCGACCGGTACGGCCTCAAGGACGACCGCATTCCCGGCACGCCCGACATGCTGCTCGACAGCCTGGAAGAGCTGCCTGGTGTGGTGAGGTAGAGACGCAAAATGTCAGACCCCGCATCCGAAATCATCCTGCATAATTATCCCCAGTCTCCGGTGGCCGAAAAGGCCCGGGTCGCTTTTGGCATCAAGGGCCTGGGCTGGCGCAATGTGGAGATTCCGCGCCTGCCGCCAAAGCCGTTCCTGACCGCGTTGACCGGTGGATACCGGCGCACGCCGGTGGTGCAGATCGGCGCCGATATCTATTGCGACAGCCAGTGCATTATCAGGGAGCTGGATCGACGCTACCCGTCACCGGGCTTCTTCCCTGGTACAGATTCCGGCCTGATGTGGTGTCTCAGCCGGTGGACCGATGGCGGACTTTTTGATCTGGGGGTGAAAATCGTTCTGGGGTCGGCGGGCGATCAGCTGCCGCAGGAATTTGCGGCAGACCGCGGCAGGCTGTATTTCGGTGAAAACTGGGCAGAAGGCCTGAAGGCGGCCAATGCCGGGCTGCCCCATCTCGTGTCACAGGTCCGTGCGCCGCTTGCCTGGCTGGATCGTCAGCTTGGCGATGGACGTGATTTCCTGCTCGGGCGTGCACCTGCAGCAGTTGATGCGCAATTTTATCATGTGGTGTGGTTTCTGCGCGGCCGCTGGGATCGGGGTCCGGTGTTCCTGTCAGAATTTCCGGCGCTGGAAAGATGGGAAGACAATGTCCGTAAGCTCGGCCATGGCAGTGTCACAGACATGTCGCCGCAAGACGCCATTGATCGCGCCGGGGCATGTGAACCCGTGCCGATTGAAGGTGAGGACGGCAATGATCCTCAGGGACTTGAACCCGGCATGCAGGTCACCATATCGCCGGACGTAGATGGCGGCGAACAACCGGTCGCCGGAACGGTAGTGGCGCTGAGCTGTGACACGATCACGGTTCGCCGGTCCGAAGCTGATACCGGCAATCTACATGTGCATTTTCCGCGCGCGGGATATCGGGTCGAACAAGTGTAGACGATGCCCGTGTTCGATTTTTGGGGCTGAAACCGGCGCGCTTTCACTGCTGCGAAACGTGTGTTTCTACCAATGACCTTTGCGGCGGTTCCATGAATACAGCAGGTCGGCGAAGCGGTCATACACAAACCGGGCTACCGGTCGAACGGCGGCGGAGCCGGCAAGCTTGCCGAGCAAGTTGTCGCCTGGTGTGCGCAGCCATATTTCGATTGCACAGTCAGCGCCGATAAAGGTCTGGCCGGTGGTGTCCATGCCATGCAGCCTGCGCCGGACATCTTCAACGCTTGCCGGTATATGGCTGAGCGCGTCCGGTTCGAGATTGATGTCGCGGAATTCAATGGCCCCGGCCCTGGCGGCCTTGACCAGCCGGTTCGACTGCCATTCGATACCGCCATTACAAACGGGGCACTTTGTATTGTACCATACGATCAGCTTGGGCAGCGTCATTGTGCGGCCTGTCTCCGGTTCGGGACGGCCATGAAACCACTTTCCGGCCTGACTGCAAAAGACACACATTGACGCAATGCGTTCAACTGCCGGCTGACTGGTCGGGGGTTATGCCGGTGCTCGCGGTGACATCGGCGACGGCTGTGCCAGATGTCTCTGCAACCTTTCGGTAACGGGTTGGTGAGTGACACACCAGTCCGGGTCATCCTGACTGAATACCGGATTGTTCAGCAAAACGAAGTCCTTGTCGGTTTCGATGGAGGAAATGTCAGGCGGCGTGGTTGCAAGGAGTTTGATGAAGCCGGCCATTGCCTGCAGTTTGCGAACGAAACCCGGGCGCAGGTCCCGGCGTTCCGCCACGGCCTCGCGAACAATGGTTTCAAAGTCTTTTGGTTCGCGCCCGCCAACAACACGCACATCGGCTGTCGGCGCATTCACCGCAAACGTGCCGCGACGGTACTCGTCAGCGTAAATCTTCAGTTGTGACACGGCAGCATCGGAATAGTTCGACGGGGGATGTGCCTTGAGCGCCTTCAGCATCATCTTCTCGGAGATGTTGCGGTATCCGACCCGGCGGCCGAGCGCCTTGCCCATGGCCGCGGCGATTTGGTTCGGGGACAGCAGTTCAGGTCCGGTCGGACGGTAGGTTTTGCCGGCATGCCTGGCAGGATCGCACAGCGCGCCAACCGCGACACTGGCAATATCATCATTGGATGGCGGTGCGTTGGTCTTTGCGTCTCCGTCGCCCAGCGGCATGGCCAGCAGGCCCAGATGAGCGGCCATGTCGAGGACCATCAGGTAGTTATCGGCAAACCAGCCGACATTGACGGTGGTCACCGTCATGTCCGGGCGCATCCGGATCAACAGGTCTGCGAGATAGACTTCCCGCGTGAACAGGGAGGGATGATCCCGGCAGGACAGCCACTGGCTGAGCGTCACGACATGTTCCAGATCCGCCTCAAAGGCTGCGGCGGTAAACACGGCATTGAAGTGCAGGCCGTTGGGTGCAGTTGGTGCGCATTGATAAGCCCTTTGAACTCCTTGCATTGCCGCCTGCATGTCGCCCATGGCGTACTGGTTGCCCACGAAAATTTCCGCGCCGGCGCGTTCCAGCGCCTGCGAACGATGATCGGTGCGTCTGACAAACGCGCGAACCGGGTAACCCTTTTCAAGCAGTTGCAGGGCTGTCGGCAGCCCGGTCTTGCCGGCAGCGCTGGTGACGAGAATTTTCGGCCTTGAAGACATTGCGATTGATCCTTATTGCTAAGCTGCTTAATTCGATAAAGTAATTACTTTAAAAAATAAAGTAACAAACCCGTGAGGTCGTGATGGCGAAGGTTCGTTCCTACAAACTGCTGTGCCCGATTGCGCGCGGACTGGACAGGATCGGTGACCGCTGGACACTGCTGATCCTGAGAGACCTGCATGCCGGGCCGGCACGGTTTTCCGATCTGCAGCACGGATTGACCGGCATAGCCGCCAATCTGCTGACCGACCGGTTAAACAAGCTGGTGGCCGATGGCCTGATATCTAAAAATGCCGGTGTTCATGGCACCACGCTCTACTCCCTGACGGATCTTGGCCGGGGAACCCGCAACATCCTGTTCGACCTGGCGCTGTTTGGCGGCCAGTTTGCGCCGGAAGGCGAGGTTGTCGATCCGGGCAATATGCGAACCGTTGCGGTCACGCTGGGAACCGCGTGCCAGCGGGTGATCACCTCTGACATCGATCTTGAGGTTCAGTTCATCATCGATGACGAGCCCTTTGCGCTGGTGGCACGCCAGGGACAGGCCCTCATGCAGGCAGGGCAGGCGTCTGCACCTGATGTCGTGCTGGAGGCCTCCTATGAGGCCCTGCTGTCTGTCTCCGAGGGTGAAATCGACATGTCTGAGTTCGCCCGGGACCATGCCCGCATTGCAGTCAACACACCGGGCAAGGAGGCCGAACTGATGCAATTGATGTCGGCGGCCATTGCTGTCTTCCAGCCGGACAGGCTCTAGACCGCAGTGTCATCGGCGACGGCCGGCTTGGGCTGTTTGCCTGACAGGCGTTGTGAGATCGAACGGATTGCCACGTAGAACACCGGTGTCAGGAACAGGCCCAGGAATGTCACGCCGAGCATGCCGAAGAACACAGCGGTTCCAAGTGCCTGACGCAGTTCCGCACCCGGCCCGCTGGCGATCACCAGCGGAACGACGCCGAGGATGAACGCAAATGCGGTCATCAGGATGGGTCGCAGGCGCAGCCGGCAGGCGTTGACAATGGCATCGAGAAGCGGCTTGCCGTCGTCTTCCTCCTGCCGGGCAAACTCGACAATCAAAATGGCGTTCTTGGCTGCCAGGCCGACCAGCACGATCAGGCCGATCTGGGTCAGGATGTTGTTGTCCATGCCGCGCAGCATGACCCCGAGCAGCGCAGCCAGCATGGACAGCGGTACGATCAGCATGATCGCCATGGGCAGGGTCCAGCTTTCGTATTGTGCCGCCAGCAGCAGGAACACCACCGCGATGGCGAGCGCAAACAGGAACAAGGCGGTATTTCCGGTCTGTTTTTCCTGCAGCGCCAGCTCGGTCCATTCAAACGTCATGCCCTGCGGCAGGTTCTGCGCAGCCATGTTTTCCATGATTTCCAGTGCTTCGCCGGTTGAGACACCGGGCGCTGTCGCACCCTGCAGCGGCACCGACACGAACTGGTTGTAGCGCTGGACAAGATAAGGACCGCTGGTATCGCGGATTTCGACAAGGGTGCCCAGCGGCACCAGCGCGCCGGTGGTCGAGCGCACCTTGAGCCGGGCAATGTCTTCCTTCTCCAGCCTGAACGACTGGTCTGCCTGCATGCGCACGTCATAGCGCCTGCCGAACGCGGTGAAATCGTTCACGAAGGATGAGCCGAGATTGAGCTCCAGCGTTTCGAAAATGGCCCCGATGGATACCTGCAACTGCTGGGCTTTGACCCGGTCTATCTCCAGATAGTAGGACGGGCTGGAATTGGAGAAGGTGGTGAAGACGCGGTCAACGCCCGCTGTCTGTTGTGCCTGTCCCATCATGGCGAAGGCAGTAGCCAGCGGGCGGTCCATCTTGGTGCCGCTGCGTTCCTGGATCTGCATCTTGAAGCCGCCGCCCTGGCCAACACCACGCACCGATGGCGGCTCAATGGCTATGATAAACGCTTCCTCGATCTGTTGCAGGCGTCCGAACAGTGACCCGATGATCTGTTGTGATGACTGGCCCTCCTGGTTGCGTTCGGCGAAGTCGTCAAATGTCGCGAATATAGCCGCCGCGTTGGTGGCTGACGTAAATGTCGCGCCGGAAAAACCAGCAAAGGCGACGGCATCCTTGACACCGGGGGTCTCCTTGATGATCTCGGTTGCGCGCTGAACAACCTTGTCGGTTCGATCCAGTGAAGCGCCTTCTGGCAACTGGATGGCAACAATGCCGTAGCCCTGATCGGTTTGCGGAATGAACCCGCCGGGCACCTTGCCGAATGTCCACACGGTGAGGCCGATGAGACCGGCGTAAATCACCAGACCCATAACGGTGCGGCGCGACACAAACCCAACCGCGCGGGCATAGCCATTGCTCGTCCTGTCGAAACCGGAATTGAACTTGTCTGCTGCCCAACCGCCGGCTCTGGCCAGGATGGAATTGGACCTGGGCGCATCATGGGGCTTCAACAGCAAGGCCGCCAGTGCCGGTGACAGGGTCAGCGAGTTGATAGCAGAAATGACCGTAGACGTGGCGATGGTGATGGCGAACTGCTTGTAGAACGCACCGGAGATACCCGGCACGAAGGCGGTCGGGATAAACACGGCAACAAGCACCAGCGAGATGGCAATGACCGCTGAACCAACCTCATCAATTGTCTGGTGCGAGGCTTGTCTGGGTGACATTCCGTTGGCGATATTGCGTTCAACGTTTTCCACAACCACGATGGCATCGTCGACCACGATGCCGATGGCGAGAACCAAACCGAACAGTGTCAGTGTGTTGAGCGAAAACCCAAACGTCAACATCACCATGAACGTGCCAATCAGGGAGACGGGTATGGCCACGATTGGAATGATCGCCGTGCGCCAGGATTGCAGGAATACAACAACCACCAGCACAACCAGCAGGATCGCCTCAAACAGCGTCTTGTAGACCTCGTTTACGGACTCCGCGATGAACTCGGTCGGGTTGTAGACGATCTGGTATTCGATGCCGGGCGGAAACGATGATTTCAGCTGCTCCATGGCAGCGATGATTTCCTCGGAACTTTGCAAGGCATTGGTTCCGGGACGCTGGAAGATCGCCAGCGCAACCGCTGGTTTGCCGTTGAGATACGAATTGGTTGTGTAGCTCTTGGCGCCGATTTCCACCCGCGCCACGTCCTGCAGCCGGATCAGGCGGCCGTCATCGCCGGCCTTGACGATCACATTACGGAACTGGCGTACGTTGGAAAACCGGCCCTGGGTGGTGACCGTGAAGGTCACGTCATTGTCGCTTGGTGCCGGTTCGGCGCCGATTGAGCCGCCCGATACCTGCACATTCTGTTCGCGCAGGGAGGCCAGCAGGTCGGCGGCAGTCATGCCGTACGAGGCGAGTTTTTCAGGGTCGATCCAGACCCGCAGCGAATACTCCCGTTCCCCGAAAATCGTCAGGTCGCCGACACCGTCCAGCCGCACCAGCACATCGCGCACATTGTTGCGGGCATAGTTGGAAACGTAGAGCTGATCCAGGCTGTCGTCGGGCGACAGCATGTGAACCACCATCATCAGGTCAGGCGAGCTTTTGCGGGTGGTGATGCCGACGCGGCGCACTTCTTCGGGCAGGCGGGGCTCGGCAATCGCCACCCGGTTCTGTACCAGGACCTGGGCATCGTCCAGATCAGTGCCGCTCTTGAAGGTGATGGTCAGCGCCATGGTGCCGGCACTGGTCGAGTAGGACGACATGTACAGCATGTTCTCAATGCCGTTGATCTCCTCCTCGATCGGTGCCGCGACGGTTTCAGCGACCGTTTCCGCATCTGCGCCGGAGTAATTTGCCGTCACCACGATGGTCGGAGGCGCGATGTCGGGATATTGACCGACAGGCAGTTGAAAATAGGAAATGGCCCCCATCAGCACGATCAGGATCGAGATCACGCTGGCAAATATGGGCCGGTCGATGAAGAAGTGGGCAAAGCGCATGTCTGTTTGCCCTTAGTTCTTGGCTGCGACAGGGGGAAGTTCCTGCAATTGGGGATCTATGGTCATGCCCGGACGAACCCTGGCAAGGCCGTTGACCACGATGGTTTCGCCCCCCTTGAGGCCGGTGCGAACCAGGCGATAACCGTCAATGCGCGGGCCGGGCCTGATGACGGTAGGCGTGAGAACGTTGTTTTCACCTACCACGAACACGATGCGCCGGTTCTGATCCGTCCCGACAGCCTGATCCGGTATCAGCACGCCTTCATACTCGTTGGATCCGGGAATCGATATGCGCCCGAACAGGCCGGGCTGCAGGAACAGGTCGCTATTGGTAATGACAGCACGTCCGCGCATGGTGCCGGTTGCGTTGTCGATGCGGTTGTTGAGAAAATCAAGGTTGCCGGTGTGCTTCGGTTCGTCCTCGTCGGTGAGCTGTATCTTCACCTCATAGGGCGCCAATCTGCCGGATGGCCCTGTGCCGTTGCGGCCCAATCTGGAATAGGCAAGGTAGGAACGCTCATCCACATCGAAATAGAAGTAGATCGGGTCAAGTGACACGATTGAGGCCAGTACCGTGGAATTGGCCTGAACGAGGTTGCCGATCGATATCAGGTTGCGTCCGATACGCCCTTTAACCGGCGAATAGATTTTGGTGTAACCGAGGTTCAACTGGGCAGTGCGAAGCCGCGCGGTGGCACCGGCAAGCTCTGCCTGTGCGGCCAGGTATTCCTGGCGTCGCTGGTCCTGGGTAGATGCGGCAATGGTGCCGGAAGTGCGGAGTTTCTGTCCGCGCTCGAACTCTTCCTTGGTCAGGTCAAGGCGGCTCTGTGCGAC
Source organism: uncultured Anderseniella sp. (assembly GCA_947488295.1). Classification (GTDB taxonomy): domain Bacteria; phylum Pseudomonadota; class Alphaproteobacteria; order Rhizobiales; family Aestuariivirgaceae; genus Anderseniella. Next base: position 467,043 of record CANKYU010000001.1, read on the forward strand.
TTCAACACTGGACTGGGCATTTTCGAGTTCTGCCTGGAATTGCTTCTGGTCGATGGTGAACAGCAGATCGCCGGCCTCGACCAGAGCGCCGTCCTCGAAGTGGATTTCCTGCAGGTAGCCCGCGACGCGGGCGCGGAGTTCGACATCTTCCTGCGCTTCAAACCGTCCGGTGAAGACATCGGTTTCGACAATCTTTTTGACGACCGGTTTGGCAACGCTGATCTTGGGGGCCGGCGGCGGCGCCGTCTCGGACTTCGGCGCTTCGTCGCAGGCTGTCAGAAGCAACGCGCATGCAAACAATGCAGCGGCAGGCAGCGATATTTTACCTGTTGGCATGTTCAAATCCTTACGAGGTCGGACCACCCGGTGTTCAGGCGTCCTTCAGTGCGTACGCTCAGGCGTGTTTACACTACGGAAAAAATCCCATTACGGATTATTGTGATGATCAGTGCATTGCACGTCAAATATGACGTTTTCGAGATATTGGCCGGGAGCATCTAATCGGCAAGGTGGTTTGGCAGGAGTTTGCCGAATACCGCCACCAGGAAGGCGGTGCTAAGTCCGAAACTCAGCACACCGTTGACTGACGCGAACGCGCCGTACAGGCGGATGTTTTCAGCCAGAACGAGATCGCCATAACCCAGTGTCGTATAGGTGACGAGCGCGAAGTAAACCGCTGTGCCGGGATCAGTGAAAGCGCCGAACGCAATGAAAGACACTGCCCACAGCCACACCTGAACCGAGTGGGAAAACACTATCACGATGATCGCGGTGCTCAGCAGTATCGCCGTAGACAGCAGAGGTCCCGAAGCCCACAATTTCCTGTTCAGTGACTTCAAAAGCCTTATGTCGATTATCAGGAATCCGATATGCAAAAGCAGGCATATGCCCAGCATTACTGTCCCCCAGACCATCTGACCCGACATGGTTTTCCTCTTGTATCAATACCTTGAGAACCTAAGCAGCAAAATCCGGAAGTTTTCAACCCCCGCACGAGATCGATCACACCGGGGTCAGACCGGCCGACCTTTGCCTGAGCAGATAGACGATGAGCGACGTGGCCGCCGCGAACACCACGAAGTACACCAGTCCGGCTTCGATAAGCGCCGTGCCACCCACCAGCAATGGCGGGCCGCTTTGCTCGATCTCGATCAGGCTGGTGTTGCCGGTGCCGGAAAATGCCAGCCCGAAGATCGAGACCTGAGTAAAGTCCCAGGCAAAATGAAAGCCGACACCAAACCAGATCGAATTGAAAAAATGCAATGCCGCGATGTAGAAGCCCGCAATGATCATCAGGTTGAACAATGCGATGATGCCAAACTGGTTATACTGGGCATGCAGGAGCGCGTAGATAACGGCATTCGCGATTACCAGGACAGGTAGCGGAACCGACCCTTCTCCCGATGCGTAGCCATAGCCGCGATAGCGCACTTCCTCTGCAAAACCGATGCTCGCAAACTGAACGAAGCTGGTAAACGCCGACAACAGGAAGACTGAATTGAAGGGATCGGATATCGACTTCACCTCGATCCAGCCGAGCGCCAGCTGAAACAGGAATATAACTGCAAGGATATTGGCCGACACGATACATCCCGAAACCAGCATCAAGGGCATGCGCGCATTGATATCCATGCGAAGTTCGCCCGGATCGCGCCGATCCAGATAGCGAAAACACAGGCGCACGAAATAGTAGGTCAGCACCATGGCGACGACGGAGCTGACCACGATGGCCATTATCAGCCAGGCCTGCATCTGCCTCATGGCATCCGGGTCGTTGGTCGGGAAAAACAGGAACAATGCCGCTGCAGACAGCGGACCAATGAGGAGGGTGCCGGCCGAGCAGATCGCAACACGCAGCAGCCAGGCATACCAGACGCGCCGTGCCATGAATTCCGCAACCTGATGCAGCATGTCGGTGTGTTTCTCCTGCAGTTTGAGGAATTTGCGTATCGCTGCAACAGGGCGAAGTTGAGGCCGGAATTGTATTGCTCGCGAGCATTGCATGGCAGCAAAATAAAAAAGCCCCGGATTTCTCCGGGGCTTTCATACTGAACGCCGGGCAGTCTCTGGGCCTGCCTGGTAAGCGGGGCTTGGCGCAAGCCAGGGACGGCACCGGCGATCAGCAAGAGGGCCGTGACACCTCTGAAGGGGCGTTGGTCGGCATCACGGTCCTGTCAGAAAGCTCAGTTGTGTTTGCGGCGGTAGATGCGGCGGCTTTGACGGTTCAGTGTGCGATGCATGCGTGCACGTTCACGGGGTGTCACGACACCGTCGGCCTTGAAGCGGCGTTCCTGATTGTGGATGCGGGCCTGACCGCGAACCAGGTGTCCGGTTTCACGAAGCGTCAGCGAGCCGTTCTGCACGCCATTGAAAATTCGCTCCGCCTGATTGTGCTGGCGCCAGTCCGCGCCGGGGGTGGATTGGGCTGCGGCAGAGCCGGCACTGAACGAAACGGTCAGAACTGAAGCTGCAATGATCAGAAGTGACTTGTACATTTTCTTCTCCATCTGGCTTATTTCTTCTGCAGAGCGGATACTTTTTTGCTCTGATGTCGAAACCATAACCAGGGCCCGCTGAGAAGCCGCTGACAGGAGATGTCAGTGTTTTGTCAGTTTCAAAGTGGTAGCTCACATTGAATGAATGAAAATCTGCAGGTGCCGGACAAAAAACATCAGTTGTCGCGCCGGGCCTTTCTGACGGCCTGCGCGGCTATGATATGTTGTGTCCTGCCGGACGATCCCGCCGCGGCGCAGGGACTGCCACCATGGCGCCGCCGCCGGCGTGAGCGTCGCCGTGAACGCCGGCGTCGCAGATGGCGCAGGCGCGAGCGCCGGCAATTGCGTGATGCGATCGAAAGCGGTGAAGTCAGGCCGCTACGCGACCTGATGCGGAAATTCAAGAGACAGGTCGATGGTGAGGTGCTCGATGTAAGATATCGCGAACGCGGGCCAAACCGTGTCTATATATTCATCGTCCTGCTGCCGAACGGACGCGTCACCCGATATGTCATGGATGCCAGAAACGAGAGGATATTCACTCTGGACGAGGCATTTGATCATTATGGCTTCAGGCAGCGGGACTAGAGATGCGGCACGTAACAAGGGGAAGTTCAGGCTTTGCGTATTCTGGTTGTTGAAGATGAACCGAAACTGTCGCGCGATGTGTGCCGCGTTCTGGAAGGCGCAGGTTTCGTGCCGGAAGTTGCCGAGGACGGCGAAGACGCCTGGTTTCTGGGCAGCACCGAAGACTATGCGGCCATCGTGCTTGATCTCGGTTTGCCCAAGATCGACGGGATAAGCGTGCTGCAGCGCTGGCGCGAGGCCGACGTGACCATTCCGGTGCTCATCCTGACGGCGCGGTCGGGCTGGCGGGAACGGGTGACCGGGATAGATGCAGGTGCTGATGATTACCTCACCAAGCCGTTTCAGATGGAAGAGCTGATTGCCCGCCTGCACGCAATTGTGCGCCGGACAGCAGGCAAGGCCACGTCCTCCATCAGCATTGGCCCGCTGACGCTGGATGCCCGTTTGATGCGGGTTTCCGTGGATGGCGCCCGTGTGAGCCTGACACCGCTGGAGTATCGTGCGTTGACTTTTCTTATCTACAATGCCGGTCGTGTCGTGGCTCCGCACGAACTTACCGAGCACGTCTACGGCATTGGCCAGGAACGCGGAAACAACAATCTCGAGGTGCTGATCGGACGGCTCAGGCGCAAGATCGGCGCCTCGGTCATCGGAAACCGGCGCGGCTACGGCTATATCATAGGCGATGAGGCGGAATGATCTGGCGTTCGCTGAAATTCCGGCTTTTTGCTGCGGCGGCGATCTGCATCATCGGTGCCCTGGTCTTGTACTGGAGTGTGTTGACGCAGATTTTCGAGCAACACGTATCAGAGCGTTTGTACAAGGAACTCGAAGCACATCTGAACCAGTTGACCACACGGCTCGAAGCTACTGACAAGGGCGAAATCACGGTTGCCGACACACTCGACAATCCGCGATTTGAGCGTCCGTTTGGCGGGTTGTACTGGCAGGTGACAACCGCAAGCAGCGAGGTATATTCATCGCGCTCTTTGTGGGACCAGACGATCGCGGCACCGGCGGGCCAGACCGGAACCGGTGAAATTTCCAGGCATCGTGATGTCAAGTCCAACACCGGGACCTTGTTGCTGGTGGGACGAACCGTCGTCATCAAGGCTGGCGAGAAGGACCTGCAGGTTCAGCTGATTGTGGCCATGGATCAGAATGAGCTGAATACGGCAAGAGCGTCATTTGCGTCTGATGTATCCATTCTGGTGGCGCTTCTGGCGCTGTTCCTGTTTGCGGCCATGGCGGTTCAGACCCTGATTGGCTTACGGCCGCTGAGCACGCTGCGGCAACGCGTGAATGCCATTTCAAGCAACCGGCAGGATGTGCTTGAAGGGCAGTTTCCCAGCGAGGTGGAACCCCTCGTGGCGGAACTCAACGGTTTGCTCAACGAGAGAACGGACATGGTCGAGCGGGCACGGGCCAGTGCGTCGGATCTGGCTCATGGTCTTAAAACGCCGCTTGCCATCCTGTCCGCAGAAGGCCGCGCCATTGGCGAGGCCGGGCATGACGACATAGCCCGCGAGATCAACCTGCAGATCGGCGTCATGAACCGGCAGATCGAGCGACAACTGGCCCGGGCCAGGGCGCGCGGGCAGCAGCGACTTGTAGGGCAGGGAACCGAACTCAAACCGGCAATCGGCAAGCTCGTACGGGCGTTCCGTCAACTGCCACGTGGCCGCGAGATAACCTGGAACGAGGACATCGCAGCGGGACTGTCAGCAGACATCGACCTGATGGACCTTGAAGAGATCGCAGGCAATATTCTGGACAACGCCCGCAAATGGGCCGATGACGAAGTGACGGTAAGCGCGCATGCCCGCGGCGAGGGTGAAGTGGTGATAGTTGTAGAGGACAACGGCCCGGGTGTGCCGAAGCAGCAAACGCTCGCCATATCACAGCGCGGCAACCGCATGGACGAGGAAGTTCCCGGGTCAGGTCTTGGTCTGGCCATCACGCAGGATATACTGGATATCTATAATGGCAGCATGGCAATCGGGAACCTTGTGCCGCACGGACTGAGAATTGAGATCGTCCTGCCTGCATCAGGTGGTGCAGACGGTTGACCGCAGCCAGGCAGGGGATGTGAGACATGAACGACTTCAACTGGCACGCCGACGCCATATCCCGGTCCACACCGGTCACCGCGAGTTACAGAAACACCCAGAATGTTCGCCGGTTCCTGAAGTCCGAATGCGGTGCAGAGTTCAGGTTTGACCGCCCGTTCATGCAGTGGATCAAGGACGGGACCGACAAGACAATGGGCGACGTGGCCGACGAGTGGGTCAGGCGCCACGGGTGAGAAAGCCGATGCTGCGATGGTTGCCCGTCGGATCTGCCGGATCTGACCGAACCATGTCCGTGCCTGAAATGTCTCCGTAACCCGCGGCCAAACCCTCCAGATCATCAACACGCGGGCCCACCGGGATCAATGCGGTCAGCCTGAAAATTTCCATTCTTCATTGTTGCAAACAGCCATGGTTCAAAAATTACTTGTACGTATGTATAAATAATGCAAACCTGAAGGGATACTGAGTTGAAGTCACAAGGATCGGGTGCGGAAAGACATGGCAGAGACGTTCTCCATCGACTGCCTTCTCGATTGCCGGAACCATCTCGGCGAAGGACCTGTGTGGGACAGCGAGACGGGGACGCTTTACTGGGTGGACAGTACGGGTCCGCGGGTTGGTAAAGACGCGATATGGCGCATGGACCCGGAAACCGGAGCCGTGAACTCATGGCCGTTGCCCAAGGATGTCGGCGCAATGGCATTGCGCCGGAACGGCGGTGCCGTGCTGGCTCTGTCGGACGGGTTCTATGCTTTCGATTTCAAGACCGGCGAGATCGAACTGATCGCCAAGGTGGATGACGATCCGACCCGGGCGCGGCTCAATGACGGCAAGTGCGACCGGATGGGTCGCTTCTTCGCCGGCGGCATGGACGATCAGGAAGAGTTGGGGATTTGCGGGCTTTGGCGGCTCGATCCGGATTTGAGCCTTCACAAGATAGAAGACGGGATCATCTGTTCCAACGGTCCGTGCTGGAGCCCGGACGATGCCACGTTTTATTTTGCCGACACCTTCAGGAATGAAATCTGGGCCTATGATTACAACCTTGAGACAGGGGTTCCGACCAACAAGCGGGTGTTCGCCTCCACGCAGGACGATACAGGTTTTGCCGATGGCTCGACCGTCGACGCCGAAGGCTATCTGTGGAATGCCCAGGTCATTTCCGGTGACCTGATCCGGTATGCACCCGATGGAACAGTTGACCGCAAGATTTCCATGCCGGTGCGCAATATCACCTCTGTCATGTTCGGGGGCGATGATCTGCAGGACATCTATGTCACATCAATGGCGCGGGTCAGCCACCCCGCCGCGCATGATGGCTTCGAAAAACAGGCAAGGCCGCAATTTGCCGCCGGGAGCCTTTTCCGCATTCGCGGTCTGGGCATTCGGGGCGTTCCCGAGCCGCGGTTTGCCGGTTAACAAGGGAGGAAAATAATGAAACCAGCCGCATTTGAATACGAGTGTCCGACCGACTTGAAGGCCGCACTTGCCTTTCTGGACGCAGACACCGAGACGCGCATCCTGGCCGGCGGGCAAAGCCTTGTTCCAATGATGAACTTCCGCATGGCGACGCCGGAGCGCCTGATCGATATCAACCGGCTGCCGGACCTCGACTATGTCCGGGAGGAAGACGGCGATATCGTAATAGGTGCGCTGGCCCGGCACGGCGACATCAAGGCATCCGAATTGATAGCCGAACACCTGCCGGTGGTTGCCGAAGCCTACGAGTGGATCGCTCATGCTGCGGTTCGCAATCGCGGGACATTATGCGGCAATCTGTGTCACGCGGACCCGGCATCCGAAATGCCGGCGGTAATGCAGGTTCTCGGGGCCAGGATGGTGGCATCCAGGCTTTCCGGCAGCAGACAGATCGCTGCTGAAGATTTCTTTCTCGGCACTTACGAGACGGCCCTGGAACCGGACGAGATGTTGACCGAAGTCCGGATTCCTAAACCGGAGCCGAATTCCAGCTGGGGATTTGAGGAAGTTGCCATGCGCAAGGGCGACTATGCCTGGTGCACGGTGGTCGTGATGCTGTCTGTCGAAGACGGAAAGATCAGGCAGCCGCGCATTGCCGTTTCCGGGATAAGCGATCATGCCCACCGCCTTGGCGCGACGGAGGCCGGCCTGGAAGGTCGCGCACCTGATACAGCGCTTTTGGAAGAGCTGGCGCAATCGGCTGCTCAGGATGCCGATCCGATCGGAACAGAAACCGCCAACTCAGAGTACCGCCGCGATCTTCTGCGCGTTCTCATGCCTCGGGTACTGCAGGCGGCCATCGACCGGGCAGGCGAATAATTGGAGGAAAAGATGAAAAAAATTGCTGTAAGCGTGACCGTGAACGGACGGCAGCGCGAGGCGCTCATAGCGCCGCGAATGCTGCTGTCGGATTTCGTGCGCCAGGAACTCGAATTACCCGGGACCCATGTGGGCTGTGAACACGGTGTGTGCGGGTCCTGTAACGTGATCGTCGACGGCAAGGCCGTGCGGTCCTGCCTGATGTTCGCCGTGCAGGCCGAAGGGTCGCAGATCACCACCGTTGAAGGTTTCAGCGCCGATGGTGAACTGCACCCCATCCAGACGGCGTTCTGGGAGGAGCACGGGCTGCAATGCGGTTTCTGCACGCCGGGCATGCTGGCCTCGGCAAAGGAGTTGCTGGATGCCAACCCCGATCCGACCGACGACGAGATCCGTGAAGCGATCTCCGGCAATCTGTGCCGCTGCACGGGGTATGAGTTCATCATCAATGCAATCCGGTCCGCGGCCAAGACACTGCGAGATACGGAAAACAAAAAAACACTTCAGCCGGCCTGAAGTCATTAAGGGAGGTCTTCATGGCATCGCATCTGGATACAAACGTCATTCCACCCAGCCGTCAGCGCGAAGCACCGCGTGCCGGCATGACATGGATCGGGCAGAGCATAAAACGGGTCGAAGATCCACGTATTCTGTCCGGTAAGGGAGGCTATATCGATGATGTGACCGTGCCCGGCATGGCCCATGCCGCGATGGTCACCAGCCCCCATGCACACGCACGGATCGTCAGCATAGACACATCCAAGGCCAAGGCACTCGCCGGCGTCATCGGGGTGTATACCGGCGCAGACCTGGCCACGGTGGTCGATCCGTGCCCCAGCTTCGCGTCTCCGCCCGTACCGCAACACGCCATGGCCATCGACAAGGTCCGCCACGTCGGCGAGGTCGTCGCGGCGGTGGTCGCCGAAGATCGCTATATTGCCGAAGACGCAGCCGGGCTGGTTGAGGTGGAATGGGAAATACTTCCTGCCAATGTCGATATTGAAGCAGCGCTAGAAGCCACCGGCGATGCGGTTCTGCATCCGGACGACCGCGAGAGTAACAAGGCGCTCGATGAAAGTTTCAGCTTTGGGCCGGTGGAGGAAGATTTTGCCGCTGCCGACCACATCATCAAACGGAGGTTGCGCTGGAACCGCTCTTCGGCGCAGGCGATCGAGACCTGCGGCGTCATTGCGCAGTTCGATCCGTTCAAGGGCGGTTACACGATCCATGCGAATTCGAATTTCTACAACTTTATCCCGTTCGTGATCGGTGGTTCGCTGCGAGTATCACCGGGAGAGTTGCGCATCGTGCCGGTGCTGACAGGCGGCAGCTTCGGCTCAAAGGTTTTTACCCACAAGATCATTATCCTCACGGGCGGACTGGCCCGTCTGGCGGGAGTCCCGGTAAAATATATCGAAGACCGGCTGGAGCATTTCACCAATTCCGACAGCCATGGCTCGGATCGGCTCTATGATGCCGAACTGGCAGTGAGCAAGGACGGCACCTTCAAGTCCCTGAGGTTTACAGTGCTGGATGACTATGGTGCTTACCTGCAGTTTGGTGTCGGAACCCATGGCAATGCCATGGCGCAGGTCACCGGTCCCTACCAGATCGGCAGCTTTGCGATGCGCGTTATCGCGGTGCTGACCAACAAGACCCAACAGGGGCCTTATCGCGGTTTCGGGTCCGAAGTAACCAACTGGGTGATGGAACGCATGGTGGACGCGACCGCAGCCGAGCTTGGCCGCGATGCGCTGGAACTGCGTGAGCAGAATATGATTCAGCCGGATCAGTTTCCCTATATGATCCCCACCGGAAACATCTATGACAGCGGCAATTTTCAGGAAGTTCTCGGCCAGGCCAAGGAGATGTTCGGCCTGGATGCCTGGCGCGAAAAAGCGGCCAAGCTGCGCGCCGAGGGGCGCTGTGTCGGCATCGGCGTTGCGACCTGTATGGAGCGTTCGGTCTACGGGCCGACGGAATGGTGGTCGCTCAACAACCGCGAAACACCAGGATTTACACTGACATCAACGCCTGAAGGGATCACCGCGCGATTTGACCCGTCGGGCAAGCTGTTCATCACTCTGAATTCACCGATGGTCGGCAACTCGCCCGAAACGGTTGTGACACAGATACTGGCCGAACGCCTGACCGTCGCACCTGAAGACATCGTGATCAACTATTCCGACAGTCAGTCGGGCTTTAACGGTGTCGGACCGCAGGGCAGCCGGTTTACCGCGATGATCGCAGGTGCCTGTGTGAGTGCATCGATCAAACTGGAAGAGCGGCTCAAGCGTTTCGGAGCCCACATGCTGCAACGCCGGCCTGAAGATGTGGAGTTGCGGGGTGGCATGGTCGCGGTGAAAGGTTTGAAGGATCAGGAAAAGAGCTTTGCCGAAATCGCGCTGACCTCGAGTTTTTTCCGGCTCAGCTTTCCCGATGGCGAGGAATTCGACAGTGGAATTGAAACCACGGCGGTGTACGATCATCCCATTTCGACCGACCCTGCCGAAGACCGCTCGCATCTGGGCATCTTCTATCCGATCGTCGGCCACATCTGCCATATCGTGGCGGTTGAGGTGGACCCGGGCACCGGCAAGGTCGAGATGCTGGATTACTCCGCCGTGCATGATAACGGCACGATCGTGAACCCGCGCACGTTGGCCGGACAGGTCTGGGGCGGTACGGCAAACGGCATCGGCACGACGCTGAGCGAGCAGTTCTGCTACGATTCAGAAGGGCAGTTCACCAATCCGAACTTCGCGGAGTTCGCGATGCCGACGGCCAATGAGATGCCGCGCAACTTCAAGCTTGGCCATGTTGAAACACCTTCGCCCTACACCGAGTACGGCATCAAGGGCGGTGGTGAAGGAGGTCGTCTTGGCGCGCCGTCTGCTCTGACAAGCGCCATCGAGGATGCGCTGTCGAATTATGGTGTCAGGATATCAGCATTGCCGGTCACGCCGCCGATCCTGCGCGGGCTGATCCGCGAGGCCGGACAATCAGCAGCCGGATAGGACAGCACCATGGCCAACCGCAGGCCCGTCATCATCAGCTGCGCGATAACGGGCGCAATCCACACTCCCTCGATGTCACCGTACCTGCCGGCGACAGCCGACGCGATCGTTGCGTCGGCGGTCGAGGCGGCACAGGCCGGTGCGGCGATCCTGCATCTGCACGCCCGCGACGAAGACACCGGCAAGCCTGACCAGAGTGTTGAAGGGTTTGGCCGCATCGTTCCCCGGATTGCGGGCAAAACCGTTGCAGTTCTCAACCTGACGACCGGCGGCAGCCCCTATATGACCGTCGAAGAACGGGTCCGCCCGGCGGCGCATTTCGCCCCGCAGCTTGCGTCGCTCAATATGGGTTCGATGAACATGGGGCTGTTTCCCATGCTGAAGCGGCACGGCGGTATTTCCGGCTGGGAGAAAGATCATCTCGAAGGGTCGCGCGATCTGGTGTTTCGCAACAGCTACAAGGATATCGCCTACGTGCTGGAAACCTGTCGCGGCAACGGAACACGTTTCGAGTTCGAGTGTTATGATACCGCGCACCTTTACAACCTGGCGCATTTTGCCGATGAAGGCGTGGTTGAGCCGCCGTTCTTCGTGCAGACTGTCTTCGGTCTGCTGGGCGGTATCGGTGCCCATGCCGACGATATTGCTCATATGCGGCGCACGGCCGTCAGGCTTTTTGGCGATGATCTTGTCTGGTCCTCCCTCGGTGCAGGGGCACATCAGATGCGGGTCGCTGCCACGGTGGCCGCCTCCGGCGGGCATGTGCGGGTGGGGCTTGAGGATTCGCTGTGGTCAGGACCAGGCGAGCTTGCCGTATCAAATGCGGATCAGGTACGCACCGCGATTGCATTGATCGAAAGTATCGGGTGCCGCCCGGCAACTCCGGACGAGGCGCGCGATATACTGAAGTTACAGCCCCGGAAAGGTGACACATGAGCCAGGTTCTGTCCCATTCAAGCCTGAAACTGGATTCAACTTTTGAAAGCAGCGCAGACGAAGGGCCGCGAAAGCCTGGTCGTCCCAAAGGCGGGCGTTCGGCGCACACCCGCGAACGAATTCTCGATGCCGCGGAGCAACTGTTCGCTGATCGCGGTTATGACGGCGCGTCAATCCGTGACGTTGCATCGAAGGCGGGACTGCAGATCCATTCGATCGGGTATCACTTCGGACCCAAGGAATCGCTTTTCGATATGGTCGTCGGACGGCGAGCAGAGATCATGACCCGGCTGCGCAGGGACGCCTTGCAGGATGCACGTGATCGCGCCGGCAAGGGTTCGATTCCGGTATCGGATCTCGTCAGGTCCTATGTCAGTCCGTTTATCAAGTCTGCGAGCCATGGTGATCCGGGATGGCGCAACTATGCCGCGCTCATGGGACGGCTGGCAAACTCGCCGCTCGGCACGGAAATAATTGCCAAGCACTATGACGAGACCGCGCGGGCCTATATCGCCGAACTGAGCCGATCCCTGTCCGGCGCAGACCCGGAAGATGTGGTGGAGGGGTTTTCTGCAATGGTTGCCGCGATGTTGGGGGTATGTGCCGCTACAGGTCGCCCGGAACGCCTTTCCGGAAGATCGCAGGCTCGTACACCCGAAGACAGTTTTGAGACATTGGTACGCTTTCATACTGCCGGATTTCAAGCAATTGCCACCCGATGAACACAAGGAGCCCAGATGAGCCAAGGACCGGAAATTGAACAGACCTATGTTTTGCAGTCTGCCGTGGATTCCACCCGAACCGCCCTGGCGCTGGCCGCAAACGGCGAGGCTTTGCCAGATGTGTTCGCCACGCCGTTCATGATCGCGGACATGGAGCGCGCCTGCGCCGCAATTCTTCATCCGTATCTCAAGGAAGGTGAAGTGTCCGTAGGTGCACGGATCGAGGTCGTGCATACCGCGCCGACGCCGGTTGGCAGCCCTGTAACCGCAACCGCAACCTTCACCGCGCGCGAAGGTGCACTGTACTGGTTTGACGTCGTCGCCGAAGATCCTGGCGGCCGTATCGGCAAAGGGCGGATCGCGCGAGCCATCGTGGATCAGTCGATGCTGATGTCCACCGCCGGAGCGCGAAAGAACGAATAGGAGAGACCCGGCATCATCTGCCGGTTTTCTGCCTGCACGCACCGTCGCACGATAGACTAACTCACCGGGACAGGACCAACGCCTGTCCGCACCGGTTTGTTTTCAAGATAAAGGCTAATACCTGGTTGTGTATTCTACCATAGCGGGTATTCTTTCGCTCGTAGACAACCTGGTTTGGGTGTGGCAAAGCGCGGAGAGTGATGTGACCTTTGTTCAACTCATCATGATCGGTATTTTTCTGGGAATGGCCTATTTCCTGCTGTTGGTCTTTGCCGACTTCGGGAGCCGGAGCACGGCAGTTCAGCTTGGTGGTATGGCAGTCGTTCTCGGCGCAATCATCGTTATCGTGCGCAAAATGTTCCCGCGATAGGCCTGGATGCGGGTTCTAAGCCTCATCGAGATGTTTCTTGATTGCGGCAATGAGTTCGTCTGTTCGGGCTATCTCACCGCCGATTGCCTGTTCAAAATCGCCACTTTCGGCGGCAATTGCAGCGGTCAGCCTGACTTCCAGATCGATGCCAAAAAACAGTACAGTACCCAAAAGCGCCGATGATTCAGGCGCGCGCGACCGCAACCTGGCAAGTGCACTCAATGCTGTCTGAACGCTGGCAACTGCCGTTTCCTGATCTTGTTCATGAAGTTGCAGTGCGCGATCCAGAGCACCCTTCACCAGCACGGCATTGTCATAGGCAAATTGCCATAGCGTTTCGTTTGATTGGAGTAAAATGCGCGTGGTCCCCTTTTCCGTCCGTCTTACACGCTACTGCTGAACTTGCGAATCGCCAATCTGGTAATTGCAATTCATCCAGAACTGTTTTACCGCGCGAGCGTCAACACATGGTGAACCGGGAACATTACTTCCGGATTGAACATGCCGCCCTGTAAAGTCTGACTGATTTCACATCAGTCAGAAACCCCGGCAATTCTAGACTGATTCGCACAAAGATCATCCTGGATACGTGACTGGCGATGAGCAGCAGTTGCCCGGAGCATTTTGACGGTCATTCTGGCCCGGCAGGAAAACAAACCCCGGCACATATGGCCGGGGTTTGTGGTTTTGCCGGGAGCGTCGCAGTTTGTCCCGTCTGTCGAATTGCCGGCCAGGCTTCACGCCATGAAGTCATGAATTGGGCGATACCAGTTTCCTCAGCTTCGCCACAGCCGTGTCCGTGTTCTCTCGGAAGGCAATCGTACTTTTGAAATTGCCTTTCGCATCGACCAGAAAGACCGATGCTGTGTGATCCATGGTGTAGTCTCCACTTTCAAGTGGTATTTTCTTCGAGTAGACGTGCCAGGACTTTGCAAGTCGGGCAATCTCGTCCGGCTTGCCGGTAATCCCCATAATACGGTCTGTGAAATTGGACACGTAGCTCTTCATGACTTCCGGCGTATCGCGTTCGGGATCGACTGTTATGAAGAATGCCTTTATCGGCTTGCCGTCCGGCCCGAGCGTTTTCAGCCAGGAGGCCATTTCATAAAGCGTCGTCGGGCAGACTTCGGGGCAATGGGTGAATCCGAAGAATACTGCTGTGGGAGATCCTTCGAAGGCCTTTTCTGTTATCTCGTTTCCATTGTGATCAACCAGGTTGAACGGTTGGCCGATCCCTTGTGACTGGACAACCCGCTGAGCCAGTTGCCGCGGTGCATCCGTGGTGGCAAGCCAGACCAGCCCGCCGGTGAGAATAAGGGCGGCCGACGCCGCCCAGATTCCCAGTCTCCTGCGTAAGGCAGACATCAGTTGCTGCTCCCGTGCTTGGAGTGGTCCATGCCGTGAGACATCAGGTCCTTGCGGCTTTTGACACCGAATTCAACTTCCACGTCTCCGGCATTTTTGAACGTCAGGGTGGCCTTGCGGCTCTCGCCTTCTTTCAAATCCTCGGTCAGCTTCATGAACATGACGTGGTAGCCACCCGGCTTCAGCATAACTTCACCGCCGGCGGGAATTTCCAGGCCATCAGCAAGCTCGCGCATTTTCATAATGTCGCCGTCCATTTTCATCTCATGGATTTCAACATCACCGGAAAATTCAGCCTCGCCACCGATCAGAAAATCGGATTCGCTGCCATTGTTTCTGATCACCATATAGCCGCCGGCAACGGGTGCTTTCGGTATGGTCTCACCGGCGTGTACATTGGTGATGACCAGGTCGCCAACGGTAAAGTTCGGCTGTTCCATCGACGTGTGACCGGCGCCGTGACCGGAGGACCCCGCCAGGATCATGATGCCGGGTGCCGGCCTCTTCAGACCATGGGGGTCCTGGCCATCGGCCGGGATCTCGGTCCACGCAACACTGCCATTGGCACACGTTTGTACAACCGGCACATGAACCGGTTGGCCGGGCTTGAGGGCGTGTGTTACGCGGGCCTGAAATACAAATTCGTCATAGTGGTCGGATTCCAGACTGCCGGTCCAGGTGATCTGCCTTATGCCCGATGTGACCTGCTTGCCGTGCAACGAGTAGTTTTGCGTGTAGTTGCCCGAGCTGGTTTCCAGTGTCCAGCCTGCTTTCGGCATCGGTTTGATGGCGATCAGGCCTTCGGGAACCGTGACACGGACGTTGAGCGTGGCTTGCCCGTCACAGCCGTGGGGCACTTTCAGAACAGCCTTGTAATAGCTGTCGACCTTGGCTTGCGGTGTTTCGAATGTTGCGTGTGCGTGGGCGCCTGTCACAGCGATGACATTTGCAAACAGGGCCAGGGAAAAATATCTCACTTGCATGATCGTCTCCATTGCCGTGCGCGGATGAACCTGCTGCAGCGGTCAAGTGTATCGATTGATGTTACGGGAGTTCGAAATGTGCGGCTGTTCCGTGCACACGGCGCAGGAGGTACGGCCGTACCGGCTGTCTGCCCGGTGCAGTTGAAGCCTTAGGCGGTTGGCGGCCCGCGTGTCGGTGTTCCGGCGAAGTGGATCGGGAAATCCGTCGGATCATGGGCCGTGCGGACTGCAACAACGGCAGCAGCACATGGCGGCGCCGCAACATCTTGCGGGCCTGGCAGGATTGCCGCACCGGCAAGCCGGCAAAACTCGCAATCACCGAAGAAACCTGCAGTGCCGCTTCCGTCACCTGTATCGGACGGTGAGGAACAGATGACCGGCAGGGTGCCGTCAGGCATGGCATAGGCGGAAAGATCAATGTCCGGTTGCGGCGGCGCTGCCGGCATTCTGTGCGCAAAACCGACGAAAAGCAGCGCGATGACACACAGCAAACGTGTGACTGTGCCGAGCGTTTTGCGGGTCCTGTCGCTGGATCGTGGCATGGTTTCCTTACTGATGAACACGGCTATCACGCAAAGTGCTGAAAGGCGATTTGACATGATGGCGCAGTGGACGTGGCCGTTTACGCCACTCCCGTGTGCCGTCCGCCGGGCGCCTGCCAGCGCCGGCGTTTCTCAAGGTTCCTGATAGCGTGAACTGATTGGCACCCGGCTTGCTTGGTTTCATCCAGATTGTGCAATTGGAGGCGAAATGCGGGGTCATATGTGTCAGTTCGAAACAGGTATCCTGTCGGGTCATGCCCGCTGGTCGCTGGCATTGTTGCTATCGCTGCTGGTTCTGCCATTGTTTGCAGCCGATGTACTGGCTCACAATGTTACCGAAGGTGACAAGGGCTATATTCAGGAAATCGTCGGCCCGCACCTGGTGCCTTTCCTGTACCTGGGCGCCAAGCACATGGTGACCGGCTACGATCACCTGCTGTTCCTGCTGGGTGTCATATTCTTTCTGTACCGCCCCAGGCACGTTGCGGTCTATGTCAGCCTGTTCGCGCTTGGTCACTCGATCACAATGATTGCCGGGGTTTATTTCGGCTGGCAGTTCAATGCCCATCTGATCGATGCGATCATCGGACTGTCGGTGGTTTACAAGGCGCTGGACAATCTTGGCGCATTCCAGCGCTGGTTCGGATTTCAGCCCGACACGAAACTGGCCACCCTTGTTTTTGGCCTGTTTCACGGGTTTGGCCTTGCCACCAAGATACTCGATTATGACATTGCGCCTTACGGCCTGCTGCCGAACCTGCTGGCCTTCAATGTCGGGGTTGAGCTTGGACAAATCTCGGCGCTGGCAGTGATGCTCATCATCATGGGTTACTGGCGGCGCACAACCACATTCACCAAACATGCATACACAGCAAATGTTGTGATCATGACGGCCGGCTTCATGCTCGTCGGATACCAGCTGACAGGCTACGCCGTAACATAAGTCCATTGGAGGTACACTCATGTACAATTCACCGGTTCCACCAAAATCAGAATTGCCGACGTCCGCTCAACTCCTGAAATCGACACTGATTGCAGCCGGCGTGGCAGCGACACTGCTGGTGACAGTGGTTCTGCCGTCCGAGTACAATGTTGACCCTACCGGTGTCGGCAAGGTGCTGGGGCTGAAGCAGATGGGTGAGATCAAGTCGCAACTTGGCGAAGAAGCCGAGGCAGACAGGCAGCGTGACCTGAAGAAACCGGTGCAGTCGCACAAACCATCAACCGGCCAGCAGTCGAGCTCGATCGGCCAGTTTTTCGCAAGCCTGTTTGTGAGCCCGGCCTACGCGCACGACGGCAAGGACCAGTATGACCCGCAATCAGGCGAAACTTCCGTAAAACTTGCACCGGGCGAAGGGCTGGAAGTGAAGCTGGAAATGCACAAGGGTGATGTGGTGGCGTTCGACTGGACGGCCAATGGCGCCAAAGTCAACTTCAATCACCATGGCGAGGCTGAGGGAGCTTCGGTGGTATATGAAAAGGGCCGGGCCGTGGCAGAGAAAAAAGGTGAGTTTGAAGCCCTGTTCGATGGTGAGCATGGCTGGTGGTGGCGTAACAGGACCGGCGATGTTGTTACAATAACCCTGCGAACGAACGGCAGATACGGCGATATCAAGGAATATCGCTAAAGCGGTTGGCTCCTAACAAGAACAAACCGCTTCAGGGGCCGTTGAGTATTATTTCTGAGAACTCTTGCTGGCCGAGATATTGCCTTCCAGTTCGTTCAGTGCCTGCTGGCAACTGGTAAAACGCTGTTCGGCGGCACTCAGTTCCGTTCCAAGGGATTCCAGACGCTCGCTCAGCGTTTTCAGAAGAAGGTCATTGTAGTCGGTGTCGCTACCACCGGCAGCAGCTGTCTGTACCAGGCTCGCGATATCCTTGACTTCCATGCCGAGGGACCGCAGCTGCTTTGCCAGGCGCAGAGAACAGATGTCTTTGTAGCTGAACAATCGAAACCGCCCGCTTCTGCGCGGTGTAACAATGCCTGATTGCTCATAGAATCGAATGGTTCGAGGTGTCATATCCAAATTCTTTGACACTTCGCCGATTGTCATCAGAGAGTTGGCGTTGACTCCGTTGACTTGCGAAAGCTCGTCCAGCAAGTTTGCTATCTTTGTTGTGGCAATTGGCATGGTCATCATTTGTCCCCCAGTTCGCCGGCTGCATGCGATCCGTGAGTGGCATCACACCAACTCGGGAAGTCATCAACAGGTCGGCCAGTTTCATCCATCACTTGAACTCATCGCCTCGCGCATTTCGATCCATTGTGTCGTCTGATTGAAAGCCCACGGTCTTTCACGTCCGGTGGGTACGTCAATGTCGGATTGCAGCCAGTCAACCAGCTTCAGGGCGTCTGTCTGCTTTAAGTCCACGTACTTGACCTTGGCCGTTTCTATCAGCCGCTCGATGCGGTTTGCGTTCATGATCTGCATATTGGAAAACACTGAACGCAGAGAGAGTTCCGCGTAAAACATCCTGTCGGCAACGGCCTTGGCGTTTTTCCACTCGGTTGTGGACAGCAGGTTTTCTTTCAGCATTGCGTTGAGCGTGGCGATGACGTTTACCCTGGGCTCCGACAATGCGAGATAGTTGAGTTCGGCCGGTGCATGCACCAGTGCCACGTCGGAATCATCAACCAATGCACCGGAGATGTAATCATCCGCTATCGTGCCGATCGGGATCATGCCGAACGGTTCGCATTCCGCCGCCCGCAGAGCGCCGAGGCTTGAGGCACCGGCAACCATTATGCCTTGCGACAGGGCAAATATGATCTCTTTGTGCCAGACAGATCTGGTTTGTTCGAAATATCCGTCCACAATGCCGATTCTGGTTGCGCCCTCATGAACGGCCTGTGCCACATCTCCCCACGCAGCGGGACCGCGAATATCGATCGCCGGACAGCGTTCCTTAATGTTCTGAAGCTGACTGGAAAGGGTTGGGCCGGTGAACAGGATTTTCATGCCGCTGCCGCCTTCAGGTTGCGCAATCCTCTCGGGGTGACTTGCACGCGTTCGCCCTGCAGGGGAACCTGCAGTTCAGTTGCAATAACGCGCACGACGCTGATGCCGAACTGGTGAGCAGGCAATTCCACAGCGAAAAGCTGGTCAACGCCAACCTTGGCCAGAGTTGCCGACGCCTCGCTGATGCGCTCGTCCATGTCGCGTGTGCCGCTGTCGGGTTGACCGGCGACAGGCCGCGTCGCGGCGTTGAGTGATTGCCGGTTGTTGCTGTCTGCAGCCGGTAGTCTGATCGCATCGGCTGGCTCATAATGCTTTGAGGAGAAGTCGTCGCGCGCTCCGGCCACGAGCGCAAGCCGGGCCTGAGCAGCTTCGGTTATGGCTTTCACGATGGCATGACCAAATGACGGATGACATCCACATCCGCCACAGCTTGCTGACGCGGCCGCAGCACTTTGCCGGCTTGTCGCGCCCAGAATGGCTATCACACAGGGTATTCCCGTATCAGTGCGCATTTCGTAGACACGCAGAGAGCTGTTGGAAGCTGATATGGCCTCCAGGATAACCGGCAGACGCGGATCTTCGTTACCCGTAACGGTCAACTGCGACCGCCTGATTTCATCGTCATCGGCAAACTGCCAGGAGGCAAGCGCATCTCGTTCAACGAGTTCGCAGATACCGTGAAACACTGCTTCGCCGTGACTGTTGCCGGAGGCAAGGCCGTCCGATGTCACGTAGAATGAATTGTTGAAGTTGGGTGGGCTCAGTCTGTGATCAAGGCCGACGAGACTCCACGGAACCAGGAACCGCTCACCTGATATCAGGTTGAGTGCTTCAATCCAGGATATCTTGTCATCCTCATGCAACCGATGCGGATGGCAGCGCGCAATTCGATCAAGGTCCACCACTTGGACCCCCCTGTTGCGGGCCTCACGAATGGACAGTTCGACAAGGTCTTTCGGCGGTACTTCTGCGATGGCAGTTTCCGCAGCCTCCATGGCTGCTGACACCAGAGCAGAGTCGAGATCGGCACCTTTGCCCAGACTCACAGACAGGCTGAGAGAGTTTGGCCGTGTCGCGAATGCTATCGGCAAGCCGAGATTGTCCAGTCCGGTCAACTCGCCCAACCTCGTGATGCCCAAAGCAGAAAAATGAGGACGCAGTCTCGACAGCGTAAGGCGTGAACCGCAAATGCGATCGTTCGTCGGGTAAGATGTCCGCGTTTCCTGCTTTGGGACCATCATCGACTTGCTCCCGCCCAGTATGGAAAACCCATGTTTGCTATTGCTGATAAATCAAACAATTGGAAAACCTGCAGATCAGACCAGGATGATTTCTGGTCGAAACAACCAAAAATCATACCCCTGATCGTTGTTAACGTGATCAAGCAACTTTACGGGCTCTCTTGAACCCTGTGTTGCCCTAACGACCTGTGCATGACACCTGGCCCGGCTCGGAGCGCAAGGTGCAAACGATTGATGACAATATTTCATTGTCTGTCAGATCAGCGCCTGCGGATGTATCTGCGCGCGCTGAAATAGGAAACAGTTGACCGTTACTTGCGCGAACTGAGTTTCTGCAAGCGCTGTCTTGTGAGCATGCTGTGTTCATTGGAGTCTCCGCCTTTGTCGTGTTTTTTTCCGACTGAACTCTAGGCGGACGGGTGTGATTCAAGTGTGATTTCAGGTCGGGCCCGCTCACACTATTTAACTGTCAGGACAAGCCAGCCATGCGCAGACCCTCTATCAAGTGTTTGGTATCGTTCGCGTTTTTGTCCGGAACCAACTCACTCAACCGGTTGAGTTCAAAGCTGGGATAGTTCTCACGAACCATTGCGCCATACCGTTGTGCAGTTTTCAGATCCCCTGACATTGCATGAGATGCAGCGAGCAAACGGGCGATTCCCGGATTGTTTCGATGCGGCTGCAATACTGCAATTGCTGCTTTGTAGGCGGAAAGTTGGTACAGGATACTGGCATGCAGCCAATCGTATAAGGTCGGCGGATCCGGATTGGACGCCTTCGCCTGCAAGCAGATTGAAAGCGCTTCAGCACCTTGTCCTGCATGAGAAAGCGCATCGGCATAGTCTGCCAGCATATCTGCATCGTTTGGTGTCAGGTCTGCGGCGGCGGCAAAGTTCTCAAGGCTTTCGTCATGGCGTCGAAGATACAGATTGGTAAAGCCAAGTTCGCGCATGCCGCGCCCGTCCAGGGGGTCGAGCCTGATTGACTTGTGCGCGTATTCCAGGGATTCGATCAGCAACTCGCTGGAAGACATGCCGCGCACCAGTCTTTCCATGCTCAAGGTTCGAGACAGTCCGGAATAAGCTGGTGCGAAGTTGTTCGCCTCATTTATCGAGCGGCGAAAACTCGCGCGTGCTTTCCTTATTTCCGGCAGATCAAAGTGCCACAGCAAACGACGACCATTCAGAAAATGCTGATATGCATTGCTGTTGTCGGTTGTTGTTGGAACCGAAATTTCGCGGCGTTCAATTGTTGATACGAGTTGGCGGACAATCTCGACACTCAATCTTGAAAATAGTCCCGGAAGATCGTCTTCGCGCAGCCGTTTGGTGATGGCCATAAGGCTTTCGCTTGTGTGCGCATCAAGCAGAAGAAAGGTTGCCGTAGATCCGGCATCGGTGGGGTTGACGACCGTTGAGAGAATATAGTCCACACCAAAACGTTTGCCGATCGCGTCAAAATCGCGACCATTGTTCTGGCTTGCCATACGCCCGCTGTGAGCAGCAAGCACAGCAATACTGCGGTAGCGGGTCAGTCCTGCGGTGATATCGTCGAGCAGAGCTTCGATCAGTTGAACCGGCGAGGATGCGCCCTGGACCATGCGAGGCGGCAACAGGATCATTCTCGGCGCACCTATCCTGAGGGTCTGCTCGATCAGTGCCGTTTCTTTGCCCCCACTGCCTGCGGGTACATTGCCGGCGGCCGTGAATGGGGCAAATGCCGTTTTCGGCGATTGTTCCTTGATCCCCATGGTTGCCGCGAGTTGTTCGGTCGACAGGCTCGGCTTGATGCCATAGTCGGTCAGTAATACCTGGCGGCAATCGTTGTAGATTTTCAGGGCCCTGGTGTGGTTTCCCTGCTCTCCCCAGAGCTTCATCAGGGCTCTGTAGGCAGTTTCATTGCTGGAATCCAGTTCCAGCAGGTCGCTGGCGAATTTTTCGATCCGGCCTGGATCGGTTTCCCGTTCCATCAGTGCCGACAGCGCGGCGCCCTTGGCGTTCAGAAGTCTGTTTGAGAGCTCGTAATGCCAGTCTTCAAACCCGTGCGTATCAATGTCGACAGACTGCAGCAGGGGCGCAGCAAGCATTTGGACAAAGGCTGCAAGGCCCGGGTAATTGCCATTTCTGGTATCGTCGACAACATCATTGGAGAGCGCCTTCTCGAGATCGACATGCACAATTGTGTTGTCGTAGGACAGAAGCTTTCCAGATTTGATCAGCAGGCTTCCGCCATACCGTTTTTCGAGTTTCCTGACCTTGACCAGGAACTGTCGGAAACTGGCATTGGCCCTGGCTATGTCGGCGTTACCCCAGAGCATGGATACCAACCGTCGCCGGCTCAACATGTGGTCCGGTTGACCTGCCAGAATGGCAAGAGCTACAGCCAGTTTTTCAGGTGCCGAGATTGCCTGCCCATCCACGGTTGTGTGCGGATAGCCAAACACACTCACCCTGTAGATCGGCTCCAATTCAATTATCCCCCGTTAGATGAAAATGACCTTTTGTGAGTGGCGGCACGATGGGTGACCTGCTCTGGCCCGCTCATGATGCCGATAAGCCTGAAATAAACTAACGCGCATGCGGAGTAGTTTCCGTGTGTCACACATTGGCATTATTGATCAACTTGACGTAGAGGACAATAGGAGTTCTCCACAATCTATAAGTGTATTCACACATGTCTGACTAGTTTATTTTTAGAATATGTTTTTCGAGCCGAGTGTTATCAAAAAATGAGACACGTTTATAACGTTAGGTAAGATAAGTTTGTTTGTACACATTCATATCGTGGTGTCGTTATGTAACGCTATCGTAAAAAAGGGCAATCAGGCATGACTTTTTAGACAATGTAAACACGACAGTATTACTACCGTATATCTGTGTATGGGAGAAGTAAGGTCATGAATTTTCCAAAAACCGGCGACGATTTACTGAGTTCACAACAGTTGTTCAATGAGCAGGAGCTGTCTGAAGACCCCCCATTCGAGTTCAGTTTTGCAGCACCGGGAAATGCGGAAGCCGTGCGGGGTTTGCCCGGCGAGCCGGTCAGCATTCATGAGATTTCCAATGCGATCGGCAATGTGGCCGGTAACGCCTACCTGACCGCCGCAACAACCGATCTGGCGATAGCTGTCGATAAGGCCGTGGCGTCGCGGGAGTCGTATGCGGATCTGCAGCTGTATTTGCCAACTGAGGCCAGCGATTTGCGTAAGCCTCTGACGACGCTATTGAAAATCGTTGATGAAGATTATGATCTGGGCGACATAATGCTGTTGCCGGCAAGGATGCAGTTCGGCATGCGCATGGCGGCCAAACTCGCTTCCGATCCGGCGGATGAGAGAATTTCAGGTGATGTGTTCGCGGATGCCTGGAAGCATACTGCAAGGGGTATGCTCGAGGCTGTTGATCTGAGTGTTCACGTCCAGGGAAAATATGGAAAACAGGTTCACGACCTGTCGCTTCCGGCGGGTTTGCTGAGCAATGTGCTGGATGGCAAGCATCCGTGCCTGGACCGCGACGGAAGGTTGTCTGTACCAAACTGGGCCGAGCGCAGGGGATCGAAAAGATATCCGTGCCGGGTTGAGGTCAGTGTTGTCTCTGAACGGCAGACCCAGTCCGGGATAGTCAGGAACTTCTCGGCGGAGGGGCTTGGGATTACCGGTCTCAGTGGTTTCGAGTTCGATGAGAAGGTAACGGTCAAGAGACTCGTCGGCGATGACATTACGGGCCGAATTCAGCGAGCAGACGAGAATTGGACCGGTGTCGTGATGGACAAGGGGCTGTATTTCGATGATCCCTTCTACGGTTTGATTACGCCGAAAAAATTGCTGCCACAGGGCATGTGATGCAGCGCAACGAACCCGATCCTGCCAGGCACAGTCTCCTCGTCCAGTGTCTGCAGCAAGGCGGGCGGTAGGAGTGCCAGTTGAAATCCGTTCCCGCCCCAATCGGAGCGGATTTTGGGAATTCCCGCTGCCCGCCATTTGAATGCATCTCATGTGGCTGGCCAATTCAGGCCGGTTTCCGTCCCCAATTGATCCTTGACCATGCCATCTCATGCAAAAAGTAGCTGAGGAAACCGGTAACAGAACCTGCAACTGCTATGCCGCCGCCGGCCGTGATCGAGTTTGTGAACAGGAAACCAATTAGCGTCATCGTGAAAAAGCCTGCAATCTGCCAGGTGGCCGATTTGGCTATGGTTCTGGTGGTGGTGTCCATTTGCAAACCTGTTGTCCGTTCATTGTGTCTGGAGGCTCTGCTAGCGCAGAAAACATGATCTGGACATTCTGTGATTTCGCTGCACAATATCCATATTGATGATTAAATTCTGCAAAATTGATTTTCATGGACAAACGTGATCGGTCTGAGGTTTTCAGGAACCGCCTTTTGCAGGCGATGACCCGCAACAGTGTTTCCCGCAGTGCGCTGGCCAGAAAAACCGGTGTCGATCGATCAACGATTGGTCAGCTTCTCAAAGACGACTTGCCGCGCCTGCCCAATGCTCAACTTGTCGCCGATGCGGCATCGGTACTGGGGGTGAGTGCGGATTGGCTGCTCGGCCTCACGGCGCGACCCGAACGGCCAGGTGACATCGTTGCGGCCGCGATGGCGCTGAGCCCGGCCGAACGGCTATCGGCTGATGCCCAACTCATGCAATGGCACCGGGAAGCGGCCGGATACAAGGTGCGCCATGTCCCTGCGACCCTGCCGGACATTCTGAAAACAGAAAGCATGCTGGACTGGGAGTATTCTTCATTTGGCGACCAGCGCCTGACCCTGGCGATCAACGCGATGCGCAGCCAGCTGGAGTGGCTGCAGTCGGGAGTGTCTGACTATGAAATTGCCCTGCCGGTTCACGAACTGGAAGCCTGTGCGGCTGGAACGGCCTATTATGCGGGTGTTGAGCCGGCTGTTCGGCATGAACAGCTGACGTTTATCGCAGACCTGTGCCGCGACATGTTCCCCAGGCTGCGTGTTTTTCTGTTCGATGCCCACAAGGTGTTCAGTGCGCCTGTCACCGTCTTCGGGCCAAACCTGGCTGTCATCTATGTTGGTCAGTGTTACCTGGCGTTTCGAGAAAGTCAGCGGGTTCGCTCGCTGACGGATCATTTTGACTGGCTGGTACGCGAAGCAACGGTGGATGCCCGTGACGTTCCTGATTATATCGCTTCCCTGGTCGGCGAATGAGCGACCTGCCGTTTGCTGCACCGGCCGGGCGGCGGATCATTGCGTGATACGTTGCGCCCGGCCGGTTTGTTCAAGGTGAACGGATTGATGAGCTGAAGTCGCTTGTTGATGGCTGCAAGGTTGAGCGGTAGAGCTCATTCCACTTAAATAGAATCATTTGATCCACCGAAGGCCGGTTTTCTGCGCCCGCTGGACTGCGTTACGCCTTCCTCTTGGTCAACCAGACCACGGCGGAAGCCGTGCCTGGCCAGCAAACGCAGAAAATCGGTCAAATGTTTCTATTTAAGTGGAAAGGGCTCTATGCTGATGCGTGCATGCTGACATTTACCTACGATGTTACTCTTGTTGCGGCAGCATTATGTATTTCCATGATTGCCGCGTTTACCGGGCTCACCCTGACCAGCGGGCTGTCCGCGCTTTCCCATGGCAAACGGAAAGTGTTCGTAAGCATGGCGGCCCTGGCACTTGGAGGCGGCATCTGGTCGACCCATTTCGTGGCGATGCTGGCGTTGGAACTGCCCGTAGACATCGGCTACGATCCGCTGCTCACGCTTGCCTCGGCAATGTTCGCGGTGTTGCTGGTCGGCATGGCCCTGTTGCTGATGCATTTCGGCAAGCGCACCCGGCAGAACATCATAGTCGCAGGCCTGCTGGTGGGCGCAGGCATCCTTTCCATGCATTATGTCGGCATGCTGGGCATACGCGGTTGCATTCCACAGTTTGCAAATGCCGGCAAAATGCTGTCGGGTCTGGCGGCGGCGATCATGGGTATTGCAGCCATCCGGGTTTCGTACGCGCGCAGGACACAAGGCTCGGTCCTGACCGGAACAATCGTATTTGGGCTGTCGGTGGTGGTCACCCACTTCACCGCCATGTACTGGACCGGGTTTGCCCGGCTGCCAGCCGGCGTGGCGATCGAACCATCGATCCACAACAGCCAATTGGCGATGATCGTGACGCTCGCTGCCTTTGTGATCTGCGGATCTTTCCTGTTGTCGGCCTCAACATTCGCATTGCAGCCGTCAGAAGCAGGCGGCAACGACATACTGCCGGGCGCGGCTTTTGCAGATATGCCGCCCGAGGCCGCCGCCTCCGCCCGTTCGGGTACTGATGTCATGGCCGAGCCGAACGGAGTTGCTGCCGCATTCCCCCTCAGCGCCAACGAGATGCCGGTTCAGTCGAACATGCAGGTGCCGTTTGAAAGTGAAAACAAGATCTATTTTGTCAAGTGTGATGAGATAGCCGCAGTGCGGGCAGAAGGACACTACACCCTGCTTTATGCCCGCGGCCGGAAACTGTTCTGTCCCTGGTCAATCACCAAGTCTGCGGCGAAACTACCGGCGCCGATGTTCTTCCAGACGCATCGCAGCTATCTGGTGAACACTCAAAAAATTGCAGCTTTCGAACGCCGAAAGGATACCGGTGTCTGCATTATCCAGAATGAGGTGATCGACAGCGTGCCGGTCAGCCGGTCAAAAGTCGGTGCCTTGCGTGATCTGCTGGATCTCTGATTTTCACAGCGCATTCGCATTTCGTGCTGACATTTCGCATTTCGTGCAAATTGACGACTTAGTGGTGCATTGAGCCTCGCCTCGGCAACCTCGTTATTGAGAGTCTTCTGCCTTCGAGCTGGCACGGTCGGACAAAACGACCGGCCACAGGAGGAAACGAAAATGATACCTGGTACTTTTGAATACTATCGCCCGTCCGATCTGCCGGAAGCGATCAAACTGCTTGCAACTCACGGCGATGATGCGCGCGTGATGGCAGGTGGTCACAGCCTGATCCCGATGATGAAATTGCGCATGGCCGACATTCCGCATCTGGTGGACCTGCAGGATATTGATGCACTGCGCGGGATTGAGGTGAGCAGCGGCACCATCCGCATCGGCGCCATGGTGACCCAACACGAACTGATTGCCGATGAGGCACTGCTCAAGGCGGCCCCCATCATTCGTGAAGCGGCCCTGCAGATTGCCGACCCGCAAGTGCGCTATGTCGGAACGGTTGGCGGCAATGTCGCCAACGGCGACCCGGGCAATGACATGCCGGGCCTGATGCAATGTCTTGACGCGGTGTTCACGGTGCAGGGTCCCGATGGCGCGCGCGACATAGCTGCGCGGGACTTCTACGAGGCGGCCTACTTCACGGCCCGCGCGGACGACGAAATACTGACTTCCGTTTCCTTCAAGCCGCAGCCTGGCGGGTATGCCTATGAAAAGCAGAAACGAAAGATCGGCGATTACGCCACGGCGGCGTCAGCTGTGCTGATCGCCAGGGACGGAAAAGTCTGCAGCGGTGCATCGATTGCCATGACCAACCTTTCTGATACGCCGATTTACAGTGATGCAGCATCACAGGCGCTGATTGGATCTGATCTGGGAGCGGATGCAGTGTCTGCGGCAGTTGACGCCGCGCTCGCTGAAATCGACCCGGCCGAAGACGGCAGGGGGCCGATTGAATTCAAGAAACATGTGGCGGGCGTGATTTTGCGCCGCGCCATCGAGCGCGCCATTTCACGCGCTTGAGGGAGGAATGCAAATGTCGAAAATGCACATCAAGATGACGGTGAACGGCAAGTCAGTGGAAACCCTTGCCGAACCGCGTGAACTGCTGATCCATGTTTTGCGTGAGCGACTGGATATCACCGGACCCCATATCGGCTGTGAGACATCTCACTGCGGTGCCTGCACCGTCGACATGAACGGCAAGTCTGTGAAATCCTGCACTGTGTTCGCGGCCCAGGCCAATGGTGCCGACGTGACCACAATTGAAGGTCTCGGGACACCGGACAACCTGCATGTGCTGCAGGAGATGTTCAAGGAACACCATGGGCTGCAGTGCGGGTTCTGCACACCCGGCATGATCACCCGCGCACACCGATTCCTGCAGGAAAACCCCAACCCGACCGAAGAGGAAGTGCGCTTCGGGATGGCGGGAAACCTGTGCCGCTGTACCGGTTACCAGAACATAGTCAAAGCCATCATGGCAGCAGCGTCTGAAATGAATGCAGCCAGGGAGGCGGCACAATGAATGAAATGACCCCCACAAAATCTGAACGCGCCGCCGCGCTGAAAGGCCTTGGAACATCGCGCAAGCGCGTCGAGGATTCCCGGTTTACCCAGGGCAAGGGCAATTACATCGATGACATCAAGATGCCGGGCATGGTCTTCGGTGATTTCGTGCGCTCTCCCTATGCGCATGCCCGTGTAAAATCGATCAACGCGGAAAAAGCGCTTGAGTTGCCCGGCGTGATCGCGGTGTTGACCGCTGCCGACCTGGAGCCTCTCAGCCTGCACTGGATGCCGACGCTGGCAGGCGACAAACAGATGGTGCTGGCGGACGGCAAGGTGTTGTTCCAGGGGCAGGAAGTAGCCTTCGTGGTCGCTGAGGATCGCTACATCGCGGCTGACGCCATTGATCTGGTGGAAGTGGATTACGAAGAACTGCCGGTTCTCGTCGACCCGATGAAGGCCGAGCTGGATGATGCGCCGATCCTGCGGGAAGACATTGCCGATCAGAAGGCCGGCGCACATGGTGCCCGGCGGCACCCCAACCATATTTTCACCTGGGAGCAGGGCGAAAAGGAAGCAACCGAGGCGGTCTTGTCGGGTGCCGACGTGGTGGCGGAAGAAACCGTCTACTATCACCGCACCCATCCGTGTCCGCTGGAGACCTGCGGCTGTGTGGCGTCGATGGACAAGGTCAATGGCAAGCTCACCCTGTACGGCACCTTCCAGGCGCCGCATGTGGTACGCACAGTTGCCTCGCTGCTGTCCGGCATAGCCGAGCACAACATCCGCGTGGTCTCACCCGATATCGGTGGCGGCTTTGGCAACAAGGTCGGGGTCTATCCCGGCTATGTGTGTTCCATCGTTGCATCCATCGTGACCGGCGTGCCGGTCAAGTGGGTCGAAGATCGCATGGACAACCTGATGGCCACGGCGTTTGCGCGCGATTACTGGATGACCGGCAAAATCGCAGCCACGAAGGAAGGCAAGATCACCGGCCTTTGGTGCCACACAGTTGCCGACCATGGCGCGTTTGACGCGTGTGCGGATCCGACAAAGTTTCCGGCCGGATTCATGAATATCTGCACCGGATCCTATGACATCCCGACCGCCTACCTGGCTGTTGACGGCATCTACACCAACAAGGCACCGGGTGGTGTTGCCTACCGGTGCTCGTTCCGGGTGACGGAAGCGGCCTATTTCATCGAGCGGATGATAGAAGTGCTCGCCATCAAGCTGGACATGGATGCCGGCGAACTGCGCAAGATCAACTTCATCAAGAAGGACCAGTTTCCGTATAATTCGGCGCTCGGCTGGGAGTTTGATTCCGGTGATTACCACACCGCCTGGGACAAGGCGATGAAGGCAGTCGACTATGACGGGTTGCGCAAGGAGCAGGCTGAACGGGTCCAAGCCTTCAAGAACGGCGAGACCCGCAAGATGATGGGTATCGGGTTGTGCCACTTCACCGAGATCGTCGGCGCCGGCCCGATGAAGAATTGCGATATTCTCGGCATGGGCATGTTCGACAGTTGCGAGATTCGCATCCATCCGACCGGTTCGGCAATTGCCCGGCTCGGCACCATTTCGCAAGGCCAGGGCCATGCCACGACATTCGCGCAGATACTGGCCAGCGAAATCGGCATATCGGCTGACGACATCACCATCGAGGAAGGTGACACCGATACCGCACCTTACGGGCTTGGCACCTATGGCTCCCGCTCCACGCCGGTTGCCGGGGCGGCCACTGCCATGGCGGGTCGGAAAATCCGGGCCAAGGCACAGATGATCGCCGCGTACCTTCTGGAAGTGCATGACAACGACATCGAGTGGGATGTGGACCGCTTCGTGGTCAAAGGTGCCGAAGAGCGCTTCAAGACCATGAAGGAAGTCGCCTATGCCTCCTATAACCAGGAAATACCGGGCGTTGAACCGGGGCTCGAGGCGGTGAGTTATTATGATCCGCCGAACATGACCTATCCGTTCGGGGCCTATGTCTGCGTGATGGATATCGACATTGATACGGGTGAGCATGAAATCCGCAAGTTCTATGCGCTGGATGATTGCGGCACACGCATCAACCCGATGATCATTGAAGGCCAGGTGCACGGCGGGCTGACCGAGGCGCTGGCGATCGCCATGGGCCAGGAGATTGCCTACGACGAAATGGGCACCCACAAGACAGCCACGCTGATGGACTTCTTCATCCCGACCGCGTGGGAAACCCCGCACTATGAGACCGACTTTACCGAGACCCCGAGCCCGCACCATCCGATCGGTGCCAAAGGGGTCGGCGAGAGTCCCAATGTGGGTGGTGTGCCTGCGTTTTCCAATGCGGTGAACGACGCGTTCAGGGCATTCGGGGTAAATCACACCCACACTGACATGCCGCATGACCATTGGCGCATCTGGAAAACCGCCAGGGATCTGGGCATGCACGATTAGGTGTTGTGCCCGGCGTGTTTCAGTGCAGGGAGTGAGCAGACAAAATGACCTGGACAGACATCAAATCTGACCTTGCTGGTGCCGGCTATATCGCATCGGATGAACTGGCCATGGCGGTTCATCTCGCCCAGTCGCTTGGCAGACCCTTGTTACTGGAAGGTGCGGCGGGCGTGGGCAAGACGCAGATCGCCAAAACGCTTGCCCAGGTCCTTGATACAAGGCTGATACGCCTGCAGTGCTATGAAGGCCTGGATGCGGCAACCTCGATCTATGAATGGAACTATCAGCGCCAGCTTCTGTCCATTCGCGCAAGCGCTGATGAAGGCGCTGCATCGTCAGAGATCGAAGACAGGATATTTTCTGAAAAATACCTGCTGAAGCGGCCGCTGCTGGAAGCCATTCAGCAGGACGTATCGCCGGTGCTGCTGATCGATGAAATAGACCGGGCAGACGAAGAGTTTGAGGCCTACCTGCTGGAATTGCTGTCGGACTTCCAGATTTCCATTCCCGAGCTTGGCACCATCGCCGCAACCACCAGGCCGCATGTGGTGTTGACCGCAAACGGAACCCGGGACCTGTCGGACGCCCTGCGGCGGCGCTGCATCTATTCGTTTGTCGACTATCCGGACAAGCAGACCGAACTGGTGATCCTCAAAGCCCACTTCTCGCAGTTGAACAGCCATCTTGCCGAGCAGATTGTCGGGTTTGTACAGGCGCTGCGCAAGGAAGACCTGGAGAAAAAACCGGGCGTCGCGGAATTGCTGGACTGGACGGCTGCCGTTTCAGGACTGGGGATAAATGACCTGAGTGACGATCCTGCCACCCTGCAGGCCACGCTGGTCTGTTTGTTGAAAACGCAGGCTGACCAGGCCGCGATCCCATCGGAGGTCGTGCAACGCCTTGTCGGCAAGGCTGCGTGATGCAAACAACCCGGTTTCCAGTGCGCAGTTCGATTGCCGAGCGGGTGACCGACTTCATGTCACACCTGCGTGGCAACGGCATTCCCGTTGGTTTCGTGGAAACAGATGCCGCGATGCGGGCGTTTGCGGGCATGAACGTGGTCGACGTGGATGCAACCCGGATGGCATTGAAAGCCATCTGCGCGTGCAATGAGGACGGATTCGAACGGTTCGACGATCTGTTCACCGCATTCTGGCTGAACCGGGGGCGTGAAAAGAGCGGCTCCGTACAGCGCGACGACATCCGCAACAATGCCAGCCAGCGTTCCAACCTCAGCGTGGAAGATGACGGAAGCGCAAGCAGGTCATCCGGGTCACAATCTGAAATCGACGCCGACAGGACAGGTGAAGCATCAGCCGGCGGCGAAGGCAAGCTGGTTGCAAGCCGGATTTCAAACCTGGAGAAGACCGACTTTCGAGAACTGATGACACCTCAGTCCCTGGACCAGGCGGAACAGGTTGCCCGCGCGATTGCCCGGCAAATCCGCGACCGCCGCTCGCGCCGCCGCCGTGCACACAACCGCGGCAAGCAGATCGATCTGCGGCGGGTTGCGCGAGCAGCGGTGCAAACCGGCGGTGAACCATTAAACCTGTTCAGGCTCAAGAAGCCGGATCGGCCTGTGACACTGGTGACCCTGCTGGATGTTTCGGGATCGATGACCGTCTATGCGCGAGTGTTTCTGGCATTCTTAAAGGGCCTGATGAGTGCGGACCAGAGAACGGAGGCGTTTCTGTTCCACACAAAGCTGGTGAACATCGGCGAGGCGTTGCGGGACCACGATACGTTGCGGGCCATAAACCGGCTGTCGATGATGGCGCAAGGCTTTGGCGGGGGGACCAAAATCGCCGGCAACCTGGCCAGTTTCAATGCGCAATATGCCGGGCGCATGGTCAACGGCCGAACCGTGGTGATCATATTGTCCGACGGCTACGACACTGATCCGCCGGAAAAAATGGCATCGGAAATGCAGCGCCTGAAAAAGCGCGGGTGCAGGATCATCTGGCTCAATCCGCTGATGGGATGGAAGGACTACGCACCGGTTGCGCAAGGCATGGCGGCAGCGTTGCCGTTCATCGATTTTTTCGCGGCTGCCAATACGCTCGAATCCCTGGCGGCTATCGGCCCTCATCTGGAGGGATTGTGATGAGCGGTGCTGACATTCTGGAGCTGGCAAGTGAACTGAAGGCGGAAGGCGAGGCTTTTGCGCTGGCCACCGTGGTGCGAACCGTGTCGGTGACCGCCGCCAAGGCCGGTGCCAGGGCACTGGTGCGCTCGGACGGTGTCATCAGTGACGGCTGGATTGGTGGCGGCTGCGCCAGGGCGGCCGTTGTCAAGGCAGCCAGGCAGGCGATTGCGTCCGGCACGCCGCAACTGGTCTCGATCCAGCCGGAAGACCTGCTGGATGAACAGGGCGTAAGTTCCGGCGAGGAGGTTGACGGTGTCAGGTTTGCCACCAATTTCTGCCCCAGCAAGGGGACAATGGATGTTTTCGTCGAACCGGTTCTGCCAAAACCCGAACTGGTGATCTTCGGATCCAGTCCGGTTGCCGTCGCGCTGGCCGCAATGGCTCCTGCGTTGGGTTATTTCTGCACGGTTTGCGCGCCGGAAGGCCAGCAAGGCGTGTTCACCATGCCCGCCAACATGGTTGCCCGGTATACACCTGACATGGCCGGCAAACGGCAACGTTTTGTGGTGATCTCCACGCAGGGCAATGGCGATGAGGCAGCCGCAAGAGACGCCCTGTCGCTGCCGTCCGACTTCACCAGCTTTGTGGGCAGCAAAGCCAAGGTGAAGTCGCTGAGGCAAAAACTTATCGACACAGGTGTCAGCGAGGACAGTTTCGACAACCTCAAGGCGCCGGCCGGGCTGGATCTGGGAGCCATCACGCCAGAGGAAATCGCCTTGTCCATTCTGGCGGAAGTAACGGCTTTTCGCAGGCAAGGCCAACGCGGCGACGCAGTCATGCAGGACGCCGCCTCAAAAGATCAGGCATGAGAAAGACATCCGGCAAAACCGCAACCGCCCGCTCCTGGTGCCTCCTGCGTCGGGCGAACATCATAAGGAAGACAGAACATGGAACTTAAGGATGAAATTCGCATCGCTGCGCCGAGAGATCAGGTTTACGCCGCCCTCAACGACCCGGAGATACTGCAAAAGTGCATCCCCGGCTGCGAGGAACTGATCAAGCATTCCGATACCGAGCTTGAAGCAAAGGTGACCCTCAAGATCGGACCGGTGAAGGCCCGCTTCTCAGGCAATGTGGTGCTTGATCCGACCCAGGCTCCTGACAGTTTCTCGCTGCAGGGGGAAGGCAATGGCGGCGTGGCCGGATTTGCCAAGGGCGGCGCGGATGTGGAACTGGCGGAAGACGGGGACGAAACAGTCCTGACATACCAGGCCAAGGCCGCCATTGGCGGCAAGCTGGCCCAGCTGGGCAGCCGGCTTGTAACCGGCACTTCGAAAAAACTGGCGGCGAAATTTTTTGCGAGTTTTGCGAAAGAACTCAGCGCTGAGCATGTGGTGTGACCGCAGTAAGAACCTGGCTGCCTTGCCTGGTCATTTGAGCTCCAACCAACGCAACAAAAAACCCCGGCACATGGCCGGGGTTTCGAATTTCATGACAGCCGTCCGGCTTACGATTCAAGATTTGTAAGCTGCGATGAGCAGATATGAATTTCAGCCAATGACCCGAATCAGAAATTCAAGACTTGTCTGTAACGAACCTAGATGCTCTGCGACAATGCAGAAACGTTTTTCATACGGAACCGAAGATCCACGTATCTCAGCACATAAGCTGAACCAGACTATCAATCTGGCCAAGCCTGCGTCGGAACTTCATCTATTGCCCAGGTGAGATATCGGGATCGGGTTCAGGCGAGATATCCGGATCGGGTTCTGGTGAAAAAATCATGTTTGATCTCCCGGGAGATTTGTTTTGTTCAGCAAAATGTCACCTGGACGACGGGAGAAGACAGATGCCTATTTCCAGTCTCAGACAACGCATGCCAGAGTTTTGCCATAATGTGTTTTGGGTGTCTACGTCACAAACGGAATTTATCAACATTACCCGAAGGGCAATCGATGGCTTCAGGAAAGTGCCGTGGTCACCTGCTCAAGCTCATCTGGTGAAATTGCATTGACGTAAACCAGGTCATGGTTCGTTGCCAAGGACTTGAGGTGCATGACTGCGTCACCAGGGCTTTGTGCACAAACTATCTGTGCTTGATCAACGCCGTGTGCAACAAGGCCCTGTGACAAGCGTCCGGCAATGTCGCCGGATTGTCTGCCGCGACGAAAATAGTTTGTCTCAAAGCAGACGTATTGCGCGAACCGGCCCGCAACCACGCTGGCCATTTCATTAAACGCGTGATCCGGTCTGTTTCCGGGAGTAGAGATCATGCACAAGCGTCGGCCTTCACACGGCAGCTGCATGAAGCACGCGACGGATGTCTCCAGCGAGGGCGGATGCGTTGCCCTGTCCAGTACCATCGTGAATGGATGGTCATGAATAATGTTGAAACGCCCGGGGTTCATGGCAGGTGAATTTTCAAATGTTGCCAGGCCCTGGTTGATAGCTTCGATTGTCACATGCAAGCCGTCAGCGAGAGCGGCGGCGGCGAGGGCATTGAGGAGGTTGTGATGCACTGTGCCGTTCATGGTTGCCGGGACATTGCTGACGCGTACAATCTTGCGATGGGTGCGATCCGGCGACATCAACACAACCCACTCACTGGTTTCGTCGAGGGTGCAAATCCGGCTTCCCCGAGACAACCTGTCTTCAACGTCGCCGTGGTGAGGATCAATACAGAAGAATGTGATTTTTGACGGGGTGTATTGGGCAGCCATTGCCCGGCACAGATTATCTTCAAGGTTAAGAATGACACGATCGGTTGCAGCGTCCGTCACCTGACGCTTATGCACCGCCATCGCATCAACCGAGTTTATGCCGTCAATACCAACATGCACGGGATTCACATTGAGCAAAGCAGCGACATGACAACGTCGGGTATAGAGGCCACTGGAGATCAACCCGCCTCTTGCTGTCTCGAGAACGGCGGCATCAATTGATTGTTGTGCAAACACGCGCCTGGCTCCATCATAACCGGAGCGGTCGCCGGCCTCGATTCTCTGCCCAGCGACATAGATGCCATCGGTACACGCAAGCCCAACTGTGCGGCCTGCACATGCCAGTATGTTTGCCAACATCCGTGACGTAGTGGTTTTGCCGTTCGACCCGGTAATCATCGCGGTTGGGATGCGTGGCGCGCGCAATCCCCGCAACGGGCCAAAGACGTTTTTTCTCATGAACCGCCGGAAGGTCACTTTCTGATGACCAACGAGGGATGATCGCTTAAAATCCATCTATGTGCCCGGTAAATTGAAGCAGTTCACCGATGCTAGTTGTACCGAGAACAAGTGTCCACCATGTCCCTGCATGGCACAAAGCGGATCATCTGGCCATCGCAGCCGGTCCTTCAGCTTCCGGTCCATTGCTGATGCTGGGATTCGAATTGTGACCCCCCTCTCTTGACCCGCAACCGCAAGTCAACACAGTCTGGTTGATGTGGTATGGGATTGCAGGAGGAAGAAATGGCTACTGGTTCATCGCTTGGCACGCCCGAGCAACTGCGCGATCCGAATTATACGCCGCCTCTGGCGTCGGCTGTCCCGTTGGGCATACAACACGTCCTGGCCATGTTCGTATCGAACGTGACGCCGGCGATCATCATTGCCGGTGCGGCCGGTTTCGGCTTCGGGTCCAACTCGCCGGACTTTCCCAACCTGATCTACATGATCCAGATGTCGATGCTGTTTGCCGGGGTGGCAACCCTGTTCCAGACCATCGGTTTCGGCCCGGTCGGGGCCCGCCTGCCCATCGTCCAGGGCACCAGCTTTGCCTTCATTCCGATCATGATTCCGCTGGTGGCCGGCAAAGGTGTCGATGCCATGGGGGCTTTGATGTGCGGTGTCATCGTGGGCGGCCTGTTCCATGCCTTGCTGGGCACGGTGATCGGCAGGATCCGGTTTGCGCTGCCGCCGCTTGTCACCGGCCTGGTCGTCACCATGATCGGTCTCGCTTTGGTCAAGGTCGGAATTCAGTACGCAGCCGGCGGGGTTCCCGCCATGGCCAAGCTGACCGGTGCGCTCGCTGCTGCAAAGGCGTCTGGTACGCCTGCAGACATGTCGGGTATCGAGTATGGTTCGCTGCTCAACTGGGGCGTGGCGCTTGTGGTGATTGTGGTGACGCTTGGCGTGAAGTTTTTCACTCGCGGTATTGTTTCGGTTGCCGCTGTGCTGATCGGCCTGATCGTCGGCTATGTGGTGGCCTATTTCCTGGGCATGGTGAACTTCGACAATGTTGGCCGGGCGGCGGTGTTTGCACTGCCGCAGCCGTTCCACTTCGGTTTCGAATTCTCCATCGCTGCCATTGTCGGATTTTGCCTGATGTCGTTCATATCGGCGGTTGAAACCGTCGGTGATGTATCGGGCATCACCAAGGGCGGGGCCGGGCGTGAAGCGACAACGGAAGAGATTCGCGGTGCCACATTTGCAGACGGTATCGGGACATTCGTGTCGGGGCTTTTCGGCGCGCTCCCCAACACCTCGTTTTCCCAGAACGTCGGTCTCATAGCGATGACAGGTGTCATGAGCCGCACTGTCGTGACCATCGGCGCGCTGTTCCTGATTGCCGGCGGCTTCTTCCCGAAAGTCGGCGCGGTGATTTCCACGGTGCCGATCGAGGTTCTCGGCGGCGGTGTGATCGTCATGTTCGGCATGGTGGTTGCCGCGGGTGTCTCGATGCTGTCGGACGTCAACTGGAACCGCCGCAACATGGTGATTTTCGCCATTTCGATTTCGGTCGGGCTCGGTCTGCAACTGGAACCGAATGCGCTGTTCTTCCTGCCGGGTACGGCGAAGGTCCTGATGACATCAGGCCTGCTGCCGGCGGCATTCCTGGCCATCCTTCTCAACCTGGTCCTGCCCGAAGAGATCGGCCATGATCAGACCGAAGAAGTCACGGGCGGCATGGCGGGTCACAAGAATGACTAGAGCCTTTCCTGCCTGAATTGAAGTGTTCCAGGTGCTGATCCAAGAACAACAATCTCAACAACAGGCCTGGCTATGGCTGCATGCCGGGCTTGAGGCTGGTCTTCAGCCAGCTAAACTGATGACGTGGCGATCCCGTGCCAAGAGGAGCAAGAGTGACAGGAAACGACAAGACGGACATTTTGCTTCATGAACGCCTGCTTGCCCATATTCGCCTGATCTATCCAGCTGTCAGTGCCGCTGGTCTGGCTGATCGGCTTTTGCAGGCATTCTGGCCTGACGGGACAAAGCCGGCTGCTGCGCGCACCGCCGATCCGGCGTCGTTGTCGGCCGCAGACAGCGTGCTCATCACCTATGGCAATACCATCGTCGACAGACAGAATCCGCCGCTGGTCCTGTTGAATGACTTTCTGCAGCGTCACGTGGGTGATGCCATCACCTCGGTGCACATTCTGCCGTTCTTCCCATACACCTCCGATGATGGTTTTGCCGTGGTTGACTACTACAAGATCAACAGCACGCTGGGAGACTGGCATCACATCGGCCGGATCGCCGAAGATTACCGGCTGATGGCAGACCTGGTGCTGAACCACATCTCCAGCTCGCATGCCTGGATGGTGCAGTTTCGGCAGGGTCAGGATCCAGGCGCAGGCTACATCTGCACTGCAAGTCCGGAAGATGATCTGTCACAGGTGGTGCGACCGCGTTCGGCCGAGTTGCTCAACGAGGTGGAAACCAGCACCGGCATCCGGCATGTCTGGTGCACTTTCTCCCATGACCAGGTCGATGTGGATTTCTCCAATCCTGACGTGCTGGTGGAGTATGTGCGCATCCTGCGCTTCCTGATCGACAAGGGCGTTCGCACCGTAAGACTTGATGCGGTCGCCTTCATCTGGAAGCAGGCCGGCACCAGTTGCATCCACCTGCCTGAGGTGCACGAGATCGTCAGGCTGATGCGAACCTTGTGCGACCACTGCGAGCATGAAATCACGTTGATCACCGAAACCAACGTGCCGAACCAGGAGAATCTCACCTATTTCGGCAATCGGAACGAAGCCCATGCGATCTACAATTTCTCGCTGCCGCCGTTATTGCTGTTCGCCCTTCTGTCGCGCTCCGGCGATGCGTTGAACCGCTGGCTGATGAGCATGCCGCCGGCGCAGCTTGGCTGCGCTTACCTGAACTTTACTGCCTCGCATGACGGCATCGGACTGCGCCCGGTGGAGGGGCTTTTGAGTGAGGTGGAGAAGCTGCAGATGATTGAGGCCGTCACCGGTTTCGGCGGCCTGCTCAGCATGCGCAAGACAGGCAATGGCGATGATCATCCTTACGAGATGAACATCGCATTGTTTGACGCTCTGAAGGGAACACAGGATGGTCCCGACGAGTACCAGACAGAGAGGTTCATCTGCTCCCAGACCGTGATGATGTCGTTGCAGGGCATTCCGGCATTCTATATCCACAGCCTGCTTGCGACACCCAACGACACCGATGGCGTGACCCGCACAAGTCACAATCGCAGCATCAACCGGGCGCAACTTGACTATGGGGAACTGGAGGCTGCACTTGCCGATCCCGACAATGTCCGGCATCAGGTATTCAGACGTCTTTTGTCGCTGATGCGCCTGCGGGCGCAACAACCGGCGTTTCATCCCAATGCCATGCAGTCGGTGTTGCAGCTGGGCGATAGCCTGTTCGGGGTGGAACGGATCTCACTGGATCAGTCCCAGACGATCCTGGCTATTGCCAGCCTCACCGATGTGCCCCAGGTGCTCAATACCGTTTCGCTGGATCTACCGCGCGGATCGCGCTGGCGCGATCTGTTGGGTGGTCAGACCTGGGACGATGCACCGGCGGAGATTGTGCTGTCACCATACCAGTGCGTCTGGTTCAGCAGCCCGCCAATCTGACCCAGGCCCATATGCGCTCATGCGGGCCGATTGTCACCGGCAACAGCCTTCAGGATATGCTGCATGATCTCAGGATCTGCAGCTGCTACCCGTGACCAGGACGGCACAAAAGGAGTTTCCATCGGGTTCTCCAGGAAAATTTGCCCTGCCTCAATCAGATTGCCGGCAAACAATTCGATGGCCTCTTCTTCCTTGTGCCGGTCGACATACAGCCCGTTCATACGCGCATCATTATGATACATTTCCAACACGTCGAGCGCACAGCGATAGTAGGTTGCCTTCAAGGTCCGGAAAGTCTCAGCCGAAAACACGACCCCATCTGTGGCAAGCTTGCGAATAATTGCTTTGCTGATGTCGGTCGACATCTTGGACAGACCGGTTTCCGGAT
The DNA here is from genome assembly GCA_947488295.1 of uncultured Anderseniella sp. GTDB lineage: Bacteria > Pseudomonadota > Alphaproteobacteria > Rhizobiales > Aestuariivirgaceae > Anderseniella. The sequence goes on from CANKYU010000001.1 coordinate 507,000, forward strand.
TGTCCTGCGACAATGGCTGGTGCTTGTGATCGTAGGCATCGGAAATATCGACCTGGCAGATGGCACGTATGTTTGTGTTGCGGCGCACTTCCGACAGGATACCCACCTCGAGGCCCCAGTCGGACGGAATACGGATATCGGGGACAATTGAGGTTCGCATAGCGAATTCGCCGGCCAGCGGATAGCGAAAGCCTTTCAGATAGTCGACATAGTCGCTGGCACCGACGGTGCGTGACAGGGCATTGAGCAGCGGCGTTACCAGCAGCCGGGTGACCCGGCCGTTGAGTTTGCCGTCCGCAATGCGCGGGTAATAACCCTTGCAGAACAGGTAGCTGAAGGAAGGGTCAACCACCGGATACACCAGCCTGCCGAGTAATTCGCGATTGTAGGTGACGATATCGCAGTCGTGCAGGGCAATGACATCGGAACGTTGTGCTGCCAGCACATACCCGAGGCAATACCAGACATTGCGCCCTTTGCCGGGCTCACCGGTTGTCAGGCCGGCATCGGCGATACGCTGTTGCACCTCACCCATTGCGGGCCCGTCGTTCCAGATCACCACATGATCCTGCGGCAGGCGGGAGAAATACTCACGCGCATGCCTGAACTGCTCGGCATTGGCGCGGTCGAGGCCAATGACGATCTGGTCCAGGTAGGGAACCTCACTCAGGTGATCGAGGATGTTTGCCAGAGCCGAAGTTTCAAGCTCTGAGAACAATGACGGCAAGATCAACGTGATGCGTCTGCCCGCACTGAAGTGAACCAGCCTGCGCTCCACCTCTGAATAGTCATAACCTAACAGGCGGTGAAGGGTTGCCACCGCGCCGGTCTGATGAAAGTCAGCCATTGGCGCTCCTTTTCCGGTTCTTGTTCATTGTGTCGATTTCCTGAAGTGCGAGCATGATCGACCGGTTCCATCCGGCAGGACCGGGAGTTGGTACCCTTGTGATGCGCCCTTCGCGTTCACCGGGGAGTTCCGGCAAGCTGGTGCCATCCGGGTTGTGGATGATGAAACCACGTTGTGCCGTTTCCAGCATCTCACAATCGTTGGGCGCATCACCAAGCGCGATCGACCAGACCCTGCACGCACTGTCGGCCTGCGTGGCGTATGCATTGCAGATTTCGCGCACACGTGATGCCTTGTCGTGCGCTCCTGTGAAGCTGTTGAAGCGCCCGCCGCTGGTGACGCATATGCCTGCTGCCCCGGCACGCGCCGTAAGCCTGTCCAGTTCCTGTATCGAGGCCGACCAGGTAAACGGTTCGGTGAACTCGCGCTGGCGGGCAAGCCGGGCATCGCGAAGCGACAGTCCGGTGATGGCCGCCACCCCGGCATCGTCCATATCTCCAAAGCCGGTAAGATGTCTGCGCAGGTCTGTTGGCAGTGTCTCAATGAACCGTCTGATATCGGCATACGAGATGTGTTCGGCAGCTGCGGGCGGGCCCGGATCGACATCACCTGGCCACTGCACGCCTGCGCCGTTCTCAAAGATCAGACCGGCTGCTCCCAGTTCCTCGCCAACAGCTTGCATCTCGGCACGTGTTTTGCTGCTGGCAGGGATCAGCGGGATATTTCGCGCCTTCAGTCGCTGCAGTGCCCCCAGTGCCGGCTCGTACGAATAGTCAAGATGATCCAGCAGGGTGCCATCCAGGTCCGAGAAAACGACAGGCATCAGTTCGGGATAAGTGTTGGTTGATTCGGCCATTGCCCGACCATCATGAAGCACCGGCCATCCTGCGGCAACGCGGACATTACGTCCTGCCACGATATGTCCCGTTGCCGTCAGATCTGCGGGTCTCGAGTATGGTTCGTTGCTCAACCAGGCGTGGCGATCATGATGTTCACGTTGGTAAAGGTTGGGTTGGCATTGGACCGGTTTGCGGCTCAATTCCCGGGCAGAATTGTGTAAGGACCGGATGCTGACAGCATCCGGTCCTTGTTTTGCTCAACGGACGGGTTCGCGACGTGGCGTTGCGCCGATGCGGGTTCTAGCGGCGGTTCCGGCCAGGCTGATGCCTGTTCCGCTTGGGTGCATGAATCCGGCGGCAGTTTGGTTTACGCCCTACGAAGCCTTTCTTGCACTTCCTCGATGAATGGATCGTGGGCTTGACGCACCGCTTGCCGTTCCAGCGTGCCGGGCGACGGCACTTTGACACCTGCTTGCGCACCTTCTTCGCGCACCAGATCGCAGCGCTGCCACGGCCGACGCGATAGCTTTTCCAGCCTTTCGGAATGCGGTGCTTGGATGCAACCTTCTTCCACGTCTTGCGACATTTGAGCACTTGCTTTTTGCCCGGTTTGCCGCACCACAGCGCGCGACCAGCCTGCCGGACCCGCCGGACGGTCCAACCCTTGTGGCGCAGTTTGCGGACGCGCGATGCCGACACCTTCTTCAGACCACGCGGGCAGGTACTGGCGTTGGGCTGGCAACGGCCATGCACCGGAGAAAAGCCCGGGCGACAGTTGTCCGTTGGCGGCTTGACGGTGCCAGGACCCGGCGCCGGCGTGTTATCAAGCGGTCTCGTTTCGCAGAGCCTCGGCGAGAGTGATGCAGTGTCTTGGGCTCTGTCATCACCTTTATCCGTGTTCTTGTTCGGAATGCCCGCCGCTACGATGAGCTTCACACGATTGGTGATCCGGCATTTCAGCCGCTTTGCCAATGGGACCGATCCCGACAGGCGTACATAGAACGACCTGACCGAACCTGGCGCAGTCAAGGCAACCGCGGAGCTGGTTTGGCACAGATTTCCCGTACAGGTCAGATCCTGCGACAGCGGGGTCAATACGGCACCGGCAGGGAACTGCTCGCGGAACTTGATGACGTCGTTGAAGCCGGCCGGTCCGGTATTGGTCACCTTGATCTGCCAATTGACACACCAGCGGTTGCCTTCATTGCTCTGACAACTTTCACCAGCCTGCTTTTCAATCTTGAGATTGGTCTGCAGCGGCCGCGGTTCCTTTTCAAGGTCTTGACCACACATTTCCTCAGGAATTTTTGCGACGGCCTTGGCCTGGTCATCCGTCGGGTCGCTGTTGAGCCGCGAACCGCCCGATGCCTGCACTATGCGAGCACGGTTTCTGACGCGGCAGTTTCTGTCGCGGACAACCTGCTTGGGAACTTTCATCCACGTCAGCAAGGTAACTGAGTCACCGGGCGCCAGATTTGCTTCGCCGTAATCGCACAGGTATCCATTGCCGGGCCCGGATGTGCAATTCCAGGGGTTTTCCAGGAACTGGACCGAAGTGGCACCGGCCTGTGGCAGGTCGCCAACCACCAGCGGCGCGTTGTACGGATTCGAGCCCGTATTCGTCACCGTGATCAGGTATGAACACAGGACATTCAACCGATCGTCACCGCACGACAACAGTTTCTTTTTCAGGGAAAGATTGGTCGGTTTCGGCGGCGGGTCCTTTTCCTCGCAGTCGTCGCTCGGTATTTTCGCAACAGCCACACCATGGTCATCCAGCGGATTGGTGTTCCACCGGGACCCGCCGGGTGCAAGGCGGATCTTCGCGATGTTCTTCAGGCGGCATCTTTTGAAGCTGCCCGGCACTTTTGCGATCACCGTGAGTGAAATGCTGGCGCCCTGGGGCAAAACCACATTTGGTCGCTGGCAGCGATAATCTGCCGTACCAACCGTCCAGCAGTTCCATAATAGGCCGAAGTTCAGTGTGGCTCCACCTGGATTTACAAGGCGTTCGGATATCCGGATCGGGCCGACATAAGTGTCAGGTCCGGTGTTCCTGATCCTGATCTTGTAGCGGCATTTCCAGCCGCTTGCGATTGCCTTGCAGTTCTTGAACACTGCCCATTTGGTCAACTTCAGGTTGGTCTTGAACGCAGTGCCCGGCGGAGGGAACTCCGGTGGTATGTCCGGCGGGACCCGGTCAAGGGGAGGTTCAAACCCGGCAACCGGCCAGCTCTCGTCACCTGGCGATGCAAGCAGGTCATTGTCCGGTTGCAGGGATTGGCCGTCATCAGACTGCCAGATCTCCACGTCGCCCATGTGTCCGTTCTTCTCCGGGTCACCAAACTTGCCGTCATAGTCAATGAAGTAAGACTGGTTTGGCGGGGTGTTGAGCGGGCGGAGCAGGGAGACGTCATTGCCCTGCAGGCCGTGTACGTCCGGTCGCCCCTGGTCTGAGGCTGCATCGACCGTCGATCCGCTGAACAGCAGCCGGTCGCCGGTGGCCCACAGCGTGGCATCGGGTGTGCCGCGCTGCAAAGCGCCGGATTGATCGTGCTGGTAGCCGAGCGCGATACCACCGTTGGACTGATTGTTCATGCCGGATGTGCCGATGGCGTAACCGTCTTCGTCTCTTGTCCAGACCGGTGTGTCGTTGCTGTCGGCGCTATCGGTGCGGCTGTATCTGGCGATTGCCGATGTTCCAGGCTCGGCAAAGCTCGACGGCTCATCACCGGCGCGCTGCTCACCCCGCTGGGCGAGGTAAAGCCGGCCCGACCTGTCGAACAGCATGTCGGTGACCGGACCGGTGCCGGGCAGGTCGGCGACAATCAGTTCAAGCCGGGCATCACCGGAAAAGCTGCCATCTTCGCCAATCCTGACCGACCAGATCTGCGGTCCATCGGCAACGGCATAGTACAGCCTGCCCTGGTGTTGCGCCATGCCGGCAATCCGTCGGTGCTTTTGGGTATGACCCCAGGTCGCGGGATCTGCGCCATTGAATGCAGAACTGCTGATATCAGCGGTCCTGCCGTCGTCCTCGATTGCGGCAAGGCCGGCAGCAGACCGACCGTCAGTTCCGTGATTGAAACTGTCGATGATCGTGCCGTCCCGCCCAATGCGGTAAATCAGGCCGTTATCGAGATCTGAAACGAAGAACTGGCGCTGCGCCTTGTCAAAGACTATGTCGCCGACACCGGCTCCGGTGTTGCCTGGCAGGGTGGCGAAAAGCGTTACTTCTCCGGTCTGGCCGTTGACGCGCCAGATCGAACCGGGATTGCCGCCAGGACCGAACTGTCCAGGCATCCACCGCGCGTCCGGATGGCCTATTTTCACCCGCTCAGGCCTGCCGTTGCCATTGCGGTCGGGAACGACGATTTCAAGACCAAAATAGGATGTAGAGCCCAGGTAGATATCCGGGACTGGCTGATCCTGTCCGTCATCAAGCGCAACAGCAAACACCTGGCCAACCTGACCGGCAGTAATGCGATGCTTGATGGCGGCGTCTGAAATCGAGCCCCGGGGTCCTTGTGCAAAATCCCGCAGCGAGAGGACCTGGGCGGATGGGCCGTGAAGATCGATACTACGGTCTTGCTGCGTACCGCCGTGACCGGAAAACCCGGTGACGATGGAATCGCCCGGGACCAGCATGCTTTGTGCGCCGGCAGCGCTTCGGGCATGGCTGGAATTCAGGGTGATGGCCGCCGTGGCGGCCAGTGCAAAGGCGCACAGTGTGTTTGTGGAACTGGTTCTGTAAAGTTTGTCTAACATTGGTGATCTCCTGCCGGTGTGCCGGCTGTTGAGAGTGAATTTTCGCGAAGGTCTGCTCCGCGTTCTTGTCACCTTGTTAGTCACGCCGGAGCGTCATTCGGTTGTGGCTAATTTGTATTTACTGTCTGCGCAGGTCGCGGCTTGTTCACCTTTTGACGACTGAACCGTATCGATAGGCCAGATATTCATCGTCCGGAATTTCAATACAGAACAATGCGTTATCTGACCTACCGGCAAGCATGATGATCATGGCCGAGGGTCAGTTGTGCAAAATCTCACAGATCGGACGCCGCCGTCGCGATATGAAGGTCTCCAACTGGAAACGAGAGTGCGCGGCTTTCACCGGTTGGTTTGACCAAAGGCAGGTCCGGCCGGATGAGCGTACCGACAGACACAACCAATTTCCGGGTGATGTGACTAACGTTACATGGACCCGCGATCTCTGGAGCAGTGACTAACCTGAACGGGAGGACGGAAAAGCCAGGACGTAAAGGAGTATTGTTATGGGTATCAACAAGGACGGATCGAGCAGCGCAGTCGTTGCCATTGCCGCTTCGTTGATGCCTGTGCGGCCTGCGCAGGACACGGGTTTGCCGGGCTCGCAAATTCACTGGCCGATCGTAACGGCCGGCGGGGCACAGAATCCGAATGGGGGGCGGTATGCGCACGTTTGACCCTCCTTCCATGTTCCCGCTTTTATCGGGCCGCCGGCGTTTTCGGGCTCGAGACAAGGATGCCGCTTCGGGCGAATTGCACGACGTTGCTCCGGTTCGCAGCGAGCCGGTTAGCGTGCGCAGCTCACATTGTGCAGGTGCGCGTTCGGCTTCATCTCCAGACAAATTTGCCAGAGCCAGGAGCGCAACAGACGTTGCGGCTGATGATTGCGAACTGATGGCACGTATTTCAGATGCCGACGCGACGGCCATGAAAGTCCTGTTTGCGAGGCACCAGCCCGGTGTCTTCCGATTCGTTGAACGCATCCTGCGCAACCCGGCCATTGCCGAGGAACTGACCAATGAAGTGTTTCTGGAAGTGTGGCGCGGTGCGCGCAATTTCCAGGGCCGCTCATCCGTTTCGACCTGGATTTTGGCCATCGCCCACAACCGGTCGCGCAACATCCTGAGAAAACGGCGTGAACTGTGCTGGAACGAGGACCAGGCCGCACAGATCCCGGATCAACGGGACGACCCGGAAGTCGTCAGCCAGAAAGCCGACAAGAGCGCGCTGTTGCGCAAGTGCTCCGACGCGCTTGCGCCGCTGCAACGCGAAATTATCGACCTCGTCTACTTTCACGAGATGTCGATCAGAGAGGCGAGCGAGGTTCTCGGCGTTCCCGAAGGAACGGTGAAAGCGAGATTGTTCAACGCCCGCAAGAAGCTTCAGGCGCTGTTGACTGCGGCAGGTGTGGATCGAGGTTGGCCATGAATTCAAGTAAAGATATTTTGTCCGGACATGACGAGATCGAGATGCTCCTGCCATGGTACGTGACCGGCAAGCTCGAGCCTGAGGACATCGCCCGTGTCGATGCCTATCTGGCTACGCATGCGGATATGCAGCAACGGCTGGAACTGATTGGCAAGGAACGAAACGAGGCCCTGCATCTCAATGAAACCGGTGCTTCGCAACCGAGCACGACGCCGGAAGGCTTCATGGCGGGGGTTCTCGCGCGCCAGGACGATCAGGTGCCGGGCCTGTGGGCCCGGTTCAGGCAAATGATGACACTACCTGTCTCCGGAGCGGTTGGTTGGGTCGGTGCCGCGGCCGCACTGACTATCTTCGCTCAAGGTGCTGCGATTTTCCTGCTGGCGCAGCCGGAGCCGGTCCAGGGTTATCGTGAAGCGTCCGGCGTATCGCAGGGCGTGGCAGCAGGAACGTTCGTACTGCTCCGTTTCGCTGACACCGCATCGGCATCGGATATTGCCGGACTGCTGACGGACCTGGACATGGCAATCACCGAAGGCCCCAGGGCAGGGCGGTTGTTCAAGGTTCGCATTGGTCCGGCTGGTCTCGGCAAGGTTGAGCGTGAGCGGTTGCTTGCGGCGTTGTCGGCGCGTCCGGACCTGGTGACATTCGTGACGGAAACCAGGTGAGCAGCACAATGACAAGATCCGCACATCTGGAAACAAGCAGTTACCCGGCGCTGTTGTTTGTGCTGGCAGCAGTACTTGTTTGCCTGCTTGCCGGGCGCAGCCAGCCCGCCGGAGCGGCGACGGTCCCCTTTGTAGCGATACCGAAATCGGCGTTTCAGGACGGTAGCGTTCTTGAGCCGGTGCTGGTGTCGCGCAGGGGGAGATGGAGAATGCGCAAGCGCTTCCGGCGGCACGCATTGCGCCGCATGCACCGTCTGAGGAAGAAGCGGCGGTACAGGCAAAAACAGCGCAGGCACAAGAAGCACCAGGTCGCGGGCAAAAAGCCAAATCGCACGCGGGCACATCTGATTTGCATCGGCGGGCGCGTGAAAGCCCGGCGCTGTCGCTGTTCAAAAAAGGCATCGCGCTACAAGATCAGCCGCCGGATATACGGCTGCATGCGAGCCGGCAGGCGATTCGTGGTTCCCGGTATCGCGAAATCGACCCCGGACCGCAGAAGCCAAACAGCACCTGCAATTGCCAGCCCGCAGACCGCAGTTGCGGCTAAGGCACCGCAGATTGTTGCCCGGGACGTACTGGTGATGATGCGCCGGTCTACCAGATCGGCTGACGCAGACGCGGTGGCAAGGAAATTTCGACTTGAGATCACCGGCCAGTGGACTCTTGATCTCATTGACACCCGGTTGGTGCGCTACCGGATTCGCGACAGGCGCACGGTTACCCAGGTAATTGCCGCATTGCGCAGTGATCCCAGGGTCGGCGCGCCGCAGCCCAACTACCGGTACCGCCCGCAGACGGGCGGCCGGAAACTGCCGCCCGCCGATCTGCAATATGCGCTCAACAAGACCGGCATCATGTCGGCGCATGCGCTCACGCGGGGCCGCGGCGCGCGCATAGCAATCGTCGATTCGGGCATCGACGTGACCCATCCTGACCTGGCCAGCGCGGTTGAGGCATCGTTTCAGGTCGCCGATAAAGCTACCGCCCGGCCGGGCGATCACGGCACCGCAATTGCGGGCATCATCAGGGCGCGGGGGCGGATACGCGGTGTTGCGCCTGAGGCCGTGTTGCTGGATGTAAACGTATTCCGGTCATCGCGTTCAAAAAAGCCGGCATTTGCCACGACTGCAAGTATTCTGCGCGGCCTTGACTGGGCCCTGTCCAGGCGCGCGCGGATCATCAATATGAGCCTTGCCGGACCGAATGACCCGATGTTGCAGCACGCCATCATCGCTGCCTACCGCAACCGGGCGATTATGGTGGCGGCTGCGGGCAATGGCGGCGCAAACGCCCCGTCCGCCTACCCGGCGGCCTATGCGCAAGTCATAGCCGTCACAGCTACCGATGTTGCCGACCGCGTCTACGGGTCCGCAAACCAGGGCAGCTATATCGCTGTCGCCGCACCCGGTGTCGATATTCTGGCACCGGCGCTCAGGCACGCCCATCTGCTGCACACGGGTACCTCCTTTGCCGCCGCCCATGTCAGCGGCATCATTGCGCTCATGGTCGGGCGCTCGCCGAAGCTGACGGCCCGGGCGGTGCTGCAGGCGCTCGGTGACACGGCTGGTGATCTCGGCCGGCCGGGTTGGGATGAAACCTTCGGTGCAGGCCGTGTCAACGCTTTCAAATCATTGAAACTGATAATGAAATCGAAACAAACCTCCCGGTATCTCAAATGATAAACACCCCAATTCTCATACTCGGGGCCGGACCGACCGGCCTGATGTTATCAGCCCAGTTGCACCGCTATGGTGCGCCGCATGTCATTGTCGACCGTAAGCCGGGTGTCACCAAAGTCAGCAAGGCCCTGGCCGTGCAGGCCCGAACGCTTGAACAATACCGCCAGCTCGGAATCGCGGAAACTGCCATTGAAGACGGTTTCATGGCCGGGAGTGTGCGGTTCATTATCAACGGTCGTGTCAGGGCAACCGCCCAATTCGGTGAGATAGGCGCCGGGCTCAGCCCCTATCCGTTCCTTTTCATTCTGGAGCAATCGCGCAATGAGGCGTTGTTGCTGGACCATATCACCTCGCGTGGTGGTACGGTTCAATGGTCAACGGAAGTCACTGACCTGCAGCGCAATTCGGAAGGTTATGCCGGTACTTTGAAACGGGCGGACGGGACATCTGAACCGTTCCAGTGCCGATACCTGGTCGGGTGCGGGGGTGCCAGCAGCCCGGTTCGGCATTTCCTCGATATGCCGTTCAGGGGGGCTACCAACGAACAGTCGTTCTTTGTGGCAGACATCAACCTGGACACGGATCTGGAAAAACACGGCCTGCTTCTGGTCTTCAATCAGAGCGATTTTTTTGCATTTTTCCCGATGCCTGGACACAATCATTATCGGGCAATCGGGGTCTTGCCGCCGTCCATTGCCGACCCGGATGACTTCTCCTTCGACAATCTGAAAACCCATATAGAGGAAAACCTCGGGTTTCCTGCGAAAGTCACAAGTCATTCATGGTTCTCCGCCTATCGGGTTCACCACCGGATTGCAGACAGTTTTCGCTCCGGAGATGCGTTTCTCGTAGGCGATGCCGCACACATCCACAGCCCGGCCGGGGGGCAGGGCATGAACACGGGGCTTGGTGACGCGGTCAATCTGGGCTGGAAACTTGCCGGAGTGGTCAATGGATGGGCTAGCCCGGACCTGTTGGCCTCCTATAGTGAAGAACGCAGGCCGTTTGGCGTGCGATTGGTTCACACGACTGACCGGGCGTTCACCATGCTGGTGTCAAAGTCAGCGATTGCCCGGTTCGTCCGGACCCGTATTCTGCCGTACTGGCTGAGTACGGTGTTGCGGTTTCAAAAAACCCGCCGGCTGCTGTTCAAGACCATTTCGCAAACGGTCATTGATTACCGCAAGAGCTCGCTGAGCGATGGATCGGGTTCACGTTCAGTTCGAAGTGGTGACCGGTTTCCATGGTTTGAATGGGACGGTGGCAACAGCTTTGAGTGGCTCTCGAACGCGGGTTACATCGTTCTGCGATTTGGCCGGGCCAAGACTGGTGAAATTCCGGACTGGACCGGCCCGGTCACGGTGATCGAGGTCACTGGACAGGCTGCAGCTGCTGCCGTCAAAGCGGGCTTGCCAGGTCGTGGTGCTGTTATCGTTCGACCGGACATGCATGTGGCTAAGATTACAGCCGGGTGACAATTGCATGGCAACTACAACAAATGATGTCGAACTGGCAGCTCACTGATTTTAAAGAATCGTTAACCTTTGAAGTTCAAAGTTTCCGCTGGGGAAGGACCGTCCACCCGGCGTGCTCTGACAACCAAAAAGACGGCTTACAAGAAGATTTCAGTAGCAGAGCATCTGCCAACCTTTAGAAAGGTTGAGAGGATGATTGTGCTTGTTTTGTCTGTCTGCCTCCTTGCCGAGGCCAATACCTGTAAAGACGTCCACCTGACTTATTCAGCCCAGTCGGTTACGCCCATGCAATGCCTGATGGGCGGGCAGGCACAGATCGCGCAATGGACCAACGGCCATCCGAAGTGGCAGGTAAAGCGCTGGAAGTGTGCCCCGGCATCGCAAATCGCCCGGGACATCTGAACAACAAAAAACCCCGGCGCATGGCCGGGGCTTCGAATTTCGTGAAAGCTGTGCGGCTCTAACGCTTCGAGAACTGGAAGCTGCGCCGCGCCTTGGCCTTGCCGTACTTCTTACGCTCGACGACGCGCGAGTCGCGGGTCAGGAAGCCGCCGCTCTTGAGGGCGGGGCGAAGAGCCGGCTCGAAGTAGGTCAGCGCCTTGGAGATGCCGTGACGTACCGCACCGGCCTGACCGGACAGGCCGCCGCCGCCGACGGTGCAGACAATGTCAAACTCGTCCTTGCGTTCACACGCTTCCAGCGGCTGCTGGATGATCATGCGCAGGGTAGGGCGTGCGAAATAGATTTCGATTTCACGGCCATTGATGGTGATCTTGCCATTGCCGCGCTTGATCCAGACACGGGCGACCGCGTCCTTGCGCTTGCCGGTCGCATAAGAGCGGCCCTGGGCGTCGATTTTCGGCTCAGCCGGTGCTGCTGCAGCTTCGGGAACAGCGCCCAGTGCCTCGCCGAGGTTTTCCAGTGTGGTGGTTTCTTCAGCCATTGCCTTAACCTCTCAGCGAGTTCTTGGGGTTCATGCCCTTGACGTCGACGATCTCGGGTTGCTGTGCTTCATGTGGATGTTCAGAGCCTGCGAAAATGCGCAGGTTCGACAACTGGTCGCGGGTCAGCGGACCGCCCGGCATCATGCGCTTGACGGCCAGTTCCAGCACGCGCTCCGGGAAACGGCCATCGAGGACCCTGTCTGCCTTGGCTTCGCGGATGCCGCCGGGATAACCGGTGTGGCGGTAGTAGGTTTTCTGGGTACGCTTGTTGCCGGTCAGCACCACCTTGTCGGCGTTTATGACAACGACATTGTCGCCCATGTCCATATGAGGTGTGAAAGAAGGTTTGTGCTTGCCGCGAAGGCGGGTGGCTATAACGGCGGCGAGGCGCCCTACAACCAGACCTTCGGCGTCAATCAGAATCCACTTCTTCTCGATTTCGGAAGCCCGAATAGAAAAGGTTTTCATGACAGTCAGTCCTGAGTGATTAATTTGTCGACCGGACATCCATGGACCCATGCGGGCCCGATATCCTGTTGGCGACGGGTTCTACGCTGGTCTGCGGACCTGGTCAAGCGCATTTTGATTTTTGTATTTCTGCTATGATATTGATTTTATTTAGAAAAATACATGTGGTATTATTTTACCTCATATATTTCCCATGAAATAGGTTGCTTCCGAGCTTGCCACCAGCTTGCCGTCGGTTTCGGAAACGATGTCCACCCGGGCTACGGTTAGCGTGCGGCCGTGCTTGATCAGGCGGATCTGCGCGACAATCGGGCCCGGCTCAGGTTTGCGCAGGAAGGAAATCGCCAGATTGGTGGTGACAGCAAGCCGGGCCGCCTCCCTGTGATGTGCCAGCAACAACACATAAATCGAGAAATCCACCATTTCCATCATGGCCGGGCCGGAAACAGTGCCGCCGGGGCGCAACTGCTGCTCTCCGGCCAGCAGGCGGATATGGGCCTGTTCCGGTTCCAGCTTGACCACTTCGTAATCCACGCCGTCGCGCAGTGCCTGCGGGAATTCCGCCCGCAGGAATTCGAATACCTGTTCTGCCGACCATTTAAGCGCCATTCACCCGCATCCCGCCAACATCCGTTCAAGTCGCTCACTGGTATTGAGCAAGTCGGCATTCTCGTCAATGGCACTTCCCCCGCAATCTGCCGTGCCCTACAATCCGTCACCATGAAGGGCACCGGAGACATTGCTGTTTTGATGGGTGCGGCGTTGGTTGCCGTGTGCGCCGGGCCTGTGCTCGCGGCGAAGGACCAGACGCGCCTGCAGGAGATGCAAGGCCCCTCCGCAAGCGGCGGCGGGCTCGGCGCAGCACCGTTTGTGCCGTCGCCCGGCAATGAACCATTGCTGCAGATACCGTCAGGTGATGACACCGAGCCCGAAAACACCGGCGATCCGGAGACCGGTGACGACAACACCATGGATATGGCGCCAGCCATTGACACCGTGGAGACCATTGAATTGACGCCGGACCTGGCCAAACGGGCAATTGACGGTTTTGTCAAACTCAAGAACAGCTATCAGGATACCGATATTGCCGAGTATGAATCGCTGGAGCAATTCGTGGCCGAGGCCAAGGAAGGCCCGGCGCTGGAAAAAGACATCAAGAGTTTCGGATTCAAGACGGTCGGTGAATGGAATACGGCAATCACATCGGTGAGTTTCGCCTATGCTGCGTTGTCGGGGACCCATGAGGACGAGATCAGGCAGGAGCTTGAAAACATCAAAAACGAGGTCGATCTTGACGAGCAGATGAAGAAATCCCTCATCGAGGGGCTGCAATCCATGCTGCCGTCCGACAACAACAAGAAGGTTGTCGCTGATCTCAACATGGACAAGGGCTGGGCAGAAAAGCTGAAACTGCTCGAAGAATCCGCCGAAGAGGTTGAGCACTGATGAAAGAGATACCGTTACTGTCTGTTGAAAACACCGGCAACGTTCTGCGGCTGACGCTGATGCGCGGTGCGCGGCGCAATCCGCTGTCTACTGCCATGCTCGACGCCATCGTGGCCGCGCTGGAAGCCGCGGCCACAGACAAGTCGGTTCGTGCCATCGTCATTGCCGGCGAAGCACCGGGTTTTTGCGGTGGTCATGATCTGAAGGAAATGACATTGCATCGCACTGACGCCGATGGCGGGCGGGCTTTTTATGAAGCGCTGTTTGCCCGGTGCTCCGAAATGATGCAGATGATCGTTGCTCATCCGAAGATCATAATTGCGGAAGTCAACGGCATTGCAACGGCTGCCGGCTGCCAGCTTGTTGCGGCCTGTGACATGGCGGTTGCAGGAGCGTCGGCCCGGTTCGGTGTCAACGGCATCAATTCAGGTCTGTTTTGCTCGACACCGATGGTGGCGCTGTCGCGAAACATTGGCCGCAAGCGCGCAATGGAGCTGTTGACCACGGGCGCACTGCTCAATGCGCACGAGGCGATGACGGCGGGCATCGTCAACCGGATCTGTGCCGATGATGACCTCGCCAAGGTCACACAGGAGCTGGCAACAACGCTGGCTGAGCGGTCCCAGGCCGTATTGGCGCTCGGCAAGAAGGCGTTTTACGAGCAGCTTGAAATGCCGCTGGACGAGGCATACCGGCATACGTCCGATGTCATTGTCGACAACATGATGATGAAGGATGCCGAGGAAGGCATCGGCGCGTTTCTTGAAAAGCGCAAACCGGAATGGAATGACGAATGAGCGGTCTTGAACCACGTATCTCCATCGTGACGCTTGGGGTAGCAGACATGAAACGCGCCAGGGCATTCTATGAGCGTCTGGGATGGAGTGCGGCGGAGTCGTCCAACGACAATGTGACGTTCTTCAATATGGGCGGCATGATCCTTGGCCTGTACGGCAGGCAGGCGCTTGCGGAGGATGCTCAGGTCGAATTTTTGGAAAGTTCGTTCACGGGTGTGTCGCTGGCGCATAATTGCGACAGTGAAGAGAAGGTGGATGCGGTCATGGCATTTGCCGAAGCAGCCGGCGCAACGATCGTCAAGCAGCCTGAAAAGGTATTCTGGGGTGGGTACTCCGGATATTTTTCCGATCCGGACGGTCATTTGTGGGAGATCGCCCATAATCCGTTCTTCCCGCTGGATGATGACGGGCGGATTACCGCGCCATGAACCACGACACCTACGACGCCGCCTATATCCGCAAGATTCTGGAGGATGTCAGGACCATCGCCATTGTCGGGGCCTCCTCCAATGAAGCCAGGCCGTCATTCTTCGTGACCAAGTATCTTATCGACAAGGGCTATAAAGTGTTTCCACTCAATCCGGGTATGGCTGGCAGGGAAATCTGCGGCCGCAAGGTCTATGCATCCCTCAGCGACGTGCCGGAAGCCATCGATATGGTCGACATTTTTCGCAATTCCGCAGTTGCGGCAAGTTTTGTCGACCAGGCACTGACATTGCAGCCTGTGCCAAAAGTCATCTGGATGCAATTGACGGTGCGCCACGACGAGGCGGCTGAAAGAGCCGAGGCGGCAGGCGTGCGGGTGGTGATGAACCGGTGCCCGAAAATCGAATATGGCAAGCTGTCAGGCGAATGGGGCTGGGTTGGTGGCAATTCGGGTGTGATATCTTCGAAAAAGCAGTCGCTGCACGGTTCCGGCAAGATGCAGAGCCTGGGCATCGTCAAGCAGTAGATGGGCGTTCTCTAAAAAGAACAATTGTTTGCTTTGCCGTCCTTTGCTAAAAGGCTCCCCCTGCGTCGACCAATCTCAAGCGTTCTCAAGGAGCATTTCACATGAGCGATCAGCAACCGGGCTTTGACACACTGGCCATTCACGCGGGCGCAAAGCCTGATCCGGCGACCGGCGCACGGGCCACGCCGATCTACCAGACGACATCGTTCGTGTTCGATGATGCCCAGCATGCAGCAGACCTGTTTGCCCTGCGCGCGTTCGGGAATATCTACACCCGGATCATGAACCCGACCCAGGCGGTGCTGGAAGAAAAGGTGGCGGCTCTCGAAGGCGGCACGGCGGCACTTGCGACCGCATCGGGCCATTCCGCCCAGCTTATTATCTGCCATTCGCTGATGATGCCGGGCGATGAAATCGTCTGCGCCCGCCAGCTCTATGGCGGATCGATCAATGCCTTCAACCATTCGTTCAAGTCGTTCGGCTGGAACGTGGTGTGGGCCGACATCGACGACATCTCTTCGTTTGAGAAAGCCATCACGCCGAAGACCAAGGCGATCTTCATTGAATCGATCGCCAATCCGGGTGGCCGCGTCACCGACATGGACGCCATCGCAGCCGTCGCCAAAAAGGCGCATGTGCCGCTCATTGTCGACAATACGCTGGCCTCGCCCTATCTGTGCCGGCCGATTGAACATGGCGCCAACATCGTGGTGGAATCGCTGACCAAGTTCCTCGGCGGCCACGGCAACTCCATGGGCGGCATCATTGTCGACGGCGGCAACTTCGACTGGGGCAAGAACAAGGGCCAGTTCCCGATGCTGTCGGAGCCCAATGCCTCGTACAATGGCGTCACCATGTATGAAACTTTCGGTAATATCGCCTTTGCGATCACCTGCCGGGTACTGGGCCTGCGTGATCTGGGTCCGGCCATATCACCGTTCAATGCCTTCCAGATACTGACCGGCATGGAAACCCTGTCGCTGCGCATGCAGCGCCATTGCGACAACGCACTGAAGGTGGCCGAATGGCTGTCGAAGGATCCCCGGGTGTCGTGGGTCAGCTATGCGGCATTACCCGGCGACAAGGACCACGACAACCAGAAGAAGTATGCGCCAAAGGGTGCCGGTGCGGTGTTCACCTTCGGCCTGAAAGGCGGGTATAACGCTGGTGTCGGCACGGTGTCCAAGGTCGAACTCCTGTCTCACCTGGCCAATGTGGGTGATACCAGGTCGCTGATCATCCATCCGGCATCAACCACGCACTCACAGCTCACACCGGAACAGCTTGAAAAGGCCGGTGCCGGGCCGGATGTCGTGCGTCTGTCCGTCGGTATCGAGGACGTCGCCGACATCATTGCCGATCTTGACCAGGCGATGAGCTGAACCGCTGACTGAAGGAACACCGTCATGCCAGTGCATGCTGGCATCCAGAACACTGCGGGTCGATGGCCCGCAAGCGTGATTATTGGGTCCCAGCCTGCGCTGGGGTGACGGGTTCCAGTTTGGCAGCTGTCAAATCGGCCTGGGCTATTTTTCCGGTTGAGAGCATCTTCTCCAGAATCATGTCGCGGCGCCGTCTGGCGCGAACCGGGTATCTGGCCGGATCGTAACTGTGCGGTCCCTTGAGCAGTCCGGCGAGCAGGGCTGCTTCGCCCAAAGTGACATCGGATACCGGTTTGCCCAGAAAAGCCTGCGCCGCTTCGGAAGCGCCGACGGTGTTGCGCCCGAAATAGCCGCAGTTTGCGACAAACTCGACAAGCGAGCTGCGGCTGACCGCCAGTTTGTAGTACACTGTCGTCAGCAAATTGCGAACAAGCCGTTCGTCATTGCCCGCCAGAAGCGCCGTGTTTATGTGTGCCCGTGCGGCCATTGAGGCTGCATTGTCACCTTCTGCAACATCCACGGCCTGATAAAGATGTCTCGGCAGAGGCACGTCGGTAACTGGAGATCCAATTTTGCCCGGGTCATCGCATATGTTTGCATAGGAGGTTTTCGGGGCGGGTGATGGCAGCAGCAAGCCGCCGTATTGCCAAAGCCCCAAGGCAGTAACAATGCCTGCCAGGCACAGTGTTCCCAGTGTCAAACCCCGACTGCCGGCAATTTTGACTTTCACCACAGGCTACTTACCTTTTCCAGCGATAGCTGATGCGTCCCAGCCTGGTCTTGGTTTTCACGACTTGAATGTTCTCGCCATTGACCGGCGCACGACCGTTCCGGCCGGCTGTTATCATAACCTTCGTGCCGTCCTCCAGGTCCACCCAGATCAGGTAGGCGCCGCTGCCCTCTTCTGTCTGCGCGCGTGACCAGGATTGCACCGTCGCCTGTGTCATTGTCTTTTCCGAGGCGCTCATATCGTAAAAAAGCATCAGGAAAAGTGCCAGAACTGCCGCTGAAAGCAAAACTGCCGGGATGATACTGCGCAAGCGCTGCCGCCAAAGCAAACGATTGAGTTTGGCTTTGCTTTCCTGATCCATACCAACAAGTTAGGATGGTGTTGCGGTTTTTTCAAATCCGGGCGACTGCCTCTTGCACAGCTCATGCAGGTGCCAGATGCAGGCTGCCAGCACGACAAGTGCGCCGCCCTGGTGGATCAGTCCCAGTGTAATCGGTACCTGGGCCAGCAGCGTCCAGATACCGAAACCGATCTGCGCCAGTACCGCAATGAGGATCGCGAGACCTGACATGCGCACCGCCGGGGGATGTCGCTCGTTCATGGCGCGCGCAGCGTGCACCAGCGCCAGGATG
The DNA here is from genome assembly GCA_947488295.1 of uncultured Anderseniella sp. Taxonomy (GTDB): domain Bacteria; phylum Pseudomonadota; class Alphaproteobacteria; order Rhizobiales; family Aestuariivirgaceae; genus Anderseniella. Next base: position 525,049 of record CANKYU010000001.1, read on the forward strand.
GCGATGACATAGGCCACGATGCGGTGCTGGAACTGCACCGTGAGCACGTTCTCGAAGAAGTTGCGCCAGGCCGGTTCCATCGCCATCAGCCCGTTGGGCACGAACCGGCCATCCATCAGCGGCCAGGTGTTGTGCGACAGGCCGGCATCGAGGCCGGCCACAAACCCGCCGAGAGCCGTTTGTGCGATGACCAGTCCGGCGAGGGCCAGCGCCGGCCAGCCCAGGGTGACGGTTGAGGCGGGCCGGCGCTTGTCCCGGCCGATGCCGAGTGCGGTCCACATGATGGCGGCGAATATGACCGTCGCCAGTGTCAGGTGGGCTGACAACCGGTACTGGCTGACGTCCGTACGCTCCACCAGACCCGACATGACCATGTACCAGCCAAGCGCGCCCTGCAGCCCGCCGAGCACAAAAAGCACCAGTAACCGGGGAACCTGGGTTTTGTGCAACCTGCCGGTCAGCCAGAAGAAGACGAACGGGATGAAGAAGACCACACCAATGGCGCGGCCCAGGAAGCGGTGTCCCCACTCCCACCAGTAGATGAACTTGAATTCGTCCAGGCTCATGCCCTTGTTGATGAGCTGGTATTCCGGGATCTGGCGGTACTTTTCCAGTGCCTCCAGCCAGTGGGCTTCGCTCAATGGCGGAATGGCGCCCAGCAACGGTTGCCATTCGGTGATGGACAGGCCGGAATCCGTCAGCCGGGTGGCGCCACCAACAATCACCATGGCGAACACCATCGTAGCAACAAGCACCAGCCACCAGCGTATGGAGGGCAGGGATGCGAGCTGTTTTTCGGTCAGGGTTGTCATGTAATGTGACCTATTGCGTGTCAGGCCGTGTTTGAATGGCGCACAGCGCCGCACCCGTGATTGCCGCAAGGGCAATTAACCGTGTCATTGTTGCTCTAGCACACGCTGCCGAATTCTTGGTACATATGGTTGATGAAAGATGACGAACCGGGGTGTGCGTCAGTGTGGAGTAGCAGACTAAAGTGAAGCAAAAGATCGAACAGGCAGCGCAGCTGTTCCAGGCGGGGCAGCCGCGCGAAGCGCTTGAAGTGCTACAGCCTGTGACCAGCAAGGCGCCAGGCATGATGCGCGGGCAGACTCTGTCTGCACGCTGCTGGCTGGCGCTTGGTCATCGGGACAAGGCGCTGGATCATCTGGCCACGGTCGCCGGCTATATCGACAAGGCGCCGCGCCCGGCACTGGCCAGGGCGAACCTGGCCCGGTTTTATGCCATGGCCGACGAGTGGGACACAGCAACCTCGATTCTCGAAGTTGCAGTTTCGCAGGAGCCGGACAACATCGAACTGAAGGTCAAACACGCCGACATGCTGGCCAATGCCGGGCAGTGGCGTGAAGCGCTGATGATCTTTGAAGCAGCTGTCAAGAAGTTCCCGGAAAACGCGTCGCTGCTGCGCTCCACGGCGATTTCGGCGCAGATGTGCAAGCAGAATGTCCGGGCCGTTGAACTGTACACCCGTGCCATGGCGGCTGGTCTTGCGGACAAGCAGGTTTATTCCAACCTGATCGGCGCGCTGATTGAACTCGGCCGTGTTGATGAAGCCCATCGCCATGCGGTCGACTGGTGCGCCGCCATGCCCGCAGACATAGAGGCGATGGCGTTCATGGCGCTGCTTGAGGTTGAGGTGGGCAATCTCGATGTCGCGGCACGCTGGTTTGACTTCGGCCGGTTTGTGAAAGGGCACACCATAGAAGTGCCCGCAGGCTATGACGATCTGCAAGCTTTCAACAAGTCCATTGAGGACGTTGTACTCGGCCATGACCGGCTGGAGACGCCGCCTGAAGATCACCCGACCTGGCACCATCCAGCACTGCGTATCGGCCCGGACATCAACACTGATCATGCCGGTCCCGTCGGTGAGCTTGAGAAACAGATCCGGACTGCCGTCGACAGGTATTTTGCCGACAGTCCCAATGACGACAATCACCCGTTTCTGGCAACCGAGCCGAAGGACTACGACATCGTGGCATGGTCTGCGGTGCTGGACGGAGAAGGCAATCAGAAACCGCACATCCACATGTCAGGTTATCTGTCGGGCTGCTATTATGTGACCATCCCGGATGAGGTCTCGGGATCTGGCGATGACAATGCCGGTGCCTTCGAGATGGGCAGACCGCCGGAGGAACTGCCGTTCAAGGCCGAGTTTCCGGTTGAAACCGTCAAGCCGTATGAAGGCCTGATGCTGCTGTTTCCGGCCTTCATGTATCACGGCACAGTGCCGTTCAAGTCAAAGCAGAAACGCATCTGCGTGGCTTTTGATGTGATTCCGAAACAGACAGCCTGACGCCGGGTTTACTCGGCAGCCTGCCGTGCCGCCATGGCATCGGCTACAATGGCGAGGGCCTGATGGATGACTTCCGCACCGGCGCCGTCGCGCCGCGCATCCTCCGACAGGACACGCCGCCACAGCCTGCCGCCGGGCTGGGCATGAAACAGACCCATCATGTGCCGGGTGATACGGGTCACGTAGTCGCCTTGCGCCAGGCGCTGTTCAATATAGCCGATCATGCGCTCAGCCGCATCCATGCGGCTTGCGACCGGGTTGTCGGTTGCGCCGAATATCAGTTTGTCGACGTCAGCCAGCAGCCAGGGATGCTGGTAGGCTGCACGGCCCAGCATCACCCCGTCCACATGATCCAGATGCGCCAGTGCGTCTTGCAGCGTTTCGATACCGCCATTTATTGAGATGTGCAGGTCCGGCCGGGCTGCCTTGAGCCGGTAAACCCGGCCATAGTCGAGCGGCGGCACATCGCGGTTCTGCTTCGGGCTGAGACCATCAAGCCACGCCTTGCGTGCATGCACGATGAATGTATCACAGCCTGCCGATGCCACGGTTTCGATGAAATGGGTGAAATCTGCCTCTGCGTCCTGATCATCTATTCCGATGCGGCATTTGACGGTCACTGGAACAGCAACGGCGCGGCGCATGGCGTCCACACCACGCGCCACCGTGTCCGGTTCCGCCATCAGGCAGGCACCGAAGCGGCCGGACTGCACGCGATCTGACGGGCACCCGCAATTGAGGTTGATCTCGTCATAACCAAGGTCCTCACCAATGCGGGCGGCTTGTGCCAGCTCTGCAGGCTCAGATCCGCCAAGTTGCAGGGCGACAGGATGTTCGCAAGGATCAAAGCCAAGCAGATGATCGCGATCACCATGGATCACGGCGCCGGTTGTCAGCATTTCCGTGTAGAGCAGGGCGTGCCGGGTCAGTTGCCGGTGAAAAACGCGGCAATGCCTGTCCGTCCAGTCCATCATGGGTGCAACGGACAGCCGGCGTGCATCGGCGGTTGATATGTCGGCATGTTCGCTCATCTGGCACAAGTCCATACAGAGACGGAATGCGCGATGTCAAACCTCACAGCTCCCTGCGCAACTGCGTGCGCCGATAATGAAGCTGGATAAGTTGCCAACTGACGTGATTTTTTCAACCTGGACGGGTAACGTGATCAGGTTGAAGAATCAAAAGACGGCGGAATGCTCCAACCAGTTCAAATTGGCCCTGCGCCCTGGTCGCGTGCCGAGATCCGGGGAGATCTTGAGCAATTCTGCCAGCTTCTTGACGCGCGTCCCATCCGCGACAATCGCGGTGGCATGCAGGCTCCGCACTTGTTTGCCGTCTGGTTCTTGGCGCGCGCACTGCAACCTGCTGCAATCGTGGAAAGTGGCGTGTTGAAGGGGCAGGGAACATGGATGCTGAGGCAGGCATGTCCTGATGCGACCATCCATTGCATCGATCCGGACCTGTCCCGTGTCGAGTTCCGGGATGACAGGGCCATCTACCAGACAGATGACTTTGCCGCGAGCGACTGGCGTCATCTGGACCGGGAGCGGACGCTGCTGGTGTTTGATGATCACGTTAACGCCCTGGATCGGGTGCGGCAGGCCAGGAAACTGGGCTTCAGGCATATGATCTTCGAGGACAATTACCCGGCATCGATAGGTGATTGCTATTCACTGAAAAAGGCGTTTGCCGGTGCCGGGTTTTCACCGGTTCGAGACAGGGGGGGCGACAAGCGCAACCCGTTTCTTGGCCTCAAGTGGCCACAGAGCAGGAAGGCGCGCTCGCCGGTGCCGCCAAACACGGACGATGCGCTATTTCTGTCCCGAAACCTGGCGGTTTACAGCGAGTTTCCACCCTTGTTCCGACCGTCACGCACCAGGTGGAGCGACGACTGGACTGATGAGCTGTATCCCACGCCGCCGGCCGTGCTGGAGGAGACGGACAAGGATTGTTTCCCGGTGTTGTGGCAGGAATCCTTGTCCTACACCTGGATATGCTACGCGCAGCTCAGACAGTGAAACTTCTCCTGCATCAAGCGCCAGTTGCAGCCTGCTGCAGCTTGTGAGCAACGAAATCCTTCGCCAGTGAACACGCCTGTTCCCGGGGATGGCCCAGAGCGAGGTTCGCAGCGATGGCGCTTGCCAGCATGCAGCCGGTGCCGCGCAAGGATACGTTCAGTCGCGGGGCCGCGAATTCTGCGGCGGGCAGGTTGCTTTGAAACAACCGGTCAATGGACATTTCGCCATCACCGTGACCGCCCTTGACCAGCACGGCCGCTGCGCCGAGGTCCAGCAGGGCGTTTGCCTGCTGTTCAGGGGTCTCGCTGCCTGTCAGAATCCGGGCTTCCGGCAGGTTGGGTGTCACCAGTGTGCACAGGGGTAGAAGACGGGTCCTGATCGCGGCGATACCGTCAGGATCGAGCAAGGGCGTGCCGGAAGATGACACCAGTACCGGGTCGATGACCAGCGGAACCGTTGCGGCGTTCGCCAGGACCTCGGCGACCGCGACAATCGTTTCACCTGAATGCAGCATGCCCGTCTTGACAGCGCCGACAGGGCCGGTTGCAAATGCCGATGACAATTGCTGCGCGACCTGATCCGGTGGCATGGGAGCAACGGCGTGAACCGCCAGATCGGTCTGTGCGGTGACAGCGGTTATCACAGGTCTTGCTTCGCATTGCAGCTCGGTGAGCGTGGCGATGTCGCGGGACAGGCCGGCGCCGCCGCTGGAATCCGTGCCGCCGATGACAATGACCGCCGGTTTCATAGCGCTAGCCCAGCGCGATCAGGCAGATGTCGGTACCGCCTGCCTGCTGCAGGCGAAGACCGGCATTCCATGCCCTGAGGCCCGACCGGCAGCACAGCACCGTGCGAAGCCCGCGGGCTTGTCCGGCAAGCGCTTCCACGTCATCGACAGTCGAACGGCACGCCCCTGTGGTGACGACATCCGGTGCTTCCTCGACACCACGAAGATCGACCACAAAGTCACTGTCGGCAATGTCCTCAACGGAAACGAAGCCAAAACCGTCTTCGGGTTCCGGCGCATTACGAAACGAGAACGATGAAGTGGTGAACTGGCGCAGGTCGAGGCTGATCATGCGGCCAAGCGGCGACGGCTCCAGGCCGAGCAGGCAACTCAGGGCCATTTGCGCCTGTAGTGATCCGAGAATGCCTACCGCCGGCCCGCTGACGCCGGCTGTCGCACAATTGGCGGCAGATTGCGGCAGGTCGGGAAACACGGCCCTGACGCTGGGGGCGCGGCCGCCGCAAAAGCCGCCGGCATAACCGGCAAACCCCAGCACCGATGCCGACACGAAGGCCTGGCCGGATGCCAGACAATGGTCCGACAAGGTGTAGGTGACTGCAAAGCTGTCAGCGGCGTCGATGACAATGTCGGCGTTTTTGCACAGTGATGCCGCGTTTGCCGGTTCAAGCCGGCGAACATCAGCCAGGATTTCAATCTCCGGATTATAGGCGGACAGCGCACGCCGGGCGGCTTCGGCTTTGGGCCGGCCAATGTCAGTCATGGCATACAGCGGCTGGCGATGCAGATTGCTTTTTTCCACCACGTCCGCGTCGACAATCCGGATGCTGCCGACACCGGCCCCGGCAAGATAGCTGAGCGCCGGGCAGCCAAGGCCGCCTGCGCCGACGACCAGAACCCGGGCATTGGCGAGCCGGGCCTGACCTTCGTCCCCGATTTCCGGCAGGACCATCTGGCGGGCATAGCGGCTCATCAGGCATGCCCTCGCGTTGCTGCAAGCCATTCATGCGTTCGCGCTTCAGGATCGGGGTTGAGCGTGATGTCAGTGACGACGGCGGCACTGTCCGCACCTGCTGCAAACACGCCGGGCAGGCGCTCCGGGTTCAGTCCGCCAATACCCACGAGCGGGCGGTCTCCCACCAGTTTTTTCCATTCGCCCAGCTTGTCCAGCCCTTGCGGCGCCCACGGCATCTTCTTCAGGATGGTCTGGTAGACCGGCCCCAGCGCCACATAGTCCGGGTCGTGCGACAAGGCGCGTTCCAGCTCCGCATGATCGTGGGTGGACAGCCCGAGCCGGATACCGGCCCGGCGAATGGCTTTGAAATCTGCGGTGTCCATGTCGCCCTGACCCAGATGGACGTAGTCGCAATCGAGATCAATGGCCGCCTGCCAGTAGTCATTTACCACAAGCTGGCAGCGGTGTGCGGTACACACTGTTTTGGCACGCCTGATCTCATCGCGAATGGTCTCGTCGTCCATGTCCTTGCAGCGCAGTTGCGCCAGGCGCACGCCGAGTGGCACCAGCCGTTCAAGCCATGCGGCATCGTCAACGATGAGGTAGAACGGATCCAGCTTGTGTGTCATCCCAGGCTGGCCTTTCCAAGCACCGGTGTGGACGGGCTGGCCATGTCGCGCGCTTCCATGGGGTCGGCGCTGCGAGCCATAGACCCGGCCTCGATGGCCTGCGCGAAGGCCTGCGCCATGGCAACGGGATTACCGGCCCTGGCAACCGCAGTGTTCAGCAGCACGGCATCAAATCCCAACTCCATGGCATGTGCCGCGTGTGACGGCAGGCCGATGCCGGCATCGATGATCATGGGCACATCTGAAAAATGCGCCCGCATGGTGCGCAGGCCATAGACATTGTTGAGGCCGAGACCGGTGCCGATGGGGGCTCCCCACGGCATCAGGACCTTGCAGCCGGCCTGTAGCAGGTGTTCTGCCACGACCAGGTCTTCGGTGGTGTAGGGGAAGACCTCGAAACCGTCTTCGCTCAGCACGCGGGCGGCTTCAACCAGTTCAAAGACGTTTGGGCACAAGGTGTCATTGTCACCGATGACCTCAAGCTTGATCCAGTTGGTGTCGAATACTTCACGCGCCATCTGCGCCGTGGTGACTGCTTCCTTCACGGTATGGCAGCCGGCTGTGTTTGGCAGCACCCGCACGCCCATGTCGCGGATCAGGGTCCAGAATGCCTGGCCGTGCTGATCGCCACCTGCTTCACGGCGCAGCGATACGGTGACAATCTCGGCACGCGATGCCTCGACCGCGTCACCGAGGATGGCTGGCGAGGGGTATTGCGCCGTGCCCAGCAGAAGGCGGGAACCAATGTCGACACCGTATAAGCGCACAGCATCAACCTCCCTGCATGGGGGCCAGGATTTCCAGCCGGTCGCCATCGCCGAGGTTTGTACTGGCGCGCGCGGACCCGGGCACGAACTCACCGTTCAATGCCGTTGCGACGCGGGCCTCGCCATAACCGAGTTCACCAAGCGCTGCATCGAGCAGCGTGGCGGTTACCTCAAGCGATTGACCGTTCACGATGATCTTCATCCATCAACTCCGGTTTGTAGCCAGGACTGTTTATCGCTTCGGCCGCCATGCGCGCGCACGCCGGCGCCAGCAGGAAGCCGTGCCTGAACAGACCGTTCACATGCAGTGTACGGCCGTGCCAGCGCAGCCTGGGCAGGTTGTCGGGAAATGCCGGGCGCACGTCGGCCCCGGTTTCAATGATTTCAGCCTCGGCAAAGGCGGGGTGCACGGCGTAGGCTGCATTGAGCAGGTCAACCATGCCACGCGCTGTTATGCGGCCGCGGTCTTCAGCTTCGATCTGGGTGGCGCCGACCATGAAATGACCGCCACCACGCGGAACGAGATAGACCGGCAAGCGTGGATGCAGCAGCCGAACGGGGCGTGAGAATTCAATTCCCTTTGCCTTCAGCACCAGCATTTCGCCTTTCACACCGCGCAGATCCTTCAGTACATCACGTGCTGCAAATCCGCGTGTGTCCACAATCACAGACCCGTTGACCCCGTGGTCTTCGAGCGAGGTGCCATAACTGATGGCCACACCGGATTCGTGCAGCTTTCCGGTCAGGGCAGCGATGGCCCTGCGCGGATCGAGATGCGCTTCCCTGTCGAAGAACAGGGCTTGCCGGAAGCGGCCTTCAAGGTCCGGTTCAAGTTCCGCCAGCCCGGTTGCATCAAGCGTCTGATGGGCCTGTGTGCGGCGGGCAAAGCGGGCCAGCTCGCCCGCGTCACGCGATGGCGCTACGACCAGCGAGCCTTGTTCAATCACGTCCGGCACATGCCGGCGCCACCAGCCAATGGCCTCCTGGCCAAGGCGCACGACAGGTTCTTCCGCCGTATCGCCTTCGCACCAGGGCGCCAGCATGCCGCCGGCATACCAGGAGCAGGTATCGCGACCAAAGCGTTGCGCCCGGTCGATGACCTCCACCCTGCAGCCGCGTTCGACGAGCTCTGTGGCGATGGTGAGGCCGGCAACGCCGGCCCCGACCACGGTGACGTTCATGGTCGCGCTACTCCGCAGGCTCGGCGGTCTCGTCGACCGGCATGTAAAGATCGCCACCTTCGCGATACTTCAGTGCCATTGCCTCCATGCCTTCTTTCTGCGCCTCTGCACGAATGTCGTGGCTGATGCGCATGGAGCAGAACTTCGGCCCGCACATGGAGCAGAAGTGCGCCACCTTGTGGGCTTCCTTCGGCAAGGTCTGGTCGTGGAAGTCACGGGCGGTTTCAGGATCGAGCGCCAGGTTGAACTGGTCCTCCCAGCGGAACTCGAAGCGGGCGCGTGACAGGGCATCATCGCGGATCTGTGCCGCCGGGTGACCCTTGGCAAGGTCGGCCGCGTGAGCGGCGATCTTGTAGGTGATCACACCGGTTTTCACGTCGTCACGATCCGGCAGACCAAGATGTTCCTTCGGCGTGACATAGCAAAGCATGGCCGTTCCGTACCAGCCGATCATGGCAGCACCGATGCCCGACGTGATGTGGTCGTAGCCGGGTGCGATGTCGGTGGTGAGGGGGCCAAGCGTATAGAACGGCGCTTCGCCGCAGACTTCGAGCTGCTTGTCCATGTTCTCCTTGATCTTGTGCATGGGCACGTGGCCGGGGCCTTCGATCATCACCTGGCAGTCTTTCTTCCAGGCGATCTGGGTCAGTTCACCCAGGGTTTCCAGTTCGGCGAACTGGGCCGCGTCATTGGCATCGGCAATACAGCCCGGGCGCAGACCGTCACCCAATGAGAAGGTCACGTCATAGGCCCGCATGATGTCGCAGATGTCTTCAAAGTGCTCGTACAGGAAGCTTTCCTTGTGATGGTGCAGGCACCATTTGGCCATTATCGACCCGCCGCGCGACACGATGCCGGTGGTGCGGTTTACTGTCAGTGGCACATAGTGCAGCCTTATGCCGGCATGGATGGTGAAATAGTCGACGCCCTGTTCGGCCTGTTCGATCAGCGTGTCGCGATAAACCTCCCAGGTCAGGTCTTCGGCAATGCCGTTGACCTTTTCCAGCGCCTGGTAGATCGGCACGGTACCGATCGGTGACGCCGAATTGCGGATGATCCACTCGCGGATATTGTGGATGTTGCGGCCCGTCGACAGGTCCATGACATTGTCGGCGCCCCAGCGGGTTGCCCACACCATCTTTTCAACCTCTTCCTCCATGGAGGAGGTCACGGCGGAATTGCCGATATTGGCGTTGATCTTGACCAGGAAGTTGCGGCCGATGATCATCGGCTCCACTTCAGGATGGTTGATGTTGGCTGGAATCACGGCGCGGCCGCGGGCGACTTCGTCACGGACAAACTCAGGGGTCACGTGATCCGGGATCGACGCACCGAAACTCTCGCCATCGCGCTCCAGTTTTTCCCGGGCGGCATCGCGGCCGAGGTTTTCACGGATGGCGATGAATTCCATTTCCGGCGTGATGATGCCGGCTCTTGCATAGGCAAGCTGGCTGACAGCCTTGCCGTCCTTGGCCTTGAACGGCTGGTTGCGGACCGGGAATTCAGGGGTCAGCTTGTCGCCTGAAGCAAAGCCGTTGTCTTCCGGTTTCACATGCCGGCCTTCATAGCGTTCGACATCACCAACTGTTTCAAGCCAGGTCTCGCGGTGGCGGCTCAGGCCCTTGGCAATGTCGATCTTGACGTTCGGGTCGGTATAGGGACCGGAGCTGTCATAGACGGTGACTGGTTGTTCGCCGGAGGTCGGATGGACGGAAATTTCGCGCATCGGCACCCGGACATACGGGTGCAGTGTGCCCGACTTGTAAACCTTGCGCGAGGCAGGCAACGGGCCTTCGGTAACTGTAGGTGTAACGGCGTTCATTCTGGGCTCTCCCTGATCGGTTGAAGACCCAGTTCACATTTGGGGAGAGGGGGTTGGTACCGGATATGAGGGACCTCGCATGGTCTCCGGCCGGTGTCAGCATCCCTCCGCCAGCGCTAACTGGATCAGGTTCGAAGGGTCGCCGTGCTGATGCGAAAAACATCTTACCGGCCTCTCAGCTCCTTTTAGCGGAGCTCCCCTGGCTACGTTTCAAGAGATGGACCCGTGTGCCGGACATGTCAAGTAGGGTAGTGGACAACTTTTGCCGAACATGTATGCACACCAACAAATTGCATTCTTGTGACTTTGCTGCCAACATTGCCGTGATCGGTTTTGGACTCAATGGATACAGTTCATGTCAGACAAAGCAGCGTCAGCGAAAACTACTGCCGGCCCGCCATACCGGCTGGATGATCAGGTCGGGTTTTTGCTGCGCCGGGCGCAGCAGCGCCATTTGTCGATATTTTCCGAACATATTCCGGATTTCACGCCGACCCAGTTTGCCGCCATGGCCAAGCTGCATGAAACAGGTGGACTGTCGCAAAACGAACTTGGCCGGCAGGCGGCCATGGATGCTGCCACCATCAAGGGTGTGATCGACCGTCTGCGCAAACGCGGCCTGATTTCAACCCGGCGCGATGATCGCGATCAGCGCCGCATCTATCTCGACCTGACGGCAGAAGGGCGCAACCAGTATCTCATCCAGGTTGCAAGGGCGGCTGAAGTCACCGCGCGCACAGCGTCGCTTCTCAGTGAGACTGAACATGCACAGCTGGTCAGTCTGTTGAAAAAACTCGTCTAATACAGAAAGCAGATGCCATGACCTCACCAGCAAAACTCGTCATCCGGAACATTGGACTCATACTGTCCGGCAAGATCGAACAACCGATACTGGACGGTGACTGCATCATCGCGCTCGACGGCAAGATTTCCGAGGTCGGCTACTCCAAAGACCTTGATCTCGACAATGCCGAAACGCTGATCGATGCCCACGGCACCTGCGTGTCACCGGGGCTTATCGATAGCCATGTGCATCCGGTGATCGGCGATTACACACCGCGCCAGCAACAGTTGAACTGGATCGACAGCACGCTGCACGGCGGCGTCACCTGCATGATTTCGGCCGGTGAGGTGCATGCGCCGGGTCGGCCAAAGGACATTGTCGGCCTGAAAGCCATGGCGATTGCGGCGCAGCGCTGGTACGAGAATTTCCGCCCCTCCGGCGTCAAGGTGCTGGCCGGCGCGCCGGTCATCGAACAGGGCATGGTTGAGGAAGATTTCAAGGACCTGGCCGATGCCGGTGTGAAACTGCTCGGCGAGGTGGGGCTGGGTACGGTGAAGGCCGGCGAAACCGCCAAGGAGATGGTTGCCTGGGCGCGCAAATACGGCATTCAGTCGACCATTCATACCGGGGGTCCCTCCATTCCCGGATCGGGTCTGATCGACAAGGATGTGGTGCTGGAAGCAGACGCCGACATCATCGGCCACATCAACGGCGGTCACACAGCGCTTCCGGACAGCCAGATTACCTGCCTGTGCGAGAGTTGCCTGCGCGGCATCGAGATTGTTCACAACGGCAATGAACGCGCCGGCCTGCTTGCCATGCGCACTGCGTTCGAACTGAAGCAGCCGGAACGCATCATCCTTGGTACCGACGGGCCGGCCGGATCCGGTGCGCAACCGCTGGGGATCCTGCGCATGATCGCCATGCTCTCAAGCCTGGGTGATGTGCCGGTCGAAATCGCCTGGTGTTTTGGTACCGGCAATACCGCGCGCATGCGGGATCTGGACTGTGGCATCATTGAAGCAGGCAAGTCCGCTGACATGATCGTCGTCGACCGGGCCCAGCACGCGCCGGGCAAGGACATGCTGGACTCGATCCGGCAGGGCAATCTGCCGGGTGTCGGCATGACCATCATCGATGGCGTCGTACGTTCACACCGGTCCCGCAACACTCCGCCTGCCGAAACGCTGCCGGAACTGGTCAGGGCGCCACCGGCCGCGGCCGCGGGCGGACATTAGCTCAGACGCGATTGACGCGTGGCGGACCAGCCAACCGTGCGTGTAAAAACCTTTTGCCTAACGTGCGTCAAATGTGCGTCAATTGCTCCTTGTTGCAGGCCAGTATGAGGCTTACAAGGACGATCCTTGTCAGGCATGTGGCCAGATCAATCGCAGTAACGGGAACCTTGTCATGAGTGCTAATTCTTCGGTGGTCGACCCTGATGGTCTGATGGAGTTCTCAGTGGTTTTCACCGACCGGTCCCTGAACCACATGTCAGCCGCATTCCGCAAAGTCATGACCGACATTTCCGGACTGTTGAAGGACGTCTACAACGCCGACGCCGCCGTCATCGTACCCGGTGGCGGGACCTACGCCATGGAGGCGGTTGCGCGCCAGTTTGCGACTGACCGCAAGGCGCTGGTTATCCGCAATGGCTGGTTTTCCTACCGCTGGAGCCAGATATTCGATGCGGGCGACATTCCCGAAGAGCAAATTGTGCTGAAGGCGCGTGCCGTGGGCAACGAACTGCCTGCGCCCTATGCACCGTGTCCGATTGATGAGGTCGTCAAATCCATTCGCGAGCAGCGTCCCGACGCGGTGTTCGCGCCGCATGTGGAAACCTCATCGGGCATCATGCTGCCGGACGACTACATGACGGCTGTGGCGGAGGCAGCCCATGAAGTAGGCGCGCTGTTCGTGCTCGACTGCGTGGCATCTGGAACCGTGTGGGTCGACATGAAGGCCATCGGTGTCGATGTCCTGATCTCCGCGCCGCAAAAGGGCTGGAGTGCCTCGCCGTCAGCCGGACTGGTGATGTTAAGTGAACGCGGACTGGCCAGGTTGCAGGACACCAGGAGCAGCAGTTTTGCGGTTGATCTCGGCAAGTGGCATCAGATCATGCAGGCTTATGAAAACGGCGGCCATGCCTATCATTCCACAATGCCGACGGATGCGTTGACCGGGTTTCGCGACACCATGCTGGAGACCCGGGCGCTCGGGTTTGACAAACTGCGTGACCAGCAACTGGAACTGGGACGCGGTGTCCGGAAAATGCTGGCGGACCGCGGCTTCAAGAGCGTGGCCGCTGCGGGGTTTGAAGCGCCCGGCGTGGTGGTCAGCTATACCGATGACCCGGATATCCAGAACGGCAAGAAGTTTGTCGAACACGGCATGCAGATTGCGGCGGGCGTGCCGTTGATGGTTGATGAACCTGAGGGATTCTCGACATTCCGTCTGGGCCTGTTCGGCCTCGACAAACTGGCTGACACAGCAGCGGCTGTCGGCAAGCTTGATGCGGTGCTGTCCAAAATGGATCCGGCGTGACGGCTTCGTCCCGTTCGGATGTGTCAACGTCTCTACGGTAACTGTTGGTTTCTGCGAAATATATGGTCGAGATGAGTGATCCTGGTCACAAAACGAGAGACGCAAGTTGCGCCTGCGGGCGATTGACGGTTTCGGTCATTGGAGAGCCTGAGATTGTCAGCGTGTGCAATTGCACGGCCTGCCAAAGGCGCACGGGGAGTGTTTTTGGAACGTCGGCGTATTTTGACAAAACGCAACTTGTTTCCGTGATCGGTGACATCAAGACCTTTCAGCGGGGATCCGATTCGGGCCGCACTTTGTCTATGCATTTTTGCCCCGAATGCGGGTCGACGGTTTACTGGGAACTGGCTATGTATCCTGATCTTGCCGGAGTTGCAGTGGGCTGTTTTGCCGATCCGGATTTCACACCGCCGCAGCGGGCAGTGTGGACAGACAAGCAACATCACTGGGTGCAGTTTCCCGATGAAATGAATACCTTTCCCGAAGCGCCGTAATTTTTGTCGCGTCCGCCGGCTGGACCGTGCTCTTCTGCTTCTGACATGGCTCCATCGACTTCAGGCCCGGCAAATGATCCTCGATATCAACGTTCACCTCCACTATGGTCTCGCTCAACCGACTGATTTGCTGTTGCAAGTAGAAGCAGTCGATGGCGGGGGACAGCGGCTTGTGAATGCCAATATCAACCTGAGCGAAACCGGATACTTCTCCCGTGTCGCGGCTGAGCACGGGCACGGTGATCGCATATGGCTGCGCTGCGACGGTGACTTTCGGTGCGATTATTTGGCCAGAATAGACGTCAATCGCACCGTGCCGGAGATCGCGTCCCTGGATAGCGTGACGCCGCATCTCCTGCCGGCAGACACGGTCAGGTACCTGATGCCGTCGCGGTACTGCCCGAGCGATGAGTTCCAATCGTTCGTTGCAGCGGAGTTCGGGCAGCTTTCCGGTGGTGCGCGTATCGAGGCAATGCGGGACTGGGTTGGTGAAAAATTTCAATATGTCCCGGGCTCGAGCACCGGCCAGACCACGGCCCTGGATACATTTGTGCAGCGACAGGGAATATGCCGCGACTATGCCCATGTGATGATCTGCCTGGCGCGGGCGTCCGCCATACCGGCGCGATTTGCCAGTGTTTATGCGCCGGGTGTCACGCCACCGGATTTTCATGCCATGGCCGAGGTGTTTCTGGACGGGGCATGGCATCTGGTGGATGCCACCGGAATGGCACAGGCGGACGCAACTGCCGTTATCGGCGTCGGGCTCGATGCCGCCGAAGTTGCCTTCCTGAGCAGTTACGGCCCGATGCAGCTGATCGGACAGTCAGTAGACGTTTGCGCCGATCACGGCTGAGTCAGGCAATCTGAGCCAGGCTGGTAACCGAGGCACCGGCTTCCGCGATGAGCCATTCACGGAACGCTTTGACTTTGGGCCGTTTCAGGTTGGCTTCGGGACACACCATGTAATAGGCGTATTCACCGGGAATGGCGAAGTCGAATGGCTTCACCAGGCGGCCTGCGGCCAACGCATGCTGGACCAGCACGCTGCGTGCAAGTGCAACACCGTCACCCTGCTCGGCGGCCAGCAGAACCAGATTGGAATGCTGGTATCCGGGACCCTTGCTTGAATCAATGGTTTCCTGGCCGGTAGCCATCAGCCACATCCGCCAGTCCACCCGCAGGTCGTCATGCAACAGGGTATGGTTCTTCAGATCCGCAGGACAATTGAGGGGAGATCCTGATTGCAGCAAAGATGGCGCGCAGACCGGAAACACCTCTTCCGTCATCAATCGTTCGACATGCAGTCCGGGCCAGTCGCCGGCACCGTAACGGATTGCCATATCCATGTTCACCCGGTCGAAGTCGATGCTTTCATCCGATGTCGAGATGCGGACATCGATGTCCGGATTTGATCTGCGGAACCGGCCAAGCTTCGGTACCAGCCATGTCGCGGCAAACGAATCCATTGTCGTGACCGTCAGTTCGCCGGACTGATCCTGATAGTGCAACCGGTCGACGGCAGATGCCATGATATCGAGGGCCTCGCTGATCGCCGGAAACAGAGCCTGCCCGGCGGGCGTCAGTATCAGGGCGCGGTTCAGGCGCTTGAACACCGGCATTCCCAGATGCTCCTCCAGTGCCTTGATCTGATGGCTCACCGCAGCCTGGGTTACATGCAGTTCTTCTGCCGCAAGGGTAAAACTCAGGTGCCGCGCAGCTGCTTCGAAGACGCGCATTGCATTCAGGGAAGGTAACCGTCTGGTCATGGCGTCTCTGATAAGAAAAATTAACTCACAAATCAACCGTATATCTGACGTAAATGGGATTTATGTAATGATAATGTCATAAATCGGGCGACTTTGTCAGTATGACATTATAAATTCTAATCCGATAAACAATTAAGATCGTTTGTCGGCGGATGACCGGTTTCGTATAAATGCTTCCACACAAACCCAACCCATTCGGTTCCAGAACCGCCATGGGATGTCGCAAAAACGGAGCATTATCATGAAGACTTCATCATACAGCAGAGTACCCGGCATAACTGTCTCCAAACCCGCTTCTGATGGGCTTTCGTGGATGGCCACCTTGCGCCGCTGGTCGGGCATTGCAGCCGATCAGTTTGCCGGTTGGCAAGAGCGCGCCAAACAGCGCCGGCAGCTTGGCGAGCTGGACGACCGCTTGCTGGCCGACATCGGCGTAAGCCGCATCGATGCCTGCCAGGAGAGTGCAAAGCCTTTCTGGCAGACCTGACGAACCAGGAACACTGATTGTGAACATGCGTGCGGGCGCCGGTTGCGGCCTCGCAGCGATACCGGAGTATTGACCATGACTGACATTCACCACCCATCTCACCTGTTGCTCAGACACGACGACCCGCAGGCGAATCCGACCTGGACAACCATTATTGGCGCGTTGATCGCAATATTGCTCGTGCTCGCCGCCGCTCACCTGATCGAACCGAATGCCGGCGACAGCAGCCGGGTTCAGGGCATCGAAAACGGTGACACCAGGCTGGATGGGCGTGGCAAGTGGACCGGTTACATGGGAATGCCGCAATAGCTGCTGCGGCGCTCGCCCGACCGGTATCGGGATCAGGATGGCCTTTTCACCCGGGCATACTCATCACCACCACCGGTCGGGCATCAGCAGCACATCACGTGACAGGTCATTGACATCGCGCAGGCCACACAGGGCCATGGTGATGTCGAGTTCCTTCTGGATGATGTCCAGTGCCGTGGTAACACCCTGTTCGCCCATGGCGCCAAGGCCGTACAGGAAGGCGCGTCCGATATAGGTGCCCGCTGCACCAAGCGCCTTTGCCTTCAACACGTCCTGGCCGCTGCGGATACCGCCATCCATGTGGACTTCGATCTTGTCGCCCACCGCATCAATGATGGCGGGCAGTGCCGAGATTGACGACAAGGCTCCGTCCAGCTGTCGGCCTCCATGGTTGGAGACAATCAGTGCATCCGCGCCGACCTTCAAGGCCATCTTTGCGTCTTCAGGGTCGATGATGCCTTTCAGGATAATCTTGCCGCCCCAGCGCTTCTTGATCCATTCAAGGTCTTTCCAGTTGAGTTTGGGATCGAACTGTTCGTTGGCCCAGCTGTTGAGAGACGAAATGTCGTCAACGCCCTTGGCATGGCCAACGATGTTGCGGAATGTGCGGCGGCTGGTGCCCAGCATCCCCAGTCCCCAGCGGGGTTTGGTCGCCATGTTGATCATGTTGGGGATGGTCAGCTTCGGCGGGGCGCTCAACCCGTTCTTGAGATCCTTGTGGCGCTGGCCGAGCAGTTGCAGGTCAACGGTCAGCACTAGGGCGGAGCATCTTGCGGCCTTTGCCCGGTCAATCACGTTTTCGGAAAATTCCCGATCGCGCATCACATAGAGCTGGAACCAGAACGGTTTGGAGGTGTGCTCCGCGACATCCTCGATCGAGCAGATCGACATTGTGGAAAGCGTGAACGGGATGCCGAATTTTTCCGCCGCCTTGGCGCCGAGGATTTCTCCGTCGGCATGCTGCATGCCGGTCAGCCCTGTGGGTGCGATGGCAACCGGCATGGCCACGTCTTCACCGATCATCTTGGTTTTGGTGGTTCGGTTGTCCATGTCCACGGCAACGCGCTGGCGCAGCTTGATTTTGGAAAAATCGCTCTCGTTGGCCCGATAGGTTCCTTCCGTGTAGGAGCCGGAATCCGCATAATCGTAGAACATCCGCGGCACCCGGCGTTCGGCGAGTACGCGCAAGTCTTCAATACAGGTTATGATCGGCATGGTTACTCCGGCGTCAGCTACAGGGTCGGGCAGATTGGTAAAATAAACTGACCAGAAAATCCAGTGTCAACAACCGGGAGCGGCACCCCTGAGAAGCTGCCATATGAGACCTCGCGATGCGCCTGCCGATCAGCTGGCCGGGACAGCTGCCCGTTCGCGAAGCTGGATATATCGCTGCATGGCCTGGCCAAAGGCCTGGAACAGGCGGACCGAGTCCGGATTATCCTTTGCCCGATACTCCGGGTGCCACTGTACCGCTAGAACGAAACTGTCGGTTTCTTCGGCCACCGTGACAGCTTCGATGACACCGTCAGATGCGCGCGCCATGACCTTCAATCCACTGCCCAGATCGGCAATGGCCTGACGATGCACGGTGTTCACGATCGTGCCTGACTTCTTCAGGATCGAATGCAGCATGCTGCCCGGTTCAATGGCAATCGGATGGGCCGGACCGTAGCGAACCTCGATATCATCGCTGTCTGCCGCACGGTGGTCGAGATGGCCTGACTTTTTTTGAACTTCGGTATCAAGAGTGCCGCCGAACACGACGTTCAATTCCTGAAAACCGCGGCAAATGCAGAACAGCGGCATGCCCCGGTCGAGTACTGCGCGGATCAGCGGCAGGGTCAGGCTGTCGCGAAGCTGGTCGTAAGGTTCATGGTCAGCACTTGGCTTGGCACCGAACCTGGGAGGATGAACATTGGACGTGGCCCCGGTGATCAGCACACCATCCAGCCGGTCCAGCAACTGCTCCAGATCAAGGTCGCCATCCATGGCCGGAATGATGACCGGCATCGCATTGGAACAATCCATGAGCGCGCGGACATACTTGTCTCCGGCAGAATGGAATTGCAGCCCGTCCTTGTCCGATACATCGGCGGGCACGCCTACAAGAGATGGTCTGGGTACTGTCGACATCGGCTGAATCCTGAATACGAATGCGGCTTTGGTAAACTGGTGGTGGCCAACATGTCCAACAGTTTCTCGATGCCGCAATTCGCAAATGAATTACCGCCTCACGCGTTCACCACATTGCTGGAATGTCATCTCAAAAACTGCATCTTGCTGTTGTATCTGTGAAAAGTTTGGGGTTTATTCATGTCACGCAGGCCGAAAGGGTCGGCTTTGGGGATCAAGCTGCTCACGACAGGGCGTGTTTGATCCTTAAATTATTCCCGTTCCAGTTGAACGGGGTACATTCGAAACCAAGGGAGTAACCGAATGGATCGTCGTAAGTTTATCAAATCTGCCGGTATTGCTACGGGTGCTGCAGCTGCTGCAACCACACTGTCGGCACCGGCCATCGCGCAAGCCAAGAAAGACATGGTTATCGTCGCGACATGGCCGCGGGACTTTCCGGGTCTGGGTACCGGCGCGCAGCGTCTTGCCGCACGCATTGGCGAACTGACCGAAGGCCGCATCAACGTACAGTACTTCTCTGCCGGCGAGCGCGTCGGCGCTTTTGACTCGTTCGACGAAGTGGCATCCGGCAATGCCCAGGCTTATCACGCTGCCGACTATTACTGGAAAGGCAAGCACCCTGCCTGGGCGTACTTCACTTCAGTGCCGTTCGGCCTGACCCACAATGAGCAGAACTCCTGGATCAACCATATGGGTGGTCAGGCGCTGTGGGATGAAGTGGCTTCCGGTTTTGGCCTCAAGTGCCTGATGGCCGGCAGCACCGGCGTTCAGATGGGCGGCTGGTTCAACAAGGAAATCAATTCGGCTGACGACCTCAAGGGTCTGAAGATGCGTATCCCGGGCCTCGGCGGCGACGTCATGGCAAAGCTGGGTGCCTCTCCCGTGTCCCTGCCAGGTGGCCAGATTTATGAAAACCTTGTCTCAGGCGCGATTGATGCCACCGAATGGGTTGGCCCATGGAACGACTACTTCATGAAGTTCTATGAAGCTGCCAAGTACTACTACTACCCGGGCATGCACGAGGCTGGCTCGACCCTGTCTCTCGGCATGAACGAAAAATGGTGGTCTGATCTCGGCAAGACCGATCAGGAAATCATCAGGGCCGCATGTGGCGAAGAGCACACGTTCTCGATGTCCGAGTACAATGCGAACAACGGCACATTCCTGACCAAGCTGATCAAGGAAAACGGCGTTGAACTGCGTGAGTTCAACGATGACATCTACGACAGCTTCGGCGCGGCTGCTGATGAAGTGTTCGCCGAGACCGTTGCACACTCCGACCTGGCCAAGCGTACCCACGACAGCTTTGTTGCCGCGCGTACCGACGTTGGTGGCTGGATGAAGCTTTCCGAAGGCGCGTACTTCCAGCAGCGCAACCGCGTTCTGGGCCTGTAATCAGGCCTTCGGTCTGACGATCAACGACGTGGGTGGGACAGGATTTCCTGTCCCACCCGTTACGCCCAAAAACCCGACAAGAGGTGAAGAGCGTATTTGCTGAGGTAATCAAGGGTGGGTGTCGACTGTGAGCGATCAAGCATATAAGGCGTCGATGTCGACGCTGGGCTGGCGGATGTTTTCCTGGGCCGTCACATTTTTGATGTTCGTATTTCTCTTTAACAATTTTCTGACCTATTGGTTCAACTGGCCGGGCGCCACTTCGATATCTTCCGGTGGCGGCGCGCTCGCGTGGTTTCAGGTGGCGCTTTACGCCGCGGGGCTTGCGGCAGCGATATGGTATGTGCGCAGGTCGCCGCAACTGCCGTTGCGCGACGACGCAAACCGGCTTTACGGACTGACAGCCTATATCATTCGCTGGGCGTTTTTCTCGGTTCTGCTGGTCGGGCTGGTCGATGCCTTCATATCATTCCTGCGCGTTGAAGGCTTTCTTCAAAATGTTGTCGGCAGCAGCTTGAGCGCCGAGCTTGGCAGACCGGCGTTCCGGGGGCTGTGGGTGCATGTGCCGCTGGTGCTGGTGTCGTTCGTTATTGCGGCGTTCACACGGACCCTGGGGTTCATATGGCTTGCCCTGCTGGTGGTGATCGCGGAGCTGATGATCGTGTTTACCCGGTTCATTTTTTCCTATGAGCAGGCCTATATGGGTGATCTCGTGCGGTTCTGGTACGCCGCCCTGTTCCTGTTTGCCAGCGCCTACACGCTGATCGAGGAGGGCCATGTCCGGGTGGATGTGCTTTATGCAGGCTTTACAACCAGAGCCAAGGGTATCGTCAACCATGTCGGATCGATCCTGCTGGGCATGACCTTGTGTTTCGCCGTTCTGTGGTTCGGCATGGAGGGGAAAGCCAGCGTGATAAATTCGCCCCTGCTCAATTTCGAGGTCTCGCAATCGGGCTTTGGCATGTATGTGAAATACATGATGGCAGGTTTTCTGGCGGTATTTGCCGTGACGATGATGGTGCAGTTTGCCGGTTACCTGCTGGACGCCGTGGCTGATCAACGTAATGAACCCGGCAAGCGCAAGGTCGCTGAAGCCGGCGGACACTGAACTGACGGGATTGGGGCAAGCCGGGTTCAGGTGAACCCATAGACCCTGAACCGGTGCTTTGAGGGCAATTCGGATATGGAACTTTTCTTTCTTGCAATGCTGGTGCTGGTCATGGCAACGGCGCTTGGGTCAGGGTATCCGGTGGCTTTTGCGCTACCGGGCGCGGCCATTCTCACCATCAGTGCGGCGGCCGTCTCAGGCTACCTGTTTGCCGGTGACAGCGCCGCCTATTTTGCACAGGGCTCGCCGTCACAATGGCTGAGCGCCGGGGTGACCAATTTCCGGGGCATTTACTGGGAGGTGGAGCGAGATACGCTGATTGCCATTCCGCTGTTCGTGTTCATGGGCATCATGCTGCAGCGCTCGAAAATTGCCGAAGACCTGCTGGTCACCATGGCTCAGCTGTTCGGCCCGATCCCGGGCGGTCTCGGCATTTCGGTGGTGTTCGTGGGCGCGCTTCTGGCGGCGACCACAGGCATCCTTGGTGCAACGGTCGTGGCCATGGGCCTGATTTCGCTGCCGGTGATGATGCGCAATAAATATTCGCATCCGCTTGCCACCGGCACGATTGCCGCCTCCGGTACGCTGGGACAGATTATTCCGCCCTCTATCGTGCTGATCATCCTCGCCGATCAGCTGGCCAGTGCGGTTGATCAGGCGGATACGGCCCGCAAGTCGCTGTACAAGGCAACGACCGGCGAATTCTCTATGCCGTCGGAGTTTTCGGTTACGTCAACCAGTGCCGGAGACATGTTCCTGGGCGCGTTCGTTCCGGGCCTGGTCCTGGTCGGATTGTACATGACGTTCATTCTGGTGCTGGCGCTGATCAGGCCGAAGCTTGCGCCCGCTGTGCCGCTGGAAGGCGGGTATGACCGCACCCTGATCGCCAAGGCGATGATCACGCTGGTGCCGCCGCTGGTGCTGATCTTCATCGTGCTGGGATCGATCATTGCAGGCGTTGCAACGGTGAACCAGGCCGGCGCCATCGGCGCTGCCGGTGCCCTGATCATGGCAGGCTACAGATTGAAGGAAGGCCAGCCGCGTGCCTACTGGCCGGCGATACTCGCCATGACCGCCGTTGTCTGCATTTTTGCATTGTCATCGCGGTTCAACATGAACGTGAAGAATATCCAGACCTCGACAGATGCCCTGGGGATCGGTCTCGGAGTTGTTGCGCTTGGTGCCCTGATCATCGCACTGATATGGAGCGGCAAACGCGCCCTGCAGATTGACGATACACTTCGTGGCGTGATGCTGGATACAGCCAAAACGACATCACTGGTGTTCATCATTCTGCTGGGTGCGGCGATGTTGACGGCAGCATTCCGCGCCTTTGGCGGTGAAGAGCTGGTGAAGGAGTTTCTGACCAGTCTGCCGGGTGGTTTCTGGTCACAGTTCATCATCGTGATGGTGGTGATCTTCCTGCTTGGCTTCTTCCTCGACTTTATCGAGATCGCCGTGGTGGTGGTGCCGATCGTGTCGCCGATACTGCTGGCTGACCCGCAGGCAAACATCACCGCGGTATGGCTTGGTGTGATGATCGGCCTGAACATCCAGACGTCGTTTCTGACCCCACCGTTCGGCTTTGCGCTGTTCTACCTGCGCGGTGTTGCACCGGCGGCGGTGAAGACCACATCGATCTACAAGGGCGTGGTGCCTTTCATCGGGTTGCAATTGCTTGCACTCAGCATTGTGGGGTATTTCCCGAGCCTGGTGAATTACCTGCCGACCAGATTGTCGCTGCTGGGTGAGCAGGCACCGCCGCCGATTAATCCAAGACTGCAGACCTGCATAGAAGAAACCGTGTTTACGCAGTTCCAGAGCAACGGCGACCGCATCAAATCGGCCATCGGCGAGGCGAAAAACCTCAATCTATCGAGCCTGCCGCCAAAACTGGCGAAATCGTTCGAAGACAGTCTTGGCAAAGCCGAAAGCACCTTCCAGATGCTGGACGACATCAAGGCAACGGAAGTGACACTTAAAGAGGCTGTTCCCGCCTATTCGCCTCTACATGTCCGGGTGCGGGAAATCCAGCGTGATATCCGCAAGGCACAGGCGGAAGTGAAACACCTGCAGACTTCCCTGAGCCGGACCCGCGGTGATGATGATGCAGCCAAGGCAGCGCGTGAACGCCTGCAGGCCAGAATTGACGCGGACATAGCGGAAGTCGAACGCCTCAAAGCCGAGATACCGGCGGAATGGGAAGAGAAAAACAAGGCGTTCAAACTGCTGTTGAATGCTGACAAGAAGGCCCGTACGACCTATCGGCGCAATACTGACCAGTCCTACAAGCCGGTGGTCGAAATCATGGACATCCTTGAGACCACTGATGCCCTTGGTGAACTGGCGCCGGACTTTGCGGAACTGACCAAGCTGGCAGATGCCGGTGACGCAAAGGCGGCTGAAGCGGCTGCCAAGGCGCTCAGCTCGAAACTGAGCCCCATCGCCGGCAGCAATGACATCAGAAAAGAGTTGCGCAAGGTATCGCGTCATGCGGCCAGGTCACCGGACAAAGTTCCAGCCCTGAAGAACCTCGTGGTGGAAACAAGCAGGGTTTATGATGATGAAGTGCGCTGGCGCACGGCTGCGAAGGCGGACCTTTCAGACGGCCTCGGCAAGTACGAAGCGGCCATCAGGAATACCATTGGTCTGCGCTCTCTCAGGCGTCTGCCCGAAGACATTGCCCTGAATGTTGCTGCATGCAGATCGCATCACACTGATGTGTCACTGAGTTTCTGACGGGGGGCTTATGCACGCCAGCAAATTGTTTGACCTGTCCGGCGAAGTCGCGCTGGTTACCGGCGCGTCTTCCGGACTGGGAGAACGGTTCGCTGAAGTGCTGGCAGCCCATGGTGCCAGTGTGGTGGTGGCGGCACGGCGTGCCGACCGGCTGGCTTCACTTGTCGAACGAATTTCCAATGCTGGCGGACAAGCCCGGGCAGTGGAACTGGACGTCTCTGACCAGGGCGCAATCGCCGGCGCGTTTGATGCAGCCGAAACCGCGTTCGGCACGGTCACGATACTGGTGAACAATGCCGGTGTTGCCGGCAACAAGGCGGTTTTCGACATGACACCTGAGGACTGGCGCACCGTCATGTCCGTCAATCTCGACGGGGTGTGGTTTGCCGCCCAGGAGGCGGCGCGCCGGATGAAAGATGCGGGCCGGCAGGGCAATATCATCAATATCGCGTCGGTGCTGTCTTTCAGGGCTGCGCGCACCGTTGCCGCCTATGCCGCGTCAAAAGGGGCGGTGCTGCAGCTGACCCGCAACCTGGCGCTGGAATTTGCCCGCTATGATATCCGCGTCAACGGTATCGCACCCGGATACATATTGACCGAGATCAACAAAGAGTATTTTGAATCAGACGACAGTGCAGCGATGATCAAGCGTATTCCGCAGCGCCGCATTGGCGATGTATCGGATCTGGACGGTACCTTGCTGCTGCTGGCTTCAAACAGGGCGTCAGGCTACATGACCGGAAGCACGGTAGTGGTCGATGGCGGGCATCTTCTGCCGGTCGATTAGTAATTTATACCAAAGGTAGTAATCATTGACTCATTTGACCGATTTTTTGCGTTTGCTGGCTAGGCATGCTTCGCGCCTTGGTCCGGCCGACCACAAGTGGAGCATAACGACGTCCAGCGGACGCGAAAAACCGGCCTTCGGTGGGCCAAATCCGTCCATCTGGTGCGTTGCGGCGCTTGCCCGATGCACCACATTGCGCTGCGCACCGCGCCTGCCAGAATGAACGGATTTGACTCCATCAAATGGGTCAATGATTACTACCTTTGGTATTGATTCAGCTACGACATTTCAGGGCCCGAAAGG
Organism: uncultured Anderseniella sp.; assembly: GCA_947488295.1. Classification (GTDB taxonomy): domain Bacteria; phylum Pseudomonadota; class Alphaproteobacteria; order Rhizobiales; family Aestuariivirgaceae; genus Anderseniella. The sequence goes on from CANKYU010000001.1 coordinate 550,335, forward strand.
CAGTAAAATGGATTTCACAATCTCACCGGAACTCGACAAGCTCAGATTGCGGGTGCGCGACTTCATTGCCGGCGAAGTGTTGCCGCTTGAAGATAATAAAGACAGTTACAACGAGTTTGAGAATATCCGGCTGTCGCTGTTGAAACCGTTGCGGGAAAAAGCCCGCAAGGAAGGTTTGTGGGCGCCGCAAATGCCGAAGGAGCGCGGTGGCCTGGGACTGGGCGTTGCCGAGTGGGCGGTATTTTACGAAGAAGCAGCCCGGTCGATTTTCGGACCGGTGGTGCTGAACTGCCAGGCACCGGACGATGGCAACATGTCAGTGCTCAACAAGGCGCTGCCAAACGATGAAATGAAGGACAAGTGGCTGCAGCCGATCATTGATGGTGATGTGCGGTCTTCCTTCGTGATGACGGAACCGGCGCCCGGATCCGGCTCCGACCCCGGCGGCATGATGCTGACCAATGCCGAGCGCAAGAACGACCGCTACATCATCTCGGGGCGCAAATGGTACATCTCCGGTGCGGCTGTGGCCTCGCACTTCATTCTCATGGCGCGCACATCCGATGATCCGCGCAACGGCCTGTCGGCCTTCCTGTTCCACAAGGATGATCCGGGATGGCGCATTGTGCGGCGTATCGGCAATATGGGGCCGGATGAACATGGCGGCGTATGCGAGCTTGAATTCGACGGGCTCGAGATACCGATGGCCAACCGTCTGATGGAAGAAGGTGATGGCCTGAGGCTGACCCAGATGCGGCTTGGTCCGGCCCGGCTGACCCATTGCATGCGCTGGCTCGGCATGGCCAAGCGATGCATGGAGATTGCCAATGACTATGTGTCGGAACGCGAGGCATTCGGCTCCAGGCTGGTCGAGCGTGAATCCATCCAGATCATGATGGGCGATGTTGCGGCTGCCATACAGACCGGCAAGCTCCTGACCATGCATGCAGCGTGGCTTATCGACCAGGGCGACAAGGCGCAGCGCGAAGTCTCGATGGCCAAGATCCATGTTGCCGATACCCTGCACCAGGCAGCCGATACGGCATTGCAGCTGATGGGTGCCAAGGGCTATTCCGAAGACAGCGTTGTCGAATGGATCTACCGCTATGCCCGATGTGCCAGGCTGGTGGACGGCGCCTCGGAAGTCCACAAGATGGTGCTGTCGCGCCACTACCAGAAACGCGGCAATGACTTCTGGGACTGGCAGGTCGGCGAATAGCACGATCGTTAAAATTCTATCTATCGGATTAAGCGCTGGTTGGTGACGGGCGCTGTACACTGACTGCAGAATTTCCACAAAAGGGGTTTTGCAGGAAGATGGTTCTCGGTCGGATGGTAGATGTCGTTCTCGCGGTTGCTGCGGCAACCTGGATTGCCGTTGCCGGCATGACCGGCGAGGTAAAGGCGGCGGCATATGACACGTCACGCCTGGACAGAATGCCTGACTTTTCCCAGACCGACCGGAGGCTGAAACTGCCCGGCGGCGGCTCGCATTATTGTGTGCCGGTGGCCACTGCCAATGTACTGGTCTGGCTGGCTGAACAGCGCGGATACAAGAAACTGCTGCCGGTTCAGGGCCTGACGACCATCGAGAAGGTGGCAAGTGTCGCAACCGAACTGGGCAGTGACAGCCTGATGTCGACCGCGCCAAAGGGCGGCACCAACCTGCAGAAGTTCGTTGACGGGCTGTCGGCATTCATCAGGAAGTCGGGCTACCGCGTGTCGCTGGAAGCCCATAGCCCGTGGCGCTACCGCAATGTGACCCGCAATCACAAGGGCGCGCCGGACATGTTCAAGATCAGGTCAGAGTTTGCGCGCGGCGCCGGTGTGTGGATTTCAGTTGGCTTCTTCAAGGAAGGCACTCGCGCGGGCGACCTGCAGCGGATCGGCGGTCATATGACGACCATGGCCGGTTTCGGCGTCAACGAGAGCGGCGCAACCGACCGTGACGTGATCATCCTGCATGATCCCGATGATGGTCAGCGGGCCAGCGTACAGCGCCGCTACCTGCACCCTGAACGCATCAGGAATGCATCAATCGTGGACGGGAATGGCAAGCAGATCGTCCGTCTCGACGACTTTCTCGATGTGTCCAGTGCTTTCAACATGCGCAAGGGATACCGGGCCATACTGATGCACGTCTTCGTTCTGGACATGTGATCTTCCGGTACAGCCGATCAGCTTAGCAGACCAATTGCCGCTCCCAGTGTCGCGCAGGTGCCCAGTGTCCTTGCCAGGCCGGCATGCAGCTTCAACAGCATCACAGCCGACAATGCGAACAATCCCACCGCGGTGATGCTCATGCTCGACCAGACCGGCCAGGTCATCGCCACCGGACCTGCCTCGATCCTGGTCAGATCCACAAACAGCACATGCAGCCCGAACCACAGGGCCAGGTTTGCAATGACGCCGACCACGCTTGCGGTAATGGCGCTGAGCGCACCGGAAAGCCGCGGCATGTTGGCCAGGCGTTCGATGTAGGGAGCGCCCGCGAAAATCCATAAAAAGCACGGTGCAAATGTTACCCATAATGCCATCATTGCCGCCGCCAGACCGCCGGTTACCGACCCTTGCAGACCGGACGCGCGAAATCCCGCCATGTAGCCGACGAACTCGGTCACGAGGATCAGCGGCCCGGGCGTGGTTTCCGCCAGACCCAGCCCATCGACCATTTGCGGGGCAGTAAGCCAGCCATGATTTTCAACCGCCTGCTGACCCATATAGGCCAGGACGGCGTAAGCGCCTCCGAAGGTGACAACCGCCAGCTTGGAGAAGAACAGCCCCAGTGACACCAGCAGATGATCGGGATAGGTAACGAGCGCGACGATGGCGATCGGTGCGAACCAGATCACCAGCCAGACCGCGATGGTGCGCACTGTCTGCAGGACGGGGACCGGCGTAACCTGTTGCAATGCGGTGTCGGGCGCCTGGGCCTTTGTCATCAGATAGCCGGTGAGGCCGGCAACCGCGATGACGGCCGGGAACGGGATGTTGAATACGAACAGGGCCAGGAAGGCCGCGATGGCGATCATCCAGTGCCAGGGCAGGTTCAGGGCACGGCGCGAGACCTTCAGCAGGGCTTCCAGAACGATGGCCAGCACCGCGGCCTTGATGCCGAAGAAAACGGCTTCAACCAGAGGCAGTCTGCCCAACAGAGAATACAGTACCGAGATGACGAGCACCACGGCAGCGCCGGGCAACACAAACAGCAGCCCGGCCATCAGGCCGCCGCGCACACCATGCAGGCGCCAGCCGGCATAGGTGGCCAGCTGCATGGCTTCCGGACCGGGCAGCAACATGCAGAAATTGAGGGCACGCAGATAATCCTGCTCGCTGAGCCACGGGCGCTGTTCCACCAGTTCACGATGCATCAGGGCAATCTGCCCGGCCGGGCCGCCAAAGGAGAGGCAGCCGATGCGCGCAAAGACGCGCGCGGCCTCACGGAATGAGGTTGTGGGTTCAACTGTCATTGCTGTCACCCTTCATCTGTCATTGGCAGCCAGCCATGGGTTTCATTGCCTGCCAGTTTCAGGCGCGCATAGAGCGCATCGTAAACCGGAAACCCGAGCCGCAAAACATCGTGATCGGTTTTCCCCAGCATTGAATTCCCGAGCATGACAGCCAGCAGGCCGGCGGCTTCGGGTGCCAGATCGTTTTTGCCTGTATCGGCACCGCGCACGATGGTTGCCAGTTGGGCGAGAACCGGATCGTTCAGGTCAAATTCGCGCAGTAGTGTGTCAAAACTGCAAAGGTCGCCATCATGCTCAATGACAGCGCCTGGTGTGTCGAACGCAATGCCCGAAAGCTCATCTGCGATATCGATTACCCATTCTGCTTCGGCGAAGTGAAACACCGCGTCGGGATCGATGAAGCGGGATATCAGCCACGGGCAGGCAACCCGGTCGACCTTCGGATTGATGCGGGTAATCCAGGTGCTCGGTTTCGCGTCCACCGGGCACAGGCCGGATTGCCCAACGGTCGGCAGGCCGGCCTCAATCCAGCCGTCCACACCACCTGCCAGTGCGTGAGCGTTGTAGCCCCTTTCCCGAAGCAGAGCGGTGGCGATCTGCGAGACATTGTGCCCGTGCATGCAGTTCAGCACGATCAGGCTTTCGCGAGACAAACCATCGGCCCAGTGAAGCGTATCGACATGATTGCGCCAGCGGCTGCCCGGCAGAAACCTTGAGCCCGGCTCGATGGCAGGTGGCCGGCGCACGTCAAAAATGCGTACCGGTTCGGCGTTAGCCAGCCGGTGTGAAAGATCTTCAGCGGAAATAAAAAAGTCGCCCATATTGCGGGTTCCCTCCATAGCAGAGTGAACGGCGCTTGGGCGACTTGCCTGACGGGGTGGCCAATAAAACCCCGTGACGCAATATCTAGATTATAGTCTGCACCGCGGCAAGCGATTTCATCAGGTGGGCGCGGCGCTTGCTGAAATCCTGCCACTGGCACACACTGCAGCAGGTTTACAGGTCGCTACAGATACCCTGTCGGACTTGTAATGAAAGTTGATTTGACGTGCGGCTGAAAAATATGTCAGCATTACTGACCTTTTCGAATGATACGGAGTAAGAGTAATGGCATTGAAGCCGGTAAAGCTCGACGATAAATTCGACCTTTCGAAATCGCATGTCTTCATGACCGGAACCCAGGCGATCGTGCGGTTGACGCTGATGCAGCGCGCCCGCGATGAGCGTGAAGGCCTGAATACCGCAGGCTATGTAACGGGCTATCGCGGCTCGCCTGTCGGCGGGCTTGATCAGCAGTTCATGCGCTCGGTGAAGTATACCGAACCGGCCAATGTCCGGTTTGAGCCGGGCATCAACGAAGACCTGGCAGCAACTGCCATCTGGGGGGCGCAGCAGGCGGAAATGCGCGGAGAGGGCGCTTATGACGGCGTGTTCTCGATCTGGTATGGCAAGGGCCCCGGCGTCGACCGCACCGGCGATGTGCTGCGCCATGCCAATTCAGCCGGGTCTTCAAAACACGGCGGTGTGCTGGCCCTGATGGGGGATGATCACGGGGCTGAAAGCTCCACGGTTCCGCATCAGTCCGAATTTGCCATGATGGATGCGATGATCCCGATCCTGCACCCGGCAGGCCTGCAGGAAATCCTCGATTACGGTGTCTATGGTTTTGCCCTGTCGCGTTATTCGGGATGCTGGGTCGGTCTGAAATGTGTGCACGACAATATCGAGTCGGCCGGCATTGCAGATGGTTCCGTGGACCGGGTGAAAATCAACCTGCCAAAGGATTTCGAGATGCCGGAAGGCGGATTGAATATCCGCGCGTCCGATGACCGGTTTGAGCAGGAGTACCGGCTGCACAACCACAAGCGCTATGCCGCGGTTGCATTTGCACGGGCCAACAAGCTCGACAAGATCATCCTGTCCGGCGGCAAGACACCGAAGATCGGTATCGTGTCGACCGGCAAAAGCTATCTGGATGTGCGTCAGGCGCTTGACGATCTGGGTATTGACGAGGTGGCGTCGTCGAAACTGGGATTGCGGCTGCTGAAAGTGGCCATGGTGTGGCCGCTGGACCCGAAGATCGTGGACGACTTCACCAAGGGTCTCGACCTGGTCATCGTTGTTGAAGAAAAACGCTCGCTGCTGGAAACCCAGATTCGTGAGCAGGTGTGCAATGACGCGAAAGCGCCGATTGTTATCGGCAAGAAGGATGAACAGGGAAACACCCTGTTTCCGGCCTGGGGCACGCTGGAGCCCAACCAGATGGCCATCGCAATCGCTGACCGGTTGCTGAAGAAGCGCAAGTCGAAGCCGGTGGAAGATCGCCTGGCGGTGATCAAGGCCTCCATGGCCAGTGTCAGCAACTCACCGAACCTGGCTGAACGCATTCCGTATTTCTGTTCCGGCTGCCCGCACAATTCATCGACGGTCCTGCCGGAAGGCGGCCGCGGCTATGCCGGTATCGGTTGTCACTGGATGGTGCAGTATATCCCGGAACGCAATACCGAGGGCGCCACCCACATGGGCGGGGAAGGTGCCAACTGGATCGGCGAAGCGCCTTTTTCAACCCGAAAGCATGTGTTCCAGAACCTTGGCGACGGCACCTACAATCATTCCGGCCTGATGGCCATCCGGGCCGCCGTCGCGTCCGGCGTGAACATGACCTACAAGATCCTGTTCAATGATGCGGTTGCCATGACCGGCGGGCAGACCCATGAAGGCGGACTGACCGTGCCGCAGATTGCCCATCAGGTGAGAGCCGAAGGTGTTGATCGCATTGCCATTGTAACCGACGAGCCGCGGAAATATCCGTCAAATGCAGGATTTCCGGGCCATGTCAGTGTGCATCACCGGTCTGAACTGCAGACGGTTCAGAAGGAGATGATGGAGGTGCCCGGCATCTCCTGCATTATCTATGACCAGACCTGCGCGGCGGAAAAACGCCGGCGGCGCAAGCGCGGCACGTTCCCCGATCCTGACCGGCGCGTGTTTATCAATGAACTGGTGTGTGAAGGATGCGGTGATTGTGGTGTGCAGTCGAACTGTGTGGCAATCGCGCCGAAGGAGACCGAGTTCGGCCGCAAGCGCCAGATCGATCAGTCCGCCTGCAACAAGGATTTTTCATGCCTGAAAGGGTTCTGTCCGAGCTTTGTGACCATTGAAGGCGGCGAATTGATCAAGGGTGTGTCAAACCCGGTCAATACCGAAGCAACGCCGTTTCCGGTGCTGCCACAGCCTGAACAGGTAACGCTGGACGAGCCGTGGGCGATGATGATCACCGGTATCGGCGGTACCGGCGTTGTTACCATCGGCCATCTGATCGGCATGGCGGCTAACCTCGACGGCAAGGGTGTCGCCATGATCGACATGGCAGGCCTGTCGCAGAAGAACGGCGCAGTTGTGACACATCTGAAGCTGGCGCAGACCCAGGACGAGATTGCGTCGATCCGTATTGCAGCAGGCGGTGCTGATGTGCTGCTGGGCTGTGATATCGTCACATCCGCATCGGAACGGATCCTGTCAGGCGCGTCTCGGTCGCGCACCCACGCCATCGTCAATTCATACGAAGTGATGCCGGCGCAGTTTACCCGCGATGCAGATTTCAATCTGCCTGGTTCCCAGATGCAGGTGCAGATCGAGGCCCGCACGAAACAGGGTGCCACCGAGTTCATTGACGCCACCCGCATTGCAAGCGCCTTGCTGGGCGATTCCATTGCGTCGAACCTGTTCACGCTTGGGTATGCCTGGCAGCAGGGTCTTGTTCCGGTGTCGGAAGAGGCCGTCAATCGCGCCATTGAGCTCAATGGTGTTGCGATCAAGATGAACCAGCAGGCGTTCCTGTGGGGCAGGCGGGCGGCCCACGATCTGGCGGCCGTGGAGGCGGTGCTGTCTGCGGGAACCAAGGTCGCTAACGAAAAGCCCCGGACACTGGATGATGACATCAACCGGCGGGTGGAATTTCTGACCGGCTACCAGAACGCCGCTTATGCGGACAGCTACCGCAGTCTTGTCAACGATGTGCGCTCACAGGAAGCGAAAGCGATCAAGGGATCTGAAAAGCTGACCGCGGCGGTTGCGCGCTACCTGTTCAAGCTGATGGCCTACAAGGACGAGTATGAAGTTGCCAGGCTTTATTCGGACGGGACGTTTGCAAAATCTGTCGCGGCCAAGTTCAAGGGTGACTATGAGATTCGCCATCATCTGGCACCGCCTGTGCTGGCAAAGCGCGATCCGGAGACCGGTCACCTGCAAAAACAGGAGTATGGCCCCTGGATGATGCAGGCGTTTTCCGTGCTTGCGAAACTCAAAGGCTTGCGCGGCACGGCATTTGATCCGTTTGGCAGGACCGAGGAACGCCGGATGGAGCGTCAGCTGATCTCCGATTATCGTGACACGCTGTCTGTGATACTGTCGGGCCTTAAACCTGCCAACCTGGATCTTGCCGTCGAGATCGCCTCGGTGCCGGAAGACATTCGAGGGTATGGACATGTGAAAGAGCGCCATGTTGCAGAAGCAAAGACGAATGAAGCCATGCTGCTCGATGCCTACAAGGCCGGCAAGTCACGGGCGCCGGTGTTCCTGGCCGCCGAGTGATGCGAACACCATGGTGACGGCACCGTCATGACCCCTGAAGAACTGGCTGACATTGCGGTCTGGGCAGGAGAGCTGACACAGGACGAACTCGCGCATGCGGCATCCGGTGTCAGGATGAAAACCTTTGAGCGCGGTCAGCATGTGGCGCATTTCTCCGACCGGGTCGATGCATGGCATGGGGTGATCGGCGGTGTGCTGCGTATAGGCCATGTTTCCGACACCGGTCAGGTGGCCGGTGTGTCGGCTATTTTGGGCGGTGGCTGGTTTGGTGAGGGATCCATCATCAAGGATGAGCCAAGACGCTATGATGTTGCTGCTGTGACCGACGCCGAAGTAGCCATCATGCGTGGCGACACGTTTCGCTGGCTGTTTACCAATTCGGTCGGTTTCAACCGGTTCCTGGTGCAATTGCTCAATGAGCGGCTGGGACAGTTTATTGCCATTGTCAGCCGGGATCGGACCAGCAGCGCTGTGGTGCGGCTGGCCCATACCATAGCGGCCATGTACAATCCGGTGTTGTTCCCGCGCACGCCGCTGGTCATTGAAATGCCGCAGGAGGATCTCGGCCTTTTTGCCGGAATTTCGCGCCAGATCACCAACAAATCCCTGCATACGCTTGCCGATGACGGATTCATCGAGCTGATGCCGACCGGCCTTAAGGTTCTGGATGTTGACGGATTGAAAGACTATGGCGGGTGATCAGAATCTCACCAAGGCCCAGTCTGAGATCATAGAACACAAGAATATGGTCTGTCTGTCAACTCAGTACTGGTGCACAGCATTTTTTTTCGGCACACTCCCTCCCAATCGTCGGCATCAAGACCGGTAAATGGAAGCGAACATGCGGCTTGCTGAGGGCCGCCTGTCAGGGTGGAAACAAGAAATGACTGCTGAAGCGCATGACGCGTCGGTGCACGACACAATTCCAAAACTGTTATTGCGAAATGCAAAGGTCAGAGGCGCACGTCCCGCGATGCGTGAGAAGGATCTGGGCATCTGGCAGACCTGGAGCTGGGCTGACACGTTGACGGAAATCCGTGACCTTGCCCTGGGGCTGCGGGCCCTGGGCCTCAAGCGCGGTGACCGGGTGGCCATTGTCGGCGACAACCGGCCCCGGCTGTACTGGGCGATCTGTTCGGCCCAGTCGCTCGGCGCGATTCCGGTACCGGTGTACCAGGACTCGGTTGCAGAAGAGATGGGCTATGTGCTCGATCATGCCGGCGTCAAGTTTGCCGTGGTGGAAAATCAGGAGCAGGTCGACAAACTTCTGGAAATTCGCGAGACCTACAAGGACCTGAAGGAAATTGTGTTCGACGAGGAACGCGGTCTGCAGAATTACGATGTTGACGGTGTGCGCTCGTACGAGGCGGTACAGCAACTTGGCCGCGACAGCGATGACGGTGAAGATGTGTGGCGCGGCGAGATTGCCGAGGGCAAGGCCGACGACACCGCGATCATCCTGTACACATCAGGCACGACGGGCCGACCCAAGGGAGTGGTGCTGACGCAAGGTGCGTGTGTGTGGGCAGCAGACACGGCAGAGCAATTCGACAGCCTGACTGAGAACGACGAGGTGATCGCCTATCTGCCGATGGCGTGGGTCGGGGATCACATTTTCTCCTATGCACAGTCATATGTCTCCGGATACTGCGTAAATTGCCCGGAGAGCCCGGAAACCGTTATTGATGACCGGCGCGAGGTAGGCACAACCTATGCATTTGCGCCGCCGCGGATTTACGAGAACCTGATCACTCACACCACGGTGGCGATGGAAGATGCCAGCGCCATCAAGAAGAAGATGTTCGAGTATTTTCTGGGCGTGGCGCGCGAGTACGGCGAAGATATTCTCAACGGAAAACCAGTGCCGTTGATGGCAAGGCTGAAATACTGGCTTGGCAACCTGATGGTCTATGGTCCGCTGAAAAACCGTTATGGGCTCTCCAAGGTGCGTATCGGATACACTGCGGGCGAAGCGATCGGGCCCGAGATTTTCAAGTACTACCGGGCGCTCGGCATCAACCTGAAACAGCTTTACGGACAGACCGAAGCAGCTGTGTACATTACAGGCCAGCCGGATGGAGAGATTTATGCCGATACGGTCGGCACACCCATGGGCGGCGTTGAAATCGAGATCGCAGACAGCGGCGAGGTCATGTACCGCTCGCCGGGCATTTTCACCGAATACTACAAGAACAAGGAAGCGACCAGGGACACCAAGACCTCAGATGGCTGGGTGCATTCCGGTGATGCCGGCTTCATCGATGACAAGGGCCATCTGAAGATCATCGACCGGGCCAAGGATGTGGGCCATTTGAACGACGGCACGCTGTTCCCGCCGAAATACATCGAGAACAAGCTCAAGTTCTTCCCCAATATCAAGGAAGCGGTGGCATTCGGGGATGGCCGCGATTCAGTAACTGCCTTCATCAATATTGACCTGACATCGGTTGGGTCTTGGGCTGAACGCAATAATGTTGTCTACGCCAGCTATCAGGAACTGGCCGGTAATCCTGACGTCTACAAGATGATTGAAGACCACGTGGATGCGGTGAACCTGGAACTGTCGCAGGAAGAGCGTGTTGCCGGTGCGCAGATTTCACGGTTTTTGATCCTGCACAAGGAACTGGATCCCGATGACGGCGAGATTACCCGCACCGCCAAGGTGCGTCGCTCATTGGTCAATGAGCGCTATGCGGTGCTGATCGATGCACTGTATGACCCGTCGAAGAAGCGCCAGAAGATCAAGACCGAGGTTACCTTCGAAGACGGCAGACGCGGCGATATTGAAGGTGATGTGGAAATCAGGGACATGAAACTGCATGCCATTGACCGGGCAAGCTTCAAGGAGGCTGCAGAATGAATGTGGCGGTGAAACCGGCTGATACGGGCAGCGACCGGGCCAATGCCCCGGAAGTCATGCTTGATATTCGCAATGTGTCATTGTCGTTCGGTGGTGTGCACGCCATCAAGGATGTCAGCTTCAATATCCACAAGGGCGAAATCAGAGCCATCATCGGTCCCAACGGCGCCGGCAAGACCTCGATGCTGAACGTGATCAACGGCTTCTATCATCCCCAGGTTGGCGAGATTACCTTCAAGGGGGAGACCCGCACCCAGATGCGGCCCTATGTTGCCGCCACCCAGGGCATTGCCCGCACGTTCCAGAACGTTGCGCTGTTTCGCGGCATGTCGACGCTCGACAACATCATGTCCGGGCGTACGCTGAAGATGCACAAGAACTTCTTCTGGCAGATGCTGCGCTTCGGCCCGGCCATGCAGGAAGAGGTCGAGCACCGCGAACGGGTCGAGGAAATCATCGACTTTCTGGAAATCCAGCACATTCGGCGGACACCGGTTGGCCGCCTGCCATACGGGCTGCAGAAACGGGTCGAACTGGCCCGCGCACTTGCCATGGAGCCGGAGCTTCTGCTGCTTGATGAGCCGATGGCCGGCATGAACCTTGAAGAAAAGGAAGACATGTCGCGCTTCATTCTGGATGTGAACGATCAGTTCGGCACGACGATTGCGCTGATCGAGCACGACATGGGGGTGGTGATGGATCTGTCGACACGGGTGGTGGTGCTGGATCATGGCGAAAAAATCGCAGACGGCACGCCGGCGGAGGTCAGCTCCAATCAGGATGTGATTGATGCTTATCTCGGCGTAGCGCACTGACGGATCAGGGGAACAGGCAATAATGGATATTCTTTACAACATTCTGATCGACCCGTTTGTGCAGATGGGTTCTGCGCCGGACTTCTTTCTGCAGGTCCTGTGGTCGGGATTTGTGGCGGGAACACTGTACTCGCTGATCGCGCTGGGCTTCGTACTGATTTTCAAGGCATCCGGTGTGTTTAATTTCGCCCAGGGCATCATGGTGGTGTTTGCAGCGTTGACCCTGGTTGGCCTGTATCAGGCAGGCGTGCCGGCATGGCTTGCGCTGATCCTGACCATCGGCGCGATGTTTGCGCTGGCCTGGCTGGTGGAACGCATCGTGTTGCGTAATCTGGTCAATCAGGAGGAAATCATCCTGTTCATGGCCACCATCGGGCTGAATTATTTCCTGATCGGGTTTGGCGAATACGTGTTCGGCGGCGAGCCAAAACCGATGATTGCCGCGGAACTGGGACTGCCGACGGGATCAACGACGTTTGAACCGTTTGGCGGCATTGTCATCATCGAACACCTCGATGTGGCAGCCGTTGTCATGGCGATCATCCTGGTGACGGCGCTGGCGATCTTCTTCAACAAGACCCGCATCGGCCGGGCCCTGCGCGCCGTGGCCGATGACCACCAGGCGGCCTTGTCGGTCGGTATTTCGCTCAACCAGATCTGGGTGATCGTTTGGTTCGCCGCCGGTATTGTGGCGCTGGCAACCGGCATCATGTGGGGGGCCAAATCGGATGTGTCGTTTGCCCTGCAGATTGTTGCGCTGAAAGCCCTGCCGGTGCTGATCATTGGCGGCTTCACCTCTATCCCCGGTGCCATTATCGGGGGCCTGGTGATCGGCTTCGGTGAGAAATTGTTTGAGATTTACTGGGGCGGGCTTTTGGGCAGTGGTGTCGAAGGCTGGTTTGCATATGTGATTGCGTTGATATTCCTGCTGTTCCGGCCGCAAGGGCTGTTCGGCGAAAAAATCATCGAACGGATTTAGGGCGAGGCTGGGAACAAAAAAATGTTTTATCGTGAAGTAGGCCAGTTCAAGACCAACTATACCGCCGACAGCCAGGTGTTTCCGATCCTGCAGGACAAGGTCGGCATTATCGCCATGCTGGTGATCGCCTATGTCATCATACCAATGGCCGGCAATGATTTCTTCATCACCACGGTGATGATCCCGTTCCTGGTGTTTACGCTGGCTACAATCGGCCTGAACATCCTGGTGGGCTATACCGGGCAGTTGTCGCTGGGGACCGGTGCCTTCATGGGAGTAGGGGCTTATTCGTGCTATAAGCTGACCACCTTTTTCCCTGATGTGAACATCATCATCCTGGTATTGCTGTCAGGCTTTTTTGCTGCCGGGGTCGGTATCATTTTCGGTTTGCCGTCGCTGCGCATCAAGGGCTTCTATCTGGCGGTTACCACGCTTGCAGCCCAGTTCTTTCTGGAATGGGCGTTTATCCGGATACCATGGCTATACAACTACAACGATTCCGGCGCTATCGAGGTGCCGCAGCGCGAAGGCTTCGGGGTAATCCTGACGGGTGCCGCCGCGCAACCTGTGACCCGTTATCTGGTTGTGCTGTCCATCGTGCTGGTCATGACCTGGATTGCGTCCAATATCATTCGAGGCCGCATCGGGCGGTCCTGGATGATGATCCGCGACATGGATATTGCCGCTGAGCTGATGGGTGTACGCCCGCTTTATGCCAAGCTGTCGGCGTTTGCGGTGTCATCATTTTATTGCGGTGTCGCAGGCGCCATGTTCGTGTTCTTCTGGCTTGGTGCGGCCGAAGTCGAAAGCTTCGATATCAATCATTCGTTCCTGTTCCTGTTCATGGCCATCATCGGCGGACTTGGATCCCTGATCGGTTGTTACATGGGGGCCGCTTTCATCTGGATATTGCCGATCATTATCCGGGCATTGCCGGAGGCGTTGGGACTGGACGTTAACGCTGCAACCGTCGAGCACATCAACTTCATGATGATCGGGGGTATGATCATCTTTTTCCTGATCGTTGAACCACACGGGCTTGCCCGGTTGTGGCAGATCGCAAAAGAGAAACTCAGGACGTGGCCGTTCCCCTACTCCTGATCTGAAAGATGAGGCATTTTTTTGGGAGCAAGAAACTGAAGGGTCGTCAATCCGGGAGTACGGATCAGATGGCGCAAATTTTAGCAAAAGCAACCGGATCCACGACGGGACGGTATTCAGGGAGGAAACCAATGAAGAAGCTTTTGATGACTGGTGTAGCCTTTGCCACCTTGGCAGGTGCTACATTTACAACAGCCCCGGTAGCGCTGGCCGAGGACACGATGTTCGTGCCTTCGCTGAGCTACCGCACCGGTCCATTTGCAAGTGGTGGCACACCGCTGGCCAACGGGTTCGCCGATTACTTCAACATGCTGAATGCCCGTGATGGCGGCATCGGCGGCGTCAAGATCGTCGTTGAGGAATGCGAAACCGGCTACAATGCCCAGAAGGGCGTTGAGTGCTACGAGTCCACCAAGGGCAAGGGCGCGCTGGTGTACAATCCATACTCGACCGGCATCACCCTGCAGCTCATTCCGAAAGCGCCGGTTGACAAGATTCCTGTGCTCTCGATGGGCTATGGCCTGTCGGCTGCCGCTATCGGCGAGAAGTTCCCGTGGACCTTCACCTATCCGACAAGCTACTGGAGCCAGCTGTCATCGATCCTCAAATATATCGATGCCAATGGTGGCCTCAAGGGCAAGAAAGTCGGCTTCATCTATCTTGATGTCGGCTACGGCAAGGAGCCTATCCCGCTGCTTGAGCAACTGGCCAAGGATCAGGGCTTCGAAGTCGCCAAGTTCCCGGTCGGCGTGAAGGAAATGCAGAACCAGGGTTCCCAGTGGCTGAACGTCCGCAAGGAACGTCCTGACTACATGATCATGTGGGGCTGGGGCGCGATGAACGCCACTGCCGTTAAGGAAGCCGCCAAGATCAAATATCCTCTGGACCAGTTCATCGGAAACTGGTGGGCAGGCGCACACGCGGACCTGCGGTCTGTCGGTGAAGCAGGCAAGGGCTACAAGGCTGCCAACTTCTCCGGTGTCGGAACTGACTTCCCTGCACTGCAGGATGTGATCAAGCATGTGGTCGACAAGGGCGGCAGCCAGGTTGCCAGCAAGGACCTCGTCGGTGATGTCCTGTACAACCGTGGCCTGTTCAACTCCGTGCTGATTGCCGAAGGCATTCGCGCCGCTCAGGAAAAGACCGGCAAGAAAGTCATTACCGGTGCAGATCTGCGTGATGGCTTTGAGCTGTTCGATCTGTCTGAAGCGCGCTTGAAGGAGCTTGGTCTTGAAGGCTTTACGGCTCCGATCAAGGGTTCGTGCAAGGACCATGAAGGTGCCGGATCAGTGTTCATCCAGCAGTGGGACGGCAAGGACTGGGTCAAGATTTCAGACCCGATCGCGCCGGACACGGCTGTGGTGCGGCCACTTCTGGAAGCTGCTGCTGAAAAGTATCTGTCAGACAAGCCTGAGTGGAAGACACAGACCTGCAGCTGATTGCAGTGACGTAGTCTGAAATTCCACGATATTGCTCCGCCTGCCTTACGACGGGCAGGCGGGGCTGATCTCCCCGATATCCAATTGAAAGCGTTTGTTCATGGCCGAGACCCTTGCTGCCAAAGACACTGAAGCCCAGGTGTCAGAACCTGTATTGTCGATCAACAATATCGAGGTGATCTACAATCACGTCATTCTGGTGCTGAAGGGTGTGTCGCTCGATGTGCCGCTGGGCGGCATTACAGCCTTGCTGGGTGCGAACGGTGCCGGCAAGACCACCACCTTGAAAGCGGTCTCGAACCTGTTGAGAGCCGAGCGTGGCGATGTGACCAAGGGAACCATTGAGTTCAAGGGCGAACGGTGCGACCAGCTTACGCCCAACGAGATGGTGAAGCGCGGCTGCATCCAGGTGATGGAAGGCCGCCACTGTTTTGAACATCTGACAATCGAGGACAATCTCCTGGCCGGCGCCTTTACCCGGCGTGACGGGCGCGCGGCAATCGCGCAGGACCTTGAGATGGTCTATAATTATTTTCCGAGGCTGCGCGAGCGCCGCACTTCGCAAGCCGGCTACACGTCCGGCGGCGAGCAGCAGATGTGTGCCATCGGACGGGCGCTGATGTCGCGCCCGACCACCATTTTGCTGGACGAACCATCCATGGGCCTGGCGCCGCAGCTGGTGGAAGAGATCTTCGAGATCGTCAAGAAGCTGAACGAGAACGAAGGTGTGTCCTTCCTGCTGGCCGAGCAAAACACCAACATCGCGCTGCGCTATGCCAAGTATGGCTACATCCTGGAAAACGGCCGTGTCGTGCTGGACGGGGAAGCGTCTGCGCTGCGTGACAATGAGGACGTGAAGGAATTCTATCTTGGCGTGTCGGGCGAGAACCGGCGTTCGTTCAAGAACGTGAAAGCCTACAAGAGGCGCAAGCGCTGGCTGGCCTGACGGCGGGTGTCCAGATGGTCAAGCCGTTAAAGCAGGTTGGAACTGACAACATGACTTCGTATTTCGATGAACTGGAGACGCGTGACCACGAGGAACGCGAGGCGCAACTTTTCAGTGATCTGCCGGGCCTGATCGAGTACGCGATGACCGCGCCGGGCTGGAAACGCTACCTGGCGGATGTACAGCCGGCACAGGTTACATCCAGACAGGCACTGGCGCAGTTGCCGGTATTGCGCAAGACCGACCTGAAAGACCTGCAGGCGGCTGAACCGCCGTTCGGCGGTTTTACGCCTGGTGGTCCTGAAACCTGGGGCCGGGTGTTCATGTCGCCGGGTCCGATCTTCGAACCGATGGGGCTTGCCGCCGACCCGTGGCGCGGCGCGCGCGCGTTGTTTGCTGCCGGTTTCAGGCCGGGGGATATGGTGCACAACTGCTTCGCCTATCATCTGACGCCGGGTGGTTTCATTCTTGATGAAGGCGCGCGGGCGCTGGGATGCGCGGTGATCCCTGCCGGTATCGGCAATACCGAACTGCAGATGGATAATATCGAGGCATTGAAGCCTGTCGGGTTTACCGGCACGCCGGACTTTCTGAAAATCCTGCAGGACAAGGCCGCAGAAGCCGGTCGCGATGTATCGTCGATCAAGAAGGCACTGGTTTCTGGCGGGGCATTGTTTCCGAGCCTGCGTGAAGAATATGCCAGCCGCGGGGTCAGTGTGTTGCAATGCTATGCGACAGCTGATGTCGGCGTCATTGCCTATGAGAGCGAAGCAGTGGACGGCATGATCGTTGATGAGGGCGTGATCCTCGAGATCGTGCGCCCCGGCACCAATGAACCGGTTGCAGACGGCGAGGTCGGAGAGGTGGTGGTGACCAACTTCAACAAGACCTATCCGATGATCCGCTTCGGCACCGGAGACCTGTCTGCAATCCTGCCGGGCGCCAGTCCGTGCGGGCGCAGCAACCAGCGCATCAGGGGCTGGATGGGCAGGGCGGACCAGACAACCAAGGTCAAGGGCATGTTTGTCCACCCGTCACAGGTCGCAGACATCGGCAAGGCCCATCCCGAGCTTGGCAAACTGCGGCTCATCGTCGGGCGCAGCAATGAACAGGATACACTGCTGCTGCAGGCGGAATGCAGCAACCCGGAAGACAGCCTGGCGGATGCCGTTGCCCAGACCATGCAGAAGATCTGCAAGATACGTGGACAGGTTGAACTTGTTGGCGTAGGTAGTCTGGAAAATGACGGGAAGGTGATTTCGGACGATCGTCCTGCTGCTGCCTGATCTGTTATCTGATAAGAGCCGTAAACCCTAGGCGTTATCCAGAACACCAGGAACACCATGCCGTACAAGTCCAAAAATCGCGAATTTGCGCTGCCTGCCGACCATCCGCCCGTCGTGGGCGGAAAGATCGGCGTTCTCATCATGAACCTGGGAACGCCGGAGGCCACCAGCTACTGGCCGATGCGGCGCTATCTGAAGGAATTCCTGTCTGACCCACGAGTGATCGAGACAAACCGGGCACTGTGGTGGGTCATCCTCAATGGTATCGTCCTGACGTTCCGGCCCAAAAAATCCGGCCATGCCTACGAGCTGATCTGGAACAAGGAACGCAATGAGTCTCCGCTCAAGACCATAACCCGGTCGCAGTCCGAGCAATTGGCCGGGTTGTATTCGGGTAATGCCGAGATCGTGGTTGACTGGGCCATGCGCTATGGCATGCCGCCGGTAAAGGAACGTATCGAGCACCTGAAAAGCCTGGGCTGTGACAGGATCGTGCTGTTTCCGCTGTATCCGCAATACTCTGCGACCACTACGGCGACGGCACTCGACAAGTCCTATGACGCGCTGAAACAGATGCGCTGGCAACCGTCGATCCGCACGGTGCCGCCCTATCATGACGATCCTGACTACATTGATGCACTTGCAACCAGCCTGAAGGCACACCTGAAATCCATCGATTACAAGCCCGATGTTGTCGTGGCTTCTTTCCACGGGCTGCCGAAATCATATCTGATGCGCGGTGATCCCTACCACTGTCATTGCCACAAGACCGCCCGGCTGCTGCGCGAGCGCATGGGCATGAAGGAAGGCGAGTTGATCATAACCTTCCAGTCGCGGTTCGGAACCGAGGAGTGGCTGCAGCCCTATACCGACGAGACGATCGAAAAACTGGCGACGGACGGGGTCAAGAACGTCGTTGTCATTACGCCGGGTTTTTCGTCTGATTGTGTTGAAACACTTGAGGAAATCGCCATCGGGGTGAAAGAAACATTCACCGAGAACGGCGGGGAGAACTTCTCCGTGGCGCCGTGCCTCAATGACAGCAAAGCGTCGATAAAGATGCTGAAACGGCTGATTGACAGGGAACTTTCCGGCTGGGTTTGAGGCCGATCTGCCGACTGTTTAAGCAAGCTGACGAATTTGCGTCGGGCACAAGGCGAATCAAAGTAGTTTTTAACCAATTTCATCCAGTCTGCAGCGAAATGGCAGGCGGTTGCGCCTTTTCAGATGAGGATTGGTTTTATGCTTGAAGGTTTCAGTGTTTTCGTTCTGGTGCTGCTGGCACTGGCAGTCATTACCCTGTTCAAGTCGATTACGACGGTGCCGCAGGGCTTTGAGTACACGGTTGAACGGTTTGGCCGCTATATCAAAACGCTTGGCCCGGGTCTCGGCATTATCCTGCCGTTCGTTGACCGGGTCGGATCCAAGATGAACATGATGGAACAGGTGCTGGAAGTGCCGAGCCAGGAGGTCATCACCAAGGACAATGCCATGGTGCAGGTCGATGGTGTCGCCTTCTTCCAGGTGCTGGATGCCGCCAAGGCGACCTATGAGGTCAACCGGCTGGAAAATGCCATTCTCAATATCACCATGACCAATATTCGTACCGTGATGGGGTCGATGGACCTGGACAGCCTGCTGTCGCAGCGTGACGACATCAACCATGCCATCCTCGGCGTGGTCGACCAGGCAACCTCGCCCTGGGGCGTCAAGATGACCCGCATTGATATCAAGGACATCAACCCGCCGCGTGACCTGGTTGATTCCATGGCCCGGCAGATGAAGGCGGAGCGTGACAAGCGTGCCGCCATCCTGGAAGCCCAGGGTGCGCGTGAATCGGCCATTCTGAAAGCCGAAGGTGAAAAACAGGCAATCATGCTGGATGCCGAAGGCCGGCGCGAAGCGGCGTTCCGTGATGCCGAGGCGCGCGAGCGCGCGGCTGAGGCGGAAGCAAATGCCACGCGCATGGTGTCGGTTGCCATTGCCGAAGGTGATGTGCAGGCGGTAAACTATTTTGTCGCCAACAATTACATCACGGCGCTGGAAAGCATTGCCAAATCGCCAAACCAGAAATTGCTGATGCTGCCGGTCGAGGCCTCCAGCGTTATCGGATCAATTGCAGGCGTTGCCGAAATCGCCAAGGAGGCGTTTGGTGAGGGCGGAGGCGGTGCACAGCGCACAGGCAGTGCGCAGCGTGGCGCAACCGTGCCGAGAGTGAAGCAATAGGGGCGAGAGCAAATGGCTGAAGTACTGGGCGTTTTCGGAGACTGGACCTGGTGGATCATCGCCGGCCTGCTGCTGGTCAGCGAGCTGGTTGCCACCAGCATCGTTCTGGTCTGGTTCGGTCTGGCCGCGTTGAGTGTCGGTCTGGTCGACCTGTTTCTGGGCCTTAGCTGGCAGATGGAAGTCATCCTGTTTGTCGTTCTGTCGGTGATCTATCTTCTGCTCGGACGGCGGTATGTCAAAACACGGGCCACCAATGAGGTTAACCTGCCGTACCTGAACCAGCGCGTGAATGCATTTGTCGGTCGCACTGTGGTATTGCATGAAGCCATCGTGAACGGCGAGGGCAAGGTGCGCATGGATGACGCGCTGTGGCGGGTAACCGGCACCGACGCACCGGCCGGGACCAGGGTACGCATTACCGGTGGTTCCGACATGGTGCTGGAAACAGAGCCTGCTTAAGCCTGGTTTCGTTGCGGTCTAGTCCAGCCCGCCATTGTCTGCGATAATCCGCTTCAACACGCCTGCAAATTGCGGGCTTATGTCGGCACGGGACAGGCCGAGTGCAACATTGGCCGCAAGAAAGCCAACCTTGTCACCGCAATCGTACGTGGTTCCTTTGAATTTCAGGCCGTAGAAATCCTGCTGATCCATCAGTTTCAGCATGCTGTCGGTCAGTTGAATTTCACCGCCGGCGCCGGCGGTCTGATTGTCGAGCAGGCCGAAAATCTCGGGCTGCAGAATGTAACGCCCGGAAATGATGAGGTTGGACGGCGCATCCTCGTGCTTTGGCTTTTCCACCATCGAGGTGATCTCAAAGCCTTCTCCGGCCCCGGCGCCAACCCCGACAACGCCATATTTGTGTACCTGGTCCCGGGCCACTTCCTCCACCGCAATCACATTGCCGCCGTGTGCGTCATAGACCCCCATCATCTGCGCCAGGCATCCGGGCGACCCGTGAATGAACATGTCGGGCAGCAACAGGGCAAACGGTTCGTTGCCGACAAGCTCGCGCGCACACCACACCGCGTGACCAAGCCCCAGCGGTTCCTGCTGGCGGGTAAAACTGGTCTGGCCGGCGTCGGGCAGGTCTGACTGCAACATCTCAAGTTCAATGTTCTTGTTGCGGCGTTTCAGCGTTTCCTCGAGTTCAAACTGCTTGTCGAAGTGATCCTCGATAACCGCCTTGTTGCGCCCGGTCACGAAGATCAAATGTTCAATGCCGGCTTCGCGCGCCTCGTCAACGGCAAGCTGGATGACCGGACGGTCGACAATCGTCAGCATTTCTTTCGGGACGGCCTTGGTTGCCGGCAGGAACCGCGTGCCGAGTCCTGCAACGGGAAAAACCGCCTTTTTGATTTTGCCGGTCATTGTCGTGGCACCTCCCCTCAATTGCCCCAGTGTTGTGTGACAATTCTCTAAAATTGAGTCTTCAGCTGTAAAGCTTTCTAAACGGTTTGTTTGGGTTTTGTTAGCACAATCAGCCTTCGTAGCCGGGCCCGCGATTCGGGTTGAAACCAACAAAGGCAATCTGGGAAGCAATCTGCAAATGAGTGTTCTGGTCACAGGTGGAGCAGGCTATGTCGGTTCGCACATGGTGCTTGCACTGTGCGATGCCGGACATGAGGTCGTCGTGCTCGACAACCTGTCTACCGGAGCGGCCTGGGCCGTTGCACCGCAAGCCAGGCTGATTGAGGGCGATGTTGGTGACGAAGAACTGACGGCGACCCTAGTCGATGAGCACAAAGTGGATGCCATCATCCATTTTGCCGGCTCCATCATCGTACCCGAGAGCATGTCTGATCCGTTGGGGTATTACCTGAACAATACTGTCAAGTCGCGTTCCCTGATCCACACTGCGGTGAAGGCAGGGGTGCCGCACTTCATCTTTTCCTCGACGGCTGCGGTGTATGGCAATCCGAAAACCGTGCCGGTTCGCGAAGATGAAGATCTGTTGCCCATTTCGCCTTATGGCACATCAAAGCTGATGACCGAGTTTATGCTGCGTGACGCCTCGGTTGCGCACGATCTGACCTATGTCGCGCTGAGGTACTTCAATGTGGCAGGCGCCGATCCCAAAGGCCGAAGCGGCCAGTCAACGCCGCAGGCAACCCATCTGATCAAGGTGGCCTGTGAGACGGCATTGGGCAAACAAGACCATCTCCAGGTGTTTGGCCGGGACTATGCAACGCGCGATGGCACCTGTTTGCGCGACTATATCCATGTCAGTGATCTGGTGCAGGCCCATGTCGATGCGCTGACATATCTGCGCAGCGGCGGCGAGAGCCAGGTCTTCAACTGTGGTTATGGACGCGGCTGTTCGGTTCTGGACGTGATCAGTGCCGTTGAACGTGCGGCGGGCCTGAGCCTGGATGTGCGTGACGCGCCGCGCCGGCCAGGGGATCCGGCTGAAATTGTCGCAAATGCCGACAAGGCGCGGTCGGTACTTGAATGGCAACCTCAACATGACGATCTGGATTTTATCGTGGCAAGTGCTCTTGCCTGGGAAAAACACCTGCAACATCGCAACGGATGATGCAGGAGCTTGGTGGAAGTATGAAACAGTTTGGATTTTCTCTTCGCGGATTTGCCGCAGTGTCGGTTTTGCTGGCAGGCCTCGGCGTCGGCGCTACAGCGTCGCGCAGCCTGGACATTGGCGCGCTGGAGGCCCTGAGCCGCAATGCCGCGTTCGACCAGTTTGTTGAAGACCTGTGGCCGGCGGCCCGGCGCAAGGGCATTTCGCCGCAACTCTACAGGCAGGCTTTCGCCGGTGTGACACCGGACCCCCGCATTTTTGCGCGCCAGACCAGCCAGGCCGAGTTTTCAACGCCGATCTGGGAGTACATCGCCAAACGGGTGTCTGACGACAGGATTTCACGCGGCAGATCCATGATGCAAACCCATGCACGGGCACTGGGCGCGGTGGAACGGCGCTATGGCGTCGACAAGCATGTGGTGGCGTCGATCTGGGGCATGGAGACCAATTACGGCAGCTATACCGGCAAGATGAGCGTCATCCGCTCGCTTGCCACCATGGCGTTTTCCGGCGAGCGCAAGAAATATGGCCGCAAGCAGTTGCTGGGTGCACTTGACATTCTGCAGAGCGGCGACATTTCACTGGACCAGTTCAAGGGGTCCTGGGCCGGCGCAATGGGCCACACCCAGTTCATCCCGCTGACTTACAATGCCTATGCGGTGGACATGACAGGTGACGGCAAGCGCGACATCTGGAATTCAGTGCCGGATGCGCTTGGTTCAACCGCGAACTACCTGAAGAAACGCGGCTGGAAGAACAACAGGCCGTGGGGTTGGGAAGTTCGCCTGCCGCGCGGATTCAACTATCGAATGGCCGGCAAGAAGGGGACGCGGTCTATTGCAGCATGGGTGAAGCTGGGCGTGAAACCTGCCGCGCAGAACAGGTTCGGGGTTGCCGACGTCCGTGCCAGGTTGCTGCTGCCAGTCGGCAGGCACGGCCCGGCATTCCTGGTGACGAAGAATTTTGATGCCATCCTCGCCTACAACAGGTCGAATTCCTATGCACTGGCTGTGGCGCACCTGGCTGACAGGCTGGCCGGCCGGGGGCCGTTTGTCGCCAACTGGCCAACTGATATGAAACTCCTGTCGCGTTCTGACAACCGGGAGTTGCAGAAACTGCTGAGTGCGCGCGGCTTCAATACCGGCGGTACCAGCGGCACGATCGGCCCGCGCACACGCAGCGCCATCAGCAAATACCAGCATCGCATCGGCGTGACGCCTGACGGGTATGCAGACGCAAGATTACTTGAGCGGTTGCGCCGCGGCCTGTAGACTGCGAACCCATGAATCAGTTTTTGAAAATCGGACAGCGGGTGCTGGCCACGCTGGTGTTGATCTGTGCGGCGAATGTATCGTCTCAAGCGCAGCAGACAGATGAAGCGCCGGTGGTGGAAAGTGCGCAATCCAGTTACCTGCCAAGCCGCAAACAGGTTTATGACATCGTCATCATGGGGGATGTTCTCGGCACCGGCCTGTGGGCCGGCATGAACCGGTTTGTTGAGACCGAGGACCGGGTTACCGTAACAGGGCGCATCCAGGAAAATTCCGGACTTGCCCGCCCCAAGCTCTACAATTGGGCCAAGGCGGCGGATAATCTGCTTGGATCCCGGCCGTTTGACATTGCGGCGATCATGCTGGGGGCAAACGACGCCCGTGACATCAATTCGCCTGAAGGATTTCTCCGGTTCGGCAGTGACGAATGGCGCAAGGCCTACGCCGCACAGATCAATGCGCTGGTGAATGCACTGAAAAAGCACAAGGTTGCGATCTACTGGATCGGTGTGCCGCCGATGCGGCGCAAGAGCTATGACAATGCCATGAAGGTTGTCGCCGAGGTTGAGAGACAGGTCATGGCGGAAAGAGGCGTGCGCTATATCGACCTGCGGCTGCTGCTGGCTGACAGTGACGACAGTTACACTGATCGCGGGGACGATGGTACAGGCACGATTGTGCGGCTTCGATCGCGCAACGGCGTCAAGTTCATAGCAGGCGGAAATGACCGGCTGGCTGTTGAATTGATGAAGCTGGTAAAGGCCGACATTGCCATCGGAGACGGTGCCGGTGGCGGTCCGGCCGTTGTTCCCCTGCAGGAAGAGGTCATACTGACCCCTGAAGAGCTGGCAGCGCTGCCGGCGTTTGTGGCGGAACGCCCCGGCGCCGAAGCGCCGGTGAAGATCGAGCCGGCCCAGTTGCCCGGCCTGAACTACACCGAGATTGCACGGGTCAATGAAGATGCGATCAAGCGGGCCGCCAGGGAAGGGCTGACCCTGTTTGACAAGGTTCGCAGTTCGACGGTTGAAGGCAGCGCCGCCCGGCTGTTGTTTACCGATGGCATATGGCCTGACGCGCCGGCGGACCGGTTTGATTCATTCAGTGTTGCCAAGGATCCCGCCAGCTCCGCCCAGTAAACCGGTCTGGAAGAGACCTGATGACTATCTGGGCAGGGTTGATGCACCCATCAGAAACTCGTCGATAGAGCGTGCCGCCTGACGACCTTCACGGATCGCCCAGACAACCAGTGACTGACCGCGACGCATGTCGCCTGCGCTGAACACTTTCCAGCGGTTGGTCTGGTAGGCTTCGGTATCCGCCTTTACATTGCCGCGTCCATCCAGCGAGACGGACAATTGTTTCAGCATGCCGTCATGCACCGGGTTCACAAAGCCCATTGCCAGCAATACCAGGTCGGCAGGCAGTTCAAACTCACTGCCGTCGATCGGCTTCATGGCGCTGTCCACCCGGGTCCCATGCAAGGTCTTGACCTTGCCCTTGTCACCGGAGAAGTGGGTAGTCATGACAGCGAAATCCCGCTCGGCCCCTTCGGCCTGACTGGACGATGTGCGCATTTTCAGCGGCCAGTGCGGCCAGCTCAATGCCTTGTTTTCCTTTTCCGGCGGTGCCGCCATGATTTCAAGCTGGGTGACGGAAAGCGCGCCCTGGCGGAATGATGTACCGATGCAGTCCGAGCCGGTATCGCCCCCGCCGATCACCACGACATGCTTGCCGCCGGCCAGGATAGGCGTGACGTCGCCGAGGTCTTCACGTCCGATGCGCTTGTTCTGCTGGCGCAGAAAATCCATGGCAAAGTGCACCCCGTCCAGGTCACGGCCCGGCACCGCAAGGTCGCGCGGGTCTTCCGACCCGCCCGCCAGCAGCACGGCGTCATGGTTGCGCTCCAGATCTGCAACGTCAGTGTCGACGCCGACATGACGGTTGCAGTGAAACGTGACGCCTTCTGCCTCCATCTGCTTCGCCCGGCGTTCAACCAGATGCTTGGACATCTTGAAATCCGGGATGCCGTAGCGCAGCAGTCCGCCTGGCCTGGCCTGTTTTTCGTAGACATGAACATCGTGCCCGGTACGCGCGAGCTGCTGCGCCGCCGCCAGACCTGCCGGGCCGGAGCCCACAATAGCCACTTTCTTACCGGTCTTTTGTTCCGGGACCTCCGGTACAACCCAGCCTTCTTCCCACGCCCTGTCGATAATCGCGCACTCGATTGTCTTGATGGCAACCGGGTTGTCATCGATATTGAGCGTGCACGACGCTTCACACGGCGCCGGGCAGATGCGGCCGGTAAATTCCGGAAAATTGTTGGTCGAATGCAGGTTGCGGGCTGCTTCTTCCCAATCCTCGCCATAGACCAGATCATTCCAGTCGGGGATCTGGTTCATCACCGGACAGCCGCTGTGGCAGTAAGGTATGCCGCAGTCCATGCAGCGGGCTGCCTGGGTTTTCACTTCCTGGTCGCCGAGCGGCATGACGAATTCATCGAAATTGGAAACCCGTTCAGCGACCGGCTTGTAGGGCCGTTCCTGGCGGTCAAATTCCTTGAAGCCGGTGATCTTGCCCATCTTACTTGCCCTCTCTGACGCCGATCAGCATTTCGCCGGTGGCGTTTTGTGCTTCCATTTCCTTCAGTGCGCGGCGGTAGTCCACCGGCATGACCTTGACGAATTTTGGCAGATAGGCCTGCCAGTTGTCGAGAATCTCCCGGGCGCGCGACGATGCGGTGTAATGCGAATGATTGCTGATCAGCTGGAACAGCCGTTCTGCATCGTGGCTGGTCATGTCGCCCTGCACGTCCACAAGACCGTGACTTTCCAGATCCCCCGACTGGTTGGCGATGCGCTGCAGCAGTTCTTCTTCTTCCGGCACCGGCTCAAGGTCAACCATAGCCAGGTTGCAGCGCTGCCGGAAGTCGCCTGCCTCATCCAGGACATAGGCGATGCCGCCCGACATGCCGGCGGCGAAATTGCGCCCGGTCTGACCCAGCACCACGACTATGCCGCCGGTCATGTATTCACAACCGTGGTCGCCCGTACCCTCCACAACCGCCAGCGCGCCGGAGTTGCGCACGGCGAAGCGTTCGCCGGCAACACCATGGAAGTAGCATTCACCGGCAATGGCGCCATACAGCACAGTGTTGCCGACGATGATCGAGTTTTCCGGGATGATTGCGGTGTTTTCCGGCGGGCGCACCACCAGGCGGCCGCCTGACAGACCCTTGCCGACATAGTCGTTGGCCTCGCCGATCAGATCCAGGGTCACGCCCTTGGACACAAATGCACCAAAGCTCTGGCCTGCCGTGCCGCGCAGGGTGATCGAGATGGTGTCGTCGGGCAGACCGGCATGTCCGTAACGCCGGGCGATTTCGCCCGACAGCATGGCGCCGGTTGAGCGGTCGACGTTGCGGATCGGCAATTCAAAGCTCACCGGCTTCTTGTTCTCCAGCGCAGGCGCGGCTTTTTCGATCAGCTGCCGATCCAGTATTTTCTCAAGATGATGATCCTGGGTTTCGCTGTGGCGAATGGGGATATCCTTGGATACGGATGGTTTTGCAAAAATTTTCGAGAAATCGAGGCCACGTGCTTTCCAGTGCTCGATTGCCTGTTCCTTGTCGAGGAAGTCCGTACGCCCGATCAGTTCGTCCAGCGATCTGAAGCCCATTGCGGCCATCAGTTCGCGTACTTCTTCGGCAACGAAAAAGAAGTAGTTGATCACGTGTTCAGGCTTGCCGGTAAACCGCTTGCGCAGATCCGGGTCCTGCGTCGCAACGCCGACCGGGCAGGTGTTCAGGTGACATTTGCGCATCATGATGCAGCCCGCTGCAATCAATGGTGCGGTCGCGAAACCGAATTCATCTGCCCCCAGAAGTGCGCCTACGATCACATCGCGGCCAGTGCGCAGGCCGCCGTCAACCTGGACGGCAATGCGGCTGCGCAGCTCGTTCAGAACCAGGGTCTGCTGTGTTTCAGCAAGGCCGATTTCCCAGGGCGATCCGGCGTGCTTGATGGACGTCAGCGGGGAGGCGCCGGTACCGCCTTCGAAACCGGAAATGGTCAGATGGTCGGCGCGCGCCTTGGAGACGCCAGCGGCCACCGTGCCGACACCGACTTCGGATACCAGTTTCACCGATATGTCGGCTTTCGAGTTGGCGTTCTTCAGGTCGTAGATGAGCTGCGCCAGATCCTCGATCGAATAAATGTCGTGGTGCGGCGGCGGCGAGATCAGGCCGACACCGGGGGTTGAATAACGTACTGCCGCAATTGTCTTGTCGACCTTGTGGCCGGGCAACTGACCGCCTTCGCCGGGCTTTGCGCCCTGCGCCATCTTGATCTGGATCATGTCGGCGTTGACCAGGTATTCGGTTGTGACGCCGAAGCGGCCGGAGGCGACCTGCTTGATGGCCGAGCGCATTGAATCACCGTTGGCCATGGGAATGAAGCGGTCAGGCTCTTCGCCGCCTTCGCCGGTATTGGACTTGCCGCCCATCCGGTTCATGGCCATGGCAAGCGTGGTGTGCGCCTCACGACTGATCGAGCCGAACGACATGGCGCCGGTGGCAAAGCGTTTGACGATACCGGCAGCCGGTTCCACTTCTTCCAGCAGGACGGCCTGCCTGCCCATTTCTTCGGCAGGGCGCAGTCTGAACAGTCCCCGCAGGGTCATGAGCTGTGCAGCCTGATCATTGACCTGCTTGGCGAATGCCCGGTACTTTTCCGGAATGTCGCCGCGCACGGCATGCTGCAGGTCAGCGACTATCTCGGGTCCCCACACATGCGACTCGCCGCGGAAGCGGAACGCATATTCACCACCAACGTCGAGTGCGTCCCGGTAAATCGGTGCGTCGGAGAAGGCAAGGCGGTGACGTTCGACGGTTTCCGTTGCGATCTCCGCAAGCCCGACACCTTCAACCTGGGTGGAGGTGCCGGTAAAGAACTGATCGACAAAGGCCTGCTTGAGCCCGACGGCATCGAAAATCTGTGCGCCGCAATAAGACTGATAGGTTGAGATGCCCATTTTGGACATGACCTTCAGCAGGCCCTTGTTGATGGCCTTGATATAGCGCTTTGCCGCTTCTTCCCGGCTGACTTCTTCAGCCAGTTTCGGCAGCATGTCTTCGATGGTTTCAAACGCCAGATACGGGTTGATGGCTTCTGCGCCAAAACCGGCCAGTGTGGCGAACTGGTGGACTTCGCGCGCCTCGCCGGTTTCGATCACCAGGCCCACGGACGTGCGCAGACCGTTGCGGATCAGGTGGTGATGCACCGCGGAGGTCGCCAGCAGCGACGGGATCGGAATCTGGTCCTGCGACGCCATGCGGTCTGACAGGATGATGATATTGTGGCCTTCATGGACCGAGCTTTCAGCCCGGGCACACAAATGCTCCAGTGCCTGCTGCATGCCCAGTGCGCCATCGGCGGCAGGGTAGCTGATGTCCAGGGTGATGGTCAGGAAATCATTGTCCTTGATGTCACCGATCACCCGGATTTTTTCCAGGTCTTCGTTGGTCAGGATCGGTTGCGGAACCTCGAGCCGCTTCTGGCGCGAGGTGCCCTTGAGGTCGAGCAGGTTCGGACGCGGGCCGATAAACGATACCAGCGACATGACCAGTTCCTCGCGGATCGGGTCGATCGGCGGGTTGGTCACCTGGGCGAACAATTGCTTGAAATAGGTATGCAGCAGCTTCGGCCTGGACGACAGGGCCGAGATCGGCGTGTCGGTGCCCATGGAGCCGATGGCTTCCTGGCCGGTCTGGGCCATTGGCGCAAGCAGGAATTTGAGATCTTCCTGCGTGTAGCCAAACGCCTGCTGGCGGTCGAGCAGGGCAACATTGGTCTGCGGTGCGCGCGGCTTTGAGGCCGGCATGTCTTTCAGCAGCACCTGGGTGCGGTCAAGCCATTCGCGGTAGGGATACTTGGTGGACAGGGTGTCTTTCAGCTCTTCGTCCGAAATGATGCGCTTTTCTTCCAGGTCGATGAGCAACATCTTGCCCGGTTGCAGGCGCCACTTGGTTGTAATGGTGTCTTCGGCGAAATCCAGCACGCCCATTTCAGACGCCAGCATGACAAAGCCGTCATTGGAGACCAGGTAACGGGCCGGGCGCAGGCCATTGCGGTCCAGCGTCGCGCCGATCTGGCGGCCGTTGGTGAATGCGATCGCGGCAGGTCCGTCCCACGGTTCCATAAGGGCAGCGTGGTATTCGTAGAAAGACCGGCGGTTTTCATCCATCAGCGGATTGCCGGCCCAGGCCTCCGGGATCAGCATCATCATGGCGTGTGACATCGGGTAGCCGGCAAACTGTAAAAGCTCGAGCGCGTTGTCGAAACATGCGGAGTCCGACTGGCCTTCATAGGAGATGGGCCACAGTTTTTCCATGTCGGCGCCGAACAGGTCCGAACTCATGGTGGCATAGCGTGCCGCCATCCAGTTGTAGTTGCCGCGCAAGGTGTTGATCTCGCCATTGTGGCAGATCATGCGATAGGGGTGTGCAAGCGGCCATGACGGGAAGGTATTGGTGGAAAAACGCTGATGCACCAGTGCCAGGGCAGAGGTCACCTTGGGGTTCTTCAGGTCGGTATAGTAATCGCCAAGGTTCACACCCAGCACGAGGCCCTTGTAGATGATGGTGTCGGGCGACATGGACACGACGTAATAGCCGGAACTGTCGGTGTCGGTTATCGAGGTGACGCGGTTGGACACCACCTTGCGCATCACGAACAGCTTGCGGGCAAAAGCCAGCGGGTCGGTGTCTCTGAAGCCCGGTCCGCGGGCCACGAATACCTGGCGGTGGAACGGTTCGGTTGGCAGAACGGAAGTGCCCAGAACCTCCTTGTTGACGGGTACGTCACGCCACCCCAGCACTTCGAGGCCTTCTTCCAGGGCGGCCTTTGCAAAAATCTGCTCGATGCGTTCACGCACCGCCGGATCACGCGGCAGAAACACAAACCCTACGCCGTAATCACCGGCATCCGGCAGCTTGAAGCCGAGCCGTTCTGCCTCTGTCGCGAAGAAATCATGCGGGATCTGCAACAGGATGCCGGCACCGTCTCCGGCCTTCGGGTCCGCGCCCACGGCACCGCGGTGTTCCAGGTTCGCCAGAATGCGCAAACCGTCGGCAATGACGCGGTGGCTCTTGTCATTATTGATGTTGGCGATCATGCCGACACCGCAGGCATCATGTTCGTTGGCTGGATCATAAAGGCCGGTTTTTGCGGGCAGGCCGGCCTGTGTCATAGCCTTCGAGCGTGCAGATACCTGATATGTCATGTCCGGCGATCCTTGCCTGTTTTGCGAGCGTTGGCCCTTCGCGCATCACGAAGACCGCACGACGCGGGTGTAGAACTCTAATGTCTGGAGAATTCCGGCGAATGTCTGATGACAGGATTTGCAGCTAACGGATACAATTTCCGCTCCTGGTCTGCCATTTTGAACGTTCCGCCTGCAAATCCCTCCGCTTTTTGGGAGAACTGCGAGGTTGACGTTCTTAACAGCGTTTGAGCGTCTTGCGTTTTCCCGGGGTCAGGCAGACCGTGCGCTGACGTTTCTGTTTGGTTTTAGCCGTCATCGTGCTGCTGCTCGATCTTAATCGGTGGTCTGCCATAATTTAGGTCAGTTTTGCTGACCTAACCTCGCAGTTGTCATGCCAGAAATCTGTCCAATATGCAAGCGATCTTGGTGCCAGTGGTTTACAGGTTTATTTGCCCTGTTGCGGGTGTGCCGGACAGCCAGGCTGTGATAC
This sequence comes from uncultured Anderseniella sp., assembly GCA_947488295.1. Taxonomy (GTDB): domain Bacteria; phylum Pseudomonadota; class Alphaproteobacteria; order Rhizobiales; family Aestuariivirgaceae; genus Anderseniella. The sequence continues at coordinate 581,604 of CANKYU010000001.1, forward strand.
TCAGACTGCGAAAACCAACACAGCCGCGCAATGTGGGATCAATCGATGAATTTTGGCAGTGACAATGTATATGGGGTGCATCCGGCAATCATGGATGCGATTGTGGAAGCCAACTCAGGCACGCAGAGCTCCTACGGCACCGATGTTTACACTCGCAAGGCGCAAGACCAGCTCAGTGCCGTGTTTGAATGTGAAACGGACGTGTTTCTGGTGCTTACCGGCACGGCGGCCAACAGTCTTTGCCTGTCGGCCATGACCCCGCCCTACGGCGCGGTGATCTGCCATGGCGATGCGCATATCCTGGTGGATGAATGCGGTGCGCCTGAACTGTTCACCGGCGGCGCCAAACTGATCGGCATCGATGATCCTCTTGGAAAACTGCGGTTGGACAGCATTGAAAAAACACTGAATGGTTTCACACGCGGCGAACATGATCCCAAGCCGGCGGCTGTCTCCATTACCCAGGCAAGTGAACTGGGGACGGTTTACTCGATTGATGAAATTGCCGCGATCGGGAAACTGGCCCGGTCGAAGGGCATGAAACTGCACATGGACGGTGCGCGGTTTGCCAATGCGCTGGTATCGCTGGGGTGTAGCCCTGCCGAAATGACCTGGAAGGCGGGTGTTGACGCGCTGTCTTTCGGGTGCACCAAGAACGGCGCGATGATGCTGGAGGCGGTGGTGTTTTTCGACCGGGCCCTGGCAGCGGATTTTTCCCACCGGCGCATGCGGGCCGCACAACTGGTTTCCAAGGGACGGTTTCTCGGGACCCAGATGAATTCGTATCTGGAGAACGGTTTGTGGCTTGATAATGCCCGTCATGCCAACGATATGGCTAGGTATCTGAGCGAGGCCCTGGAAGCGACGGGCAAGATGCGGTTACCGCTGCCGGCACAGGCCAACGAAGTGTTTCCGATCATGCCGAAAAGCCTGTTTGAGCTGCTGCTGTCAAAAGGTGTTGTGGCTTATCAGTGGCCCGGTGAGGGGCCTGGAAACGACGTGGCGGCAGACGGAGAGATATTCGTGCGCTTTGTGTGTTCGTTCATGACCAGCAAAGCTGATTGTGACGGGGTGGTGAGAGAGGTCGAGAAATGGAACGGCGCTATCTGACGCTATTGCTGGCTGGTCTGGGTTGTTTCATCGCATTGCCCCAGCCGCCGGCACAGGCGCAATCGGGTCATTTCTACTATTATGGAGATCCGGGCTACAATCCCTACCGCTACCCGTATCCAGACCGGGACGGCTATGCACGCTTTGATCTCAACTGCGTTGATGCAGCCAGATTGTTGCGCCAGGACGGATTTCGCGTTGTCGATGCGATCCGCTGCAAGCGGCACCTGCCTTTCGTTTACCTGGCTGTTCGGGACCGCAAGCGGTACCGGGTGACGATCAGCCAGTTTGACGGCGAGATACTGGAAGTGGTGCGCGCGGACGCCAAGTCCCGCAAGAAGCGCAAAAAGCGGCGCACGCGCAGAAAAAAGTAGGGCGCCGAAGATGAAATCTTCAGCGCCCCGCGGTTTGCAGAAACACCTGCCCTTTAGGCGGCTTTCTTGTCCTCGATCAGTTTGGCCTTCTTGCCGGCACCCTTGATTGCAATGGTGCGGGGCTTCATGGCCTCGGGAAGCTCACGCTTCAGGTCGATGTGAAGCAGGCCGTTTTCAATTTCAGCGCCGGTCACTTCAACATGATCGGCAAGCTGGAAGCGGCGGTCAAAATTGCGAGCCGCAATGCCCTGATGCAGGAAATTCACCTGCTCGGCGCGGCCTTGCTTCTGGCCGGTTACGGTCAGCGCATTGCTTTTCACTTCAATGGCCAGTTCATCGGGGGTGAACCCCGCAACAGCCATGGTGATGCGATAGGTGTCTTCGCCGGTGCGCTCGATGTTGTAGGGCGGGTAGGTTGGCGTATCCACGGTGTTGACTTCGTCGAGCATTTTGGCCAGACGGTCAAAACCAACGCCGGTGCGATAAAGTGGGGTCAAATCAAACATGATGTTCATCCTTTCCATAAGCGATGCAGTTTGTTTGTGCACCCTCCCTGTAGACGGGCAGGGTGTCGATCAGTTACGTGGACCCGTTGTGGCATCCACAATGAATATTTAGGAGACCTTTTTCCGGTTTCAAGCCCTGCCGTTTTGTTGCTGCAAATCACTTTATGGGGTGCCTACAATGCAAGAGACGGGTCAGTAGAAATATGATCAAATGGCCGGTGAGGGGAAACTACAAGGAATGGCAACAGATATGGCAGACGGATTTGTGTTGGTTGCCGGCAATCCCGTGCCTGCCAATGCCAGTTGCGGATATCTTGACGTTTCCGACAAGATAAAAGTGCGATACGGCCTGTTTCCGGCGGTAGGCGAGGCCCGCGGCACCGTATGTTTTCTGCAGGGCCGTGGCGAATGCCTGGAGCGCAATTTCGAGACCATCCGGGATCTTACAGAGCGCGGCTACCAGGTGGCGGCGCTTGACTGGCGCGGGCAGGGCGGTTCACCACCTGCCGACGGGCCCGGCCGGCATGGCCACATATCGACTTTCCGGCATTATCTGTCCGACTTCACGAAATTCATGGAAGAGGTGGTCCTGCCCGATTGCAGGCCGCCTTACATCCTGCTCGGAAACTCCATGGGCGGCCATATCGGCCTGCGCACCATTGCCAAACACAACTGGTTTGCCGCTGCCGTCATGGTGGCCCCGCTGATCGATATTCCAAATACCCACCTGCCACGATGGTTCAAGATAGCCGTTGTCACGGGCATGACCTGTATTGGGCTGGGACGGTTGAAGGTGCCGTTTCATAATTCAAGACTGATCCGGCCGGAGGACTTTCCAAAAAATCCGCTGACCTCGGACAAGACCCGCTTCATGCGCAATATGCGCTTGTGGCAGGAGGCCCCGCATCTGTCGGCCATCGCGCCAACAGTCGGCTGGGTGAGCGCGGCGCTGAGATCGTGCAGGAAACTGCGTGCGCTGAACGACACCACACCGCTGCGCTGCCCGGCGCTGCTGGTCATCGCCGGTCAGGATATCGTAGTGGCCAATGAGACAATCCAGCAATTCGCCCGATTTGTGCCGGGAGCCGCCACCATCACCATCAATGGCGCAAAACACGACATTCTGGCGGAAATAGACACGATCCGGGACCAGTTTTTCGCGGCTTTCGATGCGTTCGTTGCTGACCGGATAAAGTAACTTTCGGTTTGTCACGACAGTGGGCACTGTGCCGGACCATCAATGAAGATTTTTGAGACATATCCAACGCTTGGCAACGGCATTGCCCGACTTTCCAACCTGCTCTCTGGCAACTGTTGCGCTCATCACGGCATCCGGCGAAGCGGCACAAACTACCTGCTTCGAATTCTGATCGACTTGAAGTTGTGCCCGCTCAACGCCTTCGATCCACAAAGGACCAACCCGAAACACAAGCACTTCAGATGGCAATCCGACAAGTCGTCGATAAAGATGCATGATCATTACAAAAACGACATTACCTCGCCTGACCTGGATGCGTTGAACTCAATCGCCGGTTATCCAGGAGCAACCAGACACCTCGTAATATTCAAGCCGCCGGAACCGTGGTTGGCGTCCATAGTGAACTGGGGAATAGACTGTGGCTGGCATCACAGCGTCGAAGAGGCCGCCAGTTCGGAAAAACTGTTGGATGCACTTGGCGAATATGATGCGTATTACCACTTCTGGCAGGAAATTTCACAAGCCAATCGGAACCGGGCATTGATGCTTTGTTATGATGACGTTTTCGAACGCCCTCTTCTGGTGGCCGATGCCCTGGATGGGCTGGGTGTAAAATACAACTCAAAACACCTGCCCCGGAACCTGGGACGATATCCCGAGATCAAGATGTCGCGGGCAAACAGACCAAGCTATATCGATGACAACACCCGTTTGCGTATAAAAAGCGTTGTATGCAACTATAACTTCCGGTTCTCACGGGAACCCTGCCGCACCAACGCCGATCATCCGGGGAGTTGACCGGTATCGCGTCTATCCAGGCGAAAACCGCTCTGATCAGGCAATTCACCTGAGCAAAACCATCGCCTGTTCATGCAGCGCCTTGTTGGCCGCCACAAGAATATCACCACCATCTGAGGCATCGGCTCCGTCCCATGTCGTGACTATGCCACCGGCGCCTTCCACGATCGGCACCAGGGCGGCTATGTCGTAAGACTGCAGCCCGGTATCGATGCTGATGCCCAGCTGGCCTGCCGCAACCATGCAGTGAAAGTATGAATCTGCATCAAAACGCAAGTGCTGAACCGCAGTCTCGATACGCATCAGGCGCTCCTGGTGGCCATGTTTGCGAAAAAGATACGGTGCGGTTGTGCCGGCCAGCACATTGGCGATGTCGGTTTCACTGGTACAGCGCAGTTGGGTCTTCCGATCTGCGTGCAACAGGAATGCACCTGCCTGGCTGCCCGCGAATATCTCGTCCGTGAACGGTTGTCCGGCAGCGCCGGCAATCATGCGGCCCTTGTGTTTGACCCCGACCAGCGCCATCCAGGTGGGGGTGCCGGAGATGAAACTGCGGGTGCCGTCAATCGGGTCCAGTATCCAGGTGAAGTCGCTGTTTGCGGTCTTCTCGCCGAATTCCTCGCCCACAATGCCATGGTCGGGGTAGCGTTCCTCGATCATGGCGCGCATGACGTGTTCTGCGGCCCGATCAGCCTGGGTGACCGGATCAAACCCGCCGGCCTGCTTGTTGTCGACTGCCATTGAGGTGCGGAACATGGGCAGGACAACGGGAGAAACTGCCTGCGCCAGCTCAATTGCAAAGGCCAGAATCTCATTTGTTGAATTGCCGGCAGGATTTTCGTCTTGGGTCATGGAATGAAGCTCTTATTTATGTTGCAGTTGCACAATAAGCGGTCATATTGCTGTCTTCAAGCTATGCAGCCTGTGCATTTCTGTAATGCAGTCAAACAGATATTTTGGGCGTCAGCGCGAGAAATATCTCAAAATACTATTTTACATCAATAATTTAGTCCTCAGCAATGATTGTTTCCGCTCGTATTTGCCGGAAAAATTATTATCGACACAGCCTTGAATCTGTCACTGTGCAGTGCAATATAGGCCATGGTGAAAACGAAGGATCACTCCTTCTTCTTCACTTGCCCTTTTTAGGGCGTTTCCTCCCTAGACTTGGGCCGCCGTGCATATGCATGTGCGGCCCTTTTTTCGGTTTACCGCCGCTCCGGCCCGGTTTCCCTGACATCGGCGATATGCAGCGACATCAGATTGTAATGGCTGCGATCTTCAAAACCGGTACGCCTGTACAGCGCTTTGGCCGCCTTGTTGTCCCGTTCTACCTCCAGATGCAGCGCGCATAGGCCTTCCCGCCGGGCCCATGTGCACACCGCCTTGAGGGCGGCGCTGCCGAAACCCTGCCCGCGAAAGGCCTCAACGACGAACAATTCATCCACGAACGCGTCGCGGCCGCCAAATTCCAGAGAAAATCCGAATGCGATGACGGCATAACCGATAATATCGCCATCGTGGCGTTGCATCAGGAGAATGCGTCCCTGGGCAGGCATGGTCAGCAGAGCGTCAATTGAAGCCCGCCGGGCCTGCGCCGTCACGCTGACACCCTCATGCCGGTGAAAGCCTGCAACAAGGGTATCGATTTCGGCAGATTGTTCCGGTCCGGCTTCGAGCAAGCGGATTGGCGCCGGGTCAGCGGGCGTATTCATCACTCGGCGGCAATGGAGCGCGGCGGCGTTGTTTCGGTTGCGCGCGCAATGAAACGCGACATGACATCGAGCATCAGGGTCTGCAGACGGGAAAATCCGCGGGTTTTCTTCAAGGTGGTTTCATTCATGTACAGCCCGCGATTGACCTCGATCTGCACGGCATGAACGTCTTCGCGCGGGCGGCCGTATTTCTGGGTAATGAAACCACCGGCGTAAGGCCGGTTGCGCGACACTTTCAGCCCGTGGGCGCGCAACTGTTCTTCAAGGTGGCGGACGATCCAGGCTGAACAACTGGTCCCGTGCCGGTCGCCCAGGACGATGTCCGGACGGCCGGAGCCAGAAAGACCGGCCACCGACGGCATCGAGTGGCAGTCCACCAGGATGGCGGTCTGAAAACGTTTGAACGTGCTTGCCACGAGATCCCTGAGCGCCTCATGATAGGGCATATAGTAATGCTGGATGCGGCGGTCTGCGTCGGGCCAGCTCAGGGTGTCCAGGTAAATGTTTTCACCTTCGCTCACAATGCGCGGAATGGTGCCCAGACCTCCGGCGACCCGTGCTGATGCGGTGTTGACATGCGCCGGCAACGGGTCGTGAAACATGTTGGGATCCAGCTCGAACGGTTCCCGGTTGACATCCAGCCAGGCCCTGGGAAAGCGGGCTTTCATCAACGGTGCGCCAAGGGCGGTCGCCGTTCCGAACAATTCATCGACGAAACAGTCCTCCGAGCGGCGCAGATTGTGCAGGTCCAGCCGGGACGATGCCTGAAATTCGGATCCGTAGTCACTGCCGGAATGCGGTGAATTGAACACGACCGGTGACGTTTGCACCCGAGGCGCGTCAATCTGGAAGCCGGGTTCAACCCGGTCTGTTTTGGATTTACGTGTCATGGGCAGACGGGTCGCTGTACGGTTGGATGGACAATCGGTGGTTGTAACGTTCACCGGGCCATTAAGCCCCCGGCAGAGCGGGTGCGTCAACGCCGTTTATCGCTCTGGCCTGGAGTATTTCACCAGTTGAGGCGGCATTGCGAAATTCTGTGCCGATTTTTGCTTTCATTGCAGGCCGGGACACGCCGGGACATTTAAATTCGATGAATTGACACTATGCGTCTTCACATGCGGTTTACTCTTTGACAGTATGGTGCCGCGGTGTGGGTGGGCAGTGCGCAAATGCTGGCCATTGGAAATTTCTGGAGGCTGGTGAGCGGCAATGGCTCGTATTCTACTTGCTGAAGATGACAACGACATGCGCGGCTTCCTGGCCCGTGCGCTGGAACGCGCCGGTCACGAGGTGCATTCGTTTGCTGAAGGCGTAAGCGCGTTCGAAGAACTCAAATCGCGCGAGGTTGATCTCCTGCTCACTGATATCGTGATGCCTGAGATGGACGGCATAGAGCTTGCCCGGCGGGCTGCCGAACTGGACCCGGCGTTGAAAATCATGTTCATCACCGGATTTGCCGCTGTCGCCCTGCATCCGGATTCCGAGGCGCCGCGCGATGCCAAGATACTGTCAAAGCCGTTTCATTTGCGCGATCTGGTGAATGAAGTCGACCGGATGATCGCCGCCTGACAGTCGCCTGCAAACGGGCCTTGCATGGGCGTTGCCAACCTTATATAGAAGCCTTCGCGTTCAACACGCGACCGATCTGCCGATGGCCCGACACCGGGTCCACGACAATGGCAGCCTTCGGGCGGTTAGCTCAGTGGTAGAGCACTACGTTGACATCGTAGGGGTCACTAGTTCGAACCTAGTACCGCCCACCATTTCCTGATTTTTGTCATGTTGTGGATAACCGGGCACAGGCTTTCGGCCAGATGTCTGCTTTGAGCCCAAAGTGTCAGTTCGGTGCACTGCGGCGAATGTCCGCTCCTGCGTCTGCTGTGGTTTCCTGACCAAGCTGACTTGTAATCAGTCGATTTCTTTGCGCCGACGCGCCAGTTCGCGATAAAGGGCGGCAGGTGTGACCCCAATCCAGTCAGCTACCTGAACCCATCTTCCAGTTTCAGGTGGCCCATGAAGATCGAGATATGCGTCAAGACGCGTGCACAGCGTCTTCAACCGCATCACCTCCAACCGTGCGCGCAACGCCTGAATCTCGCGCGCTGACTGGGCCAAGGCAACCAAGGCACCTTCTGTACTATGGAGAGCCGAGGTAACATCTGCACGTGACAATACCGCAAGCCTTGACGGCACATCGCATATCGCATCGCAGTGATACTGATCAGCAAAGATTGACGCCTCAGCGACAAGTGAGCCTGGAAGGGCCTGATGCAGCGTCAGTTCTCCGCCATCAGCGAGCGTCCGCACCAGGCGAACACCTCCCTCACGCACCAGGTAGGCTTGTGAAACGCGATCATCCCGCCTGAAAACGCTTGCACCTCTCCCGTAGGATTGGTCAGGTGCGCCGACAAAGATCTCCATCCAGATATCCGACATGATCAAGATCATGTGCGGATCTCCAAATCTGCGCAATAAGCAAAAGGTCATCAACTCGAGGAGTGTGCCCTCATGCCAATCAGCAGAGCCGCCATAGCCATCTCACTTCTTATCGCGGGTAGTGCAGCGCACGCTCAACAACATGCTGCTTCGCCCTATGCAGGTGAAGAGCGGAGACAAATCGCCTCTCTTTCGGAAAACGACTTGGCTGAGCTGCGCTCCGGCCACGGGTGGGGTCTCGCACTTCCGGCAGAACTGAACGGAGTTCCGGGCCCGGCCCATCTTCTGGAATTGTCAAAGCAGATTGGCCTAAGTAACGCGCAGATTGCCGGGCTTACCGTGATCCGCGACCGAATGCGTGCGGGAGCCATTGAAGCTGGAGAACGCTTCATAGCCTCCGAGCGAGCGCTGAACGATGCGTTTGTTGATGGTTCACCGGACGCGGGTGCATTGGCACAGTTGGTGAATGCCGCTGGCGAGGCGAGAGCGAACTTGAGGTTTGCGCATCTGTCTGCGCATCTTGAAACTTTGCCACTGCTCACGACACGCCAAGTCACATTGTATAACCGGTTGCGCGGTTATCATCACGCTGACCCTTGCAAGTCGATACCTAAGGGCCACGATGAGGCGATGTGGCGGGCGCACAACGGGTGCGAATAACGAAGAACCCGATCTAGCACGAACGCAAAACAGCCATTCTGCGAACGGTAGCTTCGTCCTCTTTGCCGCCCTCTGCCATCTGCTTAGAGCGCTGCTTACCGGTTCATATATCTGGACTGTTTCAATGCGTATTTTGCTGGAACGACCCACACACTACCTGCAAGCTGTTCGATCTGGATCACCCATAGGAGACAGAAAATGAATATAACTGGTGGATGCTTCTGCGGCGCGGTGCGGTATTTGTTGAAAGTCCGGCCCACACTTAAAGCCCAATGCCATTGCAGGGCTTGTCAGTACTTTTCAGGGGGCGGGCCAAACTATTATATGTTGGTGCCGCCGGACGGGCTCGAATTCACCGACGGCTCTTTGGCAACATACAAGAACCCGGACAGAAAGGATGCAGTGACGCGGCAGTTCTGCGGCACATGTGGAACCCACATCACCACTCTCCGACATGGCTTGAACGAGACTGTTCTGAAGGTCGGAACGCTGGATGACCCCTCGATCTACAACCATGCGCGCATAGCGATTTTCACGGAAGACATTCAATCTTTCCATCATATTCCAGATGACATGCCGGCATTTGAAACATTGCCGCCCAGTCGTGATTGATCTTGAAAACCGCTTTTCGGTGAACGTGGTTCCGGATGCCACAATCCGGCATGGTGCCATGACCGCTCCGAACCCATTTTTTAAGATTCACGTAACGCAGCGAATAGTTGCTTACCTCAGACCAAGCCTGCTGATTTTGCGAAAGGATCCCGGCTAGCGTCTTTTTGCCATTCGTATTCACAGCCCAAGGCAATTCTGTCTGCCATCGCCATTCCAAACAGATCGGCCATTACGGCGAGGGCCATGTCCATCCCTGCTGACACACCGGAAGATGTGAAAAACTTGCCGTCTTCGACCCAACGTGCCTCCTTCACCCAATTGACGTTCGGCGCGAGAGGGACCGTTTGGGTGAAATCGAGTTTGTTTGTTGTCGCCCTGCGCCCGTCCAGAACGCCCGTCATTCCGAGCAGCACGGTTCCCGTGCATACAGCCATCACGCGCTCCGCGTTTGCCGAGGCCTCCCTGATCCACTGCATCAATTCTTCGTCTTTGGCCTCGTTCAGCGCAGAATCGCCGCCAGGGATGAACAGCAGATCGTAGTCGTTTTTCTCCGCAATGGTTTTGTCGATCACGATGCGCTGGCCATGTACGCTTGGTACCGGATCACACCCTTTGGCGACAGTTATGATCTGGGTTTCTCTCCCCAAACCGCCCAGCATTTCCATGGGACCGAAGTAGTCGAGTGTTTCAAAACCGGGGAAGACAAGTGCTGCGAGTGTTTTCACGTAGACGGTGCCCTTTCTTTACGTTGTGAGGTGCGCACATCCTGTTGGTAGACTAACTGATGTGGTTTTGGCACAAAGGACAACATGACCTCCTTTTATGCCAATCTGCCTGATCACACACCTGAACAGATGAACGTGGTGTTCATTGTATACCCTGACATCGTGCTTCTTGATCTGGTTGGCCCACTGCAGGTGTTCACCCATGCGCGTAAAAACCCACGGTCGGGGCCGGCGTATCAAACGCATGTTGTGTCCTTTGACGGTGGTCGAACCAAAACCAACACAATTTTGCAGATCGATAGTGATCCGCTGGCAGATTGGCTTGAGAAACATCAAGACACGCCCATCCATACGTTGGTGGTCATCGGCGGAGACGGTGCACTGGTCGCGGCCCTTGATCTGCCGTTTGTCGATCAGGTCAGGCAGTTGGCGGATCGATCCCAGCGGGTGTGTTCGGTATGTTCGGGCGCACTTGTTTTGGCGGCAGCTGGCCTGCTTGATGGTCGTCGCGCCGTCACGCATTGGGAGGATTGTGATCACCTTGCTGCGCATTATCCGGCGGTGCATGTAGAAATCGATCCGATCTATATCAAAGACGGGATTGTCTGGACCTCTGCGGGCATCACGGCTGGCATCGACATGGCCCTGGCCATCATTGAGGAAGATTTGGGCACGCCTGCGGCGATTGAAATGGCGCGATCATTGGTGACGCCCATGGTCCGTTCAGGCGGGCAATCGCAGTTCAGTCCCGAGTTGGACAGGCAGGCGCGCGACACTGAGGGGCGGTTCAGATCTCTCCATGATTGGGTGAGCAGTAACCTGCGGCAAAACATTTCCGTGCAAGATATGGCTGAACACTGTGGCATGAGTTCGCGAAACTTTTCGCGCCAGTACACGGCGACGATGGGGACGCCGCCTGCAAAGGCTGTTGAGGCCATTCGGGTGGCCGCGGCGCGTGATCTGTTGGGGGCAACCGAAAAGAGCATCAAAGCGATTGCAGTGAACTGCGGTTTTCAAGATGATGAACGCATGAGACGCGCATTTTTGCGGCAGATAAAAACAACACCTTCTCAATACCGTGCTCAATTTCAGTCGCAGTGACATCGGCAAAAAGAGCTGTTGGCGGCAGCCAGATCTTAATGCGCTATAGTCTTTTGCTCCGAAAGCTGACCTTCACACGCTATTGGCCAACAGTCGTTTTGTCCGCACAGCAGTCGTTGCCAATCTGTTGCCATTTTGAGTGCCAACTGAACCCCAAACCAACTACAAGTGAGCAACAGAGTTCGACTTCTCAAACCTGTAAGTCATTGAAATCACCATTGCCGTTCAGGGACACAATGGGCGGCCAAGGGGAAGAGCATTCAGGGCGCCTGACATCCCTCGATCCCAAATTCTCAAATCGCTTGGTGCAGGCATTTGAGGTGGCGTTTGTGCAAAGTGATGTCACCACCTGTGAGCCCGGCAACCAGGCAAGCCGGTTTCGCAATGCGCGAACGAGGACGATTGCAGGATGCATGGGACGGCGGATCGGCGGTTGACGTTTCAGCAAGATTTGGCTCATGTGACCAGGGACTTTCTCCTTCAACTTGACGTGGTCGGCAAAACACTTTTTGCCGGTTGCCGGCAAAGCCGCTTTGACGTTATGGCTTGATAAAACAACGGGAAGCTGGATTTGGAACTGACGATCCTGATGCCCTGCCTGAACGAGGCAGAGACAATCGAAGTCTGTATTCGTGACGCCAAAAAGTTTCTGACCGAGAGCAGGACCGAAGGAGAGATCCTGGTGGCCGACAATGGCTCGGTTGACGGCTCGACAAGCATAGCGGAGAAGGCCGGGGCGCGGGTCATAAACGTTACGGACATCGGCTATGGAGCGGCATTGCTGGCAGGTATCAGGTCGGCCAGGGGGCGCTATATCATCATGGGAGACTCTGACAGTTCCTATGACTTCTCCCGGCTTCAGCCATTTGTGGACCGGTTGCGTGCCGGTGCAGACCTGGTCATAGGAAACCGCTTCAAGGGAGGTATCGCGCCCGGTGCGATGCCGTTTCTCCACAAGTATCTGGGCAACCCGGTCCTGAGCCTGATCGGCAGGATACTCTTTCGGTCACCGGTAAGAGATTTTCACTGCGGCCTGCGGGCGTGCAACAGCCAACGCATCAAAGAACTGAACCTGCGGGCTTCAGGAATGGAGTTCGCGTCCGAAATGATTGTCAAAGCCACATTGGCGGGCTTTCGTGTGGAAGAGGTTCCAACCACCTTGAGTGTAGCCGGGCGCTCCAGACAGCCCCATCTTCGCACCTGGCCTGATGGCTGGCGTCATCTGGTATTCATGCTGCTCAACAGCCCTCGCTGGCTGTTCTTCTATCCAGGTATCGTGCTTTGTGCCATCGGTCTGCTGGGCATTGTGCTGTTGCACTCAGGCACCTTTGCCATTGGCGATGTGACGTTGAGCATTCATACGCTCGTGTCCAGTTGTTTTGTTTTGCTTGTCGGTTTTCAGGCCGCCAGTTTTGGCCTGGTTACAAGGCGGTATGCGACCCAGTCCGGCCTGCTGCTGGAAAAAGGCCGCGGAGCAGGGTTTCTGGCTTTTTTGAACCTGGAACGCCTGCTTGTGTCTGCAGCAGCGGTTTTTCTGAGCGGTTTCGCGCTGTTTGTCTGGTGTCTCGTGCAATGGATTGAGGTGGGTTTCGGCGCCCTCCAGGTATCGGCAATCCTGCGCCCCCTGGTCCTGGCAAGCACTGCAATGACCCTGGGCATCCAGTTGGCATTTACTGCATTCATGTCAGCGATCATGGAAATAGGGATCAGGAAATAGCTGTTTCCGCCACCACAAAGGACCGCGATTGCAAAGTCAGCCCAACTCCCTGTTCCGCCAGTTTTCCCGATATGTTGCGGTCGGGGCGATCGGATTTGCCGTGGATGCAGTCTTGCTGTGGATGATCATGGGGCGAGGGATGGACGCCTACCTCGCCAGGGGGATTTCCTTTCCGGTTGCGGTTTTCACGACCTGGTATTTGAACAGGCTCTGGACGTTTCGTGACTCGTCTGGCCCTGCAATCGCTAAACAGCTATACCGGTATTTTGCCATCCAGTGTTTTGGCCTGGTTTTGAATCTCTCTGTGTATGCTCTCACCATCAGCCTTCTTGGTGCAAGCCAGCTTAACGCCATGGCTGGCCTTGTTTTCGGATCCGCGCTCGGCCTGGTGGCCAACTTCTCCGGAATGCGAATGCTCGTGTTCAAAAAACCTTAGGAAATTCACCGGCAGGTCAGTGTTGCGAATGACCTCGCTGTGGCAATTGCAGAAACGTTCGGAAATTGGGTGAAGATTGAAGTTACTAGTGAACACCGCGATTGGCTGTCTCGTGAGCCTGATGATTATTGTCGGGCTGGGCAGCGCAGCGGTGGTTCTGTCTGAGTCTCAAAAATCAACCGAAAACATCGAAGCCGCAGCACGCGACGCTCTTGAAAACGGACCCCTCGACCGTAAAGGCCGCAGAGTACACTGGTATTATCAAAGCAACTTCAGTGAATGCCAGATTGTTTCCATGGGGCTGAGAACTTCAGGGACGGCGCTGCAATCTGCATTCAGGGCATTCTCGATAAGGTGGAAGAAACCCGGCTCATATTGTGATCAGCTGACAAGTTATCTCGATGGGAACGAGCAGAGATGGCGGTCCTATTTCCGCTACTGGCACGGCTCCCGGCTGGTCATGCATCCCGTCCTGTCCAATGCCTCCTACCGGACATTGCAGGTCATTTGCTACGGTCTGCTGTTTGTTTCGGTTGTTTCCATGTTAGTCTTGACCGGCCTGTCTCTCGGGGTTGGCTATGCGTTGGCCCTGACAGCATCGCTGGTTGTAACCACGGACACTTTGCTGCGTGGATTTACCCCGACGCATGCCGTTTCACTGTCTGCATTGACAGTTCTGGTCGGGGTTATCTCATGGAATTTGGGGCGGAATTCCGGCGATCTCCGCAACGCTATCCTGACCTGCTTCACTGCGGGGGCCGTCTACAATTATTTTGACTTTCTGTACAACATCGAGCTGCTTGTGCTGCTTGCCGGTGTTGTTTTCTGGAAGGTGTCCGTTACGAAGTCCCGCGAGCTCAAGGCCGGGGCAGCTGGCATCATCACCTGCCAGGCAGCGGTGCTTGCCGGATTCGTCGCAATGTGGGGCGCGAAGTGGCTTTTGATGTCGGTGATTGGCACGGGTTCGGCAACAAGCTGGTTTCCCGCTGCGAATATCGGGACATGGCTGGCGGGCAGCAACCGTCAATACGTTGTGTTGGCTGCTCTGGCGGCGAACAGCCACAAGGCCATGATGTATGGTGTGAACCTGATCGTGCTGCCAACCGCGTTGGCAGTCGGCGCCGTTGCGGCCTTGATCTGCTGGAAGCAAGAGCGCATCGGGTTGCTGGCACTCCTTTGTGTTGCGCTGTTCGTCCCGGCAGTAATCATGGAGGGAAAGTCCACGCACAGCATCGTGCATGCCGGGTTTACCTTCAGAGTGATCCCGATGGCTGTCATGATGCTGGCCATCGGCGCTGTCTGGGCGGCATTTTCGGGCCGACGACAGCAAGAGCAAGCCCCGACCAGTTAAACGTACCCCAGTTCTGATCTGGTCCAGCAGCCGGATATTCATGCGGTTGAGATGGTCGGCTATTCCACAAACTCTATCGTTGCGCCGGGCGATACAAGGCCTGCCATCTCCCTTGAATCCCAGATCGTGAACCACATGCACCCATGCGGCTGCTGTTCAATTTTGGGACCACACCTTAACGCTCACGAAAGCTTTCGCGTCCATGCTGGGTCCTGACATTGCCCGGGGGGACATTCATGACCAATGACACAGGATCCAGCGCTGCAAACGTAACGAAGCTTGCCGGCACGCCCGGCTCGCGAGACCTTGCCATGAATATTATGAACACCATGGAACAGGGCATCCTGGTATGGTCCGCAGACGGCTTGTGCGAGTTACACAACACCCGCGTTTTCGAAGTGCTCGAAATTGAGGAAGGGGCACTGACCACGGGCACGCGCCGTGTCGACTTTCTGGCCGCGGCCGTTGCACGCGGCGAGATTTCGCAGGCAACCGCCGAGCAGACGGAGGCGCGCTTCACCAACAATCGAGCGTTCACCTTCGATCGGCTGATGCCGTCGGGCAGGGTGGTGGCGACGAACGCCCGTCCGGCTCGCGGCGGAAGTTTTGTCGTGACCTTTACCGACGTGACGGAAGCCCGCAAGGCCGCTGACGAGCTAGACCGTGCCAGAAAGGCCGCCGAGGAGGCCGAGACCCGTGCCCGCGCGGCGCTTGTCACCGAGCGCGCGCGCCAGCAGGAGGCGCGATTGCTGTCCGAACTCGACGAATGGCTGCAATCGTGCAAGTCGCTCGACGAGCTTTACATGGTGGTGCGGAAATTCATGGGCAGCACATTGCCCGGTTCGACGGGCGAGCTCTACATCTACTCCAACTCGAGGGACGTGCTCGACGGCATTTGCGAGTGGTCGAGCCCGGGGCTGCACGACCACATCGCGCCTGACAGTTGCTGGGCGCTGCGGCGCGGGCGAGCCTACGTTCACGACACCGACCGCATCTGCTTCACCTGCCAGCATGTTACGGAACAGGAAGGGCAAGACACCGACATTGCCTACATCTGCGTGCCGATCATCGCGCATGGCGACACAGTCGGGCTCATGCATGTCCGCCTCGCGCCCGGCGTCGGAGCGGGCGAAGAGGATGACGTGGCCGCCGGTGCGCGTGCCTTCGCCGTACAATGCGGCGAGCGCATCAGCCTGGCGCTCGCCAATGTCAAACTGCGCGACGAACTGTACGACCAGTCGACCCGTGATCCGCTGACCGGGCTCTATAACCGCCGGTTTTTCCTTGACGCCATGCGCCGGCTGATCGCGCAGAGTGATCGCACGGGGCAGCCGTTCGGCCTCGTCTATCTCGACGCGGATCGCTTCAAGACCTTCAACGACACCCACGGTCACGATGCCGGAGACGTGGTGCTCGCGCACGTGGGCGAAGCTTTGCGCGACGCCTGCGGCGATGACCATATGGCGTGCCGCTTTGGCGGCGAGGAATTTGCGCTGCTGGTGTCTGGCGCCGATCTTGCCGCGACCGAGCGCGCAGCCGAGCGAATCCGCGCCCGCGTGGCCGACACTGACATCCGCTATGGCAACACGGTCCTGCCGCATATCACCATCTCGGCAGGCGTTGCATCCTTTCCCGACTCGGGCCGCTCTCCGCAGGGTCTCATCAAGGCTGCCGACGGGGCGCTCTACGCCGCCAAGGATGCTGGCCGCAACTGCGTGCGGACCCACAAGGCTTGACGGAGCATCGGCAAGCGGCGCTATGACGCCGTTGAGCCGATTTTACCCGGGCTGGCTCAACGCCCCCAGCGCCACAGGCGCGATGGCACAGGGTGTGGGGCCTGTCAGCCGCCACTTAATCTGTGTTACGCAACAGCTTCATCGTCGGAACCAGCAGAAACTTCGCAACGGGTATCAGGGCAAGGCCGAGAGCCAGGCCGAGGATGCCATCGGCGGTGGCCGTCACCAGCCATTCGACAACGGCCTGAGCCGCGCTGACCTGTTGTGAAACCAGTGACGCAAAATGGTGTATTGTTTCATAGGGCAAGTGCACGCCCAGTGTGTGCAGTCCGTGCACTATGATATTGCCGCCGACCCAGAGCATGGCCGCGGTGCCAATGGTCGAAATCAATGTCATGACTGTCGGCATCGACTTGACGATCGCTGTTCCGAACCATCGTGTGATGGCGAACCGGCCAACCTGGCTGATCTTCAGACCGACATCGTCTGCCTTGACCAGCAAGGCGACCGCGCCGTAAACCGCTGCGGTGATGGCAATTGCAACCATTGCCAGAACGATCCCCTCGGTCCAGATGTTGTCGGCCTCGATCGCGGCAAGTGAAATTGTCATGATTTCCGCCGACAGGATGAAGTCGGTCTTGATGGCGCCTTTTACACGCTGTTCTTCCAGGTGGGCGGCATCCAGTGTTTCAGCCTGTTCCAGGTGGCTCTTGTCGTGGGGAACAAGCATATGCCAGACCTTTTCGGCGCCTTCGAAACACAGATAGGCGCCCCCGATCATCAGCAGCGGTGTCAGCAACCATGGTAGAGCCGCGTTCAGTAGCAGCGCGATTGGCAACAGGATGACCAGCTTGTTGAAAAATGATGCTCGCGCAATCTTCCAGACGATCGGCAATTCGCGGGCAGCCGGCAATCCGGTGACATATTTTGGTGTTACCGCGGCATCATCAATGACCACTCCAGCCGCCTTGCTGCCGGCCTTGGTGGCCTGGGCGGCGATGTCGTCGATTTGACTGGCTGCCAGTTTGGCAATCGCAGCAACATCATCCAAAAGTGCGAGTAAGCCGCTCATATCTGAAGTCTTCTCCCCGGTGACGGATATTGTAGCACTGATTCTGACATGCCGTCCTGTGGATCACAGAAAGACCACAACAGGTGTGGGTCACCTGTGTGACGGTTTCCTGGTTCCGTATTGCAGTCAAAATTTTTCAAGTCAACCTGCGGACCACCTTGTTCCGGTATGGCCCGCACGTCATTGTTTCGGGCTGACGCTGTCGGCCGGAAACGGAGGAACAGTACATGAGGTTTGGCCATATCAGCATGGTTGCGCGCGATACTGATCGCCTTGCCGAGTTTTACAAGACGGTTTTCGGATGTGAAGACATCGTCAAACGATGGCATATGTCCGGCAAACCGGTGTCCCGCGGCAATGGCGTGCCCAACTGTGAGATTTATGCGGCGTGGCTGAGCCTGCCTGGCGCAGACGGTCCGTTCCTGGAGATTTTCCAGTACAAGACCATTGAGGATCGCGCGACACCTCCGGTAAATCAGCCTGGCTATGGGCACCTTTGTTTCGAAGTTGAAGATATCCATGCCTCGTTTGACGAGGTCATCGACGCGGGAGGGACGCCGCTTGGAAAAATAACCGATCTGGGGACTGCGGACGTTCCGGTCCTGTGTGTCTATGTGCGTGACCCGGAGGGTAATGTTTTGGAGCTGGAGCAGGAACGGGGCAAGCATCAAACCGGACACCGGCCATAGATTTCGTCCGTAAAAAGAAGACTTGGCAAACGCCCTCACTGTTTGCATAGTCAGGCAGCAGCGGCGGTCTTTGGATAACTCTGTACAGCGATGTGGAGAGTGGGGCGGGGTTATCCCCGCCTGCGACGACAACCAGAGCATACAAGGCGCTACCGGCGCTGGGTTTCACCCAGATCAGGTAACGCAAAACCGAGAACAGCAAAGACCGTCCGTTGCCATTCGATTGTCCAAATGAATAGAAAAGACCTCGCGCGCAATCTTGCGCACAGCCTGACACTTGGGGCGTGGTCGAAAGCGCACATTCATTCGACTCTGATCCGCAGGCTTCCGCGCCCGCTGCACCGGCTCGCCGATGCCATCAGCTCTGATCTGGTATCAAACCGGCCTTACACCTATTCCCCGGATGTGAAAACTATCGCCAATGCCCTGCGGCAGAGTGATCAGTTCGAGAGGGTCTTCCGCTTTTGCAGCCGGCGCGACATCTGGCCTGATCCGGATTTGTCTTCGCCGGAAATGTCACCTATCACCGCGTTTGCAGCGCTGGATATTCCACAGCTTGCGACGCCGGATGCGCTTTCAGACTGGCTGCTGCTGCCAACTGAGCGTCTTGAATACCTTGCCGATCGGCACTCACGACATGAGGACCATGGCGATATGCAGGTGAACCACTATCACTACGTTCTGCAACGCAAGAAGTCTGGTGGCATGCGGGTCATCGAAGCGCCGAAGCCGGATCTGAAGGCGGTTCAACGGCGAATACTGCATGGCATTCTCGACAAGGTGCCGGCCCATCCTGATGCATTCGGATTTTCCAAGGGGCGAAGCTGCCTCGGCGCCGCAAACCGGCATGCGGGCGAACAGGTTGTGGCCGGTTTCGATCTGAAGAACTTCTTTCCGTCAATCGGATCAGGGCGCGTGTTCGGGCTGTTCCGGTGCCTGGGCTATCCGCAACAGGTCGCGAGCCGGCTGACGGCGCTTTGCACTTCCACCACGCCTTCACGCGTGGTCGAGCGCATAGGCGTCGCCGACAGGGATCACTATCGAAAACCCCATTTACCTCAGGGATCACCGGCATCGCCTGCTCTTGCCAATCTGGCAGTCTTCACGCTCGACAGGCGGCTGTCGGCGCTCGCCAAAAGTCTGAACGCCAACTACAGCCGATACGCAGACGATCTGAGTTTTTCCGGTGACAGACAGATTGCGGGGACGGTGTTGCGCGCTGTTCCTCAAATTGTTGATGACGAAGGTTTCCAGCTGAATCCAGCCAAGACGCGCCTGATGTCGAAAACAACCCGACAGGTCGTGACGGGAATTGTCGTGAACCGTCACCTCAATGTGACCCGCAAAGGCTTCGATCAGTTGAAGGCAATCATTCACGCATGTGGCAGGGCGGACGACTTGCGTTTGAGTGACCCGGCGTTCCGGGCTCGGTTGTTTGGGAAAATTGGCTGGGTGGAAGCGGTCAACCCGCATCGCGGGCAAAAGCTGTTGGACCTGTTAGCCACGGCACTGGCAAAGCGAAAGTGACCGTTGAGGCGCACTCCTTCGATGGCACCACGGTCCCGAGCCGGCACATGCCCGCCGCCCGGCCCGTGCCAGACGGTCCGTTGTTTACAATCTTGTAAACTTCGCGAGACCGGCGTGTAAGCCAGATACTCTAAGGAGCGCCCGGAAACTTCAGGGGTGCGCTGGCGGCGTGCCGGGCTTTATCGCCGGCACTGCCGGCACGGTCTGAAAAACGAGAACAAAACCTGCCGCTACGGGACCCGGCTCCACGCCTGGCGTGCTGGTGCTTCAGTGTTTGACAATTCACCCCATCGCGCGAAACTGCCCCTCATGCACCTGCTCATCGTCGAAGACGACGCCACCATTGCCGAGTACATCCAGCGCGGCCTGACCGAGGCCGGACACAGTCATGACTTGTGCGATGACGGCCGTCACGGACTGGGCCTGGTTGTTCAGGGCAATTACGATGTGGTGATCGCGGACCGCCTGTTGCCCGGCCTGGACGGGCTGTCCATGGTCAAGGCCATGCGACAGGCTCAGTGCCAGGTGCCGGTGGTGTTCGTGACCTCGATCGGCGGGTTGAATGACCGGGTGGAAGGTCTTGAAGCGGGCGGCGATGACTATGTGGTCAAGCCGTTTGCCTTCATCGAGCTGATGGCGCGCATCAATGCCATAGCGAGGCGACCCAATATCAATACCGAACAGCTGATCCTCAAGGTTGCCGATCTTGAGATGGACATCCTCAAACGCCGGGTCACCCGGGCATCGACAGTCATTGATCTGAAGCCACGCGAGTTTGCCATTCTGGAGATGCTCATGCGCGCCGAGGGCCGGGTGATCACCCGTACCATGTTGCTTGAGCGCATCTGGGAGTTCAATTTCGATCCGCAGACCAGTGTGGTGGAAACCCAGATCAGCCGCTTGCGCGCGCAGGTCGACAGGCCGTTTGGGCAGCCGCTGATCCACACGGTGCGCAATACCGGATACCGCCTTCATGCAACGGCATGAGTTTTTTCAAAGCTCCGCCTTTCGTCAGGCCGGAACTTTCGTTGCTCTGTTGTCGGCTGCTCTTTTGCTGGTCGGCTGGCTGTTTTATTCAACCCTGTCAGGTGAACTGCTGGAACATCTGGATGAGCGCATTGATGACCAGGTGGCGTTGTTTGAAACCCAGTTGAAAACCGATGGTGAAATCAGCCTGGTAGCTCTGATTCAGCGTCATATGCAAACCGGTGATGTGGAGGACCGGCTGTTTTACTTTGGCCGCAACGGTACCAGGATCGCCGGCACAGACCTGCCGGAAACCGTTCCCGGTGGTCGCGGTTACTTTACGCGAGCCGATATCGCAGGCGAACTGGATCTGTATCGCTATGTCAACCGGAAGCTGGGGCAGCATGACCTGGTGGTGGCTTTTGAGGCCGAACACATTGAGGAAATGAATGCCATTCTCAGGCGTATCCTGGCGTGGTTCATTCCGCTGGTGCTGGTAATGGCCGTGATGCTGGCGCTGGTGTTTGCGCGGCGCTCGCAGGCGCGGCTTTCGGGGTTCCGGCAGTCGCTGGGCCGGGTGGCTGATGGCGAGTTGTCGGTCCGGCTGGCAGCGTCCGGCACAAACAGTGATGTCGACCGGTTTGCAAGGGAGATCAATGCCACTTTGGCTCGGCTGCAAACCACGGTTGAGGCCATCAGGCAGGTTAGCACCGACATCGCACATGACCTGAAAACCCCGATCGGGCGGCTGTCGATCGCCGTTGAGACCGCACTGGAAAAGTTCAATGCAGGCGCTGACGCCGCGCCCGATCTGCAGCAGGCCCAGGTCGAGGCGGATACCGTCAACCGCACGTTTGATGCCCTGTTGCGAATTTCACAGGTTGAGGCTGCCGACCGGACCAGCCAGTTTTCCCGGCTTGATTTTTCCCGCATCATCGAAAATCTGGTGGATGCCTATGAGCCGGCCATAGAAGAGGCGGGCGCACGGCTTTTCGTCGATCTTGCCCATGATGGCCGGCTGACGGTCAACGGCGATGCCTCGCTGATCACCCAGATGCTGGCCAACCTGCTCGACAATGCCCTGAATCACGCGGGCAAGCCGGCAGCCTTTGCAATCAGGACCTGGAGCGACAAGACACATGTTGGCGTGGAGATAGCCGACAATGGCCCCGGCATTCCGCCAGAAGAGCGCGACAAGGTCTTCCGCCGCCTCTACCGCCTCGACCGCAGCCGCACTACACCGGGAAACGGCCTCGGCCTGAGCCTGGTAAAAGCCGTAATCGAACTGCACGGCGGCGGGATAACGTTGTCCGATAACGAACCGGGATTGAAGGTCAGCATCCTGTTGCCCGTTGTTGGGGATTAGGCCTAGAGCCTTTTACACTTAAATAGAAGCGTTTGATGGCACCAAATCAGTTCACTCGGCTAGGCGAAAAGCGAAGCGCGATGTGGTGCATCGTGCAAACTTTTCAACGACGCCGATGGGCTGATTTGGTGCCAGCAAACGCAGAAAATCGGTCAAGCGATTCTATTCAAGTGTAAAAGGCTCTAGTTGTCTGGAAGACATTGATTGGTTCCTTGGGGTTTATTGCCGCCGCAGCAAAAGGCTGTTGCAGCGGTTATGGGCAGTGATGGCCCGGAAAACCTGGCTGCCGGGATGCATCACTGTGCGTGAGCGAGTAATGATCAAAATTTACTCAATATATACAGATCAGGAACAGACTCATTATTGACGGTTTGGTGAATACCCTTGTTTTCAACCGGCCTTGGCGAATATCTTCCAAAAGATACAAATGCAATTATTCCGGTTAGGAATGCAGCAGGACTTGATCTGCAAAATGCTCCGACCCATGATTATTGCGGATTGTGGGGTGGAAGGAACCTGGAATGACAGAAAAATCTGATGTTAAGGAAGCCTTTGACAAGGCGGAATGCGGACTTCCGGACCCTGGTGCGGCAATGGACGCAATTGCCAGGCTCGCGTCAGCTGCGTTGAGTGTGCCGCGTGTATTCGTGTCGGTGTCGTTTGGCGACCATGATATCCAGGCTTCCATCGGTCTGGGTAAGAGTGATGTCAGCACATGCGGTAAGCTGATTTGGCCTGTGCCAGGCCGTGCCGGCGTTCTGCAGGTTGGTGACCTCAAGAGAACCAAGCGGAAGAGTTTGCAGAAAATTGCGTCATCCCTGAAGTCTGCCCGCTCGGTGCTGGCAGTACCTGTTGTGGATGAAGACCGTGAAACGATAGGGGTAATTGCTGTTTTTGACACGGAGCCGCGGCGCTTTACCGCTTCAGACCGCGCTATTTTGAAAGACAGCGCTGTCAGTGTTTCCGGATTGGCGGCCTTGCGCCGCGCCGCCGTGCTGCACCAGGCCGCGGAGGCAGAACTCAAGGACGCGATGGAAGCCCTGCCTGACGGTTTCGTTCTGTATGACAACAATGACCGGCTCGTGCATTGCAATCAGCGATACCGGGAAATTTACAGGGAAAGTGGTGATCTGCGGGTGCCGGGCGTCAAGTTCAGTGACCTGATCCGTTCGGGTGTCGAACGCGGGCAGTATCCGGATGCCATCGGCAATGAAGAAGAGTGGATTGCCCAACGAATACATGATCATCGTTATCCTGGTAAACCTCTTGAGCAGCACTTGCCGGGCGATCGATGGCTCAGAATCCAGGAGCGCCGGACAACGACCGGTGGCCTGGTCGGTTTCAGAATTGACATCACCGAGCTGAAACGCCAGGAGCGCGAGTTGAGCCGTCTGGCCTGGACGGACTCGCTGACGGGCGTGCTCAACCGGCATCGTTTTCTTGAACTTGCCGAGACCCAGCTGGCGCATTCGCAACGGCACTTCAGGGAAGTGTCCCTGCTGATGCTGGATCTGGACAACTTCAAGACCATCAATGACTGCCACGGACACGCGACCGGCGACTTTGTCCTGCGTTCCATATGCGAACGCTGGCAAGGCCAGCTTCGCGGACATGATCTGATCGGCAGACTGGGCGGTGAAGAGTTTTGCGTTCTGCTGCCGGATACCAGAGGCAGTGATGCGCTGATTGTCGCCGAGAGACTGCGCAAGATCACCGCACAGCAGCCGTTGTGCCATGACGGCGAGACCATCAATGTCTCCGTCAGCATCGGAACGGCTGTATACGAGAATATCGCCGATACAATCACCTCTGTGATCAAGCGGGCTGACCAATGCCTGTACAAGGCGAAAAGCGCCGGCCGGAACCGTGTTGAAGCAAGCGATACTTCAGATCAGAGCAAGACTTCTGTCTGATATCTGAAGGTAGAGTTTATATTTGGTATATTTCCGCCTGGCCGGTTTTTTGTTTTCACAATATTTTAATCGCCATTGATCATTGTGCCTGCAGGGGTAAAAGCTCCGGCAAATAATCGGGATGTAAAACAGATGGCAACGATCACGGCTTCAAGAAACCTGGACCACAAGGTTGTCGACAGTCTTCAGGTTGTCGAACCCGGTTCCGACCCTGCGCTGGCCGACCTGTGCAGACTGGTTGCGAGGACAATGCGGGTGTCAGGCTGTGTCGTTGCAATTGTCGATGATACGGCGGCATGGGGCAAAGCCTCGTTCGGCTACGAGATGATGCGGGTTGCGCGTCAGGAATCCCTGTCGAATTTGATCGTGGATGCCGGCAAGCCATTGCTTGTGCATGACGCCAGGCAGCGGCCGCACCTGAAAAACTATTCGCAGATTGCAAGTGGTGCGGTGGTTGGTTTTGCCGGTGTGCCGCTGAAGTTGAGACCGGGGCACACTGTAGGTGCTCTGCTGCTGGTCAACGACGCGCCGCTTTCGGGTGAGAGTGCCAATGTCGAGGTCCTTACGGATTTCGCTGATCTGGCTGTCAGCCTGTTGATGAAGGAACGGGCCAACCGGCAGAGGCGACAAGCCTTGGCGGATCGTAAGCGACAGGCGGAGAAATTCGAAAAGCAGGCATCAATCCTGCATCGCCAGACCAGGCTGTTTGACCAGATATCGCGCATAACGAGTATCGGCACCTGGCAATTCACTCCGGCAACGTCAGAGATTGTCTGGTCCGACGAGACAAGAAAGATTCACGGAGTTGAACCCGGCTACCAGCCCAAAATTGAAACCGCAATCGAGTTTTACTCACCGTCATGGCGGGAAAGCGTTTCAAACTCGCTGAAAAACACAGTTCTTACTGAAGAGCCGTTTGATCTGCATGCCGAGATCATCAGGGCTGACGGCGTCAAGCGCTGGGTGCGCTCGCTGGGAGAAATTGCAATAGACAGCGAGGGAAACAAACAGGTGTTCGGCACATTCGAAGATGTCACCGAGCAGCACACTCTCAAAAACAAACTCATCTCGATGGCCTACACGGACGATCTGACGAACCTGAAAAACCGGCGCAGCTTTTACGAGGCGCTTGAGAACTTTACCACAACACTGGATGCGGATCAGGATCGGTATGCGGTTATCGCCATTGACGTGGATGATTTCAAGAACGTCAATGACAGGCTGGGCCACACTTCGGGGGATGCCCTGCTGATAGAAATCGGCCACCGTCTCGCAGGCAAAGTCGGCACTGACGGCGATGTGTACAGATTGGCCGGGGACGAGTTCAGCGCCATTGTACCGGTGGACGGTGATCCCGAAGCCATGTTGGTCGAAATAAGTGACCTGTTCTCGACGCCCTTTGAAATCGGTGGCAGCGAACTGGCGGTGTCCGGCAGTGTCGGGGCAGCGTTGTATCCCGATCACTCCCACAACCTGACCACGTTGTACGACTTTGCAGATGCCGCCTTGTTGCAGGCAAAGAGCAAGGAACGCTGTGCCGTGCAGGTGTTCTCGCCGGAATTGCGGCAAAAACGACTGGAAGCGCAAACACTCCTTGAAGAGGTCGGCCGGGCGGTTAAACGCGACGAGTTTATCGGGTTCCTGCAGCCTATCGTCAGTTCAGCGGATCGAAAGCTGGTGGGCTTTGAAGCCCTGGCAAGATGGAAAAAGGCGGACGACGTCATTCTGCCGCCTGCCATGTTCTGGCCGGCACTGGAAGATCCGGTTCTGTCAATCGAGATTGGTGATGCAATTGTTCGACAGTCAATCGCAACAATTGCGGACTGGTCGCGCAACGGGATAGCGATCGACTACATTTCGGTCAATGTATCGACCTCGCAGCTTTCGAGGCCCGAATTCACCACCTTTGTCCAGGATTTACTGTGCAAGAGCAATGTCTCGCCAGAAGCCCTAACAATCGAAATCACCGAGAATGTGCTGCTGTCCGGGCGCAATCCGCAGTTGAGAAAGACGCTGAGCGAGCTGGACGAAATCGGCGTGTCTCTCTCGCTGGATGATTTCGGTACCGGCTTTGCCAGCCTTTCGCATCTGAGAACCGAAACCTATGACGTTCTCAAGGTCGACCGGGAGTTTGTCATGGGACTGCCTGACGACAAGCCGTCGTTTGGCATCGTCAAGGCGCTTACGGAATTTTCCAACAGCCTGGAGAAGAAAGTCATTGCGGAAGGCGTTGAGACGATAGAACAGGCGGACCTGCTTGCCGGGCTCGGATGCGACTGTCTGCAGGGCTATTACTTCAGCAAACCGGTTCCCATCGACGAAGCAACCCGGCTCCTGGTTGCGCCGCCGTGGCTGCAGAATGGTCAATCAGGTTGCCTGACTGCATGAGCGGTGCAGCAATGAAACAGACGGCGGGCGCCATTCTGACGTGTGCCGGTGGCGATCAGGTGCTCACACAGGTTTCAACCATCACGGCCCTGCTCAACGGGGCTTATGACGGCCATGTAGCTATCAGCGAGCTGCTGAGCCACGGTGATTTCGGCCTGGGTACGTTTGATCACCTGGACGGCGAAATGATCCTGCTGGACGGCGAGGTGTTTCAGATATTGCACAGTGGCGCTGTGGTCCGGTCTTCGCCCGAGGCGACAACACCATTCGCTGCGGTGTGCGAGTTTCAGGCGAAAGAGCATCACAACCTGCCGGAAGGCATGACCTTCAACATGTACGCCAAGGATGAGGACCGGCTGTTGCCGACGCTCAACATGTTCTTTGCAGTTCGCATTGACGGTTGCTTCAGCCGTGTGACTGCACGCAGTGTGCCACGACAGGAAAAGCCCTATCCACCATTGGCAGAAGTTGCCGCCCAACAATCCGTCTTCGAGTTCGAAAACATCAGCGGCACAATCGCCGGGTTCCGGTGTCCCGGATATGCCGGGGGCATAAATGTTCCGGGTTATCATCTGCATTTCATCAGCGATGACCGCAGCTGTGGCGGGCATGTTCTGGAATTCACCGTTGACGATGCAGTGGCCGCCACCGACTGCGACAATGGCTTTGCCATGATGCTGCCGGAAGACGGATTGTTTTATGAACCCCACGCAGACGCTGATCAGCGCGCCACCTTGCAGCAGATTGAACGCGGCAAAGTGGATCACGCCCAGGTTGTAATGGTTCGTTAACCAGACTTTTCCCCAACAGTTACACAGGCGGACACAATTAACTTTGCGTCACGGTCTGGTTGCTACAAGATTATGGGCGGTGATTCGCGTCTGAGTTGTATGAGTACGCATTGTTTCCGAAGCGGCTGGGGAGCCTTCAAATGAATTCGCGACACCGTATGCCTGTGCGTCGCGCCAGGCACCTCAAGACATCTGTATGTATTGCAGCGATTGTTCTAGGCGCCTCTGCGGGAAATGTGCAGGCATGCGTATCCGGGCCAAATGCCAATGAGCTGGTGTGTTCCGGTGATCAGTCCGACGGCGTAAAGCTGACGCTTGGGACGGTAGGCGTTGTCGACGTGGATGATACTGATAACTACCCCGCCGCCGGCACTCCGGGGACAGTCATCGTTAAAGACCTGACCTCTGAAATCCACCCGATTTTGACCACCGGAATATCGATCACGCGCGGACTTTCAATACTTGGTATTTTTGAAGGTGTTCCAACGGATTACGCGCCTTTGACGGTGGAAGTTGAGGGGGCGGATATTGCGACAGTTGATGCCATAGGTGTTATCGTTGAAACGATAGGTGGCACAAACCAGGCGGGCGGAGATATCGATGTTTCGCTTGATGCCCAGACCACAATAAATACCCGGTCGTTCTTTGGAATTGAAACCAGCCTGCATGGCGTCTTCGTAAATTCAGTCGGTGGCCGAGGTGAAAATGGCGGCACCGACTTTATCGGTAACGGCGACAGTGGCGATAATGGCCAGCCCGGTGGCAATGTAACGATTGACAGCTCTGCCAATATAACAACCGATGCGGAAGGTTCTGCCGGATTGTTCGGTCGATCTCAGGCGGGGCACGGTGGCGATGGCGGTGACTCCGACACTATTGGCAGCGGCGGTGACGGTGGGCTTGGCGGTGACAATGCTGATGTTGAAGTCAAAATCTCCAATTACGGTACCATCATCACTAAAAAAGGCACTTCATCCGGCATTATCGTTCAGAACAACGGCAGTTATGGCGGTGACGGCGGCAGCGGCGGATTTATTGCCGGTGGCGGCGGTGACGGTCAAAGCGGCGGCAATGGCGGCCTGGCCGAAGCCCTCAACAATGGACAAATAGAAACCGACGGCTTCAAGAGCCATGGTGTCTTCGTACAAAGTGTCGGTGGATTTGGCGGTGATGGCGGCAGTTCTGCAGCCCTGGTCGGATATGGCGGCAATGGCGCAAGTGCGGGTAATGGCGGTCAATTGATCGCTACCAACAACGGCGACATCTCCACCAAAGGCGCGTATGCCAAAGGGATTTTTGCACAGAGCGTGGGCGGTGGTGGCGGCGCGGGCGGCGACGCCGATGGAATTGTCGCTCTTGGCGGCATTGGCTCAGTTGGCGGTTATGGCGGCGACGTCAAGGTGATAAACACCGGCACCATTGAAACAGCCAGCCACGACGCTGACGGCATCTTCGCCCAGAGTGTCGGTGGTACCGGCGGTGATGGCGGGGACTCAGGCGGACTGGTATCAATTGGCGGCAGTTCAAAGGGCGGCGGTGACGGTGGCACAGTTGAGGTGTCGAACCTTGGTACGGTGACCACGAAGGGTAACCTGTCGCATGCCATACTGGCGCAGTCGGTTGGCGGCGGCGGCGGCACCGGCGGATTTGCGGGCGGCGTGGTTTCAGTTGGCGGATCGGCTGCCGATGCGCCAGGCGGCAACGGGGACACTGTCACTGTGTCGTTGAACGGGCCCGGTTCCGTGGCAACCTTGGGTGATGACGCAATCGGTGTGTTTGCGCAAAGCGTCGGCGGCGGTGGCGGACATGGCGGCAGTGCTGTTGCAGTCGGTGCCTTTGTGAGTTTTGCGATGGGCGGCGCCGGTGGTGCAGGCGGTGATGCCGGAGATGTGTCGGTCAATGATTGCGGCGTTGACGGTACTGGTACGGCGGACTGTTCCAGCCACGCTGCAGCGGACGCACCGACCGGTACAATCGTGACTACCGGCGATCGCAGCCACGGTATCCAGGCACAGTCAATTGGTGGCGGCGGTGGTTCAGGTGGTTTTTCTGCTTCCCTGGCTATTGGCCCGGCTGCCGCTTCTGTTGCCATTGGCGGCAGCGGTGGAGATGGTGGCGCTGCCGGCGCCGTAGATGTTGTATCCGACAGTCAGATCACGACCGGTGGCTTTGGTGCCCATGGCATCATGGCCGAAAGCATTGGCGGTGGCGGGGGAACCGGGGGATTTGCCGGCTCATTGTCGATATCGGAAGGAATTTCTGCATCGCTGTCCGTTGGCGGCTCAGGTGGCTCAGGCGGAACCGGCAAAGCAGTTACCATCGAGGCATCCGGTGATATCCTGACAACAGGCGATAACTCCTACGGTATTCTGGCGCATTCAATTGGCGGCGGCGGCGGTACGGGTGGTTTCAGTTTCAGCGCGAGCCTTTCGGGAGTAGCATCGCTTGGCATGGCCATCGGCGGTGACGGCGGAGATGGCCAGGATGCCGGTAGCACAACGGTCACCAACCAGCGCAGCGTCACGACACAAGGTCATCATTCACACGGCATTGTTGCCCAGTCTGTCGGCGGCGGCGGTGGCTCCGGCGGCTTCTCTGTTGCCGGTTCGGGATCGGGCGGCGTGGCGGGCGCATTGTCGCTTGGCGGCAGTGGTGAATCCGGCGGTAACGGCGCAGCCGCCAGTATCACTTCACAAGGCACGGTTATCACGCAGGGCGACCACTCGTTTGGCCTGATGGCACAGTCTGTGGGTGGAGGCGGTGGTGCCGGGGGCTTCAGCGTATCGGGCACATTCGGCAGTGTGGGCGCGCTGGGCGTCGATGTCGGCGGCAGTGGCGGTGGCGGTGCGGATGCCTCCACGGCGTCGGTCACCAGCAACGGAAACGTGCAGACGGAAGGTGATTTTTCCCATGCCATCGTCAGCCAGTCGATCGGCGGCGGCGGCGGTTCCGGCGGTTTCAGTATTGGTGTGGCGATTTCTGAAAGCGTTGCCGGGGCAGTGAACCTCGGTGGTTCAGGCGGTAAGGGCGGTTCGGCCAGTACAGCAATGGTTGCAGCGGCAGGCACCGTCGCTACGCATGGACATCAGGCCAATGGCGTACTGGCGCAGTCGATTGGCGGCGGCGGCGGCAATGGCGGCTTTGCCATCAGTGCTGCGCTGTCCGGTGATGTGAGTCTCGGTTTTGGGATGGGTGGCTCCGGTGCAATGGCGGGTGATGGTGACGTTGTCACGGTCACGACCGACGCCATGGTCATGACCACGGGCGATGTTGCGCATGCCATCGTGGCCCAGTCCATCGGTGGCGGCGGCGGTAATGGCGGATTTTCCGTTGATGCCAATCTCACCGCAGGCCCGGTGGCGGCAGGTGCAGCCGTTGGTGGTTCCGGTGACGGTGGCGGCGACGCGAAAGCAGTCAATGTCACGGCCAGGGACAGTGTGGTGGCCACAGGCCGGTCATCGAGTGCAATCGTTGCCCAGTCAATTGGCGGCGGGGGCGGTAATGGCGGCTTTGCCGGATCGCTCAGTGGCGCCTTGGGTGATGGTGTTGCAGCGTCAGTCAGCGTTGGAGGATCCGGCGGCGGCGGCGGTGAAGCCGGCGATGTAATGGTGTTTCTGGAAGGCAGCGATGCAGTAACAGGCACCAGCAATCATCATGCAATCGGGGTTGTGGCTCAGTCGGTCGGTGGCGGTGGCGGCAATGGCGGTCTTGGCCTGTCGCTGTCGATGTCAACCGAGTCACAAGCCAATATCGGGGTTGCCGTGGGCGGCTCCGGTGGCGGCGGTGCTGCGGCGGGCAAGGCAGGTATCACCAGCGAGCACACGATCATCACCGAGGGTGATCATTCCACCGCTCTGCTGGCACAGTCACTTGGCGGTGGCGGTGGCAATGGTGGCCTGGCTGTTGCCGGTGCCCTCAGTACCGGCGCGAGTTCCACGGATGTGACGGTCGGCGTTGGCGGCTCCGGCGGCGGCGCCGGCAATGCAGACACCGCGACCATCATTTCGTCCGGCAACATTTCAACACAGGGCAAAAAATCTGTTGGCATTCATGCGCAATCGATTGGCGGTGGCGGCGGCAATGGCGGCCTGAGCATTGCAGGGTCTTTCAGCGTCGCGGAAGGCTCACGCAATCTTGGTGTCAGCGTCGGCGGTTCCGGCGGCGGCGGCGGTACCGCGGACGCGGTGACGGTGACCCATACCGGCCAGAGTGTGCAGACCCAGGGTGAAGACGCCCACGGCATCTGGGCCCAGTCGATCGGTGGCGGTGGTGGCAATGGCGGTATCAGCGTTGCTGCCGCGTTCAGCCTCGGTGACAACAGCGCAAACCTTTCCGCCAGTATTGGCGGGTCCGGTGGAGATGGGCAAACCTCGTCGACGGTCGATGTAACGGCGGGTGGCGCGATCACCACGCATGGCACGGCAGCCATTGGCATCTACGCACAGTCGATTGGCGGCGGCGGCGGAACCGGTGGGGCAAGCTTTACCGGTACGGCTGGTACCGGGCAGACCGGAAATGTCAATTTCTCGCTTGGCGGGTCCGGCGGTGACGGTGCGGATTCAGACATTGTGACGGTCAAAAGTTCAGCTGCCATAACCACTTACGGTGCGAAATCTCATGGCGTGTCCGCGAAATCAGTGGGCGGCGGCGGTGGTGATGGCGGACTGGCGTTTTCCGGAAGTGTCGCGGCGGCTGCAAGCGGAGACAGCTCGTCCACCAGCCTGAGCGCCAGCATTGGCGGCAGTGGCGACGGTGGCGGCGACGGCAGCGGTGTCGTCGTGACAAACAATGGCAATATTCGCATCGAAGGTCAGAAAGCAAGTGGCCTTCGCGCCCAGTCGGTCGGCGGCGGCGGCGGGTCCGGTGGCCTGTCATTGTCTGCAAGATATGTTGGTGATCAGTCCCGCAATGTCGATTTCACCCTTGGCGGATCAGGTGCCGGCGGCGGCAACGGCGGAATGGTTGAGTTGTACAATGTGCTGGCCGAGACAGCGCCTGCAGGTTCAATTGCCCCGACAATCACAACGCTGGGCCATGATTCCGACGCCATATTTGCCCAGTCGGTGGGTGGCGGCGGCGGTGATGGCGGCGTGTCAGGCGCTGTCGAAATCGGCTCGGCGTCCCAGAACACCAGTGCCACGATCAGTGTTGGTGGCCAGGGCGGTGGCGGCGGTGATGGCGGCAAAGTCATCGTCAACAATGACGGTGCGCTGTTCACGCTTGGCCAGGAGTCCAATGGTATTACGGCGCAATCGGTCGGCGGCGGCGGCGGCGATGGTGGCTCCACCTTGTCATTCATCAGGGTTTCAAATCCGACAGACAGCGACAACAAGAACATCAATGTCAGTGCCACAGTTGGCGGCAATGGCGGTTCGGGCGGTACCGGTGGCGTGGTCGAGATCGACAATACCGGGGCCATTCATACAACCGATCACCTGTCCAATGGCATCTTTGCGCAATCAGTTGGCGGCGGCGGCGGTACGGGCGGCAGTGCGCGGTCAATGTTTGTCGTCGGTTCAATCGCGCCTTTTGCCAGTTTTCCTGGTGTATCTTCAGGAGAAAACAATACCACGCTCAATATGGGTGTGGCCGTTGGTGGTGATGGTGGTGATGGAAACTTCGCCGGCCAGGTCCAGGTCACCAACACCGCCGATATCCTGACTGAAGGTGCAGACGCTTATGGCATTATTGCCCAGTCAGTCGGCGGCGGTGGCGGCGTTGGAGGGGCGGGTGATTTTGGCTTGCCCAAAAACCTGGTTCCGACAGAGACCATTGCCGGAGAAGCGACAGATGATTTTGTCGAGGTTGCAGAAAGCATCAGCGCGGCCGGCGGCAGTGGTGGCCTCAAGGCCATAACAATCAGTGTCGGTGGCAGTGGCGGGTCTGCAAACGATGGTGGCGAGGTTATCGTCAACAATGGTGACAAGGCACTGAACGATGCCGCCAACGTCATGACACTGGGTGATGGATCGATTGCCATACTGGCGCAAAGCGTCGGCGGAGGTGGCGGCATCGCCGGTACGGCTGATATCGGCACAACCGGCAAGGTCGGTATTGCGCAGCTCGGTGGCGGCGGCGGTGACGGCAAGGCCGTTACGGTCAACCAGTTTGGCGATATCTCAACTTACGGCACCTCGGCGGTGGGCATATTTGCCCAGTCGGTTGGCGGCGGCGGCGGCAAGGCGGGCGCGGTACAGCGCGGCTTCGACGATATTGGTCTTGGACTTGCGCTTTCGGTTGGCAGTGGCGGCGCATCCGGCGATGGTGGGGCAGTCAATGTTACCTCTGAAGGTGTGATCATGACTGCTGGTTCCGGCGCGACCGGCATTCTTGCGCAGAGTATTGGCGGTGGCGGTGGTGTCGGGCAGATATGTGACGATGACCTGACCAACGGCCCGGCCTGTGCAGGCGGTGGCGGTGATGGTTCATCGCTGGGCACAGGTATCGGTATCAGCTTTGCCGGCAGTTCCGGCGGCTCGGGATCTGCCGGAGATGTGACTGTCTCGCATACCGGTTCCATCATTGCCGGCACAGATGGATCCGGCGGCGATGTTGATGGTGCCTACGGCGTGTTTGCCCAGAGTTCCGGTGGTACCAGCGGCGGAAACGTGGCTATTTCCACAACCGGTGAAGTGATGACATTTGGTGACAGCTCACATGCGCTATATGCCCAGTCATCAGGCACCAGTGATGTTGGCAATGTAACTGTTACCCACACCAAGGGTGACCTTCTGACCACGGGTGCCGGATCCCACATCGCTTTTGCGGAACTGACGCCGCTTGGCGACAATACCGGGCTTTCAACGGCAGGAAAGACGGCGAAAGTTGAACTGGTTTCGCCTGACGAGGGCGTTAGCGCGCGCACTTCAGGCGAAGGTTCACATATTGCTTATGCCAGTGCAAAGGGTGGCGACGGGGCGGCACCTGGCGGAGACGGTGGCGCTGCCGGAGACGTGGTGGTGAACTCCGAATATGACCTGATTACGGAAGGTGAGGGTTCAAGACCGGTTCTGGCGGAAAGTCTTGGCGGCAACGGTGAAGCAGGTAGTGATGCGATAATCAGCGGTGCGGATGGCAGTAAGGGCGGCAATGCGGGTGCGTCTGGCAAAGTTACCGTGACAACGTCAGGCAATATCGAAACCAGTGGAACCGGATCAACTGCCGTTGAGGCGCGCAGTATTGCAGGAACGGTTGGTGCAGGCGGTATGGGCCTGGGTAGTGGTGCAGACGGTGCGGACGGAGACGGTGCTGCATCCGGCGATGTGTCGATTGTCAGCACAGCGCAGGTGATCACGCTGGGTGATGACGCGCACGGTCTGGTGGCGGAAAGTTCCAGCCCGTCCGGTGCAGCCGGTGCAGTTGGTGTTTCGGCCAGCGGCAATGTGCTGGTCAGGGGCCTGAACGCGGATGCCATCTCTGCGCTGAGCAGCGGAGCGAGCGGGCAGGGCAACATTACAGTAGAATTTGACGGAGATTTCCTGGTCGGCGGCACCGGCAGCGGCGTAGCTGTTCGCATGGATGGCGGTCAGGACAACTCATTTACCAATCACGGATCCATGTCGGCACTGAGCGGCAATGCGCTGGTGGCCACGACCGGCAATGACACTGTAAGCAACTTTGGCCTGTTCGCAGGCAATTTCGATCTGGGATCCGGCACCAACTCGTTCGGCAACAATGCAGGCGCCATGCTCTACACCGGCGAGACAGCCGACCTTGGCGGCGGTACCCTGACCAATGACGGCATGCTGTCTCCAGGTGGACGCAATGTCATTGTGACCACTCAGGTCACCGGTGATTTCGTGCAGACGGAAACCGGGGAACTGGAACTTGATCTGCGTCTTGGTGATGAAGAGTCCGATCTCATTCTGATTTCCGGCACTGCGTCCGTGCACGGTGAAATCCAGCCCTTCCTCGAAGAACTGATGGAAACCGACGTCCCGATAACGGTTCTGACGGCTGATGGCGGTGTGACGGATGCAGGCCTCGACGTGCGTGACCTGCCGGCAGTTGATTACTCGGCGGTTATCGACGGCAACAACCTGCAGATCAGTGCAAGACCGAGATTTGACGAAGTGGGCACGGCACCGGGTGATGCGGCCATGGGCGACTTTTTCGATCGCATACTCAATGCCGGCGCTGCAACGCCGCTTGACGATGTGATGCTGGGCCTTGCCAACATCACTAACACCGAGGAGCTCGATGCAGCGCTTTCATCGCTGAACCCCGAGCCGTACCTGGTGCAGTTGCAGAACCTGGTTTTCACCAGTCATGGCTTTGGCAACAACCTGATGAGCTGTGCAACGGATGCAGAGCAGTATGGCGCGCTGCGTGAGGGCGAGTGTTACTGGGGCAAGCTGGCAGCCACCGAGGTTATTCAGCACGGCGACAGCGACACGGTTGCATCGCATTCGAAACATTTCGGGATTTCCGGCGGTGTGCAATATGCGCTGGATGATGTGCAGCGGCTGGGTCTTGCCTTCGGCTACCAGCGCAGTGACGGATCGGCCCGCGGCGACACCAGCTTTACCGGAAACACTTTCCAGGCCGGTGCGGTCTATAAGTACCA
This sequence comes from uncultured Anderseniella sp., assembly GCA_947488295.1. Lineage (GTDB taxonomy): Bacteria > Pseudomonadota > Alphaproteobacteria > Rhizobiales > Aestuariivirgaceae > Anderseniella. The sequence goes on from CANKYU010000001.1 coordinate 617,360, forward strand.
GCAGGACAACCTGCTCGGCGCGATTGGTGTGTACGGCGGCTACAACTGGAATGACTATACTCGCCGGGTGGCAACACCTGCCCTCAGCGGCACAGCGGAAGGTGACCAGGACCAAGGTTACCTGTCAGCCCGCATTCGCGCGGCGATGGTCCATGACGTCGGCGCGTTCTACGTCAAGCCGGTGGTCGATGTGGACTTTACCTTCCTGCATACCTTCTCGATTTCTGAAACCGGTGTTGGCGCGGTCAACGCGGTTGCCGATGATCACACGCAGTTTCTGGCGACGGCAACGCCGGCGCTGGAGTTTGGTGGCGAGATCGATCTGGCTGATGGCGGCTTGATCCGGTCATGGACACGGATTGGCGCGATCATTCGCAGCGATGACGAAGTATCCGTGCCGTTCACCTTTGCAGGCGCGCCTGACGGTGTGAGCGGATTTGTCCTGAGCGACGAGTTTGACCAGGTGGCGGCGACAGTTGGCATTGGTTTTGACATTCTGACCGTGCAAGGTCTCAGTATTGGCCTCAAGTACGAAGGTCAGTATGGTGAGGATGTTGAGCAGCACTCAGGCAACCTGAAGGTTGGCATTGATTTCTAGAACAAACGGGATTGTGAGGATGCATATGCGTAGTTGGGCACAGATTGCAGTGGCGGGTGCTTTGTTGACTGGTGGTGCACATTCCACCCTGGCGCAGACAACGCAGAATGCACCGGCACCGGCTGCGAAGACGGGTACCGTCATAACCGGCTGGAATGTGAGTTGCGCGACACCGCAGGCTGCCGGCAAACTGGTGTGCGAAGTCAACAATTCCGTGCGGGTAACGCCGAGCAATTCGCGGTTCGTCTCCGTCGCCATACGTCCGAACGGCAAAGCGGACAGGAAAATTCTGGTCGCGTCCCTGCCGCACGGCGTGCTGTTTACAGCCGGCGTCAAACTCAAGGTTGACGGTAAGGACGCCGGTAAGCTCGAAATGCTGACAAGTGACCAGAACGGCGCCTATGCACGCACAACACTGTCTGCCGAACTTGCCAATGCGATGAAGGCGGGCAAGACGTTCACCGTCGTGTTTGACGGCACAAACGCGAAGCGTTTTACGGTCGGACTGCCGCTGGCAGGGTTCACGGCTGCATACAACAAGATGTCGGGCGGCAGTTAGGCCGGGTTGCCACCACAGGTGACGGACTGCGGTCTCGCCTCAGCTCTCGAAATGAGTGGCGCCGCGGCGGTTTTCGTCCAGTGGCAGGTTTGAATAAAACGGATCGTGTGCGCGCTGTTCGCATTGCTGGCGCGGGCACAGCCGGCAATTGACGCCGATTTCAGTCACCATTCGCGTCGCCTTCGGGTCGATGGTGATGCCGTAGATGGTTTCCTGCGAATACTCGATCGAACATCCAAGAGACACAGCAAGGCGCTTGTCTTCGGTTGAATACCTTGTGGTCGGCCGGTCCACGGTGCGGTTGACAGTCAGGTAGCGGCTGTTGTCCGGCATCTCGACGATCTGGGTCATGATGCGGCCCGGCACGCGAAAACAATAGTGAATATCCAGGCGCGGACAGGCGCCGCCATAACGGGCCAGCTGTATCGGTGTCACGTTGAAGCGCTTGGAAATGTTTCCGGCCCGGTCGACCCGCAGGAAGAAGAACGGAATACCCTTTTTCCCCGGTCTCTGCAGTGTCGTCAGGCGATGGCAGACCTGCTCATAGGAAACCGAAAACAGAGCCGACAGCCTGTCGATGTCGTATTTGGCCTGCACCGCCTCCTTGAAGAAATCACCGTACGGCATCATCAGCGCGGCGGCGAAATAGTTGGCCAGCTCCACGCGGCAGCGCGACGCCATGCGTTCGCTGGACTGCAATTTGTCCGACAATTGTTCACTGAGAATGTCAGGAAATTCAATCAGCGCGATCATGTGTGCCAACTGAAAGACGCGGTTGTTGTAATCCAGCCCGTCGGACAGCTGTATCTGCTTTTTGTTGCGGTTGTAGTAGCGTAGCGATATGCCGAGCTGCTCGGCGCGCACCTGCTTGACGTCAATGTTCAGCCGGTCCTTGAGATGGGATTTGAGTGCGCCGTACATTTCCTGACGATCAGGTGTCCCTTGCCCCCAGAACTGTTCGGCACACTGCTCGAGCGTGGGGAAATGGTTGTTGTTCCTGCGGAAGAAGTCATGCACGCCCTGCTCGATGGAGAATGACGCTTCCATGGTGTCCGACATGGCTTCGTTCTGTTCTGCCAGCCGTTCGCCGAACGTGCGGTAGGCATTGAAGATGTTCAGCATGCCGCGCACCAGATTGGGCGATCCTTCAAGTGCGCTGCGCAACTCTTCCACGTCCGGCGGCTTATCTCCGAAAGCCGGATCCCTGGTGACTTCGCGCAATTCACCGAGCAGCATGGCTGCATCGGAATTGGTGAGATCACGCCAGTTGATGCCGAAATTATCTGCCAGGCTGATGAGGAATTTCAGCGAGGCGCTGCGCTGGTTGCGCTCCACAAGATTGACGTAGCTGGGGCTCACGCCCAATGCCTTGGCCAGGTCTGCCTGGGTCAGGCCATCACTTTGACGCAACTCGCGCAGCTTGGGGCCGATGAATATTTTCTGTCCTGCCATTCCAAGATCGAGCCAGCTATTGCAGCGTTAGTCAAGTTTGTAATTCATGAAGTTGACTTGTTGACTTCGGTCGGACTGCAGACATCATGCTGCCTGGTCTGTATTCCCGGATGCGCTGTCTTCAAGCGGCAGCAGGATCACGTTTTCACACCCGCAAAGGCGGTCACAAACAGGGGTTTCATTGGCGGCGGTATCCAGGCCGGCCCCTGCAATGGTGGTGTACCAGAGCGCATCGGCCAGGGCTTCTTCGTCAACCAATGCGGCACCTGCAGTGTTTATCAGACACGCATCCGGTTTCATCCTGTTCAGGCGCAGCGCATCGATGAGATGACTGTTTTCCGGGTGCGCCGGGCAGTGCAGGGACACAAAATCCGACTGGCCCAACAGGTGATCAATGTCGTCAACCTGTGCTGCGTTGAGGTGGTCAAGGTCTTCACCCGGCACCGCTGAACGGTTGTGAACCACAATCTTCATGCCGAAGCCGAAGTGCGCCTTGCGCGCTGTTTCGCGCCCGGTACGTCCGAAACCGATGATGCCCAGGGTCTTGCCGGAGAGTTTCCGGCCTCCCATCAGCATGAGCCTGATGGCTGTTTCAGCTTTGCTCTCACACATGTTTTCGACTGTGCCGGTCGCCATGTCGTTGGTATCCTTCGCCCTGCCGGCACTGACGAAACTGGCATCGGCGTATTGGTTTCCGATCGTCTTCAACAGCGGGTTGCTCGGGCCAGGCGCCGATGCGCCGGGGATGCCCGTTACAGCCGGAAACATGACAGCACATCCTTTCCTGGCCGAGTTCAATGCGGTTTCATTTGTGACCATCGTCAGATCCTCACGCCGCTTTGCCCTGCACACTGTGCACGGTTGCGCCGATCTCCGACGGATTGGGTACAATCGCAACGCCGACCTCGCGCAGCAACTCGACCTTTTCCGGCGCGCTTTCCCCGAATGCAGAGATGATCGCACCGGCATGTCCCATGCGCTTGCCCTTGGGTGCGGTGAGGCCCGCCACATAGGCGATGACCGGTTTGGTCATGTGATCGCGGATGAATTCTGCCGCTTCTGCCTCCTGCGGTCCGCCGATCTCGCCGATCAGCACAACTGCCGAAGTGTCGTCATCGCGTTCAAACAGCTCCAGAATGTCCCTGAACGATGAGCCGTTGATCGGATCGCCACCAATGCCGACACTGGTTGAAACACCAATGCCCAGCTCTTTCATCTGTGCGGCGGCTTCATAGCCGAGCGTGCCGGAACGGCCCACGACGCCGATCGATCCGGGCAGATAGATATGGCCCGGCATGATACCGGCCAGGGCTTCGCCCGGCGTGATGATGCCGGCACAGTTCGGGCCGAGCAGCCGCATGCGCTTGCCTTCGCGGTACCGGCGCATGAACCGTTTGACGCGCATCATGTCCTGGGCCGGGATACCATCGGTGATCGAGACACACATGTCGATCCCGGCGTCAGCGGCTTCCATGATTGAGTCCGCGGCAAACGGCGGCGGCACAACAACCAAGCTTGCCGTTGCCCCGGTGGCGGCAACAGCTTCCTTGACGGTATTGAAAACCGGTTTTCCCATCGCCGTTTCGCCGCCACGACCGGGCACGACGCCACCGACTACATTGGTGCCGTATTCGATCATTTCCCGGGTGTGAAACTGCCCGATGCGTCCGGTGATGCCCTGGACAATCATAGGCGTGGTTTTGTTGATCAGAATGCTCATGACGCCGCCGCAAGTTTTGAGGGAACGTGGCCGGCCTTGCAGATTTGCACCGACTTTTCGGCGGCTTCGGCCAGGGTGGCTGCCGTGGCTATTGGCAAGCCGCTGTTTTCCAGTATCTGCATGCCCTTTTCGACATTCGTCCCCGCGAGGCGGACGATCACCGGCAAATCAAGGGAAGTCGATTGAATGGCCTGCACGACACCTTCCGCGACCCAGTCGCAGCGATTGATACCGGCGAAAATGTTGACCAGGATTGCGCTTACCTTGTCATCGGAGCGCACCAGATTGAATGCTTTCGCTACCCGTTCCGGAGACGCGCCGCCGCCGATGTCGAGGAAATTGGCCGGCTCGCCGCCAGCCAGCTTGATCATGTCCATGGTGGCCATTGCCAGGCCAGCGCCATTGACAATGCAGCCGATATTGCCGTCGAGGCCCACATAGCTCAGTCCCTGATCGGCGGCCTTTGTCTCGCGCAGGTCTTCCTGGCTCTTGTCGCGCAGTTCCATAATCTGCTGGCGCCGGAACAGGGCGTTGTCGTCAAATTCCATCTTGGCATCGAGCGCCATGACCGAATTGTCTGATGTTACAACCAGTGGATTGATTTCCACCATGGTGGCGTCAAGATCGCGAAACGCCCGGTAACAGCCCCGGATCGTGGTAACCGCACCCTGAACATGACTGGCGTCCAGGCCGAGCCTGAATACAATTTCACGGGCCTGGAACTCAGTGAGACCGACAGCCGGATCAACGACGCTGCGAATGATAGTGTCTGGCTGGTCCCGGGCGATCTCTTCAATTTCCATGCCGCCGGAGGAGGATGCCACCACCATGATGCGCTCGCTGGAGCGGTCGAGCACGAAACCGAGATAGAGTTCGCGATCAATCTCGACACCGCTTTCAATGTACACGCGATAGACGATCTTGCCGGCAGGTCCGGACTGGTGCGTGACCAGCTTGCTGCCGAACATCTCATCGGCTGCATCGAACACTTCGTGCTCGTTGCTGCATACCTTCACACCGCCTGCCTTGCCGCGTCCGCCGGTGTGGACCTGCGCCTTGACGACCCATTTGTCGCCGCCGATTTCATGAGCCCGGTAGGTCGCCTGCTCCGGGCTGTAAGCCAGCCCGCCGGACGGTACTTTCACGCCGAAATCGCGCAGAAGGTCCTTGGCCTGATACTCATGAATGTCCATGGTTCAAGATACCTTCAGGCTGCTTTGTGAAGCTGATTGTGAGCAAGCGCGCGGGCGCTGCCTTGTGTATCGCCGGCAATGCCGGTGCAGAACTCATTCACTGCCTCAGGCTGATCCGTGATGATCATCATGTGGCCATGGCGTTCTGTGATCCTGTGTGACAGGTCGTTTTTCCGCCGATCATCCGGCTGGTTCAGGTTGACCGGCAGTTGTGCGTAACCGACATGCAGGTTTCTCAGGCGCAGCAGAACATCTTCCTCGACTGGCCGGGCGCTGGCGGCACTGGTGAACCGCAGGTCCAGAACTTCATGGCATGGCATGTCCGCGCCACTGCGCATGTTGTGCAGATCAAGCTCGCTGGCAATCGTGATATCGCTCTGGTTGTGCATGGTATTGCTCCCTGTATTAGGTTTTTCGCTGCCTGGAACCTACGCAGGACGGTGTTCGCCAGGGAAGCGAATTCGAGTCAATATGTGTGGTGAGTAATTTTCATATTTACTTTTGTAATTATTGTAAAGTTTATTGTTTTGTTCTTGACAATTGCTTTTCGGAGCTCTTTTTCTGACCGTCATTGTTCACATCAGGAGCACCGCACATGAGCTTTCATACCATTACACAAGCCCCGGCACGGCTGAACCGCAGCGAATTGGCGGTACCTGGAAGTCAGCCTCAAATGTTTGAAAAGGCTGCGCAATCTGATGTTGATGTGATCTTTCTGGATCTCGAAGACGCGGTGGCGCCCGATGACAAGGTGCAGGCCCGCAAGAACATCATAGAGGCTCTGAACGATATTGACTGGAACACCAAGACCATGTCGGTGCGGATCAATGGCCTGGACACGCACTACATGTATCGCGACGTGGTTGACATTCTTGAACAGGGTGGAGGGCGCCTCGACCTGATCATGATCCCGAAAGTCGGTACGGCAGCGGACGTGTATGCGCTCGACATGCTGGTAACGCAGGTGGAAACGGCCACGGGATCAAAAAAGCGGATCGGGTTTGAGCACATAATCGAGACTGCCCTGGGCATGCAGAATGTCAACGAGATTGCTGCGGCAAGCGCGCGCAATGAATCGCTGCATTTCGGCGTGGCCGATTATGCCGCCTCAACCCGCGCCCGCACCATGGTCATCGGTGGCGTCAACGAGGACTATTCGGTGTTGACCGATCCGCAGCCCGACGGCGACGCTGCGCGTGAACGCCACTGGGGCGACATGTGGCATCACGCATTGTCCAAGATGGTGATTGCGGCACGCGCCAACGGCCTGCGGCCGGTTGACGGGCCGTTCGGGGATTTCTCCGATCCCGACGGTTATACGGCAGCGGCAAAGCGGGCCGCAGCGCTGGGCTATGAAGGCAAATGGGCCATTCATCCCTCACAGATCGAACTGGCCAACCAGGTGATGAGCCCCGGCGGCGAAGAAGTTGACCGGGCACGTCGCATCCTGGTCGCCATGAAAGATGCGGCTGAACAGGGCAAGGGGGCGGTGTCACTGGACGGGCGGCTGATCGATTACGCTTCGATCCGGCAGGCCGAAGTGCTGGTGGAAAAGGCCAATCAGATTGCCGCGGCCTAGGGTCCTGACCCCAGGTATGCCGACAGCCGCCGCTGGTGTTTCGGCACGGGCGGCGGCAGGCTATTGGTCGTCGTCGACTTCCAGCTCGAACACAGACTGTGACGTCTTGGGCAGCGGGGCGAACGGGCTGCGTTCCAGCCGGTCATAGGCGGGTCCGAAGATCAGGCGGTACACGATGAACACGGCGAACAGGGCCAGTATGACCGAGATGAAGACAAACAAACCGCTTTCGTCGGTGTACTCGATCAACTGCGCTGCAACGGTCGGGCCGATGGCCGCGCCGATCGAATAGATCAGCAACAGGCCGCCGCTGGTCTGCACCAGCTTGTCATTGGCGACATTGTCGTTGGCATGTGCCAGGCACAGGGCATAAAGAGGCACCATCAACGCACCATGAACGGTGGCGAGCGCCAGGATCGCCCACAGGGCCGTCAGTGGCCAGAAGGCGATCAGGAAACCGGTCCCCACCGTTCCCAGTGCCACCGGCAGGATCACCAGCCGCCGGTCGTAGTGATCCGACAATTTGCCCAGCGGCCATTGCGACAGGGTTCCGCCCAGAACAAAGGCTGCCATCAGCAGGGTGATTTCAAACACGCTCATGGCGCGCAATTGCCCGAAAGTCGGCCCGAGCGTCCAGAAGGCGCCTTCCACGGCGCCCACCAGCAGACAGCCGATGGTCCCCACCGGCGAGATCGACAGCAGTCCTTTCAGCTCCAGTCTTGCGGTTGGGATCGGCTTGGGTTCGGTGGTCGGCGTCAGGGCGATCGGCACCACGGCCAGACAGAGCAGAAACGTGACCAGCGCAAACAGGGTCTGCCCGGCGGTGCTGGCGACATTGACCAGCAGCTGGCCCGCCATGGTGGTCACGTTGGCGACGATGATGTAGATCGACAGAACCCGGCCGCGGTTGGTGTTGTCCGACTGGTCGTTGAGCCAGCTTTCAATCACCATATAGGCAATGGCCAGCGCGACACCTGAAAAGAACCGCAGGGCCAGCCACAGGAAGACATTCGGCCACAGCGGGTAGAGCAGGGATACCGCGGCCGCTATTGCCACAACACCGGAAAAGGTGCGGATGTGCCCGACGGTTTTGACCAGTGCCGGACCGAACACGCAACCGAACACGAAACCGGTGGCATAGATCGTGCCGAGATAGCCGACCAGGGAAGGCGAGAACTGCTCTATGCCGGCCCTGAGCGGCAACAGTGTCTGGAACAGGGCGACGGCGGTCAGCAGTAATCCGGCGCCGACAAGCAGGGTCGCAATCGTGACGGGGGAGTTCTTTTCAACCGCACTCATGAAACCTGACCCCAGACCATTTACCACAGCTCACCTTCAATTTTGCCGATGTGGTCGTCAAGTCCGGCAATGCACCTGCTTGATGACTGCTGCTACGAATTTGACCGCGCGATGGCGGCGTTGAGATGCGGTCTCATCATAAGTAATTGACCTGTTTCCACTGTAGGCACGGGTGCAGAAAGATGCTTTCATGCAACATCCGCCGTAATCGGATGAATTGTCAGTCTGTAAACAGGGAGAAGACAACAATGACAAATACCAAATTACTTATGGTAACTCTGCTCGGTGCCACCATGCTGGCCTCGGGAGCGGCTCATTCAAAAACACTGGTCTATTGTTCCGAAGGCTCGCCGGAAGGGTTCGACCCGGCGCCGTTTACGGCTGGTACAACCTTCGACGCATCGTCGAAGCCATTGTACAACCGGCTGGTGGAGTTCAAGCGCGGCACATCGGAAGTGATCCCGGGCCTGGCTGAAAGCTGGGAGGTTTCCAGCGACGGGCTGGAGTACACATTCAAATTGCGCAAGGGCGTCAAGTTCCAGACCACAGACTTCTTCACGCCCAGCCGGGATTTCAACGCTGATGACGTCGTGTTCTCGTTCGAGCGCCAGTTGAAGAAGGATCATCCCTGGAACCAGTATACCGCCGGGATCGCCTGGGAGTATTTTGACGGCATGTCGATGCCTGACCTGCTCAAGTCGGTTGAGAAGGTTGACGACAATACCGTCAAGTTCGTGCTGAACCGGCCCGAAGCACCGATGATTGCCAACCTGGCGATGGATTTTGCCTCCATCATGTCGGCTGAGTATGCAGCCAAGCTGGAAGCGGACGGCAAGAAGGAACTGCTGAACCAGCAGCCTGTCGGCACCGGGCCGTTCAAGTTTGTTGCCTATCAGAAGGACGCTGTCATCCGTTATGCCGCGCATGAGGGATACTGGGCCGGCAAGCAGCCAATCGATGACCTGGTGTTCGCCATCACAACCGATGCATCGGTGCGCCAGCAGAAGCTGAAAGCCGGAGAGTGCCACGTGGCGCCTTATCCGAACCCGGCGGACCTGGCCGATCTGAAGGCAGACCCGAACCTGCAGGTGATGGAACAGGAAGGCCTCAATGTGGGGTATCTCGCCTACAACTCGCTGGTGGCCCCGTTCGACAAGCCGGAAGTGCGCAAGGCGCTGAACATGGCGATCAACAAGCAGTCGATTCTTGATGCGGTGTTCCAGGGCGCAGGCAAGGAAGCCAAGAATCCGATTCCACCGACCATGTGGTCCTACAACACTTCGGTGAACGACGATCCATACGATCCCGAAGCGGCAAAGAAGATGCTGGAAGCCGCCGGTGTCAAGGACCTGAAAATGAAGATCTGGGCGATGCCGGTGCAACGTCCCTACAACCCCAATGCCCGGCGCATGGCGGAACTGATCCAGTCGGATTTCTCCAAGATCGGTGTCGGTGTCGAGATCGTGTCCTATGAGTGGGGTGAGTATCTCAAGCTGTCCAAGGCAAAGGACCGTGATGGTGCGGTGCTGCTGGGCTGGACCGGTGACAATGGCGATCCGGACAACTTCCTGGCCGTGTTGCTGGGCTGTGATGCCGTCGGCGGATCAAACCGTGCACAGTGGTGCAACAAGGACTTTGAAGCCCTGGTGCAGAAAGCCAAGACGGTGTCGGACAAGGCTGAGCGCACCAAGCTTTATGAAGATGCCCAGGTGGTGTTCAAGCGTGAGGCGCCATGGGCAACCATTGCCCATTCGGTGGTGTTCATGCCGATGTCGAAGAAGGTGTCCGGCTATGTGATGGACCCGTTGGGCGGTCACTGGTTCGACGGCGTCGATCTCGCTGAATAGGCCTGACCCTGTGACAACAAAAGTGCCTGCCGTGTCCTGAATTTTCAGGTCACGGCGGGAGGTGGGGCTTTCATGTTTCAATTTCTTCTGCGCCGAATTGGGTTGATTATTCCGACATTTATCGGGGTCACCATTGCCGCGTTTGCGTTTATCAGGGTGCTGCCCGGCGATCCGGTGGAACTGATGGCGGGTGAGCGCGGTGTATCACCTGAACGCCACGCTGCATTGATGAAGCAGTTCGGTTATGACCGGCCGATCTGGGAACAGTATCTCGATTACTTCTTTTCGGCGCTGCAGGGGGATCTGGGCAATTCGCTGGTGACCAAGAAACCTGTGTGGGATGAGTTCTTCACCCTGTTTCCGGCCACGCTGGAATTGTCAATCTGCGCCATCATTTTTGCCGTCTTCATTGGCGTGCCGGCCGGTATCTATGCAGCCACGCGGCGCGGGTCATGGCCGGATCAGGCCATTATGGGTACCGCGCTGGTCGGTTATTCAATGCCGATTTTCTGGTGGGGTCTGCTGCTGATTATCCTGTTTTCCGGCACGTTGGGGTGGACCCCGGTGTCGGGCCGCATATCACTGTTGTATTTTTTCAAACCGGTCACCGGTTTCATGCTGATCGACAGTCTGTTGTCTGGCCAGAAGGGGGCGTTTTCTTCTGCGGTGTCGCATCTCATCCTGCCGACCATCGTGCTGGGTACCATTCCGCTGGCGGTTGTTGCGCGCCAGACCCGGTCTGCGATGCTGGAGGTCCTGAGCGAGGATTATGTGCGCACTGCGCGGGCCAAGGGCATGTCACCGATGCGCGTGGTCGGCGTGCATGCCCTGCGCAATGCGATGATACCTGTGATCACCACCATTGGCCTGCAGGTCGGCGTATTGCTGGCCGGCGCCATTCTCACCGAGACGATCTTTTCATGGCCGGGTATCGGCAAGTGGATGGTGGACAGTATTTTCCGGCGCGACTATCCGTCGGTCCAGGGCGGCCTGTTGATGATTGCGGTTATCGTAATGACGGTGAATCTCATCGTCGACCTGCTGTACGGGCTGGTCAATCCGCGTATCCGGCATGTGAGGTGATGAGACCATGAGCGATCAAGCCATTGAAACCTCCAGCGATACTCGCGCCACCGGCCTGCGCGCCGATCTGCAGGAATTCTGGCACTATTTCAGCGAGAACCGCGGCGCGGTTATCGGCATGTGGTTTTTCATCTTTGTCTGTCTGGTTGCGCTGCTGGCCGACCTGATTGCGCCGCATGGTGCTACTGCGCAATACCGCGATGCGCTGCTGACCCCGCCTGTGTGGCAGGAAGGCGGTGACTGGCGCTTCCTCCTGGGCACCGATGCGGTGGGCCGCGACATGCTGTCGAGGCTGATACATGGCAGCCGCTATTCGCTGTTTGTCGGGTGCATAGTTGTGGTTGGCGCCATGGCGGTCGGCGTCACCGTCGGCCTGGTTGCCGGGTTTGTGGGCGGTGCTGTCGATACGCTGATCATGCGGCTGATGGACATCATCCTGTCGTTTCCGAGCCTGCTTCTGGCGCTGGTGCTGGTCGCCATACTCGGCCCCAGCCTGACCAATGCGATGATTGCCATCGCGATTGTCCAGCAACCGCATTATGTGCGCCTGACGCGGGCCGCGGTGCTGGGCGAAAGAAACAAGGATTATGTGACAGCGGCCAGGGTTGCCGGTGTCAGGCCGTTGCGCCTGATGTTCCATACGATCCTGCCCAATTGCATGGCGCCGTTGATTGTCCAGGCGGCATTGTCTTTCTCTACGGCCATTCTTGATGCGGCTGCCCTTGGTTTTCTGGGCATGGGCGCACAGCCGCCGACGCCGGAATGGGGCACCATGCTGGCTGAGGCGCGCGAATTCATCCTGCGTGCCTGGTGGGTGGTGACGCTGCCCGGCCTGGCCATCCTGCTCACGGTGCTGGCCATCAACCTGATGGGCGACGGCCTGCGCGATGCGCTCGACCCCAAGCTGAAGCGGAGCTGAGGCGATGTATGGATCGACAATGATAGGACCGGCTCTGGTAGCTGCCGTCATCGCGGCCCTGGTCACCATGATTGGCTGGTACGTGGGATATCAGCGCGAACGCCGGCTGCAGAACGGGCGGCGGGCGGAACGTATCAGGGACTGCAAGATTGCCTTGCGGGCTGAAATCAGTTGCCACGTGCCGCGCTGGATCCTGCAGGATGACACCGAACACGTCGAAGAGATGGCGAAGCAGATAATGGCCGGTACGGGCCAGACGCCGCCTTTCACACCCTTCGTGCCCAAGGAAACCGGCAATCCGGCATTCCAGGCAATTGTCGGTGAAATACAGATCCTGCCCGGCGATGTGATTGAACCGGTGATCCGCTATTACCAGCAGGTCGACGTCATCGCGCAACTGGCCGAGGACATGCGCGGAGAGCGCTATGCAGCACTCGAAGCCGAGCGCAAGATTGATGTTTACAGGGATTTTATAGAATTGCGCAGCGAAGCAGGCCGCCTGGCGATGGATGCAATAGATGCACTGGAGCAGTCAAGTGATGACAAATGACTGCTCAATAGCCCGGTTTTGGGCCCGTGGGTCCATTTATAGGCCGCATTGGCGGCATCGGAAGTGGTTTCGTGCTCATGATTTTGTCTCCAACATCAAGATAATACTACAAAGGTGAAATTTCAACAACCATGGCTCTTTTAGAGATTGAAAACCTGACAGTAGAATTTGCCACCGCAGGCGGTGCGTTTCGCGCTGTGGACGGGTTGTCACTCAGCCTGGATGCCAGCGACGTGCTGGCCATTGTCGGTGAATCCGGGTCCGGAAAGTCGGTTGCCATGCTGGCCATGATGGGTCTGTTGCCGTGGACGGCGACGGTAACCGCGGACCGGCTGAATTTTGACGGCAAGGACCTGCTCGCCCTGTCGGCCCGGCAGCGCCGCCAGGTTGTCGGCAAGGACATCGCCATGATCTTCCAGGAGCCCATGTCGAGCCTCAATCCCTGCTTCACCGTCGGTTTTCAACTGGGTGAGGCGCTCAAGGTGCATCTGGGCATGTCGCGGGCTGAATGCAAGGCGCGCAGCATTGAACTGCTGGACCTGGTCGGCATTCCGGCACCTGAAAAACGCCTCAGTGCGTTTCCGCATCAACTGTCCGGCGGCATGAGCCAGCGTGTGATGATCGCCATGGCGATTTCGTGCAATCCGAAACTGCTGGTCGCAGACGAGCCGACAACCGCGCTCGATGTAACCATTCAGGCGCAAATTCTCGATCTGCTCTTGAACCTGCAGCGCGAGACCGACATGGGCCTGGTTCTCATCACGCATGATATGGGCGTGGTGGCCGAGACGGCGCAGCGGGTCTCCGTGCAGTATGCCGGACAGAAGGTCGAGGAACAGCCGGTGGTGGACCTGTTTTCCGAACCGCACCATCCTTACACGGCTGCCTTGCTGGCGGCATTGCCGGAACGGGCAACTTCAAAGACGCTGCCGTCCATCCCGGGCGTGGTGCCGGGCCAGTTCGACAGGCCGGACGGATGCCTGTTTTCGCCACGGTGCGGCCATGCCACTGACCGATGCCGCACCCAGTCGCCGACCCGGGCGTCCGCCGGCCTCGGCCTGGCGTTCTGTCACTATCCGCTGGTCAAAGGTGTGCCGCAAAACCACCCCGGAAACGGAGTGACGGCATGAGTGATGAAGTCGTCCTGCGCGCAAGCGACCTGAAAAAACATTACACGCTGCCTGGCAGCCTTTACGCCAAGCCGGCCACCGTCAAAGCGCTGGACGGGGTCAGTTTCGAGTTGAGCCGAAAACAAACCCTGGCCGTGGTGGGGGAGTCCGGCTGCGGCAAGTCCACGCTTGCCCGGGTTGTGACCATGATTGAGGATCCGACGGCAGGGTCGTTGCAGATTTCCGGCGAAGACCTGGCGGACGGCAACAAGAACGTGCGCCGCAAACTGCGGCCCAAGGTGCAGATGGTGTTCCAGAACCCGTACGGCTCGCTCAATCCGCGCCAGAAAATCGGATCTGCCCTGGAAGAACCTTTGATGATGAACACGCCGCTGGCAAAGGCGGAAAGGGGCGACAAGGCCAGGGCCATGATGCAGGCGGTGGGCCTGCGCCCTGAACACTATGACCGCTATCCGCACATGTTTTCGGGCGGCCAGCGTCAGCGCATAGCCATTGCGCGCGCGTTGATGCTGGACCCTGACATACTGGTGCTGGACGAACCGGTATCGGCGCTGGATGTGTCGATCCAGGCGCAGGTTCTGAATCTGCTCGGTGAACTGCAGGACAAGCTGCAACTGGCCTATCTGTTTATCTCCCATGACCTGTCGGTGGTGAAACATATCGCGGACGAGGTCATGGTGATGTATCTGGGCAAACCGGTCGAGCAGGCAGCCAGACAGGTGTTGTTCGATGATCCGAGACACCCCTATACGCAGGCACTGCTGTCGGCCACGCCGGTGCCTGACCCGGGCCGGCACAAGGAACGCGTGCTGTTGAAGGGCGAATTGCCGTCTCCCATCGACCCGCCAACCGGCTGCGCCTTTCATCCGCGCTGCCCGGTGGTGTTTGACCGATGCGCCGCCGAGACCCCGCTTTTGCAGCCGGCCCGCGCCGCGCAGGTCTCGTGTCATCTTATGGACGAGGCGGAATAGGCTCTGAACCTACTCACCCGCCTGGATTTCCCGTTACCGCATCGCACGGAATGGCCGGATCATCCTTGTAGGTCTCGGAAATGAAATGCGTCGTGTACCGCACTACGCTTTCAACACCATCGAATAGACGATCGCATACCTCCTGGTATTCAACCATGTCCCTGAAGTTTCCGATCAGGATCGCGTCGAGCTCACCTGTCACACCGTAGGCATAGGCAATGGCCGGTTCCGCCCGGATACACTTTGCCAATGCGTCCCTGTCCGCGCGTGTGTGATCTTTCGTTGTGGCTGTGATGATTGCCTGCAGCCCACGCCCAAGTCTGCCGGCATCGGCGATATAGATATTTTTGGTCAGTATTCCGGATTTTTGCAGATCGCGAACCCGTCGAAGACATGTCGAAGCTGTTGAGCCTGCCAGGTCTGCAAGTTCCGCATGAGTTATGTCACCGCGTTTTTGCAGTGTTTCCACGATCCGAATGTCGAGTGCGTCCATTTTGAGACCTGCAGGATTACGCCAAATTTCCGGAGATTTCGACCACATCCTGCACGAAAAATCCATAGCTTTGGTTGGAAAATCCGGAGCAACCGCTATGTCCCACACACATATAGGGCTGATCTGCTGCCTGTCCTTTGTCACCTTGGAAGCCTTCCAGGCGGTGTATCTCGGGGCTGTCTTTCAGGAAGTGGACTCGTTTCTTGTCGGCACTTGGGTGTTTGGCATTTCCGTCGTCGGCTGCACGCTCGCCACGGCAGTCTTTCGTCCAGCCGAGCTTGCGGCGTCTTTCCGGGCATGGAGGATCGTTGCCGCCCTCAACCTGTTTGCGGCTCTGACCTGGACCACCTACTTCATCGCGGTTCAGCTTATCGAACCGGCGGTGGTGTTCACCATTTTCTCCGGCATGGTCCCGTTGGGTACAGTCATGGCGGGGTGGCTGGGACTGCAGGAGGCCCGGTCGGCAAAACGGCGTCTGGTCCGGATCGGCAATGCGTTGATCCTGTTGTCAATCGTTTCGCTTGCGGCGATCACTGTATTCGGCTTCTCCGGCTTTGTTCGAGGCGGCTGGCTTGCCGCACTGACTGGTGTCTGTCTCTCAGCGCTGTCTGGCGGGTGCACCGCGTTCGTCATTCTCTATTCGGTGCGGCTAAACGGCAGGGGCGTCGGTCCTCTGGCACAGTTCGGACTTCGCTTCGTGCTTTACACCTTGCTGGCACTGATGGCCTTCTTGATCGGAGTGGATGACAAGGACGTTGCGACGCCGGCCGGAGACCTGGTCCGGATCGTCGTGATCGGTTTAGCGGTCATCGCGTTTCCGCTCTATCTGGTGCAGAAAGCCGTCCCGCTTATCCCGGCATCAATGATAGCGGCGGTCACTGCGCTTGGCCCTGCGATGGTGTTTGTGATGCAGCTTTTCGATGGACGGGTGTATTATTCCGCGGCAACACTTGGTGGCCTGGTCATCTACATCACCGGTGCCCTTATAGCGGTATGTGGCGCAACGAAATCGCCGGTTGTCGCATCGACCCGCTGAAACCATCACGACGCGGAAACCCGGGGCAGCTCAACTCAGCGTCCGCCTGACCGCGTCCGTCCAGCCGGCGATCTTTCGTTGCCGGACCGCCTGCTTCATCTTTGGTTTGAAGCGCTGATCGAGGGCCCATGATTTGGCAAAACCTGAGGCGTTCGGCCACAGACCGGCGCGGGATGCGGCAAGCCAGGCGGCGCCCAGCGCGGTGGTTTCCAGAACCTCCGGCCGGTCGACCGGTGCTTTCAGCAGATCGGCAAGACGCTGCATTGTCCAGTCTGACGCTACCATGCCGCCGTCGACACGCAACACAGTCTTGCGGGCGGTATCAGACTTCCAGTCCTTCTGCATGGCGGACAGCAGATCATGGGTCTGGTAGCAAACTGCCTCAAGCGCTGCCTGGGCCAGTTCATTGGGACCGGAGGCGCGGGTCAGGCCGAAGATTGCACCGCGGGCATCTGCGTCCCAGTGGGGTGCGCCAAGCCCGGTGAAGGCGGGAACCAGATAGACGTCCTGTTCCGGGTCAGCCTTTGCAGCCATCGCGCCGCTGTCACTGGCGGCTTTCAAAAATCCCATTTCGTCACGCAGCCATTGCACGGTTGCGCCGGCCATGAAAATCGATCCTTCCAGCGCATAGGTTGTCTTGCCGTCAAGCCGGTAGGCGATGGTGGTCAGCAACCGGTTTTTCGACCGCACCATGTCTGAGCCCGTATTGAGCAGGGCAAAGCAGCCGGTGCCATAGGTTGATTTCAGCATGCCGGGCCTGAAACAGGCATTGCCGATGGTGGCGGCCTGCTGATCGCCGGCCACGCCCATGATTGGAATGGCCGCCCCCAGGATCGATGCATCGGTAACGCCAAAGTCCGCCGAACAGTCGAGAACGTCCGGCAGCACATTTGCGGGAACGTCCAGCACTTCGAGCAGCTTCTTGTCCCACTTGTTCGTCTTGATGTTGTACATCAGCGTGCGCGAGGCGTTGGTGGCGTCGGTGACGTGTGATGTGCCGCCTGTGAGCCGCCAGATCAGGAAGCTGTCGATGGTGCCGAAGGCTATGCGTCCGGCCTTGGCCTTTGCGCGCAGGCCTTTCACATTGTCCAGCAGCCAGGCGGCCTTGGTGCCGGAAAAATAGGGATCGAGCAGCAGTCCGGTTTTTGCGCTGAAGCCTTTCTCGTGTCCGGCCTGTTTCAGCGTTGCGCAAAATTCAGAGGTGCGCCGGTCCTGCCAGACGATGGCCCGGTGGACGCATTTGCCTGTCTCGCGATCCCACATGAGCGTGGTTTCGCGCTGGTTGGTGATGCCGACTGCCGCGATGTCCGATGGCGCGACACCGGCTTTGCGGATAGCTTCCCTGCAGGTGGCGACAACACTTGACCAGATGTCTTCCGCGTCGTGCTCGACCCAGCCGGATTTCGGGAAATGCTGGGCAAATTCCTGCTGGCCCACTGCGACGATGTTCTGGCCCTGATCAAAAATGATCGCCCGTGAAGATGTTGTTCCCTGATCAATGGCTAGAACGTAATTGCCCATGGTTTGCCCCGTTGCTGCAACCACCTAGCGCACGGCGGTTTTACTTGTTGTCATATGCATGTTCTTGGCAGCACGATCCATGAATTTCTGCAAGGCCTGTGTCTGCTTGCCGTCGAAGGCAATGCCGAGTTTTGTCCGCCTGAACAACACATCCTGTGGTGTGAACGCCCATTCGTGCTGCATCAGGTAGGTGACCTCTGCCTCATACAGGTCATGGCCGAATGCCTTGCCGAGATCGGTCGTTTTCTGGGCGTCACCGAGCACCAGGGAAGCCCGGGTTCCATACTGGCGCACCAGCCGGGTGATCAGCTTGCGGTCCAGCCGCGGGTGGGCTTCTGCGTATTGATCGACAAGTGCGTCAAACTCCTGTGCCGCGAAATCACCACCTGGAAGGGCGGCATGCGCGGTCCAGGGAGGCTGGCGCGCGCCCAGGTTCTTTTCGATATCTTTCAGAATTTCTTCGGCAAGCACCCGGAATGTGGTGATCTTGCCGCCGAAAATGTTGAGCAGCAGTCCCGTGGCACTGTCGCCATCTGCCCTCACCACGTAATCACGGGTGGCTTCATGTGCCTTGCTGGCACCGTCGTCATACAGCGGACGGACACCTGAATAGGTCCACACGACATCTGATCTGGTCACCGGTTCTGCAAAATACTCACTGGCCATTGCGCACAGATAGTCAATCTCCCCGGACGATATTTCAGGTTTGTCCATTTCACGCCCGTGTTCGGCGTCAGTGGTGCCGATCAGGGTGTAGTCGACCTCATAGGGAATGGCGAAGATGATGCGGTTGTCGTCGTTTTGAAAAATGTAGGCCTTGTCGTGATCGAATTTTCGGCGGATGACGATATGACTGCCGCGCACCAGGCGGACATTGTTGGCGTCGTTGTGCCCGAACACCTGCTTTAGAACCATATCGACCCACGGGCCTGCCGCATTGATGATGATGTCTGCGGTAACGGTTTGCCTGTGACCGGTGAGGGTGTCCTCCATCTCGACCTGCCAGTTACCGCTGCTGCGTCGCGCCCGGGCGACTTTGGTGCGCGGCAGCATGCTGGCGCCGCGTTCTGCTGCGTCGAGCGCGTTCAAGACGACCAGCCGGGAGTCCTCAACCCAGCAGTCTGAGTATTCAAATGCCTTCTTGAACAGCTTCTTCAGCGGCCCGCCGGCTTCATCGTGCTGCAGGTTCAGGCTGGATGTTGGAGGCAACAGCTTGCGCCCGCCAATATGGTCATACAGGAACAGGCCGAGACGCAGAAGCCAGGCCGGACGCAGCCCGGAATGATGCGGCAGCACAAACCGCATCTGCCAGATGATATGCGGGGCGATTTTCCACAGCACTTCGCGCTCCATCAAAGCCTTGCGGACCAGCATGAACTCATAATGTTCCAGATAGCGCAGGCCGCCGTGGATCAGTTTTGTCGATGCCGAGGATGTGCCGCCGCCGAAGTCACCTGCTTCGCACAGGCACACCGAATAGCCCCGGCCAGCGGCATCACGGGCAATGCCGCAGCCATTGATGCCGCCACCGATGATCAGCACGTCATAATGCGGCGTCAGGCGCGCGTGCTGCGACTGCTTGTTCATTCAGCCGCCTTTCCGACCGTCATGTCCGCCTGTGCAATCTCGAGGCGGATTTTCGCATCGCTGCAAATCTTCCGGATGCTGCGGGGCGGCTCCTCGTCGGTGACGAAGACGTCGATGTCTTCCAGCTCGCCGATCTGCACCGGCGCCCGGCGTTCGAACTTGCTGGTGTCAGCCGCCAGAATGCTGGTCCGGGCCTGGCCCAGAATGGCCTGTGACACGCGCACTTCGCGATAGTCAAAATCAAGCAGAGAGCCTTGTTCATCAATCGCGGAAGTGCCGATCACAGCGAAGTCGACCTTGAACTGCCGGATCAGGTCAATCGCGGCGGCACCGACAATGCCGCCGTCGGCCTTGCGTACCATGCCGCCGGATACCACCACTTCAACTCCCGGAGCGTCAGAGAGTATGTAGGCGACATTGAGGTTGTTGGTGATCACCATCAACCCCTGGTGGCGGCGCAGGGCGTAGGCGACCTGTTCGGTTGTGGTGCCGATATTGAGGATCAGCGACGAATTGTCCGGGATCAGGTCTGCGATGGCGCGGGCAATGCGGGCCTTGCCGTCAGAGGCGATTTCGCGCCGCGCCTGGTAGGCCATGTTGACCGTATTGGACGGAAACACCGCACCGCCGTGCACCCGGTTGAGCTTTTCCATGTCGCACAGGTCATTGAGATCCTTGCGGATTGTCTGTGGTGTCACATCAAAACGGTGCGCAAGTGTTTCCACGTCCACACGACCTTCGCGGCGGGCGATCTCGAGAATATCCATCTGTCTGGGCGGCAATGCCGTCACGACGCATCCCTTCGGTTATTTTCATAATTGTTGCGATTTTTTTCGAATAAATCAATTAGAAAACCATTGACTTTCGTTTTTATTCGTTATGTCCTAGCGATGTGACGCACCGCTGTCGTGAATGAGTGCGTATGCAAATCAGTTGGAGGAGACATCATGAAAAAGCTGCTTTTGGCGTCAGTTGCGGTATTTGCACTGGGCGCTGCGGCTCTTCCTGCGCAGGCCGACATGGCCGCAGCAGAGAAGTGGGTAAACGACGAATTCCAGCCATCCGCGCTTTCGAAAGAAGACCAGTTGAAAGAGATGGAATGGTTCATCAAGGCGGCGGAGCCGTTCAAGGGCATGGAGATCAATGTGCTGTCGGAAACCATTCCGACGCATGAGTACGAATCCAAGACGCTGACAAAGGCGTTTGAAGAAATCACCGGCATCAAGGTCAATCACCAGCTTCTCGGCGAAGGCGAGGTCGTGCAGGCGGTACAGACCCAGATGCAGACCAACCGCAATCTGTATGATGCCTACATCAATGACAGCGACCTGATCGGCACTCATTCGCGCCTGCAACAGGCGGTCAACCTGTCCGACTGGATGGAAGGTGAAGGCAAAGGCGTCACCAATCCGGGCCTGGATGTGGAAGATTTCATCGGCAAGTCATTTACCACCGGACCTGACGGCAAGCTTTACCAGCTGCCGGATCAGCAGTTCGCCAACCTGTACTGGTTCCGCAAGGACTGGTTCGACAAGCCCGAACTGAGGGCGCAGTTCAAGGCCAAGTATGGTTATGAGCTGGGCGTGCCGGTCAACTGGTCTGCATATGAGGACATCGCGCAGTTCTTCAGTGAAGACGTCAAGGAAATCGATGGTGTCCGTATCTACGGGCACATGGATTATGGCAAGCGCGCGCCTGACCTTGGCTGGCGCATGACCGATGCCTGGCTGTCCATGGCCGGTGCCACGTCTCCGGGCCTGCCCAACGGCCGTCCAATCGACGAGTGGGGCATCCGCATGGAAGCAGACAGCTGCAATCCGTCGGGCGCATCCGTCGCCCGGGGCGGCGGCACCAATGCCCCGGCGTCCGTGTTCGCCATCGCCAAGTGGGATGAGTGGCTGCGCAAGTATGCACCTCCCGGTGCGGCAGACTATGACTTCTACCAGTCGCTGCCGGCCCTGGCACAAGGCAATGTGGCCCAGCAGATTTTCTGGTACACGGCGTTTACGGCCTCAATGGTTGCGCCGAAATCGGAAGGCAACAATACCGTCGACGATGACGGCAATCCGCAGTGGCGCATGGCACCAAGCCCGCATGGTCCGTACTGGAAAGACGGCATGAAGCTGGGTTACCAGGATGCCGGTTCGTGGACAATTCTGAAATCCACTCCGGTCGACCGCGCCAAGGCTGCCTGGCTTTACGCCCAGTTCGTGGTGTCCAAGACGGTGGATGTGAAGAAGTCCGACGTCGGGCTGACCTTCATTCGCGACAGCACCGTGCGGCATGATCACTTCACCAAGCGGGCGCCGAAGCTGGGTGGCCTGATCGAGTTCTACCGCTCGCCGGACCGGGTCAACTGGACGCCGACAGGTGTCAACGTGCCCGACTATCCGAAACTGGCGCAGTTGTGGTGGCAGAATATCGGTGACGTGAACTCCGGTGCGTTTACACCGCAGCAGGCCATGGATCGCCTGGCCGGTGAAATGGACCAGGTCATGAGCCGCATGCAGGCCGCAGACGAACAGGCCAAGGTCTACGGTGGTTGCGGTCCGCGCCTGAACGAAGCCAAGGATCCTGCCGAGTGGCTCGGCAAGGAGAACGGCCCGGCTGCGAAGTTGGCCAATGAGAAGGAGCCAGGCAAGACGATTGCTTACGAAGAAATCGTCAAGCGCTGGGCGCAGTAGGGAAGCGCATTTTCTCCCGTGCGTGATGAGCGGTCCGGCATTTCAGACGCCGGGCTGCTCCCCCATACCCGAATAATTATTTTAAACCTTGAGTCGGAACTCTAAGCGGCGGCAGGATGCGCTATGGCGCTTGAACTGAAAAACGTGGGCAAGAAAGTGGGGGCGGATGTTCATATTCACCCGACCGACCTGACGTTTGAACCGGGAAGTTTCAACATTCTGCTGGGCACCACGCTTGCCGGCAAGACAACGCTGATGCAAATGATGGCGGGCCTTGAGAAACCGACATCGGGCGAGGTCTGGTTCGACGGCAGGAATGTAACCGGCACCGCGGTCCAGAAACGCAATGTGTCGATGGTCTACCAGCAGTTCATCAACTATCCCAACATGTCGGTGTTTGACAACATCGCCTCGCCGCTGCGCGTTGCACGACTCCCGGCCGAGGAAATCCGAACCCGGGTCGGCGAGATGGCCGAGCTGATGCGGATATCCGCCATGCTCGACCGCAGGCCGTCGGAACTGTCGGGTGGCCAGCAGCAACGCACCGCCATGGCGCGCGCGCTGGTCAAGGACAGTGACCTGATCCTGCTCGACGAACCGCTCGCCAATCTTGATTTCAAACTGCGCGAGGAAATGCGCGACGAACTGCCGAGACTGTTTGCGGAGCGCAATTGCGTGGTGGTCTATGCGACCACCGAACCGACAGAGGCGCTGTTGCTGGGCGGGCAGACCGCCGCCATGCACGAAGGCCGGGTTGTGGATTTCGGTCCGACCGGGGATATCTACCGGAATCCGTCCGGCCTGGAATCGGCCAAAGTTTTCTCAGAACCGCCGATCAACCTGGCCAGAGCTTCGGTCAAATCCGGCTGGGTGCTGTTGGACGAAGGCGTGTCGTGGAAGGCTGACAAGGGACTTGCCGAGGGTGAGTACACCATCGGTATCCGTCCGCATCACGTGTCGCCGGTGCGCCAGTCGACCAGGTCGGTTGTCATCGAGGGCAAGGTCAAGGTCGCCGAACTGACCGGTTCGGAAAGCATCATTCACTTTCATGCGCATGATCATCCCTGGGTGTCCCTGTCGCACGGCGTGCATCCGTTCGAGACCGGCCGCTTTGCCCGGTTTTACGCCGACATGTCGAAATGCTTCTACTTTGATGCAGACGGACATCTGGTCGACCTGTCCCCAGCCGGAAAGGCGGCGTGACATGGCCCGGATAACCCTGAAAAATCTCAAACATGCCTATATGCCAAACCCGGTCAACGACGAAGACTGGGCGCTGAAGGAGCTCAACCTCGATTGGGATGACGGCGGTGCCTATGCGCTGCTTGGACCTTCCGGGTGTGGCAAGACAACCTTGCTCAACCTGATCTCCGGCCTGCTGACGCCATCGCACGGCAGCATCCTGTTTGATGATCACGACGTCACCCGCCTGCCGCCGGAACAGCGCAAGATCGCGCAGGTTTTCCAGTTTCCTGTCGTTTACGACACCATGACGGTCTACGACAATCTGGCGTTTCCGCTGCGCAATCGCGGTGTCGACGAGACCACCGTCAACAAGCGGGTGCTGGAGGTGGCGGAGATGAATGATCTTACCGCGACGCTCGGCAACCGGGCATCCGGGCTGACCGCTGACGGCAAGCAGAAGATCTCGCTGGGCCGCGGGCTGGTGCGCACCGATGTCAACGCCATCCTGTTTGATGAACCGCTCACCGTGATTGACCCGCATCTGAAGTTCCAGTTGCGCTCCAAGCTGAAGGAACTGCACACCCGGGTTCCGAACACCATGATCTACGTGACCCACGACCAGACTGAGGCGATCACCTTTGCCGACAAGGTCGTGGTGATGAACGTCGGAGAAGTGGTGCAGGTCGGCACACCGAAGGAACTGTTTGAGGAACCGCACCACACATTTGTCGGCCACTTCATCGGCTCACCCGGCATGAACGTGCTGGCGTGCGAGGTGAAGAACGGCCACGCCTATATTGCCGGCAAAAAGATCGCCACAGCCAACAAGGCGGTGGCCAAGGCCGGAAAATCCGAAATAGGTGTGCGTCCCGAGTTCGTGAAATTCGCCCGCCAGGGTCTGGAGGCCCGGGTGGTCAAGGTGTCCGATGCGGGCCGGTTTTCCGTGGTGGAGACAGACAGCGCCGGCGGCCGGGTCCGGCTGCTGGTTGAGGAAGGCGGTGCAATCCCGTCGGAAACCGCCCGACTTGAATTCGACCCGGCGGCAACCCGGATCTACAGCAATGGTTGGCTGGCGGGCCGGGAGGGGCGGCCATGAACAAGACCGTCAACCAGAAAGCCTGGTTCTTCGTCGCGCCGGTTCTGATCCTGGTGGCCTTCAACGCTATCGTTCCGCTGATGACGGTGGTCAATTATTCGGTTCAGGAGACCTTTGGCGACAACGTGTTTTTCTGGGCCGGCCTGCGCTGGTTCGAGGAAATCCTGCGCTCGCCACGCTTCCATGACGCGCTCGGGCGCCAGCTGTTTTTCACCGGCACCATCCTGGCGATAGAAATACCGCTGGGCGTCATCATTGCGCTCGCCATGCCGCGAAAAGGACCCTGGGTGTCTGTCTGTCTGGTGCTGATGGCCATGCCGCTGCTGATCCCGTGGAACGTGGTCGGCGCCATGTGGAACATTTTCGGCCTGCCGGAGATTGGCCTGCTGGGCAAGACGCTGAACACCATCGGGTTTGACTACAACTATACCCGCCAGCCTGGGGATGCCTGGTTCACGCTCATCCTGATGGACGTGTGGCACTGGACATCGCTGGTGGTGCTTTTGGCCTATGCCGGTCTGGTGTCGATCCCCGATGCCTATTACCAGGCTGCGCGCATTGACGGGGCCAGCTCGTGGGCGATCTTCAGGTATATCCAGCTGCCGAAGATGAAGCGGGTTCTGACCATCGCCGTTCTTTTACGCTTCATGGACTCTTTCAACATCTATACCGAACCGTCGGTGCTGACCGGCGGCGGGCCCGGCAATTCGACGACACTGCTGTCACTTGACCTGGTGAAGATCGCACTGGGCCAGTTCGATCTCGGGCCGGCGGCTGCCATGTCGTTGATCTACTTCCTGGTGATCCTGCTGTTCAGCTGGATATTCTACACCGTGATGACCAGAGGGGAGGAACAGTGATGGCAAGAGCCAAGTGGCTGATCCCGACGATTTACATCATCTTCCTGATGCTGCCGATCTACTGGCTGGTGTCGATGTCGTTCAAGACCACCAATGAAATCCTCGGCTCGTTCACCCTGTGGCCGCAGAATTTCACGCTGGAAAACTACCGGACCATCTTTACCGACCCGACCTGGTACACCGGCTATATCAACTCGATCATCTATGTGACCATCAACACGGTATTGTCGGTGACAGTAGCGCTTCCTGCCGCTTATGCGTTTTCACGCTATCGCTTTCTCGGCGACAAGCACCTGTTCTTCTGGCTGCTCACCAACCGCATGGCCCCGGCGGCCGTGTTTGCGCTGCCGTTCTTCCAGCTGTATTCGGCAATCGGCATCTTCGATACCCACCTGGCCGTGGCGCTGGCGCATACGCTGTTCAACATTCCGCTGGCGGTGTGGATCCTGGAAGGTTTCATGTCGGGCGTGCCGAAGCAGCTTGACGAGACGGCCTATGTGGACGGCTATTCGTTCCCGGCGTTTTTCGTGAAGATTTTCGTGCCCACCATTGCCGCCGGTGTCGGCGTGGCGGCGTTCTTCTGCTTCATGTTCTCCTGGGTCGAACTGCTGCTGGCCAAGACGCTGACGGCGGTTGCAGCCAAGCCGATTGCGGCGACCATGACCAAGACCGCGTCCTCGTCGGGCTACGAACTCGGGCTGCTGGCGGCAGCCGGGACGCTGACCATCATACCCGGTGCGATCGTGATCTATTTCGTGCGCAACTACATCGCCAAGGGCTTTGCCCTGGGCCGGGTCTGAACAGGAGGGCATATTATGGATGATGTTGTCATGTTCTCTGCCAAATGGTGGACCTTGCCGCTGGGCAAGACCTGGATGGCCTGGACACCGGCCACGGCCAGTTTCTTCCTGTTCATTGTGTTGGCCATTACTGTCATGGGCGTGTGGGAATACTATCGCCCGGGCGGCGATCCGCGCCGGGGCGTGTTTGCCATAGACACCACGCGTGGCGACCGGCTGTTCATCTCGCTGCTGGGTTCAGCCTTCATCTTCATCGCCTGGCTGTTTTTTGTCGGCTCGCCGCTGTGGTGGCCGATGGGCATTGTGGCTTGCTGGTTCGTGTTCGTGTTCCGGTATGTGTGAGGCAGTAAGGCATTGTCATCCCGACGAAGGCTGGGATTGTTTTACTTCGCTCACGCCAGCAGCCTTCGGCTGCGCTTTATTGCTGGTCGAACAGCTTGTCCGCCTTCGGCCGGCCGTTCTCCGTGCGTGAACTGATGTCATCCCCGTGAAAACGGGGATTGAAGCCCTCTTTGTACTGTCATCCTCGGGCTTGTCCCGAGGATCCAGATACGGTTGAGGTGGACCCTCGGGACAAGCCCGAGGGTGACAATTTGGACATGAAGCTAGTTTGAACAGTTGTTTGGGGCAGGGCCGCGGGGGCGTTCCCCGCCACTGTCATCTCAGCGCCCGGTTGAGATCAGCCTCCCGCAACCGGCTCTCCCTGCGCTCGCGCCACGCTACGTAGCAGCCGGATCCGGCAATCATGGCCATGCCGGTGAACGACAACAGGTCGGGTACGTCGCCCCACATCACCACGCCCCAGAAGGTTGCAAAGATCAGGTAGGAATAGTCGAACGGCGCCAGCCAGCTCGACTCGGCACTCTGATAGGCCTTGGCCAGTCCGATATTGGAGGTCAGGTTGAGCATGGAGCAGACCAGGATTAGGCCGGCAACTTCCAGGCTCAACGGGTTCCAGCCGACAAACAGATAAGGCCAGCTTTCGGCCAGTGCCGCCGGTTGCACGGTTTCCAGAACGGCGATGCCCAGAATGCCAACCGTGACAAAGGCCACCGAGACGCCCAGTGCGAGCGTCGCCGGGCTTTCCTCGCGGCACAACTTTCTGGTGGTCAGCACCGTGGCTGCGTAAAACAGACCGGCCATGACGGGTACAAGCGACACCCACTGGAACGAGGCGGATGCCGGTTTGAGAATGAGCAGCGTTCCTGCGAACCCTGCCATAACAGCGACGGCGCGGCGCGGGCCCACATTCTCACCCAGGATCAGCGCAGACAGCACCGCCACGAACAACGGAAATACATAGAGGCCCGCCGCCACTTCAGACAGGCTGAGGAATGGAATGGCGCCGAAGAAGGACAGCATGGCACCGATGAGAAACAGGCTGCGCAGGGCCACTGCCCAGAACCGTTTCGGCCAGGCGGACCCGTTGCCCCAGATGAAGCGTGCCAGCACAAACAGCATTGTCAGGTTGCAGATGGCGCGCAGTGTCTGGAACTGCCACAACGACACATCGGCGCTGGCCAGCTTGACCAGCGAATCCTGCAGGGAGAGCATGCACAGTGAGCCCACCATCAAGGTGGCTGCCAGTGCCGGGCGATCTTCGGTCATGTGAAACCGTCTCCCAAGCGACGTTGCGGAACCTGTGACTAGATCAGCACCAGGCCACTGTGATCAAGCCTCAAATGGTGCAGACAGTGCACACCTTCCATGCACGTTATGCAGGTGCCGGCACGCGATGTCTGATTTCCGCTTGTGCGGATGACAACCGCCAAGGCACGATGTGCGCATGACGAAACTCAAGATCACCAACGCCGATATGATTGTCACCATGGATGCCGGGCGCCGCGAGATCGCCGGTGCGACTATCGTGATAGAGGACGGTGTGATCACCTCTGTCGGGACATCCGACCAGGGCCAGGCTTGCGACGAGACAATCGACGCGCGCGGATGCGTGGTGACGCCGGGCCTGGTCAACACCCATCATCACCTGTTTCAGACACTGACCCGCGCTGTGCCGGCCGGTCAGGACGCGCTGCTGTTCGATTGGCTCAGGGCGCTGTATCCGGTGTGGGCGCGGATGCAGCCGCAAGACATGTTCGTGTCGGCACAACTGGGCCTGTCCGAGCTTGCCCTGTCCGGCTGCACCATGAGTTCGGATCACCTCTACATCTTTCCCAACGGTGTCAGGCTGGAAGACACCATCGAGGCGGCGCAGACCGTGGGCGTGCGGTTCCACCCGACACGCGGCGCCATGAGCGTCGGCGAAAGCGACGGCGGCCTGCCACCGGACACGCTGGTCGAGAACGAGCTGGACATTGTGGAAGATTTCATCCGTGTCGTGGATGCCCATCACGATGCGTCGGACGGTGCCATGGTGCGTGTCGGCCTGGCGCCGTGCTCGCCGTTCTCGGTCAGCACCGACCTGATGAAGGACGCCGCCGCGCTGGCGCGCGACAAGCAGGTCATGCTGCACACGCACCTGGCCGAGAATGACGAAGACATTGCCTATTCGCTGGAAAATTTCGGCTGCCGGCCAGGACAGTATGCCGAAGATCTCGGCTGGACCGGCGAGCATGTGTGGCACGCCCATTGTGTCAAGCTCGACGAGACCGAAATCGACCTGTTCGCCCGGACCAAAACCGGCGTGGCCCATTGTCCGTGTTCCAACTGCCGACTGGGGTCGGGCATCGCGCCGGTGCGCGAGATGTGCGATGCCGGCGTGCCGGTGGCACTGGGGGTCGACGGATCGGCCAGCAATGACGCAGGCCACCTGCTATCGGAGGCACGCCAGGCCATGCTGCTGCAGCGGGTGAAGCACGGGGCAAATGCATTTGCGGCGCGCGAAGCCCTGGAAATTGCCACGCTGGGCGGTGCGAAGGTGCTGGGACGGGGTAATGAACTGGGCTCCATCGAGCCGGGCAAGCGGGCGGATATCGCCATCTGGGATGTGTCAGGCCTTGAAGCAGCGGGTGCCTGGGATCCGGTGGCGGCCCTGTTGCTGTGCGGTCCGATGAACGTGCGCGACCTGCTGGTTGAGGGCAGGCGGGTGGTCAGCGGGGGTGAGCTGACCGGTGTTGATGTGAGGAAGATTGCCGACCAGGCGGGCGCCCGTGTCGCGAGGCTGATGTCTTAGAGCCCGGCGACGGGTTCAGGTGAGAACAGGCCGCTCGCCGAAGATGTCACCTACGGGCACGTCCGGCGTTTCAAGCAGCAGGCCCAGGCCATGTTCGGGTATGTCGAGCGCCGGCAGTTGTTCAGCCGCAATGGCACCAAATCCGGTCATGGCGGCGGTTGCAACAATCAGGCTGAACAAAATCGGTCTCATCACTTCAAGGGCTCCGGATAATTTCATTTGTCCATATGTGACGGCACGCGCAGATAGAGTCCAATAGAACAGAAATGCCATATTGATAGAAATTGATTATCGCACCGGATTGTTGCCAGGTGATGTGAGCCATAGCGCCTGTGCGAAGCTGATGTCCGGTCCTGATAGGAAATCTCTATCAACTGTCCTTGCAACTGCGATTGGCGCAAACAACCCGAACCTCTCATATCGGTTGGACATAAACCGAAGGAGAGATACGAAATGTCGTTTGAGGGCGTTTGGACAGCCGAGATGTTTGGCCCGCATGGCTGGGACGGCCATGGTGTGCTGCTGCTGCAAGATGGTCGGCTGGCCGGCGGTGACAATCAGCAGTGCACCTCGGGCACATACGTGGTGCATGGCGAGGGCATCGAGGCTGAACTCATGGTGGATCACTATGACCAGCCCCGCACGATCTTTGGCGACAATGCCAGAAAATACACCACCAGGCTTTCCGGCAGGCTGAAGGGCAGCGTTATCAGCGGCATCGTTGTCCGGCCGGACAGACCCGAGTTCGAGCTGCAGATCCGCCTGACCAGACGGATGGACCTTCCCGCTCATGACCGGGCTCTGTCGGGAAGGCCGGTCAGCACTGCCCGCGAAATCGATCCTGATGACAATCAAGCGCTACCCGTCCTGCAGTGAGACGCGGGGCTTAAAAAACGGATACGGAAATGACAACCTGTGAAATTGAAGTGGCCACGCGCGGCCAGGTGAATGCACGCCGCAACTATCTGATGGGACTGTGGGCCGGCAGGATGCTCGGCATGGGCGACAGGGAACTGCCGGGCTATGTGCACGAGGTCATGCGCTCCGATTTTGAGGAGCCGGGACCCGGTGATGTGGTGCGCAAGGTGAGCCGCGACCTGGCATCGCGCGGCAGAAAAATCTCCGAGCAGGATGTGCTGAAGCAGCTGCAGACGATGGAGAAGAGCGTCCGCTCGGAGCTGTTGTCGACCGATTGAGGCCACGTCCCCGGATGCCGTGATCTTTAAGTCACGGCTTGCCGGCGACGCATTTTGACAGCTGCGCATAGCGGGCAAGCCGCTCTCCCGCCATTGCCTTCTTCGTGGCGCCCATGCACCAGTTCTTGTGCGCGGCGAACTTGAGCTGCCAGCGCTTGCCGGCATACCCGCACTTCTTCACCAGGTTGGTGTTCTGCTGCTGAATGGCGGCCTGTGCATACTTGTCGCATTGTCCGGCCGTCGGCTTGCCGCCGGTGGCATTGCAACTGTTGAGCGACGTTTTGCGGGCGCGGTCTTCGGTTGTCAGCATGGCCATGGTGACACCTTGCGCGCTGCACCAGGCGTGATGCTTCTTAAAGTTGGTGCTCCAGCGTCCGCCCTTGAAGCCGCAGCCCTTTTTCTTGGCCGCGTATGCGTCGGACACCGCGAATGAAGCATAGTTGTCGCAATTGTGCTGCGGGCCTGCATTGGCAGCGCCCGCGCCGAGGATCAGCAGCGTGGCAGTTGCGAAAATTGCAGTCTGGGTAAGGTTAGTCATGGCGTTTCCTGTTATTGTTTGTTTGCCGGTTGACCCCCATGAACACTTTCCTGTCCGAACGTAATCTTAACGGGCCGTTCATGCGCCGTTCAAGTGGCGGTTGGCCACCGCAACGGAGGCCGGATGACAGCCCGCACCCGCCGACGCTGAAGTCTGCCCGCCAGGAACAGCCGATAACAAGGTCATAAACATGCCGTGAGTGCCATTATCATGGCCCGATTTAACCGCTAGTAAGCTGTATCAGTCTTTTGCAAAACGATTAGGAGAGCATCCCATGCGCAGTTTAAGAACCCTGTTTGCCGTGCTGGCTTTGGTCCTGGCCCAGTTTGCCCTGACCCCGGCGTGGGCCGACAAGGCGCCGATCTACCAGAGCGGTTCCGGCACGGCGATCGACGGTACCGACCCGATCAGCTATTTCACTGAAGGCCGCCCGGTCGCAGGCGATAAAGGTATCACCCATAAATGGAACGGTGCCACATGGCGCTTCACCAGCACGGAAAACCGCGACCGCTTCGCCGCGGCACCGGAAAAATACGCCCCCCAGTTCGGCGGCTATTGCGCCTGGGCCGTGTCGCAGGGCTATACCGCCTCGACAGTTCCGGAAGCCTGGTCCATCGTCGACGGCAAGCTGTACCTGAACTACAGCAAGTCGGTACAGAAAAACTGGGAAAAGGATGTGCCTGGTCACATCACCTCGGCCAACAAGAACTGGCCCACCGTGTTGAAGTAGGTTTATCTGTTTGCATCTACAGCCGTGCCACCCCGATGGCGGCGCTACTGGTGTGTGGTCCGCCAAAGGTGCGCGATCCGCTGGTCGAGGGCTGGCAGTTGGTCAGTGGCAACGAGCTGACTGGAATTGATGCCCGCGAGATTGCAGCGCATGTGCGAAGCTGAGTTGTACGGCTGATGTCGTAAGGCTTGGGCCATTACAACAATACATTCCGAAATGACTGCATTGAAGCCTATTCTGTTGAATAATGCGATCTTACTCTCAGTTATTCCCGATGAAGGACAAAAGAGGTATGAGCTTCGACATTGCATTCTGGCGTTACAATGACACGCTGAAACATGACCACGCTGAGGTTTTTGCATCGTTGGATAGTGGAAGCAAAGTGGAAGGACTCGCCCTTCTTGACATCGACGCAATGCTTGCGCGGCTGGCGGAGCTTTTGTCTGCGTGGGAGCGAATTAATGAGCGAACATGGGAGAAACCCGGACAGTATCTTCAGGCCGGGATTTCGCCTCAACACCTTTCGATAAACATGAGCTTCGGGGTCGCGCGACCTGTTTTGCTGAAGATCACGACACCGATGCGTCGATTTGGTTGCGGCCTTTGGAACCCCCAGTTGAACCTTCGATTGGCAGGATACGACGAGGCCGGAGCAAAGGGTGAAAAGTAATTTGACCCGACCCCGTGTAACTAGGTTTCGCCGTTAGGGGCGAACGCGCCAAAATCCCAGCAGTGCAAGTTCAAACGAGCTCAAATTGACTGTTTCGATGGTTGATTCTAGAATTTGACCGATCCGTAATCGTTAGGGACCAAAAGAGTGGAGCCACTTGTGAATGACACAGCAGACATCACGAAGCTCATTCTCTCAATGGACACGCACAAAGACGTAGAGACTATCCGCGAACAGCTTGTCGCCTATGATGAGCAGGCCTTACCCATCATGCTTGAATGCCTTCCTGATCTTAGGAAGTGGCAATCTCGCCAAGCGATTTTATACACAGCAATAAAGTTTGCTAGACGGTCAGCAATCGCAAAGAAATTAGGCATTATTGGCTTACGTGACAAAAGTAAGAGAGTGCGTCATTACGCTTGCGCTCTTTCGGCATTCTCACTGGCGCCAGATTTTCTTCCAGAGCTAAGAGCGCTTGTTTTGACGTCTGACGTAGACACCGTTGAGGATGCTCAAGCCGCAATCAATGCTATCGAGCACAAGCGCCATCATCTGTTCATAGATCGTCGGAATACGGGGCAGGTTTTTTGGAACGTGGGAGGGGCCGGCGTCGATAGCTAACCCAAAGCAGCCACGCTGCGTCCGCGAGGGGTTTCTGCGTGAGCATTGGCTGCTCCTGCAAAAGGCTGATTTGTCCGCACAGCAGCCGTCCGCTGATTTTCGAGACATTTGGTCCTGACCCTAAGTCTGGTGGACCAGCCAGGACTTGTCGAATGTGTGCTCTTCTAGGTTGTTGCCTGCACCAATGCGGTCCACCACCGCAAACAGCGCATTGTCGGTCAGCGGCGTGAGTACTCCGTGCCAGGTGTTGCGGTGATAGTTCACGCCCTGTCCGGGGCTGGTCAGGAATGCCAGAGGCGTGCCCGGCGTGCTGTCTTCGTCCGGGGCGACGATGACCATGAACGGGTCTGCCGACATCGGCATGAACGCCTGGGAACCCAGCGGGTGGCGTTCCACCATGTCCAGGGTGTAGGGCAGGGTTCTCGCCTTTGAGCGAAACAGGCTTATGCCTGCGCGGGCGTCTTTGCCGGTGAAGTCGAGGTCTGCCAAGTCGTGGAAGCGGCCGCACTGACCTGCGTTTATGATCTTGTCCGGTTCGCCTGTTGCTTCCAGCACATCGCCGAAGGGGGCGAAGGCTTTCGCGGTCAACGGCTGCAGGGTGATGCGGCGGTCGCTCATTTGCCGATCCCTAGCGTCATGTGGCGGTTGACGTCCTTGTACAACAGGTAGCGGAACTTGCCCGGGCCACCGGCATAGCATGCCTGCGGGCAGAAGGCGCGCAGCCACATGAAGTCGCCGGCCTCGACCTCGACCCAGTCCTCGTTTAGCCGGTACACCGCCTTGCCCTGAAGCACATATAGCCCGTGCTCCATGACATGGGTTTCCAGGAACGGGATCACCGCGCCGGGCTCAAACGTGACGATATTGACGTGCATGTCGTGACGAACATCGTCCGGGTCGACGAAGCGGGTGGTGGCCCACTTGCCGTCGGTGTCGGGCATGGCGATGGGCGTCACGTCGTGGTCACTGGTCACGAAGGCTTCGGGTATGTCGATGCCATCGACTGTTTCATAAGCCTTGCGGATCCAGTGAAAGCGCACCGGGGCTTTCGATGTGTTGTGCACCTGCCAGTCGCTGCCAGGCGGAACATAGGCATAGCCGCCGGAGACAAGCGTGTGTCCGGCTCCGTCAATGGTCAGGCTGAGTTCACCGTCGACCACGAACAGGACGGCCTGCGCGCGCGGGTCGGTTTCCGGCGTGTCGCTGCCGCCGCCGGGCTCAACCTCGGCGATATATTGCGAGAAGGTTTCGGCAAAGCCCGACAGGGGCCGGGCCAGCACCCAGAACCGTGCGCCCGCCCAGTGCGGCAGATTGCTGGTGACGATATCGCTCATCACGCCTTTGGGGATGACCGCGTAAGCGGACTTGAACACGGCGCGCCCGTCAATCAGCTGGTTCTGCGGCGGCAGGCCGCCGGTCGGGGCGTAATAGGTGGCATCGCTCATGGCAGCATGTCCTTCAGACGCAAAAGTGCAATACGTTCAACCTGCCGGCAGGCCTCGGCGAACTCCACATCGGGCTCATGGGAAACCCGCTGCTCGAAGGCGTCGAGGATGCGGGCCCTGTCCAGTCCCTTGACAGCAATAATGAACGGGAAGCCGAAACGCGCGACATAGCCGTTGTTGAGCTTGGTAAAACGCTCGCGCTCATCGTCCGTCAGGGCATCAAGTCCGGCACCAGCCTGCTCGCGGGTGGACTCCGCCGTCAGCCGCTTTGCCGCGGCCAGCTTGCCGGCCAGGTCGGGATGCGCCCTGAGCACATCCAGCCGTTCGCTGTCGCTGGCCAGCCGGAACCGGGTGCGCAGGGCGGCATGCAGGCCATCAGCGGTGTTGTTGGCAGGGCCGATGTCGGCATCCCAGGCGCGCCCGGCAATCCACGGCGAGTGTTCGAACACGCCGCCATAGGTGTCGATGAAGGTCTTGCGGTCCATGAGCCATGGTTCGTCGGCAGGTGGCGGGGCGGGGTGGTGTTTGCGCCAGTGGTCGGCGATTTCGATGCGCTTTGCAAACCACACGTGATCGTGGGACTTGGCATAGTCGATGAAGCGCTTCAGCGCGGCGATCCGGCCCGGACGCCCGGCCAGGCGGCAGTGCAGCCCGATGTTCATCATCTTTGGCGAACCCTCGAGGCCTTCGGCATGGAGCACGTCGAACGAGTCCTTCAGGTAGGCAAAGAACTGGTCGCCTGAATTGAACCCCTGCGGGGTGGCAAAGCGCATGTCGTTGGCGTCCAGCGTGTAGGGAATGACCAGCTGGTCGCGCCCGGCGTGGCGGCGCCAGTAGGGCAGGTCGTCGGCATAGCTGTCCGACACATAGTCGAAACCGCCTTCTTCGGTGACCAGGTCAACAGTGTTGGTGGAACAGCGCCCGGTGTACCAGCCGCGCGGGCGCTCGCCGGTGACAGCGGTGTGCAGCGCGATGGTTTCATCCAGATGGGCCTGTTCGTCGGCTTTTGAAAAATCCTTGTAGTCGATCCATTTCAGCCCGTGGCTGGCGATCTCCCAGTCAGCGTCCTGCATGGCGGCCACCTGTGCGGGCGAGCGGGCAAGGGCGGTTGCCACGCCATAGACGGTAATCGGCACGGCGGCGGTCGTGAACAGGCGGTGCAGCCGCCAGAAACCGGCGCGCGCGCCGTATTCATAGATGGATTCCATGTTCCAGTGGCGCATGCCCGGCCATGGCGCGCCGCCGACGATTTCGGACAGGAAGGCTTCCGATGCCGCATCGCCATGCGCAATACAGTTCTCGCCGCCTTCTTCGTAATTCAGGACAATCTGTATGGCGATTGCGGCATCACCCGGCCAGTTTACAGCCGGTAGTGTGGCTCCATAGCCAAGAAGGTCGCGGTCATAGGCCATTTGTGCGCTCCAAGGGTCGCCTCGACATCACAAGTGATTACAGTTGTATAGAAAAGAAATAGGCTGCATTTTCAACTTTTTCTTGAAAGAGATATATTGACTGAACACTACCCCTGCACCGGCGATGGCCTGATAGTCGATGGTCAAGCCCCGCCAAAAGGGGACAGGAGGAAACGAGCATGAATGCCGCCACAAGCGCCGGGCGAATTACGACTCATGTGCTGGACACTGCAGCGGGCAAGCCGGCTGCGGGCCTGAAGATCGATTTTTACCGTCTTGATGGCGCTGCCCGCGAGCTGATCATATCGGTTGCAACCAATGATGACGGGCGCTGTGATGAGCCGCTGCTGGCCGGTGATGCCATGACGGCAGGCACATTCGAACTGGTATTTCATGTCGGTGATTATCTGGGTCGGACCGATGACGTGTCATTCCTGGACGAAGTGCCGGTCCGGTTCGGCATTGCCGATCCGGCGGCCCACTATCACGTGCCATTGCTGGTGTCGCCGTATGGTTATTCCACCTACAGGGGTAGCTGACCGACATGGCGCAGATTCGTAAATCCATCCGTTTCCTGCTCAACGACCGGGTTGTCGATCTCGACACGGTTGCGGCGTCGGATACGCTGCTGGATTTCTTGCGCCTGGAACAGCGTCTGTGCGGCAGCAAGGAAGGCTGTGCCGAAGGTGACTGCGGCGCGTGCACCGTGCTGGTCGGACGGTTGGCAGAAGGTGATCTGAAATACGAGACCGTCAACTCCTGCATCCGCTTTGTCGGCTCGCTTGATGCCTGTCATGTGGTGACCATCGAACATCTGCGCGGGGGGGACGGGGGCTTGCATCCGGTGCAGCAGGCCATGGTGGACATGCACGGCAGCCAGTGCGGCTTCTGCACGCCGGGCATCGTCATGTCGCTGTATGCGCTATGGATGGCAAATGCCACGCCCACCAATGCCGACATCGAAACCGCGCTGCAGGGAAACCTGTGCCGGTGTACCGGGTATGAAGCGATCATCCGGGCTGCGCTTGCTGCGGCTTCCGCAGGCGGCCAGGCCCAGGACGTGCTGGTCAGCGAGCGCGACAAGGTCGTGGCCACTTTGCAAGGCCTCACTGACGGTTTGCGTGTTGCGATGGGGCAGGGCGATGATCAGTTCTACGTGCCTGCCTCGGTGGATGACCTGGCTGACATTCGTCTGGAAAACCCGACGTCCGTTATCGTGGCAGGTGCAACCGATGTGGGCCTGTGGGTCAACAAGCACATGCGCCCAATCGCGCCCGCGATCTTCATCTCCCATCTCGAAGACCTGCACCATGTCGAGGAAACGGAAACCGGTCTGACAATCGGGGCCTGTGTCACCTACACGGAATTCCAGGATTGGATCGCGACACATTTTCCGCAGATTGCCGGTTACTGGAACCGTATCGGCGGCGAACAGGTGCGCAATATGGGCACTGTCGGCGGCAATGTCGCCAACGGGTCACCGATCGGCGATACGCCGCCCGTACTGATTGCGCTGGGGGCCAGCGTGACGCTGCGCACCGGCACGGAGCAGCGAACGGTTCCGGTTGAAAACTTCTTCATCGATTATGGCGAGCAGGACCGGGAGGTTGGCGATTTCGTGGAGGCGCTGCATATTCCGTATTGCGGTGAAGACTGGTCGTTCGCCGCCTACAAGGTGTCGAAACGGCGGGATGAGGATATTTCCTCGGTCGCTGCCGCGTTTCGTATCCGGATTGCAGACGGCAAGGTTGCGGAAGCCGTGATCGCCTATGGCGGCATGGCGGCAACACCAAAACGGGCCAGGACGGTTGAGAAGCTGCTGACCGGCAAACCGTGGACGGCACAGACCATCGCCGACGCGCAGGCAGGCTTTGGGGATGATTTTTCCCCGATAGGAGACTGGCGGGCGTCGGCTGAGTACCGGGCGCTGGTCGCGCGCAAGCTGCTGACACGGTTCCACCTTGAAACCACGCAAGGGCATGAAACCACAACGCTCCGGCGAGACGCAGTGGCATGACACAGCAAGCGAAAATCGTTGGTGGCGTGCACGTGGAACAGCGTCATGATTCCGCGCACAAGCACGTCACGGGGCGGGCGGATTATATCGACGATATGGCCGCGCCTGAAGGCCTGCTGCATGCTTATCTTGGTCTGTCTTCCGTTGCCCATGGCGATATCGAGACTATGGACCTGTCAGCCGTTCAGGCCGCGCCCGGTGTAATCGGGGTGCTGACGGCGGATGACATACCCGGCCACAACGATGTCAGCCCGACCGGCAAACAGGACGATCCGGTATTTGCGAAAACGGTAGAGTTTCACGGCCAGCCGATTTTCGCCGTTGTGGCTGAAACCAGGGCGGCAGCGCGCAGTGCGGCCAGCCTGGCAAAGGTCGACTACACGGCGAAACCACACATTACCGACGTGGCCGATGCACGCGCTGCCGACTATCCGCTGGTGACGGAACCGCTCACGCTCAAGCGGGGTGATGCCGCCAAGGCCCTGGAAGCCGCGCCGCGCCGTATCCGGGGTGAGATGCGGGTCGGCGGGCAGGACCATTTCTACCTTGAAGGCCATATCGCCATGGCGATACCGGGTGAGGATGACGAGGTCACGGTGTTCTCGTCCACCCAGCATCCAAGCGAAGTGCAGCACATGGTGGGCCATGTGCTGGGGGTTCCCTCCAATGCGGTCACGGTGAATGTGCGGCGCATGGGCGGCGCGTTCGGCGGCAAGGAAACCCAGTCCAACCTGTTTGCAGCGGTGGCCGCACTGGCTGCGAAGAAGTATCACCGGGCCGTCAAGATCAGGCCGGACCGGGACGATGACATGATCGCCACCGGCAAGCGGCACGACTTCCTGGTGGAATATGATGTAGGCTTTGATGATGCAGGGATTATCACTGGCGTGAACGCAAACTTTGCCGCGCGCTGCGGCAACTCCGCCGACCTGTCGGGTCCGGTGACCGACCGTGCCCTGTTCCACGCCGACAACTGCTATTACTTCGACAATGTCCTGCTGCAGTCGCAGCCCCTGAAGACCAACACGGTGTCCAACACGGCGTTTCGCGGATTTGGCGGGCCGCAGGGCATGGTCGGCGGCGAGCGCATCATCGAGGAAATCGCCTATGCGCTTGGCATGGACCCGCTGGACATCCGCAAAGCCAATTTCTACGGCGGCGACGGGCGCAATGTGACGCCGTATCACCAGCCGGTGGACGACAATATCATCGCCCGCCTGGTGGACGAGCTGGAAGCCTCCAGCGACTATGCGGCGCGGCGTTCAGCGATCCTGGCGTTCAACGCCGAAAAAGGGGTTATCCGAAAAGGTATCGCCCTGACCCCGGTCAAATTCGGCATCTCGTTCACCGCCACCTGGTACAATCAGGCAGGCGCGCTGGTGCATGTCTACACCGACGGTTCGGTTCATCTGAACCATGGCGGCACCGAAATGGGCCAGGGCCTGAACACCAAGGTCGCCCAGGTGCTGGCGGACGAATTCCAGATCGACCTCGCCCATGTGAAGATCACCGCCACCAACACCGGCAAGGTGCCCAACACATCCGCCACGGCGGCGTCGTCGGGATCAGACCTCAACGGCATGGCTGCAGCCAACGCCGCGCAGCAGATCAAGGCGCGGCTGGTGGATTTTGCCTGTGAAAGCCATGGGGTGACGCCGGATCAGGTGGTGTTTGAACCGAACACGGTGCTGGTCGGCAATCAGCGCATCCCGTTTCCCGACTTCATCCGGTCGGCCTATATGGCCCGGGTGCAGTTGTCGGCGGCAGGCTTTTACAAGACGCCGGATATCCATTGGGACCGGGAGGCGGGTAAGGGCCGGCCGTTCTATTATTTCGCCTATGGTGCGGCCGTGTCGGAAGTCAGTATCGACACCCTGACCGGCGAATACCAGGTCGACCGGGTCGATATCCTGCACGACGCGGGCCGGTCGTTGAATCCGGCGCTGGACATTGGCCAGATCGAGGGCGGTTTCGTGCAGGGCATGGGCTGGCTGACCACGGAAGAACTGTGGTGGGACGCCAACGGCCGCCTGCGCACCCATGCGCCGTCGACCTACAAGATCCCGCTGGCCTCGGACCGGCCGCGCATATTCAATGTTGCCCTGGCTGACTGGTCAGAAAACCGGGAAATGACCATAAGGCGCTCCAAAGCTGTCGGCGAGCCGCCGTTCATGCTGGCGATCTCGGTGCTTGAGGCATTGTCCATGGCGGTGGCGTCGGCAGTTGATTACCGGATCTGTCCGAAACTGGATTGCCCGGCAACACCGGAACGCGTGCTGCTGGCGTTCGAACGCCTGGCAGGTGAAGCTGGAGGAGCATGATCCATGTACCGTTACCGTCATGACATCTGGTTGTTTGCCCACGGCGGCGGGCCGTTCGTGCTGGTCAACGTGGACAGTGCGGCGGGTTCCGCGCCGCGTGACGCAGGCACCTGGATGCTGGTGTCGCCGAAGCGGATTTTCAGGACCATCGGCGGCGGCCAGCTGGAAAAGCTGGCGATAGACAAGGCACGCGATCTGATCAGAACGGGCGACGGCGCACCGGTTCACCTGAAAGTCCCGCTGGGACCGGAGATCGGGCAGTGCTGCGGCGGATCGGTTGTGGTGTCCTTGCAGTTGCTTGCGACGACGGAAGTCGACCGGATCGCGGCACGCCTGGATGAAGAACTCACCTGCCTGCCGCATGTCTATGTTTTCGGTGCAGGCCATGTCGGCAATGCGCTGTGCGAGGCATTGAGCCTGCTGCCGGTGCAACCGGTACTCATCGATACCCGCAACGAAGAACTGCAGACCGCACCGCCGGGAATAGAGACGCGCCTGGTTGCGCTGCCTGAAAGTATGGTTCGCGATGCGGTGCCGGGCAGTGCATTCGTGATTTTGACCCATGAACACTCGCTGGATTTCCTGATCGCCAGTGAGGCGCTGGCGCGACGTGATGCGGCCTATGTCGGCATGATCGGGTCGAAGACCAAGCTGGCCTCGTTCCGCAACTGGGTCAGGCGTGACAAGGGCAAGGCGATCGACATTGATCGTCTGGTGTGTCCCATCGGCGGGACGAAGGCGCGGGACAAGCGCCCTGAGGTTATCGCGGCGCTGGTGGCGGCGGAACTGGTGGAGCATTTGTGTGCTGCAAAGGCTGATGGTGATGTGCAAGCATCGGCACAGTTGAAAATAGTGGGAGGCGATACATGAGCGACGACATCAAACCTCGTATCGAGCTTAAGGGGATCACCAAGGCATTTCCCGGTGTGCTGGCCAACGACGCCGTCAGCTTCAAGGTGGAGCCGGGTGAAATTCATGCACTGCTGGGTGAAAACGGGGCCGGCAAATCGACATTGGTGAAAATGATCTACGGCATCATGCAGCCGGACGCCGGTGACATCGTCTGGGATGGTGAGCCGGTCATGGTCGCCAACCCGAAGGCCGCCCGCAAGATGGGTGTCGGCATGGTGTTCCAGCACTTCTCGCTGTTTGAAGCCATGACGGTGCTGGAGAATATCGCGCTGGGCATGGACGGCTCGATTTCACAGTCGAAGCTCGAAGCGAAAATCCGGGATGTGCTGCACACCTACGACCTGAAGCTTGATCCGCATCGTATCGTCAGCACGCTCAGCGTCGGTGAACGCCAGC
Organism: uncultured Anderseniella sp.; assembly: GCA_947488295.1. Classification (GTDB taxonomy): domain Bacteria; phylum Pseudomonadota; class Alphaproteobacteria; order Rhizobiales; family Aestuariivirgaceae; genus Anderseniella. The sequence goes on from CANKYU010000001.1 coordinate 658,913, forward strand.
GCATCGAGATCGTGCGTGCCCTGCTGCTCGAACCGCAGCTTCTGATCATGGATGAGCCGACATCGGTGCTGACGCCGCAGGAAGTGGCGCAATTGTTCGAGACCCTGCGCAGGCTGTCTAAGACCGGCTGTTCGATCCTCTACATATCCCACAAGCTGCACGAGATCAGGGACCTGTGCGATGCCGCCACCATCCTGCGCGGCGGCAAGGTGGTGGGCGAGTGCGATCCGCGCAAGGAAACGCCCACGTCCATGGCCGAAATGATGATCGGCGGTAATCTCAAGCAGATCAGCAAGGCCGCCAGCCGCGAGTTCGGAGACGACAGGTTTATCGCCGACGGACTGACCATTGCCGGTGAAGGTGATTTCGGCGTGGCGCTGGACGACATCTGTTTCGCGGTGCGCGCGGGCGAGATTTTCGGCATCGCCGGTGTCGCCGGCAACGGCCAGAATGAACTGCTGCTGGCTCTGAGTGGCGAAGAACCATCGTCACCTGCAGACGCCATCCGGCTGGACAGCCATGCCATTGCCGCCATGGATGCGGTGGGGCGCAGAAACCTGGGGCTGTGCGCCGTGCCGGAGGAACGCAACGGCCACGGTGCGGTTGTGGATTTCAGCCTGACCGACAACACAATACTGACGGCTCGCGACAGGATGGAACTGGCCAGCAACGGCATCGTACATGGCGGAGCGGCCACGACCTTTGCAGGCCAGATCATCGATGATTTCTCCGTGATGACGACCGGACCGGGGTCGCTCGCAGGCTCGCTGTCAGGCGGCAATTTGCAGAAATTCATCATGGGCCGGGAGATATTGCAGAACCCGGAGGTTCTGATTGTCTCGCAGCCGACCTGGGGCGTTGATGCCGGGGCGGCGGCGGCCATTCACCAGGCCCTGGTCGATCTGGCGGAAAACGGCTCGGCCATTCTGGTGATTTCCCAGGACCTCGACGAACTGCTGGCCCTTTGCGATCGACTGGCAGTGATCAATGAAGGCCGGTTGTCAAAAACCCTGAATGTCGGTGAGGCGACGATCGACGAGATCGGCCTGCTGATGGGCGGTGTGCACGGTGACCCGTTCGCAACGGCGGAAATGACGGAGGCTGTCCATGCTCATTGAACTGGAAAAACGCAAAGAGCCCAGCAAGGCGATGCTGTATCTGACGCCGGTTATCGCGGTCATTGCGACCATGCTCACCGGTGCCATCATCTTCTCCCTGATCGGCCATGACGGATTCGGCGCCGTGGCCAAGATATTCCTGGCGCCGCTGCTGGATACCTACAAATGGCAAGACCTTGGCGTGAAGGCTGCACCGCTGATCCTGATCGGGGTCGGGCTGGCCATCGGGTTCCGGGCCAATGTGTGGAATATCGGGGCTGAGGGACAGTATATCATGGGCGGCCTGGCCGGCACCGGCGTGGCGCTGGCCACATGGGGCATGACCGGGTGGTGGATACTGCCGCTGATGTGTCTTGCCGGCATCGTCGGAGGCGCAGCTTATGCCGGCATTCCGGCATTTCTGAAGACCAGGCTCAATGTGAACGAGATCCTGTCGAGCCTGATGCTCACCTATGTTGCGATACAAGTGCTGTATTACCTGATGCGCGGGCCGTGGAAAGATCCTGACGGGTTCAACTTTCCCCAGACGCGCCTGTTTACAGACGATCAGATTCTGCCGACCGTCATCCCGAGCACTGTGGTTCATCTCGGTGTGCCGCTGGCATTCCTTGTTGCGATCATAGCATGGTTCGTGATGTCACGATCGGTATTCGGCTTTCAGATCCGGGTGGTCGGTGCGGCGCCGGCTGCGGCGCGTTATGGCGGGTTCAATACCAACAAGACGATCTGGGCGGCGCTTCTGGCCGGCGGCGGACTGGCGGGCTTTGCCGGCATTCTGGAGGCGGCCGGGCCGTTCGGCCAGATGGTGCCGCAGTTTCCAACCGGATACGGGTTTACCGCCATCATCGTCGCGTTTCTCGGCAGGCTCCACCCTATAGGCATTGTCCTGGCGGGCATCATCCTGGCGATAACCTATGTCGGCGGTGAACTGGCGCAGTCCTCCATCGGACTGCCGGCGGCTGCGACCGGTGTGTTCCAGGCCATGATGCTGTTCTTCCTGCTGGCGACGGATGTGCTGGTGAAGTACCGCATCAAGCTTGCCTCAGCGGTCAAAGCAGGAGATGCAGCATGACTGATTCACTTCTCATCCCGATCATCATGACCATTGTGGGCGCGGCAACGCCGATCCTGCTGGCAGCCCTTGGCGAGCTTGTGGTTGAAAAAAGCGGCGTCCTGAACCTGGGCCTTGAAGGCATGATGCTGATCGGGGCCGTCACCGGGTTTGCCGTGACAGCGACCACGGGCTATGCGCCGCTGGGTGTAGTGGCGGCCATGATCGCGGCTGCGGCGTCTGCCGGCCTGTTCGGGTTTCTGACTCTCACGCTGACAGCCAACCAGGTGGCGACCGGGCTGGCACTGACCATATTCGGCATCGGACTGTCGGCGCTGGCAGGCGAAAACTATGTCGGCCAGACGGTTGACGTGTTCGGCTCGGTGTTTCCGGCTGCATTGGCTGAACATCCCGTGCTGCGGGTGATCTTCGGGTACAGCCCGCTGGTCTACGTTTCCTTGCTGCTGGTTGCCGCTGTCAGCTGGTTCCTGCGCAAGAGCAGAGCCGGGCTGATATTGCGGGCGGTCGGGGAATCCGACCTGTCGGCGCATTCCATCGGCTATTCGGTCATCGGCGTGCGCTATATGGCGGTGTTGTTTGGTGGTGCCATGGCCGGTATTGCCGGTTGCTTCTATTCGCTGGTCCTGACGCCCATGTGGGCTGAACAGCTCACTGCAGGGCGCGGCTGGATTGCGCTGGCACTGGTGGTGTTTGCCGGATGGCGGCCCATGCGGCTGTTGCTCGGCGCTTACCTGTTCGGTGCGGTGATGACACTGGAACTGCATGCAAAGGCCGCCGGGTTCTCGCTTGTCGCTCCTGAGTTCCTGGCCGCAATGCCGTATCTCGCCACCATCGCGGTGCTGGCGATCATTTCTGCGCGAAAGGCTGGAAAGTCGCTCGCGCCTGCCTGCCTTGGCAAACCGTTCAAGCCAAGTTCATGACGATAAAAACCAATGGTATAACCCCGGGAGGAAAACCATGAAGACGCTTACCAGACGTACGATACTGAAAACCACTGCCGCTGCCGGCGCGCTGCCGATCATCGGGTCATCGGCACTTGCCGCAGACCCGCTGAAGGTCGCCTTTGTCTACCTGGGTCCCATCGGTGATCACGGCTGGACATATGCTCACGAGCAGGGCCGCCAGGATATTATCAAGAAGTTCGGCGACAAGGTCGCAACGACGATTGTGGAGAACGTAGCGGAGGGTCCTGACTCAGAACGCGTCATCCGCCGCCTCGCCGAAGATGGCAACCAGCTTATCTTCACAACCTCATTCGGTTACATGAACCCGACCCTGAAAGTCGCCAAAAGGTTCAAGGATGTGAAGTTCGAGCACGCCACCGGCTATCAGCGGGCTGGCAACATGGCGAGCTACAATGCCCGCTTCTATGAGGGCCGGGCAGTGTGCGGCACCATTGCCGGACACATGTCGAAGACCGCGACGGCCGGATACATCGCCTCGTTCCCGATCCCGGAAGTGGTGATGGGTATCAACGCCTTCACCCTGGCGGCGCGCAAGGTGAACCCGGACTTCAAGACCAAGGTCCTGTGGGTTTCAAGCTGGTACGATCCGGCCAAGGAAGCCGATGCCGCCAAGGCGCTGATAGACCAGGGTTCAGACGTCATTGCCCAGCATACGGATTCACCGGCAGCCCTGCAGACCTGCGAACAGCGCGGCCTGATGGCATTCGGCCAGGCCTGGGACATGTCGAACTTTGCCCCCAAGGCGCACCTGACGGCTATCGTCAATCGCTGGGGCCGCTATTACGAAGCCCGCATCCAGCAGGCCCTCGACGGCAAATGGGAATCGACGGACACCTGGTGGGGCTTCAAGGAAGGCGTGCTGGAGATGTCACCCTACAACGAGTCCATTCCAGCTGATGTGCAGGCGGCCGCCGAAGCTACCCGCACCGGCATCATAGACGGCAGCGTCAATCCGTTCACCGGACCGATCAAGGACAATGCCGGCAAGGAGCGGCTGGCATCAGGCGTGCTGGGCGACGGCGACCTGCACAAGATGGACTGGTATGTGGAAGGCGTGCAGAGCTAGCGCTTCTGCGCCTCTTGTCTTCAACAAATCGAAAGCCGGACCAGCAGACTGGTCCGGTTTTTCAGTCTTGTCGGTCAGGACTTCCTGGTTCTTCCGGTCCACAATGGCTGGTTCGAGCCCCAATTCGACCTTCGAGCAGTGTTGTTGATGTGGGAGTTCCAAAGAAATTCCAATGTCCTCTTGGTATAGGCATGCATGGGTGTTCGGGGCTAAACTGGCTTTGGTGTGGTGTCGGGTACCAAAGGGAGATGGTTATGAAACGTCTTACCGTGTATTCCTCCAATGGAAAGCGATTTGGGAGCAAATCAGTTGGAAGGCCAATCAACAGACGGCGAAACAGTCAGCCCGCGCTCTGAAGCTGAATGCATGCGCGAACGCGAGGCGGCGACCCGCGAGATTCTTGAGGTCATCAGCGAAAGCCGTGACAACGAGCAGCCGGTTTTCGAGGCCATCCTCGAAAATGCCTCGCGATTGTGCGATGCGCCGCTCGCATTCCTGTCGCTTGCAAATGCCGAACGCACCAATGTGTTGATCCCCGCCCATCGTGGCACCAGGTCTGAATTCGGAAGTATCCTCGACGGGTTCATTGAGCCGATATCTCGCACCGAACTGGTGGCTGTGCGTCCGATTGCCGACGGACAGATCGTACGTGAAGACGATATCAAGGACGATGAGACCTACCGCCAGGGCGATCCCCGGCGGCGGCAGATGGTCGATGTGGAGGGCGCGCGTTCGGTACTGGGCGTGCCGCTGATCCAGCGCGGTATGCCATTGGGTGCCATCATCCTCTATCGCCGGGAGGTGCAGCCCTTCACCGCGGATGACGTGTCGTTAATAGAGAGTTTTGCCGCACAGGCCGTGATCGCCATTGAGAACGTTCGCCAGTTCAAGGCCCTCGAAAACCTAAATGCGGAACTCGGCGATCGGGTCGAAGAGCAGGTTTGCGAAATCGAGCGGATGGGCCGATTGAAGCGTTTCTTGCCTTCTGCGGTGGCCGACACCGTGATCAGCCAGGGCTCAGATGAAATGTTGTCCAGCCATCGCGCACTGTTGGGAGTCTTGTTTTGCGATATCCGCGGTTTCACGGCATTTTGCGAAACCGCCGAACCGGAGGAGACCATCGAGATCCTCCAAACGTATCACGAGGAAATGGGCAAACTCATCAATGCTCACCGCGCGGGAGTCGATCACCGGATGGGCGACGGCATCATGGTGCTGTTCAACGATCCGCTGCCCTGTGATGATCCGGCCGGTGACGCAGTCCGCCTCGCCATCGCCATGCGGGCACGGATGGGGGAGTTGTCCAGGCAATGGAAACGTCTGGGCTACCGGCTAGGGTTTGGCGTCGGTGTCTCGTTAGGCTATGCGACGGTCGGAATGGTCGGCTTCGAAGGACGGTTTGACTACACGGCTTCAGGCACGGCGATCAACCTGGCTTCCCGACTGTGCGATGAAGCCGCAGACGGCGAAATCCTTCTCAGTCCGCGGGCCGGTGTCGCAGTTGAGGATGACTTTCAGATTGAATCCAGAGGAGAGATCCACCTGAAGGGAATTCGCGAGCCCGTAGAAGTATTCATACTTGCCGGTACTGCCACCACTTGAGAAACTGGACATTTGCCGGGACGTGGTGTTCTCGCGATGAGATTCGCAAAAACAAGGCACATGGGTTTTCAAGAGTGCCAAAAATCCCCGCCTTGCTTCGCGCAGACAAGTTGTTGTTAGCGCAAGGCGCCTAAGCCTCGCATGTCGCAGATCGACCATCCGGTTTTCCGATCATCGAGGTCAAAATGCCCGCATCGCAGTCAGTTGCCTGTTGCCGGATTAGCGTGTCCAGACCCCAGCAATTTGCGTATCTGGTCCTGGCAGCGCTGGGCCGCGAATTCTATGAACAGCCGGACCTTCGGGTCTTGAAAGCGCTTGTGCGGATACAGGCAGGCCAGTTGCGCGTCTACCGGTGGCGTGTCTTGCAGCAGCGGCACCAGCCTGCCTTCGCGCAGGTGATCGGCTATCTCGAATTCGGGCCGGTTGATGATGCCGTGGCCCTGCAACGCCCATTCGATCAGGACATCGCCATCGTCGGAATCAAACTGTCCCGTCACCTCAAAGCGGGCCGGGCCCTCAGGCATCTGCAAGGTCCAGTAGAACTCCTTTGAACCGGGGAATCTGAGCAACAGGCAATTGTGATTGCCGCTGAGCAGGTCTTCCGGCTGTGAAGGGGTGCCGCGTTTCTCCATGTAACCGGGCGCAGCGCATATCACGCGCCGGCACTCCATCAGGCCGCGCATGCGCAGGTTGGAATCTTCGATGATGCCGAGCCTGAACGCCACATCCATGGCCTCGGTGGTTATGTCGACATGACGGTCTGACAGTCGCAACCTGACCTGGACATCCGGATAGGTGTTCTGGAACTCCGGGATCAATGGCGCAATCAGGCGCTTGCCGATGCCCAGCGGCGCGGTGACATGAATGACGCCTTTTGGATTGCCGGAAATGTCAGCTACGGCGGCCTCGGCTTCCCGGACCGCCTCGAGGACCTTTACGGTGCCGTCATAGAACACGCGGCCGTGCTCGGTCGGTGTCAGCTTGCGGGTGGTGCGGTTGAACAGCCGAACGCCAAGATACTTTTCCAGTTCGCGGATGCGGTTGCTGGCAACGGCAGGCGACACCCGCTGATCGCGGCCGGCAGCAGACAGGCTGCCCAGCTCAAAGACGCGAACGAAGACCTTGATGTTCTCCAGGTACGACATCCGGGGAGGCTACTATTATCAATGAAATATTGAAAGTGTTTGGTGATAGCCTCTGTTTTCATTGGAAATGTTGTCTGTCATGATGTTGATAACAAGCCGGGTGGAGGTCCGTTCATGTTCGAATATCCGATAGTGTGGGAATGGCTGTCGTTTGCGGCCCGCTGGCTGCACGTGATCACGGCCATCGCGTGGATCGGATCTTCGTTCTACTTCATTGCGCTGGATCTGGGCCTGCGCAAGGCGCCGGGCATGCCGGCAGGCGCCCATGGCGAAGAATGGCAGGTTCACGGCGGCGGTTTCTACCACATCCAGAAATACCTGGTGGCGCCGGACCGGCTGCCAGAGCACCTGACATGGTTCAAGTGGGAAAGCTATGCCACCTGGCTGTCAGGTTTTGCGCTGATGTGCATTGTCTACTATGTGGGTGCAGACCTGTACCTGATCGACCAGAGTGTGATGGAGCTGAGCAGTGTTCAGGCGATCGGGATTTCACTGGCGTCAATCGTGTTCGGCTGGCTGGTCTATGACGGGCTGTGCAGGTCACCGCTGGGACGCAGCAGCACAGGGCTGATGATAGTGCTGTTTGCCATCCTGGTGGCCATGTCCTGGGGCTACACGCAGGTCTTCTCGGGCCGGGCCGCCATGCTGCATCTGGGCGCGTTTACCGCCACCATCATGACAGCCAATGTGTTTGCGATCATCATTCCAAACCAGAAGAAGGTGGTTGAGGTGCTGAAAGCCGGCGGTACGCCGGATCCGAAGTATGGCGTGATTGCCAAGCAGCGCTCAACGCACAACAACTACCTGACGCTGCCGGTCATCTTCCTGATGCTGTCCAACCATTATCCGCTGGCGTTCGCCACACCGTACAACTGGCTGATCGCGGCGCTGGTGTTCCTGATGGGCGTCACCATCCGGCACTTTTTCAATACCATGCACCAGGGCGGTGGCAAGCTGTGGTGGACATGGGGGGCAACCGTGGCGTTGTTTGCCGGCGCCGTGTGGCTGTCGTCGTTTCCCGCCGGCGAACCGGTGGAAGAAGAGCAGGCCGCACTGACCCAGACCCAGCAGCGGTTTGCCGCTGCACCGGGCTTCGAACAGGTCAGCGAAACCGTGCTGGGCCGTTGTTCCATGTGTCATGCCCGGGAACCGGCATGGGACGGTATTGTCCATGCGCCGAAAGGCGTGGTGCTGGAAACGCCGGACCAGATTGCGGCGAATGCCCGCGAGATCTATCTGCAGGCCGGACATACCAACGCCATGCCGCCCGGCAATGTGTCGTTCATGGAAGCCGCCGAGCGCAAGGCGATTATCGACTGGTACAATGATGCCATGGCCGGCAAGGAACAAAAGTCGTGAGCGTGTTGCTTTTGCGCGGGCGGACGCTGTCGTTTCGCGACCTGCCGCAGTCACATGATGATGAGGCCAGCCACGCTTATGAAGAAGACGGTGCGGTAGCCGTCAAGGACGGCCTGATTGCGGCAAGCGGCAGTTTTGATCAGGTCAGCGCGCAATATCCTAGCGCTGATGTCGTTGATCACCGGCCGCATCTCATTCTGCCGGGGTTCATCGATACCCACCTGCATTTTCCGCAAGGCCAGGTCATCGGGTCTTTCGGCACCAAACTGCTCGACTGGCTGAACACCTACACATTTGTCGAGGAGCAGAAATTTGCAGATCCCGGGCACTGCAAGCGCATGGCCACGCACTTTTTCGACAATCTGCTGCGCAACGGTACAACCACGGCGGTTGCCTATTGCTCGGTTCACAAGGCTTCCGCCGAGGCGTTTTTCACCGAAGCAGCGCATCGCAACCTGCGCATGATCGGCGGCAAGGTGATGATGGACCGCAATGCACCTGATGCGCTGTGTGACACGCCGCAATCCGCTTATGATGACAGCAGAGACCTGATTGACCGTTGGCACGGCAAGGGCAGGGCGCTTTATGCCATATCGCCGCGCTTTGCCATCACGTCGACCCCGACACAACTGGAAATGGCGCAGGCCCTGAAAACCGAATTTCCCGGGTGTTACCTGCAGACGCACCTGTCGGAAAATCACGCCGAAATCGACCTGACGCTGGACCTGTACCAGTCGGCGCGGGATTATCTCGATGTCTACCAGATGTATGATCTTCTGGGCGACAGGAGCCTGTTCGGTCATTGCCTGCATCTGAACGGGCGCGAACGCGCCGCCATGGCCGGGACCGGGTCCGTGGCGGTTTTCTGCCCGACGTCAAACCTGTTTCTGGGCAGCGGGCTGTTTGATGAGGACGGGTTGCGCGAACATGGCGTGCGCACGGCAATTGCAACCGATATCGGCGGCGGCACCAGCTACTCCATGCTGAAGACCCTGGATGAGGCGTACAAGGTGCTGCAGCTTAAAAACCAGGTGCTCAATCCGTTGAAATCGTTCTTCATGATGACGCTCGGCAATGCCCGCGCACTGCAACTGGAGCATGAGATCGGCACGCTTGAAGAGGGCAGCGAAGCCGATCTTGTTGTCCTGAATTCGCAGGCCACCGCCGCCATGGCCCTGCGCATGGAAACCGTTCGCACGCTTTCTGAAGAACTGTTCGTGTTGCAGACCATGGCCGATGACCGGGCCATTGCGGGTGTGTATGCGGCGGGCAGGGCCTGCCATCCTGACATGAGTTCAGACTCAGGCCCTTAGCAGGTCCTTCAGATCAAGACTAAGGTCTGAAACAGCGTCAGCGGGCGGTGACTTGCCGGCTTCTATCAACCGTTTTGCCACCATGTAGGCACGCGGGTCGTTCATGGCATCTACGGCCAGCAGCTCATCTGCTGCGAAGTACCAGTGTGAGCATGCGGCTTCTTTGCCGTGGCGCACGATGATCGTGTCGAAGCCGGTCGACAGTCCGGCGATCTGCAGCTTGGTGTCGTACTGGTCGGACCAGAACCACGGTTTTGCCTGATAGGGCTCATCGCTGCCCATCACAGTGGCGGCGGCAAGCTGGCCCTGGTCAATGGCATTTCCCACGCTTTCCAGGCGAAGCTGTGTGCCGTTGCGGGGAAAGCAGGCGCAATCGCCGATGGCCAGGATGTCGGGGGCCGACGTTGTGCAGGTGGCATCGACCGTGATGCCGTTTTCGCAGTCCAGGCCGGCTGCTTGCGCCAGGTCCGCATTGGGCAGGATGCCGATACCGGCAATGACGAAGTCGATGTCCAGCGATGTTCCGTCCGACAGGGTGGCAGATGAAACCGTGCCGTTTGTGCCGTGCAGGGCCTCAAGTCCGATGCTCTCGCGGATTTCGACACCATGCAAGCGATGCAGGTCCCTGAAATAGTCTGATGTCTGGCTGCAGGCGACGCGTTGCAGAATGCGCTCGGCAGCCTCGATCAGCACGGTTTTCACACCACTCCTGGCTGCGACGGCTGCCGCTTCCAGCCCGATATAGCCGCCGCCGACAACCAGTCCGCAGCGGCCGGACTTGAATTCTGGCGCAATGGCGTCTGCATCGGCAATCGAGCGCATGTAGTAAATGCCGTTAAGGCCGCCGGACAGGCCGGACGGCAGTTTGCGCGGCGTTGAGCCGGTGGCCAGGACGAGCTTGTCGTAGCCGAGGCGGGTGCCATCGTCGAGCGTGACCGTTTTGCTGTCCGGATCGATCGCGGTTGCCCGGGTGTCCGTTTTCAGCTCAATGCGCTGATCGAGATAAAATTCAGATGGCCGCAATAACAGGCGATCCAGCGAAAATTCGCCCAGCAGGTAGGCCTTGGACAGGGGGGGACGCTGATAGGGTGGGTGTTGTTCATCACCAACCAAGGTGATGTCGCCGAGATAACCCAGTTCGCGCAGTCTTGCGCAAAACGAAAAACCGGCTTGTCCAGCACCTAAAACAACTGTTTTTTCACCGGAAGTGGATGCCGCGTCGCGCATGTCTTTTCTTTGACCCTTACAAACCGCAGGCGTCAATTGACACTGTTTTTCAGCGTGCCGCAATATCCAAAATGGCTGTCAGGGAAGCAGGCGTTCCATGGCGGACAAGACACCGAGAACTTCGCTGGTTGAGGGGCCCAGGCCGATTTCCTGACCTGAATGCGGGCCGGGACGGCGGTAGTTCTCAGGTACACCGACAACATGTGCGTCGGCTGAGCGGGCAGGCGAGCTTGTGATTGTGTGTTGGCGGTACATGGCGGTTGTCTTTCTTTAGGTCCTTAACGGGTTTGTCTATGATCACAACAATAGCGCGGCCAACATGAACCGGATGTGAACTATGTCACAGGCCGGCGTTCATGTTCGGACATCTAGCGAGGGCTGACGCCATAGAGTGTGAACAGGTGAACGGCAGCCAGAACGGTCAGGAAAGCACCAGCCAGCAGAAATGGTGTCGTCGGCCAGATGGAAACGTCCATCGACTCGCTGGGCCTGCTTTCACGCCAGCACATCAGCACCACAAGCAGGATGCCGAAGCCGAACACGCTCCAGGTTATGATGGTCTCGCTCGGGAATAATGATGACATGTGAACCGGAGTGGCCTTATTGTTAAATGGTCATTGTCGAAAGCGTGATATAAGGCGTATGAACTGAATTTGCAGTAGTTGACAGTTGCCATCCGCCCAACTATGTTCCGCGCAATTATTTTACAGGCCGCGCCGGGTTTGAAAACTGCTCGCGCGGCTTTGATTATGAGAGACCGGTCAGATGAAAATTCGTAATTCGTTGAAATCGCTTGCCAAGCGTCACCGCGCGAACCGCGTTGTCCGTCGCCGTGGCCGGCTTTATGTCATCAACAAAGTCAACCCGCGCTTCAAGGCGCGTCAGGGCTGATTTGCTGAAATTTGCCGAAACCGGCAATTGACATCACCAGAAATTGAAGACGCCGCAGATGCCTCTGCGGCGTTTTTGTTTGGATGATGCGAGTTAAACCCTCTTGTTTTCAACAGGTTATACTTCTGTGCGATGCGTGATTGCAGGCACTTTTGCTTGCCGCACTCAGATGCTAGACTTGCCCTCATGATAAGAGTTCTAGTGACGCTGCTGACGGGCGCGACCTTGCTTGCCGGGGCTACCGTTTCGGTGCCTGTTCATGCCCAACAGGCAGGAGAAGCGCACCAGATACCGGGCCAAGGCCTGGGTCCGGGACTACATAATCCCGATAGCAGCGCGGATGCTGCCGAAGTGCTTGACCGGTTGTTTGGACAGTTGCGGCAGGCAGACGACGAGAAATCCGCCCAATTGCTGGAAAACGCCATTCAGGCCTTGTGGTTACGCTCCGGCAGTCCTACGGCAGACCTGCTGATGAAGCAGGCGGGCAACGCCATGGGCGAACAGCAGTACGGCGCGGCGCTGGTCATTCTGGACACGGTTGTGGAGCAGCATCCGGACTTTGCCGAAGGCTGGAACCGGCGCGCAACGCTGCATTTTTTGCGCGGAGATTTCGCAAGTTCGCTCAGAGACATTGACCAGGTACTGTCGCTGGAACCGCGCCACTATGGCGCCTTGTCGGGACAGGGCGCAATTTTCAAACAGCGTGGCGATGGCCGCAAGGCATTGCGTGCCCTGCGCCGTGCCCGCACGGTGAACCCGCGATTGAAGAACGTGAACGAGCGCATCCGCGAGCTTGAGCAGGAATTTGATCAGAAAATCTAGGGTCAGGACCCTAGCTGGCCGATCCCCGGTCTGTTTCGCGCCAGGCCTCAGTGCCGGTCCATATCCGACAGCTTGTAGATGCGGTTCAACGCAGCCGCGTCTATTCGGCCTTCAGCGGCCCACTCAGCTTCACACAGCCGGGCAAAGACGATCGAGGTGTACAGGCTTGAAAACACCCCGCCAACAAACTGGATCAGTCTTGAAAAATCATGTTGCGTTGCAGCATAAAAGGTAGCCGTCATTTGTCGTCTCCTGACTGGATATTGGGCAGAAAGTCTGAATTTCAGGCATCAGCTGCCATGTACATGATGACCACTGATGTGTGTGACCGGTTTTCCGTCAATTTGCTTCCGTTTCGTTGGGAATGGATAAAACGCCGCAATAACGCTTCTAAAGCCGGATTTTATCATGGCGTGAACGGCTTCGCTTTGAAGCTGCCTGCCTTTGCGAATAAAGAATTCCATTTCTTCGCGGGTCGGCGCCGGTACTGTCGGGTGTATTGAAGACCTGGGCATTGTTGTCACCTTTGCTTCTGGAAAACGTGTGTTGCGATTGCACACTAATCATGCTGCAATGCACAATATTCTTGTTCACCAGGAATGATAAGAATCGTTTTTGGAACAGGATTGTTGAACCACAGGAACAGCTGGGAGCGACAGTTATGGACATCGCCAGTCAGATGATTCTGTTTGCAGACGTAGTTGATCACGGCAGCCTGTCTGCTACCGCCCGCGACCTTGGCCAGACACCATCTGCAGTCAGCAAGCAGATCAGCGCGCTGGAGGACAGACTGGGTGTACGGCTGCTCAACCGGTCGACCAGGCAGTTGTCGCTGACGCAGGAAGGACATTCCTTCTACCAACGCTGCGCCAGCATTTCATCACAGGTCCGCGAAGCCAGGGAGTTGGTGGAAGCCATGGGTGGCCAACCGCAAGGCACTTTGCGAATCGCATCGACTGTCGCCTTCGCCAAGGCGCAATTGCTTCCATTGCTGCCGGAGTTTCTGGATGCATATCCCGATCTGACGGTAAACCTGGAACTGACGGACCGGAGCATTGATCTGATCAACTCAGATTATGACGTGGCAATCAGATTCAGCGCCCAGATTGAAAGCTCCTCGGTCATTGCCCGCAAGCTCACCGCTTACAAGCGCGTTGTCTGCGCCTCACCGGAATATGTTGCCCGCAATGGTGTGCCTGCGTCTCTGGAAGACTTTTCAAACCACAATTGTTTGCGGGTCTCGACGGTGAACAACTGGAATGATTGGGAATTTCTTATGGATGGCAAGGATATGGTTCTGACCGCACAGGGAAATTTCGAAGCCAATAGTGCCGACGCTGTCTACTACGCGACCAAAGCCGGTCTGGGTATCTCGCATTTGTCCACATATATGGTGGCGGGTGATCTCAGAGCGGGCAGCTTGCTGCAGTTGTTTCCTGAACACAAAGGAGAGGCTTCCGGCATCTACGCCGTTTATGCCAGCAAACATCATCTGGCACCCAAGATTAGGGTCTTCATTGACCACTTTTCCCGGAAATTTGCGGATATCTGACGATGAAACGGCGTGCGAAACCGCATTCTGACTGCCTGTTGGCAATCACTTCGCACTGCCGCGGACCGGCAGTACGATTACAGCACTGCCGATGAAGATTGAAGGTGGTTCAGGCGGCCCGTTGCGGATCGTTGGCCACGTTCCGGGAAAGCAGGACTGTGGCGGTTCGTACGCTGCGACAGGTTACTGGGCGGCTGCGGTGACCCGTGCCACGCGCAGCATGTTGGTCTTGCCGGGGGTGCGCAGGGGGACGCCGGCGGTAATGACAATATGGTCGCCGATGCTGGCTATTTTCTCGTCGCGCGAGATATCAACGGCGCGCTTCACCATGTCGTCCAGATCGCGGGCATCTTCGGTGTGCATGCAGTGCAGTCCCCACACGACTGCCAAGCGGCGACCGGTGGCAATATTCGGTGTCAGGGCGATAACCGGCATGTCGGGGCGCTCACGGGCAACCCGCAGGCCGGTTGACCCTGATCCCGTATAACACACGATAGCGGACACATTGAGCGTATCGGCCACCGTACGGGCAGCATTGGATATCGCATCGGCACTGGTCGGCTGGGGTTCGGTGCGGGCATTCTTGATGATATTGGCGTACAGCGGGTCGCGTTCGATGGATTGTGCGATCTTGTCCATGGTCGCAACAGCTTCTTCGGGCCATTGGCCGGCCGCTGATTCCGCAGACAGCATGATCGCGTCAGCCCCTTCAAACAGGGCGGTCGCAACGTCTGACACTTCGGCGCGGGTCGGCACCGGCTCCTGGATCATGCTTTCCAGCATCTGGGTCGCCACCACGACCGGCTTGCCGGCACGGCGGCAGGCGCGCACCATGCGCTTTTGCCATCCCGGCACCGATTCCAGCGGCAATTCAACCCCCAGATCCCCACGCGCCACCATAATGGCGTCCGCCTGGTCGACGATTTCGTCCAGGTAATTGAGCGCCGATGGCTTTTCGACCTTGACCATGATGCCGGCCTTGTCGCCGATGATGGCGCGGGCTTCAGCAACATCGGACGGCTGTTGCACGAATGACAGTGCGACCCAGTCAATATCCAGGGTCAGGGCATAATTGAGATCAGCAAGATCTTTTTCGGTCAGTGGGGTGAGCGGGATGATCGTGTCGGGCAGGTTGACACCCTTGCGTGCCGACAGCACGCCCCCGAAAATCACACGGGTTTCGATTGTCCGTTCATTGGCGGAGATGACCTCCAGCCGGATACGGCCATCATTGAGAAGCAGGTTTTCACCGGGTTTGACTGCCTGGAAGATTTCCGGATGGGGCAGATGAACGCGGGTTTCGTCACCTGGCGTCTCGTTCATGTCGAGAGTGAACGTATCGCCCGCATTGATGGTGACTTCATCCTTGATGAAGGTGTCTATGCGCAGCTTGGGCCCTTGCAGGTCAACAAGTACGGCAATGGGCCTGGAGTGCTTCTTCTCGATCCGCCGGATCATGTCGTAGCGGGATTTCAGGTTGGGATGATCGGAATGGCTCATATTGATGCGGAAGACATCCACACCTGCGAGAAACAGCTTCTCGATCATGTCTTCGGTTTCGGACGCCGGCCCCAGGGTTGCGACAATCTTCGCCTGTCTTTGCCGTCTCACGTCCCCACCACCTTGTTTTTATCGTGCCGGTCTACTGGGTTGCAGCAGGAGCCGGCTGGGTTTTTGCACCTTCAAGCCTGATGGTCCAGTCGGTGTTTTCGCCGGTGTCGACTTCAAAGAAACCGGTCTGCTTGTATCCACGTTCCTGGCAGCTTTTTAAACCACGAATTGTGAAGAGTTTATCACGGCTGCACATTTGAGCGCTGCCACCCCAGGAACCGCCATTGTCATAATCAACCGCGTAGATGTAATACCAGCGCGCGATCAGCGGGCCTTTCAGCAGTGTTTCGCAGGCATTGGCGGCAATGTTCCACCAGCCTTCTGAGGCCCAGCCCTGCTGATCCTTGTAGCCCAGGGCCACGCCAACGCGGCTGGGGGTCAAATTGCAAAGTTTGAGGTCTGCATGTGCAGGTGCCGGTTGTACTAAAATTGCCGGAGCAGCAACAGCCAAAGCAAGAAGAAGTGAACGCTTCATATGCAGTCTTTCCCAGTGACGCGTGCGTGCGGCACAACGTCATCCATCCCTTTTCGAATCCTGTCAAGCCATCGCCAGTGTGACGTCACTACCAACTGATGCCAAGTATATTGTGACGGCGAAACCCCGGTTTGGCCAATCACCAATTGCCATCGCAAAAATGGCAGTTCAATGGCATGATATTACTTCGCAACGTTACAACTTATCAACGTGTTCTGTGATCCGGTCAAGCATGCTTGATGCATGGTGGACAATCACGGGCCGCGTTCTATAGTCCAACGCGTCATGAACATTGCCTCTACCGTTTCCCACTCCGGTCCGCACCGGCCTGCAGACATTGCGGGATTTGACAGTCACTACGTGTTGCCGGGTGACCGGGGCTGCGGAATGCTGCTGGTGTGTGATCATGCCAGAAACGCACTGCCGCCGGCGTACGGGAATTTGGGTTTGCCGGCATCCGAGTTTGACCGGCATATTGCCTATGACATCGGCGTTGAAGCTGTTGTGAACGGACTGTCGGCCAGGCTGGGGTTGCCCGCAGTATTGTCATGCTTTTCCAGATTGCTGATTGACCCCAACCGGGGCGTCAACGATCCGACCCTGATCATGCAACTGTCTGACGGAGCGGTGGTGCCGGGCAATCGGGACATGGACGACGCCGAGCGGAAATTCAGGTTGTCTCACTTCTACCGGCCTTACCATCTTGCCATAGACGCCGAGATCGATGCCGCGATCGCAGAGGGGTTCCCACCTGTCCTGATTTCGGTACACAGTTTCACACCCGCCTGGAAAGGGCTGGTGCGGCCCTGGCATGCCGGCTTGTTGTGGGAGGACGACCGGCGATGTTCCGACCTGTTCATCCAGGCCTTGTCTGCTGATCCCAACCTGGTGGTCGGCGACAACGAACCCTATGCAGGCGGACTGGCCGGAGACTGCATGAACACACATGCGGTCAGGCGCGGGCTGCCGCATACGCTTTTGGAGATCCGTCAGGATCTGATTTCAGATGACCAGGGCGTATCACAATGGATTGAGCGGCTGGCTGTTGCTATTGAAGCGATGATTGCCAGTGACCAGATCAAGCATCTGGTGAGGCATCAACTTGCAGGAGACACGTGATTATGGATCAGAAAACCCAAACCGAACTTGAGGCGGCCGCATTTCGCCGCCTGGTTGCACACCTGCGCGAACGCAGCGATGTTCAGAACATTGACCTGATGAACCTGGGCGGGTTTTGCCGCAACTGCCTGTCCAACTGGCTCAAAGATGCTGCGGATGAAACAGGTATTGCGCTGGACAAGGAAGCTGCGCGCGAGCATGTCTATGGGATGCCGTATGCCCAGTGGAAGGCCAAGTATCAGACCGAAGCCACCCCCGAACAGGCCGCGGCATTTGCGAAGTCGCATAGCGATCACTAGAGCGACACGGGTTCAATCGAACCCGTATGCTTGCTCTGGCACTTTAGAAGCGATCAGTTTTGCGGTTTTTGGTTGGTTCAATCGAAAGCCGTACTGATCTGGACCAGCACACGTTCAGATGAGCGTTTAGAGTAGATAGAACGGACGTAACCCATGGACAGCAAGACAAGTTTTGCGCAAGGCCAGCTTCGTAGCCTGATCGAACGCATTGAGCGGCTTGAAGAAGAGAAGAAGGCAATCGCGGCTGACATCAAGGAAATCTATGGTGAGGCCAAATCCAATGGTTTCGACACCAAGATCATGCGAAAGGTCGTCAGCCTGCGCAAGAAAGACTCAGCCGAACGCCAGGAAGAAGAAGCCATTCTCGACCTTTATCTGGGTGCACTCGGCATGTTGCCGGCAGACGGCGGCGGCCAGGATGATGCTGCTGCCGCGGAATGATGGCATGGACATGAAGGTCATGGTCGCCACTCAACAGCCCGGGCTTGAAAATCTATGACTGCCGCAGCCCTTGGTATAGTCGCCGTTTTCGGGAGTATACAATTGGGCTGGGCCGGCGCTGCTGTGGCCACCCAGGAAATGCCGGCAGCGAAACCGCTGCAACCCTCCATTGAGATCGCAGTTACCAATTCCACGGAGCCGGAACCGTCCCACGCGGACAACCAGAAAGCCTCGGTCGAGCACATGCTGCTGGGCAACTATCATCTGGACAAGGGGGACTATCAGGCTGCCCAGGCCGAATACACCAGGGCGCTGGAATATGACCCGAAATCCTGGGTTGCATATCTGCTGCGGGCATACCTGTTCCAGCTGCAAGGCAAGAACGCGCTGGCCATAAAGGATCTCGACAAGACAATTGAGTTCAACCCCACGGTCGAAGCCCATGTCATGCGGGGAGTTGCGTACGCCTTCTCAGGAAATGACGATGCTGCCCTTGAAGACTATGTGACCGCGGTCCGTATCGATCCTGCCTATGGAAGCACCTACAAGCAGCGCGCCTACATTCACCTGCGGCGTGGCAGGTTCGCCGAGGCGGAAGCCGATATTCAGCGGGCAATGAGACTGTTGCCTGAGGATCTGGAAGTGCAGCACAGTTTCGGAGACGTTCTGTACTATGGCGGAAAGATAGAGGCTGCGAAGCGGCAATGGGAAAAAACCTGCGCGATTGCCGATGCTGAGATTACCATTGACTGGCAGCAGAGGCTGACAGCCATCGGGCGTTACAAGGGGCAGGTGGATGGCAAGTGTGGCCGTGAACTGATCGACGCTTTTTCAGCCTGCGCGCGTGACAGGTGCCAGTTCTGATTCTCTCAAAAGACGATCCGGAGACAATTGCCTGGGGCTATCAGTTTCCGAAGCTCAAGGGTGCTTCCACGACCTTCAGGATCTTGGAGCTTTGAGCTTCACTCTGTTGCCAGATTTTCTGGGTGCCGACGGCTTCAGGTGTGAAGTTGCCCTTGCCCGTACGGTTGACGATCTGACTGTCGCCCTTGCCGGAGCGGTTCACGCCATTGCCGGTGTCTGCGGCCTGTTCTGCCGGCTCTGCACCTGGCATGAACGCTTCGATCAAACGCGCCAGAGCTGATTTGTCTTCCCTGCTGAGGGGGTGAATTTCGTGTTCTTCGTCATGGATGAATGGCTGCGGAGCACCATCGCGGCGGGCAATTTCATCTGTGTTGGTGAACAGGTCGCTCAGGCTGGATGTGTTGGCGTAGCTGACGCTCAGGGGACGAATGCCGGAGCCCTGAATGGCAGGCGCCGTTGCCGTGTTAAGGCTGCCCTTGGCGGTTGAATTGACAGAATTCAGATCTTCAACGGCCAGCGATGCGATGGTGACGGGACCAAGGCTGCCGCGTACCGGCGAAACGTTGTCTTCCGAGAAATTCTGACGCTCTACCGGAGCGGACGCAGGTTCGATCTGCATGTTGGCTGCCGCGAGCATGAGGACTTCAATCGGCCGGGGACGCGGCTTGGGAGCGCTGCGCAAGGATGCGGCAACCGCCGTTGGGGCCGGCGTCGTGGCAACTGCTGCAATGACGGCCTCAGCCATGCTGGCCGGCATCAGGCTGACCGGACCCGACGGCTTTTTGCTTTTCTGAGCCGAAGGCGGCTGGAAAGCAGCATATTGCAGGTTGTTTGGACGTCCCTTGCGGGCGGCCACGGTCTTGTAATACTTGCGCGAGATTTTTGCCTGGCGGCCTGCGCTCATACGCGGCCAGTGCCGAACGCTGCCATTGTCAATGTGGACGAAACCGTACTTGCCGGAGCGCGGATAATAGCCGACGCCGCCGATCTTGCGCACGAAGGCAGAACCCATGACTTTCTCTACAGGCACGTCCGGGAAGTAGAAATCAATGGCACGGCCCTTCATGTGCTGCGAGGTACGCGCAACCTTGCGCCCGATCCGCTTCAACATGGCATTGGTGCGGGGCGAGCGGTAACCGGAAATGATGTGAACGGGCTTTTTGGATCCAAGGTCCGCGTGCAATTCCCAGAGCAGGTCAATTGTTTCCAGGGACATCTTGGTTGGCTCGTTGCGGCGCCAGTCGCGCAGGAACCAGTTGATTTTCTTCAAGGCTGCGCGATCGTACTTGCCGTTCCTCTTGTAGGTAACGGTAAGCGTTTCCTTGGTATGCGTGAAATACATGGAAAGAGTGCGGTTTTCAGCGGATGCCACGGCAGACGTAGCCACCGACGCGCCCGCTGCGATGGCAGCGGCGAAACAACCGGTCAAAACCTTACGCTTGGCCTGAGACACCACACTGCCGAACGGCGTGGTCCAAGGAACCCTGCACTTCATCATCACCACACACGGGTAAACCCCGCATCCCCTAGAATCTGCGTCAAAGCAGAATCTCGTAAGCCTTTGTAACCTTATTCGCCAGAGACCACAAGAATAAGGCTGCTATTAGGCGTTGTTTTTACTCAGCTAATTCATGGTTGCACAGTCAGCTTAACGCCTGCTTAAGCACGCGCATAAAAGCCGGTGATTATATGTCAGATTAATGACAGTTTTTGACTAACCATATGAAAAACCGCCGGTTTTGCAGGTTTTATCAGCAAAAACGACAAATGGGCGCCCAGCGTGGCGCCCATTTGCGGTTGCGATTCTATGCCATGCGGGCTAGCGCAGGGCGCTTTTTTCAGCATTCAGCGCCCTGGCCAGGTAGGTATCGCGTTTGTAGACGTCGTCGTAATAAGCCAGGCCGCCGGTATCATCGGTCCAGGCGGTGAAGTACGTCAAATGCACCGGCAACTTCTGCTTCAGCTGTACCGGCGTATTTTTGCGGGTCGCTATGGTCGATGCGATCTTGTTCTGCGACCAGCCCAGAATCTGGGTCGCAAGCTCCCTCGGGTTCTGAACACGGACACAGCCGTGGCTGTAGGCGCGTCTGTCATTTTTGAACAGGGAGCGCTTGGGGGTGTCATGCAGGTAAATGGCGTGCTTGTTCGGGAACATGAACTTGACTTCGCCAAGCGCATTTTTCGGACCGGGTTTCTGGCGCACACCAATGCCGCCGCGATAGTTCCACCAGTCCACATCCCAGCCTGAAATTCGCTGACCGCGGCTGTTGAGAACCTCGTAGCCGCGCTGCTCAAAGTAACTCGGGTTATCCTGTACCCGGCGCAGGTACTCGCCCTTGATGATGGATTGCGGAATACCCCAATACGGATTGAATTCCACCCGCGACATCTGATCAGAGAAGAAATAGGTCTGGTTGGATGGCTTGCCGACAATCACGCGGGTCGACCATTCGGTTTCACCCTTGTTGATGATCTGCATTTTGTAGGCCGGCTGGTTCACCAGTACATAGCGCGATCCAAGATTGCGCGGCAGCCACCGCAGCCGCTCCATGTTCAGGGCGAGCTGAACGGTTCGCTTGACTGCCTTCTTGCCGTTGAGGGCGTTGATGGTGCGCTTGCCGGCAATGCCATCCGGGCTCAGGCCGACACTTTTCTGGAATGCCCTGAGCGCTTTCACGTCACTCTCGGTCATCGTCTCGGAAGCGTTCTCGGCTGCCAGTACGGCGCCTTCGGATCCAAACAGCGGCGCATCACTCGCCTGATTGTCCGACAGTGCGACCTCATCTTTATTTTTCAGCAATTTCAACTGCTTGAGCCGTTGGCGCAGGATCGGCACGCGATCATCCTCAACGCCCAGTTTCAACAGCGGGCCGGCCGGAACGACGATCTGTTCAATCTCGCGCTCGCCGGCTCCAAGCTTGATCAATTCGGCCTTCATGGCGGCGTATGCCGGCAGTTTCGGATGCAGGCTCATCAGCCAGTCCTGCGGCGCGGGATGGTTGACCAGTGAAGCGACCGCATCCTTGGCCGCAATCTTGGGCGGCTTGAGATCGTGGTAACCGGAAATCTTGTTGGGGGTAACCAGACCGGACGATGCATGGTCGGAATACCGCAGCGCCATGGCAGACAACTGGACATCGAATTTGGCCAGGGCCACGGCATCAGACGTCAGGCCGTCGATGCCGCCGGCAGCAGTCAGTGACGGCAGCTGGTACAGATTCGGGTCGAGACCTTCCTGGTCCGAATTCGCCAGCACCTTGAACACAGCCCGGGCATTTGAAGACGGCTTGTTGTCAGTAACCCAAAGCGGTTCGTATTCACGTTCGGAATAAGCCTTGATCAGCGCCTTGACCTGGCTTTTCGAAAGCGAAACGCCAGCTTCGTTCTGTTTCAACGTCGTGAATATGGCCTGCGCTACCGGGTCCGGCAACTGGACGACGTCCACATAGTCGTTTGCATCCACAACGGTGCCCGACGCAGACGCGAAAACAACGCCCTTCGGCTGAGGCTGCTTGAGGCTCTTGTCTGCGAGGGCAACAGGCCTGAGAGCCTTGTAATTATGATATTTTTCACCGGTTGACGCCGCATCCGGGCCGTCATTGTCCGACAACCTTACCCGCTCCCGGAACCGCCTGGAATTGCGATAGCGGACCTGACGGTCGAAGAAGTCATTGGATCGCGAAAAGAACCCGCGCGTGCGGTCGAGAAAATTGAACTCTTCGCGCTCTCTTGCTCTTTCACGCTGTCTGGTACGCTTCTGGCGTTGTGACCAGAAACTGTCGTCCGACCGGGAACTGCTGCCGGAATTGAAGTTGAATTTCTTCGGTTGTATCAGCCGACTTTCCGCACTGGCAGAGACGGTCATGACGGGCAGGGCCAGGCATGACGCCAGCAGTACGGCACTCAAACGGTTCAACATCACATAAACCTCCGGTGAATCGACTGTGAGTTAAGCCACAGCCTTCCAATCTTCGCAATACATCGGCCGAGGGGATTTAATAACTTTTCTGTAACCTGGACACCATGTACGTCCGGTAGCGTCAAATTACCAGTTCGAGTCGGCTTTTCGCCGGTCCCGGCTCCCATCATCCGTATAAAGACAGCATCTCAAGCCCCAATCTGCTCATTCACTCACCAAAATTTGTCAAGCTTCGAGCTTTTTGGTGTTCAAAAAATGAACCCGGTGGCTTGCAAGCCATTTCAGGATGGGCGGATGCTATCCGCGTGCCTCAAGCCCCAATTCGCGCATCTTCCTGTACAGGGTTGATCGACCGATTCCCAGCTTGCGTGCAACTTCCGACATCTGGCCACGGTAACGGTTGAGGGCCAGGCGGATCATGTCGGCTTCGATTTCTTCAAGCCGCCGGATATGCCCGCCCTCGGTGACAGCCGGAATGCCGATGGCAAACCCATCGGACACCATGCTGGTCGACCCGGTTGATGCAAGTGCGGCATTGTCGGTGATGGTGGTCTGCCCGCCGATCATGGCATCCGCCCCGCTTGCGGCAGGGGCTGCAGGTTCCGGCACGGGCGCTGGCGGCACCTCAACATCAAAACCGTCGGTCAGTGCGGCAATTTGCGGGAAGTCGGCTATATGCAGCCGGTCGCCTTCACACATGACAATTGCCCTGAATACCGTGTTTTCCAGCTGACGGACATTTCCAGGCCAGGCATATGCCTTGAGCAATTCCAGCGCATTGGCGTCAATTCCCTTCACCCGGCGGCCTTCCTCGGCGGCAAAGCGTGTAATGAAATGTGTGACCAGTGGCGGAATGTCCTCAATGCGCTCGCGCAAAGGCGGCGCCATGACCGGAAACACGTTGAGACGATAATACAAGTCTTCGCGGAACTGGCCGTTCTTGACCATTTCGATCATGTTGCGGTTGGTTGCCGAGATCAGCCGGATATCGATCTTGACCGGTTTTCGCGAGCCGACCGGGTCAATCTCGCCTTCCTGCAGGGCACGCAGCAGCTTTACCTGAATATCAAGCGGCAGTTCCGCAACCTCGTCCAGGAACAAGGTTCCGCCGTCTGCTTCCTGGAACTTGCCGATATGTTTGCCGACCGCACCGGTAAAAGCGCCTTTTTCGTGGCCGAACAGGATGCTTTCAACCAGGTTTTCGGGCAGCGCACCGCAGTTTACGGCCACGAATGACTTGCCTCGTCGTTCGCTTTCGCCCTGGATGGCCCGTGCAATCATTTCCTTGCCCGACCCGCTTTCACCTTCGATCAGCACCGGAATGTTTGAATGGGCCGCACGTTTGCCGAGCCTGACCACGCTCGACATGGCAGGACTGGCGATGATCAGATCATCAAACGACATTTCGCCAGACACTTTCTGGTTCAGCCGCTTCACTTCCTCGGTCAGTGCGTTAACCTTCAGGAGGTTCTGAATGGACACTTTCAAACGCTCGGGATTTACCGGCTTGACGACAAAGTCGTCGGCGCCGGCCCGCATCGCCTTGACCACGGTTTCGATGGAGCCCTGCGCTGTTTGTACGATGACCGGAACGGAGGTGCGATAGGCGGAAAGGCGCTCGAGGAATTCAAGCCCGTCAATTTCCGGCATCACCAGATCGAGAATGATCAGGTCAACCGGTTTGGACCGGCTTGCCTCGAGAATATCGAGGCCCTGGCTGGCGCCGTCGGCGGTAGCGGTTTCAAATCCGTAGCGCTTGACCAGCTCTTCGAGGATGCGGCGCTGTGCCGGGTCGTCGTCAACAATCAGAATTTTATGTGCCATGCTATCTCTTTTGCTTACTCACAGCCGTCTCAAGATTTAAAGCGCACAATGAACGGGCCTGTCTGAATGTTCCCACGGGTTCACTCCATCTGCTTTACGCTTGGCACTGTGCCTGAGAGGGGTAAATGGCAACTTAAAATTGGGCCACTTTGATACAAGTTGATGATTTTCTGGAAATCTTAGTGAAATCAGCTTGTTTGACGCAGATTGAGCCGTCATATGTGCAGTTCACGCCCTGTTTTGCCCGTTCCGGCATCTGACCTCCTGGAGTTAAAATGCGTACGCTGAAAGAAAATTTCCAAAAATCATCATCTTCCAGTGCAGCGGAGGCTGAGCTTGGAGACCTGCCGGAATGGAATTTGGCAGACCTTTATCCGGGACCGGATGCAGCCGAGTTCAAGGCTGACATGGAAAGGGCGGCATCCGAGGCAACCCGGTTTGCTGAAACCTATCAGGGCAAGCTGGACGACATCCTGCGCGCTGACGGGGGCGGTGAAGCGCTGGCGGCGGTGATCAGGGATTATGAGGCCATGTCGGACCTGTTTGGCCGCATCGGATCGTTCATGATGTTATATTATGTCGGTGACACCACGGATCCCGAGAGACAGAAATTCTACGGCGACGTTTCCCAGAGACTGACGGCCATAACCACCGGGCTGGTGTTCTTTGAGCTGGAGTTCAACCGGCTTGACGGCGATGCGCTGGACAATGCGATGGGTGCGTCAGCCGGGCTGGCTCATTTCCGGCCGTGGATAGAAGACTTGCGCAAGGACAAGCCGTTTCAGCTGGAAGACCGGGTAGAGCAGCTGTTTCTCGAAAAGTCCGTTACTGCGGCTGGCGCCTGGAACCGCCTGTTCGACGAAACAATGGCGGCGCTGAAGTTTGATGTCGATGGCGAGGAACTGGCTCTTGAACCAACCCTGAACCTGTTGCTGTCGAAGGACGCCGCCAGGCGCAAAACTGCTTCCGACGCGCTGGCCGGGGTGTTCAAGTCCAATATTTCACTGTTCGCCTCGATCACCAATACACTGGCCAAGGACAAGGAAATCTCTGATCGCTGGCGCGGCTTTGAAGACGTGGCCGACAGCCGCCATCTGGCCAACCGGGTTGAAGGTCCGGTGGTTGATGCGCTGGTTGCGGCAGTGCGTGGTTCGTACCCGAAACTGTCGCACCGCTATTATGCGATGAAAGCAAAATGGCTCGGCATGGACCGGATGATGCACTGGGACCGCAATGCGCCGTTGCCGGATCAGGACGACAGCAAGATCGGCTGGGACGATGCGCAGGAAACCGTGCTGAGCGCCTATGCCGGGTTTGCGCCGGAGATGGCTGATATCGCACGCCGGTTCTTTGATGAACACTGGATTGATGCACCGGTGCGCCCGGGCAAGTCATCCGGCGCGTTCGCCCACCCGACGGTGCCGTCGGCACATCCGTATGTGATGCTGAATTACCAGGGCAAGACTCGTGACGTGATGACACTGGCGCACGAGCTTGGCCACGGCGTGCACCAGGTGCTGGCGTCGGACCAGGGTGCCCTTATGGCATCCACCCCGTTGACGCTGGCAGAGACCGCCTCGGTGTTTGGCGAGATGCTGACGTTCCGTTCTTTGCTCAACAAGACCACGGATCCGAAAACCCGCAAGATCCTGCTGGCCGGCAAGGTTGAGGACATGCTCAACACAGTGGTTCGCCAGATTGCATTTTACTGCTTCGAGCGGGACGTTCATGTGGCGCGCCGAGATGGCGAACTGACACCGGATCAACTGGGTGAGATCTGGATCAGGACGCAAAAGGAGGCGCTAGGAGAGGCCATCGAGTTCGGACCCGGCTACGAGAATTTCTGGGCCTATATCCCGCATTTCATCCATTCGCCGTTCTATGTGTATGCCTATGCTTTCGGCGACTGCCTGGTGAATTCGCTGTATGCCAGATATCTGGAAGCAGAAGACGGGTTCCAGCAGAAATACTTCGAACTGCTCAAGGCCGGCGGTACCAAGCACCACTCCGAATTGCTGCAGCCGTTCGGGCTGGATGCAACAGACCCGGGTTTCTGGGGCAAGGGGTTGGCCATGCTTGAAGGCTTCATTGACGAACTGGAACAGATGGAAGCAAACGGGGCCTGACCCTGGAGCTGCAATGACCGACCTTTCAACCCATTCAGCATTGAACCCGGACAAGTTGCCGAGGCCGTTCTCGGTAGGACTGTCGGCGCTCGACCCGAAGGACTGGATCATGCCGGACGGTCATCTGGCGGACCAGTTGCGCGAAAAGGCGGAGCATTTCGCTGATCGGCGTGAGGCCGTATTCCAGTATGAGGCCGACACGCTTGATGCACAGGGTGAGACACTGGACCTGTTGCTGGACTACCTGCCGCGGGCCCATCCGGAGATCTATCAGGTGTCCGGCGACAGTGTAACGGTGGCGCCCGCCGGACTTGCCCTGAAGATTTCCGACTATGCCGCCGCACCGCTGGAACTGGCCTGCCGGCTGGTGCAGGACGATCTGGTGATCATGCGCAAGGGTGATGCCGGTTACCGTATCGCAGCTGCCGCAGTGTGTTTTCCGTCCACCTGGGTGCTGGCGGACAAGTTCTCGAAACCGATTGCTGAAGTGCATGCCCCGGTGCCGGGTTTCGGACCGGGAACGCGAACTGCCAAACTGATCGACCGTATATTCGACAATCTGAAGACCGGCCATCCGGTGCAGCGTTGCAACTGGTCGATTTACGAGGTGCCTGACCTGCATCATCCGTTTTCTCATTCGACCCATACCAGGTGGACTGATACGTCCGGCGGCTTCTTCAGCGGTACCTGGTTGCGCGCCGAACGCCAGACCCTGACCCGGCTGCCGGCAAGCGGCGATGTGTTGTTTACAATCCAGATCGTCGTTGACCCCGTTTCACTGCTCATGAAACACCAAGACAGAAATGAAATCGCGGCCAGACTGCAACACCATATCGAAGGACTTGATGCGGAAGAGCTTGCCTACAAGGGGATTTCCGAACACCGCGACGTGGTTCTCGCAGAACTGGCTTCGCTGGCGGGGCAGGTCGAAAAGTGAACGACAAATCTAACCGCAAGGACACCGAGGCCAACAAACTGACAGGTCGCCTGTCGCGTTATGCGAAAGTCGGAACCGGCGTTGGTTCTGCGGCAGCGCGGGTTGCCGCGAGCCGGGCATTTTCATCCGACAAGGACCATCTGGCCGAGGCAAGGCTGTTCAAACAGGCGCTTGGCTCCCTGAAAGGCCCGCTGATGAAGGTTGCCCAGTTGCTGGCAACCATTCCCGAGGCGCTGCCGGCGGAGTTCGCCGAGGAACTTGCGCAATTGCAGAATGAGGCGCCGGCCATGGGATGGCCATTCGTGCGGCGCCGCATGGCGGCGGAACTGGGGACGGACTGGCAGGACCGGTTTGCCTCGTTTGAGCGCGAGGCAACCGCTGCCGCCTCGCTCGGCCAGGTGCATCGCGCCACATCACACGATGGCGAGGCGCTGGCGTGCAAGCTGCAGTACCCCGACATGGCGTCGGCAGTTGAAGCCGACCTGTCACAGCTCAAGATACTGTTTGCGCTGCACCGGCAGATCAGCAAAGCCATAGACACCACCGAGATAGCCGATGAGATCGGCGCCCGGCTGCGCGAGGAGCTGGATTATGTTCGTGAAGCAGGGCATATGCGGCTCTACAAGACCGTGCTGGCGGACCGGCCCGACATCCACATACCCGACCTGCACGAGGATTTGTCGACCGGCCGCCTGATCACCATGCAGTGGCTGGAAGGCCGCAAACTGCTTGAATTCAAGGGCGACGACCAGACCGTGCGTAACATGTTGTGCCGCAACATGTTTGAGGCATGGTGGCGGCCGTTCACCAGCCACGGCGTTATCCATGGCGACCCGCATCTCGGCAACTACACAGCCTGGTCCGATGATGGCGGTGATCCGCAGGGGCTGAACCTGCTGGATTTTGGCTGTGTGCGGGTGTTTCCGCCGTCTTTTGTAAAAGGCGTGGTGGAACTCTACCGGGGCTTGCAGGCGGATGATCGCGACAGGATCGTTTCAGCCTACGACATCTGGGGTTTCAAGGGCCTCAACAATGAGCTGATCGATATTCTGAACGTGTGGGCGCGCTTCATCTACGGACCGCTGCTGACGGACAAGGTCATGGCCATTTCCGACGGATCGGGATCTGCTGCCCAGTACGGCCGTCAACAGGCGTTCACGGTGCACAAGCAGTTGAAGGAAAAGGGCCCGGTCAGGGTGCCGCGCGAGTTTGTGTTCATGGACCGGGCTGCAATAGGGCTTGGGTCCGTGTTCATTCATCTGCGGGCAGAAATGAATTTCCACCGTCTTTTCGAAGACGCACTGCAGTCCCATGAGCTTGAAACCGTGGGTGAGCGGCAGGCCAGTGCCTTGCAGGCCGCCGGCGTCGCGCCCGCCATTGAGGCAGCCTGACGGCAGGCCGCAGGTGCGTCGTTTAAACCAGTGGAAATGCGATAGGTGCTATTGCAAGTTGATTTTTCGGGATGCCTGCCCGTATTGTGGCGGTTCGCTATTCCCACTTGTTCAACTTCAGCTTTTCAGGGGCTTTTTATAAATGTCTGAACACGACCGTTTCACCGCAGACACTCTCGATCCTACCGGTTCAACTGATCATGCCGCCACCTACCAGGGGTTTGTGAAGTACTCCGTGGCGCTTTGCATTGCCTGCTTCATTATTCTTACATCCTTGTGCCTGTTTGCCTTTGGCCCGGTCGGGTCGATTTTCTATGGCTTTGCAGGTTTGATCATCGGGGCGATTGCACTGATCATCGACCTCCGGATTGGCTCCGGCAACTGGCTTCTTTCCGGCGGCGTGGCGGCACTGTTTGCGCTGTTCGCGGCCATGCTGGTTTCCTGACCGGCGCAAGCAGGCACCTCTGCGTATTTCAGATTGATTGGAGTAGCCCATGAAGATTGCTGTCCCCCTAGAAACGGCGGCAGGTGAAAGCCGTGTCGCGGTATCGCCTGATGCCGTGAAGGCCTATGTCAAGAAGGGGCTCACGGTGTGCATCGAGCAGGGTGCAGGCGCCGGTTCCTTCATGTCTGATGACGCATACAAGACAGCAGGGGCAAAAATTGCCAAGGGAGCAGCCGTCCTGAAGGATGCAGACATCGTGCTGGCCGTGCGCCGGCTGCCTGATGCAAGTATCAAGTCCCTCAAGAAGGGTGCCATTGTTGCCGGTCAGCTTGATCCTTATGGCGACCGCAAGAATCTGGACGCCATGGCCAAGCAGGGCGTGTCGGCATTCTCCATGGAACTGGTCCCGCGCATTACCCGGGCGCAGTCAATGGATGTGTTGTCTTCACAGGCAAACCTGGCCGGCTACAAGGCGGTTATCGATGCAGCAGAACACTTCAGCCGCGCCTTTCCGATGATGATGACGGCTGCAGGTACGGTTCCTGCTGCGCGGGTGTTTGTCATGGGTGCAGGCGTGGCCGGCCTGCAGGCCATTGCAACTGCGCGCCGGCTTGGTGCTGTAGTGTCGGCGACGGATGTTCGTGCGGCGGCAGGTGAACAGGTTGCCTCGCTTGGCGCGAAATTCGTGTTTGTCGAGGGCATGGCGGATGCGGCGACCGAAGGCGGTTACGCCAAGGAGCTTTCCGCCGAAGACAAGAAGAAGCAGGCCGAACTGGTCGCCGATCACATCAAGGGCCAGGACATCGTCATTACAACTGCGCTGATCCCGGGCCGTCCGGCTCCGGTGCTGGTGACCAAGCAAATGGTCGAGAGCATGAAGGCCGGATCGGTTATCGTCGACATGGCGGTGGAGCGCGGCGGCAACTGTCCACTGTCGAAACCGGGCCAGATTGTCGATCACAAGGGTGTGGCGATCATGGGGCATGAGAATCTGCCCGGCAAGCTGGCAGGCAACGCCTCGACACTGTATGCGAAGAACCTGCAGAACTTTGTCGACCTCATGGTGTCAGCCGAAGGTGAGATGAAGCTCGACTGGGAGGATGAAATCATCACCGGTTGCGGGCTGATGCGCGATGGTGAAATTGTGCATCCGGTTCTGACAGAAAAGAAGGGGAACTAGAACAATGGCAGGATTGACCCCGGAAGAGGTGGCAGAAGCGGCCAAAGCCGCAGCCGAGGCGGCGCGAAACGCTGCAGACACCGCAAAGACCGCCTCTGAACAGGCGCAGGTTCTTGCCGACCAGGCGCAACTGATCGCAGAAGGCGCCGGTGCTGCAGCGGGTGCTGCAACAGGCATCGACCCGTTTGTGTTTCGCCTTGCGATCTTCGTGCTGGCGATTTTCGTCGGCTATTACGTTGTCTGGTCGGTAACACCGGCACTGCACACGCCGCTGATGTCGGTCACCAACGCGATCTCCTCGGTGATCGTGGTCGGGGCTTTGCTGGCAGTTGGTGCCGGTGCGGTGGCGTCCGGTTCAACGGCGGCCATGGTTTTCGGCTTCATTGCTCTGGTTTTCGCCAGCGTTAACATATTCGGCGGCTTCCTGGTTACCCAGCGAATGCTGGCCATGTACAAGAAGAAGGAAGCCAAGTGATGTCAGCAAATATCGCGGCTCTTCTGTACCTCGTTTCAGGCGTCCTGTTCATTCTGGCGCTGCGCGGGCTCTCGCACCCTGAATCATCGAGACAGGGCAATCAGTTCGGCATGATCGGCATGGGCGTCGCGGTCGTGACCACGCTGCTGCTCATGGGGGTCGGTTCGGCCACGACCTGGGGCCTGATCATTCTTGCCATCGCCATTGGCGGCGGCATTGGTGCCTACACGGCCAAGAATATTCCGATGACGGCAATGCCGGAACTTGTCGCGGCTTTCCACTCGCTGGTCGGCCTTGCGGCGGTGTTTGTTGCAGCAGCGGCGCTTTATTCGCCCGCCGCGTTTGAGATTTCCGACGCCGCGGGACAGATCGCGGCAGCGTCCCTGTTTGAGATGGCGCTTGGTGCCGGCATTGGCGCAATTACCTTTACAGGTTCAGTGATCGCGTTCGGCAAGCTGTCCGGCCGTGTGTCGGGGGCGCCGATCATGCTGCCTGCGCGGCACGTGATCAATATCGCGCTGTTCGCGGCAATCATCATTGGCATTATCTGGCTCATGGCAACCCAATCGGCAACCGCGTTCTGGCTGATCGTAGTGCTGGCCCTGGTGTTCGGTGTGCTCATCATCATCCCGATCGGCGGTGCCGACATGCCGGTGGTGGTGTCGATGCTGAACTCGTATTCCGGCTGGGCTGCCGCGGGCATCGGATTCACCCTGGGCAATACCGCACTGATCATTACCGGTGCGCTGGTGGGCTCGTCCGGCGCCATCTTGTCCTACATCATGTGCAAGGGCATGAACCGGTCGTTCATTTCCGTGATCCTGGGTGGATTCGGTGGTGAAACCGCCGGGCCTGCGGCAGGCGCGGATGGAGAGGTCAAGCCGGTCAAGCAGGGCTCGGCGGAAGATGCCGGTTTCATGCTGAAGAATGCGTCTTCAGTGATTATCGTGCCCGGCTATGGCATGGCTGTGGCCCAGGCCCAGCATGCCCTGCGTGAAATGGCGGATGAACTGAAGGCGGCAGGCGTCACGGTCAAGTACGCCATCCATCCGGTTGCAGGTCGTATGCCGGGCCATATGAACGTGCTGCTGGCGGAGGCAAATGTGCCTTACGATGAAGTGTTTGAACTGGAAGACATCAACTCGGAGTTCGCCAACACCGATATTGTCTATGTGATCGGCGCCAACGACGTGACCAACCCTGCAGCGAAGGAAGATCCGCAATCGCCAATCTTCGGCATGCCGGTTCTGGAAGTGTGGAACGCCGGTACCGTGATGTTCTCCAAGCGCTCTTTGGCATCCGGTTATGCGGGCATCGACAATTCGCTGTTTTATCGTGACAACACGCTGATGCTGCTGGGCGACGCCAAGAAAATGGTTGAGGGTATCGTCAAGGCCATGGACTGATGCTGGAGTTCGAGCGCGACGGCGCCGAACTCTTTGCCCCGGTCGTGGGCGCTGAAGTGCTTGCCCGGTTGCGGGATGAATTCGACAACATGAACCTTAAAGCCGGGGGCAGGTCATTCGATTTGTCCCCGATTGTTTTGGATCTGTTGTCATCATCGGGCGGGCTCGGGCAGGTGGCCGGCGGGTTGTCAGGCGGCGAGGGGCGTCCGGTTCGCGTTCTGGCATTCGACAAGACGCCGGAAACCAACTGGCACCTCGGGTGGCATCAGGATCGGGTTATTGCCGTGAAGCTGCGAAAGCCGGTTTCCTGGGGCGGTACATGGACAGAAAAGGCCGGTGTGCCCCATGTTGAAGCGCCGGTTGATGTTCTGCGCTCAATGTTTTCCCTGAGGCTTCATGTTGATGATTGCCCGGCAGACAATGGAGCGCTGAAGATTGTGCCCGGTTCATGGTCGCGGGGTCGACTGAGCGATGCCGAAGTCAGGGCCGTAGCGGAAACAGGGTGTCCGGTAACCTGTGCGGCCGGAGCAGGTGAGGTACTGGCCATGAAGGCCCTGGCAATTCATGGATCGGATGCGGCGCTCAGGCCGAGCCATCGACGTGTGCTGCATGTCGACTATTGTACGTGCACGTTGCCTGAGGGGCTTCAGTGGGCGCTTGAATTCAATCCTCCCAACACATGAAGAAAACCATGATCAGTTTCGTTGTTGTTATTGTCTGCATCTATTTCGCGGTAGCCGGCGGCATGTATGTGAAACAGAGAA
This sequence comes from uncultured Anderseniella sp., assembly GCA_947488295.1. Lineage (GTDB taxonomy): Bacteria > Pseudomonadota > Alphaproteobacteria > Rhizobiales > Aestuariivirgaceae > Anderseniella. The sequence continues at coordinate 692,321 of CANKYU010000001.1, forward strand.
GTTTCCAGTATTTTCCGCAACATAGCGCCAAGATCGGCTTTGAGGTTCCGGCAAAATTCGGGCTCGATGGTTTCATTGTTGCATCCATTGGCACGAGCGATGGTGAAACGCTCGGCTCATGGTTTGCGCCGCCTCCCACAGGAGATGCGCCGCTAATCTTATATATGCACGGCAACGCCGGCACCCTCGGCGACCGGGCCGAGCGCTTCAGGGTGTTTCACGAGGAAGGGTTTGGAGTGCTTGCGCTGAGCTGGCGCGGCTATGGCGGGTCGACTGGCAGTCCCACCGAAGCCGGGCTGATCGAGGACGGTCGCGGTGCAATGAAGCTGCTGAAGCAGCAAGGTGTACCCGCATCCAGGGTCATTCTGTTTGGCGAGTCTCTGGGGTCCGGGGTTGCCACACAGCTTGCTGCAGACCCGGATACAAGCCCATTGGCGGTGATTCTTGAGGCGCCTTACACAACCGCAGCCGACGTGGCGCGAAAACGCTACTGGTTTCTGCCTGTCGAACTGCTGATGAAGGATCAGTTCCGTTCAATCGACTTTGCTCCAAGGGTCACTGCGCCTGTATTTGTGTTCCACGGCACCGCCGACAGGGTTGTGCCTTATGACCAGGGCAAGCGGCTTTACGACACTTTCACGGGGCCAAAGGAGTTTTTCAGCATGGAAGGCAACGGTCATATCGACCCGCTGACAGAGGTCAGCTGGGGAGCGATCAAGGCATTTCTGGCATCCAATGGTGCAGCACCGAAATAGTGTTGTGCGATGCTGCCAGTCCGTTTCAGCTTTGTCGTTTGCCGAAGCTGGCCCTGGCAGGTCCTGCAGCGGGGTTGGCGCTGCCCAAACCGGCCCTGCCTGTCATGCCGCTGCCGGATTGCGCAGAGCGTTGACGGACGTCTTCCAGCAGTTCGGCAAACGGATTGGCGACCGGTTTTGGCCTGAAGAAATGCTTCCTTATCTTGATCACCAGAAAAATCAGATACAGCAGTACGAAAAAGGCACCCATACCAATGCCGACAAGGAACAGAAACACGCGCAGTTTGCTGCCGGCGGGCCTTTCCGGGACGCGCGGCGGTTTTTTCAATCCGGCAACCGTCAGCATTGCCTGCAGAGCTTTCTGATCAAGTTTTATGTACCTGTCGTCGCGGCCAATGTACCCGACCCAGTCTCCGCCGGTTGGATTGAACTTGTAACCGAGATCGATGTATCGGCCATTCGCGGTCCTGAGTTGAGGCAGGTCCGGGAGGTCCATGACCTTGACGACTGACTCGGTTTTGAAGCGCAACAACGCAAACTTCTTTTTCGCGGACGCAACGCTGCTGAAGCTACCTGTTACAAACAGCAACAAGTGAACGAACAATATCACTCTTTTCAGCATTTCTACGCTCCAACCGTAATATCCTGATGATAGTTGGGCACATAAATGAAAAAACTCTTATATTATTCTATGCATAGTGTAACGGGAGAACGGTTGTCCGCTTTATTTCTTCCATGACAAAGCTTGATGACACGTCGTTCAGCTCAATTTTTGAAATGAGACGCTGATACAGCGCGTCATAGGCTTTCATGCTGGGCACCACTGCCTGCAGCAGGTAGTCCACATCACCGGTTGTGCGATAAATGCCGATGATTTCCGGCAGGGAGCGAACCGCGGCGTGAAACCGCTCAAGCCAGGCGCTAGTGTGGTTGTTGGTGCGCACGGAAATAAACACGGTCAGATCAAGGTTCAGATGTTCCGGGTCAAGCAATGCAACGCGGGCGCGGATGATGCCCTTGTCCTCCATCTGCCTGACCCGGTTCCAGCAGGCATTGCGCGACAGATGGACCTGTTCTGCCATGTCGTTCAGCGACAGGCCGGCATCTTGCTGGATGAGAGTAAGAATTTTTCGATCTGTCTGGTCCATTGTGTCGTTTAACCTCATTACTATGGGACAATGTCCCAACGATATAACCTGTTTGATTGAAAATTGGGAACAGTTTCGATGCCGGGGAGGCTATCTTGTCCGCAGGATTTGTCAGACAAGGAAACAGCTTTATGAAACGCACTCTGGATGCCGCGCTTTTTGACCACCCTGCCAGTGTTGGCGAGAGCTACGGCGAACATTTCATGTTCGCGTCGAGGTTCGGCCTGAAGCTCATTGGTGCCGGCCTGGCAGCGATGGTGCATGGCTTTTTGCCGTGTGCGTTCGAGAAAACAGCCAGTAATGTTGTGAAGGAGTTGTATCCCCGGATCGCCAATCGCGGCGATCAATAAAATGCCCTAAAAGAAGAACCAGGTGGCGAAGCTGGCGCGAAGGCCGTCTTCGTCCTGCCCGTCTTCAAGCTGTTTGCGAGCCCATACAACCTCCCAGCCCATGCGAATCTGCTTAACCGGCCTCCACATGATGTTGGCGTGTAGCTTGTAGACCTGTTCTTCCTCGTTACCGTTTTGGTCTGCAAGAGCTTCGACATAAGACAACTGGGTGTTGAAGTCTGTGGTTTCACTGAGAGCGAATGACAAACCAACCAGGAAGGCGAGGGCTTCAAGCGGATCGCCATCTGCGTCAACATTGTCGAAGCTTTCTTCAAACACGAACTTCCGGGTCAGCAAACCCTCACCGTAGCCAAAACCGGCGGTCAGGATCGCAATATCGGCGATGTTGACGTTGGTGCCGACCTGAATGGCCCATCCGATCTCATCATTGCCTGCCGGTTCGAAGTCGGCAACTTCGGCGGTTACAATGAGTTCATGACCACCGGCAATATCGTACTGTATGTAGGTGGCGATATTCGGCAGGTTGGTTTCTGATTCAAACGACGGACTCTCGATAGCGACTGCCCATGACAGAGGGCCGTCGGAATACGACAGGCGAACCTGCGGCCGGCGCGAATGGGTCAGCAGCGCGCCGGCGGCGTCAACCGTGGACACGCTGATCGGCAACAGAGCTGCCGTGAACCACCACTGGCCAACCGACAAAGTCCAGTCTGATGTCATATCCCAGTGGCCGACAGCGTGACGCAAGCGGATGTTTGTGCTGCCGGTGTCAGTGTTGCCTTCCGCATCGGCATTGGCATCGATTTCAAGTCGTGTGCGAACCCGGCCGATACCGGTTTTAATCTTCGATTTGATGCCGACACGCGACCGCCGGTGGGTCAGGGAAACATGATCCCCGTTGTCAGCGGCATTTCCCGTGGACAGCGTGTTGGCTTTGAATGAGCTGGCGGTACCGTGATTTTGATCGAAATCATAAGCAATATGACCTGCGGCATATCCGTACACGGTTACTTCAGCGACCGGAGCGGGAAGATCTGCTGTTGGAGTTATCGCGATGGTGAAACCACCGGCATCACCGACATTGGCGGCATCCCGCACAGCGCTGAGACCCCACGTATTGCCACCGTGACCACGCACATTACGCAAGTCCGGAGAGGTGATGGCTGTCGTAGTATGAATTGTATCAAGCTGGCTTTGAAGCGCGGCCAGCCGGGCTTTCAGGATGCTGAGTTCATCAGCCGTAGCGACAGTCGTTGTTGCGGCCAGAGCTGTAGCGGCGAGCACAACCTTATCCAGCATATCGGACATCGCGGTTGCTCACATCAGTTCTCCAGGGTTGGTTTGCTCCCGAAATGTGCTCCTCAGGAAAACCGTCACGGTGCCGGGCCATGCGAACCGTCGATCCGCTGGTCGGTGGATTTGTTCATCCTGATTGAATAAGTCAATCAGCCGCGGGAACGCACGTTAACTTTTTGTTAAGGGCGACTGGCTTGTGACAATTGCTGGTGCGATCGCGGCGTGAAGCTGATTGAATGTGTCAAACCAGATGCTTAGCCGGCAGACACGAAAAAGCCCGCACGGAAAAACTCCGGGCAGGCTCGATCAGTCGGTCGGCGATTTAAGCTTGAAGCTTACTTGCCGCGGCGGCCGGCGACAACGCCACCTTCACGCAGGGCGCGCTTGCGGGCCAGCTTGCGCGAGCGGCGAATGGCTTCGGCCTTCTCGCGTGCCTTCTTTTCAGACGGTTTTTCGAAGTGACCACGCAGCTTCATTTCACGGAAGATACCTTCACGCTGCATCTTCTTTTTGAGCGCCTTGAGCGCCTGGTCTACATTGTTGTCGCGTACAATTACATGCACAGGCAATTACCCCGTGTTGGCGTTAAAACTGTTCAGATCATATGCTGTCACGCATGCATAAAGGCTTCAAACACCAAGAAATCGCTGAAACCAGAGACAAACCATGACAGCAGGACAAGCGAAAGCCTGTCCCGATTGAGGTGTGAGTACCAGAACAAGACGCCTGTGTCGAGGGCAAAACACACGCATTGGTCCGCAAAACAGCGCTATTTGCGCAGATTGAGGCGGGTCACATGGCCCATTTTGCGCCCGTCACGGCTGGCGGCCTTGCCATAATCATGTACCACTGCGCCGGGCAGCGCGGCAAGTTGCGGACAGGCGAAGATCTCGTCCCCAAGCAGGTTTTCCATGACACAGTCCGAATTACGTCGGGTATCGCCCAGCGGCCAGCCGGCAACAGCACGGATATGCTGTTCAAACTGGGAAACATGGCAGGCCGCTTCAGTCCAGTGTCCGGAATTGTGAACCCGCGGCGCAATCTCGTTTACCATCAGGCTTTCTGCGCCGCCTTTGGAGGAGACAAACAGTTCAACCGCCATGACGCCTACATAATTCAGCGATTCCAGTAATTTAGATGCAATCTCACGGGCCTGGTTCGCGGTCCGAGATTTGAGTTTTGCGGGAACTGTAGAGGACCGCAGGATGCCGTTTTCGTGCAGGTTTTGTGGAACATCAAACGAAGCGATGGTGCCATCCGGGGCACGCGCTGCAATTACCGATACTTCCCGGTCAAAGGCCACAAAGGCTTCTACAATGGCAGGTTGTTCGCCAATTGCAGCCCAGGCATCTGCCAGCACAGTGTCGTGCCTGATGCGGGCCTGTCCCTTGCCGTCATATCCGAAACGCCGGGTTTTCAGGACGCAGGGGCGTCCAACCTGTGTGACGGCCTCTTCAAGCTCTGCCAGCGTGCCCGCCGGATGAAAGTCCGGCACCGCAATACCAAGGTCGGAGATGAAGGTCTTTTCCGCTATCCGGTCCTGTGAAATCCGCAACACATCTGCGCCGGGGCGGACCGGACACGCCGTCTCAACCAGGTCACAGACGTCGACCGGCACGTTTTCCCACTCGTAGGTAACAACGTCACAGGCATCGGCGAATGTTCTCAGGGCGGCATCGTCGTCGAAGTCTGCCTGTGTGGTTTGATGCGCAACAGCAAAGGCGGGATTGTCACCGGCCGGTGAATAAACGTGGGTCCTGAAGCCGAGCCGGGCGGCTGCCATAGCCAGCATCCGGCCAAGCTGACCGCCGCCCAGTATGCCGACAACACTGCCGCGTGGAAGTGGGTCGATACTCACGGTCTGTTAATCCCTGTCCGGAACAGACGCGACTGCATCCGTCTGGGCGGCGCGCCAGGAATCCAGCTTTTCTGCCAAGTCGAGGTCGCTCAAGGCCAGCACGGCCGCCGCAAGGAGGGCAGCATTGACCGCGCCTGGTTTGCCAATTGCCAGGGTGCCAACCGGAATGCCTGCCGGCATTTGGACAATTGAATGTAGCGAATCAATACCATGGAGAGCCTTGCTTTCAATGGGTACGCCGAAAACCGGCAGCGGTGTAAGGCTCGCCGTCATGCCGGGCAGGTGGGCGGCGCCGCCGGCGCCGGCAATAATGACCTTGAAGCCTTCATCACGTGCACCACCGGCAAACGCATACAGCCGATCAGGCGTGCGGTGTGCGGACACAATGCGTACTTCATGGGAAATGCCAAGTGCTGACAGCGTGTCGGCGGCATTTGCCATGATCGGCCAGTCGGACTGACTTCCCATAATGATGGCAACGTCGCTTTTGCCCGATTTAGCCATGTCTTGATGCCTTTGATATGACTGGCCGCGCCTGCCGCAATCACCAGAAAGCGCGCGATTATATGAATAACGCTTATCAGTGCAACGCTGATTCTGTGAACTTCAATGAATTTTACCAACAATGCACGACGTGAGGGGGCGATCATCGAGCCTGCGCCTTCAGGCAATGATGTCCGGCAGGGAATCGTCCTCGATCTTGGCGATCCGGTCCTTCAGCGCCAATTTTTCCTTTTTCAATCTGCGCAGTTGCAACTGATCGGCGCTGCCAGTGGCGACCAGCGAATCAATTGCAGCATCCAGGTCGCGATGGCGTTGTTTCAGCGTATTCAGCAAGGCCATCAAATTTACTTTTCCCGGCCCGGTGCTCATTTGACGCTGCATCCTTCTGTGTGCATGGCAGGTTGTATTTTTCCGGGTATTGGGCGGCTTTTGCAAGGTTTCATTGCCAGCTTACGAACAATTCACTCTAAATGGCGACAAATCACATCGACTTGGCGCTTGTTGCGTGTCAGACTTTGAATATCCGTTTAACAATATGCAGGAGGTTCAATATGTCTCTTCAGTCACATTTGTCGGAGTTGAGCGCAAAACACCAGGCGTTGGAGAACCAACTGGACAGCGCCTTGCAGCATCCTTCGATAGACAGTGTGGAAATTGCACGGATCAAACGCCGAAAATTGCAACTCAAGGACGAGATGCAGCGTATTGAAGGAGAGATCGGCGAGGATTAGGCCGGCAGTTTTCCGGTCAGACCTGTCGCGGCAGGCAGAAGTGAGTTGCATAACGGTCGCTCGACACAAGAGGTTGAGCGGCCTTTTTCATGGGTTGGAGGGTCGCGGATGAAGCATGTGGGTATCATTGGCGCAGGTATCATGGGCGCCTGTATTGCGCGTGAACTGGCATTGAGCGGGTGCAGGGTCTCCGTTTTTGAAGCTCATGAACCCGCATCCGGCGCTTCTTCGCGCTCAATGGGCTGGATAAATGCCAGTTTCGTAACCCGGATTGATTATTACCAGATGCGGATTGCGGCCATTGAGGCGCACCGCAGGCTGGACAAACAGTTCAACGGGGCGCTGGAGACGCAGTGGACGGGATCCCTGAACTGGGAGGCACGCGAAGACAAGCTGGACGCGCTTGTTGATGAGCTTGGCCGGTTCGGCCATCCGGTGAAGCTGGTTTCCCGCGACGAGTTGCGCATCCTTGAACCTGAACTGGCCGATTTGCCGGCAAAAGCGCTGTTGATGAACAACGAAGGTACCGTGGAGGCGGGTCATGTCACACAGGTGGTGCTGCGCGCCGCCCAGGATGCCGGTGCCGTCGTGCTGGCGGGTGTGCCGGTTTCGGCCATTGAACGGGGCGAGAAGGCCGGTCATGTCATCATCAGCCCGGCAGGGCGGGTCCAGGTGGATGATGTGGTCATTGCCGCCGGGGTCAGGACAGGAGAGCTGGTTGAAAAGTGTGGCCAGAAACTGCCCATGAAAAATGAACCGGGGGTGCTGATTGAGACCAATGCGCTGCCATTCCGGTTACAGCACACGATCTGGTCACCTGACGTGCATTTCAAGCAGTTACCGGACGGCCGGGCGATCTGCGGCAATCTGTTTTCAGGGGCGCTCGGAGATGATGCGGTGGAAGACGTGGCGCATCGCATGCTTGAGCGAATGAAACAGCGCCTGCCAAACGCCGCAGCAGGGCTGAGGACGGAGAAGATCCGGCACGGTGTGCGGCCCATGCCGCTGGACAGCTATCCGGCGATCGGCAGGCTGGACAATGATGTCTATGTCTGCGTCATGCACTCAGGCGTCACGCTGGGCCCGCTGGTGGGTGAGCTCGTGGCCCGCGAGATCGCATCGGGAGCGGATGTAGACATGCTGACGCCGTTCCGGCCCAGCCGTTTCAATGAGGGGTGAAGTCCGCGAATTGGCGATTGACGGTCCGCGAACACCTGATACGCTTCGCTTTGTCATTAACAATTGAAAGGAGGTGGTCCTATGTCGAGTGAGATCAGAACTGTCGTTGGGGTAATCTGGACACAGGCATCTCGCATTGGAGCAATCTCCAAGGTCTGATGATTTGTGTCAGGGGCCGGCACATTGCCGGTTTTCCCGGATTTGCCCTAAACGGCATGTCTCACGAAGGGTCCGCGCGCATGGTCGCCGCGGACCCTTTTTGTATGCCCAGGCGGCACCAGTCGGGCCATGCGACAAAAACGGCTCCGGAAGGGGAATCCGGAGCCGTCTATATTGTCCCGGCCACCGTGGCGTTGAGGGGGGGACGTTAAGGGTGGCGGGAACGTAGTCGGGGTTCTTGCCTGTTAGCGGCGAAGATCGTGCGGCTGGAACACATGGCCGCCCTTGAAGTTGGTCTTCTTCTTCGAGTTGCTGCGAACCGGCGTAATGGTTGCGCCGAAATCCTGCTTTGCATCTACATTGGCATTAACAGAGAACGATTTGCCGGGACCGTCCGTGTGGATGGTGTCCGCCAGAGCGGGAGCGGCAAAGATGGTCAGGGCGGTAAGTGCGACAGCGATGTTTTTCATTGTTCTTATTCCTTGTTGGTGTCTGGAAGCCATTGTTTGTGCGGCTCCGTTTCGTTGAACAAAAGATGGCGCTGTTTGAGCGCGAAATCCAATCAAGTCGCTACACGGGTCAGTCAACAAAAATACTCTTTGGAGAAAGCCACTTAACTGCGCGCGTGTGTAATAATGCACATGGCTGATCACGCATGATGTGAACGCGCGTCACGACGGCGTTACAACTGTCCGCCTGTGGAAGCCCGATCGGGCTCGCGCCGGATGGCGGGCAGGCGGGCGGACCACGGTGACGCTGGCCGGTGACTGCGCGTGCTGCGTGCCATCGCATCCGCGCCGGTTTGTCCCGGCAGTTTTCCTCTTGCCGGGCCCGCTGTCCGGTCTGCTATACTGTGCGGGCAAGAGCGCGCGTGCAAAGACGGTGCGATGTCCTGAACCTTTTGGAAACCTATCAGGTCGACAATGCACGCGGACGGTAATCGAACTGGCATCAATTGCTGAACGCACTGGTCATGCGTCGAAGCAGGGACGGGATGCCGCTCAACCACCGATGAGTTAGTAGTGAGTTTGTGTAACCGGCGCGCCGTTGATCAGGCCGGCCACGACTCGCGTGAACGCATCTATAATCGGGCGCGCGGGACGGCGTCCGATCAGTCAGTCAGGTGTGAGCAGTTGCCAGTCATCAAGATTACAGAAGCAGGAGTTGCGAGGATCGAACCTCCAGCCAAAGATCGTGTGGACTACTGGGACAAGGCGCAGCCGGGCTTCGGCCTGCGCGTGACCAGCACCGGTCACCGGAGCTGGCAGATCATGTACCGCACCGGCGGCAAGCGTAAGCGGTTGTCGCTCGGCGACTGGCCGGCGCTGCCGCTGAAGCTGGCGCGCGAAGCTGCAGCGCAGGCCCTCAAGCAGGTCAGTGAGGGCCACGACCCGTCACGGCAACGCACAGCGGTTACCGGTGGCGCTGTGACGGTCGACCACCTGGCCAAGAGTTACCTGGAACGCCATGCCCGCCGGAACAAGAAAAGCTGGCAGGCTGACGAAGGCATGATCCGCCGCGAGATCATTCCGGCGTGGGGACGCAGAGCCGCCGCCGGCATCGCGCGCCGCGATGTCATCGAGATTGTGGAGAGCGTGGCAGCGCGCGGTCACCCCTATGCGGCCAACCGGCTGCTGGCGCTGATCAGGAAAATGTTTGCCTGGGGATGCGAGGTCGACCTGGTCGAGACCAACCCTGGAAGAGGCGTATCCGCACCGCATCGCGAGGCCGCCCGCGAGCGGTTCCTGAACGACAATGAGATCGCAAAACTGTGGTCGGCATGGACGCAGCAAGGCTGGCCGTTCGGCGCTCTGTTCAAGCTTCTGCTGCTCACCGGGCAGAGCCGAAGCGACATCGCATCCATGCGTCTTGAAGACATTCAGTTTCAGTCAAGAGTGTGGTCGCCACCCGGCGCGCGCAGCCATGGGGGCCACAACCATGAGTTGCCGTTGTCTGATTTTGCACTGGAACTTCTGGCGGCGCTGCCGCGCTCCAAAAGCGGCCTGGTGTTTCCGGCCGGGCCGCGTGCAACCAGACCGGTCACCGGTTACTCAAACGCCGTCGCGAAATCGCGAAGGCTGTCGGGGGTGGAGGCCTGGCAACTTCGTGACCTGCGCCGGACGGCGGCTGTGGGCATGGTGCGGCTGGGGGCTGCGCCGGAATTGCTGGACCGGGTCTTGAACGTGCGCTCCGGCGCTGCCGGCGGTGTGCGCGGCATCTACCAGCTGGCAGCGGAGATGGATGAAAAGCGTAATCTGCTGAACGGCTGGGCAGAGCAGGTGAGGCAGATTACCGGTACCCAATCGGGCCTCTGAACAAGTGGAACCCGAGATGGAACCCACGGCTCAAAGATTTTCTTTTAACTTATTGTAAGTATGTAATTTTCATGTAAATGGCGCGTGATTTACAATCACATGCCGTGGTTGAAAATCAACGGCTGCCACATTAGGCCTTAATAGCCATCTCGCGCAGTTTGAATTTTTGAATCTTGCCCGTGGACGTCTTGGGAAGTTCCGTAAACACGACGTGGCGCGGGACCTTGAACCGGGCCATGTGCTGCCGGCAGAACTCGATGATATCGTCGCTGGTGACGGACTGGCCGGACTTCAGTTCGATGAATGCGCAGGGTGTCTCCCCCCACTTGTCATCTGCCTTTGCAACAACTGCACACGCAGCAACAGCCGGGTGTTTGTACAGCGTATCCTCGACCTCGATTGACGAGATGTTCTCGCCGCCGGAGATGATGATGTCCTTGGATCTGTCCTTGAGCTGTATGTATCCGTCTGCGTGCAGCACGCCGAGGTCACCGGTATGGAACCAGCCGCCGCGAAAGGCATCATCCGACGCCGCCTGGTTTTTCAGGTACCCCTTCATGACCACGTTGCCGCGCATCATGACTTCGCCCAGGGTCTCGCCATCTGCCGGTACGCGGATCATGGTTTCGGGGTCCATGACGGTGAGGTCGTCGAGCGCTGCATAGGGCACGCCCTGGCGTGCTTTCTTGGCCGCGTGCTCGCCCGTCGGCAGGTCATCCCAGGCGGCCGACCAGTCGTTGACGACGGCCGGTCCGTAGCTTTCGGTTAGCCCGTACAGATGGGTGACATTGAAACCGGCGACGGCCATTGCCGCGAGAGTTGCCTCGGGCGGCGGTGCTGCTGCGGTGAAGAATTCAACCACGTGATCGAGCTCGCGCTTGTCCTCGTCCGGTGCTCCGAGAATGGTCGACATGACGATCGGCGCACCGCACAGATGCGTGACGCGATGGTCGGCGAGCGCATCCCAGATCGCCTTGGCGCGCACCTGGCGCAGGCATATGTGAGTGCCGCCGATGACCGACATGGTCCACGGGAAGCACCAGCCATTGCAGTGGAACATGGGCAGTGTCCACAGGTAGACAGGGTGCTTGGCCATGGATGCAGTGATGGCATTCCCCTGGCCCAGAAGGTAGGCGCCACGGTGATGGTAGACGACGCCTTTGGGGTTGCCTGTGGTGCCGGATGTGTAGTTGAGAGAGATGGCATCCCACTCATCATCGGGCACTTTCCAATCATGATTATCGTCGCCGTCAGCGATGAAATCCTCATACTCGATGGCGCCGATCATCGGACCTGACTGTGCGAACTGGGGGTCGTCATAGTCGATGACGAAGGGCCTCTCGCCGTCCATCATGGTGAGCGCCTCGGCGACCAGAGAAGAGAATTCACGATCCACGATCAGCACTTTGGTCTCGGCGTGCGACAGGGTGAAGGCTATGATCCTGGCATCCAGCCTTGTGTTCATGGTGTTCAATACACCGCCTGTCATGGGCACACCGTAGTGCGCCTCCAGCATCGGCGGCGTGTTGGCCAGCATGACCGAAACCGTGTCGCCTTTGGCGATGCCCCTGGCTGCCAGTGCCGAAGCAAGCTTGCGTGAGCGGGCGTAAAACTGGCTGTAGGTGAAGCGCTGATCGCCATGAACAATCGCCGGATGATCCGGATATACCCTGGCTGAACGGGCCAGAAAGCTGGTTGGAGTCAGGGGCTGATAGTTGGCTTCGGTCTTGGCCAGGCCGGTGTCGTATGGGCTTGTCATGGGTGTTTGCGTCCTGCGGGATACTGAAGATAATTGTCACTGAGAAGGGCGAGAGACCCTAACGTGCAGCAGACACAGGCGCAATTCAACCTGGGGCTATTGTGCAGGTCGATGCCATGTCCGGACGGCAATCAGGGTTGCGGTACAAGCAACAAAAGAGGCGCAATGAGTGTCGGTCAAAACCGTTGCGGATCTATCCGTCTGTCGCCATGGCCGGCGTTTTGGGGGCAGCCGGAAATGCGGGTCTGGCGACATATTGAGCGTACAGCCAGATCGAAATTGCGCACAGCGCGATGCTGGCAATAATGTCCGCCAGGTGATGCCCGCCGATGGAAATCGTGGAAACGATCATGATCACACAGACCGGTAAAGTGGGCCAGAACGCCCATGTCCCGCGCAAAGACCAGAGCAAAAGAACCGGTACGATCGTGTGGAACGAGGGGAATGTAATGATGCCCTGGGTTCGGACATAATCGAATGAGAGCAGATCTCCGCTGCGCAGCCCGTTGAAGTGTTCAAGGTGATAACGGCCCGCTGAAGCCGGAATATTGCTCACCAGTTCGCTTGCAGGCGCATAGTAGGCATAGGCACCAATAGCCGGCAGAAACGTGCAGAACACGATGCCGAGCAGGCCCAGCGAGCCATTTATAAGCAGCAGTTCGCGGATGCGATCGAACCTGCGCATGACAAACAGCAGGCCCAGTACAACCATCATGGCGCTGAGAATGGACATGTAGACTTCATGCAGGAGCGTCACTGCCCATGGAGTGCTGTTGACCCAGGCAACATGTGCCTGCCAGTCGAACCCCAGTGCCTTGTCAAAAGCGCTGAGATAGCCGTCAATCAAGGGATATCCGGCGGCGGTGCCCAGATAGGTCATGCTTCGCAAGACCTGGCCGATCAGCAAAAGATAGGCACCTGTGAAGGCCAGAGCGCCCACAACTGAAAACTTTTCCTGGTAGCGCACGCCGAGAAACAGCAGCCAACCGCCGAAAAGAGTGGTCATCCAGGTGTCCTGGTAGTTTATCTGGACGCTCGATGAGGCCAGCCACAGGGGGTGAACCACCGCAAACACGAACAGGGCAATCCACAGACCGGGGTGTGGAAAGAACCATGCATTCAGGTTGGATGAATGCGGGTTTGCAACCCGCTTGATGTACTGCCAGGCGTTAGCGCTCATAGTGTCCCCGTCCCGCAAACTGTTGGGGAGACACTACGGCAGGAGGTTTACAATCAGGTAAACCGGGACAGAGCCGGGGCCTCACCTCGCGGTTGCGGGTCAAATTGGCACCCTGGCAGCCCGAAATACGCCGAAAAAACGAGCATTCTCGTGCTGTTCAGCAGTATATATGCACGTCATTTTCCGCCAGCGGCACCACAGAGCTCGTCCAAAAGGTGAACATCCGGCGCCTGTCCGGCAAAATTGCCGTCATTTACGGTGGCCAAGGGCCGGCCTACGCCTATTTGGTGTCTTGCAACCATGGCAGGTTTGGCCACAATGCTCGAAAATGAACGCGAAATGCAGGGAATGCCGACAACATGAAGAGCCGCTATCATGACGTTTATGCCGGATGGAAATCCGATCCGGAAGGTTTCTGGGCAGATGCCGCCAGCGAGATCGACTGGATCAAACCCTGGGACAAGGTGTTCGACAAGGTCGACGGGCTGGATCGCTGGTTCGTAGGCGCTGAATGCAACACCTGCTGGAACTGTGTCGACCGCCACGTTGAAGCAGGACGCGGCGATCAGGCGGCCATCATCTATGACAGCCCCATTACCGGGGCCAAGCGCACCTACAGCTATGCCCGGCTGCAGGATGAGGTGGCGTGCTTCGCCCGGGTCCTGACCGACAAGGGCGCCGCCCGCGGCGACCGGGTCATCATCTATATGCCGATGGTGCCGGAAGCCGCCATCGCCATGCTGGCATGTGCGCGGATCGGGGTTATTCACTCTGTCGTATTTGGTGGATTTGCCGCTGCAGAGCTCGCTACACGTATCAATGACTGTGATCCGAAGCTTATTGTATCATCTTCGTGTGGTATTGAGCCAGGCAGGGTGATTGCCTACAAGCCGTTGCTGGACAAGGCAATCGAGCTGGCCGCATCGAAACCGGCCGGTACGATCGTGCTGCAGCGCGATCAGGTTACCGCCGACATGAAGGCCGGTTACGACCATGACTGGCAGGCGGAAGTTGATGGTGTGCGGGCCGCAGGGCGTCATGCTGATTGTGTACCTGTGAGGGCAACCGACCCCCTGTACATTCTATATACCTCGGGAACGACGGGCCAGCCCAAGGGTGTCGTGCGCGACAATGGCGGGCACATGGTGGCGTTGAAATGGTCGATGTCGGCCATGTATGGGGTTGAACCGGGCGAGGTATACTGGGCCGCGTCGGATGTCGGATGGGTGGTTGGCCACTCCTACATCGTATATGCGCCGCTGCTGCATGGTTGCACCACGATCCTGTTTGAAGGAAAGCCGGTCGGGACACCGGATGCGGGGACTTTCTGGCGGGTGATTTCCGAACACAAGGCAGTTTGCCTGTTTACCGCGCCCACGGCATTCCGGGCGATCAAGAAGGAAGATCCGAAAGGCGAATTCATCGGCAAGTACGATCTGACACACTTCCGGACGTTGTTTCTGGCGGGTGAACGTGCCGACCCGGACACGATCGAGTGGGCACAGCAGGTATTGCAGGTGCCGGTGATCGACCACTGGTGGCAGACGGAAACCGGATGGACCATCGCCGGCAATCCGGTCGGCCTCGGTGCGCTACCGGTCAAACTCGGTTCGCCAGCCGTGCCGATGCCCGGTTATGACATTCAGGTGCTCGATGAGGGCGGACATGAAATGGCGCGCGGTGAACTGGGAGCCGTCTGCGTGAAACTGCCGCTGCCGCCGTCTTGCCTGCCGACATTGTGGAATGCGGACGAGCGGTTTCGAGACAGCTATCTCACAGCGTTTCCGGGCTATTACGAGACCTCGGATGCCGGTTTCATGGATGACGACGGCTATCTGTACATCATGGCGCGCACCGACGACATCATCAATGTAGCCGGTCACCGGTTGTCCACCGGCGGCATGGAAGAGGTGCTTTCGTCCCATCCAGATGTTGCCGAATGTGCGGTCGTCGGCGTGGCGGACAAGCTGAAAGGCCAGTTGCCGATTGGCTTTGTCGTGCTGAAATCCGGTGTCAGCAAGGCACTTGGCGATGTCGAGACGGAATGCGTCAAGCTGGTTCGCGACAAGATCGGCGCAGTGGCGGCATTGCGCACCGTTATGGTTGTGACGCGGCTGCCCAAGACACGCTCCGGCAAGATCCTGCGCGCAACCGTTCGTTCAATCGCTGACGGGACCGAGTGGAAGATGCCGGCCACGATTGATGATCCGGTTGTGCTGGATGAACTGACCGAGGCCATGGCCGCAAGAAGTGTGGGAAGTCTTTGATAAATATAGACTATGTTTGTACAATGGCGCGCTATAACGGGTGGCAGAACCAGTCGATTTTCGATGCTGCCGATACGCTGGATGACGACGCGCGCGATCTGGATCGCGGTGCGTTTTTCAAATCCATACGCGGCACCTTGAGCCATCTGTTGTGGGGCGATCAGATCTGGATGCACAGGTTTTCCGGCAGCCCGGCGCCGGTTGCTTCCTCGATTGAGGCATCCACGGACACGGGCGGTGACTGGGGTGAACTCAAGCGGCAGCGAACGACAATGGACGAGGCTATTTCGGCCTGGGCACACAGCCTGGATCCGGCGTGGCTGAATGACGACCTCTCCTGGTTTTCTGGCGCAGCGAAGCGCGAGGTGACCAGGCCGGCGGGATTTCTGGTCATGCATTTTTTCAATCACCAGACCCATCATCGCGGCCAGGTTCATGCCATGCTGACATCAGCAGGGGCGAAGCCTGATGACACAGACCTTTTCTACATGAATATGTAGATGGCGACCGCGAGCATTGAATGAAACATCTTCACATTACAGAAACAATACTGGACGGGTGAGCGTAAACCGGCCCGCAGATTACCGCTTCATTAAGGCCGCGTGCCTTATCGTGACCCTAGGTCACATATCTCGGACAGCTTTTCACATATGAACGAACAACGCAGTAATACAAACCTGATCGGGATCATGTGTGTGCTTGGCGGGACATTCGCCCTTGGCATTCAGGACATGATCATCAAGCTGGTGTCGGGAACCTATCCCCTGCACGAGATCGGCTTTGTACGTTCTGTCTTCGCAATTTTGCTGACCTGTGTGTTTCTGAAAATGGAGGGTGGGTTCAGGCAGCTCCGGTCCAGCCGGCTCGGAACCCATCTGGCGCGCGGTGTGTTGTTGATTTGTGCCAATATGGCCTATTTTCTGGGCTTGGCCTCGATGCCGCTTGGCGATGCTGCCGCGATTTTCTTTTCCGCCCCGCTGATCATCACCCTGCTGGCCATTCCCTTCCTGGGAGAGAAGATCGGTTTGCAGCGATGGCTGGCAGTGTCGATAGGCATGGTTGGGGTCATCATCATGCTGCGTCCCGGAACCGATGCGATACGCCTCGTCGGGCTTCTGCCCCTGTTGGGGGCTGTGTGCTACGCATCCATCCAGATTCTGGCGCGCAAGCTGGGTGCCGTTGAAAACGCGTCCGTCATGGCGTTTTACGTGCAGGTCTGCTTCATCGCTTTCTCTCTCGGCTTCGGTATCGTGTTCGGCTCCGGCTGGATGTCGAGCGGTGACAATGTGACTTTGGACTTTCTGTTCAGGGCGTGGAGCGTGCCGGACGCATTTGGCTTTGCGATGATGGCTGCCTGCGGTCTGCTGGTCGGTATTGGCGGCTATCTGCTGTCGCACGCCTACCGTATTGCGCAAGTGCGCACGGTTGCACCGTTTGAATATGCCGGCCTGCCGTTTGCCGTGCTGCTGGGCTTTGTCGTTTGGGGCGATCTGCCGGACAGGTTGAGTGTCATCGGCATCCTGCTGATTGCCCTGTCGGGATTGTACGTGTTTTACAGGGAAAACCTGGTGCGCAAGCAGACCCTGACGAAAGAGCCTGTGCTGCGCGACTGACCTCCCCGGTACAGGCCCGGGTCCTGAAACCGACGCAAATGCCGCTCAATGCGAGCTGATCGGCGTCAATGACGAATGATGCTATTCTTCTGTCGGGGTTTCGGTCTTCAGGTCTTTCAGCTTGGCGAATACGGAATCAGCGTCCACATCAGCTTCTTCCTCAACCTCCGGCTCGGCCTCTTCCGGCTTGAAGTCCTTGAAGGCTTCATCGACATTTGGTGCAGCGGCTTCTTCTTCAGGCTGCTCTGCCGGTGTGTCGGCGATCGCGTATGGCGGCGGCACTGTCTCTTCGGCCGGCATGAGAGTGCGTTCGGGAAGTTTTCCGCCGGCTTTTTCGACACGCTTGGCTGCCTTGCGTACGGCAAGGTCCAGTTCGAGCTGCGAGCAGAGGCCCAGCGTCACCGGGTCGACGGGTTTAAGGTTCTGGCTGTTCCAGTGGGTGCGCTCGCGAATGGCGTTGATGGTGGTCTTGGTGGTGCCGACCAGCTTCATGACCTGGCTGTCAGCCAGTTCCGGATGGTAGCGCAGCAACCAGCTGATTGCATCCGGCCGGTCCTGACGCCGTGACACGGGGGTGTATTTCGGTCCCTTGCGCTTGGCTGCGACAGGCACCACGATTTTCGACTTGGCCAGCTGAAGCTTGTGGCTGGGGTCTTTTTCACCGGCCTCGATTTCGTCGCGGGTGATCTGGCTGGCTGCAATCGGGTCCATGCCCTTGATGCCGACGGCGACTTCACCGTCCGCGATGCCCTTTACCTCGAGTGTATGCAGTTTGCAGAATTCGCCGATCTGGCTGAATGTCAGCGCCGTGTTGTCGACCAGCCAGACGGCAGTGGCTTTCGGCATCAATGGTGTGTCGGACATAAGTGCTCTCCTTCAGAACCTTTAGCGGTGGTTCTGCTGATCCAGTGGGATCAATGCTGCTTGGGATGGCTGCTATATAAAGCCGATGGAAACTTTACGCAATTGCTGATTTGCCGCCGCTCACAGAATATCAGTCCCCGGTTCCAATCGTATAAGTCAGGTCGCTGTCCTCACCGGCAGCGCGTTTTGCGTAGTGTTCCTCGAAATTCAGCATGTCCATGAGCCCGGTTCCCTGCTTGAACGCGGCGAAAGCCCTGGTCTCATTGTCCATGATATTGCGGGCACCGTGCACCAGGGCCGACAGTTCATCCTCGGTTCCGCACACAACCCCGTCGGCATCTGCAAAGATGATATCACCCGGATTGACGACGATACCGCCGCACGAGACCGGGACCCCGATATCGCCGATTGCCTGGATTGTGCCGGCAACAGGGTGCACCGCGCGGGCATAGACCGGCAGGTCGATATCCTGCATGGCGGCTGAATCGCGCACCATGCCGTCGACAATGATGCCGCCGAGAGACTTGCGGTGCGCCTCCAGGGCAAACATCTCCCCGGCAAGTGCAAGATGGCCGCCACACCCGTCAATGACCAGAACGTCCCCGGCCTCGGCATCGGCCAGAACCCGCATGACGGTCAGAAAATCATTGCGGCAGGATGCGGTGCGGGCGCGCCCGATAAGCTTGCGGCCCGGGTTTACGCGCCTGATCCCGGCATCCATGGCGCGAATATGCTTGTTGATGTCTGCCAGCATGGATGTTTCCAGCTCGGCGAGCTGGTCCAGAAGATCGTTCATGATGTCTCCCCAGATGTAACCATCCCGGCGTTCACGCCGGGATGTCTTATTGAGCCCGCTGGTATCAGACCATCGCGAAGACGCGAGCCGGCCCACCGGAGCCGCCGCGATGCTTCGGTGCGCCGACAACCAGTGTTGCGCCCTTGGCCGGCACGGCGTCGAGATTTGCCAGGTTTTCAATGCCCCAGCGGTTTGTCGGCAGCCAGGCATAGTGAGTGGCGAAGTCGGCGGACGGACCATAATCAAGCGACAAGGTATCGACAGCCATGCCGACCGCGCCTGTCTCCAGCAGCATTTTGGTTGCTTCGATGTGGAAACCGGGGAAATGCATTTTCTTTTCGGCATCCGCGCCGCGGAACTTGTCGCTTCCGACATGTGCCGCCCAGCCGGAGTTCATGGCAATGCAGGCCTTGTCGGGGATTGGGCCATTGGCATCAGTCCAGGCTTTCACATCATCCGGTGTGACCTGATAATCCACGTTTTCTGCGGCCTTGGCCTTCACATCAATGACGCACAACGGGCAGATCAGGTTGGCCATCGGTATCTCGGCAACCGACTGGCCGTCGGCAGAAAAGTGAAGCGGGGCGTCCACATGGGTGCCGGTGTGTTCGTTGACGCGCAGTTCAAACAGGTTGAAACCATTGTCCTTGAAGTTGAACTTCTGATCCATGAAGAATTGCTGCGCGCCAAAGTAAGTCGGAAACTCCTCGTACAGCTCATGCGTCATGTCTTCGACTTTTCCATGCCCGTCTGCCAATGCCGGTGCCGACATGGGCGCGGTTACAGCCGCAGCGGCAACACCTGCAGCGGCGGTCTGAAACAGCGCGCGGCGCGATAGCATTTGCGCTTTCACGCTCTCAATTACACATGCGTCACACATTTGGAAATCTCCTCACTGATTAACCCACAAATCCGGGGCAACGACCCGGAAACTGCGAGCTTAACAGCAGTTACGGCGGAGACCAGTGGATTTGCCGTGAACAGGAGCAGATTTCTAGATTTCCAGCACAATCTTGCCGATATGAGCGGATGTTTCCATCAGCGCATGTGCCTTGTCGGCCTGCGCCAGGGGGAAGGTCTTGAACAATTGCGGTTTGACTTTGCCTGCCTCGATCAACGGCCATACGGTGCTCCTCAAGGCGTCGGCAATGGCTGCCTTGTCGGTGACGGAGCGAACGCGCAAGGTGGAACCGGTCAGCGTCAGGCGTTTGAGCATGACCATCATGAAATCAACTTCCGCCTTTGAACCGTTGAGATAGGCAATGTTGACAATGCGGCCATCGCGCGCGGCTGCCTTGATATTGCGCTGGATGTAATCACCGCCGACCATATCGAGGATGACATCGATGCCCTTCTTGCCGGTCGCCTGCTTCAGCACCTCCACGAAGTCCTCCTCGCGATAGTTGATGGCGCGGTCGGCTCCCAGGCTTTCGCAGGCAGCGCATTTGTCGGCAGAACCGGCAGTGGTATAGACGGTTGACCCAAGTTGGGACGCGATCTGGATGGCAGTTGTGCCAATACCGGACGAACCGCCATGTACGAGCAGGCTTTCACCGGGTTTGAGACGTCCGCGTTCAAACACATTGGTCCACACGGTGAAGAAGGTTTCCGGCACGCCGGCTGCTTCTGCCATGGTAAGGCCGTCGGGCACGGGCAGGGCGTTGGTTTCGTGGACAGTGCAATACTCGGCATATCCACCGCCGGCCACCAGGGCGCAGACCCGGTCGCCGAGGTTCCAGCGCGCGGCGTCTTCGCCGAGGGCAACCACTTCGCCGGAAACTTCCAGTCCGGGGATCTCCGATGCACCGGGTGGCGGCGGGTAAGCGCCCTTGCGCTGCAGGACATCCGGGCGGTTTACGCCGGCAGCGGCAACCTTGATCAATACCTCGCCGGCACCTGGTGCCGGGGTGGCCAACGTGGCCGGTTTCAGCACTTCCGGGCCGCCTGGGGTGGATATTTCAATTGCGGTCATGGAAGACGGGATACTGGTCACGAGCGGATGCCTCATATGCGAAGGTTGTCAGGAAATTGCCGATTAGGCATTATGAAGCAACTAGTAGTGGCGCAATCAACCGGTTGCAAGCGGAGGTCATTGCCATGGATGAAGAAATCGCCAAGCCGAAAAAGCCCGGTCCTGCTGTCGGTGAAGACCTCTCGGAGCTGTCTGTCGAGGAATTGCAGGCCCGTGTGGTTGAGTTCGAGGAAGAAATTGTGCGCCTGAAAGCCGAAATTGACGGAAAACAGTCTTCCAAGGTCGCCGCGGACTCTTTCTTCAAGCTCTAATGCTGTCCTGGGGTCAATTTTATTTCCGGGCTAACTCACTGAACTGAATCGGTTATCTGAAAAGTAACCTGAATGAATTGCTTCAATATTGTCCAAAATGAATCATGTTAACCTTTTGGTAAGGATCTGCGGTGCATATTCATTAACGTAGTCCTTAGGGATTACCCGAGTGGTTTTCCACTCTGTTTGACGCCTCCCTGTTAGACTTTATGAGCCACGAGCATTTCGTGGCTCTTTTTTTTGGCACCGGACTTGCTTGAGAGGTAGTCAGGCTGGTCTTCGTGGTTCATATTGATGCATCGAAGTTTCCCGGCTTTTTCGAGGCCCAGAATTTTCGAGGTTTTTAATATGGTCACCGGTGGTAGTTTCGAGCGTCTCATGCCTGTAGATTTTCTTTCCCGCTTTACAGCGTCCAAACAATTCCAGCAGGTTTTTCAGGAGGGCATGAGCCTGATTGAAGAGACAGCCAATTATCTGGATGGTCCGGGCCGGCAGGATGTTCGTGAACTCGACAAGCAGGGTTCAGTTACCTATGCCAGCCAGTCCATGCGCCTGACCACGCGGCTCATGCAACTGGCGTCGTGGCTGCTGCTGCAGCGTGCGGTCAGTTCCGGTGAAATCACACGTGATGATGCAGATCATGAAAAGAGCCGCATTTCGCTTGACGAGATCGGGGAAGGGCAGCCGCTTACCGGTGCGGACGGATTGCCGGATGCGCTTAAAGGCCTTGTCAGCCGGTCTCTGCGCCTGCATGAGCGTATTGTGACGCTGGATGTGATGATTGCCGAACGCGATGAAACGCTGCTCGGCGGTGAAGCTGCAAATGAAGTGAACACACATCTGGATCAGTTGCAGAAAGCCTTCAACGCGCGCCGCAGTTAGCACTCAGCACCCGCCAACCTGAGACAGCACGGCTTTCTTTGCAGGGCAATATGTGCGCGATGATGATTTCCAATGCAAAAAGCCCGACTGTCCTGCAGCCGGGCTTTTTCATGTCTGAAGCTTGAAACGGCCTGCAGGCTATTTCTTGAGAAAGCCGAACTTCTCGTTGAAACGGCTGACACGGCCGCCACGGTCAACCAGGTTCTGGTTACCGCCGGTCCAGGCCGGGTGAGTGGCGGGATCAATGTCCAGCTGAAGATTGTCGCCTTCCTTGCCCCAGGTTGAACGGGTCTGGAAAGATGAACCATCAGTGTTGGTCACTGTGATCATGTGATAGTCAGGGTGAATGTCTTTTTTCATCGAAGGTATCTTTCAAACAAACCGGCGCGCCCGATCCGATAACCGGTATTGGCGACAACCTGCAAAAAAATTGAAATCCGGCGTGCTCTATACATGACAGAAGCCTTTTGCGCAACCATTGCCGGGCTTGCGGGAAGCTGAAATCTGATCGCCGAATTTGTCAGGTTTCGCACTTGGCCATACAAGCGCCTGCTTGCCGCAACAAAACCGATAAACATGATCGCTTCTGAAGCGTTCCGGCAACTTTTTGGGTTCAACTGAACCCATGTTGCTCTAATGTGCCGCACATGACGATGGATTTGAGGATTGAAGACGTTGACAGTTGATACGGGTCGGGCAGGGCTGCGGGATGTTCAATCAGGCGCCGGTGCGTCTGCTGGAAGCGACACCAAGCCGGCAGTTGAAACGGATGAGCCTGGCAGACGGCCGAAAGCTACAAGTCTCAGACCATTGTCACGGCTGCTGCCGTTCCTGTTCCGCTACCGGCCACAGATCGGTATCGCCGTTCTGTTCCTGATCCTGGCTGCCAGCTCGACACTGGTCGTGCCGGTTGCCGTGCGCCGGGTCATCGATCATGGTTTTTCCGGCGAGAATGCAGCCTTCGTCGATCAGTATTTTTCGGTCATGATGTTTGTTGTGGCAGTTTTGGCCGTGTCGTCGGCAGGGCGCTATTACTTTGTGACATGGATTGGCGAACGCGTTGTGGCGGATCTGCGTGACGCGGTGTTTTCGCACCTGCTGAAATTGTCACCGTCGTTTTATGACACGGCCCAGTCCGGCGAGGTGCTGGCCCGCCTGACAGCTGACACGACACAGGTGAAAAATGTGTTTGGGTCAACGGTTTCGGTTGCCCTGCGCAATGTCGTCATGCTGGTCGGCGCCATTGCCATGCTGATTTTCACCAGCCTGAAGCTTTCGGGCATGGTGCTGCTGGTGATACCGCTGATCGTGCTGCCGATGGTGTTTTTCGGACGCAAGGTGCGCAAACTGTCGCGCCATGCGCAGGACACGCTTGCCAGCTCGGCCGCACTGGCCCAGGAGTCGCTGTATTCGGTTCAGGCCGTGCAGGCGTTCGGCCAGGAGCCGCGAATAGGCAAGACCTTCAACGCGGCGACCCATGAGGCATTTGCTGCCGCAGCGGCTCGCGCGAAGGGAAGGGCGTTCCTGACGGCGGCGATCATCTTCCTGGCGTTCGGCGCGATCATCGGTATCTTGTGGTACGGTGCCCAGGAGGTGCTTTCCGGCGACATGACGCCGGGAACGCTGGGGCAGTTTCTGCTGTATGCAGCCTTTGCAGCAGGTGCCATGGGGTCTTTGTCTGAAGTCTGGGGAGAACTGCAGCTGGCAGCCGGGGCTGCTGAACGCCTTTCGGAGTTGCTGGATACAGAACCGGGTATCGCAGATCCGGCGCTGCCGGTGGCATTGCCGTCTCCGGCAAGCGGGGCCGTGGCATTTGACAAGGTTGAGTTTGCCTATCCGTCACGACCTGATGACCAGGTGTTGAAGGAGTTGAGCTTTTCGGTAAATCCGGGAGAAACGGTAGCCATTGTCGGGCCGTCCGGGGCCGGCAAGTCTACGCTGTTTGCGCTGATCCTGCGGTTTTATGATCCACAGTCGGGAACAGTGCGGCTGGACGGGGTGAACGTTGCCGATACCGCACTGGAGGACCTTAGGGGCGCGATTTCCCTGGTGCCTCAGGACACGGTCATCTTTTCCGCCAATGTGCTCGACAATATCCGGTTTTCCAGGCCGACGGCCAGCGATGAAGAGGTCATGCAGGCAGCCAGGCTGGCTCGGGTCGACGAGTTCGCCGTGCGGCTGTCGCAGGGCTTCGATACTCAGGTCGGCGAGCGCGGCGTGACCCTGTCGGGCGGACAGCGCCAGCGTGTGGCGATTGCCCGTGCGGTGCTGCGCGACGCGCCATTGCTGTTGCTCGACGAAGCGACCAGCGCCCTTGATGCCGAAAGCGAACAGTATGTGCAGGCTGCTTTTGAAGACCTGATGCAACACCGCACCACGCTGGTTATTGCCCACCGGTTGGCAACAGTTCGCAACGCCGATCGGATTATTGTGCTGGATGACGGCTGCGTCGCGGCAGAGGGCAGTCATGCACAGTTGATGAAGAAGGGCGGACTTTACGCGCGGCTCGCCAAACTGCAGTTCAGCGACTAGGCCCTTGCCGGCGAAGCCGGGGAGAGAGAACGGAGTTTGTGCTGGTTGCGCGGGCCTTGTCACCGATTCACATCCGGAACAATACCGGCCGGGTACCTGTCAAACCGAGCCGGAGTTCATACGATTCGGAGCCGGTTCGATTATTTGTTAACCGGATAATTTACGTTGCGTGACAAAGTAGCAGGGTCGGGATAATATCGTGGCCACTGACAAAAAACGGCAATGTCGGTTCTGTGACAACCGGAATGGCCGAACTGGAGGACATCGAATTGACGATCAGAAAAAACACTTCAGCGTTGCTGGCCGGCATTGCCGGATTGATGATGATGAGTACCGCGTCCAATGCAGCGCCTGTCGGTGGACAACAGGTCCTTGGGGCGATGACTTTCAGCGGCGGGCCTTCAGTGGTGCTCGTCAAGAAAAAGAAGCGGCTCAGGAGATTTCGCAAGAGGCGGCGGGGCTTCAATCATTTCCACAATGGCTTTTATTATGCACAGCCGTTCTGGACCTTCGGGGATTTCTACGAAGACGATTACGATTTCTATGACGACGATGACTATGACGAGCCTGATTACGCCAGAGGCGGAGACCGCCATGAAGACTGGTGCCGCAGGAAATACCGCTCATATAAAGTTCGCACCAATACCTGGACCGACTATGACGGCAATACACGGCGCTGCAACAGCCCGTTCGACTGATTGCTGCCTGGAAAGCGGGATCAAGACAGGCTGGCTTTGACAGAAGCCAGCCTGTTTTACCTTGTGGTGAGTTTCAGCTCGATGCGGCGATTGCGGGTTTTGGCCTCTTCAGAGGCGCCTGGATCTATAGGCTGAAATTCGCCAAATCCGGCGGCAACCAGATTCTGCGGTGGAATGCCCTGTTCTGCCAGCGCCTCGACCACGGCAATGGCACGGGCCGATGACAATACCCAGTTCGACGGAAACTGCGGGGTGTTAATCGGGTCATCATCGGTATGACCGTCCACCTGCAAAACCCAGTTCAGATCCTCTGGAATCTCACGTACCAGTTGCTGCATGGCCACGGCCAGCTTGGCAATTTCCTGCTGACCTGTCGGCGACAGGGAGGCTTCAGCCTTGCCGAACAGAACCTCGGACTGGAACACGAAACGGTCTCCGACCACCCGGATATCATCACGATTGGCCAGAATACGGCGCAGCCTGCCGAAGAATTCCGACCGGAACCGGTTCAGTTCCTGCACCCGTTGGGCCAGTGCGACATTCAGCCGGCGACCGAGGTCGACGATCTGCGAGCGGCTTTCCTGGTCCTGCTTTTCGGCAGCCTCGAGCGCATCGTTCAAGGCACCGATCTGCCTGCGCAGTGCAGCTATCTGCTGGTTCAGCAGTTCGACCCGTGCCAGAGCCTCGGAAGAGACCTTCTTCTCGCCCTGCAACCTCTGCTGCAATGCCGACAACTGACTGCCTGCCTGGTCGCCCTGAGACCTGAACGTATCGACTACGCCCTGCAACTGACTGGTTTCGTCGCGGGCGGACCTGAGATCGTCGGTGAGGGCGGCAAGGGTCGTTTCAACCTCGGCCTTTGAGGATTTTTCCAGCGCCAGCAATTCGGTCAGTTCGCTGATCTCGGAACGCAACCGTGAAAGTGCGCTGTCCTGGCCGGAGATTTCGCGCGCCTGCAGGAACTGGGTGATCATGAACACCGACAGCAGAAAGGTAATAACCAGCAGCAGTTGCGCCATGGCGTCAACAAAACCGGGCCAGTAAAACCCGGAGCTGTCCTGGCCACGCCTGCGTCCTCTGCCGAGACCTGCCACGGCCTAACTCCGGCCCCGGCCCGGAGGTGCACCGACACGCGCCAGCATGCGCTTGATTTCAGCGCTTTGTTCAGACTGCTGCTGGGCCCACTGACGCACCACCTTCTGCTCTTCGCGCATCTGCTGCACAAGCCCATGAACCGCGCCTGCGAGCTGTTCCATGGATTCTGCGTTCTGCGGGGCGGCGCCATTGCTTTGCACAGCAGTTTCCAGTGTGCGGTTGATGCGATCCATGCCTGAACGCAGCGTCGACATTTCAGCCTGGATGTGCGGCGGCATATCAACGGCACTGGCATATTCGCCGGCATCGATGTCGGTCAGTGTGGCGAGCCAGTCCTCCAGGTCGTTGTAGAAGCGGTTCTGCGCCTGGCTGGCCTGCAGCTCAAGGAACCCGAGTACCAGGGAGCCTGCAAGGCCGAACAGGGATGACGAAAAAGACGTGCCCATGCCGGCAAGCGGCGCCTCGAGACCGGCCTTGAGTTCTTCGAACACGGTGCCGGACTGGGCTGTTGAAATATTGAGCGAGCGGATGGTTTCACCGACCGCTGAAACAGTTTGCAACAGGCCCCAGAACGTACCGAGCAGCCCGAGAAAAATCAGCAATCCAATCATGTAGCGCGAAATATCGCGGGCCTCATCCAGGCGCGAGGCGAGTGAATCGAGCAATGATCGCAAGGTGATCGGCGACAGGATGGTGAGGCCTTCACGATCGCGAAGCTGGGCTGCCATCGGCGCCAGCAGACGCGGCAGATGCGGAATTTCCAGACCGGGGTCGGCGATGCGGAAGCTGTTGACCCAGTTCACTTCCGGCCACAGGCGAAACACCATCCGGAATGTGTACGCAATGCCCAGCAGCAGAACCACGACAATGAGGCCATTGAGGCCGGGGTTGGCCATGAAGGCAACCTGGATATTGGGAAACAGAACGGCCGAGCCGATGCAGATAAGGATGGTGAAAACCGCCATGCGCACGAGATATACCCGCGGCAGTTCCAAGACTTTCAGATGATCCGATGCCAGCATGCCGATCTCATGTCCTTCCCGAGCACAAATTTATCCGCAGTGTAGCCAAAGATTCAACCTTGTCACGTCTCTAGATCGCGATGTTTTTGGTTTGATCAACCAAAACTCATAAACCTGATCGCCTTCATGGTGATCGAGCAACTCCTCGGGTTTGATTGACCCCATGTTGTGGTATACCGAATCACGTTCTGAAAGCTTCTCGAGCATACTCTATCGCGTTGCTGTTGCGTTTGTTTCCGCAAATTCATCCGCAAATTCATCCGCAAATTCATCCGCAAATTCATCCGCAAATTCATCCGCAAATTCATCCGCAAATTCATCTGCAACTTCAGGCAGACATGCTGCATCCGAAGGGGTCGACGATAGTTGACGCGTGTGGAGGTTTTGCGGCGCTTTCCTACTCGCTGGAGCGAGCAGCCCGGATACAGGCTTTCATCTCGACCTGCATGTGTTCGTTGCCGGCCATGATGTCACCTGTGGTCATGACTTCAGGGCCACCGTCGATGTCGGCGGCGAAACCGCCGGCTTCGCGCACCATGACGATGCCGGCGCAGATATCCCATGGCTGCAGCCCACGTTCCCAATAGCCGTCGAGGCGGCCGGCTGCGACCCATGCAAGGTCAAGCGATGCGGTTCCGGCCCGGCGGATGCCCGCTGCCTTGGCCTGCATGTGGGCAAGTTCACGGCGAAACTCGGCATGATCACCGCGGCCACGGTGCGGAATTCCGCAGGCGATGACGGCGTCCGAGATATCGCGACGACCGGACACGCGCAAGCGGCGGTCGTTCAGATAGGCGCCGCCGCCGCGTTCTGCAGCAAAAAGCTCGTCGGTGATCGGGTTGTAGATAACACCTGCAACCGGTTCGCCATTTCGGGTCAGGCCGATCGAAACCGCAAAATGCGGGATGCCGTGAATGAAGTTTGTGGTGCCGTCAATCGGATCCACCACCCAGACATGCTGGCCGTCGCTACCTGCAACCTCGCCGCCTTCCTCCAGTTGAAACCCCCATTTCGGACGGGCTTTTTTCAGTTCTTCAACAATTACTTTTTCAGCCTTGCGATCAGCGCGTGTGACAAAATCGGCCGGGCCTTTCTGTGACACCTGAAGATTTTCGACTTCACCGAAATCGCGTGAAACGGCACGTGCCGCCTTGCGGGCGGCACCGGTCATGACGGTAATGAGGGGGGAAGCTGGCATAATCCGGTCTTAGCCTTCAGATGCGCGGCGAACGTAGGTCACCTCATTGGTGTCGACGATGATCTTTTCACCGGTCGCGATGAACGGGGGCACCATGACCTTGAGGCCGTTTTCCAGCAAGGCCGGCTTGTAGGAAGACGACGCGGTCTGTCCCTTTACGACGGCATCAGCTTCGGTGATTTCGAGGGTTACATAGTCGGGAAGCGAAATACCCAGCGGTTTTTCCTCATAGGTTTCCACGGTGACCGTCATGCCATCCTGCAGGAACGCGGTGCGTTCGCCGACAAACTCTTCCGGCAGTTCGATCTGCTCATAGGTTTCATTGTCCATGAACACGAGCATGTCGCCCTGCTGATACAGGAACTGGAAATCCTTCTGCTCCAGACGTACCTTCTCAACGGTTTCTGACGACCTGAAGCGCTCGTTCAGCTTGGTGCCGTTGACGATGCCTTTCATCTCGACCTGGGCAAAGGCACCGCCCTTGCCGGGTTTTACGTGGCCGACCTTGACCGCAATATAGAGGTCTCCGTTGTGCAGAAGCACATTGCCGGGCTTGATTTCATTGCCATTGATTTTCATTCGAGATACCTGGAGTTTTCAAAGAACGCGGATGCCGACGACTGTTCACGCCGTCTTGTTGGCCGGGGTTTAGCAGGGCTGGCCGGTAATGGGTAGCGGAAAGTGGCAGTTATAATTGACGCGGGCACTTCAAGTCGCGATTGTGCGGGCCATAGAGTCAACTCACCCGAGCCCGGAGCGCCGCCTGCATGCCTGTCATTTCGTTTCTGTCCACCACCCATTTTGATCACGGTGCCATCTCGCAATTGCAGAAATCGCTGGATCGCAACAATATCAAGCGACCCCTGATTGCCACCGACAAGGGCATAGTTGCTGCCGGTATTCTGGATACGGTTGCCGGTGCGATGGGCGATGGCGCAGCCGCTCCGGTGTTTGATGACACGCCGGGAAATCCTACGGAGCGCGCGGTCATGGCGGCATTGGCAGTCTATGAGGCAGAAGGCTGTGACGGCGTGATCGCGCTCGGCGGCGGCTCCGCGATGGATCTGGGCAAGACGGTGGCACTGCTGGCTGGCTCCGGCGGACCGTTGAGCCAGTTTGACCCGCTGCAGGGCGGCAACAAGCTGGTCAGCAAAATGGCACCGGTGATTGCCATCCCGACCACGTCGGGCACCGGTTCCGAAGTGTCGCTGGGCATGGTCATCATCATGGAAGACGGTCGCAAACTGACCTTCGGCAATCCGAAGTTCATCCCCACAGTGGCCATATGTGATCCGGAGCTGACGCTGGGCCTGCCGCCGATGCTGACGGCGGCGACCGGCATGGATGCCATTACCCACTGCATCGAGGCGTTTCTGACCCCGACGGTCAACCCGCCGGCAGACGGGGTCGGGCTGGACGGGCTGTGGCGCGGATGGCGCAACCTTGCCAAAGCGGTCAAGGACGGCTCAGACAAGGATGCCCGCTGGGAAATGATGATGGCATCGACCGAAGGCGCACACGCGTTCACCATGGGGCTGGGCGCGGTACATGCCATGAGCCATGCCATCGGGAGGCGTGAAGATTTACGCCTGCATCATGGCACGCTGAATGCAGTTATCCTGCCGGCAGTGCTGCGCTTCAATGAACCGGGCTGTGAGGACAAATATGACCGTCTGCGTACGACGATGGGGCTTGCTTCCGGGGCTGATCTGGCAGCGGCTATCGAGGAACTGAATGCAGATATCGGGCTGCCGTCCGGTCTGGGCGCCATGGGGGTGAGCGAAGACATGATCGAGGATTTCGTGCCGCACGCCCTGGCTGACCTTGCCCATCGCACCAACCCGCGCGAAGCGTCAGCGGAAGACTACGCCGCCTTGTTCCGGGAGGCGATGTAAGCGCGTGAGATTTGACGAAGCCCGGATAAGATCTGCATTGGCCAAGGCGTGGTCCCTGGAAACAGCAAAACAATGGACACCGGACACACCGGCTGCGGGACAATGCAATGTCACCACAGTGGTTGTGCATGACCTGTTTGGTGGAGAGATTCTCAGGACGAGCCTGCCGGGTTATGACGTCGATCATTATTACAGCCGGATTGACGGCACGGTCGTGGACCTGACCGACAGCCAGTTTCCAGCGCCGGTCAGTTACGATGACGAACTGGCAAGCCGTGCGGACGCGATGCAGTGTGTCCTGGATTCGGAGTATAATATACTGCGTGCCGCATTGCTGGCTCATCTGAAATAGTGCCGTAACCGGCGCCGGGAATTGAAATTCAACCGGCCATCAGATTGCGCACTGCTCCTATCAGCAACGAACAGCCGATGATGAGAAGACCGATGAAGAACAGTTTGCGGAACTGGTCTTCGGATATGGACGACCGATAACGCCTGCCGAGCCATAATCCGAAGAAGGCCGGGATCAGGGCAATGATTGAAATCGTTGTCAGCTCACCGGTCATCAGCGAGCGGCTGGTGAGGGAAACCGCCAGTGTCGTGGAGATGGTTACAAACGTCACGCCAAGCGCCTGGACCAGCATGTCGCGATGCATGCCGAGCGCCTGCAGAAAAAGGATACCGGGCACGATGAAGTTGCCTGTCATGCCGAACATCAGTCCACCCAGTGCCGAACAGATCACCGACCACACCGTCTCACGCTCCGGCGCAGGCGCAGGTATGCGGAAACCTGTGAACGAGATCAGTGAGTTGACGATCAGGATGATGCCGAGCATGGCCACCATGTAGTCGGACCGTGCTGCTGCCAGCACCTGGATCCCCGCCCAGACGCCGATGATGGCGGTAAGCAGAAACGGCCAGAAACGCGCGATGATCTCCCTCAGATGCGGCCCTGTCAGGGCCTGCCAGAGGTTTGTGACTATCAGTGGGATGACGATCACGGAGAGGCTGGTTTTCAGACCGAGCGGCAGTGTCAGCACGGCCAATGTCACCGTGGGCAGACCAAGGCCGATAGTGCCCTTGACGAAACCGGCGGCAACAAAGGTAACGGCTATCAGCGCCAGTATCTCAGGGGTCCACATGAGGCAACCAAGTAGCAGCGTGCTCGTGTATTGGCCAGCGGGTTTGGCGGGACGCATAACACGCAGTCTGCCTGCGCATGGCGGGGTGGGTGTGATGGAGAAGTTGTTGCTCTAAGTGATACCGCTCACGCAAGCAGCCTGCGGCTGCGCATTTCTAGTGATCGAACAGCTTGTCCTCGCTTCGCTCGGGCCGTTCTCCGACCCTGAATGACTGTTTTTACTTTCGTCATTCCCGCGAAAGTGGGAATCTATACTTGACCGGATACACCGTACTTGCTGGCATTAGATCTCCGTTTTCACGGGGATGACGACGGTGTTGAACTACCTCCGAGGCACTTTAGTGCCGAGGCAAGGCCGACTGGCCGCCGCACGAAGTGCGCCCTAGCGGAGCGCAGCCGAAGGCTGCTGGCGTGAGCGGAATAAACTTCAAAGCATGAGCTACGCCTTGACCGCCTGCTTGGCCGCATCAAATTCCGCGCGTCGTCGGGCCAGGTCTTCAGGTGAAAATTTCGCCGGGTTGGAATAGTCGTCTTTCCAGCTGTCGTCGCCTGCTTTCCATTCCAGCGGAGATACAAGTGTGGTGCGCGGGCGTGACACTATTTCGAGGGCGCTCAGGGCAAGGCCAAGGGTGAACTGCTGGCTTTCCTCGTCAAATGGTCTGCCGGCAGCGTTGCCAAGCGGAAAATCCGAAAATACAAATCGCGGCACGCCGCAATGTTCGACGATGTCCTTTGCACACCCCATGATGACGGTGGCGATGCCGGCAGCTTCAAGATGGCGCGCGGCCAGCGAAACCGACTGATGGCATACCGGGCAGTTGGCAACGAGGATGGCCGCCTGTGTGCCTTCGCCGGCCAGTGCCTCCAGCAGGACAGGCGCGTCCTTTTCGATATTCATGCGCTGCGACCTGTTGGTCGGAAATCCGTAAACCTGTGTCGTCAGGGACCCGATACGGCCTGATTGTTCGGCCTGCTTCAGGGCATCCAGGGGAAACCAGGTGCGCGGATCTTCAGCCCTGGTGTGGAGGCGGTCATAGGCAATGTGGGAAATGCGCACGTCAGGAGCAGGGCTGACAGGGTGGGACCATACATCGTGAAACTTTGCTGCCCCGTTGTAAGCCGCACCGGGGCCCTGATCGCCCGCTTCGGGGTTGAACAGTGCAGCGGTTGTTACCAGCGCGATCCGTGACTTGGTGATTGGGCGGCCAAGACCCGAAAACGGTACATCTTCGTTATGTGCCCATTCATAAGGGTTGCCGTAACCCAGAGCCAGATACCAGTCACGCGTACGCTGCATGTAGGCAAGGGGGTCAGCCATTGCGGTCGGTCTTGCCATCGGTTGCATTGAGGCGTTTGTTCTTGAGGTCTTCGGCAAACACCCGGGCCCGGCGTTCTGCATCACCCAGTTGCGGTGACGACAGGTTGGACATCATCACATCAAGATCAGCATCGGTCAGGCCTGCCTGCCTGGCCAGGGTGTAGTACTTGGCGGCCTCGACGCGGTCCTTCTTCATGCCGCGCCCGGCAGCCAATATCCGGGCGATGAACAATTGCGCGTCCGAATTGCCGGCATTGGCCGCCACCAGCAGCCATTGCGCGCCGATCTTGTAATCCTTGCGCAGGCCGGCATCGCCGCCATACACCATCAGGCCATAATCGAGCGCTGCTTGTGGCAAGCCCTGCACCGCTGCCTTTTGAAACCAGATACCCGCTGTTATCAGGTTCTTGTCGACGCCGTCGCCGTTCACATACAGCAGGCCGAGATTGTACTGAGCCTGGGCAAGGCCTGCGTCGGCGGCCTTGCGAATGTTCCTGGCGGCCAGAACGGGGTCGGCCAGAACACCATTGCCCTGATAATATATCAGACCCAGTTCATTGCTGGCCTTCATGTGACCGGCGGCAGCGGCTTTGGACAACCATTTGCGTGCCTTGGCCGGGTCTGCGGCGCCTGCCTGCCCGGTCAGGTTCAACATGCCGATCCGGTACATGGCGCCGGTGTGATCCTGGGCGGCAGCCATTTCATACCATTGCAGCGCGTTGGCCATGTCGATCTTCCGGCCGTGACCAAGCTCGTACATCTCGCCCAGCATGAGCTGTGCCTTGACATCACCCTTGGTTGCCAGCGGAACGGCGATCTCATAGGCAGCGGGATAATTCTCGTCAGAGTAAAGGGCTGCTGCCTCCTTGAATGTTGGGGCGAGCTTGCCGGTCTGGGCGTCTGCATCTGCAACCGGGAAGGTCAGCAAAGCTACGAGCAGTGCGGAATGGAACAGTTTCATGCGGCGCTCCTGTTGCCGGCAGCGGTCAGTTTGCCGGCAAGCCGTGCTGCTTCGTCTGCAGAACTCCACATGGCAGACGGCGGCATGACAAAATCTGCGCCTGCTGCTATCGCGTCCAGGCAGGCAGCCTCGTCAGGCGCTGCCAGACCAACGCACGGCACTTCAAACAGCGGCACCCACCAGGTGAGCAGATCAACGCCTGCAGGCGAAGCCAGATCGAAGGCGATGTAGTCGATGTCGGTCTCACCGGCCTCCATGGCGGCGTGGCGTGAACCGGATGCAACAAGTCCGACGCTGGCATTGCGCCCCAGTGTCTTGTGGGCGGCTACCGCATCTTCAACACCGGTGGTGACATGAATGCCGTCGGCCTTTTCATAAGCCGCAAACCGGCTGTCATCGGTGATCAGGACGGCAATATCTGCTTGCTGTGCGATTGGCATGACCTTGTCCGTTAGCGCCTTGTCGGCCGGTAAAACCAGGCAGGCAACGTCACCGGCACCTGCTGCAGCCGTCAGGCCAGCCGCGATGATGTCTGCATCCATGTCAGAAGGTGGCATCAGGAAAAGGCGGCAGTTGGGCAGATCTTCGGCAGGCTGCGTGTTCATGGGGCGAATCAATTCTGCAAAAGTGGATGTGTTGGGAACCAGTGATAGCTTGAATGCAGGAGCAAGCAAATGGCGATAGAGTTCAGCATCAACGGACCTGCCTTTACCCAGGCCTACAGCTTCACCGGCCAGGTGTCCGACAGGCGATATCCTTCGGGCCAGGGATCTTCAGGATCGAGCATGACCTGATGCGTGCCGGTGACCCAGGCCCGGCCGTTGATGCTGGGCACGATGGCGGGATGACCGGCAACACTGGTCTCAGCCTCGAGCCGGCAATCAAACCTGGACCCGATGATGGAACGGCCGACAAAGCGGTCTCCGACACTCAGTTGTCCCTTTGCATGCATCACTGCCATGCGGGCGGAACATCCAGTGCCACAGGGGCTGCGATCCAGCTTGCCGGGATCTATGGCTACCGCGTTGCGGCCTGATGGTACACCTGCATCCTCTTGTAACGGCATGGCGAACTGGCAGAACGAAATGTGCGACCAGTCGGAGTTGCCGGGGTGGGTGAAACCGAGCTGCACATTGGCAGCTTTGGTGATCTTTGCGCCAAGGGTTGCAATGTCCCTTGCTTCATCAGGCTGGATGGAGAAACCAAGCGTTGGCGCATCAACGATCACGAAACTGTCTCCGCCATATGCGGTGTCGACGGACAGTGTGCCGTGGCCCTCGACTTCCAGTTTTGCATCCAGCTTGTCCGCGAACGATGGTACGTTGCGCACGGTGATGGACTTCGCCTTGCCGGCCTCGCAGTGCGCCGTGACGGCAACCAGACCGCCAGGCGCTTCAAGATTGAACCGGGTTTCAGGCTCGGTCATCTCCACCAGCCCGGTGTCTAGCAGCACGGTTGAAACGCAGATGGAATTCGAGCCGGACATTGGCGGTGTATGTTCAGGCTCCATGACGATGAAGCCGAATTGTGCATCGGCATGCTTGGCCGGCACCAGCAGGTTGATGTGCCTGAACACGCCGCCGCGCGGTTCGTTGAGCACGAAATTGCGGAGCGTCTGGTCACTCGCTATGAACGCGCGTTGGTCCCAAAGGGTTTCACCGGGGGGCGGGGCAACACCTCCCACAATGACGTCTCCCACTTCACCTTCGGCATGGGCTGAGACAATTTGGATGACGCGGGAGGTGCGCATCGCAGCAGGCCTATTTGGCCTTCTCGGCCGCTTTGGTCCATTTGCCCTTTGAGGCAAGACCGTTCATGGCGGCGCGATGGGCAAAGGCTGCCTGCGCGGCCTTGACGTTGCCCGGTTTGCCGCCCCAGGCCTTGAGCGCTGCTGCCTGCAGGGCGCGGCCATAGGAGAAGGTCAGGTTCCAGGGCAAGTCGTGACGCGAGTTCATCAGCGACAGATGCTCGGTGGCCTCAATGTCGGACTGGCCGCCGGACAGGAAGGCGATGCCGGGAACGGCGGTCGGTACGCAGGCCTTGAGGCATTTCACCGTCATGTCGGCAACCTGTACCGCGCTTGCCTGCTTGGCAGCGTTCTTGCCGGGTACGATCATGTTCGGTTTCAGCACGATGCCTTCAAGATTGACACGGGCTTCATAGAGCTCGGAGAATACGATTTTCAGCGTCCGCTCCGTGACATCATAGCAGCGCTCGATTGAGTGTGCGGCGACCGGGCCATCCATCAGCACTTCCGGCTCGACAATCGGGACGATGCCGTTTTCCTGGCAAAGGGCAGCATAACGCGCCAGTGCATGGGCATTGGCCCGGATGCAGCCATATGTGGGCGTGCCCGGCGCAATGTCGATAACGGCGCGCCATTTGGCAAAGCGGGCACCGAGCTTGTGATATTCCTTCAGGCGGGCGCGCAGTCCGTCGAGCCCGGCGGTGATCTTCTCGCCCTTGAAACCGGCCATGTCCTGTGCACCGGCATCGACCTTGATACCGGGAATGGAGTTTGTGGCCTGCATCATTTCAACCAGCGTCTGTCTGCCGTTGGCTGATGACTGGCGGATAGTTTCATCAAACAGGATGACGCCAGAGATGTTTTTCCTCATCGCCGCCTTGGTGGAAAACAGCATTTCGCGATAGTCGCGGCGGCTGCCTTCGGTTGACTCAACACTGATGGTGTCAAACCGCTTCTTGATTGTGCCGGTGCTTTCATCTGCAGCGAGAATGCCCCTTCCGGGCGCAACCATGGAGTTGGCAATGTCTTCGAGTGTCTGTTTCATATCGTTCTATGCCCCTTCGCAAACGAATGACTGTTCAAGCTGTTCGCAATACCTCGACGCCGGGTAGCGCCTTGCCTTCGAGCCATTCAAGAAATGCACCACCAGCGGTGGAAACATATGTAAAATCATCCGCGACACCAGCATGGTTCAGTGCCGCCACAGTATCACCGCCACCGGCAACTGCGACCAGTTTTCCGGTCTTTGCCAGTCTGGCCGCATGCTGGGCTGCTGCGACGGTGCCAGCGTCAAACGGCGCGATTTCAAATGCACCGAAAGGTCCATTCCAGACCAGTGTTGCCGCAGAGTCAAAGATGGCGGCAGCTTCGGCAACCGAAGCAGGGCCCACGTCCAGCATCATCTCGTCTTGCCCGATCTCCGAGACCGGCACGATGCGGCTGGCCGCACCGGCAGCAAATTCCCTGGCAACAACCGCATCTTCAGGAAGCACGAT
This sequence comes from uncultured Anderseniella sp., assembly GCA_947488295.1. Lineage (GTDB taxonomy): Bacteria > Pseudomonadota > Alphaproteobacteria > Rhizobiales > Aestuariivirgaceae > Anderseniella. Next base: position 729,363 of record CANKYU010000001.1, read on the forward strand.
ACGGCAGTCATTTGCCCCGGCCTGTTCAAGAATGTCCAGCGCTGTGGCCGCCATGTCGTGTTCGCACAGTGATTTGCCGACATCGATACCCTTGGCCGCCAGGAATGTGTTGGCCATGCCGCCGCCGATGATGATGGTGTCGGCCACCTTCGACAGATTGCCCAGCAATTCAAGCTTGGTGGATACCTTGGCGCCACCAACCACACAGACCAGCGGGCGTGCAGGGTCGGTAAGCGCGGCTGACAGGGCAGACAGTTCCTTCTCCATTGACCTGCCGGCAGCAGCCGGCAGCAGCCGGGCAACACCCTCGGTGGATGCATGGGCGCGGTGTGCGGCTGAAAACGCGTCGTTTACATAGATATCGCCAAGCGCTGCGAGTGTTTTCGCGTAGGCGGGGTCGTTGTTTTCTTCACCCTCGTTGAAGCGGGTGTTTTCCATCAGGACGACCTGGCCATCCGACAACTGGCCGGGTTCTCCGGCGGCAAACTGCACCGGCCGGTCAAGGACACCGGCCAGCGCGGATGCGATTGGCGCGAGACTCATGTCGGCAACCGGCTTTCCCTTTGGCCGGCCGAAATGGGCCAGCAGAATGACCCTTGCTCCCCTGTCCGACAATTCACGGATGGTTGGCGAGACAGCATGCAGGCGGGTTGCGTCCGAGACCTTGCCGTCCTGCATCGGCACGTTCAGATCCACCCGGACAAGCACGCGCCGGGATTTGACATCCAGATCATCGAGTGTCCTGAAGGTGGTCATGATGAGTTGCGGTTCCTGGCTTCAGGCGCTGGCTTCGAGACCGGACAGTGCAGCCTGCACGGCGGCGTCTGCGGTAATACCAAAATGTTCGTAGAGTTTTTCGTAAGGACCGGATGCGCCAAAGGTGGACATGCCGATAAAAGTGCCGTCGATGCCGATCAACTGGTCCCAGCCCTGGCGGACACCGGCTTCAATGGCGATGCGGACGGGTTCATCACCGGTTATCAGCTTGCGGTAGTCGGCGTCCTGGCGATGGAACAGGTCCATGCACGGTACAGACACAACCCGGGATGAAATCTTGCTTTCGGCCAGCCTGGCTGATGCCTGCATGGCGATCTCTACTTCTGATCCCGAGGCAAAAATGACCACCTTGGCATCGTCGTCGCTGTGCACGTCATAGGCGCCGCGCGCGCACAGGTTTTCCTTTTTGAACTTGGTCCGGGCCGGTGCGAGTTTCTGGCGGGTGAGGGCGAGGATGGACGGGGTGCTGTCTGCCTGCAGTGCCAGTTCCCAGCACTCGGCGGTTTCAACTGCGTCGCACGGACGGAACACGTTGAGGTTCGGGATCACCCGAAGGGCCGCGAGGTGCTCGACCGGCTGATGGGTTGGCCCGTCTTCGCCAAGCCCGATGGAATCGTGGGTCATGACATAAATCACCCGTTGACCCATGAGCGCCGACAGGCGGATGGAAGGCCGGCAATAGTCGGTGAACACCATGAATGTGCCGGAGTAGGGAATAACCCCACCATGCAGGGCCATGCCGTTCATGGCGGCTGCCATGCCGTGTTCGCGAATGCCCCAGTGAATGAAGCGGCCGGACCGGTCATCGGCGGTGAACGGTGACATGGCCTTGGTGCGGGTGTTGTTCGAACCGGTCAGGTCGGCGGAACCGCCAATGGTTTCCGGCACCACCGGATTGATGACCTCAAGCACGTTCTGCGATGCGTTGCGGGTCGCGATCGGAGCGGGTGCTTCTTCGAGCTGCTGTTTGTACGACAGGATGGTTTCGTGCAGGTCTTCCGGCAGGGTGCCGGCGGTCCGGCGGTCGAACTCGACCCTTTCGCCCGAGGGCATGGCCGCAACGCGGTCTTCCCAGGCCTTGCGCTCGCGGCAGCCGCGCAGGCCGGTGATGCGCCACATGTCCCTGATGGAGGTGGGGACTTCAAATGGCTTGTGGGTCCAGCCGAGTTGTTCGCGTGCCGCCTTGATCTCATCTGTGCCCAGTGGTGCCCCGTGAGCGCCTGAGGTTCCCTGTTTGGCGGGTGAACCATATCCGATAATGGTGCGGCAGGCGATCAGTACAGGCTTGGTTGCAGTCTGGGCCGACGCCAGTGCGTTGGCGATCTCTGTGTAGTCATGGCCGTCGATGCGCATGACGTCCCAGCCGGAGGCTGCGAACCGGCCGAGCTGGTCGGTCGAGTCTGTCAGGCTGACCGGCCCGTCAATTGATATCTGGTTGTCATCCCAAAGCACGATGAGCTTGTTCAGCTTCAGATGGCCGGCAAGCGTCATGGCTTCCTGGGAAATGCCTTCCATCAGGCAACCGTCGCCGGCAAGCACATAGGTCTTGTGGTTGACGATACCGTCGCCGAAGCGGGCGGCGAGGTGGGCTTCGGCAATGGCCATGCCGACCGCGTTGCCAACACCCTGGCCAAGCGGTCCGGTGGTGGTTTCAATACCTGATGCGTGGCCGTATTCGGGATGCCCCGCCGTGCGCGAACCGATCTGGCGGAAGTTCTGCAGCTCCTCGATGGTCATGTCTTCATAACCAAGCAGGTGCAGCAGCGAATACAGCAGCATGGACCCATGGCCTGCCGACAGCACAAAGCGATCCCTGTCAGCCCAGTTCGGGGCTTGCGGATCAAACTTCAGATAGTGCGCAAACAGCACGGTTGCCACGTCGGCAGCACCCATTGGCAAACCCGGATGACCGGAGTTTGCGGCCTGAACCGCATCCATGGAAAGCGCTCGAATGGCATTCGCCATTTCGGTGAATTTGGCAATATCTTCGGGAGTGGCCGCTGCGGCACTGGACGTGCCGGATGCGGCGGCTGGGTTAGCCGGTGTCATATGTCTCTTTTCCACCGTTGAAATTCGGCGCCACCAATAGCACTCCGGCATTTGGAGTCAATGGTGCACTATGGCCGCACCGCCGCAGTTGTGAATACTGTGAATAAACATGGTTGCCAACAACCGGTTTAATGTGCTGTTGACGGTATTGCCGGTAACCCCCTACAGTATTGAAGGGATTTGGCACTGACGAACGCCGGGTAACGATACGTCAGGTTGCGGGGAATACAGCTATGGCGTCTACATCTCAGCTGGATAAGGCTATTGCGCACTTCGAACAGGCCATGCGCCAGCTCGAGGCAGCATGGGCGCAATTCGAGCAGAATCAGGGCAAAATAACCAAACTCAACACGGAAGCCTCGGCGCTCAAGGACGATCGCGCCCGGCTGGCCAGTGAACTGGATGAAGTTCGTGCACGGGCGGAGGAGTTGACCGAAGCCAGCCGGCAGGCGGCCCGGCGAATAGAACTGGCGATGGCGCGCGTCAGAACCGTAATCGGCGAAGAGGCCTGAACACATGGGACAAGTCGTCATCAACGTAAACGACCGCTCTTTCAGCATGGAATGTGCCGATGGCGAGGAAGATCACCTGACGGAGCTGGCCAAGCTGCTGGACAGCCAGGTCAGGGACATCAAGTCAGGCGTCGGTGAGGTTGGCGATATCCGCCTGCTGGTCATGGCCGGGCTCATTATCGCGGACCAGTTGTCGGAAGCCCTGGAACGTGTGGAGGCATTGTCCGGCGAAATAAGAGGCGCCCACAAAACCGGTACCGACGCGATTGAACAATCCAAGCAGCGTGAAACAGCGGCGGCCGAACGGATCGAAGCCGCAGCAAAGCGTCTTGAGCAGGTTTCGCGACTGGCCCGGCAAAGCTGAGATTGCAGCTGGATAGACCGTCCAGGGCGTTTGCAGATACCAATCAGCAGTGAGCGCACCGGGCCGTGTAATTTTTTTGCACAACCGGAACAAATAATTTGATTTGTGCGCGCCTCGGGCAGTGAGGTGTCATTGGCGGAGTAACAACTCCAGCCGGGTAGCCGCATGTCAGATGTCGCCAAGCAATACATACGCGCCTCGCGGCGTGGCGGCGGACGGGCGGGCCGGGCTGAAAGACGGGCTGCGGCAGACACGGTTCGAAGCCCGGCAATCATTACCCGCAAAATCCCAACCTATGAACTTCTCGACGAAGATGCACTCAACCGTATCGAGGCCCATGCCGATTGGATCCTGAAGGAAGTCGGCATTGAATTCAGGGGCGATGAGGAAGCGTTGACGCTGTTTCGCCGCGCCGGTGCCGACGTTGCCGGAGAACGGGTGCGGTTCGAACCGGGGCTGGCCAGGGCCTTGTGCGCCACCGCGCCGGCGAGTTTTCGCATGGAGGCGCGTGATCCTGCCAACACAATTGTGCTGGGCGGTGATCATGTAGTGCTGATGCCGAGTTACGGGCCGCCGTTTGTCAGTGATCTCGATGGCGGGCGGCACTATGCGACGCTGGAGGATTTTCACAACATCGTCAAACTCACCAGCGTGTCGCCTTACCTGAACCATTCCGGCGGCACGGTGTGTGAACCGGTCGATGTGCCGGTGAACAAGCGCCACCTGGACATGGTCTATGCGCATCTTCGGTATTCGACCAAGCCGTTCATGGGATCGGTGACCGCGCCGGAACGAGCGGCGGACTCGATAGACATGGCGCGCATCGTGTTCGGCGCTCAATACATGGAGAAGGCTTGTGTCATTCAGGGCAATATCAATGTCAACTCGCCGCTGGTTTATGATCACATCATGACCGGGGCACTGAAAGCCTATGCCCGGGCCAACCAGTCCTGTGTGATCTCACCGTTCATCCTGGGCGGTGCGATGGGGCCGGTGACACAGCCGGCGCTGCTGGCCCAGTCCCACGCCGAAGCGATGGCGGGCATTGCGCTGAGCCAACTGGTGCGCAAGGGCTCGCCCATGGTGTACGGCAATTTTCTCACTACCATGAACCTGAAAACCGGTGCGCCGACATTCGGGACACCGGAAGCCAACCTGTCGGCATTCGCCATCGGCCAGTTGTGCCGGCGGCTGGGTCTGCCGCTGCGCTGCGGCGGTCAGTTGTGCGCGTCGAAGGTGGCTGATGGTCAGGCCATGCAGGAGGCCGCAAATTCCATGCTGACCGGCGTTCTGGCCGGTTCGAATTTCATCTTTCATGCCGCCGGCTGGCTGGAGGGCGGCCTGACGCTGGGTTACGAGAAATTCGTCATGGATCTCGATCATTGCGGCATGATGCTGAAAATGATGTGCGGTCTTGAGGTTGACGAGAATTCGCTTGCTGCAGACGCGTTTCTGGAAAACCGGCCGGGGGAGAATTTTTTCGGCACCGCTCACACACTGCGCAATTTCGAAACGGCAAACTACATGTCAGACCTGGCCGACACCTCTTCGTTCGAGCAATGGTCTGAAGCCGGTAGCCTGACCGCGGAACAACGTGCCAACGGGCGCTGGAAATCCATGCTGGCGGCTTACGAAGCGCCCGGGATCGATCCTGCCGTTGATGAGGCCCTGAAGGATTTCATTGCGCGCAAGAAGATGTCGATGCCCGACATGTGGCACTAGGTATCGAAGACGTGAGGAAAAAAGCGACGAGCCACCATTGGCCGTGGGAGTTCAAGATCTCGGGTCCCTACTGTTGTAGGTGGGCGCCGCGTGTCGCAGACCACGGTCCGAAACAGAGACAGCTCCCGTAGAAGATCTTATAGGCCCCAGAGAATAGTAACGCCATCACGCACCGGGCAGCCCGTCTGGAGCTATATGTACGCGCTGTCAGGGCAGTTTTAAAGGGGCAAGTTTGCATCGCGTCGGCAGGTGACAAGGTGGCGGTGAAGCTGTAAGAGCCACGCATCATGAAAGATGATCAAGCAATCTCAGATGCCAAGAAACTGGCACGCAAGGCGGCGGGCGATGTCCGCAAGTCAGCGCATGAGCGGTTGAAGGCAAGTGCGGCGCAGGCGCTTGCTGATCGGGGACTGGATTTTGCCGGTGACCTGGCAGGCAAAACCGTTTCCGGTTTCATTCCGTACCTCAGCGAAATTGATACACGGCCCCTGCTTGGCCAGCTTGGCGCTCTGGGATGCGAAACCTGCGTCCCGGTGGTGATTGCAAACAATACGCCGCTGGAATTCCGGGTCTGGTCACCGGGTGAGCCGACAGTTGCGGGCAGGTGGGGCATTCCGATACCACCGGACGGGACACCGGTTGTGGATCCGGATGTTCTGCTGGTGCCACTGCTGGCTTATGACACATCCGGCTACAGGCTCGGCTATGGCGGCGGGTTTTATGACCGTACGCTGGAGAAACTGCGGTCCCTGAAGCCGGTGATCGCGATTGGTGTGGCATATTCAGCGCAACAGGTGGACGCAGTTGTGCGCGGTGATCATGATCAGCCGCTGGACTGGATACTGACCGAGAAAGGCCCGCACAAACCCGGGGAACTGATATGAGACTGTTATTTGTCGGAGATGTGGTGGGCCGGGCAGGGCGTAACGCAATCTCGTCGCACCTGCCTGGACTGCGCGAACGCCTGAAGGCCGATTTTGTCGTGGTGAACGGCGAAAACGCCGCCGGTGGCTTCGGCATCACGGAAGATATTTTCAACGAGTTCAGGGACCAGGGCGCTGATGTGGTGACGCTGGGCAATCATGCCTGGGACCAGCGTGAGGCTCTGGTGTTCATCGAGCGGGCGCCGGAGCTCATCCGGCCGGTGAATTATCCGCCCGGTACGCCAGGCAAGGGCGCAAACCTGTTTGAAACTGCTGCGGGCAGGCGCGTGCTGGTCATGAATGTCATGGGCGTCGCGAAAATGGAGCCGCTGGGCGATCCGTTTGCCGCAGTGGATAAGGAGCTTGATGCCTGCCCGCTGGGCGAGCTTGCCGATGCGGTGATTGTCGATATGCACGCGGAGCTGACATCGGAAAAGATGGCCATGGGACATTTCTGTGATGGCCGGGCGTCGCTGGTGGTGGGCACGCATACCCATGTGCCGACCGCTGATACGCATATTCTGGCTGGTGGCACCGGTTATCAGACCGATGCCGGCATGACCGGAGACTATGACAGTGTGATCGGCATGGAGAAGCACGAACCGTTGAACAGGTTTACGCGGCGTATTCCGTCAGGCAGGTTTTCGCCTGCGCTGGGACCGGCAACGCTGTGCGGTGTTGTTGTGGAAACCGATGATGCCACAGGACTGGCCACCAGGGTCGGTGGCGTTCGCGTTGGCGGGCAGCTTCAGGAAACCTTGCCGGACTGGGCTTCGATCTGAGCCGCAATGACGCGCAGTTTGGCCATTCGTTCGGCATAGTCCGACAGGGACATGACACGGGCGCAGTCGACACTTGCAGATGCCATGTCTCCGTCATCGATCAGATGCCGGGCCGCCGACATGGCGTCTTCCATGCGGTGAACAGTTGCCTGCATGGTCCCTGCCGTCTTCAGCGCATTGCCGGGCGTTGAGTTTTGCGCAACGCCGTGCAGCGATGTCAGCATCGCTGCCATCGCAGAGCGTGCCATGTCCGCCGTTTCAGAGATATGGCGGTCCAGTTTGTCAGCTGTTTTCAATTTATGCCGTCCGTTGCCGTAATCATTCAGAAACTGAACTGTGACGCGACAACCTATAACAGCCGGTAAATGTTTAGATTCAAGTTTAATCCGGTTTGCTGCTGTTCCCGATCAGGCGCGTGCATCTGGACAGCACTAGGTGTGCTGGTCTAGACGGATGCAATAAAATTCAGCCGAACTGTATTTCTGGAAGGGATGAGGGCCATGGCCGGACATTCACAATTTAAAAACATTATGCACCGCAAAGGCCGCCAGGATGCGGTGCGTGCGAAGATGTTCTCGAAACTCTCCAAGGAAATCACTGTCGCTGCCAAGATGGGCGGGCCGGACGTGGATTCCAATGCCCGTCTCAGGCTGGCGGTCCAGAATGCCAAGTCGCAGTCGATGCCGAAAGACAATATTCAGCGTGCCATCAACAAGTCGCAAGGCGGTGATGCGGAGGATTATGAAGCCATCCGGTATGAAGGCTATGGTCCCGGCGGGGTTGCCGTGATCGTCGAAACACTGACCGACAACCGCAACCGCACGGCGGGGGCGGTGCGCTCCTATTTCACCAAGCACGGCGGTAATATGGGCGAGACCGGATCAGTGTCCTTCATGTTCGACCGGGTCGGCGAAATTGTCTACAAGCCGGAAGCCGGTGATGATGACACCGTCATGATGGCGGCCATCGAGGCGGGTGCCGATGATGTATCGTCGGACGCCGATGGTCATGTGGTGATCTGTACGTTTGAAAATATCGGCGATGTATCTTCTGCGCTGGAGAAGGATCTCGGCGAGGCGGAGTCGGTCAATGTGGTCTGGAAGCCGCAGACCAACACGGACCTCGATGAAGACAAGGCCGGCACCCTGATGAAGCTGATGGCAGCCTTTGATGACGACGAGGACGTGCAGAGCGTGTTTTCAAACTTCCAGGTGTCCGATGAGGTGATGGCAAAGCTGACGGCTGCCTAGAGCAATACTGGTTCGGTAGAATCCACAAACCTGAGCTGAGGAAGTTCAAGGTAGCGACAGCCACCCCGCTCGATCAGGCAGTTCGGGCCGGAAATAGCAGATCATGCGGCCGTCCGGACCTGCTGATGCGGCCTCGCCCCACGGTGCCACGCCATGCAGGCTGAGGCGGTGGGCCAGGTAGGTTTCACCGGGCCGGGCGTGAATGACGACGCGCCGACACTCATCAAAGCATTGCTTGCGTGCCTGCTGATAAACGTCTGTCAGGTCAACCCTGATCCAGTCGGCGGCTGGTATTTCGTGCAGCACGGACATGAACGCACGCCGCATGATCTCGTGCGAGCCTTCCCAGATCACGAATGGCGACGCGTCGGCGCTGGCCTCCACCATGGGAATGCCAAGTACAAAGCCGTGACCTTCTTCCAGAAATCGCCGTCTTGGCTGGCCAATGCCGCGCAGACCGTCGACATGGGCGGCGTCCCGGTTCTTGCGGAACTTGTGCTGGCCTTCGGTCTCACCCTGCATCGGCTGCGGGTATCCGGGATAGCAGATCGAAACCTGGGCCTGGTCCCAGTCGAACGGCGGCAGGTCAAGCTCCGTTGCAATGAAGGCAATGACCCTGCCTGCCAGGGGAGGACCATGCGGCAGACGTCCCGAGGCGTCATTCGGCAGCGCATTGACGCCGGCGAACCAGGTGCCCTGGTAACGCGTCCACTCTTTTTGGGCAGGGTCGGTCAGGGTGTTGCGGGCGGCGGGCAAGGCGAACTCGACCCAGCTCGTTATCGCTGGATCGGGGTCGAACGCGCACCAGCCCTTCGAGAAAAACTGCTGTTTCCGGTTCATTCAGGCGGCTGCAGGGTCAACTGGCAGTGCCGGAACACCGCCGGCTTCAATGACTTCGCCTGCCGCGAGCAGGGTGTCTTCACGATAGCGCCCGCCGATCAGCTGCACTCCGACGGGAACACTGCCGTCGGTCATGCCGGTAGACACAGTCAGGCCCGGCAGGCCCATCAGCGGCAGGCCGACCTGGGTCAGTTGTGCTTCTATCACCCGGTCAAATGCATCCGGCGATTCTACATCGAGCAGATCGGGAAACGGCAGTTCGCCGGAAACCGGGCACAGCAGCACCGGATAGCGATCCAGGAATATCTGCCAGTCGCGGGTCAGGGTGGCGCGGCGCTGCAGGGCATCGAGAATGCCGTTCATGTCCGGTTCCGGGCACAAACGCACCATCTGGTCATAGACAAACATGGCGTCCGGATCGGCTTCTTTCTTGACGGCATCGGCCGCGCCGCGGCGGAACTCGGCGAGCCACAATTTGGCCTGCAGCATGGCGGGTTCCCTGAACGGCGGGCACTCTATCTCTTCCACCTGCCAGCCTGCGTCCGCCAGCTTTCTGGCCGCATCACGCAGGGCGGTTTCAACACGAGGATCGACCGTCATGCCTTCAGGCGCAACCGCCAGTGCGGCGCGCCTGGGCTGTTCGGGCAGGTTGGCTGGAACCGGTACCCACCAGGGATCGCGCAGGTCTTGTGCCGCCATGGCTTCGAAACCCATGCGCACATCACCAATGCTGCGGGCCAACGGGCCCGAAACCGCCATCAGCTGCCCGCCGATGTGGCGTTCGGCACCGGTAGGGTTCATCGCCGGCACACGGCCCAGGGTCGGACGCAGGCCATGCAGACCACAGGCATAAGCCGGGTACCGCACCGATCCGCCAATGTCGGTTCCATGACCAATGCAACCGATACCTGCGGCTGTTGCGGCCGCGGCTCCACCTGACGAGCCGCCCGGCGTGATGGCCGGGTTCAGCGGGTTTTTTGTATGGCCGTGCAAAGAGTTACGGCAAAACCAGCGCAGCGAAAAGGCTGGTGTGTTGGTGCGCCCGATGATGATGGCACCGGCAGCGCGCAGATTTGCAACCACCGGGTTGTCCTGTTCCGCAACAAGGTTTTTCTGCAGGCGAAGGCCGTTTGTGGTGGCAAAGCCTTTTTGATCGACATTGACTTTCACGGTTACCGGCACTCCGACAAGAGACGGCAACCGGTCGCCGCGGGCAACAGCCTCATCCGTGGCTTCGGCAGCTGCCAGCGCCTCTTCGGGCATGAACTGCACCACGGCGTTGATGGCGGGGTTGACCGCATCCAGCCTGGCAAGGGCGTCACGCGTGACTTCAACTGCCGACACAGCGCCCAGCCGGATGAGTTGGGCGATTTCAGTGGCGGGCTTTTTCCAAAGATCAGACATGCGGGTTCCGGGTCCAGTGAACAGACGATTTGGGAGTGTGTTTCCGGTACACTGATTACGTCAAGGCCTGTCGGCCGGGAAGCAGCCATGTCCCCGGTGCTAACCCATCGTCAACAATGCCGCTTGATTGCAGATGTAACCCGGGTAAGGTGCCATCAGGACGGCAACTGCACTACGTGGATTATGGAGACCGTGATGACTGCCAAGGAAGTCAAACAGACACTAACGAACGAAGCTGAGCTACTGGAACACCTGATTGAGGCGGTCAACAAGTTTGACGGCAGCGAATTCACCAATCAGGCGCAGTTTATCAAGGATAGCTGGGCCAGGTTCCTGGGTGACCGGTGCCAGACGAACAGGGCCCTTGCCAAGGTTGATGACCTTGAGCTGGTCGTAGATCTAACCGAAGAAAAGTGTCAGGTTGAGCAGTATGTGAAGGCTACCGACTCAACCGCGGCCTACACCGAGACGTGGGAGAAGTTTCTCACCTGTGAGCGGGATATACTCCAGAACCTGGTAGACAGGGCCCGGAACGGCAAGTCTGCCCAATAGAACCAAGCCACCATTCGTCCAGGCCTCTGCGGGTTCAATTGAGCTGTTCGGGGAGATTGACAGGTAATGATCAAGGCAAAGTCTGTTCGCCGGCTGGCAGCTGTGCTGGTCGCTGACGTTGCTAACTATACCGGGCTGATGGGGGTGGATGAGACCGGCACGCATGAACTGCTGATTTCTCAACGCGAGCTTATAGTCGACCCCGAGGTTGCCGCTCACTCCGGTCGGATTGTGAAATCCACCGGCGATGGCGTGATGGTGGAATTTCCCAGCGTGATTGCTGCCGTCAATTGTGCGGTCGAACTGCAGGCTCAGCTGATCAAGAAAAACGAGGACGTGGCAGCGGACCGGAAGTTGCGCTGGCGCATCGGCATCAACTATGGCGACATTATCGTTGAGACCAACGATATTTACGGCGACAGCGTGAACATTGCGGCCAGACTGGAAGCGCTTGCGGAGCCGGACGGTATCTGCATATCGGAGAAAGTGTTTCGCGAGGTCCGCGCCAAAATCGGTGTGACTTTCGAATCGATCGGCAAGCAGCGGCTGAAGAACATTGTCGAGCCCGTCACGGTATATCGGTCCAGCTTCGAGATGGGCAAAAGCGAACAACCGTTCGATCCGGATGATGCTCCGCCGCGCGCCCGGTTAAACGACCGTCCGTCCGTGGCGATACTGCCTTTCGTGAACCTGTCGCCCGACAAGGAAAATCAGTATCTTGTCGACGGGCTGACCGAAGAGCTGATTTTTGACCTGTCGATGTCTCCGGAGTTTTTCGTGATAGATCGCGGGTCGAGTTTTACCTTCAGCGGCCAGCATCCCGATTTGCGTGAAGTCGCGAGCAAGCTGGGTGTCCGCTATCTGGTGATGGGCAGCCTGCAACAGGGCGAAGACCGCATCCGGGTCACCTCGGAACTCATCGAAGCTGATACCGGAATCCAGCTGTGGACCAGCCGATACAACCGCAAAAACCCTGATTTGCTGGTGGTCATCGATGAGATTGCGCGGTCCATTGCGGCGTCGCTGATGACCAGTTCCGGCCAGATCGCCAAGGCGGAGCTGAAACGCCAGGTGGTCAAGCCGCCCAAGGAGTTTACGGTCTACGACCGTTATCTCAGGGCAAGGGACTGCTTTCACAAGTCGCTGCGGCCGCCCTGGAACCAGGGCAAGGACTGGAGCCGGCTGGCCAAGGAAAAATTCGCAAAGACCATCGCGATGAGTGACCCGCCGTACTGGCCGGCGGTTGCCGGGCTTGCCTGGCAGCATTCAATCGATTTTGACTGGGATTACACGGATGATTATGAGGCATCCGGGCGTCAGGCGTTCGAACATGCACTCAGGGCGGTCAGAAACGAACCGGACCTGCACCTGGGGCAGTGGATTCTCGGTTGGGCATATCTGTTTATCAAGCACGATTATGATCGTGCCGAGCACCACTATAACCTGGCTCGTGAGCTGAATCTGGGAGACTGCAGGTTACTGGCCGAAATGGCGCAGCTGTTCATTCTCACCGGCCGCTACGAGCAGGCAATCATGAACCTGAACCAGGCCATCAGGCTGCACCCCTATCATGAGCAGTGGTATGATGAATTTCTCGGTTGGGCCTATGAAGAAAATGGCCAGCCTGATCGCGCTGTCGAGATTCTGGGCAGGTTCACCGAACTGGAAGGAACCTGGAGTTATCTGGTCATGGCCCGGTCCTACCTGCAGCTGGACCAGCCCGACAAGGTCACGGAGTACTTCGGGCACATTGACCGGCTGCACAGGCAACGTACCGGCCAGGCCTTCACGCTGGAAGCGTGGACCGACTGGGTACATGCAAAGGAACCATACCAGGATCCGGACCGCGCCAGTCGGGTGATTGAGCTGACCGAGGCGGTGATTAACTGCGCGAAGGGAAAAGCCTGAGACCCGCCGGAACAGCGGCAGTCCGGCGACCGGACCCTGTTGGGCGGTCATCCGGACGCAGCTTTCGGCGGGCCGGTTCCGGCGGGCGGATCCGGTCAGCTCAGATGATGCACCTCCTGCATGCCGTAGACAGGCGTATCGAGCCCCTCATGGCGAGCCTTGAGCTGCAGTGACAGGAATTGCGAATAATGGCGCGACTGGTGCAGGTTGCCGCCGTGGAACCACAGGGCCTGCTGCTGTGTCGGTTTCCACATATTGCGCAGCTCGCCTTCCCACGGGCCCGGATCCTTGGGCGTGTCCGACCCCAGCCCCCAGCACTTGCCGACCTTGTCGGCGACTTCCTTGGAGATCAGTCTTTCGGCCCAGCCGTTCATCGAGCCGTAGCCGGTTGCATAGACCACCAGGTCGGCGGGCAGTTCCTGGCCGCTGTCCAGCACCACGGAAGTTTCCGTGAGATGGTCTGCCTGGCCCTTGGCGAGCTTGATCTTGCCGTCTGCCACGAGTTCCGATGCGCCGACGTCAATGTAGTATCCGGAACCACGGCGCAGGTATTTCATGAACAGGCCGGTGTCGTCTGCCCCGAAGTCCAGATCGAAACCGGCCTTTTCCAGCCGGTCATAGAACGCCTTGTCGCGTTTCTTGGTTTCGTCGACCTGGGGTTGCATGACGGCGGGCAGCACCTTGTAGGGCAGCGATGCGAAGATCAGGTCGGCCACGTCATGAGTGATGCCGTTCTTGACTGCGTCTTCGGAATAAAGCGCGCCCAGGGCCACGTCCATCAGGGTCTCCGACTTGACGATGTGGGTGGATGAGCGCTGCACCATGGTCACGTCAGCACCTGCCTCCCACAGGGCGGCACAGATATCGTGCGCTGAATTGTTAGAGCCGACGACAACGACCTTCTTGTCCTTGTAGGCGTCGGGTCCCGGATGCTGGCTGGAATGCTGCTGCTCACCCTTGAAAATGTCCTGGCCCGGCAGTTTGGGCATGTTCGGCACAGCCGACATGCCGGTAGCCAGGATAAGCTGTTTCGGCTTGAGCGTGACTTCACTGCCCTCGCGGTCGACGACAACGGTCCATTCGCCGGCTTTCTCGTCATAAGACGCTGACTTGGCAACCGTGCTTGACCAGTAGTTCAGCTCCATCAGTTTGGTGTAGCTTTCCAGCCAGTCGCCGATCTTGTCCTTGGGCGAGAACACTGGCCAGTGATCCGGGAACGGCAGGTACGGCAGGTGGTCGTACCAGACCGGGTCATGCAGGCACAAAGACTTGTAGCGCTTGCGCCAGCTGTCGCCGGCACGTTCGTTCTTTTCGATGATGATGGTGGGCACGCCAAGCCGCTGCAACCTGGCGCCAAGCGCGATGCCGCCCTGTCCGCCGCCGATGATGACGCAATAAGGTTGTGTCTTGTAGCCAAGTTCCGTCGCCTCTTTTTCACGCTGTTCGGCATAGGTCAGACGGCCTTTGGCGGAGCCGTGTTCAACACCTTTCGGCCGGTTCGCGCCGCTGGCTTCCTCGAAGCCTTTCAGTTCCTGCAGCGATGTCAGCATGGTCCACGCCTTGCCGTCGATCAGCCGCACCAGGCCCTTGCCGCGTCCGGTTTTCGTTTCAAAGGTGAACCAGGCGTCGACGACGCCGTCTGCCTCATTGGCTTCGCCTTCAATCTGGAAGTTTTGCGGTTTCGCGTGCCCGAGCGTTGCCTTCAACATGGCAGCAATGTCGTCACGGCCTTCGCTGGTCTTGATGTTCCATGTCAGGGACACCAGGTCGCGCCAGTAGCTGTCCTCGCCGAACAGCGCGGTTGCTGCGTCCGTGTCTTCTGCTTCAAGGGCGGTTTCAAGTTGCTCGAGCCAGGCCTTGACGACCTTTGTGTGCTGCGTTTCAGGCATGCATATTTCCTCCGGGTTTTGCTCCCCAGCCCAACCCATGGTTGAGGCTAGCACTGTGAATGAGGAAACAGCAATTGCTGAAAGTCCGGAAATCAGCCGGCCTCTGCCTGACAGGCTTCCGCCCAGATGCGCATTGCCGTATCGCGCATCTGCCTTGCCTCATCCCAGCGATTGGACAGTTCCCTGCCGTCCGGTCCGGTGATGGCATATTCGGGCGGGCCCAGTTCACACAGGAAAACCGGTGAGCCCTGCGGATTGCGCTTCAACCAGCTGTCAAAGCCGCGGCGCCAGAAGTCTTCAAACACCTCGACCCATTTGCGGTGTTGCGGGAAGTTGATCTGCAACTGGATCTGCTGGCGTGAGGCCACGCGGCCCTGAAAACTGTCGGAGCGTTCGATGCAGCGCTGGATCAGGGCCTGGTTGTCATCGGAGATCGGATACCAGAACTCGCGATCCACAATATAATGAGACAGGTCGCAACACAGCCGCATTTCCGGTACGGCGTCGAGCAATTGCAGTGTGTAGAACAGATCATTGGTGATGCAGTTGCGATGGGTTTCGAACTGCACCGGCATGCCGATTTCATCCGCCATTTCCATCCATTTGCGGATAACCGGAATACCGCCTTCAACGGACAGCGGAAACACCTGGCCGATGATATCGACGAAGGGCGACCCGAAATCCTTCGACATTTTCAACGTGTCGCGCAGGGAGGCTATCGTCTTGGGGAAGGCGACAATCAGCGGGGTCAGGTTATTGCGCTCAAGGTGGGGGCGGATATCATGGGCGGTCTGGACGTCGGCGGCGCCAAGATCGATCGCCATGCCGGAAAAGCCTTCCGCTGCGACCATGTCGCACACTTCTGCGAGCGGCAGTTTCACGCCATCAGGCGAATGCGGCTGCATGGCCCACAGGGACTGGTAGACCTGCAGGTCAGGCCTTTTTACCTCAGTCATAGACAACCCGATCGAGCGTACCGTTGCGCCGTGTAATCCAGACCTCGTTCATGGGATAATCGGCTTCCGACCTGCCGCCGGACAGCTTGCGGATGAGTTCGATCTGGAACTCGATATAGCCCATGCGGTTGACCTCGTGACCGAGCTTGCTCTCGATCTCGTCGTTCAGTTCCTTCAGTTTCCAGAACGGCACAGACGGAAATGTATGGTGCGCCGTGTGATACTGCATCTGCCAGCACATCCACTTCATCAGCGGGTTGGTGTCGGTCGAACGCGTGTTCACCAGCGTGTTGTCTTCATGGCTCAGGCCCAGATGCTCGATGGTGTTCTGCAACTGATGCACGAATTTCATCGTCATCATCGGGGCCAGCCACAAAATCACCGCCGCCCATGACTGCAGGTAGATGGAAACTCCGGCAATGAGAACGTAGGCTGCCAGCGAAATGCGGGCCTCCCTGATGACCAGCTCATGCTGGGTCTTGAAGACATAGGGTTCGGTAACAATGCCAAACGTAAACCGAACAATGCGGCGGACGCGCGAGTACCAGTAGGTCGGGCCGAAGAACCACAACAGGTAGGACGTTAGCGTATAGGGCTCGCGAACCAGTTCGCCGTCCTTCTCCCAGTTCTGGGTGTACTGGTGATGGGCGAAATGCTGGATCTTGTCGAAGTCGCGCGGATAGATCATCACAAAGCCGATCAGGCGGCCCAGCCACTCGTTCAGCCATTTGGTCTTGAACACCGTGCCGTGGCTCAGTTCATGCTGTCCGGCATAGAGAAAGTTGATCAGGATGCCGTGCACCATGAATACCGGCACCGCCATCCAGGTGCCCCAGGTGTGCCAGAGAACATAGCCGGTGATCGCGATCGCGCCGATATGTGATCCGGCCTGAACCAGGCCGCGCGCATCGGACCGCTCATACAGCGCGCGCAGATGGCCGCGTTCCAGCAGTTTGCGGCGGGAAAACTCAGCGTCCATGAAATCTGTCTCTCACCAGGTTACAAGTCTGGTTTCCATGATGAGGTGACAAATTTTGACATACAAGTGAATTTTTTAACGCTATTGTTGACGTTTATTTGTCGATGGATCGGATGTCGATATGAGCAGGTTCAACCGGTTGCCGCCGGTAAAGGCGATGCGGGCGCTGGAAGCGCTGGACAGGTTGCGATCGGCAGGTGCGGTGGCGGAGGAGTTGTCGCTGACGCGCTCTGCGGTGAGCCACATGCTGCGCCGGCTGGAGGATGATCTGGGGTTTGCCATATCCGAACCGGACGGCCGCGGTATCCGGCTGACGCTTCGCGGCAGGCGTTATGCCCAGGAGGCGCGACGCGCGCTCGACATCATGTCACGCGCTGCAGCCGACGAACCGGCGTTGTCGGGTGAACTGAAGGTGGTGGCTCCGCCCGGTTTTGCCACCTTCTGGCTGGCCGACCGGATCGGATCGTTCACGGGCCAGTTTCCGGACATCAGCATACATGTGGCAGCCGCGCGGGTGCTGGGCGACATGACCGACGAGACCGCAGATGTGCAGATTGCGTTCGGCGGGGAAGCTCAATTGCGCGATCAGGCGGACCTGCTGGCGCAAGTGGCGCTGTTTCCGGTGTGTGCTCCGTCGGCGTTGAGCGCGGAGCCCGGGTTGCGAAAGCCGTCAGACATGAAACGCATGCGCCTGTTGCATCTGGTCACCCATGTGGACTGGCAGCGCTGGCTGGAGGCAGCCGGCGCCACAAAGGTTGACCCGCGCGGCGGGCTGGTGTTTTCCGACATGCCGATGGTGCAGATGGCGGCCGCGTCCGGCCACGGCGTGGCGCTGGGCGATGCACTGACGGCGCGTGCTGCGCTGGAAAGCGGTCAGCTGGTCCGGCCGTTTGCCTTGTCGATACCCAGCCGGTGGAGCTATTACATGCGGGTAAATGCTGCCGGTCCGGCAGGTGAGGCGGCACAGGCGTTCGCAGGCTGGATCAGAACCCAACTTGAAGATGGAAGCAGGTCATGAAAACCACAATTGATGCGCACGGTGTCTGGGCACCGCGCGGGCGCGGTTTCAGCATGGGGGTTGTGCAACCGGCAGGAAAAGTCATTCATTTTACCGGGCAGGTGGCCTGGGACGAAAACGAGCAGATCGTCGGTGAAGGCGATGTCGCCGAACAGACCCGTCAGTGTTTTCGCAATATCGAGAAGGTACTGGCCTCAGTTGGCGGCAGGCTGGATGACCTGGTTGCGGTGACGACATACTACACCGACCGTTCACAGTTGCCGCTGATCCAGCAGGTGCGGGGCGAGTTTCTTGGTGCAGACAATGCGCCCACCAGCACTTCCATCATGGTTGCAGGCCTGGGGCATGAGGACTTTCTGGTGGAACTGGCGCCGATTGCGGTGGTGCCGGAAGACCGGTTCGTCGCGCCGTAAGACCGGGCGCACCGACGAACTGGTTAACCTTAAAGACCTGCTCGGGTTGGGCGATCGTTGAAACTCCTCGTCAAACCGCCCATGTCGTTCAGTGCCATGCAGGGCAGCGGGCTGGACTGTAACAGGAGTTACCTTGGTTGGCTGATGTTCTGGAGTTTCTGGTCGGGCTTTTCGCGCGATTTGTGTATGGCAGCGCAGACCGCCCCAAACACCCGGTCTGGCGCAATACATTGCGGACTTTTGTATTTGGAGGCTGCATCATTGCCGTCTTGAACCAGCTTGGGGTTCCCGGCGCATTCGAAGTACCGATCTGGCTGATTGCTGTTTGGCTTTTCTGTTTTGTGACAGTCATGCTTGCAGAGTACTACGTTGGCAAGCCTTGGCTCTCATTGGTGACGTTGATCACTGGCGTGGGCCTGCTGGGATGGGTCATTTTCTAGTTCAGGCAAAATCTGAATGCTTCCTATGCCGGGACCTGTTTGGCTGACGCAGGAACGGATGTCTGGCTTGCTGTTTCCGACATGGACACCAGTTTGGAGCGCAGGTGGTTGGCCATGTTCTGCTCAAGGACTGCGGCGATGTCCGGGTTCTTTTGCAGGAAGCTGCGCAGCTTGTCGGCTTCAAACCGGATCAGGTGCATCTGTTCTGCGACCTTGACAGTTGCAGTTGCCGGCTCACCCGACAGATAGGTTATCTCTCCGATGGCCATGCCGGCTCCCGACGTGGCGATGGTCTTGTCGCCCACAATCACGTCTGCCTGTCCGCTGGCGACGAAGCTGAGATGATCGACCGGCTGGCCCTCCCGTGTAATCACTGTACCCGGCATCGCATCCAGCCACATGCCCGTATCCAGCAGCGCCCGGACCCGGTGTTCGGCTAGACCGCTCGCCATATGGCTGATGAACAGCCGTTCCTGACTGGAGAAGCGTGAGGTGAAACCCAGCACATACATGCGGGTGATGCCGATGATGCTGATCGCGATCCAGGTGATCTGTATGACCGCAGACGACAGGTTGAAATCCTGCATCAGGCTGGCCAGTACACACGACGCTGCAACCAGGCACACGGTGGGATAAACATAGCCCTGACCGCGTACGAAACCGGTCTGCAGAGCTGTGTAGTTGGCGATGTAGAGGGAAACCCCGACGATGCCGATGGCATTTGACACATCCATATCGGCAAGCAGTTCCCGCATCTATTGCCACCTTTCAAGTGATCTTACGATTACCGCGCACTGTGTTCGAGCAGCGTCCGGTATCGGTAACTCAGCACAACCTCAGGTGGCGGGTCTGTGCTAAATGCCACGCAAGCGTTTGTCGGTGGGCAAGAATGTCCTAGGCCGCGGCCGATTTCCTGTGGGTTGCGGATGGTGTCTTGCTGGCGGTTTCCGACATGGAGACCAGTTTGGAACGCAGGTGATTGGCCATGTTCTGTTCAAGTATGGCGCCGATGTCCTCGTTTTTCCGGACGAATGCGCGCAATTTGTCGGCGTTGAACCGGAGCAGCTGCATCGGTTCTGTCACCTTCACGGTTGCGGTTGCCGGACCGCCGGTTCTGTAGGTCACCTCGCCGATCACTGCACCGGTGGTGGTCGTGGCAATCGCCTTGCCGTCAACGATGACCTGTGCCATGCCGGAGGCCAGGTAGCACAAATCATCCACCGGCTGGCCCTGCCGGGTCAGGATTGTGCCCGGTTTTGCCGTCATCCACAGTCCGGTGTCCAGCAATGCACGTGCCCGTTGGCGCGGCAGTCCGGCAAGCACGTCGCCGATAAACAGCAGCTCATTGTCGCTGAAGCTCAGGCGTGACTGCACCACATACATGCGCACAATGCCGACGAGGCTGATGGTGATCCACGAAATCTGGATGATGGCGGACGACAGATTGAAATGCTGCATCAGGCTGATCAGGACGCAGGAAGCAGCCGCCATGTTGATGGCAGGATAGAGATAACCCTGGCCCCTCAGGAAACCCGTCTGCAGGGCGGCGTAGGAGCCCAGATACAATGACACGCCCAATATACCGATAGCGTTGACCAGATCCGCGTTGGTCACAAAATCCGACATTCCCCAACTCCCCGAAGAACAACATGGGTTCAAGTGAACCCATAAACCTGATCTAGCGCCACTTGCATATATGGCTTATAACTATGAGTTGCACGCTACGTCATTTTTGCAATCTGCGCTATAATTGAATGGACGGTTGTCCAGGGTTTATCCGGGACGACACGGCACATGTGTTTGCCACGTCGCGCGCAGGCCGCGTAGGGTGGCTTTCATGACGCAGGCGATTCGCATAATCGGCATTGATCCGGGCTTGAGACATACAGGCTGGGGCATTGTGACAGCTGAGGGAACACGGCTTTCCTATGTGGCCGACGGTACCATCAAGTCCGATGCAACCGGCTTGCTGTCGGACCGGTTGATGCAGTTGCATGAAAAACTAACCGAGGTGATCGGCGGGTTTGAACCGGACGAGGCTGCAGTGGAGGAGACCTTCGTCAACAAGGATGCACGGGCAACTTTGAAACTGGGGCAGGCCCGCGGCATTGCCATGCTGGTGCCGGCGCAAGCCGGATTGCGGGTGGCCGAATATGCCCCCAACCTGGTGAAGAAAACCGTGGTCGGGGCAGGTCATGCAGACAAGCACCAGATTCAGGCGATGGTGAAAATATTGCTGCCGAAGTGTACACCGGATTCGGCGGATTCCGCCGATGCCCTGGCGATTGCCATATGTCATGCGCAACATCGCGGCCCGGCGTCACTGGCCGCAGCATTGAAGGCAGCAGGATGATCGGCAGGCTTAAAGGTATCGTGGATGAGTATGGCGATGATCATGTCATCCTGGACGTGAGCGGCGTCGGCTATCATGTGGCGTGTTCCGCCAAGACGCTGGCCGCATTGCCGTCCGTCGGTGAGGCGGCGGTACTGCACACGGAGATGCTGGTGTCGGAAAACTCGATCCGGTTGGTGGGGTTTGCGTCCGAAGGCGAACGCGGCTGGTTCCGCCTGCTCGACAGTGTGCAGGGTGTCGGTACCAAGGTGTCGCTGGCGCTTCTGTCCACCCTGACCACGGCTGAACTGACCAATGCCATTGCCCTGGGCGACAAGGCCATGGTAGGGCGCGCCAACGGCGTGGGACCGAAACTGGCGCAGCGCATCGTCACCGAACTGAAAGACAAGGCACCGGCATTTTCCGGTGGCGACGCTGCGCTGGCGGCTGTGTCAGGCGCGCTTGACGCGCCGCGGCCAACCGCGGCGGCAGAGGCCGTCTCCGCGCTGGTCAATCTCGGCTACGGACAGTCACAGGCAGGTGCGGCAGTGTCTGCTGCCATGCGCGAGGCCGGCGAGGACGCCGCGACCGAGACCCTGATCCGGCTCGGCCTGAAGGAGTTGGCGCGGTGAACGATCGCCTGATAGAGCCCGTCAAACGCGGTGAGGATGAGTTTGACACTCACCTCCGGCCGCAGGTCCTGGACGAATTCATCGGCCAGCGTCAGGCCAAGTCCAACCTGAAAGTGTTTATCGAAGCGGCCCGCACACGAGGCGAGGCGCTGGATCATGTGCTGTTTGCCGGCCCTCCGGGTCTGGGCAAGACCACGCTGGCGCAGATCGTGTCGCGCGAGCTGGGGGTGAATTTCAAGGCGACGTCCGGCCCTGTTATCGCCAAGGCCGGTGACCTGGCTGCGCTTCTGACCAATCTTGAAGACCGCGACGTGTTGTTCATCGACGAAATCCACCGGCTTAACCCGGCGGTGGAAGAAGTGCTGTATCCGGCGATGGAGGACTTCCAGCTTGACCTGATTATCGGCGAAGGACCGGCGGCGCGTTCGGTGCGCATTGACCTGGCCAAGTTTACCCTCGTCGGCGCGACGACGCGCACCGGGCTGCTGACCACGCCGCTGCGCGACCGGTTCGGCATTCCGGTCAGGCTCAACTTTTATGAAGAAGATGAACTGCTCGATATTGTAACCCGCGGTGCGCGGGTGCTCGGCCTTGCCATGACCGAGGACGGCGCTCTTGAGGTTGCCCGCCGGGCCCGCGGCACACCGCGCATTGCCGGGCGACTGCTCAGGCGCGTGCGCGACTTTGCATCGGTAGACGGCACCGAGCAGGTCGACCGTCAGGCGGCCGACAAGGCATTGCAGCGGCTGGAAGTGGACAGTCTCGGCCTGGATGCGCTGGACCATCGCTACCTGAAGTGCATCGCGATCAATTTCGGCGGCGGCCCGGTGGGCATCGAAACCATCGCGGCCTCCCTTTCAGAACCGCGCGATGCCATTGAAGAGATCATCGAGCCCTATCTCATCCAGCAGGGCTTTGTGAACCGCACGCCGCGTGGGCGCATTCTGACCCCGCATGCGTTCAAACACTTAGGCCTTGCGACACCCGACCTGCTGGCCACCCGGCAGGTGGAACTGTTCGAGGATGACGAATAGACATGTCCTTGTCCGGCCATCTTAAAGACGGTGTGCATCACCTCGATATTCGCATCTATTACGAAGACACTGATTTTTCCGGCATCGTTTATCACGCCAACTACCTGAAGTTCTGCGAGCGCGGACGGTCTGAAATGTTGCGCCTCACCGGTATCCATCACAGTGATCTTGACGGGCAGGGTATTCACTTTGTGATCCGGCGCATGCAGTGCGATTTCCAGGCACCGGCGCGTATAGATGACGTGGTGCGTGTCGAGACCAGCGTGCAGCGGGTGTCGGGGGCAAGGATGGTTCTGGCGCAGGTGGTGAAACTTGACGATCAGGTGCTTTTTGAAGCGGAAATGACACTTGCGCTGATCAACGGCGCCGGGCGGCCGCAGCGGGTTCCGCCGGATATGATGCGCGCAATGTCGCAAGCGTGAATGCACAGATGGTGTTGAAAGTAACCTTCTGTTAACTAATGCAGCGTTGAGTGCCCATTGAGATGGGTGAGGTGTTTGTGTGGGTTTCAACGCCGCAGTTTCGACATAGTGAAAAGGTCTTTGAAGCCCGCCAATTCGTAGAGAATCATTTATTGCCGCCCGTTTGGGTGGGCGCATGGATTAGAGCAGGCACAAAATGGAAGTCAAAGTGGGGGACCTTGCGGCGCAGACCGATGAGTTCGGACTGTTCAATCTGTTCCTGATTGCATCGCCGATGGTCAAGCTGGTCATGATCGGCCTGGTTGTCGCATCGATCCTGTGCTGGGGCATTGTCTTCGAAAAATGGCTGGCCGTGCGCAAAATGAGAGCCTCTATGGACAGGTTCGAGCAGCTGTTCTGGTCCGGACAGTCACTGGAAGACCTGTACCTGACGCTGGGTCCGCGCAACAACAAGGGCATGGCGGCTTTGTTCATGTCGGCCATGCGCGAGTGGAAACGATCACAGGATTCGGCCATGCGGGCAGGCTTTGCCGGTGTGCAGATGCGCATCAACAAGGTGATGGACGTCCAGTTGCAGAAGGAAATGTCGAAACTTGAACAGCGCTTGCTGATTCTGGCGACTGTCGGCTCGACGGCGCCGTTCATCGGTCTGTTCGGCACGGTGTGGGGTATCATGAACTCGTTCCGGGCAATCGGCATATCCAAGAACACAAATCTGGCGGTCGTGGCGCCCGGTCTGGCAGAAGCGCTGTTTGCGACGGCACTCGGGCTGTTGGCGGCTATACCGGCAGTTATGTTTTACAACAAATACTCCAGCGACATCGGCAAGATCGCCGCGCGCCTGGAGAATTTTGCAGACGAGTTCGGATCGATCATTTCGCGCCAGCTTGACGAGCGCGTTTAGCGCCGTCAGCCAGGTAGAACAGTGGAGAGACCATGGCCGGAGGAATGGTAAGCAGGAGCAGAGGCGGCGGCGGACGGCGACGGCGGTCGTCCAGTTTCGCGCCGATGAGCGAGATCAATGTCACGCCCTTTGTTGACGTGATGCTGGTGCTGCTGATCGTGTTCATGGTGGCAGCGCCGCTGCTCAATGTATCCGTGCCGATTGACCTGCCTGAAAACAAGGCGGAACAGACCCCGGGTGAGAAGCAGGATCCGATTACCATTTCAATCGATGCCGAAGGCAAGATCTACATTGGCGATACCGAAGTTTCCGCCGACACACTCGCGCCAAAATTGACCGCCATTGCAGAAAGTCGGCAATCGGAGGCTGAAACCAAGGACCAGCGTGTTCGGGTCCGGGGTGACAAGGGGGTGAATTACGGCCTGGTGATGCAGGTGATCGGCGAATTGAACGCAAGTGGTTTTCGGCGGATCGACCTGTTAAGCAACCCTCAGAACTAGGGTTTGTTGCCATAGAGGTGAACAAAAAAATATGCGGATAAACTGGAGTTTGCTGACTTCCTTTGCGGTACACGCCGCCATCCTGTTGATGGCGATCGTGGTGTTGCCGTCACCGGAGCAGCACAGTATTCCGGAACCGCCGCCGATCGCCGTAAATATCGAAGACTTCCAGGATGTGGCCAAACGGGCCAACCAGACGACCGAGGAAGTCAAGAAGGATCCCGAGCCGCAGGACAAGCCCAAGGTTCAGAAGACCGAAAAGAAGATCGAACGTCCAACGCCAAAGCCTGCAAAGGAAGTAAAACAGGCAGCGCGTGAACCGCAGGCACAGCCCGAGCCGGAACCGGAGCCTGAACCCAAGCCGGAACCGAAGCAGGCCGAGCCGACACCGCCTGATCCTGCACCGCTTGAAGAGCTGATCAAGAAAACCGAGGAAGTCGCACCGGACCCGAAACCGGTCGAGGAACCCAAGAAGGCCGAGCGCAAACCGGTGCCCAAGCCCCGGATAAAGCCCAAGCCGCCGAAGAAAGTCGTCAAGAAGAAGACCGAAGAGTTCAAGGTGGATGATATCGCGGCCCTGCTCAACAAGACCGATGACGAAAAGGCCGCGCCCAGCGAACAGACCGATACCGGAACGCCGTTGCAGGGGCAGCAGAACCTGACCGGCGACGACCGGCAGGTAACTGCAACCGCGCTCGACTGGTTGCGCCAGCGGGTTGGCCAGTGCTGGTCAATTCCCGCAGGCGCACGTGATGCCGCAGGACTGATCGTGACCCTGCGCTTCCAGCTTGACGTAAACGGCAACCTGACCTCTCAACCTCTGGTCGAGCAGGTGACCAATCACCCGGCAGCGCAGGCGGCGGCACGTTCCGCACTCGCAGCATTGATCCAGTGCCAGCCATACGACAGAATGCCCAAGGAAACCCACAGTTTGTGGGCAGATATCAGAATGAAGTTTGATCCAAGTGTGATGGTCGGGCTGAATTGATTAGAGTGAGATGAAACGAATGACGGTAGGAACAAGCGGTTTGTCACTGGCAATCCTGCACCGGGCTGTTGCCGCAGTGCTGATCTGGATCGGACTGGTGCTGCCGGCCCATGCGGTGCTGGAGGTTGATATCAATCAGGGCCAGGTGGACCCGATCGCCATTGCCCTGCCGAATTTTGGCGGCGCTGATCCGCAATCCCAGAAGTATGGCGTGGATATCACCACCATCATCGGCAACAACCTGGAAAGGTCCGGCCTGTTTCGCCCGCTGCCGCAAAACTCGTATCTGCAACAGGTTGTTGATTTCAATGCCCAGCCGCAATTCGTCGACTGGCAGACGATTCAGGCGCGGGCCCTTGTCACCGGGCAGGCCGTTATCCTGGGTGATGGCCGTATCCGCGCTGATTTTCGCTTGTGGGACGTGTACGGCCAGAGCCAGATACTTGGCCTGCAGTTTGTCACCACCCAGAAGAACTGGCGCCGTATCGGACATTTGATTTCTGATGCCATCTACAAGGCGATGACCGGCGAAGAAGGCTATTTCGACAGCCGTATCGTCTACATCGCCGAGAGCGGACCTAAGAACCAGCGCAAGAAGGTTCTGACCATCATGGATCAGGACGGGTTCAACACGCGCGAACTGACCAATGGCAATGACCTGGTGCTGACGCCCCGGTTTTCGCCGACGTCGCAGGAAATAACCTATATGTCATTCGCCGGCGGCCGGCCGCGGGTCTATCTGTACAATATTGATACCCGCCAGCGCGAAGTGGTTGGCGAGTTTCCCAATATGAGCTTCAGTCCGAGGTTTTCGCCGGACGGGCAGAAAGTGATCATGAGCCTGCAGGAAGGCGGCAATTCCAATATCTACGAGATGGACTTGCGGAGCCGGCGGCTGCGCCAGCTTACCAATACGGCGGCTATTGATACCGCACCGTCCTATTCGCAGGATGGACGCCGCATCGTGTTTGAGAGCGATCGCGACGGCGGACAGCAGATTTACGTGATGAATGCCGACGGTTCCGGCCAGCAGCGCATCTCGTTCGGCAAAGGCCGGTATTCGACCCCTGTATGGTCGCCACGCGGCGACAACATCGCATTTACCCGGTTTGGCGGGGGCAGATTTTCCATTGGTGTCATGCGTCCTGACGGTTCTGGTGAGAGAATATTAACCGAAGGTTTCCATAATGAGGGGCCAACATGGTCTCCAAATGGGAGGGTGATCATGTTCTTCCGGGAATCGGGAGGTGAAAGCGGGGGTGCAAAAATGTTTTCGGTGGACCTGACGGGCTATAATGAGCGCCCGGTGCCGACACCGACTTTTGCATCTGATCCGGCGTGGTCGCCTCTTCTCAGATAAACGGAAATTGAACTGCATACTGGACAGAAATTGGCAATAATTGCCATAAATCTGCCATCACAAGGGTCGAATGGCCCGTCATGAACTTACCGCGTTGCGTTTGAGTCTGGTGGGGCTGGCTTTGCAACAGGCGGGTGGATAAATGGATGCCACAAGGAGTGGGATAAATGTTTCGCAATACTGCAGGCTGCAAGGTTGCCCTTGCATTCGTAGGGCTGCTGGCGCTGGCCGGTTGCTCGAAATCAGAAAAACCTGATTTGCTGTCACAAGCCCCTAACAACGCAACCCAGGTTGTGCCGGGATCTGACCGGGACTTCATCGTCAATGTCGGGGATCGTATCTACTTCCCGGTGGATCAGACCACGCTGACGCCGGAAGGCATGGAAACGCTGCGCCGCCAGGCCCAGTGGCTCAACCAGTACCCGAACGTGACTATTCAGGTCGAAGGCCATGCTGATGAGCGCGGTACGCGTGAGTACAATATCGCGCTGTCGGCGCGCCGGTCCACGGCGACGCGTGAATTCCTGATATCACAGGGAGTGTCGGCGCAACGTGTTGCCACGCTCGCCTATGGCAAGGAGCGTCCGGTCGCATTGTGCGATGCCGAAAGCTGCTGGGCACAAAACCGCCGTTCGGTAACCGCCATAACCGGTGGTGCAAAACAGGCGTCACGAGGCTCAATCGGCTCGTCATGAACTTGCCGCGTTGCGTTTGAGCCGGGTGGGACTGGCTTTGCAGCAGGCGGGGTGATAAACGGATGCCACAAGGAGTGGGATAAATGTTTCGCAATATAGCAGGCCGCAAGGTCGCCCTTGCATTCGTAGGGATGTTGGTTCTGGCCGGTTGCTCGAAGTCAGAAAAACCTGATTTGCTGTCGCAAGGCCCCAATAACGCAACCCAGGTTGCACCGGGTTCTGAACGCGATTTCATCGTCAATGTCGGTGATCGCATCTATTTCCTGGTCGATCAGACCACGCTGACGCCGGAAGGCATGGAAACACTGCGCCGTCAGGCCCAGTGGCTGAGCCAGTATCCGAACGTGACCATTCAGGTCGAAGGCCATGCCGATGAACGCGGAACGCGGGAGTACAATATTGCACTGTCGGCACGCCGGTCCACGGCGACGCGTGAATTCCTGATATCACAGGGAGTGTCGGCGCAACGTGTCGCCACGCTGGCCTATGGCAAGGAGCGCCCGGTCGCACTGTGCGATGCTGAAAGCTGCTGGGCACAGAACCGTCGTGCTGTGACCGCCATAACAGGTGGTGCATCGCCTGGTTGATGCCTGATCGCAGGACGACACAGTTCGCTGAACGGCCCGCGATGCGTTCGCGGGCTTTTTGCGATTATCGGGCTGGAAACAGGCTAGAGCAACATGGGTTCATGCGAACCCATAAAGTTGCTATAACACTTTGGAAGCGATCAGGATTATGATTTTGGTTGAATCAACCAGAATCATCCTGATCCAGCGTCCAAGTTTAACCGGATTTCACGGGCAACTTATGCGGATATGAATTTGCAGCGGAGTTCAAAGCCGGATTGAGAAATCAGCCGGACACCGTTACAAGTATTATCCATCGGCACACTAATTCGCTTGAGGGACTGCATTCATGATCAAACAGCTCAAACGCTCTTTGGCAATCTCGTTGCTGGGACTTGCTGTTTTGCCGGCGGGTTCTGCATTTGCGCAATCGGATCAGTGGAATTCACTGTATGACCGGATCATAAGGCTGGAAGCCGAGGTTCGCAGGGGCGGTGGGGCCGGCGGCGGCGGCGGTAATGGGCAGGTACAGGCGCAATTGCAGCAGTTGTCGGCGCAGATGAACGCCATGGCGCAGCAGATCTATGACATGCAGCGCGAATTGAACCGCCTGCGTGAACTGGAACGGCAGGGACTGCTGTTCAAAAAGAAGCGGCAGGTGGCAACGGCAATCGCGCCGCAGCAGCAATCCGGCCAATGGAACCAGGGGCAGGTGGCGCCAGCGCCGGACTATGGCCGGTTGCAGCAATCGGTTGAGATCGAACGGGCACCGTCAGCGGGCGGGCAAATTCCACGCGGCGGCCTTGGATCCGGACCCCAGGTGCTAGGGACACTGAATCTCGACAACAACCAGAGAGTCCCGGCGGCGCCGTCACAACCGACCTACGTGCCGCCGACGCAGCCATTGCAGCCACAAGCGCAGCCATTGCAGCCACAGGCGCAGCCATTGCAGCCGCGAGTGCAGCCACAATGGCAGCAGACCGACAATCAGCCACGCCAGGTTCAAGGTGTGCAATCGCAGGCCCTGCCGCCGATCAGTGGCGGCCAGTCGGCCGGCGTCCAGCAACAACAACCTCAGGGTCAACCGCGCTATCAGCTGCAGCAGGGCGCGCAAGCCTATCAGCTGGCGCCGTCCGAAGAACCTGCGTTCGATGCGCAAGGCCGTCCCTCGCTGGCACCGGAAAAGGTGGAAACGGCTCTGCTTGACAACAGTGCGGGCGGCAACAATCTCGGCGCGGGTTCAAATGGCAGTCTGGCTGTAAACAGCCCCGACAGTTTGTTCAAACAGGCCCAGTCCAGCTACCGGTCACGGGATTTCTCCGGCGCGGTTTCCGGATTTCGCTCATTTGTGACCAGGCACCGGCAACATGAACTGGCCGATGATGCCCAGTTCCTGCTTGGCGAAGCCTACTATGCGCAAGGCAGCTGGAAGCAGGCTGCCCAGTCCTATCTGGCGGGCTACCAGAATTTCCCCAAGAGCGACAAGCGCGGGTCAAATCTGTTGAAGCTGGGCATGTCGCTGAACAAGCTGGGACAGAAAAAGAAAGCCTGTTCCACTTTTGCCGAGGTCAACAAGAAGTTCGGCAAGCAGGCATCGCTGCGCAACACGTCTCTAAAAGAAATGCAGCGTGCCGGCTGCAGCTGACGGGTCCTGCCCGGAAGTCATCGATGATCATGAAGCAGGGATGCTGTTCTCCCGGCATCTGACAGGCAACACAGAGATTGTTCTGGCTGTGTCGGGCGGATCCGACTCAATGGCGCTCATGCAACTGGCTGCGCGCTGGAACGCCAGTCTGGAACCTTCGGCAAGATTGAATATTCATGTTGTAACCGTGGACCATGGCTTGCGGCCGGACGCGGCAGCGGAAGCCGAATTCGTCGTGCGCGAAGCAGCTTTGCTGGACCTGCCGGTGCAGAAACTGGTTTGGGACGGACCCCATCCGAAGACCGGCGTACCGGCGGCTGCGCGCCAGGCGCGCTACAGGCTGATGGCAAATGTCTGCCGCCAGCGCAAGGCGGTGCTGGTTACCGCCCACACGCTTGATGATCAGGCTGAAACCCTAGTCATGGCCCTGGCACGCGGCGCCGGTGTCGACGGGCTTTCCGCCATGCAGTCTCAAACCGAGCTCAACGGGCTGACTGTTATCCGTCCACTGCTGGAGATGTCCCGAGCCCGCTTGCGCGCCACATTGCGTGAGGCCGGCGCCAAGTGGGTGGAAGACCCCAGCAATCATGACACCGCATATGAACGGGTGAGGGTGCGTGAGGCCCTCAAACTGCTTGAGCGCGAAGGCGTGAACCAGGCAGGCCTGGCACGCTCGTCACGCCGGCTTTCGCGCGCGCGCGCAGCACTGGCAGCCGCAGCAAGGACCCTTGAGCTTAAAACAGTCGTCCACGAGGTTTCGGGATTTGGCCGCATCATTAAGGAACGGTTTTTCCAGGCGCCTGATGAAATTCAGCTGCGATGCCTGCTGACGGTCACCCGGATCTATGGCGGCGGCATGGCGCAAAGTATGGCGGGTGCGGAAGGCCTGCTGGACTGGATGCAGGCGGGGACGGAAAAGGCCAGGACATTTGCCGGATGCCGGGTGGTGCGCAGGTCCGGCGAGTTTGTTGTCGGGCGCGAAGGCGAACGTATCAGTGAAACACCTGTCAGGATTGATCCGGGGCAATGTGTTGCTAACTGGGACGGGCGCTACCGTGTATCGGCAGGCCGGGAAGCGGATCCGGTTGAACTGATGGTGTTGCGTGATGTGGATGCAAGCCTGTTACCGGCCAGGCCGGCAATCGTGCCGGACTTTGTCTGGCAGGGACTTCCGGTGGCGGTTTCTGCGGGAAATGAGGTGATTATGCCCTTTGATGAGCATCAGTCTGGTTCGCCACGCCAACAAAAAGTCGTGTTCCACCTCATTGCGGGCCAGAAAACGGCTCAAAGTTAATTATCCTGCCTGAGTTAATCTTGGCAAAGGATAAAGACGTACCTATGTTAGAGCTAACCTAGATTTTCTATCCGGGAGGCAATGCCGTGTTTGAGCCATCCCGACACATTCCTGAAAGGATGTAGTGCCCGTGGGTAATTTCCGCAACTTCGCCGTGTGGGTGATCATTGCGATGCTTCTGTTCGCATTGTTCAACCTGTTTCAACAACCCGGCGGTTCAACCCGGGCGGAAAGCCTGACCTATTCGGAATTTATTGCGAAGGTGGAAGCCGGCACAGTCCGTGATGTCACCATTGCGGGTGATCAGATTTCCGGCAAGCTGAATGACGGCAAGCCGTTTGAGACGGTTGCTCCGAATGATCCCACCCTTGTGACAACGCTGAGCGAAAAGGGCGTCAACATCAGTGCCCAGCCCGCCAATGCCGAAGGCGCCTTCCCGGGCATGCTGCTTTCGTGGTTCCCGATCCTGCTGATGATCGGCGTATGGATTTTCTTCATGCGCCAGATGCAGGCCGGTTCCGGCAAGGCAATGGGCTTTGGCAAGTCAAAGGCCAAGCTGCTGACCGAGCGCCATGGCCGGGTGATGTTTGAGGATGTGGCCGGCGTCGATGAAGCCAAGGAAGACCTGGAAGAGGTTGTCGAGTTTCTGCGCGATCCGCACAAGTTCCAGCGTCTTGGCGGCAAGATTCCGAAGGGCGCGCTTCTGGTCGGCCCTCCCGGTACCGGCAAGACCTTGCTGGCCCGCGCCGTGGCCGGCGAAGCCAACGTCCCGTTCTTCACCATATCGGGTTCGGATTTTGTCGAGATGTTCGTCGGCGTCGGTGCGAGCCGTGTCCGTGACATGTTCGAGCAGGCCAAGAAAAATGCACCCTGCATCATTTTCATCGACGAGATTGACGCCGTCGGGCGTCACCGTGGCGCAGGCCTTGGCGGTGGTAATGACGAGCGTGAACAGACACTCAACCAGTTGCTGGTCGAAATGGACGGCTTTGAAGCCAATGAGGGTGTCATCCTGGTTGCTGCAACCAACCGTCCGGATGTGCTTGACCCGGCGCTGTTGCGCCCGGGACGTTTCGACAGACAGATTGTGGTGCCAAATCCGGACGTGAAGGGCCGCGAGAAGATTCTCAAGGTTCATATGCGCAACGTGCCGCTGGCTCCGGATGTGAATGCCAAGACGATTGCACGTGGCACGCCGGGCTTTTCAGGTGCTGACCTGGCCAACCTGGTCAACGAGGCTGCCCTGCTTGCCGCACGCCGGTCCCGCCGCCTGGTGACGCAGTCTGATTTCGAGGACGCCAAGGACAAGGTCATGATGGGCGCGGAGCGCCGCTCCATGGCCATGAACGAGGAAGAAAAGCGCCTCACCGCCTATCATGAGGGCGGTCATGCCATCGTTGCCATGAATGTGCCGGCGGCAGACCCGGTTCACAAGGCGACCATCATTCCGCGCGGCCGAGCGCTGGGTATGGTCATGCAGTTGCCGGAAGGTGACCGCTATTCCATGAAATTCAAGCAGATGACGTCGCGCCTGGCCATCATGATGGGCGGTCGCGTGGCCGAAGAGCTGACTTTCGGAGCCGACAATGTCACATCGGGTGCCCAGTCCGACATTGACCAGGCAACCAAGCTTGCCCGCGCCATGATTACCCAATGGGGCTATTCCAAGGAACTTGGTATGGTGTCTTACGGCGACAATCAGGAAGAAGTGTTTCTTGGACACTCGGTGGCCAGGACCCAGAACATGTCGGAAGAAACCGCCCGCAAGATCGACAGCGAGATCAAGCGTCTGGTGGATGACGGTTACAAGACCGCCCGCACGATCCTGACCAAGAAGAAGAAGGATCTGGAAGCACTGGCGCAGGGGCTGCTTGAATACGAAACCCTGTCGGGCGACGAAATTACCGATCTCCTTAAAGGCAAGCCGCCGTCACGCGACGATGACGACAATGCCAAGCCAAAGGCGAAGCCCGGGTCATCGGTGCCGGTGACCAAGAAGAAAAAAGGCGATGAAGGGTCCGGCGAGCTTGAGCCGCAACCGCAGACCTGATTGTTCGCCACACGTTGTTTGCAGGCCGGATTTTCCTGATGGAAAGTCCGGCCGTTTTTTGTATAGATCAGCATTAATTCCTTTGGTATCGGGGCGTTTTCAGCATGACCAGTTTATATGTTCGCCCGTCGGGGTTTGTTTATGGTCCGGACGCTACCCTGGCGCTTGAGTCCGGGGCCGGTCTGCCGCTGGCCGGCGGGCCGGCGTGCTGGACCATGGCACTGGTCAGTGAAGATCGCGGTACAACATGGACGCCGCGCAAGGCGGCCGCTCTCAAGGCGTCGCGTGATGATGATGTGGCAGGCTGGGTCAACCGGCTGAGTGCGTCGCGCAAACCTGTCGCCGGCCTTGCGATGGACACATGTTACATCATGGGTATCGTGAATACGACGCCGGACAGCTTTTCCGATGGCGGGGTCAATGCGGATGCCGGCAAGGCTGTTGAGAACGCCAGGGCCATGGCACAAGCCGGCGCGGTCCTGCTGGATGTTGGCGGCGAGTCCACCCGTCCCGGTTCGGACCCGGTTGATGAGGTGGAGGAATGGCGCCGGATTGAACCGGTGATATCCACTCTTGTGGCAGACGGGCTGAAAGTGTCGTGTGACACCCGTAAAGCGGCGATCATGCACAAGGTGACACGCGCCGGCGTTGCCATGATCAACGATGTCAGCGCGCTGACCTACGATAGCGGTGCCCTGGATGCTACGGCTTCATCCGGATTGCCGGTGTGTCTGATGCATGCGCAAGGCGACCCGAAGACCATGCAGAAAGACCCGCAGTACGACAATGTCGTGCTGGATGTGTATGACTGGCTGGACGCGCGCATTGAAACCGTTGTGGCATCCGGTGTTTCCCGGGATCTCATCATAGCCGATCCCGGTATCGGTTTCGGCAAGACCTTTGCCCACAACCTTGAGCTGATGGCCGCTCTGAGCCTATTTCACGGTCTCGGCGTGCCGGTCATGCTGGGCGCGTCGCGCAAGGGTTTCATCGGGTCAGTGACCGGCGAAAAGGTTGCAGCCAACCGGCAGACAGGCTCTGCGACGGCGGCTCTGATTGGCGCCATGTCGGGCACACAGTTTGTGCGGGTACATGATGTGCCGGCGACGCGCCATGCGCTGAGCATGTGGCAGGCAACAACCGCTCAGCAGCAAAACTAGTGAATGCAAACGCTTCGACTTGGTTTTAACCGAAGTTCAGGTAGACTGGCGATCACGCCGGCGCTGCTGAGCCCGACGTGAATATCTGGCAGGGATTATCGAATGGACAAGGAATTTTTTGGCACGGACGGCGTACGGGGCAAGGCAAACAGCTATCCCATGCGGGCGGACACAGTGTTGAAAATCGGCATGGCCGCAGGCGCGCTGTACCGGCGCGGCAATCACCGGCATCGCGTGGTGATCGGCAAAGACACCCGTCTTTCCGGCTATATGGTGGAGCAGGCCCTGACTGCCGGGTTCCTGTCTACCGGCATGGATGTGTTTCTGTTCGGACCGGTTCCAACACCGGCGGTCGCCATGCTGACCCGGTCCATGCGCGCCGATCTCGGGGTCATGCTGTCAGCGTCGCACAACCCGTATCATGACAATGGCATCAAGATATTCGGTCCCGACGGGTACAAGCTGTCGGACGATCAGGAAAACGAGATCCAGAAACTGGTGCTGGCGCCCGAAACCATTTCTCTGGCTGCGTCTGAACATATTGGCCGCGCCAAGCGCATTGAAGATGCCCAGGCGCGCTATATCGAGTTTGTCAAAAGCTCGTTCCCGAAGGAACTGACACTTGATGGTCTGCGCGTCGTCGTCGACTGCGCCAACGGGGCGTCCTACCAGGTGGCCCCGACGGCCTTGTGGGAGTTGGGCGCGGAGGTGATTCCGGTGGGGGTTGATCCGAACGGCTTCAACATAAACGACGAGTGCGGCTCGACCCATCCGCAAAAGGTGGCGGCCCAGGTGCGCAAGATGCGCGCCGATATCGGCATATCGCTCGACGGTGATGCCGACCGCTGCATCCTGGTTGATGAAAACGGCAATGTCATTGATGGTGACCAGGTCATGGCCCTGATTGCGACCTCCTGGTACAGAAAGGGCCTGCTGCGCGGCGACGGGCTGGTTGCAACCATCATGTCCAATCTCGGCCTTGAACGCCTGATGGCCTCGCATGACCTGAACCTTGAACGCACCCGGGTCGGTGACCGCTATGTGGTGGAGCGCATGCGCTCCGGCGGGTTCAATGTCGGCGGCGAGCAGTCGGGCCATGTCGTGCTGTCGGACTTCAACACAACCGGTGACGGTCTGATTGCAGCACTTCAGGTGCTGGCGGTGCTGGTGCAGAACGGCGGTTCGGTGAGCGAGGTGTGCCGGATGTTCGATCCGGTACCGCAGGTGCTGAAAAACGTCCGCTATGGCAACGGCAAGCCGCTCGAGCAGGATCCGGTCAAGAAGGCGATTGCCGCGGCAGAAGAAAAGCTGGGCAATTCGGGCAGGTTGGTCATTCGAAAATCAGGAACCGAACCGCTGATCCGCGTCATGGCGGAAGGCGACAATGCCGACCTGGTAACCTCTGTAGTTGACGATATCGTCGCCGAAGTTCAGCGTCACGCTGCCTGACGACAGGCTGCCCAATACAGAAAATATTCCATTCAACCGTCGTGAAAGCCCGACTTTTGTGCGGCTGCGACCTGTTTTTCGACGCCTGAGAAAAAACTGCAAACATGCTTAAGAGGTTCTTAAGCGGTTTGGTTAATTATCTCCATTGAAGGTTTGGTCCAGACGGTATCCGGAACATGAAACCGGGATTGAACGGCGATTGGCAAGTTTGCTTCTCGAACATGGGAAGCGTTCAGTGAATGGAGAGTACAAATGATGGGTCGCACGCTGCTGAGAGTGTGTTTCGCTGCACTGGGAATGGGCATTGCTGGGGCAGCCCATTCCGCTGACTATGACGGCCGGTTGCCGGATGACGGTTTCAGCGGTTTCATGGGTTGCCTGTATGCCCGCGTTGACGGCGGTGTGACAATGTATGCCCGCCCCGACGTCATTCAGCCTATTGGGGGCGGCTTCAGCAGCGACGGCGCCGGCGGCACCACGACATCAGCGATCAATCCGCAGATTGATCCGACCGGGTTCTTCGAGGGCGGCCTTGGCTGTCAGGTTGCCAGCAGCCTGCGCATCGAAATCACCGGTGGCGTACGTCTCAAGTCATCCCTGACCGATGCGTTTTCAGGTGTGGTTCCAGATACCGATACCCTGAATGCGAATATCGGATCACAGTATGTGTTTGTGTCATCCTACTGGGACATCACCAATTATGCCGGTTTCACGCCATATGCCGGCGGCGGTATCGGTGCCTCCAGAAATGAGATCTCGGGCCTGGCCGGCCCGTCAGGCGCGGCAAACGGCAGCGAATACGATTTCGCCTATCATGTCAGTGTAGGGGTGGCCTATGACCTGACTGAGAATTTGAAGTTCGATCTGGCCTACAGGTACATCGATCTTGGTGAAGTTGTGTCGGGCGTTGATACAGCCGCTGCCGACCCCGGCGCCATCAGTGTAGATGGAATCGAGGGGCATGAGGTCAAGGTGGGCCTTCGTTATCACTTCGGCGGCTCGGCCTGGTAACAGTTTTTCACAGAGGTCGGCACGTCGACCTCACCGGCAATGCCCCGTCTAGTTGAGGGGAAATGACGGCTCGCATGTTCACGGTTTCGGCGGCGGAATCAGGCATGCGGGCCCGTTTTTTGACTGATGGTTAAGGGTGTGTAACTCAAACGTGTCGCAACGACGCGAATTTGGCACGATTTTGATAACCCTGCCGAGACGCCGTTTTGATGCCTCAAAGGCGACCGCAAACAGTCACCTTAATCCTGTAATTCCTTAGCTCATGCGAGTGGGCGGATGTGCATGTTGCATGACCTGTTGGGCAACAACGGATCGGGCATGAACATCTACAATGCAGGGATACCCCTAGAGTATCGGGGAGAAGGAGTTACAGGTGAGTAGTTTCATAAAAAAGGGCCTTCTGGCCACAACTATCGTTGCGTTCATGACGCCGGTTGCAATTGCTGCCGACATCGATACGCCAGCGCAACCGGCACCTGCACCTTACGTGCAGCCGGACGATAATTATGTATCAGGCTGGTATGTGCGTGGTGATGCAGGATTTTCGTGGCTCGATATCTCCGGCCTTGACGATGGTGGCGCTGCCACTGTCGGCGGCGGTGTCGGTTACCAGATAAACCAGTATTTCCGCACGGATCTGCGTGCCGATCATGCCATCGAACATGATGCGGGACCGTTTGATGTGAGCGCCACAACTATACTGTGGAACGGTTATATTGATGTACCGCTGTCCATGGGCTTCACGCCTTATGTGGGTCTTGGTGCCGGTTATGGTTTCGTCGATTATTCAGGTGCAGGCTCGCCATCGGATGATGAAGGTTTCGCCTGGGCTGCAACCGGTGGTGTTGCGTACCAGATGAGCCAGAACATCGCGCTGGATGCTGCTTACAGCTACCGCGAGATCGATGTGGATGGTCCCAACTATTCCGACCACACCGTGACCGGCGGCCTGCGCTGGAGCTTCTAGACCAGTCGGGATCACGACCGTTTGGTTGCACTAACCAAACGGCGTCGTGAGTTCAGGATTTCTGCCTGATAACTTCATGGCGGCACAGCACCTTACGGCCTGCTCTTCTCCCGGAGCAGGCCGTTTGCTTTGTCGAGTGCATTTCCTGCTGGTTAACTGCTGCGTCGAATTCGCACTTGATTGCAATCTCGCCTTCCAGTATCCCGGTCCGTGGGACACCTCTCCCCAACGAGAGGCTTTTCATCTGGAAGGATGACCAGAAATGACGATTGCAAAACCGGCATCGCGGCCGGCCAACCCGCGTTTTTCGTCCGGCCCGTGTGCCAAGATACCCGGCTGGACAACCGATATCCTCAAATCTGCCTTTCTCGGACGCTCGCATCGCGCAGGCGACGGCAAGCTGCGTCTGAAAAGAGCGATCGACCTGACGCGTGAAGTGCTCCAGGTACCTGATGATTACCTGATCGGCATCGTGCCTGCGTCTGACACGGGCGCGGTCGAAATGGCCATGTGGAGCCTGCTGGGCGAACGCGGCGTGGACATGCTGGCCTGGGAAAGCTTCGGCGAAGGCTGGGTGACAGATGTGGTCAAGCAGCTCAAGCTTAACGATGTGCGACTGATCAAGGCAGGTTATGGCGAGCTGCCGGATTTGTCTGAGGTCGACTTTGGTCGTGACGTGGTCTTCACCTGGAACGGGACCACAAGCGGTGTGCGGGTGCCCGATGGCGATTTCATCCCGGCAGACAGGGCAGGGCTGACCATATGCGATGCAACATCGGCCGCATTTGCCCAGCGGCTGGACTTTTCAAAACTCGATGTGGTGACCTATTCCTGGCAGAAGGTGCTTGGTGGAGAAGGCGGCCACGGCATGCTGATCCTGTCGCCGCGTGCTGTTGAACGGCTGGAGAACTATACCCCGCCATGGCCGCTGCCGAAGATCTTCCGCCTGACCAAGGCCGGCAAGATCAATGCCGGCATCTTCAGGGGCGAAACCATCAACACGCCGTCAATGCTGTGTGTGGAAGATTACATAAAGGCATTGGAATGGGCGGCCGGCGAAGGCGGCCTGGATGGCCTGATGGCGCGTGCTGATGCCAATGCGGGTGCGCTGAATGCCTGGGCAGATCGCACCGGATGGATCGACAATCTTGCTGTGGTGAAGGAAACCCGCTCGAACACCTCGGTGTGCCTGAAACTGTCTGATTCCGCGGTCGCCGGCTTGAGCGATGAAGAGGCAACCGCCTTGCCAAAGGAAATTGTCAAGCTTCTGGAGGCCGAAGAAGCGGCCTTTGATATCGGCGCCTACCGGGATGCCCCGGCGGGCCTTCGTGTGTGGTGTGGCGCAACTATTGAAACATCCGATGTGGAAGCGCTGACGTCCTGGCTTGACTGGGCCTATGCACAGGTATCCCCGTCCCGGGCTGCCTGATCCAATTCCTGTTTTCATCCTGACAAACGCAAATTCTCAAAACCCGGAGCAAGCCCGATGGCACCTCGTGTACTCGTATCTGACAAACTCTCACCCGCCGCGATTGAAATCTTCAAGGCGCGCGGTATCGACGTCGACTTCGAACCTGATCTTGGCAAGGACAAGGACGCGCTGCTGGCGCGCATTGGCGACTATGACGGGCTCGCCATCAGGTCAGCCACCAAGGTCACGGCCAAGATCATAGACGCTGCAGCCAATCTGAAAGTGATCGGCCGGGCCGGAATCGGGGTCGATAATGTTGAAATTCCAGCCGCCTCCGCAAAAGGTATCATCGTGATGAATACGCCGTTCGGCAACACCATCACCACGGCTGAACATGCTATTTCCATGATGCTGGCGCTGGCGCGGCAGATACCGGAAGCCAATGAATCGACACAAGCCGGCAAATGGGAGAAGTCCCGGTTCATGGGGGTCGAACTGTTCAACAAGACGCTTGGTCTGATCGGATGCGGCAATATCGGATCCATCGTTGCCGACAGGGCGCTCGGTCTGCGCATGCGGGTCATTGCATTTGACCCCTTTCTGTCCGACGAGCGTGCAGTCGAACTCGGGGTTGAAAAAGTCGAGCTGGACGAATTGCTGAAACGGGCGGACTTCATTTCGCTTCATACGCCCCTGACCGACAAGACCCGCAATATTCTTGATGCCAAAGCAATGACGCAGATGAAAAAAGGCGTGCGTATCGTCAATTGCGCCCGCGGCGGCCTGGTATCCGAAGAAGCGCTCAAGGCGGCGCTTGATGCGGGCCATGTGGCGGGTGCGGCACTCGATGTCTTTGAGGTTGAGCCTGCCACGGACAATCCGCTGTTTGGCCACCCGAACGTGGTTTGCACGCCTCACCTGGGCGCCGCCACGTCGGAAGCGCAGGAAAACGTCGCATTACAGGTTGCCGAGCAGATGTCTGACTATCTGTTGCAGGGAGCCGTTTCCAACGCCCTCAACATGCCGTCGATTTCAGCCGAGGAAGCACCGCGCCTGAAACCATTCGTGGCGCTTGCCGAGCAACTGGGATCGTTTGCAGGACAGGCGACGGAAACATCGATCATGGCTGTTGCAATTGAATACGCAGGCGACGTGGCCGAAATGAACATCGAGGCACTGACGTCTGCCTTGCTGGCAGGCTTGTTCCGCCCCATCCTCGGCGACGTCAACATGGTATCAGCACCTGTCATGGCCAAGGAGCGGTCGATCCAGGTGGATGAAGTGCGCCAGACCAAGCGCGGCGTTTATGAAAACTATATCCGGTTAACTGTCAGAACTCCCAATCAGGGGCGCTCGGTGGCAGGTACGGTTTTCTCCGACGGCAAGCCGCGGATCATCCAGATCAAGGGCATCAACATGGAAGCCGAACTCGGTCCGCAGATGATC
Organism: uncultured Anderseniella sp.; assembly: GCA_947488295.1. Lineage (GTDB taxonomy): Bacteria > Pseudomonadota > Alphaproteobacteria > Rhizobiales > Aestuariivirgaceae > Anderseniella. Next base: position 770,007 of record CANKYU010000001.1, read on the forward strand.
TATGTGACCAACGAAGACAAGCCCGGGTTTATCGGCGCATTCGGGCGCCTGCTCGGGGATGCTGAAGTCAATATCGCCACGTTCAACCTGGGCCGGGACGAAGCCGGCGGCAATGCCATCTGCCTGGCAGAGATAGATGGTCACGTGACGCCGGAGCTGCTTGCCCAGATCGAGGCGCTGCCGCAGGTGCAACAGGCCAAGTGCCTGACGTTCTGATGTCATTCAGTTGCGCTGACGGAGTCAATATAGAGCAGCAGGTCCAGGGCCTGCTGCTCCGAAAATTCCCATTTGGGCATCGGATCGTGACCCAGTGGCAGGCCTTCCAGCAATTGATCGGCAACCCCTTCCAGGGTCAGGTTGGGAACAAGGGTTGAAAACGGCGGCGCTTTTTCCTCCTTGCCTGGTCCAGGGCCTTCAATGGCATGGCATCGTGCGCACAGCAGTTGCCCGAGCTCCTTGCCGCGCTGGATGGCAGCCGCCTCTTCGTCTGCGCGTGCGGGCGTTTGGCTGACGGTCATTGCGAGGATTGCAAAGCCTGACATGGCGGATGTGAACTTGGCAGGCAACAAGATGTAACTTTCCAGCTATAAAGCCATGCTCCGGCTTCATCATATGTTCCGGTTCAGGCAGATCATTTTGACCGCTTGTGAAGTGAAACGGCAACTTTGAGGGTTCAATTGAACCCGTGATGGGCTAGCATATCCTACTTTGGATCGAGAGTGGCGACCTTGAGGGAAGTCAAATGATGAAACTTCATTCCGTACTGCTGGCAGGTGGACTTTTGTCCTTCTGTGTTGTTCCCGCCATGGCGGAAGAAATACGTACCGAGCTCGATCTTGCCGAGGTAACCGTCAATCCCCGCGGCGCGCAATTGACGCGAACCGGTGAGGTTGAGTTGCCGGCAGGAGCGCATGAGGTAATTCTCGATACCCTGCCGCGCGGGATCATGGCCGCATCAGTGCAGGTCGAGGGTGTGTCGTCCAGTGATGCTGAAATCGGTACGGTTGACGTGTCCAGGATTGCTCTTGATCCGGAACAGCAGGCAACCGGCAAGCGCAAGTTGCTGCAGGACGAACTGGATGGCCTGGCGCGAGACCGTGCACGGCACGAGCGGGTGCGCGTTGATGCACAGTTTCGCCGCGCGACGCTCGAAAGGCTGACCGGTGGCTATGCGGCGGTACCGTTTGCCAGCGGCGACAGGCCGGCAATGTCGCCGGAGCAGATTGGCAACCTGTTGCTGCTGACCAACCGTGAATTGTCGGAAATCTCGTCGGTGGTGCTGGAGGCTGACCAGGCGATTGTCCAGATTGGCAAACGCGAACAGGTCTTGCGGCGCAAGTTGCAGTTGCTCGCAACTGCGCCCAATGCGCGCACGAGGGTCGCCATTCAGGTCAGTGCGTCAGCCCCTGCAAAAATGACATTGTCGTTGAAGTATTCGGTCCCCGATGCAGGCTGGAGCCCAGTGTATGACGCCCGCCTGAAACTGCCGTCGGATGGTACCCCGGCCGAATTGAAGCTGGTGCAGCGCGCACTGGTGTATCAGCGCTCCGGCGAAGCCTGGGATGGTGTGGCCCTGAAGCTGTCCACTGCCACGGTTACCGGGCGGACAGCCTCTCCGGACATGCAGCCGGTGGCCATCGGGCCACAACCGGTTCGGGCCCGGCGCGCCGTACAGGCGCAGGAAAGCTTTTCCGATACGGCCGGTTCACAGGCAGTGCAACCAAAAGCAGCAACCGGACTGGCGGTGCGGGCGCCAGCGCCGGTGCGTCAGCGCCAGGCCGACGTCAGCAATGCCGGTTTTCATGCGGTTTATTCAATTGCCGGGCAGACCAGTGTGCCGAACAGCGGCGCGCTGAAATCCGTGCGCATTGGAGCAAGAACCGTTGAGCCGGCGATACGCGTTGATACGGCGCCACATGTAGATCCGGTTGGCTATCTGACCGGAGTTTTCAAGGTTGCGGGCGAGACACCGCTGCTTGGCGGCGAGGTTTCCCTGTTTCGAGACGGCGTGTTTGCCGGCAAGGCCCGGATGCGCCAGATAGTGCCGGGTGAGGAGGTGGAACTCGGCTTTGGCCGCGATGATCTGGTTCGCATAACCCGGCGCGAAGTTGAAAACACGGCCGGATCCAGCGGGATCATCACCGAACAGAGCACTTTGAAGCGGCTTTATGTCACCAATATCGAAAACCTGCATAGTTTCCCGGTTCTGGTGCATGTGACAGACAGGATGCCATATTCCACCCATGAAGAGATCGTGGTGGATATGTTGCGCGACACCACCGCGCCCAGTGTCATTGAACCCGATAATAAAATGGGAATCGTGATCTGGGATGTGCCGTTGAAACCCCAGACCAGTTCAGAAATCAGGTTTGGCTATACCGTGGTGCATCCGTCCGATATGAAATTGGCGATACCGCGCTGATTTGCCGGTCTGGATTGCCGGCCAAATCGAAAAACTGGTCAAAGGGGGCAATAATTGGTTTCTTTGACATGGGTGGCAGTGTAAAGACTTGCAACGGCCCTGCTGCTTATACCAAAGGAACTAGTTATTGACCCATTTGATGGAGTCAAATCCGTTCAGTCTGGCAGGCGTGGTGTGCAGCGCGATACGGTGTATCGGGCGAACGCCGCAACGCACCAGATGGACGAATTTGACCCGCCGAAGGCCGGTTTTTCGCGCTCGCCGGACGTCGTTATGCGCCACTTGTGGTCAGGAAGACCACGACGTGAAACATGCCTAGTCGGCAAACGCGAAAAACCGGTCAAATGGATCAATAACTAGTTCCTTTGGTATTAAACGCGGCGAGGGCCGTTCGCTTTTTTTACGATGCAACGCGGGTAGGCCTGGACATGGCAAATGTAGTGGTGGTTGGCGCCCAGTGGGGCGATGAGGGAAAAGGCAAGCTGGTCGACTGGCTGTCTGAGCGCGCAGATGTGGTCGCGCGGTTTCAGGGAGGCCACAATGCAGGCCACACGCTGGTCATCGACGGTGTGACCTACAAACTGTCCCTGCTGCCATCGGGTATTGTGCGCCCCGGCAAGTTGTCGATTATCGGCAACGGAGTGGTAATTGATCCCTGGGCCCTGAATGACGAGATAAACCGGCTTGTGTCGCAAGGCGTTGAGGTAACGCCGGAAAATCTGCGGATTGCAGAAAATGCGGTACTTATCCTGCCGCTGCATCGCGAGCTGGATGGTATGCGCGAGGCCGCAGCCGGTGCCGGCAAGATCGGTACCACCGGTCGTGGTATCGGTCCGGCCTATGAAGACAAGACAGGCCGGCGTGCCATTCGTGTGTATGACCTGAAAAACCAGGCCACACTGGAAGCCAAGATCGAACGGCTGCTGGCCCATCACAATGCACTGCGGCGTGGACTGGGTGAGGCTGAGGTGGACGGGCGGGCGCTGCGTGAAGAGCTGCTGGCCATAGCCCCGCACATTCTGCCTTTCATGGACACGACATGGAGCCTGCTTGACGATGCAAGGCGGCGGCAACAGCGCGTTCTGTTTGAAGGCGCACAGGGTATAATGCTGGATATCGACCACGGCACATATCCTTTTGTGACCTCATCCAACACAGTTGCAGCACAGGCGGCCACCGGTTCAGGTGTCGGCCCAGACATGCTCAATTATGTGCTCGGTATCGCCAAAGCCTACACAACCCGGGTTGGTGCGGGTCCGTTTCCGTCTGAACTGTTTGACGATACGGGGGAGAAAATCGGGGAGCGCGGCCGCGAGTTCGGAACGGTGACGGGCCGCAAGCGGCGTTGTGGCTGGTTTGACGCGGTTATGGTACGCCAGGCGATCAAGACAGCCGGCATTTCCGGCATTGCTCTGACCAAGCTTGATGTTCTGGATGGCTTTGAGGAAATCAAGGTCTGTACGGGCTACAAACTTGATGGCGAGACGATCGAACGACTGCCGGCCGGTCAGGGCGCACAATCGCGGGTCGAGCCGGTGTTTTCCAGCTTTGAAGGCTGGAGCGATACAACAGCCGGTGCGCGGTCGTGGGCGGAATTGCCTGCCCAGGCGGTTAAATATGTGCGCCAGATCGAGGAACTGATTGATTGCCCGATCGCACTGTTGTCCACCAGCCCCGAGCGTGAAGACACCATCTTGATGCGTGATCCATTCGAGGACCAGGTAAGGTAACAAGGGCGGCCGGCCTGTTTCTCTTTTGCCCATTCTTGCGTGAAACCTGTTTCACACTTTTCGGACAGCGCTTCAGCCTGAGGCAACGTCAGTGCCATCGACGTCGGCCTGACCGCCGGTCTGACGGCGTATGTATTCAGCGAACTCACTGATGACAACCGATGCCAGCGAGGTTTGCGGAATGGCCTTTCCGAACAGGTACCCCTGGGAGTAATCGCAGCCCAGATCCGCAACCCGGCTTGCGTGGGTTTCGGTTTCAATGCCTTCAGCGGTTACCTTCATGTCCAGCAAGCGTCCGACTTCGACAATCTTGGACAGCAGGGCCTGGGCTTTCGGATTGTGATCGGATGCGCGAATGAAGTCCTGGTCAACCTTCAATTTGTCGAAATTGAAGCGCCAGAGATAGTTGAGGCTGGAATACCCGGTTCCAAAATCGTCAAGCGCAATCTTGATGCCGAGCGACTGCAACTGGGAGAGCTGCCTGAATACCGGATCAGTGTCGCCAATCATGACGCCCTCGGTCACCTCCAGTTCGATGCGACCAGGATCAACGCGCGTGTCCTTGATGATTTTCGCCACCTCTGACACGAGGTTACCCGAATTGAACTGCTGCACGGACAGATTGACGGCCATGCCGATGTGTTTGGGCAGGCCGGCGACGGTTTTGCAGGCCTCGCGCAGCGTCCACAGACCGATTTCCTCAATGCGTCCGATGCGCTCTGCTACCGGTATGAAACTGTCCGGACCGATCTGTTCGCCGTCCGCAGTGGTCAGGCGCAGCAGCGCCTCGAAGCTGCACAATTTGCGGGTCCTGGCGTCCACTACCGGCTGGTAATGCAGTTCGAATTCATTGTTCTGGCAGGCATCTTCGACAACCGTTGCAATGCGGTCAATTTCACGGAATTCAGCGACAGTGTCGCTGTCATAGGCGACCAGCTGATGGCCTCCGTTGGTTTTCGCGGCGCGCAGGGCCAGCTCGGCATGGCGATGCAGTTCATCGCTGCTGTGCAGCCCTGCTGTTGATGTTGCCGCCCCGATGCTGGCAGACAGACGAATGACGTTCTGGCCGAAATTGAACGGCTGCAGGAACACCTGTTGCAATGTTGTGTCCATCCGCTTGCCGGTTCTCTCGTCGGCGATGACGCCAAACGTATCACCATTGATATGCGCGCAGACAACGGAATTGCCGCACGCAAGGCGCAAGCGTTCTGCAACCAGTCTCAGCAACACATTGCCGATCGAGTTGCCCAGCCGTTCGTTGACGCGCGCAAACCGGTCCAGATTGAGCAGGTACAGGTTGGTCGTGGTGTGCTGCGCAACCTCCTGCGAGTGGGCCGTTGCCAGCATCTCCAGAAAAGCAGGCTGGTTCGGCATGCCGGTAACTGAATCACTCCGCATCAGGGTGTTTGAACTTCGCAGCGCTTCCTTGTGCGACGCCACCCTGACCATCAAACTGACAAACAGCAGAAAGCTGATTGCAACCGAGATCACAGTGCCGATCTTGATTGCTCCAGCCATCAAGACATCATGAAACCCGCTGGCATCAACGTCAGACACGATGGTGCCTATCGTTTTACCGCCGCTGGTAATCGGCAGGGCAATACGGGTGTGGAATGTCGACTTGTTGACACCGGATGACGTGACAGGTGCGTCTACGAGGACTCTGAGATAGCCGTTCGGGTCATAGATGCGATACCCCAGGATCGGGCCGACAGGCCGTGCATTGCCCAGGTTTCGAATGGGCTGGGTATCACTCTTGGGAGCCGCCAGTATGCGCGGCAGAAACGGGGTGTTGGTGACAACTTGCGTAGACCATTGGTGAGCCAGCTCGGTTGCCTTGCCGTGGGCCAGTTTGTTGATCTCGACCCGTGCGACGTTGATTCCGACCACCAGCAGCAGGGCACCGACGCAAAACAAGAACGCGTTTGTCATGAAACGCGGTGTTTTCTGGGATCCCAATACCTTAAGCAAAGTTCAATACAGCTGGTGAGCCAACCGCCCCGATTGTTCATGGACGAAAGTTTAATGTATCGGGGTTTCGAAAGGGTAACTTGACTTGTCGCAATTTGCATTAAAACACCATGGGTTCAGATGGACCCATGGTGCAGTAGTGCTCTGTAAATAATCAGTTTTTTGATCTTCGGCCGCTTCAGGCAAAAGCCATGCTGAGCCAGGCTCAGCCCAGCATGTCCGCCGATGCCTTTCTGACGGCTTTTTCGACTTTTTCGTAAGCCTTGACTTCGATCTGGCGAATGCGCTCGCGCGAGACGTCAAACTCCTGCGACAGGTCTTCCAGCGTCAGTGGATCTTCCGACATGCGGCGGGCTTCAAAAATACGCCGCTCACGCTCGTTCAACCCGTTCATGGCCTGATGCAGCAGTTTCGAGCGCATGTCCTGTTCTTCGCTCTGCTCGTAAGCGACATCGGGCGTTTCGGTGTCGTCGACCAGCCAGTCCTGCCATTCACCGCCGGATTCGCCGTCTTTCGACAGTGGTGCGTTCAGTGATGCATCACCGCCCAGGCGGCGGTTCATCGAAATCACGTCCTGTTCCGGAACACCCAGGCGGGTGGCAATCTCGGTCACCTGATCGGGTTTGAGATCTCCATCCTCCAAAGCCTGAATCTGGCCCTTTACCTTGCGCAGCTTGAAGAAGAGCTTCTTCTGGCTGGCAGTCGTGCCCATTTTGACCAGCGACCATGAGCGCAGCACGTATTCCTGGATGGACGCCTTGATCCACCACATGGCATAGGTTGCCAGGCGGAAGCCTCTTTCAGGCTCAAAGCGCTTGACTGCCTGCATAAGCCCGACATTGCCTTCAGAAATGACTTCCGAGACCGGCAGGCCGTAGCCGCGGTAACCCATGGCGATTTTCGCCACCAGCCGCAGATGGCTGGTAACCAGCTTGTGAGCTGCGTCACGGTCTTCGGTGTCGCGCCAGTTTTTGGCCAGCGTATATTCTTCATCCGGCTGCAGCATGGGAAACTTGCGAATTTCCTGCAAATAGCGCTGCAAGCCACTTTCACCGGACAATACCGGCAGATTGCTACCTGTGGTTGCCATTTTTGTACCTTTCACCCCCATAGGAGGGGTAATGTCTGCCCTAACTTGAATCAGATATAGGCATTGAGGTTGCCGGTTTAAAGGTTTTCAAGCCGAGATCGGATTACAGTTTGGTCATGAATACGGCGTAAATTTACGTTTACGTAAAGATTATATTTTCTCTGCAAGGTCTCGCATATCTTCCGGTAACGCAGACCGGAACGACATTGGCTCGCCCGTCTCCGGGTGCTCGAAACCCAGGGTTTCCGCGTGCAGCGCCTGGCGCGACAGGCTGGCGAGGCTTGCGCGTGCTGCAGGGTTGAGCTTGTTGGCGGATGCGGCGTGGCTGGAGCCGTAAACCCGGTCTCCCAGCAACGGGTGACCGATATGTGCCAGGTGAACCCGGATTTGATGGGTCCTGCCGGTTTCCAGCTGACAGCGAACAAGTGAGGCAACCGCGTCGCCGGTACCGGCCGGCAGCGGGCGGACGGTTTCATAATGTGTGATGGCCCGGCGGCCAGCGGATTTTGCCACCGCCATCTTTATCCGGTTTGCGGTACTGCGGGCGATGAGGGTGTCGATGATGCCGCGACGCGGTTGCGGTTCGCCCCACACAATAGCGAGATATTGCCTGGACAAGCGGCCATCACGGCCGTGAGCGGCGAACTGTTCCGACAATGCCCGGTGGGCTTTGTCGGTCTTGGCGACAACCAGCAAGCCGGACGTCTCTTTGTCCAGGCGGTGAACGATACCGGGCCGCTTGACACCGCCGATGCCGGACAGGCTGTCACCGCAGTGGGCTATCAGGGCGTTGACCAGCGTGCCGGTCCAGTTGCCTGGACCAGGATGCACGACCAGTCCGGCCGGCTTGTCCACAACAACGATCTGGCTGTCTTCATGCACGATGTTGAGGGCTATATCTTCTGCAAGAGGTTTGGGATCTTCAGCCTCGGGAAGAGCGACGCAAACAACAGATCCGGGTTTGACCTTGAATGAGGCGTCGACTATTGATGTGCCGTCCACATTCACATGGCCCTGCGATATGAGCATCTGGAAGCGGGCACGGGAATGGTCGACACTGGCCTGACCCAGCAGTTTATCCAGCCGTTCGGCGGTTGGTCCGTCGTGGGTCACTTCGAATTTTTCTTCCGGATCGGGCATGGTCAATAATCAGGTTTCAAAACAGTCAGCAAAGTCAGATGATGATGATGACCTGCCGGTGGCGGATTCACCGGGGTTTATCTTTCTCAAGATCGCCGTCTATACGATGGGTCTGATGATAGTAGCGGGTTTTGCGTTTCTTATCTACACGCTGGTCAACCGGGCAAGTACACTGCCGCCTGCACTGGTGAGCACGGAGGAGGCCATCGAACTCGCGGTGGGGCCGGGCGAAACGGTGCAGTCTGTATCGCTGAACCGGGGGTCACTTGCAATTCATGTGCGCCGGCCCGACGGCAGTGATGCGATCATTGTCTACAGCCTTGCAAGGCAGGGTGTCGTGCAGCGCCTAGACATCAAACCGCAGTAACCGGGATAACCGGCCAATTCATTGCCGCGAAGGGTGTTATGAACTTCCCGGCGCATCGGAATGCAGGGCACGGATGCGTTGGGCCAGCGAAATGATGTTGTTGTTTCCCGTCCCTGACCCGGCCGCCAGCGTCTTGCCGACAGGTTGATTGTCTTCCTGGGCTACTGCTGTCACGTCCATGGATGAACCCGGCAGTTTGACTTCAGCCATGGCTACGGGTTCAGCGGTCTTGGCGGTAGCCGCCTTTTTATCCTTTTTGTCAGCCACAGGCTGTTCTGTCGCCTCGGCAGACTTTTCCTCAGGCTTGCCGGCATCCGGTTTTGCTTCATCGGCAGGCTTGTTTGCGACCTTGTCTTTAGCCGTGTCGGCGGGTTCTGCCTTTGGTTTCGCCTTGCCGGCTGTGTCGGCCTTGGAGTCTTGCTTGTGTTCTGCAGCCGCCTTGTCACTTTTCGAGGTTTTGGACTTTTCGGTGCTTCCGTCCGCCTCTTGTTTAACCTCCGGCTCAGAGTTGTTCTTGTTCCACATCTCGTCCAGCCGTGACAGTTCCTCCGTCAGGGTTTCAGTTTCCCGTTCGGTTTCCATGATCTTCTGCTCGAGTTGATCACTTGCGTTGGCCTGACCCGACTTGATCAGCATGTCCTGATTTGGCGTGGCTGATTTCCCGTCCGTCTGCTTGGATTTTGCCTTGCTGGAAGCTGCAACTCTGGCATCCGCCTCGCGCGACCGGTTAATCTGTTCGCGCAAGATCGCCAGTTCATCCTGCTGCACGGACAAATCCTGGCGTTGCTCGTCAATTTGCCGGGTGAGGGTGTTCATTTCCTCAATACGCTGACGCAGTCTTTCCTGCGCATTTTCGAACTTGGATGAGGCCATCCCCGTCAGATCGGCAGTGGCTGGAGGATTGTCACTCTTGAGTGTTTCGATGATGAACCACTGATCGGATACCTTGGCTTCGGCAACCTTGAGTTTGCTCTGCAACTCTATCGAAATTTCTTCCTTTGCCTGCATCAGGTCCTTCGCCTGCTGCAGCAGTTCGGTGCGGTCCGTCAACTCGCGTTCGAGAGCCGTTATCTGCAACCGCAGATTGTCGGCGTCTTCGTCGCGCTTGGTCAACTCTTCATCGCGCCGCTTGATTTCATCAGCCAGGTGTTCGATGCGGTTTCTGTTCCTGGAGGCTTCGGCCATCTGTTCGGCCATGCGGGTCTTCAAATCATCGAGCCGCAACTGCAGGCGCCGGCCCTGCATGGCGTATTCCGCCTTCAGCCGGTCCCGGTCTGCCCTGAGCTCGGCAATAGCGGATGGAGCGCGACGTTCAACGCGGCGTTTTCCAAGGCTGACCGCATACGTCCAGAGCCCGCGTACAACCAGCAAACCGACCAGAAGTGCACCGACAAACCCCAGTGCAACCAGCATGATAGTCTCGATTTGAGACATGAGTCCTCCAGAGGGCAATGACCACACAAATCGTCAGATGGACCCAAACATGCGGTGCGCCACAAACGACTAACAAATGGTAATCCGGCAGTCCGCCTGTCGAAATAGACTGCCGGAATGGCAATCGTAGTACACTGCACGATTGGTGTGAAGGTCTATTGTAAGATAGCCCCTGTTTATCGTGTTGAAAAGCGAAACTCCGGATTGGTAAACACGTGTTTGACGGTCCCGGCTGTGCCGGGTCAGTGCGGGCAGGGACCAGCCTGCCCAACTCTGAACAACTGTTCCTGTTCCCGCCCTGATGTTGTCTTCAGCGTGTGAACCGAAGGAGTGTCAAAACGGGTTCAGCGTGGGATATTCAGTGTATTTCAGGTAACCCACATTGGCGCCCAGACGAGCGCCTACACCGGTACGGATCGGCGCCAGCTTGAGATCTTCGTTTGACTGGAAGTTCACACCCAGTCCACCGACCATGTAGGCGGACCCTTCGATGCCGATGAAACGGTCGTAAATCTGCCGTTCCCGGTTGATGTTGTAGACCAGAACCAGCACGCGTGATCCGTTGCCACCCAGGTCAAAACCGACGGACGGGCCCTGCCAGTAAACCTTCTTGCGCGTGCCGTCCTTCATGAACAGAATGCCTTCGCCGTAGCGCAGGCCGCCAAAAAACGCGCCGGAGGCTTCTTCCCCGATAATGTAACCGGATGGCCGGCCGGCTTGCGAAAACACCGTTTCGACAGCCTTGGCAACTCCCTTGGTGGTTGTGCCAAACCAGCGATGACCGCCGTCGATGATTTCTTCCGGGCTGTATGTGCCCGCTTCCGACTGGTCATATCCGGAACGGGAATAGGAGGTGCCGTCGTCGGCATCCGCGCCGCGCGCCTGGGCGCGGTTTTCCAGGGCTGAAAGTGCCGATAATGCTGTGATGGAGAGACTCGCAAACGCTGCGAGCGCGAGGATACGTTTCATATGTTTTACTCACCTGATACTGACAAACTCAAACAACCGCCCTGCCATCAAGGACAGCAACTGAAATTCAGTATGGGTGATGATGCGTTAATGGACCGTATACGATTAACAAAATCTTGCTGATACGAGACAGTCGGACGGCCTTCAGACGGGTTTGGCCGACACCGATGCAATGAAAGCCGGGTTGTCAAAACCGCGTTGCGCCTTGCCATAGCGAAGCAGGTCTCCCGTCGCCTCGAACACCTCACCACCTGCTGCGGCCAGCACCGCGTGGCCGGCAGCGGTATCCCATTCCATCGTACGGCCAAAGCGCGGATAAAGATGTGCCTTGCCGCTGGCCAGGAGACAGAATTTCAGTGACGAACCGGCTGCCACGATTTCAGCGACATCGCGTTTCGCAAGCCAGGCATCGGTTTCCTCATCGCGGTGTGACCGGCTGGCGACCACCTTGATGCCTGATGTCGGCAAGTCAGGACAGACAATGGACTGCAGAGCCGGAGCGTCAGGAAAATCCTCTTCGGCCTTCAGCGGAGTTTCAAAAGCGCCCGAAGTCAACTCGCCGGCATACAGCCTGGACAGGGCAGGCGCATACACCACGCCGGCAATCGGAGCGCCATCGTGCACAAGGGCGATGTTGACGGTGAACTCACCATTGCGGCTGACAAATTCGCGGGTGCCATCAAGCGGGTCAACCAGGTAGAACTCATGGGTGACTTCAGGTGTCGCGCCGGCGGACACGGCTTCTTCTGCAATGATGTTGGCTGTCGGGTCGATTGATTTCAGGCCAGCCAGAATGATGGCTTCGGCTGCAACATCCGCCTCGGTAACAGGCGAGGCATCCGCCTTCGTGGCCACCTCGAAGCCATCCTGGTATATATCCATGATACGCGCACCCGCCGCATGGGCAATTTTCATGAGAGACAGCAGGTGGTGTGATGGTTCCAGGGTGGTCATGAAGTTGATTCGGCTCGCATTTTCACAATTTTGACTTTGCCGTAAACAAGGCGCTGGATGTTCTGTAGTTGAATTGTTGAGTCGGAACAAGGCGTTGTTGCAATCCGGGATTGCCGGGTTGGCAGGGCTTGGCACAGCCCGCTAGACTCGCGCCGGACAGTCATCACAATACAATCTTAAAAGGGACCCTGTTTCATGAAATTCAACGCTGTGTTGAGTGATCTCGACCTTGCAGCATTGTTATGCTCGAAAGTCTGCCACGATGTCATTTCACCGGTTGGCGCCATCGCCAACGGGCTTGAGGTCCTGGAGGACGAACAGGATGCGGAAATGCGTGACATCGCATTTGACCTGGTGCGACGGTCATCGCGGCAGGCATCGGCAAAACTTCAATTTTGCCGTATCGCCTTTGGCGCTGCGGGCTCAGCGGGGTCCAGCATTGATACAGGTGATGCAGAAGACGTGGCCAAGAAGTTCATCGGCGAGGACAAGGTGACGCTTGAATGGGAGGTGCCGCGTGAAATTCGTCCCAAGAACCAGGTCAAGCTGATCCTCAATCTGGTCATGCTGGCGATTTCATCGATCCCGCGCGGCGGCAAGATCACCATGGGTGTGGCTGATGGCGGCGGATTGACGGCACGCGCGGAGGGCAAGAACGCCAAAGTGCCGGAAAAGACCCTGGTCATGCTGGAAGGCGATGCGCAAGAAGACACCATGGACGCCCGTCTTGCCCAGGTTTACTACACGCTGAGGCTGGCCAATGAGTGCGAACTGGATCTCACCGCGGCAAATACAGGCGAGGATGCAGTTGAGTACTCTGCGCTGCCTGCGTGACCAATGGCGCCTGACTTTCAGATCATTGAAGGTTACCGGCCGGGCGCGGTGGCGGCAATCACCGCCCATCACATCAACTACTATGCCCGCGAATGGGGGTTCGGCCTGCCGTTTGAGACCAAGGTGGCATCAGACTGTGCCTCTTTCTTTCAGCGCTATGATAACCGGCTCGACCGGGCCTGGCTGGTGATCCGCAACGATACGATTGAAGGGTCGCTGGTGCTGGATCATGACAAGGCCGGTGAGGCCCACGACGGTCTGCACCTGCGGTGGTTCATCATGTCGGACCGGTTGCGCGGAACCGGCTCGGGGCGGGTCCTCATGACAAGGGCTGTGGAATTTGCCGATGAGACCGCCGGCGGCAAGGTCTGGCTGACAACATTTCGCGGCTTGGGGGCGGCACGCCAGCTATATGAGGATTTCGGATTTCATCTGGCGAGCGAAACCGAAGGCGAGACCTGGGGCCGCACCGTGCATGAGCAGCTATGGGTAAGGTCTCCAGGTCCCTGAGAGAACAGCGAGTTAAGCCGAATACCGAGTTGGATTAGATGATCGGATTAAACGGCAAAACACCTTTGCTGCGCAGCAACGCCGCTTTTTCAGTCGCATAGCGGTCAGCAAACTGTTCGCGTTCCTTGCTTGGCTTTGAAAAATAGAGATCGTAGGCCAAATCAGGGGCCTTGGAGAGACTCGTGGTTTCGTCGAGGGCTTCTTTTTCATATTGAACCCAATGTCCAATCTCGTGAAGCAGTGTTCGGTACAGCAAAGTGTTTCTAATGGAGTCTTCACTGGGCGTGATAACAAATTCGCGCCTGTTTTCAGTGATCGTATGGCCGTCAGCGCGAAGTCTCGCGAGTTCAGCCTGATCGTCCAGGCTCATCTTTTTGGTCCATTTGAAGGATACTCCTATCTTCTGGGCTTCAAGATAGACTGTGGGGCCGAGAAAACTGCCGATAGCAGCGCAATACCGTAGGCGCCCCCAAACCGGATTTTGTTGGGCTTGCTTTAAAGTAGGCTGCCTGAAAACGATCAGATCAATCAGGTCGAAGTCATCTGCAGGAATATGAGACAGCAGATGAGCGATGTCTTTTGGAGAGCAGCCATAGGTAAACCCGGGGCGTGGCTCTTCATACAAGACCGTTAGAGAATTTCCGCCGATCTCAATGGTCTCCACACGTGTCGGCTTAACACGCTCCTGAAAGACAGTATCCATTCCAAAGCGGTCAAAACGACTGTTCGGAATAGTCATCTTGTTGGATTGACCATGCCCGGAGGCCGCAGTGCCAATGTTGCGGTTCCGGCGTTCAGGTCTCCAACCCGATTTTTTCATGTCGACCGGTTCGGTTTCTGTTTCATTTGGCGTTATGCGTCATCATCATCCTTGATCGAATAACGAAAGTCGCAGTGGGAAGCGCCCTGCATGATGGTCTGGGTCCTGATCAGCGAGATGCGCGGATCATAGCCTTGGCAGAACGTGCCGTCGCGCCCGCACGACAGCAGATGGCCAATCTCGGCCAATCCCATTTCCTTATACATTTCAGCATATTGGCACCGTGTCACATTGTAATCCACGTTGCTTTCCGTCTCTTCCAGCATATCGACCTCCAGCGCGCCATTGGCTTTCCACTGTGGTAAAAGGGCATGAAAACTCTCCAGGGACGTGTCGCCACCTTCGGTTTTTGCGTAAGCGGCACCTTGCTCTATGGCATTTTTGGTGATGGCTGCTGAAATAATCTTGCGGGCCTTTTCGCCGCCGATTTCCGCCTTCATCTCTTCGTAGATCGGCTTGATGATATTGGCTTCGATACGACGTTGCTCAAGGATCGGCAGGTCGGTCTTGCTCATGTGCGACAACCTCATTGGTTTTATTTCTTGCGCAACAAGTGACACAGTGGGGTGGCTTTTTACAAGTCCGTCATGTCGGGCTGTCATTTGCGCCGGTCAACAAAAAACCCCCGGCAGAGCCTCGCCGGGGGTTTTCTGGTTCCGTCATGGTGCACGAGGCACCTTCAGGTCCGCACTCTGAAGTCGGTGGGGTCAGGCGGCGACTTCTTCCGCTTCGCGCAGCACGTAGCCACGACCCCAAACCGTTTCGATGAAATTCTGGCCATCCGCTGCGGCGGCAAGTTTCTTGCGCAGCTTGCAGATGAACACGTCAATAATCTTGAGTTCCGGCTCGTCCATGCCGCCATAAAGATGGTTCAGGAACATTTCCTTGGTCAGCGTGGTTCCCTTGCGCAGGCTCAACAGCTCCAGCATCTGGTATTCCTTGCCGGTCAGATGAACGCGCTGGCCACCGACTTCCACTGTTTTGGTGTCGAGGTTGACCTGCAGTTCGCCGGTGATGATGACCGACTGGGAATGGCCCTTGGAGCGACGCACAACCGCGTGAATGCGGGCAACAAGTTCGTCCTTGTGGAACGGCTT
This sequence comes from uncultured Anderseniella sp., assembly GCA_947488295.1. Classification (GTDB taxonomy): domain Bacteria; phylum Pseudomonadota; class Alphaproteobacteria; order Rhizobiales; family Aestuariivirgaceae; genus Anderseniella. The sequence continues at coordinate 785,345 of CANKYU010000001.1, forward strand.
GGTCATGTAATCATCTGCGCCGAAGCCCAGGCCGCGCACCTTGTCCTCGATGCCGGCCATGCCGGACAGGATCAGGATCGGTGTGTTGATCTTGGCCACCCGCAGCGTCTTGAGCACATCATAGCCGCTCATGTCGGGCAGGTTGAGGTCGAGAAGGATGATGTCGTAGTCATAAAGCTTGCCGAGATCGACGCCTTCTTCACCCAGATCCGTAGTGTAACAGTTAAACCCGTCCGACTTGAGCATCAGTTCGATGCTCTGCGCTGTTGCAGAGTCGTCTTCAATCAACAGAACTCTCATCCGTAACCCCTTAAGTATGCTTGTCCCGCACCGGGCGACGGCCCTTTTGGAACTTTCTGCCTGAATTAGTTGGCCGTGCCGACCAGATCAAAACGCCTGATTAACTCTATGGTCACGATAAACGCCAAATGGTTAACAAAACCTAATTCCCTCAAAAATTAGAACCGGTTGGATTCATTTGTTCAGACTGCTTGTCACTTTTTCAGCTCGCCGTCGCTGATATTGCGGTTGCATATTCATAAAGGTCGAAATCTCAAAAAGCCGTCGTCGGAATCAAAAATCGAGGCACGGTGTTTTCGTTTACCGCCCCTTAAGCCTGATCGTTCATCATACTCATGATAACTGGATAAACCGACGCTAGTTGATTCGATTGAATCTGACCAGCGCAGGTGGGTCAAATACCTGTTCTTCCGGTTGATTTTGTTTGTTGCGTTTAGTGAGTGAGGCATTCCATGCGGTCTAAAGACACGCTTTTGCGCCTGCACCGTTTCCACGTTGAGGAGAAACGGCGCCAGGTTGGCGATATAGAAATGATGATGGCGGACTTTCGCCGCAAGCAGGACGATCTGGACCAGCAGATTGCTTATGAAGAGCAAAAGACCGGCGTCAGCGACCCGGCAAATTTCAATTATTCCATGACTGCCAAGTCAATTCGCAAACGGCGGGAAAACCTGCTGGCAACGATCGACGACCTGCAGGCCCAACTGGACCGCGCCAACGAAGCGGTTGCAGAAGAAGAATCAGAACTGCGCAAGGTCGAGCTGCTGGCGGAGAAAGATGCCAGCCACCGCAATGACATCAAGGTCATCGGCCGGCCGGCAGAGACCGGTACCAGCCGCACCAAGCACTGACATTCGTCTATGGCGGAGCTCGATCCGCCTGACGGCTCAACATTGACGGCCCCGGTTCACGCTGTTTTGCGTGGCGGGGCCGTTTCAGGGTCAGGACCCGGGTTTCAAATCCAGACAATGGGGGCGCAATTTGTCGTAGATCGGCTGCGCCTGATCGGCAATTCGGGCCAGATCGGCACTGAGAGCGGGATAATCGGTTTTCGGGTCTGCAAACCCCGATGACTTCCACGCCGCATTGTACCAGTGTTTCGCCCAAACGCCGTCATAGGGCTTGGGGCCGGGTGTCCATGACAGCATCGACGGTTCAAACGGGATGCCGATTTTTTCGCACAGCATACCCAAACCTTGAGCCGGACTGGAAAGAACATCTTCACAATCCAGGACAGGTGGCGCGTCGCCCAACTTGTCCGCCACCATGTTGAACAGATCAAGCTGACGTTCAAAGCCGATGTCGGCGAGCGTGACATCCTCGCGCTTGGCCGAATAGCTTGCGAGAACCCGTTCAGGGCTGCGGATCAGGAAGACATTTGAAAGCCCGAGGCACCAGCGCCAATCCTGCCCGGGCAGCATGTGGTGGGTCATGTGTTTTTGATAAAACACCGGCGTTGCCGCATCCGGTTTTTGCAGGCACATCTTCACGACGTCATCATAACCGGTTTCTCCGGCGGCGATTATCTCGTTGCCGACCGGATGGGTGATGCCGGTTGTTGCCAGGTAATGCGCGTAGAACGGCTCGTCCCAGACCACGCAGTCTGCACGACTGGCAAACGCATACATCATGGCAGTGGAAATGTTGCGCGGGCCTGACCACATGGCGATTGTTGTCATCAATCAGATCCCCTGTACCCGGCCGGCACTAGCTGGTCACTTTTTTCAGTGCATTGCTGACGGCCTTGTCGTGCGGCGCCAGTTCAGCAGCGCGAAACAGCAGCTCGGCAGCTTTTGTCTTGTGTCCGATATCCATGTGGCACAGGGCCTGAGATTTGATGACATCCACATTGTCCGGCTGTTCCACTGCCAGTTCGTCAAAGATCTTCAATGCCTCGTCTGCCCTGCCGAGCCTGCCGAGACCACGGCCTTTGTGAAAGCGTGCCTGTTGGTTGTCAGGATCCAGATGCAGGGCGCCCTCCAGCGCCTTGAGACCGGCTTCCGCCTGTCCGCCGGAAATCTGCAGGCTGCCGAGGTTTGTCAGGGCGGGCACATTTTCACGATCCAGCATCAGGCACTCGCCATAAGCGTGTTCCGCCTCCTGCGCCTTGCCCTGATTATGCAGGGTGACGGCAAGAATCAGCCGTAAATCCGGGTTTTTGGGACGCAGCTCAACGGCGCGGCGCGCAAGTTTCAAAGCAGCCTCAGGTGTCTTGGAGGCCCGTAATTGTTTCATCAGGTCTTCGATTTCCTGTGAACCGGCCAGGGTGCCGCTGCCGGACATGGAAAGTTTGTCGGATGTCATGAGTATCTGGTTCCTGCAATAGTTGCGGGAGAACCTAGAGCTTTTCGGACTTAAATAGAAGGGTTTGGTGGATCAAATTCACTCAGTCCGGCAAGGTTTTGCGCCAATGCGGCGTCGCTGAAAGATGTCGTTGGAATATGCAAATGAAAGTGGCGTGGCAGCCTCCATACGGAATGCTGCCACGCCACGATATTCCAAAACCCTCAAACTGCCGAAGCAGGGACTATCAGTTTACGCGATAGTCCTGAATGCGCGTTGTGCGCAGGCCTGCCAGACCATGCCGGTCGATAGAACGCTGCCAGCTGAGATATTCCTCAACCGTCAGTTTATATCGCCCGCATGCTTCTTCGAGGCTGAGCAAACCACCGCGAACGGCGGCGACAACTTCTGCCTTGCGACGGATAACCCAACGATGGGTGCCCGGCGGCGGCAAATCAGCAATCGTAAGAGGACTGCCATCTGGACCGATGACGTAATTTATACGGGAACGCAACTGACCTGAATTACTCACTGACTTCACCTGATACGCTGGTACTAACTGAAAACCAATGTACCGGGTTGGCGTTTATAAAGGTCTAATCAGTTACGAACAATTGGCAAACAAATGGCTGGAACTGGATCAAAACGAAACAGTCCGGCTGAAAGGCTGTATGCTCACGGACAAAAAGAAAATAGTTGCAGCCCGGTGCTGCCTCACCATATCTAACGCCTGAGATTTGATGCCGCGGATTGTACAAGCGATGCCGTACGCCGGGCCTGACCAGTCAACCACCGAGGCATAATGAATATTGACGGAGCGATAATTGAGCGGGTGCGTGACGCCATCGGACTTGATCCCGACGGCGGGCGCACGCTTGTCGTCGCGGCGATGTCCGGTGGTGTGGATTCAACGGTAGTGGCCGGACTTTTAAAGGCGGCCGGCTACGGTGTGGCCGGTATTACGCTGCAGCTTTACGATCATGGCGAAGCCGTGCGCCGAAAGGGTGCATGTTGCGCGGGCCAGGATATTCATGATGCCCGCAAGGCCGCTGCTGCACTTGATATCCCGCATTATGTCCTGGACTTCGAGAGCCGCTTCAAGGACGCCGTGATCGACGAGTTTGCCGATGCCTATGTACGTGGTGAAACCCCGATCCCTTGTGTCACCTGTAATCAGACGGTCAAGTTTGCCGACCTTTTGACGCGCGCCCAGGCGCTGGGTGCGGCATGCCTGGCAACCGGTCATTATATAAGGTCGGTTGCCCGTGATGACGGAACCGGCGCCCGGGACCTGAGAACACCTGAGGACATGGGCCGCGATCAGAGTTATTTCCTGTTTCAGACGACACAGGCCCAGGCTGACTATCTGCGGTTTCCGCTGGGCTCGTTCAACAAGGATGAAACCCGGGACATGGCCCGCGCCATGGGGCTTTCAATAGCCGACAAGCCGGACAGCCAGGACATCTGCTTCGTACCGGACGGCAATTACGTGTCCGTCATTGAGCGGTTGCGGCCCGAAGCCGGCGAACCCGGCGACATCGTACATGAGGACGGCCGCGTGCTCGGCCGCCATCGCGGTATCATTCATTTTACCATCGGACAGCGCCGCGGCATTGGTGTTGCGGCCAGCGAACCGCTGTATGTGACCGGCCTCGATCCGGCAGCGGCAAGGGTCATTGTCGGCCCGAAAGATGCGCTCGCCCGGCGTGTGATCCGGCTTCGCGATGTCAACTGGCTGGGATCGAAGGCGGCAGACCGGGCGGATTTGTCGGCTGACGTGTTCGTCAAGATACGCTCCACCCGACCTGCCGTCGCAGCCCGGCTGGTGGCGGATGGCCAGGGTGAGGTCCAGGTGGTGCTGAATGAACCGGACTTCGGCATTTCACCCGGTCAGGCCTGTGTGCTTTATGAAGCGCAGGGGCAGGGTGCGCGCGTGCTTGGTGGTGGCTATATTGCGGGCACACTTCGCTAGTAGGGTGCCGCTCAGGACGGTTTACCTGTCGTCGAGAGGTATTCCAGCTGGAGCGACAGGGGGTCAATTGAACCCATAGAGTTGCTCTGGCACTTCGAAAGCGATCATTTTAACGATGTTGATTGTCCTATCAAAACCGCACTGATCTAGTGACATTTGCCTAAATATATGACATCCCGGTTCCATGATCGACAAAAGTAATCACAAGGATTTGCCCAAGAAGGATGTGGCTGCCGCATGGGCGGTGCATGCCTTTACAGCGTCTGGTATCGTGCTGGGCTTTCTGGCGCTGGTGGCCATTCTGGAAGGCGACCGGATAGCGGCATTCTTGTGGCTGGGGCTGGCGCTGTTTGTCGACGGTATCGACGGCACTCTGGCCCGGCGCGCCCGGGTCAGCGAGGTGACGCCGCAGTTTGACGGGGCGACACTGGACAATGTGATCGACTATTTCACCTATGTCGTGGTGCCGGCGATGATGGTGTACTGGTTCGACCTCGTGCCGGCAGGCTGGGAAACCGCAACGGCGGCCGGCATCATGGCGGTGTCGCTGTACACTTTCGCCAATGCGGGCATGAAGACGTCTGACTATTATTTTGCCGGTTTTCCGGCCTTGTGGAACCTGGTCGTGCTGTATTTCCACATCATGCAGACCGACCCGTGGGTCAATCTGACGGTAATCGCCATATGCGGCGTGCTGACCTTTGTGCCGTGGAAGTATGTGCATCCGCTCAGGGTGCGTGACTGGCGGGCCTTTACCATCCCGATGACCATCTTGTGGGGCGGCACCACACTAAGGTTGCTTATCGTGTCCAAGGACGACACGGCGCTGAACGCATCACCGATAATATTCTGGATGTGGGTGGCCGCGTCGGCGTATTTCCTGGTGATCTGCATCGTGCGGTCGGTACGCCCGGAAGCCGAGGAAACCGAGGAATAGGCAAGACCGTTGGCCGCCAATGCGCGACCAGTGCTTGACTTCCACGGCCAGAGCCTATTATACCGCGCATGTCCTCGCCGGAAGCCACTGTGAATGTGCCTCCGGCAGCGGTTCGAAATCCTTGCAGACAAGATGTTTTTGCACGAGGAACCGGTATATTGGGGCGGGGTAGCTCAGGTGGTTAGAGCAGCGGAATCATAATCCGCGTGTCGGGGGTTCAAGTCCCTCTCCCGCTACCAAATTTCCTTAAAAATTTGGGTGAAAAGGACAGGTGGCCTATCGCTTTGAGCGCGAAAAGATGGTGCCGGGTGTCAATTCAGGATGGTCCAGCGGTGAAGCGGTCAGGTTGCCTGGTTGCCGGCCGGAACAAAACTTCACCAGCGCTGTGCGTCTCCCGTTTTGGCAGAGCAGGGACGAGGCGAGTGCCGGTGTATGAAGATCCGGATCAGTGCCCATAGCCATGGGTTTCCGGTCTGGAATTGTTACCTCAAGGCATTGCGGGCTGGCCTGTGCGCTGAAAATTTGTTTCGGAAGTGCCGGTATTCGGGTTACTGGTACGGCATGGAAATTGACTTCAGCGACGTGGGTAACAAACAGCTGGCAAGCGGGTTGCATCGCACCTGTTCGGCGCGCGCAACCCTGGATCGTATCCTCCCCATCAAGCACGAATTCGGTATTACCCGGGTCGCGAATGTTACCGGCCTCGACCGTATCGGCCTGCCGGTGGTGCTGGCCACACGGCCAAATTCGCGATCAGTTGCGGTGTCGCAGGGAAAAGGCATGAGCCTGGATCAGGCCAAGGTGTCGGCGGTCATGGAGGCACTGGAGATATGGCATGCCGAGCATTTCGACGAGCCGCTTTACTTTGCAAGCTATCTCGAGATTGCCAAGCGCCATGAGGTGATCGATATCAACCGGCTGCCGGATATCGTCGACAGCCGGTTCACCGAGACGCAGCGCATGTTGTGGGCCCAGGCCACAGACATCATGAGCGGGCGCAATCTCCTGGTGCCGTTCGAAATGGTGCACGCCGACTACACCCGCCCCGTGCAGCCGGGACACGGCTGCTTTCCGGCCAGCACCAACGGCCTGTCGTCTGGAAATCATGTGCTGGAGGCCATATGCCACGGGATCTGCGAGGTTATCGAGCGTGATGCCCTGGCTGTCTGGCATCATGCCGCAGCCTCTCACCGGGCATCGCGACGTCTGGATACTGCCACCATCGACGATACCGCGTGCCTGGACGCCCTGCAGAAGTTCGAACAGGCAGGTGTTGAATGTGGTGTGTGGGATGTAACATCGGATGTGGGGATCGCTACATTCTTGTGCATTATCAGAGAGATCGGCGGGACCTCCGGCCATTTGGGGCTCGGGTCGGGCAGCCATCCTGACCGCGCCGTTGCGTTGCGCCGCGCCCTGACCGAGGCAGCCCAGACCCGGGCAAACTACATTACCGGATCGCGCGATGACCTGTTGTCTGAGGAGTACACGCCACGCGGTCTGAGCGCGAAGAACGAGGCTGTAGAAGACCTGTTTGAGGCAACACCGCCGCGTTGGCGGTTCAAGCAGGCACCGAGCCAGAGCAACGATACCCTGAAAGCCGATCTGGACTGGTTGCTTGCCCGGTTACGGGGCGTTGGCATTGAGCAGATCGGCATCGTCGACCTGAGCCGGGCCGAGTTTGCGATTCCCGTCGTGCGGGTGATCATACCGGGCCTTGAAGCTCCCCATGACGACAGTACCTACCTTGCCGGCCCACGGGCACGGCGCGCACGCTCGGAAGGCATGTCGGCATGATTGTATTTGCCGGCCCGTCACTGGCGCGGGCTGATTTGTCTGGCCATGCAAACGTCACGGTGCGCCCGCCGGCCAAACAGGGAGATGTCTACCTGGCGAGCCTGGACAGGCCACGAGCCATCGGCATCATCGATGGTTATTTCGAAGGAGTGCCGTCTGTCTGGCACAAGGAGATCCTGTGGGCGTTGTCGCAAGGCATCGCTGTCCTCGGTGCGGCCAGCATGGGCGCGTTGCGGGCAGCGGAACTCGACAGTTTCGGCATGATCGGTATCGGGTCGATCTATCAGGCCTTTTCGGACGGCGAACTGGAAGATGATGACGAGGTTGCCCTTCTGCACGGTCCCGAAGAAACGGGCTACGTGGCCTTGAGCGAAGCCATGGTCAATGTCCGTGCGACCTGCGCGTCTGCAAGTGCCGCCGGCATTGTCACCGACCGGCAAAGTCTGCAGATAGTCGACACGGCCAAGTCGATATATTACAAGGATCGCACCTGGGCGGGCGTTTTGGCAGCGGTGGCTGCCGTGGTGCCGGGAGATAACAGGTATTCGCAGTTTGCCGGCTGGATAGAGCAAAACCGGGTTGATCAGAAAAGGCTGGACGCCATGGCGCTGATGGATCGTCTGCAAAACGCGGATTTTTCAACCGCGGACGCCGTTGACGTTCGGGACTTCCATTTTGAGAACACTGACCTTTGGCAACGAAACATCGTGTCCTGGAGACAAAACGGCGCGTCACCGAATTCTGATGATGAACTGGCTTATCGCCTGGTTCGCGACGAACGATTGTATCTGCGGTAGAACGATGAAAGGCTCAAAACCCAGGCCGGGAAAGACCCGCCGAGCGATGAAGGTTCGCTGAACCATGCTGGGCACCCGTTTCAAACTGTTCCCGCAACCGCGGTTCCTGGATGACTTCAAGGAACCGGAAACCGTGTTCGTATCATCGCCGGCCGGCAGTCTGGCGCCAGGGCCTGCCGATGATCGCATGTACACCATCTTTCCGGTTGATAAGCCCAGACCGTATGGTATCGCCCCTGGTCCCGGTGATCGCGCAGGTACTCTTTCGCCGCCGTGGAATGGGGACTGCCATCCGCCGGCGATGCCTGACCAGGACGGCCATTTCGATTATCTGGAGCAGGGAACGCGGGAATTTGAAGCGGCGCACCTGTTCGGCACCGTTCGTTTTGTCCTGGACATCTGGGAGGGCTATTTTGGCAGGCGCATTCCCTGGCACAGCGAAAAGCGCTACGACCGGCTGGAACTGACCATTCAGCCGTCGCTGGAAAATGCCTATTCCGGCTATGGCTTCCTGGAAATGGGCGGCGACCGGAAGCACGGAGGCTACAAACCCTTCAGCCTGAATTTTGATGTCATTGCTCACGAGGTTGGCCACGCCATCATTTATTCGGAGGTCGGCGTGCCCGACCCGGACGGGGCGACGGGCGAGTATTTCGGTTTTCATGAAAGTGCCGCTGATCTCGTGGCGTTGGTTGCATCCCTGCATTTCAATTCCCTGGTGGATCACCTGCTCAAAAACACCCGTGGCAATCTTTATGTGCTGAATTCGGTTAACCGAATGGCGGAGTTGTCGGGCAACGCACAGATAAGAATTGCCGCCAACGATGTCCGCCTGTCGAAGTTTGCCGACGGCTGGATCAAGGAACACAAGCTGTCACAGCCCCTGACCGGCGCTTTCTTCGACATCCTGGTCGACCTGTTTCACGAATGCCTGCTCGACTACGGTGCTATTGACCCTCACATGGAAGATTTGTCCGACGAGTTGCTGGCGACCCCGGACTATGCGCCCGTGATGCAGAAGCTGTTCGACGAGGCGTTCGCGCGCGACCCCGACAGCTTCAAGTCGGCGCTGATCGACGCGCGGGACATTATGGGCACTTATCTTGCCGATACCTGGCAGCGGCTTGACAGGAATTATTTCAGCTTTGCCGATGTCGCTGACGCCTTTGAAGCCGTTGACGCTGAACACACCGGCGGCCGGTTCTCAAAACTGATCCGCGGTAATTTTGACATGCGCGATATCGGGTATGTGGAGGTCGGGCCGCAGCTGGAACCACTCAGGAAAGACAGCCATGCAAATTCGGTGCGTACCATAGTTCCTATGGACTGAATGCTGTCGTAGGGGTATGGTTGCGCCGGGAAAATATAAGTAACTGACCGCATGGTCGAAACCTTCGGAAACAAGCAATGCCTGAAACGCTATTGAGCGCCTCCAACATCACGTTGTTCGGGCGGGTTGTTGAAGACATCCAGATTAATCCTGACGATAAGAACAAGTCGCACAGCCCGTCGGAAGCGCCTCAAAAAGGAACCAAGTCAGCGGTTCAGAAGCAACTCACGGAAGGCAGTGAGACCGACGATTCCTCCGCCCGTCTGGCGCGGGTTTACGGCTTCAGCTACCAGGGCGCCTATCTTGAAATGACGAGCCCGGCATTGTTTCTGGTTCATGGCAAAGGCGTCAAGGCTTCAGACATCAAGGTCCCCGGACCAAGCAGTCAGGATGAGAATTTTTACAGGGAACTGCGGGCCTGGTCCTATGATCGAGCCGATCAGACCATCCGTCTGGATGTTGATTCAGGCACGTTTGAACAGGTTCTGCTCGATACAATCGGCGACGGCGGGGCAGGTGTCTCCGGCGCGAGAGTGTCAGGCGCGCGTGTCTCCGGTGCGCGAGTTTCCGGCGCCCGTGTTTCCGGCGCGAGAGTTTCCGGCGCCCGCATTTCCGGCGCGCGTGGAGATGCCAGCGACTAGATCAGCATGGTTTTTGATCGATTCAATCAAAAACCATGAAGTCGATACCTTTGAAATCTGTCTAGGAACGGGATGATCCAAGGTGCGGGCAGTTTTGCGCCCGCGCCCGGATTTGCTGTATTTATCCAGTTTATATCAGGCTAGTCAGAGACCTGCGCGCTTGAGCCCGTCGACGAAGTGGTCGACGTCTTCTTGGTACTTGTCCGGCTGGACGGCAGCCCAGTGATCGATATCGAAATCCGGGTGTGCCTTGAGAACCTTTGCGACCTCGCTGCGGGCTTCATCGATGCGTCCCAGATGGCCGTAACTCGCCGCCATAATGCGTCTGCCCTCAGTTGGATTCTGCATGGTCTGAATCGTGCGGATCGCCTCATCGTATTGTTTGAGATTGAAATATGCGCCGCCCAGATGCCAGATATACTGGTCTGGATAGAACGGATTGAGGCACATCGCCTTCTGCAACAGGACGATTGCCTCCTCCGACCGGCCGGAATGGGCCAGTGCATCCGCCATATCGGACATCAGGTCGGCGTCGTTGGGGTTGAGCTTCAACGCTCGTTCGTAGGCGCTGATAGCGGAATCGTGCTCTTTTCGGTACAGGTGCGCGAACCCCAGTTCGCCAAAACCGCGCGCGTCGGATTCGTCCAGGTCAATGGCCTTGCGCGCCAGAGTGAGCGCATCGTCTAGTGCTACATCGGGTTTCTCTGTCCAGGCATAGCGCCAGTCGAGATTGTAGGTCCTGGACTTTGCCGCGATCGCCCTGGCATAACGCGGATCGCTGACCAGCGCGGTTTCGAAAAGGCCCCGTGCACAGCGTACCTCGGCTTGCGTATAGCGGTATATGTGTTTCTGGCCCTGCAGGACAAATCCATAGGCTTCAAGATTGGACGGGTGAATGAGACTCAGGCGTTCGCGCTCCGATGCCTCGATTTGGGCGGCGGTCGCCGACACGATGGTCTGGGTGATTTCGTCCTGCAGATCAAACAGGTCGTCGATATTGCGATTGTACTGCTCGCCCCAGATCGTGCGGTCACGGTGAGCATCGCGCAGTTGCAGCGATATGCGAATTCTGGATCCGGATTTTCTGACCGACCCGTCGACCGCGTAGCGAACCCCCAGTTCACGGGCGGCATCGTTCGACGATTTCGACTTGTCGCTGTAGACGTAGGCTGAGCCGCGTGCGATGACGAAGAATTCATGGAAGCGAGACAGGTTGGTGGTGATGTCTTCGGTCAACCCGTCGGCAAACCAGCTTTCGTTGGTGTCACTGCCTTGAAAACTGAAAGGCAGGACGACGATGGACTGGTCCTTTATCGGATCGCCCTTGAAGCTCTTTGAGATTTTGCGATCCCGGCGCAGTCCCGGCGTCATTGTAGCGCTGGTCGGGTTCTCGTGGACCTGGAACACATCGATCACGTCGTCGATATTCTTGAACTCCTGCGCTCCCAGGTATTCGTAGCCGTAGGTCAGTTTCTTGCTGACATGATCGTAGACCGCACCGGAAATGCAGACCCGGCCGGGCGCTGCGAACGCTTCGATGCGGCTCGCAATGTTGATGCTGTCGCCGCTGAGTTCCTTTTCATCTATCAGAATTTCTCCCAGGTTGATGCCGAAGCGGAAAACTATCTGATCATCCTCTGAGACTGCTTCGTTGAGCACGTGCAACCGTTTTTGAATTTCCACGGCAAACAGCACCGCATCGACCGCGCTTTCGAAAATCAGAAACACGCCGTCACCGGCCAGGCGCACGATCTCTCCCGAATAGGACTTCACCATTTCGGAAAACAGCTTCATCCGTGCTTTGACCGCCAGCGTGGTCTGGACATCGTCCTGACCCATCATGCGGCTATAATTCACCACATCGGCAAAGACACTGGCCATCAGCCGCCGTTTCAGGTTCTTTTGTTCGTCGTCGCCCATCAGGTGTTTACGGTCCTTGTTGCGGTGTACGTTTGAGGTCAATGGATACCATGCCCGAGAGTTCGAGATCCGTTTTGACCTGATCGCGCTGGTCGCGCCATTCCTGACTGAGCAGGCCGACCTGGATGACGTCCCGATGGATACCGTCGGCATACCAGGCCTGACGCTTGCAGCCTTCTTTCTGGAACCCGATCCGGTCAACTAAAATGCGCTGTGTGGCTGAGTGATCATCACGGTAGAAAGTCGACAAGCGGTTCAGTCGCATCTGGTCGAAGGCGAGGTCCGCCAAAACCACAGCCATGGCGCGCGCCAACCCTTTGCCGCGCATCGGTTCAGTGACAAACACAGCCAGCACCGCATCACCATGTACATAGTTGATCGCCTGCAGACCGCAGATGGCGATCGAGGTCTTGCTGCTGTTCTCAGCCACGAACCACAACGCCCGAGGCGGATTGGCAAATTCAAGTGCCGATCGCCAGCTTTCGCGCACGGCGTCGATATTGACCGGTACCGGAAGATCACGGTCAAAAAAGGCAATATCCTGAAAAGTCCAGAACCATTCGGCGACGGTGGGAATGTCATCCAAACCCATCGGCCGCAGCGAGATAGTGGTTTTTGCAGTATCTGTCATCGCCTGCCTGCGCTTTCATCGTGCAATCTTGGGAGCCTCGACTCGAGTGCTATAGCACGAACGCCTCCAAATTGTCCCCCATGCTGTGCTGCGAAAAGCCATGCGATGAACGTAAATTGCAGTGCCGGGCACAGCACGCCATGACAGATCTCGAACGACAGCAGACAGACTTCGTCAGGCCGGTCTGCGGGCTGCCCGGGATGGTTGATGGCGATATCCGTCGTCAGGCGTTTTGGGTTTCCTGGCGTCGGCACCAGAGGGCGTACCTGACTGAAGGTCTGCCATTGCCTGCGCCGACCGCAATGAACCCACCCAAAGGATAGTGTGCCCGTCATGCCCGGTACGCATTGTAGCGCCAGACCCGGGAACACTCTACTCGTCATTCTGACCTTCCGGCGCGCAACAGCGGGCAGGTTGCAAAGCATTCAATTCGAACAGTCTGTTCAAGGAATTTTTAGGCGCAATCCTTCAAGCTTGCCGCCTGTTTGAGTGGATATGGGCATGTACGGCTTCGGAAGCATACGACATCGCGAGACTGCAGAAGCTCGGCTGGAACGGCTGAACAATGGATTTCGTGCTGTCTCACATGACATCGATCGATCATCACCAAAAAAGTGGTTCCCGCACTTTACCGTTGGCCAGTTGGGCGTTTGCGGTCTGATGGTTAGCCTTGTCGCGACAGGAAGTTTAGTTTTCTTCGCTGAACTTGATGGCCGAAAGTGGCCCTTGGCAACAAAACTCAAACACATGGCTGCTGCCCCCAATTGCTCAGCCGCGCGTGCCGTGGGCCTGGCTCCATCGAAACGTGGTGAGCCGGGCTACTACTTCCGGCATGACCGGGATCGGGATGGCATCGCCTGTGAACCCTGGCGAAGGTATTAGGCCATGCTCAGGCCAGAGAGCGAACCGTATCCCGGCGCAACTGCTAGCGCGCAACAAGTGCTGCAACTGGCCAATGAGTATCGCACGGCAGCGCATACCTTGCTCGCACAGGGCAAAAAGAAACAGCCACTGTCACGGGCGCCATGCCGTCTGTCTGCCATTCATGCAATCGAACTCTACTTCAATGCCCTGCTGATTGAAAAAGGCATGGAGCATGCTCAGGTCCGAGACCTGAGGCACTGTCTGTCACAACGCCTGGAGCTAGCTGGAAATGGCCTTAATCTGAAAAAGAAGACCTCCGATCATCTTATCGATGTGACAAGCAATCGAGAATACCTGGTCGCTCGCTATGGCGCGGAGATGCCTGAGGCAGTGTCCGAGATCAACAGGCTCACGGCTACGCTGGATGAGGTGGGTGACAAAGTGTCGAAAATCGTGATGGGGTGACCCACATTGGTCGCGCCGGCGTTCTGACACGAGACCCGATTCCTCATCTAAAAATTGGCGGAAATCGTCCCCTGCAACGACACGGCATAAAACCGTGACAAGGCGCAGTTTGTAGTCCACTTCGGAAATCGCACTGACGCGAGTTGGCTTTTGGCCTGCTTCACGCTTACACTTCATATCGGGCGTTAGGAAGCCTGGCCGTTGAACCGCCAAGGCCATGACGGTTTCCGGTATGCGGTGCCCGCGAAAAGGGATCGGCGTGTAGCTAGAAAGCCTGCAAGGAGACCAAGCCATGGATGATATCGTCGCGCGTGAACAGACCGGGGCTTGTGCTCACTCGGCACCACACAAACACGCCAGCCATCCGCTTGATGCACTGACGGCGGACGAGATACTCGCGGTGACTGCTGCGATCCGTGCGCATCCCGATTTTGGCGAGGATATCTGTTTCGAGACCATAGAACTCAAGGAACCGCCCAAGTCTGATGTGCGGGCCTTCAAACCCGGTGACGGACTGAAAAGGCAGGCGCGCGCCGCCGTGTTTCGTTCCGGCGGCATCGGTGTGTGGCGGATGACCGTGTCGATTGGCGATGGCTCCATCGCAGATGTGGAACACTGGCCGGACGCCAGGCCGATGATACAGCTTGAAGAGTTCATGGTCATCGAGGAGACGGTCAAAGCCCATCCCGACTTCATCGCCGCGTGCGAGCGCCGCGGTATCACCGACATGTCGCTGGTGTGCGTGGATCCCTGGTCGGCGGGCAATTTTGACATCCCCGGCGAGGAGGGGCGTCATCTGTGCCACACCTTTGTCTGGGTGCGCGCACGCGAATTCGACAATCTCTATGCCCACCCGGTCGAGGGCCTGAACGGTATTGTTGACATCAAGACGGGAGAGGTGATCCGCATTGATGATTATGGCGTGACGCCTGTCCCTGAGGCTGAGCACAATTATGAAAGCCAGTTCCAGGCACAGACCCGGGATCATCTCAAGCCGATCAATGTCGCCCAGCCCGACGGGGTCAGTTTCTCGCTGACCGGCAGGCAGATTTCCTGGCATGACTGGTCGCTGGTGATCGGCTTCAACGCCCGTGAATCCCTTACGCTTCACGATATCAGGTTTGCCGACCGGCCTGTTGTCTACCGCGCTTCGGTTGCCGAGATGGTTGTCCCTTATGGCAGCCCCAAAAACGGCCATTTCAGGAAAAGCGTCTTTGATGTCGGCGAATACGGCATCGGCAAGCTGGTCAATTCGCTGGAATTGGGCTGTGACTGCCTGGGTGCAATCCAGTATCTCGACGTCGACCTGAATGACATGCATGGCAACATCTTTCATATACCCAAGGCGATCTGCATTCATGAGGAAGATCAGGGGATTTTGTGGAAGCACACGGACTTCCGCACCGAACGGGTTGAAGTGCGCCGCGCCCGGCGGCTGGTGATTTCGTCCATCGCCACTGTCGGCAATTATGAATATGCCATGTACTGGTACTTCTATCTCGACGGCACAATGGAGTTCGAGATGAAGGCAACAGGTGTTTTGAACACAGTGGCCGGTGAGCCGGGTGTGCCGGACAAGTTCGCCACCGAGGTGGCGCCCGGCGTGTTCGGACAGATCCACCAGCATGTGTTCTGCTGCCGCCTCGACATGGCGGTCGATGGCGACGACAATTCGGTTGTCGAGTGCAATACCCATGCGATGCCGGCCGGAGACGACAATCCGTACGGCAACGCATTTTACCAGGAAGAGACCATCCTCAGGACGGAGAAGGCGGCGGCCCGCAACATCAGTCCGCAGCACCAGCGGTTCTGGAAGTTCGTCAATCCGAACAAGACCAACTATATGGGCCAACCGGTGGCCTACAAGCTCGAGCCGTCACACTGCGTGACACCGTTCATGGCGCCGGGCTCGCCGTCGGGCAAGCGCGCAGCCTTCACGTACAACCATCTGTGGGTGACGGATTTCGACCCTGAGGAACGCTACCCGGCTGGAGAGTACATGAACCATTCCGACGGAACCGATGGTTTGCCGCGCTTCATCAGCGATGATTCCAGCGTTGAAAACACCGACATCGTGGCATGGCACACGTTCGGCCTGCACCATCAGCCGCGGCCGGAGGACTTTCCGGTCCAGCCGTGTATTTCATCCGGTTTCAAGCTGGTGCCGTCCGGGTTCTTTGATCGCAATCCGTGTCTGGACCTGGCGTCGCAGGCCAATGCGGCGAGCTGCAACGCCAACGCGGTGAAAGACTGAGTAATGCGCCGGTGCGCACGCTGACAGAGCGCCAAGTGGGCCATTTGCCTGTTTGGTGGAGCTGTGATCCTGTCAGCCGAACCTGGCCAGGTAGGTCCTGCACAGGTCCACGGTCTGGCTGGTGTATTCATTGCCCATGGACCGGGCCAGGTCGGTTTCCGAATGGCTGCCGATCCAGGCGACCAGCAACAGCCGGCGCAACATCACGAATGTCGGGATTTCATCCTCGTCTGCCTGCGGCAGGTCGATGATGCGCCGGTAACCGGCCAGCCAGTGCTGGATGAGGTCGGGTACTTCCGGCAAGTGCTCATAGAACGAAACCGGTGTCGCTGCGTCATACATCAGCCATGAGAACCCGCAGTCGTCAAAGTCGATAACCTTTACCGACGGGCCGTCGACGAGCAGGTTTGCCAGCCGCAGGTCGCAATGGATAAGCCCGAAGCGATCATCCCCCTTGCCGAAAGCGGCAAGGCGATCCCCGATAAGCGCTACGGTTTTGCCGAACAGGTCCTGTTTGGCGCCATCCATGCCCATGCCGTCGCGCCAGTAGCCCCAGTGCGGGCGGTCCCCCAGACTGGTGTCGAAATCCCAGGTCAGCCGTTCAAACCAGTCCGGGCGTTTCCAGGTTCTGACATGCTGATGCATACGTGCCGTTACTTCGCCGAGGACCTCGAAAGGGGCGCTCAGGTCTTCATTGACGCCGGGTTCCGAGCCTGTTTCCCACTCAAACAACACTACATTTCGATCTCGCGGGAACGCCGGGTGGGATACTTTCTGCAGGATTTCGCCATCCAGTCCCGGTAATGCCGCGGGCGTGGTGATGATCTGCTTTTCACGCAGATCACGCTGCCAGGCCAGTTCGGATCTTATCGCGGTATCGGTATGATAGCCATCGCGATGCAGGCGCAGGGCCCAGCGCCGGCCTGTGGCGGGATGTTCGACCTTGTAGGTAGCGTTCTCGGACAGGTTGATGAGGTCGACGTCGCACCCTGCCGGAAGTTCGTATTGCCTGACGGCGATATGGCTTAACTCTGCCAGCAGGCGGACTTGCACTTCATATGCAGATGCTGCGAACTCTGTCCGTTGGGTCGATGTCGATAGAGTTGTCATGCCGGTCCTAGTCCTGTCATCCCGAGGAGAAAAACAACATCATGGTTTGATGGAAGACGGTTGATCGTTTGCCTGTTTTCGTCCGCATGAGCGGCAAATCGGCGTCTGGATGCATCGCAATAATCCAGTTGCCGCACCGCCGCAATCGTGATCTCACCGCAACGGATTGTTCGACACAATTGTCCAGTCTCTGGTGTGTCCGTGAGTGGTTTTCAGCCAGTGAACGAACGCACTGGCAATGCCATCCGGGCCCGTTGTTTCTGCGGTATCGTGAACATGCGTATACACGCTGATGCATCCGTCCGCAGTGATCCTTGTATCCAGAAAGACGATATTCAGCGTCATGAGTTCGGAAATTCTGAATACGGCGCTGCTCATGAAAAGTGCCGGGCTGGCTGAATTGTCTTCCCTGAAATCGATGCATAAATGCACGACCCTGTTTCGCCGCAGATCCCGCCTGATCTGCAGCAACGTGTTTTCGGTTTGGGCGATGAAATCCAGCTGTCCGCGACAACCAAGCAAGGCAGCTCTCTCGCCGACGGTTTGTGGATTCGCGGCCAACAGCGATGACTTTATGCCCCGATCCTCGAGTATCCGGGAGATTACAGTATCAGTGGGGGAATGAACGGTGACGATGATGGTAGGCGACTTGCTCCGGGCCATGTGCGCGAAGACATCTTCATTGACCACCGTCACTTTCGGTATGTAGCCGGGTTTCTGGCGATGCAGCAATCTCAACAGCCGCAGATAGACCACCTGGCGGACCTCATAACCCCACGGATTGCCGCTCGACGAAAACGCGTTGAATAGAAATCCGAGCCGCTTCGACAGGGCCCACGCAGCGCGAAAAACAGTGTCGTGGTCGTGTGCCCGGTTTGAAAAAATGCTCAACTGGAGAATGAAAAGGGCCAGCTTTACTCTCAGAACATCGAATACCCTTGAAACCGGCATCAGACTTTTTCAGTTGAGCGATGGGTCACCAGATTCACGATATCCTGCAGGTGGTCCGCGTTGGAAATTTCAACCTCGTCCATCATGATATGCAGTGCGTCTTCAATATTCAGGATCATTTCCATCTTGGCCAGACTGTCCAGCCGGAGGGACTTTACCTCGGTGCGCAAAAGCTCATCATCGGTCAGCCCGGCATGAGGGCTGTCTTTCAACGTGTCACGGATGATGGCCAGGCATTTCGTTTGCATATCAGCCTTCATGAAACTCCACCTTCAATATCGTTGGGAACGAAAACATGTTGTCGGCGCTCCGAAACTGCACATCTTTCACCGTGACCTTGAGCTGGTGCCGGCTGAACATCTTGCCGAGAATTTGCCAGGCGCCCTGCGAAATCGACCGGCCGGGACAGGCGTGACGGCCGAGGCCGAAAAAGCCGGTCCTGCTGGCAACCGGCTCGTAGGAAAATCGATCAAGATAGAGCCTGACGCGCTGCCCGGAAGAGATGCGCGTACCGGCCAGATCAAGATCGGTTGTGGCTTGCCTTTCAATGAACGGCACAGACGTTTGGGTCAACTGCCCGCTCCAGTCCATGTCGCTCATGGGCACGCCAGGATTGGATTTAACTCGCTCCATGAAGCTCAGTGAAAACGAACCCAGCAGCGAATCGGTACCCAGGATTGCCAGTGCCAAAGCATCGTTTGCATCATCGGCTTGGGAGTTTTGCGAAACCTGTGAACGCATGTGCTGCAATTCACCATTGATCAACAGCCGGCGTTTCAGGCCCAGCGCCCTGTCAAAAACCTGGGTTGCGGACAGATAATCCGGCCTGGTGCGCATGTTGACGCCGCTGATGTTCAGGACAATATCGGAGACAAGCGGATGGAAGAGACCGGAAACAAGCTCCACATCGCGCTTTTCGCTGATGCATTGTTTGAATGTCTTGTCTGCCAGTTCGGCAAAACGGGCGAGCGTTGCCGGCCTTGCTGTCCGGATTTTTTCAGAAATCCTTCTGCGCCTGGTACTGTGGCCCGCACCCTCGGTACTGAGCGGCATACTTCCCAGCACATCGGAAATATCATCGAGATTCAGGTTCAGCTGCCGGCTGATCTTTTGCACTTCGGCCTGGTGGCATATCACGACCAGGTCTCTGGATTTCTGGGCCGCCCTGATTGTGTCGGGGTCGGTCACCAGCCAGCAGTCGAGTTCGTCTGACCAGCAAACGGGCTCAAGCTGCCGGAAAATTTCCTCCCTGTCAGCGCTTCTGTGGATTAGATTGTGCCGGATCACCGCTGCTCCCCTGAACGTATCACAAGATTGATAGAACAGCGACACTCCTACGCCAATAATCCGTAGGCGTATAGACTGATTTTCAAGACGCTGATGACAACGTTCGAGGAAGGTTTGTCTGGTGTGTGACAAATGTCACCTTGCGGCAATTCATGCTCCGGTATTCAGCCCGCCAACAAATGCCAGGCCGGCCTCCTGACCCATGTCCGGTGCCGGTCGGGCTTTCAACTTGACAGATCAGGATAAGTAAAATGAATACCTCAATTACCGCCGCAAACCGGTCGAAACACGCATCGTCCGGCTCGACCATTCTGCAATCCATGCAAGCTGCGGTCACGCAGATTGCCGACCGCTTCCAGCGTATGCGCAATGCCCGTGCCACCTACACGGCGTTGCGCGATCTTGACGATCACATGCTCAGGGATATCGGCCTGACCCGTTCGGATGTTGTGGATCTGCAGAATTTCGGCAGAGACAGATAGGCATCACCGTCGCATGACGGCACCCATCTTCCTCCGGCCCTTCAGCTCTGTTGGGCCGGAGGTCAGGGGGATGCTCCCCGGCGACCGTGAATTCGAACCGGAAATGCGCGACCGCTTGTGATATGCAGCTTTCCGACTGAAACCAAAACGGAGATGCCAACATGATTGTCCGCTCGCTGGAAGACCTGAAAGCACAAGGCAGGTATCGTGAAAAACCCGGCGCATGGACCAGTTCACGGTATCTGCTGCGTGATGATGATGTCGGGTTCACCATGACACAGACAACGGTCGCGGCTGGAACCAGGCAGATCATGGAGTACAAGAACCATGTCGAGGCGAACCTGATTATCGAAGGTGAGGGCACTGTTACCGACACTGCCACCGGACAGACATATGCACTGGCACCGGGTGTCATGTACACGCTCGACAAGCATGATCGCCATGAACTTGAAGCCACCACCGATTTGCGCATCGTCTGTGTGTTCACACCGGCGCTGGTGGGGGAGGAGAGCCATGATGAAGATGGTTCGTATCCGCTGTTGTAGCGGTGGCAGTCGATGCAAGGGATTGGTAATTCATGGATGAGCTGATCGAAAGAGCTGAAAGCTATGTCGCAGCTTCAAACGATCATGACACTGTCCGCATCAAACCGATGCTTGCGCCGGACTGCTGCTACCTTTCTGCCGGTGTCGGGCGCCACGACGGCGCCGAAGCGATCATGACCATGATGCAGTCGTTCTTTGCCGCCAACCCGGATGTGCACTGGCAGGTGGAAAACTACCGTCGGCATTCAGGCCATGTGGTTTTCGACTTCATCATTACAATGGGTGCATCCAGCTCTTCCGGCGTGGAGGAAATTCACTTTGACAAGGCCGGCAAAATCAGTCGGGTTGTTGTGCAGAGATAGGGCTGCGTAACCCGAGGCAATCAGCTCAGCAAATGGTGATGCCGCACTCGCGAATGTCAAATTTGTTGGTGCCGCTCAAGGAACGCACATCATAGGCCTGGCCGTTGACGCAATGCGCCCGCGCTTCAACGCTGGTGATCGCACCAAGTTCCTGCACCTTGACGTTGGTCAGGTAGTTCAGGTTGCATTGTTTCTCAGTCAGCAATTGACTTTGCAATGCAAGTTGCCAGGCCGGAATGTCTTCAGCCAAAAGTGGCAGGGTTGCAGATGTAATCGCGAATGCAATCATTGCACCGGCGGTGATCAATTTTTTCATGAACGATCCTCTTTCACTCTGCTGCACAATATGGACCGGTCGACAAGTTTCATCATTGATGTTGATCAATCAGGCGACGGGTAAACCCGGCGCGGGCGAAATCTGAAGGCGGTATCGTCGCAGACCTGATCGAAGCAACACAGTCGTGGAACAGGCCAGCCGGAGGTGTAACTTTTGTCAATGACCTCCATTGTCGGATTTCAGACAGCCGGCTGAATTTTGCAAATCTGCTCGAAGTGATGGTAGATCAATGGCATGCGGACCTATAGCAACACTGCATGGTGGATCATCGTCGCCGGCGTCACCCTGGTGGCCTTCTGGTTCGGGTATGGCGCAACCGAACGCTACTACCTGCAACAACTGACAGCGCAGAACCAGAGTACCTTGAGACTGGTGTCATCCGGTCTGCAGGGTTCGCTGCTGCGCTATGAGCCGCTCACGTCACTTCTGGCAGACAAGGCGGATGTGAAGCTTTTGCTGTCCAGTCCACAGGATCAGGACCGGATTACCCGGGTCAGCGAGCAATTGCGTTCAATCGCGCAAGACATAGATGCGTCCGATATCTACGTGATGAATTCGCTCGGCGTGACGATCGCGGCAAGCAATCATGAAGAGCGAACATCTTTCATCGGGCGAAATTTCAATTTTCGCCCCTATTTTCAGGAAGCGGTTCAGGGCGCTTCCGCCAGATATTTTGCGCTGGGAACAACCTCTTTGAAACGCGGCTACTACTTTGCCTCGCCGGTGCGGTCTGGTGAGAAAGTAACAGGAGTGATCGTAATCAAGATCGGAGTCGAGGAAATTGAAAACGACTGGCGGGGCTCCGGTACGGAAGTCATCGTGGCGGACACCGACGGGATCATTTTCATGGCCAGCCGGGAGGAGTGGCTCTTCAAGTCCCTCAATCCGTTGTCCGACACAGCCCTCACCAGGATCAGGACATCGAAACGTTATCCAATCGAAAAACTGAGTGAGCTCCAGAGTGAGGTTACAACTTCGGACGTCGCCGGTTCAGCATTTACAACGATTACACTGGCAGACAGCTCTGAAGCTTACCTGACAAACAGCCGTTTCATGTCTGATGCAGGCTGGACTGTTCATGCCATGGTGCCGAAGACACTGGCCGACGGCAGGACTCTGACCGCACTGGTTGTGGCCACTCTCGTCGTGCTTCTGCTGTTGCTGATCATGACATTCGTATTGCAGAGGCGCGCACGGCTTGTGCGCGATATTGTTGCCGGCGCCCGGGCGCAGGAACAACTGGAGTTGCGGGTTGCCGAGCGCACCAATGATTTGAACATTGCCAATGAAAACCTGACCAAGGAAGTCGCCGAACGTCGCCAGGCCGAGCAGCAGCTTCTGTCAACCCAGAACGAACTGGTGCAGGCCGGCAAGCTGGCA
Organism: uncultured Anderseniella sp.; assembly: GCA_947488295.1. Lineage (GTDB taxonomy): Bacteria > Pseudomonadota > Alphaproteobacteria > Rhizobiales > Aestuariivirgaceae > Anderseniella. The sequence continues at coordinate 807,990 of CANKYU010000001.1, forward strand.
GTGCTTGGGCAAATGTCGGCAGCGCTGTCGCACGAACTCAACCAGCCTCTGGCAGCCATCAAGTCCTATGCGGAAAATGCCCGCACTTATCTGGCGCGCAACAAGGCTGAGCAGGCCAGCCAGAACATTGGTCACATTTCCGAGATGGCGGATCGAATGGCTGAACTCGGCAGTCATCTGCGCAATTTCGCACGCAAACCCAAACAGGCGACTGAAGCAATTGGCTTCGGCACTGTAATCGAAGGCGTCAAAAACATAATTGGCCCCAGGTTGAAAAATGAAAACGTCACGCTCAATCATTCCGGATTTGATGACAGTCTGGTGGTGAATGCAGGCAGGTACCGATTGCAGCAGGTATTGCTGAATCTGATCAACAATGCCGTGGACGCAATGTCGGAAATGGATAATCCGGTCGTAACCGTTTTCAGTGAAGTCCGCGGCCATGAGATCGCTCTGTGTGTCAGGGATCATGGACCAGGTCTGAACGAAACGGTTTCCGGACAATTGTTTGATCCGTTTTTCACCACCAAGGGTGTGAACCAGGGATTGGGCCTGGGGCTTTCGATTTCCTACAACATAATTCAGGATTTCGGCGGAGCCATCACGGCTGAAAACCATCCCGACGGCGGTGCCGTTTTCACAGTGTTGCTTAAGCAGGCAGATCAGGTGGAGGACGCCGCAGAATGACGGTTTCACCGGACGTCATCTTTGTCGATGACGAAGAACATCTTCGCATATCTGCTGCGCAGACATTTGAACTGGCCGGACTGTCAGCACAGTGCTTCGGCAATGCGGCAGACGCGCTGGAACAGGTCTCGCGAAGTTATGCGGGTGTCGTTGTCTCTGACATCCGAATGCCGAACATGGATGGAAGTGAGCTGCTGCATCGTCTGCTGGAAATTGACTTTGAGCTTCCGGTGTTGCTCGTGACCGGACACGGTGACGTCAAACTGGCGGTTAGTTCGATGCAGCAAGGGGCGTACGATTTTATCGAAAAACCATTTGCACCGGACTATCTTGTGGCAAGCGTTCGCCGGGCGCTTGAGAAACGGCGGCTTACACTCGAAAACCGCCACCTTCGCACCAAGGTCACACAACGTGACAAGCTTGAAACCCGTCTGACAGGCAGAACGCCCGTCATGATTGCATTGCGCAAGGCAATCCGATCAATCGCGTCAACGGACCTGGATGTGCAGATTACCGGTGAAACCGGCGTTGGAAAGGAGGTCGTTGCGCGGGCATTGCATGATCTCAGCCCGAGGGCGGACGGACCGTTTGTGGCGATCAATTGCGGCGCGCTGAGCCTCGATCAGGTTGAGAGCGAGCTGTTCGGACATCACGCTGGAGCATTCGCAGGAGCAATCCGAACGCGCATAGGCAAGCTGGAGCACGGACGACGAGGCACCATCTTCCTGGATGAGATCGAAAGCATGCCGCTTGATCTGCAGGTGAAACTGTTGCGCGTACTGGAGGAGCGTTCGATCACGCCGCTGGGGTCCAATGAGGTTGTTGAACTGGATGTTCGCTTCCTGTCTGCGAGCAAGGAAAACCTGCAGATGGCGGTCGAAAAGGGCACATTCCGGCAGGATCTCTATTTCAGACTGACGACATCCATGCTGAATATTCCATCACTCAGGGAAAGACGCGATGACATTCCTCGTCTTTTCATACAATTGGCGAATGAGGCTGCGCGCCGTTATCGCCGAGAATTTGCGGATATCCCCAGCCACTATCTCCTTGAGCTCTCCAATCGGGATTGGCCGGGAAATGTGCGCGAACTGCGCAATGAAGCCGACAGATTTGTGCTCGGCGTTGACAAAGTCGATGAAGATACTGCCGAGCAGGCAACCCTCGCTCAACGCATGGCAGCCCATGAACGCGCCATAGTCTCGTCGGAACTCTCAGCGCACAATGGTGTGCTCAAGGAAACCTATGAAGCTTTGGGTATTTCCAGAAAATCACTTTATGAGAAGATGCAAAAGCATGGGTTGAACAGACGCGGGTTTATGGAAGACGACAGTTCCGCCAGTTGATGGATGGGTCACTTTTCACACATGCAAACCAGCAGATGTTACCTATTCTACCCATCGGCTGAAAAAAGGCATGAATTTGTCGGGTCATGGGCCGTCTGACACTTGAATAAGGCCGTTTTCCTCTGCAATGCCATAATAGTATATCCAGATGACAAATCTGGAAACTGCATAAACAGGAGGAAGTACCCATGAAATTTTTCAAGGCAATGGCAGTTGCCACCAGCTTTGTGGCCGTGTCAGCGACCGGTGCGCTGGCCAATTGTGATCCCGGCGAAGAGGTGATCAAGTTCAGCCACGTGACCAATACCGACAAGCACCCGAAAGGCATTGCCGCAACCTTGCTGGCCGAACGGGTCAACAAGGAGATGAACGGCAAGGCGTGCATGGAAGTGTTCCCGAACTCATCGCTTTATGATGACAACAAGGTGCTGGAAGCGCTGTTGTCCGGCGATGTGCAACTGGCCGCACCTTCCTTGTCAAAGTTTGAAAAATTCACCAAGAAATTCCGTGTGTTCGACCTGCCGTTCCTATTTGAGGACATCAATGCGGTTGATCGGTTCCAGACATCTGCCGATGGCGAGAAACTGAAAAACGCCATGAAGAAGCGCGGCCTGCAGGGGCTGGCGTTCTGGCACAACGGCATGAAGCAGATGTCGGCGTCGAAACCGTTGATTTCGCCGGAAGATGCCAAGGGACTGAAGTTCCGTGTGCAGGCATCCGATGTGCTGGTGGCCCAGTTTGAACAATTGGGTGCGAACCCGCAGAAAATGTCGTTCAAGGAAGTCTATGGCGGCCTGCAGACCAAGGTCATCGATGGCCAGGAAAACACCTGGTCGAACATCTATGGCAAGAAGTTCTTCGAGGTGCAGGACGGCGTTACGGAAACCAATCACGGCATCATCGATTATCTGGTTGTCACGTCCGGCAAATGGTGGGACGGGCTTGACCCGGCGGTACGGGATCAGCTGGCGCAGATCCTCAAGGAGGTGACCGAGACCCGCAACGGTGAGTCCACTGCAGTCAACGAAGCCAACAAGCAGAAGATCATTGAATCCGGTGGAACCGTTCGCACCCTTGACGCTGCACAACGCAAGGCCTGGGTCGATGCGCTCAAGCCTGTATGGGCGAAGTTTGAAGGCGACATCGGTCAGGATCTGATTGACGCTGCACAGTCCTATAACAAGGGCAGCTAGGACGTAGCGTTCACGAAACAGCTCCGTCATCGGTTTTCAAAGCCGGTGGCGGAGTTTTTTTATATGTGCAAACCTAGACGGACAATCGGGAGGGATCAGTCATGTCGGGGCAGGGATCAGACGGCGGGACTTCAATCAGCGATACCATCGAAGAAACTTTCATGGCGGCCACGCTTGCCATGATGACACTGATAACATTTGCCAATGTTGTGGCACGTTACATCTTCGACTCCAACATTTTATGGGCCCTTGAGGCAACTGTGTTCCTGTTCGCCTGGCTGGTGCTGTTGGGGGCTTCCTACGGCATCAAGAAACGGTTTCACATTGGCGTCGACGTGATTGTGAACCTGTTGCCTGCGGGCGCCCGCAGGACCTGTTCGCTGTTTGCCGCCGTGTGCTGTATTGCCTTTGCCGCGCTGATGCTGAAAGGGGCATGGGATTACTGGTCTCCGTTCATTGGCCCGCAGGCGTTTTATGAAACCGATGATGTGCCGATGCCGTCCTTCCTGCAATTCCTTGCCGATTGGCTGAACGACGGTGAACGCTATGAGAAAATTCCGCGTTTTATCCCTTACGCGGTGCTGCCTATCAGCATGGCCTTGCTGCTGTACCGGCTGTTGCAGGGCACCTGGCGCATCGTGACCGGGAAGGATGAAATGCTCATCGTGTCCCACGAGGTTGAAGACCAGATTCCTCCGGCCGAGAAAGAGGAGGGCTGATCCGATGGAAGTCGTCCTGCTGTTTGGCCTGATCGTTGGCCTGATGCTGATTGGGGTACCGATTGCATTTGCACTCGGTCTGTCGAGTATCGCGTTTCTGCTGCTGCATTCCGGCACCTCATTATCGTCAATAGCCCAGACGCTGTTTTCCGCCTTTGACGGGCATTACACGCTGCTCGCCATTCCGTTCTTCATTCTGGCGTCCAGCTTCATGTCCACCGGCGGCGTGGCGCGGCGTATCATCCGGTTTTCCATTGCCCTGGTCGGGCATTTTCAGGGCGGCCTGGCAATTGCGGGCGTCGTTGCATGCATGATGTTTGCGGCGCTGTCCGGGTCTTCTCCGGCAACGGTGGTGGCTATCGGATCGATCGTCATCGCCGGTATGCGGCAGGTCGGATATACCCGCGAGTTTGCCGCCGGTGTGATCTGCAATGCCGGCACGCTCGGCATCCTGATCCCGCCGTCCATCGTCATGGTTGTCTATGCGGCAGCCACAGATGTGTCGGTTGGCCGGATGTTCCTGGCAGGTGTTTTTCCAGGACTACTGGCCGGATTCATGCTCATGGCCGGCATTTTCATCTGGGCCAAGTGGAAGGGCCTGCCGTCGCAACCCTGGAAAGGCTGGGGCGAAGTATGGGATGCAGGCCGCGACGCAGGTTGGGGCCTGATGCTGATCATCATTATTCTCGGCGGCATTTATGGTGGTATCTTCACGCCGACCGAGGCCGCAGCTGTTTCAGCCGTGTATGCCTTCATCATTGCCAATTTCGTCTACAAGGACATGGGGCCTCTGGCGACGGCTGAAGGTGAACCAAACCGGCCGTTCTTCCGGCACCTTTCCAGCGTCGTGACGGTGATTTCCCATCCGGATACCCGCAAGACGCTGGTGGACGCCGGCAAGCTGACCATCATGTTGATGTTCATCATTGCCAATGCGTTGATTCTCAAACACGTGCTGACCGAAGAGCGCATTCCTCAGGTAATCACCGAAGCCATGCTGGCAGCAGGTTTCGGACCGATAATGTTCCTGATTATCGTCAATATCATTCTGCTGATCGGCGGGCAGTTCATGGAGCCGTCTGGCCTGCTGGTGATCGTCGCGCCGCTGGTTTTTCCAATTGCTGTTGAACTCGGTATCGATCCCATTCACCTGGGCATCATCATGGTGGTGAACATGGAAATCGGCATGATCACTCCGCCGGTCGGATTGAATCTGTTCGTCACCGCCGGTGTCGCCCAGATGTCGGTCATCAATGTTGTGAAGGCAGCCCTCCCATGGGTCGGAATCATGTTCGTGTTCCTGATCATGATCACCTATATTCCGATCATATCGACCTGGTTGCCGACCACGTTGATGGGGCCGGAAATCATCACGCGATAAGGCCGATACTTTTCAAGGTTGCGACACGGAGTTTACTTGCATGGGATCAGCTACGGCACTGCCGGTTCGTGCCGGAGTGGATATTGGTGGCACATTTACCGATGTTGCCCTGGAAGTGGGTGGACAGATCATCTCCACCAAAGTGCTGACCGACCATGACAGCCCGGACAGGGCAGTGGTGCTGGCGCTGCAGCAGGTCACCGGGCGGGCAGGCATAGACGCGTCTGACATCTCCATGGTGATCCATGGCACGACCCTGGTGACCAATGCGCTGATCGAACGGCGCGGGGCCCGGACGGCTTTCATCACCACCGAAGGATTTCGTGATGTCATTGAGATGCGCAACGAGAACCGCTTCGAGCAATATGATCTCAACATTGTCCTGCCCAGGCCACTGGTGGACCGCGCGCACCGGTTAACCCTGTCGGAGCGCATGGATTCCACCGGCAAGGTCCTTAAACCGCTCGATCCGGCGGAAGCTGATGCGCTGGCGGCAAAAATAGCCGATGGCGGCTATGAGGCAGTGGCGGTCGGGCTGATGCATGCCTATGCAAACCCCACCCATGAGCGTGCCATGGCTGCCGCACTGGCAAAGGCCTGTCCTGATGTCGTCGTGTCTGTGTCATCTGCCGTTTCACCACAGATGCGCGAGTTCGAGCGCTTTAACACGGTCATTGCCAATGCCTATGTGCAGCCCATGGCGAAAGCCTATCTGGGCCGTCTTGTGGATCAACTTGCGGCCATTGGCATTTCGTGCCCGGTGTTTCTGATGCACTCGGGCGGCGGCATCATTTCCATTGAAACGGCTATGCAGTTTCCTGTGCGCCTGCTTGAATCCGGACCGGCAGGCGGCGCCATTTACGCGGCCAATTTCGCGCTCAGCCATGGCCTGTCGAAAGTAGTCTCGTTTGATATGGGCGGCACTACCGCCAAGATATGCCTGATCGAGGATGGCAAGCCGAAGACAGCCAACCGGTTTGAAGTGGCGCGTACCTACCGCTTCAAGAAAGGCTCCGGCATGCCGGTGTCGACACCGGTGGTCGAGATGGTGGAGATCGGCGCGGGCGGCGGTTCGATCGCTCACGTGGACAATATGGGCCAGATCCGTGTCGGGCCGCAAAGTGCAGGGTCGGAGCCGGGTCCGGCGTGCTACCAGCGCGGCGGCATACGGCCGGCAGTGACAGATGCCAATCTGGTGCTGGGCAAGATCGATGCGGACAATTTCGCCGGTGGCAGTATTGCCTTGTCGCTTGCCAACGCCGAACAGGCACTTGAAGCGGATATCGGCAAACCACTGGGCCTGGATGTCGCGGCAGCGGCATTTGGCACCACGGAGATGGTGGATGAAAACATGGCCAATGCGGCGCGCGTTCATGCCGTTGAAAACGGTAAGGATATCTCGCAGTTTGCGTTGATTGCATTTGGCGGCGGTGCGCCGCTGCACGCTTGCCGCCAGGCTGAAAAGCTGGGGGTCAGGGACATCATCGTTCCGCCCGGCGCAGGCGTCGGATCGGCTATCGGTTTCCTGCGCGCACCGTTTTCCTATGAGGAAACCCGTGGTGCATTCTTTCGGCTGAGCAGCTTTGATGCCGAGCGCATCAATCAACTGCTGTACGAAATGCAGGCGACGGCTGCTGAATTTGTACGCCAGGGTGTTGGTGATGCGCAAACCGAGACACGGATTACAGCCTTCATGCGGTATCGTGGACAAGGCTGGGAAATTCCCGTTCCAATACCGGCGCAACAGTTCAAGCCAGATGATGTCAAGCTGTTCAAGTCCGAGTTCGAGACAGTTTACCGGGGTTTGTTCGGGCGCACTATCGATGATCTGGATATCGAAATTGCCAACTGGTCGGTGGTGGTTACGACACCTTTGCCGGATGTGGTCAAACTTGACGGCCAGAAGCCGTTGCGCGAGGCGGCATCGTCTCGCACGCGCGCGTTTCTGGATGCACAGACGCGGCAACTGGTGGACGGGCCCGAGGTCATGCGCGGCAACCTGGCTCCGGGTGACTTCGTCAATGGTCCCGCGCTTATCGTGGAAGACGAAACCTGCACCATCGTGACCAGTTCGTTCACGGCGGTTGCCCAGGCTGACGGGGCATTGTGGCTCAGCTCCGGCCAGAACAAGGAGACAAGCCAGTGAGCGCTTTGGGCAATGTCGACAACCAGATCATGTGGAACCGGCTGATTGCGGTTGTGGAAGAACAGGCCACGACGCTGATCCGGACAGCGTTTTCCACCTCGGTGCGCGAAGCCGGCGACCTGTCTGCAGGCGTTTACGACCGCCGCGGACGCATGATGGCGCAGGCGGTGACCGGTACGCCGGGCCATGTCAATGCCATGGCGGAGTCGGTATCACATTTCATGGCAGAAATCGGCCTGCAGAACATGTTCGAAGGTGATGTCTACATCACCAATGACCCGTGGAAGGGGACGGGTCATCTGCATGATTTCACGGTGGTCACACCGTCTTTCCGGGAAGGCGTGCTGGTCGGGTTTTTCGCCTCCACCGCGCATGTTGTAGATGTCGGCGGGCGCGGCTTTGGTCCCGATGCCAATGAAGTCTACGAAGAAGGCATCCTGCTGCCGATCATGAAGTTTGCCGAACGCGGCGAGGTCAGCCAGCCCCTGATCAAGATCGTGCGCAACAATGTGCGCGAGGCTGATCAGGTGGTCGGTGACATCTACTCGCTTGCCGCGTGCAATGAGGCCGGCGACAACCGGTTGCAGGACATGATGGACGAGTTCGGGCTGGATGACCTGGAAGAGCTGTCGGACTTCATCATGAATACCAGCCGCACTGCGACCCACGCCAGAATTGCCGACCTGAAGGATGGCACCTACAGCAACGAAATGACCGCAGACGGGTATGATGCACCGGTGGTTATGAAAGTTGCGCTGACAATCACCGGAGATGATCTCGTGGCCGACTTTGACGGCACTTCGGGGGTCAGCAAGTTCGGTGTCAATGTGCCTGCGGTCTATACCCGCGCCTATGCCTGTTACGGCCTGAAATGTGCCATTGCCCCGGAAGTGCCGAACAATGCCGGTTCGCTTGAACCTTTCCGGATTGTCGCTCCCGAAGGCAGCATATTGAACGCGCCGCGCCCTTCAGCGGTGTCAGTGCGCCATGTGACCGGGCAGATGTTGCCGGATGTTGTGCTCGGGGCATTGCACAAATGCATGGGCGGGATGGTGCCGGCTGAAGGGTCCAGCAGCCTGTGGAATGTCCAGATCGCCGCCCGGCCGGTTGATCCGATGTCGGGCCTGCCGCGCTCGGAAGTGCTGATGTTCAATTCCGGCGGAACCGGCGGCCGTCCGACACTGGATGGCCTGAATGCAACGGCGTTTCCGTCGGGGGTCAGCACGATGTCTGTCGAGGCCACCGAACAGGTCGGCCCGATTACCGTGTGGCGCAAGGAACTGCGGTCGGGGTCGGGCGGCGCAGGCATGTATCGCGGCGGGCTGGGCCAGGTGATCGAAATTGCGCCGAATGAAGGCTACGAGTTTTTCTTCAATGCCATGTTTGACCGCATCAAGCATGCCCCGCGCGGTCGCGAGGGCGGCCAGGCGGGCGCAGCAGGCAGTGTGGCGCTTGATGACGGCACCAGGCTTGCCGGCAAGGGCAGGCAGCACGTTCCCTTTGACAGGCGTCTGGTGTTGAAACTGCCAGGCGGCGGCGGCTACGGCGATCCTGCAAACAGGTCTGCAGAGTTGGTTGAGGCGGATATTGAAGGCGAGTATGTCATCCGCGAAGGATGACGCTGAGCGCACTTTGAGATCCAGTTTTACCAGTGTCCAGACTGTGCTGCGTTGTTTCAGCGTATTAAATAGTGTAAGTTGACCTTGGGACACGCTTTACAATCCTGAGTAAACTGCTCCATGTTTAAAAACTACATGGGGGGTGCGGATAAATTTACTGTAGCGAGCAAAATTACAAATGGGACTTACAACATGAAAAACTTCAAAAGCCTGGCCTTGGCAGCTCTTGCAACCGCTGTAATGAGCGGCAGCGCCTTTGCGGCAGACTGGTCGAAAATCCGGATTGGTACAGAAGGTGCCTACAAGCCGTTCAACTATATGGATTCCAGTGGTGAGCTGCAGGGCTTTGACATTGATATCGCCAAGGCGCTGTGTGCTGAAATGAAAGCGGAATGCAGTTTTGTAGCCCAGGACTGGGATGGCATCATCCCGGCACTGCTGGCCAAGAAGTACGATGTGATCATTGCATCCATGTCGATCACCGACGAGCGCAAGAAGAAAGTCGATTTCACCGACAAGTACTACAATACACCGGCCAAGTTCGTTGCCAAAAAGGGCTCCGGCATGACCGACACCAGCCCGGCGGGCATGAAGGGCAAAACAATCGGTGCGCAATCTTCAACCACGCATTCGACATACCTTGAAGACAATTACAAGGATTCGACCGTCAAGCTTTACGCCACGCAGGATGAAGCCAATGCTGATCTGGCAGCAGGCCGTCTTGATGCGGTTCTGGCCGACAGTGTCGTGATTCTCGCATGGCTGGGTGGTGACGGATCGTGCTGCGAACATGTTGGTGAAACCCACAATGATCCGAAGTGGTTTGGCCTCGGCGCCGGCATGGCGGTTCGCAAGGGCGAAGACGAATTGACGACCAAGCTGAACACAGCGCTTGCCGCGATTCTCGAAAACGGAACCTACAAGAAGATTAATGACAAGTATTTTCCGTTCTCTGTTTACTGATCGCTCAGCTTAACCTGCTATACATTGACGCCCGCCGTGTTACAGTCACGGCGGGCTGTTTCTTTTTCAGGGGTGAGTTAATGGTCATATGATGGACCTGATCACACAATTGGCCTGGGGGCCAGGCGGATGGGGCGATGAACTTGCCGCCGGCACCTTGCTGACGGTCAGCCTTGCACTGGCAACCTTGCCATTTGGCCTGGCTATTGGCCTGCTAATCGCAGTGGCCAAGACTTCCGGCGAAAAATCGCTGCAAACAGCGGCCAATATTTACACTACCATTTTTCGCGGATTACCGGAGCTTTTAACCCTGCTCATCGTCTATTACGGCGGTCAGATTATCTTGCAGCGCATAGTCGCCCTGTTCACCGATGCCTATGTAGAAGTAAACGGGTTTGTTGCCGGCATGGTGGCTTTGGGACTGGTTTTCTCGGCATTCTCGAGCGAGGTGTTCGCTTCCGCATTCAAGGGAATTCCCGTCGGACAACCTGAAGCGGCGCAGGCACTGGGCATGACGCGGTGGCAGGCGTTTCGACTGGTTACCCTGCCGCAACTGATCAGGCTGTCGATTGGTGGCCTGAGCAATTTGTGGCTCATCCTGCTTAAGGAAACCTCGCTGGTGTCTGTAATCGCACTTAATGATCTGTTACGGAACACCAATGTTGCGGTTGGATCGACCAAGCAGCCATTGTTCTTTTACTCTGTGGCATTGCTGATCTATCTGGTGCTCTCGCTTGTTTCAGCCAAAGGCCTGGGCGCGGTTGAAGCCCACGTCAAACGCGGGGAGCAGCGCACGGCATGAGCGATACAACTGTTCAGATAGTAGAAGCCAGAAATCCGCCACCTGAAGCCATTCGCAAATGGACGCTGCCGCGCATTGTCGGGACGGCGCTATGTGGCGTATGGATTGTGCTTGGAGTTGGTCTGGCGTGGTCGCTTTATTCTGCCTTCGATCCGGACGTGTTTTTCAAATACATCCCCAAAATGGCTGAAGGGTTGATCATCACGATCAAACTGGTCGTGTCTTCAATTGTCCTGGGCGGATTGCTGGCCATTCCAATGGCATTCGCGCGCATGTCCAAGTCTGAATTCGTCCGGGCATGTGCGTTCGGCTATGTGTATTTTTTCAGGGGTACGCCGATACTGGGGCAGATGTTCCTTATGTATTATGGCGCCGGGCAGTTCGTGGATCAGTTGCAATCGCTGGGCCTGTGGTGGTTCTTCAAAGACGCTTACAATTGTGTGTTGCTGACCTTCGTCCTCAACACCACCGCTTATCAGGCCGAGATATACAAGACAGCCATCGAATCCATTCCACGCGGCCAGCGTGAAGCTGCTGAATCGATGGGCCTGAAGAAGGGCGTGACGTTCTGGAAGGTTATTTTCCCGCAAGCCATGATCACCGCGCTGAGGCCACTGGGCAATGAGATCATCTTGATGGTCAAAGCCTCCGCTGTTGCCAGTCTGGTGACAGTCTTTGACTTGATGGGTGCCACGAAACTGGCGTTTTCCCGGACCTTCGACTTCAACGTCTATATATGGGCGGCGATCATCTATTTCACGATGGTGGAGGGCTTGCGCAGAACCTGGGACTGGCTGGAAAAACGCCTGACCCGGCACCTGGTGCGGTAGCCAACCGGCGCTGCAACAACCGTTCTCCCGCATTAAGTTGCCAGTTTTTGCGTTTTTTGGACAGCCAAGGCGGCAGTCCTTGCCGGCGGGTTCTTGCTCTTCCCGCCAATTGGTGAAAGCATGACGGCTGCAGACTAATACCAAAGGAAGCAAACAGGCAGAGATCGGTGTCCCGGTCGATCCAACCATAACATCCGGGATTTCGCGAAATGCGATTGAGCGGAGGTTATTGACCAATGGAAGCATCCCCCCGTAGCAGACCGTCAGGGCCCAAGTGCGCAGCACTGATCGGGCCAATGTCGAGCGGCAAGACAACACTTCTGGAAGCCATACTCGCGCGCACCGGCGCAATACCGCGACAGAATACCGTCGCTTCCGGCAATATGGTCGGGTTCGGGTCGCCGGAAGCCCGAGCGCACGGCATGAGTGTTGAAGCAACGGTTGCCACCCTATCCAACCAGGGAGACAGCCTGACGCTGGTCGACTGTCCCGGTTCGGTGGAATATGCCTATGAAGCAGAGCCGGTTTTGCGGTTTTGTGACTTCGCCATCGTTGTGGTCGAGGCGGATGAAAAGAAACTGCCGGCCCTGCAACTGACCTTGAGGCGGCTGGATGAAATCGGTTTGCCGCGCGTGCTGTTTCTCAACAAGATCGACAAGGCGGCGGGCTCGGTCCAGCAGATGCTGCAGATGCTGCAGACAGCCAGTGAGAATCCACTGTTGTTGCGCCAGATTCCGATCTGGAAGGATGGCGCTGTTACGGGTTGCATCGACCTCGCCCTGGAGCGGGCCTACACCTACCGCCCGCACGCGGAAGCTGAAGTCTCCGATGTCGGGGAAGAGGACCGCGTACGCGAGGAAGAGGCGCGGTTTTCCATGCTTGAAACGCTGGCTGACCATGACGATGTGCTGATGGAGCAGTTGCTTGAGGATGTCTCACCACCGATGGACGTGGTGTTGCAGGACCTGACGACGGAGCTCCACGACGGCTGGGTCACGCCGGTGCTGTTCGGCTCCGCTGAAAACGGTACCGGCATCCTGCGTCTGCTGAAAACCATTCGTCACGATGCGCCGGACTACAGTTCGACCCGTGAACGGCTGGATATTCCGGAAACCGGTGACACTGTGGCCGGGGTCATCAAGACCATCCACACATCGCACTCCGGAAAGTTGTCGGTGGTTCGCGTGCTCAGGGGCAAACTCGGCGATGGCGATCACCTCGCAGATGAAGACCACAGCAACCTGAAGGCGTCCGGCATGCATACCCTGCTTGGCCGGGAGACCAGCAAGGTGTCCTCAGCAGGCACCGGGGAGACCGTTGCACTGGGAAAGCTCGACACCGTTACGACCGGCAGTGTCCTGTATGCAGAGAAAACCACACCGCCGGACATCGCCCCGTTGATGCCGCCGCAGTCGTTGTACGCGGTTGGCATCAGACCGGCTGACCGGCGAGATGAGGTGAAGCTCTCCACAGCACTCTCCAGGCTTGTGGATGAAGATCCGTCGATCCGGATCGAGCACAGTCAGCAGGCCTCTGAAACCATCCTTCATGGATCGGGAGAGATGCACGTGCGGATTGCCGTCGAGCGACTGGAGAGCCGGTCCCAGATCACCATCCACACCCACGCCCCGGACGTCGGTTATCAGGAGACCATTACCAAATCCGTCACCCAGCGGGGACGCCACAAGAAGCAATCCGGCGGCCATGGCCAGTATGGCGATGTGGTGCTGGAGATAAAGCCGCAGAAACCCGGATCCGGGTTTGAGTTTTCCAATACCATTGTCGGCGGCGCGGTTCCGAAGCAGTTCATCGGGTCGGTGGAGACCGGCGTGCGTGATTATCTGGGGCGTGGTCCACTGGGTTTCCCGGTGGTCGATGTAGCCGTCAACCTGGCGGATGGCTCGTATCATAACGTGGACTCGTCCGACATGGCCTTTCAGCTTGCCGGTAATCTTGCCATGCGCGAAGGCATGCCGCAGTGCGGCCCGGTGCTGCTGGAACCGATCATGAAAGTGTCCATTCATGCGCCGTCGGATGCCATCGCCAGCATCACGACAATGGTGCCGCAACGGCGTGGCCAGTTGTTGGGGTTTGAACCGCGGCAAGGCTGGCCCGGCTGGGATACGGTACAGGCGCTGATCCCCAGATCCACCTTGTCGGACATGATCATCGAACTCAGATCATCCACTGCCGGCGTGGCCACCTACACCGCCGAATTCGACCATCTCGAACGGCTTGATCCAAAGCTGGCCGATCAGGTGGTCAATGCCCGCATCGAAAGCCTGGCCAGCTAGGGTCCTGACCCTAGTACCACGCGTCCGGCAGTTCCGCCTTGCGGCGGGAGACGAAGTCCTTCAGTTCCTCGTCCACCGCCGCATCGAGCGCCGGTGGCTGGTACTCGTCAAGCAGGTGTGCGCATCTTTTCGAGGCGCGCAGGGCCATGTCCTGCGAGCCCCTTTCCTCCCAGTTCTCCACGTTTTCGCTGTCCGACAGCGCTGCTTCATAAAACGCGGTCTGGTAATTTTCCATGGTGTGGGCACAGCCCAGAAAATGCCCGGCCGGTTCAACCTCACCATAGGCGCTGCGGGCCAGCGCGTTGTCGTCGACCGGCAGTCCCTCAAGCAGGACCTGGTAGGCGCCGAGCCGGTCAGCGTCCATGACCAGTTTTTCGAATCCGGTGCACAGTCCGCCCTCCAGCCATCCGGCGGCGTGCAGCACGAAGTTCGCCCCGGCAAGCGCGGTTGAATGCATGGAGTCAGCACTTTCATAGGCGGCTTGTGCATCTGCAATTTTCGACGCGGTCAGCGATCCACCACAGCGCAGTGGAAGCCCAAGCCGGCGCGCCAGCTGCCCGATGACATAATTCGACATTGTCGGTTCCGGCATGCCGAATGTCGGCGCTCCGGTCCGGAGGCTCATGGAGGACAGGAAGTTGCCCAGAATGAACGGTGCACCGGGCTTTACGAGTTGCGAAAACGCGCACACCATCATGGCCTCCGCCAGGGCCTGCGCGATGGAGGCAGCCGTTGACACCGGCCCCATGGCACCTGACAGGATGAACGGCACGACCACGATGCCCTGGCCGTTGCCGCAGTAGGCGCGGATGGCTTCGGTCACCACCTTGTCGACCAGAAGCGGGGAGTTGGTGTTGACGTTGCCCATGATGACGCAATTGGCGTCAAAGGTTTCCTGACCATGAAGAATACGCGCCATGGCAACGGAATCGTCGGCGCGCGAGCCTTCCGTAATGGCGCCGAGATGCGGTTTGTCCGATAACGACATGTGCAGATACTGCATGTCGAGATGGCGCTTGGAGACCGGCACATCACACGGTTCGCAGGTCACGAAACCGCCGTGATGCAATCCGGGCAGCATGTAGGTGAGTTTCACCAGTTTTTCGAAATCGGCAATGCTGCCATAGCGGCGGCCGTTTTCCAGATCACGCACAAAGGGAGCGCCATAGATGGGGGCGAACACCTGGTTACTGCCACCGATGGTGACGGAGCGTGCCGGGTTTCGGGCAAGCTGGGTAAACTGTGATGGAGCGGTTTTGCACAATTCCCGGATCATGGACGCATCGGCGCGCACGCGAGTGTCGGTGACGGTCGCGCCTGCTGACCGCCAGGTCTCAAGCGCACTTTCGTCCTCGCGAAACTCCAGGCCGATCTCCTCGATCAGCCAGTCAGCCTGCCTTTCGAGCGCCACCAGGCCTGCCTCATCGAGATACTCGAAGAACGGAACCCGGCGTTTGACGTAAGCTGGCGCGGTACGGTCAGGACGTATTCCTTGTTCGGCACGGCCACCACGTCTGCCCCGCCGGGTGGCCTTGCGCATTTCCTATTCCTTCACAGGAACTGTGTAGTTCAGACCCATCCTGCCGCCATCAGGATAGATGGTCTGCCCGGTGATATAGCTCGACAGGTCAGACGCCAGGAACACTGCAATCTTGCCGATTTCGTCAGGCTCGCCGGGGCGTCCCATGGGTGTGCGGGACATGATGGCGCGCATCTTTTCCGGGTTGGCGGCAACCGTCTGGAACATTTCGGTGGCAATTGAGCCGGGGCCGATGGCATTGACGCGAACGCCTTCCTGGGCAAGCCGGATGCCAAAGGCTTTGGTCCACTGGTTCACCCCGCCCTTTGACATGACATAAGGGGTGATTTCGGGGATGGTCAGCACGGCATTGGCCGAGGACATGTTGATGATATTGCCCTTCGAGCCGTTTTCATCCGGTGCCTGGGCCAGCATTTGTTTTGCCGCCAGCTGGCCGGACATGAACACACCCTTGAGGTTTACCGCCATCACCTTGTCATAGTCTTCATCCGTCAGCTCAAGCGGGTCGGAGACGGTCACGATGCCCGCATTCGCCATCATGATGTCGAGGCGGCCATGGGTTTCGACGGTGAAATCGATCAGGGCCTGAATGTCGGCGCGTTTGGTAACATCGCAATGTGAGTAGCGCACATCGTAGCCCTGGTCACGCAGGCCGGCAGCGGCCTTCTCGCCCTGTTCGTCGGTGACATCGGAGGTCACGACCTTGCAGCCGTGTTCGGCAAAGCTGGTTGCGATGGCCAGGCCCAGGCCCCCTGAAGCACCGGTTACGATTGCGATCTTGTCTTTGAGCAGCATGAACAGTCATTCCTTTTTGTTGGTTGAAGGCACACTCCAAAACAGTTGATGCTAGGTCAAGTTGTTTGTGCAGGCAGGCCATGCGCAACAAGGGCTTCCACCGGCGTTAAAATTAACGCAGATTGCAGCGCATCATGCCTGACCAACGTCCCTCCAACCTGATTATCTTCTGCTCCGACGAACACGCAAGGCGCGTGACCGGATGTTATGGCGATCCGGTGGTGCGTACCCCGACGCTTGATACCATTGCCCGGCTCGGCACCCGGTTTACCAATGCCTACACGCCATCGCCGATTTGCGTGCCGGCCAGGGCATCGCTGGCAACAGGTATGCAGGTGCACGAAACCCGGTGCTGGTCTTCGGCGGAACCCTATTACGGCCAGCAAGAAAGCTGGATGCACAGGTTACGTGATCAGGGCCATCCGGTGGTGTCCATCGGCAAGCTGCATTTCCGGCGCGCTGGCGATGACCATGGTTTCGATGAAGAAATCGAGCCGATGTATCTGGCCAATGACGGGGCCGGATGGGTGCAGGGACTGTTGCGTGACCCGATGCCTGCCTACGATGACACAAAAGCGTTTAGTGAAGACATCGGACCGGGCGAAACCGAGTACACCGAATATGACCGTCGCGTAAGCCACGAAGCCGTCAAATGGCTGAAAAAGTATGCGACCAAATTCAAGACCCGGCCATGGTGCCTGTTTGTATCGTTCATCAGCCCGCATTACCCGCTGCAATGCCCGGAAGCGTATTACCGTTTGTATGAACGTGCCGAGATACCTGTGCCGGCATCGCAAATGCCCGAGCATGACGTATTGCAGCAGATGGCGCAGTTCTGGAACTATGACGACCACTTCGACGATGGCATGCGCGATGTGGCGCGCAGGGGATATTATGGCCTTGTGAGCTTTCTGGATGACAATATCCGCCATGTCATGGAAGCGCTCGAAGACTCAGGTGCCGCACGCGACACATCCGTCATGTATCTGTCAGACCATGGAGAAATGCTGGGCAGTCACGGCTTCTGGGCCAAGTCGGTGATGTATGAAGATTCCGTTGCCGTACCCATGATGATGATGGGGCCGGGGGTTGCAGAAGGGGTAAATTCAACTCCGGTCTCGCTGACCGATGTCTCAGCCACCGTTCAGCAGACCGTTGGCATGGAACCACAGCCGGCGCGCGAGCCGTGGATGTCGCGGCCGCTTCAGGATTTTATTTCCAGCGCGGAACCCGACCGCTTCGTCCTGTCGGAGTACCACGATGGCGGCTCACCGTGCGGCATAACCATGCTGCGCTATCGCGAGTGGAAGTATGTACACTACGCCAACGGTCATGCCCCACAGCTTTTCAATCTGACAGATGATCCGCAGGAGTTGCGTGACCTTGGCCGGTCGCGTGATCATGAACGCCAGCGTGACATGCTCCGCACCCTCATGGGGCATGCCATCGATCCGGAAAGCGTCAACCGGGATGCATTCGCGGATCAGAAAACGCTGATTGAAAAGCTGGGTGGCGCAGACGCCCTGATGGCAATGAAGAGCTTCGGCCACACACCGGTCGGCTGACCTTAACGGAGGTAATACATGACGGCACCATTGCAGGGCCTCAAGGTGATCGAGATGGCGCGGATCCTGGCTGGGCCGTGGATCGGACAGACGCTGGCTGATCTCGGTGCCGAGGTCATCAAGCTGGAAAGCCCCGGCGGTGATGACACCCGCAACTGGGGCCCGCCATTCGTCAAACGAGCAGATGGCTCGGATGGCGATGCGGCCTATTTTCACTCGGCCAACCGGGGCAAGAAGTCAGTCATCGTTGATTTCAAGACGCAGGAGGGGCGCGAAACCATCCGCGCCCTGGTCGCGGATGCAGACGTTTTTGTTGAAAATTTCAAGGTCGGCGGCCTGGCCAAGTACGGGCTTGATTATGCATCATTGCGCGAGCTGAATCCGAAGCTGGTTTACCTGTCGCTGACGGGTTTCGGGCAGACCGGACCCTATGCCCACAAGGCCGGTTATGATTTCATGATCCAGGGGCTTGCCGGTATTATGGACCTGACCGGCGATCCTGACGGGCAGCCACAGAAAATGGGTGTCGCCTTTGCCGACATTTTTACTGGGCTTTACGGCGTAATAGCCATTCAGTCGGCACTGATGGTACGGGAGCAAACCGGCAAGGGACAGCACATCGACATGGCTCTGTTCGATGCCATGAGTGCTGTGCTCGCCAATCAGGCACTGAACTATCTGGTATCAGGCACCTCGCCCACGCGCATGGGCAATGCACACCCGAACATCGTGCCCTATCAGGTTTTTCCGTCCAGTGACGGTCACCTGATCATTGCCACCGGATCACAACCGCAATGGTCGAAAATGTGCCAGGTGCTGGATCTCGAAGACCTCATTGACGATGCCCGTTTCAGGACCAATCAGGACCGGGTGAAAAACCGCGATGAACTGGCGGCACTGATTTCTGCCAAAACGTCATTGCGCACGCGTGACGACATGCTGGCGGAATTCGACGCGAAGTTCATTCCTGCCGGTCCGATCAATTCCGTTGAGGACACATTCACCGACCCGCAACTCCTGCAACGTGGATTGCGCGTCGATGTGCCCGATGGTGAAGGCGTCATGGTGCCGAGCGTGCGGACGCCGATTGTGTTTTCAGACAGCACCTTGAAGCTCGACCGGGCCAGCCCCGGGCTCGGCGAGCACACGGATGAAGTGGTGACAGGTTTGAAAGAGCGCAAAGCTTGATCGCCGGATTGAGCAAACGCGACCTGGAACAGGTCATTGCCGCGCTGGCAATCGGCCTTGGCGGGGGCGCGGTGTTCTGGTGGCTTGGATTGCCGGCGCCGTGGCTGGCGGGATCCGTGGTGACGGTGGCGGCGGCATCCTTGTCCGGCGTCATAAAACAGGCAATGCCACGGCACCTGAGTAAAATCATATTCATTCTGCTTGGCCTGCAGATCGGTGGGGCGGTTACACCTGAAACCCTGAACACGCTGTCGCGCTGGCCTTTGAGCTTCATGATGCTGGCGCTGACCATGGTGGTGCTGGTGTGGGCCGGGGTGGTGTTTTTCCGCAAGGTTTACGACTGGGACCGGGCAACTTCCTACTTTGCAGTGATGCCGGGGGCTCTGTCGGTGGCGCTGGCGCTGGCGGCTGACACCCGCGCCGACCTGAAGAAAGTCAGCGTGTCCCAGGTTATCAGGCTGTTTGTGCTGGTGGCGGTGCTGCCGTCGCTGATTTCATCACTGGGTGACTTGTCCGATGCGCCGACGCAAGTGCTGCCGCAACCCGGCTCCCTGCGTGACCTTGTCCTGGTGTTGGGGGCAGGGCTGGTGGCCGGTTTCGTTTTTGACAAGCTCAGGGTGCCGGCAGGGCTGGTCCTGGGACCGGCGCTGGCCAGTGCCGTCATGCATGTCGGTGAAGTGGTGCATGGCACACTGCCGACGTGGGTGCTGATACCGGTATTCGTGTTTCTGGGCACCATGATCGGAATGCGGTTTGCCGGTGTGAAACCGGCAGACATCGCAAGTATTGGCGGTGCCGGCCTGGCCGGTCTGGGTGTGGCACTGGTGGTCAGTGTTGCAGGCGCGGCGGCGGCCAGCGCGATTGCCGACGTGCCGTTTGCCTGGACCATCCTGGCATTCGCGCCCGGCGGCATGGAGGCCATGACGATCATGGCGTTTGCGCTCGGGCTTGATCCTGCATTCGTCGGAGCGCACCAGATCGGCCGGTTTGTGCTGATCGCACTGGCGATGCCGCTGGTGTGGCAGTTCATTCAGCAAAAACCGGGTAATACCAAATGAGTTAATAATTTCCTCTTTTGGTATAAGTCCGAGTGAAACTTTGCCGCAGGCCTTTCACAGGGATGTTAGGTGTTGTTGATCCTGCAATATCATTACAATGGTGCCATGGATCAGATTGACAGCCTTCTGGAATACAAGACCATGTGGATTGCGGGTGTCGCGATCGCGTTTCTGGTGCTTGAACGTGCGTTTCCCAGGGCTCGCCCGCTTGCCGGTGCGCATTTGAAGACGTTGGCGCAAAACACCTTGCGGGTTGCCAAGAATTTTGGACTGCTGTTGCTCAATGCAGGATTGTCACCTGTTCTGGTCATCCCGCTGTCGGCACTGGCTGCCACCCATGCGCTGGGCTGGCGGCCGGACTGGTGGTCGGGCGGGACCGGCCTGCTGATGGATCTGATCATTCTGGACTGCTGGATTTACTGGTGGCACCGCGCCAATCACGAGGTTCCGTTTCTGTGGCGGTTTCACGAAGTGCATCATCTGGATGAATTTCTCGATGCAAGTTCAGCCGTCCGGTTTCATTTTGGCGAGGTGGTGCTGTCTGCGTTTGTGCGGGCTGCAGTTATCTGGCTGCTGGACATCCCGTTGCTGTCGGTGGTGGTGTTTGAAACCTGCGTACTGAGCATGGCGCTGTTTCACCATTCCAATGTGGCACTGCCGGGCTGGCTGGAAAAACCGCTGTCGAAAGTGCTGGTTACGCCATCAATCCACTGGGTGCATCATCATGCCATCCGGGCTGACACTGACAGCAACTACGCCAACATCCTGTCGATATGGGATATCGTGTTTGGCAGCCGGTCGGCCACCAGCCGCTGGAAGGACATGCCGATCGGTGTTGAGCGGCGTCATGATGAAAACCTTATCGGCCTGCTGACGCGGCCGTTCAGAAACCGCTGATCTGCTGCGCAACCCCATCCCGCGGACCAGATACCCCGATTTGCCGGAAGGTCCCGATAGCGACTCCCACAATGGCATGACGTATGCAAGAGTTCTCCGGGAGAACATTGCGTGTTGGTTTGCCTGTGCCGTTTCGGCACAAGTAGTGCGCATGCGTGCAGGCGGTTGATGATGGTGACCGTCGGCCTCTCACGGGTGGATTACTTCCTTTGATGTAAAAGGGATCGATGAGGTGAGTGAGCAGCAACCGGACATAGGCGGGACCGGTGGTCTTGGTGCCAACCGGCAGATGGACGGGCTGGAGCGTGATGTACGCCGGGCCCGCCTGGCCCAGGCTGCGCACTTTGATGCGCTTGTCGACATAAAAGATGCCCAGACGTTGCGCCTTGCCGCGCTGCACGAAAGCCTGAAAAAACAGGTTTCAAAAGAGCCTCGCCTGGCGAGGCTGCTGCCCCTGCAGATGGTGGACGGATTCCCGCCCCGCCTGTGGATCGACAACATCTCGTTTGTCGTCATGGAACCGGACCCGCGGACATTCCGCCTGATGCGTCAGGAACAGGCCGCACATGAAACCATGCTTGAAACCCGCGACATGAAGGAAATGATCGCCAAGATCCGTGAACACGCTTCTCATTCGCTTATCGAGGCGCAACGCGGAGAGCGCAGCTTTGAAGCAGGTAATGGACGTATCAGCTCGCAATTGATGATGGCGTGGCTGACCGGTTTTACTTTCGGCGTGCTGGCCTTGCTGATTGTGGGAGTCATGACGGGGCGAATCATTTTTTAGCCACAATGACGCCTGCATCGGACGCCAGACACGGCATCAATGTGGCAGGTTAACCTTGATGAAGACTGTAATGTATCGAGATGTTAGCGGGATATTGGGCCAGATCAGGCGGTTTTCGTGCGTTTTAGGGCGTATTGCGCATGTATTCGGAACACTGATGGGCTGGCGCGTTACATTCTGAAATATCAAGTGATTTCAGTGTCAGCTGCCGCATCTGATAAAACTTTAATCAATTGGTGGTGATGGCGATATGCATCGCATGGCATCGGCAGGGAGTTGTCATCGGTTCGCCGGAAAAAAGGGGTTCGATTGGTGCGTGTAGACACGACAACCGAAATTGGTACGGGAGCCGGTGCGGAAATCCGCCCGTTTACGCCCGAAGGAACACCAACAATCAATACCGATCTGGTACAGCGCCTCGGTGGGTTTACCACCTTGTGCGAGGGGCTTGATTATGCAGCCCAGGGCCAGACTGGGATGAATTTTTACGGCCCTCGCGGCCAGCTCGATGAAAGCGTAACCTATCGGCAGTTGAGAAAGCGTGCGATCGCCGCAGCACACCAGCTTGTCAATGCCGGCATCAAACCGGGAGAGCGCGTCGGTGTGGTGGCTGAGACCGGTGCCGAGTTCATGGTGGTGTTCTTCGGCTGCCAGTATGCCGGCATGGTGCCGTGCCCGCTGCCGTATTCCATGTATATCGGCGGTCGTGAAAGTTATGTGACACGTATTGCCGGCATGCTCGAAAGTGCCCACGCAACCGCCGTGGTTACCACTGCTGATCTCGATGAGCTGGTTCGTGATGCTGCAGGCCGGGCCGGAATAAAGCGTGTTTTGAGCCATGAGCAGCTCGCAGGTTTTTCATCTGAAGGTCCCGCGCTGCAGCCGTTTGGCCCTGAAGACATCTCCTATATCCAGTATTCCTCCGGATCCACATCCAATCCGAAGGGTGTGTTGATTTCGCAGAAATCCGCGTGTGCGAACACCATGGCCATTCTGCGCCACGGGTTGAAGATTCGCCCGACCGACAGGGCGTTTTCCTGGCTGCCGCTGTATCATGACATGGGACTGGTCGGGTTCTGCCTGTCGCCGATGATGGGGCAGGTGTCGGTCGACTATCTTGCCACACCGGCGTTCGCGCGCCGCCCGGCGCTCTGGCTCAAGCTGATGTCGCAAAACCAGTGCACAGTCGCTTATGGCCCGTCGTTTGGCTATGACCTTGCAGCGCGGCGCGCCAATGGCAGCCTGTCCGAGCTGAAGCTTGATCAATGGCGTGTGGCCGGCATCGGCGGCGACATGGTGCGTGCCGACGTGCTGAAACTGTTTTCAGAGACCCTGGGTGTTGCCGGGTTCAAATCGAAGGCGTTTCTGCCCAGCTACGGCATGGCGGAATCCACGCTCGGTGTCTGCTTTGTAGACGCAGACGAAGAGATCCGGGTTGACGTGATCGATCGTACGGCAATGAAAGAATACGGCGTTGCGGAGGTTTCAAGCGAAACCGACCCTGAGCTGGTTCGCAGCTTCGTTGTCTGCGGACGCCCGCTGCCCGCGCACAAGATGCGGGTGGTGAATATTACCGGTAAGGAACTGGGTGACCGCGAAATCGGTTGCATCGAGATTGCCGGCCCCAGCCTGATGAGCGGTTATTTCCGCAATGATGCCGCCACGTCCGCGATCATGCGCGACGACGGGTTCATGGACACTGGTGACATGGGCTACTGGCTGGATGGCGAGATCGTCATCACCGGACGGGCCAAGGACATGATCCTGCACAACGGCCGCAATATCTGGCCGCAGGACATTGAATGGTCTGTCGAGAAACTTGCTGCTGTTCGGGACGGGGACGTAGCCGCATTTGCCGTGGAAGGTTCGCATGGCGAAGATTGCGTGTGTGTGCTGGTGCAGTGCCGCTTGCGCAAGGACGACGAGATCGAATCGGTCCGCAAGGCGGTCAAGGCGCAGATCTCTCGGACTATCGGCATCGAGGCGCAAGTGGTTATGGTGCCGCCCAAATCACTGCCGTTCACGTCGTCGGGAAAACTGTCGCGTTCGGGAGCGAAAACCATGTTTGGCAATGGTGACATTGTTGAAATCGTGAGCGATTTCAAGACCATAGACAATGCCATGTCCGTGGCCGCCGAATAGGCTGACGCCCGTTAACGTCGATCCGCTGCATAGCGGAATAATCTGTTGCTAAGTGTTGAGCCATGTCTCCTCGAACAGCGCCTGCTGCGCCCCTTCGGATTGCGGTTACCGGAGTTACCGGATTTGTGGGATCGCACCTGGTGCGCCGGCTTGCTGCCCGCGACCATGAAGTCACGGCGCTGGTCCGCGACAGATCCCGACTGAGCAAGAAATTTCCAGCCTCGACCGTCGTTGTCGAGGGCGCGCTGGACGACATGCAGGCTGTGGACAAGCTGGTTGGCGGGGCCGAGGTGGTTGTGCATGTGGCTGGTGCGATCAAGGCGGTTGATGCAGCGCAATTCATGCAGGTCAACGCGCAAGGCACCGGTGCAGTTGTTGACGCGGCAAGGCGGGCCGGCGTGGCAAGGTTTGTTCATGTCTCGTCGCTGGCTGCCAGAGAGCCGGCCCTGTCGGCATATTGCGCATCAAAGGCGGAAGCGGAAGCCATTGTTGCAGGCACGGCAGGGGGGATGGAGTGGATGTGCATACGCCCGCCGGCGGTCTATGGGCCGGGTGATCGCGCCACGCTGCCGCTGGTGCAGCAATTGTCGAGGCGGCATGCGATCCTGACCGGTACACACGATCAGCGGATTTCCCTGTTGCATGTCGATGATCTGGCGCGCGGGCTGGTCGCTGCCTCAGAAGGCCTTGTCCAGGATGGCATCGTCTATGAGGCAGATGATGCGACATCAGGCGGGTATAGCTGGCGCGATGTGGCTCGCGCCGCCGGGCAAACGCTGGGTTTCACGCCCCGGGTTCACCTGTTGCCGCGCCTGATCGTGCAGATGGCGGGAATTGCCGGTGGCATGCTGGCCTCGACAACCGGCAGGGCCCAGATTCTGACGGCCGGCAAGGCGCGCGAACTCTATCACCGTGACTGGGTGATCAACGGGCAACGTCTGGACGCCACCGGGCACTGGCAACCGCGAATGAAGTTTGCTGAGGGATTTGCCGACACGCTTCGCTGGTACACGGCGCACGGATGGTTGCCTGACAGATGAGACACGCCTACAAAGCGGCACATTGTTGATGGAGATAACAGAGTATGACGGACGACGAGCAGGAAATTTTCGACAAGCTGAGCGAGCTGTTGCAACCGTTCAATGAAAAGCAGGTCGAATTGAAACCGCAAACCGAGATTGCAGTGGATCTGGCAATCGATTCTGTTTCCGTGATGGATTTCGTCATGGAAGTGGAAGATCATTTCGACATGGATATTCCGCTGAATGTGTTATCGGACACTCACACCATGAAAGACCTGATCTCGGTGGTTCAGGCCCGCAAGAAAACATAACTCCTTTGGCATGAGGCAGGACAATGGTTGATTTGCTCGACAAGAACAAAGCGCTCATGGAGCGGATGCAGCGGGTGGCGCAAGCAGGCTCGCGCGTCGGTCCGGTAAACGAGAAGCTGTTGTCGCCGACACGGGCGATGATCGACGGGCGCGACACCATTCTTGCCGGCACCAACAACTATATGGGCGTGACATTCGAGGCATCGTGCATCGAGGCGGGCCAGCGGGCCCTGGCCGAGCATGGCACCGGCACCACAGGTTCGCGGATTGCCAATGGCAGCTACGCCATCCACGAGGAGCTGGAGCGGGAGTTGGCCGGATTTCTCGGCATGAAGCACTGCATTGTGTTCTCAACCGGCTATCAGGCCAACCTCGGCATGATGGCCGGCCTTGCCGGGCCCAAGGATACCATCTTCCTGGATGCCGACAGTCACTCCTCGATCTACGACGGATGCACGCTGTCCGGCGCACAGCTTGTGCGTTTCCGGCACAATGATGCTGCCGACCTCGACAAGCGCCTGACACGCATGGGAGATACCGGCGGCGGGCATCTGGTGGTTCTGGAGGGCATCTACTCCATGCTGGGAGACCGGGCACCGCTGGCAGACTTTGTCGAGGTCAAGAAGAAGCACGGCTTCCAGTTGCTCGTCGATGAAGCCCATTCGTTCGGCGTTCTCGGACCCAATGGCTGTGGACTGGCAGATGAAGCCGGACTGATGCATGAGGCTGATTTCGTCGTTGGCACGTTTTCCAAGTCGATCGGCGCCATTGGCGGGTTTGGCGCCTCCAACCATCCTTTGTTCGAAACGGTTCGCTATTCCTCCAAGCCGTACATGTTCACCGCCTCTCCTTCGCCGGCATCCGTTGCCACCGCCACAGCGGCGGTTAAATTGCTGGCGCGCGAGCCGGAACGGCGTGACCGGCTGCAGGCCAATTCAGCCCGTCTGTTCCACGGACTTCGCGGGCTCGGGCTTGAACTGGGATGTGATGAGGTGAGCCCGGTGATTGCGGTCAAGTGTGCGGATGAACCGTCAACGCTGGTGATGTGGAACGAACTGCTGGCCGCCGGCGTTTACGTGAACATTGCACTGCCGCCCGGTACGCCGGGAAAATTGTGCCTGTTGCGCTGTTCTGTATCAGCTGCGCATACCGAAGCCGAAATCGACCGGATCATCGAACTTTTCGCAACGGTTGTGGCCGGCAAGCAGCTTACGGCTGCTTCGGCTGCCGGAGCATAATCGTCAGCTGACAGTTTCCGCCTTGAAGGTCATGGCGCCGGCAATGGCCGCATAGACCAGGAATGGCGCCCAGGCGCCAAACCAGGGCGGCACGAAACCCACTTCTCCCATGGTCAGGGCGATGCCTTCGAATATCGAGAAAGTGAAGCCGAGGGCCAGCCCGACCATGAACAGGCGGCCTGCGGCACCGCCGCGTTTGAATTGAACCGCCAGCGGGATACACAGGGCAATCATCAGCCACGGCGTGAACAGCAATGACATGCGCCGATGCCACCAGGTTTCGAACACGTGTACCGGCTTGATCCCGAAACCCTCATTGCGAATGAAATACCCAAGGTCAACGGTCGACATCTCGGACGGTTCGCCGGAGCGTTTACCTTCACGTGCAGGCCGCATGTTTCCCGAGTACACCAGCCGTTTGATGCGGTTGGGCTTTACGTTTTCCGCATGGTAGATGATTACATCTTCGAGCTGCCAGCGCCGGTTGACCAGAGTTGCCGTGTGCGCATTGATCTGCTCCAGCAGTTTGCCGTCAGGCGCGCGGCGGAAAATAATGATATCGGTCAGTTCAGTTGCGTCGGCATTTGCGCGCGAGGCCCGCAAAATGTCATTACCGGCGCGCATCCATATCGCCTTGCCGTTGGCGGAGCCTGCTTTTTTGCCACCATATTCCCCAATGCCCCAATCGATCAGCTTGGGTGTCACTCTCGGTACGCCCTGATCCGCGATCAGGAATGTCATGCCGCCAATGATCACGGCCAGCGGAAACAGCATGAAGACAATTCGCGCCGGCGAAAGACCGGTTGCCCAGATAGCGGTCAGCTCGCTGCGATAGGACAGCTCGACAAGCGCCAGCAGGATTCCAAGCAATACGGAAATGGCCATGAAGGTGGACGCTGTGACCGGCAACAGCAGCAATGCGTATTCGGCTATCGGTGACGCACCGCCCGCACCCCGCTTCAGAATTTCTTCCGAATAGGTCACAACGGTCAGTGAAACGACGAAAACTGAAATACCGCTCAGGATCATTATGAACCTGAGCAGGATCATCTTTGACAGCAGCCAGCCGATCGTCTTCATAGTGAACCCGGGGCAGGCAGGGGCCTGATCTTGCGCCAGACGGCTTTGACAATGTCGGCAATGTCTTCCATCAGCGGTTCCAGCCAGGGCCGGGGCAGGGTGTAACAGGTGACGTAGAATCGCCAGAATGCAAAGGCGGCAAACAGGGAAAACGGTGTCCATATGGTCAGCCATACGGAAGTGCCGGATACGCGGGTCAACAGATGGCCCTGTTGCAGTACTTCATGGAATGCCACCAGCAGGATGAGAGCGACGGCGAACCTGTAGGCCCGGTTGCCGCGGCGTGAGCCGATTGCATAGGGCAGTGCCAGAAATGGCAAGATCAGCACAAGCGCCACCAGTGCCAGCCTGATGTGGAACTGGGATTCCAGATGTTGCTTTCGTCTGTCGCTCAGGTCTGTACGCTGCAATTGCGTGTGCAATTCCGTTAGCGTCAGTTCGCGTTCATTGCGGCCGCGCGGGCGGTAGACTTCTTTCGACAATTCGCCAAGCGCCACATCGGCTGACTGGAAATCGCCGACTACCGGGGGGTCCAGTGTGGCCGTGGAAGCTGTTGCATCCTTCGACTTCATTTCCATCCGGTGACCGTCATCGAGGCGCAAGACAGGCCGGGAGTTGGCCGGGTCATCCACCAGTTTGCCATTCAGGGCGGTAATGGTTTCACTGCCCTTGCTGCCGTTGTCGTCATACATGAAAATTCGCTGAAACGAGTTGTCCCGTCGTTCAAGCTTGTCAAGAATGAAGGTGCGCTTTCCGGTTTGCATGAAGACGCCTTCCTCAGCGAGGTAAAACACGTCGACATTGGCCAGTGTGTAGACCGTGGCGCGGTAGGCATACAGCGAGTAGGGTTGTATCCAGCCAAACATCAAGGCGGCGTTGACGGAAAGAACAACCGAAATCATGCAGACCGGACGGGTCAGCCTGCCGAGCCCGACACCGGCTGCCAGAAACGCATCGAGTTCGGAGTCTTTCGACATTTTGTTGAAACCGAACAACAGACCCAGATACAAGGCCACAGGCGCGGCAAGCCCGATGTAATGCGGCATCCAGTACGCCAGCAGTTCGAGTACCACGCCAAAGGAGTTGCGATTGCCCAGCGTGATGTCCAGCACCTGCACAATGCGTTCGGCGCACAGCACAGACAGTCCGGCTCCCAGTGCGGTGAGCAGGGGGATTGATACCTGGCGGATAACGTATCGCTCGATAATCGGAATTCTGAAAATACTGTTTTCGGCCGCGCGCCGTCCTCTGTTGCTGCCAGCATGTCCAGGGTCAGGACCCAAGTGCGGTTTGCTTCAACTGTTCAAACAATGCATTACCGGTGTTGTCAATCCAGACTATAACTTGTTTGCGGCACGAAGCTGCACTTTTCCGTGTCCCAGCACCGGCTATTGACCGTACACTGCCATCTGCCGGACGTGCGGCGGATATGATACTCGTTCCAGGCGGCTGGCTCGGTGCTGCGGGCTCCATTTGATGTGGCGGCCGGCATGCCGAGAATATGGACAGGCCCGTGTTTTGAGGCCAGCGTGCTGCGCATCGTGATGTGGTTGTGGCCATGAACAACCAGATCGCAGCCGTGATCTTCCAGTACCTGTTTCAGGTTCATCGCATCGGCCAGGGCCTTGCGGCGTTTGGCCATGCCGGGCAACGGCGGATGATGGATCATCAATATCCGGTAGAATCCCTTGGAACGCAGGTTTTTGAGGATGCTTGCGAGGGCGTCAATTTGCGCTTCTCCCAGAACACCTGCGGCGCGGCCGGGTCTGGTCGGCACGGCTGTCGAGACGCCTATGAGCGCAATATTGCGGCGCTGCCGGACATAGGGAAACGGCATGGCGATGCCGGCTGTCGCGACGGCTCCCGGCACCATCAGATCGCCGGTCATGTAGTCGCCCAGGCGGCCCATCCCCTTGTCCCACTGTACCGGCACATAGGCATCATGATTGCCCGGCACAAATGAAATCCAGTCCGGCCTGCCCAGGTTGCGCAGCCAGCTCTCGCCATTGATGAACTCACGGGGCAGCGCAAGGTTTACGAGGTCCCCGGTGACCATCACATGGTCGGGTTGTGCCGCCCTGATATCGCGAACGATTTCACTGGCGACCCGGGGGTCATGGATTGCCTTGCGCCGAAACACCCAGGAATTGTAACCCACGATCCGTTTTGAGCTCATCTCGGATGCCTTGACCGGCGGCAGCGGGGCAAGGTGAACATCTGTTATGTGGGCAATGCGAAAAGTCACAGGAATTGTCCGTCAGGCGATGTTACGTTCAAAAATCCGATAGGTCTTGTAGGCGTTGCCGCCAACCGCTTCTATCATCCGGCGCATGGGCAGGTTGTCTTCCAGTATCCAGGACAATTCTGCATGCCGGGTGCCCCTGCCAACATGGTAGGTGCGGATAGCGTCAATAACCGACATTGCAAGGGCGGATCCAACCGGTGTGCCGTGGAATTTCCGGCGCACACCCATCAATGGCAGGCGAACCGCCTCGGGCGGTGAAAACTTAAGTCGCGACAGCAGCTTTATCCAGCCAAACGGCAGCAGTTTCCCGTTCAGGTCGCGGGCCGCCCGGTTGATGTCGGGCAGCGTTACCGCCATCGCACAGGGTTCGCCCTGATAGATGGCAAAGGCGATAAACTGTTCTTCAACCAGCATTTTCAGATCCTGACCGAGTTTTTTGATCTCGGCTTCGCTGAACGGTGTAAACCCCCAGTTTTCTGACCAGGCATCATTGAAAATATCAATCAGAATGGCGAGGTCCCGATCGAGGTTTTTCTTGCTCAGAGGCCGGACTTCAAGATCGCCGGTTGCGCGTACCTTGGCCAGCATGCCGGCCAGTCCGCGCGGCAAGGTTTTCGAGTTGTCGAAATCATAGGCCAGCACATCCTTGACGGGGGTGTATCCGGCTGCTGCAACATGGGTCTGATAGTACGGTGCGGCATGACCCATCATCACTGCCGGGGGATGGTCAAATCCGTCCACCAGCAGACCTGTCTCCTCATTGATGGAAAATCCGAAAGGGCCGATGGCGCGGGTCATTCCTTCTGCCTTCAGCCAGTTTTCAGCCGCGTCGAACAGGGCTGCAAACACAGCGCGGTCATCGAAGGCGTCCAGGAAACCGAACATGCCGGTTGCATCGCGGTAACGGGCCAGTCTGAGGTCATCAATCTGTGCAGAGATGCGGCCGACAGGTTCGCCGTTCCGGCACGCCAGAAACAATTGCGCCCGGCCATGTTCGAAAAACGGATTGTGTCTGGTTGAAATGTGCTGCGACCGTTCGAAGTCCAAAGGTGCGATCCAGGCAGGGTCGTTTGCAAAGACCGCATGAGGTATCTGAATAAAGGCCTTGTGGTCACGCCGGTCCTTGACCAATCGTATTTCAACCTCACTCATGCGCAGGCGTTTCTGCCGCTTTACGGCGACGTTTCGCCGGTGCCTTGATCTCCACGGCAGCGCCGTTATCCACCTTGTACAGGCGATCTGCGATTTTGGACCAGGCGGGCCGGTGCGTGATGGCGATGATTGTGAACTCGCCGGCAAGGCCAAGCGCATTTTTGCAGATGCTGGCCTCGGTTTCAGGATCCAGTGCGCTGGTTACCTCATCAAGTATCAGTAATTTCGGACGGCCCACCAGTGCTCGGGCCAGCGCGATGCGCTGGCGTTGACCGCCTGACAGGCGCCCACCCATTTCTCCGGCGTTGGAATCCAGTCCATCAGGCAGCCCGCTGACAAAATCTTCACCGTCTGCCAGCCGCAACGCGTCCATAATATCGTCATCGGTCAGTTCGGTGTTGCCGAGCGCAATGTTATCGCGAAGGCTTGCGTGCAGCAGGGACAATTCCTGGGGTACATAGCCGATGTTGGAGCGCCACGCCTTCAGCGACATCTGGTCCAGTGGTCGGCCATCTATGGTGATATGGCCGGAAGCAGGTTCATGCAGGCCGAGCAGCAGGTCGACGATTGTTGTCTTGCCCGCGCCTGACGGTCCCTGCAGTACGGTGATCTTGCCGGAGGGAATGAAAAGGGAGACATTTTCGACCGTGGGCCGGTCTTCGTGTGCAAACGTCACATGATCGAAAGCACAACCGTCATTCAAGGTGATGTCCTGTGCGCCGCCGGACCGCTCGGTTTCGCGTGTCAGCTTCTCCGACATCTCGTGCACGGCGTAATAGGAAGCCTCCAGTTCCGCGCCGCGCTGCAGAAATCTTTGCAGGCGCCGCACCACGGAAATGGACTGAAACGAAATGATGCCGACCACGGTGACGCTGGCGAGAGTTACCTCCCACACGCCAACGGCCAGATAAAACCCTATGCCGATCAGTATTGAGATCAGAATGTCATTGCCGCGATCCACGGCCTGGGACGCTATGACCTGAAGCTTGATCGACTTGTTAAGAGCCTGGAGGTTTGAACCGAACATGGCGATGAACGGCACTGTTCGCGCCATCGACTTGATGGGTTTGATATTGTTCAGCGCATCCGCGACAATGGTCACCAGTTGACTGGTGGTTTCGGTTTGCCGTTTGCCTGCACGGCGGCTGACCGCGATCAGCTTGCCCATCCCGGCAACGATGATCGTACCGGCGATGATGCCGGCAATTGCAAACTGGAAGGACGCCATCATGGCAAGGGCCAGGTAACCAATTCCCTGAACAATCGCGGCGATGAACTTGGCGGATTCCAGGTAGGCCTGGCCTGCTCGTGTGGCGTCAACCGAAATTGTATTGGCAATTCGTCCGGCGCGATGGTCGACGAAGTAGCGCCATCTGGTATCGAACATGGCGTTCAGCAGGTCTTCACGCAGCTTGGTCGACACATTTGCGATCGAGAAACCTGCATAGGCCAGTGCCGCGCCCAGCAATATGGTGCGCACGATCAGCATCACCACAACAGCGATGGTGAACCCGGCGATGGATTCGGGAAGTCCGGTCATCGCCAGAGTCGTATCAATAACAGCCTTCAATGCAGGCGGCAGATTGTCGCTTTCTCCCGATACGGCCAGCAGGGCCGGCAGCATGGCGCTCATTGACATGATCTCCGCCACTGAAGCCAGAACCAGGCAACTGAGGACCAACCAGGGATTGGTGCCTTTTGCGGATGCAAAAATTCGGAAAAGTCTGAGCATCAGGCGACCGTGATCGTTACATTGCTGAGTGTCAGTGGAAAACGCATTCCACAACGATTAGAGGCCTCTCGCCGCATGAGCAAGGGCGGAATTGTTTGCGGCCAACGGATCAAAACCGTTTTTGACCAAATCAACCGGAAATCGGATCATTTCCAGAGAGTTAGAGCAGTGTGAATTGTTGTGGACCCTTGTTGCTCCTGCATGCGGGAGCAGCGCGGCGGGTCAGTCGTGTGTACTCATTTTCTCCAGGGTCTCTGCCGCGTCGCGGGTTGCCTGTTCGAAGCGGTCTTCAAAGGTTTCCATGTTCTTCTGCGGGTTTTTGAAGAACGAGCTTTTCTTCAGGCCCGCCACGAACAATTTATGCAGCAACCGGGCGGGTGTCTTCATCGGCCGGTCCACGTGCCACAGCAGCACAACCCTTTCCTCGTCGGTATTGTTGCTCACTTCGTGTCTGTAAGTGTCGTCAAACACGAAAATCTTGCCTTCCTGCCAGGTGCAGTATTCGTCTTCCACCCGCAGCCGGCAGTTTTCCTGATCTTTCGGCACAATCAGTCCCATATGGCAGGTCACAATTCCCTTTGTGACCCCCTTGTGCGGCGGGATGTGGGCGCCGGGTGCCAGAATCGAGAACCACGCGGTTTGCAGGTTCGGAATTGTCTCCAGCATGGCGGCTGTTTTCGGAGCCTTGGCACAGTTTCGGGCCAGCTTTGTTCCGAACCCGAACAGAAAGAAGGTGCGCCACTCATCGCCTTTGGAAATGTTCTTCTGGTCGGTGGAGACTTCATGAAACTTCGGTACTTGATCCCGGAACTTCAGTATCTCGCGGACCTCGGCCAATACATCGCGCCAATTGTCCTCAAGCACCTTGAACTCCGGGAAATGGGCCTTGTCCAGAACCGGCGTATCACCAATGAGAGATTGCCTTGACTGAAATCCGGCTATCCCGCTTCTGAATTTGCGGCCGAATCGCATGAACATCTTGTGTGCGGTTGTCCGTTCCGCCTTGGCGGAGGCGGCCTTTGCGGTATTCTGGGGAGCGTTCATAAATTGCACTTTTACTTGTTTGGGTGAAAATACCTTAGATCAGGAACGTCCTGTGTTGGAACCGTCAATTGCAGGCATCTGATCAATTCCGGTGTGTCGGGGTGGATAGAGATGCTCAGAACCCGGTATTTTTCAAATCACATTTTCCTTGCTGCCGTTGGCTAGAGCCCTTTTCACTTGAATGGAAAGGGCTCTAGGTTCATGGCGTGGCGATTTTGTGATGTGATCCGTGCCGGGATGCCGTTCACGAATGAAAGCGAACGTTTTGATGTTGAAGTCATTCCTGTTTCCAATTGCCAACAAGCTCCTGTTGCAGCCGGCCGGCCGGTTGGCGCGAGGCATGACATTAGGCACGCGCGCGGTGGTCACTGATCCTGAGGGCCGGATGCTTGTGGTGCGCCAGAGATACACCAATGGATGGATTTTTCCGGGTGGTGGCGTGGACAGGGGAGAAGCGCCGGTCAGCGCGGTAAAGCGCGAGGTTATCGAGGAAACCGGGGTGCGGCTGACGGGTGATGTGGTGATGCACGGGCTGTTCTCCAATCACGCCAATTTTCCCGGCGACTACATTGCCGTTTACATTGCCAACAGCTTCGAGGACGGTGCCTGGCAACCGTCGCTTGAGATAAGTGAGCGCGCATTTCTGCACCCTGAGGAAATCGCCGCAGATAGTTCAGCCGCCATGCAACGGCGCCTGGAAGAGCTGGCTGGCACACGTTCAATATCTGAAACCTGGTAGTATCTGAGGATTAATGTGCAACGTCTTTGGCGTGAAATTTCAGCACACAGTATTTGACGCTCAGGCTGACAACATGATATGGCCACCCGCAAGTTGGTGTTTGTGCGTTCAGACAAGTTCGTGCAAACGGCGACGACAAGTAAAGCAGTCAGGACAAACAGAATGTTTGCGAAAGTGCGTCAGCGACGATTTGTGACCAGGCGATGCGGGTTTGTTTCCCGCAATGCCGGACTGTCCTCGCGCGCGCTCTGTTTTTTGCCTTAAAGCAACCTGCGACCGGTGAGGAAATCCGGTGTGAACCCCACACTGCAAAATTCCTCATACCAACGGAAACAGGTCGATGCTTACCAATCCAGACTGCATAAAACCATTCAACCATGATGATACGGCGCTTGTCGCGCAAGCCGACGGACTGCTTGATCGGGCATTCGGGATTGGCAGGCGAAGCAAGACTTCCTACCGGCTTCGCGAAGGAGAGCAGGCTGTCGAGGGGCTGAGCTTCGGTCTCTATCTTGATGATCAGGCCACCGGGCCAATGTTGCGGGCCGTCATCAGTTTCTGGCATCTGTGCATAGGTCGGCAGGGCCACCGCGCAATCATGCTCGGGCCGATTGCGGTTGAACCGCATCTGCAGGGCACCGGACTGGGGGCAATGCTCATGCGCCACTCGCTGAAACAGGCTGCACGGCTTGAGCACAAACTGGTCATTCTTGTCGGGGATGAACCCTATTATGCGCCGTTTGGCTTTTCCCGGGTGCCGGACGGACGGCTGGTGTTGCCGGGCCCGGTGGACCCAGCGCGTCTGCTGTTTTGCGAACTGACGCCTGGTGCATTCGACAATGTTGGCGGACTGGTTCTGTCTCCGTCACGATTTCGGGCGACGAAGTCAGATTTGCCTTAACGGCCTTCGCGATACCAGGTCAGGGAAACCAGCGCCAGCAGAGCAGCCAGGGCCAGCAGGGTCGCAAACATCGGGAACGCGCCTATCGATAGCACACGATAGGCATTGTTGGCCTTCAGGCCGAGCCAGCCGGAGCCTGCCATGGAGCGGCCCGGGTTCACCTTGGCTATACGCGGCAGCGTCATTGAGGCCGGCGTGCCGTCTCCGGAAATGAACCGCGCAGAGGCTTGCGTGCCGGCTGCCAGGGGTTGCAGTTTCTCGGTAGTGGCGAACAGGTCTGTCGCCTCGCGCGGGTCAACGGTGCCGATGGCCGCAACGGCTTCGAGCTTGCCATCCGACAACCGGTGCAGGCCGGCCTCCGAGGCCTCCAGCTTGCCGCGCCAGATGCCCGGCTGTGCCTGCTCCAGCTTGATTGTCCGGGTCTCGCCCGACGGCAGCGTGACGGTTACATCATCGACCTCTTCGCCCATGGTGTTGCGCTCGATGGTCAACTGCGTGCCGGTCTGTGTGCCGGACAGCGCCTCTTCTTCAAGCTGCGGCTCTTTCATCAGCCAGTGCGCCATCCGGCGCAGCATTTCCGCCTGTGGCCCGCCGCCTTCGAACCCGCGCGCCCACAACCATGCATGGTCCGACATGAGTTCCGCCACGCGGCCTTCGCCGACGCGTGACAGCACCATCAGCGGCCGGTCTTCCGGTCCTGCCATGACAATGTCGCCATTGCGCACTTCGGAGTCGATAATGCGGAACCAGCGTCCCCAGGTGGGTTCGGTCTTGCTGGCACCGGGCAGCCCGCGCACCACCGGATGGCGTTCGCCTTTCTCGGTAACGCGCGCCTTGAACGGTCCGACGGTTACCTCCCCGGTCGGCATGGCAGGCAGAATTGCAGACAATGGTGTGCGGTAAATGCTGGTGGCCTGGGCATAGTCAGGCCCTGCTGCCACGAGAACGGCACCGCCTTTTTCCACATAGTCGGCGATGTTGGCCAGATAGGTGATCGGCAGAACGCCGCGGCGCTCGTAGCGGTCAAAAATGATCAGATCGAACTCGTCGAGCTTTTCGACAAACAGTTCACGGGTTGGAAATGCGATCAGGGACAGTTCGTTGATCGGCGTGCCGTCCTGCTTTTCCGGTGGACGCAAAATGGTGAAATGCACCAGATCAACAGACGTATCGGCCTTCAACAGGTTTCGCCAGGTGCGTTCGCCCGGATGCGGTTTGCCTGATATCAGCAACACGCGCAGCCTGTCCCGGATGCCCTTGGTAACGATGATGGCGCGATTGTTGCGGGTCGTCAGTTCGCCGGTCAATTCGGCGGCAGACAATTCTATGATGTTGTCGCCGCCATGGGTGATATCCAGTTCCATCTCGGTTTCGACACCGCTTTGCGCCGTTACCGTGCCGGCCACCACGCCGTCAACGGTAATGGTGATCTGCACCGGCTGGCCCTGTGCCGCGCCCTGGTCCTCAACCACGAACCGCAATGCCTGACTTTGTCCCACAATGCCGAACTTGGGTGCCTGGGTGAGTTTGATCGTTCGATCAATCTCGCCTTCCCTGCCGGTTATGAGACCATGCAATGGCCCATTGTAGCCGAGTTGTTCCATGCTGGCCGGAATATCATGCACCTGACCATCGGTAATCATGATCGAACCTGCATATCGCTCCGGCGGAATATCGGACAAAGCCTGGCGCAGCGCAGCGAATGCCAAGGTGCCTTCGTCGGCAGAGGTTATGCCGGAGCGTACCTCGACCTGGCGCACTTCCAGGTTGGCCGTGGTGCCGAGCTGCTTGCGAAGTTCTGCTTCTGCAGCATCGGTCAGGGCGGCGCGGTCTCCAATGGTCTGGCTCTGGCTGCGGTCCGTCACCAGCACGGCGATATCGGGCAACTTCTCGCGCTCTTCGCGCAACAGAACCGGATTGAAGACAGCCAGTGCAAGCACTGCGCCGGTCAATGCCCTCAGGAACGCGCCGCGCGCGCGCGCCGCCAAGCCGGCAAACGCGACAATGGCAACGGCCACTGCCAGCGCGGTCGCCAGCCATATCGGCACAAGAGGTTGAAAATCCATGGTCCATTGCATGACGGTTCTACTGCCCCAGCCGTTCGAGCAGGGCAGGCACGTGAACCTGGTCTGCCTTGTAGTTGCCGGTCAACGCATACATCATCACGTTAACGCCGGTGCGCCAGGCGTGTTCACGCTGACCTTCACCGCCGGGTGACACCGGAAATTGCGGGTTGCCCGCCTCGTCAGTTGCCCAGGCGGCGGCATAGTCATTTGATCCGATGATGATCGAACTGACGCCGTCACTGGCGGCCGCCTTGATGCTGGCTTCACCGGAGGTACGGGCCTCGACCCACAATTGCCCGCCGGCCCAGCGTCCCGGGAAAGTCTGCAACAGATAGAATGCCCGGGTCATGACATGACCATCCGGCACCGGCTCAAGGGCAGGTACATCGAGCCGGTCAAGGATGCCGCGCAGGGCAATGGTTGATGGCGACGGGGAACCGGTCAGGGATGCGGTGGAGGCATTGTCATCACGGGTATCGAAAAAGATCGTGCCGCCGTTCTTCATGTAGTCCGACAGTTTGGCAAGCAGGGCGTCATCCGGTGGCTCAGCACCGGCGATA
Source organism: uncultured Anderseniella sp. (assembly GCA_947488295.1). GTDB lineage: Bacteria > Pseudomonadota > Alphaproteobacteria > Rhizobiales > Aestuariivirgaceae > Anderseniella. The sequence continues at coordinate 846,032 of CANKYU010000001.1, forward strand.
ACCGGCCAGTAGATCACCGGGAAGAACACGATGACATCGCGCTGCAGGTCGATGGCGATAGGGTCTGCAGGTTCAATCGAGGTGCGTTGCTGCAAGACCCGGCTCAAACCCTCCAGGCCCATTTTCGATGTGGCATCCACCTCCATGTCGCCGGTCAGTACATATCCAATCCGGGTTTGCAGACTTGCCTGCATGGCAAACTGCTCCGCAGCATCGAGACCCTGCGAGCTGGTGGTTTCCTGGGCGATCGCAGGCGGTGGACCGGCGGCAAGCAAGGTGGTCGCAAAGACAGCCGCTATTGAAGTTGCGACTACGCCGCGTCTCGTCATTCTTGCCACTGCGCCGGTCAGGTACAGCATGGCCAGACAATCGGCGATGAACAGCGCCACGGCTGCGGCAAACAGCCAGCCCGACAGATCGGTTGGCCGGGCGCGCTCGTAATTTGAAACAGCAAAGGCAGACGGAAACCCGCTCAGTGTTTCCAGACCGTCACCTGCAGCATCAAGATTGAGCGCATGGCGGGCCCCCCCGCGGCTGTAGATGCCGGCAGGATGATCCGGTGTGGGCTGCATCTTGAAAAATGCATCGGTTTCAACCGGTGTTGCACTGGCCGGCGGGGCGGTCAGCTCGCCAAATCCATTGAGGCTGCGGAGCGGAGTAAAGGCGCCCTGGCTGGAACTTGCCGCCGAGGCGTTGGCGGCTGCGGTATTTGTCGCTTCCGTACCCAGGCTGCCGGCGGCCGGTGCTATATCGGCAATGCGCTTGAGCATTTCCACAAACAGGCCGGTCAACGGCAGATTTGACCAGTCGGCGTTCGCTGTCACGTGGAAGAGCACAACCAGGCCCTTGCCCTGGGCCCGCGCGGTTACAAGTGGTGTGCCGTCATCCAGGCTTGCCCAGACCAGTCCAGGCAGTGTGGCGGAGGGTTCTGCGAGAACCTGACGTGTGACCTTGATCGAACTGTCACTCGGCAGGCCGGCGAAGGGTGTCTCTTCGGCAAAAGGCGCCAACCCCTGCGGTTGTTCCCAGCTTAGTGCCGAGCCCAGTGACCGCCCGCCGCTGCGCAGTTCCACCGGCACCAGCCCGTCATGGCCGCCTGCCAGCCGGGGCCCGGCAAACCGCACCACGACACCGCCATTGTCCACCCATTGCTCGAGTGTGCTTACATTGCTGTCTCCCAGCACCCCGATGTCGGCCAGTACCAACATTGAAGTGCCGGATTTCAGGGCATCCTGAATACCCTCCACGGAGGCTATCTCGGTTATTTCCGCACTGGGCTGGATCGCGCGGCTGACATAATACAAAGGCGACAGAAGCGGTTGCTCGAGCTCCTGCGACGCGCCCGACAGCATGGCCACCGATTTGCGCCGCCAGCGATCATCGAACAGGTATACGCCAGACGCCGAGCGGCCATTGGCGATTTCAATGCGCGAGGCTTCATTGCGCAATTCGAGCGGTAGTTCGATTGCCGCTGTCGCGCTGGTCTCACCTGCGGCAAACACCAATGGCGCTTCTGCCAGGGCGCGGCCGCTCAACGAGCGCACGGTAACCTGCTGTGTGATGGCTTCGCTGCTGCGCACACGTTCTGCAGACAGTTTCAGGCTGGATGCCTCCAGTTCGGGTTGGCGAAGGGCCGGTGGAATGCGGGCTGCGTCCGGGAGCAGGACCTCCACGCGGGCAGTGCCATTGCCCAGGCCGGCCAACTGGTCCATGAATTTCTCGTCTGCGGTATCGGCGATACCATTGCTGAGCCACAATACACGCAGATTGCCGGTATCAGCAAATGTTCCGGCAAGTTCGGCGCCCAGCGCTTCACGGTTGGGAGACAGTGCGCTCGGGATCATTGCCGCCGCGGCCTCCTGTGTTGCCGCGGCATCGGCAAGGTTCAATTCCCGTACATCCGAGCTGCCTGCAGTGCCGGTGATCGCGGTAGGCGCGCCGGCGCGCTGGGCCTCGGTCAGCAGGTCGCGGATCAGGTTTTGGCGGACCTGCCAGTCCGGTGCCGACGCCCAGCCGTCGTCAGCGATGATCAGCAGCGGATCTGCTGATCGGTCGCGGACATCGGAAGCATTCAGCAACGGTCCCGCTACACCGAGTATGACGGCGGCGGCCATGGCCATGCGCATCAGCAAAACCCACCAGGGCGTATGTTGCGGCTGTTCCTCGCGGGAGATCAGATCGAGCAGCAGACGGTAGGGCGGAAACTTCACCTGTTGCGGTTTGGGCGGCGTAAAGCGCAACAGCCACCAGATGACCGGCAGCGCCAGCAGGCCGGCCAGCGCCAGCGGTGTTGTGAAAGCCAAACCTGCCAGGAGTGCGGACATGGGTTAGCTCGCCCTGACCTGAGCCGATGCGCCGGCGCGTTGTGACAGGCGTGAATACAACGCCACCAGCAGCGGATGCGGCGACTGGTCCGTATGATGCACGACAAACGTCCAGCCAAGTTGCCGGGCCAGCTGGCGCAGACCTTCGCGATGCCTGGCAAGCGCGCTGATATAGTCCTGCTTCAGGGTTTCTGCCCGACCTGCCACCAGTTTTTCCCCGGTGTTCATTTCGATGAACTCGGTACGGCCATGATAGGGCAGGGATTCTTCTGCCGGATCGGTGACCTGTACAATATGTCCGTTCAGACCCGCATCAGCGATGTCACCGAGCCTGGCGCGTAGTTTGTCGAGCGGTTCGAGGAAATCGCCGATCAGCACACAGCTCGCATGACGCGGCAGGGGCACTTGTGGCGGCATTGGCTGGTCCATGAATTTCTGGTCTGCTTCGCCTGAATACCAGGCTGCCATGCGCCGCAGCACCAGGCGGGTATGGCCCGGTGCCTGCGGCCAGCCGAGCACGCCCACGCGTTCTCCGGCGCGAACCGCAAGCGTGGCAATGGTCATTGCCAGAACGGCGGCGCGTTCGCGCTTGGTGGTGTTGGCGAGGTCTGATCTGAATTCCATACCGGCTGTCTGGCTCGCCCATACAAAGACAGTGTTGGTTGCGGCCCATTCACTTTCGCGGATCAGCGTCTTGCCGGCCCGGGCGGTTTTGCGCCAGTCGATGCGCGATATTGAATCACCTGGAGAATAGGGCCGGTATTGCCAGAAGTCCGACCCAGGCCCGGTTCGCCGGCGTCCGTGAGCACCGTGCACGATTGCATTTGCTATGCGCTCGGACTGGATAAGCAGGGGCGGATAGGCGCTGGCCAGCTGGTCAGCGGACCCGCGAAGTCCGGCAGCAGTTAAAGTGGGGGAGGTCATACTGGCCAAACCGTTTTCCTTAAAGCCTGATCGGCTCGGTGAGTTTGCTGATGACGTCGTTGATGGTGACGCCTTCGGCACGGGCCGAGAATGTAATGGCCATGCGATGGCGCAACACAGGCGCGGCCAATGCGACCACGTCGTCCAGCGACGGCGACAGCCTGCCGTCCAGCAAGGCCCGTGCCCGAACTCCCAGCATAAGAGACTGACTGGCTCTCGGCCCCGGTCCCCAGGAGATTGTCTCGTTGGCGTAGTCGGAGCCGTCCGGGCCCGGCCGGGCCGAGCGCACCAGCTCGAGAATCGCGTCTGCAATCTTTTCGCCGACCGGGATCGTCCGCGTCAGGCGTTGCGCGCGCATCAGATCCTCGCGCGAAAATACGTTGGCAACCTGCGCCTCCTCATTTCCGGTGGTGGCAAACAACATGCGCCGTTCCGATTCAAGATCCGGATAGGGCACGTTTATCTCCAGCAGGAAGCGGTCGAGCTGGGCTTCCGGCAGAGGATAGGTGCCTTCCTGTTCAATCGGATTTTGCGTGGCCAGCACGTGAAACGGGGACGGCAGGTCATAGCTTTGACCGCCAATGGTAATGTGGTGCTCCTGCATCGCCTGCAACAGGGCGGACTGGGTCCGCGGACTGGCGCGGTTGATTTCATCTGCCATGAGAAGCTGGCAGAACACCGGGCCCTTCACAAAACGGAACTGATGGCGGCCGGTATCGCCTTCGTCCAGCACTTCCGAGCCCAGAATGTCCGCTGGCATCAGGTCAGGTGTAAACTGGATGCGTTTTTCCTCCAGGCCCAAAACGGTGCCGAGAGTGACTGCCAGCTTGGTTTTCGCCAGGCCCGGCGCACCTACGAGCAGTGCATGGCCACCGCCAAGAATAGCGATCATCGCCTGACTGATGACGTCATCCTGTCCGAAAATGACAGTTTTCAGCGCATCCTGAGCCTTCTCAAGTCGTTCAGCAGTTGCCTCGAGATCATCGAGGATTTTGGCATCGGCGTTGGTAACGGTGCTCATGGAAATTTCAGATCCTCACGTTTTTGGTATGCTAACCGGATTCGCGATCAGGTTATAACCATACGACAATAAGACTGGCCGTAACATGGCTGTTAGAGCAAGTTACCATGATGTAACGATGGCGCTTCCTCGTTGGACCGTTTAATGCTTCACAATGTCGTCAGCAGGCCGGACAGGCCGGTTTTTGGCCGGAACAACCGGAATCCGTAAACCTGACCTTATCCAGAGTTGGTCCAGGATGGCAAAGTGACTGAAAATATGACTGAAATGAGCCACATACGCGGTCTTGAAGCCATTCCGGCACGCGATATGCCAAATCGCGCGCCAGCACCGGTGGACACCTGGCATCCCGAACATGCCGGGTCGATTGATATCGTGATCGACGTTGACGGCAACTGGTTCCACGGTGGCACCCCGATCCGCCGCCCTGGTCTCGTAGCGTTGTTTGCATCCATCCTGCGGCGTGAGCCGGACGGCAGTTTTGTGCTCGTTACACCGGTTGAAAAGCGAACCATCAAAGTTGCCGATGTGCCGTTTGTGGCAGTTGGTATCCTGCTCGATGGAAAAGCTGCTGACCAGGTCGTGACACTGACCACAAACGTGGGAGACGAGGTGACGATAGATAAAGACCACCCGATGCGTTTTGCAACAGGTGCTGCTGCAGCAGGCGTTTCGTTGCCTTATGTGACAATCAGGCGTGGCCTTGAAGCCAGGGTGGCACGGGCGGTGTTTCCTGACCTGGTTGATGCCGGGTGCGTTGAAACTTATGACGGAGACCGCTGGTTTGGCCTATGGTCGTCAGGAGTATTCTGGCCGATGATGCGGGCTGACGAGGCTGGTGCGTGACCGGTATGACAATTTACTCATCAGACTGGTTTCGCGACTGTGCCGTACCACGCTTGCATGAGCAGGTGCCCGCTGAAGCTTTTGATGCAGCACTTCCGGCGCTGCGGTCCGATGCAGATCTCAATACCGGGATCGCGCAGGGACCAACGGAAAATATTCGCCCTGCCGCCGTGCTCGTCGGGTTGCTTGAACGCGATAACGAATTGCATGTCCTGTTGACGCAACGTTCCGACGAGCTTCCGACCCATGCCGGTCAGATCGCGTTTCCCGGCGGAAAGGTCGATGCTGAAGATGCAGGCCCGGTGGAGTGCGCGCTGCGTGAAACCCATGAAGAAACCGGTGTGTCGCCCGAGTTTGTCGAGCCCGCCGGCTTCCTGGACGTCTACCAGACCGGTACGGGATTTCGTATCGTGCCGGTTGTGGGATTGCTGAGGCCCGGATTCGATCTGGTGCCGGAGCCCGGTGAGGTGACCGAAATCTTCGATGTTCCGCTGGCTCATTTCATGGAGCCGGCCAATCATTTGCGGCATTCGCGGGTCTGGCAGGGGCGCGAGCGCCAGTACTACGCCATGCCCTATGGCGAGAGATATGTGTGGGGGGCAACTGCGGGCATGTTGCGCAACCTGCATGACAGGATAACCGGGCAATGACGCTGCCTTCACTACATGGCCATGGCATACTCGGCACCGCAGGGCTGCAAAATGTGTTTCAGGCGATTTCCCGGGCGGGCGGGGACGCGCGTATCGTCGGCGGAGCCGTGCGCAATGCGTTGTTGGGGGAACTTGTCCATGACATTGATATCGCCACCACCCTGACACCGGAACAACTGGTTGGCGCGGCCAGGGCCGCCGGGCTGAAAACAGTGGCGACAGGGATTGAACACGGTACGGTTACGGTGATCAGCGACGGCAGCAGTTTCGAAGTAACGACACTGCGCCACGACGTTGAAACCGATGGGCGCAAGGCCAAGGTGGCGTTTACCGATGACTGGGCGGCAGATGCGGCGAGGCGCGACTTTACCCTCAACGCGCTCTACTGCTCGGCTGACGGGGAGGTTTTTGACCCAGTGGGAGGAATAGCCGACCTGCATGCCAGGACGGTTCGGTTTGTCGGTGACCCTCATAGGCGAATTCGGGAGGACTATCTTAGAATTCTGCGCTTCTTCCGCTTCGTGTCGCAGTATGGCCGCGGCGAAGTTGACGCTGACGGACTGGCAGCGTGCATGCTGCTCCAGGACGGGTTGAAGCAGCTTTCCAGAGAGCGCATAGGCCAGGAAACCCGCAAATTGCTTTGTGGCAGGCGCGCCGGCGAAGTTGTGAAGATGATGAATGAAGCCGGCATCAACCGGACACTGTTCGGGGCCGATATGGATGCTGCATTGCTGGCGTCGGTTATCGCGCTGGCCGGATCGCAGGGTATCACACCCGATTACACAACGCTGCTGGCTGCGGCCCTGCCGCTGGGTGCTGACGAACAGTCCGAACTGCTCAGATTATCTAATGTTCAAGCCCGTTCCCTGCGTGACGTTCAATCGGCGCTGCCGCCATCGCCTGCGCTGCGGGACAGTGAACGCAAGGTGGTGCTGTACCAGACCGGAACCGAAACATGGAAACAGGCCGTGCTGCTGGCATGGGCGCGTGACGCGGATGCCGGAGACAAGGACTGGGCGGGGGTTTACGCGCTGCCGGAGCAATGGGAAATTCCGACCTTTCCGGTTACAGGCAGCGACATACTTGCGACCGGCGTTGAAGCGGGGCCCCGGGTCGGCGAGGCATTGAAGTCGCTTGAAGACTGGTGGGTTGCCGGAGGTTTCACGGCGGATCGCGATGAACTGCTGGCTAGACTTACAACCTAGCTGTGGTTTAGGATTGACGTCTCAGCGCATGCAAGCGACATATTGGACCTGCACTGAGTACCGCAATTCGAATTCCAAAACAGGCAATCAAACATGCAGAAATTTGCTGTCGGGCAGGCTGTCCGTCGCGTGGAAGATGAACGCTTTCTCAAGGGAGACGGCTGCTATGTTGACGATATCAGGCTGGACAACATGGCCCATGCCGCCTTTGTACGCTCACCGTTTGCACATGCAAAAATCGGCAAGATAGATGTCTCGGCGGCCGTTGCCATGCCGGGTGTTCTCAAAGTGCTCACCCACAAGGACGTCAAGAAGGCAGGCCTTGGGGCATTTCCCACTCTGACGGCGGTCGACGGGGTTGATGAAAACGGTATCGCTGTGCCGGAACGTTTTGCCCTGACCGGCGATGTCGCGCGTTTTGTCGGTGACCCTGTTGCAATGGTTATCGCCGAGACCCCCGAACAGGCCCAGCAGGCCGCGGAAGCGGTCGTGGTCGACTACAATGACAAGCCGGCAGTTGTTGATCTGGCCTCGGTGCTTGACCGCAAGACCAAGCTCATCCATCCGAAACTGAAATCCAACCGGGCCTATCATTTCCACAAGGGTGATGAAGCCGGCGTCAACAAGGCTATTGACGCAGCAGCCCATGTCACCCGGCTTACCTTCGTGAACAACCGGGTTGCGCCGTCGGCGGTCGAACCGCGCGGCTCCATCGGTGATTACGACAGGGAAAAGGACCAGTTGATCCTGCATGTGTCGGGCCAGGCGGTGCACGGCCAGAAGGGCCAGATGGCCGACGTGATCTTCAAAGTGCCGCCGGAAAAGGTTCGCGTAGTCATGCCGGATGTCGGTGGTGGGTTTGGCGCGAAGAACTTCGTCTATCCTGAAAATGTCATGGTGATGCTGGCCGCCAAGCTGGTTGGCCGGCCGGTCAAGTGGATTGCGCAGCGGTCGGAGAATTTCCTGTCTGAGATCCACGGCCGCGACCATCTGACAACCGCAGAACTGGCGCTGGACGAAGACGGCAATTTCACCGCGCTCAGGGTGGATACACGCGCCAATATGGGAGCTTACCTGTCATCCTATGCGACAATCATCCCGACATCGGCAAGCTGGGTGTCGATGGGCGGCAATTACCGCATTCCGTCGGTTTCAATGTCTGTCGATGCAGTGTTTACAAATACGGTTCCAATAGACGCTTATCGCGGCGCGGGCAGGCCGGAGTCTGCCTACCTGATCGAGCGCCTGGTTGATCTGGCGGCTTTTGAGACCGGGCGTGACCCGGTTGCGCTGCGCCGGAAGAACTTCATCAACCAGTACCCATACAAGATGGCGCTGGGCATGGTCATTGACTGTGCTGATTTCGAAGGCACGCTGGACAAGGCGCTCACGGTGCATGACGCAGACGGCTTTGCAAAGCGGCGCAAGGCGTCCGAGCGCAGGGGCAAGCTGCGTGGGCTTGGCGTGTCGAGCTACCTGGAAGTCACTCTGGGCATGCCGGCGGACTTTGCCGAACTGCGGTTTGAAGATGACGGTACAGTGTCGCTGATGACCGGCGGTCAGGCGACGGGGCAGGGTCATGAGACAACCTACAAACAGATTATCAGCTCTGAGCTGGGCATTGATCCTGACAAGGTGCGTTATGTCACCGGCGATACCGATGTGATCAAGGCCGGCGGCGGGCACGGCGGCTCGCGTTCCTTGATGGTCATCGGGTCTGCCCTGCTCACCACGTCGCATGAGGTTGTGAACAAGGGCAGGCTTGCAGCAGCGCATGTTCTTGAAGCCGGCGTACAGGATATTGAGTTCAAGGCCGGCAAGTTTGTCGTCATAGGCACTGACCGCGGCATTGGCATCCTTGAACTTGCAGCCCGGTTGCGCGCGATCGCCGACAGCCTGCCGGACGGAGTTCCGGAAACACTGTCGTCCTCGAAAACCTGGGAGCGTAAGCAGTTTTCCTATCCAAACGGCGTCCATGTCTGTGAGGTTGAGGTGGACCCGGATACAGGCATGACCGACATCACCGGCTATACGGTGGTTGATGATTTCGGCCGGATCATCAATCCGCTTATTGCAGGCGGACAGGTAATGGGCGGTGCGGTGCAGGGCATCGGACAGGCATTGCTGGAAGGTGTGACATATGATGAAACCGGCCAGCTGCTGACCGGTTCGTTTATGGACTACTGCATGCCGCGGGCAAGTGACCTGCCGTCCATTGGACTGGAGTTCAACCAGGACGCGCCGACACAATCCAATCCGCTCGGGGTCAAGGGGGCAGGTGAGGCGGGGGCCACCGGAGCGCCGCCTGCGGTTGTCAATGCAGTGGTTGATGCTCTCAAGCCAATGGGGATCGCTCATATCGACATGCCGCTGACGCCGGTGAAAGTCTGGGATGCAATACGGGCTGCCGGGGGCAGGCAGGCTGCTCAGTGAGCCGGATACCGGGCCGATATTGCGTAAACATGCATCAAGCCTGTTGTCATGGCGCCATGTCACATGTTTTAAGATGGCCAGGCAGGTCAGGGGCATGACGTCTGCGTGGAGCAAAATTTAGGGTCGGATTCGGGCGATGTCATTTCAGTCAATTGCGGATACTGTACTCGAGCATGCAGCGGATGAAGACGATTCCGCTGACCTGTCTTTCGTGGTGTCCGGGCGGTTGATGCAGCAGTTGGCCGTGACGCTGAAACCCGGTCGCCGGATGGTTGGCTGGGCAAAGTCGGTTATCGCCCACGACAATGGCGTTGTTCTGGAAGATGCCGGCAATGAAGCGCTGGTCATGGCGTGTAATGTGGGGGATGCCGATTGCCGGGTTATCCTGTCGCCGGGCGGATCGGTCGGTGCCTTTGATCTGAAAAAGCTGGCCGGCCGCATTCTGCTGCCGCAGGAAAATTTTCTGGCTGTTGGTCCCGGTGTGCAACTCAGGCCATACAGTCATATCAAATCTCTGAAATCCGCCAACCGGCCTGACGGGCTGGTGTTGTTGCAGGCCGATGGCGAGGGCTGGGTGTTTACCGCCGCAACAGGCGAGATATCCCATCTCAAACTCGGGGCTGGAGAGATTCTGGCTGCGCGGGGCAGTGCCATAGCCGCGCTTGGCGCAACCGTGGTGATCGAAAAGGCTACTGAAGCGCACGGTGTTGCGGCTGACAACAAATTGAACGTGGCCATATTGCGCGGGCCCGGAAATGTGTGGTTGCAATCAATGCCCGCCGCGGCAAGCGCCACTGAACCTGATGCGAAGCCGGGATCACCGATTGTTATCAGTTTCAACTGATGTCAATCCGGGCGCCCGGCAATCTCGTTTCAAGGTGCTGGGCTGGCTCTGCGTCGGCATGATCGCCACCTGTCCTTGATGATGGCTGCTTGGGAACAATCGACAAATGAATAAGAAGATGACGGGAACAGTCCTGATAACCGGTGCAGCGCGGCGCATCGGCCGGCACATGGCGCTGCATCTTGCGGAAAAAGGCTGGGCAGTGGCCGTGCACTACAACTCATCGGCCGACGATGCCAGCGATGTGGTCGCGGAAATCGAGGCCGGTGGAGGACAAGCTGTCGCGGTGCACGGTGATCTCTCCGCCAGTGGTGTGCCGCAACAGATTGTCGCCAGGTCCGTACAGGCTCTGGGGCCTTTGACATGCCTGATCAACAATGCATCCCGGTTTGAACCGGACGAGGCCGAAACCATGACACAGGATGGCTGGGATCTGCATCTGAACACCAACCTGCGCGCACCTGTGTTTCTGGCCCAGGCCTTCGTTGAGCAGTTTCCTGACGGCGAACACGGCAATATCGTCAACCTCATAGACCAGTGCGTCCTGAAACTGAATCCGACGTACTTCTCGTACACCGCATCCAAAGCTGCGCTGTGGACGGTCACCCGCACACTGGCTCAGTCGCTGGCTCCGCGCATCAGGGTCAATGCCATCGGCCCGGGACCCGCCTTGCCGCACGTGCGGATGAAGGAAGGTGATTTTGCCGAACGCACCGAGCAGACACTTTTGCAGCGCGGTACCTCGCCCGAAGAGATTTCGTCAGCATTGTCGTTCATTTTGTCGGCTCCGGCCTTGACCGGACAGATGATCGTGCTTGATGGTGGTCAGCATCTTGTCTGGCAAACGCCGGATGTCACGGACGAAATCGAGTAGGTGATATGGACAACAATCCGCGCCCGTTAAGTACGGAATACGCAGATGCCGCGCATGGGTTGCGGCATGTCTTTGTGCGTGATCTGGCGTTGATTGCCATGGTGGGCATTTACGAGCACGAAAAGCGCCACCCACAACGTATTCTGGTGAATATCGATTGTGCCGTGCAAGAGCGCGGCGGCGCGCTTGAGGACGATATCAAGAATGTCGTCAGCTATGAGAAAATAGTGAAAAACGTGAAGGCCATAGTGCAGGATGGACATGTCAATCTGGTCGAGACGCTTGCCGAAAAGATTGCCGACAAGGTTCTGAAGAACAGGTCTATCAAGCGTGTCCGGATCCGGGTTGAGAAGCTCGACATCATTCCCGAGGCTTCAAGCGTGGGGATCGAGATCGAGCGCACGCGAGGCCGATGAGCGAGCCCCTTACTACGCAGGACGGTGAAGTTGCCGACGGCGCTGTTGAAAGCGGACCGGAGGTCATCAAGCGGTTCGCCAAGACGCTGCCGGGCAGGCCGGGCGTGTACAGGATGTATAACCACAAGGGCGACGTGCTTTATGTGGGCAAGGCGCGCAACCTGAAAAACCGTGTGTCGAACTATACCAGGCTGGGCGGACATACCAATCGCATAGCGGCGATGATCGCCAACACCAGCTCGATGGAATTTGTCACCACCAAGACAGAGCCGGAAGCCCTGTTGCTGGAAGCAAACCTGATCAAGCGGCTGAAACCGCGTTACAATGTTATCCTGCGCGACGACAAGTCGTTTCCCTATATTCTGATCGCCAAGGACCACGACGTTGCCCAGATCACAAAGCATCGCGGCGCGCGCAATCGCAAGGGCAGCTATTATGGTCCGTTTGCATCAGCGGGATCGGTAAACACCACCATCAACCTGCTGCAGAAGGCGTTTTTGCTGCGTTCGTGTTCCGACAGTTACTATGAAAACCGGACACGGCCCTGCCTGCTGTTTCAGATCAAGCGCTGTGCCGCGCCGTGCACAGGAGAGATTTCCAGCGATGGCTATGACGAACTGGTCAGGCAGGCGGAAGCGTTTCTGTCCGGCAAGTCCAATGCGGTGAAAACAGCCCTTGCCAGCCAGATGGAGGCGGCATCCGAGGAGCTGGACTTTGAGCGTGCGGCTGTGTGCCGTGACCGGATTTCCGCGCTCAGCCATGTTACCGCGTCACAGGGCATCAACCCGCAAGGTGTCGCCGAAGCGGACATTTTCGGCCTCGCACAGGAGGGGGGTCAAACGTGCATCCAGGTATTTTTCATCAGGGCCGGCCAGAACTGGGGCACGCGCGCCTATTTTCCGCGTGCCGACAAGTCCGTTGAACCGGCCGATGTGCTGGCTGCCTTCATCGCCCAGTTTTACGATGACAAACCGGTGCCACGCCAGATCATGCTGTCCGGCGACGTCAGTGAACTTGACCTGCTGGCCGACGCGCTTTCAACCAAGGCCGGCCGCAAGGTGGAAGTGCTGGTGCCGCAGCGCGGAGAAAAACGCGAACTGGTTCAACACGCCATGACCAATGCGCGAGAGGCGCTGGGCCGCAAACTGGCTGACACCTCGTCGCAGAAGAAATTGCTTGAAGGTGTGAAAACCGTCTTTGGACTTGAGCGCATGCCGCGGCGCATAGAAGTTTATGATAACTCCCACATCCAGGGCACGAATGCAGTTGGCGGCATGATCGTGGCCGGACCCGAAGGGTTGGCGAAAGCGCATTACCGCAAGTTCAACATCAAGACCGAACAGGATACCGGCGGAGATGATTTCGGCATGATGAAGGAAGTGCTGACCCGGCGATTCTCGCGGCTCCTGAAAGAGCAGGGCGAGCGGGCGAACGAAGCCGGCGACCAAGCGGAGAAAGTCGATGTGGAGATTGACGACACCAGCGTCGGCACATGGCCCGACCTGTTGTTGATTGACGGTGGCAAAGGCCAGCTTTCAGCCGTGCAGGATGTGTTGAAGGAACTGGGCATTGAGGATGTGCCGGTTGCCGGTATCTCAAAGGGGCCGGACCGCAATGCGGGTCGCGAGCAGTTTCATGTGTCCGGCAAGGCGCCTTTCATGCTCGAACAACGTGACCCGGTGTTGTATTATGTGCAAAGGTTGCGCGATGAAGCGCACAGATTTGCTATCGGGACACACCGGGCCAAGCGGGCCAAGGCGGCGCTTGCCAATCCTCTGGACGAGATTGGCGGCATCGGACCGGGGCGCAAGAAGGCGCTTTTGCGGGCCTTCGGTTCGGCACGGGCCGTCTCGGGCGCATCAGTTGCAGACCTCGAGCAGGTTGAAGGAATCAGCAAAAGTCTTGCAACTGCCATATACGGTTATTTCCACGAGGGTGAAACTTGAGCGCTGGCGCTGACAAAATCAGGCATCCGAACCGGCGCGGCAACGTCGCCACCTGGCTGCCCAACATCCTGACCTACCTGCGCATTGCCGCCGTGCCGGTAGTTGTGGGGCTGTTGATCTATGGCGGAGACACCAACCACTGGATCGCCGTGGCGATATTCATCATTGCCGCGATCACCGACTTTCTTGACGGATACCTGGCCCGCATCTGGCAGCAACAGTCATCGCTCGGCAAAATGCTGGACCCGATCGCCGACAAGCTGCTGATAGCGTCGGTCCTGCTGGCGGTTACCTATACCGGGGAGATAAAGGGTGTGCACATCTGGGCGGCGATCATCATATTGTGCCGCGAAATCCTGGTGTCGGGCTTGCGCGAGTTTCTGGCTGAAGTCAGGGTGTCTGTTCCGGTGACGCAACTGGCCAAGTGGAAAACCACCTTTCAGATGGTCGCCATCGGGTTTCTGATTGTCGGGCCTGCCGGTGACAAGGTATTTCACCATACCTCCACGATCGGACTGACGTTTTTGTGGATCGCTGCCGTTGCAACCCTGTATACCGGGTATGACTATTTCCGTGCCGGTGTGAAGCATGTCATGGAAGAAGACGAATGAAAGTGATGTATTTTGCCTGGGTGCGGCAACGCACAGGTACAGGCGAGGAAATGATTGAAGTGCCGGCGGATGTGACCACCGTGGCTGATCTCGCGGCCCATCTGGCGACCCGCGATGAAGGGTATGCCGCCGCATTCGCTGATATGCGCGTTATCCGTGCAGCGCTTGACCAGGAACACGTAGCGCTTGATCATCCGCTGGGCGAAGCACGTGAAATTGCGTTTTTTCCTCCTGTAACCGGTGGATGACGCAACATTATCCGTGTACAATTCTTGCCACGGTTTAGAGTTAGTCCTTAATGATGACGTCGGTGCCCACTATTGGGGACCGGCATCTGCTCGTTACAAAAAAGGGGAAATGCTCGTGGCAAATCGCATGGCAAGGAATGTTGCCAGTCGTTTCGACGAGGAAATCCGGTTCTTTAAGACCTGGATAGACAAGCCCAAGGCCATGGGCGCTGTGCTGCCGACAAGCAGCATAACCGCCAGACGCATGGCAAGCCTGATCACCCCGGACTGCGATGATCCGGTGCTGGAACTTGGCCCCGGCACAGGGGTCATCACCAAGGCAATCCTTGCACGTGGGGTGAAACCGGCGAACCTGTTTTCCGTCGAGTATACCGAAGCGTTCATTCCACAGCTTACGTCCGACTTTCCGGAGGTGAACATTATCCACGGCAACGCCTTTCAACTGGATGACGTCCTGCCTGACATGGGTGACGGTCGCTTCGACACCATCATATCCGCCATCCCGATGTTGAATTTTCCCGTGGAGAAAAGGGTCGAATTGCTGAACGAGTTGTTTGACCGGCTCAGACCTGGCCGCCCGATCGTGCAGATTTCCTACGGGCCGGTTTCGCCGATACCGCCGGACTGGCAGACATATTCCGTCGAACCGTTTGACTGGATGGTGCGAAACATACCGCCGGCACGGCTATGGGTTTACCGCCGCATACTCGCAGCATAGGCAAGACCCTGAACGGCACTGCGGACTTAATGGTTGTCGGCTTCGGCAAACCTGCCACCGGTCAGCAGATGTTCCGCGAGTGTCTCATCGCGTCCATAGATGTCACGCCGGAAGTTGGCGGAACCGTCCTTGTTCACCCAGGCGGTGATATAGGTGACATAGACCGGCACTTTCTGTTTCAGTTTGACGATGCGCCGTTTGCCGGAGGCGATCTGGTTGTTGATCTTGTTCAGGTTCCAGTTCTGCCTGCCCAGAATGACCTCGGCCAGCCTGGTCGGATCCTGAACCCGCATGCAGCCGTGGGAAAACACCCGCAAATCCTTTTTGAACAGGCTCTTTGACGGTGTGTCGTGAATGTAGACATTGTATTTGTTGGGGAACATGAACTTGATGCGGCCGAGTGCGTTCTTGTCGCCGGTGTCCTGGCGCAATCTGTACGGCATCCGCCGCATGCCGGCCCAGTTGACCGAATAGGGGTTTACGACCTTGCCTGACTTGTTGAGCACCCGAATGCCCTGACGCTGCAGATAGCCTGCGTCCTTTTTCAGCTTTGGCAGATATTCCCTGTTGGCGATGGATGACGGAACGTTCCAGTAAGGATTGATGACCAGGTAGGTCATCTCTTCGGTGAATACCGGCGTCTTGTGGTAGGTCTTGCCGACGACAATCCGGGCTGTGTGAACCGTCTTGCCGTTATCCACCACTTTCAATTCCTGGTCCGCCAGATTGGCAAACACATAAAATCCGCCGGGCTCGCGATCAAGCCAGCGCCTGCGCTCCAGGTTGACCTCCAGCTGCCTGATCCGCTTTGTCGTCGGTATGTTCATCTGTTTCAGTGTTGTCGGGCCGATGACGCCATCGTCAGTCAGGCCATGGCGGCGCTGGAACTTTTTGACTGCGGCAACTGTCACGTCATCATAGACGTCATCGACCGGGCGGGTTTCAGGGTCCATATCACCTGTTGTGGTGAGGAATTCCCGCAACACCGGCAGGCGGACATCGGGTTTTCCCGGTTTCAGGGCTTTGCCCGCGGGGATTGCCGTCCAGCCGCCGGCAGCGGCGATGGCACGGTACTCCTTAAGCTTTGCGACCAGCCGGTGATAGCGCTTGTCCTCGGGCATCAGTGTCTGGATATAGGGTAACAGATCCTCTGCCTTCTCCGCGCCGTCCAGCAGATACGCCGCGCCCAGCTCGCGGACCTTTATGTTGTTGTCGCGGGTGACGTCCTTCGGCGCCACACGCCCGCGCGTCAGGTCGCGGGCCATGTCGATGAAGGCACTGGTCAGCAGCATTTCAAGTTCGGCCAGAGCGCGTGGATGCGGATCACCGACCAGGGCGCGGATGTCCGCCAGCCGGTATTTGAACTCGCGAAGCCCGTGGTTTTCAATATTGCCGAGGAACTCCAGCAGCATGCGGCCCTTGGTTTTCATGCCGTTGTCACGCACCCAGATGGGTTTGAAAGACCGGTCGGAATAATAGGTGAATACCTGGATCAGCCGGTCATCGTCGTCCAGAGAGCCGATATTGCTCTCACCATTGATGATGATTGATTCAATCGTCTTGCCGACAATTTCATTGCCGGCGGCGTGAGCGGGCAACTTCGCCAGCGTGATGCCGGCAACCAGGGTCAGAGCTAAAAGCAGGAAGTGGGCGTACGACCGCATATTGGAAATCTCCATCTTTGCCCCCGATGTGGTCCAGTATAGCGCCGATAAACCAAATTAAAACGGTGAAAAATTCAATTTGGTTCACGCATATTTTTGTGACCGGCCAATGCAGATCTGAACAGCTTTGACATCAGTAAACATGGGCACGATCAGCCACCGCAATAACGCAGGCAGGCTGTTCCTGCCTGTACGCCGTATGGTCGGCCCAGGCCAACTCGACTAGAAGTGGGAGAAAAATACAATGCGCAAGACAACTCTTGGTATCGCCGTAGCCCTTGGGCTGATGACCGGCTCGGCTCAGGCTGCAAATATTGTTGAGGTCGCTCAGGGCGCCGGTACGTTCAACACCCTGATCGCTGCAGCAAAGGCCGCCGGGCTTGATGGTGCGCTTGCGACCGGCGAAAACCTGACCGTTTTTGCGCCGACAGACGAGGCGTTTGCAGCGCTGCCGGCTGGTACGGTGGAAGATCTGCTGAAGCCTGAAAACAAGGACAAGCTGGCAGCCGTTCTGTCCTACCACGTGTTGCCGCGCAAGCTGATGTCCAATCAGTTGCCGGGGCGCACAATTCACGTTCGTACGATCAAGGCTTCCGGTGACCGTTTGCTGGCAGTCAGCAAGTCCAGTTCCGGTGTGACTGTGGATCAGGCAAATGTCGTTACCGCGGATATTGCGGCATCAAACGGCGTTGTGCATGTGATCGACAAGGTGATGCTGCCTGACAGCTAGGCGGCTGCCCTGATCCGATGATCAGGTAAACAGTCCAGACAGCGGCGTGGCCGGACTTCCGGCTGCGCCGTTTGCTATTCGGGAGTTTGTTATTCGGCTGCGGCCACTGCCGGCTGCACAGTGTTGGTGTAGTCGTTCATCAGCGTTGTCGTTATGTCGCCAACGGTGAAGCTGTAGGGTCCGATCTCGGACACCGGTGTGACCTCGGCTGCTGTGCCGACGATGAAGCATTGTTCAAAGTCCGCCATTTCTTCCGGCATGATGACCCGCTCATTGATCTTGATCTGGCGGGTGCGCGCCAGGTCCATGACGGTCTGGCGGGTGATGCCGTTCAGAAAACAGTCCGGTGTCGGCGTGTGCAGTTCGCCATCCTTCACAAAAAATATGTTCGCACCGGTGGCTTCGGCAACCTGGCCGCGATAGTCGAGCATGAGGGCATCGGCATAGCCTTTGCGCTCGGCAGCATGCTTGGACAAGGTGCAGATCATGTAGAGACCGGCGGCTTTCGCCTCGCAAGGGATGGTTGCAGGGTCAGGACGCCGCCACTTGGCCATGTCGAGCCGGATGCCCTTGAGGCGTTCTTCGGCATCGAAGTAGCTCGGCCATTCCCAGATCGCGATGGCCACATTGATCTTGGTGGTCTGTGCAGACACCCCCATCATCTCTGACCCACGCCAGGCAACCGGGCGCACATACGCGTCCTGCAGGCCCTGACGGGCCAGCAATGCCTTGCAGGCATCGTCGATTTCGGCAACCGTGTAGGGGATTTCCATGTCGAGAAACTCGGCCGAACGGAACAGCCGTTCAGTGTGTTCGGTCAGCTTGAAAATCTCGCCGCCATAGGCGCGTTCACCTTCAAATACCGAAGACGCATAATGCAGGGCATGAGACAAGACATGCAGCTGCGCGGAAGACCACGGTACAAATTCACCGTTCAACCAGATATCACCATCACGTTGATCAAAAGGCAGTGACGCGGCCATGGCAGGCGCTCCTCATGTGGCCGGCGTCGGATACTGGGTCTCGCACCGGGATTGTCTTTACTAACGCAGATAATCAAAAAAATCGCCTATGGCACTAACAACAGCCGTAATTTATGTCAATATAGCTGACATAAATCGTGATAGCCAATACGGATACGGAAATGACTTTTGCCATGGACGCACAGGCAGACAAGACCGCCGTGGAGCGGAAAGTTTCGCGCGACGCTGTCATCGAACTGATCGAGCTGTTGTATTTCGGATACCGTGACTTTACCTCGGATCCGGATGTGCTGCTGCTGGATTTCGGTTTCGGCCGCGCGCATCACCGCGTGGTGCATTTCGTAGGCCGCAATCCCGGTATCAGCGTCGCTGAACTGCTTGATATCCTGCGCATCACAAAGCAGAGCCTGGCCCGGGTGTTGAAGGAGCTGGTTGAGCGCGGAATAGTCGAGCAGCGGTCCGGAAGCTCTGACCGGCGCCGGCGGTTGCTGCACCTGACTGAAGACGGGGTTTCCCTGCACGACCGGTTGATGCAACCGCAAATTGAACGGGTGCAGGCCGCGATCAGGCACGCCGGTGGCGACGCGGCGCCGGTTTTCCAGCAGGTGCTGTACGGCCTGATCAATGAACAAGAACGCGACCGGGTTGAAAAGGTGGTTGGCCGATGAACGGCTCGCTCGATGATCTGCCGCATGTGCTGATTGTTGACGATGACAAGCGGCTGCGCGAACTGCTCGGATCGTTTCTGTCAACAAACGGGTGCAGGGTATCAGCGGTGAGCGCTGCGGCGGATGCGCGCCTGCGCATGCAGGGCATGTCGTTTGACCTGCTGGTCCTGGACGTGATGATGCCGGGTGAAACCGGGCTGGAATTTGCAGCGTCCCTGCGCGCGACCGGCAATGATGTGCCGATTTTGATGTTGTCGGCGCGCGCCGAAATTGAACACAGGATTGAAGGCCTCAGCGCAGGTGTGGATGACTATCTCACCAAGCCGTTTGAACCGCGTGAGTTGCTGTTGCGGGTGCATGCCATCCTGAAGCGCCATGCCCTGACACAGCCGGCCAGTGCCGAAGTGGCTGAAGTGAAGTTCGGCGCGTTTTCGTTCAATTTGTTGCGTGGCGAATTGCGCCGGGATGGCCAGCTTGTCCACCTGACGACGCGCGAGCGCGACATACTTCGAATACTGGCGCAAAATGCCGGTGAACCTGTGGCCCGCGCAGACATCATTGAACCGGCCCAGGAAGACACAAACCGTGCTGTGGATGTGCAGATCAACCGGCTGAGACGCAAGATTGAGGATCAGCCTGCCATGCCGGTTTATCTGCAAACCGTGCGCGGACATGGTTATACTTTGCACGTGGACTAGGGTCCCGGTCCTAGATGTATCTGCACACTTCAGTGTGGTTTCGAAAGGGTTTTCACATGTCGGCCATCGCCAGCCGTGACGATACTCCGCTTGAAAAGCGCAACCTGTACTGGCATTTCAACCGGTTTCTTGAACGCTACATGCCGGAGCGGCTGTATCAGCGCTCGCTGATCATCGTGATCGCCCCGGTGGTGCTGTTGCAGGGCCTGATGGCATGGGTGTTCCTGGACCGGCATTACGAAACCGTGACCAAATCGCTGTCACAGTCATTTGCCCGTGACGTGGCGCTGGTTATCAAGACCTGGGACAACAGCCCGCGCACCGAAACCGATCTGGCCAAGGTTCTGGCCATGGCCAATGAAGATCTCGCGCTCGGCCTGACGGTTGAGAAGAAGTCCGAACTTCCGCCTGCGACCAACAAACCGTTCCTGTCGTCGGTGCACCCGAAGCTGGTGCGCTATCTGGAGGGCGGCGTGTCGCTGCCCCTGTGGGTCGATACGGTTGGCAAAAGCGGATATGTCGATGTGCGGATACTGACGCAGGACGGGTTCGTATTTCGGTTCCTCACCGATCTGGACAGGGCGCATGCATCCACGACCCCGATTTTCATTGCCTGGATGATCGGCGGGTCGCTGTTCCTGTTGCTGATCGCGGTGGTGTTTCTGCGAAATCAGATCAAACCGATCGTCAAGCTTGCAAACGCCGCGCAGAGTTTCGGCATGGGACGGGACGTGCCGGATTTCCGGCCTGACGGGGCAGCCGAAGTGCAGTCGGCCGCGCGGGCCTTCCTGGAGATGAAATCCCGCATTGAGCGGCACGTCGAGCAGCGCACCGCCATGCTGGCCGGCGTCAGCCACGACCTGCGCACCATACTGACCCGCTTCAAGCTGGAACTTGCATTGCTGGAGAAATCGCCAACTGTGCATGCTCTTTCAGAAGATGTCGGCGAAATGCAGCGCATGCTGGAGGGCTATCTGGCGTTCGTGCGCGGCGATGGCGGTGAGCCGACATCGGCAACCGAGATCGTCGACCTGCTCGGTGACGTGGCTGATGACATGAGCCGATCAGGCCATCCGATTGTGCTCAATACTCCGCGCAAGCTGATTGTTGCGTTGAAACCGGATGCTTTCAAACGCTGCGTCGGCAATCTGGTGCAGAATGCATCACGGTTTGCCGACCATGTGGAAATCACCGCGGTGCATGATGGTGACTATTTGCGGGTGGTGGTGGATGACGATGGTCCGGGAGTTCCCCCGGAACAGTATGATGAGGTTTTCAAACCCTTCGTCCGTCTCGATGTTGCCCGCAACCAGGATTCCGGCGGCACCGGGCTCGGCATGGCGATTGCGCGCGATATCGCCCAAAGCCATGGCGGTGATATTGCGCTGTCACCGTCCATGCTGGGTGGTTTGCGGGCCGAGGTTCGGATCCCAATCTGATGATGATGTTCTGCAAATACTGCAATTGTTCAGGAGGTCCGGGTGCCCGTTCCTAAGTATAGTTTTTTACTGTTCATCATTTCATTGCTGTTGCTCATGTCACCACCGGGCCGCTCATCGGCCGGCGCGCAGACGGCACCGCCACTGGATTTCAAATTGATTTACAGGGCGGCTCAGCTATCCAAGCATGCCTATGACAGCAAGGCGCAGATACAAGCCAGATATGGTGCAAACATTACCCGGGTCGCCACGCCGGGCAAGACCAACGTACAGTACATCCTGCTGCACGATCACCAGAACCGGAGGCAGATCATTGCAGTTCGCGGAACGGTGGATGACACCAACTGGAAACTCGACCGGGACAGAAGGGTCGTGCGCGACGGCCGGTCCGGTGTTCTGCTGCATCGCGGGTTCAGGCGCGCCGCCGACACGATTTTCAGGGATGTCAGACCCAGGCTAAAACCGGAATACACCACTTACCTGACGGGTCATTCACTGGGCGGTGCGGTCGCTGCAATCCTGGGGATTTATCTGTGGGATGACGCCTTCAGGCTTGGCGGCATCTATACTTTCGGGCAACCGAAATTCACCAATCTGGAAGGCGCTGAGATTTACAGAGATCTGCCGCTGCTGCGAGTCGTCTACCAGAACGATACCGTACCGCTATTGCCGGACCAGACCCGCGGAGACAAGCAGCAGTTTGTCCATATCGGCCCGGTTCTCAATCTTCTGACCGGGCCATATTATCTGTACGGCACGGCAAAGCAGGCGACGCAGTTTTCCAAGCGATCGTTCCGGAGAATGCTGTTCCAGATCAGTCTGCCCGATCACAAGATGAAGTGGTACCTGCAGAGCCTTCGCGACAAGCAGGCCGGTGTAAAGCGCGTCCGGTTCAGGGATCGCAACAGACATATCACGCGACACAAGTATGGGTCGGGCGTGGATACGACACCGCCCAAGCGCCAGTTCAATTTCAACCATCACAACTGACATCCCGGCTGCGCAGGCTCGCCGTGTCCGATGGCTCCCGCTCAGTGCAGGCGTGAGCCGTTCGGGGTGTCCCTGTCGACACTGACCAGAACCACATCGCCATTGTCGTCAGAAAACCCAAGTGTCAGCACTTCCGACATGAACGGGCCGATCTGGCGGGGCGGGAAGTTGACAACTGCGGCCACCTTGCGTCCGGCCAGGTCCTGCAATGAGTAATGGACTGTTATCTGGGCGGATGACTTCTTCACGCCGATCTCGTCACCAAAATCGATCTTCAGCTTGTAGGCAGGCTTGCGGGCTTCGGGAAAATCCGTCACTTCGACGACCGTGCCGATGCGGATGTCGACCTTCATGAAGTCGTCGAAGGTAATTGTACTCATGGGGTCGTGGTCTCCGAGGCTGGTGTCTCCGGTCGCGAAGGCGGCGGTGTGGCAGAGCCGGGTTGACCGCTTTCGTGTGATGGCGGGCCGCGTCGGGCTTTCATGAAACCGCGCGCCAGGCTGGACAGGGCGGTTGCCAGCGTCATCGGTGTTTCAAGCCGCTTGATCCAGTCCGCGCCGTCGCGCAGGGAGCGGTCCAGCTGCGCCATGGTGCGCGCGAGCCCGGCATCATCATCACTGGCCCACACCTTCAGCGTGCGCACATAGACCAGTGCCAGGCCGGTGGTTTTCATGGCACCGCGCAGGCCGGTGTCTTCAATGCCGGCAGCCGACATCACCCAGTCCTGCGACTGCATCATTGAACCGGCCAGACGCGCATAGTCGGGCAGGGAGGATGCGGGGGTTGCAACGATGGAACGGATGGCGGCCTTGTCGCCGTCCATCAGCTCCAGCCGGCGCATGAGAATGTCGAACACCCGGTCATGGGCAGACCCGGACACCGGGTCGGTTTCAAGGGAAGTCAGCATTTTCGCATCAAGCTGCCGACCATAGAGCTGCAGGATATCCGCTTTGCCGCCAATGACACCGGCGAGGTCTGCCAGTGACAATCCGGCTTCTGCGGCAACATCCGCCAGTTTTACTTCGCTCCACGGCCGGGTGGCGGCCAGTCGAAATGCAGCACTTACAATCGCGTTTTCGCGCTCTTCCATGACAAGGTTCCTGTTGCTTGGTCTGCCTGTTTTGCAGATTGCAATGTGGTAACGGCGAAAACAAGCTGACGGATTGGCGCGTGCCGGTTTAACCGGCCAGTTCGCGGGACCGCTTTTCAGCTTCTTCCGTGGCCCTGATCATCAGTTGCTTCATGCCGTCTTCCTCCGCCATCAGGACCTGAAGCGCTGCATAGGTCGTGCCCTTGGGCGACGTGACGTTTTCACGCAAGGTGCCGGCCGGTGTACCGGTCGCGCGCATCAATTCACCGGCACCTGCAACAGTGGCGCGCGCCAGCTGTTCTGCAATGTCGGCAGGCAGGCCCAGTTTCATTGCGGCTGCCGTCATGCATTCGGTCATGTAGAAGATGTAGGCCGGTCCGGAACCTGAAATGGCGGTGCAGGCATCGATCAGGGTCTCATCGGTTACCGTGACCACTTCGCCCAGCGATGCCAGCAGCGCCGTTGCCAGTTCAGACTGTTCTGCCGAGACGCCGTCACTTGCCGCCATTGCGGTAATACCGCGGCCAACGGCGGCAGGCGTATTGGGGATGGTGCGGATCACCGGGGTGGTGTCACCGAAATACTGCCGGAAAGCGGCAATCGTCTTGCCGGCGACAACAGATACAACCAGCGGATTGTCCTTGGCGAGATCTGCCATGGCCGGCAGCACTTCGTCCACCATCTGGGGTTTTACAGCGACCAGAATGGCCTCGACATCGTTCACGCTGCTGAGAGGAGGGTTGTGGCTGATCGTGTGCTGGGCAATCACCGCCATGGTTTCGGGCGGCGGGGCAGGGTCGAAAATGATCACCTGATCACCGGTGATACCGGCTTCCAGCCAGCCCTGAAGCATGGCCGTGCCCATTTTGCCGGCACCTATCAGAACGAGGCGTCCCGAAAGATTGGCTGCAGCAGACATGGCTCAGGCCTCTCCGACGGTTTCCAGCAGGCTGGAACGGATGGCATCTTCTGCGGATTTTCCCGCCCAGATGGCATACTGGAATGCCGGGAAATATCGCTCGCAGGCATCAAGCGCGGTATGCACCAGTGCTTCGCACTGGGCTTCGTTGAGATCGGCCTGGCCGGTCAGCAGCAGCGAATTGCGGAACATCAGTGATCCTTCATTGCGCCAAACGTCAAAATGGCCGAAGAACAGCTGCTCATTGATCAGCGCCACCAGCCGCACGATTTCATCGCGGCGGCCTTCGGGGACCTTCAGGTCGAACGAACACGCCAGGTGCAGGCCTTCAAGCTGGGCATTCCAGTTGAGTGACAAATGCAGATCCGTCCACGAACCGGCCACGATCATGTTGATCTCGTCATCGGCTGAACGGTCGACGAACCATTCGTTGCGCGATGCCAGCAGTTCCACTGTCTCCAGTGGATGCATCAACTCATTCTTAATTGCCAGTGCTGCCGCCATGTTCGTCGCTCCTGAAGCAATCTTGTGTTTGCAGGAACACAGAGTTGCTCGATCATCTGGTAACCGGGCATCTTGTCTGCAATCAGATGATTTCAAGATGCTTCGGTGTTGAATCGCTGCGAAGAGCACCGAATCAAGTCGTGTACAGAAATTGACGAATGTTCGACTGCGCCGCAAGAGTCGGCGGCGATAAGGCGTGATTCCTCCACACTGCAATGGGGATAAACCACTTTTCAGCGCACAGAATTCACTTCTTGGCTGTGGAAGACTTTGCTGCTGCTCTCTTTTTTGCAGCCGCTGCCGGTTTTGACGCCACTGCATCAAGCTTTGCTTCCAGCTCGGCGATGCGCGCGCGCAAGGCTTCGTTTTCGGTGCGCGCCATGCTGGCCATGTCGCGTACCACGTCGAACTCTTCACGCTGCACAATCTGTATGTCGGCCAGAACGCGCTCGATCTGAGCCTTGACGAGATTGTCCACCTCACGCCGCGCGCCCTGCGCAGCACCGGCGGCGTTGGTCATGACCTTGGCTAGTTCGTCAAAGAAACGTGAGGACGGGCTTGTCATATTTCAGGTGTCTCGGCTGTTGGAAACCAGTGTTGTATCCTTTAGGTAGGGTGCAGCGAAGGCTTTCGCAAGCCTCTTGCGCCTGAACCGATGACGCAACCTATCCGGCGGTCCCTTCATGCCCACTTTGTTTGCCATTCCCTTTCCGGTGATAGATCCGGTGGCGCTGTCGCTCGGCCCGCTGGAAATCCGCTGGTATGCACTGGCCTATGTGGTCGGGCTTATGGGGGCGATCTGGTATGCCAAGCGGCTGGTCAGCAACGATGCCTTGTGGCCCGGATCGACACCGCACACGTCGCCTGCCCAGCTTGATGATCTGCTGTTGTGGTCGACGCTGGGCGTGCTGCTCGGCGGCAGGCTGGGTTATGTGCTGTTCTACAATCCGGTGTATTTCCTGCACAATCCATCTGAAATTCTGCAGATGTGGAATGGCGGCATGTCGTTCCATGGCGGCTTTCTGGGTGTTGTGGTTGCGTGCTACTTCTATGGCCGCCGCCATGGCATCGGCATGTGGCAATTGCTGGATCTGGGCGCCGCCAGTGTCCCGATCGGGTTGTTTCTCGGACGGATTGCCAACTTCATCAATGCAGAATTGTACGGCAAGGTGACCGACGTTCCGTGGGCCATGGTGTTTCCCGGCGGCGGCCCCGACCCGCGTCACCCAAGCCAGCTCTACGAGGCCGCGCTGGAAGGCATTGTCCTGTTCATTGCGGTTCGGGTGGCCACGCACACATACAAGTGCCTGCCGCGTACAGGCGTGGCGTCCGGCGTGTTTGCCACTGGATATGCGCTGTCGCGGATCATTGTTGAATTTGCGCGTGAGCCCGACGCCCATATCGGCTATCTGACGGGAGGCTGGCTGACAATGGGCATGGTACTGTCATTACCGCTGCTGGGCGTCGGCGTCTGGTTGTTGATGAGGGCAAGAACGCAGAGCCCCGGGAGCATTGCATGAGCAAACCGAAATCCGATGCAGCTGAGCGCCAGTCCGCGCTTGGCACTGTCATTGCCGACATGATCTCAGCAGACGGCCCCATGCCGGTGGACCGTTACATGGCGCTGGCACTGGGTCATGAGCGCCACGGCTATTACATGGGCCGTGATCCGTTCGGCCGGGCCGGCGATTTCATCACCGCACCTGAAGTCTCGCAGATGTTCGGCGAACTGGTCGGCATCTGGTGTGCCGCAGGTTGGCAGATGATGGACGCGCCGGCTGAGTGGAACCTGATCGAACTTGGCCCGGGCAGGGGCACCTTGCTGGCAGATCTGGTTCGCGCCTGTTCGGTCATGCCCGGATTGCGTGACGGCATGCAGGTTCATCTGGTTGAAATGTCGCCGGTGCTGAAGACCATGCAGGCGGAGACCCTCAAGCGCGCCGGTATCGAAGCCACATGGCATGACCGGCTGGAAGATGTGCCGGAGGGGCAGTCACTGATCATTGCCAACGAGTTTTTTGATGCCCTGCCGGTCAGCCAGTTGCAGAAACAGGCAGGCCACTGGCATGAGCGGGTCGTCGGACTGGCTGACGACGGCAAGCTTGCGTTCGGCCTGGCCAGCGACCGGGTCGCACCTGCGCTGGTGCCGACATGGGCTGCAAATGCCGCAGATGGCGATATTGCAGAGTTTTCACCGGTACGCGATGCCGTCGCGCGTGAAATCGGCCGGCGTATCGCCAAAGACATGGGCGCAGCGCTGATCATTGACTACGGTCATATGCGCTCCGCAGCGGGCGATACCCTGCAGGCCATTCGCAAGCATCAGTTTGCAGATGTACTGAGCCGGCCGGGTGACGCCGACATCACTTCCCATGTGGATTTTGAGGCGCTGACAACTGCAGTGACCGCTGATGGTGCGAAACCCTATGGCCCGGTCATGCAGGGAGATTTCCTGATCAAAATGGGCCTGAAAGAGCGTGAAGAGATGTTGCGTGCGCGCGCCGATGCCCGGCAGCGCATTCGGTTGTCGAAAGGCGCGCAAAAGCTGGTGTCCGGCAACCAGATGGGACAATTGTTCAAGGTGCTTGCGGTTACCCATCCCGACATGCCCAAGCCTGCCCCGTTCAACGTGGAGCCAGCATGATTGCAGCATCAGGTCTTTCTTCCATAAAAGGCATAAAGCACGGGTTTTTTACCCGTGAGGGCGGCGTTTCAGACGGCATTTACGGCTCGCTGAATGCCGGTTTCGGGTCTGCCGATGATGGTGTCAGGGTGGCTGAGAACCGGCGCCGGATTGCAACCCAACTGGGCGTGGACAGCGACAGGCTGTTGACCATCCATCAATGGCACAGTGCAGATACCGTGCTTGCCGAAGAGCCCTGGGACGTGCGCCGGCCACCGGAAGGTGATGCAGTAGTGACGGACAAGCCGGGAATTGCGGTCGCGGTCCTGACGGCGGATTGCACGCCGGTGCTGTTCAGTTCGGGTGACGGCCGGATCGTCGGGGCGGCACACGCCGGCTGGAAAGGCGCAATCGGCGGTATTCTGGATGCAACCGTTGCCAGAATGAAAAAACTGGGAGCAAGGGATGTGCATGCCGCGATCGGGCCGACCATCAGTCAGTTGAACTATGAAGTCGGCCCGGAGTATCGGACGCAGTTTGTCGAACGCGATCCAGCGTCGGACCGGTTTTTCATCCCGTCGGAAAAACCGGGGCACTTCATGTTTGACCTGCCGGGCTTCGTTCGCGCCCGGCTGGACGACCTCGAATTGGCTTCAATCGAAGATACCGCGCTGTGCACCTATGCCGACGAGCAGCGGTTCTTCTCGTACCGGCGGACGGTTCATCGCGGCGAGGGCGACTACGGCCGCCAGCTTTCAGCAATTTGCATCAGGGGATAGGCAGCATTTATGGCACTGCATTTTGAAAACAAGGAATACAAGGCCCGGCAGAAAAAGGTCATCAGGGAACTGGAGGCGCGCGGACTGGACGGACTGCTGATGTTTCAGCAGGAATCCATGTATTACCTCACCGGCTATGACACGTTCGGGTTCTGCTTTTTTCAGTGTCTGTACCTCGGCGCCGACGGCAACATAGCGCTGTTGACCCGGTCTGCGGACCTGCGCCAGGCCCAGCACACGTCGACCATTGAAGACATTCGCATCTGGACGGACGAGGCTGGTGCGCAGCCGGCCGTGCAACTGCGCGACATGCTGGCCAGCCTTGGTGCGAAAGGCAGGAAACTCGGCATCGAGAACGAATCCTATGGTCTGGTGCATTCAAACGGGCTGGCGGTCGATGCAGCGCTTGGCACCTGGTGCAAGCTTTCCGACGCGTCCCGGCTGGTGGACGCCATTCGCAGCGTTAAGTCTGAAGCCGAGCTGAAATATGTGCGCAAGGCAGGCAAGCTTGGCGATGCCGCGCTCAAGGCCGCCATTGAAGCGACCCATGCCGGGGCTGACGAAGGTGATATCCTGGCAGCGCAGCATGCGGCCATTTTTGCCGGTGGCGGCGATTATCCGGCCAACGAGTTTATCATCGGGTCCGGCCGTGATGCACTGTTGTGCCGGTACAAGTCCGGGCGGCGCAAGTTGTCGAAACGCGATCAGCTGACGCTTGAGTTTGCCGGGGTCTACCGGCACTACCACGCGGCATACATGCGCACATTCATTGTCGGCGAGCCAAAAAAGCAGCACATCTCGATGCATGGTGCAGCGCTTGAGGCGCTCAAGGCAGTCGAAGAAGTGATGAAGCCCGGCAAGACCGCCGGTGACGTGTTCGATGCTCATGCCCGTGTTATGGATGAGCACGGTCTTGCGCATGCCAGGCTCAATGCCTGCGGCTATTCGCTGGGCGCCAAGTTCACGCCGAGCTGGATGGACACGCCGATGTTCTTCCACGGCAACGAGTTCCAGATCAAGGCCAACATGACTTTTTTTGCGCACATGATCCTGGTAGATTCGAAGACCAATACGGCGATGACACTGGCTCGTACCTACATCACCGGGCGCGGTGCGCCGGAACCGGTCTCCAGATACCCCCTGAAGATGATCGTTAAATAGGAGCACACATGGCCTACTCAGTCCGGGTATTGCAGGCAGATGACCAGCCGCGCTGGCGCGAACTGTTCGATGGCTATTTACGGTTTTACGAAGCTTCGGTACCGGAAAAGACCATTGAACTGACGTTTGAACGCCTGCTTGGCGATGGCGAATGGGATCCGTCCGGCCTGGTGGCAGTCAATGATGAAGGCCGCATCGATGGCATCACCCATTACGTGTTTCACCGCTCGACCTGGTCACCAACGGTCTACTGCTACCTGGAAGACCTGTTCGTGGACCCGGCAGTGCGCGGTGGTGGTGCAGGGCGCGCATTGATCAATGCTGTCTATGATGCTGCGGACGCAAAAGGCGCAACGCGCACCTATTGGGCCACCCAGGAATTCAACTACAAGGGCCGTATGCTGTACGACAAGGTCGGAACCAAATCGCCGTTCATTCAATACCGGCGACCGGTTTGAGACATGCCGTGTGCCTTGCATTGCAGGGTATGAGTAAGGCACATTGGACCAGTGAAGTCGGACGTTATGCAGGCTGGGAAATGATACGGGTTGCAGACAGGCACGGATGGGCGCGAAAAGTGGCGGGAATCGCTGCGCTGCTGGCGACGATTGTGTTGCTTGCGGCCTGTTCAGCCAGCCCCAACCAGCCGTTCTCGAAATCGTCTCTGGGTGACGGAGGGTCCGGGCGCATCCCGCCTACCATCGCCATCATCGCGATGAGCGGTGTACCGCCTGACCGGGCCGGTGTGCTGGCCGATGCACTGGCCGAAGAGGCAGGTCTTCGCGACATTGCCATCGTGCAGGGCAATTTTTCTGACGGGTACCAACTGGCGGGAAACTTTCAGGCGGTGTTTGAAGGTGGCGGTGTCCGGGTTGTCTACAAATGGATATTGACCGGCAATACCGGGGGTGAACTGCACAGGATCAACGGGCAGGAACTGGTGGCGGCACCCAATGCTGATCCCTGGGCAGGCGTGTCCGACATCATTATCAAACGCATGGCCTCGGTCACCGCCGAAAGCCTGTCCACCCGCCTGGCGCAACTGGGTTTCAGGGTCAGGCAGGCAGGGGTACTGCCGCCGACCCACACATTCGCACAAGCCGGTCCGGGCGCTGAAAAAGAGGTTGATCTGGAGACCTATTACGGGTCCGGATCGCCGCTCGCATCAGCAGAGATTACGCCGGACGAGCTGTATTCGATGACGCCGGAAGAGCTGGATGAGCGGCTCACCGTTGTGGCCCAGAAGCAGGCGCAGGAGCGGTTGCGCGCTGCCGGCGTAGGGTCGCTTGACGAACTGATGGGGGAAGAAGATGAGGCTGGCACATCAGGCAAAGCGTCCAGGCAGGCGGATCGGTCAAGGCGCGCAGCTGGTCGTGAGCAACTTGCAACGGCGCAACCGGCGCCGGACGCGAAAACCGATGTGGACGACACGCAGAGACTTGCTGATACGTCTGCCCGGGGCGGCATAGACAAGGTGGCCCTGGTCGGCGTGACGGGATCCCCCGGGCGTGGCAACGACGAGCTTTACCGGGCCATGCGCAAGGTGTTGCGCGATGCAGGCTGGCCGGTGGTCGAAAAGCCGGGCAAGACAACCCTTTCGATTTCCGGCCGGGTTGCACTCGCAGCACCGAAATCCGGCGTGCAACAGGTGAAGCTTGCCTGGGCCGTCACCCTGCCGACAGGCAAGGTACTGGGGACCGTGCGCCAGGCCAATGACGTTCCTGCGGGCTCGCTCAACAAGGGCTGGGGCCAGACAGCGGGCTATGCGGCAGAAGCCGCTGCTGAAGGTATTTTCAACCTTGTTGAGCAAGTGCGCAGCAAATAAGCGGTATTTGCGGGTCAAAACTGTCATCTTCATGTGGAATTGCGGAAATCTGTGGTTGGCAGAACGCTATCCAAGGTTGTAAGAAGCTTGTGATAAGGGCTGGATCAGCTGGAATTCCCGCACCAAGCAACCGGGAACCGGCGTCACAGGGCGAACGTCGTAATGAAACTCGTTTCGGGTAATTCCAACCGGCCATTGGCGGAAGCCATTGCCGCCTATCTCAACCTTCCTTTGACCAAGTGCTCGGTGCGGCGATTTGCCGACATGGAAGTGTTTGTCGAGATACAGGAAAATGTCCGCGGTGAGGATGTCTTTGTGGTGCAATCCACATCGTTCCCGACCAACGACCATCTGATGGAACTGCTGATCATCACAGATGCCCTGCGCCGGGCGTCGGCCAAACGGGTGACGGCGGTGGTGCCGTATTTCGGCTATGCCAGGCAGGACCGGAAACCCGGCCCCCGGACGCCGATTTCGGCGAAACTGGTCGCCAACATGATCGAGCGCGCCGGGGCGGACCGGGTGCTGACCATCGATCTGCATGCCGGCCAGATTCAGGGGTTCTTCGATATCCCGACCGACAATCTTTATGCAGCCCCGGTGATGGTGCGCGACATCAAGGACAACAAGGACAAGTTTTCAGGCACCGAAGTGTGCGTTGTGTCGCCTGACGTGGGTGGCGTGGTGCGTGCGCGTGCTCTTGCCAAGCGTATCGGAGCGCCGCTGGCCATCGTCGATAAACGCCGCGAACGCGCCGGTGTTTCGGAAGTCATGAACATCATCGGCGAGGTGTCGGGCATGTCCTGTATCCTGGTGGATGATATCGTCGATTCAGGTGGTACCTTGTGCAATGCGGCCGAAGCGCTGCTGGATGCAGGCGCGACCGATGTGTCGGCCTATATCACCCATGGTGTGTTGTCCGGCGGTGCCGTGGCGCGCATTACCGCCTCCAAACTCAAGCAACTGGTGCTGACTGACAGTATCCAGGCAACGGAAGCAGTGCGTGTGTCGCGCAATATCCGCGTCATCACCATGGCAAGCCTGATCGGGGAAGCCATCAAGCGTACCGCACTGGAAGAATCAGTGTCCAGCCTGTTTGACGACTGATGCATCGACTGCCAGTCTGGTGGAATGAGTGCTTCCATCATCTACAGCGAGACAATTTCTGCCGGTGCGCCATGGTCACGGGTGATCAGGAAGGCTGACCGGTTGCGTATTGTTGATACGCACGGGGCACAAGCCGTTGATTTCCTGTGCTATTGTGCCGAGGATCCGGCAGAGCGCTATCATGCGCCCAATACCATCAAGAAGGCAGGCAGCATTGTGCTGACTGCCGGCCATGCGCTGTATTCCGACAGGGCGCGCAAACTGTTCTCGATCGAGGAAGACAGTTTCGGCGGCCACGACACCATTGGCGGTTGCTGCTCGAAGCCGTCCAATGAAATGCTCTATGGCGAGGGCAATGATGGCTGCCGGGAAAACTTTCTTACAGCACTTGCCTCGCATGATTTGGGCTGGAAGGACATTGTGCCGAACATCAACTGGTTCATGAGCGTGCCGGTGAATACGGCAGGCGCGGCGCACGTGGCGCCGGGGGCATCACAGGCGGGAGACTTTGTGACATTGCGCGCGGAGATGGATGTGCTGGCAGTGATCTCCAACTGTCCACAGGTGCTGAACCCGTGCAACAATTTCAATCCGACAGACATTGCAATCCAGGTGCTGGCGCCTGAGAACTGAAAATCCCCGGACGCCTGTTCAGGCACCCGGGGCAGTTTCAGGGAGGTTTACTCACTCACGGTTGTTCAGATGTCCTTACTTTCAGGACAAAACCAGTGAAGGGCCAACATGTCTCTTAGTTTATGACACCTGTGTCGTTGACGCATCCAATTGCAAAGTCTGGTGTATCAAGGGTTGCGCCCTGACGATCAACCGTCAGGCGGTCGCCGGAGAATGAATAGGATGTTCCGACCATGATGGTGTGATCATCCAGATCCTCTGTAAATGCGCAATTGTCGCGGAATGTACCCCGATAGCCGAGGTAAATCGGAGTGTCGCCGATGACCGGCATGCCTGCCAGCACAAAGTCATAGCGCGCCTTCACCGAAAACGCTTCCATGTCACCAAAAGCACCGATGTTGTAGTCCATGTTGATGTAGGTACCTTCCAACTGGATACGGCTGTCGTTGGTCAGGAAGTAGCGCACGACGCCACGGGCAAAAAATCCATCGTCAAGACCGAAGAAGTCGTTGGATGTTTCGACATAACCGCCTTGGCCATACAGGGTGAAATTGTCGATATAAAACTGGGCTTCAGCGCCGACAAAGCGATGGTCCTGACGGAAACTGCTGCCGAACCCGATGCTGGAATCAACAGATCCCATGCCGCCAAACGCGCCAAACAGGCCACGGGAAGGGTCACGCCAGCTGGCGTGAGTGGCGAACTGGTAGGAGAAACGCGGTCCAAATACATCAATGTCAGCCGGAGACTCCGTAGCATTGGTGTTGTATTCGTATTTGACGTCCGTCTGGATTGACAGGTTGTCGCCAAGCGGCAAGCTAAGCAGGCCTTCGCCGCCATTGGTGAAGACGGTATCGTCTTCGACGCCATCGTCGATGAACTGGACGCCGGCCCAGCTGTCCACAACGCCTGATACGATCAGCCCCATTTCACGCTCGTAATCGGCGGCATTGACCGGACCGGCAAACGCAAAAAGCGCGACAGATGTCGTCAAAAGCAACTTTTTCATCGAAATAACCCCTGCAATAAAACAACTGACTTTATAATAAGCAGATTCCATCGTTGCCGCACAGTCACGTTTGAGCGGTATACGCGTTTTTTTGAAAAGTGTGACATTTGAGCCACAGTGCGTTCACGGATAGCCTGTGCTGGCAGTGTCAGCCATGATGCTTGATATTTGGTGATACGGTACATGTTGCGCACCGGCGCTGCTTTATGTATAAGCCCGCCATCCGTTGCCGGGCTCGTTCACCCCTGGAGGAGATCCCTGGCCGGATACAGGTTGGCGCATCAATGGTTGATGCGCCGTGTATTTTTACCACTTGCACGACAGCAGGAGACAGACGATGGCACAGACAGCCACACTGAACGCTTCGGTGCGCGAACGGGCCGGCAAGGGGGCCGCCCGTGCAGTCCGCCGTGAAGGCCGCGTACCCGCCGTAATCTATGGCGACAAGAAAGAACCCCAGACAATATCCATGGACTACCGTGAATTGATGAAACAGGTGCAGACGGGTCGTTTCCTGTCAACACTGGTCGATATCGATGTTGACGGTACCAAGGTCCGCACGATCCCGCGCGATGTGCAGTTTGATCCGGTTCGCGATTTCGTCGTGCACGTTGACTTTCTGCGGCTCGGAAAGGGCGCGCGTATCGCGGTTGAAGTTGCGATCAACTTCCTCGGCGACGAAGACAGCCCCGGCCTCAAGCGCGGCGGCGTGCTGAACGTGGTCCGCCATGCCGTTGAAATCATGTGTCCGGCTGATGCAATCCCGGAAAGCTTCGACATGGATATTTCCGAGCTGGATATCGGCGATGGTTTGCACTCGACCGACCTGACATTGCCCGAAGGCATGGCCTTTACCATCACTGATCGCGATTTCACCATTGCGACCATCTCCGCACCGTCCGGTGGTGCCGATGAAGATGAAGAAGACGATGCAGTTGAAGGCGAAGAAGGTGCTGAAGGCGAAGAAGGTGAAGGCGGCGAAGCCGCTGCCGGCGAAGGTGAAGGCGGCGAAGAGTAATCTCTTTGCCGAAACTTTGCTGTTCGGTTCGGCTGGTTGCGAAATGAGGCACTCATGCTGATTATCGCGGGACTTGGAAATCCAGGCACCAAATATGCCGGTCACCGACACAATATCGGTTTCATGGCGGTGGACGAAATCGTCCGCCGCCATGGCTTTTCTGCATGGCGCAAGAAGTTTCAGGCAGAAGTATCCGAAGGCCTGCTCGAAGGCGAGTCAGTGCTGGTCATGAAACCGCAGACCTATATGAACGAGTCCGGCCGAGCTGTTGGCGAAGCCATGCGTTTCTACAATCTCGGCGCGGAAGACCTGGTGGTGCTTTACGACGAACTTGATCTGGTTGCAGGCAAGGTGCGGGTGAAAACCGGTGGCGGCGCCGGAGGCCACAACGGCATTCGCTCGATCGATGCCCATTGCGGCAAGGATTATCGCCGGGTGCGCCTCGGTATCGGCCATCCGGGATCAAAGGACAGGGTTACCGGGCATGTGCTGGGCGATTTCGCCAAGGCCGATCGTGACTGGCTGGAGCCATTGCTGGACGAGGTTGCACGCAGTGCCGGACTGCTGGTCAAGGGCGACGACGCAGGGTTCATGAACAAGGTGGCGCTCAGTGTTCGTCCGGACGGAAAAGACAAGCCGGCACCCAAGGCGTCGGGCAAACAACAAAGTCACATACATCAGGCACGGGCAGCAGCGCGCAAGCCTGCATTGTCGAAAACCGGCCCCATGGCCGACATGCTGAACAGGCTGCTGGGCAAGAAGGACACGGAATAAATGGGTTTCAAGTGCGGTATCGTCGGGTTGCCCAATGTCGGCAAGTCGACCCTGTTCAATGCGCTGACGCAGACTGCAGCGGCGCAGGCGGCGAATTATCCGTTTTGCACCATTGAACCGAATGTCGGGGATGTGGCGGTGCCGGATGAGCGTCTTGTGCAACTGGCGGCAATTGCGAAGTCCGCCCAGACGATCCCGACCCGGCTGACATTTGTTGATATTGCGGGCCTGGTGAAGGGGGCATCGCAAGGTGAGGGTCTCGGCAATCAGTTCCTGGCCAATATCCGCGAGGTCGATGCCATTGCCCATGTGGTGCGCTGTTTCGAAGACGGCGACATCACCCATGTGGAAGGCCGCATTGATCCGATCGCCGACATTGAAACCATCGAGACCGAGCTGATGTTGTCGGACATGGAGAGCCTGGAAAAGCGAATAGCCGGGGTTGAGAAGAAAGCGAAATCCGGAGAGAAGGCCGCAAAGGCCGAGTATGATTTCATGATGCGGCCGCTCGAGCTGCTGCGTGAGGGCAAACCGGCACGTGAGCTTGACATCGCGGATGACGAACAAAAAGCGTTCCGCATGCTGGGTCTGCTGACATCCAAGCCGGTGCTGTATGTCTGCAATGTCGAAGAAGAAGCGGCGGATGAGGGCAATGGCTTTTCCGAAAAGGTAAAAACCTTTGCCGCGGCACAAGGCGCGCAGGCGGTTGTGGTGTCCGCCAAGATCGAAAGCGAAATCGCCGTGCTGGACCCTGATGAGCAGCGCGAGTATCTCGATGCCATCGGACTGGCCGAACCGGGCCTGAACCGGGTTATTCGAGCCGGATACAAACTGCTGAAGCTGCTGACCTATTTCACGGTCGGGCCAAAGGAAGCTCGAGCCTGGACGGTGACCAACGGTACCAAGGCACCGGCTGCAGCAGGTGTCATTCACACCGACTTCGAAAAAGGTTTCATCCGCGCTGAAACCATTGCCTATGATGACTTCGTCACATTGTCAGGCGAAGCAGGCGCACGCGATGCCGGCAAGATGCGGCTTGAGGGCAAGGAATACGTTGTCCTGGACGGTGACGTGCTGCACTTCCGGTTCAACAACTAGATCAGCCCGGCATGGGGCGAATTGAACCGGCAATCCGGATCTGGACGTCTCATCCGACATTGGCCCTTCACTGTGGCGTACTTGGTTTGAATACAGCCAGCCCGCGGCCGCTTATGACAACAGTGTCCTCTGCTTCCGCTGATCTGCGATTTACCAGCGCTTCAAACTCGAAACGGTGCATGTCGCCCAGTTGAGTGTTGCGCAGTTCAGCTTCGCTGACGGCTTCGCGCCGGATTTTCGCCAACGCCTTGTTGCGAAGAACACCTTTTGCCTTTTCCAGACCATCCTTCGACAACGAGTACTGCAGTTCACCAACACTGCGAGCCGGCAATTTGTTCAGCCTGGCCGCCACGGCAAGCGGATCCGTAAAGCCGGTCACGGTCAGCAGAACCGTGACATCGCCAAAATACCCGAAGTTGTCGGAATCAGAACGGCGCTGGCGCAATTCCATGGCTGTGATGGTGACTTCGGCCACGCCCATGCCGGCGGCCTGCGCCTCACGCGTGATATCGGTTTTCCTGCGCTGCAATGTGGTGATCAGGCCATCGAACGTCTCGTGCACCGAGCTGAACTTGAGGGAGACGGTAATCTGGTCGGTTCTGAACTCACCCTGCACGCTTGCAGCGGCTCGAATGGGCTGATCGCGGACCTGAGCCTGCCAGTTTTTGGTCGAGCGATCATCGTTGTCTTTTGCAACTGCGGTATGCGGCAGGGCTGCCAGGATGGCAACGACCGCGGCTGCGGTGAGGGCTCTCATTGTTGTCGGCCTCCTGTTGTTGACCCACTGGTCATGCATGCTTGTCGCACGTAACCGCAGTATCGTTCAAATCAATCAAAGGCGGGTTTCCCGCCAGATGAACTATCCTGCCCCTTGACCGCAGCTCACGCAGGCCTGAAAACAACGTCCATGTCTGGGGATTTACTGCACTACGAAGACTTCAAGGTTGGTGATACGCGCACCTGTGGCGGGTTCGCCATGTCGGCCGACCTGATCCGTGAATATGCAGGTGAGTGGGACCCGCAGCCGTTTCACCTCGACGAAGACCTGGCCAACGCGTCGGTGCTTGGCGGTTTGTGCGCATCGGGCTGGCAGGTCTGTTCGATCATGAACCGGTTGATGGTGCTGGGCTATGCCAACCAGGCAGCCGGCATGGGCTCCTTCGGCGTCGAGCAGGTAAAATGGATGAAGCCGGTCTATGCTGATGACGTCCTGTCACTGCGCTATACGGTGCTGGACAAACGGGTGTCATCCAAACGACCTGAAATGGGCATTGTGCGCATGCGCTGGGAAGCCCTGGATCAGACCGGCAAACCCAAGACGGAGATGACCGGCACCAACCTGTTTCGGGTTCGCGCAGCGGGTGAGGGCAGGGTATGAGCGGATACACCTCGATCTGGCTGGAAGACTTCGAGGCCGGCCAGCACGCGATCTATGGCGATTATCATTTTACCCGCGAGGCGGTAATTGACTATGCGCAGAAGTATGACCCGCAGGCCTTCCACCTGGATGACGAGGCGGCGGCCAGGACGTATTTTGGCAGGCTGGCCGCTTCCGGGTGGCATACGGCGTCTGCCTGCATGAAGCTTCTGGCGCAGTATCACTTTTCGTTGCGTGATGCTGCGGCTGTGCGCGGTGACCCGCTGCCGGCGCTCGGCCCGTCTCCAGGCTTTGAGAACCTGCAATGGAACAGGCCGGTCTATCCCGGAGACACCGTGACTTTCGGCGGCACCATTACGGGCGCGCGCAAGATGAAATCGCGACCCGGATGGGGGCTTGTCACACTGACGCCACACGGCCACAACCAGGATGGCGACAAGGTGTTTTCATACGATTCAACGGTAATGTTCGCGTGTCGCGGCAATACCGGAACATAAAGGAACCGACAGATGAGCAAGGGTATCGCACTGGTAACGGGCGCAGGGTCGGGCATCGGCAGGGCATGTGCCATTGCGCTGGCAACCGATGGCTGGACTGTGGTCCTGACAGGCAGGCGTGAAAGCGCCTTGCAGGACACCATCTCCGAAGCCGGTGAGGGCGGTGCGCAGATGCAGGCCATAGCGTGTGACGTCACCGATCCTGCCTCCGTTGATGCGCTGTATGCGGGCATCGAAAGGGCAAACGGCCGGATTGATGTCGTATTCAACAATGCCGGCACCAATGTGCCGCCGCTCAACCTGGCTGACCTGACCTACGACCAGTGGCGTCAGGTTATCGGCGTCAATCTGGATGGTGCCTTCCTGATCGCCAAAGGGGCTTTCGCCATGATGCGTGACCAGAACCCGCAGGGCGGCCGTATCATCAACAACGGCTCGATCTCAGCCCATGTCCCAAGGCCGGGATCGGCTCCTTATACGGCGTCCAAGCACGCCATAACCGGGCTGACACGATGCATTTCGCTGGACGGGAGAGAGTTCAATATCGCCTGTTCGCAGATCGATATCGGCAACGCGGCGTCAGCCATGACCGACGCCATGAAGAAAGGCGTACCGCAGGCAGACGGCAGTATGAAACCGGAACCGGTGATGGATGTCTCGAACGTGGCCTCGTCCGTGGTCTACATGGCCGGTCTGCCGCTGGAGGCGAATGTCCAGTTCATGACGGTGATGGCCACCAACATGCCGTTCATCGGGCGCGGCTAGATCAGGATGATATTTGGTTGAATCAGCCAAATATCATAAACCTGATCGCTTTTAGGGTGTTAGAGCAACTTTATGGGTTCAGTTGAACCCATGTTGCTCTAGGGCGCCCTTCCGGTTTCCGGAAAGACGCCCTTGATTGTGAGTGTCAGGCGCGCTTGCGCGCCGTCTTTGGTGCCTTGCCGGTGTCATCGCCACGCAGGTTGACGAGATCATCCAGCAGCCCCTGGGTGCCGTTGTGGACAGCCAGGTACTGCACCTTGCCGGCTACCTTTTCCAGAGCTTCGAGCTCCTTCAGGCGCAGCATGACAGGGTTTTCCGCCATGACCTTCGCCGTGTTCAGCAGCGAACGCGTGGCGTTGGTTTCCTCACGGCGGCGGATGACATTGGCCTCTGCCTCCTTCTCCGCGGCAACCACCTGGTTCAGGATTTCGCGGACCTCACCGGGCAGGATTACATCCTTCACGGCAATGTCGCCGACCTTGATCCCGACGGCGGCCATCTGCTCACGCACTGTGCGCGCAGCTTCGCTATCAACCGACACCTTGTCCGCCAGAATCTGGTCCAGCGTCTTGGTGCCGAAAGACTGGCGGAAGCCATGCTGCAGCGCCCGATACAGGGCCTCGTTGAAATCCTTCACCTTCGACGCAGCCTTTACCGGGTCTGCAACCCGGTAGGCGGCGGTGATGTTGACCCGGACCGAAACCCGGTCGCGGGTCAGGATTTCCTGGCCTGTCACCTCGATGGCGTGCTCGCGCACGTCAACCACCTTGACGTTCACCGGTCGCCCGATGTTCCAGAAGGCGTAAGCGCCTGGCTTCAGGGTCTGCTCAAATGCGTTGTCCACATAGAGTAGGCCTGCCTGACCTTCCTCGACATTGAAACGCTTCACCGCGTCAACCGGCTTGTGGCCGGCCAGCCGCTTGGCAAGCTTCTGGTCGATGGCCAGTGAACCGGATACGTCGACGTGTTCAACGCTCCATGGTCCGGCATCGGTCCAGTAGACCTCGCGCGCATCAGGCCGCACCACGGTGTGAAGCCTGCCATCACGGGTCACTATCGCAACCTGGTTGTCAGATGTGCGCACTTCGGTGAAGTGGGCATCTGCCAACACCCGGCTGCCGGTAAACAATGCCGTTTCGTAAGTTGAACGAAACTCAGCCTGGTTGATATCATGCACCTCAACATCGATGCGCGACCTGAAGCTGGTCAGGACATGGCGTCCTGGACGGAGAATGTCCTTGAACTTGCCGTTTTGCAGTACGAGCGCGCGCTGGTTTTCCGGCACTGTTACAATGGTTCGAAACAGGTAATTTCTTGTCGTAGTCATAATCATTCTCTTTCCAGTCATACGTCATGTCATCTCAAGGCATGCTCGCTAACTTCCTTTTGTTGTCCGCCATATCGGCGGGGTGGTTTCCGGCAATTTGCTGTTTCAGGCATGGGCCCCGTCTGCCGGATCGGCAGGGCACATGAAGCCAAAATTCTCAGGACCCCCTGGAGCGGGACATAACGGGTAACGAACGGAACCCGGATTTGCCGTCTGGGCATGGCGTGCGGGGCATCAGGGCGCTTGCGGAGCAGAACAGGGCGTTCGAGAACTTCCTGCCTGGTGCCGCAAGTGCACAAAATGCCTGGCAAACAGGCGCATCCGGCAAAGTACCCGGTATTCGGGTTCGCATGCCGCGGCTCAATTTGCACCACCGACTGCCATCCGGCCGAAGCCTTCCGGCATAGAGCAGTGCTCGTCTTGCCTGGCCCACTCCAGAGGGCCTTTTTTGGTACCCGGCTTTCGCCGGAGAAGGGTTTAGAAAGAGGGAATTGAACCCTCGACCGACAGATTTAAAGTCTGTTGCTCTCACCAACTGAGCTATTTCTAATGGAGGATAAGGGGAATCGAACCCGCTTCCGCCAGCTTTAAGGGCTGGTGCTCTACCGATGAGCTATATCCGTCTAACCCGCAATTCACGCACCCGGCGGTCGCACATAGCAACGCCAATGGGCCTATGCCGGCGGAGTCTGCAGAACTCCCGGCCGCTGAACGCTCGGACGATCACAAGCGGGAGCGGGGAGATACGCGGGTTTTTACAAGGATGCAATAGCCAAACCCGGATTTTTTTTGCATGTCGCAAAAATAAATCAGTACTGTGACATTTTTGCCACACACGACTAAGGCCTGCTTAAGCCTGTTTGCCGTAACTTTTGAACTTCGCTATCACCCGGTCCATTTCAGCGTCGTCCAGGATATGACCTCCGCCAAGGCTGAGTACGTCAATGTACTGCCGGGCCAGCGTTTCAACCTCGCCGGCCAGTTCCAGCGCCTTGCCCAGATTGCCGGCAAAGGCGATCTGGCCGTGATTGGCCAGCAGGCAGGCCTTGTAGCCGCCCGACAGCGCAGTGACAGCACTGGTTGCCAGTTCATCGGTGCCGAAGGTCGCGTATTCTGCCAGCGGTATCTTCTTGCCGCCGGCAACTGCCACCATGTAGTGGAACGCCGGAATTTCCATACGCGCGCATGCCAGGGCGGTGGCGGCCATCGAATGGCAGTGCACGATAGCCTTCGCGCCGGGAAAGGCATTGTAGATCGCAAGATGGAAGGGCGCTTCTGACGACGGTTTTTTCTGGTCCGGCGCGATCGTGCCGTCCATTGACATTTTCACCATGTCGGCGGGCTGGTAGTCGGCGTAGGGCAGGCCGGTCGGGGTAACCAGAATACTGTCTGCGATACGCACGGACACATTGCCGGAGCGTTGCGGCGACAGGCCCTTTGCGCTCATTGCCTGGGCAGTTTCGACCACCTCGCGGCGAAGGGATGTTTCATTACTCATGTCTTGCGCTCCGGATACAACGATAACAGGCCTTCAGCAGATGCCTCGCAAACACCGCGTTCGGTAATCAGGCCGGTGACAAGGCGGGCAGGTGTGACATCAAAGGCCGGATTGCCGGCACCCGATCCGGGTGCCGACACCTGGACCCTGACGATGGACCCGTCTTCAGCCAGTCCGCTCAAATGGGTAACCTCTTCGCCGTCACGCTCCTCGATGGGGATGCCGGCCACGCCGTCAGCCACGGACCAGTCGATGGTAGAGTGCGGCAGGGCGACATAAAACGGGATGCCGTTGTCCTTTGCCGCAAGGGCCTTCAGATAGGTGCCGATCTTGTTGCAGACATCGCCATTGGCTGCGGTGCGGTCGGTGCCGGTGATCACCAGGTCCACCTGGCCGTTCTGCATCAGGTGGCCGCCGGCATTGTCGACCACGATGGTATGCGGCACGCCGTGACTGCCAAGCTCCCATGCGGTCAGGGCTGCGCCCTGGTTGCGCGGCCGGGTTTCGTCCGCCCACACATGCACCGGAATGCCCTTGTCATGCGCCATGTAGATCGGCGAAAGCGCCGTACCCCAGTCGACGGTTGCAATCCAGCCGGCATTGCAGTGGGTCAGGATGTTGACGGTTTCGCCTGGCTTTTCAGCGGCAATGTCCTCGATCAGCCCGAGCCCGTTGCGGCCAATGGCGGCGTTGGTTTCCACATCAGCGTCACAAAGGTCCGCGGCCCGTTTGTAAGCCGCAGCGAGCCGGTCACTGCGCGGCAGGTTGCGCACCGCGGCCAGCATTTCATCGAGCGCCCACATCAGGTTGATGGCAGTGGGCCGGGTGCGGCGCAGTCTGGCATCGGCTGCTTCAAGGGCTTCATCGGACGGGTCGTGGCGCAGTGCCAGGCAGATGCCATAGGCGGCTGTCGCGCCGATCAGCGGGGCACCACGCACCTGCATGATCTCGATGGCGCGGGCAGCATCCTCGACTGTTGCCAGCGTCACGATTTCGAATTCGTGCGGAAGCCGTGTCTGGTCGATGATATCGACCCGCCAGCCATCGTCATTGAGCCAGATCGAGCGGTGGGATTTGCCTGCAACTTTCATGTGCTCACCTTCCACCGCCTTCCAGACCGAGCCGTATGCCAAGCCCGGTCAGTATTGAACCACCGATCCAGCGGGCCAGGCGTTGACCCCGCAGGCTCTGCTTGATCCGGCCCACAATGCGATGGGCAAGGGCGACGGCGACCAGATCCGCGGATGAGAAGACCACGTTCACGATGGTGCCGAGGATCAGGAACTGCAGCCATGCCGGCAGCGCTGCTGCCGGATCCACGAACTGTGGCAGGAACGCGATGAAGAAAACCGCAGTTTTGGGATTCAGGATTTCCACCAGCATGCTCTGCGCGAAGGTCCGGCGCGGGTTCGAGGCAGCAGGTTGCGGGCTGTCGGTTTCGATGCGCTGGGTGATCATTCGAAACCCCAGCCACACCAGGTAGGCA
This sequence comes from uncultured Anderseniella sp., assembly GCA_947488295.1. Taxonomy (GTDB): domain Bacteria; phylum Pseudomonadota; class Alphaproteobacteria; order Rhizobiales; family Aestuariivirgaceae; genus Anderseniella. The sequence continues at coordinate 889,755 of CANKYU010000001.1, forward strand.
GCGCCGGCAAGCTTGACGATCATGTAGGCGGTGGGAACCTGAGACAGCAGAAAACCCAGGCCAGCCGCAGCGGCGATGACGTGCACATAACCACCCAGATGAATACCGAATGCCGCCATCAGTCCGCCCTTGCGACCCCGCGCGATGGTCTGCGCGGTGGCGTAGAGCAGAGCCGGGCCGGGCATGTAGGCGAAAATCATGGTGGCAACAAAGAACGCAGCGAGGGTGTCGAGATCAGCCATGTCTAATCCCCTTCATAGTCTACGAGGCGATGTACCTTGATGTCCTTGTCGATGAGTTTTTGCGCGCCGCCCAGGTCGGGCAGATTGACAACGAACGCTGCGGCAACAACATCGCCACCAGACCCCTGGATCAGGTCAATGGCGGCTTCTGCAGTGCCGCCGGTTGCGATCAGATCATCGATCAGCAGGATTTTGTCACCCGCCGAAATGGCATCTGCGTGGATCTCGATTGTGTCGACGCCGTATTCCAGCTGGTAATCCCTGCCAATCACCTTGCCGGGCAGTTTGCCCTTTTTGCGGATCGGCAGGAAACCGAGGCCGAGCTCGTGGGCGATTGCGCCGCCCAGAATGAATCCACGTGCCTCGATGCCAACCACATAATCCACGCCGGCAGACAGGAACGGCCACATCAACTCATCGACAGCGGCGCGAAAGGCATGCTTGTTGGCCAGCAGGGTCGTGATGTCGCGAAACTGGACACCCGGTTTAGGGTAGTCGGGAATGGTGCGGATATGGCGGCGAATGTCAAAGCCGTTGCGAAGGTCCATCAGGCAGATCCTTGTTGTATTGGATAAAACGATCTAACGGGCTTTATCGACGAATTCATCGAAGTGGGCAACAGCGGCGCGCTTGTCGGCCTCGTTCATGAACGATCCGATGAAACTGTTGCGTCCCAGCTGCACAATCTCCGGGTGCGTGAGGTCCAGCGCCTCGGCAATAGCGAGGTAGTTGTCGTTCACATAGCCACCGAAATAGGACGGGTCATCAGAATTGACGGTGGCGCAGATACCGGCCTGCAACATGCGTCGCAAAGGGTGGTTTTCAAGGTCAGGCACCACCTGGAGCCGCTTGTTGGACAGGGGGCACACGGTCATGGCCATGCCGCTGTCGGCAATGCGTTTGACCAGTGACGGGTCTTCCAGCGCCCGGTTGCCGTGATCGATGCGTTCTATGTGCAGATCATCGAGCGCTTCGGTCACATAGGCCGGCGGGCCTTCTTCGCCGGCATGGGCCACCGGGGTGAAACCGTGCTGACGGGCTTCGGCAAAAACACGTTTGAACTTTGACGGCGGATGGCCGGTTTCGGAGCTGTCCAGGCCAACCCCGTGGATGTGGCTCTTGCACGAGCAGGCCTGTTCAAGGGCATCGAATGCCTCATCTTCACTGAGGTGACGCAGAAAACACATGATCAGTTTCGAGGTTATGCCGAAGTCGCGTTTGGCCTTGTCAAAAGCATCAGTGAGACCGGACAGGACGGTATCAAAGCTGATGCCGCGGGCGGTATGGCCCTGAGGGTCGAAGAAGACTTCGACGTGAGTAACGTTCTGTGCCGACATCTTCTCCAGATAGGCCCAGGCCAGATCAAAAAAATCCTGCCGCTGCACCAGGACCGACATGCCCAGATAGTACACGTCGAGGAAATCCTGCAGGCAGTTGAATTCATAGGCCTGGCGGATATCCTCCACGGTGGCATAGGGCAGGGTGATCCGGTTGCGCCTGGCGAGAGCCATCATCAGCTCCGGTTCGAGCGTTCCTTCTATATGCAGATGCAGCTCTGCCTTGGGCATGTCGGCGATAAAGCGGGCAAGGTTCATTTTTCACCAGGATCATGAAGGGGCGAGGCTATCGGTTCAGTACCCGTCCGGCAACGGCATCGAGCTTGGCCAGCAGATTTGCATCGCGCTTGTCAGGTGCTGTCATTACGGCAAATTCCAGTGCCGTATCCGAATGAATGGGGCAAGGCTGATGCTCGGCGGGCAGGTCGTTTGCCAGCCGTGTGACCAGCCTGATGGCATTGGAGACGTTGGCGCGCATGACTTCAAGGATGGAGGTGATGTCGACCGCGCCGTGATCGGGATGCCAGGAGTCAAAGTCGGTGACCATGGCGGCTGTGGCGTAACAGATCTCGGCTTCACGGGCCAGTTTGGCTTCCGGCATGTTGGTCATGCCGATGACATCACAGCCCCACTGACGGTAGAGCTTGCTTTCCGCGACGCTTGAGAACTGCGGTCCTTCCATGCACAAGTATGTGCCGTTGCGGGCATGGGGTATGCCTTCAGCTTTCGCGGCGGCTTCCAGAGCGTCGGCGAGCAGCGGAGAGATCGGGTCTGCAACCGAGACATGCGCGACACAGCCCTCGCCAAAGAAACTCTTTTCGCGGGCGAACGTGCGGTCGATGAACTGATCGATGATCACAAACGTGCCGGGCGGCAGCTCTTCCCTGAAAGACCCGCAGGCGGATACCGAGACAAGATCGGTGACGCCGGCGCGCTTCAGGACGTCGATATTGGCCCGGTAGTTGATGTCGCCGGGCGGAATTCTGTGGCCACGCCCGTGACGGGGCAGGAACACCACCGGAAGGCCGCCAATCTCGCCACGGCGTACCTCGTCGGACGGTTCACCCCAGGGACTGTCAATCTTCTCCCAGCGGGCATTGTCCATTTCGATGTCGTAGACGCCTGATCCGCCGACAATTCCTAGAACTGATCTGGTCATTGTTTAGTGCTCCGGATTGAAAAAGCCCGGACGTTTCCATCCGGGCTCATTGTTCAAAGGCATCCCAATCTTTGCCGGGATCAGTGCGGTTCGCGGCCCCAGACGCGTTTCTTGGTCAGGAACAACAACACCGACAGCAGTATCAGGTAAAGCACGACCTGAAAGCCCATCGACTTGCGCTGCTCCATTTTCGGTTCGCCGGCCCAGGTCAGGAAAGCGGCGACATCGGTTGCCATTTGCTCGACGCTGGCCTTGGTGCCGTCGGCATATTCAACCGAATCTTCCGACAGCGGTGCGGCCATCGATATCCAGGGGCCAGCCGAGAAGTATGGGTTGTAGGATTTGCCTTCCGGCGCGTCCTTGGCGACTTCTGCCGGTGGCTCCTGGTATCCCATCAGAACGGAGCGAACGTATTCCGGTCCGCCATTACCTTTCACCAGCTTAATGAACGGTGACACGTACCAGGGAAAATGGAAGCCTTCGCGCTTTTTGGTGATCAGCGACAAGTCAGCCGGATAGGCACCGCCATTGGCAGACATTGCCGCTTCCCGGTTGGGGAAAGGGCTGGCAAACTTGTCCGCCGGCAAGCCAGGGCGTTCAAACATTTCGCCTTCGTCATTGGGACCGTCCTCGATGGTTGCCTCGGCAGCGACAGCCTTTACCTCGGCTTCCGACAGCTCCGGTCCGCCGGGTTGCGAAAGATTGCGGTAGGCCAACTGATTCAGCGAGTGACACGCGGCGCAGACTTCTTTGTACACCAGATAACCGCGCTGCAGTTGCGCCCGGTCGAAATGCCCGAAGACGCCTTCGAACGAGAAACTGATATCTTCGGCGTTTTTCTGCTTACCCGCCGCAATCGCAGTCGTGCCGCTCAGAACCAGGGAGGTTCCAAGGGCAATGGCAGCGAGGAGTGATTTTGTCGTCTTCATTGAAATGTCTCCTGAGTGCTGCTGTTACTCAGCCGGTTGGGCTGCGGGCTGTTTGTCGGCGTTCTTCGCCAATACCGAATCCGATATGGATGATGGTAACGGTTTGGGCGTTTCCAGCAATCCGACAAGCGGCAGCAGAATGAGGAAATGGGCAAAGTAGTACACGGTAGCGATCTGGCCAACGGTGATCCACCAGCCTTCCGGCGGGTTGGCACCCACGACGCCCAGGATGAAGAAGTCGATCATCAACAGCCAGAACAGCTGCTTGAAGATTGGCCGGTACGTTGCTGAACGGACCTTTGAGGTATCCAGCCAGGGCAGGATGAACCACACCAGGATCGAACCGAACATGGCGACAACACCCAGAAGCTTGTCCGGCACGGCGCGCAGGATCGCGTAGAACGGCAGGTAGTACCATTCAGGAACGATGTGCTCAGGGGTGACCAGCGGATTGGCTTCTTCGTAGTTGATCGAATGCCCCAGATAATCAGGCGCGAAGAACACGAAGGCCGTGAACACGATGAAGAACACCGACAGCGCGAACGCGTCCTTGACAGTTGCAAACGGTGTGAACGCCAGCGTGTCCTGACCGGACTTCACCTCAACACCGGTCGGATTGTTCTGGCCGGTCACATGCAGTGCCCAAACGTGCAGGATGACAACACCGACGAGCACGAACGGCAGCAGGTAATGCAGCGAGAAGAAGCGCTGCAAAGTGGCATTGTCCACCGAGAAACCGCCCCAGAGCCAGGTCACGATTGTCTCGCCAAAGAACGGCACGGCGGAAAACAGGTTGGTGATAACCTTGGCGCCCCAGAAGCTCATCTGGCCCCAGGGAAGCACATAGCCCATGAAACCGGTGGCCATCATGATCAGGAAGATGGCGACACCGAGCATCCACAGAATTTCTCGTGGTGCTTTATATGAGCCGTAATACATGCCGCGGGCAATGTGGATATAGACCGCGATGAAGAAGAACGACGCGCCAACGGCATGCCATTTCTGCAGAATGTTGCCAAAATTCACGTCACGGCGGATGTGTTCGACAGAATCGAATGCCATGTCCACGTGCGGCGTGTAGTGCATGACCAGCACAATGCCGGTGATGATCTGCGAGACCATCATGATCATCAGGATTCCGCCGAACGTGTACCAGTAGTTCAGGTTGCGCGGCACCGGATAGCTGACAAAGCTGTCATACATCAGCCGCGGCAGTGGCAAACGGTCGTCGACCCATTTCATGACTGGGTTGGTCGGATTATATGTGGAATGTCCGCTCATGATGTGTTCCCTCAGCCGATCTGGATCTTCGCGTCGCTCAAGTACTGGTACTCGGGCACGTGAAGGTTTTCTGGAGCGGGGCCTTTGCGGATCCGGCCTGCGGTATCATAGTGCGAGCCATGGCACGGGCAGAACCAGCCGTCATATTCGCCTTCATTGCCGATCGGTACGCAACCAAGGTGCGTACAAACACCCATCTGGACGAGGTACTGTTCCTTGCCGTCCACGACACGGTTCACGTCGGTTGCCTCGCTGCCGTCGGCCACATTGGCGTTGCGGGCAATCGGATCCGGAAGATCGGCGATAGGAACAGCCTTGGCTTCCTCGATCTCCTTGGCCGTACGATGCCGGATGATCACCGGATTGCCGCGCCATTTGACGGTGATGGACTGGCCCACTTCTATCGGAGTTAGATCAACCTCGATGGACGCCAGCGCCAGCACGGAGGCCGACGGGTTCATCTGGTCGATCAACGGAATGGCCAGGGCGGCTGCGCCGACGGCGCCAACCGCGCCTGTGGCTATGTAAAGAAAATCTCGACGGTCTTCGTCTGGTGCTTCAGCAGTTGACACGGGCTTACCCCTCGCTCGGCTTACCTGTTTAAATTCCCCACCCGTTCACATTCGCCACAATTATGCCACGACACTGAACAGATTGGACCGGGTTGTGGCATTCGTGCGGTGGAAAGTCCAGATATGAAGTGTCGCACGTCCACTGTTTTTGATTTCGATTAAATCATGGTTTCAGGAGGTGGGAAACGTCAAATTCCCGGCATCCTAAAACCGGAGCAGCACAGGCTTACCACTTTGGAGTTTCGCTGGTCTTGGGGGATGATTGCACGCCGGTCATATGCAGCCGGCACGGCAGTCTTCAAATGACAGCAGCTGACAGTCAATTTCCCGAATGTTCAATGGCCCGTTATAAGTCCGGATTGCCGTCAGAGCCGCCGATACTGATCCGGAAGGTCACGATCCGGAGCGGTCGACAAATGGATTCGAGGTGTTAAAGCGTGATTCCGCAGGCTTGGACTTGTGCGCATGAACCTGGATTTTGCGGCCCGGGACAAAAGCATCATCTGCAAGCCTGCCTTTGCGTTCGAATGAACCATCGTACATGCGTTTGTCGACCGGTGATGTATAGCGGTAACTGATTTTCGCGCGCTTTTTGATGTCGCTTTTAGAATAGTCATGTTTAGCGGCTACAAGCGGGGCTATCCGACAGTCCATGTAAGCCAGCTGATTTGTCTTTTTGTCGACGATTTCCCCGCGGCGTTTCTTGATGAAACAATCAGTCGTCACCTGGGTAATTGACCCATCGACCAGAATATAATTCTTGTTCAGGTCATCCGCGGTGTGAAGGCTGTAAACAGTAATGGTCGCGAAAATTCCGCCAACGACCATGGCTGGAAACTTGAACTGACTGAACACGGATATCTCCCCATCTGGCGTCTGTGATGTCGAATATCCGAGAGAACATACGTGCCCTGAGTAAATCGGTGCTGAAAATTTTCGTTAAAATTTGCCATTGCCGGGGTATTCCCTGCAATGGCTGCGGGGCCGCCCGGGAATTTCATACTCAAGTTACTTCATCAGCTCGATTTCGACGAAGGCACATTCGAAGTCATTCGCGTTGATCACATCGTGCTCGACGCCGGCTTCGCGAAAATAGGGCACCCCGGTTTTCATCTCGCTGACAGACCGCTTGCCGCCTTCCGTTTCAATTTCAAGAACTCCGTCGAACAGGGGCACGACAACATAGTCGTATTCATGCCGATGCCAGCCGGTATTGTCGCCGCGGCTTTTGAACCGCCATTCGGTAACGCGTGCGCGGTCATTGTTGATGAACTCTGTCGGTATGGCGGTTCCCTTGGCGGTGATGTCGCACATGATAACTGTCTCCGTGTGGTTTCAGCTATTGTAGAACAATTGTGCAGTGCTCACCGTCCCAGTTGCTGCTAAATGGTGGCTCCAGACAGAATTTTTTTCCAAGGCGATCAGCATGATCGAGATTGCACTGTATCAACCCGACATCGCCCAGAACGCAGCAACCAGCGTGCGGCTTGCCGCCTGCCTCGGGCTGACCATCCACATTATCGAACCGGCAGGCTTCGTCTGGAACACCCGTGACTTCCGGCGCGCCGGCATGGACTACATTGATCAGGCCAACATCGTGCGCCAGCCCGACTGGGAGACCTTCATGAGCGTGATGGTGGGCCGGCGGATCGTACTGGCCACCACACATGCGCAAACCGCCTACACCGCGTTTGACTTTCAAGCTGATGACATATTGCTGGCGGGTCGGGAAAGCGCAGGCGTGCCCGACCGTGTGCGCGACGGCATCGACCATCATGTCTGTATTCCCATGCAGCCCGACACCAGGTCGCTGAATGTGGCGGTGGCCACGGCGATGATCACCGGCGAGGCGATGCGCCAGACCGCATGGCAGGCAGGATGAGCATCAGCTATGCTTTTCGCGCACTTCCCAAATCCCTCGATGCCGGGCTAGATCAGTATGGTTTTTGACTGAGTCAGTCAAAAACCATAAAACTGATCGCATTCAAAGTGCTAGAGCAACTTTATGGGTTCAATTGAACCCATGTTGCTCTAGTGTCCCGCCCATGACTGACACTTCGACAGATATTCACACCCGCCTGGAACCCGGCAAGGCGACGGCACGGCAATGGTTTGAGAGCCTGCGCGACCGGATTTGCGCCAGCCTTGAAAAAATCGAGGATGAGCTTTCTTCGGGCCCGATGGCAGCAGAGCCCGCGGGCCGGTTCGAGCGCACGCCCTGGAGCCGGGAGAACGATGGCGGCGGCGGGGTCATGTCGATCATGAAAGGCCGCGTGTTTGAAAAGGTGGGCGTTCACTGTTCAACCGTGCATGGCGAGTTTTCCGAAGAGTTCCGCAAGCAGATACCAGGTGCCGACAAGGACCCGCGGTTCTGGGCATCCGGCATTTCGCTGATCGCGCATCCGTGGAATCCGCATGTGCCGACGGCGCACATGAACACTCGGTTCGTGGTGACATCGAAATCCTGGTTTGGCGGTGGCGGTGACCTGACGCCTGTGCTGGTGCGCAGGCGCACCCAGGACGATCCTGATTCCGTGGCCTTTCATGCGGCTTTCAAGGAAGTCTGTGATGCGCACGATGTGGCTGACTACAAGCGCTACAAGGAGTGGTGCGACGAGTATTTCTGGCTCAAGCACCGCAATGAGCCACGCGGCATCGGCGGCATTTTCTTTGACTATCTCGATAGTGGTAACTGGGATGCGGACCTTGCGTTCACCAAGGATGTCGGCCTTGCCTTCGAACAGGCGTATTGCGATATCGTGCGTGCCAATGTGGACACGCCCTGGACGGATGAGGACCGCGAGGAGCAGATGGTGCGGCGCGGGCGCTATGTCGAGTTCAACCTGTTGTATGACCGCGGTACGCTGTTCGGGTTGAAAACCGGCGGCAACGTCAATTCGATCCTGTCGTCCATGCCGCCGTCCGTGAAATGGCCCTGAACGGACATACGCAGTCCGGTATTGCAGCATCAGTTGCCAGGCGCAATGTAATTGGTGCCATTGCGCTGGTTTTCGGTGCTGACGTTGCCATGGGCCTAACCTATCCGTTGCTTAACCTGCTGCTGGAGGCGCGCGGCGTCGATGAGCGCATCATCGGGTTGAACGCGGCAATGTCGCCGCTCGGCATCATTGTCATGGGAGTGATCCTGCCGCGCCTGGTGGCCAAAAGATCGAGCGCGCCGATTGCGTGGGTTGCCATGGCGAGCCTGGCTGCATCGATACTTGCGATGGGCCTGTTCACCAGCCTGCCGGCCTGGTTTGCCATCCGGTTTGTGCTGGGTGCGGCGGCTGGCGCGCTGTTTACGCTGTCGGAAGCATGGCTGATGCATTTCACAGCCGATGAACACCGGGGACGCACCACTGCCATCTATACCACTGTCATGGCGGCAGGCTTTGGGACCGGCACCGCCATTCTCCCCTTTGCGGGTACCGAAGGCATGCTGCCGTTTGTGATGGGAGCGGTATTTATTGTGCTGGGTTCCGTGCCGCTTCTGCTCATTCGGCTGGACGGATCCGAATTCAAGGCGGACGACAGCGGTGACAAGACCGGTATGGCGGTGTTTGCCTGGGCGGCGCCCCTGCTGTTGCTGGGTGTGCTGACCATGACCCTGTTCGATTCGATCATGCTGTCGTTTTTCCCGATCTATGCGGTGCGCCTTTCGCTGGACCTGTCGTCTGCGGCCTGGTTGCTGGGGGCAGCAGTGGCCGGGGCGGCATTGTTCCAGTTGCCGATCGGCTGGCTGGCCGACCGCTGGTCGCGGCGCGGAGTGATCTGGATTGCCACACTTGGTACATGTTCGCTGGCACTGACGATGCCCGTTGTCATCAAGACCTGGCTGGCCTGGCCGCTGGCCGTGGCACTGGGCAGTTGCGCCTATGCCTTGTACTCGCTGGCGCTGGTTGCATTGGGGGACCGGTTCAAGGGACCCATGTTGGTGGCAGGCTCGGCAGCTGTATCGGCCATGTGGGGCATAGGCGGGATTATCGGGCCGTCGGCGACGGGTTGGGTGTTCAAATTGGCAGGTCATGAATCGCTGCCTTATGTTCTCGCGGCACCCTACATTCTGTTTGCCTTTTGCCTGCTCGTGTCCGGCGGTCATCTGGTTCGGCAAAGCTGGCGAAAGCAGCTCTGACCCAGGGGCATATCAGTATTGACCGGGCCGCAGCTTGACCCCATTGGCGGCCTCGTGTCCAGTCAGCTCATGACAGCATTTGCAGACATTCACCCTACGGTTCGGCGGCGTAATCTGTTTGCGGCGTGCGCGGCCATCATCGTGTTCGGCTTCGCCATGGGGCTGACCTATCCGTTGTTGTCGCTGCTGCTGGAGCGGCGCGGTGTGCCGGAAACCGTCATCGGCATGAACGCCGCCATGTCCCCGCTCGGCATTCTCCTGTTTTCGGTTTTCATTCCGGTACTGGCGCGGCGTTTCGGGGCGCGAACGGTGACGATTACCGCAGCATTTTCGGCTGCGTTGCTTTTACTGGGCTACAAGCTGTTTCCGTCGCTCGAAGCCTGGTTCGTGCTTCGCCTGCTGCATGGCATGGTCGTGTCGACGCTGTTCGTGCTGTCGGAGAGCTGGGTGGTGAAGTATGCTGATCCGGGTTCGCGCGGCAAGGTTGTGGCCATCTATGGCGCCGCACTTGCAGCCAGTTTCGGGGCCGGTCCGCTGCTGATCTCGTTGATCGGCATTGACGGCTGGCTGCCGTTTGCGATCGGCGCGGCCGTACTGGGCGCAGCGACTGTTCCCATCGCAATGATCCGCGAGGAACGGCTTGAGGCGGAAGCCCACGCCGGCTGGGGGGACATCCTTGCCTTCATACCGAAGGCACCGATCCTGTTGGCGGCGGTGTTCATATTTGCCGTGTTTGATGCCGCAACCTTGAGCCTCATACCGGTTTACGGCGTCAGGCTGGGCTACGACCTGGCCGCGTCTTCCAACATGCTGACCGTGCTGATCGTCGGCAACGTTATCCTGCTGCTGCCCATCGGCTGGCTGATCGATCACAAGGACCGGCGGACCGTAATGGCGGGGCTCGGCCTGGCGACGCTGGCCCTGTTGGTGGTGCTGCCGCCGGTGGCAGGCACCTGGGTGCAATGGCCGGTGCTGTTCATGGTCGGGGCCACCGGATACGGCATCTATACCTGTGCGCTGGCTATTCTGGGAGATCGCTACACCGGTCACCAGTTGATTGCAGGATCGTCGTCATTCGCGACAATGTGGGGGTCGGGGGCACTGGCCGGGTCGCTGATTGCCGGTGGCGCCATGCAGGCTTTCGGGCCGCACGGTCTTCCGCTGTCGCTTGCAGTGTGCTTCGGTATCTTCCTGTTTGGAATGTGGCTGCGCCGCGCGCAGCAGCAAGCGTAGTGAAGGGCATGGAACACATGACGATGAACAAGACGGTACGACTGGCGCGCAGGCCCCACGGGGAGGTGCAGCGTGAGGATTTTACAATTGCCGAGGAAGCGCTGAGCGATCCGGCAGATGGCCAGTTCCGGGTCAAGTCAGCCTATGTGTCGCTTGATCCTGCCATGCGCGGCTGGATGAATGACTCAAAGTCCTATGTCCCGCCCGTGGGTATCGGCGAGGTTATGCGCGGTTTCGTGTCCGGTACGGTAGATGCCTCACGCCATCCGAAATTCAAGGAGGGCGACACGGTCTCCGGCCTGCTCGGGGTGCAGTCTCATGCCATCACCGACGGGCAGGGCGTTGCCAAGGCCGACACCTCGCTGGCTCCGTTGCAGACATGGGTGGGCGGCCTCGGCATGCCGGGCCTTACCGCCTATTGCGGTCTGACTTTTGTCGGTGAGCCCAAAGAAGGCGAGACAGTGGTCGTGTCGGCGGCCTCCGGCGCCGTCGGTCAGGTTGTCGGCCAGATCGCCAACATCTATGGATGCCGGACGGTCGGCATCGCCGGTGGTCCGGAGAAGTGTGCAGCCCTGACCGATGAGTTCGGTTTCGATGCCGCGGTTGACTACAAGAAGGGCTGGCTGGCGGATGACCTGAAAGCCGCCTGTCCCGATGGTATTGACGTCAATTTTGAAAATGTCGGTGGTGACATACTGGATGCGATCCTGCCATTGATGAATTTTCAGGGCCGCATCGCCATCTGCGGCCTGATTTCAGCCTATAATGCCACGGCGCCGGTGCCGGGCCCGTATAATTTCCGCTCCATACTGGTGAACCGGTTGCGGGTGCAGGGGCTTATCGTATTTGACTTCATCGACAAGTATCCGGAAGCCTATAAACAGCTTGGCACCTGGTACAAGGAGGGCAAGCTGAAGTTCAAGGAAGACGTGCGCGACGGCGGGCTGGATGCGTTCCCGGATGTGCTGAAGCTGCTTTATACCGGAGGCAATTTCGGTAAGCTGATCCTCAAGGTTTGAAACGACCAGGATAATCAGACCAGCCGTGATAGCGCGGCACGGTGATACCGGGGAGGTAATATTGGAATATGATCCGGGGCGGGAAGCCTGTCCGCTGCCCTATTCTCCGTTCAAGAGTTGCACGGTGCCGCGTCCAATCGGTTGGCTCTCGACAATAAGCAGTGATGGTGTGGCCAATCTGGCGCCGTACAGCCAGTGGCAGAACCTGACATTTGATCCGCCGATGGTCATGTTTGCGGCAAACCGGTATCCGGATGGCCGGGTCAAGGACACGGTTGCCAACGCGCAGGCGACCGGATGGTTTGTATGGAACATGGCGACCTGGGACCTGCGCGACGCCGTCAACACATCAGCCATGGCACTTGCCGCAGATGAAGACGAGTTCAGCCACGCCGGTGTGACCAAGGCTCAAAGTGTTCACTGCGCCGCACCGCGTGTCGCTGAAGCGCCGGCTCATTATGAATGCCGTTATCTGTCCACCCATACGCTGGACGGCAATTCACCGGTCGGCACCGTGGACGTGGTGTTTGCCAGGGTTGAGCGTATTCACGTGGCTGACGAGTATGTGGATGCGGCCGGCAAGCTGGATATCGCGAAACTGCAGCCGATCGCGCGCATGGGGTATTATGACTACACGGTGGTGCGCGATGTATTCGAAATGCAGATACCGGGTGCGGGTGACGACGCTGCTGCCGGGCTTGAGGGCAAGGTGGTGCGATGAAGGTGAGCGCCGCGCCGTCGCGCTAAACCTGCACTGTCTGCCTGCCGGCTCTTACGGCAATCCAGGGTTCCACGTCTCCCGCCAGGCCCATGGTTTCACCGGTTGATATCTCATCGATGACAAACCCGGCCCGGGTCAGATGGCCCGAAAGTTCCGGTTGCGAATAGTAACTGTAGTGGCGGCCGAGCCTGTCACGGGCTGAGCCTGCCCCCAGTTTCATGGCAATGTGGAAACACCCGCCCGGCTTCAGTGCACGATACAGCGCCGCCAGATGGCGCGGGAATTCCTCAGCCGGTGCATGCAGAAGGCTGAAATTGGCCCATATGCCGTCATAGGCGGCAATCTCATCAACATCGTCGAAGGTTGCCCGCCGTGCGCCGATGTCGTGAGTCTGGTTTGCCAGCCTGACCATTTCAGGCGATGCATCTACGGCATCAACACTGAACCCCCGGCTGCGCATCCCGGCAGCCTCATTGCCGGGTCCGCATCCCAGGTCGAGGATATGTCCGCCTGGTTCGATCCGGGCCATGAAGGCCAAAAGAAGCGGGTCCGGCGCAGCCTGCCCGGTCAGCTCGGCATAGGCGTCAACCTGGTTGTCGTAGGCGGCGATGGTTTCATCATCGATCATTCTTGCTGTTTCCCGATCCAGGCGTGTGTTCAGCAGGTGAGGATTTCGAACTGACCATCGTAGCCCTTGAGAGTTTCATTTGCCACCACGCGGCCTGTTTCCCCGGCCTGGCCGGCAAATTCCCGTGAAAACAGCAATGGCTCTTCAAGTTGGCTGCAGAACCCTTCAATGCGGGCGGCAATATTTACCGCCTGGCCGAGCACGGTAAAGTCAATTCGGGTTGTCGAGCCAATATTGCCGTACAGGACTTCCCCGAAATGCAACCCTATGCCGAAGCGCAGGTCAGGAGATCGATCAGTGGATTGCAGGGCCTGGCGGGCGGCTGTCAGCGCATTCCTGCAAGCTGTTCGGGATGAGTCGTTTTTCCCGTCGGAGGGAAAGATCGCCAACACTCCGTCACCTATGAGCTTGAGTATTTCCCCGCTGTTAGCTTCAACGGCCCGGGCAGTAATTTCGAAGTACTCATTGGCCAGTGTCAGCGCATCCCCGACAGGCATGCGGCTGCTCAGCCCGGTCCAGTCGCGAATGTCACTGACCATGATCGCCGCATTTATGCTGTCGATATGGCCTCTTGTGATCTGACCGTCCAGCACCCGCCTGCCGGTTCGAGGCCCCAGATAGGCCTCGGCAACTGCCAGTGCGATCCGCTTGGTGCTAAACACCTCCGCAATCGGCGCCAGCACGGACGCGATGTCGGTGAATTTTTCAATGTCTGTTTCGGTGAAACCGCCGGCGGTGTCAGAGGTGAAAACCAGGTTTGCGACGGTGCCATTGGAATACCTGACCGGCAGACCGAAGTAATCGGTGCCGCCGCGCGCCTTCAGATTGTGCAAGACGTCATGGTCGGATGACGTCAGTTCACCGGCAAGCCGCTTCCTGAACGCGGTTCCGGTCCGGTTGATGATTTCCAGCGGGCTGCCGATATAACCGGCACGTCCCTCAAGACCGTGCGGTGTTTCGATACGTTCGGTACGCTCTGCATCTCTTTCCCAGACGGAACTGAACGCGGCGATCAACGGATGCAGGGTTCGCATTGACAGCCTAAGCCGCCACAAAGGTGCTCCCGAGGCCTGCAGTTTCTGGCCGAGCTGGCTGATGGTGTCATCCACATCTGCAAGCAGCCGGCCTTCGTCCAGCAACCACTTGATGATCGGGCCGGACTGCCAATCGGATGGTCGGGGAACGTGGGTAGCATCTGACATCATTCATTGTGGCAGATACCGGCCGAATTGATCAACATCCGCCGACGATGGCAAAATTGCCAAATTGCCGGCCAGCTTGTCACACCCGGTCTTCATCACGCCGCCACATTTGTCGGATGACTGGTCATCCATGAAAACCTGTTCGACAGCAGCTTTGGCTTTTGGCCTGGCGGCGGCACTGTGCCTGCCCGCGCAGGCCCAGGATGCACCCTTGGGCAAGATCGTCTGGCAGGTGCAGGACCGGTTCCGGTTCTTCTCCGACGAGGCGTTTTTCAAACCCCATTTGCGGGCAAGTGAAGCATTCAGCGCACTTGAAGCGCCGCGTGACGAATTTGGCCGCAAGAAGATCGGCAGCGAATGGGTTGGACCGATACAGTTTGCGGAACGCAAGCTGGCCGGCAGCGCCATCAAGAACGGCCATGATGGCTGGGCAGCGCAAGCCTACACTGCGAGCAAGGAGGCCTTCACCTGCTGGGACTCCGGCAGGCGGCGGGTGCGCGGCGATTGCCTGAAAACCGATAAAGCGGAAGGCTCGCGCCTGTTTCCGGCGCAGGTCACCATCTCGGCCTCGCTCGACAGCACCGCTGCTGAGGTATTTGCCGGCAAGCAGTGCGAATGGTTCATTCATACCGGTACCGACAAGGACTGGCGCACTGTCACACAGGTTGACTGCGCCGGCCCCGCGCAACTGACGGTGCCGGTCAATGCCCAGTTTTCAATGCTGGCGCGCGTTCTGGATCCCGCCAGTGCAAACGGCATGCTGACCCAGGTCACCGGTGTATATCAGCAGGTTGACGGCCGCCTGGTCGTCGGGTTCGGCGACAGCTACGGATCCGGTGAGGGCAATCCCGATTACCCGGCAAACTATTCCAAGTCGGTGACGCTGGCGGATACGGCGCGTCCGCAACCCAGCACCCTGCCGCGCTGGCTTGATCCGGCATGTCACCGTTCAGTGTATTCGCACCAGCAGCGTATCGCCATGCAGCTTGCTGCCGAAAACCGTCAGTCGGTGATCAGCTATGTCGGCTATGCCTGTTCCGGCGCTTCGGTTTTCAATGTGATGAAGTCGGTCGATACGCACGATGACCATATGGAACCGGTCACTGAAAAATCCCTGCGCGACAATCGCGTCAAAAAGGGAGTTGCCACAACGGCTGCGCAGGCGGACTGGTCCCAGCTTGACCATGCCGTCCGCGACCTGTGTGCAGATGAAGGGTCGGCAAATTCCAAAAAGCCGATCAAGGGGTGCAGTGCATGGCACGGCAAACCGGACCTGGTTCTGCTCAGCGTCGGCGGCAACGATATCGGATTTGCCAATGTGGTGAAGTGGGCAGTTGCGGGAACGGCAGTCGGCCAGGTCCGGTTTCTGTCCGGCGGCGAGAAACCCGGCACGATGCTGAAGCGCGCTGCCGGCAAGGAAGACCTGGCTGGTTGTTCAGGCGACGAGGCTGGCCTGCAATGCCGCCTGGCAGAACGCTATGCGTCGCTTGCCGTCGCCATAGAAAACCGGCTCGGTCTGACCGACCGCAACAAGGTTGTGACCGGACCCTATCCAGGGCCGATGGGCGATGAGGCCGGTCGCGTGTGCTCGGCTGAGGCGGTCAATGAAGGCGCTGATTCAGAACACTTCATCGCCACTTCCGATGAGCGGTTGCGCAAGCTGCACGACAGGCTGTTTGCGCAAAAGCAGTTGACCAATGCGATGAAAAAGGCGGTCTCCAAAACCGGTTGGACCTGGGTCGATGCGCTGGCCTGGTCCGGTGCGTTCGACCGTCACGGTGTGTGCGCGCGAGGTGAAAGAAAGTCCGATGCGTTCAAGTCATTGCAGCTGATCAGCGGCGGATGGGAACCGGTCAGCCCGGCTGAGATGCGGGCTTATGCGCCGCGGCAGCGCTGGTTCAGAACCTTCAATGACAGCGTGCTGATGCAGTTCTATGTCAGCCGGATTGAACAATTGGCGCGCAATCCCCGCCAGCCCATCGATTACCATTACCAGGCCGGTGTGTCGGGTTTCTTCCACCCCACTGCCGAAGGCCAGGCGGTGATGGCGGACATGCTGCTCAATGCTTCGCGCTGCAGGTTGTTCGGCACCGGACCCGGGTGCTGAATTTGCATTTGACCTGTCCGGCATGTGACGTGCTGCACATGCCGTTACAGCGTTGATCGCTACACGGACTGCTACCAATTGTTTAGATGGAGCACTTCGTCATGGGCTTTTACAACCGGCATATAATGCCGAGTCTTATCAACTGTTTGTGCGGGATGTCGGAGGTAACCGATCAACGCCGCAAGGTGGTGCCGCAGGCCGAAGGCCTGGTGGTGGAGATCGGTATCGGTTCCGGGCACAACCTGCCGCACTATGATGCGGGAAAAGTCACCAAGGTGATCGGCATCGATCCGGATGAACACATGTGGAAGGCCGGCCGCGACAGGGTCAGACAGTCGCCCGTTCCGGTGGAACGGGTGGGGCTTTCCGGTGAACAGATACCCCTGGACAGACATATGGCTGACACGGTGCTGGTCACTTATTCGCTATGCACGATCCCGGATGCAGTGGCAGCGCTGCAGGAGATGCGCCGCATCCTGAAACCGGGTGGACGGCTGCTGTTTCTCGAACATGGTGCCGCGCCGGAAGCGAGTGTGCGCAAATGGCAGGACCGGATCGATCCGGTCTGGAAACGGATTGCCGGCGGCTGTCATTCGGGCCGCCCGATTCCGGAACTGCTCGAGCAGGCCGGATGGAAAATCGAAGAGATGTCGCAAGGCTACATAAGTGGCCCGAAACCGCTGACCTATAATTACCTCGGGTCGGCGATCGCGGGTTGAGGCGCCGTTCCCTACCAGCCCTGCGCCGTCATGAAGTTGTTGAACAGACTTTGGGTCAGCGACGTGAGTTGCGGTTGGGCGTCTTCGACATGGCCGACAAAGTTTGCATAGGCGTCTTCGGATTTGACGGCCTTGTTCATCTCTGTCCGCCACGACGGGGCCCAGCCGCGCACGGTGCTTACGTCCCATTCGTGATGGAACTGGGTCGAGTAGGCATGCGTGCCGACCGTCATCATCTGATTGGCGCACAGCTGCGACGACCCGTGGACGCTGGCAACGTCAGGTGCCCGCTTCACTTCTGCCGAATGCCACTGGGTAACTGTCTGCGGTCCCTTGACCGGTGCAGTGTCATCGAAGGCCACGGTGCACACACCGACCTCGGTCGTATCGCTTTGTCCGACCTCGCCGCCAAGTGATGTGGCCAGCAACTGGTGTCCCAGGCACAGGCCGATATAGGGCTTGGCGCGGGTCTCCACCCAGTCTCGGATCACGGTCTTCTCAGCGGCAAGCCAGGGGTTTTCATCTTCCTCCCAGACCTGCTGGGCACCGCCGAGGACGACGACCAGGTCGACACCGGACATGTCGTCAGGGGTTTCGCCTTTGTGCCAGTCCAGGAACGAGACATCGAAACCGCGCTGGCGCAGCAGGTGAGGGAAACAGCCGCCGGTATCGTCACTCATATGACGGAAGACAAGTGCGGTACGGGTCATTCAGAAGAAATCTTGGCCAGCTGTTTGTGAGGTGTTGACTGCGGCAGCGGCTGCAGGCCGGCCTGCGGGCAGAAATCCGCAATCTGCTTCCATGACGTGTTGTTCAGGTTCATTTCACATCGGCGCAGGTTGCCGCGAATGCACAATGTGGTGCCGAGTTCGTAATACTCGCCATACAGACGGCAGCGGCAATTGGGATCGGCACTGGCGGCAGGAGCTGCCAGTAGGAAAACGCTTGAAATGAGCAAATACGCCATCGATTTCATGGCGTAATGATAGCGTAATTGCGTTTTTCACGCTAGAGCAACAAATATTCATTACAGGGAGCATTGCGGCGGCTTGTGCCATCGGAAGTGATCATATGTTTGAAATCAAACAGTTAAAGTGCCGCAAGAATTGACAGTGAACTCATAGAAGCTGCAGTTCCGTGGCCTGCTGACCGCGTCCGCGCTTGTCGTCCTGCAACTCGTAAGACAGCTTCGCGCCGTCACTCAGGTCCGGAATACCGGCGGCCTGAACGGCGGTGATGTGAACGAAAACATCCTTTGAACCATCTTCCGGTGTGATGAACCCGTACCCCTTGGTTGTGTTGAAGAACTTCACCGTACCGTTGTGCCGCATGATCCAGACCCTGTCTCAGTTCCGTTTGGGAGGTGACGTGCGCCGAACCTGCAAACGGCAGATGGCGAATTGTTGACATCCCGTGAGCAACCATAGCTGCATTTTCGTATTGTCCAATACACAATCCCCGGTTAGCTTTCATGTCATGAATACACGCTTTTACACCGGATTCGCGGCCATCTGCATCGGCCTTGCCTTTCTGATCACCGGTCCTGCTGCAGATGCGCGACCCAAGGTGAAAACCAAAACCCAGCATTACCGCGTGGACGGCTCGGATGCAGCAGCCATCGTCTCGTCGATGATGAAGCAGCACCGGCTGCTGGGCGGGCAGGGCCGCGTGGGCCGCACCAAGATGAAACGCCGCATTGAATGGGAATTTTCCGAGACCAAGAAATCCTGCCGCGTCAAAAGCCACACCATCCGGCTCGACTTCACTACACAGTTGCCACGGCACCGCTCTGAAAAGCGCCTGCGCCGCAGCCTGCGCAAGGACTGGCGGGCGTTTGCCAAGCACGTGAAATGGCATGAGGCCCAGCATCGCAAGATCTGGCTGAGCTGTGCGCGCCGCACCGAGAAGAAGGTCAACCGGGCCCGCGCCAGAACCTGCGGGCAACTGATGAAGAAGCTGGAACGCATCTATGAGAGGTCCAATGCGGCCTGTGACAAGCGCCATGCCAGCTTCGACGCCAAGGAAACCCGCAGGCTCGGCAGGCACCCGCTGATCCGCCGTGCGAACCGTGGACAATGAGAGAGTTTACCATGAAACGGCTCGCCATACTTGCCGTGCCGATGCTGTTGAGCATCCCGGCGCAGGCTGAGCAGCAATCGCGGGTCATGCCGCTGGAGCAGGTGAAAAGCATCCTGGAGGCGACCAAGGACAGTTGGGTGGCCTATCGCATCTATAATGGCCGACAGTATTACTACGTTACACACCTGCTGTCGTGGCGCTGTGGCATCAAGCAGGTGCGCTATTCGGAAAACTCCGACACGCTCGACAAAACCTGGCCGCTGCCTGAATGCAACAAGCTGATACCCAACACCATTCCCAATGACGCGAAAATTCACAACACGCCTGGGAAGATCGGCAGTATCAGGACACTGGCGATCCAGCTGGAATTCGATGACGGCAGTACGTCGCCGGTGCGCATCTACGAACCGTGCGAAGGCGTCGGCGAAGCGACCTGCGGGTACCTGAAAGAAGAGCGGTAGACATTTCTCCATGACAGACACACCCGACATGCCGCTGCGCGCAGCGATACTTCCCGTCACGCCCTTGCAACAGAACTGCACCATCTTGTGGTGCACGAAGACCATGGACGGTGTCGTGATCGACCCCGGCGGCGACGTGGAGAACATCCTGCGCGGCGTCAAGGAAACCGGCATCACGCCCGCAGGCATCTGGCTGACCCACGGCCATTTCGACCATGCCGCCGGCGCGGCCGAGTTGAAAGAGGCACTCGACGTGCCGATCACGGGGCCTCATATCGACGACAGGTTCCTGCTCGATGAACTGGCAACATCAGGCGAGCAGTATGGCGTGCCGGGCCGGGCGGTGACGCCGGACACCTGGCTCGACGAGGGCGACACGGTAACGGTCGGCAAGGTTTCATTTGCAGTGCGTCATTGCCCGGGCCATTCGCCGGGCCACGTGGTCATGCTCAACGAGGCGATCAAATTCGGCCATGTGGGCGATGTGCTGTTCCAGGGCTCGATCGGGCGCACCGACTTTCCATACGGCGACCATGACGCGCTGATCGCAGCCATCAAGGAAAAGCTGTTGCCGCTGCCGGACGATTTCACCTTCATCTGCGGCCATGGGCCGGCCAGCAATATCGGCAATGAGCGGGTGAACAATCCGTTTTTAAAGTAGGTTCTTCTGGTCGAATCTCCAGCGCTGTCATTCCCGTGAAAACGGGAATCCAATCCACGCCGGATACAATTGCCGATCTGGCATTGGATCCCCGTTTTCACGGGGATGACGCAGGTGCGGTAATGGTTTTAGTGTCCGTAAACTTCAAAATTGCCGGAGGACTATCTCATGCGTATTGAAGCGGTTGAAACCCTGCGTCTTGGCGATCATCCCAACCTGTTGTGGGTGCGCGTGCACACCGACGCCGGGCTGACCGGGCTTGGAGAAACCTACTTCGGTGCAGGGCCCAGCGAAGCGGACATTCACGACCGCATCGCGCCGGTCATTCTGGGCCAGGACGCCAGCCGCATCGAATTCCTCAACATGAAGATGCAGCCCTATACCGGCTTCACCGGCAGCGGTGCGGAAGTGCGCGCCTTGTCTGCAGTAGACGTGGCGCTGTGGGACATTGCCGGCAAGGCGGCCAACATGCCGCTGTGCGATGTGCTGGGCGGTCGCACGCGCGAGGCCATACAGGTCTACAATACCTGTGCCGGTCCCAACTACGTCTCGAAAACATCTGCTGTTCGACCGGACAATTTCGGGGCTGCTTCAGACGGCAAAGCCGGTACCACGTACGAAGACCTGGATGCGTTCCTGCATCATCCGGAAGACCTCGCGGCGTCGCTGATGGAGATGGGGATTTTCTCCATGAAAATCTGGCCGTTCGACCTGGCTGATGGGGCGGTCGACGGTGTAGATATTTCTGCCGCCGATTTGAACATGGCGCTTGAGCAATTTGAGAAAATCCGCGCTGCCCATGGTGACAGGATGCGCCTGAAGGCCGAACTGCACGGGTTGTGGAGCCTGAACGCCGCACAGAAGATCGCCGCTGCGCTGGAACCCATCGGAATGGACTGGATCGAGGACCCGTTATGGATGGACCGTACGGAGGAACTGGCTGAACTTGCCAGCACTACCAGCGCGCCGCTGGCCGGCGGCGAGACGCTGGCCGGTCTGGGGCAGTTCAAGGCGCTGATAGACGAGGGCAATATCGCCACGCCGATTATGGACGTCACCTGGGCAGGCGGCATCACCGCAGCGCGCAAGGTTGCCGCACTGGCCGAAGCGCGCGCCAGGCCGATTGCCTTCCACGACTGCTCCGGCCCGGTCACGCTGGCCGCGTCCACACATCTCGCACTGGCCCTGCGCAATGTGCGTGAACAGGAAATCGCACGCGGGTTCTACTATGGCTGGTACCAGGACTTCGTCGACAATCTGCCGCCGGTCGAAAACGGCATGATCACCATCCCCGGCGGTCCTGGCCTGGGGATGGACCTGCTGCCGGGGCTGGTAAAGCGCGAAGATGCCGTGCACCGGATTTCGCGGTAGGCGTAGAACCCGAGCGAGACGCATTTTATGCCGCTCACGCAAGCAGGCTTCGCCTGCGCTCCGCTGGGGCGCACTTCGTGCGGCGGCCAGTCGGCCTTGCCTCGGCACTTACGTGCCTCGGAGGGGAACTCATCACCTTCGTCATCCCCGTGAAAACGGGGATGACAAATGGGGCGGTGGTTCAGGTAACCATGTCATCCTCGGGCCTGTCCCGAGGATCCACTTTTGCGATAGCCGCGTTACGCAGTGAAATCGGCGAAAAGGTCTGCCCAGTCGGAATTTTGCTGCTCGATCAGGTTGATCTTCCAGGCCCGCCGGTAGCGCTTGATCGACTTCTCGCGCTGAATGGCATCACGCACATCGTCGTACTGCTCATAGTAGACGAGCCGGTGAACATTGTAGCGCCGGGTAAAGGCACTGCCGGTTCCCGCGCGGTGCTGCAGTACCCGGTTGGGCAGATCACCGGTGACACCCACATAGAGCGTTCCGTGCCTGCCTGACGCCAAAATGTAAGTGCAATACGCCATGGCAGCACCAACCTAGCAAGATGGATCCCCGGGACAAGCCCGGGGATGACAAGTGGGGAGTGCGGTTCAGGTAACCATGTCATCCTCGGGCTTGTCCCGAGGATCCAGGTTTGCGTAACCTAACTGGCGTGAATGGTGTAACTTTCCCACCTAGTCCTTCAGGATAAACGTCACTTTCAGAACGACGCGGTACTCGGTGATCTTGCCGTCCTCCACGATAACACGCTGGTCCTTGACCCAGGCGCCGGTGACATTTTTCAGCGTTTTGGACGCGCGCTTTACGCCCTTGCGCGTGGCGTCTTCAAAACTGTCCTGCGATGACGCGATGATTTCCGTTACGCGAGCTACTGACATGGCGATTTCCTTTCCCTGTCGGGGTTCTAGTATCGCTCCCCAGCGCATCGAAACATGGTTGCATACGTCAACTGGCCGGGGAAGGGCTGGTTGAATCATCAGCCCCGATAGAGTTAGCCGGCTGGCTTACTTCGCCTTGCCGCGGTAAGTCCTTGTCCCGGGTTTACCACCGGACGACTTGCCCTTGGGAACAGGCTTTCCTTTCGGCCACAGCTCTTCCGGCGCGACGATGCGTGAGCTTGCTTCTTTTGCTGGTCGAACAGCTTTGCTTCGCCCTGCGGGCTTCGCGCCGTTCTCCGTGCCCCGGCCACCGATTTCCATGCCGGTCTGCTTGGCCAGCGGGTCGTCCATAACCGCCAGTTCGGTTTCGCGCAGGCGCTTGATTTCATCGCGCAGGCGGGCGGCGGTTTCGAATTCGAGGTCGGCGGCCGCCGTGCGCATTTTCTTCTCCATGTCCTCGATGACCGTCTTGAGGTTGTGCCCGACAAAGGCGCCTTCCTCTTCGGCAAGGCCGGTGCCGTGGGTTGCCTTCACCCGGACATGGTCGCCCTCGTAGACCGAGTCCAGGATATCGGCGATGTTGCGCTTGATCGACTGCGGCGTGATGTTGTTGGCCTCGTTATATTCAAGCTGCTTGGTGCGGCGGCGGTCGGTCTCGTCCATGGCGCGCTGCATCGAGCCGGTGATCTTGTCAGCATACATCAGCACCCGGCCGTCGACATTACGCGCGGCGCGACCCACGGTCTGGATCAGCGAGGTTTCGGAGCGCAGGAAGCCCTCCTTGTCGGCATCGAGAATGGCGACCAGCGCGCATTCCGGAATATCCAGGCCCTCGCGCAACAGGTTGATGCCGACCAGCACGTCGAACGCGCCAAGGCGCAGGTCGCGGATGATCTCGATGCGCTCCAGCGTATCGATGTCGGAATGCATGTAGCGCACCCGGATGCCCTGTTCGTGCATGTATTCGGTCAGGTCTTCGGCCATGCGCTTGGTGAGCACGGTGACCAGCGTGCGGTAGCCTGCCTTGGCCACCTCGTGGCATTCGGCAATCAGGTCATCGACCTGGGTGGCGACGGGGCGGATTTCCACCGGCGGGTCGATCAGGCCGGTGGGCCGGATCACCTGTTCGGCGAACACGCCGCCGGTGCGCTCCATTTCCCACGAACCAGGCGTCGCCGACACATGCACGGTCTGTGGGCGCATGGCTTCCCATTCTTCAAACCGCAACGGGCGGTTGTCGATGGCCGACGGCAGGCGGAAACCGAATTCTGCCAGCGTCGCCTTGCGGTTGAAGTCACCGCGGAACATGCCGCCGATCTGCGGCACGGTGACGTGGCTCTCGTCGAGGAACACCAGGCAGTTGTCGGGCAGGTATTCAAACAGGGTTGGCGGCGGTTCGCCGGGCGCGCGCCCGGTCAGGTAGCGCGAATAGTTCTCGATGCCGGCGCACGAGCCGGTCGCCATCATCATCTCGATGTCGAACAAAGTGCGCTGTTCCAGCCGCTGGGCTTCCAGCACACGGCCTGCCGCGTGGAACTCGTCGAGCCGGATGGAAAGCTCGTGCTTGATGCGCTTGACCGCCTGGTCCAGCGTCGGCTTGGGCGTGACATAGTGCGAGTTGGCGTAGATCTTGACGTGTTCGAGTTCCGCCGTCTTCTGGCCGGTGAGCGGGTCGAACTCGGTGATGCTCTCGATCTCGTCGCCGAACAGCGACAGCCGCCAGGCGCGGTCATCCAGATGCGACGGGAACACTTCAACCGTATCGCCGCGCACCCGGAACGCGCCGCGGGTAAAGGCCTGGTCGTTGCGCTTGTACTGCAGGGCGACAAGGTCGGTGAGCAACTGGCGCTGGGCAATGCGTTCGCCCAGCTTGAGCTGGAACGTCATCGCCGAATAGGTTTCCACGTCGCCGATACCGTAGATGCATGACACCGATGCCACCACGATGACGTCGTCACGCTCCAGCAGCGCACGCGTTGCGGAGTGGCGCATGCGGTCGATCTGCTCGTTGATCGAGCTTTCCTTCTCGATATAGGTGTCGGTGCGCGGCACATAGGCTTCCGGTTGATAGTAGTCGTAATAGGAAACGAAATACTCGACCGAGTTGTCGGGGAAGAACTGTTTGAACTCGCCGTAAAGCTGGGCGGCCAGCGTCTTGTTGGGGGCCAGGATCAGGGCAGGGCGCTGGGTCTCCTCGATCACCTTGGCCATGGTGAAGGTCTTGCCCGAACCGGTGACGCCGAGCAGCACCTGATCACGCTCAGCCGCGTTGATGCCGTCCACCAGTTCCCTGATGGCGGTGGGCTGGTCGCCCTTGGGCTCGAAGTCGGACACGGATTTCAGCACCACGCCGGATTCGGTTTTTTCCGGGCGCTCCGGCTTGTAGGGCACGAAGACTTCCGGCGTCGGCAGGTCTTCCAGTTGCGGGCGCAGGAATTCCAGACCCTCGCGCGGCCTGGTGGTGGCGCCTGCCGCCATGCGTTTTTCCTGCTCGATGGCTTCAGCCGCGCGGGCCTCCTGCAGTTTCTTGCCGGCGGCCGGGTCGGGGCGTGCACGCAGGGCTTCGGACAGGGGCTGGCCGGTGATCGGATCGAAGGCGGGATTGTCTTTTGCGCTCACGCCGGACCGGCTGTCGCCGGTCGGCTCCGCGGGGGCGGCCTGACCGGCCGGCGCGCGGTCGCGCTTGCCGGACTTCGTCCGGAGGTCTTCTGCCGTCGGTATGGCTTCATAGCCTTCCAGTGGTTCAACCGGGGCTTCCCGGAACCCGCCGCTTTGCTTGTTGTGACCCATGTTTTTGCTCGATCAGCCTGTCCACCTGCACTTCGTTTCGGTGGGCCGATCTCGATGCCTCGAACTGTTGTTGTCGTTATCTCGAACCGCTGTTCTCGTTATTGTGAGAACATAGTGCATTGGTTGCGCCGGTTAAAGGCAGCATAGTGGCTCTGCTGACAGTTTATGCGCAAGGAGAGTGGCAATGAAAATAGTTCGAATGGCGGGCACGGCAGTCCTGATTGCAGTGATGGCCTCAGGCGCGCTGGCGCAAAGCCAGACACCGCCGCCTGCCGCTCCCAAACCGAAAGCCGCGGTTGAAGGCACCATGACGACGAAGCGCATGGCCGAGATCATCAAGCGGCTTGATCCCAAGGCGAAAGCCGCGACCAATGCCAGTGCCTGGCAGTTCCACATCGAGGAAGTGCCGGTGGTGGTGGTCACCGATGCCGGCAACAACCGCATGCGCATCATGATCGCGCTGAAAAAGGCCGACACCATGTCGCCGCAGGAATTGCTGCGGCTGTCGCAGGCCAATTTCGACACCGCGCTCGATGCCCGCTATGCCATCGCCAAGGGATTGTTGTGGGCGACATTCATTCACCCGCTGAGCGAACTGCACGACAAGCAATTCATCGAAGGAATCGGCCAGACGGTAAATGCCGCGAAATCCTACGGCACCACCTATTCATCCGGTCTTTTGAGCTTTGGCGGCGGCGACAGCCGCGGCATCATCCAGCGCGACCTGATCGACAAGCTGATCAAGAAGGGCCAGGAGATCTAGCGGATCGGGTGCAACCCAAAAAATACACCCGCCGACATCAAAGTCGACGGGTGCATCAGTTCGATGTCTGATCGAATGCCTGGCTGAATCAGCAGCCCGCGCCGAAGGTAAAGATACAGCCTGTACCCTTGACGGCGCCGTGGCCGACGGCAGCGACGCCGCGCACGGCGCCTTCACCGATGCGGCCAACACCCTTGAAGGTGCCGGACACCAGGCCGGGAGGACCATGGGCGACCGCGTCATCGGCAACCTTGCCGCCGCTTTCGCCGATGCCGTCGCCGACTTCCAGCGCGCCTTGAGCCAGGCCCTTGCCGGCGAAATAGAACCCTTCAGCGACGCCTTCAACCGGGTCGGGGCCGGGGATGAACTTGTCTTCCGCCGGCGCAGAGTTGTTGTAATTGCCAAACACCGTGACTTCGAGCGGCTTCTTGCCTGCCGCGAATACCGGTGATCCGGCAACCGCGAATGCAGCCATGACGCCCAGCACGGCGACAGTGGAGATGATGCGTTTGAACAGCATGTCTTATTCCTCCTTATTGAACAGTTAGAACAATTTAGACACACATCAGGTGGCGCGGGTTCGGCGGAACTGCGGCGAATGTGTGGGCTCACGTTAAATTCATTTAATCTGTTTCGTTGCAGTTCCGCCCAAACTGGTGAACAAGACCCTACCGTCCTGTTTCATCCGCGACTGCACAGCTTGCAAACCATGAATTATCGCCATGCATACCACGCCGGGAACCATGCTGACGTGCTCAAGCACGTGGTGCTGGCGCGTGCCATCGGGCACCTGGCGCGCAAGGACAAGCCGTTTCGGGTCATCGACGCGCATGCCGGCGTCGGCCTGTACAGCCTTGCCAGCGATGAGGCAGGCAAGACACTGGAATGGCGCGACGGGCTGGGGCGGCTGTATGATGAAGCAGGCGGGCGGCTGGTGCTGGACGATGAAGCGGCGGAAATCCTGTTGTCGCCGTGGCGCGACATGGTCGAGGCGGTGAACTCGCGCGGGCAGGGGCTTTCGTGGTATCCCGGCTCGCCGGAACTCTCCGTGCTGCTGACCCGGCCTGACGACAGGCTGGTGTTCAACGAACTGCATCCGGAAGATCAAGCAACGCTGGCCGGACTGTATACCCGTGAAAAGCGGGTGCGGGTGACGCAGGTAGAAGCAACCATCGCAGTAAAGGCCAACCTGCCGCCGCCAGAACGGCGCGGCATCGTGCTGATCGACCCGCCGTTTGAAAAGCGCGATGACGATGCGCGCGCACTGGCCATGCTGCAGCAGGGCTACAAGCGCTTTGCCACCGGCTGCTTCATGCTGTGGTATCCGGTGACCGGCGACGGCCTGTCACGGCGGCTGGTCGAGGCGGCCCGGCAATCCGGGATCAAGCGCATGCTGCAGGTTGAACTGATGGTGCGGCCGGCTCAGATGAGCGGCGGACTGGCAGGTTCCGGCCTGATCATCGTCAACCCGCCCTGGCCGCTTGCCGAAGAGCTGCCCGGTCTTATGCCGGCTTTGTCGGAGCGCCTGCGCCAGGGCGAGGCGTCATGGACGGTCGACTGGCTGGCTGGGGAATGATCTGGGTTGTCTGGACCCTGGACTACTGCTTTTCCTCGTAGTGAGACCAGACCTCGCTGGTGCCATCCAGCTTCACCAGCACGACATCGTATGCCTCACGGTATGTGCCCATTTCCATGCCGGGCGAGCCGGCGGGCATGCCCGGGGCCGACAGGCCAATGGCCTTGGGCCGCTGTTTCAGCAGGCGCTCGATGTCTGCAACCGGAACGTGGCCTTCGATGACATAGCCGTCCACGGTGGCCGTGTGACAGGAGGCATGCTGCGGCTGGATGCCGAGCTTTATTTTGTGCTGGGCGAGGGAGCCCATGTCCATGTCGGAGGTTTCGACCTTGTGGCCGGCGGCGCGAATGTGCTCGACCCAGGCCTTGCAGCAGCCACATGACGCCGTCTTCGCCACGTCGAAACTGAGCGTGCCGGCCCATGCCGGTGATGCTGTCATTGCCAAGGTTGCAAGAGCGATGAGGAAGCTGCGTTTCATGACCAGGTACTTTCAATTGCACAGGTGAATTGGTCCTGCAAAGATGCGCCCACAATTGTGGCAATTCAAGTGTGCAGGAGCAATGCGATGGCAGGGGTGAAGGACAAGGCGGCGCTGGTGACCGGTTGCGGCAGTGCGGGCGGGATCGGCTTTGCCTGTGCCAGACTGCTCAAGGCGGCAGGGGCGAAAGTCGCCATCACGTCGACAACCGACCGTATCCAGGAGCGGGCGCGGGAACTGGGGGCAGGCGTGTTTGCCCACCCTTGCGACCTGACCGACGTTGCCCAGGTGGACGCGCTGGTGTCCGGAACCGAAGCAGCGCTCGGCCCTATCGACATCGTCGTCAACAATGCCGGCATGGTGCAGATCGGCCATGACGAACCCTCAAGGCTGATACAGGATATTCCCGACGAGCAATGGCGCCGCGGCATGGACATCAACCTGACCACCGTGTTCAACGTAACGCGCCGGGTGGTGCCGTCGATGATCGAGCGCAGGTATGGCCGCATCGTCAATATGAGCTCGGTGACCGGGCCGCTGGTATCCAATCCCAAGGGCACCATCTACTCTGCTGCCAAGGCGGCCATCATGGGCATGACAAGGGCGCAGGCCATCGAGCTGGCCGAATACAACATCACGGTGAACGGCATCGGACCGGGCTGGATCGAAACCCCGTCGTCGTCGCCGGAGGAGGTCTTCGCTGGCGAACAGGCGCCCATCGGCAGGCCGGGTACGCCGGACGAAATCGGTCAGGTGGCCTTGTTCCTTGCCAGCGAGGAAGCCAGCTTCGTGACCGGCCAGCTGATCGTGGCCGACGGCGGCAATACCCTGATGGAATACAAGGGACCGGCGGAAGGATACTACTAGGTGCAGGCCTGGTTGTGCCGGGCAAAGGACCGCTCAGGGGTGGTGATTCCACTTAACCTGTTACATCAGGCATTTGGCGGAGTTTGAACCGGTTTTGCGCATGGGGCGGATCCGTCCCTGGACTGACTGCAGGTTTAACAGGTTTCGAAACCCTGATTCTTTTCAACCGGTTGCAGGTGCTGCCGGAAACGTTGAATCAAGCGTTTACTCGTCCGGGACAGTGCGCGGGTTGCCGTCCTTGTCGACTGCGACCATGACAAAGTCGGCGTCCGTGACCTTGACCTTCTCAAGCGTGAGATAGCGCTGCGCCCAGGCTTCGACCTCGATGGTCATGGATGACCGGCCCACCTTCGACACATTGGTGTAGAGCTCCAGGGTGTCGCCGATCTTCACCGGCAGCTTGAACGACAGGGCGTTGATGGCGGCGGTTACGACACGGCCGGTGGCGCGCTCGCCCGACCTGATGCCGGCGGCCAGATCCATCTGCGCCATGACCCAGCCGCCGAACACATCACCGGCGGCATTGGCATCCGCCGGCATGGCCGGCACGCGCATTGTCAGATTGCCTTTCGGCGCGGAGTTGGAAGAATCGTTGCTCATGGGATGTCACTATTGCCGTGCATCGGGCCGATGTGCAAGCGCTGCCGCCAGGGCCATTATCGCCATTACCCAGAACCCGATATTTGTCCAGGTGCCCTGTAGGTAACCGACGCCCTGCGAGGCGAGCGCACCGAGCCCGATCTGGATGAAACCTGCAAGGCCTGCTCCCGACCCGATGTTTTTCGGGTCAACGGATATGGCTGCGGTGATGCCGTTGGGAATAGTCAGGCCGTTGCCGAAGGCACACAGTGCCATGGGCAGGAACAGGGTTGAGGGATGGGTAAATCCTGTAACGCCGAAGACCAGCAGCAGTGCTGCACCGGCCAGGGTGAGCAGATTGCCGATGCGGATCATGAGGTCATTGCCGAGGCGCATGGAGTAGCGGCCGGAGACAAAATTGCCGGCCATGTATCCCAGCGCCGAGCTCATGAACCAGATGCCATAATCAATCGCCGAATAACCTCGCACAGTCACCATGATGAAAGGAGCAACCGCCAGGTAGCAGAAGAAGACGGCGCTGCCGAACGATATGGTGGCGGTGTAGCCGAGGAAGGATTTGTTCTTCAGCAAGGTTACATACAGGCCGGTGCGAACCAGGCTGGCGTCCGGCTGCAGCGACAGGTTGGTTTCGCGCAGGCGCGCCAGCGCCGTCAGGAATACAAGCGAGCCGATGCCGGCCAGCACCCAGAAACCTGCCCGAAAGGAAAACCACTGATCCAGTGTGCCGCCGATGACCGGCGCAACCATGGGCGCCAGTACCCAGGCCATGGTAATATAGCCCAGCACGGAAGCAGACTGTTCGCGCGAGAACAGATCACGCACAATGGCGCGCGACAGGATCATGCCGGCCGCGCCGCCAACCGCCTGCAGGCCGCGCGCGACAATCAGCATTTCGATTGAAGTGGAAAGCGCGCACATGATGCTTGCGCTGACAAACAAGGCCAGTCCTGCCAGCAGCATGGGACGGCGGCCGTAGCGGTCAGACAGCGGACCGTAGATCAACTGACAGATGGCAAGGCCGGCCAGATATATGGTCAGCGTCATCTGGACTACACCGGACGAAGCCTGGAACGTGGTCTGCAGACCCGGCATGGAAGGCACGAACATGTTCATGGCCAGCGGGCCGATAGCCGCCATTGCAATGAGAAGGCCATAGGGTGCGCGTGGTTTTGCGACGGATGCTGCTGAGGCTGTCTGAGAGTTCATGACTTGCTATAAGACACCAATTGATGCCGGTGTGACACACCACGCGCGCGCACAGGCTATGTGTTTGTGGCATGTCTGGTCGTGCAGTAAGGCGATAGTGTGGGCTCCATGAACGCAGATTCAATCAATAGCCGTGATGCCGGCAGTGTCAGCCAGGGGCTGATGGCCATGTGGGTGGCCGTTGCTTCGTTCTCCATAGCAGATGCGATTGCCAAATGGCATGGCCAGGAGGGGTTTGCAGCGGTTCAGATCGTGTTTTTCCGGTACTTTTTCGGGTTGGTTCCGGTTGCCATTGCGCTTTGGGTGGCGGGATTCCACCAGGTGCGTACAAGAAGGCCGGCCGCGCATGTTTTGCGGGGCGTGCTGATGTCGGTTGCACTGGCGCTGTTTTTCTGGGGCCTGAAGTATGTGCCGCTGGCAGAAGCCATTGCCGTGGCGTTCACGGCGCCCTTGTTCATCACCGCCCTGTCGGTGCCGGTGCTGGGCGAGCGGGTGGGGCCGGCCAGGTGGCTGGCGGTTCTCGTCGGTTTTGCCGGCATGCTGGTCATCGTGCGCCCCGGGGCTGAGGCTTTCAAACCGGAAATGCTGATCCTGGTTGCGGGAACCGCGGTGTTTGCCCTTGGCATCACCTATACAAGGCGGCTGGCGCGAACCGAGACGGTGACGACCATGTTCACCTGGACAACGGTCGTGGCCATGGCGGTGTTCGGGCCACTGGCCTGGTGGACCTGGAAGCTGCCGCAGGCCGACCATATGGCCGGGTTTGCCGTACTTGGCCTGATTGGTGGCATGGCGCATTATCTGGTTATCGTGGCGTACAGGAACGCGCCTGCGGCGGTTATCGCCCCGCAGGAGTACATGGCGCTTGTATGGGGCGCAATAATCGGCTGGATTATCTGGTCGGAAGTGCCGTCGGCCTGGACATGGCTGGGCGCGGCAATCGTGGCTGGTGCCGGCGGGTTCATTGCACTGCGCGAAGGCCGGGCTGCGGCCCGCAATCAGGTTCAGGCGTAAGGACGATATGGAGTTTGCAACATGGAAGCACTGAGAACCCCGGACGAGCGTTTCGACAATTTGCCAGGCTATGACTTTGCCCCCAATTACGTGGACGACCTGCCGGGTTATGAGGGGTTCCGGGTGCATTATCTGGATGAAGGCCCGGCTGAAGCGTTGCAGACCTTTCTGTGCCTGCCGGGCGAGCCGACCTGGGCCTATCTTTATCGCCATATGATACCGGTTTTTGCCGGGGCCGGTGCGCGGGTCATCGTGCCGGACTGGCTGGGCTTTGGCCGTTCCGACAAACCGGCCAGCGACGCACTCTACACATTTCATTTTCATCGCGACATGATGCTGGCGCTGATCAGCCGGCTGGATCTGTTCAACATCACCCTGGTGGTGCAGGACTGGGGCGGCATTCTGGGACTGACCCTGCCGCTGGAAATGCCGGAGCGCTTCGACCGCCTCATCGTCATGAACACCGCGATGCCGGTTGGCGACAGCCTGGGGTCCGGGTTTCAGGACTGGAAGGACTATGTGGCGGGCAATCCGGACATGAATTGCGGTGCCCTGATGAAGCGGGCGGTGCCGCATCTGAGCGAAGCGGAAGCTGCAGCCTATGAGGCACCGTTTCCCGATGCGACCTACAAGGCCGGGGTGCGCCGGTTTCCGCAACTGGTCATGATCGAACCCGGCATGGAAGGCATCGAGACCATGAAGCGGGCGCGTGAATTCTGGCAGGAGGACTGGTTCGGAGAGAGTTTCATGGCCATAGGCGCCAAAGATCCGGTGCTCGGCGTGCCGGTGATGAGCCAGTTGCAAAAAGCCATACGCGGATGCCCCGAACCGATGGTGCTGGAAGATGCAGGCCATTTCGTGCAGGAGTGGGGTGCGGACGTTGCAATCGCTGCATTGGCGTCATTCAAGGCATGAAACGTGACTGAATTGGTTATTGAGGCAATGGGTGCGCGCGGCGAAGGCATTGCGCGCGGCGACGGCGGGCCGGTCTATGTGCCCTATGCGCTTCCGGGCGAGCGGGTCCAGGCCGATGTGAAAGGCGACCGGGGCCGGATGACAGAGGTGCTTGAAGCGGCACCTGACCGGGTGGATCCGGGCTGCCGGCATTTCGGCAAATGCGGCGGATGCCTGCTGCAGCACTGGTCACCACAGTCTTACGCGCAATGGAAACGACAACTGGTTGTCGATGCTTTGTCGCGTAAGGGACTGGCTGATATCAATGTTGCGGCACTGGTTGACGCGCATGGAACCGGGCGCCGGCGCGTCACCCTGACCGTGGCCGGCGGCAAGGCGGGGTTTTCCGCGCACCGCTCACACGACCATGTACCTGTTGTCACGTGCCCTATACTGGTGCCGCAACTGGCGCAGGCTTCAAGGATTGCGGTTGGCATGGCCAAGTCGCTGGGTTCGGGAAAACCGCAACGGGTTCATCTGCTGGCAAGTGACACAGGGGTCGATTGCGAACTGCCGGGTGTTGATGACCCGGACCTGGACGCGCGCGTACGAATTGCCGATGTCGCCGAGGAATTCGGCCTGGCACGGGTGACCGCTTCGGGGGAGATGCTGATTGAACGGGCCCGGCCAGTTTTGAGCGTGGACGGCGCAAAGGTGACGCCGCCGCCGGGCGGTTTTGCGCAGGCAACTGCGGCAGGCGAGGAAGCACTGGCTGCAATCGTTGTGCCTGCGCTGGCCGGCCACTCCGTTGTAGCAGACCTGTTTTGCGGGTGGGGGGCATTCGGACTGCGGCTGGCCAGGACTTCAAGGGTACTGGCTGTTGATGCAGACAGGCCGGCAATCGCGGCGCTGGAAGCCGCCACACGTAGTGCGACCGGCCTGAAACCCCTGATTGCCAGGGCGCATGACCTGATGCGTGACCCACTGACGGCGCCGGAACTGAAAGGCATAACCGGCGTCGTGTTTGATCCGCCGCGCGCCGGCGCCGCTGCACAGGCAGCAGAACTGGCGGCTGCTGCAACCATCCGGACGGTTGTGGGTGTGTCCTGTGACGCAGGCACCTTTGCACGTGATGCAAGTGTCCTGGTTCAGGGCGGGTTGAAACTTGAGCGGGTGGTACCAGTGGACCAGTTCAAGTATTCGGCGCATGTGGAAATGGTGGGGGTATTCAGCCGGTGAGCGGTGAACGCAAGGACAGGATAGACCTGGCCGGAGCCGGCTGGCTGGTCACCTTTGCGCTTTTGATGGGTATCAACCAGGTGTTCGTGAAACTGGTGAACGCCGGACTGGCACCGGTGTTCCAGGCCGGCCTGCGGTCGGCGTGCGCGCTGGTGCCGGTGTTGATCTACGCTCACTTCACCAGACGCAAACTGTCGATCAGCGACGGCTCACTGGTGCCTGGCCTGTTCTGCGGCGCACTGTTTGCCGCCGAATTCATGCTGACATTTTCCGCATTCGATTACACGTCCGTCGCGCGGGCTACCATGCTGTTTTACACCATGCCGTTCTGGCTCGCGTGTGCGGCGCATTTCATGATCCCCGGCGAGCGGTTGACACCGCTTCGGGTACTGGGGCTGGCGATGGCCGTTGCCGGTGTCGGGTGGGCATTGCTGCGCAATGATCATCCCGCGACCGAATATGCGCTGCTGGGAGATTTGATGTGTCTGGTCGCGGCGTTTTGCTGGGCCGGCATTGCACTGCTGGCGCGCACCACCGCGCTGTCGAAGTCATCGCCTGAAATGCAACTTGTTTATCAGCTTGCCATCTCCGCCGCGATCATGCTGCCGCTGGCACCGGTGTTTGGTGATCTTGTGCGCGATTTCACGCCGATGGTTGGCGGGCTGTTCGCCTTCCAGGTTCTGGTCGTGGTGAGTTTTGGGTTTCTGATGTGGTTTCGCGTACTGGCGGTTTATCCGGCTTCCGACATGGCCTCGTTCGGCTTTCTGACACCCCTTTTCGGGGTGATGTTCGGCTGGCTGATACTGGGCGAGACGATTACGCTGGAATTCATTGGTGCCCTGGCACTGGTGTGCGCCGGTATCGTGCTGGTCAATCGAAAACAGAAGATAGCCGGTGCGGTTCAGCCTGCCCGATGATCGAGCACCACGACGCGGGACTTGAGCGTGACCCGAAGGTGAAGCTCGGCAATGTCCTGGTTCAGCATGCGGATGCAGCCTGATGACAGGTTCTTGCCGATCGACGAGGGATCATTGGTGCCGTGAATACGGTACAGGGTATCGCGGCCGGTAAGGTCGAACAGATAGAGCGCTCGTGCGCCGAGAGGATTCTTCGGCCCGCCCGGCATGCCAAGCGGCCATTTCGCCGCCTTGGGATCGCGGGCCACCATTTCAGCCGGCGGCGTCCAGCGCGGCCAGCGAGCCTTTCGGGCAATGTAGGCTTCGCCTGCCCAGGTAAAACCGGCTCGTCCCACGCCAATTCCGTAGCGCATGGCCATGCCGCCTTCGCGGACATGAAACAGATGACGGTTCTTGGTGTCGACCACAATCGTGCCGGGCCATTCGCCGCCGGAATACTTCACGAGCTGGCGGCGGAACTGCGGCTTGATGCTGGCCGGGCTGACCTTCTCGATCGGATAGTCGATCGGTGATTCGAGTGGCGGGCGCTGGCCCGGGACCGGTTGCGGCTCATAGGCGTCAGTAGGGGGCTGATACTGCGGTTGCGGTGCGGCAGGAGCGTTGGTCGGTGCAACCGAGCCGGTGATAACACCGCGGCGCGGTTCTTCATCAAAGCCGCCACGGGTTCTTATCCAGTTGGAGATAGAATCGATACTGAAGGGCTCGGCCCGTGCAGGACCTGTCAATGAAGCTGCCAATAACGTCGCACCGGTGCCAACCAGCATGTTTCGGCGTGATATCTGTCGGTCACTCATCAATCAAATCCCGGCTCTCAAACATACCAGATCCATGCAAGGAAGCATAAGGTTTCTTGGTTAAAGCTTGATTGACGTTTAACGGGCGTTTGCAGCAGGAGCTTGGTAGTTTTGCGCCTGATTTATGGCAACCTCTAACGGTTTGGTGAGCGCGGACAGCACAAAAAACCACGGCCCTGAAACAGGACCGTGGCAACACAACTGGTTTAGCTGTTCGGTGCGATCAGTAGATCGGCTTGCCGGTATCGATGGCCTGGGACAGCAGCAGGTATTCTTCACATGCGGTGCCGCAGCGGGTGCCGATTTCCGTCAACTGCTCGCGGGCAAGGTCCATCCTGCCGAGTTTCACATAGCCTTCGCCCAGGTATTCGCGGGCCAGGATGTAATCCGGATTGGTCTCCAGGGCCTGCTGGTAGAACTCGATGCCCTGTTCGACCTTGCCCATCTTGCGGTGGGTATAGCCAAGCCCGTTGAGGGCTTCAGGGTCGCGCTTGTCGGCAACCAGGCGGAACAGGTCGACAGCGTTTTCATACTGGCCGGCGCGGGCCAGGGCCCAGCCCTGCGCTTTCAGCGACTTGTCCGGCATCACTTCAGATGTCTGCTTGACGCACTTCTTTTTGCTGCTGGAGTAAACGTATCCGCTTTTGCAGGTCTTGGTCGAGGTTGACGTGTCCGAGCCGGCGGCGTGGGCTGCCGTAAACGATGTACCAATGGCAAAGGTTGCTGCCAGGGCGAGGGGGGTCAATTTCATGGTCAGTTTTCCTAATTGGATTTATCAATCATTACCTGAAGCGGTAAATGCTGCCGTGAACTATAGCAACCTGCTTACGCAAGCACGAGCAGTGCTGGTTCAATAAGAGGGGGTAAAAATGTAACAATTCTGTGTTGTCAGTGCGTGTGGTGGAAGGCCAATAATTGATTTTTTGATGAATTATCCGCAGATCAAATTTCGTTAACAAGTTTGCTTGAGGCTTGGAGCGATGAGCGCTATGATACTGCTTCGTGGATGGCACCCACTATATTTTCAGGCGCATCGGCTGGCAACGTGACAAGACGTTCAACATTACAAACCGCACTCATGCTGGCAGGGGCGCTGGCTGTGAGCGGATGTGCCGAAAACCAGTTGCTGGCGCAACTTGATGCCGGCGTTTCGGGTGCTCCTGTCAATGGCGAAAGAAAGCTGCCGGACGTATCGGTGTCTCCGGCAGGAACCTCGAATTTCAAACGTCAGCAGATTATTGGAAATGATCTTGCCCAACGCGCGCTGGGCGTTATGAAACGGTCCAGCGACACCGAGCTTGAAGACTACCTGAATGCAATTGTAACGCGACTGAAATCGACACCGGAACACGGTGCGTCAGGCCTGTTTTACAAGGTGTATCTCGTTGACAGCCCGCATGCCAATGCGTTTACCCCTGGTGGCGGCCATATCTTTGTAACAACCGGAATTGTCACCAAGCTGCGTAGTGAAGGCCAGATGGCCATGGTGCTGGCACATGAGATGGCGCACAACCGGGCAAGCCATGTTGTAAAGGGCCATGACGGTCAGTCGCTGAACAAGCGGGTGACTGCGTTCGGAAAGCGGATTTTCGACGACGGACTTGGTGTTCCGTGGTTGAGCAGCGGGGTGAAGGCGTTGGCCGACACGAGCCTGAGCAGCTACACCCGCGCCCAGGAAGAAGAGGCCGATATGCTGGGCTTCCGATATTTCGTTTCCGCAGGCTATGATCCTCACGAAGCGCCCCGTAGTTTTGCCGCCCTGATTACCGTCGATGCGCAGAAGAAGAGTATTTTCGATGTATTTGACGGTTACCCCGAAGGCATCAGGCGGGCCGAAGAGATGAATGCCATGGTGCATGCGGTTTACCGGGATGTGGACACCAGCCACCTGCGCCGCAACACCAAGACCTATGTTGATCTGGCGTCTGCATACTGGCAGTAAACCGGCCGGACAGGTCGGCAAGGTTTTCAGTTAAAAAATTCAAGCACCCCTGAAATTGAACGTTTGCAGTATGCCGGAGCAGCATTGGCGGTTCTGCCGGGGCATGTTGTTCAAGGCCGATTCATGCCTCTTTACCTTTCTGAACGCCAGATGAACGACCCGCTCATGTTTCAGTCATCCGCGCAGTGGCAGTGTTGTCGTCAAGGAAGCACGTGACGGCCTTCCTGGCCGGACACAGAAACAAGAACGAGGAAGTAAAATGTCCCAGATTACCAAGACAGCCAAATCAGCCATGATCCTTACCGCCGGCGCGGTTGCCGGCGTTCTGCTGGCCGGCAGCGCTGCAACCACAGCCAATGCGGAAACCATCTACTATGGCTACGAGACTTCGTTCCGTGAAGCCAAGCAGATGTGTAATGGCATACAT
Organism: uncultured Anderseniella sp.; assembly: GCA_947488295.1. Lineage (GTDB taxonomy): Bacteria > Pseudomonadota > Alphaproteobacteria > Rhizobiales > Aestuariivirgaceae > Anderseniella. Next base: position 927,996 of record CANKYU010000001.1, read on the forward strand.
GGCCGGATATTTGAGACGGAACGCGGCCAATATGCCTGCGCAGGCGAGCCGTCGCGCCCGCGGAGAAAAATTGTTCGCCCACAGCCTGAACCGGCTGGCGCAGCACCCGGTAACCGGCCCAGCAAACGCCAGAACTTTGCCGGCCGCACCGACTTCACCGACATTGGCCAGGGCGGTGGCAACGGTGGCAATAACGGTGGCGATAGCGGCAAACGGTGACAGCCGTTTCCAGCGCCGGTTACTGGAACCAGGAAATTGAAAGTCGGCATCGCAGCATTGCGGTGCCGATTTTCTTATGCAGCAATTGAATGATGTGAAGTTGTGCGACCGTCGACAGACGTCAGAAATGCACAGACCCAATGGCGATCCGGGTGATATGCAGTGTCAACCTGCTCTAGGGGCGTTTGCAGCGGCGGCCTTTTCGGGATGCGATGGTTGGCGCCACCAGCACGAGTGCGCACGCGGCGGCTGACAGTGAAACCGCAGCCACTGCTGTGACGCCAAGTTTATCGGGCATCTGTGCAATGTAGGCAGGCAGGGTGCCGGCAGTTGCCGGGCTCAACGGCATGACGGCGGCCATTACCGCCAGCACCGCCGTCGACAGCGCTGCTGCGAAAATCGACAACATGTGCCTGTTCCGACGCGTCTGCGCGGAACTGCTCATGCAGGCCGTGGCACCAAAGCCGTAGGTCTCATCTTTTCTGATCAACATAGTGCGCGCATCCCGGTTCATGGATGAACCCCTTCAGCGTCATCAAGACCATAAAAGGATGGCGTAAAATCAGATAAATCTTGCCGGTTGCCGGGTCATTGTATGGCAAACCGGTGGCATATGGTTAATAAAAAGTTAACAATATCAGGGTGTTATACGGCAAAATCGGCTGAATTCTCAAGTTTCCGGCGACATCGAGCGGCTGCGTTGTCCGGTAATTCGCCAATATCATCATAGGTGATGATTGCGCCGTGTTTCACCGGGCGGATCAGGCTGACACCGTGGGCCAGCCCGATGGGCAGTGCACGCGAACCATGTGATGTGCCGGCAGGCAGCAGCTTGCCCCACGCAGTGTAGCCGCCTTCACCGTCCAGGAGGTCGCCGGCGGCGAGGTCTTTCTTGGCAACCGCAACCACATCGCCGCGCCATGAAGCCGTGCTTCCCGTCGCCTCTGCGCGTATGGCAGCAGTGGCCGCGGAAACGCCGAGCTCGAGACCGATCAGGTGATAGGGCCGGTACATGGCCGCATAGTAGCCTGACTGGTCCGTCTTCAGGCCATACTGCAAAAAACAATCACGCGCATACTGGTTTGGTGCCTTGAACACCGCGTAGACACCCCAGCGCAGGTGATTGTGCATCTCCGCCGTCTCGCCCCTGTGCTCGGAGGCGATCACCTCAACAAACCCTTCGCCGTCAAGCATGCCGCCAGCGTCAGCCGGGACAAGCACGTTTTGCAGATTGTCGAAGTCGATGGCTGGAAATTTCAGACCGTCGCGCGGGGCGTTCAGTCCGGTTGCGTTGGCAATTGCCGCCATTTCGATGGCAGATTTGGTGCCGTCGAGGAACGAGTTGAACATCTGCGAATTCATGCCCGCAGCCTCGGCCTGCTCCGGGCTGAGTCCATAATGGGTCCATACATTATCGGGCGTGACATCATGAAACTCAGGCTGGTAACGGGTTCCCTTGCCGGCGCACACGATATCCAGGCCGCAGGTTCTGGCCCAGTCGACGATCTCGCACACCAGGGCAGGCTGATCGCCGGATGCCATTGAGTAAACCGTGCCGGCGCTGCGATGCGCGTCAGCCAGAACCGGGCCTGCAAGCACATCCGCTTCCACATTGACCATGATGATATGCTTGCCGTGTTGAGCTGCGGCAAGTGCATGCGCACAACCAGCTGCCGGCGAACCGGTAACTTCCATCACAACCTCAACATCAGGATCGGCAATCAGATCCATGCCGTCATCGGTAAAGCGTGTCCGGGAGATCAGGTCGTCCTGCCATCCTACGGTGCGGCAGGCAGCCCGCGCACGGTCCGGATCAAGATCGGCAATAACAGCAACAGAAAGGTGCGGTGAAAACGGTACCTGATTGAGGAACATGGAACCGAATTTGCCGGCGCCGATGACGCCGACGCGAACCGGACCCTTATCGGCTATCCTGTTGGCGAGTATGGCTGGAAGTTGCTGCATCTGATGACCCTTGTGCAATCTTTCTGGATAAGACGAATGGGTTTGAACCCTAGCACGTTGGACACACTCAGGATGACTAAATCAAACAGAATGACGGGTTTTACGCTTATATTTCAGACAGTCAGCCGCATTCGGTCAGGAAAAGAGTCAAGCGGAAGGCGTATGGATCGGCGGCGGTGAGTAGATCCAGGCAAGACGCTGCAACTGCATGGAGCCCGGCAGCAGGCGGAGGGCGAGATTTCGGGCACGGGCTTTCGGGCCGCGCATATGATAGATGTCGGCATTGCGGCGCGACTCTTCGGTAATGCGGGCGGTGCGCGGCAAGCGCTGTGCCTGGTAGCTGGCCAGAGCAGCCTCCAGATTGTTGCCATCACCGATGCAGGCGGCCAGGCAATCGGCGTCCTCCAGAGCCATGGCAGCACCCTGGGCGAGATGGGGCAGGGACGCATGGGCAGCATCGCCCACCAGGACGCAATTGTCCCGGCTCCATCCGGCTAACGGTTCAAGATCAGCGCCTGCCCAGGCGAGCCAGCTTGCAGGGGCAGACAAAAGATCGTGCAGCGCAGGCACAGCACCCGGCAATGCTGCGAGCACGTCGTCGCGACTGGCGATATTGTTCCAGCCGGTCTGGCCTGCCGACTGCCCGGTGCTGGCCACGATGTTGAGCCGGCGTCCACCTGACACAAGGTAGTGAACCACGTGGGCGCCCGGTGCCAGCCACAGGTAAACGGCATCCCGATCAAGCGTGTCGGGAAGGTCGCCGGCAGGGGCAAGGGCACGGTACAGTGTTTCGCCGCTCAGGCGCGGATCGCTGCCCGGCGCAATGTGGGCCCGCAGCGGTGAACGGATTCCGTCCGCCGCGACGACCAGATCGGATTCATGGATTTCGCCGGACAGGGTTTTCAACCCCACTGGCTCGCCGGGTTGCAGTCCGGTAATGCGACAGTCGGTGACGATCGAGATGTTACTGCTGCGTGACGCGGTTTGAGCCAGTGCCTCGATCAGATCTGCCCGGTGCGCAACTCGGTACGGGCTGCCGAACTTTTTTGCGAAACTGTCGCCGAGTTGCAATTCGGACAGTTGCCGGCCGCTGATTGCATCACAGATGCGAATGCGGGACGGCGCACAGCACTGTGCTTCGAGCGCGTTCCACACACCCAGACCCTCAAGAACCCGAACAGCATTGGGACCCAGTTGCAACCCGGCTCCGATCGCCTCGAGCCGGGCGGCTTGCTCAAACACCGTTGCCGAATGGCCGTGTTGTGAAAGTGCGATGGCGGATGCCAGACCTGCAATACCTGCTCCGGCGATTGAAATATGCAATTGTAGGATTCCCGACAGCCAAAACGATCAAAAAACTTACTTTGCCCTTGCGGTACAAAAACGGCAGGACTAGGGTCCGCGCCGGTCCCCGACGACCGATATCACAGATTACATCAAGGAGTCATTCCAATGGGTTTCATCGCAGACTCGCTTACCCGGATACAACCGTCAGCTACGATCGCGATTTCAACGAAAGCCATGGAACTCAAAGCGGCCGGTCGCGACATTATCGGACTGTCTGCAGGTGAACCTGACTTTGATACACCTGACAATATCAAGGAAGCCGCCGTAAAGGCGATTCGTGACGGACGCACCAAGTACACCCCGGTTGATGGCGTGCCCGAATTGAAGCAGGCTGTTTGTGCCAAGTTCGAGCGTGACAACGGGCTCAAATATCAGCCATCGCAGGTTTCGGTTGGAACCGGTGGCAAGCAGGTTCTGTTCAATGCCTTGCTGGCGACGCTCAATCCTGGCGACGAAGTGATTGTGCCGGCCCCATACTGGGTGAGCTACCCCGACATTGTGTTGCTGGGGGGCGGAAAGCCGGTATTTGTCGAGACGACACTGGATAACGGGTTCAAGTTGCAGGCTGCCGCACTGGAAGCTGCAATTACACCCAAAACCAAGTGGCTGGTGTTCAACTCACCGTCAAACCCATCGGGCGCTGCCTACAGTCATGCTGAATTGAAGGCGCTGACCGATGTGCTGATGCGGCATCCGCAGGTCTGGGTCCTGACCGATGATATGTATGAGCATCTGGTATATGACGACTTCAAATTCGTGACACCGGCCCAGGTTGAACCTCAATTGCAGGAGCGCACCTTGACTATGAATGGTGTGTCCAAGGCCTATGCGATGACCGGATGGCGCATTGGCTTTGCCGCGGGTCCTGAAGTTCTGATCAACGCGATGCGCAAATTGCAGTCGCAGTCCACATCCAATCCGTCGTCGATTTCACAGTGGGCGGCAGTTGAAGCCCTGAACGGGCCGCAGGATTTCATTGCCAGCAACAATGAGAAGTTCAAAGGCCGCCGGGACCTGGTCGTATCGATGCTCAATCAGGCAAACGGGCTGTCATGCCCGACACCGGAGGGTGCATTCTATGTATACCCATCATGTGAGGGGTTAATCGGCAAGACCACTCCGTCAGGCCAGAAGATCAACAATGACGAGGACTTTGTAACCGCGCTGCTGGCCGACGAGGGGGTTGCAGCCGTGCATGGCGCAGCGTTCGGACTGGAGCCGTTTTTCCGGGTTTCCTACGCCACATCCAATGAAGCGCTGGAAGATGCCTGCGAGCGTATTCAGCGGTTTTGCAACAGTCTGAAATAGGCCGTTTCACCGGTTGAAAAATTTGTTACAATTATGTCGAAATTGTAATTGGAATTGTTACCAGCGATGGCTAAGTATGGGCCAATCGCTCGGGACGGCGATTCGGGAGTTCGGCTGCGTGGCGCATCTGGTCACGCAGCCCGGCCCCCACATCCTGCCAGAAAGGCATACCCCTATGAAACGCATTGCATCTGCCGCTATCGTAACCCTAGGTCTAGTAGCGGGTTCTTCCGCACCGGCGTCTGCCGACGGAGTGGGTGTCAACATTGGTACGCTGGAGTGTCTTGTTGAAGGCGGCATCGGCCTGATCGTTACGTCGTCAAAGGCCATGGATTGTGTCTACAAATCAACCACGGGCCGCGAAGATGTTTATATCGGAAAACTGACAAAGTTCGGTCTCGACATCGGGGTGACAGGCGAAGCGCGCATGATATGGGGTGTGTTTGCACCCGGTATAGTTGAATATGGCGCACTTTCCGGTCGCTATGTCGGTGCGTCCGCTGAAGCCACTGCCGGTATCGGCGCTGGTGCCAACGCACTTGTCGGCGGGGCCAATATCACACTGCAACCGTTGAGCGTGCAGGTGCAGACGGGTCTCAATGCCGCACTTGGCGTATCCAGCATGACCCTGGAACCGGCCGACTGATCCACTCCATTGACGCAAGGTGCAGCAGGCCGTGATAACGGCTGATCGCGTTCGCCTGACGAAGGAGTGATTTGGCAAGTTGTGGGAGTATGCCTAGGTTGGCAGCCAGGAGTGCCCTTCGGGGGCGGCTTGTTTGCTAATTCAGGAGTGCTTGCGCATGCTGATCAAGACAATTCACAACTGGCAGATTCCGGAGTCCAGCGCGACTTCGGAACACGTATTTCTGAACCGGCGAAAGTTTATTGCCGCTGCCGGGTTTGCCGGTATCGGACTTGCCTCGGGTATCCGCCCCGGCCTGGCAAGTGATGATCCGACAGCCGATCTGTATCCTGGCAAACTCAATCCCGGTTATGCCGATGCAGGGCGCAAGATCACACCTGAAGCACTCAATATCACCTACAACAACTTTTATGAGTTCGGCACGTCCAAACGGATTTCCAAAGCGGCCGAGGCGCTGGTGATCCGGCCATGGGAGATTGCCTTTGAAGGCGAGATCGAAACCCCGTTCAAGATGCAGTTTGATGACCTGATCAGGAAAGTTCAGATTGAACAGAGGGTTTACCGGCATCGTTGTGTGGAAGCATGGTCGATGACGGTTCCGTGGAGCGGTTTTACCCTAAAACAGCTCGTGGCGCTTGCCAAGCCCAATGCCAACGCAAAATACGTGAAATTTGAAACTTTCAACGATCCGGAAATAGCACCCGGCCAGAAGCCGAGCCTGTTCGGCGGCAGCTATCCCTGGCCGTATTCTGAATCTGTCACCATGGAAGAGGCCAACAATGACCTGGCATTCATGGTAACCGGTGCATACGGCAAGCCGGTTGCCAAGTCCATGGGAGCACCCATCCGCCTGCACCTGCCCTGGAAATACGGTTTCAAATCGGCCAAGTCGATCAACAAGATCACCTTTACAGCCGAACGGCCGAAGAGCTTCTGGGAAGTGCTTGGGCCGAGGGAATACGGCTTTTGGGCCAATGTAAACCCGGACGTTGCCCATCCGCGCTGGAGCCAGGCATCCGAACGTGACCTCGAGACAGGCGAGAAGATTCCAACCGTCATTTACAATGGTTATGCGGAGCAGGTCGCTTCGCTTTATGCCGGTATGAAGGATGAACTGGGAACGGCGCTGTTCAAGTAAGCCGGCACTATTTCGTCAGCCTGACAAATCAGGGGCCAGACACCCGGGTGGAGAGTGTGTCTGGCCCCTTCGTTGTCAGGAACCCGGCGGTTCAAGATGAAGCACTTGTTGTTGCCTCATGCTTCGATGAACCCATCAGGTATGCGGCCATGTGTTTTATGAGGGAGTAAACTAGCCGCTGACAATGCAAGGCTCACACGGATGAACCGTCCAGTGCAATCCGGTATTGGGCATGTTTGTCATGCGGTGACTGCATATCGGGCAAAAGCGCATATATTGCACACACTTAACCGGCTGTCAGAACTTCCATTGCCGTGCTTTTGAGACCACAAAATCCCTGAATACAGCGATTCTTTTGGAGTTTCGCATTTCTTCCGGATAAACAAAGTAGGTGTCAATTCCCGGTGCTTCCTCGCCAAGGGAAACCCGGATCAGGGGTGAATCCTCCCCCACGATATAGTCAGGCAGAACCCCGATGCCGAGACCGGATTCGACGGCGCGGCGCAGTCCGTAGATGGAATTGATCATAAAGCTTGATTCACGCGGCGCTTCGCCTTCTGCGCGTCCGGCGCGCAACAGCCAGCCCAGGTCGCTTAGGAATGTGGGCGTCGGTCCGAATGCAAGAATTTTGTGATTGTCGAGTTCCGCGTCAGTTTTCGGCAGGCCGTTTGACTGCACATAGTCCGGCGATGCATAGGCATGATTGTGCACTGTGAACAGCTTGCGCTGAATCAGGTCTGGCTGGGTCGGCCGGCGCAAGCGAATAGCAACGTCTGCCTCACGCATGCCAAGGTCGAGTTCCTCATCGGTCAGGATCAGTTCAACCCTGATTTGCGGATAGAGCTCGATGAACTCCTGCAGCCGTGGCGTGAGCCAGATGGTGCCCAGACCAACAGTCGTGGAGATACGCAGGTCGCCGGTCGGCTTGTCGCGGCTGTCGGTCAGCCGGGTGCGGGCCGTCGCCAGCTTGGTGAATACATCATGTGCCGTGCGATACAGCATCTCACCCTGCTCGGTCAGGATCAGGCCGCGTGCGTGGCGGTGAAACAGGGTGACGTTCAACTCTGACTCCAGCGCAGAGATCTGCCGGCTGACGGCGGACTGCGACAGATTCAGATCATGGCCGGCATGGGTAAAGCTGCCGGCTTCGGCTACCGCGTGGAAGATGCGCAGCTTGTCCCAGTCAAAGTTGCTGTCCCGCTTTGAAAATGGCATGGAATTGAAGCCTTGTCCTACTCGGCCGCCTGCGAGGCTTCGTTGCCTGCTTCGGCCAGAAATTTCTCGGCCTCAAGGGCCGCCATGCAACCCATGCCGGCAGCCGTGACAGCCTGGCGGTAGATATCATCGGTGACGTCTCCCGCCGCATAGATGCCTGCAATGGCGGTCGCGGTCGAATCAGGCTCGGTTATCAGATAACCGCCGTGCTTCATTTCCAACTTGCCTTCGAACAACTCGGTTGCCGGCTTGTGACCGATGGCAATGAAAATGCCGTCGCAGGGCAGATCCTCGACAGCCTGGGTCTTCACATTGCGCAGACGTGCTGCGGTTACGCCGAGCGGGTTCTCGTCGCCTACAACCTCATCAAGCGTGGTGTCCCACATGACCTTGACCTTCGGGTTTTCGAACAGCCGGTTTTGCAAAATTCGCTCAGCGCGGAATTCGTCACGGCGATGAACAACCACAACCTCGGATGCAAACTTGGTCAGGAACAGAGCTTCCTCGACCGCAGTGTTGCCACCACCCACAACCACGACACGCTTGCCGCGGTAGAAGAATCCGTCACAGGTCGCACAGGCGGATACGCCAAATCCCTTGAACTTTTCTTCAGACGGCAAACCAAGCCACTTGGCCTGGGCACCCGTGCAGATGATCAGGCTGTCGCATGTGTATTCGTTGCCGGAATCACCTTTCAGGCGAAACGGCCGCTGGTCGACATTGACCTCGACGATGTGGTCACTGACCAGATTCGTGCCGACATGTTCGGCCTGGCCCTGCATCTGCTCCATGAGCCACGGACCCTGGATGGGATCTGCAAATCCCGGGTAGTTTTCGACGTCGGTGGTAATGGTGAGCTGACCACCGGGCTGGATGCCGTGAACCAGCGTGGGCTCCAGCATGGCGCGTGCGGCATAGATGGCCGCTGTATATCCGGCAGGCCCTGAGCCCAGAATAAGCACCCGTGAATGTTGTACGCTCATGATCTCAGTCTCCGGCAATAATTCGATCAAACAGGGTCGGGCATCTTCGCTGCGAACAGGTCATGCCCGACGATCATCAGAATCCCAAATGGGGTGTCTTGTGCCCCGCACGTAGTAACAACCTGCCACAGCCATGACGTGACTGCATAGCTTTCAGTCTGTCAGTTCAATAACAACTCACAGTTTTCTTGTCACCCTGATCTGGAGCAGGGATGTCCCTGCATCAGGTTCAAAACGTCCGAAACCGTCCTACTTGAAGGCTATTTTCAGTATTTCGTAGCTCTTGCCGCCGCCCGGCGTCATGACTTCGACGCTGTCGCCGGCAGACTTGCCGATAAGGGCTCGCGCAATCGGTGAGGAAATCGACAGCTTGCCGGATTTCACGTCTGCTTCAAAATCGCCGACAATCCTGTAAATGGCTTCCTTGTCGGTGTCTTCATCCACAACCGTGACTGTTGCGCCAAATTTGACGGTATCACCGCCGAGTTTCGATACGTCGATGATTTCCGCCCGGCTGATCATGTCTTCCAGTTCGGAAACCCTGGCTTCATTCCAGCCCTGGGCTTCCTTCGCTGCATGGTACTCCGCGTTTTCCGACAGGTCGCCATGAGCGCGTGCTTCCTCAATGGCCTTGATGATGCGGGGACGCTCAACAGACTTGCGGTGCTTTACTTCTTCGGACATGGCGGCATGTCCTTCTGCAGTCATGGGTACTTTTTCAACCATCGATGCGTATTCCAGAATCTTGTTGGCCGCCCAAGCCTCAGAACTCCATGGCAGCCGTTAAGCTACCAACGCGTTCGTCTGTTGACTGTGTGCGGGAATGTTTCGGTCTGATGTAAATATGCGCAAAACAATTGCGTCCTGCAAGACCTGTTTGATGTTGATTGTCGTCAGGGAAATTTCTGGTCGGTCTACTTGAAATAGTCCTGCAGCGGTTTTACCGAGAGATCGCCATGCTTGACGGCGGCAATTGCCTCTGATGCCGCAATGGCTGCGGGCAGGGTTGTGTAATACGGAATCTTTGCCATCAGGGCCGCCCGGCGGATCGATTTTGAATCCGACAGGGCACTTTGACCTTCCGTGGTATTGAATACCAGTTGCACCTCGCCATTTGACATCGCATCGACAATGTGAGGTCGGCCTTCCAGCACCTTGTTGACGCGCACCGCCGGTACCCCTTTTGCCGACAGATAACGTTGTGTGCCGCCGGTAGCGATGATCTTGAAGCCCAGTTCGGCCAGTTGCCGGGCAGCCGGCAGGATACGGTCCTTGTCGTGGTCACGCACTGAAATGAATGCGGTGCCGTCAACCGGCACTTTCGTGCCGCCACCAAGCTGGCTCTTTGCAAATGCCATGGCGAATTCCGTATCAAGGCCCATGACCTCGCCGGTAGATCGCATTTCAGGTCCGAGCACCGTGTCGACACCTGGAAAGCGGGCGAACGGAAACACGGCTTCCTTGACCCCGATATGCTTGAGTTTCCGGTTTTTCAGCTTGAATGAAGCGAGTGTTTCTCCGGCCATGATGCGCGAGGCGATCTTGGCGATCGGACTGCCGACCACCTTGGCCACAAAAGGCACCGTGCGCGAGGCACGCGGGTTCACCTCAAGCACATAAATGTCGCCATCCTTGATGGCGAACTGCACGTTCATCAGGCCGACCACGCCAAGTGCGCGGGCCAGCACCGCCGACTGACGCTCCAGCTCATCAATCACGGCCTTTTTGAGTGAGTAGGGCGGCAGCGAGCACGCACTGTCGCCGGAGTGGACGCCGGCTTCCTCGATGTGCTGCATCACGCCTGCTACGAACACGTCCTTGCCGTCGCACAACGCGTCCACGTCTACCTCGATGGCATTGGACAGGTAACTGTCGATCAGAACGGGAGACGAACCGGAAACAACAACCGCCTCATTGATGTAGCGCTTGAGATCTTCGGTATCGCGTACGATTTCCATGGCGCGGCCACCCAGCACATAGGACGGACGGATAACCACAGGGTAGCCGATTTTCTCCGCAATTTTCACTGCTTCGGGGCCTGACTTGGCAATACCGTTGTTCGGCTGGCGCACCTTGACCTTCTTGAGCAGCTTTGCAAACCGGTCCCGGTCTTCTGCCAGATCGATGGCGTCCGGAGATGTGCCCAGAATGGGAATGCCGGCTTTTTCGACGGCATCGGCCAGCTTGAGCGGTGTCTGGCCGCCAAACTGCACGATCACGCCGTGCAGCTTGCCCTTTTTCTGCTCCGCCAGCAGAATCTCCAGCACGTCTTCTTCGGTCAACGGTTCGAAGTACAGGCGGTCCGACGTGTCGTAGTCGGTAGACACTGTCTCGGGGTTGCAGTTGATCATGATGGTCTCAAAGCCTGCGTCAGACAGCGCAAACGCCGCATGGCAGCAGCAATAGTCAAACTCGATGCCCTGACCGATGCGGTTTGGACCGCCGCCCAGAATGGCGATCTTTCTGGCGTCGGAAACTTCGGCTTCGTTACCGTCATTGCCGGGAAGCCCGACCTCATAGGTCGAATACATATAGGCCGTGGGAGAGGCGAATTCGGCTGCGCAGGTATCAATGCGCTTGTAGACAGGCTTGATCTTCAGCTTGTGACGAGCGTTGCGGACCTTTGCTTCCTTGCTCCGGGTAAGTTCGGCCAGGCGCGCATCGGAAAAGCCCATGGCCTTGAGCATGCGGAAATTGGCAACATCCTTCGGTAAACCGTGTTGGCGCACGCGTTCCTCGGTCTGGATGATGGCCGACAATTGTTCGATGAACCATGGGTCATATTTTGCAGATTCAAACACCAGTTCATTGCTGGCGCCGCGCCGCATGCATTCAGCGACCTTCAAAAGCCGGTCCGGTGTGGGCAGTGACATGGCGCGGCGGAAAACATTCTTGTCCTCATCCTTGCCATAGCCGTCCAGCTCAATCTCGTTGAGGCCGGTCAGGCCGGTCTCAAGGCCCCGCAGCGCCTTCTGCAGGGATTCGGCGAATGTGCGGCCAATGGCCATGACTTCACCAACCGATTTCATGGCCGTGGTGAGATTGGGCCGCGAACCTGGAAATTTCTCGAACGCAAAGCGCGGGATCTTGGTCACCACATAGTCGATCGAGGGTTCGAACGAGGCCGGTGTAGCCCCTGCGGTGATGTCATTGTCCAGTTCGTCCAGCGTGTAGCCCACGGCCAGGCGGGCAGCAACCTTGGCAATCGGAAAGCCGGTGGCCTTGGACGCCAGCGCAGAAGAGCGCGACACCCGCGGGTTCATTTCAATGACGATGAGACGGCCGTCAGCCGGGTTGACAGCGAACTGTACATTTGACCCGCCGGTTTCCACGCCGATCTCGCGAAGCACCGCAATGGATGCATTGCGCATCATCTGGTATTCCTTGTCGGTCAGCGTCAGGGCCGGCGCGACAGTGATGGAATCGCCGGTATGGACACCCATCGGATCAAGGTTTTCTATGGAGCATATGATGATGCAGTTGTCGTCGCGGTCGCGCACCACCTCCATCTCATATTCTTTCCAGCCAAGTACGGACTCTTCAATCAGCACTTCGGAGGTGGGTGAGGCTTCGACGCCGGTAAGCACGATGTCGTACAGTTCCTCCAGAGTGTAGGCGATGCCGCCGCCAGTGCCGCCAAGGGTAAAAGACGGGCGGATGATTGCGGGCAGGCCGGTCAGCTTGTAGGCCTGGAATGCCTGCTGCTGGGCGCTGAGGCGTTGTTCCTCGCGGCGTTCAAATTCGGTTTTGGCCCACTCGGTCTTGAAGGCGGCAATTGCGCCTGTGCCTGCCGCAGTTGCCTGCGCCAGGCCCTGTTCGTAGTCGCTGGCAAAACGTTGTTTCAGGTCCGATGTGTTGACGAAAGCGGACCGCGGTGTTTCAAGCCCGATCTTCTTCATGGCGGTGCGGAACAGGTCGCGATCCTCTGCCTTGTCAATGGCCTCTGCGCGCGCGCCGATCATTTCCACGCCCCATTTGTCCAGCACGCCCTGCTTGTTCAGCGAAAGGGCTGTGTTGAGCGCGGTCTGGCCTCCCATGGTCGGCAGCAATACCAGAGTGTCGTCGGGGCGTTCGGTGCGCTCCTTCTCGATAATCTTCTCCACGACTTCCGGGGTGATGGGTTCGATATAGGTGGCGTGCGCAAGGTCCGGGTCCGTCATGATGGTAGCCGGATTGGAGTTTACAAGGACAATGCGGTACCCCTCGGCTTTCAGTGCCTTGCAGGCCTGGGTGCCTGAATAGTCGAACTCGCAGGCCTGGCCGATAACTATCGGCCCTGCGCCGATAATCAGGACCGTGTCGATATCTTCACGTTTGGGCATGAGCGCTCTTTTTTTAGAGATGCGGCCCAAGCCGACGGATGGGCGGGCGCAAATTCCGTGTGAGTTACACCATCAATCCGCCGGGCGCAAAGGCCAAGCTGTCGCGCAAGGCAATTTGTGGCGGACGATCCACAGTTTGACGGTAAAATGCACGAAATTTGAGCAAATCTTCCGGCGAAACCGGTTGTTCAGGCCCTATCGCCCGGGAATCAGTGCTTCGAAGCCTGCGGTGTCCGAGGCCCGTACGGTAATCAGTGCACCGCCGACGGCTTCTATTTCACTGCGAGACTGCATGATCAGTTTCAGTGTTTTCATGGACAGTCCGAACGGGCCGGAAACAATGAGCCGGATTGAACCTGATGCGGATCCGGTAAAAATCTCGACGGTCAGATCATCGCCGTCTTCACCGGCATCCGTGAACACCTGCTGGGTCAACTCGGCAATCGCAGCAAGCGCGTCTTGACAACCGGGTGCCACGAACGGCCCATTTTCGGGAAGGTCACAGCGCGCTGAAACCCACTCCGGCCATTCACAATCATCCAGAATGTCCAGCACAAAAGCGGACAGATCGGAGCCTTCCGGCGCTTCGGTGGCCGTTTGGGCAGGATTGTCGGAGTCCGGCCCAGGCGAACCCGCTTCAATTTCAGTCGGACTGGGCTGATGGCGATCAAATGCGTCACGGGTATCGCGCATCAATGCGCCGATAACAGCCGAAGAGCGCTGCTCGTTGTGCTCCGGCAAAGCTTCCCTGGCAATTGCAGGCGCGCCGGTCGATGACTGCCGGCCGGATGCAATGCGCTCGCGCAACAGCTTTGAGAGTAATGAGGTGTCAGGTGTGCCGGCGCTCATGGGGTACAATGTCCAGAAAAGTCACGTTGAACTTTCAGCCTGAAACATTGCCGCCTCAATCGTAAACAAAGCGTAAACGTTTTGTTCCATTCCAAAGAGCGCGACCGGAACCCTTCGAGGCCGGTCCGCCGTCAACTCGTTGCTAAGACACAAAAAACCGTGCGGTCTGGAGATCACTGGGTCCCGCGCAGGCACCGGATCTGGCTGAACGTTATGCAATTGCCGGATGTGCAGATGTTGCCGGTGTCGGCAAAGCGCAGTTCGGTTCCCGCCGCCGGGGAACGCCGGGCAAAGCTCAGGGCTGTTTCGTATCCGTTTCGCTGACACCAGACCGTTGCCGCCGGCTTGCCGCAGCCGCGGTCACCCTCCAGGCAGAAGGCGACCGGCTGACCGAGATAATCCGGTGAGGAGAACATCCTGGCTGAAGTTGCCGCGTCCGCCGCGGACGCCATGTTGGCTATCAGTGATGCGGCAATGGCGGCTATCGCGATGGCTCCGCTGCCGGGGAAATGGGCTTTTGCGTTGGAATTTCTGATTGTCATCGGTCCAGTCCTGATTCTTGATTGGACACCGGTTGCGACGGTGCTGCTGTGTGTCTTTCGTGCCACAGTCTGGCAAAATCTCGCCTGAATGGTGTGTTCAGGTGCGGTTAATGTGGTGTCAAGTCTTGACGTTGGGTAGATTGTAGAGTGATGGTGTCGCTGAAGATGTGCGATTAATCACACAGCGGCAGAGGAGTGGATGATGCAGGCGAAAACGTTTCTTTCAGCAGTGGCCATTGCAGCGACAGCAGCTTCATTTGGTGCAGGCGCGGCAAGTGCTGAAAGCCAGACAGGCTCGGTCTATAACAATGTGAAATACAATTTTGGATCCAATACCTGGAAAATGGACTCCAAATACCTTCCTTCTGAAGTGAACTACAGCAGCAGCGAAAAACCGGGAACGATCATCATCAACACCCGCAAGAAGTACCTTTACGTTGTGCAGGAAGGCGGCACAGCAAAACGGTTCGGCATAGGTGTCGGCCGGCAGGGCTTCCGCTGGAGAGGTGAGGAAAAAGTATCACGCAAGGCTGAATGGCCGGCCTGGCACCCGCCGGCGGAAATGCGTGAACGTGAGCCGCACCTGCCGGTGCGCATGGAAGGCGGCGAAGACAATCCGCTTGGTGCGCGTGCGCTTTATCTGGGCAATACACTTTACCGGATTCATGGCACGCATCAGCCATGGACAATTGGCGAGTCCGTATCATCGGGCTGTATTCGCCTGCGCAATGAAGACGTAATCTCGCTTTACGATATGGTAAAAGTTGGTGCGAAAGTCATTGTGGATTAAGGCTTCCCGCCTTTTTCCCGCTTAAAAAAGGGCCCCGTCACACTTTGTGTGCGGGGCCCTTCGAGTTTTGGCAATCCGTCCCGGTTTGCAGGGGAGATCCTCTAGGGGTCGAGAGGATTGGGGCAGGCTGCCAGTCTCATACTCAACTATATGGTGAGCGTCTGAGACGAATCCAAGTCAGGGACCGGGCACACGCCAAACATGCATGGCGAGAGGGGCGGATGGGTCATGCGGAGCTCGTCGCGACCCGGTTCCCTGACACCGTCCAGGGGCTGCCCCGGACAGTGGTTCTTCAAAACCTGTTGTTCTGTTGCGTCAAATCTCCTGACACTGGCGAAGGTCACAAGGGTCAACACTCATCATGCCGCGGATCGGCCAGTTGGGGTTGGTCTTGTAGATCACCGTTACATTGGTTTCATTTGTTTCCAGAAGGTGCGATGCGGGAGCTGCCATGGACGAGAAGGCTGCGAAGATGGTAACCGCGCCTGCCAGGCCTGCTGCTGTAAGTGTCTTTGTCATTTCTTCCTCCCTTTTTATGTCGGCTGTTGAGGGGTGCCGGAGGTCGTCTGATGAAGATCACAGTAGTCGGGCTGTGCCGAATGTTGGCTGAACAGGCCGTTCATCTGCCGTTCAGGAATCAGACATATGAAAAAATGGCTGATTTCAGGGGATTTTTGCCGTGCGACGGTGAAACCTTGAATACTTTCGCGGTTTCTGGTGTATGCACTGTTCATGAAAAAAATCGCGCTAAACTGGCTGGTTGCCGGCATGATCTTGCTGGCGCTGTCCGCAGATTCGGCCAGGGCAGGTGAGGTGGTTGTCGCTGTGGCCACCAATTTCCTGCTGCCTGCACGCGATATTTCGGCAGAATTCGAGAAAGACACCGGCCATTCGGTGGTGCTGGTGGCCGGCGCAACCGGTAAACTGGCGACACAGATACTGGCCGGTGCGCCGTTTGATGTCTTCCTGGCGGCAGATCAGGCGCGACCGGAGCTGCTGATTGACAAACAGGCGGCCGTGGCCGGCAGCCGGTTCACCTATGCGACAGGAACGCTGGTATTGTGGTCACGCGACAGATTGCCGTTGACGGGCAGTGAGCTTGGCTCGCTTGACGCCACGCGGGTTTCGCGGATTGCCATGGCCAATCCGAAACTGGCACCTTACGGCCTTGCTGCGGAACAGGCACTTGACCGGCTGGGTTTGCTTAAAGCCCTTGCAGGCAGGTTCGTATACGGCGAGAACATTGGCCAGACATTTGCGATGGCCGCGTCGCGCAACGTGACCGCAGGGTTGATTGCAAAGTCACAACTTGCGAGCCTGGCTGAAGACCAAAGGGGCCACTGGATTGATGTACCGGGTAGTTTGCACGAGCCGATATTGCAGGACGGCGTGCTGATCATGAGGGCTGGGGACAATACTGCAGCACGCTTGTTCATGAGCTTCATGAAGTCGGACAAGGTTGCCGGCATCATCAGCCGGTTCGGCTATGGAGTGTCTCGTCCATGACGGCGGAAGTGTTCGATGCCATATGGCTCACCGCGCAGTTGGCCACCATCTCAGTGGTATTGCTGCTGATACTGGCAACGCCGATTGCATGGTGGCTGGCGTTCACACAATCGCGGATGAAGATACCGGTTGAAGCACTGACGACATTGCCGCTGGTGCTGCCGCCCACGGTACTCGGGTTCTATCTGCTGATCCTGCTTGGGCCTGCCGGATGGCTGGGCAGTTGGTGGGTCAGCCTGACAGGAGAAACGCTGACCTTCAGCTTCACTGGCCTGGTGGTTGCCTCCATGATCCATTCGCTGCCGTTTGTGGTGCAGCCCATGCGGCAGGCATTTCAGGACATGGGAACAGGTCCCCTCGAAGATGCCGCAACACTGGGGGCGGGGCCGCTCGACCGGTTTTTCAGCGTCGGCCTTCCGCAGGCCAAGCGTGGTATCGTGACGGCGTCGGTGCTGGGGTTTGCCCATGTGCTGGGGGAGTTCGGGGTCGTGCTGATGGTCGGCGGCAATATTCCGGGCCGCACAAAAGTGGTTTCCATTGCGATATATGAAAGCGTTGAGACACTGGACTATGCAACAGCGCACATGTTGTCGGCAGGACTGCTGCTGTTGTCATTTGCGGTGCTGGTCGGGGTCTTTGCCGTGAACCGGTCGATCCCGATGAAGGTGGGGCAATGAACGCCAGTCAACTTGACCTGGATTTCCGGCTGGTTCGCGGGGGGTTTGATCTTGCGGTATCAGAAACCCTTGCACTTGATGGCGTGACGGTCTTGTTCGGACCAAACGGATCCGGCAAATCCATGACATTGCGCGCCATTGCAGGGCTTGAGGCCGGTGCCGAAGGGATTGTGCGATTTGACGGGACGGACTGGTTGCGATCTGACACCGATACTTTCATCGCGGCGCATCAGCGCCCGGTTGCGCACGTGTTTCAGGATGCGCGCTTGTTCTCGCACCTGGATGTGGCAGGTAATCTCGGATTTGCGCAGCGCCGGGCCAAGGGTGATGGTCCGGAAGTGTTGCGCACGGATGTGGTCGAAGTGTTTGATATAGCGCATCTGTTGCAGCGCATGCCGCAGGGCCTGTCCGGCGGAGAGCGCCAGAGAGTTGCCATGGCGAGGGCGCTGCTGACCAGGCCCCGGCTGGTTTTGATGGATGAACCGTTGAGTGCGCTGGATGTGCAGCGGCGTGCCCAGGCGCTGAATTTCATTGAACAGATTCCGGAGCGATTTCAGGTTCCGGTGATTTACGTGACGCATCAGATCGATGAGGTAGTTCGGCTTGCCAACCAGCTGGTGCTGATCGCAGGCGGGCGTATCGAGGCAAGCGGCCGGGCTGCAGATCTGATGTCACGACTTGATTTGCCGCCATTCACCGGCCGCTTCGAAGCCGGATCGATCATCCAGGCCAGCGTGAAAAGTCACAATTCCGCCTTCGCTTTGACCGAACTGGAAATAGCAGAGGGTGTGAAGGTCGAGGTGCCGTTTCTGGATTTTCCCGTTGGAGAGATGGTGCGGTTGCGTGTCCGGGCCCGTGATGTGTCCATTGCCCTCACGAAGCCGGAAGATGTGTCCCTGCGCAATGTGCTGCCGGCCAGCGTCGAGGAAGTCCAGGCAGAAGCAGACACGGCGTTTGCCGAGGTCAGGCTGTCTGTTGCCGGTCAGGCGGTGCGCGCGCGTATCAGCCGGGCATCTGCACATGAATTGAAACTGAAACCCGGCAAGGCGGTGTATGCGATGGTCAAGGCCACCGCCCTGGACAGAAGACTTCTTACTCGGCGTTGAGATTGGACGGCAGTGCTGATAACTTGTCCTGTGCAACCCGGGTGATGCCGGGGAGACGGATTGTTACAGAGGTTCCTTATGAGACGTGTTTTTGTGTTGCTGGCCGCATCGGGATTTGGCCTTGCTGGCGTGGCGGACATGCCTGAAGCCCATGCCGGCGATCGTGCATTTTCGGAACAGGGCGGCGTGAAGCGGACAGGTAACTGGTCGAACTCCGGCGCAGCGACAGAAGATGAAGCGGACGACACTTCCAGGTCTGACATTCCGGTGCCGCGTCCCAAGCCCGGCAGCAAGGCTGCGAAAGCTGATTCTGCCAGAACCAAGGCTGCAAGAGCACAGAGCGAGAAAACGCCGGTGCCGCGCAAGAAAACCAAGCCCAGATCGGCGGTGCAGGCCGGGCTCGTTCCGTCGGATAATTCCAGTGCACCTTATCGCGGCAAGATGGAGTCGGCGGACATCAAGGAAGTGCTGAACGGCAAGATACTCGCCTCGCGTATTGACGGCAAAAATGCCAACATCACGCTTGTTGAGGGCGGAGACCTGAACTGGACGTCTTCAGCCGGCAGCGGGCAGGGCAGATGGTGGGTTGAAAAGGGCCGCATATGTGATCGCTACGACCCGTCCGGTGACTTTCCCGGCAGGGGCGCCGGATGCCGCAGTTTTGAGCAGAAGTCGGATGGTTTTTACGCCGGTGGCCGGAAACTGAAGTTCGTCAACTGATTTCAGGACAGATCAGGTTTCATGCTGGTGAGAGCAACCCTACTGGCGGCACACCAGTCCGAGCATTGCGGCCACCATACGATAGGCGGTCAGTGCACCAAGTCCGTCCACGTCACAGTCCGGCATGAATTCAACAAGGTCAAAAGCTGAAACCTTGG
Source organism: uncultured Anderseniella sp. (assembly GCA_947488295.1). Lineage (GTDB taxonomy): Bacteria > Pseudomonadota > Alphaproteobacteria > Rhizobiales > Aestuariivirgaceae > Anderseniella. The sequence continues at coordinate 947,487 of CANKYU010000001.1, forward strand.
CCTTTCCGGCAATCGCATTCAGCAGTTCAATCGCCTGCCAGTAGTCAAGGCCGCCAGGCGCGCGTCCGATGACGCCGGGCATGATTGACGGATCCAGGCCGTCACAATCAAAACAGATGATGACATTTGACCCGTTCGGGATGGCATCGGCTACCTGGGCCACACCATCGCTGGCAATGTCGCGGGCAGTGAAGAATTTCACGCCCCAGGCCAGTGCATCGGCGTAATCCTGTGGCCGGGCGGAGCCGATATTGCGGGCGCCAACCTGGATAATGCGTTCGATGTGGTCCATTTCGGAGGCGCGTCGCATGGTTGACGACAGACCCCAGCGCTCGCCGTCAACGTCGTCGCGCCAGTCTATATGGGCATCAATCTGCACAATGGTGTATTTGCCGCGGCCTTCAAAAGCCTGAAGCATGGGGATTGGAATGCTGTCGTCGCCACCCAGCACAACAGGCACGGCTCCACGCTCGACAATGGCGGATACCGCAGCCCTGACTGCGGCACGGTTGAGCGCACTGTCTTCGCCATATCCGAGATTTCCCAGATCACACACATCCTGCGGACCACCGGGCAGCAGCGGGGCGGCAAAGTCAAAATCCATGTGTTGCAGATTGGCTGCATAAGGTGCAGCCGCAGCGCGGATGGCATCGGGACCATTGGCGCAATAGGGACCGACAGACGCATAGGGTGTGGCGCATGGCACGCCCACAATGGCGGCTTTGGCATCTACCTGATCAGGCGATGCACACGATGGAACACCGAGAAAGGTTGAGACATCCGTGGCGCCGAACATGGTGGCTATGTTTGTCTTGTTCATAACGGAAGCTGTCCGGACAGCAGCTGAATTCAGGTCTTCGCTTCAGCCATGTAATCAGCAAAGCGCGCAAACAGATAGTGCGAGTCCTGCGGGCCTGGAGATGCTTCAGGGTGATGCTGCACCGAAAACACCGGCTTCCCTTCAAGCTGGATACCGCAATTGGATCCGTCGAACAGCGATATGTGGGTTTCGGCAACACCGTCCGGCAGCGACTTTCCATCCACCGCAAAGCCATGGTTCATGGAGGTAATTTCAACCTTGCCTGTGGTGTGGTCCTTGACCGGGTGGTTGGCGCCGTGATGACCCTGATGCATTTTAACCGTAGCGCCACCCAGGGCCAGCGCCAGCATCTGATGTCCAAGGCAAATTCCAAACACCGGCTTGCCGCTGTCAATCAGTTTGCGGATTTCCGGTACCGCGTATTCGCCTGTTGCGGCCGGATCGCCGGGTCCGTTTGACAGAAACACACCGTCCGGCTCAAGCGCGAGGATTTCTTCGCCGGATGTATTGCCGGGCACCACGGTGACCTTGCAGCCCTGCTGTGCCAGGCACCGCAGAATGTTTCGCTTGGCACCGAAATCCATGGCCACAACGTGGTGGCGCGGCTCTTGTTGCTGGGTAAAACCGTTTTTCCAGTTCCACAGAACCTCATCCCAGTCATAGCGCTGTGTGCAGGAAACTTCCTTCGCCAGATCCATGCCTTCCAGGCCCGGCCATTCAGCGGCCTTTCTGGACAGCGCCTTGATGTCGAACTTCGCCCTGGCGTTGTGTGCAATCACGGCGTTTGGCATTCCGCTTTCGCGGATGAGGGACGTGAGAGCCCGGGTGTCCACGCCGACAATGCCGATAATGTTGCGGGCTTTCAGCCAGGCATCAAGATGCCTGGCGGCACGGTAGTTGGAAGGGTTTGTGACATCGGCTTTCAGGACACAGCCACGCACACCTGAGGTTGCGGCCAGATTGAAGGTTTCAATGTCTTCGTCGTTGGCGCCGACATTGCCGATATGCGGGAAGGTGAATGTGATGATCTGGCCGGCATAGGAGGGGTCGGTCAGTATTTCCTGATAACCGGTGATCGCCGTATTGAAGCACAGCTCTCCGGTGGCATTGCCGGTTGCGCCGAGCCCGGTACCTTCAATTACGGTGCCATCGGCCAGAACAAGCCGGGCTGTCATTGCCTTGTCGGTCCAGGCGGGCGTGGCTGCAACACCACTGCCGGTGGTTGGGTTTGCCGGGCGGGAAGATGACTTTGTGGGCGGCATCGGCCTTCCAGGAAATTCCTGGCCTTTTGTTTGAAGGGTGCTGCCGTTGCGCAAAACCGTGCGTTCGGACAATTTGGCGGGAAACTAGATAGCAGCACTGCCTGCGTCAAGCGTTGCAAGGCAGGCAGTCCCCGTGATTTTGCATGAATTGTGACGTTTTGGGTCTGCGGCTTGCGCGGCCCAGATGGTGAGGGTATCAATTGGCCATTGTCGCCCCTGTTTTTGAAGCTCTGCCATGAAAGGCAATACCGATGAGTGATTCTATCCGTGACCGTGTCAGTGCTCTCATGAAAGAGGCCATGCGTGATCAGGACAAGACGCGGCTTTCAACCCTCAGGTTGATTTCAGCGGCGTTCAAGGATCGTGAAATACAGAACCGTGGCACTGGCAAGGATGACAGCCTGACGGAAAGCGGCATGCAGGAAATTCTGTCCAAGATGATCAAGCAGCGCAGAGAGTCTGCCGAAACCTATGAAAAGGGCGGCAGACCGGAACTTGCGGCAACCGAAATGGCTGAGATAGAGATCATAGAAGAGTTTTTGCCGCGCCAGCTGTCGGTTGCGGAGATCGAGGCTGCGGTGTCCGGTGTTGTAAAGGAGCTGGATGCGTCAGGTTTGAAAGACATGGGCCGGGTGATGGGGGTTCTGAAAGAACGCCATGCCGGCCAGATGGATTTTGCCAAGGCAGGGGCGGTGGTGAAGAATTTGCTCGGCTAGGAGCAGTTGAGCATCACGCAGGCCGGCCGGGACCGGAAACCTGTTATCCGGACGCTTCGAAAAGCATCCGCAGTGATCTGCGATATCGCTGAACCGGCATGCGGACTTTTGCCGACAGCCACGGAGAACAGCCATGATTTTGAGGCGGAACCTGATTTGCGGACTGGGCATTGCCGGTGTGCTGGGCGGTTCGGCATTGCCATTGTTGGTCGGTTCCGGCGTTGGTGCGCAGCAGAACAGCCGGCCGCTTCTGAAAGCGGAAGACTGGGCGGTCAGACTGATAGGTGCGGCGGAGAAGCAGGTCGGGCTGACCACTGTCTACGACCCGGCCTACAGGCGGCTTGCCTATCCGCTGGGCGATGTGCCGATGCAAAGAGGCGTATGCACGGACGTTGTCATCCGCGCGTACCGTTCGGCATTCGGCATCGATCTGCAGAAGCTGGTTCACGAGGACATGAAATCGGCGTTTGCAGGTTACCCGGCCATCTGGGGGCTAAAACGGCCGGACCGCAATATTGATCATCGCAGAGTGCCGAACCTGGAGCATTTCCTGAAGCGCCGCGGTGCTGCCCTGCCAGTTACCGCAGACGGTGCAGACTATCGACCCGGAGACCTGGTCACCCAACGCCTGCCGGGAAACCTGCCGCATATAGCCATTGTCAGCAATCGCCCGGCAAAAAGCGGCACTCATGCGCTGGTTGTACACAATATCGGTGCAGGTACGCAGATTGAGGACCGTTTGTTCGAGTTCAGGATTTCCGGTCATTTCCGACTCGCGCCGGGAGCCGGCTGAACCCTCTTGATCACCAAATTGTCTGCTGAGCCATCGCGTTTTGAAAAGTAGTCAGTGGGTGCAACTTCAAAATGATTACGATGCCTTAACTGGGGGGAGCAAGTACTCCGCAATCCCTTCAGTCGCACCCACTGATACGCAACCCTTTTAGGGGCTGTGTTGCGATGGTGAGCAATAATATCCATCACTTAGGGAGCAAAACAATTGCAAGAATGCATTACCAAGGTGAAATACCGTATGCCGACATTAGTGATTTGATTTACCAGATGGGTAAATGGATTTACCATCAATTTTATGGGCGGATTGACGCCCGGATGCCGATGGTGACGTGCCCGGTAAAGGAGAATATTCCAGCGATGAAATTCGACTCACGGTATGTGGCAATGCCATGCTAATTCTGGGTTACCGGGTCGGGCTTGCAAAAGGTAGGACATGCGTTTTCCGCAATCATTTCTGGACGAGATAAGGGCGAGGATCTCGATTTCCTCGGTTATCGGCCGGACGGTGCAGTGGGACAAGCGCAAGACCAATGCCGGCAAGGGTGATTACTGGGCATGCTGTCCGTTTCACGGAGAGAAGACGCCGAGTTTTCACTGTGAGGACCGAAAGGGCCGCTATCACTGCTTTGGCTGCAAGGAAAGCGGCGACATTTTCACCTATCTCGTTGAAAAGGAGGGAGTGCCGTTCCCCGAGGCGGTGGAGCGACTTGCGTCTGAGGCCGGTCTGCAGTTGCCGCAATTGTCGCCTGAGGCAGAGGCTCGTGAACAACGCCGTGCCAACCTCTACGATGTGATGGAACTGGCCCAGTCGTTTTTTGTGGCGCAGTTGCAGACATCGGCGGGTGCCAAGGCACGCGGTTATCTGTCCGATCGCGGTCTTTCCGGCGAGGTGCAGCGGGAGTTTGGCATAGGGTTTGCGCCGAATGATCGCCATGCCCTGTCAAAAGTGCTGGCAGGCAGCGATATCACAATTGACCAGATGGAGGAGGCCGGACTGGTCATCCGCCCCGATGACGGCAAGCCTGCCTATGACCGGTTTCGCGACCGCATCATGTTTCCGATTCGCGATCCCAGAGGGCGGGTGATCGCGTTTGGCGGACGCGCCATGAACCCGGATGCGCTGGCCAAGTACCTCAACTCACCCGATACGCCGCTGTTTCACAAAGGCACCGTATTGTACAACATGGACAAGGCCCGCAAGCCCGCCCATGACGTGAGCGCGCTGATTGCCTGTGAAGGCTACATGGATGTTATCGCCCTGACGCGTGCGGGACTGCCCCATTCCGTTGCTCCCCTCGGGACAGCGCTCACGGAAGACCAGCTTGCCATGATGTGGAAGGTCACGCCGGAACCGGTGTTGTGTTTTGATGGTGATGATGCCGGCATGAAAGCGGCCTACAGAGCGCTTGACCTGGCGCTGGAGCGGCTGACACCGGGCAGTTCCTTGAAGTTCGCGATGCTGCCCGAAGGCGAGGACCCGGACGATCTCTTGACGTCCGGCGGTCCGGACGCCGTGCAGCAGGTCATAGAGCAGGCAGAACCCATGGCCGGCATGGTGTGGCGCCGCGCCCTGTTGCGAAACGACCGTTCGACACCCGAACGCAAGGCCCGCTTTGAAGCGGATCTCATGCAGACGGTCGACTCGATAGCCGATCCGACAGTGCGCAAATACTATGCCGATGACATGCGCGAGCGGGTATCGGCCCTGCTGCACGGGGCTGGCGGCAACAGATGGCAGAAATCACGGGGCCGCAAGTTCTCAGGCGGTCGCGGGTTCGGGCGCGGGCGCTGGCAAAAAGAGCCGTGGGAGATTGAAACTCCGGCATCACCGCAATTGCGGGCGGTGGCCGGCAGGCCGGTTCATGATGCAGCGACACAGCGCCGGACCGGGCTGATTCTGCTGACTCTGGTGAACCATCCGGTGCTGGCGGAGGAGATGATCGACGATGTAGTCGCAATGGAGGTGCCAACAAGCGAGCTTGACTCTTTGCGCAGACGAATCATAGATACATGCGCCTCTGGGGCAGACCTTGAAAAGCACGACTTGCGTGACCACTTAATCCAGACCGGGATGGGCGCAGTTCTTGATGCACTCGATACCCAGGCAAGGCATCATGATTGCTGGTTTGCCGGTGCGGACGCTGCGGATGCAGATGCTCGAACCGGCTTAAAGCAGTTGGTGGTGATGAACCGGAAATTGGTGACGCTGGAAAAGGAACTCAAACGCGCAGAAATGCGCCTTGCCGAAGACCCTACGGAAGAAAATCTCAATCATCTCAACGAGGTGCGAGACCAGTTGAATTCCATGACAGGAGCGGAGGCAACGATCGACGGGTATGGAGAGGCTTCCGGTCGAACGGCAAATCCTGCCGGCTAGACGAACAGTCGATCCCGCCCGCCTTACCAGCACAACTGAAGGTTCGAATGAGGCAAGATAAGCGGCCAGTGCGGCAGGCCGAACATGATTAAGGCATGTTTAACGCGGTATCCCGCATAAAGACATGCAAACCGAACGAGCGAATCAATGGGGCTGTGACACCTCTGTCTAACGAGAATTGGCACAGCGCGAAACAGAAAAGTGAGCGTACACGCATGGCGAAAGCACAGGCACGCAGCGCAGCAGCACCCGGTAAGAATGCAGCAGCCGGCAAATCGGCAGACGATGCCGAAACGACGGAAGCCGTCGCCGACGGACCGGTACTTGATCTCAGCAATGCTGCGGTAAAGCGGATGATCAAACTCGCCAAGCAGCGCGGGTTTGTGACCTATGACGAGCTGAACGAAGTATTGCCGTCAGACGACACATCTTCAGAACAGATCGAAGACATCATGGCGATGCTCACCGACATGGGCATCAACGTGGTCGAGACCGAAGAAGAAACCGAAGACACTACCGAAGTGGCCGAAACCGCCCAGACCGGCATCGTCAAGACAGCGTCCAACACGCCTGCTTCTGCGGACCGTACAGACGATCCCGTCCGCATGTATCTGCGGGAAATGGGCACCGTTGAGCTGTTGTCGCGCGAAGGCGAGATCGCCATCGCCAAACGCATCGAGGCCGGCCGCGAGGCAATGATCTCCGGCCTGTGCGAAAGCCCGCTGTCGTTTCAGGCCATCATCATCTGGCGCGATGAGCTGAACGAAGGCAAGATCCTGCTGCGTGACATCATCGATCTTGAGGCCACCTATGCCGGGCCGGATGCCAAGAAGGTGGAAGCACCGACGCCTGAAGAGCGTGAGCGCAAGGAAAAGGAAGCCCGCAAGGCGGAAGCTGACAAGCGTGAAAAGGCGGCTGAAGAAATGCGTGCCAAGTCGCGGTCGCGCCGCGGAGGCGGGGACGATGTGCTGTCGGCTGATGATTTTGAGCCCGCTGAACAGCCGGACGAAGATGAGGACGATGAGGACGAAGAGGCAAATGTTTCGCTTGCCGCAATGGAAGCGGAACTGAAGCCGCACGTCCTTGAAACTTTCGACCGCATCGCCAAGACATACAAGTCTCTGCGCAAGCTGCAGGATCAGGAAGTTTCCGAGAAGACGGCGCTGTCGCCGTCGCAGGGACGCCGGTATCGCAAGTTGCGCGAAGAGATCATCGAGGATGTGAAATCCCTGTCGCTGAATGCGGCCCGTATCGAAGCGCTGGTTGAACAGCTCTATGACATCAACCGTCGTCTGATTTCCCTGGAAGGCCGGCTGTTGCGCCTGGCTGAAAGTCACAAGGTGCCGCGCAAGATCTTTCTTGAGGAGTACCAGGGCGAAGAGCTTGACGCCAACTGGCTGCGCCGCATCTCCCGGCTGTCGAAGCACGGCTGGAAGGACTTCGTGGCCAAGGAAAAGGACACGATCAAGGATATTCGCGAGGAAATCCATTCGCTTGCATCCGATACCGGTCTGCAGATTCCTGAATTCCGGCGCATCGTGCACGCGGTGCAGAAGGGCGAACGCGAAGCCCGTATCGCCAAGAAGGAAATGGTGGAAGCCAATCTGCGCCTGGTGATTTCGATTGCGAAAAAATACACCAATCGCGGCCTGCAGTTCCTTGACCTTATCCAGGAAGGCAATATCGGCCTGATGAAGGCGGTCGACAAGTTCGAGTACCGCCGCGGTTACAAGTTCTCGACCTACGCCACGTGGTGGATCAGGCAGGCGATCACCCGGTCGATTGCCGACCAGGCCCGCACCATCCGTATTCCGGTGCACATGATCGAAACCATCAACAAGATCGTGCGCACGTCGCGCCAGATGATGCATGAGATTGGCCGCGAACCGACGCCGGAAGAGCTGGCTGAAAAGCTGTCCATGCCGCTGGAAAAGGTTCGCAAGGTGATGAAGATCGCCAAGGAGCCGATCAGCCTTGAAACACCGGTTGGTGATGAAGAAGACTCGCATCTGGGCGACTTCATCGAAGACAAGAACGCCATCCTGCCGATTGACGCGGCCATTCAGGCAAACCTGCGCGAAACAACGACCCGCGTGCTTGCCTCACTGACACCGCGCGAGGAACGTGTGCTGCGCATGCGCTTCGGTATCGGCATGAACACCGATCATACGCTGGAAGAGGTTGGCCAGCAGTTCTCGGTGACGCGCGAGCGTATTCGCCAGATTGAAGCCAAGGCGCTCAGGAAACTGAAACACCCAAGTCGGTCGCGCCGGCTGCGGAGCTTCCTGGACAATTAGAGTGATTGCAGCCGGGCAGGCTGCAGGCAGATTTCCACATTACACAAAAGGCCGGGCCGTTCGCCCGGCCTTTTTTGCTTGTGCAGACAAACCTTCCGAGAATCGCTGCTGCGACCTGAACCCGCTGTGAACACGGGAGTCACTTTCCGTTCAGACAGCTTTGATCAATGTGCGGATCAACGGGTCGGGCGTAGCAAGCAACAAGAAGGAAACTGTCATGTACTCCCGCATATTCACCCTCTCCACCATTGCTGCCGGACTGTTTGTCCTGAACGCCGGATCGGCAAGCGCAGGCCTGCCAACCGGCTTTGTCAACGGGCTGGACTGCAAGGGTTTTCACCACTCCCCAACAGCGAAAGCCAAGAAAAAATCCAAGGCAAAACAACGGGCCCGCGGCAAATGGGAAACCGTAGCGCGCAAGAACTATGGCTGGAGTTATCGCAAGTGGAACAAGGGCAAATTCAAGCACTATGACTGTTCCAAACCCGGAAGCCGCTGGCACTGCAAGGCCGCTGCCTATCCGTGCAAGTGAACCGGCGCCACAACAACAAGAATACGTAAAGGAATAAACAATGAATACGCTCAAGCTGACTCTGGCGGCGGTTGCCGTGACGATTGCGGCAACTTCACTGGCCTCCAGTGCCAATGCCAGCCGACCGGCAACAGCCGCGCCTCATGGCGAAGTGTGCAAGGGTTACCTGCACTCCAATGTTGCCAAGGCCAAGAAGCTGTCCAAGGCCAAACAGCGGGCCCGCCGCAAATGGCAAACAAAAGCCGCTCTCGTTGGTCTCAGCTATCGAAAGTGGGACTGGGCGCATGTGCGGCACTATGATTGCACCAAGAAGGGCAAATGGCACCATTGCAGGGCAGGAGGTTATCCCTGCTACAAGTGAGCCCTGAACACATCAGTGAAAGCCGGGCCTCGTGCAATCGTGGCCCGGCTTTTTTCCGTCAGGATGGACGCCTTGCTTACCGTGGGCGAGTAGTTTTCTTCTTGCGCGGTTTTTTCACCTTCGGTGGAAGCGATGCCGCAAAATCCCGGGCCGACGAAATGATTTCGAGGAGCTTTTCACGGTCTTCCAGCACCGCTTGGGGCAGCGCGACATACTCCTTCATCGGCCGGCCCGGCATAGGTTCGAACTGTTCAGCGCCGGCTTGCGCAATCAGTCGGCTCCGGTCGTTTTCATCCAGCCGCACGATCAGCGCTTCCTGATGCAGGCCGGTGAACATGTTGCCGTTCACGAAGGCGCACGGATAGCCGAACATCTGCCGCTTCTCGATCGCCGGTCCGTCCGGCAGGACTGAAGTAAACAGCTCAATCAGGTCAGCTGGCGACTTGCGCCATTTACTGTCAGTTGAAACCTTGGGGTCCGGACCCATCGATCTTATCCGTATTTATACTGCGGCTGCCATCCGTCCGGCCCGTCCTGCAGCAGGTTGAACATGTGCCAGATGGCGCAGTAATCGTCGAACGGTCCCATTGGCGTGGTGGCAATGCGGGTGATCTTGCCATCGTCCATGCGGAACGACGACAGGCCGGGATGCCAGCTACCGTCCTCGCCGCGATATCCCATGTCTTCAGCGAAACTGGAACCCTGGTGGGATACCATCGGGAAGCGCCAGCCGCGCGATGCGGCGAATTTCTGCTGGGTTTCGGGTGTGTCGGGACTGGAGATGCAAAATGCGGCGCGGTCTGCCAGGTGAGGGTAGATGCCGTTGAAGCCATCGGCCCATAAGGTACAGCCCGTACACCCGGTGCCCATATTGTGAACCATCAGGAGGTCCGGTTTGCCGCCGAACAGATCGGACAGCAAGACTTCGCCTTCAACTGTCTTGAAGGTGTAGTCGGTCACCTCATGGGGCTCTGACTTCATCAATTCGGTCATCTGCTTGCGAAGCTCGACGATACGCTGATGCAAATCTCCCAGCTTCTGCATATCGGGTTTGTGTATGGTCATGAACTGTTCTCCTCACGGGTGGGCTGCGGGTCTGTGTCCAGCAATGTGGCAAGCAGGTCGAACTGGTCTTGCCAGTATTGGGTGTATCTGTTGAGCCACACGGCTGCGTCGTAGAGCGGACCGGTTTCTATGCGGCAGCGGCTGATGCGGCCGCTGCGTTGCTGTTGCACCAGGCCGGCCCGCACCAGAACCTGGATGTGCCTGGAGACCGCCTGCAGCGAAATGTCGAAAGCGGACGCGATCTCCGACACAAGCAGTTCGCGCTCCGCAATCATCTCCAGAATGGCGCGCCGGACCGGATCCGACAAAGCCGAAAACACGGCATCCAGACGATGTTCGGCGATATCGGTGACATTGGTCGGTTGAGCTTGTGTCATATTGGATAACTATCAACAGAAGTGTTGATAGTCAACGTATATGTTGAATATTGGTATAAGGACGTCAGGCGTTTGCCAGCGGAAATTGCACCATTTCCGTCGCAATCCTGCTTGCCCTGGTTTGACCGCCGCTGCTAAGACGCCCGGCAGGCATCAAACCTGAAACCAGAGGGCAACTCATCCATGACCGCCGCTGCAACGCGCAAACTCATCACGCGCTACTACTCAGCCTTCAACGCGCAGGACACCGACACCATGCTGGACTGTCTGGGCACGGGCTTCGTGCATGACGTAAGTCAGGGCGAGCGGCGCAAGGGCAAAAAGCGCTTTGCCGAGTTTCTGGCACACATGCACGCCTGTTATCACGAGCAACTGTCGGACATCACGGTGATGACGTCGACGGACGGGTCACGCGCAGCGGCCGAGTTCAAGCTCAAGGGCAGGTATCTTGCAACCGATGAAGGATTGCCGCCTGCCGCCGGCCAGACCTACAAACTGACGGTTGGTGCCTTCTTCGAAGTAAGGGACGGCAAGATCACCCGTGTGTCCACTCACTACAGCCTGCCTGACTGGACCCGGCAGGTGATCGGGTAGCCGATGAGCCTCGACGTGAGACCGATTGCAGGGCCTGATTTTGACGCAGCGATCCCTGCGCTGGCCGACCTTCGCATCGAGGTATTTCGGGCATGGCCGTATCTGTATGACGGTGACCTGGCCTATGAGGCGGGTTATCTGAGCCGGTTCAGGCATGCAGACCGGGCTTTTCTGGCGGCTGCATACGATGGTGATACAATTGTCGGCGCTGCAACGGCAGCCCCCATGGCCGGTGAGGCGGTGGAATTTCGCGGACCGTTTGAACGGGCCGGGTTTGATACGTCCAAGATTTTCTATTTCGCCGAAAGCCTGTTGCGGCCTGCTTATCGTGGCCGGGGGGCGGGGGTGAAATTCTTTGAGGCACGCGAGGCCCACGCCCGCAGTTTTGGCAGCTATAGCCATGCGGTGTTTTGCGGTGTCGTGCGCGCTGACGATCACCCGATGAAGCCTGAAGGTTACGTTCCGCTGGATGCTTTCTGGCGCAAGCGCGGGTTTGACAAGCTGGACGGCATTACGACGGTCTACTCGTGGAAAGATGTCGGAGCCAGCCAAGAAACCGCAAAACCGATGCAATTCTGGATCAAGCAATTATGAGCCGCACCCTCAAGATAGCCGCTGCGCAATATCCGCTGGATGAGCTGTCGTCGCCGGATGAATACCGTGACAAGATCACACGCTGGGTGCGCGAGGCCGTGGCGGCGGGGTCGCAATTGCTGGTGTTTCCCGAGTACGGTGCGATGGAACTGGCATCCCTTGCCGGCAGGGAGGCGGCGGCGAACCTGCAAGGCGCCATTGATGCAGTGTCCGAGCTGCTGCCACTGCAGGCCGACCTGCACCAGCGCCTAGCGGTTGAACATGGTGTGAGCATTGTCGCGGCATCCGGCCCGCAACGCCATTCAGATGGCAGTGCAACCAATGTGGCCCGGATCTTTGCGCCTTCCGGCAAGCAGGGTGAATATCACAAGCTGATGATGACGCCCTGGGAACGGGAGCCCTGGCAGGTCAGCGCCGGTCCCGCCGATGGTTTGTGCGTGTTCGATCTGGGTCAGGTCAGGGTCGGGCTGGTGATCTGCTATGACATCGAGTTTCCGCTGCTGTCGCGCGCTTTGGCAGAGGCGGGCGCCGAGGTGATTCTGGCGCCCTCCAACACCGAAACGGAACACGGGTACTGGAGGGTGCGCACCGGTTGCATGGCGCGGGCGTTGGAAAACCAGGTTTACACGGTGCACTCGCCAACCGTCGGTGCGGCCACCTGGTGCCCCCCGGTTGAGATGAATGTCGGCGCGGCAGGGGTCTATGCCGCGTCCGACACCGGCTTTCCCGCCGGCGGGGTAATGGCGCTCGGCGAGTTGAACAAACCGCAATGGGTTTATGCGGAGCTGGATCTTGGCCTGCTGCAGCAAGTGCGTGGTTCAGGTGGCGTGCAAACCTACAACCACTGGGGCGAACAACCGGGTGCGGCATTGCTGCCCAGTGCAAGGGCGGTTTCACTGGTTTAGTAACGACCGGCAACACAGGGAGACAGGGTATGGGCGGCATGCTTGAAATAGCTCAACAAAACCTGGTTTCCCCTATGGTGCTGTTCTTTGCCCTGGGGCTGTTTGCATCCTTTGTGAAATCCGACATGTCAGTGCCGTCGGCCATCGCCAAGACGATGGCGCTGTATCTGATGATGGCCATCGGGTTCAAGGGCGGGGTGGAGCTTGCCGGCAGCGGACTGACGATGACCCTGTTTGCGGTGCTGTTTGCCGGTGCGGTTCTGTCAGCCCTGCTGCCTGTCATCGGATTTGGCCTGTTGCGGGTAACCAGCGGCCTGTCTCGTGTCGACGCTGCGGCAGTCGCTGCCCACTACGGATCAATCTCGATTGTTACGTTCGTTGCCGCGACACAGGCCGTGACCAGTGCCGGCCTGGACTATGACGGCTACATGATTGCGGTGGCTGCGGTGATGGAAAGCCCGGCGATCGTGGTGGCGCTGCTGCTGGCCAAACGTGGCAATGGCGCAAGCGCGGATACGGGGCAGGGTGCCCATATCGGGCGTGAGATCTTTTTCAATTCGTCGGTCCTGATGCTGACGGGAGCTTTTGTTATCGGCTATGTCACCGGCAAGCCCGGACTTGAAACAATCGCACCCTTTATTGTCGATCCGTTCCGTGGTGTGTTGTGCCTGTTCCTTCTGGACATGGGATTGATTGCCGGGCGCGGACTTCGTTCCGGTCTTGGCAAACTGTCGATGCCGGTGTTGTTGTACGGATTGTACATGCCGCTGACAGGTGCGGTGATCGGCGCCGGAGCCGCCATGCTGATCGGCTTGCCGGCGGGCAGTGCCGCCTTGTTGATAACCCTGTCGGCTTCGGCGTCCTACATTGCGGTGCCGGCAGCACTTCGCCTGGCCCTGCCGGAAGCCACACCATCGATCTATCTGACCTTGTCGCTGGGGGTCACTTTCCCGTTCAACCTGGCAATTGGCATTCCAGTCTATATCTGGCTCGCGGAGGTTTTGACATGACACTGACAACCCACAGCAAAAAGCGGATCGAAGTCATGATCGAGGAGCCTGCGCTCGTCCGGATAACTGAATTGCTGGACCGGTTTGATGCCACTGGATACACCGTCTTGCCGGCGCTCGCCGGACGCGGCATGTCAGGCAGCTGGCGGCGCAATGATGCTTTTGGCGATGCCGGACGCATTGTGAGCGTAGTGTGCATCACGGACCCTTCCAAGGTGGACGGCGTCCTGGAGGCGATCAGGGAAGTTGTCGAACGCCATATTGGCATTGTATCGGTTTGCGATGTAGAAGTGATCCGCTCGGAACATTTCTGAGCCTGACATCGAGACTGAGGGCAGCCATTTGAAAAGGTGTTTTCCAAAACGATTGAGCGATGGCTATCTCAGCTTTCGCGGAGAGTCCTTTGCGCGCGAACGGCAACGTTATGACGCTCTGGCTTCAGAAGGGCAAAAGCCGACCATCATGATCATCGCCTGTTGCGACTCCCGTGCAGCACCGGAGATTGTCTTTGATGTAAGTCCAGGTGAGGTTTTTGTGGTTCGCAATGTTGCCAATCTGGTGCCGCCCTATGCGCCTGACGGTAAACATCACTCGACATCGGCGGCACTTGAGTTTGGCGTCCTGCAACTTGGTGTGGAACACATTGTTATCATGGGTCATGGCCGCTGCGGCGGTATCTCGGCAGTTGTCAACAAGTCCGGCCCTTTGAGCAGCGGTGACTTTATCGGTCAGTGGCTGACCCAGATAAGGGACCTGGCCCAGTTTGTGGAGCGCGAAGGCAGGCATTCGGATCTCGAGTATCAAACTCACGTTGAACGGGCAAACGTAGAGCATTCGCTGGCCAATCTCAGAACTTTTCCGTGGATACGTCATCGTGAACAACGCGGCGAATTGAGCGTGCACGGAGCATGGTTTGATATTGCACTTGGCGAACTTCACGTGCTTGACGATGACAGCGGTGACTGGTCCATGCTGGATGGGTCCGATACCGCCTGAAGATGCTCTCGCATGGCAGAATTGATGCACGCGGTGGTTGCCAATCGCACTGCAACTAGACATCATTGTCCCTCATGAGCCTGAAACAGGCCGAAAAGTGCGAATTCTGTTGCTTTATGTGAGCATTTTGTTCGCGCGACAGGGAGGATGTTTGTCATGTGTCACATATTTGCGGGTCAGTCACCGTCCAACTATACCTTTGAAACAAGATCGGTTCGCCTGATGGGGCATCCGACCAGTGTGCGTCTGGAGGCCAAATTCTGGGTTGTTCTGGAGCAACTTGCCGACGCCCAGGACATGCCGATGGCCAAGTTCCTGTCTGCCTTGTATGAAGAGGCCTCAGAAATACACGGTGAGGTCAGCAATTTTGCCTCACTGCTGAGATGCTGCTGCATCAACTTTCTCGACCCGTCATTCAATCATGAACAGTTGGAGCTGGAAGCACGCGATGCGCGCGCCAAGATGGACGTGGTTGCTGCCGAGTAGCCGTTTTGAAGGTGTAGTAGCCGGATAACACCACATGGTCGGTGATGGTGGTAGCCTTTGCGGGAAACAAGACTGCAAGGGAGGAGTGCCGGTGGCAAAAGCCATACACACCATGGTGCGCGTGCTCGACGAGGCCAAGTCGGTTGATTTTTACAACAAGGCGTTTGGACTGGACATAGAAGACCGCTTTGAATTCGACGGATTCACCCTGGTCTATCTGAAGAACCCCGAGAACGACTTTGAAGTCGAGCTGACGATCAATCATGATCGCACCGAACCTTATCAGCATGGCGATGGCTATGGCCATCTGGCGGTGTCTGTCGACAATGTCGACGAGCAGCACGCCGCGGCTGAGGCGCATGGCCTGAACCCCACCGATGTAAAGGAATTTCATCGTGACGGGTCATTGATGGCCAAGTTCTTTTTTCTGCAGGACCCGGATGGATACAAGATCGAGGTTTTGCAGCGCCATGGCAGATACACCTGAAATCAAAACAATAAAACCGAGGAGGAATGGCAAGATGAATGGAAAGACGGACATATCCAGACGCACGGTGCTGAAAGCTGCCGGTGCGGGCCTCATTGTTGCAGGCACGGGTGCCGGAGGACTGGTTTACGGTCACAATGATGCATGGGCCGCGACGGCGGAAAATCTTGATGCCGACACATTTGCAACCCTGGTGCAGATGTCACGCGATACCTATCCGCATGACCGGCTGGAAGACAAGTTCTATGCCGCAGCAGTGTCCGGCCTGGACAAGGCAGCCAAGGATGATGCGGCGCTGAAAACCATGCTGACAGACGGTGTCGCCGGTCTGAACAAGGCGGCCGGAGGCTCGTATTCCGGCATCACCGACGCTGACAAGCGGGTGGCGCTTTTGAAAGCCATGGAAAGTGACGGTTTCTTCCAGAAGGTTCGCGGAAACCTGGTGACCGGTTTGTACAACAACAAGGAAGCCTGGCCGCTGTTTGGCTATGAGGGTGCCTCTGCCGACAAGGGCGGATACATCGATCGTGGCTTCGATGACATCAGCTGGCTGTAAGGGAGGACGATCAAATGACTACTTTTGACATGAATGACGACAGCGTCGTGGTCGTTGTCGGCTCCGGCGCAGGCGGTGGTACACTGGGTGCGGAACTGGCGATCAAGGGCGTGAAAACCGTCATCCTGGAAGCCGGCGGCCGGCACGAAACCGATGACTTCCAGAACGATGAATGGGGTTCGTTCGGCCAGATTTCCTGGCTCGACAAGCGCACGACATCCGGCTCCTGGCGGGTGGCGAAGGATTTTTCCGGTCTGCCCGCATGGATCGTGAAAGCAGTAGGCGGCTCCACCACACACTGGGCGGGTGCCTCGCTTCGGTTTCAGGAGCATGAGTGGAAAGCCAAAACCACCTATGGCGATGTGGCGGGTGCAAGCCTGCTCGACTGGCCAATCGATATGGCTGAAATGGATCCGTGGTATGCCAAGGCGGAAGACCGCATGGGTGTGACCCGCACCAACGGCATTCCCGGGCTTCCCGGTAATAACAACTACAAAGTGCTGGAAGCCGGGGCCAAGAAACTTGGCTATAAGGAAGTCCACACCGGTCGCATGGCGATCAATTCCGAACCGCGTGATGATCGGGCCGCGTGCCTGCAGATCGGGTTCTGCTTCCAGGGCTGCAAGTCGGGCGCGAAATGGTCGACGCTGGTCGCGGAAATTCCAAAAGGCGAGGCAACCGGCAACCTGGAAGTGCGGCCCAATGCACAGGTGCTCAAGATCGAGCATGATGACGCCGGCAAGGTGACCGGCGTCCTGTATGCCGACAAGGACGGCAAACAGCACCTGCAGAAGGCGCGCGTGGTGTGCGTGGCAGGCAACTCCATCGAAAGTCCGCGTCTGCTGCTGAATTCGGCATCGTCGAAATATCCCGACGGGCTGGCCAACTCGTCCGGCATGGTCGGCAAGAACTATATGCGCCACATGACCGGATCGGTTTATGCGGTGTTTGACAAGCCGGTACACATGTATCGCGGAACAACTATGGCCGGCATCATCACGGACGAGTCCAGGAATGATCCGTCGCGCGGTTTCGTCGGCGGTTACGAGATGGAGACCCTGGCCCTGGGCCTGCCGTTCATGGCGGCCTTCCTGGACCCTGGCGGATGGGGCAAGGATTTTTCCTGGTGGATGGACAATTATGAAAACACCGCCGGCATGTGGCTGGTGGGCGAGGACATGCCGCAGGAGAAAAATGCCATCACCCTGCATGCCACCGAAAAGGACCAGCACGGCCTGCCGGTTCCGAATGTGCACTTTGACGATCATGAAAATGATATCAAGATGCGTGACCATGCCTTTGGCCAGGGTGAAGCGGTGTATAAGGCTGCAGGTGCAGTGAAGACATTCCGTACCCCACCTTATCCTTCGACCCATAACCTTGGCACCAACCGCATGAGTGCGGATGCCAAGGACGGGGTCGTGAACAAGCACGGCCAGACCCACGACATTGCGAACCTGTTCGTGTCGGACGGCAGCCAGTTCACAACGGGGGCGGCTGAAAACCCGACGCTGACTATTGTGGCGCTGGCGCTTCGCCAGGCTGATTTCATTGCCGGCGAAATGTCGAAGGGCAATCTGTAGATACCGGGGGGTATAAAGCGGGGGAGGCCTCCCTGTTCCCCGTTTGACCAGCCCGCGTTCCGGCGATGACCGGAGCGCGGGTTTGTTGTCTGAGAAGCCGGGTAAGCGACCTGGTTACGTTGAGTGCCTCACTCAATCTCCCACACTATGTTCACCTGTATCTGTATGGACTGCTGTCCTTGCGCGATGGGAACGGCATCGGCTGCGGCTGCTTCAAAGGCGGCGCGCCGCAGTGCCGGCTGCGGCGGGGTATGTCCGCCGCCTTCAGATATTGACAGGATCTTGCCAAGCGACACACCGGCAGCCTGAGCATACAATTCGGCACGTGTCCTGGCGTCGGCGACGGCCAGTTTGCGGGCTTCGTTGCGCAACGGTTCAGGTTCGGCAATGGAGAAGCTCAAGCCGTTCATCTGATTGACACCTGAAGACACGACCGCGTCGAGCACCGGGCCGAGTTTTTCAAGGTCGCGCGCGATCACGGTGACCGAGTTCGAAACGGTATAGCCGGTAATGCGTGGCGGTTCCTGTTCGCCGCTGCTGGCGCGTTTTGAATACTTGTACTTGGGCTGCACCGAGAAACTGGAGGTCTGGATATCCTTCTTCGCAACCCCAGCCGCCTCAATGGTCTGCAGCACGCTCGCCATGGCTTTATTGTTCAGCGTCAGGGCTTCGCGGGCGGTTTTGGCTTCCGACACGACACCGGTCGAGATGACCGCAATGTCGGGCGCCGATTTCACCTCGCCCAGACCTGTCAGCGACAGTGTGCGTTGGGGAACCTGCGGTGCGGTCTGAGCAAATGCGGGGGTGGCCAGCACCGCGACAGCGGTAAGCACACTGGCAACAGCGAGATTGATTACAGGTCTGGGTATGACATGGGTGAGCATGGGGCAGGGCCTTTTTCGGAAACGGGTTTGTCGATCGGGCAGACTGTATGCCGGAATGCGGCGAAAGTCAGGTTTGCCGCCTCCGCGCCTGTCCCTCCCAGGTTGGTGCGCCGTTGATCCAAATCAAGGCTGAAAATCGCAGCCTCGCGTCTACTGCGGACAAACGGAGTGGGCGTGACATGAACAATACAAGCAAGGCGGAGATTGTCAGCCGGTTGAGTGTGCCTGTGCCGCGCTACACCAGCTATCCAACGGCGCCGCACTTCCATGATGGTGTTGGAGACACCGAGTACCGGAACTGGCTTGGCCAACTGCCGAAACATGACGGCCTGTCGCTGTATATCCATATCCCGTTCTGTGACCGGATGTGCTGGTTCTGCGGATGCCACACCAAACAGATCAACCGGTATGATCCGATCCCTGCCTACCTGTCTGCGGTGCGCCAGGAAATCGTTCTACTGAGACAGGCAATCGGATTTTCACCTGTGCTGAACCGGGTGCACCTGGGCGGCGGATCACCGAGCATGCTGAGACGCGATGATCTCGATACCCTGCGCAATACCATCGACACGCATTTCCATCTGCACGAAAACACCGAAATCAGTATTGAAATTGATCCGTCTGATTTGTCGGGCGAGGAGTTCGAAGCCTACAGGGCGTTCGGCGTTACCCGCGCCAGCATAGGCGTCCAGGACTTCGACGAGCGTGTACAAAACGCCATCAATCGTCCCCAGACGTTCATGCAGACCGCTGCCGTCGTGGAAGGGTTGCGCAGCACAGGTGTCCGGTCGCTGAACATAGACGCCCTTTATGGCCTTCCCTACCAGACCGAGGAGACCGTCGCGCAGAGCATTGAACAGGTTCGAACACTTGAACCTGACCGGGTTGCACTTTTCGGATACGCTCATGTGCCGTGGATGAAGCCAAACCAGAAACTGATACCTGAGGCGGCCCTGCCTGATGCGCTTGCGAGAGTTCAGCAGGCCAATGTGGCATCTGATATTCTGCAGGACGGCGGTTATCTGCCGATCGGCATGGATCACTTCGCCATGCCGCAGGATTCCCTGGCGATCGCGGCAGGCGAGGGAAGACTGCGACGGAATTTCCAGGGCTACACGGATGACCCCTGCGCTACTCTTCTGGGTGTCGGAACCTCATCAATCGGGCGACTGCCCACCGGGTATGTTCAAAACGACACTGCAACGGGCAACTATATGCGCACTGTGGCATCGGGCAGGCTGCCGGTGTCGCGCGGCATCGAGCTGACGGATGAAGACAAACTGCACGCAGATATCATCGAGAGCCTCATGTGCCGGTATTCGTTCAGTGTTTCAGTGCTGCGCGGTGATCATGGCCAGCTTGCAGACGGGATCGTTTCACACATCCAGGACGCGCTGGATGCAGATTTCGATGATCTTGCCGGGTTTGACGGAGACACGTTCTGGATTCAGCCTGGCGGCCGTGGGTTTGTGCGCACGGTTGCGTCCTGGTTCGATACCAGGATGAAGGAGAAGGCGGCCAGATACTCAATGGCTGTCTAGAAAGTCCTTTACGGAGTTGGCGAGGTCTGTCCAGTCGGTAAACTCCTGAGCCTCATCAATGCGCAGCTCATCGCGATCCTTGAGGACGATATGCTCCAGAATCTGCTGTTGAAAATAGTCGTATTCCTCACTCCTGACTGCGCCTGCCACAGCAAGGCTCAGGTCGGGCGTCCAGCCGGTGCGGGTTGTGAAATCAGATATGTAGGCGGTGGCGTCTGCGGTCTTCTCCCTGAAAGCTGCCGCGAGGCTGACGGACATGAACATGGCCGGTTTTGACTGGAGGACTTCCCGGGTGGCCTCCACAAATACCTCGATCTCGTTCTGATGCCTGTCCTGATGGACTGAGGCTGCAATTATGAACGCATCGAAATCGTCGGTGTGAACATCCCGGCGTTTGCGTGCCGTATCCAGCAGTTCAACCTGATGACCCAATCCGGCAACCTGATCGGCAACGGCTTGGGAAATCTTGCGGGTTTGTCCTTCCGTGGTCGCATAGGCAATCAACACCTTCATCGCTCACCTCCAGCACAGTTTAGACGCAGACTATCCTTGCATTGCCCGGGAAAGGTTCAGTTGATCGAGATCAATGTGCATTGCTTTGCCTTGTGGGAGTGTGCTCTCAGGGCCAATGGATTTCGGGAAAGGTGTATGCCATGACGTCGGTATTGAAACGGGTGCGCCGCATGTTGGACCAGCGCCGGGACGGTCAGTTCCTCGTCGCCCTCAACAGTGCACAGCAGTCAGATGTCGGCGTTTCTCCCACTGATCTGCAGTCCCTGTCATCGGGGCCTGCAGATATTCGCGCGCGTATGGAGGCGATGGCTGAAGCTCACGGGCTTGCGCCCGATGCACTGAGCCGTGAGCACTGGCGCGAAGTCGATATGGCTCGCGCCTGCGGGCATTGCGGCCAGCGCGGTGTGTGCGCCAAATGGCTGGCAGGCAAGCGCAGCGATCTGTCGGCAGGCGACTTCTGTCCCAACGCGCCGCAGTTTGCCGAGCTGGCGAAATCATCAGACCAGGAGTCTTCGGTCTGACCGGGTTCCGGTAATCATTGTCCTGTGAAACGCGGTTACCACCGGTGTTGAAAAGTCATGCGTCAGTTCGACTGCTGGTGCACGTCGCGTGTATTGTTATCGTTGCGCCATCTACTAGGCAACGATCACGAAGGGCACGCAACGATGATTGGCAGGGACGGACATGCTTTGCCGGCTGACCACTCAGCCCGCCTGCCGCTGAACAATGAGGTTCACGCCCGCCCGCCGGAAGCATTGCCGAAGCGGGCGCGACTGACCTATCTGGTCTTGTTCGGCGAACTGGACATGGCGCCGCTGGCCGACTTGTGCGCGCGCTTTGGGGTGTTGCCGCCGGCACCCGACGCCAATCATTTCAGTGCTGATCTCGGCCCGTTCCGGCTGAAATGGGAACGCCACACGGAGTTCACACGGTACTGGTTCCTTGTGCCGGCAAAAGGCGTTGCCAACCTGTTTGGTGCAACAGCGCTTGAGGCCGTGCCGCGGGACTGGTTGCAGACGCTGGCCGGTGAGGTTCTGGTTGCCAACCATGTCGAGATGCTGGCTCTGCCCAAGACAAAACCGGACGAGGACAAGCTGTCCCGGGAACACTTCGACGGCAATCCGATGGTGGGTGCGGAAGTTGCCGGCGGACTGGGACGGGCCTATACGGATTTTCGCATTCATTCAGACGGTTTTGGAAGGCTGCTGATATTCGATCGCGCCATGACCCCGCGCCAGCGCGGGCGGACCGTGCAGCGCATGCTTGAAATAGACACATACAGGGTTCTGGCTTTGCTGACGCTGCCTGTTGCGCGCAAGTTGATGCCAGTTCTGGGTGGTTTCGAGGCCGAGCTGAGCAGGATTACCGCCACAATGAGCGGTGCCAATGAGACGGATGAGCCGCAATTGCTGGATCGGTTGACACTGCTGCATGCCGACGTGGTGCGCGAGCATACCGGCAGCCAGTTCCGGTTCTCCGCAGCGTCCGCCTATGCCGACCTGGTAGCTTTACGTATTTCGGAGCTGCGTGAGGACCGCATCGAAGGTCTGCAACTGTTTTCAGAGTTCACCGAGCGGCGGTTGTCTCCGGCCATGCGCACCTGCGAGGCGGCAGCCCAGCGACTGTCCATCACATCAGAGCGCGTGGCGCGCGCAACACAGTTGCTGTCGACCCGGGTCGGGATCAGCCGTGAACGGCAGAACCAGGCGCTGCTGGAGAGCATGGACAATCGTGCCAAGCTGCAGTTGCGTCTGCAGGAAACCGTTGAAGGCCTGTCGATTGCAGCTATCACCTACTATATTGTCGGCCTGGTGGGATATGCGGCCAAGGGCGCCAAGTCGGTTGGCGCGTTGCCGCTGAGCCCTGATCTTGTTACAGCGCTTGCCATTCCGGTTGTCCTGCTGGTGGTCGCCCTGGGCGTGCGCCGGGTGCGCAAGTCAATCACCAGTTAGCGTGCGGTCTCCAGAATGTGCGGTTTGCCTGTTGCGGTTTTCGCAGATTTCAATAATACATGCAGCGTTCGCCAATCGAGCGATCATCCTTTCGGACAATCCGGCCCTGATGCCGATTTTGAAAGGTGATTTATATGGTGGGCCTGTAGCTCAATTGGTTAGAGCCGACGGCTCATAACCGTCTGGTTGCAGGTTCGAGTCCTGCCGGGCCCACCACCCTTTTCTCGTCTCATTTGGTCAGTTCAACCACCAGAAGGTTGGAATTGCCAGGCGGGGTAACTGGCACCGATGATTATGGCAGTTCGTCAAGTTGACAGTGCCTGCTGGGTGATCATGGGTGGAAGTCGGTATCCGGCATAGGAGATGTTCCGCATCCGATAACCGTATCGGGAGACCGGTCATCCGGTTAGTGTGACAGAACCCAGATCCGCTAGTTGTGATCTCCGGCCAGATTGTCCGAAGAGCGGCCCAACATTCTGTTTAAAACCGTGTCATACGATTCCACACGCTGATGAATCGGACAGAAGAAACCACCTTCAAACGGCCTTGCCACCTGCCGATTGGTTATCGCCGGGGTGAAGAGCTGCTTCTGCTTTGGTTGAACCGGCATTGGCAGCAAGCTCTCTTTCTGTTCCTGCACCGCTGCGTTGCGCCCGTCTGCAACTGTAACGGCTGACGCTTCAGGATTAGAGGCGTTCATCGTGATGGTCTTCTTGGCCGTGTAAACCGTGATTGGACCGGTTTCAGCGTGGGATGCTGGAACGACCAGCAACATGAACAAGACTGCAACAAGTACTCTGAACATCTACGTTTCTCCCGTTGGATCTTGTTTGTGTTCTCAGTTGCTTGAGACAAACCGCAAAGTCACAACGTTACCTGAGTTCGCAGACCTGTGGAAGGGAAAGTACCACCGCTGTCCAGCGCCGACGCGTCTGACGTCAGACAAAAACCTGACCAAACCTAACACAGCCGCGCGAAGATGTCGCCGGAGTTCGCATTTACCGGCAGTTGTGCGATCTGCGATTGCAGGGTCTGCGCGTCCGTCCAGCTCGGATTGACGAAGGCGTGATCCTCACCCAGGCTGACGTTAAATTCATAGCTGCCAAGTCCGTTCATCTGCGTCAGACAATCCAGTGCGATGTCTTTTTGGATGGTGGTGAATTCGAACGACAGGGCAGGAAGCCGCTGCGTCAGACCCTTCAGCACTTCCAGCTCATGCCCTTCCACATCGATCTTCGCGAAATCCGGGATCCCGTATTGCGCAATCAGCGCGTCCAGCGTGGTCACCTTCACCGCGATCCGATTGTCCCAGACCTGGCCCTTCCACTGCGCTGCAGTACGCGCCGCCGCGATCAGATCGGGCGAGGCGGTGGTGACTGTGGGATTGTTGGAGTTCACATACAAATCCAGCAACCCGGGTTCCGCCCCCACCGCCGTCTGGTGCAGGTTGGCCTGGTCGCATCTTCCATAAAGCAGCCGCAAGGCGCGGAACACATGCGGTTGCGGTTCTGCGGCCACAACCGTCGCTCCCAGCCGCAGAAAGCTGCCTGTGCGGTCGCCCACATGGGCGCCGATATCGAAGGCAAGCCCGCCCCTGGGCACAAACTGCGCATTCAGCGAGTCCATTCGGGCAGTGCGCCCGGCGTCGCGGTAATACACATCAAAGGATTTATGAATCGCGTGCAGATGCGCTTTGGTCATGGGAAATGCGGGTGTCACGGGACCGGGGTCCTTTGTTGTGTCACGGCGGCAAGAGCCGCAGCGGCGATGGCGCCGGTGTCTTTCCAACTGGGCAGCGCGTTCCCTGCGGTCTGTGCGGCGGTGGCCAGGGTTTGGCAGGCATCGGGGTCGCTCAATACCTGTCGCAGCGCATCGGCAAAAGCGTCTGGCGCGTCCGGTGGCACCAATAGCCCGGCATCCGTCGGCACAGTGTCCGGTACCGCTCCGGCGGCGCAGGAGATGATTGGCAAACCGTGCGCCAAAGCCTCATCAAACACCATGCCATAGCCTTCAAACCGCGTCGCCAGCGCAAAGACGCTTGCCGCACGGTACAGCACGCCCAACTCATCATGGCCAATCTGGCCTTTGAGCGTGACGCGGTCGGCCAGCCCCAGTGACAGGCGCAGGGTCTCCAATTGTTGCGCATAGACCGCATCAAGCGGCGCGCCGACGATCTTGGCCTGCCAGTTCAGGTCGGTGATCCCGGCCAAGCCTTTCAACAACACATCATGCCCCTTGCGCGGCAACTGGATACCCACCGACAGGATCAGCGGCGGACCAACCGGATGCGCCGGTTCAGACGGGCGGTCCGTGCCGGGGCGGGCGATGTGGATGCGATCCTCTTGCACCCCGTAACCCGAGACCAGCAGGGCGGCGGTATGGGGGCTTGGCACGAGGACCCGGGTGGCGTGGGCAAGGTTTGCGCGTTCGCTGTAATGAAGGTCCTGCGCGCGGGCCCGGTCCAGCCCGCTTTCAAGGGCGAGCGGATGATGGATCAACGCCACAATGGGCGCGCGCACCTTGCCCACGCGGGCCGGATCCATCGCGCCAAAGGCAAGGCCGTCGATGATCACGGGGCAATCATCGGGGATGTCGGCAAGCTGGTCAAACGCGGCGTCCATGTCCCGCGAAGTTGGTTCGGGAAAGCTGCCTGGCAGGGTGATGTGCGTGACATTGATGCCCTGGACGCGCAGTTCATGCAGCAGCCTGCGGTCGTAGATGTATCCGCCCGTCAGCGTGGTCAGGTCGCCGGGAACTGCAAAGGCGGCGCGTGCGACGGTCATTTCGACAATACCGCGATCAGGCCGGGGAGGACAGCCAGGAGTATTGCAGTGCCAAACATCACGCTGGCCGCCACAGCTTCGCTGGCGGAGGTGCCCGAGAGAGGGAGGAGGACGGCTGCCGCGCCTTCGCGGATGCCCCAGCCGCTGATTGTGAACGGGATCAGCATGGAGAACAGGATCACCGGCACCACCGCCAGTATGGCTGCGAGGGAGAGGTTGACCCCCACAGCCCAGGCGCAAAGCCCAAAGGCTGCGAGGTTGCACAGGGTGATCGCTGCTCCCAGCCCGACCTGGGCGGGCAGCGCCTGTTTGGACAGCAGCGCGGTATAGAACGGGCGCATCCAGCCGGAGAGTTTCTGGCCCAGTATCGAGGGGTACAGTTGACCCAGAGCGATGACGCAGGCTACGGCACCGCCGGCCGCGATAGCCGTGCCAATCGGCGCGGCGTAGGGCAATGGCCAGTCCAGCCCGCCTACTGATAAACTGGTGACAATAAAGGCGCAGGCCATCGTCAGAAACATCGCGATTTGCCCGGCCAGCCGTTCAAGCACGACAGCCTGGGTAGCGACGGCAAGGCCCGCCTGCGCCCGGGCACGCACCGCGCGGGCGGCGTCGCCGACCACAGCGCCGGGCAGGGCCTGATTGACCACCTGAGACATGAAATACTCCCTGATCGCATGGGGAAGGTGGAGGGTTTGCCCCAGCTGCGCGGCGGTGATTTTCCAGCGCACGGCCGACAGCACGGTCTGGCAGATCAGCACGGCCACGGCGGCCAGCAACCAGAGGGGCTGGACCTGTGAGAGGAGGCGCAGAATCTCACGCCCATCGGCGGCGGTCCACAGCAACGCAATCAACAGCGCTGTAAAGGCCAGCTGGCCAATGCGCCATGCGCCTGCCCGCGTCACCGGGTGACCCCGGCGATCTGGCGCGAAGACAGGGCTTGCAGGATATGTGCGCGCATCAGGTCCATGCGGCGCACGGGCGTTGTCCCGGGCGGGACCAGGCCGGCGGTGAAACCGGCGTCGGAGAGCAGATCAACCAGAGGCCGTGGTCCGACGATATGCATCGGCACATGCGGGCGATCATCAAGGGCGACGAAGCCTGCAGCTTGATGATCACCGACGATGATCATCAAAGGCGGGTTGTCGGCGTGCAGGGCGGCATAGGCAAAGACCGTCTGCAAGGCATAATCCACCGCCAGCTGATATTGGGCGCGCACGCGGTCATTGTCCTGCCAAATCACGCGCGGTGGGTCGCTGGCGGCGACGAGGGGGTCAAAGACCTTGCCATCGCCCAAGGCGTTCCAGTCGATAACCTCGGGCACCGGTACCCAGGGGGCGTGAGATGATGCCAACGCCATCTGGATGAAGAACGGCCTGTCGTCGCTGCGCCGGTCGCGCAACAAACGGTCCATCGCGGCGAATGTGAACTGATCTGGCATCGTGATCCAGTTGAAGGGTCGGCCGGCATAGCCCAGATCAGCCTCGGCCAGGATCGTCTCGAAACCCATGAACTGCGCCTCGGGCCAGTCGAGAGTGATCTGGGGCATCACAGCGGCGGTGTGAAACCCGGATTGCCCGGCCAGATGGAACAGCGTCTGGCGGCCACTGGACAGAGCAGCGCGATAGCTGGTCTGATCGGCAATCCACAGCCCATTGGCAAAGGTGGAATGGGCCAGCCAGCTTTGACCGCCCTGCGTGGGCGAGGCCAGCAGGGTGGATGACATTGCCAGCCCGAGCGCCTCAAGTTCCGTCTGTGCCTTGCTCAGTGTCTTCCGGTGCAAATCGGCGTAAAGCGGGGTGTCGAGGCTGGTGCGGCCGTAGCTTTCGACGAAGACGACGATAACGTCGCGGTCCAGCAGATCAAACAGCCCTGCTTGACCCGCAAATGGATCGTTCTTGGCCGCAGCCCGAAACACAAGCAGGTTTGCGATGGTTTGCTGTGCGGTCTCAATCCGTTCCACCCCGACGCGAGCGGTAAAGGCGGTGCCGGGATAGGAGAAAGGCGTACTCCAACGGCCCATTTTGGCGCCGACGTCGGTGATAACAAGGCAAGCTGCCGCAACGGCAGCGACTGCGGCGAAAGCGGGCAGCGGGCGGGGCAGCGAGAACCGGGACCAGACGCGCATCGCCCACCAAACGGCAGCGGAGAGGCCTGCGATCGCCAGCATCGCCCCGATGACGGTGGCGATAGCGGCAGCATGCCCCAGATTACCGACGATAAGATGGTAGAAAGATCTCACCAATGGCATATCTGCTACCGGATTGAACCCGCGATTGAGCGAGGTGAACATGACAAAATCGGTAGTTTTGAGAACCACGATGATTGTCAGGGCCGCGACGAGTGCGAGGCGCAGCGCCACCCCGGCACGCGATGTGCCAAGGGCGAGGAGCGCCAGCAAGATCGCCGGTAATTCAAGCGGGAACTGCAACAGCGCGTCCCAGGCGACCGCCGCCGGGTGATTGGGCTGGATCAGCAGCAGATACAGGATCGCAACTGCCAACACTGCAGCCAGAATACTACGGAGCGTCAAACGGGTGCCTCCCGCTTGCGCCAAAGCCAACGGATGTCGCGCCCGAATGACCAGATCAGCGCTATTGTGACGGCGGCGATGATCAGGTCCAACCGTCCGTCGGCGAGGAAGGGGAGTTGAAGTGCGATCAGTGCGCTGATCTGGAACACGCAGACGGTCTTGCGGCTGAAACTGGGGCGCAGTGGCTGGTTCAGCCAGGGCAGTTGCAGCCGTGCGATGGAGAACAGGTAATGCGGCAGGCCGAGCAGGATCACGAAGGGGCCGGCGGCCCCGTTGGTGGCGGCGTAAACAGCGAGGACCAGTGCGAAGATGGCGTCGACCTCAACATCGAAGCGCGCCCCGAAATCACAGGCAAGGCCTTGCTTGCGCGCCAGCCATCCGTCGATCCCATCAAGGCCCAATGCCAATGCGGCAATCCCGAAAGTCGCCCAGTTCGGCGCAATGCCGGCCAGCACCACAACACAGAGGACACCGACGATCACCAGCCGCCCCAACGTTACCAGATTGCACAAGCCTAAGGATTTATGCGGAAAATCGCGGCTTAGGCGAAAAGCTGCCAAAGTTGCGCCAGCCAAATACAGTCCGACACCAATGGCCACCAAATGAGTGGTTTCAGCCGTGATCCCGAACAGCATGTCGTAGGAAAAGACCAACAGAAGCGCGCCAGTCAGGGCGGCGCCACAGAACACACCGAGAGGCGATGCGGCAAAGCTGCCTGGCTTTGCGGGCACGTCCGCTGTTTGATTGTCTGGTGTGGGGTGTCTCATCCGGCTTACTATAAAAAGTATTTCTTGTTAATTATACGCCCAAGGTAGACGTAATATTCACAAGACCCACAAAAAGGGTACGACCCCATGACAGACAACCTTTTGAGATACCGCGTTCCTGCACGCCTGATCCACTGGGTCATGGCGCTACTGGTGCTTTGTATGATCCCGGTAGGGTTCCTGATGGTACGCGAGGGGTTGGACCGGAGTTTCCAGAACTTCCTGTTCATCTCGCACAAGAATATCGGGGTTGTGCTGTTGATCCTGATCACGGTGCGCCTGATTTACCGGTGGCGGAACCCGCCGGAACTGGAACCGGTCGCGCTGCCAAAGGCCCAGGAATTTGCCGCCCACGCCACGCATATCGGCCTTTATGCCCTGCTCGTCATAATGCCGCTTGCGGGCTATGTCCGGGTGAGGGCCGGGGGATTTCCGATTGAAGCGCTTGATGCGATGGGTATTCCCGCCCTTGTGCCGCGATCCGAAGCTTTAGCGGAATTTGCAAAGGCCGTTCATTTTTATGGGGCTTATGCGATTGCTGCGCTGGTCGCGCTTCACATTGCCGGGGCGGCGTTTCACGGGTTGGTGCGCCGCGACGGCATTTTCTCCCGTATGTGGCCGCCGGTTGGGCCAAAGTCGTAAGAGTGGGGAAAGCATGCAAGCGCGCGCGATGAGGGTGTGTGAAGAGGTTATACCTAAGAAAGTATCTAGCTGCCCAGGTTGATATGTGCGAGCAGGGGCCTGTGATCTGAGGTCATGCGGATGCCGGGACCGTCGAGGACAGCGGTGGCGGTGACCTGCGCCGGAGCTGTGGTCAGCACACGGTCGAGCGGCAGCAGGGGCCGGTTGATCGGGAAGGTCGCTTTGGCCGGGCCGCGCAGGTCCACCCCCAGAAAACGCTTCGACAGGGCGAGGCCGCCCCATGGCCGCCATTCGTTCAGATCGCCCATCAGGATCGCAGGCTGGCGCGGTTTGCGGAACATGTATTGGCAGATGGTGCGCAGCTGCGCCCAACGCAGGGTTTGCATCCGGGACAGATGCATGCCGATCAGGCGAAAATTTTGCCCTTCGCGTGCAAGATCGGCGACGACCGCCCCGCGATGCCAGCGCCCGGGCAGGTCCAACAGGGTGATCCGATCGACGGTCAGGTTGGGGCGCGTGAATATGATGGTGCCCAGAAACCCATGGCTGCCGACCGACCAGCGATGCGCGCTGTCGGTGTGCAGATAGCGCAATCCGGTGGCCGCCTCGACCGCCGCGATATCGAGAAGACCCGTATGTGGCGGGAGCTCTTCATCGGCCTCTTGCAGGATCAGCGCGTCGATTTCACCCACTGGCATTTCACCGCGCAAGGTGGCCAGCGTGCGGTCCGGGTCAATGCGTCCGTCATTGCCACGACAGCGGTGGATGTTCCAGCTCAGGCAGGTAAAGTCTTGATTCATGCCGTGCCAAACCTGGCCTTTGCGGGTGGATTCCAAGCGTCAAGTTAAAGACAAGATAGTCTTATATTTGAAAATATCGATATGATCGGGGAAATAAATGTTTGCAGTTGAAGTACGTGATCACGTGATGATTGCTCATTCCTTGCCGTCGCCGGTGTTCGGCCCGGCGCAAGGCATGCATGGGGCGACTTTTGTCGTGGATGCCGCGTTCTATACCAAAGATCTGGATGACAACGGGTTGGTCGTTGATATGGGGCTCGCGCTTGAGGCGCTGGCCGAGGCGCTCAAGCCCCTGAAATACGCCAATCTGGATGAGGTGCCGACGTTCAAGGGCAAGATTACCACGACCGAATTCCTGTGCCACTACATCTGGCAACAACTGCGTGACACCGCCAAGACCAAGGGCTTGGGCGACAATGGCCGGGTTTGCCGGATCAAGGTGTCGCTTGAGGAAAGCCATGTCGCGCGCGGCTGGTACGAGGCGGATATCTGAAGATGGGGTTCTCACCTGCCTGGCTGGCCTTGCGCGAACCGGTGGACCATGCGTCACGCGATGCCAGTCTGCTGGCGCAGGCTGTGGCCTGTGCAGCGCAGGGGGACGTTGTGGTCGATCTGGGCAGCGGGACAGGATCAACCGCGCGTGCCTTTGGCGATGCGGCTTGTGCGACGTGCCAGTGGCGATTTGTCGACAATGACCGGGCGCTACTGGATATTGCGCTGGCTCGGCACCCCGGCGCGGAACGGATGGTCTTCGACCTGCGCGATATTGATCAGTTGCCGCTGGAGGGCGTTGGGCTGGTCACCGCATCCGCTCTTCTCGATCTGATGTCGCTGGAGTGGGTAACAGCGCTGGCCCGGCGGCTGCAAGGTGCAGGCATCGCGTTTTACGGGGCGCTGAATTTCAACGGGGTGATGCGCTGGTCGCCGCGCCATGATGCAGACGCCGGTGTGACGCGTGCGTTCAATGCCCATCAGCGCATGGACAAGGGGATTGGTCCGGCATTGGGGCCAACGGCAAGCGAAGCTGCGGCACGGGTCTTTGCGCAGCACGGTTTTGACGTGCACTTGGGCGATAGCCCTTGGGAACTGGGTGCCGCCGACGTGCGTATACATGAAGAGGTGCTGGCGGGCATCGGACATGCCGCGGCGGAGATGGGGTTTGCCCAGGCGCGCGATTGGGTCGCTGACCGCCGCGCGGCTGTGGCGCAGACATCCGGATACATCGGGCATACCGATGTTCTGGCCCTGCCGCAGAAAGTGGGAGAATAAATGCAGCACGTGGACGTAACCCATAGAGTATGGGAAAGGATTCTTGACGTGAAAACAGGCGAGGCCTGCCTGTGTTGTGGCGACTGGACCTGCGGCGAGACGCAGGCGCTGGCGCTTTACGGTGCCTTGGCGCAGCCGAAGGCCACCTGTCAGGTGTTTGCGCAAATCGGCCAGTCACTGGACGGGCGTATCGCGACGGAAACGGGAGATGCGCTGGATGTGTCCGGCAAGGACGGGCTGGCCCATTTGCACCGGTTGCGCGCCCTGGCTGATGCGGTGGTGATCGGGGTCAAGACCGCCCTGCATGATGATCCGCAACTGACCGTGCGTTTGGCAGATGGTACCAGCCCCGCTCGCGTGGTGATTGACCCTGACGGGCGCTTGCCGAATGATGCGCGTTTGCTGACCGATACTTCGGCCCGCCGCATTGTGATACAGGCGGTCGCCAAAGACCGCCCGGCCGGGGTTGAGGCGATCACCCTGCCGCGCGCGTCATGGATTGCCCCAAAAGATATTCTGAATGCCCTAAAACAGCGCGGTTTTAAAAGCATCCTGGTCGAAGGCGGGGGGATAACGATTACCCAATTCCTCGAAGCAGGTCTGCTTAACCGCCTGCATATGGCGATTGCGCCGTTGTTGATCGGGTCTGGACCGCAAAGTCTGACGACCGCACCCATCGGCACGCTGGCGCAAGTCCGCCGCCCGAAAACGGATGTCTATGACCTAGGCAGCGATGTGCTTTTTGATTGTGCGTTCAGCCCTGCTGCCGCGCTGACCATCGCCACTGCACGCTGCACCAATGCAATGCTGAACCCCGAAGGCCTCCGCCTTTAACCAGAATCGAGATCGCTGACATGCACACCACATCTGACTGTCTTTTGCCGACCCTGCCAGAGCTTCTTGCGCGGGCGCGCGGCGATCTTGCGATGGGTTTGCCCTGCCTGCTGACGCATGAAGGCGCCCGTGCCGTTGTTGTGGCGGTGGAAACGCTGTCTCAGGCGCGGTTTGACGCCCTTTGCCTGCGGTTTGGCAAGCCCGAGCTTATCCTGACGGCACAGCGTGCGCAGGCGATCATGCCTGTCGCCGTTGAAATCAACGAGCCCTTGGTACGTCTGCAACCTCCTGCGCCGGCCGGATTGGAGTGGTTCAAGGCCTTGTCCGATACCCAGTTTGACGCAGGCCGCCGCCTGGCAGGCCCGCTGCATATGATCCGCAGCCCGCAGACGCCCATGCATGGCCTGTCGATCAAGTTGGTCAAACTGGCCGAGTTGTTGCCAGCGGTTGCGATGTTCGCTGTCGCGGGGGATGCCTGCCTTGATGATCTGCACGTTGCCGCGCTTGGCGCCGATGAGGCCTTGGAGGCGTTGATGATCCCGCCTGTGCTGGCGCACGTGTCCGCAGCGGCGCTGCCGCTGGATGCCCATGATCTGGGCCGTTTGCATATCTTCCGCGATCCAGATGGCGGTAAAGAGCATTACGCGATCGAGATCGGCAATCCCGACCGCAGCCAGCCCGTTCTGTCGCGTGTGCACTCAGCCTGCTTTACCGGCGATGTGCTGGGCAGCCTGAAATGCGATTGCGGACCGCAGTTGCGTTCGGCACTGACCCGGATGGGGCAGGAAGGGGCCGGGGTGGTCTTGTACCTTAATCAGGAAGGGCGCGGCATCGGGCTGGCCAACAAGGCGCGGGTTTATGATTTGCAGGCGCAGGGCCATGATACGGTCGAGGCGAACCACCGTCTGGGCTATGATGATGATGAGCGTGATTTTCGCGTGGCCGCTGTGATGCTGCGCACGCTGGGGTTCTGCGCAATCCGGCTTTTGACGAATAATCCGGCCAAGGTGCAGACCTTCCGTGATAGCGATATCACTGTGATCGAACAACTGCCCCTGCGCGTCGGGCGCAACCTGCATAATCAGGAGTATCTGTCGGTGAAGGCGCTGAAGTCGGGTCATAGTCTATGACGATTGCGCGTGCGTTGTGGATCACTGCACCGCAAGCGGCAGTGACGTGCGACACGACCTATCGCGTGGCTGACGGCGAGTTGGAGATCAAGACCCTGTTTACCGGCATCAGCCGTGGCACGGAACGCCTTGTCTATCATGGTCAGGTGCCTGCGTCTGAGCATGCCAATATGCGCGCGCCGTTTCAGGAGGGCGATTTCACCTTTCCGTTGAAATACGGCTATGCGGCTGTCGGCGAGGTGAAAACCGGCGACCGGCAGGGTGAGGTCGTGTTCAGCCTGTTTCCCCATCAGACCAGCTTTGCCGTGCCTGACCATATGGCGCTGCCTGTTCCTGCCGATGTGCCTGCCGCCCGTGCCGTGCTGGCGGCGAACATGGAAACGGCGGTGAATATCACATGGGATGCCGGGATCAGCATAGGCGACCGCGTGGTCGTGGTAGGCTGTGGCGTTGTTGGTGCGCTGGTTGGCTATCTGGCCGCGAAGATACCAGGGACAGACGTGACGCTGGTTGATATTGAGCCCGGCCGTGCCGCACTTGCCGCCACGCTTGGCTGTGGTTTTGCTAACCCCGATACCGCACAAGAGGCAGCCGATGTTGTCATCCATGCCTCGGCAAGTGCCGCCGGTCTGTCGCTCGCAATTGCGCTGGCGGGGACCGAGGCAACCGTGATTGAGGCCAGTTGGTATGGCGCGCAAAGCACCGAAGTGCCGCTCGGGGGCCAGTTTCACCACCGCAGACTGAGGATCGTCAGCTCTCAGGTCGGGCGGGTGCCTGCGAGACAGGCCGCACGCTGGGACTTCGGGCGCAGGTTGGCCAAGGCGCTGGCGCTGCTGAATGACCCTGCACTTGATGCACTGATATCAGGTGAGACGGCGTTCAGCGATTTGCCCGCAGCCTATGACAAGATCTTGCGTGACCCGTCTACGCTGTGCCATCGGGTGCGATATGAGGGCTAATGCGCATTCGTTTTTGCCCGCAATGGCATCGAAGAGGCTGTGCATCATGGCTGAGGCTGCACTTCTGGCGGGGCAGGGCCTGCTCGTGGCATCAGAGCAGTTGGCCGGGCTGACGATTACAGAGAAAACGCCAGGTGATTTTGTCAGCGAAGCGGATGTGCATGCGGAAAAGATGATCTTTGATCACCTGATGCAGCGCTTTCCCGACTACGGCTGGCTGGGCGAGGAAACACAAGAGCGCCCCAGCCGCGAGGGTGGGTTGCGCTGGATCGTTGATCCGCTGGACGGCACAACGAATTTCCTCAAAGGGCTGCCGCATTGGGCGGTGTCCATTGCGCTGTTTCAGGCGGATGATCCAATGGCTGCAGTGATCTATGATCCTGTGAAGGGCGAGATGTTTTGCGCCGAGAAAGGCGAGGGCGCCTATCTGAACGGGCGCGCCATTACGGTCAGCAAAGCGGTGCCCTTCAGTGCGGCCGTTGTCGCGTCAGGCGTGCCTGCGGGTGGGCGGACGACCTACCTTTCGCATTGTCTGGATGATTTGGAACAGCTGATGCCGCAAACGGCAGGGTTGCGGCGCTGGGGCGCGGCGGCGCTTGATCTGGCCTATGTCGCGGCGGGCCGGTTTGACGCGTACTGGGAACGCAACCTTGGGCCCTGGGATATCGCCGCTGGCATGTTGATCGTGCAGGAAGCAGGCGGGCGGTTCACCCCGCTGTGGGCCAATCGCGCGGTGCTGTCGTCGGGGTCATTTCTGGCCAGCAACGGGGCATTGCACGACGCGGTCGAGGCCGCATTGAACCGCGCGGAAGGCTAGTGCCTTTTAAACTTAAATAGAAGCGTTTGACCGATTTTCTGCGTTTGCTGGCAAGGCATGGCTCTCGCTGTGGTCTGGTTGACCACAAGGGAGGCATAACGCTGTCCAGCGAGCGCAGAAAACCGGCCTGTAGAGCAACATGGGTTCAGGGGAACCCATGAAGTTGCTCTAACACTTCATATGCGATCAGGTTTATGAGTTTTGGTTGACACAACCAAAACTCATCCTGATCTGGTGGACCAAATCAGTCCATCCGCGTCGTTGAAAAGCTTGTCCGATGCACCACATCGCGCTTCGCTTTTCGCCTAGCCGAGTGAACTGATTTGGTGCCATCAAACGCTTCTATTTAAGTGTAAAAGGCTCTGGCGGCGGGGGCCTGGCGCGGCACTGTCAACTTAACGAGGCCGCTATCTTGCCGCTGCCAATCTGTGCAAGCTGGCCAGCATCGCAGCATCCGATGCCACCCAAATGCGTTCTGCAGGCGTCAACCAGCCCAGTACTTCGGACAGGGATTTTGCATCTTTCAACTTGGCATCTGCCGTTAGCCGGCTGGAATCCGGACTGCCCGGTACAGTAGGCGGAGGCTGCAGATTGAACGCAAGATGGCGGGCTATCCGGTCTTGATCCCTCGCCAGCCACTCCAGCCCGTCGTCCGGCAACTCAGACCACTGTGCAGCAATTTCGTCGCGGTTTGCCAGTATGGCCGGCTTGGTTGTTTCGGTCCCTGTTCGCAACAATCCAAGGCGTGCAATTGTGCGGCCCGCTGAGGGTCTGCCGCTTATCCACGACAGCGGACCCGACAGGACCAGACCGGCCAGTGTCGGAGACATCCATGCGAGCAGCGTTGGTTCAATTTCATAAATCAGCCACGATATCAGCACGCCCGCAATCATGTGCCATTTGTGCCGGTTCCAGATAACAGGCCAGCCATCGCCGCCACTGTTTCTGCGCTGTGTGTTCCAGCCGGAATCTCGCCCGGTGAGAATCTCGAACACGTGCCGTGTCTGGGTCAGCATCATAACCGGGGCGTACAAGGCCGACATCAGCGTCTCGAACAACGTACTGGTGATTATTCTCGCCGTCCCGCCTGCTGCCCTGCGGCGCTCCGGCATCGACAGCAGTTTTGCGACTCCGATGATCTTTGGCAGAAACAATACAGCCATGGTGAAGATGAACAGCACGCGCATGCGCTCGGCGTTGAATACAGGCCAGGTTGGATACAATTGATAATCCTGAGAGAAATATTCCGGTCTCACGAAGTGGGCCTGCAATGTCAGCAGTACGCCTGTTGCGATGAGAGCGAGCCACAGTGGCGAGCTCAGATAGCTCATGATACCGGTCGCAAAGTGTAGCCGGCTTGGCCATGACAGCCCGGTTCCGCCTATCACACCCAGGTGTTGCAGATTGCCTTGTGCCCAGCGCCTGTCGCGCTCGGAGACATCAATGAGGGACGGGGGGCTATCCTCGTAGGAGCCTTCGTGATCCGGCAGCATGCGAACCTTCCATCCGGCCCTGCGGATCAGCGCTGCCTCGACAAAGTCATGTGACATGATGTGGCCGCCGATCGGTCTGCGGCCCTTCAGTTCCGGCAATCCGGCGGCTTCTGCAAATGCTTGCATCCGGATGATGGCATTGTGGCCCCAGTAATTGCCGTCATTGCCGGACCAGGCCGACAACCCGCGCGCGACAACGGGTCCGTATGCCCATCCTGCAAACTGCTGCAGCCGGGCGAAGAATGTTTCACCGCCAGCCAGAGCTGGCACTGACTGCAAAATGCCCAACCGGTCATCAGCCTCCATTTCGCGCGCCATCAGCACGATCAGTTCGCCTGATATGACACTGTCTGCGTCAAGAACGATGAACTGGCGGTAGTGTCCGCCCCAGCGGGTGACGAAGTCTGCAATGTTGCCTGCCTTGCGGGCGGTGTTTTTCCAGCGTCTTCGGTACCAGACCGGCATGACTTCAGCGAGCCTGTGCCGCAGGGTTGAATAGGCAATGGTCTCGCGAATCCAGACATCGGCGCTGGTGCTGTCTGATACCACCATGATGTCAAAGGCATCTGCCTGACCGAGCCGTTGAAGGTCTCTGGCCATGGCCTCAAGTGCGGCTGCGGTTTCCACCGGGTTCTCATTGTAAACCGGCATCACAAGGGCTGTCTTTGAGGTTAGCGGTTTTTCACCGGACCACGAGCCGGACTCAGATGTGCTGGCCAGCAGGCCGACAATTGCGGTTGCACAGGCATAACTGATCCATCCGAATGTGATGACAAACAGCACGATGAACACCGCTTCCAACACGGCTATATCGGCGACCTGTACAACACCGATGACTTCAATCATACCGTAGCCCGCCAGAACAACGGTCAGGGCGAGCAGTAACAGCCTGGCCGGTACGGGAGCAGTTTCTTCACGCCGGCCCGACTGGTTGCCATGTGGTCTGGCGCGCAAGCTCTGCACAGGCATTTCCAGCGGGTGCGGTGCTGGCGCACCAGCACCAACGCGCCGCCCTCGGCATGGTTTAGCGACTATTCCTGTGTCCATCTGTAGAGCCAGGTCTCGCTGGCAGGTTTTGCATCGTTCTTGAGTTGAACCCTGAGTTCCGATGCCGTGATGTCCTGCGTATCCAGCTCAAAACTTGCCCTGAGTCCGTTGGAGTGCGGGTTGACCACCAGCACCGTGTTGGACACGACGCCAGCGGAGGCGGTTACCTCCAGCTTCGGTAACCGGGCGGGGTCTGATGGAGCCTGATCGTAGTCAATGACGATCAGCACACGCTTGCCGTCAAAACTGCGCCCCTTGCGTGTGGCGTGGACCTGCGCCAGCCCCTCGGTGACGTCCGGGCCGTTGCCCCAATACAGCCTGTAAGAAACTGAAAACGGCTTGCCTGTTTCAAGCGGCGTATCCGGTTTCCAGAAAGCAACAATATTGTCATTGGTCTCCAGTGTGGTGGGTATTTCAACCAGTTCCACAGAACCTTTGCCCCAGTTGCCAATTGGTTCCACCCAGAGACTTGGACGTCTTTCATAGCGTGCCTCGATGTCCTGAAAATCTGCAAATTCCCTGCTGCGCTGGATCAAGCCAAAGCCGCGGATTCCATCATCCAAAAAAGCTGAAATCTGCAGTTCCAGCGGGTTGGCCAGCGGGCGCCATATCCATTCGCCAGCACCACTCAGCATCTGCAACCCGGAGGAATCATGGACTGCCGGCCTGAAGTCATCGAAGCGGTGGCGGTTTGTACTGTCGAACACAAACATGGTGGTCAGCGGGCCGAGGCCAAAACGGGTAACATCCTTGCGCAGGATGATTGTCGCTTCAACATCCACTTCGGTTTGCGGACCCGGTCTGGTCGTGAACTTGTAGGCTCCGGTAAAGGAAGGTCCTTCGAGCAGTGCATGAATAACAATGAAGCTGTTGGCCGGGCCGGGTTTTTCAATCCAGAACTCGGTAAAATCGGGAAACTCTTCACCATCGGGCTCAGCGGTGTTTACGGCCAAGCCTCTGGTCGACAATCCGTACAGCTGCGATTTTGCAACCGCGCGGAAGTAGGATGCTCCCTGAAATACCAGAAACTCGTCCCATACGCCTGGATTGTTGATCTGGTTACGGACACGAAAACCCGAAAACGGCAGGCTTGTTCCGGCAGGCGGTGGTTTCACCAAAGGACCATAGTCGAACATGTCCGCAGACGGCTCCAGCGCGGTTACCTTTCCGGCCTCCACAATGTTGATCGCCACCGGCATGGTGAAGAAAAAGCCGGTGGGAAGGACGTCGAGCTGAAACTGCAGGCCATCGTCCAGCCAGATGCGTTTGTCCTCCTTGAATCTGATATCACGATACTGGTCGTAGGTCAGGTCGCCAAAGCCCTCGGGCAGATCGGCCTCCCGGCGCTTGTATGGCTGGCCGGCCAGGCGTCGCGCTTCACCCACCAGCCAGGTGTGATCAAACCCGGCCTCCGGCAACGGTTGTGACTGGGAGGTGCTTTTGCCCCGGGCTGCTTCGGCCGCAAAAGTTCTGGTTATTTCAGCGGCGGCAAACGGTGCTGTAGCGATCCTTGCAAGTGCTTGTCTTCTGTTCAGCGGCAATTGGAATCTCATATGGGTAAGGGGACTTTGCTCTTTGGAAAACAATAGATGTTAACATGGACTACGGGCGATTGCGGGGCGGCATTCTGCCCGAGTTCGAAAATTCTCCTGCGGCTGCAATTGCCCGACTGACTACAGTTATGAACTGTCCGTCGTCGGGGCTTTTGGAACCAGTTGCAGCTTGACCCAAGTGCGTATCCGGCTCATCTGGCTGGTTATGTTAGGCGGCGTGATTGCAGTATTGCAAGCGCCGCTGGTTGATCGTGTTTTGTTTCTGATTTCACCGACACAACGATCAGGAACCAATTTTTGCCCGAAACATCCTGGAAACTGGTAGCGCCTGCTGTTGCCCAGAGAACGGTGTCCTGCGACTAGAGGACTGGATACTCCATTCGTCTCCTCATCTGATGGTTTTTTGTGGTGCATTGAGAGAGCGATGGGGGAGCTTGCCGTGCCGCAGTCGGTCGCATCTGGCGGCAACGTCATAATCTAACTGGTGATACAAGCGTTTATTTCATGTCATTGAAGTCAGTTGGAAGCTGCAGAATGACGCAGGGAACTGACAACTTCCTTGACCGACCACGCAAGAATCATCCCGTACGATGCGGTCATGAAGATGGCGTAGGGAAGCAAAATGTAGTTCTGCATCCATATGCCGGCAATTGTCGAGGCAAGCAGGAGGCAAAACACCACGGCCTCTGCGAACAACTGCCAGGAGATGCTTTCCCGAATGAACTTCATCTCATGACGCCTGTTGGTTCGGCCTGCACCGTCATAAAACTTCGGTGTCCGCACAAATTCGGTTCGCCTGCCCAGCATACCCTGGATGACCGCGCCTGCATTTCCCATGGATATGCCGATTTGCATGAGCGCAAGGAGAACCGAGCGCGTCAGGATTTTCCACAAGCTGGAGGTTCGGAATTCCGCTTCGCTTCGTACGTTGGAAATCCAGTAGACCAGCACCATGCACAGCTGTCCTCCCAACTGTGCCGCCATCATCGGAATGAGCAATGACGCATCGTCCGCAGAGGCCAGCAGTACCAGCGGTATAGCGCACAAAGACATGATAAACAGCAGGAAGAAAGCACAACTGTTAAGCATATGCGCGCTGCCGACAAACTTGGTCATCACAGAGGTGTCCGATGCCCACAGGTTGTAGAGATTCTTCCTTGCTGTTTCACATGCGCCCTTGGTCCAGCGAAATTGCTGCGATTTGATCGCGCTCATGTTCGCCGGTAGTTCCGATGGGGTCGAAATCTGTTCGACAAAGCGGATCCGCCAGCCCTTCAGCTGGAGGCGGAAGCTGAGATCGAGATCCTCTGTCAGACAGTCATCCTGCCAGCCGCCAGCTTCTTCTATTGCCTTGCGCCGGAGAACGCCGGCGGTTCCGTTGAAATTGGTAAAATATCCGCCGGCCTGACGACCGCCCTGTTCGACTGAAAAATGGCTGTCTATGGCGAAAGCGAGCAACCTCGTAAGCAGGCTTTCATCAGCATTCAGGTGCAGCCAGCGGGTTTGCACGAGACCGATATCCGGCGACTGGAAATAGGCGACGGTTTTCTTGATGAAATCCGGATCAGGAATGAAATCCGCATCAAAGATGGCGATAAATTCACTCGAGTCCTGCTGCATGCCATAGCGTAATGCACCGGCCTTGTACCCGTCCCGGTTTCCGCGACGCATGTGCCTGATGTCGAGTCCTGCAGCGGCGAGTTCGCGCACGACTTTGTCCACAATATCCGTTGTGTTGTCAGTCGAGTCATCGAGAACCTGAACCGTCAGAAGGTCCAACGGATAGTCGAACTTTGAAACAGCCCTCAGCAAGCGTTCGACGACGTGCGGTTCATTGAAGACCGGAAGCTGCACAAGCACAGTGGGCCATTTTTCCGGCTCATCAGGCACCGAAGACCTATTCGAAGCGCCGCCTTTGGAACGCGCCCGACTGTACAAAAAAGCGAGATAAAGCTGATTGATTGTGTAAAAAAATATCAGGCACGAGCATATCAATGCAACATACAAGAATATAATTTTCACTATCATCATTATTAATTATTATTACAATAAAAACCCATTAAATTTTCACTCGCAAAATATTCCAGGAAATACGTAGTATTACCAAATACAAAACTGGTTGTATTGTGAGAAACAACGTCTTCGAGATTTATGTTTTTTGGAAATTATAAGACGAAAATCGTGAGCCCCTGTACAATCTCGATGTCCGCGAAAAACTGCCCGGGAACCGATGAAAACAAATAGCAACAAATGGAAAATAGTCAATCCAATATGGTCTGGCTGATAGGAATTTGATTCTTACGGCAACCTGAATTGACCCAGGGACAGCGTGTACACTCCAGGCAGGTGGTCAATCTGCTGAAAAATGTTCGCCCACTTCCTTATGTGAGACTTTTCGTGCTCCGCCTGCGCCGGCTGGGGATCGCCCGGCAAAACCGCGATTGCGCCATTGGCAGCAGGTAACAAGAAACCGGTGCACTTATCCTTTTGACAAAAGCTGCCTTATGCAGCATCAAAAGTAAGCAACACGGAAGGACAGGAAGAGAAAAGAAATCAGGTTGTTTTTATCGTCGCATCGGTAGCCATGCATCGAATTCAGCAAATGCGGTGTGAGGTTACAAGGAAGCTGTGCAGACTCGACAAGCGCAGGTCAAGTCTGTCAAACCGCGATTTCAGTTAGAAAACCAATCTCCAGGCTGCAGCTTGAACGATGCTGATGCGGTAGATAAATTTGTTGGGGCCCGCAAGGTCGAGTACTTTGTTTAATGTAAAAAAGACAGATCGGGCGATATGTCAGTGACGACCAGCAGACAACCGAACAATGAAGACCCCGCCCGTTCGGACATCGTATTCATCATATCTCCGACAACGCGATCGGGAACTACCTATCTCAGGCACCTCCTCGTACAAGGCGGAGCCTGTGGTGAACCGAATGGCTGGCCTTATGTTTACGAAGACTGGCTTCTGCATGGCTCCAACCATCTCATTGATTATTGCAACACATTGGAAAAGAGGTGGAGTTTTCTCCACGTACCGGAGCCTCACACTGCAAGACAATCTGCTGATGATATTCTGCGGTTACTGGGTGGCGCTCTGGAAAGCCGAATCTCCGCAAACTGCGATGAAAAATACGTGGTCGTCAAAACCCCCAGCAGTGAGAATGTCCAGAACATCGCTTCCCTGTTTCCTACAGGCAGGCTCATTTTGTTGATCCGTGATGGCAGAGATGCTTGCCAATCGAACGTTCGCTCTGGTTTCTCCAAAAACCACCTTACGGCGATCAGGCATTGGGCCGAAAGAGCGCAAACTCTCCTGAACTTTGACAGCAATGTTGATTTCGCAACAACCCGCGGGAAACACCTTTGGATAAGATATGAAGATTCCGTTGTCGATCCGGTTGGAACGCTGGGTCGCGTAAAGGAGTTTCTAGGGTTGCCGGCGGATTCGATGCCTCTGGATCATCTTGGTGAACTGCCAATTTACGGATCGTCAGAGGTAAGGGACGACAACGATCATTTTGTCCGCAAAGTGAAACCAAAAACTGAAAACTTCAATCCGATCGGCAGATGGCGCAATTGGCCGGACGAATGGGTCAACGATTTTAAAAAACTCGCCGGAAAGCAGTTAGTTCAACTTGGCTACGAGACTACAGATGACTGGTGAGCCAATCCGCAATCACAAGACTGCAGCCCCGGCATGCGAGCCCAGACCACGTAAAGAAGCCGTCACACTGGTAAGT
Organism: uncultured Anderseniella sp.; assembly: GCA_947488295.1. GTDB lineage: Bacteria > Pseudomonadota > Alphaproteobacteria > Rhizobiales > Aestuariivirgaceae > Anderseniella. The sequence continues at coordinate 990,553 of CANKYU010000001.1, forward strand.
ATGATCGGAGAGTCCGATCAGGATATCCTGCCGCATTTTCTTGCCCATTACCGCAATCTGGGTGTGCACGCCTTCTTTCTGGTTCTGCATGGGAATTTTCGAGGCGAAACACTTCGTCGGCTTGAAAGCTCCGGCGACGTCGAGATCAAATCCCGGGAAACGGCACCCTACAGCGAAAAATTCAGGCGGGAGATCTTAACCAAGGTTGTAGCGGAGTTGCGAAACAGATGGGTCCTGCTGGTTGATGCGGACGAATTTATCGAACTTCCCGGCCGCACGCTGGATCAGACGATTGCTGCGATGGATGGGTTCGGAATGGACGCCCTGCCAGCCTACATGATCCAGCGGGTCGCAGCTGGCGGCGAACTGGCGGACCTGACACCCAAAGATGATATTCAGCGCCTGTACAGCCACTACAACTTCAACCTTTGCGAACAGCTCGGCTCTCCAAGGCCTCCCTGGAAAACAAAGTTTCCCCTGGCGAAAATCACCGAGGCGTTCTTGTGTGCCAGGGGAAACCATTGGCCGCAAAATGGCAAACTGCACGCCCACGTACCATTCCGTGCAATCCTGTCCCATTTCAAATGGAGGTCCGCACTCCGAGACGCACTGAAAGCAACCCGAGGCGAAGAATCGGCCCAGTTCGAGATGGACGCGTATCGCAATCATCTCGAACAGTCGAACTGGGTTCTGCCCACATCAGGAGCCAGAGAGTTCAGCAGGGATGCATTGCTGCAGGACGGGTTGCTGATCGAGGCTTCTCCGGAGAATACGGCAATCATGAATGCGCTCAACGCTGTTCTTGCTGCAGCCAACATGGAACTTGAGGGAGCGAGCAACAGCAATCTTGTTGATGAGCTCGTTTCCTCAGCTTCTGCAAAATGGCCGGACGAGACTTTTGACAACACGGTAACCGGCTTCCAGAATCTTTTGACAAGGCCGGGACGCATTTGTTTCGTAACATTTGAACTCGCTGGCCTGACCCCCAGCGGCGGCATCGCAACTGCTGTTTCCAGTCTTATGGAACTACTGGTTTGCGCCGGCCATGAAGTCGAAGCCATATACTGTGCAAATTCTCCAGCCGACAAGCTGGTCGACGTCTGGGAGCAATACTGGACGCATCGCGGAGTGAAGGTGCGCTATTTTCCCCGGTTCTCGGAGGATGGCAGTTACGCAAACCAGATCTGGTTCACGCGCAGCCTGGCATCGTATATGTCTGACAAGGACTACGATGTGATTCATTTCGACGATGCGAGTGGGCATGGCGTCTGCATCAGTCAGTTGAGAGCGTCTGGACTGGAATTCGCGAATACTGCGATAGTCACCACCACACATGGCAGTTGTGAGTGGCACTTCGAGGGCAATGCCTATCCTTGGCAACCTTATATTGCCGAAAACACCCATGGCACGGTCCAGCAACTGCGATTGAGTGATCTCGTTATCCATCCAAGCAGCTACATGCAGGAATGGACGAACGAGCGATACAGTATCGTCAATAAGCAGGTTACTGTCCCCAACGTTCTGTCTGGAATGACGCGATCGTTTAACCAGCGTGCGCCGGTCAAGCAGCATGTGGATGAAATCGTGTTTTTCGGGCGGCTCGAGTTTCGTAAGGGCCTTGGAACCTTCTTTCAGGCGCTGGAAAGGCTGACAGGTAACTGCCGGAAACCTTTCAAGGTGAAGATGCTCGGACGCATCGGAACCAACGCCGTATTCAAGGACATTGAAGATCGTTTGAACACCTTGGGAATCGATGCCGAGATCATCACTCATTTCGACAGCATCGACGCTGTCAATTACCTGAAAACAAACGACTGCGTGGCCGTCATCCCTTCGGTCCAGGACAATCTTCCATACACCGTTTACGAATGTGCAGAAAACGGCGTGCCGTTTTTCTGCTCTGCCGTGGGTGGCATACCGAGCATGATCGACGGCAGGGATCACTCCCGTACATTGATTGCAAGCGACGGCGAAAAACTGGCCAGGGCGCTGGAGCAGGCTATCTTGAACGGTATTCAGCCGTCCAGGCTGGCTATCAACCCCGATCTCGCAGCCATTCGCCAACTGGCCGCGTTCTCATGGCTGACTAATCTGGCCCGCACCCGCGACAGCAAACCTGGATCGACCAAATCAGTGACAGCAGTTGTATTCTCCGATCACGGAGTTCCTCCCGCTGACCGGCTGCTTGATCAACTCTCGAACTGGAAACAGGCAGGGCAACTTGACAGCATCACCTGCACGGACAGTTCCTCGAAACATTTTTCAGCAGCAATATCGCAGGTTAGCGCAGCCTTCAGAGAAAGCCGCAGCACCTACATTCTGCTGTGTCACGGCATGATGTGTCCGGAAAGCAATGGCATGCTCGCCGCCATGACGCGATTGGCAGACGCCGGTTCATATGACGGCATCGTCTGTGACTTCTCCGCTGCGCTTCATGATAGTGGCCAGGATCAACATCCCGATCTGGAGGTCGATAGCATCCCGGCGCCCGCCGGACCGGCTGAATATTCACCGTGCTGGAACATCTATGGTGGCAATGTAGCGCTGATCAGACGAAAGGCATTTCTGGATTCCGGTGGTATCAATCCTGACTGCGATTCCAGCTTCACCATGGTCTGGGAAATACTGAATACCATGGCAGCCGCAGGAGCGCAGATCAGCGCGCTGCCAGCGCGCATGGCGACACAGTACTATGACTCGCCGGAGCAACTGGAGCACGAACAGAACAAGCATCTGCTTGAGCGACTGACGGCACCGTGGCGGGCGGGCCTGAACGGCAAGCAGGCAAAAATGGTTGGAAAGTCAGCGAACTTTGACTTCGGCAACTGCCCTTACTCCTGTGAAGCCCGCAAACAGCTACAATGGAACGCACGCGCCAAGCAGATACCACTGCTGGCAACTCCTATTGTCTACAAGCTCAAGCAGCAGCTTGGCAGAATATTCAGGTACTAGAACTTCCGAAGACGAGATGCTTCACCGTGCTACCCAGTCGTCTGACAACATCCTTGCGCCGACCGTCCGGTGGATTTATTGCCAGCATAGCCCACCTGTAGCACAGGTACGCAGTTGCCCCTCTTCCGGGAAGTCGGCTTGCCACATGCCATTCCACACACAACAACCAGTATAGCGAGTGAAGTTGCGCAAACTCCCACCGTCGGTACTGATTCGGCCTTAGAATTCGTTTCAGCGCCGCTCGATGCTTGGCCCAGACACGCCGCCGGTTGTCATAGAGTTTTTGGTAGTCTGAACTCAGTGATTTCCCGTGACCGTCATGCTTCCTCACAAGAACGTCCGCCACATGGACGATCTTGAAATCATGCATAATCATGCGAAGCCACACTTCAAAGTCCTCGCCAGTTGACAGTTGCTCGTCGAACCTTCCGATGTCATTGAAGGAAGCTGCATGCACCGCAATCTGTGACTGTGTGAATGGCCGGTACTCCGATGTCAGCAACTCTGAACGGTCCAGTGGATCCGGCAGAACTTGCGAATCGAAGAAACGCACCTCGCCGTTCCCACAGATGCTTTGAGCATGGAAATATATCAGCTTTGCATCGCGGCACCCGGTCGCCGCCTGTATCTTTTCCAGTGCGCCCGGAACCAGTTCATCGTCACTGTCCAGAAAGTACAACCACTTTCCCCGGGCGGCTTTTGCGCCTTTGTTGCGTGCCGCACTTACCCCATTGTTCGATCTCGACAGTACGAGTCTAGGTTTCATTCCATGGCCAGAGTACTGCTCAACAAACTGCTCAATGCTGTCCTTCGACCCATCATCGGAGATGATGACTTCAACATTTCCTGCACGCTGCGACAACACGCTATCGAGCGTACGTCCCAACAGATCAAAGCGATTGCAAACAGGAATAATGATCGAGAGCCATGGTCGCCGGTTCATGAAAATAACATCCGAAATTTCAATTTCTGATCGCTCAACCTGTTGAAAAGAGACCGGCTACGTCGCAGTCTACTGTGCTGCTTCGCGCGGTTGTGATGCAACCAGTTCAACGTTTCCATCACGGACGCTGTAAAGTACCGAGGCGATTTCCTTCCAGGCAGGCCTGTGGGTAATTGCCACTATCGTGTACTGGCTGCCGAGACCGGTAATGTTCTGGCAGATGTCGGCTTCCGACTTCTCGTCCAGTGCGCTGGTGACCTCGTCGAGAATCAACAGTTTCGGCTTGCGCACCAGGGCACGTGCCAGCGACAATCGCTGACGCTGTCCTCCTGATAGCTTTCCGCCCATATTGCCGATGTTAGCATCCAGTTTGCGCGGCAGTTTCTCGATGAACTGGTCGGCGCCTGAGGACCTCAGCGCTTCCCATACCTGTTCCCTTGTTATAGACGCATCGCCCAGAGCCACGTTGGCAAACACCGAGCCGTGCAGCAGGGTAAGTTCCTGCGGCACATAGCCGATGCGCGATCGCCAGGATTCCACATCGATTTCGCTCAACGGCACATCATCCACCAGGACCTCACCGGCATCCGGCTGCAGCAATCCGGTCAGCAAATCAATCATGGTGGTCTTGCCGGCACCGGAAGGGCCAAGCAGGACGGTGATACCACCAGCCGGAAAATCGATATTGACGCCATCGAGGACAAGCTTCTTGCCGTATCCGAATTTCACGTTCTCGAACCTGCACCCCTTTTCAAGAACGGGTGATTTCTTGCCGGCGCTCGGTTCCAGATTTTCCGAAGCGGTGTCAATCATTTTCATCAGCGCGTAGTACGCGGCCTGCATGATGGCGGCCTGCTGCATATGTTCCTGCATCATCTTCACCAGCGTGATGATCTGATAATAGATGATCCCCAGAACCAGCATATCGGATAACGGAATCTGAACGATCTGGGTGCCCACATATACACCGCCAGTTACGGTCAGGGCGATCATGATGTCCTGGCCATAGGTCAGTGCATGACGCGCGAAATTCATGTAAAAGTAGGACTTGCGCATTTCAGCAACCAGGCCATCGAACAGGTCGGCAAAACCGGCGCCGCGGTTCATCGCCTTGATCGCCTTCATGTTGCCGAGTGCGTCCTGAACATTGGATCCCAACAGGCCCGCACGTTGCCATTGTTTCTTGCCGTTTTCGCGCGCGAACATCACAAGTTTGTAAAGTGGAAGGGAGACAATGACTGCAGCTATGGCTGTCAGTATGACCATGTAGCCGGAGACCAGCGTGGCCGCCATCATCAGGGCAAAAGCCTGGATCGCCGACACGATCACGACGGACGTCGAAAAGTAGGCTTCCCCTGCATGCAGGGTCTGCCCGGCAATCGAGTTGGCAATGTGTCCGGGCCGAAGATCGATAAAGTAAGACCATCGTGCCTTCATGACGCTCCCCAGCAACTTGCGGCGGATCTGGGCCTGAATCTCCGCGACCGAAGCGGCGACGTAGGTCATGGCGAGCAGCGAAATCACGGATTTCAAAGTAAGCAACACTGCCACCAGTGCGATATAGGTTGTCAGCGATGCCGGAAAACCAAGATACTCAACTGCACCAACCACGATGCTGTTGAGCCGGGAATCGCTGGCAACACCCTCACCTCCCAACTGGCCCACGGCCGGCAGGATCGCTCCCATGCTCATCATGTCCAGTACGCCGGCCACCAGGATGCAGCCTGTTACAGACCATGGCCTGGCACCCGGTGCATTGAAGAACACATCGAGAAGCGGGCTGTTTCTCACCAGTTTCATTTAACGTCCAGTCTGCAGTCGATGTACCCGATCTACCATCAATGTGCAGCAACTGCTACACGGCATTGCAGAATTAGGTGCAAAAGTGCCGGCCCGGCCGTCCTGGCGGGTTCCACTCCTGTAATTCGTAATTTGTAGCTGGCTTGGCAGGTCGAACCTTGCCAGATCCGCGGCTTTGGGAAACCATGGTGCCAAAGAGCATGGACGGAAATCGATAACGTCGGTACCTTTGCACCTATTGACAACCCGGCAACCGGCACAAGTGCTCGCGATAAATGTTGCTGTTTCGAATACTGGGATGATGCGATTGGCCAGTGCCGACTTGAAACCGGGAATGAGCGCACTCCTGACGGTTCGAACGACCGGGTCCAGGCTGCCGATTTCCGTGTCAGGCTACAGCGACGGCCAGGAGGGTGTGCGGACGCAATTGCTCATCAACACTTTCGAGCATTTCTGCAAGCCCGGCACCGTGGACGAGTTTCTCATTGTGACGCCTGCAACAGATCGCGACGAAGTTGCCGCAATCTGCAGAAAAGCCGGTGCCAGATTCAAAACCCGGCTGCTGACAGACGAGGAGGTGTGTCCGGCACTGAAAAAATACTCATTGATGCCGGGGCTATGGCGCCAGATGGTCCTGAAACTTGCCGCAAGCCGGTTCATTCAAAACGAGTTCTTTCTTGTTCTGGATGCCGACGTTATCTGCCGCAGGCCGCTGTTGCCCGGCGACTTGATACCGGACGGGCGCGCACTCTTGCAACTGGAGCCAATGGCCGAGCATAGTGCATGGTGGATAGCCGCCGCCGAAGCACTTGATGTCGAAGTGGACCTGTCGTCAAAGGGCATGAGCGTGACACCGGCAATATTGTCCACACAGGCATGTCGCACGTTGATCAACCATTTTAGCGCGGATCACTCGGAGCACAGCTGGGTGCAGCAGCTCTTCAAGTGTTCCGTCCGAAGCGCCAGTCGCGGCACATGGAAGGGATTGGTGACATCCGACAAGACTTTTCCCAACTGGACCGAATATACGCTTTACTATCTTTGGTGCCTGAAACAGAACATCCTGCATGACTATCATGACCTGTCCCGTGCCCAGCAGAACCCGCTTCACTCTTCTCGCAGTATCTGGCACCCCGGCGATTTCGCGGCGCAAAACATCAAGGCTATTTTCGACGGTGATGAAGCAGCGGCGTTTGCTGTCGTGCAAAGCAGCGCTACATCAGGGAAAGCTGAACTGGTCACAAGGGTTGTTACGGATTGCCTGAATGACTAGGCGATCCTGCATTGATTGTATGCCCAAAGTCGCGCACTGGAGAGTGCAGGTTTGTTTGTATGAGGTTCAGGTCGGAAAATGACTCATGAAAAAATCACCGTCGCAGTGTGTACGCACAACCGATGTGACTCACTTGCCCGTCTGCTGAGATCTTTTTGCGAGCTGAGAACCCCGGATAACTGCGAAATTGAATTCCTGGTCGTTGCCAACAAATGCACTGACAGTACCGCTGAAGTACTCAGTGGTTTTTCAAGCTCCATCCCCATAACAGTCTGCGTTGAGGACGAACTCGGGATCGCCGCAGCAAGAAATGCAGTGATCGACAATGCATCCGGACACTGGGTTGTTTGGACAGACGATGATTTGACCGTCGGCAAGGACTGGGTCATTGACTACCACGGCGCGGTGGGCAGATACGATGGTTCAGCTTTTTTCGGTGCACCGATTGAACCTGTATTCGAAGGCGATACTCCAGACTGGATTGAAGCTGCGGTGCGGTATTCACCCAGCGCCTATGCCAAACTCATGATCGCGGACACTGATAAGGCATTCACTCTTGCAGATAACGACCTGCCTTATGGTGCCAATATGGCTATCAGGATGGCCGTCCTGCGTCAGTTCAGGTTCGAAACCGCTCTCGGCAGAAAAGGGCAGGGTGACCTGACGGGCGGCGAGGAAGTCTTGCTGTTTCGCCAGTTGCTGGCGTCCGGCTACCACGGGTGGTGGTTGCAGAAACCGGTGGTAACGCACTGGATCGATGAGGGCCGTCAGACGATCGATTATCTGAAGGACTACTGGTATGCGGTGGGGCTTACCGAAAACACATTGGACGAGGCCAGGAATATCGAACGGAGCAGTAACCGGAATTGGTCGAAAAAGCTCAGCGTGGCAAGATTGCGGGTGCAGCTGGCAGTGGCACAACTAACCGGTGATCCGGACAAGTGGCTGCCGGTGCTGTGCAACCTGATGCTCGAGAAAGGCAGGCTGGCCAACTCACTCCGCCGTTATCGACAATAGGGTTCGGATGGATTCCCAGCACCTGATGATCAGACGTTGGTCAAAGACGCAATTGTAGCCTGTTCTACACGTGAAACTTTTGAGCTGGGCAATGTCGTCTGGGTATGATTGTTTGCAGCTTACGCGAACACCGCCGTTCATGATCGATTGTCAGTTCATGGCAGCAAGCACAAGAAATGGTCGGCACATGTTTAACTGGAACACAGCCAGATTCATAAAAGAACAAACCAGGTTACGAATGGGCCAGTTTTACCGGGCAGACGGGCCTTCGTTCAAATCACGGATAAAAAAGCTGAGTGAAGACGGCATCACGGGTCAATCAGCAAGACCATTCATCATTTTCACCAAGAAAAACAAGAAAATACAGATCATAGGCAAGAGTAAACGGGACCATCACAGGAACTATCACTTCATTGAAGACATCAAGAAGTATCGCAACTTCGCGACCCAGGTTCTGATTGCCGACTTTCAGGACTGTATTCCCTGGCAATACGAGCCTTTCGAAAAATACCAGATCCCGGTTTTTGCGAAAAACAGGCCCGTGGAGGGCAACAGCCCTGTTATCTTGTGGACCAACAGGAACTACAGGTATCAACGCCACATCGGCCTGAGCGGCAAGTTCAATATATGTCCGTGGGAAGAGAAAAAATCTGAACTGATATGGAGAGGATCGCCGCATGGGCATCTCCGGTTGTCCGAGGGAAAATATGTCTACCCCGATCAAATATTTTTTGAGCTGTCGGAGCCCCATAGAAGTCTTGGCCGCAAGATTGCCGGCGAATATGACGCAGAGGATTTTTGCAGCATAGCGAATTCACATCTGATCAGATATCGACTGATTTCCGAATTCTCTAGCAAGTTTGATTTCGCATTTGTTGTGAACCACAAGTTGTTGAGTGAAATATTTCTGGATTTCCTGCGCGGCAATTATCGTTTCGCGGAAAAAATCAATCAACTCGAAGTAGCAAGAAACAAGTATGTTCTGGTGCTGGAAGGCAATGACGCCGGCACACAGATTAACTGGGCACTCTCTTCCAACAGTGTCATCCTGATGCCGGAAAGAGAATTTCACTCAACCACAACGCTTGGCCTGCGCGAATGGGTACACTATGTGCCGGTGTCCAAGGATTTGTCGGATCTTGAGGAACGGGTGGAGTGGTGCCGCTCGAACGATGATGCGTGCCGGGAGATAGCTCGCAATGCCATGGCATATGCTGCGCAATTCCAGCCCAGGGTCGAAGACGCCATCAACCGGAATGTTCTAAGGGAGTATCAGGGCGGTACGGCAACAAGGAGGGTATCCCAGTTGCTCGAAGATATCTTCGGCGAATGAGTTTAGGCGTTTCCCGGCGTGGACAGGACCTGCTGCCGCGGCAGGCGTGCAATGGTACCGGCGGTATTGTTTCCGGTTCGAAGGAGAACTGATTTGGTCAGGCTTGCGTTGATTGGCTGTGGTATCTGGGGCGAGAAAATTCTGCAAAGCCTTCTCGATTTGGAGCAGGAGATTGTCGTAGTCGAGCCTTCACCGGATCGCCGTGTCGAGATCACCGAAAGATTCCAGGTGGAGTGCCTGGAGCACATCGAGGGACTTCCCAAGGTTGACGGCATCATTGTGTCGACACCGGCATCGACCCACGTAGAGGTGGTTCAGCAACTGCTGCCATTGCAGCTGCCCGTCTTCATTGAGAAACCCCTGACGACAGATCTTGCGGGCGCACACGCATTGGCAAGCGCATCCGGCGCACAGCTGTCAGTCATGCACGTCTGGCACTATCACCCGGGCGTCTGCGAACTCAGGCGGATTGCAAGAGACAGGATATTGGGGCCGGTAACCCAACTTCGAACCACGCGCAAGAACTGGACCAGTCCCCGAACAGACGTCGACAGCGTCTGGACACTGGTCCCTCATGACCTGTCAATTGCACAGTCAATTCTGGGTCACATACCAAAGCCGCGCTTTGCCTGCGTCGAACGGTTGAATAACCGTGCCACCGGCATGCTGGCCGTTCTGGGGGATGACCGGCTTCAGGTCGTTATCGACACGTCGAACCGGTATCGGGACAAGCGCAGGGAGATAAGGCTGCACGGTCAGTCTGGTGTGGCAGTACTTGAAGCCGACGGCGACGACAGAATCTTCATTGATCGTGAAAAACCGGGGTCAACCGGTGTTTCCACAAACGGCGAGTACATCAGGTTCAGCCCCGAAGCAGCTCTGACGACTGAGTTGCTGGCCTTTGTCCGGTTCCTGGAAGGCGGCCCGCCACCCCCTACGACCGTACAACAGGGAGTTGAAGTCGTTGAGGCGATCGTTGCACTCAGAAGGCTCGCCGGTTTGGAGGATTAAAGCGAGTTGCCAGTTGTTTCGGTTACTTGATGGTGGAAAATCGGACCATCTTGCCTGTCGCACTGACCGGTTAGTCAGCAGGTTCAAACCGGGACGATCTGCGGAATTCTTTCAGGCTCGGTGCATCAGTCGCCAGGTCGGTCAGCACCCCTTCGCTTGACGGCCAAGGGATTTCGAGGTCCGGATCCAGCCAGTTTATCCGGTGATTGTCGTAGGAATTGTAAGTGTCGTAGACTTCTGAAACACCCTGCAAATGCACCGAACGCTCATGAAAATACCAGCCATGCACAAGGCCGCTGGGAAAGACGAGCGCGGCCATGTCTTCCTCGCACAGGAAGTATAACGACCAGTTGTTCCGGGTCGGAGAATCGGGGCGCTCGTCCCTTAACCCGACACTGGCTGCTCCGCTGAGAAGGCAAAAGTACTCATCATGATGCCAGTGCAGGTGACAGCCTCGCATCACGTTCTTTTCAGACCTGACCAGGCTGAACTGTTCAGGCTCGAGAGGCGAATTCCAGGTGGATTTGAAGACTTCCGTGAATTCGCCGCGATCATCGCGGTTAACTTTCAGAGAAAACAGCTCCACGCCTTCTATTGCCTGCCCTTCAGCAAGTCTTGATCTTCTCACAGCCATATCCGATTTTCCCAAGCAAAGACGGCAAGTTGAATACCATAATGGTATTCAGACGTCAGCCAAATTCTGGCTGCAAACCATTGTTTGCCAATCTCGCGCACAGCTCCAATGGGCTGTTTGCACCTTCCCTGTCAGAAATGGCTGCTGACAGTGCAACACCAACCGGCCAACCGGCGCAGACACCAAAGGAAAGCACTGTTGCAGTGGCTGCACCTTTGTTGCCCGTTTGCCAATCTATGGCAGCGTCCAGACACCCGGATTGTAATACGATTGCAAAGCAGCGGCGCCTGGCTTTACTGTGATGGCAGATTAGCTTGGCTGTGGCCGCCTCAGGTGACATTGAATCGGGAAAACCAGCATGACACAGCACGCCGAACCGGTGCCCACTGAAAAGAAGCGCGTCTGGCGGGATACGGAAATCTATTTGATCCAGGACGACGTCGAACTCATCGTCTTCTGGAAAGTGCTTCCGATCGGCAAGGGACCCGCATTGGTTCTGAGAATCTTCGGACAAGATGTCTTGAGGTTCGACTGTTTCGGCAAGGATCGCGGACACTTCCACACCAAGACAAAGCTCTGGGCGACGGGAGACGAAAGGCGTATCTTTTTTCGGGAAACTACGGCAGCAGATCAAGTCGATCGGGCGATCTTCGAGTTATCGAAAAATCTCGGTTACTATCTGAAAATCAATCCAGATCCCGATATTCGTCAAATTTCGATCAATAGGGCATCTTTGGAGACCAATCTCCAGCTGGCGCGCGCTCGGATGCTGGATTTCTTATCGACGGTTCCCGAACTTCAGGACTTGCGAACAGTATACGCGGATTTCACATCGGTGAGCGGTATCCGGGCACTGCTGAATCGATTGCTGACCCGCGTTCATCGGTTTACTCGATTAGGTTCGCCGCAAAACCGCTAGACAGTGCCGTGAGAACCGAAAAAGGCACCTATATGGTCAACGGCCACAAGGTCAAGTTCGGAAACTTTCCTCATGACGGCTGCGACATGAGCAAGGCATCAGGTTGTACTCCGGGTTCGCTAGTCCGCCACCTGTGCCGAATGGCGAGCGCCCGGCAATTGCCTGGCCTCCGGTTCCAGGTAGGACTTGGTCAGGTCCAGGTCATTCCATCTTACATCCTGACGGAACAGGCCGAAAATATCGCCGGAACTGAACCCGCTGCTGATTTCCGGTGCCGGGGCCTCGAACAGTGAGGGTCCGTGTGACCGGGCGATGGTTTGCGATGAATATCCCATCAGGCCCAGAATGGTTGGCGCAATCTGGAAATGGCTGGTTTTTGCCCATGACTTTTCTGCCGAAGACTTCAGCCGACTGAGCACGGCGGGGTGGCTGGTCATGGCCAGCATTGGTACCAGGCCTTCACGCGGATCCGGATTATCAACCGAACAGTGTGTTATGCCGCCGGGATTGAATGCCTGTCCATGGTCGGACGTGTAGAGTACGACAGTGTTCGTGAGATTTGTGGTGTCCAGGAAATCGGCCAGCAGCCTGTCAACATTCCATCGAATGTTGTTGAGGTAGGATTTGATAATGGCTGCCTTTGATGCAGACCAGTCCTGCGGTCCATCGACCTTGAACGGTGCGTCGTGTGCCGGGTAGCCGTGGTGATAGGGAAAATGAGCGCCGTTCTTGTTGGCGTAAATGAATACCGGCCCGGCCTGGGCCAACTCCTGCTTGACAACATTCATCAACTCATGATCCAGGTCGGGTGTCGCCACATCATCAAAAGTGACGAACCGGTCAATGTCCTTGACCTCACCTGGTGTCATGAAATTCTGCAGCCGCGAGCGGTTCTTGTTGACGCTTGCCTGTGCATCGATGAACACCGTGCGATATCCGGCCTGTTTGGCGAATTGCCAGATTGTCGGATTGTGATTGACCGAGTTGACGATGTCTCGGCGGGACCCGCCCAGCCGCAGCAGCGCGTTGGAGTAGTGACTGCAATTGCCGCCTGAAGCGGATGCGCCGAAGTTCACAATGTCACTTGTGCGTTTCGCCAACAATGGTGTGAACGGGTTGCCCGGCGTGAGATCGACATAGTCACCCCTGATGCTTTCGTCGACGAGCATGACAATGTTGCGGACGGCAGGTTTGCCGGCTGGTTTGGCCACCTGCTGTGCCCGCGTCGCCTTGGGTTGCATGGCGGTCTTCGTCAATGTCACCGCTGTCACGGCCAGTGGGGTGAAATGCTGTGGCAATGCATGCGAACCGCCGCCTTCCTTCATGATCAGGATGGCGCCGATGAGCGCAACCGGAAGCGCCGGCATCCAGGCCAGTTTCGTCCCGTGCGAGCGCCAGAGCCGAAACCCCGGAGTGGGGGCAAGTACTATGACAGCCAGGCTCCCGGCAAAGACACAGCCGAACCAAATCGCGGCAGAGACAAACTGGGCCATCGCCCGGCCAAGCTCATGACTCGCCGCCTTGAGAGACAGAACATCGAACGGGCCGAGATCAGATCCGCTGACGAGAAAGTAGGCTTGCGATGCTGCAACCGAGAGCGACAGGATGCAGGCCCAGACCCATCTGACAATCCGGTTCGGCTGCATGGCTGCTACGAGAAAACACACCCAGCACACGGCCCAGACGCCTAGATAGAGTACCAGCGTACCGACTCTTTCCTGCGCCACCAGCAGGGTGGCGCGATCGGAAAAACCGTTGGTGGTCACAGCCATAAACGCCGTCAGGAGCGCTGCCCAGACAAGGATGGTGGTGATCCGGGCCGGTTGCTGCTGTGTGTTCAGGTTATCCCGGTCCCTGGATGAAGTCGATGCCATGGTTTTTCCGTGTTTTTCTTCTGTGTCGGGTTGCGCCTCGTCTGGACACAACACTTAAAGTTGGCGCCATGCCGGGTGGGGCGGTCACATGGCGGTTAAGGCAGACGGCTGGTTGGAAGAATGACGGCACTGTCTGGATCGACTTCTTCATTATCATCGCCGGGAAGCCGGGCCTTGTCCTGCCGGTAGTTAATGATCGAGAACGGGATCAGGAGAATGTAGATGCAGCAGCCGACGAGCAGCAACTGCCAGGTATGAAGAAACAGACTTGGCAACAGCACCAGGAAGCCGAGGGCGAGAACAAGCTTGACCGGTTTGCTCAGCCGGACGTTCTTGAATGAGTAGGTTGGAATCCGAGACACCATCAATGCTGCGATAGCCGCCATATAGAGAGCGACATAGCCGGCAATGTCGGCGCCGCCGGGCACCAGACCGGAGAAGCCGAGATAAAGCGGCACCATCGACAGGGCAGCTCCAGCCGGCGCATTGACGCCGGAGAAGTAATTTGCCTTCCAGGCGGCCTCGTCCGGGTCAGTTGTGGCGACGTTAAATCGCGCCAGTCGCAGGCAGCAGGCAATGGCAAAGAAGATGATCGCGATCCAGCCGAGATTTCCCAGGGCATGTAATGATGACAGCCAGATCAGAACGCCTGGTGCGACACCGAAATTGATCAGGTCAGCCAATGAATCAAGTTCTGCGCCAAAAGGCGATTCACCGTCAACTGCGCGGGCAACCCGGCCGTCGAGGGCATCAAGCATCATGGCGAGGATAATGGCCATGACGGCAGTCCGGAACTCGCCGTCAATGCCGAACCGTATTGCCGTCACACCGCAGGCAAGGGCGGCACAGGTGATCGCGTTGGGCAGCAGGTGTCGCCAAGTGCCGGCTTGTGGGCTGTTTTGGCGTTTCATCTGACAATCGGTCCTCTGCTGGGTTCCGGTTTGCCGGTCTTTGGCTGGCGTCCCGAAATGGCTCAGCCGCCAACGTCCGACGATCCACATTTTGGCGGAAGCCCGCCATTAAGAACAGAGGGGCAATTGGAGTACCTCCAATTAGTACGCCGCGGATGAGCGGGTTGACTTGCTATACCTGCAGACCAGCCGGGTCGTTCCGGCAATGCCTCGGGCAGCGATCCGCTGTGACAACGAACGCTGTTACAATTTGACCGGCCAGACTGCCGTAGTGGCCACGTCCACCGTTAATCCACTCGCCCGAGTGAAGTGACGCCGATGCCCGCGCCACAAAGCTGTTTGAATCCTGGTCCAGTTCGATCTCGATATCCGGAAAATCGAAGTATTCGCCGATGACCGGATTGACTGCCTTGTAGGCCGCTTCCTTGCAACTGACGATCAGCGCCAGGTGGTTCCCAAGTTGTTTTTCATCCAGGAACCGCAACTGCCCAATTTCTTCGACAGTCATCACTTTCGACACAATATCTTCAGGCCTGGCGACCGTCGGCTGCTCTATATCGAAACCCAGACCGGCCAGGCGATCATCCCGGCTAACGGCGGCTCCGGCGATGTTTTGTGAATGGCTGATGCTGCCAACAATGCCCTTCGGCCAGATCGGACAGCGCTCCGGTGACCGTGGCACCGTTACCCCGTCAAAGCCTATTCGCGCCAATGCCCGCCGCGCAGCCTGCCGGCCAGCTGCGAATTCCCGGGCACGGCCGGGCACAGCGGTCTCGATTTCCTTTCGTTCGGCAGGCGGGAGCCGTGAGGGATCGCCGTCAGATACCCGAACGGCGCTGGTGACGACGTTGAACTCCGGAAATACGACATACTCGTCGGTCAACATCACCGCATGGCCTCAGGATCTGCGCCCGAAAAACCGACCGAAGGCACCGGCCCGGCTCTTGGGTCCGGGTTGCGGAATGGACGCGCAGTCCCGGGCCAGTTGCTCAAGAGTGTTGGTCAGTATCTTGCGAGGGTTCAATCTGACATTCATCTGCTTCTCGATCGCGTCGATGGCCTGAATGGCAAGCAGGGAATGCCCGCCGAGTTCAAAGAAGTTATCCGTCTTGCTGACAACCTCGACGTTCAGCAGGGACCCCCAGATCCTGGCCAGGGCGCACTCGGTTTCAGTCGATGGAGGCACAGCGTCTGACCGTTTTTCGCGAGTGACCTGTGTCTGCTCAAGCTGCTGCCTGTCGAGTTTGCCGTTAGGCAGGCAGGGCAAATGCGGAACGGCCACGAAATGGGCGGGGATCATGAAATCCGGCAGCTGTGTTTTCAGTTCAGCGGACAGATCGTCGGACAGGTTGTCACCGGTCGTCGAAACATGAAAGCCGACAATGACGGCATTCGGGGTATTTGCGTGCTGAACCACTGCCGCAGCCGCAACAACGTCTGGAAGCCGCTGCATGCAGGCCTCGATCTCGCCAAGTTCGATGCGAAAACCCCTGACCTTGACCTGACTGTCACCGCGTCCCAGAAATTCCAGCCGGCCATCGTCCATCAGCCGAACCAGATCTCCGGTCTTGTAGACATCGACCGGTCGATGATCCACTCCGGGCATCTTTATGAACCTGTCCTGGTTCAATGCGGGTTGTCCGAGGTAGCCGCTTGTTACTCCCAGGCCTCCGATTGCCAGTTCGCCAACAACTCCCGGCGGCACAACAGCTCCACGCGGATCCAGCACATAGGCGGTCTGGTTGGCGAGCGGTGTGCCGATCAGGTTGGCGTCGTCGGGGGTGGTGATGTTGCACACCGACGACCAGATCGTCGTTTCGGTCGGGCCGTACATGTTGAACAGCGGTGCCTGCGTCAGGCCCTGCAGCTGATGAACAAGTTCCTTTGACAATGGCTCGCCGCCGACCATGAGGCAGCTGAGGTTGTTGAGCGCGGCCGCGGCTTCAGATTCGTGCAGTATCATCGTTGCCCGGGACGGTGTGCATTGCAGGTGGGTCACTCCATGATGCACGATCGCCTGCGATACGGACGGAGTCTCCTGCTCATCTGCATTGGACGCCGTTCTGACTTCGTTCAGGAATGGCAGGTGTTTCATCACCGTGCTCTCGTCGATCCCGAAATCGATCAGGCAGCCAATTTCATCAACGCCCGCTTCTTTCAAGGTATCGGCAAACTCGACACACTTTTCGACGGAACCCAACATGCTGTTGCTGTTGTAATAGCGTTCAAACGCGAACTCGAGCAGACCATCGACATCCTGAGGATCGGCATGCGCAAAGAAGTCGTCGATGGTGCGTTCACCTTCGGAGGAGAACTTCTGGAATGTCGGAAACTGCCAGGCGGCATCCTTGATGAGCGCCAGTGCGCTTTTCAGGTAGTTCTTCATCGGTTCGCGGCAGATACGCCTGGCATCCTGCTCGGATGCGGCAACGAAGGTGTGAACCATCACGGTTACATGGCCGTCGCCCGGTCGACCGCTGGCTCGCCATGCATCGCGGTAAATTTCGATTTTTTCCGCGACCTTGTCTATGTTCTGGCCCAGCAGATGAGTGAGGATATGGGCGCCGATCTCGCCGGCCTGACGGAATGTGTCCGGATTACCCGCCGCCGTAACCCAGATCGGCAGCTCCTGCTGGACAGGCCGGGGAAGCGATTTGACATCCACCGGGCCCTTGGGCCCTGTGAAAGTGACGCTGTCACCGCGCCACAGGGCACGGACTTGCTCAATGGATTCAAACATCAGGTCCTTGGCATTGGCGAAGTTCTCCGGCTTCAGGACGAAGTCGTTCGGGCTCCACCCCGCAGCCATCGACAAACCGACACGGCCACCCGACAGGTTGTCGACAACCGACCATTCTTCCGCAACACGCACCGGATGATGGAGAGGCAGCACACAACTGCCGGCTCGTATTGCCACACGCCTGGTGGTTGCGGCTATTGCAGCACTGATTACCGATGGGTTCGGATAGTAACCGCCAAAGCTGCCAAAGTGCCGTTCAGGGGTCCAGACAGCCTCAAAATCGTTCGTATCGGCGTATTTCGAAGCCTGCAGTACGAGACTATATGGAGATCCTTCCAGCGGTTTGGTCTCCGCGATGTTCCAGAAAAACAGGCTGAAACCGATCGGCTGACCTGGCAGCCTTGTGTTCACGCCATCAGCATCTTCATCATGAAGGACGACCGTAAACCCGCGGCAGAGGGTCCAGAACAGCTCAAGCACTGAAATATCGAAAGAGATACTGGTGGTTGCCAGCAACGTCCCGGCCTCCGGTCCGATACGCTCATCCATGCCAACGAAAAAGTTGTGCACATTGTCGTGGCGAACCTGAACGCCTTTCGGTTTGCCGGTGGAACCGGAAGTGTAAATCACGTACATCAGATCCGATGGCTTGCAGGATGCAGGCAGGGACACATCGCGTCCTGGGTGCCTGGACAGATCGGTGCACTGAACCATTTGCACAGCGTCACTCGACCACGCCGGTGCATGATCGACCACGATCATCTTGGGTTTGCAGTCGGCAATTATGAACTGCAGGCGGTTTGGCGGATAATTGCGGTCGAGCGGCACATAGGCTGCGCCTGCCTTGATCACACCCATCAGTACCGCAAGCAGTTCAGCGCTGCGGCTCATCATCACGCCGACAAGATCGCCAGGCCCGACACCGTTTGCCAACAACGCGACGGCCATCTGATCGCTTTCCTGATCAAGTTGCTGGTATGTCAGCAGCTTGTCGCCACCTATGACGGCATCGCGGTCCGGCGACGCCTGCGCCTGTTTGCGAAACAGGGCGTGCACGGTCTGCACATCAAAATCTGTTCGCGTGGAGTTTATCCGTTTAAGAAGATCGCGGTCGTCATTGGTCAGCGTCGGACAGGCGGCGATGCTGCTTGCGGGGTCCTTGCCGAGATTTTTCAGCATGATCCGAAATCGCTCGACGAAGCCGGCGAATGTACCGGGTTCAAAAATGCCGGTGGAGGAGATGCGCAATCCATCTCCTGTCTCCGACATTGTGAACATCAAGCGGCGTGCGTCGCGCCCCGGCGCGTCCTGACGGGTGTCACTGCTCAACGAAAACTCGCAACTGGGAAGTTCAGAAATTTGCTCAAGCTTGTCGTGCAGCGAAGGGTACCTCAATCCGATATCGACCAACGGTGGGGCACGCTTGAGAGTGGCTTCTAGATCCTGCCTTACGGTGTTCAGCAGATCATCTGCGGTGCCCTCCCAGTCAGGTCGCACACTGAATGGCACGCAGCCCAGAAAATAGTCATCGAAGCATTGCCGCTCATCCGTGTCGCGATGAACCCAGAAGTCGATCCGGTCACTTTGGAAGCTGCGACCGAGGTATGCCGCAACCAAGCCAAGCGCAGCAGCCGGTCCCTGCAGCGCACTGGGCAATTCCACAGAATCTTCCAGCACCTCGTCGCTGCCAGACTGCGGCAGATCGGGGACGGCAAAGCCTTCCAGCTGCGAAACCCATTGGCTTTCCTCACGGGCGGAACGGCGAACCCTGTCGTCAAGTTCGTCGGCTTCACCATCAGCCATGCCCGGCAGCACATGCCCGGCTTCAAGTCCGCAGTCGGCAGTCAGTCTTACGCGGTCTCCCGCCATAGGAATCGGCGTGCCGGACAAGCCGCACAGCTTCGATATTCTAACGTCATGTGTGGCCGTCGCGATCCGGGCCCAGTTATTGGCAACCGCAATGATCGTACCCGGTTCTCTGACACTCCTGTCGGGGAGAATGGCCATTTTGCCAACGGCAGCCAGGCCGGTAGGCAGCCTGATCTTGGGCGTGCCCATGGGGTTTTCATAAGGTCCGAACTCCAGGCTGCGAACCAGTCCGTCGATGCATCCGGCGCTGCTGTTCCAGGGCAGGCTGCAGGCAGCATTGGGCCGTTTCCATCTGGAGTAGTACCGGCGCTCGGCTGTGTCTGATTGTGCTGTTCGGCGCAACGAACCGGTTTCCATCTGATCCAGCAGCTTCTGAAAACTCCGAAAGCCTGCGTGGAAACATCTGGTGTTCAGTGAAACTGACGTTTCATCCGCTTCAAGTTCGAATTGTTCAGATTCAAGTACATCACCGTGATCTACTTCGGATACCATCTCGTGCCAGGTAACGCCATATCCGGTAAGGCGCTGCAAGACCGCCCAGGACGGATTATTGACACCTGAGACGTCCGGCAGCGGTCCATCGTGAAAATTGATCGCAGCTATCGCCGGAAGTGCCAGTTCATCTGCGGTAAGTAACCGGAGGTTGGCGACACTCAACAGGTAATCGAATGGACGCAGTTGCGAAAGCTGCTCGCGCGTGACGACCGAAACGTTGTTTTCCGTTGTCCACATCCTGACCGGTGACGCGTCGGTTACGAGACCAACGATCTGATGGGACCGTTCAAGCAGCTCGGCTGCACAGGCAATTGTCAATGACTGGTCACCAATCACCGCAAACCGTTTTGAGACAGGGCTCATATTGATACTCACATTTCTTCGAGTTCATGGCGGGCAGACCATCGCCGGCAGCATTCGTCGAACGCGATACTTGTAAGTGTTGCCTGGCGCGATGTTCCGGACATCCGTTATTTCCGCTGTACGTCGTATAGACTAGACAAATTACCCCGGGGTCCGGAACTTCTAATAAGAGGTATAGAAGAGGGGCCGTCCAAGACTTAAGATAAGCGTGAAAAACCTGAATTCGGATCTAGTTGACATGCTGCCAGCTTATTTTGGAGACCCTCCCGACTTCTTCGGCATCACCCACATGAGCGAGACAACCAGGCGGTCGCACTCGCTTATCATCTGTCAACCGCTGCTGGGCGAAGCCATCTGGACCCATTGGGCGTTAAAGCAGATTGCGCAGTGGGCCGCGCAGGAGGGATATGACGTATTCCGCTTCGATTTCTCCGGTACCGGCAATTCGATGGTCGATTCAACCAGCGTCGGACTGGCGAGCTGGACCGGTGATGTCGACAGGGCGCTGGATCTCATGCAGGAACGCAGCGGTAACAGCCGGGTGTCGGTTCTGGCCGTCCGTCTGGGGTTCGCCCTTGCTGCTTCCGTCAGTTTTCGCCGAGACATTGAAAATCTCGTAGGATGGGATCCGGTCCTTGATGGGCGGACCTGGCTTGCCGACCGGAAAATCGATCTGGAAAACCACAGTGACGGTACGGTCGACTTGCAGGGAATTGCCCTGCAAGTCGGCTTTATTGCCGAACTCGAAGCTCTGGAGACCCGCAATGTCGACAGCGTTCAGTCCAGCGCGATAACAACCGCGGGCCATAGCTGGGATTACCCCCCGGAGCACATGGGCATAGATGTGGTCAAATCACCCGATGCCTGGAACTGGCGTGAACCTCTGCCGGCGCTGTTTTACGCCCATGAGTCAGTACGCCTCATCTGCGAGCAACTGTCTTGAGAGAAACCGCACACCTTTTCGGCACCGAACAGTCGCTTTTCGGCGTTGTAACCCACCCGCAAGAGGGCAGTGCCTCGCGAACGGGGGTTGTCATTCTGAACGCGGGCCAGGTCCATCATGTGGGTCCCAACCGGGTCCATGCAGGTGTCGCAAGGCATCTGGCCGGGGCAGGTTTCATCACCGCCAGGATAGATCAGTCGGGCAAGGGTGAAAGCCCGGTGCGCAGTGGTCTGGTCAGAACCGAATCCCTGGTGCGGGATTTTGACGATGTGGAAAGTTACATGTCGAGCCTGGGTGTTGATCGATATGTAATATTCGGTCTGTGTTCAGGCGCGGACGATGCACTGATCATTGCGCATCAGCGTCAGCAAGTGTCGGGGCTGGCGCTGCTCGACAGTTTCGTCGAGCACAATCGGCTTCGTTATGTCGACTATGTGCTGAGGACGGCATTGGATTTTTACTGGGTCCGGCATGCGCCGCGGAACGTTGTGCCGAGGGTCAAGGGGCTGTTGCTGAACAAAGGCAATCAGGTAGACGTTCGGGATTGGGATGAGCCTGAAGTCATGAACGGTTACTACAATGATTTCATCGATCGCGGTGGCAATCTCATTGCGATCTTTACCCATGGTGCGAGGTACTATTCCAGGCGTGGGCAACTGGCGAGTGCGCTCGGCGCCTCGCGCGGCCTGAAGGAAATCTACCTCAAGGATGCCTCGCACACATATTGTGAAAGAGCGCACCGGGAGAGCATGTATTCACACATCTCGGAATGGATGCTGCAGACGTTTCCGGAGAATTGAACCAGACCTGTACCGGCGAGACGGTCTTGCGTTCTGCTACCTCGTAAGAGCTACCGCGAAAAGGTCTGTGGCGCCTGTTGCAGATAGTGTCCATCGCCCGTCTGCGCCACTGGCAGGACCGGCGTGTCTCACTCGACAGTGACCGACTTGGCCAGGTTTCTTGGCTGATCGATGTCGGTGCCCATGAAAACGGCGGCATGATAGGCGAGCAGCTGTACCGGAATTGCATAGAGAATTGGATTGACGAAGGCATTGGCCCTGGGCACGCGGAACTGTTCGAACGCGCCTGAACCATTGCCATTGCCGTCGATATCGTCCGTCAGGAGCACGATCTGACCACCACGCGCCATGACCTCTTCCATGTTGGAGACCGTCTTTTCATAAAGAGCGTCGTGCGGCGCGATAACGATCACGCGGACCTGCTTGTCGATCAGTGCGATGGGGCCGTGCTTCAGTTCGCCGGCAGCGTAGCCTTCGGCGTGGATATAGGAAATCTCCTTCAGTTTCAGCGCACCCTCAAGTGCGATCGGGAAATTGATACCGCGGCCGAGGAACAGTACATCGGTGGCGCTGGTGAGCGTTTTGGCGATGCGTTTCAGGTCGCCCTCGTGGCGCAGCATATCGGCAATCTGGCGCGGTACCTTGAGCAATGCCGACACAAGCTCTCGTTCCTGTTCAACGGTTATCGTCTTCCGTTCGCGGGCAGCAGCCAGCGCCAGACAGGCCAGCACGGTGAGTTGGCAGGTGAAGGCCTTGGTTGAAGCGACGCCGACTTCCGGTCCGGCATAAGTGGGCATGATCGCATCGCTGTCGCGTGCTATGGATGAGTCCTGCACATTGACAACACCAAGCGTATGCTGGCCCTGGCTGGCACAATACCTCAGCGCCGCCAGGGTATCGGCGGTCTCGCCGGACTGGGAGATGACCACTGATAACCCGCCTTGCGCCAACGGGGCCTCGCGGTATCGGAATTCCGATGCGATGTCGATATCGACAGGCAGGCGTGCGATTTTTTCGAACCAGTATTTTGCGACAAGGCCCGCATAGTAGGCTGTACCGCATGCTGTGATGGTCAGGCGCGACAAATCGGCAAAGCTGAACGGCAGTTCCGGCAGCTTCACCCGCTTTTCAGCCATGTCGACATATTCGCCAAGCGTGTGCCCGATGACTTCCGGTTGCTCGGCGATCTCCTTGGCCATAAAATGTCGATGGTTGCCCTTGTCCGCCATATAGGTGGTGGCTTGTGTGAAACGGGCGGGACGTTCGACAGGTGTGCCGTCCTCATCGAAAATGCGGGCGGACTTGCGGGTCAGGATCACCCAGTCACCCTCATCCAGAAACGTTACCTGGTTGGTGAACGGCGCAAGGGCGACCGCATCGGACCCCAGAAACATCTCAGCTTTGCCATGGCCGATTGCCAGCGGACTGCCGCGCCTGGCGCCAATCATCAGGTCCTGCTCGCCGGAGAAAATGATGCCGAGGGCAAAAGCGCCGTCGAGGCGCTTGAGTGTGGCCTGCACGGCATCGGCGGGAGATTTGCCGGCGGCAAGTTCACGGGAAATCATCTGAACGATGACTTCCGTGTCGGTCTCGGTCTCAAAAACGTGCCCGGCTTGTTCAAGCTCCTGGCGCAGTTCGCGGAAGTTCTCGATAATGCCGTTGTGCACCACCGCAACGCCTCTTGCGGCGTGGGGATGAGCGTTGTTCTCGGTCGGCGCGCCATGGGTTGCCCAGCGGGTATGACCGATACCCGTGGTTCCGGCGAGAGGGCGGGCGGCCACCACCCCCCGAAGGTTGTTGAGTTTGCCAGGTGCGCGCTGGCGCACGAGTTCGCCGTCCTCAAGTGTTGCAATGCCGGCGGAGTCGTAGCCACGATACTCAAGCCTGCGCAAGGCATCCAGCATCAACGGCGCGACCGGTTGTGAACCAAGTATTCCAACAATACCGCACATTTGATCAGCCTCCTGATGCCCGCGGCCTGTATGGTTCCTGCGTGGGTGCGTTCGCCTTGTTCAGGCCTGGCCCTGGCACGCTTCCAATGCAGCCACCGCGGGGGGCAGCAATCCGGTGCGCGCCGATTTCCCATTCGTACCATCAACACACTCCGGCTGATAACTGAGCGTAAGTCTCGACATCGCGTTATTTGGCGGTATGCACAACGGGGTAGGGTTACCCGCAACTGCGTTGTTGGGCATTATTGCGCATCAGTCTCCGACCGGCCGGTTCGCCTGGTGGCTTCGGCAGCGCGATGACAATGGATCGATGGTGGTACTGGGTACGCAAAAGACAATTGACGTTTGGTGAGATTTTCCACTTAATTGCGGCCACTAAAGCGTCCACTTTGGTGAAGTGGTCGGGGTGTAACGGGTTCCAATTCTAATACTCACTGGCATTTCAGTGCATTGCACTGATGAACCGGTGAAGCGTTGTATGACTGCCCGGTTGGCAGTGACGCCCGGGGCTTGCCCTGATCCACGGATGCAACATCCGGTGGAGGCATAGGTTTGTAAGTTGGTATGAGTTTGGGGGGAGAAAGTGAGACCGCATTCAACATGTCTCAGCAGCAATTTCCCACTGTTATTGTCGGATCAAATCCGCTATTGCGCGAAAGCCTGTCGCGTTTCCTGCAAAAATCTTCATTCAACGTTGCCGCACTGGCATCATGCGTAGACGAGCTTTCGAGCGCAGCCCTGCCGCATGATCGTGCCATCCTGCTGATCATTGACGGCTGCGATCATCCAGGTGATGCCTGCGGCCAGATAGAACGTTTCCGGCAGGATCATGCGCAGGGACGGGTCGTGGTACTGGCCAATCACTGCGCGCCTGGTGAAATAGCGCAGGTGCTGCGGTCAGGCGCCAACGGTTACTTCGCCACGATTGCAACATGTGACGACTTCATCAAGTCGCTTGAACTGGTAATGGGAGGACAGACCGTCCTGCCGTCGGAAGCCCTCGCTTCGGTACTGGTCGGGGGCACCCCGGGTGCCGGTGATAAGACTGCGCATTGTGGCACCGTGCCGGCGGAGGTGCCGGTGCCGGTCGGAAGTGTCGAGATGCCGCAACTGTCGGCTCGCGAGCTTTACATTCTGCGCTGCCTGACCGAAGGCAGTTCCAACAAGGTGATCGCCCGCGAATGCGATATTGCCGAGGGCACGGTCAAGGTCCACGTCAAGGCGATCCTGCGCAAGACAAAGGTGCAGAACCGGACCCAGGCGGCGATCTGGGCGCTGAACAATCGTGCACTGGTGTGGTCGAGTGAGAATGACCCGCGTTCGGACATGGCGGTTGACGGTCTGGTTGTCGGTAGCAAGCTGGACATACAGAAAGTCGAGACGGCGCTTGGTGAGTGCACCAGCGGGCAGATTGAGCGAGCCGTCCATGGCCAGGCGAAACCTGCCAGAGCTGTTGCCCGCGAGGAAGTTTTCCAATGATCCGGTGCAGCAGCAAAGTGCAATCCGGTTTTGTGCAACACATTATCACAGACAGGCCATTTTATGAGTAAATCATTTGATATCATTGGGAAAACAGAGGTGGACGCAGTTCGTTGGCTGCCAAACCATGTTGTGCCGCTCAGTGACCACCAGGCGCGTGTCGAGCTGCGCCGCGATCCAACACCAATCGATGAGTCCATCGCGGTCATAGGGCTTGGCTATGTTGGCTTGCCGGTTGCGGTTGCGTTTGCCGAAAGGTGCGAGCAAGTGCTGGGGTTCGATATCTCGGAACCTCGGATCGAGGCTTTGATCGCCGGACACGACTGGACCGGTGAGGTCAACGATCGCGACCTGGAAGCGTCGTCACTGAAGTTTTCCCGTAATGCTGAAGACCTGAGCGGGACGTCTTTTTTCATTGTATCTGTTCCCACGCCGATTGACAGCGAGCGACGGCCCGACCTGTCGCCGCTGAAGTCCGCCTGCCGCGTGATCGGACCCCACCTCACCGCTGGCGCCGTGGTCGTGTTCGAATCAACCGTTTTCCCCGGTGCAACGGAAGAAGTATGCGGACCTGAACTCGAGGCCGCCTCGGGGCTCGTCTGCGGCCGCGATTTCAAACTCGGTTATTCTCCCGAGCGCATTAACCCCGGAGACCACGTTCACACCCTGAGTTCCATCGTGAAGATCGTTTCCGGTCAGGATGCCGAGACACTGGAGCGGGTGTCAAAAGTCTACCGTTCAATCGTGGATGCAGGGGTCTATGAGGCAACATCGATCAAGGTTGCCGAGGCCGCAAAAGTCATCGAGAACACACAACGTGATCTCAACATCGCCTTGATGAATGAACTGGCGATAGTCTTTGACCGTCTGGACCTGCGCACAACGGACGTACTCGATGCCGCCGGAACCAAATGGAATTTTCTGCCGTTCAAGCCGGGCCTGGTCGGCGGTCACTGTATCGGCGTTGATCCCTACTACCTGACCGCCAAGGCTGAATCTGTCGGTTATCATCCAGAGATGATCCTGGCCGGGCGTCGCATAAATGACGGCGTGGGCCGGTTCGTCGCACAGAAGACGATCAAGCTCCTGGTGGCCGCCGGTACGGACATTGGGTCTGCGCGCATCGGACTGCTCGGGCTCTCGTTCAAAGAGAATGTTCCGGATCTGCGCAACTCCAGGGTTCCCGACATCATCGCTGAACTTGAGGGATTTGGCATTACCCCGCTGGTCCACGACGCCATCTGCGATCCTGAGATGGTTGATCAGGAACTGGGCCTTGCGACCGATCCGCTCGGGCAGTTCAAGGACCTGGATGCGCTGATCCTGGCTGTCACTCATGACGCCTATCTGAAAACACCTGCAAAACTGTTTGCAATGCTTCGGCAGGGCGGCGTGCTGGTTGACCTGAAGTCAGCGGTCGAGCCGTCAAGGGTGCGCAAGGATATTCAATACTGGAGCCTGTGACCGTTCAACAGACGGGAAACAACCGGGAGAAACGAACTTGCATGACGCCTATCAAACAGCCAGGGCCAGTCTTCGGGACACACCGCAAGGGTGGCTGGTGACCGGTGCCGCCGGGTTCATAGGGTCCAATCTCGTAGAGGCGCTTTTGAAGCTCGACCAGCGCGTTGTGGGGCTGGACAATTTTGCCACCGGGCACTGGCGCAACCTGGAGGAGGTCGAGGCAATTGTCGGCCGGAACCAATGGGCACGTTTCAACTTCATTGAAGGTGACATCACGGATCTGGCGACCTGCCATACAGCAGTTGCCGACAGTGATTATGTACTGCACCAGGCAGCGCTCGGGTCGGTGCCCCGGTCAATCGACGATCCGATCACCACCAACGCCGTCAATGTGGGCGGGTTCCTGAACATGCTGGTTGCTGCCCGGGACAGGCAAGTCCGGCGGTTTGTCTATGCAGCCTCTTCGTCTACATACGGCGATCACGAGGCACTGCCAAAGGTTGAAGACCGGATCGGCAATCCGCTGTCTCCCTACGCCGTGACAAAATTTGCCGATGAGCTCTATGCGGATGTTTTCGGCAGATCCTATGGATTCCATTCGATCGGCTTGCGCTATTTCAATGTCTTTGGTCCGCGTCAGGATCCCAACAGTGCCTACGCCGCCGTTATCGCCAGATGGGTTTCGGCAATGCTCAGGGACGAACCGGTCCAGATATTCGGCGATGGCGAGACGAGCCGGGATTTCTGCTTCATTGATAATGCGGTCCAGGCAAACATACTTGCTGCCACTGCGCCGCAGGAAGCGGCCGGCGAGGTATACAATGTGGCCTGCGGCCAGCGCACCACGTTGAATGACTTGCAAAAAACCATAAGAGACGAACTGGAATGTCGAGGCATCGATATCCGCAGCCAGCTGGTTCACCAGGATTTTCGGGCTGGCGACGTGCGGCATTCTCTGGCCGATATCAGCAAGGCCGGCAGTTTGCTGGGCTATGATCCAGCCCATGCAATGGCCGAGGGTATCGGGTTGGCGATGCCGTGGTACCTGGATTACTTCCGGCAGGCAGATTTGAGCCTGGGCGCAAAATCTTCCATTGCCAACGAGCACATGCCGTACTCTGAGCGCAGCATGATGAAGTGATCGATTATGTGCCTGAGCGTATCAAGGTTTTCGGACTGTTCGGTACCCATATTGTGCGGATGCCACCAGATGTGAAAAGTCTCCCCGCGCCGGGCTGCTGCAGTCATAGAAGTCTTGATGCGGGACAGGCGCAGCGGTTCCAGGTTTCTCAACCGGCGGGAGTACGGGCGCAGGAACCGGCTGGAGCGGACATTGGTAACGGCGGTGTTTGTGTCGACTGAGGACGTGTTTGTCCCGCTCAGATTCACGTAAGCGTCAGTTAACCGAACGGCTCGTCTGGTGAATGTCTGCTCAGCGCGTGCACCGGGCCGGTACATCCAGCCGGTTTCGTTGCCGCGGTAAATCGAGATGCCCCTTCGAGCGCACTCGGCGACCGAATTCTCATCATACTGGTTGCGTGGAAACACAATGCTTTTGAACTTGACCCGGTGCCTGGCGGCGACCTTGATCGCAGCGTCCAGATCGGCCGCAAACTGGGCCCGTGTCTGCCCGGGTTCCAGACAATAATAATGTGAAAACGTGTGCGTTGCGATCTCCTGGCCGGGGCAAGCCTTGATCTGCGCCAGAAGGCTGGGGGCGAAATGGTGCGGGTCTTTAACCTCGTTCTCGCCGACCTCGTCCAGATAGCTGTAGTTCGAAAGCACTTGATCGTCATAGGTCGGCTGCAGTTCCGGAAGGCTCGCCAGCATTTCGTCCCTGGTTTCGCAGAACAGAAGGCCAACCGTTGCCCATGTGGCGCGGATGTCGTTCTGATCAAAGATGTCGAGCATTTGACGTACCGCATCGCGGCCGCCGGTGATGTTGGCGCCATATTGATCAACTGTGCGCTTGTCCCGGACCCCCCACATCAGTTCGAAGTCCAGGGAAATGCACAGACTGCCGCCGGGGCCGGCTGTCATGCCGTTGTCTGCAGAGTTGCTCTCTACCATCTGTTCAGCGCCCGCCGGCAAGGGCACGGAAATAGATTCCCGCATATGCGTCGGCCACGGTTGAAAGATCGAATTTCTCCTTTACATGCTGATAGCTTCTTTGCCCCATTTCAGTTCGCCTTGTCTGGTCGCCGAGCAGTTCGATCAACGCGTTCGCGAGGGCCCGGCTGTCTTTGGGAGGGACCAGCCGACCGTTCCAGTCATCCAGCACCACGTCACGGCAGCCGGGTACATCAGTGGTTACGCAAGGTACTTCCAGCGCTCCGGCCTCGACAAGCACCCGGGGCAGTCCCTCGCGATAACTTGGCAATGCGCAGACATCGCTCAATGCCAGTATGGCGGGAACATCCTTGCGGGGTCCAAGATATTGAACCGTTTCCGGTTGACCCTTGAGCTGTTCCACAAACTGTTGCGCCTGTTTGCCTTCTGACGCATATGGTCCCACGAGAAGGAATGCGGTGTTTTTGATCTCGCGTTGCACCAGGCCGGCAGCCTGAACGAATTCCCGCACACCCTTGTTTTCGTCGATACGGGAGATCATGGTGACGACCAGTTTTCCATCCAGTCCGAGCGATCGCCTCATGGCGGCAATATGTTCAGGTCCCGGCCGTTCGGACCGCAATTTTTCAACATCCACGCCGGAACTGAGGACCAGGTCTTCACGACCTTGCTCCACCAGTTCATTCTGGAGGAAGTAAGCCCGGTCGTCATTGTTCTGGAAGATGGTGAAGGATGAGGCTGACGCCTGTCGTTGCAGATGACGGTAAAGCGGTCGCAGCATTCTTGCCTTCAGCGAATTCGAGGTCATAACAAAACCCAGGCCGGTAATCGTGCGGACGCGCGCGGGGACTCCGGCTCTTTGAGCAAGGATTGGTGTTGCTATCGCAGGTTTGGGATCAAAGCCGTGAACAATATCGGGTTTCTGTTTCTTAAACAGCGTCGACAGTTCACGGCAACTGCGCAGGTCGGACAAGGGCGTCAGTTTCCGTTCCAGGTTGTAGTGGAAATAGGGAATGTCGTGTGCCTGAAATTCAGTATCGTCTTCAGACCCTACGGCAGCCACATTGAACCCCCGGTCTTTCAGCGCGTGAAGAAGCGGTATCCGCTTGTGCACATCATCGCCGCCAATGTGCCAGACGGTCGGTCTCAAGGTACTATCCGTCATTGGGTCGTCTTCCCGGGTTTGTCAAATGGGTTCCGGACACTGCCACTGGGTTTTGTGCCAGCGGCATCAGGGCGCTCATGGGCTGGACGCATGGGTGTTGCCTGAAGAGTTTGCTGACCGGTTTTCTCCGGTCTGCTTGATCTGTTTCTGAAAGCGGCGCCGTTTGATCACGCGCGGAAGGGTATAGAGGCGAAATGCTGCATCGCGTGCCCATCCAAGCGCCCGATACCGGGAAATGCGAATACGCGGTACCTGGCAGAGTTGCGGGCCGTATTTCTTTTTATAGTCATTGGGTCCGCACCAGTCGTGATACTTGACACCCCGTTTCTTCCAGTATCTCAACGCATACCAGTGCAGCGCCTCATTCGGACGCAGATTCTGGTGACTGCGCAAGCTGCCGTTTCCCCAGAACAGCGAGTGGTCCTTGTGGCCGAAATAGATGGCACTTGCTATTTTCTCACCATCGCGCGTCTTCGCTCTCAACAGCAGCGCATCGCCTGACGGGTGGATCTTGTCGATCAGAGTCTGGACATATTGCTTAGTGTAGGGAGGTCTCAGACCCTGTTTTGCGAACACGTCAATCAACTGTTCGTAGTATTCGTCAGCGAAACCCCCAGGTGTCGCCTCTTCAATGATCAGGCCGTTCTTCTCGGCCTTTCGGATACACCGGCGGCAGGCGCTGCTCATGCCGGCGAGAATCTGCTCTTCGTCAAGGTCGAGCGGGCTGATATAGGTCGGTTCGACCACTGTGTCGACATCCAGACCGGCGAGTTGGTCCATGGTGAGATGGCGGTCCAGAATCTCCAGGTGCAGGCAGCCCAGCTGATTGAATGCGAAGCGTTTCAGTGCCTCCAGCGCTTCAACCCGCGATACGTGAGGTTCCAGGTTGAAACCCATGTAGGTCGTTGTCCAGCCCGGGAATGGACTGCCGAGGATGGGCACCCCGAACCGATGGAACAGGATACCGGAGAAATAGCCAATGACTTTGTGTCCGTCTTTCAAGGTCGCGATAACGATCTCGCCACCGGAAACTTTCGATACGAAGTCAAGCCACTCGTACCGCTGCGAGAACAGGCGATCACTGAAGTTGTCGAGCTGGTCCCACGGGACATGGGCGATGTCTGTCTTGCAGAATTCCATCTGATAGTCGCTGCCGCTCCTGACGCCCCCGGGGTTTCGGTAGATGCGATATCGATCAGTTTCGATCCGTGCTTCGGGCAATGTCCGGAAGGCTGCGGACCATACAGATACCATGGTCACCAATCGCCGGGGAATTGCACGGAAGCCTGCGCAATGTGATCTTTCGCGGTATGCACAACGGGGTAGTGCCACTCGCAATTGCATCGGGTGTTCCGTTGCGAATTTGTCCCCGACTGGTTGGTTTGCCTAGTTATGGCGGTGTCGGCACAACAACGGCTCGATGATGATACTGGGTACGCAAAAGACAATTGACGTTCGGTGAGATTTTCCGTTTAATTACAGTCACTAAAGCGTCCACTTTGGTGAAGTGGTCGGGGTGTAACGGGTTCCAATTCTAATACTCACTGGCGTTTCAGTGCACTGTACTGATGAGCCGGTGAAGCGTTGTATGACTGCCCGGTTGGCAGTGACGCCGGAAGCTTGCTCTGATCCACGGATACAACATCCGGTGGAGGCTGAGGTTTGTGAGTTGGTAGGAGTTTTGGGGGGAGAAAGTGAGACCGCGTTTATCATGTCTCAGGAGAGTTTTCCCACTGTTATTGTCGGAGCAAATCCGCTATTGCGCGAAAGCCTGTCGCGGTTCCTGCAGAAATCATCATTCAATGTTGCCGCGCTGGCGTCCTGCGTAGACGAGCTTTCGTGCGAGGCCCTGCCGCGTGACCGTGCCATCCTGCTGATCATTGACGGCTGCGATCATCCCGGTGATGCCTGCGGCCAGATAGAACGTTTCCGGCAGGATCATGCGCAGGGACGGGTCGTGGTACTGGCCAATCACTGCGCGCCTGGTGAAATAGCGCAGGTGCTGCGGTCAGGCGCCAATGGTTACTTCGCCACGATTGCAACATGTGACGACTTCATCAAATCTCTTGAACTGGTAATGGGAGGACAGACCGTCCTGCCGTCGGAAGCCCTGGACTCGGTTATCTCGTGCCAGACTGCAAATGAAACGGGGACCAGCACACGGCCGGACGCAGTGTCGACCGAGATGCCGGTCAGTGTTGCGGACATGCCGCGTTTCTCGACCCGCGAACTCTACATTCTGCGCTGCCTGACCGAAGGCAGCTCCAACAAGGTTATTGCCCGCGAATGCGACATTGCCGAGGGCACCGTGAAAGTCCACGTCAAGGCAATCATGCGCAAGACAAAGGTGCAGAACCGGACCCAGGCGGCGATCTGGGCATTGAACAACCGGGCGCTGGTGTGGCCTGCCTCGGATGACCCAAGCCGCGATCCGGTTGCAGAACTGCCGATCATCAAAATTGCGCTGGGAACCGGAACTGATAACACGATACCGGCGGAGGCAGCCGAGCAGGCCGATCAGGATATCAGCCTACAGGCGCACTCCATAAGGCGTGTTGCAGGATCCGACATGACTTCAAAGGCCTGCTGATCTGATGGTACAGGGAATTCGGCAATACGTTGGTTGGCTGCAACGCATGTTGTCTGCGTCCGGTGTCTGTCTGCAGCGACTGCCTGGTCCGGTAGTCCTCGGCGCGGCATTCATGGCTGTGGCGTCAACCTCGCTTGCTGGAGGCGTCCCTGCATTCGCAAAGGACAATCTGGCGACGGCCGGGGTGATCCTTGCGCCTGCCATGCAGGAGCCGATGCATCTTGAACCGGCCACTGATCCGGAGTTCCGGACGATGTTTGTGAAGGTTACAAACCCGGGCACCAATGCCGCCGGCATTGTGCCTTGTGATCGCGATTATTGCACGCATCGCTACTCCAGTGCTCAGGCCTGGAATGCGGACCAGAGTCTGTTGCTCATTACAAACGGCTGCAATGGCTGGTGTTTTCTGGATGGCCAGACCTACCAGTCCCTGTTTCAACGCCGGATTCCAACGGCATGCGAATGGCATCCGACCGATCCCCGCAACATGATTTGCGTGCATGGCAACGGGGTGCTGACATGGGCGCCACGGGAAAACCGCATCGTGCCGATCTGGAAGTCGGAAAACTACTCAGCGCTCGAATTCGGCCCGGGCACAGGCAACCCCTCCCACGACGGCACGCGCATAGCATTGAGGGCGCGCAACAAAGCTGGTGACAAGGTAGCCTTCGCATATGACCTGTCCGCCAGGCGCAAGCTTCCCGACATCGCGCTGTCTGATCTGTCCGGTGACAACAACTTTGTCACCATCTCACCGTCAGGCCGCTACATCTTCCTGTTTCAGGAGCCGGTAGACGGAGTGGAGCAGGCTTATGTCTTTACCGCCGAAGGCAGGCAGATCCAGCACTGGACGGAGCATCACCGGCCCGGACATGGCGACATGACCATCGACGCTGATGGCAATGACGTGTTTGTGGGGGTCAGCAAATCGGATCCTGACAAGTATCACATCATCAAGCGCCGGCTGAAGGACGGGAAAGTTACCGTACTGGCGCCCTATGGTGATGGAAATCATGTTTCAGCGCGCAATATCCACCTGCCGGGCTGGGTTTTCGTAAGCTACAGCGGCGAGTACAGCGATCTCCAGGATGACAAGGCTGTGCCAACGGAAAAGGCGCCTTTCTACCAGGAGGTTGTCGCGTTGCGTATCGACGGTAGCGGTGAAATCCGCCGGGTCGCACAGACCCGCAACGCAGAGCACAACTATTGGAGTGAAACCCATGCATCGCCATCACCCGATGGAAGCCAGGTCATCTGGTCGAGCAACTGGGGACGCGCGGGCGGTGCTGTTGCTGACTATGTCTCAAGACTATCATGGCCCGGAGAAACCTCACACAAGCTGCCGGCCACTGGAAAAACCGATCAAGCGGAGACTGAAAATGTCAATCAATAGGATATCAAACAGGGTGGGCAGTTGTTCAAAACGCAGGCATCTCGACCGGTCCAGCATTGTGAAATCTGGCATTCGATGTCTTTTGCTTTCAGCGTTTCTGTGGCCGTTCAGCATGCAGGCATCGGCCGAGTATCGATTGGGCGCGGGAGACCAGTTGGAAATCCTGGTACTCGGCATTCCCGAACTGCAGCGACGTGCGCCGGTTCAACCCGACGGCACAATCTCGTTTCCGTTGCTTGGTACGCTGGCCGTGGAAAACCGGTCGCTGCCCGAGATCAGGGCCCGCATCAAGGCAGCGCTTGCGTCGAAGGTGTATCGCCAGAGAACGTCCGGCGGTCAGGAGCAGGCGATCGTGATCGGTATCGACGAGATAACCGTGGCCGTGGCCGAGTACCGGCCGATCTACGTCAAGGGTGGTGTCTCGAAAGCAGGTGAATATGCCTTCAGGCCGGCGATGACGGTTCGCAAAGCAGTTGCGATGTCCGGCGGTTACGACCTTTTGCCCGTGAAGATCAGCAATCCGTATTTGAATGCGGCCGATTTCAGGGGCGAGTATGAAGCGCTGTGGCTGGAATTCACCAAGCAGCAGGCCAGGGTGTGGCGCCTGAAGGCCGAGCTCGAGGATCGCGACATTGACGATGAAACGGTCGCTCAGAAAGTACCGCTCGATGCGCCGATTTCGAGGGACATGATTACAAAAATCGTAGCCCTGGCCACGGATCAGCTTATGAGCCGGCGTGCCGATCATGAACGGCAGAAAGCGTTTCTGAAGGATAGCATCGAACAGATGGACAGACGGGTCAAAACGGTGTCGCTAAGGGAGGCGGAGGAAAAACAGGGTGCCGCCGCCGATACCAAGGACCTGGAGCGGATCGCTGCGCTGCATGCCAGCCGGACCCTTGTTCACAGCCGCCTGATCGAGGCTCGCCGCAATGTTCTGCTGTCGGTAACCCGAAATCTTGAAACCACTGCAGAACTCATGCAACTGAAGCAGCAGAAGACCGATCTGGAGCAACAGCTGGACCGCATTTCAGACGCACGTCACATTGCCGTGCTGCAAGAGCTGGAAGACGCGACAGTTCGCCTCGGCGAAGTTCGCAGCAAGCTTCAAAGTGTCGGCGAAAAACTTCGATACTCGGCAATTTCGAAAGCCCAGTTTGCTGATGGTGACCTGAAAAAACCCGTCATCACAGTACATCGCAGGAATGGCGCGGGCGGGCAGAAACAGATCGTGGATGAGGCTTTCGAATTACAACCTGGTGATGTGATCGAGGTTGCCGCCGGCAGGTGATCGCCGAGTGCCGGACTTCATTGCGACCGGATGATGCCATATATGCCCGGCCACAAGCCGAGCCGCCGGTGGATGAAAACGGCCATCGCCAAATTCCATAGGACCAGGGAAATCACGGTGCCCCATGCCGCGCCTGTAAGCCCGAATTGACTGATCATGAAAATCGAGATGGTGACGTTGGCCGCCGCGCTCAGTGCGAGGATCGTCGCCGAATTGCGTTCATGCCCGGTCATTGCAAGCACCTGGGTCTGGGATCCCAAACTGGATGAAATCACCTGGCCGACAAGCAGTATCCGCAGGGCGTTTGCACCTGCAATGTACTCCGGTCCGAACCAGCTCAGCAGATACTCAGCCATCACGGCGAGAACCAGGGCGATGCTGGCCGCGGCGCACAACGACCATGATGCGGCGCGGATTATCAGTGCCTGAAGCTCTGCCAGCTGCCGTCCCGCATAAAGCCGGGCGATAGCTGGCGCAAACAATGTGTCAACGGCCGTTCGCGGCAAAACCGCGAGAAACGCGATGCTGAAAGCAAGGCCATAGATACCGGCGTTCCTGGTCTCTCCGACCCAACCCAACAGCAGCACACCGGTCCGGTTGAAAACGGCATCCATGGCGCCGACGACAAGAAGCGGCAGGGCTGCCTGCCGCCAGGCCCTTGCATCGTATTCGACTTCGGCAGTTTCGATCATCGCGGGACGCAACTTGCGCATTGCCACATGCGCCGTGCAAAACGCCAGTGTGGTGCTGGCAAGCGTTGCGGTCATGACTATCGATGCATCGAGGATCCATTTGAGCCCGAGGCTTGCGAACAATACAAAAGCAATCAGCAGTCCATCCCGCATGATCCGTTCTGGTGCCAAAGCTGTTACGACACCACCGAATGCGCGCACCGTGGCTGTACGCATCCACAGAAATGCCCACACCGGGACCACCAGGAAGCCAATAATGAATGTCGTTGACAGTTCGGGTACAATCGTCTCACCGCGGATCATGATCCCGATTACGCCGATCATGATCACGAGGAGACCGACAATGCCGACACGGCGCTCGGAGTACTGGATGACACCACGCAACAAGGTCCAGGCGCTGTCGGATTCGTAAACTGATACAAAGCGCAGGAGGGCTACCTGGAAGCCCAGTGCCGCGCCATATGCGAGGACTGATATCCAGGCAAAGACATAGGCGTAAATACCAAACGATTCCGGGCCCAGCACGCGCGCGAGCAACAGCTGGGTCAGGAATGCGAGACCGGCGCTGCCAAAGAAAATGACAAATGCAGCGGCGCTGCCATAGGCAAGGCGCCGTTTGGATGCCATGCCCAGTATACCCTCACTCACTCCGCCGCTACCCTGACAGTTTCATCAGCGTCATCGGGCTGGTCGGCGGATTTCCTCGTGTCCTCCCTCAGCGGCAGGGGCGTCTGAGTTGCGCCATATCTGTTGCGGCGACTACCGGGCAGTTCAACAGTATCGCCATACTGGTAACTGGCATGGCGTTTCAGATTGACGTGCGTCACGACTGCGCGAACCCGTTCTGCTATGGTTCGGTCGGACCAGCCAAGCGACTGAAGCTCAGCAATGGCATTTTGGGCAACGTCGCTGCTGGTGCTGCCCCACTTGACCGCAAACAGAACCGTGTCGGCAACCGACGCCAGCAAGCTTGCTTCAGCAACGCCGAGCAACGGCGGACCGTCGATGACAATGAAATCATAGTGGCTACGAAGTTCGTTCAGCGTGTTCTGCAGTTTGCCGCCTGCAAAAAGCGTTACGGGATCAATCGGACCACCGGACATTCCGAGCACATCGAGTTTGAGCTCCGGAATGTGCTGGACGATGTCGTCAACCGGGCTGTTTGACTCGATCAGATCAATGATCCCGCCGGTTGTTTTCAACTTCAGCGCAAGGGCCACTGCAGGATGCCGGCAGTCAAGGTCGATCAGCAGAACTCGTGGATGCAGGCGTGTGGCATATGTTGCCAGGCTGGTGGCCAGCCTGGTTCGCCCTTCACCCCTGACACTCGAGCTCACCAGTACAATCTGGGGCGGTTTTCCCTGCGCTGCAAATTGCAACGATGCTCCAATGGACCGGATGGATTCGGCATACGCGGAGAACGGTTTTTTCAGAAGGTAGTCATGAGGCCGGGACTTGTGGAACCAGCTCACCCTTGGCACAAGCGTGGAGCAGGGAACCCCGAGCGCGCGCTGAACCTGACGTTTGCTGCGCAGCGTCCGGTCAAACCGCTCCCTGGTCACGGCGAGGACGCCACCGCCGATCAGCGACAGAATGATGGCCGGCAGAACAAAGTATTTTGGGTCCGCTGAACTCGGCCGTTCGGGTGGTTCGGCGAGGGCCAGAATACGGACGGAGGTTTCGGCTGTTCCCTGTTGACTGCGAAGTTGCTTCTGGCGTTCCTGCAATGTCACATAAAGCTGGGCGGTTTCGGAGACCTCGCGTTGCAGCTTCCGGAGCGGGGCTGCCGGTGCCTGATTGGCGGAGGTGTAGTCCGCGTTCGCCAGCTGTTTTTGAATACTTGCCTCGGCCTTTTCCAGCGCGCTTTCGGTTTTCGCAATCCGGATATCCAGCGCGGCCAGTTCGGATTCGGCGGCCTGCCGCAATTTCCGGGCCTGTGCACCGACATAAAGTTCAACGACGCGATTGGCGGCGGTTGCGGCCTGCACCGCGCTGTTCGACGTGTAGCGCACCGAGATGATGCGAGACTGGCGCTCCTGATCGATACGTAGCGTGCGTTCGAATTCGTGGAAGGCGGGAACCCCGGCTTCCGGTTCGATCCGGTTGCGCAGATCAGCGAGTACACCGGTGGCCATCTGCTGCAGTGTGGCAAGGAAACCCATCTCCCGCTGTGTTGTGTCAACCTGTTCGGGTGTCGTTGCCTGCGGGCCGGCTTGTGTTTCGGATGCAGCGCCGGCAAACGCCGGGTCATCAACCAGGCTGGCAAGCACGGTGCGAAGATGATTGCGCGCAGCCAGCATCGTGATCTGCGTATCAATTGCAGAGGCATCGACGCTCGCAGGTCTCACGGCTGCGCCGCCAGCCGACTCCGCCCGTTCCGGTTCAACGACGATCTGCGCCCTGGCGGTGAACTTGGGCGGGATCAATGTCGTGGCGGCGCCGGCCAGAAACGCGCCCAGCAGCACCGTGGCGACAATGAGAACCCACCGCCTGGCCAACATGCCGAACAGGTGATGAATGTGAAGCTCCGGAGCTTGCTGGTCCGGCTGCCTTGTCCTGTCATCATACCTGTCACGGCCAGACTCGGATGCGAGTGTGTCGGATTGGCTGCGCTTGGTTTGCAATTGCGTCACAGCTCCACTGTCGGATGTCTTTTTGGTAGTTGATTTTGGCATTGGCCGTCCTCACCTAATGTTGAATGTCGATGACCCGGTCTGGTCAAGATTGTCCATGAAATGCGTAGCCGCCGCGTGCGGGGCGATTCTGTCGCGGCTGGAGTCGAGCCATGCCTGAACCATCAGGATTGCCCACAACTCACGTCCGCGGTCGCGGCGTCCGCTCAGGTGCTGGTCCCAGCATTGGCGGACGCGGTCGCTGTCCAGAAAACCATCGGTTTGCATGCGTCGGCTGTGAAGCAGGTCGTGCGCCCACTCGCGCAATGGCCCCCGCAACCAGTCTCCAACCGGTACATTGAAGCCGTGTTTCGGGCGGTCGAACAATGCGCCGGGCAAATAGCGGTTCAGGACACGCCGAAGCAGCCATTTACCCTTGCCGTCCCGAACCTTGGCAGATGTTGGCAAGCGCCATGCAAACTCGATCAGCCTGTGGTCGAGCAACGGACATCGGGCCTCAAGGCTTGCTGCCATGCTGGCGCGATCTGTCTTCACCAGAATGTCGCCCGGCAGATACTCGGCCATGTCGCGGTAAATCAGACGGCTGGTGGCATCCGGTAATGCGGGAATATGTCCGGCGGGTGCCGCGGGCGGGTCGCGCATCATCGAGATGGGGCCAAACCTTGTCAGCCGATCGTAGAATTCCTGTTCGTTGGCGACATCAAGGACATCTGCAAGCTTTTGCAGATTCTCGCTGCGGAGCGAATGTCCCAGGGTGGATGGTAACGGCATGCGGCTGAGCAATTGATCCCAGAAACCTGAACTCAGCGCGTTGAGCCCGGATGTCATTCCGGCGCGAACCGGCTTTGGAAGCCGAAAGACGGGCGCCAGGCGCGACTGCATTACGTGCCTGTTGTATCCGCCAAAACACTCATCTCCGCCATCGCCTGTAAGCGCCACGGTGACGTCACGCCGCGCCAGACGGGACAGAAGCAGTGTGGGGATCTGCGATTCGTCTGCAAAAGGTTCATCCCAGACACCGGGCAAATCGGGAATAACGCTGCGGGCTTCCTCCGAAGTTACATTGAACTCGGTGTGTTCGGTGCCGAGATGTTTCGCCACCAGAGCGGCCTGTGGCGCTTCGTCATAGTGGGTTCCCGCGAAACCTATCGAGAAGGTGCGGACGGGGCGAGATGACTGGGCCTGCATGAGGGCGACCAGTGTCGAGCTGTCGATACCGCCCGACAGAAACGCGCCGACCGGAACATCGGCCACCATTCGCTGGCTGACAACCATGCGTAACAGATCGTCGAGTTCGGTTTCCAGTTCAGGCAATGATTGGCGATATGGCTGGCGCTGTCCTTCTTCTGCGGTGCGGCGCAGCGACCACCAGCGGTGGGTGCGCTGGCGCAATCGATCCGCATTCGTAAACACCAGATCATCAGCGCTGATCGACAGCATTGCACCGGGCGGCAGCTTGAACACGCCGCGCCAGATGCAGTGGTTGTCGGGTATCCAGCCTTGCCGCAGGACCATCGCCAGTGCCTGCGGGTCTACCTGGGTTCGGATTTCCGGATAGGCAAGCAAACCCTTGAGTTCGGACGCAAACGCTATTCCGCCCTTAACGACACCGACATAGAGCGGTTTCTTGCCAATGCGATCCCTGGCGAGATGCAGAACGCGTTTCTTTTTGTCCCAAAGGCCCAGCGCGAACATTCCTACAAGCTTGTTCAATGCCGCTTCGACACCGAACCGGTTAAACGCGGCCAACATGACTTCGGTGTCGCTGTGGCCGCGGAACCGGTCGCCACAGGCTTCCAGTTCACGGCGAATTTCCGTGTGATTGTAAACTTCACCATTGTAGGTGAGGACCAGGTTGTCGCCATGCGAATGCATGGGCTGGAAACCTTCCTCGGACAGGTCGATGATTGCGAGGCGCCGGTGGCCGAGTGCAATGCCGGCGTCACGGTCCACCCAGATGCCGGCACCGTCAGGTCCGCGATGATGCAGGCTGGTCGTCATCTGCTCAATGCTGGAAAGCCGCCTGGGATCAGCATGGTGAGATGTAAGGAATATGCCGGAGATGCCACACATATGGATTCAGCTCCTGTGACCGGCCTGCGCCGGGTTACGCTGTGCCGCACTTGCCAGTACCAGGCATGTGGCAATCACGAACCACAGCAGGGGATGCCGAAAGACAAAGTGAAACGTGCTGAATACTGCCAGACCGAACAACAGGGCAGCCAGCGAGGCCAGGTTGGCCCGGGCTGCGAGCAGGAAGGTAGAGATGAACAGCCAGCCGAAACCCAAAACCGCAAGAACTCCTCCCTGGGTGAACAAGTCGAGCAGTGTGTTGTGGGTTTCGAAATTTGGCACCGGGTCTTCGCTTGGATGCCGGACGTCGCCGCCGGGGTCTTTCAGATTGACGCTCGTTTCCTTTATCCGATCCAGATGCGGCCCTGGTCCCAGTCCCAGCATGCCCGAGGACATTCCCACTCCGAGGGCGCGCACCCATAATTCGAGCCGCTTGGGCGCATCACGCTGCAGCGCGTCGCGATTGCTTTCGGCAAACTGCTGTTCGATGCTGCCCGGATTCTTGGTGATGATGCGGGCCGACGGAGCCGACAGAACGAGCACGGCTGGAACCGCAAGTATGCAGAACCAGGCAAACGTCCACCGGACTCCCGGTTTCGGTGAGTTCGACCGCAACCATTTTACAATTGTGAACACCGCGAGCGCCGGACATGCAACGGCCAGAACAAGCAGAAATGAATCGCTCCTGGTGAGCAGACCCGTTACCAGCGGCAGCACTGTACAGGAAAGGGCGACGGCTCTTGCGCCGGGCCGGACGGCCGTCTCGGCCAGGTGGAATGATACGAAAATGATCCCGATACATAAGAGTGCCAGCTGGTTGGGGTTTTCCGACCAGCCGCGCAGCCTGTCCCAGTACCAGGGATCCAGATGCGGGACATTCAGCAGTGTCCACGCGTGGGCCAGCTGCAGCGTCAGGAACGCCGATCCCAGCAGTGCCAGGAGCCAGGCTACATTGTTCAATCGCCTGGGCGCGGCCGGATCGAGGGCGCAAAAAAAGCTGATTCCGGCGACGAGAATGTAAGCCTGGATGTCGTGCTTCAGAAACGCCGGGTCATTTCGAATGCCCATGGCGTAAGTTGTCAGGGCCCCGATGCTCAAGGCGGCGGCGAACAGCAGCCAGAAACTCAATATCCGCATCGGTGCCGGCGTGAGCGGGAGATCCGACCTGCCCAAGCTCTGGATGGCTGTCAGCCCGAGCCACAGGGCGAAGCAGATTTCGCCAGGACCGATTGCGCCGCCTGCCATCCGCAACTGAGATGCAGGTGACAACAACAATCCAAGGGCAAGTAAAGCATCCTTTGTCAATTGCGCCTCGCCGGGCTGCGTCTGGCAGAACGAAATCTTCCGCAGGCAAGCCTGAACGTCTGTTGAAACTTCCGGTCCGTCACCGCGCAGGCCTTCATCTTGCTTTCCATTGTCAGCTGGCTCATCGGTAGCTCTCTCAATCACTTTTGACGCTGTGGCACGCCGAACTGACGTGGAAACAGATGCAGCGCTGCTGTTCCTGCTGACCTGGCTCTACGCCGAATTCTGTTGTTTTTGCGCCGTCGACAGCTTCGACAGCCAGCCGACTTTATTGATGCACAGATGAGCGCGCGTTACCAACGCACAGCAGATCAAAGTCCGGCTATTGCGGATTACCCACAATTGGGTACTGCCGGCGGCAAATGTGCCACTTCAGGAGCAATTGCAGTGGTTTCCCGGCCTCGGGAGACGCCTGATCGACCCCAAGTGGTAGTGCTTAGTAGTCACACGTAACAGGTGCAGTTGCGGGTATGCTTTTCTCACCGATCCGTATCATGCGGCCACCCGAACGGTGTGCGGCTGGCGCGGCGGGGCCTGGTGCAAGCCGACTGGCGCACCCGAGTCTGGAGTTTCGCACATTAACGTAGCGGATGATTTGGCTCAGAAGTGAAGGAAAGTAAAACGCCATGTTTGCGTACGGGTATTTTTATGAACTTCGTCCGACAGTGGGCACATTTCTGCGTGTAACCGTCGACATCGCTGCCATCTGGGCAGGGTTTCTGATTGGCTGGGCAATTATTCACGGCGGCGATATGAGTATCGCGGCGGGACAAGCAGGCGGATTGCTTGCCCTGGCTTTATGCCTGTCTGCCGTGTGCTTCCTGGGTTACGCGGCCGCTGGTCTCTACACATCCTCGCATGCATCTCCGTTGCTGGACAAGTTGGGCCGGGTGTTCCTGGTCACGCTGGGATTGTTTGCCGCAGCGGGTGTGATGTCGTTCTTGGCTTCGCAGCTCCTCGGGCTGACGATCGGCTCATCTGAAACTGCAGTTCAACTGTTCCTGGTGGCTTTCCTGATATCGACCGCATTGGTCATGCTGGCGCGGGTCACGTCACTCGCCCTGCGTTCGGACAATCTGGATGAGACCAATGCCGGCAGATCGCAGCCGGCCGACGAGAACAAGGTCCTGGTCGTCGGCGGTAGCGGCTATATCGGTTCGATCCTAGTCGAAAAACTGCTGGACCAGGGCAAGGAAGTCCTTGTTCTTGACTCGATGCATTTTGGCGATGAGCCTCTGGCCGGTGTCGCGGGCCACG
Organism: uncultured Anderseniella sp.; assembly: GCA_947488295.1. Lineage (GTDB taxonomy): Bacteria > Pseudomonadota > Alphaproteobacteria > Rhizobiales > Aestuariivirgaceae > Anderseniella. The sequence goes on from CANKYU010000001.1 coordinate 1,033,794, forward strand.
ACCGCCTGACCATCGTCCGGGAAGATTTTCGAAATGTCGAAGTACTCACGCGTTCGATGGGCGGAGTGGGCACGGTGATTCACCTGGGCGGACTGGTCGGCGACCCGGCCTGTGCGCTGGATCCGGATCTCACAATCGACGTGAACCTGACGGCGACCAAGCTTGTCGGAGAAATTGCCAAGGCGTGCGGCGTCAAACGGTTCATATTCGCCAGTTCCTGTTCGGTCTACGGTGCCTGCGACGACATTGTTGATGAGCAGTCGGCATTCAATCCGCAGTCGCTTTATGCCAGAACAAAAGTCGCGTCCGAAGCTGTGCTTGCGCCGCTGAACGACAGTGACTTTGCGGTGACCTGTCTGCGGTTCGCGACAGTCTACGGCATTTCCGGACGGGCGCGTTTTGATCTCGTTGTCAATCTGCTGTGCGCAAAGGCGGTCCGGGACGGTGTCATCACTGTTTTCGGGCCCGATCAATGGCGGCCGTTTGTGCATGTCGAGGACGTTGCACGTGCTATCGAGATGGTGGCGGAGGCGCCGATTGATAGCGTTGCCGGTGAGTCTTTCAATGTGGGCAGTGACGTTCAGAATTATACACTCGGCCAAGCCGCGAAGCTGATCAAACAGCAAGTGCCAGATGCTGAGATCACAACGGATGACAAGTTCACCGACACGCGCAACTATCATGTGTCTTTCGCGAAAATCCGGACACGGCTCGGCTTTGAACCGGTGTGGACATTGGAGCGTGGCATCTCCCAGGTCATTGCCGTGGTGCGCTCCAACCAGGTGGGTCACTACTCGTTGCCGACCTACAGCAACCTGTTGCGACTGAAGGAGTGCGATCCGAAGAGCTTTGCCAACTTCCAGATCACCGGTTGGGAAAATGAGTTCATGAACATCGCCGATGTCGCCGCGGTGCGACCGGACAATCACGGACAGTCAAACGCAGCCTAGGGAGTTTCCAATGTCGATAGTATCCAACTCGGTGCAATCGCCGGCATCGAACAATGGTGTCCATCATCCGCCTGAGAATCTGATTGACCAAAAACCCCGCAACAAGCCGAGCGTTCCGTTTTTCCGGCCCGCCATCGGTGAAGATGAGATCGCTGCCGTAACCTCCGTTTTGCGTTCAGGCTGGCTTACGACGGGCCCCAATGCGCGCGACTTCGAGCAAAGTTTCGTGGACTTTCTTGGCGGTGATGTTGAGGCTGTTGCCGTCAGTTCCGCAACTGCCGGGTTACACCTGGCCGCTGAAGCCTGCGGCATCGGGCCGGGAGATGAGGTCATTGTTCCGACGCTCACCTTTACAGCCACCGCAGCAGTGCTTCGGTATCTTGGCGCGGAAGTCATTCTCGTTGACGTGGACGAACGCACCCGGACCATCAACCTGGACCACGCCGAACAACGCATCACACCGCGCTGCAAAGCCATCATGCCGGTTCACTTCGGCGGTCTCGCCTGTGACATGGCTGCAGTAATGGATTTTGCCCGGCGGCATGATCTCAAGGTGATCGAAGACGCGGCACATGCCCTGCCCACGAAATGTGACGGGCGGTTGATCGGCTCCTGGGAGTCGGATGCGTGTGTGTTCAGTTTCTACGCCAACAAGCCGATCACGACGGGCGAGGGCGGTATGGTCATCACACGCGATCCGGAGATCGCAGCGCGCGTGCGCAAAATGCGGACGCACGGTCTGAACCGTGATGCATTTGACCGGTTCAGCAAGGTTTCCGCATCATGGGCGTATGATGTTGTTGCGCCGGGCTTCAAATACAACCTGACCGATATGGCTGCGGCGATCGGGGTGAAGCAGATTGCGCGGGCGGAGACTTTGCGATCAGGAAGGGCACGTGCTGCTGAACGGTATCTGTCGGCTTTGGCTAACCTTCCGGTTGACTGTCCGGCTTCTGCGCCTGACGGTGGCCTGCATGCCTGGCATCTGTTCCCGATCTGCCTTCATGAAACGGCTCCGGTGACACGGGATGAACTAATTGAAGCCCTTACCAGCGAGGGCATCGGTACATCGGTTCACTACAAGCCATTGCATCAAATGACATACTGGAAAGAACGCTATCCGTTCCAGGCCGGCGAGTTTGAGGTCGCTGACCGATACTTCGCCGGGGCGGTATCGCTTCCTCTGTTTCCGGATATCACCGATGCAGAGGTTGATCGGGTTGTTGATGTAATGACCGATATGCTGGCGTGAAGTCATGCGGCCGAACGATCACCGTCCAGCCGTAACCAAACCCTCGCAGAGGACGCTGGCCGTCAAGCGTGTGTTTGATGTTGCAGTGTCCGGACTGGCGATCATATTGCTGCTGCCGGTGTTCATGATTGTCGCCGCGGCGATTAAGATTGACAGTCATGGCCCGGTGTTCTTTCGCCAGTCCCGGGTTGGGCGTGACGGACACTTGTTCCGGATATTCAAGTTCCGGTCCATGGTTGACGGGGCTGCGCAGGCAGGCTCAGCACTTACAGTACACGATGATCCGCGGATTACCCGGCTGGGGGCATTCCTGAGAGCCCGGAAAATTGATGAACTGCCGCAACTCTTCAACGTGTTTGCAGGCAGCATGTCGCTTGTCGGGCCGCGTCCGGAAGTCCCGGAATATATGGAATTTTACACCCGTGAGCAGCGTGCGGTCATTCTTTCCATGCAGCCTGGAATTACAGATCATGCCGCCGTGCTGTTTCGCGATGAAAACGAGATGCTCGATGGTGAAAGCGACCCGGTCAGCGTTTACCGGCACCGGATCATGCCGATCAAATATGCTCTCTACGAGCGGTACAGTCGTGAAATCGGCCTGTTGACCGATCTGCGCCTGATCTCCAGCACGGTTGCACTGCTGGTCTTACCCAAGAGTTGGCAGCGGTTTGAAACCGGTCTGGAACCATCGATACCTGCAGTAACGGGTACAATCGTTGGGCATAAACCTGACGGTGATCGGCTCGACCAGATCAGCAACGGTTAGCGCAATGGCAGCGGCGAAGCGGCTGGATCGAGTGATGAGACAGAAACTGACCGCGGTGGTCTAAGACCTGAAGTTCAGGCAGCAGATCACTGGTGGAGTTCTTCAACTTCATCATGCTGGGGTTTGGTGGTAGCGGCTCGAACCGGTGGAACCAGCTTGCTGAGCGTGTCATCAAGCTCATTGATCGCCGGCTCGCTACCAGTTTTTCGAACAGTATCTAGAAAGCGTATGAATTGTTGTTCGCGAGGGTTTGTCTTCTTATTTGTATTAACCATTCCGGATACTCCTTACGCAACGTTACTAAAACTTAGATTAAATCTAAATTGGTGCAAAATCAACCTTATACGGGTTATTTCGGCAATACTGGAGTGACTTTACTGTGATTGGTTGTGATAGTCTTACAAGCTCCCAGCCCGGTTCGCGCTGCCTTGAAGGTGTGCGGACAGGAGATCCAGGCAAGGCAATACCCGTCCGCTCACCCGCCTGCCTGTCCAGCAGAAACCCGAGATCATAGGTCCGGCAGGGTTCAGCCAGGTGCGATCCAGTTGTGGAATTTCACCATGTTGTCCCCTCCGGCAAAGTCGCTATGACCGGAGTCGCTACCATCAGTCTTCAAGAAGAAGTTGCTCGCGGGCCTTGTCGCCACGCCCGCTTACCTGTTTTCGAATGAGCGTCAGCATTGTCTTGGCCGTCTTGAATGTCACGCCCAGGGCCTTGCCGACCTGATTGGCGTTGATACCATGTTTGCGGCCGCGATAGAGCACCATGGCCTGCAGCCACTTGTACATCGGCACTTTGCTGTGCTCGAAAATGGTGCCGATCTTGACGGTAAACGGTTTGCGGCATTCATAACACTTGTAGGTGCGTGTCCGGGTGCTCTGGCCACGCAATCGCCCGATCTGGTCTACGCCACCGCAGTGCGGGCAAACCGGGCCGTCGGGCCAGACGCGATGCTCGATGAATTCATAGGCAGCGTCTTCATCCCAGAACTTCCTGGTTCTGTCTTGATTTGATACTTGTATTTCAAACTGAAATTTATCCGTCCACACCGGCGCGCCCTCCTGGGGTCAAGGCTTTTGTTCTTCAGAGATCATCTCTCTGTTGTTTTCGAACTGGCCCAGATCTATCGCCGCCAATGGACCAGCATGCATTGATGAAACTTCTTCATCCATGCACTCGTAAGCTGTTGCCGCACCATTTTTGAGTACCACCATTGTGCGAGTGGCAATCTCATCTGTAAACCCCTTTTTGCAGTCATCGTTACTTTGGCGAACTCCCGGATACCGGTTTTTGGCAATCTGACCGTCATTTGCCAGAAACGGTATAGAATCGGGCGGGGCTGATGTCGGTTCCGCACTGCCTCGTTGCGGCAGGATGCAAAGGGGATTGCGGGTGACCGAGGCACGCCGGCGGGCACCGGATGGCGACGCTGTCGAGAAAACTGGTGAAGACGCCGCCGGTGTCTATAGTGGCTGAATGTGCTGCGCCCATGGGCAGTTAAGTCGTCATTGCCGGGCCTGCCGCAGTCATGTCCAGGAGATAACCAATTGCCTCGTTCTCTATTCAATTCCCCAGACGTCCAGACGACGGACAACATCAAACTCATTGTCGGTGACGCGGGCTGGAGAGATGTAAGGGACGAGCAGCGTTACCTTGATGATCCGCGCGGGCGCTTCAAGGGCAGGGGATGCCTGATTGTACTGCCCAACTCGACCGAGCAGGTAGCCGCCATTGTGCGGCTCTGCAACGCGGCCGGGGTGGGTATTGTGCCCTATAGCGGTGGAACCGGTGTCGTGGCGGGCCAACTGTCGATTGACAGCGACAATGCGATCATCATGTCGCTTGAGCGGATGAACAAAGTGCGCGAGTTGTCGCTCGATGACGGTGTAATCGTTGCCGAAGCCGGATGCATTCTGGAGAATGTTCACAGCGTGGCGCAGGAACAGAACATGATGTTTCCGTTGAGCATGGCATCCAAGGGAAGCTGCTGCATCGGGGGAAACCTGGCCACGAATGCCGGCGGCATTCAGGTGCTGAGGTACGGCAATGCGCGCGATTTGTGTCTTGGGATCGAAGCTGTTCTGCCGTGCGGCACAATCCTGAGTGAACTGAGCCCGTTGCGCAAAAACAACACCGGCTATGATCTGCGCCATCTCCTGATTGGCAGTGAAGGTACGCTGGGCATCATCACTGCCGCATCACTGGTGCTGAAACCGGTTGATCCTGAAACCGCAACAGCTCTACTGGCGATCAATTCCCCCGCACACGCATTGACGCTTTACAACGAGATAAAGGGGCATCTGGGTGACGCTGTCTCGGCGCTGGAATTGATGAGTGGTTTCGGGCTGGAACTGGTGACCTCAAAGTTTCCGGCGCTGCAAAACCCGTTTGAAGTGAATTGTGACTGGGCCTTGCTGCTGGAAGCTACCGGCCCGCTTGGTATCGGCGAGCGTCTGCAAACCGCATTGGCGGACTGCATTGAAAGGGACATTGTGCTGGATGCCGTGATTGCCCAGTCGCAATCACAACGAGACGGCCTTTGGGCGCTGCGCGAAAACACCCCTGAAGCAAACCGCCTGGCTGGCGCGTTCTGCAACAGTGATACATCTGTACCGATAAGCAGGGTGGACGCCTTTATTGCCGATACCGTCAAGGCGATTACAGAAATCCATCCGGGCGTTCGGATCAACAGCTACGGGCATATTGGAGACGGGAACATTCATCACAACGTCATTCCTCCCGCCGATGTGAGCAAGACGGAATTTTTGACATCACATCCCGGCATCATCGACGCTGTTCGAATGGCCATCAACGATACCAGCCACAACCACGGCGGATCGATCAGCGCCGAACACGGCATCGGAAGACTCAAGACACATGACCTGGAAACGTTTGCCGGCAAGGCAAGACTTGAAACCATCAGGCGTATCAAGTCTGCGCTTGACCCCAACAACATCATGAACCCGGGGGTTCTCATCGGCTGAACCGGGAACACGGTCTCAGAAAACCGCGTTGACGAGGACCGGTCCGCCACCCGGCAGGTCGCGATGCATTGCCACCCGCATCCGGACTGGGACTTCGTGGATGTGAGAACAATTCCTATCTGATATCGTTCCGGCCCGGATGGGAAGCTTGAAGCCTACGGTCCGATCCGTCGTGCGGCGTCCGCGCCTTCGGCAGTCGCGATCTGAACGGTGCGTGGCGCAACGCTGTCGCCCACAACTTCGACGCGCGCAAACCGCGCCCGGGCTGCTGCCTCGAGATCGCAGACAACACGGTTGCCGCGCCAGTCCACCAGCAGATCTGCATCGGTAATCTCGCCGGCATCTCCGGTGTATATGTTACGGGTCAAGACTGTGCCCTTCGCCAGTCCGGTCACCGTCTCCATGGACCGGAACACGACACCGCGCTGGAGCAGGAAGCGGTAGAGTTGCGTGCGTACCGTGCCATCGACATGCTCGCCGACAGCCGGGTCACCGGTCACCACCGTCACCTGCGCTCCGGCTTCGGCCAGAACCTCGGCAGCGGCCAGCCCATTGCGCCCTCCGCCTTCATCGGCGATCACAGCATGGCGCGCACCAGAACCTGCCGTGCGCATCAATACCTCATCCGGAGTTGCCATACCTATGCCGGAACCTGATTTGCCCGGCAGTTCGCGTGCTGCAATCGGCACTGATCCGGTGGCCAGGATCATTGTGTCTGCGCTGATTTTTTCGAGATCGTCCGGCTCCATCCGGGTGTTGAGCTTTATCGGTACCTGCGCCCTCTCCAGTTCCTGCTCATACCAGTCAACCGACAGGCCATACTCTTTGGCAAAGGGGGAGTTCGCCCACAATCTGAGTTGCCCGCCAATCTGTGCGCCGGTCTCGTATACAGTTACCTGGTGACCAAGAAGAGCCGCCCGCCGTGCTGCTTCCAGTCCGGCAGGCCCGGCGCCGATCACTGCTACCCGTCGCGGTGCAATTGCCGGCTTGTCGTCGGCGAATTCGAGTTCGCGAGCAGCCTCCGGGTTGTGGAAACAGCGTACGGGCTTGCCGCTCACCGCCCGATTGATGCAGACGTTGGCTCCGACACAAGGGCGTATCCTGTCAGCCTCGCCAGCTTTGATCTTCGTCACGATATCCGGGTCTGCAATATGTCCCCGTGTCATTCCGACCATGTCCGCCTCGCCGCGGGCCAGGATCTGTTCGGCCAGCGCCGGGTCGGTCACCCGGCCCGTGACGAACACCGGAACTGAAACGGCGGTGCGGATGCGCGCCGCCAATGGCGCAAACTGACCATGCGGCGCCGGACTTGCCGGCCAGTGCTCCCAACGCATGATGCGGTCATAATTGCTGCCGGCCACAATGTTGAGATAGTCCAGTGATCCGGCCTCGCCAAGCAGGGCCGCGATCTCGGCCATGTCATCGTTGTCCAGTCCGCCCGCCATCTTTTCATCGCCGGCAATGCGCATGCCGACGATCAGGTCAGGCCCTGCGGCCGCGCGTACCGACGCGGCTGCTTCCAGGGCAAAGCGGACCCGGTTTCGGACGCTGCCGCCATAGTCATCGCGGCGCAGATTGCTGGCAGGTGAAAGGAATGCCCCTGGCAGATAGCCGAAGGCGCCGAGGATCTCCACTCCGTCAAGTCCCACACTTCGCACTTTCGCAGCGGCCGCCCCATAGGCTGCAACCAACTCGGCAATGTCGGCCCGCGTCATCTGGCGCGGCATGACTTTGAGAACCTGCGACGCCACCGGGGAGGGCGCCCACAGCGGTTTGCCTATGTCGGAATAGTCCACCGTGGCCGCGCTGTGTCCCAGTTGTATCAGGAATGTTCCGCCATGCGCATGTACCGCGTCGGCAAGCCGGCCAAGGCCATCCTCGACGCCGGGCCGCGTCAGGTCTATGCCGCGCCCGGAATTGGCATGGCCGGTATGATGAAATCCGCTTGTGCCGGTCATCTGCAAGCCGGCGCCGCCCCGGCTCCGGCGGGCGTGATAGGCGATGAAGGCTGCGTTGGCGTGACCTGCTTCTTCCAGCCCGGGAATATGGCCGGTCACCAGCACGCGATTGCGAACGGTTCGTGCACCGATCCTGAGTGGCGACATCAGGTGCGGAAAATCAGCAGCCATGGGGTGGTGCTCCTCAGATGGTTGTCGGCGGCAGACTGCTTATCCTGGCCGGTACGGACCTGATGGCCAACCTGTTGTGCCCAGATTGTAGCTTCGGGTGGGCATTGGCAAGGCCGCGTCAAAAGGCCTGGAAAGGCCTCCCGGTTGTTGTGGGCAAACCCTATCTTGCGTCCGACAAGATCAGATCGGAGGCTTTTTCTCCAATCATGACGATGGCAGCATTGGTGTTTCCCGAGACAAGACGCGGCATGATTGAGCCATCTGCGATCCTCAGACCCTTTATGCCATGCACCTTGAGCTCCGGAGTAACAACAGCCTCGTTGCCTGTTCCCATGCAACAGGTTCCGACAGGATGATAGACCGTCGCGCCGGCGGTACGGCAGAACTGCAGCAGGTCGTCGTCGCTTTGCACGTCGGCTCCAGGTTCCATTTCCTCCGCCAGATAGGGTTTCATTGCGTCTGACCCGAGGATCGTCCGCAACTTTCTCAAGCCGTTGATGTTGGCGAGGCGATCGATTTCCTGTGACAGGTAATTCACCCTTATCGCCGGCGCGTCGAACGGGTCGGCGTTCCTGGCATGGATCGTCCCGCGGCTCTCCGGCCGCAGTTGGCAGACGGAGGCCGTGAAGCCGGAGAAAGGATGCAGTTTTTCGCCCATTTTGTCGGAACTGAACAGGATGAAATGGATCTGGATATCGGGCGAGACCAGGGAGGGGTCTGTCTTGAAGAACGCAGCAGCATATCCCGCACTGACAGCCAGGGGGCCGTTGCGAAACAGCGCGTAATCCAGGCCCATTTTTGCCTTGCCCCACAGCGACCGGGCAGCGTCGTTCAATGTGACGGGTTGTTTGCTGCGCAATACCATCCGTATCTGGAAGTGATCCTGCAGATTTTCTCCGACACCGGGCAGGTGATGCACGACGGGAATATCCAGATCGTTCAGGATATCTGCATTGCCAATGCCCGATAATTCCAGCAGTTGCGGGGAATTTATCGCCCCTCCACAAAGGATGATTTCCCCGGATGCGGCAGCCGATCTGGCAACTCCTTTCTGGAAAAATTCAACTCCGCGCGCAGTGCCGTCACTGACCTGTATCCGCGTGACATGGGCATGGGTTTCAATACGCAGGTTGTTGCGTGATCTCGCAGGGTTGAGATAACCCACCGCAGTGCTGCAGCGCTGACCGTTGCGCGATGTCGTCTGGAAGTAACCGACACCTTCCTGGTGCTCGCCATTGAAGTCCTGATTCAGAGGCAACCCCTGTTCGACGCCGGCCTCTATAAAAGCATCGCACAGGGGGTGCGTCTGGCGTTGATCTGAAACGGCAAGAGGTCCGCCTACGCCGTGCAGGCGGTCTTCGCCGCGCTGTTGATCTTCCGCCCGCCTGAAATACGGCAGGACGTCGGCGTAAGACCATCCGGAATTGCCCAACTGACGCCAGAGGTCAAAGTCCTCCTGCTGCCCGCGTATGTAAAGCAGCCCGTTGATCGAGCTCGTGCCGCCAAGCACCTTGCCGCGCGGCTGATATATCCGGCGCCCATCCAGCTCCGGTTCAGGTTCGGTTTCGTACATCCAGTTGACCCGGCGGTTCCTGAAGGTTTTTGCATAACCGATGGGGATGTGGATCCACGGATTGACATCACGCCCACCGGCTTCCAGCAGCAGGACTTTATGTTTCCCGCAGGCGGAGAGGCGATTGGCCAGGACACATCCACCTGAGCCGGCACCGACGATGATGTAGTCGTAGCTGCCAATCGATGAACCAGCTACACCGCTCGCAGAACCCTTTGTGCCATGAATATCACGCATGGTTTGATGCTATTCTCATTTGATCACAGAGTGCCCGAAGTTACAGAGGCCGCGAATTTCATCATGGGCATGCGACCTCGATCAGGTAGGGGCCTTGGTTCTGCAATCCGGCCTGCAACGCCTTGCAAAAACTCTCCATGTCATCCGTTCTCATTCCCGGAACACCGTGTCCGCGGGCGAGGGACACCCAGTCGATCAGAGGCTCCTCGATGTCAAACATTGCGCTGGCGTTCTGCCCATAGCTCTCAACGCCGACATTGGCCAGTTCGTGCCGCAGTATCTGATAACCGCGGTTGGCGAATATGATCACGGTGATGTCGAGACCTTCGCGGGCCATCGTCCATAGGGACTGCAGCGTGTACATTGCCGATCCATCGCCTGTCAGAGCAATGAGTTTGCGATCAGGACAGGCGATTGCAGCGCCGACGGCACACGGCAGGCTGTATCCTATGGCGCCGCCGGTACCGCCAAGAAACTCATGTGGGCGGGCGGTTTTGGTCGGCGGTATGACAGCGGCACCAGAGGTGATGGACTCATTGCAAACAACCGCGTTTTCCGGCATCAGCGCGGCCAGCGCCTGACCCACCTTTTCGAGCGTCAATTGGCCTGTTGGAACGTCGGGCAGGTCAAGCTCGTACGATTGAAACCCTGTCCGGGAGCCAACGCCGACCGCGTCGGACAGCGCTTCGATCGTCCACGCAACATCCATTTCGGGAGTGCACAGTTCTGATATCGTGCATGCGGGCGGTTCCGGTACAGAAGGTTTGTCCGGATAGGCAAAGAACGCGACAGGCCGGTTGGTTCCCACGAGTGTCAGCGAGGTGAGCTTCTCCATTTGCCCGATCTTGGGCGTTATCGGGTAGACCAGTTGCTCGATTTTCGCGGTTCCGGCACCTTTGGAAAGTCTCGGGATCAGGGTGTCTGCGACCAGGCGGCAGCCGGTCCTGGCTGCAATCTTTCCCGCCAGCTCCCGCAACCTGCCAAACAGGGCGTCACCGCCTACAACAAGTGCGGCATTTTCCGAAGTCAGTCTCAGGGCGGCTGCTTCAATCTCGGCCTCCGACGGTCGGGTGAGCGGTGGCACAGTGTCGTATACAACCGGGCTGACTGCCGGATTCCAGGCTGTGTCTGCGGGCAGGATCAGTGTTGCAACCTGGCCGTTGTTTGCCCGTGCGGCGCGAATGGCGGCAGCGCCATCGCCGGCAACGGATTTTGCGTCGGGAGACACACGTGTCCAGTGGCTTACCGCCTGACTGATACCGGTCAGATCTCCCTTCAGCGGACTTTCGTATCGCAGATGATGGGTGGCGTGATCTCCGACGACATTCACCACGCCGGAGTTGGCTTTGCGGGCATTATGCAGATTTGCAAAGGCATTTCCGAAGCCCGGCGCAAGATGAAGTAACGTGGCTGCAACATCCCGTTTCATTCTGAAGTAGCCGTCGGCACCTCCGGATGTGCCGCCTTCGAAAAGGCAAAGGACACAGCGCATTTCCGGATGGTCATCCAGAGCCGCAACGAAGTGCATCTCTGACGTACCGGGGTTTGCAAAAACAGTGTCAACACCGTTCTGCAGAAATGTCTTTACCAGGCTCTCTGCGCCGTTCATCGAATACTCCATTTCCCGAAATCTGTAGAAAAGGCCTGATCTGACCAGAGCTGGTCCGGGCGATCACTGATATGCTGAACAGAAGGTCAGACCGGCGAGAAAATCAATACCGTATGAACCTGGAGCCGCGTGTTTTTTGCTTCAGCCTGCTTGAGATCAGGCGCATGAGCAACGAGAGCCAGACATTGAATCACGACACTGGTCGCCGTTTGCCCTTCTTCAAACAACCCGCAGCCACGGGTGAACGTGAAACGGTGATCAGCTACGAGTGCCGGCAGTCAACCGGATACACAGCCGGTTCTCGCATTCTGGAAATTGTGTAATCTGCCGGTTGCCGCCCAGTGCCCTCATGAAGGACACTGCAACCTTTCAGGGTGACGGTCGGATGCAATCACGAAGAGGATAAATTCATGTCGATGTTCCATGAGGGTAATCGCGAGCTTCAGGACAAGTATGACGGGCGGGCCGTGGCTGACCGGATTGTGGACCTGGTCGAGACATCGTCGTTTACAGACGAGTTTCGTGACTTTGTCGAGGCTGTCCCGTTCTTCTTTCTGGCCACGGCGGCAGGCGACAATACGGACTGCTCATTCAAGGGCGGCGCTCCCGGCTTTGTTCGTGTTACGACGCCAACCCAACTGGTGTTTCCCGACTATGACGGTAACCGAATGTACAAGTCGCTCGGCAATATCGTGAAGAACCCGAATGTGGGCCTGCTGTTCATGAAGTTCGGCGCAGAAGAGGGCCAGGGTGAACTCTATCTGAGGCTGCGGGTCAGTGGTGTGGCCAGTGTGCATGATGAGCATCCGGAACTGACGAACTATCACGGCGCGCAGCGTATCGTGCAGGTTGACGTGACCCACATATTCCCCAACTGCCCGCGCTATGTGCCGCATATGGAACAGGTTGCTCCGTCACGTCACATCCCCGAAGCAGGCACGGAACAACCGACACCTGCGTGGAAGAAAGTACCGCCGATTGCGGAACTGCTGTGACATGCCGCCACGCGGCTGGCTTCGGCCTTCACCGGGCAGGCATCTGCATTCACATAGATGGCGGTCAATAGACGACCACGGCGCGGATCGGGTCGCCTGCATGTATCAGGTCAAAGCCCTTGTTGATGTCTTCAAGCGCCAGCGTGTGGGTGATCATCGGGTCAATGTCGATCTTGCCGTCCATGTACCAGTCGACGATCTTCGGCACATCGGTGCGACCCCGGGCACCGCCATACGCCGTGCCACGCCATTACCGGCCGGTGACAAGCTGGGTTGTGGTGGCTATTTCGGGCAAGCATGTCTAGTCTTCGGTTTGCAAGGACAACGAAATGTCCGATCGGCATCATAAAAACTGCACGGAGGAATGGATGAATATTGTCAGGCGTAGCGTAGTGACCGGAGTGGCGCTCGTGGTAATGGCGTCACTGGCTGTCGCGCATGGCCCAACCCGGAAGAAGCATACTGAGACTGTCGAAATTAATGTACCGTCTGCCAAAGTATGGGAGCGTATCGGCAATTTCCAGGACATGTCATGGCATCCTGCCGTAGCCAAGACCGAAGGTGCCAATGGCAATGACATCGGCGCAAAACGCGTGCTGACCCTGCAGGGTGATGGCACGGCGACGATCGCCGAGGAGCTGTACAAATACAGCACCGAGAAAATGAGTTACTCCTACCGTATCAACAAGGTTGAAGTGACAGTGTTGCCAGTGACCAACTACTCGTCCCACCTCACCGTCAAACCGATGGGTGACGAAAAGACACTGGTTGAATGGCGCGGCGCCTTTTATCGCGGTTACCCGAACAACGACCCGCCGCCGGAACTGAACGAAGCCGCGGCAATCAAGGCAGTTAGCGGTGTTTACCGCAGCGGGCTTGATGCCCTTAAAAAGGAACTCGAGAACGGCGGAAGTTGATTTTGCGTCCGCTGCGATCAGCGCGTGCGGCCGTTGCTGCATTTGTTGTTGCCTGGGCAATGACAAGTGCCGGGCTGGCGCGCGATCTAGCCTTCGTTACCAACCAGTCCAGTGATGATGTGAGCGTGGTCGATGTTGCGACCATGCAGGTAACGGCAACCATCAAGGTTGGAGGGAAACCTGCAGGTGTCGTCGTGTCGCCGGATGGCACGCGGGCCTATGTCACTAGCCCTGAGGGCAAGTATCTGACGGTTTTGGATACCGTGTCCGCCAAGCTCATAAGCCAGATACCGCTGAGCGGCGGCCCGCTTGGTGTCGCCATCCACCCGGACGGTAAGCACGTCTATGTAGCGGACTGGTATGAACACCGGGTTTTCGTGATCGATACCGACAGCGGTGACATCAAGAAGACGTTGAAGACCGGAAAATCTCCCTCCGGGCTGGCGGTTTCACCTGATGGAAACTTGCTGGCAAGTGCTGACCGCGACAGCAATCAGGTCACCCTGTTTGACACACAAAGCCATGAGAAAATTGCAACCGTGCAAACCGGAGAGCGGCCGTTCGGCATAACCTTCACACCTGACGGCAAACGCCTGATGAGCGCTGACGTTGGGTCCAACTCACTGACGGTCATCGATATCGGGACCCGACAGGCGGTCGGCACGGTAAAGGTGGGAGACCATCCCTATGCGGTCGCCTTTGCGAAAGGAAAGGGCTTCGCTACCAATCAGTACGCCGGTACGGTGACAGTGTTCGATGAAACCACTCTGAAGGTGCTGGCAACACTGGAAACCGGAGAATATCCCGAAGGCATCGCTGTGGCGTCAGACGGACGCAGTGTTCTGGTGGCAAACTGGTTCGATAACACACTCAGCCGCATTGATGCAGAAACACTTGAGATCACAACAAACATAACGGTAGGCGATGGCCCGCGGGCATTTGGCAATTTCATCGCCAGTATTGCAGATCAATGAGTAGCGGCACCATTTCCCGGCTACGGTCGCTGCGAACGAGAGTGCTGCTGCTGCTGTTGAGTGCTGCGGTGATCAGTGCCATTTCGGCAGGTCTGCTGACCTATGGCCTGACGAGCTCGCAGCAGCTTGTCGACAAGGCCCAGGCGGCCCAGATCCGTATCGAAAACTATCTGGTGCTGGCCAGTCGGCTCAGCGAGTACCGGGACGCGGCGACTGCGGCCATTGCGCCGGGCGCCAATCGCGACCTGGCCCGACAGCAGATCAACCAGGCCCACGAACCGGTGCGGCAGACTTTCACCCGGCTGTTGTCGCTCAACGTGCTGGAGGTCGATCGTGAAACCGGCGATGGTAGAACTGCCGCGGCAACGAAAGGCCTGAACCTGTCGCGCATGAAAGCCCAGTTCGACAACCTGCACAGATCAATCGGACGCTCGCTGGCGGAGGATACCGGCGGGGCAAGCGGGCAGGGTGCATTGAATGCCTTCGGGATCGGCATTTCGCCCATTCTGTTCCAGGCGATAGAAAATGAAAGACAGCTATCAGCCGCAATGCACCGGCGCACTGCAAGCCTGCGCGAACGCCTGATTGCCATCGCCATCGCCCTGGTCAGCGCAACGGTTCTGCTGTCGCTGGTGATCTATTTTCGCTTTGGATGGCCGCTGCTGAGACGCATTGCCGAAACCGTCCAGGGTGCCGAAGCTATTGCCGAAGGAAAGCTGACCACACGGCTCAATCCGACTGGCCAGGATGAACTGACTGACCTGATGCGCCGGTTCAACACAATGGCCGGCAGTCTCGCTGTGCGTGAAGACGTGCTGAAAACCGCACAGCACGACTTGCAGGAAACCGTTGACCGTCAAACCGCAGACCTCCGCCAGGCCAACGAAAAACTTGAGAAGATCGACAGCAACCGGCGGCGTTTCTTTTCAGACATAAGCCACGAACTGCGCACGCCTTTGACAGTTGTCCAGGGTGAAGCGGAATATAATCTCAATGCCAAGGCCCGCCCCCGGATTGCCGATATGAGGCAATCATTCGAGACCATCCTCGGCAGGGTACGGGAACTGCGCCGCCGGGTAGATGACATGCTCAGGGTGGCGCGGTCTGAAAGCGGGCGTCTTAATCTGTCGTCCGGGCGCATTGACCTCGCCAAGGTTGTTGCTGATGCGGTTGGGGATGAAACCAAACCGGCCAAACGCCGGGGGGTCGAGCTGAAACTTGACCCCGCGACCGAAGAACTTGCCGTACTGGGAGATTATGACTGGCTGCGTCAGGTGATGGGCGGGCTGATCGTCAATGCGGTGAAGAATTCACCCGAAAAATCAGTGATCAGGATCAGTGTCTCGCGGCAACAACAAAATGCTGTGGTCGCGGTTGAAGACCGCGGACGCGGCATTGATCCCGACAGCCTGCCGCATGTGTTTGAGCGGTTCGCCCGCGCCGGCGGTGACAACAACCTGCAGGTCGAGGCTGAAAGCGACGGTTTCGGCATTGGCCTCAACCTGGCAAAATGGGTGGTGGAGGAACACGCCGGTTCCATCTCACTTGGCAACAATGCGGATGGACCGGGGGTTACTGTCCATGTCACGTTGCCCCTCATGAGCGGAACAACAGATCAGGGTAAAACGACGTGAAGGTACTCATCGTGGAGGATGACCCGGACATTGCCTCACTGCTGCAGCGCAATTTCAAGGCTGAAGGCGTGACCACAATGCACGCGGCAAGTGGCGAGACTGCTATGGAAAACGTGCAGCACAACCATTTCGATGTGATTGTTCTGGATGTCATGCTGCCGGGATGTTCCGGGCTGGATGTCTGCCGCAATCTTCGAAGCCGGGATCATGCGGCCACCATCATTATGCTGTCGGCACGCGATGCCGTAAACGACAGGGTCGATGGATTGTCGGCAGGCGCCGACGATTATGTCGTAAAGCCGTTTGCGTTCGAAGAACTGCTGGCGCGTATCACGGCACAGCAGCGCCGACGATCGGAAGACACGCCGGATAATGAGGGTGATGTGGTGAGCCATGGCCGCCTCATCTATGACCGGACCATCAGGGAAGTGAGATTTGAAGGCAACTGTGCCGAATTGACGGAGCGCGAAGCTGACCTGTTGCTGTTTCTGATGCGCAATGAAAATCAGCCCCTGTCACGGGAAGCGATCTTCGACGCACTCTGGCACGCCCAGGGCGGCGTGGCGATCAATGTGGTTGATGTCTATATCGGGTACCTGCGCCGCAAGCTCGGCACACTGGGGGCAGATGCGCGTGCCAGTGTTCGCACCGTGCGCGGAAAGGGTTTCATGTTTACGCGGCCGTGAAATGCCCGCGGCCGGTCAAGGCGCTGTCATTCTTTCTGTGTCGTTGAAGGTTTGCCGAACGCGTCAGGATTACACCGGACTGTGCGCACCTGCCAGATCAGCGGCGAGGCATCGATGCCGTTGTCAAACAGCCATTGTGCCTGAATCCGGTAGGCCTGGCGTTCACGCTGCAACCATTCCGTGCAATTGTCGGCATTGCCGCCCCGGGCTTCACGCTGTACATGATGCACCAGTTCGTGCAGCAGAATTCCTCTGGCCACGATATTGCGCTTGGGATCAACGCGATTGTCTATGTAAATGATCCCGTCCGGGCCATACCACGCCAATACCCTGCATGGCTTGCCACATACCTTGTGTTGCAGGTCGCTTGCGTCCAGCTGCCTTATAACGGGATCGGACACTACCAATGCAGGGCTGTTCATCGACAGACCGATAACGGTGATCAGCTCGGCTGCAATGCTGGCGATTGAAGACATGAAATTCGATCCGGTTACCGTTGAACCAATGGTGTTCTAGCACTTTAGATGCGGTCAGGCTTATGACTTTTGGGTGTAGAACCCAAGTTCATCCTGACCACGACTGACTACGTAAAACCCAACTCACCAGATGACAGAATTCACCACCCGCACATGAATTGATGCCTTGATGCGGTCAGACAACTGTGCTGGTCTATTGCCTATGTTCAGCGCTGACGCCCCGGAAAGATGCTACGAGATGAAATCAAGCATAGTCACTAAAGTTCTGTCTGTTATCACGATTCTGTCTGGGGTGGCGCTGGCAAATGCTGCAGTTGCAGGTGAACCCGAGACCGTCTCTTCCTTGTTGTTTGACAAACCCTATCTGACCTCGATCAAGCCCGACACCACACTGGTCTATGATTTCAAGCGCATCAGCAGTGACGAGAAAAAATACGGCAGGGACCTGAGCGACACCATTCGGCTTGATGTCCTTAAAGACGAAAAGGACAGCAGCAAGCGCACGGCCCACCTGCACATCTACACTGGCCCGCGGGCCCGCAATATCGGCCCGATACCACAGACGTCCGGCAATCCGGCGATCATGATCCTGCTCGAGCAGGATACGTATGATTTCAAGCGTCATCTTGGCGGTATTCCGGCCTATTTCCGCAACAAGATCCGCAAGGCGATGCGGGAAGATGCGATGATCGAACCGACCAGTATCCAGCATGACGGGCGCGATGTGTCCGGCCACAAGATCACACTGGTGCCTTTCAAAGGCGACCCCAACATGCAACGCGTGCCGGAGTATCAGAACACCGTCTATGAGTTCATTGTGTCTGATGAAGTGCCGGGCGGAATCGTCAGCATATCCAGCACCATTCCCGGCTCAGAACCAGGCTCCGATGTGCTGAGGAAACAATACATGTCATTCAAGTCGCAGGAGGCAAAATGATCAGCAGGATGTCTGCAGGGGTTGGCCGGACGGCTGCCATTACGGGTTTCGCAATGCTGCTGGCTGCGGGACCGGCAAGCGGGCAGGAAAAAGGCTTTATCAATGACTATCCGACGTCCGCTCGGGCCGATTATGTATTCGGCTGCATGGCGGTAAACGGTCAGACACGGGATGCGCTGGAGAGGTGCTCGTGCTCCATCGACCTGATTGCGTCAATTATCACATACGATGAATATGTCGGTGCTGAAACCGTGCTCATGGTTGCGCAGAAGGGAGGCGAAAACACTTCGATCTTCCGCACATCGCCCATCATGCGAAACAAGGTCGACGCCTTGCGCCGGGCGCAGGCGGAAGCAGAGATAAGATGCTTCTGATCACGACCCCTGTGCCGGCCAGGATTTTTTGAAGACCTGGCCATCGGTGTCGGACGCGTTGACCAGAAACTCACCGCTGCCTGCAGCCTTGTAGAAGAACCTGATGTTCGGGTCTTCACTCAGAGAAATACCGCCCTCGACTTTCAAAACCAGATCTTCGCCGCGTTTCACCTCGATGGAATCCACAAAATGGGCGGGTATATGCAGCATGGTCACCTGATCCATCTGCAGACCGGAATTATTCGGGTGGCGGATCATGATCTGGGCTTCACGGGTGCCGTTTGACTGTTCAAGCACTCTGGTTTCGCCGGCCTTGAAAATCCGTAGTTTCATTTTTCCCATCAGGGCTCGCGCGGCTTCGGCATCCTTTGAAGCGGGTGCAGAACAGCCGCCGGACGCCTTGACGAATTTCTTGATCATGAATTGCCTGCCGTCTTCGGTTTCGCCGATGGCGCGGACCCAGGAATAGCTGTTGACGCGGAACCGGGACGAGAACGAAGCCGATGCGGCAGCAGGGCCGAATGTAAACTCTGCCGCCATGGGAGCGGGGTTTTCGTCAATGACAACTGTCACTTTGCGGATGCCGCTGTCTGGCTGCACCTTGATGACAATGGGAACGATTGCAGCATCTTCCGCCCGGTAGGGCGCGTCCATGCTCATCACGTCCTCACCGTTGAGGAACGCTGTTTTCTCGAAAATATCAGCCTGAATCGATTGCCACGTGGTTTCCGGCGGCGTGTTGCCAGCGAATGCGGGTACCGGCAGCATCAAGGCAGCACAAAGAGAGGTAACAATTGCAATGTTTCGCATCAAGTATTCTCCTTTGCGGAAATCCGGGCTTTCTCAGATCAGTTTCCAGAGTTCTGGAGCAACTTTATGGGTTCAATAGAAGCCATGTTGCTCTAGCGGCAAAAACCAAGTTTTATATACACCAATCCGGCTCAACAACCAAACGGGGTCGCGCTAATGTGATCGCTTTGGCGCACAACTTTCATTGCTTGCCGGACTGGAAGAACTTTGCGTTCGCATCTCTGAAATTCTGCAGGTCCGCCGGCCTGGAGCGCTGCTGTGGGCTCAGCGGGACAGCCAGCTCGCCGGTAATCCGGGCAGGGCCCGGGCTCAGAAAAATCAGTCTGTCGGCCAGGGACAAGGCTTCGCGCCAGTCGTGGGTGACAAACAGCACGCTGGCCGGATTGCCAGCCAGCATGGTCTTGAGCAGGTCGCGCAATCGGGCTGCCAGCAGTTCGTCAAGTGATACAAACGGTTCATCCATCAACAGCAGCCGCGGCCGCAGCACGAAGGCGCGCGCCAGCGCGGCACGTCGCTGCATGCCCATCGACAGTTGCAGCGGATAAATGTCTTCCGAACCCGCCAGTCCGACTGCCTCGAGCACCGACGCAATGGCGTCAGCGTGAGTTTGCGGGTCCGAAAACACCAGCTCGATATTCTGGCGAACCGTCCGCCATGGCAACAGTGTAGGCGACTGGAAAACATAGGCCATCCGGTCTTCGAGACCGGCGGCGTATTCCACAGCCCCGGTGTATTCCTGATCCAGTCCGGCGGCGATTTGCAGCATGCTGGTCTTGCCGCAGCCGGACGGACCCAGCACCGCGACAAATTCGTTGGCGGCAATTTCGATTTCGATGTTTTCGATGGCGTTCAGTTCGCCGTCTTCCCTGGCGAACGGCTTGTGCTGGATGGCGAGCTTCAGAGCCGTCATGTTCGCCACCGCGCCGCCGTTTGCTGCCAGGGTTGCAGGATGAAGGTCTCGATAAGCTGAACCACCACAATGAACGAGATCGCATATGCCAGAATGGCGGCAACATCAAACAGCTGAAAGTAAAGGTGGATCTGAAAGCCGACGCCATTGCTGCGGCCAAGCAGCTCCACCACCAGAACAATTTTCCAGACCAGTGCCAGGCCGGACCTTGCTGCGGCGGCGAAATACGGCGCCAGTTGCGGCAACACGACATGCCGCAGGGTTTTCCAGCGACCGAATCTGTATGCCCTGGCGAGTTGCTCATAGGCAGGGTCCAGAGCTTTCGTGCCCTCGCGCAAGGTCACGGCGACATTGGGTATCTTGTTGATTGCCACTGCGAGAACGGTTGCCACTTCGGTCAGGCCGAACCAGATGAAGCAAAGCACGATTGTCACAAGGGCAGGAAGATTGAGGAAGAACATCAACCAGCCGTCAAACAGCCGGTCGACCCAGGCCCGTTTGCCCATGACAATTCCTATGGCAGAGCCGATGACCATGGCGACCAGAAAACTGGCGGCAACACGCATCAGTGTCATACTCACATGGAAAAGCAGTTCACCGTTCGAAAACTCAACTGCCAGCACCGAGAACACGTCCTGCGGCGTCGGCAGGTATCGGCTTTGAACGAGAAGCGCTGCGCCCCACCAGACCACGAGCAGGCTGATGACGGACGTCATCATCCATGAAATGCGAGCGAAGGTGTTGTACCGTTGAGACGCCATTACTGCGATGATTGCGCCTTGAACACGTCAGGGTCAAACGATACGCCGCGCCCAACCACCCTGTCACCACCGGTTTGCAGGAGCAGATCAAACAGGGCTTTTGAACTGGCCGTCTCCTCAGGCGTCCAGCCCTGCAGTCGGCCTGTCCTGAAACGTTGCCTCAGCGTCTCAAATTCAGCACCTGACCTCACGCCCATGCGGGGTCTGATGCGGTCCCATTCGGCATCACTGGCCAGCAGCAGCTGCGAGGCGGCATCTACTGACCGCATGAAGCCTGCGAAAGCGCGCTGCTGTGATGGCGATGAGGGCTTGCGAAACAGAAAACCGATCAGCGGAGGCGGGGTCTTTATCCCCAGTCCGCGCATGAATTCGTCAACGCCGAATAGCTGCTGGAACCCCGCAGCTTCCAGTTTTGCGGCAAAATGCCAATAGATCAGAACCGCATCAAGATCGCCATTGCGCATCTGCTCTGCCAGCAGGGGAGGTGCGGCGAACACCGGTTGCGCGAGGTCCGCCATGTCTCCGATCTGCTGTTTCCTGCTCCATGCCCGCAACAGCAGCCAGCTCTTATCCAGTGGTCCGCCGGCAACACCCAGCCTGCGTCCCTTGAGATCAGCCAGAGACTTGATCGGGCCGTCCTTTTTTACAATCAACGCGCCGAGTGTTCGCGAATATGGATGGAACACCAGCTTCTCGCCCGCGCTTCGCTCCCTGAGAGCCCAGAACCAGTCGGCGACAATCGTGTCCACCTCTCCGGCCAGCAGCGCTACAGATGTGGCGTCTCGGCGTGCCAGCTCGAGTTGCTCGAGACGATAACCTTCGCGCTGGTCCAGCTTGTTGTGCTGCACCACATCAAGCAGCCAGTTCACGGTGCCGAATTTCAAAACACCGGCCTTGATGACAGGTTCGGCTTGGCTGGATGCAGACCCGGCAAATGTTGCCAGCGAGATGGCCATGACGATCAGCGTCTTGATCAAGCGTATCGTCAGCCCTGAATGCCATGTGTGGCTGGTAACGGCTGGAGAGGTCACGGTTCGCCCTTTCGATTGATTTGCGACCCTGTTTTATTACACATCATGTATGTGCTCTTCAATGGATTGACAGGTTTGTCTGGTATCCGTCATAGTTATCGATGATATCAGGGAAATACAATTAAATAAGAAAATAATAAGTATTGGATTTGTTCTTGTTAATGAAACGCCCCAGGAGACTGTTGAGTCTGGTCGGCCTTGTGGCCTGTGTGCACCTGAGCAGCGCCGCACAGGCGGCAGACAAGGTCAGCATTGGATACCTGCAGACCGTTGAAAAGGGGAGGCTGACCATTTCAGTGCTCGACCAGCCACCAAAAAACCTTGGCCTGGCCGGCGCGGAAGTGGGCATCAATGACAACAACACCACCGGCCGCTTCACGGGGCAGGAGTTCTCGCTGGATGATGTGAAGCTGGCACCGGACGATGACATGATCCCGGCCCTGAACAAGCTGTACGGGCAGGGTGTGCGGTTTTTCGTACTGGATGTTTCCGCAGACAACGTCCTGAAAGCGGCTGATCATTTCAAGAGCCGGGACGTGGTGATCTTCAATGCAGGCGCCAGGGACAACAGGCTGCGCAATGAGGACTGCCGCAGCAATGTGATCCACACGGCGCCAAGCCGGGCAATTCTTGCAGACGGTCTTGCGCAATATCTGATCTGGAAGAAATGGCGTGACTGGTTCCTGGTGTTCGGATCAAACCCGGCTGACCAGGCGTGGGCTGCATCACTGCGCCGCGCGGCCACCCGGTATGGCGCCAGGATTGTAACCGAAAAGGAATATGTCGATACCGGCGGTGCCCGCCAGACGGATTCCGGACACGCCCAGGTTCAAAAGCAGATGCCGGTGTTTACGCAGGACGCTGAAGACCATGATGTGGTTGTGGTTGCAGACGAAAGCGAGGTGTTCGGCACCTACCTGCCGTATCGCACCTGGCTGCCGCGCCCGGTCACCGGCTCCGCCGGGCTGCAGTCGGTGAGCTGGCATCCGGCTTTTGAAGGCTGGGGGGCGGCGCAGATACAGAACCGGTTTGCCAAGCATGCAGGCAGGCGAATGAAGGGTATCGACATGCAGGCCTGGACAGCCATACGGATGGTCGGCGAGGCCGCTACGCGCACCAAGTCTGCTGATCCGGCAAAGATTGACGCTTATATCAAGGATCCGGATTTTTCCATCGCGGCGTTCAAGGGCCAGAAAATCACCCTGCGCGACTGGAACCTGCAACTGCGGCAGCCGGTATTGCTGGCAGATGGCAAAAACGTGGTGTCCATCTCGCCGCAAGCGGGGTTTCTGCATCAGTTCTCCGAGCTTGATACTCTGGGCTATGACAAACCGGAATCCAGCTGCAAGCTCGAAAAATGACTTTGGACAGAGGTACAACCATGAAAAAAACTGCTCTCGCACTGCTGACCTCAACCTGCATGACCTGTCTGGCGAGCTTGCCGTCTGCAGCTTTCACGGCCTATGTGTCGAATGAAAAGGGTAATTCGATCAGCGTTATCGATACCGACACCAAGGAGGTGGTGAAGACCATCAAAACCGGCAACCGGCCGCGCGGCATCACCATTTCACATGATGGCAAGTTCATCTATGTGTGTGTCAGTGACGACGATACGATTGAAGTGATTGATGCCAAGACCCATCAGATCGTCGGCACGCTGCCGTCGGGCCCCGACCCGGAACTGTTCGTTCTGTCGCCCGACGGCAAGCGGCTTTATGTGGCCAACGAAGATGACAACCTGGTCACCGTCATCAATCTCGAAGACAATTCCGTCATCAATGAAATACCGGTTGGTGTCGAGCCCGAAGGGATGGGTGTCTCTCCGGATGGCAAATTTGTGGTCAACACGTCGGAGACCACCAACATGGCGCATTTCATCGATACTGACAGTTTCGAGATAACCCACAATGTACTGGTCGATTCGCGGCCGCGGTTTGCGGAATTCAAGTCCGACGGATCTGAAGTCTGGGTGTCGTCGGAGATCGGCGGTACGGTCAGCGTCATCGACAATGCATCGCGCGAGATCAAGCACAAGATATCGTTTGCGATACAAGGGGTTGTGGCGGAGGCCATTCAGCCGGTTGGCGTCCGCATAACCAAGGACGGCAAAAAGGCATTCGTATCGCTTGGACCATCCAACCGGGTGGCGATGGTAAATGCCGAGACCTACGAAGTTGAAAAATACATCCTGGTTGGCCAGAGGGTTTGGCAACTCGCCTTCACACCGGACGAGAAATACGTGATCTCGACTAACGGAAATTCGAACGACGTTACCTTCATCGAGGTGGCAAGCGGCAAGGCTGTCAAGTCGGTTGCCGTGGGCCAGCTTCCGTGGGGCGTTGTTGTGTCGCCCAATTGAAATCGAAAACAAACCCAGCAGAAACCCAAGTGAAACCGGAGTGATTGTCTCATGCAACCTGTCAAACTGATTGCCCTGTCCGCCCTGTCCATGCTGCTTGCCGTCCCGGTCTATGCGGATGACGATGATGATGTAAAACGCACACGATCCAGCAAGACCGTTCCTGAATTGAAGCTCGGCAAGGAGGGTGATCAGTTTGCCGTCAACAAGACGGATTTCAAGCTGATCTCGGGTCAGGGATATCGCTGGAAGATCAGCGCGGCCGGTGAGCTGGAGTACAAGTTCAAAACCGACATGTGGCGCGACGTGTGGGTAAACCAGATCGTCATTTCCGACCTTGAAGTACACATGGCCGGTGCTCCGGCCTGGCTTGAATTCGATGATGAAGGAACCATACAGGTGCAGTTTTCAACGGTGCGGCCGGGAACTTACAAATGGTGGGTGGAAGGACTTGAAGATCGCGGCATGAAAGGTAACATCGTGGTAAAATAAGCCCTTGCCGCGCACTTTTTGCACGACAGCCTGATCGGATTTTCATCTGTGACAACCCATGCATTATCCATCACTGGCGTGTCGCATTCGTTCGGCGCCAGAAAAGCGCTGGTTGACGTCAATCTTGATGTGGCGCCCGGACAGTTTTGCGCCTTGCTCGGTCTGAACGGGGCCGGCAAGACCACGCTGTTTTCGCTGATCACCCGGCTGTACGACAATGTCAGCGGCACTATTGAGGTTCTGGGCCACGACGTCCGCCGGCAACCGGTCAAGGCATTGCAGCACCTCGGTGTGGTGTTTCAAAACCGCACGGTGGACAGCGATCTGAGTGTCCTGCAGAACCTCACCTATCATGCAGCACTGCATGGCATGTCCGGTGCGCAGGGGCGGGAACGCAGCATGTCCGAACTTGAGCGTATCGGACTGGCCAGCCGGGCTCATGACAAGATCAGAAGTCTTTCCGGTGGCCAGGCCCGCCGGGTCGAGATCGCCCGGGCACTGGTTCACCGACCGGCGCTTCTGCTGCTTGACGAGCCCACCATCGGTCTGGATGTCGGATCGCGGCAGGATATTCAGGACCACGTCCGCAGCCTGATGCAGGAAGACGGGCTGGGCGTACTTTGGGCCACCCACCTGATGGACGAGGTTCAGGATGCTGATCAGGCCGTGGTTCTGCATCACGGCAAGGTGCTGGCGTCCGGCACGGTCAGGACTGTCATCGAGCGGCAAGGCGCATCGTCGATAAAAGATGCCTTCACAGGCCTCACCGGGCCCACGGTGACGGAGGATGCCGCATGAGCGACAGGGCATCGCCAAATGTTACGCGCACGCTGGGACCGGTTCACTATTACCGGTGCATGGCGGGCATTGTCTGGCGCGAGGCACTGCGCTTCGTGCAGCAGCGAGGCCGCTTCATTGCCGCCCTGGTCCGCCCGCTGGTCTGGCTGTTTATCTTCGCTGCCGGTTTTCGCTCCGTACTTGGTGTGTCCATCATTCCGCCGTACTCGACTTACGTGCTGTATGAAGTCTACATCACCCCGGGTCTGATCGGCATGATCCAGTTGTTCAACGGCATGCAGTCTTCCCTTTCGATGGTTTATGATCGCGAGGTGGGGACCATGCGGTCTCTGCTCGTCAGTCCGTTTCCGCGCTGGTTCCTGCTGACCTCGAAATTGGCCGGCGGCGTGGCGGTGTCCATCCTGCAGGTTTACGTGTTTCTGCTGATCGCCTGGTTCTGGGAAGTTCAACCGCCGATTGCCGGTTATTTTGCCCTGCTGCCGGCATTGGTGCTGTCCGGTCTGATGCTCGGCAGTCTCGGCTTGATGCTGTCTTCGGTGATCAGGCAGCTTGAGAATTTCGCCGGGGTGATGAATTTCGTCATTTTCCCGATGTTTTTCCTGTCCTCGGCGCTGTACCCGCTGTGGCGCATGAAGGAAGCCAGTCCATTGCTGTACCAGATCTGTCAGTTCAACCCGTTCACGTATGCGGTCGAACTGATCCGGTTTGCGCTGTACATGAAAGTCGACTGGTTCTCGCTGGCGGTCGTAGCAGTCTGCACACTGGTGTTTCTGTCATTGGCCGTCTTCGCCTATAATCCGTCAAAAGGCCTGATCGCGCGTCGCGGCGGGCCCGGTGGAGCATCGTAATGAAATTTCATGGATTGAAACTTGTCTTGAGTGGTCTGGCTGCAGCGGCATTGTCGGCTCCGGCACAAGCCTACGAGCCCAAAAAGGACTGGCCGTGCGTCCAGGTCAAGGTGCCGGAACTCAGCCCGGCGATGATGTGGGCGGGTCCGGAACTGAGTGGGTCCGCCGCCGATTGGCGCAAGAGTCCGAAGGCCGGCACAACAGCGAAGAAACTGATTGTCAGGCGGTACAGCGAAGAACAGGTGGCAGAGTTCGTTGCGGGCTTTGCAGGGCAACTTGGCGGCGACGAACGGCAAGTCGAGATGACCCGCCTGTTTGCGGCATCATTTGATCTCGTCGCGGCCGAGCGGCGTGATGTTATTGCCGGCATCGAGCGGTTTACCAAACGCCAGAGAGAGCTGGCGGACAATGTCCGCAAGACGCGCTCGGAGCTTGAGGTTTCACTGAAAAATCAGGATCCGTCGGACAAGCAACTGGCCGAGCGGCGTGAGATAGAAGAGCGCCTCAACTGGCAAACCCGCATATTCGACGATCGCGAAAAATCAACCAGATTTGTGTGCGAGGTGCCGACCCTGCTGGAAAAGAGGCTGTTTCTTATCGCCCGTGAGATTGCCAACAACATCGATGGGTAAATGGCAGGTGTTGCCAGACGGCGAGCGACTTTACTTCGCCGGGAATTTCGGGAGCACGGTTTCAGTCGGGTAGTCATGGAGTGTCCAGCCGTCTGTTCCATCAGGATACCAGATCACATCCTTGTAGCCATATTCCACGGCCCGCTTGGCCGCATTCCATGACATCCAGCAATCCAGCAGACAGAAAAACAGAACCGGTTTTGACTTATCGCGGCCGGTCAATGTTTCGAGTTCACCGGAAAGGAATTCGTGCATGCTCTCATGCAGTTTGCCGAAACCGACATTCGGCAACCATGCGGCCCCCTTGATGGTGGTGCGTGGCTTGTCGCGCCAGATCACGTTCTTGGGCAACTTGTCGGGTTTTGGTGCTTGCGGCAGCACGTCCACAAATACCGTATCGCCCGCTTTCCAGATGTGATGAGCCTGTTCTGTCGTCACCACCCTGGCGCCCTTGAGGGTGTCAGGCACCGGTGCCCGGAAATGGCTCATCCTGTAGCCGTCAGGTTCAGCAACCTCTTCAGCGCGAAGCATGCCGGTTGGAGATGCAAGAAATGTGATTGCCAGCAGCAGTTTGAAAACGCCGCATTGCGCCTGTTTGTCGGGCGGCGGCATCATTGCTTTATCAACTGGTCCTTCTCATTGACTATCGGCACGCCGGCATCCAGCAGGACCTTGTTTATCTCTGCCTGGTGGTTCTTGATGAAATCGTTGAGCTGGTGCTTCCATTCCGGTTCGTTGGGGCGCAAACCCATGGTGATGCGATAGGACATGCGCGGTCCCTTGGTTTCCTTGTTCAACGGCCGGATCGAAAGATCGGGAGCCATTTTCTTGATCAGCGGCCCGGCAATCGGTCCCCATAAAATGCCCATCGGCACTTCGCCGGATGCAACCTGGCTGATCATCTTTTCAGCGGGCGCTTCATGGCGCCGGTCGACGGTTAGCGGAAACGGAACGGCATTTCCAATCAATCCGTTCATCGCCATGACCGTGGCCGGCGGGGTTCCGGCAACGACTGCAATACGCTTGTCCGCCAGCACTGGGTCGTCAAGTGATTCCACTTTGTCCAGTCCGTTGCCCTTCTTGTGAAACAATACATAGATCGAGCGGTAGTAGTGGTTGGTGTTCTGTACCAGTTCATGACCCTGGGCAAATCCGATAATCAGGTCGCATCGCTTGACATTGAGGGTCTGGCGAACAAATCCGGTGGCCTGCGGGAACCAGGTGTAGGTCACGGGGATGTCGAATACCTTGCCGATCAGGTCGGCAATTTTGTTTTCGAAACCCTGGCGCTTCTCGTCCGACATTGGCGAATTGGCCGGATCGGCGCACACCCGGAGCGATGATCTGTTGACCAGATCCGTTGTCTGGGCAGGCGCCGGCGTCGGGGAGCCGGCATAGACGGCCAGCCCTGCCGATGCAGCTGCCACAACTGACTTGAGCCGGCTGGATGGTTTAATGGCAGGCACTTTCGGTTTCCTTTGCGCCTTCAGGTTTGGCATCCCGTTTGCGCGGGCGGCCACGTTCGATTGCACCATCGGCACGTGCAAGCAGGTATGCGTAAATATCCTCGCCATAACAGGACACGTTCTTGTTGGCGCCAAAGGCCGGCATGACACTGGTTGAGCCGTCGGCGAGCTTGCGCTCGCGACCGCTCATCACGACCTCTGCAAAATCGTAATAATCGAGGTTCTTGATTGAATCGATGAGTGCGGGCGCATAAGTGCTGCCCATGCCATCCGGGCCATGGCACACATGGCACTCGGAATGATAACGGCGGAAGCCGTTGTATGTGTACCAGTCAACTGCGCCATCTTCCTTCACATTGTAGGTGATGGTGTCGTCGGGGGTCAGCCATTTGCCGTCCTCCTCGCGCTTTTCATCTGCCGCATGCGCGGACAGCGAAAACACTGAAATAGATAAACCAACTGTCGCTGAAAGAACAAACAATCCGGGTCGCATTTATGCATCCTCACTTAATAACCAATCAATGACCGGAGCGAACAACCGACTCTGTTCAACGGATCGGGAACGTTATCACGGTGGCGAACAGATCCAAGACCGCTGGTAAACCTGCCGGTCCAGTCTAAAGAACCCGGCGGCGGTATTATCCGCACGCCGGGCGCTCTTGTTGTTATATTGAACCTGTTGCCTTACGGCAGTTCAAATACCGTCAGCTGGCCACCCAGACGGGTGTAGTTTTTCAGCCCGGCATAACCACCCACAGCGCCGAGGCCGGCTTGTGGATCGGTCAGGCCCGCTGCCAGGCCAATGCCTGCCCAGCCGCCGATGCCTGACAGCACGCCGATATACTGCTTGCCGCCGCGCTCATAAGTCATCACGTTGCCGATGATGCCTGACGGGGTCTTGAACTTGTAAAGCTCGTCTCCCGTATTGGCGTCAACAGCCTTCAGATAACCTTCCAGCGTACCGTAGAACACGATATCGCCCGCGGTTGCCAGGGCACCTGACCATACCGAGAACTTCTCAGGCTTGGACCACTTGATCTTGCCTTCGCCAGCATCCCAGGCAATGAAGTTGCCCATGCCGCCATGGCTGTCCGGAGCCGGATACATCGACAAAGTGGCACCCACATAGGGCTGGCCTGCGGTGTAGCTGACGCGGAACGGTTCATAATCCATGCAGACATGATTGGTCGGCACGAAGAAAGTCTGGGCCTTTGGAGAGAAGGAAGCAGGTTGCTGATCCTTCGAGCCAAGTGCTGCCGGGCAGATGCCGGTGGAGTTCACGTCTTCACCGTTCTGCTCAGTGGAGTACTTGGCCACCACCTGCGGACGTCCGGTCTTCATGTCAACATGGGTCGCCCAGTTGACTTTCGGATCGAACTTTTCAGCCACCAGCAGTTCGCCCGTCACCCGGTCCATGGTGTAGCCGAACCCGTTACGGTCAAAGTGGACGAGGGCCTTGCGATCTTCGCCCTTGACCTTGATGTCGGCGAGGATCATTTCGTTGATACCGTCATAATCCCACTCATCGTGCGGGGTCATCTGGTAAACCCATTTGGCCTCGCCGGTATCCACGTCGCGGGCAAACACGGTCATTGACCAGCGATTGTCGCCGGGACGCTGTTTCGGATTCCAGGTCGACGGGTTGCCCGTACCGTAATACATCAGATTGGTTTCAGGATCGTACGAGAACCATCCCCAGGTAGTGCCACCGCCGATTTTCCACTGATCACCTTCCCAGGTGTTGGTGCCGGAATCCTTGCCAACCGGCTGACCCAGATGGGTGGTCTTTTCCGGATTGATCAGGGTGTCGCTGTCGGGACCCATGGAGTAACCGCGCCATGCAACCGAACCGTCGGACATATTGTAAGCTGTCACGTGGCCGCGAACGCCGAACTCACCACCGGAAATACCGACGATAACCTTGTCCTTGACCGGCAGAACGGTTGCGGTGTTGGTTTCACCTTTCGAAGGATCACCGTTCTTGACCGACCATTTGACTTCGCCTGTGGCTGCGTCAAGCGCGACAACCGTTGTGTCAGCCTGGTGCAGGAAGATCATGCCGTTAGCTGCCGCCACGCCACGGTACACAGTGTCACAGCACATCACCGGGATCACATTGGGATCCTGCTTCGGCTCATAAACCCATTTGATGGCGCCATCGTTGGCAAGATCAAGTGCATACACATTGTTGGGGAACGGTGTGTGGACATACATCATGTCACCGATCACCAGGGGCGAGCCTTCATGACCACGCAGGACACCGGTTGAGAAAGTCCAGGCGACCTTCAGGTCCTTGACGTTGTCCTTGTTGATCTGGTCGAGCTTCGAATACCTCTGGTTGGCATAATCTCCGGTCTGGATTGCCCAGTTGGATGAGTTCTCGATGTCTTTGATCAGACCGTCGTTCGCCTGCGCTGTTCCGCCGGCCAAAAGGGCCGTCAGCGCGACAGTCGTTGCTAGAAGTGATTTCCGCATTACTCGATTTCCTCCGCTTATATTGTTGGACCACAGTGTCAGTGCGACAGTGGTCGTTTTCAACGTATTGGAACCAGGAGCAAAGCGGATCGCCCATCTCGCCCACCCCCGCCACTGCGTTCGTGCGGGGTGCTCTTGGACTCAGAAAACATTGGTACAATTCCCATTCTGGAAATGGCCCGGGTGGTTTCTGAGCGCAAAGTATGTTTTCTCACCGGCGCTGGCGCAACTTATTTTTTCTTATTTTTGCAGCATTCAGTTCCATGATGCAGGATAATCCATATTGTCTGACAATATTCAGTTTCATATTGCACCGCAAAATCTCGTTCGCACATGCAATATTCGGTCCTTTGCGCTTCGATTATAAACGATTGTTTATTGTGTACTTTCCTTGAAAGTGCTGCATAATCGAATTGAAACCCGAATACGAGCGTAGTACCTGAATACTACATTGTAACATTCACATACTACATTGCTGAATTTCTTGAATATTACCTAAGGTCAATTTATTTGAAGTGTGTGGCAACCGAAATGTCGTTCTTTCCCAATAGTCGAGGGCTGCCGGAAAATGTCTGCTGACGGAACGTCTGCAATTTCTTCGTGCAGCACGCCTGTGGCGCGGTTTGCAAGGCTCGCGAGCGCCTGGTGTCTTTGTGTGCTTGGTGTCTTTGTGTCTGCGATTGGCCCGGGTGAGGCAGATACCCTGACAGCTCCGGCGAAAGTAACGGAAATCGCGCAAGGGGTGTTCGTGCATACCGGTTCACATGAACTGTTCACACCTGAAAACACCGGAGATGTTTCCAATACGGGCTTCATAATTGGCGATGAAGCAGTTGCCGTCGTCGATACCGGCGGCAGCAAGGCGGTCGGACTGGCGTTGAAGGCAGCCATTCGCGCACACACCAGCCTGCCTATCAAATACGTCATTAACACCCACATGCATCCCGATCATGTTTTCGGCAATGGCGCTTTCACCAGTGAGCAGCCGGAATTCATCGGTCACCACAAACTCGCCAGTGCACTTGCGGCGCGCAAGGACCAGTACCTGCAGGCCAACAAGCCACTGCTTGGTGGAGCATTTGATGGTGTCGAAGTTATCCTGCCGTCGCGGGGCATAAAGGGTGTTGAGGTTCTGGACCTGGGGAGCAGAAAACTGCGCCTGGAAGCCCATGCAACCGCTCACACGGATAATGACCTGACAGTGCTGGACGAAAAGACGGCAACCATGTTCATGGGCGATCTTCTGTTTTCAGGGCATGTACCGGTTGTCGATGGCAGCATAAAGGGATGGCTGGTCGTGATGGACAAGCTGGCTGCAGAAAAAATCAGCCAGGTTGTGCCGGGTCACGGACCGGCAGCAATGCAGTGGCCCGATGCCGCAATGGCTCAAAATCGATATCTGAACAGCCTTGTCACGCAGATACGCGACTATATCGCGCGCGGCGTGCCCCTGTCACAGGCCGCACGCGAGATCGGCCTCGATGAAAAGCAGGCATGGCTGCTGTTTGATCAGTTCAACGCCAGAAATGTTTCCGCAGCCTTTGCGGAACTCGAGTGGGAATAATTAATTTCTTCTGACATTTCAAACAGATCAGATAATTAGAGAAAAATAAGATTTTGAATTTGGTTTGATCTTGGCTACCTTAAGTTGTGCTGGCCCGCTGATTGGAGCCAGAAATCCATTTTTGGAGGTCTTCATCATGAAAAAAGTTTGGGCAAAGCCAGCCATGTGTCAGGTAGAAGCAGGGTTTGAAATTTCCCGTTACCTGCCTGCATCGGTCAGCAAGTAACTCCAGCGGAGCCACCCTTGCCGTTGTCGGCCCGGGTGGTTTTAGCTGACATTCTCAGGCGCGCGCGTCCGCTTGCCGGATCGCGCGTTTGCTTTGGCAGGTGGTCGTGAAGTTAAAGATCATTGGGTCCGCTGCCGGGGGCGGTTTCCCGCAGTGGAACTGCAATTACAGGCTAAGCCGCGAAGTCAGGTCCGCAAAGTCCGACCTGACGCCGAGATCACAGTCCAGCATTGCCGCATCGGCGGACGGCACCAACTGGGTGCTGTTCAATGCGTCTCCCGACATACGCGAACAGATTTCCCGAACACCGGAACTGCAACCTGCCGCACGCGGGCCCTTGCGCAATTCGCCCATCAAGGCGGTGGTGCTGACCAATGCAGATGTTGATCATATTGCCGGACTGCTGACACTGCGCGAAAAGCAGGCCTTCAATCTCTATGCATCATCCAGAATTCTGGAAACACTGGCCAACAACCCGATTTTTCGGGTTCTGGACGAAACGCTGGTTAAACGCATTGAACTGCCTCTGGGCGGTACGACGCAGATTGAAGGTCCGGACGGTCCCCTCGGTATCGAAATTGAAACCTATGCGGTGCCGGGCAAGATTGCGTTGTTCCTGGAAGACAACTCCGATCCGGTGAATTTCGGCTCTGACGACGGCGATACGATAGGTGTCCGCATTGCAGAGCCGGGCGCTGGTGGCGATAAAGCCGTTCATTACATTCCCGGCTGCGCCCGCGTCACTGAAGAACTGCGCCGGCGCATATCCGGTGCCGGGTGCCTGTTGTTTGACGGTACGGTTTTCACCGATACGGAAATGCCGGATGCAGGGGTGGGCGCCAAGACTGGGGCTCGCATGGGGCATATTGCCATGTCCGGGGACGACGGCTCCCTGACCACCCTCAGGGACGTTGACATTGCCCGGCGGGTCTTCGTTCACATCAATAACACCAATCCTGTACTGGACCCGGCCTCGCCGGAGCGGGACGCAGTGACAAGAGCGGGATGGGAAGTCGGCCATGACGGGCAGGAGGTGGAACTGTGAACGAGGAATGGACGATCACGGGAGAGGCGGTCCCAGCCGCGCGCCTTGAAGAAATTCTCCGCGATGTCGGCGACCAGCGATATCATATCAATCATCCGTTCCACAAAATGATGACTGCCGGCACGCTGACAAGGGGCCAGATGCAAGCCTGGGCGTTGAACCGGTATTGTTATCAGGCGGCGATCCCCAAGAAGGACGCCATCATCTTGTCGCGCGCAGAAGAGTCAGAGTTTCGCATCGAATGGCGCGAACGGATCATCGATCACGATGGCACCGACGAAAAGATCGGCGGCATCAAGCGCTGGATCGTGCTGGCTACCGGGCTGGGCCTCGATGAAGCCATGGTGATGTCCGAGGCAAAGGCGTTGCCTGCGACCCGGTTCGCGGTGAACCAGTATCTGACGCTGGTATCGCAGCGCAGCTTTCTCGAAGCGGTTGCCTCATCGCTGACTGAGCTGTTTTCACCGAAAGTCATCAGCGAACGGGTACCGGCCATGCTGGCAAAGTATGATTATATTACCGAGGACACGCTGGCCTATTTCAAGCCGAGGCTGCATCAGGCGCCCCGCGATGCCGAAGTTGCATTGAGTTATGTGCAGCGCCACGCTGACACCGCGGAAAAACAACAGGCCTGCGTCAATGCACTGATCACCAAGTGTGATATTCTGTGGGCCATGCTGGATGCGCTGCAATTCGCCTATGTCGAGCCGGGGGGCAATATTGCGCCTGGTGCCTTCATTCCGGAGGTCCGCTGAATCCGCCATGGCCGCTGCCGAACGCCACCGTACGATGATTACCAGCGACAGCCGTCCGGGCCTGCCGTCGTTCGTGCGGCTGCAGTTTGAGCCGGTACGCGGTGCATGGGCGTTGCTGTCGCCTGAAAAGGTCATGTGGCCGGATGACGTCAGCCATGACATTCTCAAGCTGTGCGACGGCAAGACGACAGTCGCCGACATCATCTCGACCCTGGCCAGTGAGTATGATGCGCCCGAAGCTGTCGTTCGCGACGATGTATGCGGGTTCTTGCAGACCTGGGCCGACAGGAGGCTGGTGATCGCATGACTGCTCCGGGACCTCCCATCGGCATGCTGGCGGAACTGACCCATCGCTGCCCTCTGCAGTGCCCATACTGTTCCAATCCGGCCAAGCTTCTGAAGGCCAACACAGAGCTGGAGACCGGTGACTGGATAAGGGTCTTCAACGAAGCCGCTGATCTGGGGATCCTGCAGGTGCATCTGTCCGGCGGCGAGCCGACCTTACGTGCAGACCTTGAAGAGATTGTCTCGGGGTTGGCGTCGCGCGGGATTTATTCAAACCTGATCACGGCTGGCGTCAACCTGAAGCCGGAGAGGATTGCAGTCCTGAAAGACGCCGGTCTTGACCACGTGCAGCTGTCTGTCCAGGGAGCAACACCGGAGATCACCGAGAAGATCGGCAACATGAAAGGCGCACACGAAGCCAAGCTGGCGACTGCGCGAGCCGTGCGTGCTGCAAAGTTGCCGCTGACACTTAATGCGCCGATCCACCGGCATAACATTCATCAGGTTGAGGATTTCATCGACCTCGCCCTGGAACTGGACGCGGACCGGCTGGAGATTGCCAATGTCCAGTATTATGGCTGGGCGCTGATCAACCGCACTCAGCTGATGCCGGCGTGGGACGATGTCATGCAGCAGGTGGATATTGTTGAACAGGCCCGAGAGCGCCTGCGTGGAGTTCTACTGATCGATTTTGTGACACCGGACTATTATGCCGAGTTTCCCAAGCCCTGCATGGGCGGCTGGGCTCAGGATGCCTTCATGATAACGCCGGACGGCTCCGCCATGCCATGCCACGCGGCACACACAATTCCTCACCTGGAATTCGACAATGTGAAGAACAAGTCACTGGCAGATATCTGGGAGAATTCCCCAGCCTTTGAAGCTTATCGCGGGACCGGGTGGATGCAGGAACCGTGCAGGTCGTGTGAGCGGCGCGAGGCGGACTTTGGCGGATGCCGGTGTCAGGCAATGGCTATTGCGGGAGATGCGTCGGCCACGGATCCGGCGTGCTCATTGTCACCACTGCATGATACCATGCTGAAGATTGCCGGACAGGCACAATCAGCCGGTGAAACGGCAGACGATTTCACGTTCAGGAGAATTGGCGCGCAGCTATCCGACTAGCTGCCCGGGTTGATCTGCAACGAGTGGCTGAACACGGTGTCATCCGTATCCCTGGCCTCGATCTGCATCTTTTCTGCACCATTGGACACATAATCAAAGGCGATACTTGGATTTTCAGCCAGTGATATGCCTGCTTCAATGGTCATCAGTTTCTCGCCGCCCTGGTCGATTGCGACCTTGTCCACATAGCGTGGCAGAATGTATCGCAGGGTGATCTGGTCGAGTTGCAGACCGGTCAGGTTGGGGTGGGAGATATCAAGCTGTGTGCGCATCACCGGCTTGGCAATGGTCGAGACGTTCAAAGGCGTTACGATCTGTGTCAGCCGCATATCGCCCAGTGTTTTCGCGGCAACATCCAGAGTTGTCGTTGGTGGTGCGGCGCAGGCTCCAAGTCCGGATGTCTTGACCATGGCTTCGCTCATGAACAACTGGCCGTTCTCGGCCTCCACGACTGCGCGAACCGGTGACGGCCCGTTAAACCGCATGCTGGCCGATACCCACAGGCTGGAACGTTTCTGTTCAGGCATCACGGTCAGCGAGACCGGCATCGGGTTTTCATCGATGATGATTGTAACCGACTTCACCTTGGCACCATCGGGAAGCGAGGCCTGCACGGATACCGGCACCTGGCGGTCATCCTTTGCCCGATACGGCGTTTCCAGTTTTACAACCTGGTCATTGCGAGTGATCAGGCGCTGGCCGAATACGCTTGGTTTCAACTCCGCCCAGGTCAGTTCAACCGACAGCGCGGCACTGGTGGAAAACGACAATCCGGCGCACAGCGCACCCAGAGCCAGTCCCAAATACATGAAAGGTTTCTTGCCCAAAATAGTATCCCCGTTGACGGCTGCGGCCTGCATGTGCTGCAAAGCCATTGCCAGTGCGTTTTGTCGAGTCCCTGCGATCGGGACAATACCAGCCAGGCATGCATAACGTCAACTTTATGCAATCATAAGGACCCTATGTTGCCTGAAGACCGGATACTCAACGATCGCCGAGTCTGATCCACCAACATGCCAACAGACAGGAATGACCAATGCTGCTTGTCGAAGCGACATGGAAAGAAATTGAGAGCCATCTGGCGACGTCCCGGGCGATTGTCATGCCCATCGGGTCGGTTGAACAGCACGGTCCGATGGGACTCTTGGGAACGGATGCCATGTGTGCCGAAATCATTGCCCGGCGGGCCGGCGACCTTGGCGGCTTTCTTATCGGCCCCACCTTGTCATTGGGGATGGCGCAATCGCATCTGGCATTTCCCGGCACGATTTCATTGAAACCGTCAACTCTCATGGCTGTCGTCCACGATGTAGTGGCGTCATTGTCGAACTCAGGTTTTCAGCAGATTGTTTTTCTGAATGGCCATGGCGGTAATATTGCCACCGTTACGACGGCATTTGGCGAAATCCATGCACAACGGTCCCTGCAGAATGATCCGGACAATCTCGAACTTGCCCTGAAAAGCTGGTTCGACCTGCCCGGTATCCGAAAACTGCTCGCCGAACTGTATCCCAGCGGTCATGGTTCCCACGCCACGCCGTCGGAAATTGCGATTACCCAGCACAGCTTTCCTCATGCCGTGAAGCACGTGGCGCTGAGCCCGCAAACCGCACCTGATGGCGGTTTCAGCGACGCGCACGATTTTCGCCGGCGATACCCGGATGGTCGCAAGGGCGCGGACTCCAGCCTTGCCAGGCCTGAAGACGGCGCAAAACTGATCGAGGCTGCGGCACAGGCGCTGGCCGCGGAAATGGCCCGGTACGGCAAGGCTTGAGACGCCGGATCATTCTTTCGGCGGCAGCAGGCCCTGGGGCGCGTCGAGAAACCGGATGACATTCTGTTTGACCGGGACTTCCGACGAGCCCGGTACCTTGACCGTCTTGCCGGCCGGATCGATCTCCACAATCTGGGCAATGTTGCGCCGCAGTTTCCGCCCCGAGCCAACCGCCTGCTGATGCAGTTTGGACGAATACGGCAGTTCATAGGCCCGGGGCCTCTGCAGTTCGGTTCCCACGTCGAGATCGCGCGCCCAAAGGTAGACGCTGTCAGGCTCTGATATTTCAACTGCCAGCAAATAGAGCCGGGACGGCAGTTTTTCGGTCGTCAGTGGCCAGCCCTGCAAACCCGGCAGCGACTTGTAGGTAACAAGCATGAACGCCGTGGCAAGCACGGTTACCATGATCTTGATCCAGTGGCTCCAGCGCGAATACAGATGCAGGCTGAGAAGAATGACGCCGAGCATGACATAGGCTGCCGCGAGCCCGCCTGTACCTAGTTCGAACATCTGTCATCCTCCAAACCCGTTGGTCATGTGACGCTAGAACGTGACCAGTTTCTTTTCCAGCCGGTTTATCCGGCCGATCTTGCCGTCCCGCAAAATGGTGAAGCGAACTGCTGTCCGCTCCTCTCCCTTGCGTCTCATGTCGACGGTATCGTTGAAATAAATCTTGTAGACCGGATTGACCTTGGCGACCCTGACGGTTACCGGAACGGTGGCCTGTTTCACGCTCTCGTAGTAGTGCAGATTGACGGTGTACTCACCCGGCACCGTACCGCGAACTGCAGCAACCTCCTGGTTCAGCACGTTCTCGATGACCTTGCCCTCGACCTCGATCTTGTCATTGAGCATTCCCCTGTCATCCCGGTCGAGGTGAACCAGACCGGCTGAACGGTTGCGAAACCAGGTCACGTTGCCCTGCGGATCTTCGATCCAGGTGTCAATGTCCTCCTGGCTGCCGTCCGGCCAGGTCACGGTAACCAGATACTGGGCATCAAGCACCACCTTGCCGGCGTCCTTGGCCGGGCTGATGAAAATCACCGCGATGAAAAACAGGAACACAAAACCGATGAGGGTGTTGAACAGCAGATCTGTGAATGCATCGGTGGGCTGACGTGCATACCCGGTGGAGGACGATCCTTTAAGCCGGATCGTCATGACACGGTTGCCTGATCGCGAATGCGCACCAGTTTGCCGATCAGCTCCTCGGTGCCGCGGGCCAGCACCATGTACTGTGCGCCGAGCAACATTGCGGTCACCAGGCCGGCGAGGGTGGTGTACAAAGCCGTTCCCATGCCGCCACTCATTGAAATCAGCAGGGTCTGAATATTCTCAGGTGTTGGCGCCGGACCTGACGACAGCGCTCCGAGTATCAATATGAAACCGACGATTGTGCCGATCAGGCCAAGCCGGATCAGGATGTCTACAAGATACCAGCCGATCTCCACTGCAGCCCGCAACCGATCGGCATAGATCTCGAACACCAGGCCACCGTCCTGATTGTCGGTGGTTGACAGTTTGCGGGCTTCGATGACCTGCGACACGTAACCGGACACAAATTGCTCCGGCGTCTGAAACGGCGAGATTTCTTCATTGTCGGGATTGCTTGCAATGTCATGATTTCCGGCCAGCCAGGCATAGGCGGCATCGATTTGCCGCGTGACGCGCAAGATGTGCCAGACGGCGTGAAAGGTTGCTCCCAGAAACAGGCCTGCAATGAGAATGGAGAGCTTGCTCTGGTCCGCGTCAACAATGCGGGCGAAGTAGCCGAGGTCGTAAGCCACGTAACATGCGAAAACCGCTATGCCGGCCAGCAATACCCAGATCTGCAGGAAAATGTAGCTTCTGCTGTTCTTCGTCATGGTCTATTTGAAACCCTCGGGGCGGAGGGATTCCAGCGTGCCGTATTTGCGCTTGGCCGCCTGCATCTGCGATGGTGTCTGTTCCAGGCTTCCCGCGATCCATGCCAGGTAGGGTTCGGCGATTTCCTTGCCATTTGAGCGGGCATGGCGGAGCCAGGCAAATCCGCGGGCGGGTTCGAGCGGCAGGCCGCGGCCATGGCGATACATCAGGGAGACATTTATCTGGGCGTCCGGCCAGTCCGCCAGAGCAGACCGCAGATACCACTCGCTCGCCTTCTTCAGGTCAACAGGGGTTCCCAGTCCCAGATAATAGAGGTTTCCGAGCTGGTTTTGCGACCAGGGATCACCGGCAGCGGCTTTTTCCTGCAGGCGCACAAAGGCCGTTGAATAGTCTCCATTGCGCAGGTCGGTAGCAATGCTGGCTTCCGGCCCGGTGACCTGCCAGATCAACGCCACGACAATGGCGGCGGCCATTGCGGCCAACGCCACCCGGCGGGAACCGGCGGGCATGCTGACAGCGCTGTTTGCGGCTTTTCTGGCCTGCTTCACGGGAGGCACTCCATCGAACGCGACGTACGAACCGGATTATGCGACGGTTTTTTGCAACGTGGCAACAGCCATCACGCTGTTATTCCTCCGTCGCCGGACAGTATTGGCTGCCCTATTCAAGTCATACCGACAGTAAATGATATCATCATTGTTTGGGTTGCGAGAGACAGGGACATGAAACACTTTGTACTGACTTTAATTTTACTGCTTTGCTGGCCCGTCCCGGTACAGGCGCAAAGTCCGATGCAGCACGTGGACCTGACCTCGCCGGACATGACGCAGGCAGAAATGACCCGTGAGGAGGTCATGGCGGCGCTGGCAGCGGCCAGTCCCGATCAACCTGCCGATTTCACCAGCCGGAAGCTTTCAGGCCTTGATCTGTCCGGTCTTGATTTCAAGCGGGCTGTGCTGCGTTCAGCGCGGCTCAACAAGACCAATCTGAGCAATGCAAACCTGGCCGGGGCAGTTCTGGACCAGGCATGGATGCTGGAAGCGGACCTGAGCAATGCCAACCTCAAGGATGCCAATCTGTTCCAGGCGCAGTTGTTGAAGGCGACGCTGGACGGCGCGGACATGTCCGGGGCGCTGATTGCCAGTGACCTGACAGGGGCCAGTGTGAAGAATGCAAAATTCATTGGTGCGAATCTGAGCGCGGACATGCGCAATCAATCGATGGGGCTGATGCGCGGCGTGCTTGCATCCGCCAATCTGGACGGTGCCGACTTCACCAATGCCAACCTGTCCAGAACCAGGTTCGAGTTCGCGTCGATGAAGGGTGTCAATCTGGAAGGGGCCAACCTGCTGCGTGCGGAGCTGGGCGGCGCTGACCTCACCGGGGCCCGTGTCAAGGGCGCGGACTTCACTGATGCCGATGTGGCGTCTGCGAAGCTCAAGGATCTTGTCGATGTCGCAGACAGCAATCTGGAAGAAGCCGCAAGCAACCTCAATCAGGCTTTCCGCAAGTAGGGCAGTCGATCCCGCCGGGTTAGATTTAAATGTCTTCTGTTGACGCTTGAACAGGTCGGAAGTCTCACATGCGTGTCGCAGCATCAAACTCCTGACAGGAATAATTTTCGCCTTAACGCGGAATTTCGGTCTATCGTAACGGCACTTGCCAACGGCAAGTTCTGAGCTGGGACGGTTAAAACCAAAAAACTAGCAAGGAGGAAAACATGTCACACAAGTATGTTGGAGGGTGCGACCACATCCACACCCACTCGGATAATGAACCGATCGACAATCACACCTGCCATTGTTCGGTATGCAAAAGTGTTACCGGTCAGGACACGACGCACGTGGTGTTCTTCAAGCATGGCGATCTTGGCGTTGACGAATCCGATGGCCTGAATCGTCAGCCGTTTAACGCGCAAAATCCGGATGGACCGCTGGAGCTCTGCACATGCGCAACGTGTGGTACACCGATCATGCTGGATGACAGGCAAAGCCGCATCAGGGCTATCGTGCCGAACCTCATGGGGTTCCAGTCCGACAGTCTGCCGGCGACTTACCATGCCTTTTATGATCCAGCCACCGGCGTTCCGAAACCGGATGATGGCCGTCCTGTTTATGAAGGGCTTCGCCCGGACTTCGTCTGGCCAACGCCGAGCTGACGACAAAACCCTGAGCGCCACGATTGGCGAGCTTCCTGGCGCCCTTGCAAGGGGGTCGGGCAGATTTCCCTTGTGCTGAAAGCGTTTCAACCGGTGCGAGGAAAGTTGACAATTGCGGCAGCCCCCGGGAGCACAGTGTTCTTTATTCAGACGTGAGGCCCTTTGCTTTCAACCTGTCGCAGACCGACTGTTTCCCGGTGCCTGCGGTGAACCACACATAGTCATATATGCGGGCACCGGCGGAGACCGGTTCGGGAAGGTGTTGCCGCGGTTTGTCACCGGGCCTCACTTCCATCAGTGCCACTGACACGACCTGCTTGTCGTCGAGGTAGAGCGCCACGCCGCGATCCAGCCGGGTGTGGGCGGATCCGGCTATCAGCAGGGCCGGGCCGTCATTCATGGTGTTTGCGAGCTGCAGCCGCTTGGCCATGTTCCGATCCCGTGCCAGCTGTAGCCGGGTGAGCTTGTCGAGCCGGTCCTGCTTGATGAGGTTGCAGTGGGCCTGCCTGAGACTGTCGGACCAGGAGGCTGCGACGCCTTCCGTATCCTTGATGGCCGGCGGGGAGGCAGGTCGGGTAATGTCGGCAACATCGCCACCCAGAATGGGCAGTTTCGCGGTGAAGGCCGCCTGAAAGACCGGCCGGTAGAAACTCCAGGCCGGCCACGACGTCTCATGCCATTTCAACGGTCCGGCAAGCAGGGTTGCATCTTCGGGAGAGATTTGCCTGAACTCGGCAATCTGCAGGCTTTTGTCCTCGGGCACCATTTCCAGAACGACGGCCGGATAGATTTTTCGGTCTGCCAGCGCCTTCAGAATAAATGCTTCGCGCGATTGATGCTGGGTTCGCCCGTGGCGCTCTCCAACCAGCATGATGTCGGCAGCGCTCATCGCCTTGATCAGGTCACTGGACGAGATAAATTCTCCGTCTGACACCCGGTAGATTTTCCCCTCGAGATTTTCTGCAGTGGCGTCTTGAGCTGCGGACACGCAACAGGCAAGTAGCGCCAAACCTGCAATTGCGCCAC
Organism: uncultured Anderseniella sp.; assembly: GCA_947488295.1. GTDB lineage: Bacteria > Pseudomonadota > Alphaproteobacteria > Rhizobiales > Aestuariivirgaceae > Anderseniella. Next base: position 1,076,693 of record CANKYU010000001.1, read on the forward strand.
GCCAGGTCATCATTTCAGTGCCTTGTATGCTTTGGTGAAGCCGTCAAGCGACAAAGCCGGTCTGACCGGTTTGCCGGAAGCATCGGTTATCCTGAGGGTGAGAGTATTGCCTCTTCTCAGCGACCTGAGAAGTCTCGGTGTCAGGTTAATACCGGCGTGACAGCCATCGGTATTGCACAATTCAAACGGCAACAGGGTTTCCTTCGACCGGTCAATGCGGAAGCTCCAGCCTGTGTTCAGTCTTATGCCCAGCGGAAAGGTGAAGACGGCCGTGGGTTTGGCGGATTTGAATACCCGCATGCGGACAATGGAGATCTTGCTGGATTTGGCCTGGATGGTCTGCGCCATCCGGCATTTCTCATCATTGGGGCAGATCACCTGCCAGTTGCCATGGGTCGGGCCGGATGCCGCCGACTGGGCGTTGGCGGAAACTGTTGCGCAGGCAAGATAAACTCCGGCAAACAGCAATTTTGACAACTGCGTCAAATCTGACCCCCCAAGAAATCCGATACACACGAAATTCACGATTTACTTTGTTCTCAGTATACGATTTATTAAGCAATTGGAATACAGGCGCAAGTGTTACTGCGTTTTTCGACAAGTTGGTGTTCCAGTGTGTGGGGGGAGCGTTGTGAGGTCAGTCTGGCGTAGCATTGCCGTACTAACGTTTGCGTCAACGTCAGTTTTTGCGCAGGAGGTTGTGCCGGACGGCTCCACTGCGACATCCGTGCAGGAGTTGACCTCCGGGCGGATCGATGTGGACATTGCCCCGTCGGACGCCAACGGCGCCAGTCTCAACCGGTATGAGAAATTCTCGGTTCCCCAGGCCGGTGTCCAGCTGAACAATGCCGCCGTGGGCGCAAATCTGATCATCAACGAGGTGACGTCGAGCCTGCCCAGCATCGTGCGCGGCGAGGTGTCGATCATCGGACCGCAGGCGGATTTCGTTCTCGCCAATCCCAACGGCATCACGGTGAACGGCGGCAGCTTCGTCAACACCGGCAATGTCGCCCTTGCGACCGGCAAGGTGACACCGCAGGCAGACGGGCGCTTTAAACTGGATGTAACCGGTGGTCATCTGGCGATTGGCGCATCCGGCCTGTCCGGCAAGATTGCCCAGCTGGACCTGTTGTCGAAATCCATGCGCATCAACGGCGCACTGAGCAATGATGCGGATGGCCAGTCACTGCTGACGTCGATTGTGGCAGGCAGTTCCACCTCAACACTTTCACCGGCTGGATTGCAGCCGCCGTCTCTCGGCTGGCTGCAGAGCCAGGCAGCCGGAGGTGCTTCTGGCGCTGTCAGTGTCGATATCACAAGGGCCGCCAGCATCAGGTCCGGTCGCATTCGCATCCAGGTCACAGACCAGGGGGCAGGGGTCAGGATCGCCGGGGCAACCCAGGCCACAGCCGGCGGGTTCAGGTTGCGCAGTTCGGGAAGGCTGGAAATCTCCGGCACCCGCCTGCAGGCAAGCGACGCAGTTGATGTTACAGCGTCTGCGGTTTCGATCGAAGCCGACGGCGACGTGGCCTCCGAGGTCACGTCGGACGAAAGCGGCGTCATCGTAAAAGTCAACGATGGTGGCCTGCAGGTTTCAGGCAGTGTCATTGCCGGCAAGACGATCGTGTCGTCCAACCTGGCGTCAACCGGTGCCGTGACGCTGATAGCCGATAATGGTGTTTCTCTGTCAGGCTCGGGAACATTGCGCAGTTCGGTTCAGGCTACGCAGGACGGCATCACCATCCTGTCCGACGGTGATGTCGATATTGCGCAGACCGATTTGGCCAGTGCAGTCGATGTTGTTGTTTCATCCGGCGGAGCGGTGGAGTTCGACGGCTCAGTGGCAGAAGCCGACAGGGACATTCGCGTGCTGGCAATAGCGGATGCCGCGGTGAGCGGCGGTTCGCTCACCGCTGAGGGCGATATCCGGATTGACGCCGACAGTATCAGGCTCGTCTCCACAGAAGCTGAGCGGCTTGAGGTCAAGGCGCAAGGCGGTGTTGTGTTCAAATCCACCAAGGGCGATTTTGCCAATCTGGGCGCGCTTGTCGAAGGTCAGACGAGATCAGCCGGTGATGCGGAATCGCTTGGCGGTGTGACCGTCTATTCACAGGGCGATATTGACAATACTTCGCTCGATGAAAACCGCCTGGCGATCCTGTTCGGGCGTGATGATGATCTCGTTCTGAGAGCCCAGGGCGACATCACCAACAAGACCGGCCGGCTGTTTTCCAACAAGGCAGTGGACATCGAAGCCGGTGGTGACTTCAACCACCTTACCCACTTCCTGCCGGGTCAGGCCGACACACCCGGAAAAATTGCGGTGCAGACCGACAGGAACATCACCAATGCGTTTCTTGGATCGAAGAAGGCCAGGTTGAAAGCGTCCTACGGGGCGACTGCGGTATCGGGTGAAATCGCGTCGCTCATCGCGATTGATGATGTCCGGATCAGCGCCCGGTCGATCAGCAACAGCGGTGGCGATATCAGCGGCGCGACAGTGCGCCTTGATGCGCTCGACCGGATCCGCAACATTTCCAGACTGTCCGGCGCCGTCAGCTTCCGGCAAAGCTGCATATTTATTTTCTGCAGGTCTTCCGGCTCGTCGGACCTGTCCGTGCTGACGGCCAGCATAACGGCGGTCGGCGACATGTTTGTGACCGCCGGCACGTCGGTCAATGACGTCGGCGGGCAGTTGCGGGCCACCGGCGACCTGACCATCGACACACCGGAATTCGTCACCAGTTCGCTGCACGTGCCGTTTCTGCTGGAGCGTCCGTCAGGGCTGACGTCGTTCTTCCGGGGCAGGATGGCGTGGATCGCGCATGATTTTCAGGGCAGCCTGGTCGCTGCCGTTCAGGGCGACCTGAACTTCCTGCAGGACGGCATTGTCAGCCTGTCGGACAACGCGCAATTGTTTGCCGGTGGCAACAACGGATTGCCGGACACGGCGGTGCGCACTGCAGAACCTGTTGACCAGGTCGATGTCCTGCAGCCGCCGATCGGATTTCTGTGGAGGATCGCACGATGAACCTCCTCAGGGTCTGGCTTGCAGCATTGCTGCTGACTGTCGCGGTGGCGGGCGAACTGCGGGCGCAAAACCTGGTGGACCCGGGTGCCGACCTGTTGCGCGAGCAGCAGCGCCAGCGCTCCGAGCGGGAGCTCGAAAGAGCCCGTCCCGGCCGGTCGGTTACAACCAAGGTGGAGCAGCCTGTTGAACGCGAAAAGGTGTGTTTCCCGATTGCCACCATCAGGTTGCAGGGGGTGACCGCGGTCAAGTCCGCCGACCTGGTCGAGGTGCTGACCCCGTTCAAGGACACCTGCATGGGCGAAAAGGCAATTGCCCGGCTGATCGCCAAGCTGACCAGCGTCTATGTGGAGGCAGGCTTCATCACCACCAGGGTCTATGTGCCGCAACAGGACCTGAAATCCAGGGTGCTGGTTCTGAATGTCCTGGAAGGACGCATTGAGGCATTTGTCTATCGCACGGTGGATGAGGCAGGGGTGATCACCGCTGGCAAGCCGCGCAAGATTACAACGGCTTTTCCGATCACCGCCGGTGACATTTTCCAGTTGCGCGCCATAGAGCAGGGGCTGGACCAGATCAACAGGCTGCAGTCATCCCAGGCCACCGTTGACCTTCTGCCCGGCAGCAAGCCCGGCATGTCGGTGGTGGTGATTACGGAAAGGAAGGCGGATACGGTTCGCGGCTTTGTCACCTATGACAACAATGGCAGCGAAGAGACCGGGCGCCACAGGGTCAAGGTGTCTGTTGAAGCCGACGACCTGTTTTTCGTCAATGATACCGCATCACTGACCTATGCGGGCACCGAGAACAGCAATGTGCTGGCCTATAATGCGTCGGTGCCGTACGGCAACTGGACCTTTTCCAGCTATGGCTCCTATTCGGAATCGGTGGATGATCTGACCTCGCTGTCGGTGCTGTTTTCACAGACGGCGAGCAGCACGGTGCAGGCTGAATACATGCTGCATCGCAACTCCAGGGCCAAATACTGGGGGTATGGCGCAGCCGGGGTCTACTGGAACAAACGTCATGTCAACGTGTCGCAACTGACGCCGCAGACGCGGACCACGGTGCGCGCCGGGTTCAAGCAGGAACATCACTTTGAGCGCGGTGTCCTGTCGGTTGACACAGCCGTTACCCTCGGCGTGCCGATGTTCGGCGCTGATACCGACCGGGGTGTGCTGGCGGACGATGTGCCCCGGGCGAAGTTTGCCAAGCTGGATGTATCGGCGTCCTATCTTCACCGCTTTGAAAACGGCAGCCGGCTGATTTCATCGCTGAACGGGCAGTTTGCCTCCGACCCGCTGTATTCAAACGAGCAACTGACCATCGGCGGATGGGACTCCGTACGCGGATATCAGGGCACCAGCGTCAGCGGTGAAGACGGTGTCCTGCTCAGAAACGACTATTACCTGGCGACCTTTGAACACTGGAGTGACCTGTCAAAGGCGTTCGGATTTCCGCACGAAAAGCAGAGCCTGATCGGAGCCTATGTGTCCGGCTACCTGCAGCCTTATGTGTTTGCCGACATAGGTCATGTGCATGACAAGGCAACCGATACCAATTCGACACTTGCCGGTTTTGGCGGCGGCGTGCGCTACACGGCGGACCGGCTGAGTGTCAATGCGGCAATTGCAGTTCCCATACTAGAAAAAGGTGAGGCCGATGCAGGCAGCCTGGAAGGATTGATCAATGTTACATTCAAGATGTTCTGACACCCGGCAGGGTGAGTTCCAGATGGCAGGGACGCTGAGGGCGTCGCTGGCGATACTGGCGGTTGTGCTTGTGTCTTCAACAGCCGGTGCCGATGTCAAGCAGGGACTGTCGGCACTGGAGAAGAAGGACTACGGCGCGGCGGCGAAGCAGTTTTCAACCGCTTTTGAGGCCGGAGAGGCAGACGGTGCGTTTTATCTGGGCCGGATGATGGAGCTGGGTTTCGGCGGTCCGGCCAATCTGAAGTCTGCCGTGGCGCTCTACCTGGCCGGCAGCGCCAAGGGCAGCCCGCAGGCCAAGAACCGCCTCGGTGTGCTGCACATCGAGGGCAAGGGCGTGCTGCAGGATTATCAGCAGGGGGCAAAGCTTGTCTGTGAGGCGGCAGAGCTGAAAGACCAGAACGGGCAGTTCAACTGCGGCACGTTGCTGCTAGAGGGCAAGGGCGTGGAGAAAAACGAAAAGCTTGCCTATGACTGGTTTTCCAAAGCCTCCGACCAGGGCCATCTCGGCGCCAAGAACCAGTACGCGCTGGCGCTGATGGAGGGCAAGTATGTGTCGCGCGACATCGACAAGGCGGTGCAACTGTTCCAGCAGACGGCCGCAAAGGGAAATCCGCTCGGGCTGTTTTCAATCGCCCAGGCGTTTGCCACCGGGCTTGGCGCTGAAAAGGACGTCGTCAAGGCGCACGCCTATTTCAACATTGCATCTGCCCTGGGCCATCCGCAGGCGGCGGATGCGCGCAAGACGGTGGAGAAGTCGATGAAGCAACCCCAGATCGTCGAGGCGCAACAACTTGCGCGTGCATGGCGGCCGGAAAAGACAACGCCCAAGTAACGCCCGCGTGAGATTCCTGTGATTATTTTGTGAACTTGTGACGAATCCGGACGAATTGCTCTTTACTCGTCATTAAATATAGTTAACGTTTGCGTCATGTACGTTTGTTGATGAAAGACATATTGGGGGGAGCAGGCCATGGCTGTTGCTAAGAAGATGTGGGTTTCCGCTATTGCGGGGGTCCTGGCAACCGGGTTCACGGTCGGACTGATCGGGCAGCGTCTTCAGGCACAGGAGATCATCATTGATCCCAGTGTGCCGGGCCTCAACAGCACAACCCTGCATTCATCCGGCGGCGGCAAGCCGCAGATCGACATCGCCACGCCGGACAGCGGCGTGTCGCACAACAAGTTCCAGAAATACAATGTCGGCCCCGGCGGCCTGATCCTCAACAACTCGGCCACCGGCGGCACCAGCGTCATCGGTGGTTCGGTCAACGCCAACAGCAATCTGGCCACGTCCGGATCGGCATCCGTCATTCTCAACGAGGTGACCGACACCGGCACCAGTTCGCTGACCGGCATCACCGAGATATTCGGCGGCAAGGCCAGCGTCATCATCGCCAACCCCAACGGCGTGGGCTGTAACGGCTGTTCGTTCATCAACACCAACAGATCCACGCTGACCACCGGTGTGCCCACGGTCACCGGCAGCCAGATCGACCTGCTGGCAACCAGGGGTACGGTGTCGGTCGGATCGGGCGGGTTCACATCCGAAGGAGATGCCGACCTTATCGGGCGTCATGTCACCATTGGCGGGCCTGTCAATGCCGACACCACGCTGACCATCTCCGGCGGTGCGCAAAGCTTCAACTATAATGCCGGCACCTCCCAGGCCGCACCGACGACCAACGCACAGCAGAGCCCGTTTGCGGTGGACGCCACATCGCTGGGCGCACTGACGGCCGGCAATATCCGCATTCACGGTAACGAGGTCGGTCTCGGCGTCAATGCCTATGGCAATATCAATGCTGCCGGCAATCTCAACCTGTCGTCCAAGGGCAATATTCACTATGGCAACATCCAGTCGACCGGCACCGGCCAGATTGACGGGCAGGGCTCGGTGCGCCAGTACGGCAACGCGCAGTTTGACGGCAATGTAACCGTCTCCGGCAACGACTTCACGCTGTACCGTGACCGGACACTATCCGCCGGTGGCGACGTCACCATCAACACCGATGACTTTGCCGTGGTGATCGGCGAGATCAGCGGCACGAACGTCAACATCAATGTCGACGGCAAGTTCACCAATAACGGATTTGTGTTTGCAGATCAGGAGCTTGTGGTCATTGCCGGCGAAGAGGTCCGCAACCAGCGCGAGGTCGCGACGGAGTATGACAGTTACTTTGATCCGGCGCTGAGACAGTATATCGAGGCCTATCAGCAGCAGGTTCTTGACGGCGGTGAAACAGCCGCCTTTGCCGCCGCCATGCTGGCGCGCGCCGAGGAAGCAGAAATACTGGATCAGTATGTGCTGAAGGGCGCAACATTCGGCGCCACCAATATTGATGTCACTGCCAACCTGGACCTTGTCAACAAGGGCGGCGCAATTGCAGCCACCAACAATATTACGCTGGCCTCGCTGACCGGCAGCATCATCAACGAGTACCAGACAACCAGCCATCGCATTGACGAGGATGAAGATGTCGGCTGCCCCACGACCAGCTGCGGCTATCGCTCGGAATTTCACATGGGCGAAATCCTGGCCGGCGGCGACCTGACGCTGACGGCTGCGCTGGACGTGAAGAACCTGGGCAGCGATATGGCCGCGGCAGGGTCAGTCAACATTGGCGCCGGCCGCGATGTCATTAACGCCCTTACCAGTGAGGGCTACATTGTCGACGGTGCCAAGACCTTTATTGTCGAAGGACATTTTCCGGGCGGTTATGTACGCGAATGCCGGGATACAAAGCACGGCCAGTCATGCAGCGATGTCTGGCAGGAAGCCTATGACTACACCACGTCGGAAACCTACAATTCCCACGAACAGGAATTTGCCCTGGCGCCGTCGCGCATCGCGACGCTGAACGGCGATATCACCATTGTGGCGGGCCGTGACTTCAGCTCGATCGGATCACGGATTTCTGCCGGTGGTGACCTGAGCGTCGGTGCCGGCAATGACGCATTGTTCACCAGCTTTTCCGGTCTGGAGGACGATTATCTGTTCCGGGACGAAGAAGAAACCTACACCAGTAGCAACTGCGGGAAAGAGCAAAGCACCTGCACACGTACGCGCACTATCGAAGTCGTTATCAACGACTATAAGCTCGTCACAGCGCTCAGTGACCTGATCGCCCGCAATGTCACGGTCAATGCAAACCGCGACATCGCCATATCCGGCGCCCGTTTCCTGGCCCAGGCGGATTTGTCGCTCAATGCGGCTACCGGGTCAGTACTGATCGATTCCGCGCATCTTCCCGAAGGCGCGGTGCTCGCCGACTATGATCCGGAAACGGCAGGCCGGTTTGTCGAACTGGGGCAGATATTCGCGCAAGGTTCCAGTCTGGCGTTTGACGCCAGTGCCACCACCACCAGCTACACGGATGACGTGTACCGGCTGTACCAGACGGTGCTGGGTCGTGAAGCTGATCTCGGCGGCCTGATCAACTGGGTCGGGCAGGTCAATGGCGGCACCAGCAAGGAAGACGTGGCTGATGGACTGCTGACCTCAACCGAGTTCAGCACCGCTTTCGGCACTCTCGACAATACCCAGTTTGTCACCCAGCTTTACAGCAATGCGTTTGACCGGATACCGGACGCTGGCGAACTGGCTTACTGGGTCGACCAGCTCGACGCAGCGACAGCTACACGCCGGCAGGTCGCGCTCGGCATTGCCGACAGCGATGAGGCCATCACTGCGACCCAGACAGCACTCTATGCCTTCACCAGTGCCAATGCGGCAAAGGCCACCATACTGGGCGATACCGACACCGGAAACGCCTACAGCGCCTATATCGCCAATGCCGACCTGCTCAACGCGGTCAGCTACCTGAAGGCGTCAACGGCTGCTGATGTGCGCGGTGCGCTGCGCTCGGTGGGCGCGCAATCGTTCGAAAACGGCTTGCGCGATGTCACCTCCGCGGTGATCACCGTCAGCGGCGGCTCCGGCAATGCCTGGAGTGGCGACTCAACCCAGCCGGTGCTTTGGGATGCCAACAATTCCGGCAGCCAGTGGTGGAAGGCCGACTTCGGTTCAGGCAATGAAAAGAAGATTCTGCAGTACAGCATAAAGACCCTGCAGGATTGGCGAGGCAAACCGAAAGAGTGGAAGCTGCAGGCGTCAGATGACGGATCCAACTGGACAACCATAGACGAGCAATCTGATGAGAAATCCTGGAGCTGGTACGAAACCAGAGTGTACACAATCGCCAATCCGGGCAAGTACCGCTATTACCGACTCAAGGACATCAAGACGATCAGTGGCGACAAGGATGAGCTTGAGATTGCCAATATCGAATTGCTCGAGCCCACGTTCGTAGCCGAGCCCAATTCAAGTGGTGACCTGTACCGTCCGATACCGCAGACCATCGGGTTCAGCACCAAGGACGGCGAGGGCCATGATGAACTCAACTGGAACAGTGTTGGGGCCTGGGGATCGGCCAACAGCGGTGCCGCCTGGGACCCGGATGGAAATGGTGACGATGATTATGAGAGCCGCCAGTCCGGATATCACTGGATCGAAGTGTTCTATGGCTCACAGGCGCAAACCATCACCAGTTATTCGATCAAGTCGTCGGAGCAGAACCACTGGACTGATGCGCCCAAGCGTTGGGAACTGCGGGCTGTAGACGCTGACGGTAATTTCGTCACGCTTGACATTGTCGAAAACCAGACTGGCTGGGGCGCCAATCAGGTCCGTAATTTCACCATCGATAATCCGGGCAGCTATACAAGGTATCAACTGGTCGGCGTGTCCGGCCAGGACCCGTCGAGCAACTGGGTGCGTATCCGCGACTTCGCCTTGCGCACGGATGTCGAAATCCCGGTTGACCAGACCCAGGTTGTCGTCGGCGACGTCACACCGGGCATCAAGTCCGCCGGACTGGCTCTGGCCGGTGAAAACGCAAGCCGTCTGGCTGGCCTGGCTGACGGCAATCGCTCGCTTATTGCGGACACCGATTGGCGCTTTGCCACCGATGGCGGGCTTGCAGGACTCAGCCTGACCAACAGGTCGGTTGTTTATGGCGGCGGCAATGTTGCCGTTAATGCCGACCTGGACATCTATCTTGCCGGGTCCACCACGGTCTCGTCAGGCGATGACCTGTCGCTGGTTGCCGGGCGGCGCATCGGCGCACTGGCGGCGGAGAACTCTGAATTCCGGCTCAATGATACGGCCTATGACAGCTTCACCGCCATCGGTGAGCGGCTGCAGGAAGGCACGCTGCTGCGCGATGCCTATGCGGTGGAAGCCGATGAGTTGTCCGAAGAGCAGCTTGAAGAGCTGGTCGATGACGGCAGCATCGCGTTCCAGACCGCCACGGCCAATTACACGCTGGCGCCGCTGACGGTGATCTCCGGCGGCGGGCTGACCCTGTCAGCCGGTGAGGATGTGCTCAACTTTGCCGGGTCATTTGCCTCCGGCGACGAGCTGATTGTTACCGCAGGCCGCGATATCCGCAATGAGGCCCTGCGCAACAATTTCACCCTGACCGAGGAAGACGGCTGCGTATCACGCGCCTGCGGCGGCCAGGGCCATGACTACAAGGCCGGTGAATTCCTGTCCGGCAACACGGCCCTGTTGTCAGCAGGTCGCGACATCCGCGTCTATGGCGGTGTTGTCTCTGCCGCCGCGTCCATACTGGCCCAGGCGGAAGGCGACATTGAAGCCGACGCCATCACCAGCCAGTTCCTGTATTACTACACCAAGTCGTCCAGCTTCTTCGGGCTGAACAAGAAGAAGAAGAAGCTCTACCGCGCCATCATCCAGGAAGGCGAGTTCTCCACCGAGTTCGGCGACATCTCGCTGATTGCCGGCACCGACCTGAACATCACAGGCTCGCGCGTGCTGGCCGGTGGCGACGTCTACCTGGAGGCCGGCAACGACATCAACCTCCTGGCCAAGTCGGAAGAGGTGCACAATTACTACAAGAAGTCCGGCTTCGGCTTCTTCTACTATGCCTCCGACACGGTGCGGTACAACGAGTTTGAAACCGCGCTGGCAGAAATACAGGGCCAGAATGTTGCAGCCTATGCCGGCAACAACCTGACCGGCATGGGCGCAGCGGTGTTCGCGGCGGATGACATTGCCCTGTCAGCGGAAAACGATGTCAATTTCGATGCGCATCAGAATGTTCGTTATGTGGTGCAGTCCGGCTGGTCGCTGGGCGTGCAGTTTGCCGGCTCCAACATCCTGAAGGCCGCGTTTGAAAACAACGGCGATGCTCTGACCGTGCTTGAGGCCTATATCGGCGACAACCAGGCCGTTGCCGCGGTGCATCACCTGGCTACCTCGAAAGGCAGCTGGGACACGCTCAATGGCCTGATCGGAGCAGGCTATGCTGCGGCCCGCTTCGGTGCTGATATCAACTTCGATGCACGTGGGGCTGATGACACCATTGCGTCCGCCTTTGCCCGCAAGCTCAATCCGTTCAGCGAACTGGGCGAACTGTCGCTTGATCCGACCAGCCAGGCTTTCCTCAATGGCATCACCTTCCGGTTGGGCGCTTACGAGTCGCGCGAGCAGTGGACCGAAAGTTACATCTCTTCAGTAGCGGCGGGCCGCGACCTCACCATCGGTGCGGGCCGTGATCTGGTGCTGGCGGGCGGTACGGTTGCCTCGGCCGGGCGTGACAACACGCTGGTGGCCGGTAATGACCTGCTGATTACCGCACTGGCCGACTGGCAGAAATCTTCAAGCTCGTCATGGGGCGTGTCACTGGGCTTCAACACCGGTGGCTGGACCATCGGAGCTGATTACGCCCAGTCGCAGGCTTCTGCCCAGCTTTACACCAATGCGGCGGTGACGTCTGGCCGTGTCCTGACCATGGTATCCGGCCGTGACACGATCATTGCCGGCGCCGACATTCGTGCGGGCATGACGCCTGAGAAGGTGCGGCCACAACCTGTTGTAGTCACCGTATCGGCGGGCGAGGGCCAGGCGCTGGATTACAATGACAGCAACACCGACATCTGGACCACTGGTGTTTCCGGTACTCACTGGTGGCAGGCTGATTATGGTGTTGATGCAGCACCGACTATTGTCAGTTACTCGGTTACCGCAGGCCAGACAAATGGTGACAGTGATGCCCCGCGTGAATGGGTATTGCAGGGCTCCAATGATGAAGGTTCCTGGACCGACCTCGCAACGGTCAGCGGGGAGACCGGGTGGAACTCAGGTGAAACCCGCGCCTATTCCGTTACCACACCGGGCACCTACCGCTATTATCGCCTGGCCGACGTCAAAGCCCAGAATCCGAACAGCAATTGGGTTCGCATAGCCAAGCTCGACCTGCGCACAGCGGACGATGCCAGTGAAGATTACAACGGCGAGATCTACATGGATGCCGGCCGTGATTTGGTGGTGGCGTCGAAGCAGAACACGGCGGAGAGCAATTCGTTCGGGTTCGCGTTCTCGATCTCTACATCGGGTGCGTTCTCCCTGTCAGGGAACCTGGCCTATGCCGACCGGCGCTATACCGACACGCCGACCATCATCGAGGCGGAAGACCGGCTCGACATCTATGTGGAGGGCAAGACTTATCTGCTCGGCTCGGCGCTGAATTCGAAGACCGGCAACCTGCGGCTGGACACGGGTGACTTCCTGTTCGACAATTATCAGGACTCCGATACACAGACTACCGTCAGCGCCGGTGTCGATGTCGGTGCTACCCATGGCTGGAATTCCTGGGACGCTAACCTCGGTGTATCCTATTCCGACAAGCAGGGCATCACCTTTGCCACGGTCGGCCAGGGTGACATCCACATCCGCAACTCCGCCGAACAGAACATCACCGCACTCAACCGCACCATGGCGGACATGCAGCGGGTGACGTCGAAAACCGACTTCGCCATCGAGATACCGGGCCTGAACTTCGCCAAGCTGGCGGCAGACATCGAGGCGACGGCCAACCTGCTTCGGGCGATTGGCGCAGACATTCCGCAGAGCGTTCGGATACAAGGAAAACAGGCCGTAGACCTATATGAAGATGGGATACTGAGAGGGTTATCGAACGATCAAATTCGAGAATTCTCTTCTTCTGCTGAATTCCGCAAGATTGTCGAGATGCGCAAGACTTGGGAACGCGCGGTAGAAGTGTTTGGCTCCGAGGGGCAAATTCCCTCCCAATTGCTAAATGTAATTCTGACGACAGAAGATACCATCACTATTGATGATGATGGGCGGGCGTTTGTTGACATTACTTGTGGCACTGCTGGCCCTTGCGGGAAGCTTGAAATCTTGCTTGATCAAGGGTCTTTGACCAAGGAAACTCTCCAGGTACTGTTGAACGATGCATATGCCGCACTTCAAGGTGCTGTTGATGCAGGCTCTACACTGACCGCAGATCAACGGTTCAAGCTTACAGTTCAGTGTGTGCTTAACTGGCATATTGAAGGAGGCAGTCTTCAAGAGAGTTTCGATCTTATCAGCTTGGATAAGGCTAACTTCGTTTCGTCTGCGGTGTCCATCGGCTACGATGAATTTAGGCTAAGTACGTCGATTGATGCGATTGATGCCAGACTAAAAGGTGATACCGTAACCCTCCAGCAAATACGCGACCAACTGGCGGTTCTGAGTACTGAAGCGTACGAGAACAATGACTACGGAAATCATGCAGCGCTAAATTTACTGGCTGATCAAGTTGGTCAGCTTTCTATCGGGGGGAATGCCGAGCCAAACTCTGATCCTCTGCCAATTACACGGATTCAAGGTGCGATTTTGCAAGATATGCTGCTGCGTGTTTCTCATGAAAACGAAGCAATTTCGAGCACGGCTGTTATCGCATCAGCTGGAATGGCAACGAGCTTGGGTGGGACTTGGGCAGTCCGTAGCGGAATAGCAACCAATGCTCCGAGCAGAGTGATTGCGAACGTGGATGATCTCTCAGCAATTCGTAATAATTATGGATTATCCGGAGCAAACACTGTTGCCGCTGCGAAGACTGACATTCCCGGTTTGAGGGGGCAAACGTTTGAAGGGCTTTCTCCTACTCTTCGCAATCAGGCTGGGTTAGATTCATTAGATGATTTGTATGGCGTGGCAAGGCCGATTAAATCCCCTAATCCGAATCCGATTGCTTCAAGGCATGCTGAAGAAGATGTACTGAATAGCATTGCAAAACAGATTGACAATCTTGGACTCTCACCCGCCCAACTTGATGGACGTACAATATCCGTCCACATTTCGAATGCTGGCGGAATATGCAGTACTTGCTATCAAGGACTTGGTAGGTCGACAGCCACTGCGGGTGTCATAAAACAATTCAGTGAACGGTATCCCGGTGTTAACATTCGAGTGACTGCTGAAGGGGGGACTGTCAGGCCGGGTGTCAATAGCATTACCGTTCGTGGAGGAAAAATCGTTGAGTAGTTGGGATGGTTTTGTTGACCTTGATGAAAAGCAGCAAGCTCGCTACCTTCTGGATGAGGCTACCTTGGCTTGGCAAAGTCTTGTCGGATTTAAGGAGATAAAATCGAAAGTCCAAAACTATCTGAACTTAGGATATCGTATTTGCCAGGGTGAATTTGACCAACTCGAATCTCTTATACAGTTTCTTGAAGATCCCAAAATGAAAGATGACTTTGGCAGCTTTTATGAACAAATAAAGCATGATGACAAAGCTGCGGCCTGTTTGGATTTGGCAAGTTATGCCTGCGCCTTTGTTTGCCGAATCGCAGCGCAAAAAGTTGGGTTAACCCCCTTACCCGATCCAGTGTTGGAGGCTGTTCCTGAGATATACGAGTACTATCAATCGCGGTCAGAATTTCTTGGGCTACAGAATTAGGGTGACGAATTATGAATTACGGTGACAGTTTACTAAATGCACTAATTAGGCGTTGTCTTCTTTTGGCTTAGGTCCGCGTTTTTGCGGGGAGAGGGCGCGGCCAGTCCGGGCTTCCAGCGTCTTGATCCAATCTTCGGTCCCAACTGGCCGGCCTGTTGTCTCCGCGTGTCGCAGTGCCTGATAGGTGCCCGCGTCCGCAGCTTCAAGATCAATGAAATTGTCGAACGGGCCATAGCGATCCAGAACCGGTTTTACCGAAACCAGCCCGTCATCGGTGCCGTCTAGATGAGCCCGTACGCTTGACCATGGTCATTTATCTGCCCGGTCCACCAGCCGGCCCGCAACGGGTTGAGTGACACGTAGCGTACCGCGTGCGCCAGATGTTCCTCATCCATAACCACTGACCCGAACCGACCCTGCCACAGATGACCTGTTACCCGCAGGCGGGCGTTGATGCAGCTGGTATACCGCCGGTGTGCGTCGGCAAAGGTGCGACGCAATCCGTCTTCATTGTCTTGCACAACAACCAGGTGAACGTAGTTTGGCATCAGGCAATAACACCAGATATCGCAGCCCGCCTTGCGCGCGGCTTCGCCGAGCAGGTCTTTGTAGAGTTGGTAATCACCGTCTTCAAAGAAAGTCTGGCTCCGTCGGTTGCCCTTCTGGGTCACATGATGCGGGCATTAGGGCACAACAAGTCTGGACAAACGGGCCATAGAGGCATGGTATCTAATTAGCGCATTTAGTAAACTGTCACCGTAATTTCGATAATAAAGGCGTAATTCTTCGCCCATAAGTGATCTGATAAATCATGAATAGAATATTTTTTTCAGAAATAAAGTCGAATTTCCTTGATTGTTATTATGGGTATTGTGCTACAAAAATTCACCATGGTCAGGCTTGGCAGGATGGTGAACATGAAATTGGTTACGCATATGAACAGTGTGAATCGGCTTATGATCTCCCAATCGAACAATTAATGCTTGAGGTTATTGCTTTGATTTTGGGTGGGCGTCGTTGGCCAAAGTTTGACGAATTTCACACCCAGAAGATTGATCAGATATTGAAAGATAATGATCTGCCACAAATGATAAGTGTGCTTAATGACGACGAACGTCTTAATTTTGAATCTGATTTACATTTGCTAGGCATAAAGCCGCAATTGTGAAGGAGTTACGGTGACAGTTGTTGGTCGCTGCCGCCATTTGGCTTGGGCACGCGTTTCTACCAGGAGAGGGCGCGTCCGGGCGGGGCTTCAAGCGTAGTGATCCAGTCATCCAAACCAAACAGTCGGCCTGTCATGTCTGCTTACGGTGATTGGCCTGGCGCGGGGCCGGGATGGTGAACTCTGCGACGAATGGAAGACAGACAAAAGCCGCGAAGCCGTCGAAGCGGCGCGTTACGACTGATTAAACACTCCTGAGAATTTTTCTCCTTCAAACCAAGGCAAAATGAGATGAAAAAACTGTTTCTTGTCGGCCTCCTGTTGTCTCTTGCTGGGTGTGCGAACGGGGGAGACAAGCTGACAACGTTTGAGGAAGATCGCGAGGAGCATAAAAAGCGGTTTGAAAAAACCGTCGCCAGTCAGGCCAAACGATCAGCCGCCGTGACCAGATCGCAGCGCAGCCGGGCCGCGGCCCAAAGATACCGGCGCCCAACGGCAAGGGTAAACCGGACCGGGTCTTTAAGACGCCGGTAAATTCAACTCAGGCAATACGATGACAGACTGCCGAATGCACCGGCTGGAGGCAGTTCAGCCTTGCCGTACCCGGCGTTCGCAATCCTCGTATCAGACATTGGCCTGGAACTTGGACGTGCATTTCAGTTTCGCTCCCCACTTGCCGTTGCTGTAACCATACCCCAACTGGAGCAGCCCCGGGTGCAGGCCGGGATTGCACACTTTTGCGCGGAATGCATCGCGCAATGTGTTTTGTGCCTCTGCATCTTCTTCCGGACCGCCGGCAAAACCGGGGTTGGAAATCCTGCTGATGTCAGCACCGTAGCCTGCGAGGATGCTGTCCCATTTGTACCTGATTTCGTACTGTTTTCCGTTTGCGGCATACTGGAAGGTTTGCAGGGATCCGTTGCCGTCAACAATCTGTTCGCGTCCCGGTTGCTGACAGCCGGCCACAGCCAGAACGACAAGACACAAGCTTGTCCATCTGATCCGGGTTTTCAGTACATGTGGCAAGAATTCCGATGTCACGAAGTATTCTCCAAATGGCAGTATTTCCAATTTCGGCATCGCAGTTGTCAAACAGCCGAAATCGATTAATCCGTTAGTAACGAAACATTGGATGACAAGGTCTCGTCTACTGTATTCACGGGCCGCCTGCAAACAGTAAGTGTAAGGATCAGATCCGGATTTTCCGACCAGAACTGTCCCGTCAGGCTTGCAGGTTTCCGAACCCACCAACCGGGTTCCGTCGTTGTTGAATTACGGTGACATGAATTACGGCGACAGCTTGCTATATGCGCAAATTGGGCATTGTCGTCCTTCGGCTTGGGCCCGTCTTTCGTGCGGCCTCGCCTGGCAGGTCTTCGTAGCGGTGGTAATCGCGGTCTTCAAAGAAGGTCTGGCCGCGCTGGTCGCCACGCTGGCTCACATGGTGCTGGCATCCGGATGCAACGAGTCGGGATAAATGAGCCATGGATGCGTGGTATCTAATTAGTGCATTTAGCAAGCTGTCACCGTAATTTTAACTGTCACCGTAATTCGAATAGGAGAGTGTATGCGCGAGGTTACAGAACAGGACTGGAAAGAGGTTTTGATTCCGACGGCATCGTTTCCGATGTATGAAAACGTGGTAGATGGCCTCAGTCCCAATTTTCATCTCGTTTGGATTGCCAGGCTTTACAAAAAGTATCGTCTAGGGGATTGGGATCAAAAGGTACCGGACCCAGATTCCATCGCGGACAAGACATATTTGATGTGGCAGCTTGAAAGCTACTGTTTGTTCCATCAGAAGCACGAAAAATTTGGTAAGCATATCATTGAATGCGCACATCCGTATGCAGAGAATAGGTTTGTGTTTTTCGATTTTTCCAGCGTTGTTGCTGCTTTCGAAGCCTTGGATGAAGGCGGCGCGACACAGACTCCCTACATTCCAATCTACTATGCACATCCGCATGACAGACACGACTACAAAACCGGCGCACATTTATGGGAATGACCACTATTAATTGCGAAACTATGGTGACAGTTTTCAGACTTACGGGCGACGTAGTGGTACCGAGACGATGATTATTTTGACCGCCGGATTTCCTGACAACCTTTATACATCCCGGCTTCTCAAGTTCAAAAAAATCCCCTGTTTTTGCCGGGTTGGGGACGAGTTTGAAGTTGAATTCACTGATCCACTAGTGCCAATTGTGGGAAAGGTCACGGATTGGGACGATGCCAAAGTTAACCTGAGTGTTCCTACAATGGTCGGAGGTCGTTACAGTCAGTACGGACACTCTCTAATAACCATGACGAAAATTGGGGAGGACCGGTACTCGATTGACGAGTTGTCAATTTTTTCTAGGGCCCTTGGGTGGTGCGAGGTCATTGTGGAAGGAGATTACGCGCCGCCCCACGAATCTTGGGAGGTAGATGATGTCTAAGCAAACATTACGGTGACACTTTACTAAATACATCAATTAGGCGTTGCTGTTTTTTGGCCTGGGCCCGCGTTTTTTTGGGGAGAGGGCGCGTCCGGTCGGGGCTTCCAGCTTTTCTATCCACGCTTGAGACCCCACAGGCCGACCTGTTGCTTCCGCCTGCCGGAATGACTGATGCGCGTCCTTGTCTGCATCTCCGAGATCGATAAACCGATGAAACGGTCCATAGCGATCCAGCACCGGTTTTACCGAAACGAGCCCGCCGCGTTTGCCGCTAAGACGATGGTATTTTGTAGGTTCGGTAAACCGTCATAGTGTTTCAAAGAGGTCCGAATGGCCATGAAGTGGCAGCTGATGTTTGAAGCAATCCCAGACAAAATCCCGGTTTCAGGAAAGCGTCATACGGATGTCTGGCCTGAGCATGGCGACAAGTGTGAAATGAACCTGTTCTACCGTTCCTTTGAGAAAGCAGGTGGTTGGGTTGGAGACTCGTTCCTCAGGATATGGTCGCCTGAAGAAGTTCGGGAATATGCTGCCAATCTAGTGGAGCAATATCCGGAAGCCTACAGTTTCTTTGCTACCGATGGCGGAGGAAACGTGTTTGGATTTTGTCAGGACGGACAAACGATCATTTACGTATCCGCACCGAACATTGGCGATGAAGACGATATAAAAGTTTTGGGGAACTGGAAAGAATTTCTCGAGCGCATTGCAAACTCGGATCATGTCTAAGTTGCAGCAGGCATTGGTGACGGTTTTTCGGCTTTCCAGGTCAGGTTCTGTTGTTGATGATCTCCCGTGCCCGCTTACCGCGCCAACAGCGCACCCAATTGCTCAAGCAGCGGATCACGCGTGGACGGAACCGCCAGCGCCACCAGCAGCACGGCATGCACCACCGCAATCAATATCAGGTATGATCCGAACGGCTGTTTGCGGGTCTTGTGGCGCAGCCGCTGTTGCGCGATGAGCGCGCCGGGGGTGCCGCCGGCAAGGGCCAGCGTCAGCAGGGTCGTTTCCGGGATGCGCCGGTTCCCCCGGATCGCGCGGACCTTGTCCCACGCAAACACGGCGAAGGTGACCAGGTTGATGCCGGCGAGGTAGAGTATCAGCAAAGACAGTCGATCCATGAGGTGATCATGCAGGTTGCGTCATCGCGTCGGCAACAGATTGGTTCGCAATTGTGATGACGGGGTACAAACCCCAGCCAGCCTCACCTCCTGCACGCTTTCGCCACGTGGCCTGAAATGCGCTGCATGGTGATGCACATTTCCTGTACGCGCTGCGCACCGCCGGGCAGCTTGGCCTGCAAAGCCAGGTTGGCGTCGACCACGCCGCCAATGTGGCGGCGCACCTGAACACGCTCGGCGCGCTGGGTCACCGAAAACTCGATCAGCGGGCGGTCCAGCGTGTTGATGTCGTCCGTCTGCCGGGCCAGGAAGTCCTTGCCGAATTCCATCTCCATGCGATCCACCAGCCCGACCAGGCTGCGGCCGAGCCGGTTCTGCGCCTTCAGCGGTTCGGCGGCAATGTCGGCAAAGCGCGCATTGATCACGCTGGTCGGCTGCCAGATCAGCGGCCCGTCGGCGCACACCACGTTGAAATAGCCCACCGCCAGCATGAAATAGCGGCAGCGTTCAAAACTCTGTTCCAGGGTGTTGAGCATGATGTCGATGCCCTGCCGGTTGATGGTGACATCGAACCAGCTCGAATAGATGCCGCCCGGTTTCAGCGCGGCCTTCACCAGCGCGTAGAACTCTGCCGTGTAAAGCTTGCTGGCGGAATAATAGGTCGGGCTGGTCACCGTGTTGACGATGGCGTCATAGGTGTCTTCCTTGCCGAGCATCAGGATGATGCCGTCCTGCAGCGTGATGGTGGCCGATGCCCGGTTCATGACGTCGCCATTGTCGCGGGTAAAATGTTTCGGCAGGTGCCACACTGCCGGGTTGATGTCGACAATCTCGGTCTCGTCATACAGCCGCGCCGTGGCCCCGCCGCTGATGCCCGACCCCAGCCCCAGCACCAAAGCGCGGGCATGGCCGTGCGAAAACATGGCCGGGGTGGCGCCGACAATGGTCTCAAACAGGGTGGTGGGCGATCCGGCGCTGAAGCTCAGGCTCTGATAGCCGTTGAGCAGCAGCGCGGTCTCGCCGTCTTTATAGTCCACCAGCGCGACGTTCTGGTTCAGCGCCTTGTAGACGGTTGCCGACTGGTAGCGCTGCCTGAGCTTGCGCACCTGGCCCGGGTCGGCCAGCGCCTTGTAGCCCAGTTGCAGGTCGGCTGCCGGCCAGTTGATCAGGCTGAGGCCGGCCAGCATCACCGCTGCCAGCGTGGCAGCACCTGCCTGACGCAGGCTCGCCTGGTGCAGGCCCGCCTGGTGCAGGCCGGTCCGGATGCCGGGCAGGAACGCCATGCTGGTGATGACCAGAACCGTACCGAGCCCGATGCCGATCCATTCAAGCCCGGCATTGGCATAGATCACCGAAATCATCGCCAGCGCGCCGATGCCGTTGCCCAGGCTGGAAACGGCCAGCACCTGTCCGGCCAGGCCTCTGTGCACCGTCTCGTGTTCACCAACGGCCACCGGCACCATCATGCCGAAGCAGATGAAGGCCGGCAGTGTGAACCCGGCAATGATCGCCGCCTTGGACGCGGTTGCCGCCAGCGGACCGGGATCAAAGCGCTGCACCGCGTCCCAGGTCTCGATGATGACCGACTGGGCCAGCACAAAGCCGATGGTGCTCAGGCCCGCCGCCACCAGCACCGGGGCGATGCGCGGTGACTTGCGCCAGGCAAAGGCTGCCCCTGCAAACAGGCCGAGCAGGGCGGTGGCCAGCACAATGGCGAAATTCTCCTGCAGCGGCCCGAACAGCTGGAACGAGACCTGCAATACATAAAGCTGGAAAATGCCGCTGACCAGGCTGGCGATGAACACTGCAGCGGCAATGTCGGGCCTTGGCCACCGGCCGGTGGCAGGCTCCGGCACCGGCGGCGTCAGGCGGGTGAGCAACAGTCCGCCTGCGACGATTACGTTGATTGCCGCGATCATGTAGATGGTGAGGCGCAGGCCGAGTTCGCGGATCAGCAAAAACTCGATGGCGATGATGCTGGCCAGCGCGCCGAGATTGTAGATGGCGTACATCGCGGAAAACGAGCGGCCGGGTTCGCCCGCCTGTTTCAGCCGCTGCAGCCGGTCGGCAAACAGCGGCACGCAGGCACCGATCAGCAGTGCCGGCAACACGATGAAGCCGGCGATCTTGGCGACATTGATGATCGCCGGTGCGTCGGCCGCGCTGACGATGGCGAACTGGAAGTGATGCAGGATGGTCACCGCGATGACTGCATGCACGCCGATCAGCAGTTCGATGACCGGCAGCCAGCCGGCAAAGCGCCGGGACGCCCATGCGCCTGCCGCCATGCCCAGGAACAGGCAGGTCAGGATGGTCGCGGTCACTGAAAACGCGCTGCCGAAATAGTTGGAAAACAGCCGCGCATAGGCGATCTCGTATGCCAGCCCGCAACTGCCCGACAGGCCGCCAAGTAAAAGCGTGAAATGTTGTGTATTCATCCGTGGCATGATTTATATAAAGCTGATTTCTCGGGGGGAGTGAATTGGTTAATCGCAGTAACCCAAAAATAAATCCCAACCGGTTCGACGCGCTTGACCAGTTGCGCGGGCTGCTGGTGGCGCTGATGGCGCTCGACCATGCGGTGGCGCTGTGCATGGGGCGCAGCGCGTCTGAATTCTGGTACCGCTCGCAGTCGGTTTTCAGCGAGCTGGTGCCGTTCCTGTCACGCGCCACCGACCACCCGTCAGCGGCAGGCTTCTTTCTCGCCATGGGCATGAGCATGGCGCTGTTTGCCAGGGTCAGGACCGATCGCGGCGCCACGCCCACCAGCCTCGTGGTGCACTTCCTGTACAGGGGCCTGACGCTGATCGCATTACAGTTCCTGGTGGTGAATTTCGCCTGGCTGATCGGCGAGGGCAGGATCGGCTGGAGCGAACTGGGGCCCGCCGTGTTGAACGGCAGGCAGGGCATTGATCCTTATTTCGGCGTGCTCTATGCGCTCGGCTCCGCCATGATGGTGTGTGCCGTGCTGCTGCCGGCCGGTAACCGGGTGATCGCAATCGCCGCCGTGGTGGCGCTGGTGGCGCCTTATGTCTATCTGGGGTTCATTGAAACGCCGGAGCAGGCCTGGGCGTGGGCCGGTCCGCTGGCGGTGCCGGGCAAGTGGGGCACGGGCTATGTGCTGTACACGACGTTCCCGTGGGCAGGCATCGGGCTGGCCGGTATCCTGATGGGCCGCTGGTTCCTGGCTGACAGGGCGCTATTCATACGCTGGCTCGGCGTGGCGGCGGTGGCCTGTCTGGCGGCGTTTGTGCTGTCCAGGCTGGTGCTGGCGGTATCTTCGGGCGACCGCTCGCTGATCGCGCTGCTGTACCTGAAGCGCTATCCGCCGGAGTTCTGGTTCATGGTACTGGTGGCAGGCCTGAACTTTGGCTTCCTGTATGTGTTCGACAGGGCAAAGCCAAACTGGCTGTTGTCCATCCTGACGGTGTTCGGGCGTAACTCGCTGACCTTCTATACGCTGCACCTGTTCATTTATGCCGCCTTCGCCACCCTGTTCTGGCGCCAGGCCTCGCTGCTCACGTCGCACTTCGTCTGGCTGGCCGGACTGCTGATGCTGTACCCGATATGCCTGTACTGGCCCAAATTCTCCATCGCAAAGATGTTTGCAACCCGCCAACAGGCCAGCCGAAGCCCGTAAAACCGGTCTAGATCGACACCTGGGCAAGCCCTTGTTTGTACTGGCCCCTAATCTCCTGGCGTTGGTCGTATCGCCGGTGAGCAATTCGGCATATTGGTCTGACTGCGCCGGACGGCCGCGCGCCCGGATCACCTCACACAAGGACCAGATTGCTTTCCCATGGATCACACAGCCCAGACTTTCGTCAGCCATCTTGAATGCTCGCTCACCGGCAAGACCTACAAGGCCGGTGAAGTCCACGGCCTGTCCGAGGCGGGCCGGCCGCTTCTGGTGCGCTATGACCTGAAGGCCATGGCGGACGCCGTCGCCAGGACCGACATTGAAAGCTCAAACGTGGCCGGTTTCTGGCGCTATGCCGCGATGCTGCCGGTCACGAAACCTGAAAACAGGATTTCGCTGGGCGAGGTTGTCACGCCGCTGATTGGACTGGAGCAGTCTGCCGGCTGGCTCGGCGCCAGGCCGGGCAAGGTTATCGTCAAGGACGAAGGCCGCCTGCCGACCGGGTCGTTCAAGGCGCGCGGCCTGTGCCTGGCGGTGTCCATGGCGAAGGAACTGGGTGTCGAACACCTGGCGATTCCGACCAACGGCAATGCCGGTGCCGCAATGGCTGCCTATGCACGCCGCGCCGGACAGCGCGCGACGGTGTTCTGTCCCGCCGATACGCCGGACATCAACATTCGCGAGATCCGGCAGCAGGGTGCGGAGACCTACATGGTCAACGGGCTGATCAACGACTGCGGCAGGATTGTCGGCGAAGGCAAGGGCCCGGTTGGCTGGTACGATGTCTCAACGCTGAAGGAGCCCTACCGGATCGAGGGCAAGAAGACCATGGGCCTGGAACTGGCAGAACAGTTCGGCTGGAAACTGCCTGACGTGATCTTCTATCCGACCGGCGGCGGCACCGGCCTGATCGGTATGTGGAAGGCGTTTCACGAGCTGAAGGAGCTGGGCTGGATCGACGGGCCGCTGCCGCGCATGGTGGCGGTTCAGGCCGAAGGCTGCGCGCCGATCGTGCGGGCCTGGGAGAACGGCGATGAGCACGCACCGTTGTGGCAGGACGCCCACACGGTGGCTGCCGGCATCCGGGTGCCGGTCGCGGTGGGAGACTTCTTGATCATTCGCGGTGTCAACCAATCTGGTGGTTTTGCCATGGCCCTGCCGGACGACGAGATCATGGCGACCCGCGACGCCATAGCCGAACAGGAGGGCCTGTTGCTGTGTCCGGAAGGGGCGGCCACGGCGGCGGCCTACAAGCGGGCGCTGTCAGAGGGCAGGATTTCCGAGGACGACACCGCGGTGCTGTTCAACTGCGCCACCGGCCTCAAATACCCGATGGCGGCTGTCGACAGCCACCTCGATAAGAACCAGCCGGTGGAGTACGGCAGGTTCGTTCAGTAGATGGCAATGAGTTCATGTTGTGCCAGTGCGATAGGGCATATCGCGCAATTGGCGATGCGCCGACGCCTTGCGCGCTTATAAGCAATCAGTTTTCAAGTTGAGCGAACTGTTCTTAAAAAATCATTTTGATTCAGATAGTTGAGTGTGATCTCTTGAACGTTGAGTCAATCGGCTGGCCGCCATTTCCCGCTCACCTGCCTTGGTTGGCCCGGTTTTCCGGTGGCGGCGATTTCACTGGCACAACCGGTAGCCTCCGCGCCGGATCGCGAGATCAAGATGCAGGTGGTTGGCGTGTGCGGCATTGGTTGTCGGGCCGAGGACCGTGGTAAAATAGGCGCAGGACCCGCCGCGCACGGCTGCCTGGAAGGCGCGTTCCGGTTCGACGCTGCCGGGGCGCGGGGCAATCATCACCTTGCGCCCGTCCTGCAGAGCAAACCCCATGACATCGACACCGTTTGCAAAGCCGTGTTCGCTGACCTTGCCGGTTGCCGCGTTGTTGCGCCGGCGGCACTGATAGGATGTCGAGATGAGTATTTTCGACAGGTCGCTTTGAAGATGGAGTTTGGCCGTGGGTTCGACGACCTGCTTCGACCATCGGGCAAGGGCCAGGGCCACCTCACAGCGCACCTGGGGGTCGCCGGCCACTGCAACCTGCTTGCCGACTGTCTGCAGTTCCAACGGGCGCTGCCAGCCGCATATGCCATCGCCCTGCAGCGGTTTGCCGACGGAAAATTTCGCACCCAGTGATCGCAGCGCCGTTTCGCATTTTTTGGCGGCGGCCAGATCGAAGGTCGGCACGGTCTGTTTGGGCGGCGGCGGCGCAGCCGGTTCCTGCCTGGTGCTGGCGTCGGCATCCGGCTTGTCTTTCGTCGTCTTGTCGAGCTGCGGCTTGGGGCGTGGCTTCGGAACGTCAGAGGCAGCATTTGCCGATGTTGCCGACACCGCAAGCAGCAGTGTGGCGGTCAGCGTGAATGCCAATGAGTTGATGATCAGGCCGGACAAGCGGGAGGGCTCCAAAAACAGCGATGCAGAAGTTGTTACTCCTGCATCGCGCACATCCAATTCGACAGCAAGGTGTTGCTGTCTGTCAACTGCAGTCAGTCTGCCAGGCGAATGGTCAGTCCGCCAAGATCCAGTGACGCTTCGAGGCCAACCTGTGAGCCGCGCATGGCAAGTTCAACGCCGCGCTCATTGGTGGCCAGGATGTTGGTGCCGCCTTCACCGGCTGCTGCAGATGCACCCAATCTGGCATAGGTGCCCTCGATATCCGTGACATAACGGAGGTTGCGCGCCCTGCCGTTAAGCGACATTTTCGACGCTCCGATTATCAGGCCGGCATTGATGCCGCCAATGTCCAGCCGATAGCGCCGGTTTCCGCACCGCAGCGTGCCGGTACCGCCGGCCGCGCCGATGACAAAGCCGCCCTTGGTAATGTCCATGCTTATGCGGCAGGTCATTCCTGCCTGTGCCGACGTGGTGGTCGCCGCCATGGCGCCCAGGACGAGACCGGCCAGGCTCAGTTTGATTTTGTTCATGTCAATTGCTCCTTGCGACGCTCAGCGTCTGAATGGCTTGATATCGAAAACGCCCTGGCTCGGAAGTTCCACAAAAGTCGTCACTGCACAGTCAGGGCAGGCTGTCGATTGTTGTTCGGCAACTCATGGAAACCTGCAACATGAGTATGGCTGGAGTGGGGTGAGATGTTTCACCGCAACGGTTCCGTGGCCCAGCGCCCCGACTGCCGCCAAAGGTGCCTGGATGGCCGTACTCGGATTGCGATCCGGCTTGTGAAAGCGGTTCCAGGCCTTCGCAAACGCGGTTTCATGATTTGAGTCGGCACGATTTTAAAACCTATTTGAAACAATGTGTTGAGTATGATTGCTCGAACGTTGAATCAAGCCTTTTATCGCGGAAGTCTTGATCAGCTCCCTCCGGCGGGTGGCCGTTGTTTGCCGTTCGGACTGCGGGGGGCCTTGACTGCCGGTTTGATGCGAATGCGCATGGCCCCGCCTTTCGGGCGATCAAGCTCGAAGGTAATTATCTTGCGGATGAGATCACTCAGTTTGCGGGATCCGAACGTTCTGGGATCGAAGTCAGGATAAAGTTTGAGAAGCTGCTTTCCAACTTCCCCAAGCAGGACCCAATCGTCCTCGTTCTCAATCTGGTCAATGGCTTTCTTGATAAGTGGTGTGGCTGCTTTCGGCGACTTGAGTGGACCGTCCGCCGGTTCCTGACCGTCGCCGTTGACAGTTCTCCCGGGCAGCAGGTTTTCCGTGTAGATGAACCTGCCGCACGCCTGGCGAAAACTCTCCGGCGTTTTCTGCTCACCAAAGCCATATACGTCAACGCCCTGTTCCCTGATCCGGGACGCAAGGCGGGTGAAATCGCTGTCGGAAGACACCAGGCAGAAGCCGGCAAACCGGTCGCTGTACAACAAGTCCATGGCATCTATGACCAGCGTGATGTCAGACGCATTTTTGCCGGTTGTATACGCATACTGCTGTTGAGGAATGATGGCGTGCTTTGTCAGTTGATTTTCCCAGCCTTTCAGGCGGCCGCTTGCGAAGTCGCCGTAAATCCGCCTGGCACTGGCCTGTCCTAGTGTTGCAATTTCCTCAAACAACCTGTCGGCAATTTGTGGTGACGCATTGTCGGCATCTATGAGGACGGCAAGTCGGGGGGAGTGTGGTTCAGCCAACGTTTCACCTCAGGGTCAGATTTCAATTCAGCGTATACTGAGGGAAGCAGGCGCCTTGTACAATCAAAAGTGTCGGCTTGAATGGATGTATCTGTAACTGCCTGGCCCGCATGAGCGCCTGTTCCGGTGCAGGTGCATCTGTTTGTCAAACTTTAGTCAGTTCAATGCGTTGAATGTGACCGCTCAAACGGTGAGTCAAGCCGTTGCCTGATAACGTTGGCTAAATATCATCCAGGGGGAATATGGGGCGGCGAACATTGCGGTAGGGCAGGCGGTCGTAGTGCAGTGTGCACAGTGCACCGCTGTCGCACACAATAACCTCACCTGCGATCGGCTCGAAGGCGGCTCGGAAGTGCTGCATGGACTTGATGGCAACGACACGCATCTGTTGCGGATCAATGCCGAACGTCCTGAATTGCTGGAGGTCAAGCATTTGCCGGGCCAGCGTTGTGACCAGGATATCGACAGCGTCAACGCGAATGACGGCGCAGGGACCAAAACTATCACTCAGTCCGCTCGTCATCGGGCCGTCACCGACGAATTCACCATTCCAAAGCGAGACCAATCTGGCCTCAACAGCAAGCGGGTCGCCGCCGAATTCGGGATTGGTTTTGCCGCCAAGGGAGATCAGAGCGGTCTCACCGATGGACATTGCCTGCAACTGTTCGACTGCTCCGGCATCAACCATCGGTCCGAAACAGGCATGGGTTACCTGCGCGTCCAGCAGGGCTTTCAGCAATGCAGTTGAATCACCGTAAGCACCGGCTCCCGGGTTGTCGGCATAGTCGGCAATGATGAGTGGTTTGCCCTGGCCATCGAAAGCCGCGGCGTGAGCGGCGGCTTCTTCCACGGTCAAATAGCGGTTGAGTACATTGTCGCGGCTTTCCCACATGTCATCGGCAATGGTGCGGGCAAATCGGGTGTGGGCCTCCAGATCGCCCTGACCGGTGACAAGTACAGTGGGGCCGACTTCGTTGATATCAGCGCTTGCGAAACCGGCATTGATGCTGACTGCGAACACGTCATCCTGGGCTTCGTAAGCGTGTGAGCTTTCGATACGCTCAATCATGGGGCCAATATCGGTGCGCCCGCCATTGACTTCTTCCAGCATCGGTACGCGTGCCAAAATCGTGCGAGGTGTGATCTCGCGCGCCATCGCACGGTGCAGGATATCGCCTGCCTGGCGTGCGACCTGGCGCATGTCCACATGGGGATAGGTTTTGAACGACATGATGATGTCGGCCAGTTCCACCATCTGTTCCGTGACATTGGCATGAGGATCAAGCGTAATGGCAATGGGCACAGACGGGTCGATGACCTTTCGAATGCGGCGCAGCAGCTCGCCTTCGCCATCCTCGCAAAAATCTGGAACCATGGCGCCATGCAGTGCAAGCAGGATGCCGTCAAAGTCACCATCTGAGGCCCGCCCGATGATCGGATCGCAGAACCAGTTAAATGCGGCACGTTTCACACGGCCGCTTGGCCCGGCGGCGACGCTCAGAACATGGGTGATGTCCCAGTCATGCACGCGTCCGGCATCCAGAAACCCGGCAAGCTCGGTATTGGCGTTGCCGCGTTCCTTCAATGCCGCTTCGCCGCGCAGGAAGAAGCGGTTGAGAAAGGCGTCTTCATCGGTTTGCTGCGCGCTGAAGGTGTTGGTTTCGTGCGACACTTCCGCCGTGAGAACCTTGAAGACCATTTTTGTAATCGCCGTATGTTGGGAGGCTAAAGCGGATGGTGGCAGGCCACGGGATGGCCGCCATCGGAACTGAGAACCGGCAGCTCGGTTGAGCACTTGCCGGTAGCTGAAGGACACCGTGCAGCGAAGGCGCACCCGGGTGGCAGGTCAAACGGGCTCGGCACTTCACCGGCCAGCGGCTCGATTGTGCGGCGCAGGCGAGGATCGGGATCGAACGTACTGTCGAGCAGCGTACGGGTATAGGGATGACGCGCGGCTGCTTCGGTATCGGGCAACACCTCCACCACACGTCCGAGATACATGACCAGAACTTCGTCACAAAAATACTTCACCAGGGACAAATCGTGCGAGATGAAAATATAGGTCAGGTTCAACTCGTCGCGAAGCTTCTCCAGCAAGCTGATAATCTGCGCCTGGACCGATACGTCGAGAGATGCGGTCGGCTCATCCAGCACCAGCAACGCAGGATTGAGGGCCAGCGCGCGGGCTATCCCGACCCGTTGCTTCTGGCCACCGGACAGCTGATGCGGATAAGAGTTGGCAAGCTGCAAACTCAACCCCACCATGTCGAGAAGTTCCGCAGTCTTGGTGTCCTTTTCCGTTGCGGTATAGCGATGCCCCTGGACATCGAACGGTTCCGTGACAGCGTCACGAGTCGAATAGCGCGGATCGATGGCCGAATAGGGATCCTGGAAAACCATCTGCATGCGCGCCCGCAATGCGCGCATTGGCTTTGGTTTCTGCGCCAGAAGATCCAGGTCTTCAAACTGAATGGTGCCGCTAGTTGGTTCAATCAAACGCAGGATGAGCCGGGCAAGGGTGGATTTGCCGCATCCGGATTCTCCAACCACGCCGACAACCCGCCCGACGCTGACGGAAAACGAAACATCATTGACAGCGTGCATGGATCGCAGTGGACGGAATGGCCCGCCGCCTGAGACAAATTCTTTGGAGAGGTGGCCGACTTCCAGGAGTGTGGTCATTGCGCTGTTCCCAAGGCAAAGTGACAAGCGGCAGCGCGGTTTCCGGTTGTTTCGAAAACCGGCACGGTTTGCTTGCAGATATCTTCGGCCAGCCCACAACGTGGATGAAACCGGCAGCCGGAAGGATACTGAGCGACACCCGGCACGGTGCCTTCAATGCCCTTCAGGCGCACTGTCTTCGACAGCCCATGCGGGATGCAGCCGATCAGGGCCTTGGTATAGGGATGGCGCGGGCTGTTGAAGATGTCCTGGACACGGCCACGCTCAATCGCCGTGCCGGCATACATGACCATGACCTTGTCGCAGGTCTGGGCCACCACGCTCATGTCATGGGTAATCAGCACGAGGCTCAGATTGCGCTGTTTGACCAGATCGCCGAGCAATCTGATGATCTGGGCCTGGACGGTTACGTCCAGCGCCGTGGTCGGCTCATCGGCAATCAGCAGGTCCGGGTCGGCTGCCAGTGCCATTGCGATGACAATACGCTGCTTCATGCCGCCCGACATCTGGTGCGGATAAAGATGGTAGATGGATGCCGGCTCGGGAATGCGCAGATCACCGAGCAATTCGATGGTCCGTGCCTTTGCCTGTGACTTGTCATGATCCAAGTGAAGCCGCGAGACGTCATCGACCTGCGGGCCGATTTTCTTGAGCGGGTCGAGCGAGGTCATCGGATTCTGGGTAATCAGGCCGATACGCCCGCCGCGCAGTCTGCGGTATTCGGTCTCGGAGATACTGGTCAGCTCGATCCCGTCGAACTCAATTGTGCCATGGTCAACCTGACCGCCGATCAGCGGCAACAGGCCCATGACACTCATGGCGGTCAGCGACTTGCCGGAGCCGGACTCGCCCACAATGCCGATGATCTCGCCCCGCTCCAGTTCGAACGATACACCGGACAGGGGAGAGATGGTAGCAATGGAAACACCGAGGCCCTGGACACGAAGCATGCTCATGAGCGCACCCGGTCGCGAATATCAAGCGCGCGAACCAGTTCGTCGCCGAAAAGATTGACGGCGATCACGGTGATGGCAACTGCGACGCCGGGATAGATGATCACCCAGGGAGCGATGAACAACTGCGCTGTACCGCTGCTCATCATGGCGCCCCAGCTTGGCGTTGGCGGTTGTGCTCCCAGGCCAAAGAAGCCCAGCGTCGCTTCGAGCACGATGCCGTCACCGACAGCCAGCATGCCGACTACAATCACCGGTGCCAGTGCATTGGGCAGCAGGTGGCGCAACACGACATGGGCCGGGGTTGCGCCTAGATTGATTGTGGCTTCCACGAAAGTTTCGTTTTTGAGGCGGACAATCTGTGCCCGGGTCAACCGTGTGAATTGTGCAAGATAGGCAATTGCGATCGCGAATGTCGTGCTGGTCAGGCCAGGGCCTATGATTGCCACGAAAATCAGGGCAATCAGGATATCTGGAAACGACCATGTAAGATCGACGACGGTCATGACGATACGCTCAAACATGCCACCGAAGTAACCGGCAGCAGCGCCGAGCAACATGCCGACACTGACGGAAATCCCGATGGCCGTGGCGCTGACCGACAGGGAGGTCCGTGCGCCATATACAACGCGGGAAAACACGTCGCGGCCAAATTCGTCGGTTCCCATGATGTGCGGCCAGCCGGGTGCGGCATTGGCGTTGGCAAGGTTTTGCGCTGCCACATCAAAGGGCGTGATCCATGGTGCGAAGAAGGCGACCAGCAAGAGCAGGATCAGAAAGCCGCCGGCAATCATGCCCATGGCTGACGAGAAGGCCCGCAACGCTGTAAAGCCGGACAGCCAGTTCAAAATTGCAAGTGTCATTTTGTGGCCTCGCGGATGCGTGGATCCATGGCGGCTTGCGCGATGTCCCCGATAAGAGTTCCAATCATGACGGCCAGGGCCAGCATCAACAGGCTGCCCTGAACAACCGGATAGTCCCGTTGCCCGAGTGCACGGATAAGCAGGCTGCCCAGACCCGGTCGGCCAAAGACAAACTCTACTGTGACCGCACCCCCCAAAATCCAGCCAATGCGCAAGGCAAGAATGGTCACCACCGGCAGAAGTGCATGGGGGATGAGATGCTTGAACAAGATCGCGGTCCGCGACAGGCCCTTGGCATGCAGAAGGGTTATAAAATCCTGCTTGCCGACATCGAGCAGGGCGACACGGGTAACACGGGCGACAAGTGCAATGCCGCCGAAACCGATGGTCAGGACCGGCAGAACAAGCGCCGTCCAGTCGCGCGCGCCTGATACGGGAAACCAGCCAAGGTTAACGGCGAACAACAAGATCATCAGCAGTGCAAGCCAGAAACCCGGTACCGTTGAGCCGAGCAGGATAAAGCCCTTGACCAGTTGCTCGCCCCAGGTGTTGCGTGATGCCCAGGCAATGACACCGAGGATGATTCCGACGATGGACGAGAACAGAAAAGCCAGTCCGCCCAGTTGCAGACTATAGGGAAGGTTTTGCGCAATAAGATCGGCAACCGGGCGGCGCAGCACAATGGCCTGGCCAAAATCACCGGTCATGATCTGGCCGATCCAGAGAAAATACTGAGTTATCAGTGGCCGGTCCAAACCATACTTGGCGGTTAGCGCAATGCGGTCTTCCGGCGATGACCCGACACGAATGAGATTGTCGATCGGGTCACCGGGTAGCAGATGGACGATTAGGAAAATGACGACCGATATTGCCAGAGACACCGGAATGATCATCAATAGTCGCTGTATGGAGTATTTCAAGATCATGTCCGGCTCCCGTATTTATCCGATTGGTCGCAAGGTGCTTTTGTCCTTATTTCACGACGTCGATATCAACGAAGGTCTGTGAGCGGAAACGTGGTCCGCGCACTTTTTCCGGCACGGTGACCGTGTCTTTGTTGAAGGCGATGTTTTGTGCAGGCTGATAGAGGGGTGCAAACAAGTGCTGGGACAAGATGTACTCATGATAGGCCTTGAAGTTGGCAACCCGTTCAGCCGACGTGGTTGATTTGGTCATTGCCGTGTCCTTGAGCATTTCAGACTTCTCATCTGTCCACATGGACACGTTGGGATAGCCGACACGGGTGCCGGAAAAGAACCATTCAAGAATGTCCGCATTGTTCCAGTCGTAATTGCGCACGGCCAATTGATGCGCGTTTTTCTTGTACTCGTCGCGAATTGTGCTGGAGTCAAACACGGTGATTACCGCATCCATGCCAACATCCTTCAGCTGGGCCTGGACCACCTGTGTCAACCGCTTCAGATCGGAATCATTCTTGGTGAACAACGTGACCTGCAGAGGTTTCCCATCTTTCATGCGCACGCCGCCATCACCCATCGCCCAACCGGCCTCGTCAAGCAGTGTATTTGCCTTGGCGGAATCGAAGCTGACAAGCAGCTCTTTTTTCACGTCGCCGGCCGGCAGAGTGTCAATCAGGAAGTGGTTGGCTTCGGAGCCGATGCCCTTGTAGACACTGTCCAGAATTGATTTCTGGTTGATTGCAAGTGCCGTGGCATGACGCACCTTGATATCGTCAAACGGGGCTGCGGTGGTGTTGATCGGCATGTAGCTGATGCCCGTGCCTGCCATGGTGATGACACCGACATTTTGTTCCGCTTTCAGAATCGAGAGAAAGTCGGTTGGCACGCCCAACAGCAGGTCGATGCCGCCGGTTTTCAACTCCAGAAAAGCAGTTGACTGGTCGGGGATTTCCCGGAACGTGACTGATTCCAGATGCGCAGCGCCCTGATTGACCGACAGGCCAGACGCCCATGCATAGTCGTCGTTTCGGGTAACGACTGTTTCCAGACCGATTTCAAAGCTGGTGAGTTTGAACGGACCCGTACCGACTGCAGTCGATACGCCGTAGTCCTTGCCGAGGCTGTCGTAGGATTTCTGGCCCGGAACGCCCATGAAAGTGCTGGCGAGATTGTAGAGCAGGTTCGGCTCCGGGCGTTCCATGACGAATTTTACGGTCAGCGGATCAATGACTTCAACGCTCTTGATGGCGGCGACCAGATACGCGTTCTCGGTATCCTTGAAATCGGGAATCCACGAGGCGATGGTATCCGCGTTGAACACTTCACCATCGTGGAACTTGACGCCATCGCGCAATTTGAACGTCCAGGACATGCCGTCCGGGCTTTCGGTCCATGAGGTTGCAAGATGGGGATGGAATGACTGGTCGGCATCCTGCTCGACCAGGCGGTCATAAATCAGCGATGTTGCAGTGTTGAGCTTGCTCGAGCGGATCGGGTCATAGGACGTTGCGCCCAGTTCGCCGGATGGAAGGGCCACCGTGGCCTTGCCGGCCATGGCAATGGAGGAAAACCCCATGGCGAGGATTCCCGCAGACAATAGCGCTGATGAGGATAGAAGACGTAGTTTTTTAAGATGTCGCATTACAGTACTCCCTTATATTTATGTTTTTTCGGATATGCTGAGCGTCTAAGAATTGCCTCCTGAAGACGGGCCGGTCGGGTCACCGACATAGCCTGTGTACCGGCTGTAAAGCCTGGAGACTTCATTCATGCGTTGTTCGACTTTGGGGCCAAGTTCAATAAACACGCCGTTGACCAGCAGGTTTGCAAGGCTTGCCATTTGGGCAGTCGACTCCCAAAACAGGTTAAATTCCGTCGGCACGACAAACATCTCATCAACGAGATCGTGAGCCCAATCGCAGAAGCCATCGGTAACCAGCGTCGTCGA
This sequence comes from uncultured Anderseniella sp., assembly GCA_947488295.1. Classification (GTDB taxonomy): domain Bacteria; phylum Pseudomonadota; class Alphaproteobacteria; order Rhizobiales; family Aestuariivirgaceae; genus Anderseniella. Next base: position 1,111,038 of record CANKYU010000001.1, read on the forward strand.
AATGCCGAGCCCCCTTGCATCCTGTGCCAACAGGCGGGCCATCCGTGAATATCGCCGCGCTTCAAAAATAACCAGGCAGGAGCCGGCGTTCTCCGGCGTCAGAACGTCGGAAAAATTGCCACCGGCCAGATCTACCAGGTGCACTCGCTCACGCACATACTGCAATTGATTGACAAAAATCTGGGCCATGCCGCGTTCTGTCTGGAACCCGGTCGCGAATACGGAAGGGGCTGCGGCAAGCCGTTTGACCACGCCCGCCCACTCAGGCGTATGCGCCAGTTCATAAACCTGCACCAGCGCGGCCATTTCCAACTCAAGGCCGCGGGCAAGCGGGTCTTCTCCGGCTTTCGCGCGTTGCTGAAATTCCTGCAGGCGGTCACTGATGAGCCACGGCTTGTCGCCAATATCCTGCTTGAGATGATCTTTTAGGTCCTTGAAGCTCTTGTAGGCGATTGACCGGCAGAACCGACCCACAGTGGGTTCACTCACGCTCACCTTGGCCGCGATACTGGCGGCTGTCTCGAAGGCAACTGTATTGATATGAGCGAGCATATAGCTGGCGATGGCACGGTCAGCTTTTGATCCGTCCGCAATGCACTTTGCCAATCGTTGACGGACGGAATTTTCCACCGGCAGCACTCCCACGCTCGGATTACAGTTACGTAATAAAACTTGCATTATGTCAATTTATTTATTTTTTATTTCATAATCGGACGATATGTGATTGGTTGTATGGATGGTTTTGCATTGACACTGGTTTGATCAATGCCCACGGAAAGCACCGAACCGTGATTTATGATTATCTGATCATCGGTGCCGGCATATCGGGTGCTGCAGCGGCCTGTGAGTTGCGGGATCACGGAACCATTGCCCTTATCGAGGCGGAAAGTTCACCGGGCTATCACAGCACGGGAAGATCAGCCGCGCTTTACACACGCAATTTCGGTGGTGAGATTGTCCGGCTGATCAACCGTGCAAGCCATGGTTTTTTCCAGAACCCGCCGGCCGGATTTTGTAACACACCGTTGCTGAGCCCGCGCGGACTGATAACCGTTGCGGTTCCGGGAGACGAGGGAACGCTTGCCCCCATTGTCAACCAGTCAACTCCCGATACGGCGATTGACATGCTGACGGCGGCCCAGGCATGCGACATGGCACCCTTGTTACGGCCCGAGTTTGTCGGGGCTGCCACGTTTGAGGCAGGCGTCGCCGATATCGAAGTTGCAACGCTGCACCAGGCCTATCTGCGAAGTGTCAAAAAGAGTGGCGGGCATCTTGTTTGTTCCATGCGTATTGATGGCATCAGCCGTAAAGGCGGTGCGTGGCACATCTCGGCCTGTGGCGGGACGATCATTGGCAAGATACTGGTCAATGCAGCAGGCGCCTGGGCCGATCAGGTTGCTGTCATGTCTGACGCTGCCCCGGTCGGGCTTGTTGCCAAACGCCGAACAGCCATCATCGTTGATCCACCCGAACGCATTGATCCGACGCATCTGCCAGCCATGGAGTTTGCCGATGCCAACAGTTACATCAAGCCCGAGGCCGGAAAACTGATGGCGTCGCCGGGTGATGAGACCCCCGTTGAACCTCAGGACGTGCAACCCGAAGACTGGGATATAGCTGTGCTTGCTGACTGGCTTCAAAGGCGCACATTTATAGAGGTGCGCCGCATAGAGCACAGCTGGGCCGGTTTGCGCACATTTGCTGCAGACGATGCGCCGGTTGTCGGGTTTGATCCTGGTGTTGAGGGTTTGTTCTGGCTGGCCGGTCAGGGCGGTTACGGCATCATGATGGCACCCGCGCTCGGCCGTACCGCGGCCAGCCTCATACTGCAGGGCGGTTTGCCTGATGACCTGGTTTCGCTAGGTGTGATCGAGGACGATCTTTCGCCAGGCCGCTTTACCGCGACCAGGTCCGCCTGATCTCATTTCGCTTCAGGCGGCCAGGTCCTTGACCAGATATCCGACACCGTAGGCAAGACCCGATGCCGCCAGTCCGATCGCCAGCGTCTCGATGCCGGATCGCCACCATGTCGCCAGCGACCATCTGCTCTTGATGGTGCCGATCAGGAAGAATGCCACCAGAGTCATGACAAGCGCTATGACAAAGGCATCAGCAAGGCCAAGCAGAAACGGCGCCAGCGGAATTGAGCCGAACAGGACGAATGACGCCATGGTGGCCAGGCCTGATTTCAGGGGCGAGCGCAGATTGGTGGACAGGCCGTATTCATCAACCAGCATGGTGTTGATCCAGGTCTCTTCACTGGATGTCACCGCCGTGACGGCGTCGTCCAGTGCGGCACCCGACAGGCCCTTGCCCTGCAGGATCTGCCTGACCTCCTCACGCTCACCTTCAGGTTCCAACCGGATGTGGCGCCTTTCGATATCGCGGTAGCGGGCAAGCTCATCGACTTCCGTTTTGGTGCCGGTGTAGTTGCTTGCCGCCATCGAGAAACCGTCCGCCAGCAAATTGGCAAGTCCGAGAATCAGGATGATGTTGGCCGAAAGGCCGGCACCCAGCACACCAGCGACAATGGCGAACGTGGTGATGGCCCCGTCAATACCGCCATAGACCCAGTCGCGCAGGTAGTTGGGCCGGTTCTCCATTGCCAGTCTGGTTCTGATGCCTTCAATGCTGTGATCGTGTTCAGGCTGCATGACGTGGCTCCGTGAGTTGCGGGTTGCTTGTCAGCGGGACAGTGCGGTACCGGTTGGTGAGGCACCTTGACCCACATCAAGAGGTTGCGGGGTAGTGTGTTGTGCGCACCGGGCAGGGGGTTGTCCACTGTGTCTTTTCAGAGTCAATTTGACGCCATAATGCGTGAATAGCCTGCAGTGGGTCGCGTTGGTCCGGAGCGCAGGTTTTGACCGGGTCAAAATCCGAAGCAATCGGGCGAGAGTAAATTTCGGGGTTTCATTACATGGACACATGCCATGACCGGAAACGGTACCATGTTGTGAGGGTTATCGTTGTGGCGATGGTTTTCCTGCTGGCTGTAATCGCATCGGCATCGGCTCAATCTGCAAAGAAGCCGCTGAACCACAAGAAGATTGTGGGGCCGAACGCCTGTGCCGAGTGCCATAAGAAGACCACCGAGATCTGGAAGAAAACCCATCATTCCACGACCTTCAAGAAAATGCCGCGCAGCAAGGAAGCCCGCAAGATCGCCAACAAGATGAAGATCAAGCGCATCAAGTCGGAAAGCCTGTGCCTGACCTGCCATTTCACCACCAAGGTCAAAAGAAAGAAGAAAAAGCCGATTGCCGGCATTTCCTGTGAATCATGCCATTCCGCCGGCAAGGACTGGGAAAAGGTGCACAGCGAGTTTTCCGGCAAGACCGAAAAGACCGAATCCAAGGCCGAAGAGGCGAAAAGATGGAAAAAGGCGGAAAAGCTCGGCATGATCCGGCCGTCCGCAATCTACAAGCTGGCCAAGAATTGCTATAGCTGCCACGTTGTTCCCCAGGAAAAACTCGTCAATGTCGGAGGACACCCGGCAGGCAGTTCGTTTGAGCTGGTCTCCTGGTCTCAAGGCGAGATTCGCCACAATGTCTGGTATTCGAAAGGCAAGACAAACAACAAGGCCAGCGCCGGGCGGAGACGTATTCTGTACATTACCGGTCTGGCTGTTGAACTGGAAACGGCGCTTCGTTCAGTTGCGGTTGCCACCAAGAGCAAGGTCTACGCATTCAGAATGGCCCGTCGGGCAGACGCTGCGCGCAAGAAAATGAAGAAGGTTGCCGCTGCATTGCCGAAAGCACCCGAGATCGCCAAGATCGTCAAGCTGGGGTATTCTGCGGGCTTGAAACTCAACAACAAGAAGGCATTGTTGAAGGCAGCCAAGGGGGTTGCCAGCACGTCACTTGCCGTGATCGCGAAGTATGACGGAAGTACTTTTGGAGCTGTTGATCCGCTGATCCCCAATGAAAGCAAGTACAAGGGCAAGCCGTCCGAGTAACATGGTTTCACCCCTTGTTTCGACAGGGGCGAAACGACCGCACAATTTTGCCAAATTATGGCCTCTCCATAGCACCTTAGCGCCCCAAATTAACCATACGAAAAGCTACACTCTAAACGTGTAGGGCGTTGAATAATAAAGTTCGAAAAGAACCAAAAAGTTTTCCACAAGGAGAACATCCAGTTTGTGCCGTCGCCGGGCATGACAACCGCAGGGGACAAAGCTATTGGCGCAAGGAAATCTTGTCAGACGACCGCAACGTTGGGACGCAGCATTTGGCCGTGACCGTATTCACGCCGACTGGGTGAACCTGATCCTGTCTTCCCAGATTCTGGGTGACATCGATCCGGCAGACTTTCCGGATGATCTATCGCTTGCCGACATCATTACCAATGATTGCGCCATCAGATGGTGCTCGCGTGGCGAAATTGTCTACGCGGCAGGCAGTTACCAGACATCGATATTTGTCGTGCTGAACGGTGGTGTCCGGGTATCGGATGAGGCCGGGTCCGAGAAAACCGGCGGTCGAACAGCCATGCCCCAGCTGAATGCCTGGTTAAGCCCGCTGCTGAAGGGCAGGTTGGGACGCGCGGAAACCAATGTAACCCGTTTCCCGACGGTTCGTCTTGGACGCTACGAGATGTTCGGCGAGGTCGAAGCCCTGACGCGCACGCCGCGCAGCAACACGGCTGTTGCCGACGTCGACCGGACCGCGCTGCTGGAGATCACCTGGCCGGGTGCGCGGGAACTGCTGCACTGGTCGGACGCCTTCCGGTTCCGTGTTGAAGAGTTGTACCGCGCCCGCAGTGTCGAGGTCGGACTGAAAGAAAGCGGGCTGTTTGCAAATGTCGATCCCGATACGCTGGTCGCGATTGCGCAGCAATGCAGCTTTGAACGCCATGGCAGTTTTGACTGGTCTCACCTGTACCAGCGCGAAAATGCCACCGGAAAACAAAGCGCACAGATGATCGGGCAGGAACCGATGATCATCGAACAAGGCCATTATCTGGAGGACATGTTTCTCATTCGTGCAGGATTTGCCCGCATAACCGAGACGGTGCACGACAACGAATTCTCGGTCGGATTCCTGGAAAGCGGTGACGTGTTCGGCCTGGACGAGATTGAGGAGGGGCTGCTGTTCGGCAACCATCCACATGCCGGGCGGGGCCTGCGTTCCGTCGGTTACACCGACCTTATCCGGATACCCGAGCATATTGTCGGCAAGTTCATATTGTCCGGCCCGAAACGCCGCGGCGGCGGTGTTGCATCCGCGCCCGGGCAGGTTTCGCACGCTGATCTGTCACTGCTTGATTTTGTGGTCGACAATCGTTTCATCAATGCCACCAATGCCATGGTCATCGACACCACCAGATGCGTGGGGTGTGATGACTGTGTCCGCGCCTGCGCTGCGGCTCATGACGGTATCCCGAGGTTTGTCAGAACCGGTCGTACCCATGCCAACCTGATGGTGACCAGTGCCTGCATGCATTGCACTGATCCGGTCTGTCTCATCGATTGTCCGACAGGCGCCATTCACCGAGATGCATTCAGCGGCTCGGTGGTGATTGACGACGACACCTGCATTGGGTGTGCGACCTGCTCAAGCGCCTGCCCGTACAACAACATCCAGATGCGGGAAGTTACCGGCCCGGATGGCGCTATTCTGGTTGATGAGGATGGCAGCACGCATCTGAAAGCGACCAAATGTGACCTGTGCGCAGGACACAGCGGCGGTCCGGCATGCCAGCGCGCGTGTCCGCATGATGCTCTGACGCGCATCGACATTCGCGACATGGACATATTGTCTGCCCGGCAGCCACGCGTGTAAGCAACATGGTTGGCATTGCGCGGAATACTATGGTCACTCTGGGTGCGGTTGTGGCTGTCTACTGGGTAGTCAGTTTTTACAGCACGGCATTGCGCGATCCGAGATTCCTTGACGGCTGGATTTTAACCGTCGCGATGCTTGGACAACTGCTTTTTCATGTCAGGAAGAAGCTTCCTGCCAGTCCGCTTGGCAGAGCGGCCACCTGGCTGAAGTTGCATGTCTACCTGGGGTACTTCGTGGTTGCCGTGTTTCTGCTTCACACCAGCTATTCATTGCCGGAAACCACGCTTGAATGGGCCTTGTGGATCCTGTTCGTGCTTGTTGTCGTCAGCGGGCTTGTCGGGCTGTACCTGACCAGTTCCATACCCGGCAAACTGCAGCAGCAACATGCCGAGCAAATGACCTTTGACCAAATTCCAACGGCACGGCTTAACCTGTTTCGTGAGGTGAACGCCCTGGTTCTGGATACGGTCACTCCGGACGGCTCTTCGGAAGTGTCCGATTTCTACGTCAACAGGCTGCGCGGGTTTTTCAGAAAACCGCAGAACCTGAGGGCGCATCTACGCGGATCGAGGCGGCCCCTGGAGCGAATTACCGGCGAGATTGCCGACCTGGAACGCAGGGTCAGCGCACCGGACAGAAAAATATTGTCTTCAATCAAGAAACTTGTAACTGCCAAATATGATCTCGACCACCAGTACACCGTTCAGGGACTGCTGCATTCATGGTTGTTCGTGCATGTGCCGGCAACCTATTCCCTGATCGTGCTGTCGGTTCTGCACGTGGCAGTCGTATATGCCTATTCATCAGGAGTTCAGTGACATGGATCTCCTGCAGCGTTTCAGGAACTTGCGAGGCAAGTCTCGTCGATCAGCGAAGGTCGCGCACCCGAAACGGGATATCGTTTCATGGTGGCTGGCTGTGTTTACCGCCGGCGTTCTCATGCTGGCAGTTGGGTATGCGGCCGATACGAAACTCTTCATGCCCGGGCCGCTGACGTCTTCGCACAGCACGCTTGAGCAGTGCTCGGATTGCCATTCAACTGTTTCGAAGGGCCAGTTTGGCTGGTTGCATGCTGTGTTCGCAAGCGCGGATCCACGCAAGGACAGCGCGTCCTGCCTGACCTGTCACAAAATGGGCGAGGAGGTCGCCCACAATCCCCATGGGCTGGAGATGTCGAAGCTCGACGCCTATGTGCGCGAGATCAAGGCGCAGGCGAACACCACGACACTGCCGGTCAAATCCCGGGTCCGCAAAGCCGTGCTGCCGGTCGACAGCACGTTTAAGGATGGCGTGTTCTGTGCGACCTGTCACAAGGAGCATCAGGGTGGCGACATCAAGCTGAAGGATATGGCGGATGCGCAGTGCCATACCTGCCATCAGGTTCAGTTCGACAGCTTCAACACGGATCACCCGGATTTTGACAAGTACCCGTTCAGGCGGAGAACCCGCGTGAATTTCGATCATTCCGGCCACTTCAAGAAGCATTTTCCCGAATGGAAAGCGAAGAAGGAAAACGCCGGCACGACCCCGGAATCCTGTTCCGGCTGCCATACGGTGAGCGCACAGGAAGGGCACATGAACGTCAAGCCGTTCGCAGAAAGCTGTTCAGCCTGTCATCTCGGTCAGATTGTCGGTGCCGATCGGGCAACGGGGCCAAAGGGTATCGCCATGCTCATGCTGCCCGGGGTTGATGTCGCGACTTTCAGGGAGAAGAAAATTGACATCGGCAGATGGCCTGACGAGTCCGAGGCTGAACTGAGTTCGCTGATGAAACTGCTGATCGGGCGCACCGCGGAAGGACGCAAACTGCTGGCGGCGACAGATGAACTGGACCTGCTTGACCTGACCCAGGCGACGCCGCAACAGATTGACCAGGTCGGGAAACTGGTATGGGAAGTGAAGCACCTGTTCCACGCCCTTACGAATTCCGGCACCGCGGACATCCTGAAACAGCTGGATGCCGACAAGCTGGCACCCGTTGACCAGCAACTGCTTACAAAACTGACTGCCAGCATGCCGCGTGATGTCCTGATTGGCGCCTTGCGCGACTGGCTGCCGGATCTGGGTGAGGAAATCGCCAGGCGAGACGAGGAAAAGAGAGCTGATCTGCCGTCGTCGACCACGACTTCGGATGCTTCTGGCACGGTGACAGTCGAAGGGGCTGACGCCGACAAGGCGGAAAATGCCACGGTGGGCCAGATACGCGGTGCAGTGTCTGCAACCAGGCGGGCCGGCCGGGGGGAACCGTCCGGACCGGTGCTGCTGGCACAACAGGTTGAACGGTGGCGGGTCGATCCATTCGGCAGATTGCTCAAGGGCAACAAACCACCTGAGGAAGATGAGGAAGACGAAGAAGACGAGGTGGCTGACGAACCGGACGCGGCCGATGAACCGGAAGACCAGGCATCCGAGGATGCAGATGCCTCCGATGATCCGGAGCCTTCTGAACCGGCAGATGCAACCGTGGATGCGGACACTGAAACAGATGCCGACAGTGAAGAAGTAGAGGTAGTCGAAGACGAGGCGACAGAGCCGCTCGAACTGGACACCGATGCTGAAACCTGGGCACAGTTCGGCGGTTGGTACCGGCAGGAGTATTCCATTCTGTACAAGCCCACCGGGCATGCCGACACCTTCCTGAAGGCGTGGCTCGACTTTTCTGCGGTCAGATACAGCAAAGCCGAAAGCAATCTGGCAGCAGCCGTGTTCACGGAACTCACCGGAAAGGATGCGCAGGGCCAGTGTACCAAGTGTCACAGTGTTGATGCGACAAAGGACCAGGCGCGGGTAATGAAATGGACGCCTTCATCGACCAAGACGAGTCAAAGCCTGTTCACATCATTCAGCCATGAGCCACATCTGGGTGTGGTGAGTGCGCAAAAAGGCTGCCTGACCTGCCACGAGATGAGCGAAGCCAAGGGATATCTGGATACCTACAAGGCGAATGATCCGAAAAAGTTCGTTTCAAACTTTACCCCGGTGAAGAAGGAAACCTGTGCGTCGTGCCACGGTAAAAAAGAGGTCCGCCAGGACTGTGTCCTGTGTCACAAATATCATGTTACCGACATCATCACACCGGTCATGCAGACCAAGATTCCCGAGAAGTGAATCACAACGGATCACGCCACAACAGCTAAGGCCGGATGACGCAACAAGTCTGGAAGCCGCATGGATCGTTGAGTTGTTGAAACAATCTGCTGATTTGAGATTGGAGTCCCGTTCTCACGGGGATGACGGCAGTCGATGCAGGAGAGCCGACGATAAGTCTAACCGTCGTTCGGCAAACACTTTCATCGGCAATCACGGGTGGTGGACTACATGTCCAGCACAAGATCACTCTGAGGCCGCGCTACACATGGCAGGCATTTGCCGGCAGCCGGTGTCTTTTCCGGTGTGCGCTCATATTCGACACTGCCGTGTGTCAGGGCAACTGAACAGGTGCCGCACATTCCCTGCCGGCAAGCGCAGCGCGCCTTGATGCCATTTTCCAAAGCAAGATCGAGAAGCGAGCCGCCGCCGGGCAACCATTCGACTTTCTTTCCTGACCGGGCAAACTCAATCTGAAAAGCCTGTTCGGCTTTGGGCTCGCGTGGTTTTTCAGGTGTGCCTCTTGTGGTGGGTGAGGCCGGGCCGAACGTCTCGAACCTGACATTATCAGCGGGAACGCCGATACTTTCAAAACCCCTGGTGAGAGCATTCATCATCGGTGTCGGACCACACAGGTAAATCTCGCAATCCCGGCCTTCCAGGATGGGACGCATATGTTCTTCGGTCAAGTTGCCTCTAAGATGATAGTCGACATTGTGCAGGCACGAATTGGTGGGCTGGTTGTAGGCAACGATGATGCGCACGTTGCGCACCTGGGCGGCAACCTGTTGCAGATAGTCATACATGGCATGCTCGCCGCGGTTTCGAACACCGTAGAAGAGCCAGATCTCACGGTTTGATCGTGTGGCGATCAACCAGTTCAACATGCTGATAATCGGTGTGATGCCGACACCGCCGGCAATCAGGACAACCGGTCTGTCGGAGTTTTCCTCAAGGCAGAATGATCCTGAAGGGGCATAGACGTCTATAACCGAACCTATTTGCACATGGTCGTGGAAATAGTTCGAAGACTTTCCAGGCGGGGTTCCTTCGGGAGCATTAGCAGGCGGTGCAATTCTCTTGACCGTTATACGGTAGCAGTTTCTGGCGGCAGGACTGTCGGACAGGGAATAGCACCTGGTTACCGGTTCGGCTTCACCGGGAACAGGCACAGAGAATGTAAGAAACTGGCCGGGCCTGAATGACGGAATTGATCTGCCGTCATAAGGCTCCAGGTAGAATGAGCAGATGTCCTGATTGAGGTTCTCGTAAACCCGGTTGACGACGCGGAATTTTCGCTTGCCTTGCCACAGGAGTTCCGTTTTCTGCGGCTGGAGTTGACGGTCTTCGAAAACACCGGCCGTCACATGCCTGAACTGGGCGATGTATTGCTTTTCCTGCCGGGCAAACTGATATTTGCGTCCGGCAAACGAGGCCACGCTGATTGCCGCGCGCATGGACGCGGCGCCTGCAACCATAATGCCCACGAGTTGGGTGAGTTCGGTCAGTTCCATGCTTATTCCCTCTCCATTGCCTCGCAGTCGCGACCCATCCGCGGGACGTCAGTAGACAAACTGAAACTCTGCCCGGCCGCCAAATCCATCGTCGCCTTCCTCATTGATCGTGTAGAAGGTCTCGAACGTCAGCTGAATGTGCTGGCCGATTGCCTGCTGCAACTGAGCCCCGAAACCAAGACTGTCGGACCCGTTGCCGCTGATGTCGTGACGTCCTGCGATTTCCAGGATCAGATTGCGGCGCTTGTCATCCCAAAAGGCCTGGTAACCGACAGCCCCGCCGACAACACTGTCGGAGGTGAACGGATCGATTTCAGCGAGATAAGTGCTCAGGTTAGGTGATGCGAACAGGATGCCGGTGTTCGCCAGCGGACCGCCGACGATGGCCTCCCGGCCTGCTTGCGTGAAATTGCCCAGCCCGAGGAAGGAATTGAAATATACGATATCGTCGGATCCGGTGACGGTTTTGGATATCTCGGACGTAATGAGTGTGCCGTCGCCCACTACGTTGCCCTCAATTTCGTCTTCGAGAGCGATTGACGTATTGACCCGGAACGCGGTGCTGACGCCGTAGAGCCACGGCAGGCGCTGGATGGATGACGCGCCGAAATAGAGGCCGTCGCCATTGCCCTCATCGTCCACGTATATCACGTCGAGGTTAAGGGTGCTGAGATGTGTATCAGCGGCGATGAACAGCCCGAACATGTTCGAGTCATTGCCGGGACGGTCAAAATCATTGCGATCCAGCCTGTTCCAGCCATACATTGCCGATATGCGAAGGTTGGACGTGCCGGGGAACGGGATGTTGTTGCGAACAAACCCGACGGCATCGATGGTATCGTTGATCAGGATGCCTTCCTGAAAAATGACCGGCTGACGCCCGACGGTGAAACCAAAGTCAAGTGGCAGTTGTCCCTCTTTGTCGAGATTCGGGAACAGGCCGCCGAGGTCGCCTTCGAAAAACAGGGTTTCAACGTTGAAATCAAACTCGTCGTTGAACCCCTCGTTGTTTCCGTCGAACGTATATCGGGTAAACCTGTCCGGCCGGTTCTTGTCGGTGGTGCGCAGGCCCAACAGGATCTTCTCGGTTCCGGTGAGCTGAAGGTTGGCGAACAGATCAAGCCGGTTGGCGATTTCGGTTTCGCGCCCGTTGCCCTGGCCATTGTCAAATGACTGAAACGCGGTCCGGTTGATCATGTAGGCCCACAGCCTGGGTTGCCAGACAGCGCCGATATAGGGAATTTCGAATCCGGGATGCAGGTTGCCGGTGTCGAGAAAACCGTTGCCGAGCTCGTAAAGAAGCGGCGGTCTGGAGGGAAGCTTGTCCTCTCCTTCAGACTTTTCTGTTCTGAATTCGACGTACTCGTCTTTCAGGCTCGCAACTTCACTCCTGTCGCCAAGTGGAAAGAAGGCGCTGTACCAGTGCTCACCCGTGCGCTCGGCCGGTTCACCTGCTGCCGGTGTTATCAGCGTGTCTGCCTTGTTTTCGGCAGCCACATTGTGCTGGTAGTTCTTTCGGCTCAGTTCGGTCGCCGTGGCCGAGATTGAATACAGGATGCCGGGAGTCAGGACAGTCAGCATCAGCAGCGTGCTTCGCGAAAATCCCGTGAAATGAGTCACGTTATTCATTGATGTTGCCTGCTCCGTTCAGTCTTTTTTTAATTTGAAAGGCACGGGATATCTCCCTCTGTTCTGGGCAGATCCGGTCATTTGACCGGATCTGTCAGCCGTGGACGGCGGGCTGGAACCGCAGCGCGGGGGATCGCATTGGTGGGTGCCACGTTCCTGGGGGTCGTGGCTCCGAACGAGGCGGCTGGCGCCAGCAGGACCGGACCTGATCCCGAATTTGCTACTCCTTCGGCGCCCAGGACCACTTCCTTCTTCCAGAGCATCTGGGCTCCGGCGATCAACTCATTACCGACTTCGCGAGGCGTCATGTGGAAATCGAAGCCAACGCTCTGGATGGAGGTGATGAGGTTTACCGGCACGGCCTGCGCCATCAGCTTGACGGTGGCCTTGTAAGGTCCGTTGCCGGTCAGCTTGCTGCTGTCTACCGTGTAGGACGCCCAGCGATGGCCGTTTGGCTCGATGCCTTTCTTGTGATTGCGTTCGGTGGCCGGCTCGCCGCTGAACACCAGCGATGTTGTCGACGGCAATACGCGGGGCAGGGCGAATGTCGGGAACGGTATCGGAATGACGTGCTCGATCTCACCGCCACGTCCGTTCTGGGTCACGAAGATCGACTGCAGGCTGAACAGCTGGCTGTCAAGCTTGGCCTTGCCGGCATGGACGTAGGACGAGTGACCATCTCTCAGGTCGCCATTGGCATCCCTGTCACCGGACAGGAAGACCACTTCGCCATTGCGATCGGTAACGGTGACCTGAAGCCATACCAGGCGCTCGCCGGTAAAGCCGGTCGGCACGTTGTGGCCGTCGGTTCCGTTGCGGACCTTGACCCGGAAGGCCAGGCCGCCCACATCGGCACGCTCCACGACCACGTCGTCGAGTTTGTATCCGTTGCGCAGGACCTCAAGACGGGCCCGCTTGGCAAACTCCAGCAGTTCGAACTGCTCTTTCAGAATTTCACGCGCATCGTAGCGGTCGTCGACTGACTGCCAGGATTTGGGAAATTTGTATCCTGCAGGAACAGCATCCTCGAACTTGTCGGTGCCCCAGCCTTCCTTGTGCTTGAACTGCAGCCATTCACGCATGGTCTTGAACTCGGCCGCCTTCTGATTGTGCGGGAAGATACCGGGATGAATGATCGGATAATCGGGACCGGAGAACAGGTGACGGGTCAGCTTGCGTGATTTGGTCGGAACATCGCCGATAACCGCAGCGGGTCCTTCGGCGTAACCTGAGGCCTTGCCCTCGATCTTGCCCATATGACAATCCTGACAGGTGATGCCCTTGGCTGCCGCCGGTGACATGCGGTATTCGCTGAAGGCCTCTTCAAGCCGGAAGCCGTTGAACAGGGTCACATCATGACAACTGCCGCAGAAGGTTGAAGATTTGATGGGCGCGAACACCTCGGCCTTATTATGGATTTTGCGCCCCGGCTCTTTCTCTTCGGTCACGACGCGGAACTTTTCAGGCTTCTCCAGAACGTCCTTGACGCCGGCATTGCCCTCCGGGCCGAATACCGGTGCCGTCAGTCCGCCTTCGACCAGTGCCAGACGACCGCTGACCTTGTTGTAGGCCTTGTTAATGCGGTGACAGACAACGCAGGTAATGCCCTCACGCGATGTGGGGTGGCGGTCAAGGTTGGATTCGAATGTGCTCTCGCCGAGATTGGCACCCACCGGGCTGTGGCAGCGCAGGCAGAAATCGCCGTTTGAGCCGTTACTCAGTTCGTTGATCTTGTTGTTGAGCGACAGGTAGATCGGGCTGAGCTGGGCATAGGCATGCTGGGAAACAGACCATTCCTTGTAATGCTTGGGATGGCAAATTCCGCAGGTCGCTGCTGCGGGATAGCGGTTTTCCACAAACAGCTGCAGATGCTCTTCAGCAGCGGTAAGCGTTTTCTTTTCCTTGCCATCCTTGCTGGCGGTTTTCTGGTCGGCGGGTTGTTTTTCTTCCGGCTCGGCTACTTCGCGGTCCGCCTCGGGTTCAGACTTGTTGTCCTGTTTGGCACTGTCCGTTTTGGCGCTGTCCTGCTTCGGTTTGCCGCCCTTCCCGCCAAGGACCCTGTCAGCCTCGATCAGCAGATCGTCGGTCTGATCCGATTTACCTGTCGTGTTGGCCTGGGCCAGCTGGATCTTGCCGTGCGGCGACTTCATGTTCAGTTCGGACAGGTAGTTTTGCAACTCGGTGGTGACCGGTGAGCCGCTGCCGGTAATGGGCGGATGATTGGGTGCTCGCTGCTTCAGCTCCGCGAGGTAGCCTTGCAACTCTGCAGACACCGGCTCTGCAGACACCGGAGACACGTTGACTGCAGAAGGGGCACTGTTAAGGGGAGGGTGACCCGCAGGTAGTGATGAGCTTGTATCGGCCTGAGCATCACTGATTATTGGAATTAAACCTTGGTCGTGAACGACTCCAATACCGGGTACTACCAGACATGCCGCAACAAGGGCACCTACCAACTTCCTCACTTTTACACCCCTTAATGCCGCCAGTTATCATCATCCCTCAAGTCGCCGCCGGTCATTCGGGTTCTGGTTAACAGAATGTTAATGTTTGCAGTTGTTGCGGACGAGAGTTTGGCAGTGAACTGGCGCAAATGCGGTGATTCCGTGTTAAATGTGACCGCGCGGACCGGTTGTGCCATGCGAGCGAAACTCGCCTGAAAATAAGTGTCGCGCGAGTCGCGCAGCCCGTTGCGTATATTGAAAGTTAGAGTGTCTGCCGGCGCTAAAAATCAGCGTGGGGGCGCGAGCAAAACCGGTTACTCTGCTTTGTGAACTTTATTGCTTATTTGTAATGTTACTTCACCGAGCTGATCGACTGTGTAGGTGTAGCTGTCACCGTTGGCGGGAAACCGGGTCTTTAGTGGGCTTCCGGTCATGACTATTTCGCCGGCCTTCAAGGCGCGCCTGCGGGCTGCCAAATGATTTGTGACCCAGGCAAGACCGTTGAGCGGATGACCCAGTGCATTGCCCGTATTGCCGCTGTCGAGCGATTCTCCGTTCACCGTCACCATCCCTGCGAGATTTCCGAGATCGATGCGCCGCCAGTTTTCAACCGGCTTGCCCAGGACCACACCGCCGCACCAGCACCGGTCGGCCAGAATCGACCTGGCATCAAGGTCGCTGTAGTCCGCATTGCGATCCTCGATTATTTCGAAAGCAGGCATTGCGGACGCCACGTACCGGGAGATTGTGTCCGCGTCAAAAGGGGCGGCCTGCATCGGCACGTCTTCACGGATCAGCAGGGCGATCTCGAACTCCACACCAATCCGAACAAAGTCTGCCGGGTTTGCGATATGCGGTGACCGGTGAATGGTGTTTGCGAATATGCTGCCATAGACAGGCTGGTCAACGCCGCACAGTTTCTGGATGTCAGGAGAGGTAACCGCAATCTTGTGGCCAGCCACGGGTCCGGACTGGCCTTCGGTCTGCATGATCCGGTAAAGCGCGTCCTGAATGTCGTAGGCAGTGTCGAGCGTTTCAGGTTGATCATCTCCGCGCAGGGGCTGGAACTGTTCTCGCTGCACATTGGCCTGAAAGATTTTTCGCGCGATGGCATCTGTCTGATTGCGATCCATGTACTCGTCCCCGCGATTGTCTGGGCGCTATCGGGTAGGCCTCAGCTGGTGTCGTGTCAATATCGTCACCGGACCGGGCGCCGGATCAGTGCTTCTTCAACAGGCTGGATGCGTAGCCGGGTTTGCCGTCTGTCCGGGATGCCGACCAGAGCATGCGGTTCTTTGCTTTGGCCTCGTTCATTTTGGTAAAGTAGTGTGCTGGTGCCGACTGTGTCGGGACAGCCCAGCCGGCATGGATCTGGCCCAGCGCGAGATCATAACCGTCTTCGGTCTTGCATCTGTATGTGTCTTGCCCGGTTTTCCGGCATTCGATAACCGCTGCGACGACCAGTTCGATCAGGCCTAGCCTGGCAAACTTGCCACAGTCACGCAATTTGCCACGCAGCAGGCATTCGGCCCCTGGTTCCGGCACGGTGATGTTGGCCAGTTTCAACTGTCTGCCGTTCATGCTGAGGGTCCGGCCGTCAGTGGCAGCGGCCGGTCCGCGCATGATTTCAGTCCCGGCCTGTGCCGGGCCGATCAGGGCCGCTGCCGCACAAGACACCGCGGCCATTGACCTGATGGCAAACCGTAAAGTGCGATGTTGTTTTTCAGCCATGCGAACCCTTCTCAACTTGACGGTCGACCGCAGCCAGCGCCATCCCGTGTTAGCAGGCTGGCCCGGCAAGCGAAAGAAACATGCGCGTGATGTGGTTAGGGGGTCAGCCTTCAGACTCACCTCGTCGACATGTGTGGACACCACCGTTCGAGTGCTGGCATATTCGTCTCGCGTTTACATCCTGCTAGAGGTGGAAGAGTGACCAGAATACTGCTTGCTGGTGTTGCGGTGGCAGATTTTGTGTTCAATCTGGACGCCATGCCCCGAAAGGCCGAAAAGTACCGTGCGACCAATGCCCATATATGCGGTGGTGGAAACGCCGCCAATTCGGCGGTGGCAGCCAGCCGGCTCGGGGCCAGCGCCATGCTCGCTGCCCGGGTCGGCGATGACTTTGTCGGCAAGTTCATTGTGGATGAACTGACCGGGCATGGAGTGGATACAGCGCTGGTAAACTGCGTCACCGGCGGTGCCTCATCGTTCTCATCCATTTATATTGACAAGGCTGGTGAACGCCAGATCACCAATTTCAGAGGCAATGGCCTGGGCGAGGATTCCGGGTGGCTCGACGATGTTCCGGAGTTTGACGTGTTGCTCGCCGACAATCGCTGGGAGCCGCTAACCCGCCGGGCGATCCGGATCGCCCGCGACAGGAACGTTCCCGCCATTGTTGATGCCGAGCCGCCGTTCGACGAGGACACCGTCAAACTGGCCAGCCACGTGGCCTTCTCCGCTCAGGGCATACGCGACTTTACCGGTGTGGAGCATCCGGCGGCTGCGCTGCAGGTTGCGTCATCAAAACTGGATGCCTGGGTTTGCGTCACCAACGGGGCCGAAGGCACATACTTCATGGAAGCCGGGCGTGTTGAAAACATTCCCGCAATCCCTGTTCAGGCAAGAGAAACACTGGGGGCAGGCGATGTGTGGCATGCTGCGTTTGCCGTTATGATCGCGGAGGGGCAGGATGTTCGAACTGCCGTTCAGTTTGCCAATGCAGCAGGGACATTGAAAAGTGCGCGCCCGGGGGGTCCGGCAAGCGCGCCGACCAGGGCGGAGACAGAGCAGTTTCTGGCTGCGCATTGCCAGAAAGATGACTGAGGCAATCGCGTGAATACGTTCGACTACATCATCGTTGGCGCCGGATCGGCCGGCTGTGTTCTGGCCAGCCGGCTGGGCGCGGATGGACGCAAGTCGATCCTTATCCTGGAAGCCGGCCCCATGGATTATGATCCGATGATCCATGTGCCTGCCGGTGTCTACCGGACGTGGCATGAGCCGAAGCTCAACTGGAACTATCATACCGAGCCGGAACCTGAACTGCATGAGCGCAGCGTCTTCATGCCAAGGGGTAAGGTGGTTGGCGGTTCGTCGTCCATCAACTCCATGGTCTACATGCGCGGACACCCACTGGACTATGACCGCTGGGCAGACGAATGCGGCCTGACACAGTGGCGGTATGAGCAGTGCCTGCCATACTTCAAGGCTGGTGAAGCGTCTGATCGCGGCGGTGATGACTGGCGTGGTGACAGTGGCCCGCTTGGGGTAACAAGGGGCAGTTTCGACAACCCGCTGTATGACGCGTTCATTGCCGCAGGCGAACAGGCGGGGCAGGGTCAGTCGGACGACCTGAACGGTTTCAACCCGGAAGGTGTCGCGCGCCTGGACGCCACCAGAAAAAACGGCAGGAGGTGCAGTGCGGCGGTGGCCCATCTCAGGCCGGCACTGAAGCGTGGCAATGTAACCCTGCTGGTCCGGGCGATGGTCAAGCGGGTATTGTTTACGGGCAATCGCGCATACGGCATTGCGTTCGATCACAAGGGTGCGGAACGTATCGTTCATGCCGGAACGCAGGTGATCCTGGCCGGCGGTGCAATCAATTCACCGCAGCTGCTGATGCTGTCCGGAATAGGTCCTGCTGATCATCTGGCCGACAATGGCATCAGGCCGCTGGTCAATCTGCCGGGTGTCGGGCAGAACCTGCAGGACCATGCCAGCGTTATCCTGCAGTACGAGTGCACAAGGAGTTTTCCAATTCACAAGGTGGATGCGCCTTGGCGGAAAGCTGCTGCAGGGCTGCAGTGGGTATTTACCCGCTCAGGCATAGCCGCTTCCAATATCTGGGAGGCGGGCGGCCTGATCCGCGGCAATCACACCGTGGCCTATCCCAACCTGCAGTATCATTTCGGCCCGGTGGGCTTCGAGTATGAAGAAGGCACCATCAAGCTGCTGCAGGCATTCGCCATTCATGTTGATCAGTTGCGTCCGCGCAGCCGGGGATCGCTGTGGCTCAAGTCGGGTGATCCTTACGACAAGCCGGCCCTGCATTTCGCGTACCTGGCCGAGCCCGGTGACCTGGATGAACTGGTTGAAGGCGTGCTCAAGACCCGGGAACTGGTTGCGCAACACGCCTTCGACGACCTGCGCGGAGTCGAACTGGTGCCCGGCCCGCAAGTGAGCAGCGACGCGGAAATTCGAGACTGGGTGCGAACAGCTGCCACAACAGATTTTCATCCGTGCGGCACATGCCGAATGGGCCATGGCGCTGACAGTGTCGTCGATGACGAGATGCGGGTGCACGGCGTTGAAGGCCTGCGCGTGGTTGATGCTTCGGTTATTCCACAGATCATGAGCGCCAACCTGAATGCTCCGACCCAAATGATCGCCGCCCGTGCTGCCGACTTCATTGCCGGCACTGCTCAATTGCCGCCGGCAAAGGTGAAGTTCGCGTTCCAGTGACGCCCGGGCGGCCGGAGCGGAGGTTGCGGTTTGCCCTTGGCGGATTGTCCGCAAAACCGGCTGCGCCATCCGTCAGTTTCGGACAAAATTGGCCGCATATCAGTCAAAGTGTTCGATGGCTGTTTCGGCAGCGGCTGATAACTGCGAGTACTGATGGCTTGCAGCACGCACTTCAGGTGCGAACTGGTTACAGGTGCGATTTCCAAGATCGGACGCCTGGCCGAACATGAATTGGATAATGATGGACACCCTCACTCGCGGCCATCCGGACCGGCGTGACACGGTCCAACAGGCCAGTGTCATCAGCGACAACGCGGCAGTGTTGCCGCGGACCGTCGGATTTGGCCTGTCGCAGGCATTTTCGGTTCTGGCCGCCGGCATAATCTGCGGCCTGCTGGCGGTGATGTTTTCAATTTCTGCCGCCGCGCTGCTGTTCTCCGGTGAGTTGAGCGAGCACATAACGGTTGCGATTGCCATCTGCCTTTTCGGCACAATTGTGCTGAGCAGCGTCATTGCCGTTTCCAGTTCCTGCCCTGGTATGGTTTCGGTTTCCCAGGAGGTCACGGTTGTCACCCTGTCGCTGATCGCACTGTCGATTCATGCAGCCATGGCGGGAGTTCGAAGCGACGCGGAGATCATCGCGACAGTCATTGTCATGATAGGTCTGGCCACTTCGGTGACCGGTCTGTGTCTGCTGGCAATGGGTTTTTTTCGCCTGGGCAGGCTGATCAGGTTTATTCCTTACCCGGTTATCGGAGGTTTTCTTGCCGGCATGGGCTGGTTGATCGTGGTCGGCGCCATGAATGTCATACTGGGTGATACGCTGAGCCTGCAGAATGCCACTGTCCTGTTTGATGGCTCCAATGTTGCCAAATGGCTGCCGGCAATGGTGTTTGCCTGCACTGTCGGTGCACTGGCGCGGCGAACCGGCAGTTCGTTTATTCTGCCGGTGGCGGTCATGATTGCGCTGGTGATGTTTCATGCTGCAGCATGGGTGCTGGACGTGCCCCTGGCACAGCTTCAAAGCGAGGGCTGGCTGTTTCAGCCTCTTTCGCAGGGCGGGATCTGGCCGCCGGTGGGCGGCAACCCGTTTGCCGGTGTTGACTGGACAGTGATCTGGGCAGAGGCACCCAAGGTCATTGCCCTGGTGGCGATCACTGCAACTTCAGTGCTGTTTGCATCCAGCGGAATTGAACTTTCGGTTCGCCGCGATGTCGACCTGGATCGCGAACTGCGCGCTGCCGGTGTTGCCAACTTGCTGGCCGGAGCAGGAGGCGGAACTGCCGGTTTTCAGGGCCTCGGACTGAGCATACTCGGCCACCAGCTGGGAGCGCCTTACCGTGCGGTGGGTGTCATTGTTGCTGCCGTATGCGCGTTCATGTTGTTTTTCGGCAGCTCGCTGCTGGCGTACATGCCGATACCGTTGTTCGGCGGCCTGCTGCTGTGGATCGGCGTTTCGCTGCTGTATGACTGGCTGGTTGATGCCCATGCAAGAATTCCGCGCCGGGAATACCTGATTATCCTTCTCATCGTTTTTGTGATCGCCACGGTTGGCCTCCTTGAAGGCGTGCTGGCGGGACTGTTTTCCGCCGTGGTCCTGTTTGCGCTTGAGTACAGCCGGGTCGAGATCGTGAAATATGCAGTGACGGGCAAGGATTTTCACAGCAGCTTCGAGCATGCCGATGAAGACCGTCAGTTTCTGACCAGCAATGGAAGACAGGTCCTCATTCTGCGGCTGCAGGGTTTTGTATTTTTCGGTACGGTTCACAAACTCCAGAAGCTTGTCGCTGCGCGTCTGCAGGATGAAGCGGAACCGGCGCTGCGTTTCCTTGTGCTGGACTGTCGTGATGTGACCGGGCTTGATTCATCGGCAGCCCTTGGCTTCATGAAAATCAGCCAGCTTGTGGAGCGAAGCGATGGAACGCTGATTACCGCAAACCTCTGCGAAACAGTTGCCCACCAGCTCATTGCGGCAGCCGACCGGTCAGACAGTGGATTACCAATACGCCAGTTTGATGATCTGGACAGGGCGCTTGAGTGGTGCGAGGAACATTTGCTGCAGCACTGGGTGGACAGACCGCTGCCTGACCGGAAAGCCAGCATTGCAGATCAGCTTGCCCGCATACTCAATGATGCGCAGGCCGCGCGGGTAATGTTGCCATACCTGGAAAAAATGAGCTTTGAACCTCAGGCTAGCCTTATCCGGCAGGACGAGAAGTCCAAGGACATATTCTTTATCGAACTTGGCAAGGTCAGTGTCCAGCTTGAGACCCCCGAAGGGGCGATCGTCCGGCTGAGAACCCTGGGAACCGGTACCATGGTCGGGGAGATTTCTTTCTGTCTGGATCAGCGGCGCTCTGCTTCGGTGATCGCCGAGTGTGATACCACGGCGTGGCGGTTAAGCAACGAGGCATTGGAGAAAATGACACTTGACGCGCCCGTCATAGCGTCCCAGTTCAGCAACTATCTTGTGCGCGTACTGGCTGAACGCCTTACCTCGACAAATCGCCTGATCAGATTGCTCACTGACTAGATGCCGAAAACTTGCTGTCCGGTTTCAGCAGCTTGAACGACTGGCTTGGTGTTTCATTGAACTGTTGCCGATACAGTTTGGCAAAGTGACTGACGCTGGTGAATCCGGTGGCGTGCGCGACCTCGGCAACCGAGTTGCGCTGGCGCAGCAGGATAAGCTCGCGTGAACGGTTCAGGCGGATGGACCGGATAAAGGCCGCCGGTGACAGGTTCTGTAATTGCTTCAGACGCCGTCCGAGTGTCTTTTCGCTGGTCCTCAGGTGCGCAGCCAACTGCCTGGCTCCAAATCCTTCATCTGCAATGTTTTGCAGAACGCAGTCAGTTGCCTGATTCAGAAAGCGTTGCTCAACAGGCGCGAGAAGGTCCTTTCTGGGATCCATCGCCAGAGTGGCTTCAAGCCGCTCGATCCGCTCGCTGGCTGTTTTGCTGATCCGGGCGTTTTGTTCTGCAACCGTGCTAACGTTTCGCTGCAAGTCCCTGATCTCGGTCATCGCAGCGGTTTTGTGAGCCTGAATGGTTTTGAGCATCGTCGAGATGGCTATCATCATGAAGGTCGTTTCACCCAGGATGGCGAGGTAGTATCCCCATTTGAGCGGTGATGCCAGCAGTACCTCATAGACGGATTCAGCCTTCGCGATATCGATCGGGAAAACGAAGCCATATACTGCGATGAACAATCCACCGGTCAACGCCAGTAACGAACCGGACACCGGCCAGGCTTGAGGCAATCCGTCCGCGACTTTCTTCAACGCGACAACCAGGAGCACGAGCGGAGACGCGAAAAACGCCAGGTGCAATGGCAGTGAAAGCCGCCACGGATCGATTGCAGCCAGGCAAGTGGCAATCACGGCAATGCCGGACAAAAGCGTAAACAGACGACGCCACGCAGCCGTTTCATCATCAATTTCCAGCAGCACGCGACAGTACTGAATGTTGGCAAAGACACCCAGCCCGGCGATCAACTCGGCAATCGGCATGAGCGTGGCAACCGGCTGTGTCAGCGAGAGGAATTTGCTGAGCCATCCGTCGTAGATGAACGAGAATGAGAAGAAGCACAGCATGTAGAGCGCGTAGTATTTATAAAACCGGGCATCCACGTGCCGGAACAGGGCGATACTGAGCAGGGCGATGGTGGTGACGTAGCCCAGAAACACCGCGGTCAGGGTCAAAGACAAAGTGGACCAGCCCAGGAACATGTCCGGGGACATAAGGACGGCTGTCATGGCCGGCGCGAAAGTTCCCGAGACTCTGAGATAGTATAAATTTGTTTCGCCGGGCCCAACGCTCAAGGAGAGACCGGGTTTTACGGCCCGGTTGGCCTTCTCTGTAACCGGAATTGTGCGGCCGACACGCGACAGCGAGACAATGTCGCTGCCGTGTTTTGCAAACAGTTCGACATCGTCAAAGATGAATTCCAGAAAACCGACGACCCATTGCCGGTTGCCGGCCGTATTGTTTGCGACCTGGAACCGCAACCAGACTGCTTGGTTCGGCAGGGGCGCGTTGAAAACGCCATTACAGGGGCCGGACAGGAAGGGTTGCTGTGCAATCACACCGGCTTCAACCTGTCCGGTCGGATCATTGAAGACATCTGCCTTCAGGGGCTGCAACTGCCGGTCTTGTCTGTCCGGTAGGGTATTGAGGGCCGTTGATACGGATCCAATATCCGGACACGCAGTCCGTATGCCTTCGGCAAGGGCAGTTTGCGCCGGCATCGTAACACCGGCCAGCATTATGCCTGCCAGCATCATGCCGAACAGTAACAGGCCTGCCGGGTACGATCTGATCATCAATTCCCCCATTCAATCATTCAATTGCAGATTCTTGCATCAGCGTTCCCGCAACGCCGGGGTCCGGATGCCAAAATAACACTATCCGGGCAAAGATGATCTCGGGCCGGTCAATTCAACAACCGGTTGCCTGCTCCAACAACCAATCTGTGTCTGATGGTGACAACCGAAGGCTGTTGTTTCAAGCGTTAATAATCTGCATCGGGATCAAGTTTTAGACAGCAGCAGAGCAGAGGCGGCTATGAGAAGCTGATGATTGTCTTTCGAAACCGGAGCAGGGCGACTGCGAAGAAGGCGCAGCCGATAGCGCCCATGGTCAGCATCTGCGGCCACACGATATCTATCCAGGCGCCCCTGTACAAAACTGCCTGCGAGAAACTGACATAGTGGGTTGATGGAGATGCCTGCATTATGGTCTGAAGCCATTCGGGCATGCTTTCCTGCGGTGTCGTGCTGCCGGACAACAGGTTCATCACCACAAATACGGGAATGGCCAGTAACCCGAACTGCGGCATCGAGCGCGCCATGGTCGCCAGCAGTATGCCCAGGGAAGTGATCGAGAACAGGTACACAACGGCGCCCGCAACAAACAGCGCCTTGGACCCTGCAATGGGGACCTGCAACAGGCCCTGCACGACAAAGGTCAGCGACAGTGCGGCGGCTGCTACGATTACGAGACCGTTGGCCCAGACCTTTGCCGTCATGATTTCAACCGGGGTGACCGGCATGACAAGCAGGTGTTCTATGGTGCCGTGTTCACGTTCACGGATAAGGGCTGCACCGGTCAGGATCATGGCCAGTACGGTGACGTTGTTGACGATCTGCATCACTGCCATGAACCAGGTCGAGTTGAGGTTTGGATTGAAGCTTGCTCTGACGACGACGTCCACGGGGAGCTGCACCGTTGATCCTGCTGCATTCATGAAGTCAATTGTTTCCTGGGCAATAATGGTTTGTATGTAGGACGCACCGGTGCCTGCCACCGACATGGCCGTCGCATCGATGTTCAACTGAACTTCGGGTTCTTGACCGGACAGCAGGTCGGCCTCGAATCGTGGTGGAATTTCTATAACGAAAATGAATGTTCCGGAATCCATCGCCCGGTCGATTTCGGTGCCGGAAATCTCAACCATCGGTTTGAAATAGGGCGGCAGAAATGCATCCTGAATTCGCCTGGACAGTGCCGAGCGGTCCTCATCCACGATTGCCACCGAGGCGTTCGCCACTTCCATCTTGGCATTCTGCGCGACCTCGTAGATGGCGAAGGTGAAGGTCCAGGCAAGAAGGATCACCAGCACCGGATCAGCCAGTACACTGCGCAGTTCCTTGACCCCGAGCCGATATATGTTGGCGAGATGACGCAGCATGTTCAAACGTCCTGCTTGCGGAGGAAGAAGGTTGCTGTGAGGAAGAACGCCAGGCCGAAACCGATCAGGGACAAGTGATTGGGCCACAGGTCGGAAAAGCTCAAGGCCTTGGTAATGCTGCCAACACTGATCTGCTGGAAATAGGTCGCCGGAAACAGGGCGCTTGTGACTTTGGCGCCGCCGCCTAGTGCGGATATGGGCGTCATGAACCCGGAAAAGTTCATGGTCGGCACCATTGCCAGGATCGCAGTGGCGAAAATGGCCGCTATCTGGCTGTTCACAAAGGAGGAGACCAGCATGCCGAAACCGGTTGTTGCCCAGACATAAAACAGGGCCCCGGCGGCAAGTGCCGCAAACGACCCTTTAAAGGGCACCGCGAATACCAGGATTACCAGCACGCACAGGCTTACGAAGCTGGCATAGGCTATGGCGATGTACGGCAACTGCTTGCCAAGCAGGAATTCCATCCTGGTGACCGGTGTGGAGTAGAGGTTTGTAATCGACCCCATCTCTTTTTCCCGCACAATGCCGACCGCTGTCATCATGGCTGGTATCAACACACACAACAGCATGATGACGCCGGGTGTGATGGCGTAAGTGCTCTTGAATGCCTGATTGTACCGGAACCGGGTTTCGATCGAAACCGGGCTGACGCTGACCGGCTGGCCGGTCTGCCGGGTTGACAGGTCTGCGATGTATTGCAGCGTCACACCCTGAATATAGCCCCGCGCCGTTTCCGCCCGAAACGGCATGGCGCCATCGAGCCAAACTCCGATTTCCGGTTGGTTGCCTTTCAGCATGTCCTTGCCAAAACCTGAAGGGATCTCGATGGCAAATTTCAGCTCGCCACTTTTCAGGCGGGTTTCCACGCCGGACGGCCCGGTGACCGGCGGCCGTTCTACGAAGTATCGCGAACTGGAGAAATTCTCCAGGAACTGGCGGCTCTCGTGGGATTGGTCCTGGTCATAGACGGCGTAAGGCAGTTCTTCGACATCGAACGATATGCCGTAGCCGAAGGTGATCGCCAGGATGATGGGTCCCAGCAAGGCGAATGCCAGTCTGATCGGATCGCGCAGCAGTTCCTTGGCCTCCCGGCTGGCGTAAGCCCACATACGCTGTACACTGAAAGCGCTGCGGGTGTGGCGTGGCTCGGCGGGCGTGTCGGTGGCCTCCGGGACAACGGGGTCGTCCGTGGCATCCGGATTACCGTCGTCGACCGCGTCCTGAAGATAAGCGACAAACGCCTCGTCGAGCGAGGCGGCATGTCTGTTGTCTGCGAGATCCTGTGGTACGCCGACGGCAAGGACCTTGCCGGCATGCATCAGTGATATGCGGTCACAGCGGGATGCTTCGTTCATGAAGTGCGTGGAAATGAAAATGGTTACACCTTCATCGCGCGACAGCTCAATCAGCAATTGCCAGAAGTCATCACGTGCAATCGGGTCAACGCCGGACGTCGGTTCGTCGAGAATGAGAACTTCCGGCTGGTGAAGGATGGCGACGGCCAGTTGCAGCCGTTGTTTTACGCCCAATGGCAGGCTGTCCGGTTTTTGATTCTGGACATCGTGCAGATCAAACCGCTGCAGTAGATCCGTAATTCGGTCGTTTCGCTGGTGCTTCGGCAAGTGAAACAGATGTGCGTGCAGCTCGAGATTCTGCAGTACGGTCAGTTCGCCATACAGCGAGAACGACTGCGACATGTATCCGACCCGGCGGCGTGTCTGCATGTCCCGGGCGTTCAACCGCTTGTTGAAGAGCCTGGCTTCGCCCGCGCTGGCCGGCAGCAGGCCAGTCAGCATTTTCATGGTCGTGGTCTTGCCGCAGCCATTGGACCCGAGGAAGCCGAAGATTTCACCCCGCTCGATGTCGAAGCTGACATGGTCGACGGCGGTGAAGTCTCCAAACCTTTTGGTCAACCCGCTGGCCTGGATGGCGAACTGCCGGTCTCCACCCGTGCGCGGCGGAACGGTGATCTGTTTGTGCCTGGAACGTTTATGTTTCGGAAGCAGTGCGATGAAGGCGGCCTCCAGCGTGTCTGCCGACGTTTGCGATTTCAGCTCGGTCGGCGACCCGGTGGCGATTATCCTGCCGTCATCCATGGCCGCCAGCCAGTCGAACCCTTCCGCTTCATCCATGTAGGCGGTTGCAACGACAACGCTCATATGGGGCCGACGTGCGCGAATGCGGTCAATCAACTGCCAGAACTGGCGTCTGGAAAGCGGATCGACGCCGGTCGTCGGTTCATCGAGGATCAAAAGATCGGGATCATGGATGAGGGCGCAGCATAGCCCGAGTTTCTGCTTCATGCCGCCGGACAGCTTGCCCGCCGGTCGATCTGGAAAAGGGGCAAGCCCTGTAGCCTGCAAAAGTTCGCCGATCCGCCGGTGACGCTCCTGCTTGCCCTGGCCAAAAAGCCTGGCGAAGAAATCCAGGTTCTCGTAAATGCTGAGTGTCGGATAGAGGTTTTTGCCCAGGCCTTGCGGCATATAGGCAATGCGGTTGAAGCAATGACTGCGGTGGCCCTTGTCGCGCATGTCGCCGGCCAGCGCGTGGACACTTCCGGCCTGTATTTCGCGGACGCCTGAGATCAGCGCCAGCAATGTCGACTTGCCAACACCATCGGGACCAATGAGCCCGGTCATGCAACCGGATGGAATGTGCACGGTTACATCGTCCAGAGCAGCCACTTCGCCGTACTTGTGAGTGACGCTTTCAAGCTGCGCCACGCTATCTGGACCGGGCGTCATTCCGGCAACTTGATATTCAGGTTATCGGGCCATTGTTCAGCCTGTGGCAACTGCAGATAAGCTAATCCTCTAACCCCGGTTTTCACCCTATCTTCATGTTTGCGCAGCAATTTCGGGTCAATTGTTAGTTTGACCCGGAACATCAGTTTGGCGCGTTCCTGTGCCGTCTCAACAGCCTTCGGTGTAAATTGCGCCTCGGCGGCGACGAACGAAACCTTTGCCGGAATGACATATTGCGGAACCGGGTCGAGTATAATTCGGGCATCGCTTCCCAGTGTCAGCAGGCCGGCATCAGACGCCGGCAGGAAAACCGTCATGTAAACATCTGCGATGTCCAGAAGCGTCAGAATGTTACCGCCTGCGGCTACAACTTCACCGGGTTCGGCCAGCCGGTACTGGATGCGACCGCGTTGCGGGGCCTTCAGGGTGGTGTCATCGAGTACCGATGTCAGCCGGGACAATTCCTCTTTAGCCGAGGTGATGGCTTCGTTCGCCTGTTCCACACCGGCCACGGCGGCACGGTAATTGGCATCAGCTGCCTGTAGTTCGTTATGCCGCTGATCCAGTTTCTCGGTTGTGGCGAAACCCTTGCGATGCAGTTTCTGTACGCGAGCAAGCTCGATCTCGGTAAACTTCAGGTGGCTCCTGACACGAATGACAGATGCACTTGCCTCGAGTTTGGCTTTTTCGGCACGCCGTATTTCCGCTTGCGCGCGCCGCACCTGTGCGTTGATCTCTCCGGCATCCATGCGGGCAACGATCTGACCTGCATCCACCATGTCACCCTGGTCAACAAGCACTTCAGCAACGCGGCCTGCAAGCTTGCTGGAAATGTTGACCTGCTCGGCCTCTATACGGCCATTGGAACTGACAATGCCGGCGGGCAACTGCGCGGCGAGCTGCTGCTGCCAGTAAACGTATCCGCCTGCTGCACCGGCTATGGCGATAACGCCAAGCACTATCCAGGTTCTGAGTTTCATGGACCTTGCCTTAACTTGAAAAAGCCTGCTGCGTTGCTGATGTTTCATCGCAACGTCTGCGTCAGAATAGGCGCGTGGAATGCGTCCTGACATGATTCAGATCAAAGGCGGGCCGGGCGAATTGCTCATTATGGCGACCCTGCAAGGCACGATGCATGCGCCTGGCCGGTATGGCAGGCCCGGAGCATGGTATTGTGGTAGAGTACAGTTCAGATCAGTCAATGTGAGGGAACATCGTGTTAAAGACAGGTTTCAAAGCGTTGCTGGCGCAGGCAAACGCCGTTATTGAATCGGTTTCAGTGCAGGACTTACCCTACCTGCAGGATGAACCGGACGTGGTTGTTGTGGATGTCCGCGACGCGACCGAACGCGAGACAGACGGCACCATACCCGGCTCCCTGCATGCATCCCGGGGATTGCTTGAGTTCCATGCGGATCCAGAGTGTCCGGCGCATCTTCCGGCACTGGTCCCGGACAAGCGCATTGTGCTGTTCTGCGGGACCGGCGGGCGTTCGGCGCTTGCGGCAAAGACACTGCAGGATATGGGGTTTTCGGACGTGGTTTCGCTGGCTGGCGGTTTTGCCGCATGGAAAGCCGCCAACAAAAAGAAGGACTAGATGTCATGGCGTTTGACGATCTAATTACCCGCATAAACCTGTTTTTCAGTGAAGCGGACAACGAAACGGAAGATGCACATCAGGTTCTTGAACAACTGCACGCCGAACTGGCCCAGCTGAAGGCGACCGGGCAGCCGTTGCCGGACGATCTGGTGCGGCTGGAAGCATTACTGGACGAGGAGTTTCGATCCAGGGCCGGCAAAAAACGCGAACCCTAATTGGCATCCGGGTCGAGCGTTTTCAGATAGGCAACCAGGTCAGCGATTGCCGGTTCATCCATGAACCTGAGCGCCAGCATGCTTTCGCCGGGTACACCATTGATGATCTTGTGGATCATCCGTTTGGGCTGATGGCGTGCCTGCCAGCCAAGACTGCCGACCATATCCGGCCTGACCTGAAAACCCGACTTGCCGTTCGGATCATGGCAGGACATGCAAACGCCTTCAAAAATGTCCCTGCCACGGCTCAGGTTCTTTTGTGACATCGACTTTTCCGGCCTGAAGGTTGCCAGATCATACTGGCCTACAGTCAGGAACAGCAGCAGCAGGTCCAGTGGCAATCCGCCGGCAGCAAGTGCCCTCTGGTCGGGATGGGCCCTGGTGAACAGTTCCAGCATGTTGAACGGGTCTGTGCCCTGCAGATGCCTGAGGCTGACAAACTGTTTTTGCTGTTGCGCGCTGCCTTCGGTCCTTGCAGCGCCGTCATAGTCCCAGCCATGGCAGGAGACGCAACGCCAGGTGTCCGTATTGCTGACTTTCAGGTCTGACGGGAATGCCGGGTTTCGCATTTCCGGCGGGCTGGCGCCCGAGCCTGCCCAGTAGTTGTCGTACAGCTTGCCGCCCAGCGACACGACGAATGCATCGCCGAATTCATGCTCTTTTGTTTCCGGTGCGGGTGCGTCCTGCGTGACCTGGGTCGCAAGGGCGGGGAGCTGCGCAACCGGCGCGGTGCCGGCAAAGGCCACCAGCGCCAGTACAACCGCAGTTGCCGAAACTGACAGGAATTTTTGCAATCCGGCCATCACTGTACGTTGAAGTTGCGGCGTTGCGGCGTGGGAGGCGTGGCAACTTTTATGCGGGTGACCGCGGCTCTTACATTCCGGCCTTTCCATGGAACCACCCCGTAAGTGTTGCACCATCTGGCACTGAATATTTTTGTTTCGCCATTGACCTTGAAGCGGAATTTCAGACAACGGCCCGAACGGCGGACAGGCCCACCAGAGAATACACCCGGCACCTGAAAGTACACTCGGCAGTCATGTGTCAGGCGCGCGGTGGCAACCTCAACGGTTCCCCGGAAATCTCCCGACAACTTGTAAGTGCCGGGCAGGGCCCAGCTGAATGTGCACCGTTTGGCAGCCGAGGCGTCACCCGGCAGCATTGCAACCAGCATGAGGCCGGTGCCTGCCATGACGCCTAACGGGCCAGCGCCCGGAACATTGCGGATCATATACATGCGTATCTCCAGTGAAGTGGCACTCAAACACACAGACTGATCGGGGCATATGACTTCGATCAATGCGCGTCACATGCCGCAGGTTGCATGATGCCTCAATCAACCCAGCCAGGAGGATGTTCCGTGAACCCGAAAACCTTTGTCGTCAGTCTCAATGACACAGACAATCTGGATCATCTGCTGACCACCTGCAGCCTGTTTGCGGCTCGCAATGAAGCCCATGTCATCGGCGTCTACATTATACCATCCGTCAAGGTCTATGCAGTCTATGGCGGTATCGCCATGGCGGATGTCGTTGACGCCCAGCGCCGGCGTTATCAGTCGATGGCCAGGAAAGTACGCGAGAAATTTGAGCGCATGATGTCCCTCAATTCACTATCGCATGAGTGGCGCGAGCTGGATGCCATCAGCTCATCCATCGCACAGGAGTTTGTCCAGCAGGTCCGCTTCGCCGATCTGGCTCTTATCGCCCAGGTTGAGGCCAACGAAGATTGCGGCGTCGAGCCGAGTTTTGCCGAATATGTGGTTATGGAAGCAGGACGGCCTGTGTTGCTGGTGCCGCGCGGCAAGCCGTTCGAGACCATTGGAACCAATGTGCTGATGGGCTGGAACGGGGCCAGGGAAGCGGCCCGTGCGTGCTTTGATGCGCTGCCGCTGCTGCCGTCAGACAGCGAGGTCAGTATTGTCTGGGTTGATCCGCAGAAACAGCGCCCGCTGGCGGGCAATGTGCCAGGTGCGGAACTTGCGGCGACCTTTGCTCGCCACGACCTGAAAGTATCGGCTGAACCGCTGCCCACAGCAGACACCGACACCGGGCGTGCCTTGCTTGCACGGGTCGAGGATGTGGGGGCTGACCTGCTGGTGATGGGGGCATACGGGCACTCACGAGTGCGCGAATTCGTGTTTGGCGGCGCAACCGAACACGTGCTGAACAACATGACCGTTCCGGTGCTGATGTCGCACTGAGTTTTCCTCACGGCCGATGGCCTACCTGAAATGGAGACACATTCTCATGACCATGAAACATATCCGCATGGAACTTGCCCGCGACCAGGATTTTCCGCAAGGCAGCCGCCAGCATGGCTATATCCTGATGGCACCGCTGGATAATATGGACAGGATTGATGCGGCGGAGTGGAAAACCAATCGCGAGAAGTGCAGGGTCACGCGTTTCTGGGGCTCAGATGAACATGAAATCGGACATCTGGTCCGCAAACCCGGTGGCGCCTGGGCGTTCCATTACGATATCCACGGCAACGAAGATGACGATGAAACCGGGTACCGGTTCGGTGATGAACGTTTCCGGCCCGGGGAGTATGTCTCAATCCGCGAGCAGGACGGTGAGATGCGGACATTCCGCGTCATTACCGCGACCGAAGTTCGCTGACATTTATTGAGGTGCAGAACCAATGACGGCCACTGTTGCACAACACAGTGGCCGTCCCGCTTTCAGTCAGGCCGACGGGAAAGATCAGGCAGCTTGCTTGATCTTCACCTTGTGAGTCTTGGCTGTGACTTCCGGCGGCTTCGGCAAGGTTACGGTCAGCACGCCGTTCTTGAACTGCGCGTCGACCTTGTCCGGCTCCACACCGAAGGGCAGTGACATGGAGCGGGAAAACTTGCCGTAAGACCTTTCGACAACATGGTAGTCTTTCGACTTGTCTTCTTCTTCGACCTTTTTCTCGGCCAGGATGGTCAGCCGGTTGTCGGTCACGGTTACATTGACGTCCTGCTGGTCCACACCGGGAAGTTCCGCCGTGATTTCCAGCGCCTTGTCGGTCTCCGCCACGTTGATGACAGGCGACATCATCGCGTTGCCGTTGGCACGCTCGGGGCTTAGTCCAACCGACTGGGTGAAATCGTGAAACACCCTGTCAATTTCGTCGTGCAGGGAACCGAACATTCCAGGCCAGTTCTGGGTTTTCCAAAGCGACGGAAGTGAAGATTTTTCAGTCATCATCTGTCTCCTTAAAAGGTATGAGGAAATGTGAGCCGTCCATGCAGGCAATACTAACCCGGCTGACAAGCGGTCTTCCTTGACCGCGGTCAACTGCCGCCAGGTTTCCAGGCGAATACTGCGGTCAGACAGCCAGGACATCGCCGAGATGGCCGCTCAGCTCCTGATTGGGAACATGCACCAGGTTCTTGGGGATTTCTCCGTAGACGACCGTCAGAAGAGATTTTGGCAGCACCTTGCGAATATCGCCAAGTGTTGCCGGGGCCGCCACCAGCACCAGCCGGTCAAAGGCTTGTGCCTGCAACTGATCCTGCAACCTGGCAACCAGCTCGCCGGCAAAGGATCGCTTTGCCTCGCGTTGCGGGTCGGAAGGAGGCTCCATTGCATGGCGGTGCGCACCGGCTGAGTCAAAGGTGCGCCCCGGTCGGTCAGCCATTACATCGCCAGAACGGAAATTATCTCCCTCAAACTCCATCCCGCGAACCTCTTGTAATCCTTTGCCGCGGCCGGTGTTGCAGACGATGCGGGCGCGGGTGCCGTCTGCCAGCAGTATCCATGTTCGAACCGGTTTCATTGTGATGCCTCCTGATTGAAGGGGGTGGGTTCACCAACCTACCAGTTTCCCGGTTGAGTGATTTGATCATCGTCAAGGAGATGTCCGCCAAACAGTGTTTTGCTGGCGCGAACTTCACAAATCCTCACGGCGAATGGAGACGCAAGATGACCACCGCCACAAAAGGTACGCCCGCGCAGGCGGATACGCCTGCTGACTCGCCAACCGGGATTGCAAGCCGGTTTCCAACAGCTTATTCGATTCTGTTCGGCCTCATTGTGCTCATGGCCGCATTGACCTGGTTTGTTCCTGCCGGGCAATATGACAGGGTGCAGAATGAAGCCCTGGGCCGCGAAGTGGCGGTGCCGGGAACCTACAAGGCGGTGGAAGCCGCACCGCAATCGCTCTTCGATGTCTTTCTCGCGCCAGTCAATGGATTTTACAGCCAGGCAGCGGGCACGGCGAACGCCATTGATGTATCGCTGTTCGTATTGATCATTGGCGGTTTCCTGGGAGTTGTAAACAGTACCGGCGCCATCAATGCAGGTATTGCCAGAGCCATGAATGCGTTGCGTGGCCGGGAAAAATGGATGATCCCGATCATGATGGCGCTGTTTGCGGCAGGCGGCACAACCTATGGCATGGCCGAAGAGACGCTGGCTTTTTATGTGTTGATCATACCGGTGATGATCGCCGCAAGATATGATGCCATGACCGGTGTTGCGGTTATCCTGGTAGGGGCCGGTATCGGCGTGCTTGGATCGACAATCAATCCGTTTGCGACGACCATTGCCTCCAACGCCGCAGGCATTCCGTTCACCACCGGCATGATGTTGCGGTTCATTATTCTGGGTACCGGGTGGGTGGCATGTGTGGCGTATGTGATGTGGTATGCCGAACGCGTCCGCGCCAATCCGGAACTGTCGATTGTCGCCAACATGAAAGCGGCGAACGAAGCCCATTTCAAGCTCAAGGGCGACGCGGATGATCAATTCACCCCGCAGCACAAGCTGATCCTTGTCCTGTTTACCCTGACGTTTGGCGTGATGATCTGGGGGGTGTCGTCACAAGGCTGGTGGATGGCGGAAATGTCCGGCCTGTTTCTGGCGGGAGCACTGATTGTCGGTATTGTCGGGTGGGTTGGAGAAAAACCCTTCATTGAAGCATTCATTGCAGGTGCCAGAGACCTTCTGGGCGTAGCGCTGATCATCGGACTGGCACGCGGTATTGTCGTCATCATGGATGCGGGAAAGATTACCGACACCATCCTTAACTGGGGTGAACAGGCAATCCAGGGCCTGTCGGCGATTGCCTTCATCAACGGCGTGTTCGCTGTTGAAGTGCTGATGTCGTTCCTGGTGCCGTCGACGTCCGGCCTTGCGGTGCTCAGCATGCCGATCCTGGCGCCGCTGGCCGATTTTGCCGGTGTCGGCCGCGAACTGGTTGTGACGGCTTTCCAGTCTGCATCTGGCCTGGTCAACCTGATCACTCCGACATCAGCGGTGGTGGTCGGGGCACTCGCCATTGGCAGGGTTTCCTATGACAAGTGGCTGAAATTCGTCTGGCCGCTGCTGCTCATCCTGACCGTCATGGTTGTTGCGGCCCTGAGCGTGACTGCAATGCAAGGCGGTGTGGCATGACCTGGAAACCCGGTGTTTATTCGGAAACCGGCAAACTGCGCACAGTGCTGGTTTGCCGGCCCGGTCTGGCGCATGAACGGCTGACGCCTGCCAATTGCGACGAACTGTTGTTCGATGATGTATTCTGGGTTCAGCAGGCCAAGACGGATCATCATGACTTCTGCGCAAAAATTGCCGACAGAGGCGTTGAGGTCCTGGACTTGCATGAACTGCTGGCGGAAACCGTGCAGCTGGAGCCCGCCAGAAACTGGCTTCTTGATCGCCGGTTGACCGAGGATCATGTCGGTATCGGCATGATGTCGGAACTGCGCGGGTGGATGGACAGCCTTCCTGCCGCTGAGCTGGCACGATATCTCATCGGTGGCGTTGCCGTTCAGGATCTGCCGTTCAAGCCGGAAGGCATGTTCGGACCCTACCTCGGTCCCGACGGGTTTGTGTTGACGCCGCTGCCCAACACCGTTTTCACCCGTGATACAAGTTGCTGGATCTATGGCGGCGTTACCCTCAATCCGATGCACTGGCCGGCGCGCCAGCTCGAAACGCTGCTGACCGACGCCGTGTACAGATTTCACCCCAGGTTCACCGACGCCGACTTCGACATCTGGTGGGGGGACGGCGAAACCGGCCGTGCACCGGCCAGCCTGGAGGGCGGCGACGTGATGCCGCTGGGCGATGGTGTTGTGCTGGTCGGCATGGGCGAACGCACCACCCCGCAATCGGTGGGCCAGGTGGCCCGCGCCCTGTTTGAGGCCGAGGCCGCCAACCGGGTCATCGCCTGTCAGATGCCCAAATCGCGCGCAGCGATGCATCTGGATACGGTGTTTTCGTTTTGTGATCGCGATCTGGTGACCAGTTTTGTCGAAGTGGCCAATAACATTACCTGCTACAGCCTGCGACCCGGCGGCAAACCGGGCGATGTTGATTGCCGGCAGGAGTTGAAATCCCTTTTTGAAGTGACTGCGGAAGCCATCGGCGTCAAGAAACTGCGCGTGATCGCTACTGGCGGCGACAGTTTCGAGCAGGCGCGTGAACAATGGGATGACGGCAACAACGTTGTCGCGCTCGAGCCGGGGGTGGTGGTTGCATACGACCGCAACGTCTTCACCAATACCCAGCTGCGCAAGGCCGGCGTCGAGGTCATTACCATTCGCGGCGCGGAGCTTGGCCGCGGCCGCGGCGGTGGCCATTGCATGACCTGCCCGGTAGTTCGTGATCCGCTGTAACGTCGAAGGAACCCTTTCCATGTCAATCAGTCTCAAAGACCGCAATTTTCTTACTCTTCGTGACTTTACTCCTGATGAAATCAGCCACCTGATCGAGTTGGCCATGGACCTGAAATCAACCAAGCGGGCGGGCATTGAGCGCCAGCGGCTTGAGGGCAAGGAGATAGCGCTGATCTTCGAAAAGGATTCAACTCGCACCCGCGTCGGGTTCGAGGTGGCCGCTTATGATCAGGGCGCACATGTTACATATCTTGGGCCGTCCGGCACCCAGATAGGACACAAGGAAACCATGAAGGACACTGCACGGGTGCTCGGACGGGTATACGATGCCATCGAGTATCGCGGATTTGGACAGGCGACTGCGGAACAACTTGCCGAGTACGCCGGGGTGCCGGTGTACAATGGTCTGACTGACGAGTTTCATCCAACGCAGGTATTGGCGGATCTGCTGACAATACGCGAACATAGTGGCAAACCGTTCTCGAGCGTGGCGCTGTGTTTTCTCGGCGACGCCGGCAACAATATGGGTGACAGCCTGCTGATTGGCGGTGCGAAAATGGGGATGGACATCCGGCTGGGTGCGCCGAAAGCCTGCTGGCCGGCGCAGGGCATCATCGATGAGGCCGAGGCGATCGCGGCCGATACCGGTGCCCGGATAATGATTACCGAAGATGTGGCCAATGCAGTTCGCGGCTGCGACTTCATCTACACGGATGTCTGGCTTTCAATGGGCGAGGCAAAGGAGAAATGGGCAGACCGAATTGAGCTGCTCAAACCCTATCAGGTGAATTCGGCCGTTATGGAGAAAACGGAAAATCCGGACGTAAAATTCATGCATTGCCTGCCGGCTTTCCATAACACCGACACCAAAGTAGGCCAGCAGATCC
Source organism: uncultured Anderseniella sp. (assembly GCA_947488295.1). Lineage (GTDB taxonomy): Bacteria > Pseudomonadota > Alphaproteobacteria > Rhizobiales > Aestuariivirgaceae > Anderseniella. The sequence goes on from CANKYU010000001.1 coordinate 1,147,713, forward strand.
ACAAGGAGTTTGGCCTCGATGCGATGGAGGTGACCGAGGAAGTGTTCGAATCCGGTAACTCCATCGTGTTCGACCAGGCGGAAAACCGCATGCACACGATCAAGGCAGTTCTCGTCGCCACGCTGGGAGACTGATCCGGTGAAAGTGATCGTAGCCCTTGGCGGCAATGCCCTGTTGCGCCGGGGCGAACCAATGACGTCTGACAACCAGCGCGAAAATGTAAAACGTGCGGCGCGCTCGATCGCGGAGCTGGTTTCATCAGGCCATCGGGTTACCGTCACTCATGGCAATGGACCCCAGATCGGCCTGCTGGCGCTGCAATCTGCGGCCTATGATGAGAACAGCGCCTTTCCGCTCGACCTTCTTGGAGCGGAAACCGAAGGCATGATCGGCTACCTGATCGAACAGGAACTGGAAAATGTGCTGGGCTCCTGTCACAAGGTGGCAACGCTGCTGACCCAGGTCGAGGTGGATGCCCGCGACCCGGCTTTCGCCAGTCCGACCAAGCCTGTGGGGCCGGTATATGATGAAACCGAAGCCCGCAAGCTGGCGCAGGCACGCGGCTGGACGGTCAAGCGCGATGGCGCGAAATTCCGCCGTGTCGTGGCATCGCCGAAACCGAAACACATCCCCGACACCGAGATCATAAAGCTGTTGCTGGACCACGATATCACGGTGATCTGCGCCGGTGGCGGCGGCATTCCCGTGGTGCGCCGGGAAGACGGTTCCCTCGTCGGTGTCGAAGCTGTCATTGACAAGGATGCCGCAAGCTCGTTGCTGGGACAGGATATTGAAACCGATGCGCTGCTGATGCTGACGGATGTGGACCGGGTTTACCTGAACTGGGATACGCCTCAACAGCAAGGCCTCGACAAGGTGAGCCCCGACGAATTGCTGCGGCACGAATTTGCAGCCGGATCCATGCAGCCCAAGGTCGAAGCTGCGTGTCAGTTTGTCATGCAAACCGGAGGTATTGCCGGGATTGGGCGGCTGGAAGACGCTGCTGGCATTATTGAGGGACGGGCAGGGACACTGGTGTCGAGGTCATGACGAGGAACCCGCAGGTAACTGAAACAGATGAAACCTCGGATCAGGCTGAAGTCATTGCGTTTCTCTCAGATCCTGCATCGTACCCGGGTATTGTGCGCTCGGTTGAAGTGGTAGAGACCCATGCCGCCCTGGTTTTCCTGACCGAGCAGGAAGCCTTCAAGATCAAGAAGGCCGTGACGTTTCCTTACCTTGATTTTGGGACTTTGGAAAAACGTGCGGCAGCCTGTGACCATGAACTGCAGATCAATCAGCCTCATGCACCTGATATCTATTTGGGTGTTGTGAAAATCACCCGCGAGGCACCCGGAGAACTTGCGATCAATGGGGCTGGAGAACCGGTGGAATGTGCTCTGCACATGTGGCGTTTTCCGGACAATGCGCTGCTCGGTGACGTAATCAGGGCTAAAGGACTGACACCTGAGTTCGTGGACCGCCTGGCTGATGAGATCGGCAGGTATCAGGCTGAGGCACCTATCGCACGCGAAGACCATGCAGCCGGCAGAATGGCTGCCATTGTTGATGAACTTTGCGTTGCCTTTGATGAAGCCGCAGGGATGTTGCCAGCAGGTGAGGCGCATCGGTTTGAGAAGTCAGCTAAGGCCGCGCTGCGCCAATGCAGGGTGTTGCTGGATGATCGTGGCAGGCAAGGGTATGTGCGCCGCTGTCATGGTGACCTTCACCTGTCCAATATCATAATTCTGAACAATCAGCCGGTCCTGTTCGATGCCATAGAGTTCAATGACGAAATCGCGACCGTCGACATTCTTTACGACCTGGCTTTCCTGTTGATGGACCTGGGCCATATTGGAGAAGATGGTTATGCAAACCGCCTCTTTAACCGGTACCTGTCGCAATCGGCAAACGATGATCATCTCGCCGGATTGCAGGCTTTGCCGCTTTTCATGGCCTGCCGTGCCGGAGTGCGAGCCATGGTTGCCGTTACGCGTTTACAGCAATCATCGGGAAGAACCGCACAGTCATCTGAAACCGCTGCCGAGGCCGATTCCTATCTTCTTGAGGCGACGGCGTATCTAGCGCCGCGCCCGCCTCGTCTGATTGCCGTCGGCGGACTATCGGGCACCGGTAAAACATCTCTGGCAAGAGCACTGGCCGCGCAAATTGCCCGATGTCCGGGGGCTGTGCACCTGCGCACCGATGTTGAACGCAAGCAGATGTTCGGTGTCAGTGAAACAACCAGACTGCCGAAGCAAAGCTACACACCGGAGGCGCGCGATGCTGTTTACGAACGGATGGTGCAAAAGGCCACAGTCGCCTTGCGGGCAGGTCATGCGGTGATCGTTGATGCGATTTTCCTGGATCTGGCTGCACGTTCCGCGGTTGAGCAGGTGGCCGAAAACACTGGTGCGTCTTTTGCCGGCCTGTGGCTGGAAGCTGATGAACAGCAGCTTGTTGAGCGGGTGAACAGCCGCAAGGACGATGCATCTGATGCCACAGCAGATGTGGTTCGCCAACAATTGAAGCAGTCTACGGGGCCGGTCACCTGGCACAGGATCAACGCAAACGGCGCGCTGGAAGAGACAGTGGAGCGTTCCCTGCAAGCGTTATGAGCTGTTTGCCCGGCGGTGATTGACGCAAGTCAAGGCAGACGACGGCGATACCGCCCAGGGTGTATTTGCCAACACCAGGACCGGTGGACGCATGCGCTGCTGACACTGCCAGAGATCATTGCCGGAGAGAGGAATGCGACGGTTCAGAAACATCCTGTATGTTCACGAGGAAAATTCACCGACCGCGCTGGAAACCCTGCAACTGGCTTTGAAAATTGCGGGCAAAAGCGGCGGCCGGGTTGATCTCATCACCGTGCTTGACCCGCCGGCGGTTACATTTGCATCCAACATTTCGCTACTGCTGCAGTCCCGCTGGGTGAAGGAATCTGAAGAGCAGTTACAGCAACTTGCCCTGACCGCGAGCCCTGATGGCAGTCTGGACACGAAAGTCATAGAAGGCAGGCCGCATATCCAGGTGGTGAGGGAAGTTCTGACAGGTGACTATGACCTGGTCATCAAGCCAATCGGTCCCAGTGGTTTCCTGGACAGGTTGTTCGGACGGCTGGACATGCAGTTGTTGCGAAATTGCCCGTGTCCGGTATGGCTGTCGAAAGGTGAAGCCTACGGTGCTTTCGACAATGTGCTGGCCGCGGTTGACGCGGATATCGATACGTCTCTTGATTATCTTGGCAGCGAAGCGACCCCAAAGGATGCGCTGAACCGGCAGATACTCGAGCTGGCGTTTTCCATGTGCGCGGACAACAATGCCCGCCTGCATGTGGGACATGCATGGTATCCGCCGTTCCTGTCACCCTTCAGCCGGGCACGGGCCAACCTTCCCCAGAAGGAGATCGATGCATATGTCACTACCGTCAAACGCGTGCATACAGGCTGGCTGAGGGGCTTGATGGACGCGGCATCAGGTTGGGTTGGGGAAAGCGTGGCAGAAACCGTCAAACTGAAAACTCACTTGCCCCAGGGCGATCCGGAAGTGGAAATACCCAGGTTGATAACCGAAGTTGAGGCAGACCTGGTGATCATGGGAACGGTTGCGCGAACGGGGGTTTCAGGCCTTGTAATGGGGAACACGGCCGAGACCATACTGGATCAGATCACCTGTTCTGTACTCGCAGTCAAACCCGCCGATTTCGTATCGGGTGTGCCCCTTGATGAATGAACCGGAGCAGACCAGCCGGCACAAGCCAACCAAACAAACCGAAAGCAGCTGGCATGACATCCCGGCTGATGCGGTTGTTGGCCGCCTGAACACCTCAACTGACGGGTTGAGTGAAACCGAAGCGGCTGAGAGACTGGCAACTCATGGTTATAACCGCTTGCCGGAAGCCCGAACCCGCAGTTCGTTTTATCGCTTCATCCTTCATTTCCATAACATCCTGATCTATGTGCTGCTGGGCTCGGCAGTTATCACGATGCTGCTGGGCCACGTGATCGACACGATCGCCATCCTGGCTGTTGTGCTGGCCAATGCGGCAATCGGCTATGTTCAGGAAGGCAAGGCTGAAAAGGCCATGACCGCCATCCGCCAGATGCTGGCGCTGCGCGCTTCTGTCGTGCGTGATGCAAGCCGAATGAGCATCGAAGGACACTTGTTGGTACCGGGAGATGTTGTGCTGCTGGAAGCAGGCGACAAGGTACCGGCAGATGTTCGCCTGCTGGAAGCACACGGACTTCAGATACAGGAAGCCATACTGACCGGTGAGTCGGTGCCGGTGGAGAAGCACACGAAGCCCGTTGCAGCGGGTGCCATGCTGGGAGACCGGACCTGCGTGGCATTCAACGGCACGCTGGTAACCAGCGGTTTCGGCAAGGCCGTTGTGATTGCGACAGGCGCGAATACGGAAATCGGCCGCATCAGCAGCATGATTTCCAGTGTCGAGGTGCTGACCACACCGCTGGTCAGGCAGATGGACGGCTTCGCCCGCTGGTTGACAATCCTCATTCTGATCGTGGCGACGACGCTTCTGGCGTTCGGACACTTCGTCGGGCATTTCGAATTCAATGAACTGTTCATGGTGGTGGTGGGGCTTTCGGTAGCCGCAATTCCCGAAGGGTTGCCTGCTGTACTGACCATCACACTGGCTGTCGGTGTGCAGGCCATGGCGCGCCGAAACGCCATTGTCCGACGCCTGCCAGCCATCGAGACCCTGGGTTCGGTATCGGTGATTTGCACCGACAAGACCGGCACCCTGACCCGCAATGAGATGATGGTCGCATCCATCGTGACCCATGAACACGTCCTTGCAGTGGAAGGTGACGGCTATGAACCGGAAGGCCTCATAACACTGCACGGTGCAGCGGTGGACGAAGACGATTATCCGGTTGTGCAGGAACTCGGCCGGGCAGCTGTGCTGTGCAATGATGCGCAGTTGCGCCATCATGACGGTACGTGGGTGGTTGAAGGCGACCCCATGGAAGGCGCGTTGCTGGCACTTGCTACCAAGGCAGGCCTGGATGTTGCGCAGGAAACCGGGGTGTGGCCCCGCATCGATGCAATACCCTTTGATGCCAAGCACCGGTTCATGGCTACGCTCAACCGAAAACCGGACGGGTCAGGACTGATTGCACTGAAGGGCGCTCCTGAACAGATATTGTCGATGTGCAAAAAACAGCGCACGCGCGCCGGCAAGGCTGCGGTGCTGGACAAGGCATACTGGGATGAAAAATCCAGAGAAATCGCCGCTCAGGGCCAGCGAGTGCTGGCTATCGCCGTTAAACCTGCCGAAGCGAAGCAGAGTGCACTGGACGTTGCCGGCATTCGGGAGGGACTTGTCCTGGTGGGGCTGGTGGGATTGATTGACCCGCCGCGTCCGGAAGCAATTGCAGCGGTCAAGGAGTGTGGCGGGGCGGGGATACAGATCAAGATGATCACCGGCGACCATCCCGGCACCGCAGCGGCAATTGCCCGGCAGGTCGGCCTGCACAATCCCGAAACCGTGTTGACCGGCGCTGATCTGGACCTGATGGATGATGCTGCCCTGTCCGGCGCAGCCCTGCAGACCAATGTTTTTGCGCGCACCAACCCGGAGCACAAACTCCGGCTGGTTATGGCGCTTCAGGCACATGGAATGACCGTTGCCATGACCGGTGACGGGGTAAACGATGCACCGGCGCTCAGGCGCGCTGATACCGGCATAGCCATGGGTAAGAAGGGCAGCGAAGCGGCCAAGGAGGCGGCGGAACTGGTGCTGGCGGATGATAATTTCGCATCGATAGTGGCAGCCGTGCGCGAAGGGCGCACCGTGTACGACAACATCCAGAAAGTCATCAGCTGGACGCTGCCGACCAATGCCGGAGAAACACTGGTGATAATCGTGGCGCTGCTGTTCAGCATGACACTGCCGATCACACCGCTGCAGATATTGTGGATCAACCTGATAACGGCGAGCACACTGGGTATCGTATTGGCCTTCGAGGCTACCGAAGCCAATACAATGCGGCGCCTGCCGCGACCGAGGAGCGAGCCGCTTTTGACCGGCGCGCTGGCATGGCACATCGTGCTGGTATCGGTGCTGTTCCTGTGCGGCGTATTCGGGATTTACGCATACGCAATCGACCGCGGATACTCGGTCGAGCTCGCACGTACGATGGTGATGAACACACTGGTGGTCATGGAAATATTCCATCTGTTTTTTGTCCGCAACATTTACGGGACATCCCTGACATGGAAAGGATTGCGCGGGACAAGGATTGTATGGACCACGGTCATAGGTGTGACGCTTCTGCAGTTCGCAATTACCTATATCGCGCCGTTGCAGGAGATTTTCTCGACTGAGGCCGTGTCGCTATTCGACGGTATGCTTATTGTGGCGGTAGGCATGATCCTGTTTGCCATCGTTGAAACTGAAAAGCAGATTCGCCTGCTGTTCAGGCGACGTGACAGCGTGGCTGTTTGAAGCCGGACGAAAAAGGAAACTGGATGTCACTGAAGACCGAAGTCGGACAGTGGGACCGAAAGTCGAAAGACTTCATTTCGGAAGTTTTTTACCGCCATAGTGACCAGCCAGGTTTTCTGACAGATCTGGCTGGTATGCTTGACGAAGCGCACCTGCAAAGTGGAGCGACCTGGTTGCTGAAACACCATTTTGATCAAGGCGGGGAACCGTTTGACACCCAACTTGTGACGGCAATCTACCGGAACACGTCCGCACTGGTTCACTGGGATGCCAAACTGCACGTCCTGCAATGCGTCGCGCAGATGCCAATTCCAATTTCGGAAAAGCCCGCGGTTGAGGCATTCGTCCGGCATTGTCTCACAGATGACGCGAAGTTTGTCCGGGCATGGGCCTATAGCGGATTTTGCGAACTTGCCCGCCGGTTTCCGGAATTCCGATCAGAAGCGACACACGTTCTGAACGAGGCACTGTCGAGTGAAACCGCCGCATCAGTTTTGTCGCGTGTCAGGCGTGAACTGCAGCGCGGATACTGACGCCTGCAGTGCATGCGCCGACGTAATCAGCAGGGCTGGCGGTCGAGATGCTATTTCACAGTCATGCAGGTGCACGGCGCGTTCTGGCTGACCTTGTGTGACACGCTGCCAAGCAACAGGCTGGCAAGGCCGCCAAGTCCGCGGCGACCGGTGATGATCAGGTCTGCGCCGGACTTTTCGGCCTGCTGCAGGATTTCCTCGGCCGGGTCGCCATTGCCTATGATGCATTCCGCCGGTTTGCAGCCCTGGGCCTGCGCCTGTTTCACCGCCTGCGCCATGACATGTTTTCCAGCTTCGGCAATTTTTTCCGGAGCAGGTGGGATGGCAACCGCGCCGGACCCTACTGCAATTGCGGTGGTTTCCAGTTCAGGCGAGTGGACCAGATGAACCGCTGACTTGTACTTGTCCGCAATGTCGCAAGCTGTCGCCAGCGCATGCGCAGCCTGTTCGGATCCATCAATTGCAACGACGATAGTCTTAAACATGTCGGCCACCTCAAAGTTGACGATGGCTGGCATGTTAGATCGCAGGAAAACAGAGTTTCTTGACGCAGATCAAACGCTCACATCCGGGATTGTGAACTGTCGCTGTGCGCACGAACGGCCCGGTCAATCTTGCGATTGACCGTTGGTCACCAGTCTGGTGACCTGGTCTTCAAATGCATCCGGGTTCGCCTTGGCAATTTGTATAAGGGCCACAAGTATTTCGCGTTGATGGTGGTGCTGGCGCTGGTAACCTGTGTGCCGCAGCTTACGCTGATACCTGTTCAACTGTTTGACCCGTAACTGTAGGGGAATTGGATATGATCTCAGAAACAGAATTTTCCTGCGATGAATAGCCCATCTGGACACTATCCCATGCGCCAGGGCTGGCGCTGGTATGGGCCGGGTGCCGGCATACCTCTCGACACGATCCGGCAGGCGGGAGCCACCGAGGTGGTTAGCGCCCTGCATGACGTGCCGATTGGCGAGGCATGGACTGCTGCCGCTGTGGCAGAACGAAAGGCATTGATTGAAGACACACCAGCCGGGCGCACCCCGCTCAACTGGTCGGTGGTGGAAAGCATTCCTGTCGCGGATGCTATCAAGCGAACCGAGTCTGCTGCCCGTGGGGAAATTGCGTCATGGATTGCCAGCATGGAAGCCGTGGCCAGCAATGGCATCACGACGATCTGCTACAATTTCATGCCGGTTGTCGACTGGACCCGCACCGACCTCGACTTTGTAACGCCGACAGGGTCGACCGCGTTGCGGTTTGATCAGGACAGGTTTGCCGCATTCGATCTGTTTGTTCTGGACCGGCCAGGCGCTGCACAGGATTATTCGAGTGACGACGTGGACCGGGCACAGGCCGTCTTCAATGGCATGACCCAGGATGACGTTGACCGGATCGTGACAAACATTTCCAGTGCGCTGCCGGGATCAACCGCGGAACCGCTTACCATTCCGGCATTCAGGGACAAGCTGAAAGCATATGCGGCAATCGATGCCGATGTGTTGCGTAACAACCTGATCAGTTTCCTGGAGGCCGTCACGCCGGTTGCCGACAGCCTTGGTGTCAAGCTGACCCTGCATCCAGATGATCCACCCAGGCCGCTGTTCGGCCTGCCTCGCATTGCCTCGACGCAAGACGATTACGCCGCCGTCTTTTCCGCGGTGCCGGCACGCTCAAACGGCATGTGTTTTTGTACCAGCAGCCTCGGTGTCAGCGCCGACAATGATCTGCCGGCCATAGCGCGGCGTTTTGCCGACCGCATTCACTTCGCCCATCTCAGGGCAACAAAACGCGAGGGCGATGGCCGCTCGTTCCATGAAGCCGCCCACCTTGAGGGAGACGTCGATATGGTTGCGGTGGTGCGCGAACTGATGGCTGAAAACCGAACCAGAAATCCTCACGAGACGATTGTGTTTCGCCCCGATCACGGGCAGCGCATGTTGTCCGACCTGAACGAGGAAGGAAGCCCCGGCTATCCGGCGGTTGGCCGGCTGCGCGGCCTTGCGGAACTGCGTGGCATCATGGTCGCTCTGGAAACCATGGAGATACCGGACTGATGAAGAATCTGGAGACTGAACTTGGATAGAAAACCGATCAGACTGGCCGTCATCGGATTGGGCATGGCGTCGAAACCCCATCTGGAAGCTCTTAAGCTGCTGGAGCAGCAGATTGAGGTCTCCGGTGTCTGTAACCGGAGCAGGGAACGGGCTGAGGAGATTGCGCAACAACACGACTGGCCGGTTTTTGACAGCATCGAGGCGATCGCAGCCGATGGCTCCACTGATGGGGTCATTGTTCTGACCCCCCCGCATCAACGCCTCGAGATTGTCACAACCCTGGCGGCGGCGGGAAAACACATCCTGACCGAAAAGCCGGTGGAGCGAAACACCGAAGCGGCGCGCAGGATCGTTGAGATCTGCGAGGCTGCAAATGTGCACCTGGGCGTGGTGTTCCAGCACCACTTCCGCGCCGGAGCCCGGCGGCTCTCGGAACTCGTCAGAAACAATCGACTTGGCAAGGTTGCCCTGGTGCGCGCGGATGTTCCGTGGTGGCGGGATCAGGCTTACTATGATGTTCCCGGCCGCGGCACCTATGAACGAGATGGCGGCGGGGTGCTGATCAGCCAGGCGATCCATGTGCTTGACCTGCTGCTGAGCCTGACCGGCCCGGCAAAAACCGTGCAGGCGTTTTGTGCCACGACGGATATGCACAAGATGGAGTCAGAAGATTTTGCCAGCGGCGGTATCCGGTTTGACTCAGGTGCGGTCGGATCTGTTGTTGCAACAACAGCAACCTTTCCCGGCGCGACGGAAAGCCTTGTCTTTGACGGGACGGAGGCCACCGCCGTGCTGAAGGGCGGCAATCTCAAAGTGGTGTGGCGCGACGGCAGAGAAGAGGAACTGGGCGAGGTGTCAGGCACTGGCGGCGGGGCCGATCCGATGGCGTTTCCGTGTGACTGGCATCGTGACCTGATCGAAGATTTTGCGACAGCCATCCGCGATCAAAGGGCGCCTGCCATTACCGGCCGTGAAGCGCTGCGGGTGCATGCGCTGATAGACGCCATGGTGGCCTCCTCGAAAACGGGGTGTATCTCAGACGTGTCTCAGGAAGGGTGAGCCGATATGACTGACCTGTTCAAGTTCGCAGCGTCATCAGGTGCATTGTGATGTTGCTGCATGAAGACCGGTTGTTTCCGGCCGACCCCGATACCCGGGCAATTGCCCGCCGCCTGTTCGCCGAGATCACGAACCTGCCGCTGATCTGCCCGCATGGCCATACCGACCCGGCCTGGTTTGCCGACAACGAGCGGTTTCCCGACCCGGCACAGTTGCTCATTGTGCCGGATCATTACGTGCTCAGAATGCTGGTCTCACAAGGGGTGGATTACCCGTCGCTCGGGATTGCCGGTCTCGATGGTAAACCGGGTGAAACCGACGGGCGCAAGATCTGGCGGCTGTTTGCGGAACATTACCACCTGTTCCGGTCCACACCGACACGGCTTTGGCTGGATCATACGCTTCAGGAGTTGTTCGGCATCGATGTGCCGCTCAGTGCTGCGACTGCCGATGCTCATTACGATCAGATTTCCAATTGCCTGACACAGGACGCGTTTCGCCCGCGGGCGCTGTTTGACCGGTTCGGGATCGAGGTGATCACCACGACCGAGAGTCCCCTGGATGATCTGCGACATCACAAGGCAATCGGTGACAGTGAATGGGACGGGAGGGTGATAACCGCCTATCGGCCGGATCCCGTTGTCGATCCGGAGTTTGAAGGATTTGCGGATAACCTGAAAAAGTTCGGCGAACTCACTGACGAAGACACAGGTTCATGGCAAGGCTATCTGGAGGCGCACCGCAAGCGCCGGGCATTTTTCGCATCTATGGGCGCAACATCGACGGATCACGGTCACCCCACGGCGCGCACCACTGATATCGGTGAAGCAGCGGCGGAAGATCTCTTTGCCCGTATTATTCGTGATGGCGCATCATCAGACGACAAGGAATTGTTCCGCGCCCAGATGCTCACCGAAATGGCGGCGATGAGTTGTGATGATGGCCTGGTCATGCAGATCCATGCGGGTTCGCATCGCAACCACAACAAGCAGGTGTTCGACCTGTATGGCCGGGACAGGGGCTTCGACATCCCGACCCGGACCAACTATGTAGCAGCGCTCAAACCGCTGCTGGACCGGTTCGGGATGGACCCACGCCTGTCCATCATACTGTTCACGCTGGATGAAACGGCGTACTCGCGCGAGCTTGCCCCGCTTGCAGGTGCCTATCCGTGCCTCAAGCTTGGTCCAGCCTGGTGGTTCTTCGACAGCGCAGACGGCATGCTGCGCTATCGCGAGCAGGTTACCGAGACGGCAGGTTACTACAACACTGCCGGTTTCAATGATGACACCCGCGCCTTCCCGTCAATCCCGGCCCGGCATGATGTGGCTCGCCGTATCGATTGCGCGTTTCTGGCGCGGCAGGTGGCGGAGCATCGCATTCGCGAAGACGAAGCGCGCGAGGTGGCTGTTGACCTGACCTATGGCCTTGCGAAGAAGTCCTACAACTTGTGAAACCGGCAGTGAGCGAGGAAACCCATTGATGCGTCTCGGCATGAAGACAGTTGCTGCTGCACGCGCAGACACGTTTGCGTATGAGCGTGCTGACCTGTCGGCAGGCATTGTGCACCTGGGTGTGGGGGCGTTTCATCGGGCGCACCAGGCGGTGTACGTGGACGACATACTGGCTGGCGATCCTGACTGGGCCATTATCGGGGCATCGCTGCGCAGCAGCTCGGCTGCCGAGGCGCTGAACCCCCAGAACGGCTTGTATACGCTGACTGTCAGCGGTTCGTCCGACACCCGGGACCGCATTGTCGGCAGCCTGTTAGAGGTGATTGACGCCAGTGAGGGGGCCGAGGCGCTGGTACAGCGCATGGTTGCCCCGGTGATCCGAATTGTCTCGCTGACCATCACCGAGAAGGGCTACTGCATCGATCCGGCCACCGGTCGCCTTGATCGCAGTCATCCCGACATCGCGGCGGACCTGGAAACGCCTCACAGACCACGCTCTGCCATAGGCGTTATCGTGGAGGCGCTGCGGCGGAGAAAGCTGTCGGGCGTTGGTCCGTTTACCGTTCTGTGTTGCGATAACCTGCCGGAAAACGGACGGATAACCCGCAATGTCGTGACCGAGATGGCCGGCTTGCAGGATGCGGTGCTGAGTGACTGGATCGGGAACAACGCCACCTTCCCGTCAACCATGGTGGACCGTATCGTTCCCGCAACCACGAAGGATGATACCGACGCCGTCAATGCGCGAACCGGCGTGGGTGATGCGGCCCCGGTTGTAACCGAGCCATTTTCCCAGTGGGTCGTGGAGGACCGGTTCTGTGCCGGGCGGCCGCCATGGGAAGATGCCGGTGTTACGTTTGTCGATGACGTGCGTCCATTTGAGGAGATGAAGCTCAGGCTGCTCAATGGCAGCCACTCCACGCTCGCCTATCTTGGATATCTGGGCGGCCACGAAACGGTTGCCGATGCCATAGGTGATCCGGACCTTCATGCGCTGGTGCATGACATGATGACACTGGAGGTTATTCCCACACTGGACATGCCGACCGGTGTCGATCTGTTCGCCTACAGAGATGCGCTGCTGCAGCGCTTTGCCAATCGGAGTCTCAAACACCGGACCTGGCAGATTGCCATGGACGGGTCACAGAAACTCCCGCAACGGCTGCTGTCGACGATCCGCGACCGTCTGGCGGCAGGCCTGCCATTCGAACGGCTTGCCTGCGGGGTTGCGGGATGGATGCGATATGTCACCGGAACGGACATGACCGGCAATCCGATCGATGTGCGCGATCCGCTGGCAGACGAACTCAAGGCGATTGGCGCGCGCGCCGGCAACAATGCCGAAACACTTGTCAAAGCCTATGCCGGTGTCGGTTCGGTTTTTGGTCCCGATCTGGTTGCCGAGCCGGTTTTTCTGCAAGCAGTCACACGGGCATTGCAAAACCTGGAGAACAGGTAGACGCGACAATCGGGCAAATATGCCAGGCTAGCCGCCCTTGTGCTCGTGCCACCGCGCCTTGTCGAAGGCAACATGGTCACCGAAATAGTCGATGGTCGGCGTATCGGCGGGCAGGGATGCGGCGGAATAGTGCGTTGTTGCACTGTCCATCCGGCGGGTGTGCTGCTGCCTGCCAACCCAGGGTTCAGCCGGCATCAGCGTGCTTGAACGCTGCACGACATCCCAGATGTAATAATGGTGCGGCACGACCACTTTCGGCTTCAGGCGGTCGATGATCTCCTGGGTGTGGTGGAAACCCATGACGTGCTGGGACTCATCCACCGGCAAAAGGGCTATGTCGATCTGACCGATGGCATCCCAGACTTCGTCTGGCGCATTGTGCCGGTTGTCGCCCCAGTGCAGAATTCGCAAACCTCCGGTTTCAACGATGATAAGGCAATTGTCCCAGGAGCGCGGATTGTTCGGCGGTTCGATATCCACATTGCCGAATTCCCGGATGATTTTCTTGAAATCGTAACTGGCACTGGAGCTGTCCGTGGCATGCTTGTCAGCAATGCCGGTGATGCGTACGTCTGCGAATTCATACACCCCGATGAGCCTGTCGAGGAGCACATGCGCATCGAGGCGGTGCAGGGCGTCATGGTCAAAGTGCGCATGGGTTGCGACACCGATGTCGACCGCGGTTTTCGGAAAGTCGTAAAAATACCAGTCCCACCGCCGCGTCGGCAGGTTACGCCATGGGTCCAGCATCACGGTGATACCTGAAGGCGAGGTGATCCGGAAGGCCGAGCTGCCAAAGTAACTGAGCGCAACAGTCTGCTCGGGGGCGGGGCGCCGGTTCCACTGATGCTCGATCATCGAGTTGTGATTGGTGCGCAGTTGCCAGGACTGAAGACCCTCGTCGATGTCACCCATTTGGCTTCTCCGGATTGAAAGCAAACCCAATTGTTATGTCAGCATAGGTAACCGATGTCGGTGTTGCCAGCCGGGCGGCAACCAGTCAGGCAAGTTATGCACACAAACAAACAGTACTGATTGTTTGTGGACATTGAGGTAAATTTCGGCATAGGCTTCAGCAACGAACAGGGTCGGGGCCGACAGGGTGGTTATGGAAAAAGTTCGAAAACGGCAGGAAGAGCGCCGTGACGAGACCTCTGCAAAGTTACGGGCAGCCACGATATCGCTCATCGCGGATCGTGGTTATGTCAACACGACCACCACTGAGATCAGCAAGAAGGCCGGTGTGTCACGCGGCGCGCTGCTGCACCATTACCCTGCGAAAATCGATCTGATTGTCGATGCTGCTGCTCAGGTCTGGCGCCAGGCGATTGTCGAGGTGCAGGCGCTTTCCGGCGCACTGGGCCGCGGCGAACTTGATATTGACGGATTTGTCGAAGGTGTGTGGGACCGGGTGTTTCAGCACAATTCGGTGACCATGACCCTGGACCTGATGAGCGCCGCGCGCTCACACGACGAACTGCGCCAACGCATTTCAGGACACCTTGAAAACCTGTTCGAGGCCTATGATGAAATTGCCGACCAGGCATTTGCCGGGTCCGGCCTGTCACAGGACCAGCGCCGTGTCCTGGTGTCGATGACGACCTGCATGATCAGGGGATTGAAACTGCAGGAGCAGATGCATCCAGACCCCGCGATGACACAGGCAATTCGCGATGCGTTCAAGATCATGCTGCAGCAGGTTATGGAGTCTGGCGACAAGCAGTCATTACTGCCGGAACCGGGCAAGGTTAAGTTGAAGGTTGTCGGTTCATGAGCATGCCCGCATCGGCACAATCGGCAGCAGCTTCAATGCCGGACATCGTTCTGTCGGGAACCGGCCTGTCGCGCAGCTTCGGCGGCGTGCATGCGGTCGCCGACATGAGTTTTGAACTTCGACAAAATTCGATCACAGGCCTGATCGGGCCGAACGGGGCGGGTAAATCCACATTGTTCAACCTCGTCAGCGGAGTTGATAAACCGAAACAGGGCACAGTCATTCTGAACGGGAAGGACGTTAGCGGGCTTGATGCCTACAAACGGGCCCGTCTTGGCATGATCCGCACATTCCAGTTGTCGCGCGAGTTCGGCCGGCTGACGGTTCTGGAGAACCTGATGCTGTCGCCGCAGTTGCAGCTTGGCGAACAGTTGCTGCCGCTGTTCCTCAGGCCTGCTGCGGTCAAATCCAACGACAGGGACGTCTACCAGCGCGCCTGCGAGGTGCTCAAGATATCTCGTCTCGAAAAGCTCAGGGACGAATATGCGGTGAACCTGTCCGGTGGACAGAAGAAACTGCTGGAGCTGGCCCGCACATTGATGATCGATTGTGATGTCATCCTGCTTGATGAGCCGGGCGCCGGCGTCAACCCGGCGCTGATGAGCACGCTTACCGACATGATCGTCGATCTCAACCGCAATCACGGCAAGACCTTCTTCATTGTCGAACACGACATGGACATGGTGGCAAGGCTGTGTGATCCGGTCATCGTGATGGCCGAGGGCAGCAGGCTGATCGAAGGCTCTTTCGATGTCATCCGTGAAGACAAGCGTGTCATCGAAGCTTACCTGGGAGGCTCGCTCGATGGCTGAGGACCTGCTGCAAGCTGAAAATATCTGTGTGGGGTATGGCAGGGGCGACATCGTGCACGGTGTTGATGTCAGTGTAAGTGCCGGCCGGATCGCTACGATCATCGGGCCCAATGGTGCCGGTAAATCCACCATGATCAAGGCAATTGCCGGCGTGTTGATGCGCCGGGAAGGATCAATCCGCATTGACGGGCAGGAGATTGGCGGCAAGCCGGCGAGTGAGATCGCGCGCTGTGGCGTGGCCTACGTGCCGCAGGAGGCCAATGTCTTCCGCCAGTTGACCGTCACCGAAAACCTGCAGATGGGATCCTGGATCGAGCCGGAGGAATTCGATGGCCGCTACGAAAAAGTCTGCGCGCTGTTTCCCATTCTCAAGGAGCGGGGAAAGGTTCGCGCCGGCAACCTGTCCGGCGGACAACGGCAGATGGTGGCATTCGGCATGGCACTGATGGTCGAGCCGAAAGTGCTGCTGCTCGATGAGCCGTCTGCGGGACTGTCGCCGGCGATGGTCGAGCAGATGTTCGACATCATCAAGCAGGTCAACAAGACCGGCATAGCGGTGCTGATGGTCGAACAGAACGCCATGCAGGCGCTGAAAATTTCCGATCATGGCTACGTCATGGCCGCAGGCCAGGTCGCCATGTCGGCACCGGCGTCGGAATTACTGGATTCCAGCGAAGTATCAGAACTCTATCTGGGAACACGGCAATGAGCGGTCAACTGATCATAAACGGCATCGTGAATGCCTCCCTTATCGCGCCACCGGCAATCGCGTTTTCGTTGTTGTTCGGTATCCTGCGGTTTCCCAATTTTGCCATCGGTGCCTATGTCACGGTCGGCGCATTCATCGCCTATGCGCTGAATGTCGGGGCAGGGATGCCCTTGTGGGTAGCCGGTCTGGGCGCCATGGCCGGTACGGCGGTTGTGGTCTGGCTGTCGGATGTTCTGGTGTTCAAGCCGATGCGGGGTCATACGCCGGTCACCCTGCTTGTGGTCTCTATCGCTCTTGCCCTGATTATCGAACATGTCATCCGGCTGTTTTACGGTGCCGATGTGCGCGGCTTCGACCTGCCACTTGAACGGCCGATCAAGTTTGCCGGGATGCGGATAACCGGTGAGCAGATCGACATCATCATTATGACGATTGTCATCGGCATCGCCATTCACCTGCTGTTGCAATATACCCGTATCGGCAAGGCGATGCGGGCTACGGCGGACAATGAAGTCCTGGCCGAGGTGCGCGGCATCAACACGTCATATGTGATTGCATTCACCTGGTTGGTCTGTGGTGCCCTGTTTGGCCTGACCGGGGTGTTTGCCGGTCTTGATCTGGTCATCGAGCCGCTGGTCGGCTGGTACCTGACCATCCCGATATTTGCTGCTGCCATTCTCGGTGGTATCGGCTCGCCCTATGGCGCGATGCTGGGATCCCTGCTGGTTGGACTGGCGGAAGAACTCACCGTGCTGGTGCTGCCCAGTTCCTACAAGATCGGGGTCGGGTTCGTGATCATCGCTGTCCTGCTGCTGATCCGGCCGCATGGACTGCTTGGCCAGCCGGAGATCAAGAAATGAGCGCATATCTGATTTCCATGGCCACTTTTGTCGGCTTCTTCATGATCCTGGCCCTGGCGCTCAACCTGCAGTGGGGCATGACCGGCATGGTGAACTTCGGCATTGCCGGGTTCTATGCGCTCGGTGCCTATACCAGCGGCCTGCTGTCGGTGAAGCTAGGCTGGCCGGTTGGCATCACCATCGCCATGAGCTGTGTGACGGGACTTATTGCCGGCGGCCTGGTTGCGCTGCTGTCAATGCGATTACGAGAGGACTACCTTGCCATCGTTACACTGGGCTTTGGCGAGATCGTGCGGCTGATCGCGCTTAACGAAGACCAGATTACCGAAGGTCCGCGCGGCCTGAAAATCGATGCCCGGCCATTTGCCGACATGTTCGATCGCGAAACCTATCCGCTGGTCTATCTCGGACTGGTGGCGCTTGCAGTGGCGGTGGTGTTCGTCATCGTGGAGTGCATCCGGAGGTCCCCGATGGGTCGAACACTGCGCGCCATCCGTGAAGACGACGTGGTTGCTGAAGTGCTGGGCAAGAACGTGTTGCGCCACCGGATACAGGTATTCGCACTGGGGGGTGCCTTCATGGGCCTCGCCGGGGCGCTTTACGCGCACTATGTGCAAAACATCAGTCCTGAAGTCTTCATGCCGATGGTTGCCATCTTTATCTGGATGTCGGTCATTGTCGGCGGCGCAGGCAATAACTGGGGGCTACTGTTGGGAGCCGGTGTGGTCATGACCATTCTGGAAGGATCACGGTTCATGGGAGACTTCATTGACTTCCTTGATGCCGAACAACTTTCCGCCATCCGCATTATCGTCATCGGTGTTCTTCTGATCGCGATACTGCGGGTGCGTCCGAGGGGTTTGATACCGGAACCCAAATTCTCGTTTGCCGCTGCATCAACTGACCAGGAGCGGCAACCGTCTATTGAAAATGCAAAGTAAACTGAAACCGGGAGTACCCAGAAATGACCAGTAAAATCACACGTCGCAGCGCCCTGATCACGGGCGGTGCCATAGCCGCAGCCAGTGTGTTCGCGCCAAACATCGCCCGCGCTGCCGATCCGATCAATGTCGGCAGCCTGACGCCAAATACTGGTGGCGGCGGCCCGTTCGGCCCCAAGATCACCGCAGCTCACAAGCGTGTCGTTGACCTGGTCAACAGCCAGGGTGGTGTGCTCGGCACGACCATCAACCTGTTTCAGGAAAACTCCGAAACCAATCCCGAAACCGCGGTGCGTGCTGCCGACAAACTGATCAATGTAAACAAGGTTGTCGGTATTCTGGGCACCTGGTCATCATCGGTAACGCTGGGCATCATGCCGAAATGCCAGGAAGCCGGCGTCATCCAGATGTGTACCTCTTCGTCCGCCGACATTCCGATCCGTGACGAGAAGGGCTACGTGTTCAATTTCCAGGCATTGTCACCGGTGTGGGGCAGAGCGATTGCCAGGCTGGCATTACGGAGGGGGTTCAAGACCTTCAACCTGATGGCGCTGAACAATGACTTTACCCGCTCGATGATGGATGGATTTACCGAGGTCGTCGGCAAGGACAAGCTGCTGCAGGACTCGTTCTATTACAATGGCGGGCAGTCATCCTATCGTTCCGAAGTGACCCAGCTGATCGAGAAAAACCCTGACGCTGTCTTCATTCCATCCTACGTCACTGACTTCACATCCGTGTACAAGGAGATTTTCCGGCAGGGCTATGAAGGGCAGGTAATCTCGGTGTCGATCTCGACCGGCGCGAAATTCAAGGAAGCCATCGGT
The DNA here is from genome assembly GCA_947488295.1 of uncultured Anderseniella sp. GTDB lineage: Bacteria > Pseudomonadota > Alphaproteobacteria > Rhizobiales > Aestuariivirgaceae > Anderseniella. The sequence continues at coordinate 1,166,664 of CANKYU010000001.1, forward strand.
GATGCGGCCAACGGCATTATCCACGGGCTTCCCGTGCCGCCGATCAAGAGCCCTGCCTATGCGGAGTATGTAACGGAAACCGGCCTTGAGCCAATCGATGGTGTGCAGCATCCGTTCGGTACTGCAGGCCGCGATCAGATGTCGGTGTTGCTGCTGGCGATTGAGAAAGCCGGGTCAACCGATGCCGACAAGGTGGCAAAGGCGATCTGGGAAGTCACTACCGGCGACGGCAAGGAAACCGTCTACAATGTGACCGAAGGCCTGAAAGCCATTCGTGCAGGCAAGGAAATCAATTATTCCGGTGCAAGTTCGAGCATTGAATTCGACAAGGAAGGCATGGTGCTTGGCCGTGACTTCCAACTGGCCGAAATCAAGGACGGCAAGGATGTCGTGATCGAACGCCTGGAATTCTGAGACCACAACAAGACGGCCAGGTGGTGAAATTTCCACCTGGCCGGCGCAAGCGACATATTTCAAGGAGGAGCAATGACATGGCCCGCGTACGCGATGTTGAAATGGAAGAATTGCCGGAAGATGTGCAGCCGATCTTTCACCGGTATGCAACCGAGTACGGCCCGTTCCTGAACCAGGTGAAGGTGTTTGCCCATCGCCCGCCGGCGGTTAAGCACATCATGGGGTTATTGCTGGAGCTTGCCGAAGAGCAGGTGCTGCCCAAACGCTATCTGGAAATAGCTGTTGTCGTTGTCTCCAAGATCAATGAGTGCACATATTGCGTGAAGCATCACGGGCCGCGGCTGGTCGATCAGGGCCTCAGCGCCGAGACGGTCGACAATATTCTGGAACCGGAAGTTGAAGGTTTTGATGAAGTGGACATGCTGGTGCGCGACTATGCAGTGCAGGTCACCAGTAACTTCCAGTATATGCGGGACCAGATTTTCGAGGATCTGAAACAGCACTTTTCCGAAGAGCAGGTGGTCGAACTGACACTGCGCATTGCGTTGTGCGGGTTCTTCAACCGGTTCAACGATTCTTTGCAGATCGGTATCGAAGACAATGTGATGACAGACATGCTGTCACATGAAACGGCGGCGGAATAACAACCCAGGGAGACGTATCATGTACGGAAGGCGCGGACGTATCGGCATTATGGTTCCAACCGGTAATTCGGTGGTTGAGCCGGAATTTCAACGCATGGCGCCGGACGGTGTGTCCTGCCATGCCAACCGTGTGGAGCTGAAAGACGTTACGCCGGACAGCCTGCTGGCGATGGAAAACGATACGGCCCGGTCCGCCCGTCAGATCGCCCAGACGCGGCTGGGTGTCATCGCCTTTGCCTGTACATCGGGCAGCTTCGTCGGCGGGGCCGGTTATGACGACCGGCTGATCAAGATGATCGAGGACGAAACCGGCATCGCGACAACCACCACGACCACGGCTGTGGTGCGTGCGCTGCGGCTGTTAAAGGTGTCCCGGATCGCGCTGGCCACTCCCTATACGGATGAGGTCACCAGACTTGAGGTGGACTACCTGAACGATAACGGCTTTGAGGTCACGGAGTGGCAGGGCGGTGGTATTACCGATACTGCCGACATCCAGGAATGTGAGCCGGAAGTGTCCTACAACCGGGCCCGGGACGTGGATACTGATGATGCCGAGGCCGTTTTCATTTCGTGCACGGGGTTCAGAACCATCGAGAACATCGCCAGGCTTGAAGCTGAACTGGGCAAGCCGGTGATCTCGTCGAACCAGGCGACCTTCGCCGATTGTCTGAGGATTCTCGATCTGCACGAGGTCGCGCCGGGGTATGGCAGTCTGTTTGAAAAAACCTTTGAACACGCTCGCCTCAACGGCATGTCCGGCAAGGCCTCTCAGGAGGCAGCGGAATAACGGCCTGACAGTGCCTGATAGCAGCGCCGGTCGCTTAAGAACGGTTGAATTTTGCTCTGATTGATCCTCGATTATGTATCGGGGATCTTTTTTATGTAAGTCATGCTTATGTATGGAGTTAGATTTTATCTCTTTTTGTTAGAAAAACAAATACATATAGATAGAGGGGTGATGGTGCCTGTCCTGACAATGGAGCAATGATTTGTCGTCCGATGCTGATGAGTTAGAGGTCTCGGTGTGGCGCGGTGACAATGCGTCCGGCCGGTTTGAAGACTTCAGGGTTCCCGCACAGGAAAACCAGACCATTCTGGACGTGGTCTCGTGGATCCAGCAGCATCGCGATCCCACGCTGTCCTATCGCTATGCCTGCCGTGTCGGCATGTGCGGATCGTGCGCCATGATGGTCAATGGTGTACCGCGCTGGACGTGCCGCACCCATGTGAAGGTGGCGCTGAAAGACAACCGGATCAGCATCGGTCCGCTGCGCAACCTGCCGGTCATCAAGGACCTTGCAACAGACATGGACCCGTTCTTCGACAAATGGGTTGCCGCCGAAGGCATGCATCATCCGTCCAGGACGCGCGACGATGCGATTGAGCAGATCAACCCTGAAGATGCTTCGCGCCAGGAAGCCAACAAGGGCATCGAATGCATCAATTGTTCAGTGTGTTATGCGGCTTGCGATACTGTCGCCGGCAATGACGATTATCTCGGACCGGCGGCCCTGCAGCGGGCCTGGACGCTGTACAATGACGCCAAGGACGCCGGCAAGCTGAACATTCTCGAAGCAGTGTCGGGCAAAGGCGGGTGCCATAACTGCCACAGCCAGGGCGGCTGCAGCCACTATTGCCCGAATGACCTGAACCCGATGGCGGCAATTGCCGGGCTGAAGCGGGCATCAGCGCTCTCCTTCTTCAAGGGGAGGAAATAGCATGCTGACCGTCAGGCTCTACATGCTGCAGCGGATTACCGCATTGCTGATGGCGCCGCTGGTGCTCGGGCATCTGGCCGTGATGATCTATGCGGTGCAGGGCGGGCTGTCGGCAGCCGAGATACTGGGACGCACGCAGGGCAGCGTGGCCTGGTTCCTGTTTTATGGCTGCTTTGTTGTTGCGGTGTCGGTTCATGCGGCTATCGGTCTGCGTGTCGTCGTGCATGAACTGATGGGTCTGAAGGGCACTCTTCTGGAGCTGTTCACCTGGGCAACAGCGGCAGGCCTTTTCCTGCTTGGCGGGCGCGCGGTGATGGCGGTGACCTTGTCATGATACGTCCGCATCGCACTCACGCGCTCTGGTACGCCTTCATCCTGCACCGTATTTCAGGCGTCGCGCTGGCGCTGTTTCTGCCGGTGCACTTTTACACGCTTGCCCTGGCCCTGACCGATCCTGAGCGTCTCGACGGGTTTTTCCGGTGGACTGAACTGGCGGTAGTCAAATTTGCCGAATTTGGCCTGGTCTTCCTGCTGGCGCTGCACATGTTTGGCGGCCTGCGGCTGATGGCGCTGGAGTGGCTGCCCTGGTCTGACCGGCAGAAAACCCTGGCGGCAGGCGCGGCAGCGATGTCGTTTCTGATTTCCGGCGTGTTTCTGCTGAGGGCGATATAACCATGATATCCACCAGCTCAATTGAACGCCACGACACCGACATCCTGATCCTTGGCACCGGTGGCGCCGGCATGTTTGCCGCCTTGCATGCGCAGCAATCGGCAGCACCTGGAACCAAAATCACCATTGCCGTGAAGGGCCTGATCGGTAAATGCGGCTGCACCCGCATGGTGCAGGGCGGTTATAATGTGGCGCTCGGCGGCGGCGATACGGTTGAACGCCATTTCATGGACACCATCAATGGCGGCAAGTGGCTGCCCGACCAGGATATGGCCTGGAAACTGTGCGAGCAGGCAGTGGTGCGCATTCGCGAACTGGAAAATGAAATCGGTTGCTTCTTTGACCGCAATCCGGACGGCTCGCTGCACCAGAAGGCGTTCGCCGGCCAGACCGCCGACCGGACGGTACACAAGGGCGACCTGACCGGCATTGAAATCATCAGCCGGCTGATGGAGCAGGTGCTCAGCCGGCCGATTGAAAAGCTGCAGGAGCACCGGGCCATCGGCCTGATCCCGACGAAAGACGGTTCAGCCATCGCAGGTGTGCTGTTCATCGACATGCGGACGGGCAAGTTTCGTTTTGTCCGGGCAAAGGCGGTTATGATGGGCACCGGCGGCGGGCCGACCATGTACAAATACCACACCCCGTCCGGCGACAAGACAATGGATGGCCTGGCCATGGCACTGAGGGTTGGACTGCGCCTGCGCGACATGGAAATGGTGCAGTTCCACCCGACCGGCCTGCTGGCGGGCGATCACACCAAGATGACCGGAACGGTGCTGGAAGAAGGATTGCGCGGGGCCGGCGGGAGGTTGCTGAACGGGGCCGAAAAGCGGTTCATGTTCGACTATGACGATCTCGGAGAACGTGCGACACGTGACCTGGTCAGCCGCGGCATCTATGCGGAGATGCGCAAGAACAACTCATCAAAGAACGGTGGTGTCTATATTTCGATGGGCCATCTCGGGCCTGAAAACGTGCGTAAAAAGTTCAAGGGCATGGTGCAGCGCTGTGAAGACAGCGGGTTTGATCTGGCTGCGGGTCTCGTCGAGGTCGTGCCGACGGCACACTATTTCATGGGCGGTGTGGTGGTGGATACGGACACGCGCACCGGGCTGGAAGGTCTTTATGTTGCCGGTGAAGATGCCGGCGGCGCGCATGGCTCCAACCGGCTGGGCGGAAACGGGGTGGCCAACTCAACCGTGTATGGCGGCGTTGCAGGCGATGTGATGGGTGCCGATATCAAGACGATGGGCGCATTGCGTGATCCTGATGAAGTCGTGCTTGCTGCTGAAATCGAGCGTGCGCAGATGCCGTTGTCGAAAAACCCGGGAAATGTGCAGCGACTGCGCCTCGAACTGCAGGAAACCATGTGGGACGACGTCGGCGTGCTGCGGACGGCCACCGGCATGAAGCGAGCCATTGCCCGGATTGCTGAACTGAAATCGGAACTGTTCGAAACCGGTGTGGCGTCAGACAATCTGGCATTCAACCTGACCTGGCATGACTGGCTGAACATGGCGAGCCTGTGTGACGTGTCGGAGGTGATTGCCAGGGCAGGACTGGCGCGTGAGAATTCCCGCGGCGCCCATTACAGGGAGGATTTCCCTGATAGCGGAACGATGGAAAGTTCCTATTTCACGGTTGCCAGCAAGCAGGGCGACAGAGTTGATGTCGCCCGCGAAGATGTTCAGTTTACAATCGTCAGACCTGGCGAGACCATATTGCCTGATGGTGAGCCGGAAACCCTGGTGGAGGCTGCGCAATGATCCCGATCGATGTGATAGAGAAAACCGCTGAAACCCTGATGGACAAGGCGGCCATTGAAATCCCGGATGATTATCTGGAAGGCCTGAAAGCTGCCGCCAGCGTGGAAGACGGCGATCTGTCGTCTTTCGTGCTGCAGGCGATGCTGGAGAACTACAAGGCGGCCAAGGAAGACCGCCGCGCCATGTGTGGAGATACGGGCACGCCGCGCTGGTATGTCAAAATGGGCAATGAGACCCAGGTTGAAGGCGGTCCCGTCGCGCTGGAGGCCGCGCTGCGCCGCGCCACCGCCGCTGCCACCAACGGGGTGCCGTTGCGGCCCAACCGGGTGCATCCGCTGTGGCGGACAGACCATGACAACAATGTCGGTATCGGGGCACCGGAGATTGAGTATGGCTATGAGCCGGGCGGTGAGTGGATCGACCTGATCACGGTGCACAAGGGTGGTTTGTTCGGCACTGACTACCGCATGCTGTTTCCGTCAGACGGCATTCAGGGCATCAAGCGGTTTTTCCTCGACAGCCTGGTGGCTTTCGGCAAGCGCGGGCTGGCCTGCCAGCCAGCGATCATCGGTATCGGGCTGGGCGGCTGCAAGGACACATGTATGGTGCTCGGCAAGCGCGCAGCCTGCCTGCGCACGGTGGGTGACAGGAATACTGATCCGAAGATCGCCGAACTGGAGCTCGAGTTTACCGAGCTGGGTAATTCCATCGGCATGGGCGCGATGGGGTTTGTCGGCAAATCCATGGTCATCGATACCCATATTGAAGTGGGGTACTGCCACACCGGTGGCATGCAGATGTCGGTACATGCATTTTGCCTGTCATCGCGCCGGGCGGTGGCGCGGGTTTTCGCCGACGGGCGTGTGGAACACCGCACCGACCCTGAATGGTTCACTGACTATCAACGCCGGGAGACTGTGGAATGGGAAATGCCCGCAAGCCACGAGAAATCCGCCTGAGCACGACGCCGACCGCCGAAGCGCTGGCTGAGCTGCGGCTGGGTGATATCGTCTACCTGGACGGGCTGATGTATACGGCACGCGAAGGCGTCTACAAGCGCGCGCTTGAGGACAAGGCCAACATTCCATTGCAGTTGCCGTCGCAAAGTGCCGCGAACTTTCATTGCTCGCCCGCGGCCCGGATCAATCCGGACGGCAGTTTCGAAATGGGTGCGGTGACCGCGACCGCGTCGTTCCGCTTCGCAAAGTGGCTGCCGGAATGGCTTGCCAAGTCCGGGGCCAGGCTGGTGATCGGCAAGGGCGGCATGAGCAGCAAGGATTACAAGGACTATTTCGTGCCTAACGGGGCGATTTACCTCAGCACCGTCGGCTATGGCACCGGCGCATTGCTGGGGCGCGGTGTTGAAAACGTCGAGGCGGTGCACTGGAACGAGGAACTCGGCCTGGCGCAGGCCATGTGGGTGATCCGCTGCAACCGGATGGGACCGTTTATCGTGGCTTCGGACCTTGACGGCAATTGCCTGTTCGAACGGGAAAACCAGCGCATATCCGAGAATCTGCACAAGGCCTATGAAGGCACCCGACCTGCAACGCTGAAACGGTTTGGCGAAACCGACGACAAGAGTGACGAACTGATCGGCTGAACACGCGGGATGGCTTGCCGGCGCGCTCAATCTTTCCGGCCGGGGCCGTCGCCAGTTCCGGCATCACCAAAATACCGACCTTTCCTGAACGACAGAAAATACAAAGGACCGATTTATGTCATCTCATGAGTCTGAGACCCCCTGGAGCGATATCAACAGCGGTGTCGTGCGTCATGCAATCCCGGTTGATCAACTGGGAACCGCTACAATCACGCCTGACGGTGACTTTGAGGCGGGCTCACATGCCTCTTTCACGCTGACCTACACGGCGGGTCTGTTTGGCATCGACGATTCCGGCAGCCTGCGGGTCTGTTTCCGCTTCGCGTCGGACCAGAGCAATCCCCAGTTCGATGATCCCACCGGTCCGAATTACACCACGGTCGAGGCCTCAAACGGCGCTGTTCTGCAGGTGCGCTGGGACCCCAAGGCGAATGTGCGGCCCTGGGACCGGACATTGTGGATCAAAGTAGTCAAAGGCTACCTGACCGAAGGCGATACCATCACCATCCGTTTCGGCGTGACTGATCACGGCGGCCCCGGCATGCGCCTGCAGACCTTCTGCGAAGACACATTCGAATTCCGCGTGCTGGCGGACCCGATTGCCACGTTCAACTTCCAGCCGCTGCCGGTTCAGCCGATGATTGCGATCGTTCCAGGTGCGCCGGAACGCTTCATCGCCGTGCTGCCGACCCGACGGCGGGTGAACGAAGAGTTCGCGTTGAAACTTAAGGGTGAGGACAAGTGGGGCAATCCTTCGAACAAGTGCGACACGCAGCTGAGAGTTGAGGCAGATGGCACAATTCACGGACTGCCGGAGACCGTGCACCTGAAACCGGGCGAGTTCAAAGTCGAAGTTCCGGGATTGTCTGTTTCTGACGCGGGGCGAGTTGCAGTGCGTCTTGTGGATGAAGACGGCAAGGTTGTATCCTGCTCGAACCCGCTGATGGTCGAGGACACGGACCTGGTGCATTTCTGGGGCGACGTGCACGGGCAATCAGAGGAAACCATCGGAACCGGATCAGCGGATCAGTATTTCACCTTCGCCCGTGAGCTGGCATTTGTGGATGCCTGTGCCCACCAGGGCAATGATTTTCAGATTACCGACGCGTTCTGGGCGGAACTGAATGCACTGACTGCAAAACACGATATGCCGGGCAGGTTCGTCGCTCTTCCCGGTTATGAATGGTCCGGCAACACATCGCTTGGCGGCGACCGCAACGTCTTCTTTCCAACCGATGACCGCATCATCCGGCGCTCGTCGCACGCCCTCATTGACGGGGGCGACACCCAGGGCACCGATGCACTGACCTGTCAGAAATTGTTCGAAGACCTGGCGCAGAACAAGGAGTGGGATGTCGTCATGTATGCCCACTGCGGCGGGCGTTATGCTGATATTTCCGTGGCCCATGACGGTCGGTTTGAAAAATCGGTTGAAGTGCATTCGTCATGGGGCACTTTTGAGTGGCTTCTGCATGATGCTTTCAAGCTGGGCTATCGTGTCGGGGTTGTAACCAACTCCGATGGTCACAAGGGACGCCCGGGCGCGAGCTATCCTGGAGCCGGCAAGTTTGGCGCCATTGGCGGCCTGACCTGCTTCGTGATGGACAGTCTTGACCGGGAAGCCCTGCTGGATTGTATGCGCAAGCGCCGGCATTACGGCAGCACTGGCGGTGCCAATGGCCGGATGATCATTGATGTGGAAGGCACGTTCAGCGATGCCGGCACCGTGTACCACGATGATCCGGCGCTGTTTGAAAACGCTGCAGGCACGGCTTCGACCAAAGCCCTGATGGGGGATATCGTGCATCTGCCGTCAGGTGAAATGGAGTTGAGTGTCGCCCTGGAAACCACGTCACCGATTGAACGGGTGGATGTTTTCAACGGTGTGGACCTGATCGAAACCATACGGCCATATGATGATAGCGACCTCGGTGCGCGTATACGGGTTCAGTGGGAAGGTGCGGAGTATCGTGGGCGTTTCCGGGAAGTGATCTGGGATGGCAGCGCCGTGATTTCCGGAAACACTGTAACGGCAAGTGCCGCGATAAATTTCCTGAACCGTGACAAGACGCTGGACCGTGACGGCAACAAGCTGTCCTGGAAGGCGCTGACGACCGGCAATTCCGGCGGGTTTGAGCTGGTTCTTGAGACTGCGCAGGACGGCACGTTAGGGCTCGATACCCCGCTGGTGAAATTTGAGACAGCAATTTCTGAGATCGGCCTGGAGGACACCGTCCATGACGCGTCGGGCGAACTTCCCCGCTTTGTGAAGGTCTACCGTCTGCCGGATGAGAACAATCATCGCAGCTTCAGGTTCAAGCGCAGGATTGACCTGAAGAACTCGGGCGATAACCCGGTTTATGTCCGCCTGACGCAGGAAGACGGCACCCGTGCATGGACCAGTCCCATCTATGTGTATCGGTAGCGTGACCCGTCATCCTTCAAACAGAAGGGCGTGAGCGACCGCCTGCTGCAACCGCGCTCACAAGTTTGACGTGCATTTCGTCAATCACACGGGTTCTTGCACTGTCATCACGGCTGACGAGCCCCAGTTGCCTTATCGGGGCCTGAGGCCCCAGTGACAGGCGCTTCAATGGCAGCTGGTTCATGGCCGGAACGCAGCTCCTGGGGGCTATGGAGACGCCGAGATTGCACAACACCATGCTGGAAATGGCTTCCAGTCCCTCCAGTTCCATGGTGTCGTTCACTTCAATTTTCTGAGCCTGCAGCCATTGTTCGATCATCATGCCCACAACGGCATTTCTGGAAAACCGGATGAACGGATTGGTTTGCAGGAGATGGACAGGATCGTCGCTCTGGGTTTCTGTGGATGCCAGAAGCTGCATGGGTTCAGCCGCGATGTCCTGCCAGTTCAGCCTGCGGGGTAAAAGGTTGGGTTTGGAAACGATGGCGGCATCGAGATTTCCCCGTTCGACCTGAAGCATCAATTCATTGGTCAATCCGGGGTGAACGCTGACGTGCAGGTCGGAGAACTCTTCCTTGAGCCTGGAAATGGCAGTGGGGATCAGCCCTGTCAGGGTGGTCGGAACGGCACCCAGCATCAGTTCTCCGCGCAACCCGTCATCACCCAGTACAGACGGCACCAGCGCATCGTACGCAGCCACGACTTCACGGGCCTTGCTGACCAGCGCCCGGCCGGTTGGCGTCAGCACGGGCGTGCGTCTGGTCCGGTCAAAGACCGCCAGCCCCCATTCTTCTTCCAGGGTTTTCATCTGCTGGCTGACGGCCGCGTGGGTTACGAAAACAGCATCGGCTGCCGCACTGAAGGTGCCGTTTTCTTCCACTGCGATGAGTGTTCTCAATACGCGAATAGACATGGGCTCTGTGTGACGTAATTTTTTCTTTCAGTCCATGTTATATTTTGTCACTTTGTGCAACGCTGACTTAATAATATGTTTTCTGAACAAGTGATGGGTTGCCAGATTGGCTGCCTGCGACAACGATAGCCGTGACGTACAGATCACAGCACCATGAGGGAGTAAGAGATGAAATTCGCGAAGGCTGCTTTTGTTGGGGCGATTGCCCTTGGGATCACTGCAACCGCGGCTTTTGCCGAGTATCCGGAACGCCCGATCAACATGATCATTCCTTATGGTGCAGGTGGTGCAACTGACATTTCTGCGCGCACAATCGCCGAACCACTTGGTGCTGCCGTCGGCAAGCCGCTGGTGATGTCCAACGTTACCGGGGCAGGTGGTGCCACCGGTTCTGTTGCTGCTCAAAACGCCAAGGCTGACGGGTACACAATGCTGTTTGCACGCGTCGGCTCGCATTCCGTCAATCCTGCGATGAAAGCGACTTTGCCCTACACGCTGGATGATTTCCGCTTCGTCACCGTCTACGAAATCAATCCGGTTGCCTGCGCAGTGACGCCTGCCTCGGGGATCAAGTCGATGGATGAGCTGATTGCCAAGGTAAACGAAGGCGGTGTTGCGTACAGTTCTTCAGGCGTTGGGTCATTGCTGCATATTGCAGCTGCCATGGTGCTGAAAGAGTTCGGCGTGGAAAAGCCACTTGAGACGGCGACCCACATTCCGCAAAAGGGCGGTGGTGCCGCAGCAACTGCCGTCCTGAACGGCACGGCGACCTTCCTGTGCACCAACTCATCGGCCCTGGCCAGTTTCGTCTCCAACGGCCAGTTGGTGCCGCTGATGGTCACCACGCCAAAGCCCGTGGCCGGATTTGATGCGCCAACCGCGGCTGACCTCGGCAAACCGGCCCTGGAGAAGCTGGTTGGCTGGACCGGCATTGCAGGACCAAAGGGGCTGCCGGATGATGTCGCCGAAAAGTGGGGGACCTGGATGGCGGCCGCAACCGCCGACGAAGGCTTCCGCAGTAAAATGGAAGCGCGCGGTTCCGTCATTGAATTGATGAACCCGAAAGACGCCAACGACTTTATCCGTGGCCAATACGAGGTTTTCCGCGCTCTGGTTGACGAGCTCGGCATGAGAATCGAGGGCTGATCTTCCTCCCTATCTAGCCCAAACAGGCGTCGGACCATCCTGGTCCGGCGCCTTGTCAACAGCGGAGGCGGCCATGGAAGACAGAAGTATCCAGATACAGCTTGGTATCGGCGCTATAGCCGCATCCGTGTTTCTGATTGCCATCGCCATTCCGTTCTGGGTTTCCAGTCCCAGCAATGTACCAAACATCATCCTGTCGCCGCTGTTCTGGCCCAATGTCCTGTCGGCCCTTACCGGACTGGTCGGCGCAGGCCTGATCCTCACATCCCTGGCCCGGCCGCGCCCGGAACATCCTGCCAAATTAGATGTGGATGACCGGCCGGCTGCTTTCAGGAGGTTGGCAATCATGGCCGTTATCATGACGGCGACGGTGCTGGTCATGCCCCGGCTTGGCCTGGTGTGGACTGCCATGGTGACTTTTGTCGCAACGGCCTTTCTGGTGAAGACAAAGCACCCGAAAGCGGCGGTGGTTTGCGCGGTGCTGATCCCGCTGGTGCTGTACGTGTTTTTTGCCCATATTGCCGGCGTTGCCATTCCGCAGGGTGACTTTGTGAGGCTGCCATGAGTTTCATCGACAGCCTTCTCGCCGGCTTGCAACTGGTGGGCAATGTCGAGGCCTTCCTGGCGCTGGGGCTGGGCGTTGCCATCGGCGTCATCGGCGGAGCCATCCCCGGCATGTCTGCCACCATGGCAGTTGCCCTGACCCTGCCGTTCACGTTTTCCATGTCACCGATTACCGGGATATTGCTTCTGCTCGGGGTCTACAAGGGCGGCATATTCGGCGGGTCGATTCCGGCCATTCTGATCAAGACACCGGGCACGCCGGCATCGTCCGCAACGGTGCTGGATGGTTATCCGATGGCGGAGAAGGGCCAGGCAGGCAAGGCGCTTGGCATGGCCCTGTGGGCGTCGTGCACGGCAGACCTGATCAGCAATCTGGCCCTGATATTCTTCGCCGGGTTCCTGGCGTCGTTTGCGCTCAGTTTCGGGCCACCTGAATTCTTCACGCTGATCCTGTTCTCGCTGACCATAATCGCAGGCGTGTCGGGGGACAGCTTGCTGCGCGGCGCGCTGTCGGCGATGCTGGGCCTGCTGCTGGCAACCATCGGGCTGGATCTGGTCTATGGCACCAACCGCTTCACCTTCGGCAACCCGAACATGATGGGCGGGCTGAACTTTATCGCCGTTCTGATCGGACTGTTCGCCATTCCGGAAATACTGAGCATGGTCTGGAACCCGAGCTCGCATGATGGCGTCGCCCGCAGTCTGGGTAAAAACAAGGTGACGTTTCAGGAGTATAGACGATCCTTCAAGTCGATTGTGCGCGGCAGCTTCATCGGGGTGTTTCTTGGCTCGATTCCGGGGATCGGTGCGGCACCTTCAGCGTTTCTGTCATACTCGGAAGCCCGCCGAAAATCACCCAACAAGGAGAATTTCGGCAATGGCGAGATAGAGGGGGTGGCAGCATCGGAGGCCGGCAATAACGGTGTCGCAGGCGCAACGCTCATCCCGCTGCTGGCGCTGGGTGTGCCGGGCGATGTGATTACCGCGATTATCATGGGCGCCTTCATGATCCACGGGCTGCAGCCCGGGCCGATGATGTTCGTCCTGAATGTGGACGTCATCTACGGCCTGTTCATCGGCCTGATTGTGAGTTCAGTGTTCCTGTTCTTCCTCGGCTCGGTGGCGATCAGGGGGTTCAAGTATGTGGCGGATATCCCGCGCGGTGTGCTGTTTCCGGCAGTGCTGATCCTGTGCGTCTATGGTGTGTTCGCGGTCAACAACAACATTTTCGATGTCGGCGTGATGTTTGCGATGGGCGGGGTCGGCTTCGTCATGATGCGCTACAAGGTACCGGCCGCGCCGTTTCTGATCGCCTTCATTCTGGGCCCGTTGCTGGAGGACAATTTCCGCCAGTCGATGCTTATGTCGGGCAGTTCAGGGTGGGTGCTGTTCCGCGGTCCCATTACCTGGTTCTTCTGGACACTTACTGCGATCACCGTGTTTGCGATTGTGCGCGCCGGGATCAGGGCCACCCGGCAACCATCTGTCCCCACACCCTAGTTTGGTTCAAAGGAAGTTTTCATGAGAGGTGCTGACCTTCTGGCACAAACGCTTGCCGCTGCCGGTGTGAGCAGGGTGTTTTCGCTGTCCGGCAACCAGATCATGCCGGTCTATGATGCGTGCCTGGATGTAAATATAGAGATCGTGCACACCCGCCATGAGGCGGCCTGCGTTTTCATGGCCGATGCCTGGGCGCAACTGACCGGCGAGATCGGTGTTTGCCTGGTAACTGCGGCCCCTGGCGCAACAAATGCGCTTGGGCCGTTGTATACCGCCCGCCAGTCCGAAAGTCCGGTGTTGTTCCTGACCGGCGACGCTCCGCTGGCGCAGGATGGCCTGGGGGCGTTTCAGGAACTGGACCAGGTGGCAATGACGGCGCCTGTGACCAAGCTGTCATTGCGGTCCACAGACCCCGGCAGGCTTGGGTTCGATACGGCAACGGCAATCCGGACCGCTATGTCCGGCAGGCCGGGACCGGTGCATGTTGCATTGCCGTTTGATGTGCTTCAGGCAGATGTGAACGGAGCTGATGCGCCCGGTGCGCAGGCGTTCCAGCCGCAGGTTCTGGAACCGGCGCAGAGTGATGTGAAGTCTGTCGCTGATGCGCTTGCAGCAGCCAATGCACCGTTGGTGTTGTGTGGGCCAGCGATGAGTTTTACCCGCTACGGCGCACAACTCTCAGCCCTGGCGGCCGCGGTAGATGCGCCGGTCGTGGCCATGGAAAGTCCGCGCGGTCTGAAGGATCCCTCGCTGGGTGATTTCGCAAAGGCTCTGACGAAAGCTGACCTGGTAGTGTGCCTTGGCAAGGCGGTGAATTTCACACTCGGATTTGGCAGCACCGCCGTCTGCTCACCAGCCTGCAAGTGGATTGTCATTGACGCCGAAGCCGAGGAGCGTGAACGGGCGCAATTGAACCTTCAAGACCGATTGAGCCTCGTCATTGACGCCGATCCAAAAGCTGCCGTGGCTGCCCTTGCTGAACAGGGGTCTGGTAGCGTTGCCCGCAATGCATGGCGTAGCGAAGTAGCCGGGCACATAGCCGCGCGAAGCTATTCGGCCAGTGATCTGAGCGCAGGTGACAGAATAACATCGGCACTGCTGTGCGCCGCCGTCCAGCGCCGGGTGGAAACTGCCACGGAAAGTGTCGTTATCAGTGATGGCGGTGAATTCGGGCAATGGTCGCAGGCCGTTACACGTTCTGATCACAGGATCATCAACGGGCCGGGCGGTTCCATTGGCGGTGCGCTGTGTTACGGGGTGGCTGCAAAGCTGGCGAAGCCCGATGCCACGGTCTTTGCCCTGATGGGGGACGGGACGGTCGGTTTTCATCTGGCTGAGTTTGAAACGGCTGTGCGGGAAGATACCCCGTTTGTTGTGATCGTCGGTAATGACGGACGCTGGAATGCCGAACACCTTATCCAGGTGCGTGACTATGGGCCCGACCGATTGATTGGCTGCAGTCTGAGTGACGCGCGCTATGACGAGGCCGTCAGGGCGCTGGGAGGCCATGGCGAATACGTTACTGACCCTGCCGAACTGGATGGTGCGCTGGCGCGCGCGGTGAATTGCGGCAAGGTGGCATGTGTGAACGTAATCATTGACGGCGTTCCGGCGCCCGCCGGGTCGGCTCATTGAATGAACACACCAGGGACCTGCAATCGCTATTTGCGTTTCTGCTGTGACCGGGCAGCCAGCACCGCACTGACAAGGTCCTCGGGAACGTCTGCCAGTGTGTCGGCGGTTTGAGCGTCCAGTACATCACGCGTGACGGACATCGCTGACCGGTAGGCAGCCAGATAGTTCCGGCACTCCCGGCAGACGGCCAGGTGTAATTCAAAAACCCGCCTTTGCCCGGGGCTCAGACTGCCGTCGAGATAGGAAATTATGAAGTCCTCGAATTCGGCACAGGTGATCATCAGAGGCAACCTGAACATGATGCTTCTGATGCGCTGGCGAACTGAACGGGGCATGATGTTCACAGACCTGCTCCTTCGAACAAGGGACTTAGAAGTTTCTTCAGTGCGGCGCGGGCGCGATGCAGCCTCACCTTGACGTTGGCTTCGCTCAGGCCGGTCATTTCGGCAACTTCGGACGTTGTCAGCTCTTCGATATCCCGGAGCATCAGGACGACACGGTAACTGTCCGGCAACCGCTCGATACTCGCCAGCACCTGTTGCCTGCGGTCGGCGGACAGTAACATGGCTTCCGGGGTCCGGGCGATATCTGACAGCATGGATGGTTCATCGATACGGCAGCCGTCGCGGTCAAACTCCGGCAGCAATTCGTCAATCGGCTGTTCATTTCGCCGTCGCTGCCTGCGCAGGGCCATCAGGGCCTGGTTGACGACGATCCGGTGCATCCAGGTCTTCAGCGCTGCATCGCCGCGGAACGTTTCCAGGTTCTTGAAGACGTTTGAGAAGGCGTCCTGTACCACATCTTCGGCACTGGCGCTGTCTTTCACGATGCGCTTTGCCACAGCCAGCATCCAGCCAAGATTGGCACGGACGAACTGTTCCGTTACCGCTTTGTCCTGGCGGATCATGGCGTGCGGTTTCTGCTCTGTAACGGGTGCCGGGTCTGAACTTTCGGGCAGTTTCAAGTCTCAGTCTCCACGCAGGCCGCAAGCGCATTATGTTTGATCTGAACAGCACAATCCAATTCACTGTAACTCTTTCGGGTTGACAGCATCCAACAAATATCTGCACGGCCCGCCACAATACGATGAAAGTCATAAAGCCATGACCGCCGCACTATTGATCATTGCCATCGTTACGGCCTGCTACACGATGTTTGCCAAACGCCTGACTTCGACCCCTTTGACCGCACCCATCCTGTTTATCGCGCTTGGCGCACTCATGTCTGTGAGTGGACTGTTCAAGGACGATCAGGCTGAGCACATACTGCATTTAACGGCGGAAATTGCTCTTATCCTGCTGCTGTTTCTCGACGCGTCACAGATCAACCTCAAGGTGCTGCGCCGAGATCACGGCTGGCCCATTCGCATGCTGTTTGCCGGGTTGCCGCTTTCGGTATTGATAGGATCGGTATTTGCCTGGCTGTTGCTGCCGGGCTGGCCGATTGCCGCCGTGGTATTGATGGCCGCACTGCTGGCGCCCACCGACGCAGCCCTTGGCCAGGCGGTTGTGTCCAACACCATCGTTCCCGACCGGGTTCGACGCACCTTGACGGTGGAAAGCGGACTGAACGACGGTCTCGCTCTGCCGATGGTGCTGCTGTTTGCCAGCCTGCTGTCGGCGGAACTGTCACAAGACGGCACATACTGGCTGGTTTTCGCAGCGGCGCAATTGCTGCTGGGGCCGCTTGCCGGTATTGCGCTTGGCTGGCTCGGAGGCCGGGTGCTGCTGTGGTCGAAGGCACAAGGTTACACATCCGAAGTCTATGAAGGCGTTGGAGCCATATCCCTGGCACTCGCAACCTATCTGCTCGCCAATCAAGTTGGCGGCAACGGTTTCATTGCAGCATTCGTGGGCGGCCTGACCTTCGGCAATGTGGTGAAGGGGCAATGCAAGTTCATCTACGAGTTTACCGAAAGCGAAGGCCAGCTGCTGAGCTGGGGTGCGTTCTTCCTGCTCGGACTTGTTCTGGTGCCGACTGCCGTGGCCCATCTCGGTCTTGCTGAACTGGCTGTCATAGTGACAAGCCTGTTCATCGTGCGGCCGCTGGCCGTGTGGATATCGCTGGCCGGTACCGACACCTCTGCGATGACCCGCCTGTTTCTCGGCTGGTTCGGGCCACGCGGCCTTGCAACGGCCCTGTTTGCCCTGCTGGTGGCTCAGCAGAACGGTCCCGAAGCAGCCGAACCGATCCTGATGCTGGCGATCAACGCGGTGTGGATCAGTGCTCTTTTGCACGGTGTCACCGCTGCGCCTGCAACCAAATGGTATGCAAGTCGATTGAACAACACAGCCGATGGAGCGGAGACCCAGCCAATCCTCGCATCTGCCAAGCCGTTGCGGACACACCAGCCGCAAGACATCAACTGAAACAAGTACAGGATGCCAAAAGCATGAAAAAAATTTCCATTGTAAAACTGTCGGAGCTTGAAGACCGAAAGCCCGCTTACGCGATATCCGGTGAGGTCGACCTTGTAGTGGTCCGGATGGATGACGAGGTGTCGGTGTTCTACGGGCGCTGTCTGCATCGCGGTGCGCTGATGGCTGACGGGTTTGTGCGCGGCAACAACCTGATCTGCGGCGTGCACAACTGGGATTACCGGCTGGATAGCGGCGTGTCGGCCTATGCCAACGATGAGGCTCTGCCGAAGTTTGCGTCGTGGATTGACGGCGATGATGTTCTCATCGATGAAGACGAGATTGCGGCATGGGCGCTGAAAAATCCGCAGCCGTTCAACCGCAATGCCTATCTCGGGCTTTATGCCGATACCGCCCATGGTACTGCTGAAGAACCTTACAACGCCCTGATTCAACGATATGCGCGCGACGGACTGTCAAAAACCGGTCACCACGGTGCCGTGGATGCCATGGGCGTGCCGCGCGATGAGCTGCCGACATGGGATGATATCCAGCTGTTAACCGCCCAGCTCTGGAAAGCGCCGCTTCTGGATGAGGCAACTGTCGGGACTGACGTGGTGATTGGCCCGAATGCGCAGAAACCGCTGAAACTTAAGATACCCCTGTTTGTGTCGGACATGTCCTTTGGTGCGTTGTCTGAGCCTGCAAAAACGGCACTGGCCCTGGGGGCGGAGAATGCCGGCACCGGCATTTGCTCCGGCGAAGGCGGTATGTTGCCGGAAGAACAGGCTGCCAACAGCCGGTATTTCTACGAACTGGCGTCTGGCCGCTTTGGGTTCGGATGGGACAAGCTTGAAAAGGTGCAGGCGTTTCATTTCAAGGGCGGGCAGGGCGCCAAGACCGGGACCGGCGGTCATCTGCCAGGCAAGAAGGTGAAGGGCAAGATCGCCGAGGTGCGGGAGCTGGAGGAGGGCGAGGACGCCATTTCACCGCCCCGGTTTCCGGAATGGACGTCGCCGCTGCAGATCAAGGAATTTGCCGATGAAGTCCGCGACCGCACCGGAGGCATTCCCATCGGTTACAAACTGTCCGCCCAGCATATCGAGAAGGATATTGATGCCGCGCTTGAGGTTGGTGTCGACTACATCATTCTCGACGGGCGCGGTGGCGGCACCGGCGCCGCGCCGATCATCTTCCGGGACAACATATCGGTGCCCACCATACCGGCGCTGGCCAGAGCCCGAGCCCACCTCGACAAGCTGGGCAGGGATGACATAAGTCTCGTCATTACCGGCGGCCTGCGCAAACCGGCCGATTTCATCAAGGCGCTGGCCATGGGCGCGGATGCTGTCGCCGTGTCCAATGCTGCCATGCAGGCCATAGGCTGCATCGCCATGCGCGCGTGCCACACCAACAATTGTCCGGTTGGCATTGCCAGCCAGAAACCGCATCTGGCCAGCCGCATCATCGTTGAGAATTCAGCCAAACAACTGACCAACTTCTTCGAGGCGAGCGTGGAACTGATGCAGGTGATGGCGCGGGCCTGCGGTCATGACCACCTGAACAAATTCAACATGGAAGACCTGACCACATGGAAAAAGGACATGGCTGATATTTCAGGCGTGTCTTTTGGCGGCGCGGCATAAGGGAGCAAGCTGTAGGCCCGGACTGGTCCGGTTGTCCGGGTCGCTGGTGAAAGCTCGCGGAAAGAGTTGCGACAGGTCAATTTGTATTGGCCGGCGCGGTGATATTGAATGACACCATCGGGACACAACGCAGACTGCATTGCCGATGGGTCCCGGCTACCGGTTGTTCTCTGGAAATTGAGACATATATCTAGGATGGATGCCGGGTGTGTTCCGGCGATGTGTTTCAATTGACTGCGGGAAGGGTTTTCAGATGCCGACCGTGCCGAGTGGAATACTGTATTTCATGGTATGGAAGTATGCCCTGTACGGAGGCCTGCTGCTCGTCGGAAGCCGGGTTTTCAAACATCTTGGTGTATTCGATCTCTATCCGCTGAGCGGCATTGCCGTTCTGAGCGGGGGTGTGCTGTTGCTGGTCTTATGGTTCGAGCACGGTGATGACCGGTTGTCTGAACTATGGCAGGTTGACGAGGAACGGACCAATTGTGATCGGTTGGCCAAGGCCTTCTTGTATGTGTGCTGCTGTATCGTGTGGCCCAGATTCGTCATGCGTGACAATCTGTAGGGTCTGTGCATGCGCCGGTCACCTGCGGGCTGAAATCTGGCAGTTTAACCGGATGGTTTGCGGCAATTGCCGACTGATCATCGCGGTGCTTCATCAAGCATGATAATCCTGACTGTAGCCGCTGCGTAAACTGTGCTGTGATGGAGTGCACATGAAACAAAGCGAGCTCGTCCATTGTTCAAAACGGTTGATCTTGGCACCAGGCACGTAGGCCCGGTCAGCATAAACGTTGCCCGCGGCGAATGCCTGGCCATTCTGGGCGCCTCGGGATCCGGCAAATCCCTGTTTTTTCGGGCTATTGCCGATCTTGATCCCAATCGGGGAGAGGTGTACCTGAACGGCAAGTCACGCGAAGATATGCCGGCCTGGGAATGGCGCAGGCAGGTGTCATATGTGCCTGCGGAAACCGGATGGTGGGCAGATCGCGTAGGCGATCATTTTGATGCTGACGGTGAACTGGAAGACCTTCTCCGGGTTGTCGATTTGAAGGATGCGCTGGGCTGGGACGTCAACCGTCTGTCGACCGGAGAGCGGCACCGGCTGGGCATCGTGCGTGCATTGCAGGCCAGACCCAACGTGCTTTTGCTGGACGAACCGACCGCATCGCTGGATGCGGACATGACTGGCGCGGTCGAAAGGTTGATCAAACAGCAACTGGCAAGAGATGTTTGCGTCTTGCTGGTCAGCCATGATCCGGAACAGGCGAAACGCATTGCAGACCGGTCGATGAGGATGACGGGTGGCCGGTTACAACCTGAAACCGGGGCCGCGTCGTGAGTACATACATTTCGCTGTCATATCTGGATTTGGTCGGAGCATCGGTTTTCCTGGTGCTGAATGCGTTGTGCTCGTTTGCCCTGAAACTGGGTCTGGAGCGGCAATTGCTGTTTTCCGCCCTGAGAATGATCGTGCAACTGCTGATGGTCGGACTGGTGCTGAAAGCAGTATTCGCAGCGTCCTCGGCACTACTTACCCTGTTGATCGCCGTCATCATGATTACGTTCGCCGGGCGCGAGATCCGGGCCCGCCAGGAACGGCGGCTTACCGGCATATGGGGATATGGCCTCGGGGCAACGTCGATGATGTTTGCCGGAACCATCGTGACGGTTTGTGTGCTGGTGATGCAGATAGAGCCACAACCCTGGTGGACGCCTCAAATTGCCTTGCCCCTGTTCGGCATGGTGCTGGGCAACACCATGACCGGCGTCAGCCTGGGGCTGGATACGCTGCACAGTACGGTTTATCGCGAACGAACCGCCGTAGAAGCGCAATTGCTGCTGGGGCGCACCCGCTGGGAAGCGATCCTGCCGTGCGCGCGCCGCTCATTGCGCAGCGGGTTCACACCAATCATCAATGCCATGGCGGCCACCGGCGTGGTGTCGTTGCCGGGCATGATGACAGGACAGATACTGTCGGGCGTCGATCCGCAGGAGGCGGTGAAATACCAGATACTGATCATGTTCATGATCGCAGGTGCAACCGGGCTTGGGGTGCTGGGTGCGGTTTTCGGCAGCGTCTGGCGGCTGACCGATCACCGCCACCGCGTCCGGCTTGACCGGATGACCTAGCCATCAGCAGCGCGATCAGCCCCGATTGCGCATGATGTGTGCATCCAGCGCTGCCAGTCCCTCATCGAGCCCGTTGCGGCCATAGCCAAGTCTGAAGCGGTCGGTCGGCGTCTCGCCCAACTCCGAGTTGTATATGCTGCCGGGCAGCAGTAGAACGCCGCTTTCCTCCACCAGTGAGCGGGTAAAATTCTCAACACCGTCAGCGCCCTTGTAGCGCGGAAACGCCATGCAGGAGCCATCGGGTGTCTGCCAGTCGAACAGATCCGGATAGCGGGCAAAGAACGCCTCCCACTTGGGCAGGTTCTCATCGACGATGGCGCAGTTTCTCGCCAGCAGGCTGTTGCGGTTGTTCAACGCGATTTTGGCCAGACGCTCACTGGGGCCGGAATTGCAGATCGACAGATAGTGCTTCATGCGTTCCATCTTGCTGACGATTTCTGCGTCCTGGCAGGCAATCCAGCCGATCCTGAGGCCCGGCAGGCCGTAGGATTTCGACATGACGCCCAGTGACAGTCCGCGCTCGTAAACATCTGCGATGAAGGGCAGGTGTTCGGTGCCAGTGCGCCCCAGGCCGTTGAAAATCTCGTCGTGCAGTATGTAGATGCCGTGTTTTCGGCACAGGTCAACCAGCGCATGGTAACGGTCCAGCGCCAGGATGGCGCCGGTCGGATTGTGGGGAAAATTGATGGTTACCAGCCTGGTGTTCGGCTGAATGGCGTCCGCAATCCGGTCAATGTCCAGCGACCAGTTGTCGTCCGGATCAAGCGGCACACCGGTAGCAGCACAAATCGCCACCGGCAGGGTTTCGTGAGACTGGTAGTTGGGCGTGACGACAATGGCGTGGCTGTCGGTGTCCAGGATCACCGTATTGGCGGCGAAAATACCTTCGCTGGCCCCGGCAAAGCACAGCACGTCCTGTGCTGTGCGGGT
Organism: uncultured Anderseniella sp.; assembly: GCA_947488295.1. Classification (GTDB taxonomy): domain Bacteria; phylum Pseudomonadota; class Alphaproteobacteria; order Rhizobiales; family Aestuariivirgaceae; genus Anderseniella. The sequence goes on from CANKYU010000001.1 coordinate 1,188,736, forward strand.
TTCGAATGTGGACGCGATTGCTTCGCGCAGGTCGGGAGCGCCAAAAGTTTCCGTGTAACCCAGCCACAGATTGTCAAACTCCTCGCGTTCTGCAGGTGTTGCCATCGCCAGCAGTTCCCGCATCGAGATGCTTTCGGCGTCCGACGCGGTCATGTGGTATTTGGCATGAAACTCCCACTTGGAGAAATGTGTTTCCAGTTTGAAGTCCGGCAACGTCGTCATTGTGGTCCGCCTGTGTTTTGATCGTATCGAAGATGTTGTTATAGATGCCGGAAACGATCGGCAACACGGCAGTATCGGGCATGACCGATACAAGCGAGGGGAGGCGACAATGATCAGTCTTACACGCCGTCAGATTGAAGCCTTGCTGGAGTATGATCAGGCGGCAGCGCTGATCGAAGAAGCCTACCGGGCTTCCAGTCTTGGCAAGGTGAACCTGCCGCCGGTTGGACATATCGTGTTTCCCGATCATGACGGCGATTGCCATATCAAGTACGGGCATGTCGAAGGAGACCCGGTGTTCGTGATCAAGGTCGCGACCGGGTTTTACGGCAATACTGCCCTCGGCCTGCCCAGCGGGAATGGCATCTCGCTGGTTTTGTGCGCGCAAACCGGCGCTGTCAAAGCCGTGTTGCATGATGAGATGTGCATGACGGATTTCAGGACCGCGATTGGCGGGGCGATCGCGACCCGCCTGTTATGCAGGCCGGACGCCGAACGGGTCACCATCGTCGGAACCGGTGTGCAGGCGCGCAAGCAGGCCGAAGCACATGCGAGGCTGATGCCAGGTCGGCAGCTTGAGTTCCAGGTGTGGGGCCGTGCAGTGGAGAGGGCGGTTGCAGTGGTCAAGGAACTTACGGCTTCGGGGCTGTCTGCTGATGTTGCGGAAGACCTCGAGGAAGCCTGCCGGAATGCAGATGTTATCGTCACCGCCACTGCTTCAACCGCGCCCGTCATTAAGCGTGACTGGGTTCAGCCCGGCACACATATCACCGCTGTAGGCGCGGATGCACCCGGCAAGCAGGAACTGGATACGCAACTGGTTGCACAGGCAGACCGGTTGATTGTCGATCTCAGTTCACAATGCCTGGATCACGGCGAAGTCGCCACGGCAATCCGCGCCGGTCTGATCGAGCCCGACCGGTTGGTCGAGCTGGGAGATGTGCTGGATCAGCGCAAGCCGGGCCGGACAGCGGATGACCAGATCACCATTGCAGACCTGACCGGAATCGCTGCGCAGGACATTGCAATAGCGCGCATGGTTGTTTCTGCGTTTGAGCGGTTGGAGGAGGCCAAGTAAACGCTCAGGTTTTGCGGTCATCAATCAGCGGATTCGGCTTGGCCAGTGTTTCCATTGAGTTCACATCAGTCAGCCTGATGGTTGATCCTTCCACCTCCACACCATAAGGCTTCAGCGTATTGAAGGCGCGTGACAGATTTTCCGGTGTCATGCCCAGGGCTGAGGCAAGCGTGCGCTTGTCGTGTGGCAGCTCGAACGACCCATTGCCGCCCTGGTCGTTGTGATAGCGCAGCAGCCGGTTGGCCAGACGCTCGACCGCCGTGCGCAGTTTCAGATTCTTGTGCTCCTTGACCACGCCGCGATAACAGCTTGCCAGTTCCTGAACGATGGCGCGGGCAAACTCGGCATCCTGCTGGAAGGCCTCGCGGATGTTCTGCGAGGGTATCAGCAGGATCTTTGAACGCTGCGCGGTGCGGGCCGACATCAGGTAAACCGCATCCTTGAGTACGGCGGCCAGAATGAAGGTGCCGACCGGGCGTACCAGGCCCATGGTGGACTCCCGTCCGTTGGAGCGGGCGAACAGCTCAACAGAACCTTCCACGACGATATAGAGAAAGTCGGCAACATCGCCTTCGGCAATCAGGTCCAGTTGTGGAGGGAAGGTTTGCAGGTAGGCGACCTCCATCAGCGCATCGAAGTGTTTTTCCTCCATGCTGCTGAACAGGCCCAACGCCCTGACTTCTGGCAAGTCGCTCGCTCGCACGTTCCCTCTCCTTGATAAATATCAAGTCTCTAATTGATCAAAGTAGCAAGCCTGACCCGTCATCGCAATTCGCATTCTTGACCGGCATATGCGGCCATCTTGTTTTGTGCGCCACAGACAGTTGTTTGGCTATCGACCGTTGTAATCCTTGACATAGATCAACCCGGCAAGCGCCCGATTGCCAACTCTGATCCCGTCTTTAACCAGTCTGCACGGCGAAATGCGCGTGCAAACAAAGAGGGGTTGGATCAATGCACACGCTTGATGGCGTCACTCGCCCGGACCAATACAGGGCACTGGGGCTGAGCACATTTGCGTTCACGGTTTGCTTTGCGGTGTGGACGATATTCTCGATTATCGGTGTCAAGATCAAACAGGACCTTGGCCTGTCGGACACGCAGTTCGGCCTGCTGGTTGCGACACCAGTTCTGACAGGCTCCATCAGCCGCATCTTTCTGGGTGTGTGGACCGAGCAGTTTGGTGGACGCCTGATGTTTCCGCTGCAGATGCTGGTCACGGCCGTGGCCGTATGGCTTCTAACATCCGTACAGACCTATGAAATCTTCCTCGTAGCCGCTCTGGGCCTCGGTCTTGCCGGCGGGTCTTTCATTGTCGGCGTCGCGTACGTTTCGCAATGGTTCGAAAAGGAACGCCAGGGCACTGCTCTCGGCATATTCGGAGCGGGTAACGTTGGTGCCGCTGTTACCAACTTTGCAGCTCCGTTCCTGGTGGTGGCGATCGGCTGGGAAGGTACTGCGCGGGTCTATGCCATCGTACTGGCGATTACCGCCGTGCTGTTTTATGTCCTGGCCAAGGATGACCCGGCCCAGGCCAGCCGCAAGAAGACCGGCAGCAAGGCGGTATCTGCCGCTGAACAACTGGCGCCGTTGAAAGACATTCAGGTCTGGCGGTTTGCCACCTACTACTTCTTTGTGTTCGGTGCCTTTGTCGCGCTGGCGTCTTTCCTGCCGCGCTATTATGTGGGTGCTTATGGTCTGCCGCTGACAACAGCGGGCGTGCTGGCCGGACTGTACTCGCTGCCGGGCTCGGTGTTCCGGGCACTTGGCGGCTGGATGTCGGACATATGGGGCGCGCGCTTCGTGATGTACCTGACCTTCATTGTCTCGCTCGCCTGCCTGTTCGTGATGAGTTATCCCGACACCAGCTATGTGGTGCAGGGCATAGAAGGCCCGATCACCTTTGATATTGGCCTGAGTGTCTGGGTGTTTGTAGCTCTCACAGTGGTGCTCGGCTTTGTCATGAGCCTCGGCAAGGCCGCCGTCTACAAGCATATCCCTGTGTACTACCCGCACCATGTGGGTTCGGTCGGCGGACTGGTCGGCATGATCGGTGGCCTGGGCGGTTTCGTTCTGCCCATCTCGTTCGGCATCCTGCTCGACTACACCGGCGTCTGGACGGCTCCCTACATGCTGATGTTCGTGCTGGTCGCGATCTCCACCATCTGGATGCATGTCGCCATCCGTCGCATGGAACGGGCCCGTCATCCTGGCCTGGAAGCCGAGAAGTATCTCTCGGATGTTCCCGAGAAACCTCTTGGCAAGCCTGAGGCAGCCCAACAGGGCAAGACAGCCGCGGGCGATCTGAAACCTGCCGAATAGCAACACAGTGGCAGGCCGCCCAGCGCGGCCTGCTTCCAGGACACATGCCGGATTTCCCCGGTGAACAGATTGAGCGGGTGTCTCATCACCCGCACCGAAACAGGAGAGTGACGTGGGACAAGATCTTCGCAACTGGAATCCGGAAGACGAGGCCTTCTGGGAAAAGGACGGCAAGAAAATTGCCAACAGGAACCTGTGGATCTCCATCCCCAGCCTGCTGTGTGGGTTTGCCGTGTGGCTTTACTGGGGGATCATCACCGTCCAGATGCTGAACCTCGGATTTCCGTTTGCAAAGTCCGAGCTGTTCACGCTGGCCGCCATTGCCGGTCTGACCGGTGCCACCTTGCGGATACCCAGCACGTTCTTCATTCGCATAGCAGGCGGGCGCAACACGATATTCTTCACCACTGCGCTGCTGATGATCCCGGCCGCCGGTGCCGGGTTTGCGCTGAGCGATCCCAACACGCCGCTGTGGCACTTCCAGATACTGGCATTCCTGTCGGGCATTGGCGGTGGCAACTTTGCCTCGTCCATGTCGAACATCAGCTTCTTCTTTCCCAAGCGGATGCAGGGTTATTCGCTGGGTATGAATGCCGGGCTGGGCAATTTCGGCGTCACGACCATGCAGATCCTGGTGCCGCTTGCCATGACCATCGGGATTTTCGGCGGCGAAGCCATGATCCTGCAGAACACCAGCGGCACGCTGATCGGCAAGATCCCTGCAGGCACTGAAACCTACATCCAGAATGCCGGGTTCATCTGGCTGGTATTCCTGATCCCGCTGGCGGTCGCGGGGTGGTTCGGCATGAACAACATCCGTGACGAGCACGTTTCGCCAAACATCTCCAATCCACTCGGCGCGTTTGCGACCATCAGCTTCATGTTGCTGATCGGCATGGTAACAGCCGCCTGCGGGTTGTGGTTCATGCTGCCGGAAAGTGTCGGTGGCTCCGGCCTCAACGTGTCGAAATGGATCGTGCTTCCGCTGGTGATTGCGGCAACCGTGGTGCTGCTGAAACTGATACCCGGACAGATTGGCCGCAACCTGACGCGGCAGTACAAGATATTCGGCAACAAGCACACCTGGGCGATGACCATCATCTACACGATGACGTTTGGATCATTCATCGGCTATTCGGCTGCCTTTGCCCTGGCGATCAAGGTCATCTTCGGTTTCCAGCATGTCGTGGTCGACGGTGTCCTGACCCATGACACGGTCAACCCGAACGGCCCAAGTGCGCTGATGTATGCCTGGATGGGCCCGTTTATCGGGGCGCTGATCCGACCGCTCGGCGGCATGATCTCCGACAAGATCGGTGGTGCGAAAGTCACCCAGATCATATCGGTGGTCATGGTGGCCAGCGCACTGGGGGTCGCCTACTTCATGAAGCAGGCCTATGCCTCGGCCACGCCCGAACAATACTTCGTCCCGTTCCTGCTGTTGTTCCTGGTGCTGTTCACCGCCACCGGTATCGGCAACGGCTCGACCTTCCGCACCATTGCAGTGGTGTTTGACAAGGAACAGGCGGGTCCTGTTCTCGGCTGGACCTCCGCGGTGGCGGCGTACGGCGCCTTCATTATCCCGAAAGTGCTTGGCGAGCAGATCAAGCTCGCGACACCGGAGCTGGCCTTATACGGCTTCGCCGTCTTCTACATGCTGTGCATCGCCATCAACTGGTGGTTCTACCTGCGCAAGAACGCCTATGTGCAAAACCCGTGATCTGAACCGAGTAGCCGGCGGTGTGTCAGCACGCCGCCCCATCGAACAGACTGGAGAAAACCAAAATGAGTAACCTGCTCAATCGTCTCAACTTCCTGGCCCGCAAGAACACGGGAACCTTCTCCGATGGTCATGGTGTCACCACCAATGAAGACCGGTCATGGGAAGACAGTTACCGGAAACGCTGGCAGCACGACAAGATTGTGCGTTCAACCCATGGCGCCAACTGCACCGGTTCGTGCTCATGGAAGATCTATGTGAAGGGTGGCATTGTCACCTGGGAAACCCAGCAGACCGACTATCCGCGCACCCGGCCAGACCTGCCCAACCACGAACCGCGCGGGTGTTCGCGCGGGGCCAGCTACAGCTGGTACATGTACTCGGCGAACCGGGTCAAATACCCGCTGGTGCGCGCCAGGTTGCTGAAACGTTGGCGCACGGAGCGTGCGGTTCGCACACCGGTCGCAGCATGGACTGCCATCCAGGAAGACCCGCAAAAGCGCCAGGATTACATCAAGGTGCGCGGACATGGCGGTTTCGTTCGCGCCAAGTGGGAAGAGGTCAACGAGATCATCGCGGCCGCCAATGCCTACACGGTGAAGAAATGGGGACCTGACCGGGTCATCGGGTTCTCGCCGATCCCGGCAATGTCCATGGTCTCCTATGCGGCAGGCTCGCGCTATCTGTCTCTGATGGGCGGTGTGTGCATGTCGTTTTATGACTGGTACTGCGACCTGCCGCCGGCCTCGCCGATGACCTGGGGCGAGCAGACCGATGTGCCGGAAAGCGCCGACTGGTACAATTCCGGTTTCCTGATGTTGTGGGGTTCCAACGTGCCGCAGACCCGTACGCCGGATGCGCACTTCTACACCGAAGCCCGCTACAAGGGCGCCAAGTCGGTCGTGGTATCGCCGGATTACTCGGAAGCCGCGAAATTTTCCGACATGTGGCTGCATCCCAAGCAGGGCACAGACGCGGCACTGGCCATGGCCATCGGCCATGTGATCCTGCGCGAGTTCCACCTCGACCGGCAGGCAGAGTACTTCGAAGACTACTGCCGGCGCTACACCGACATGCCGATGCTGGTGAAGCTGGTCAAGAAGGATGGCCACTATGTGCCGGACCGGCTGGTGCGGGCATCTGACATCAGGGGCGCGCTCGGTGAGAAGAACAATCCGGACTGGAAGACAGTCGCAATTGACGGCAAGACCAAAAGACCGGTGGCGCCAACAGGCTCCGTAGGATTCCGCTGGGGCGAGCAAGGCAAGTGGAATCTGGAGGCCAGGGACGGGAAGGGGAAAGATGTCGAGCTTGCCATGAGCCTCATCCTTGATGAGCATCATGACGAGGCCGCACCGGTCGCCTTCCCGTACTTCGGTAATCGCGAACACGATCACTTCGAAGGGACAGATCATGACAGCGTGCTGGTGCGCTCAGTACCGGCGAGGAAGATCAAACTGACCGACGGTGAGACGCTGGTCGCGACCGTGTTTGACCTGTTCGTGGCAAATTACGGCCTCGACCGCGGCCTGCGCGACGGTAATTCAGCCAAGTCGTTTGACGACGAGTTGCCGTACACGCCGGCCTGGGCCGAGAAGATCACCGGCGTGCCGCGCGACCAGATCATCGCGGTTGCCCGTGAGTTTGCATCCAATGCCGAAAAAACCAAGGGCCGTTCCATGGTCATTCTCGGGGCCGGTCTGAACCACTGGTACCATATGGACATGAACTATCGCGGCATCATCAACATGCTGGTGATGTGCGGATGTGTGGGCCAGTCCGGCGGCGGCTGGAGCCATTATGTGGGCCAGGAGAAACTGCGCCCGCAGACCGGCTGGCTGCCACTGGCATTCGGTCTCGACTGGAACCGCCCGCCACGGCAGATGAACTCGACCTCGTTCTTCTACGCCCACACGGACCAGTGGCGCTATGAAACACTGGAAGTGGATGAAATCCTGTCGCCGACGGCACCGGACGGACCGTGGGACGGAACCCTTATCGACTACAACATCCGGGCTGAACGCATGGGCTGGCTGCCGTCGGCACCACAGCTCAAGACAAACCCGCTGGAAGTCGCCGCGGCTGCCGCGAAGGCCAAGAAGGACCCGAAGGACTATGTTGCCGCGCAGCTGAAGGCCGGCAAGCTGCAGATGTCGTGCGAAGACCCTGACAATGAGGCCAACTGGCCCCGCAACCTGTTTGTGTGGCGGTCAAACCTCTTGGGCTCGTCGGGCAAGGGACATGAATACTTCCTCAAGCACCTGCTTGGCACATCGCATGGCGTGATGGGCAAGGATCTCGGCGAGGAAGGCCGGGTGCGTACCACTGAGGCCGAATGGCATGAGGAGGCACCGGAAGGAAAACTCGACCTGCTGGTGACGCTTGATTTCCGTATGTCGACCACGTGCGTTTATTCCGACATCGTTTTGCCGACCGCTACCTGGTATGAAAAGAACGATCTCAACACATCCGACATGCATCCCTTCATTCACCCGCTGACCAGTGCGGCCGATCCCGCATGGGATGCGCGCAGTGACTGGGACATCTTCAAGGGTCTGGCGGAAAAATTCTCTGAAGTCTCTCCGGAAATCCTGGGCGTGGAGAAGGATGTGGTGCTTGTCCCCATCCTGCATGACACGCCGGGCGAACTGGCCCAGCCAAAGGATGTCAAGGACTGGAAGGCAGGCGAGGTGGAACCGGTTCCCGGCAAGACCATGCCCATGGTTGCAGTGGTCGAACGGGACTACCCGAACCTCTACAAGCGCTTCACCGCCCTTGGTCCGCTCATGGACAAGCTGGGCAATGGCGGCAAGGGCATCTCCTGGAACACCGAACACGAGGTTGAACTGCTTGGCCGCCTGAACGGTGTCGTCACAGAAGAAGGTACCACCAAGGGCCGGCCGCGCATCGATACGGATATCGATGCAACCGAAGTGATCCTGTCGCTGGCGCCGGAGACCAATGGCGAGGTCGCGGTCAAGGCCTGGGACGCGCTGTCCAAGGCGACCGGGCGCGAGCATGCCCACCTGGCCATACCCAAGGAGGATGAGAAAATCCGCTTCCGGGATGTGGTGGCACAGCCGAGGAAAATCATCTCGTCGCCAACCTGGTCGGGCATCGAAAGCGAGAAAGTTTGCTACAATGCCGGATACACCAATGTCCATGAACTGATCCCGTGGCGCACGCTGACCGGCCGTCAGCAACTCTATCAGGATCATTTGTGGATGCGGGCATTCGGCGAAGGCTTTTGTGTCTACCGCCCTCCAATCGATACCAAGTCGATCAATCCGGTCATCGAAGCCAAGTCGAACGGCAAGCCGCAGGTGGTGTTGAACTTCATCACGCCGCATCAGAAGTGGGGCATTCACTCGACCTATTCCGACAACCTGATGATGCTGACGCTGAACCGTGGCGGGCCGGTGGTCTGGATATCGGAAACCGATGCCGCCAAGGCCCAGCTTGTCGACAATGACTGGGTCGAGGTCTTCAACTCCAATGGGGCGATTTCGGCCCGCGTCGTCGTCTCCCAGCGCATGAAGGAAGGTACCATCTACATGTACCACGCGCAGGAGAAAATCGTGAACACGCCGGGCTCGCAGCTTACCGGCCAGCGTGGCGGTATTCACAACTCGGTCACCCGGGCCATCACCAAGCCGACCCACATGATCGGCGGCTACGCGCAGCAATCCTATGGCTTCAACTATTACGGCACCGTCGGGTCGAACCGCGACGAATTCGTGGTGGTTCACAAGATGGACAAGGTCGACTGGATGGAAGGTCCGTATGTCGAACCGGCAACCCCCAAAGTGGAGGCAGCAGAATGAAAATCCGCGCTCAAATAGGCATGGTGCTGAACCTGGACAAATGCATCGGTTGCCACACCTGTTCGGTGACCTGCAAGAATGTCTGGACCAACCGTGAAGGCGTTGAATACGCCTGGTTCAACAATGTCGAGACAAAGCCGGGTGTCGGCTATCCCAAGCAATGGGAGAACCAGAAGAAATGGAACGGCGGCTGGACCCGCAAGGCCAACGGCAGGATTCAACCGAAAATGGGTCCGAAATGGCGCATTCTGGCGAAAATCTTCGCTAATCCGGACCTGCCGGAGATCGACGACTATTACGAACCGTTCGATTTCGACTACGGCCACCTGCAGACCGCCGGTGAAACTGAAGCTTCGCCCACGGCAAGGCCGCGGTCGCTGATCTCCGGCGAGCGCATGCAGAAGATTGAATGGGGTCCCAACTGGGAGGAAATCCTCGGCGGTGAGTTTTCCAAGCGGTCGGCCGATTACAATTTCGACGGCATCGAGAAGGAAATCTACGGCGAGTTCGAAAACACCTTCATGATGTACCTGCCGAGGTTGTGCGAGCATTGCCTCAACCCGACCTGTGTGGCGGCATGCCCGTCCGGCGCCATCTACAAGCGCGAGGATGACGGCATTGTCCTGATTGACCAGGAGAAATGCCGCGGCTGGCGCATGTGCGTGTCGGGCTGCCCGTACAAGAAAATCTACTACAACTGGTCATCGGGCAAATCGGAGAAATGCATATTCTGCTATCCGCGCATCGAGGCCGGTCATCCGACGGTGTGCTCGGAAACCTGCGTGGGACGGATTCGCTATCTCGGTGTCGTGCTCTATGACGCCGACCGGATTTCCGATGCCGCGTCGACACAGGACGAGAAGAACCTGTACGAAGAGCAGCTCAAGGTTTTTCTCGATCCAAATGACCCGGCGGTCATCGAGCAGGCGCGCAAGGACGGTATTCCCGGAGCGTGGCTGGACGCCGCCAAGAAATCGCCGGTCTACAAGATGGCGATGGACTGGAAGGTCGCGTTCCCGCTGCACCCGGAATACCGGACGCTGCCGATGGTCTGGTACATACCGCCATTGTCGCCGCTGCAGTCGGCCGCCGAGGCCGGCAAGATCGGCATGGACGGTGCCATGCCGGACGTGCGGTCCCTGCGCATACCGGTCAAGTACCTGGCCAACCTGCTCACTGCCGGCAAGGAAGCCCCTGTCGTATCGGCGCTGGAACGGATGCTGGCCATGCGTGCCTATATGCGGGCCAAGACCGTGGATGGCGTCATCGACGAAGTGGTGGCCGAAAAGGTCGGCATGACCGGCCAGATGATCGAGGACATGTACCACGTCATGGCAATCGCCAATTACGAGGACCGCTTCGTCATCCCGACCAGTCATCGCGAGATCAGCGAGGACGCCTATGACGTGAGGGGATCATGTGGCTTCTCGTTCGGCAATGGCTGTTCTGACGGCGACACTGAGACCGACCTGTTCGGCGGCAAGCGGACCAGGACGGTGCAGACCCCAACCGATATTTTCAAGGAGCGCGTGCAATGAATACGACCCTGAAGGTTCTGTCACTGCTGCTGACATATCCAACGGCGGAATTGCTGGAAGGGCTGCCGGAGCTGAAGGTGGCCGTTGCAGAAGATGCTGCCCTTGGTGACCGGGAACTGAAACTTGTCACCCGCCTGATCGACGATATCGGCAGGCTCGACCTGTACGATGCCCAGGAGTGCTACGTGTTCCTGTTTGACCGCACCCGTACGCTGTCCCTGCACCTGTTTGAGCATGTGCATGGGGAAAGCCGCGACCGCGGCCAGGCCATGGTCGACCTGATGGCCATGTACGAGACGGACGGTTTCGAGATCGACGCCAAGGAACTCCCCGATTTTCTGCCGATGTTTCTGGAGTATCTGTCCAACAAGCCGGCGGCGGAAGCCCGCGAGTTGCTGGGGCAGACAGCGCACATCATCACCGTTCTGAAACAGCGCTTGCGCAAGCGTGACAGCGTCTATGTCAACGCCTTTGTCGCGCTTGAGGCAATCGCCAGGGGAAAGCCTGATGCGAAGCTGGTGCGCGAACTGCTGGCCGTGCCGGAAGACGATCCGAACGACCTGGAGGCACTGGACCGGATCTGGGAAGAAGAGACGGTCACTTTCGGCGGCAATGCCGGCGAGGGAACCTGCGGCACCGATCGGATACAGCGCCGGATGCGCGCCCATCAACGCAAACCGGGCGACGACCTGCCCGGCCAAAACAACCGGATAGGAGGCTGACATGCCCGGCTACATCAACACACTGCTGTTTACCGTCTATCCGTACGTGGCGCTGGCGATCATGATCATCGGTTCCATATTGCGTTATGACCGTGAGCCCTATTCCTGGCGCTCGGGCTCTTCCCAATTGCTGCGCCGCAAGCAGCTGATGTGGGGGTCGGTGCTGTTCCACGTCGGCATATTGTTCCTGCTGCTGGGGCACACGGTCGGGCTTTTGACCCCGCATTCGATCTATGAGCATTTCCTGTCTGCGGAAGCCAAGCAATTGCTCGCCATCATTGCCGGGTCGATTGCAGGTATCGTCTGCTTCATTGGCCTGTGCATGCTGATGCACCGGCGGTTTTTCGATCCGCGTATCCGGGTCACGTCGACTTTTGCCGACAATGCAATCCTGGTCATCTTGTGGGTGCAGTTGGTGCTTGGCCTGATCACCGTGCCGTACTCGCTTCAGCACGAGGATGCCGGTGTCATGCTGGCGCTGTCGGAATGGGCCCAGCGTATTCTCACACTGCAGATTGACGGCACCGCCAGTCTGGTTGCCGCGCAGGCATGGCCGTATCAGGCGCATATCCTGCTGGGCCTGACGATCTTCCTGATCTTCCCGTTCTCAAGGCTGGTGCACATGCTGTCGGCTCCGGTTCGCTATTTCTGGCGCCCCGGTTACCAGGTTGTGCGTGAACGCAATCGTCGCGGCACGTCGCGGCTGCCGGCGGAGTAACAGCACATGACCTCAATCTATCAGAACCCGACCCTGCATATCCGCGAACCCGGCAAGAAGGCAGCGTCTCAAAAGGGATATGACGGCTATGTCGAACCGGACACCAAAATCCCGCCGAAACCGGCAAAGGTAATCAAGGACGTCACGGTCAATGGAGTGCTCATTCCGGAAGCTGACATCATGGCGGAAGCCCAGAACCACCCTGCAGACACACCCGGCGCTGCGCTGGCTGAGGCAGCCCACGCGCTGGCCGTGCGGGAACTGCTGCTGCAGGAGGCTGCCAGGTTGAAGGTCGCGGTGCCTGCATCAGCCGGTGAGGGCAGGCGCGAGGAGACCGGTGACGATGCGGTCGTAAGGCAGCTGATCGAGCAGGAGATTGATGTGCCTCAGGCCGGTGAAGAAGAGTGCCGGCGCATCTATGCGGTGAACAGGCACAGGTATTGTTCCGACACGATCTATGAAGCGCGCCATATTCTGTTTGCCGTAGAAGGTGACGATACCCGGACGCGGGAGGCGGTGCGTGGCAAGGCGGAAAACCTGGTTGCTCACCTCAGCCTGCATCCGGAGGAGTTTGCAGGCGCTGCAAAAGAGTTTTCGGATTGTCCATCCGGTCAACAGGGTGGGAATCTGGGGCAGCTCACAACGGGTTCCACTGTGTCGGAGTTTGAACGTGCGCTTGAAACCATGAACGCCGGTGAGACTACGCCAACGCTGGTTGAAAGCCGGTTCGGATTTCATCTGGTGGTGGTGGACCGCAAGATCGACGGTGAACAACTGCCCTTTGAAAACGTGCAGGCCCGCATAGCCGCGTGGCTTGATGCAGCGGCCTGGTCGAAGGCGGTTGCACAGTACATTGCCATTCTTGCCGGCAAGGCGGACATACAGGGCGTAGATATGGAGGCATCACATGGTTTCCTGGTGCAATAGAGCATTTCAGCTTGTTGTGTTGAATCAGGGTTGATGCCTAACGCTTTGTTTTCACGTGTCTTTATTTACGCAACTGGCACGCCTGGCGAGACAGGTCACAGGAGGAAACGAAAATGAAAAAACAGGAGGAAACAGAGGTTCTGGCCCTGGAGGCGCTTGGCAATGCGCCGCCGTCATCGCAACTTGCCGAACCGCTTGATTACATTTTTGCAGAGCACTTCCGGCAGCGTGTCCTGTGCAACGCGCTAGACGAAATTGCCGATCAGGAGCAGCCTGACCGGGAGATGATAGAGGCGGTCCTGCGGTTTCTGAGAGTAGATTTCGCGCCGCATATGCTGGACGAGGAGCACGACCTGTTTCCCATGCTGCGCCGCCGCGCAGAGCCTGAAGACCGGATCGATGACGTAATCGGCCAACTGACACAGGAGCATGCGGCAGACCGGCTCGATGCCAAGCTGATTACCGAAGGCCTGGCCAAGGTGCTTGCGGGCAAGGCGGTTACCGGTGTTGAAACGTCGCTGGCCAAACTGCTGCACCGGTTTGCGGAAAACGAGCGCAATCACCTGACACTCGAGAATGCGATCATCCTGCCGCTGGCCCGCATACGGCTGACCGCAGATGATGTGCGCAACCTGGCGCAGCGGATGGCGGCGCGCAGAGGCGTCAATCTTCAGGAGCTGGGCGATGCTGTCTGACTTACTTGATCACAATGTCCGCTGGGCAACGGCGAAGCACCAGGAAGATCCGGACTACTTCGACAGGCTGTCCAGCCTGCAACGGCCTGACTATCTGTGGATCGGATGTTCGGACAGCCGGGTGCCGGCCAATGTGATTACCGGGCTGGAACCGGGTGAGGTTTTCGTGCATCGCAATGTCGCCAACCTGGTGCACAGGGGAGACCTGAACCTGTTGTCGGTGCTGGAGTTTGCTGTCGAGACACTCGAGATCAAGCATATCATCGTTTGTGGCCATTATGGCTGCGGCGGCGTGCGGGCTGCCATGGACGGACATCGTCATGGCATTATCGATCACTGGCTGCAGCCCATTCGCGACGTTGCCGATGTCAGCGCGCAGGAGCTTGCCGGTATTGAATCCGAGCAATCGAAACAGGATCGGCTGTGCGAATTGAGCATTCAGTCCCAGGTCGCCAGCCTGGCGCGAACCCCGATCATCCAGTCAGCCTGGCGGCGCGGCAAACCATTGCGGATCCACGGCTGGGTCTACGGGCTGAAAGACGGGCTGTTGCGAAACCTGGACTGCTCTACCGAAGGGCTGCCGGTTTCGGTGCCGACCGTGGCGACCGACAACAACTGCAAACCGGGAGATATTCTCAATGGCTGATACAGCCCGCCTAGCCGCATGTGGATGCGATGACCGAGTTCAAGTGAAACCGCGGATGTCGGTGCATCATGCAGTGTGTCGGGCGCATGCGCTCGTCAGGAAACCGAGTGAGTTTGAACTGATAGAGCTGAGCTGCGCAGGCAACCGGACATTGAGCAAAGACCTGCATGCACCGGCACCTATGCCGTTCTTCAATAATTCTGCGATGGACGGGTTTGCGGTCAGGGCGTCATGTTTCACCGGAAACGGTCCGTGGAAGCTTCCGGTCGTGGGGCCGCTGGCGGCGGGTGCACACCTCACCGTGGCTGTTCCCGAAACACCGGTAGCGGTTCGCATATTCACCGGCGCGCCGGTGCCTGAGGGCTTTGATGCAGTGGTCATGCAGGAAGACGTCGGCATGGATGCAAGCCATGCAGTTTTCATGCGCAAGCCGGAGGCGGGCCAGAATGTCAGGCAGCAGGGAGAAGACATCTCGCGCGGCGCCTTGCTGGTCGGGGCAGGGACACTGCTCGGATCGCGGCATATCGGACTGCTTGCAGCCAACGGTTATTCAGCGGTCAACGCCTACCGGCGCCCCAAAGTTGGTGTTTTTTCCACCGGAGACGAGATCATCGAAGCGGGGCAGTCAAAGTCATTCGGCCAACTGTTTGATGCCAACCGGCCGATGCTGATCCGGCTGGCGCAGCAGGCAGGTGCGGATGTCACGGACCTTGGTATCATCGGTGACACGCTCGACGCGACCACAAGCTGCTTTGCTGGCATGGCCGGAACATTCGACCTGATCGTTTCATCTGGAGCGGTGTCGGTGGGCGGGCATGATTTCATCAAGCCCGCGCTGGAGAAGGCTGGCGGTGAGGTGGCTTTCTGGCAGGTTGCCATGAAACCCGGAAAACCGGTCATGTTCGGGAAACTTGGAGACACCCTTGTTGCCGGGCTGCCGGGCAATTCGCTGGCCGCCTATGTCGGGTTCAAGCTGTTTGTCGATGGAATGGTGGCCAGACTGTCGGGCCGACAGGGGCCCGTCCATCTCACAACGACACCGGCGATTGCCGGGTTTGACTGGAACCGGTGGCCGGGACGAACCGAGTATTTTCCGGTCAGGCGGACAGGGACCGACAGGTTCGGCGCACCGGTTATCGAGCGCCTTGGAACAGGCGGGTCGGCTTCTCTGGCACCGTTGTGCCATGCAGACGGCATTGCCGTGGTCGCGGCCGATATCGGCACGGTGGCGAAGGGTGACATGCTGAGCTGGCATGACCTGTCAGATACCGGCTGATTGACCCGGTCAGGCGTGGGTTTTGCCTTACTTGGTGCCGAACATGCGGTCGCCCGCGTCGCCCAGGCCCGGCACGATATAGCCGTGATCGTTGAGATGGCTGTCGATGGCGGCCGTAAAAATCGGCACATCGGGATGCTTGGCCGACAGGGCCTCGACGCCTTCCGGTGCCGACAGCAGGCACATGAAACGAATATCTTTTGCGCCGGCCTCCTTGAGCCGGTCAATGGCGGCTGAAACCGAGTTGCCGGTTGCCAGCATCGGATCGACCAGGATGACCGGACGGCTTTCAATCTCATCCGGCAGCTTCAGGTAATACTCGACGGCCTGCAGTGTCTTGGCATCGCGATACAGACCGATGTGGCCGACGCGGGCCGACGGGACCAGGTCCATCATGCCCGACAGCAGGCCGTTGCCGGCGCGCAGGATGGACACCAGGCACAACTTCTTGCCGGCCAGGAATGGTGCATCCATGGATTCAATCGGTGTCTCGATGGTGCGCGTGGTCAATGGCAGGTCGCGCAGGACCTCGTAGGCCAGCAGCAGCGAAATTTCGTTCAGCAGTTTGCGAAACACGGCAGACGGAGTCGTCTTGTCGCGCATCAGGGACAGCTTGTGCAGCACCAGGGGGTGGTCGATCACGGTTACCGGTGACGTCATGGGATAAACCTTTTCTAACTGGGCACAAGCAGGAATGGACTGGATGAATTGGATACGCACTCCTGGCAGTTTGGGCAAGTGGCGGGTGTGGATAACGGCAAGAAAATTTACCAATTGATAAATTTTTTGAACTTGCATACCCTGATACCATCCGCCTGACACATCAGGCAGCACTTACAATGAGCAGCAAGAGGCCAGGGAGACAGTCCATTGAACAGCAAACAGCATATGAGCGGCGTTGTTGCGGGACGGCTGGATGCATCTGACATCGAGGGTAATTTTCAGGACCTGCATCCGCCGCTCAATGCGCACGAGGCGGTGGTTGCTGCGGACCGGTGCTATTTCTGTCATGACGCGCCGTGCGTGACCGCGTGCCCGACGTCAATCGACATTCCGATGTTCATCCGGCAGATATCGACCGGCAATCCGCTGGGATCTGCAGAAACAATTTTTGATCAGAACATACTTGGCGGCATGTGCGCCCGGGTCTGCCCGACAGAAACACTGTGCGAGCAGGTCTGTGTCCGGGAAGTGGCCGAGGGCAAGCCGGTCAAGATCGGCCTGTTGCAGCGCTATGCAACAGATCATGCAATGGACAGCAAAAACGAGATCTACAAGCGTCCTGCGGCGTCCGGCAAGAAGGTGGCCGTGGTCGGAGCCGGGCCTGCAAGTCTCGCATGCGCGCATCGCCTGGCAATGTATGGACACGAGGTGGAAATCCTAGAGGCCAGGGAAAAACCCGGCGGCCTGAACGAGTTCGGTATTGCCGCCTACAAGACTGTCGATGATTTCGCGCAGCGCGAGGTTGATTTCGTGTTGTCCATCGGCGGTATCAGTATCCGGTATGGCCAGAAACTCGGCGAGGGCATTGCACTGGAACAACTGCAGTCCGACTATGACGGCGTGTTCCTGGGCGTGGGACTGGCGGGTGTGAATGCGCTGCGGATGGAAGGGGACGATGCACAAGGTGTCGTTGATGCGGTCGATTTCATCGCCGGACTGCGCCAGTCAAAGGATAAGTCGGACATCGCCGTCGGCAGGCGGATCGTGGTAATCGGCGGTGGTATGACCGCAATTGATGCAGCAGTGCAGGCCAAGCTGCTCGGGGCCGAGGATGTGACGATCTGTTATCGCCGGGGCAAGGAGCAGATGAATGCTTCCGTTTTCGAGCAGGACCTGGCCACGTCGCGCGGCGTAGTCATCCGGCACTGGCTGCAGCCTGAAAAGGTCAACACGGCGGACGGCAAAGTGCAGTCCGTGACCCTGGAATACACATCCCAGAAAGATGGCAGGCTGGCCGGTACCGGCGAGATGATGACCATTGAGGCGGACCAGGTACTGGTGGCCATCGGCCAGACGCTGGAGGCGTCGGGCCTGGGTTTGCCGATCAAGCTTGACGGCGGGCGCATTGCGACCGATGCGGATGGCCGCACGTCCGCCGACAAGGTCTGGGCGGGCGGAGATTGCACCAATACCGGTGACGATCTGACGGTGACGGCGGTTGCCCAGGGCCGGGACGCGGCAGAGGCGATCAACAAGACACTCAAACAATAGCGCGACTTCCATCAAGGCGCGTCAAAGGAGAGAGTACCATGGCTGACATCACAAACACTTTCGCCGGCATCAAGTCACCAAACCCGTTCTGGCTGGCGTCAGCGCCACCAACCGACAAGGCCTATAATGTCGAGCGCGCCTTCAGGGCCGGCTGGGGTGGTGTGGTCTGGAAGACCCTGGGCGAGGAGGGACCGCCGCTGGTCAATGTCAACGGACCGCGCTATGGCGCGATCTGGGGCGCTGACCGCCGCCTGCTGGGGCTCAATAATATCGAGCTGATCACCGACCGGGACCTGTATGTCAATCTGCGCGAAATCAAGCAGGTCAAGAAGGACTGGCCGGACCGCGCCATGGTGGTGTCGATCATGGTGCCGTGCGAGGAGGCGGCCTGGAAAGCCATATTGCCTCTGGTTGAGGAAACCGGTGCCGACGGCATTGAGCTCAATTTCGGCTGTCCGCACGGGATGAGCGAACGCGGTATGGGATCAGCCGTCGGCCAGGTGCCGGAATACATCGAAATGGTCACGCGCTGGTGCAAGGCAAACACCCGCATGCCGGTGATCGTGAAGCTGACCCCCAACATCACCGATATCCGGTTTCCGGCACGTGCGGCCATGGCAGGCGGCGCAGATGCCGTTTCGCTGATCAACACAGTTTCGTCGATTACGTCGGTCAATCTCGACAATTTCTCGCCTGAACCATCGATTGACGGCAAGGGCTCGCACGGCGGCTATTGCGGCCCGGCGGTCAAGCCGATTGCCCTGAACATGGTGGCGGAGATCGCCCGTGATGCCGAAACCCGTGGCCTTCCCGTTTCCGGCATTGGCGGCATCACCACATGGCGTGACGCCGCAGAATTTTTGGCGCTTGGCGCCGGCAACGTCCAGGTCTGTACCGCTGCCATGACCTATGGGTTCAAGATCGTGTCGGAAATGATCGAAGGCCTTGAGAACTGGATGGATGCACAAGGCCATGCGAGCCTCGACGACGTCATCGGGCGTGCGGTGCCCAATGTTACCGACTGGCAGTATCTCAATCTCAACTATGTCACCAAGGCGAAGATCAATCAGGACATGTGTATCTCGTGCGGCAGGTGCCATATCGCCTGCGAGGACACCTCCCACCAGGCGATTACCCAGGAAGTGGACGGAGTGCGCCGCTTCGAGGTCATCGATGAGGAATGCGTCGGCTGCAATCTGTGTGTGAACGTGTGTCCGGTTGAAAACTGCATCACCATGGAGCCGCTGGCGGCCGGTGAGACGGACAGGCGAACCGGGAAAAAGGTCAGTGGCGATTACGGCAACTGGACCGAGCATCCCAACAACCCGTCACGGGTGGCGGCTGAGTGAGACACAATACTGTGCCGCTGAGCCACTGCGATGAGTGAGCAACAAGGCGTGGTGCGGCCATCGGCCTTTGCTACAGGCCGGCAGAAACTGCTCGGTCATTTGTCATCCCTGATGTTTGCACTGTTGATTGCCGGTTCGTTTTCCATCGGCGATCTGGCAGCACCGTTCATTGCACCAGCGGCCCTGAACGGCGTGCGCTTTGTCATCGCAACCGCACTTGTCGCTGCCGTTGCCCTGGCGATTGCGAACAAGCCGATTGCCAGGCCGGACGCTGTGTGGCGCTATGCCATCCTGGGTGCGCTGATGGCGACCTACTTCATCCTGATGTTCGTGGCGCTGCAGATTGCCGAGCCGATCTCGACCGGGGCGGTGTTCATGCTGGTGCCGCTGATGAGCGCCGGGTTCGGCTGGCTTTTCCTGCGCCAGACGACGCCCGGCATTGTCTGGCTCAGCCTGCTGACTGCCGCAGCCGGCGCCATCTGGGTGATATTCCAGGGTGACCTGGATGCCCTTCTCAAGCTCCAGATCGGCAAAGGCGAGGCGATTTTCTTCGTAGGCTGTGCAGCCCATGCGGCTTACGCGTCACTGGTGCGGAAGTTCAACAAGGGCGAACCGGTGCTGCACTTCACTCTCTACACGCTTGTGGCATCCACCCTTTGGATCGGGGCTGTCGGGGCACGTGATATCGTGGCGACAGACTGGACGGCGCTTCCCACAATCGTCTGGTTGGCGGTTGCCTACCTGGCGGTATTCACCACGGCGGGCACATTCTTCCTGATCCAGTTCGCCTCGCTGCGCCTGCCGGCCTCAAAGGTGCTGTCCTATACCTATTTCACGCCCGCCTTCGTGATCCTGATCGAAGGTTTGATCGGGCATGGTTGGGTCGGCCCGTCAATCCTTGCCGGCGCTCTGGTGACGGCGGCGGCCATGCTGGTCATGGCGTTCGCGCCGGACCAGTGAGTGGCCAGCCCCTGGTCCGGGCCAATTGGCTAGATTACCGGCATACGACTGCTGTGCGGACAAGGTTTCCTTCGAATTGCTGAGCAAACCTCCGCTATGGGCTTTTGTCATTCGCGAGTGCACGAAAACTGCATTTCAAAGCAATTGCATCTCAGTGAAAGGCTCTGCTACCTTGAGCAGATGAAAATCCGACTTATATTGGCGCTTCTCTTAACTACGTTAGTGTTTTCGAGCCCGCCCAGCGTCGAAGCCCGGCAATGGAAACCAACTCCACTGGCAGCAGCGCAGGAATATTTAAACCTGAATCACAGCCTTAAGGATGGAAGTAGTGTTTTCCTATTTTGGGTAGCTCCACAGTATGTAGAATGCACCCCACAAATAAAAAACGTATGCAGTAACCTCAGGAGATACATGGTCGTAGGGATCGTTCACTACAAGGTAAACGCATCAGGTGATTTTTTATTTGAGGAAATTTCGAAGATTTCCGTCGAAGCCAATTCGAAGAATTATAAACCCCTCCCGGACGAGGGGGTAAATCCTGTCGTCTCGAGCGTTGTTGCGTTTTTGGAGAAATCGATCTCTCGAGGGCTTGGCCGTCTGGGCGCAGGAAGCAAGTTCTTCGTTTTTGATACGGAAGCGATTGACAGCTGCAATAAGGGTGCTGTGACGGTAAATTATCTTAAAGAGCGTTATGAGTTCAAAACTCCGCTTCCTGGTTGCTAGGTTCGGATGGTTAGCCGGCCAACCTCAACTGGTGCATTGTCTAGCCATCTCCTTCTGAACGTTCATTTTCCGTTCGATACGAATTGGCACATGGCTCCGGTCCATACCTTCTGAAAACATGTCTGCTAAGGCCTCAAAGCAGCCATTACGGACTGCATGGATCAATGATATCGCTTCGACGGTTTCAAACCGCCCGGAAACAGCTTCTCGACATAGCGTGCGGTATCTTCGAAGCGGCCTTCACCTGCTTTGCCGGGACCCAGAACCGCGCCCACCTGAACGTCGAAATCATCACAGTCGAACAGTATCTGACGGGACTGTTTCACTAACTATATTTTAACCGTGTTCCTGAACCTGGCCTTTACCGACGTTGGGGCAAGATAGCTAAAGTTTTAGCAAAATCATTCAGGTTTTGCTGACCAAACGGCGGTGCTTGAAACGCGGGAACATTGAGATTGTGACGGATCAGAATCTGGGGCAGCAAAAGCGCCGCGACAACCGTGGCGTCTTCTACATCGGGACAGGCGTGATGTGCGCCGTTGCCGTGACCCTGGCAGGTTGTTCGGGCACATCGAACAAGCACGGCCCGTTTGCCGGCACCAGCCAAAGAAAGCTCCTGGAAGCTGAACAGGCCAAGTTGGAGAAATCCGAACGGGCGCGCAAAACAGCTGTTCGAAAGCTTGCCGTGGCGTTGGCCGCCAACAAAGCCAAACACAAAAAGCTGCTGGCTGCACAACGTGCGGCCAGGAAGTACCGCGCAGAACTTGTAGCAGCCCACAAAGATGTTTCGAATCCGGAAACGAGGCTTGCCGAGGCAAAGGCGTCGCAGGTCAAAGCGGTAGAAGAGCAAAGTGCCTTGCGACAGTCCGAACAATTGGTCGAAAGCCTCAAAACCAAGCTCGCCAGGTCCAGCAAGGAACGCGATGCCCTGAAAGCTCAACTGGATGAGGCACGAAAAGAGGCAGCGAAACCTGAAGGTAGAATGTTGGCTGCAACGTCTCAGGAGGAAAAAGCGGCAAAGCAGCGGATCGAGCAACTGGGCGCCCGGATAGAGTCCGTCGAGAGCGAAAAACGTGCACTGAAACTAAAGTGCGAACGCGTGCTGCAGCAGGCAGCGAAGTTGGATGATGAGCTCGGACAGTCGCGTACCAAACGTGAAATGCTGAACAAAAAACTACTGGCGTCGCTGGAAAAGATCGAGTCGATTTCGACACAGCATACTCAGGCGGAACAAGCCGCCGCCAAGGAAGCAAAAGCACTGCGCGATCAACTGGCAAAGGCAAAACAGCAAGTTTCCGAGGCCCAGGCCGAAGCAAATTCCGCGCCTAATGATTCCACAACCGACAATCAGTGCAGCAACCACTAAACAAAGAAGCGCGACACACTCCGGTAGACAGTCGGTCGATCATTAGGAAACTAAGTTCTTGCGGGTGACCTAAAGTCTGTCTCTTACAGACTCAGAAGCCATGAAGCTTCCGATGGTCAAATCGAGTGGTCATGGGACTTTTGATTGTCTGTTTTCTTGGCGAGCTAAGAGCCGTATCAGTTCTTCATTGTGGCTGGCACGGCAGCATCAGAAAATCTTCTCGTCATACTGTTTTTGCAGGGCCTGGAACTCCCGCCAGCGGCTTTCGGCTTCTGCCCAGTCGTCGGTTGCCACTGCGTCTCCCACCGCCTGCAGCGTGTTGGACATCTGGTGGACCATGGGGTGTGCGGAAGGGTTGCCCATGGTATCTGCATCTGCAGCCAGTTCTGGCGCAACCGTATCGATGAGAATCGCAATGTGCTTGGCGTCGCGGGCAGGCAACAAGGTGTTGAGAGTGGATGCAAATGTCGTCAACTCCTCAAACGCCAGCCGGAACTCACTGTCTTCGCCGGCAAACACCTGATAGGGCTGCTCGCCATCTCCAACGGCTTTCAGGTAAGCGGTCAGGTCAGCGCGTTGTACATCATCAAGTCCCAGCGACTTTTTCTCATTGAACCAATTCACAACGCTTGCCAGTGTCGGTAGCGAACCGTCGTGCATATATGGCGCGCTGAAATTGATATTGCGTAGGGTCGGCGTCTCAAAGGCCGTCGCCGTACCGCCAGGGAAAGGCGGTTCGGAGCTGCCGATGTCGTAGGTCTTGCCATCGCGGAAGTTGCGATCAGGAATATGGCAGGTGGAGCAGGCCCGCCCGTTCAAGCCTTCGAATGGTGTGTTGAACAAGGTCTCACCGCGTTTGGCTGCATCCAAAGCCAGCTTGGTCAGTTTGCCTGTGCGATCAATCTTCGGATTGGGCAGAAAATCGAATTGCCGCATATAGGCGACCAGCGCGTCGAGCTGGAATGGTGTTGGTTCCTTACCTGCAAATTCCGTGACAATCACGTTGCGGGTAAAGCGGCGCAGACTGGGCTCGCGTCCGTCACGGCCATAAGGGGCGGTAAACCGTAAGCCGCGCAGCGACGGTGTATCCAGATGGTCATCGGTGCGGTCGTTGAACAGCGGATTGAAAAAGGCACTGTCGACATCCATGCCGCCGGCACGATGGCTCAGGCCCGGAATGAAGAAATCCCGGTTTACATCCGAGCGGTTGTGACAGGTTGAGCAGGCAATCCCCAGTTCGCGCGCCGGATTGCCGAAAATCTGGGAGCTGTCGAACAGCATGTCACCATAGGCGACCAGCGGAAGGTTGGCTTCATCCTCGCCTGCCTCTTCGAACTGCAGCACCAGCCGGGGCAGCTGTCGTTGATCGGCAATATTTGATCCCGGTGGCAAGGTGGCAGGCAGGTCAATTGTCTTTCCCTTCGCAATCGCGGTTTCGGGAATTGCGCTCAACCGGCTACGGTCGGCAAAATCGGCTGGCGCATAATTGGCAGTCAGATAGGTCTCAATGGTGGCGCGCGCTCCGGCAAAAAGATCAGTGTCGGGATTGAGCGCTTTGGTGCCCAGAGACTTGCGGAACCCCAGCGCCGATTTCAATTCCAGCCAAGCCAGATTCAAATTACGGAAAGCGTCGAGATCGGCTGCCTTGATACCATCTTCGAATGCACGAAACAGCGCTCGAGCCTGCGCGACATCCGACTCAGCCTCAACTGTTCCCATGTTTTTTGTGGCTGCAGCCAGATGACCCAAAATTTTCCGGTGGATCGCTGTCGTGGCAGCTTCAAACATCGCTTGCCGATCCTTGGCAGCCAGGGCTGTACGCAAGGCGGCCTGCTCGGCTGCGTTCAGGCGTGATAGAGCTGGAACGTCAACAGTGCCGCCTTTGGCGGGGTTTTCCCAGCTGTACCTGATCTTTTGCCAGGGCACTGGGCTAAGATTGCCGAGGAACAGGGTCGTTCGATAAGCGGCAGCTTCGGGTGCCCAAGGTGCCTGTTTCACCTCGGCGGCAAGGCCAACTGATGGCAAAATCATCAGCGCCAGAACTGTCAGGATACGTTTCATGCTAGCTCCGCGTTATGTTACTGCTGGCCATGCCGACAAGCTGACCGTCAATCCAGATCGCCTGGTCATTCAGGAATGAACCGATTGTGTTGAACCTATTGGCCGGGGTTGTGTCTGTATTTGAGACATCTCCCCCCGGCCTGCTCGGTCAGGATAACCTGGACACCCACGCGCATTTGCAACCGGACAAGACGCCAGGACCGGTTTTCCCCTGACCAGGTTGTCTTCCGCATGTTTCCTGATGAGCCCTGCAGTACACATGGGTTCTGCGCGCTACTGCTTTTCCGACCAGTCTTTGTAGCTGAGATAAAGCTTCAAGAGTTCATTCGGAGAGTATTTCTTGTTTGTGGTCGTCTGGACCAGTTTCACAAAGGCGGCAAATTCCGAGTTCTTGTTGACTTCCGGTTTAAATCCGGTGGGTGTCACCTTGCGCGATGCCACGGCCTGGCGAATGATTTTCTCTGCCGGCCCGTACTGCTGCCAGCCCTTCACCTCTCCGGTGAAGTCCAGCTTCTGCCATACGTCCTTGCGTGACGCTGTGGACAGTTGGTCAAACTTGCTGATGAACGTTCTGATGAACCGGGTGACATTGGCATAACGCGCGGTTTTGTCCGCCCAGTTATACACCGCCAGTATGGCAGCCATTCTGGCGGTCTCAACAGGCTTGCCCGGCGGCACCAGGTTTGGATAATCCTCGGCAGTCAGAGGGTCTGGAAAATAG
Organism: uncultured Anderseniella sp.; assembly: GCA_947488295.1. Classification (GTDB taxonomy): domain Bacteria; phylum Pseudomonadota; class Alphaproteobacteria; order Rhizobiales; family Aestuariivirgaceae; genus Anderseniella. The sequence goes on from CANKYU010000001.1 coordinate 1,213,818, forward strand.
GTCCGCAAAACGGTTTTCGTCATTGGCACCGGCAGGAAATGCAGGTCTGAACCGGCCTTGATCTTGCGCAGTTTCGATGATGGTTTACGTGTTACCACAACCATGGCCGCGGCCTTGCCGTCTCGCACCTGTTCCACACCTTCCTTGAATTCGACATGGATGAGTTTGACCTTCAGGCGGAGATCGCGGAGCAGCGTCAACGCGCTCATCTCATTGCCGGTGCCAGGCCGCCCGACGATTATGGTTTGACCGTTCAACTGCTTGACGTCGGTGTACTTTGTATTGGCCAGAATATGTAGCTGCTCATCATACAGTTTGGTGACGTATTTGAGCCTGTTCCTGGCACCGGGCAGTATGCCGCGCTGTTCCATGTGCCGCATGACATCGGAATGAACCATGCCAACATCGATGCCCTTCAGGAAAAGCAGATCCTCAATATTCTGCAGCGATCCGTAGCCAATGACCGGCAATACACGCAGTTCGCTTTTGACGTCGAGAACGCTGGCAAGATCGCCGGCTAGTTGCTGATAGGTGTTGGAAACGCCGTCCACGCCACCGGTGATGAGCGTGACCTTGCCGGCGTTCGCTCTTTCGCGGATGGCGGCTTCTGACTGATCCTGGGCGCTGGCTGGTGCGCTGCTCAATACCGGCGCGAGCATGATCAACCAGAGGCCTGCAAGAAGCAGGACAAATGGCTTCAGTTTCGGGAGTTGGGAGCCTTTAAGATAAAGCATTGGTGACCTCTTCAATGCAGGAGCAGCATTATAGCCCCCCAGTGAAAAGTTCTCAGAATGCGTCCCTATTGGTTACGTATCGGCAACAGAATCAACCTGTGATTGAGTTGACGTTTCGTCATATCGCAGCATCAAATGGCATAAATATGACGGAGTAGGCGGCACCTAAGAAAGCACTGACCTTCCCGATGATGCCCAAACAGATGTCTCAATCTGTCCGGAAGGCCCGCTGCTCCCGAGATACACACCGGTAATCGCAGTATTTGGCACACAGCGGACATCAGGCGTGTCGCGCTGAATGTCTACCATGGGCTCGAAGCAGCCACAGCGGACTGTGCGAACCCATAAACCAGATTTTACGGTTTCAACCCGTCCAGGAACAACTTCTCAAGATAGCGCGCGGCGTCCTCGAAACGGCCTTCGCCCGACTTGGCCGGTCCCAGAACCGCGCGCACCTGGACGTCGAAGTCGGCATAGTGCTGGGTTGTTGCCCAGATCGAGAAGATCAGGTGGTGCGGATCGCACTTGGCCAGCCGTCCATCCTTCATCCAGCCACGCATGATTTTGGCCTTTTCATCCACCAGGGATTTCAGGTCACTCATCTCTTCCTGAATGTGCGGCGCGCCGCGCAGGATCTCGTTGGTGAACAGCCGGCCTTCGCGCGGATAGTCGCGCGCCATTTCCAGCTTGCGCCTGATGTAGGAGCAGATCTCCGACAGAGGATCGCCGTCGGCGCTCATCTCGCGCAGCGGATCAAGCCAGGTGTCCAGAAGCCGCCCGATCAGCAGGCGGTGGATCGCCTCCTTGGTGCGGAAATAGTACAGCAGGTTGGGCTTTGACATGCCGGCGGCCTTGGCGATCTGGTCGATGGTTGACCCGCGAAATCCGTGCACTGAAAACACATCGAGAGCGGCGTCGAGAATACGGTCTTCCTTCTCCTGCTGGATGCGGGTGCGTTTGCGGGTTTCTGCGGCTCTGGGCTTGGCCAAGCGATGTTTCTCCTGCGAGGGCGGCTTTAATACCGGAGTGCGGCCCTGAGCGCTCATTTTACATCTTGAGGAACGATGTGAAACCTGTAATCTTTACCAATTGATCAAATTTTTCAATGTTGCACGGGATATGAAATGACAGCACCTGGTGAAAACCTGCGTATCAATGGCGACCGTCTCTGGGACACCATTCATGAGATGGCCAAGATCGGGCCCGGTGTCGCAGGTGGCTCCAACCGCCAGACGGTGACCGATGAGGATGGTGAAGGCCGCAAGCTGTTTCAGAGCTGGTGCGAGGAGGCCGGCTGCACCATGGGTGTCGACCAGATGGGCACCATGTTCATGCGGCGGGAAGGAATCGACCCGGATGCCCTGCCGGTCTATGTGGGATCGCATCTCGACACGCAGCCTACAGGTGGCCGCTATGACGGCGTGCTGGGTGTGCTGGCAGGACTTGAGATTGTTCGGACCCTGAATGATCTCAACATCAAGACAAAGCATCCCATTGTGGTGACCAACTGGACCAATGAGGAGGGTGCGCGTTTTGCACCGCCAATGCTGGCGTCAGGCGTGTTTGCAGATGTCCACAAACAGGACTGGGCCTATGCAATAGAAGATGCCGAGGGCAAGAAGTTCGGTGATGAACTGGAGCGCATTGGATGGCGCGGTGATGAAGAGGTCGGCGCCCGCAAGATGAAGGCGTTCTTCGAACTGCACATCGAACAGGGCCCCATCCTGGAAGCAGAAGACGTGGATATCGGTGTGGTCACTCATGGCCAGGGCTTGTCGTGGACGCAATTGACGGTGCACGGCAAGGATGCGCATACCGGCTCGACACCGATGCCGATGCGCAAGAATGCCGGCCTCGGCATGGCCCGCATTCTCGACCTGGTCGACGAGATCGCCTGGTCGCACAAGCCTGATGCCGTTGGTGCTGCCGGTCATATCGAGGTCTATCCCAACTCCAGGAATGTCATTCCGGGCAAGGTGGTGTTCACGGTTGATTTTCGTTCGCCCAACCTTGCGACGATCCAGGACATGGAGCAGCGCCTGGCGACAGGTGCGAAGAAAATCTGCGATGACATGGGTCTCAGTGTGGAGATCGAGAAAATCGGCGGCTTTGATCCGGTGGAATTCGACGAGGCTTGCGTGCAGGCGATCCGCAGTGCGGCTGAACGGCTGGGCTATTCCCACCGCAATATCATTTCAGGGGCAGGCCATGATGCATGCTGGATCAACAAGGTGGCGCCGACGGCCATGGTGATGTGTCCCTGCGTCGGCGGTCTGAGCCACAATGAGGCTGAAGAGATTTCCAAGGAATGGTCGACGGCCGGTGCGGAAGTGTTGTTTCACGCCGTTGTCGAAACTGCTGAAATTATCGGGTGAGAGGGTAAGAAATCATGGCCAGTACAGTCATCAAGGGCGGCACAATCGTTACCGCCGACCTGACCTACAAGTCGGACGTCAAGATTGAGGGCGGCAAGATCGTCGCCATTGGCAGCGGGCTTGACGGCGACAAGACGCTGGACGCCACAGGCTGTTACGTCATGCCGGGCGGGATTGACCCGCATACGCACCTGGAAATGCCGTTCATGGGGACTTACTCGTCGGACGATTTTGAAAGCGGCACCCGGGCAGCCCTGTCGGGCGGCACCACCATGGTCGTCGATTTTGCGCTGCCGTCGCCCGACCAGTCACTGCTGGAAGCCATCCAGATGTGGGACAACAAGTCGGGCCGCGCAAACTGCGACTATTCCTTCCATATGGCGATCACCTGGTGGAGCGAGCAGGTGTTCAATGAAATGGAGACCGTGGTCCGGGACAAGGGCATCAACACGTTCAAGCACTTCATGGCCTACAAGGGCGCGCTCATGGTCGATGACGACGAGATGTATTCGTCATTCCAGAGGTGTGCCGAACTTGGCGCCATGCCGCTGGTGCATGCGGAAAACGGTGACGTTGTCGCGCAATTGCAGGCCAAGCTGATGGCTGAAGGTAATAACGGTCCTGAAGCCCACGCCTATTCTCGTCCGCCGGAAGTGGAAGGCGAGGCGACCAACCGCGCCATCATGATTGCCGATATGGCAGGCGTTCCGCTTTATGTCGTGCATACGTCCTGCGAACAGTCTCACGAAGCCATCCGCCGCGCCCGGCAAAAGGGTATGCGGGTGTACGGTGAGCCGCTGATCCAGCATCTGACACTGGATGAAAGCGAGTATGCCCATGCCGATTGGGATCATGCCGCGCGCCGGGTGATGTCGCCGCCGTTCCGCAACAAGAAGCACCAGGATTCACTGTGGGCAGGCCTGCAGGCAGGCTCGCTGCAGGTAGTGGCAACCGATCACTGCGCCTTTACCACCGAACAGAAGCGGTTCGGGGTTGGCGACTTTACCCAGATCCCCAACGGCACCGGCGGCCTTGAAGACAGGATGCCGATGTTGTGGACGTACGGGGTCAAGACCGGCCGGTTGACGATGAACGAGTTCGTCGCGGTGACGTCGACCAATATCGCCAAAATTCTCAACGTCTACCCGAAGAAGGGAGCCGTCCTAGTGGGATCTGACGCCGACCTTGTGGTGTGGGATCCGAGCCTGAAGAAAACCATCACCGCGGACAAGCAGCAGTCGGCCATCGACTATAATGTGTTTGAGGGCAAGAAAGTCGAAGGCCTGCCGAGATACACCCTGACCAGGGGCCAGGTGGCGATTGAAGAAGGGGCCATCAAGACACAGGAAGGCCATGGTGAGTTCGTCAAGCGCGAGCCGTTTCAGGCGGTCAACAAGGCGCTTTCCGAGTGGAAGCAGATTACCGCGCCGCGCAAGGTGCAGCGTACGGGAATTCCGGCGAGCGGCGTTTGATGTCACAGGATGTGGTATCGGCAACCGGCCTGTCCCTGACATTTCAGACTGACGACGGGCCGGTCCATGCCCTGTCGGGGGTCGACCTGAGTGTCGGAAAGGGCGAGTTTGTCTCATTTATCGGCCCGTCCGGTTGCGGCAAGACCACATTCCTGCGGGTCATCGCCGATCTGGAAAAGCCCACCGGCGGCGAAATCAGGGTCAACGGCGTCGATCCGGAAGCTGCACGCAAGGCGCGCGCCTATGGCTATGTTTTTCAGGCGGCTTCACTGTATCCGTGGCGCACCATAGAGCGCAATGTCGGTTTGCCGCTGGAAATCATGGGGTACTCGGCAGACGAAACGCGCCAGCGCATTGACCGCACGCTGGAGCTGGTCAATCTGGCCGGGTTTGAGAAAAAATATCCCTGGCAGCTCTCTGGTGGCATGCAGCAAAGAGCCTCGATTGCCCGGGCGCTGGCCTTTGATGCAGATCTGTTGCTGATGGACGAACCGTTCGGCGCACTTGACGAGATTGTGCGCGATCATCTCAACGAGCAGTTGCTGAACCTCTGGGACAAGACCAACAAGACGATCTGTTTTGTCACGCACTCCATTCCTGAAGCGGTTTACCTGTCCACTAAAATCGTCGTCATGAGTCCGCGACCGGGCCGGGTGACCGATGTCATCGAGTCATCGTTGCCGAAACAGCGTCCGCTGGAGATCCGCGAAAGCGAGGAGTTTCTGAAAATCGCGCACCGGGTGCGGGAAGGCTTGAGAGCAGGGCACAGCTATGATGAGTGATTGGGCCTGATCATGAATGCCAGGGGCAAAACCATTCCGGTTCTAACGGTCATCTCGGCGGTCGTCGTGATCTGGTATGCCTGTGTCGTGTGGATGAACGCACCGTTTGAATATGACAAGGCAGAGCGCGCGGGCACCGAAATCGGGTTTTCGCAAGTTGTCTCCAACACGATGAACCAGGAGCGGCCGGTTCTGCCGGCCGCCCATCAGATCGCGGAGGAGATGTACAAGACCATTGTGCTGAAGAAAATCACGTCCAAGCGCAGCCTGGTCTATCATGGCTGGATCACCCTGTCGGCGACGCTGCTTGGTTTTGCTATCGGTACCGTGCTGGGCATCCTGCTGGCGGTTGGCATTGTTCATAACCAGGCCATGGACAAGTCTGTCATGCCGTGGGTGATCGCCAGCCAGACCATCCCGATCCTGGCCATCGCGCCGATGATCATTGTGGTCCTGAACGCCATCGGCCTGTCGGGCCTTTTGCCCAAGGCGCTGATTTCCACCTATCTTTCTTTCTTCCCGGTGGTGGTCGGAATGGTGAAGGGCCTGCGCAGTCCTGACCGGGCCCAGCTTGACCTGATGCACACCTACAGCGCGTCAACAGCGCAGACCTTCTGGAAACTGCGCTGGCCGTCGTCGATGCCCTACCTGTTCACATCGCTGAAGATTGCCATCGCTATTTCACTGGTTGGTGCCATCGTTGGAGAACTGCCGACCGGTGCGGTTGCCGGACTTGGCGCGCGCTTGCTGGCTGGTTCCTATTATGGCCAGACAATCCAGATCTGGTCGGCGTTGTTTACGGCTGCAATCCTGGCCGCAGTGCTGGTGATGATCGTCGGGGTTGCCCATTCCTATGTGCTCAGGCGCATGGGGCAGAAACCGGAAGGGGTCGTAGCATAATGTGGCTTGTGGTCCTTGCACTACTGTTCTGGCTAGGCACCTGGGCCCTGAATGAGTGGCTGTCGCGCCGGACGTTTGCCAGTCACGGGCTGCAGAGAACCGTCAACCTGCTGATCCCTGTGCTGTTCGGCGTGGCCATCCTGGTGTTGTGGGAAGGGTTTACCCGCGGCCTTGAGGTGCCGAGGGTTCTGTTGCCGCCGCCTTCCATGATCTGGGAGCGCATTTTGAATTCGTTGCCCATCCTGTGGGCTGATTTTCAGCAAACATTCCTGAAAGCGGTGCTTGCCGGTTATGTGCTCGGCTGCGGATCCGGGTTTCTGGTTGCGCTGTTGTGTGACCGGTCCTCGTTCCTGAAGCGCGGACTGTTGCCGCTGGGAAATTTTGTATCGGCCCTGCCAATTATCGGTGTCGCGCCAATCATGGTCATGTGGTTCGGTTTCGACTGGCAGTCGAAGGCGGCTGTCGTCGTCATCATGACGTTTTTCCCGATGCTGGTGAACACGGTACAGGGTTTGTCGGCGGCAGATCACATGCAGCGCGACCTGATGCGCACCTATGCCAGTTCCTGGTGGCAGACTTTAATCAAGTTGCGCCTTCCCGCCGCGTCTCCTTTCATATTCAATGCTCTTAAAATAAACTCCACGCTTGCGTTGATCGGCGCAATCGTGGCCGAATTTTTCGGCACCCCGATCGTGGGAATGGGTTTTCGTATTTCCACGGAAGTCGGGAGAATGAATGTGGATATGGTCTGGGCTGAAATTGCCGTGGCAGCCCTGGCCGGTTCGACTTTCTACGGTTTGGTGGCGCTTGTTGAGCGCACCGTCACATTTTGGCATCCGTCGCTGCGAAGCCGGCGGACATAACAAGGGAGTAGGTTTATGAAGCGAACACTCATGAGTATCGTCCTTGCAGGGGCCATGTCGGTTGCTGCAACGGCGGCAATGGCTGCAGACAAGCTGGCCTTGCAATTGAAGTGGGTCACCCAGGCTCAGTTTGCCGGCTATTACGTGGCCAAGGACAAGGGGTTCTACAAGGAAGAAAACCTCGACGTGGAGATCAAGCCCGGCGGACCCGACATCGCGCCGGTTCAGGTGCTGGCCGGCGGTGGCGCCGACGTGGTGCTTGACTGGATGCCGTCTGCACTGGCGTCCCGGGAAAAGGGTGTTGCCCTGGTCAATATTGCCCAGCCATTCAAGACGTCCGGCATGATGCTGACCTGCCGCAAGGATTCCGGGATCAGTTCGCCGGCTGATTTCAAGGGCAAGACGCTGGGTGTGTGGTTCTTTGGCAACGAATATCCGTTCCTGTCCTGGATGAGCCAGCTCGGCATTGCCACCGACGGCAGCGCTGACGGGGTCAAGGTTCTCAAGCAGGGTTTCAATGTGGACCCGATCCTGCAGAAGCAGGCCGACTGCGTATCGACCATGACCTATAACGAGTACTGGCAGATCATCGATGCCGGACTTTCCGAAGATGACCTGGTGGTGTTCAAATATGAGGACCAGGGTGTGGCGACGCTGGAAGACGGCATTTACGTCCTGGAAGACAAGCTCAAGGACCCTGCCTTCGAAGACAAGATGGTGCGCTTCGTTCGTGCCTCCATGAAGGGCTGGAAATATGCCGAGGCAAACCCGGACGAAGCAGCCGACATCGTGCTTGAAAACGATGCCTCCGGCGCGCAGACGGAAAAGCATCAGAAACGCATGATGCGCGAAATCGCCAAGCTTACCGCAGGCTCCAACGGAGCGCTGGACGAAGCAGATTTCAAGCGCACGGTCAGTACATTGCTGAAAGGCGGATCCGATCCGGTTATCACCAAGGAGCCTGAAGGCGCCTGGACATCAGCGGTCACGGACAAGGCACTCAAGTAGCCGCGTCACTATCCACCGGTATTGCAAGGGCGGCTCTCGGGCCGCCCTTTCTCGTTGAAAACTGTGGGTAGAAGCCAAATGCGGCTGGAAAACCAGTGAACCTTCCAAAAACTGCTGGCTTCACAGAATTTCTTTGGCTACCATTTATTTGACCAATTGGTAAAAATACTGGAAGAAGGATTGCCTGAAAGCCTTTGGGGGGACGACGGGACGCGTTAATTTCAAACTACGTAGTGGAGAAAAAGAATGACCTGGAACACCAACAGACGCCAGTTTAACATGATGCTGGCTGCCGCAGCCGGCGCAACGACGCTGGGCGCGAAATCCGCCTTTGCCGAAACAATCAAGGTTGCAGGCATCTACACCCAGCCGATCCAGCAGAAATGGGACGCGCGCCTGCACCAGGGGCTGGAAGCGGCCAAGGCCAAGGGCGACATCGAATACGTGTTCTCGGAAAAGGTCGCCAACACGGACTATATCCGCGTGCTGCGTGAATATTGCGAGTCAGGCGTGAAGCTTGTTGTCGGTGAAGCATTCGGTATTTCGAAGGAAGCCCGCAAAGTTGCGGATGAATACCCTGACATTGCCTTCCTGATGGGCGATCCGTTTAAGCCGCACGGAACCAATTTTTCCGTGTTCGATAACTATATTCACGAGCCCTGTTACCTGATGGGCATGATCGCCGGTGCCATGACCAAAAACAACAAGCTGGGCATGGTCGGCGGGTATCCGATCGGTGAAGTGAACCGGCTGTTCCACGCCTTTATCGACGGGGCAAAGTCGGTCAACCCGGATATCCAGCACAAGGTCACCTTTATCGGCTCCTGGTACGATCCGCCAAAGGCCAAGGAAGCCGCTTTTGCCCAGATCGAGGCCGGTGCCGACATCATGTATGCAGAACGTGCCGGCGTTGTGGATGCGGCGCGTGAGAAGGGCGTCCTCGCATTCGGCAACGTCAATGACATGAACAAGGAGGAAAACGGCACCGATGTGGTTGTCACGTCTGCTCTCTGGCACATGGAAGAAGCCATTGCCCATGCCATTTCGCGGGTCAAGGCAGGCACTTTCGCCGCGGAAAACTACAAGGAGTGGACCATGATGCGCAAAGGCGGGGCCAGCCTTGCTCCGTACTATGAGTTCGAAGACAAGATCCCGGCAGAGATCAAGGCCAAGGTGGAAGCCACAAAGGCGAAAATTCTCTCCGGACAATTTGACGTGACCATTACGGACACTGAACCGAAGTCGTCCTTCTAGACGTCTGACAGGGGTGTGAGCAAACCGCCAGTACTGGAGTTCCGGGGCGTTACCAAGCGCTTCGGAACCCTGACCGCAAATGATAATGTGTCGCTGACACTGCAACAGGGCGAGGTGCTTGCCCTGCTGGGTGAAAACGGTGCCGGCAAGACGACACTCATGAACATTCTTTTCGGCCATTATCAGGCTGATGAGGGTGATATTCTTGTTGATGGCGACGTACTTGCCTCCGGCTCAACACAGGCCGCCATCAATGCCGGTATCGGCATGGTGCATCAGCATTTCACCCTGGCTGACAATCTCACGGTTCTGGAGAACATCACTCTCGGTACAGAAAGTCTGTGGTCATGGCGGCAGGACCAGGCAGGGAGCCGGAGAAAGCTCGCCGCCATGATCTCCGACTATGGCCTGGTTGTTGATCCTGATGCCATGGTGTCCGACCTGTCGGTGGGTGAACGCCAGCGGGTCGAAATTCTCAAGGCGCTTTATCGAGATGCGCGCATTCTCATTCTTGATGAGCCGACAGCGGTGTTGACCCCGCAGGAATCCGAGCGCCTGTTCGCGACATTGCAGTCGATCACAGCGAAGGGCCTTGCCATCATCTTCATTTCCCACAAGCTGCACGAGATACTGGCAGTGAGCAATCGCATTGCCGTGCTGCGCAGAGGGGCCATCGTCGGCACACTTGAAACAGCGTCGTCGAAGCGGGAACAACTGGCGCAGCTGATGGTGGGTCGAACTGTTACCCGTCCCAAGCTGTCAGCAATCGAGCCCGGCGAACTGGTTCTCGACATCAGCAATGTGTCGACCGCTGGAACCGGCGCGACGGAGCTCAAGGCAATTGACCTGACACTTCATCAGCATGAAATCGTCGGCATTGCCGGTGTGGCCGGAAACGGCCAGGGCACACTGGCTGACATTCTGTCGGGCCTCAGGAAAGACTTTTCCGGCAATGTTCAACTCAATGGCCAAATGCTGGACGCCGGCAATCCGCGCGCGATTGTAGCCTCCGGGGTCGGACGAATTCCAGAGGACAGACATGCCCGCGGTGTGGTGGCCGCCATGGACATCTGGGAAAACCTGATTTCAGAAGATATCCGTTCGGACGAGATTTGCAGCGCCGGTTTCATCATCAGCGGCAGCCGGGCCCGGGCGCGGGCTGAGAAACAGATTGAAGAGTTCGATGTGCGCTGCAAGGGGCCGGATGCGGAGACCAAACTGCTGTCCGGCGGCAATATGCAAAAACTCATTCTGGCGCGGGCGCTATCGAACACCCCGTCGTTCATTCTGGCCAACCAGCCGGTGCGCGGACTTGATGAGGGCGCAATTGCCTATGTACAGGAACAGTTGCTGGAGGCGCGCAAGAGGGGCGCTGCAATCCTGCTGATTTCCGAAGACCTTGATGAGCTGATGACACTTACAGACCGGATTGCAGTGATGTCGCATGGCATGCTGAGCAGCGCCTTGCCCACGGGCGAGCGCTCGATCGGGGAGATTGGGCTGATGATGGCAGGTCATGCCGATCAGGGTCATGGCGATCAGGGTCACGCGAACATGGGGAGCCCGGCCAATGGTCATTGAACCGCGTGAAACGGTTTCCGTCTGGCGAGCCGGCATGGCGCCGGTTTGGGCTATCCTCGCCTCACTGATTATTTGCGCGGTGCTTATTTCCTGGGCGGGCGCATCCATCCCGACAGCCTATTCGCTTTTGTTCAAGGGCGCTTTCGGATCGGCATTTGCAATCAACGAAACGCTGACACGCTCAATCCCGCTGATCTTTACCGGCCTTGCGGTTTCGGTGGCATTCAGGGCGAAGTTTTACAATATCGGTGCCGAAGGGCAGCTGTACGCCGGAGCCCTTGCAGCAACATTCTTCGGCACTGGTCTGGTCACGCTGCCGCCTGCGCTCATGGTTCCCTTTCTGGTTATCATGGGGGCCCTGGCCGGCGGTGCATTGCTGATCGTGCCGGTGTTGCTGAAAACCCATCTCAAGGTTGACGAGGTCGTTACCACGCTGCTGTTGAATTTCGTTGTGCTTTTGATGGTCGGCTACCTGATCGAAGGGCCCTGGAAAGATCCGGCTTCACTGGGCTGGCCACAGGCAGCGTCCATCATAGATGAGGGAGTGCTGCCGACATTGCTGGCAAAGGGCAGATTACACTTCGGCCTGATCATCGCTCTGTTCATGGCGGTGATCATCTGGCTGATGATGCGCTTTACCGTGCAGGGCTACGAAATCAGGGCGGTCGGACACAACGCCAAGGCGGCGGAATTTTCAGGTATCAATGTCAATCGCACCGTGATCATGACGGCGATGATTTCCGGCGGACTGGCAGGTATTGCAGGGGTCAGCGAAACCGCCGGTCTCAAGGGGTATCTGACGCTCGATCTGTCTCCCGGGTTCGGCTATACCGGCATTGCCGTCGCCATGCTGGCGCAACTCAATCCGCTGGCCGTGGTGCCTGCCGCCATTTTCCTGTCGGCAGTTTATGTGGGGGCTGATGCCATGTCGCGCGCGGTCAATATTCCAACCTACATCGCCGACGTGCTGGTTGGTGTATCCATATTGGCCGTGCTGTGCAGCGTCATGCTGAGCCAGTACCGCATCAGGTGGCGCGCATGAGTGATTTCGTCGACATCCTGCTGACCGCAGGCTTCTGGGCAGCCACGATCCGCATAGTCAGCCCGTTGATTTTCGGCACCCTCGGTGAACTTATCTGCGAACGGGCAGGGGTTTTGAATCTCGGCATTGAAGGCATCATGACGGTCGGGGCGATGTCGGGCTGGATGTGGGTTTACCAGGGCGGGGATTTGTGGACCGGTGTGCTGTTTGCAGCCTGCATGGGCGCTGTTTTCGGGCTGTTGCATGCAGTGTTCACGGTGCATCTGTGCCTGTCACAGCATGTGACCGGCATCGGTATTACACTGTTTGCCTCATCGCTGAGTTACTTCGTTTATCGAATGCTGCTGCCGGATGCCACGACACCGCCGAAAATCGTGCCGTTTCAGCCCATTGCCGTACCATGGCTGTCAGACCTGCCGATCATTGGCGAGGCCCTGTTCACCCAGTCGGCGCTCACCTATCTGGCTTTGCTGGTGGTGCCGATGGTCTGGTACGTCTTGTTCAGGACACCGGTCGGGCTGGCAGTGCGCATGTCCGGGGAAAACCCGGTGGCTGTCGAAGCGCAGGGCATCAACGTGTTGGCTGTGCGGACAGGCGCCGTCATGGTCGGAAGCGCTTTCATGGCCGTCGGCGGAGCCTTCATTACCATGTCCTGGTTTGACGCGTTTTACTTCGGGATGGTCAACGGGCGCGGCTGGATTTGCGTTGCGCTGGTGATTTTCGCGTCATGGCGGCCGGGCAGGGCACTGCTTGGTGCATTGCTGTTTGCCGGGCTGGAAGCCATTCAGGTTCGCGCCCAGCAGTCTGCCGGTGCGTTCATTCCCTACCAGTTCTTCCTCATGCTGCCATATGTAATGTCGATCCTGGCGATGATCGTGATGGCTCGCAAAACCAAATATCCCCAGGCTCTGCTGGTGCCGTTTCGGCGTGGCGAAAGAGTTTAGGGTGAAGACCCGAAAGAGAGGTTCAGATGCTCACCGAAACTGACCGGAAATTCCTACGCATTGCCTATGACGAGGCCAAGGCAGGGTTTGACGAGGGCGGTTGTCCCATCGGGTCGGTTCTGGCGCGCGGAGACGTTCTGGTATCGCGCGGCCGCAATCAGCGGGTCCAGCAGGGCGACCCGATTGCCCACGGGGAAATGGATGCGCTGCGCAAAGCCGGGCGGCAACGGTCCTATCGCGACATCACCATATATACGTCTTTAAGCCCGTGCATGATGTGTTCGGGAACCATCATCCAGTTCGGAATTCCACGCGTGGTGGTTGGCGAAAACACCACGTTTGGCGGCAATGAAGATTTTCTGAGGTCCAAGGGCATCGAGGTTTTGATCGCGGATGATCCTGACTGCATTGCCCTGATGACCCGCTTCATCGCGGAAAAACCCGAGCTGTGGAATGAAGACATTGCTGAAGATTAGTGGGTAAGTAAATGAGCCAGCAGCATTTTTTGATGTTGTCAGCCTCATTTTTCAATATGAATACTGCCTGAGAACTAATTGAAGACCATCAGTGTGTAAATATTCGTTGAAATTTCTACAAATTCGGTATCATTTCATGAAAAGGTCGTGTACGGTCTATCGGTAGAATTGATGAGTGCGATAGGGGGTGTCGTCGCAATGTTCTCAATGAATCCGGAGACTCTGTACCAACTCGAGCAGCAATCATGGCGCCTCGCCGGGATGTGGCCGGGTGCTGCGAAACGCAGGCTGTGGTTGTCCCAGCCAGTTGTTGAAGCCGGTGCAAGCAGCCACTATCTCACTGTGTTTGTCATCGTTCGCAACGAAAGCGCCTACTTGAAAGAGTGGCTCGAGTTCCATCGCATGATAGGGGTCAGCCACTTCTTCATCTATGACAATGGCAGCAGTGACGGCACGGCGGATTTGCTGGCACCTTATGTGAAAGAAGGGCGGGTCACGCTTGTCAACTGGGCCGACTTCCTCAAAGGCTGGGAAGGCGTGGCCGGCACAAACGGTCGATCCCAGAAGCTGGCAATGTTGCATTGCCTTGCCAATTTCGGCCACCTGGCTGAATGGATGGCGTTTATCGATGCGGATGAGTTCCTGTTTCCGACCGCGACGGATTCTCTGGCCAAGGTCTTGCATGAATATGAGGACCTCGATTCCCTGTCGGTGTACTGGCATATGTTCGGTACATCCGGCCACACCCGCAAACCTCCTGGACTGGTAACCGAAAACTTCACCCAGAGGCTCAGAAAACCCAAAACTTCGTGCAAGCACCTTTCCCGTGTCAAAACCATTGTTCGCCCAAGTGCCGTGCGCGGGGTGCACAACTCGCATGTGTTCATACTCAGGAATGGGTATCCGGAATCCTGGACAGAGCGCCGCGCCAAGATCGGGCACGCCGATCACCGTATCGCCAACCGGTCAACCGATGTGCTGCGCATCAATCACTATTACAGCAAATCCCTGGCTGAATACCGTGAACGCAGGGCAGTTCCCCTCCTGGGTCAGCGCTCCGACTTCAGAGGCGATGATCAGATGTTGAGGCTGATCGAGAGTGATACAGTGGAAGATATCTCAATCCAGCGGTTCGTTCCGACATTGCAGAGCCGGTTGAGCACAGAGCCGGAAGACGGAAATGTGGTTCAAATGACCGGGCCGCGCCTTATCAACTGAGCGAAATGGTGATGTCTGGTTCCGTCGTGCGGTCTTTTGGAGCTGCACGCCGCCAGTCGGGTGAGAGCCTGCGCCGGCTTTGGTCTCAAGGTTTGCGGTCTACAGCTAAGTAGAAGTTCGCGCCGTCCGCGGCAACATCGCCAGGCCAACCCAACAAGCGAACAAATATGTGGCTATGTCCCCTCGATCTCACAGGAACTGCGTCCGGTTCACACGGTTCATGAACAGGCTGATTGTCATTGCCAGAAACACTAAGGCTGAGTGCTTGGGATGTGATGTTCTGCACACGCATTACGGGGCTGAGCTGATAGTCAGTGATTGTGTATCTGCGGCGGCATCGTGCCTGCCTCGGTGATTTTTGACGATCTGGACGGATATCGAATGCAGCGCGTCTTTCCAAGTCTGATACTTGTTTTGCTGATCCTACTTCTTGCGGTGTTCCTGGTGAATTTACCCTCGCTTCATCGCGAACAGGGCTTACCTCTCTACCCGGCATTGCTGTCTGGCCAGGCTTGTCTGATTGGTGTGCTGGTGTGCCTGTATGGCTTGTACGTCCTGCTTGTTGAACCTCACAAAAACCGCACACGTTTAAGGCGGGAGCTGGGGGCCGGCAGTAATGCTCGCTGGCTGGAAAACAGCCAATGGGCCAACAAGCGAATGACGCATACCAGGGCTGGCAAAGTGCTTTTCCTCTGGTTGTTTGTCGCCAACTGGTGGGGCGCGATCTGGTTTTTCGCCACTGATCGCGGCGCACAGATCTGGGAGCAGTCGTTACCGGTCAAACTTCTCTGCCTGGTTATTGTTCTGATTGCGGTGGTGATGTTGTGGTCGGCAATCAGGAACAGCATCAGCTGGGCGAAGTTCGGAACCACCACCATGTGGATTGACACACTGCCCGGGCGGCCCGGTCAGATTTTCAGGGGGTATCTGCAGATCGGTTTTAAGCCCGACCCCAGGACGCCGACCAAACTGAGACTGACCGGATTCGTGCGCCACTGGACGCAACGCATTGCCGCGGAAGACAGTCGCCGTATCAATGACAGCCATGACGAAGTGCCGTTTCACGAAAGCGAAACGCGGATCAAGGCAGCGCAGGTCAAGGCGACAGGCCGGTGGTTTCGAATACCCGTCAACCTGGAAATTCCGGCGGATGCCCGTTCATCCGGCGCCTGCGGTGACGATTGCGAAGTGATCTGGAAACTCGTCATTCAAACCAGGTCACCGGATGGAAGCAGCTTTGATGCAGACTTTGAGATACCGGTGTTTGAAGAAAGTTGTCACCCGGAGGCTGCTGAGATGGTGAAATGAAACATCTGTTCTGGAAGATCGTATTGTCCCTGAAGTACTGGCGTGTCCTTCTGAACCGTCCCAGACGGGTCAAAGGCGAACCGGAACCAGGGGCTTCGAGCGGTGTGCTGTTTGCTGCGGCGCTGTTTTTGATGGTGCCCATCTGTATTGGATTGATGTTCGGTTACCTCGCCTGGCAACATGGCCAGCGGCTGGAGAATCAAAGGGCGGTTGATTCAGATGGTGTGGCCGTGACTGCAACCATCGAGGGACTGAAAATCGAAAAGTTCGAAAATGATGCAACCAGGATGCAGGACGGCGCCAATCGGACGGAACCGTCGCTATTTTGCGTGCTTCAGGTACGCTATTCCGCGCCCGGTTCAGCAACCGTGTTTCGGAAAGTCATCTGGCTTGAAGATGATGCAATCTGTACGCGCTATGAAATGAATGATCCCATTGCCGGCAGGCTGGTTTCTGACAACCCTGACATTCTGGTTTTGGATGAAGGGCGCCTGGCCGAGTACTGGTACTGGATATGCTTGCTGTTGTTTGCCCTGTTTTCCGGTGGTCCGCTCGTATTGCTGGTGCGGGTGCTCACGGCTCGCGAAAGCGGGGCGTCCGATGATTAGGAAAAGGAAAGATTGCCGAGGTACCGGCAGGCAGGCCGATGTGACCAGCATTCTGGCCGCGTCATTTCTGGGTTTTGCAAGCTTTGCCCAGACAACATCTACCGCGTCCCAGAGTCTTTATCCCGCTGCAGTCAGTTCGGCAGCGAGTGCAGACGGGTTTGTTGCCGACGGCTGGTCGCTTGAACATCGCATTGAAAATGACCTCAATGCGGACGGCCTGAACGATCTGGTGCTGATTGTTCGGCGGGCTCGGGAACAGGCTGGTTCCGGCGACAGGTCATTTGATGTCATGCGCCGGCAAATCCTGATCGCTTTCAGGGACAAGCAGAGCGGTCGATACCGGCTTGAACACCAGGAAAATGCTTTGGTTCCGGTGCGCGAGAGCGCCAATGTCGAGGATTACCTGTCAGGCCACAATCCTCTGGTAGCCAGGTCCAACGGTTTTGCTGTCAATCTTGATCTGTTCATGGGGGCCGGTGGATGGGAAACGGAACAGCGTGCATTTCAGTTTGAATATCGCAAGGGCCGCTTCGTCCTTGTGGCCTTTGACAGCCTGCGCACCAATCGTGCTTCCGGAAAAACGACCGGCATCAAGATCGATTACCTGACCGGCCTGGCCGTGACAAACAGCGGCAACATCCAGGATGATCAAATCAAGGAGGTGTCCGAAAAACTTGCCGTGCAGCGCTTGTTCAACCTGGAAGACATCGGCCCCGGTTTTGATTTCAATCCTTTTCCGGAAAAGGATTGAAGTTCTATACCGCTCACGCAAGCAGGCTTCGCCTGCGCTCCGCGAGGGCGCACTTCGTGCGGCGGCCGGTCGGCCTTGCCTCGGCACTGTCGTGCCTCGGAGGTGTTCATCACGACGGTTGTTCAGGATTGGAGAACGGCGCGAAGCACGCAGTGCTTTGAGTTTTATATCGCTCACGCCAGCAGGCTTCGCCTGCGCTCCGCGAGGGCGCACTTCGTGCGGCGCGCAGTCGCGCTTGCCTCAGCACGTGCCGTGCTTCGGAGGAGTTAATCTCCGCGGTTGTTCAGGGTCGGAGAACGGCGCGAAGCACGCAGTGCTTCGTAAAGCTGTTCGACCAGAATAATGTCTCACAACTGGCACCTGTCTGAGTGATGAACTCTGGAACCAGGCCCGACGGGCCTCGGGCCGGTCAGGCCCGCCCCCGCGGAGCGCAGCCGCAGGCTGCTTGCGTGAGCGGCATAAACTCAAACAAAAGCCCCCGCTGCGATCAGCAGCGGGGGCCTTGAGTTCCTGTTGGTCTGTCTGGCCTATTCAGCCGCGTTGACCACTGTC
>CANKYU010000002.1 GCA_947488295.1 uncultured Anderseniella sp.
AACTCCTCCGAGGCACGAAGTGCCGAGGCAAGGCCGACCGGCCGCCGCGCGAAGCGCGCCCCAGCGGAGCGCAGCCGAAGGCTGCTTGCGTGAGCGGAATAAAACCAACCCGTTCTCCAGCCCTGCACAACCGTTGTGATGAACTCCTCCGAGGCACGAAGTGCCGAGGCAAGGCCGACCGGCCGCCGCGCGAAGCGCGCCCCAGCGGAGCGCAGCCGCAGGCTGCTTGCGTGAGCGAGATCAAACCAGAGTGAGCGGACTAAACCCACCCCACTCCACACTCTCCCACTATTCTTTGCGATCTTCTTTCCAGCGCTTCCAGCGCCGTCTCGACATCGTCTTGCGTTCAATCTGCTCGGCGATCAGCTTGCGTTCGTCGGGTGTCAGTTGCTTGAAGAAATTTTGCGCGATATTGCGGCCACGGCCCACCATGGTCTCTGCCTCGGCCTGATAAACCTCCAGCGCAGCTGTAACGGCAGCCTCATCATATGGCTCGGCACGCAGCGCGGAGGCGACATCCCTTGCCCTTTCCCGCAGCGACTTGCGCAAGGCGCGAAAGCCCTTGCGGTGTCCGCGCAGTTCGCCGACCAGCTCGTCGCGCCGGTCACGCTCAAGCTCACGGAAAAACGCCCGCGGCAGTATCTGGGTGAAACCGGGTCCGGTAATGGAGCGATGGCGGTGCGGACCGACGGCGTTATGGGCCACAATGGCCGCAACCACAGCCAGATTGACGGCCAGAGACGCAATCAGGGCAATCCAAAGCCAGGACCAGCGCCGGGCTTTCGGGGTTTGCGCTTCGCTCATAGCAAACTCCCATCATAACTGTCGTCAATCAGCACAACGTCCAGCACGTCATCCGTTGCACTCTGCAGTTGCAGGCTATCGGCCAGCAAGGTACCGGCATCCGTACTGACCCCGACAAACACGCCCAGCATGACGCTTGCTGCCAGGGTTCCTGCCGCCAGGAGCTGGTAAGGCAGGAAGCCGGACTGCCAGCGCGACGTCCTGCCGTACATGGCAGATGATCCGGCGGTGTGCGGTTCTGCCGCTATGGCTGACAGCAGGCGATCACGGGCACCTTCGGGTTCAGCAATGCCCGCTGCGGTGGCGGCATCAAGCAGCTTGTCCAGCTGGTCGGCTTCGGCACTCAGATCACCAGGCAACAGTTCCGGTTCACGCAACAGGTTGGCGAACCGCACCCGGTCAGCCTCGGGCCAGCGCAGCGGATTGCGGCCATAGGCCGACAGCACTTCAGCCAGGCGTGCATCTTGCCCTGTGCTGTTGTTGTCGCGTGCCGTCATTTCAATTGCTCCAGTTCATCAATCAGGTCCGCCCACACCGGGTTGAGCAGCGTTCGCAAAGTCCGTCTTGCCCGCGACAGCAGCGATTCCACCGCCTCAACGCTGACCTCCATGATCGATGCCGTCTCCTGATTGCCCAATGCTTCGAAATAGGTCAACTGCAGGGCTGTGCGCTGGCGTTCGGGCAGTTGCGCCATGGCAGCAGACACTTCGTCTGCCGCCTGACCGTGACGCAGGTGCCCGTCGGGCGCGGTTGACGGATCCACCAGCAGTTCCAGTTCACTGTCAGAGGTGTTGCGCGCGCGCCTCAGCCGATCAATGGCGAGATTGCGCGCAACCCGGACAATCCATCCCTTCAAGGCCGCCTGATTGCGCAGATCCGGCGGATCACGCCACAGTTTGACGAACGCCTCCTGGGTCACGTCCTCAGCATCGGCAGCATTGCCCAACACCCGTGCGGACAGCCTGAAGACCAGTGAATAGTGCCGGTCAACCAGCGTGGCAAACGCGCTTTCATCGCCAGCAACGACACCTTCAAGCAACACGGCGTCGACTGCCGGAGACGCATCTCCGGCAGTCGACGTAGCCGCTGTGTTTTCACTGTATCCTGCCATTCCCCAAGCCGGACGCACTGTTTGCCAGTTCATCAGCCCTCCTATTGCCGGGCCTGTGACCTTGCCTTGCGAGCCTCGGTCCGTTTCTTCCGTGCGATCACATGATAGGCACGCGATTCCTGCAAAGTCACCCCTCCGGACTTGTCACTGTCGGCCAGTTCAAACAGCCCCGCAATGTACCCGCGAAGTTCTGCGCGGGTAACCGCAGTATCCTTGTCTGCATCCATGCGTGACAAAATCCTGTCAATGCGGCGTTGAGACAACCGGTTAAGCCAGTTTTCAAGCTCGGCTTTGGTCACCTTGTCGTCCTTGTCTGCGTCAAGCCGCATGAAGCGGCGAACCGATTTTGCCTCCAGTTCTTCCATTGCCAGGGCGCCGTCCTTGTTTTTATCGAGACGCTCGAATGTGCGCTCGGCGCGCGGCATGCCGGGCTCTCGGGCCAGGGCGGTGGTTGCAGACATGCCTGCGATGACCAACGCAGCAGACAAAGCGGCTGAAAAATGAATGCTCATAACGGATCAGTCTCCTTAGCTCGTAGATGTTGCCGGAACCTGAGATTCGCAAATCCCGGATTCCACGGAGTGAGTTGGCCAACGCACATGAACAAGACGAGAACACCGGGAACAATCCGTCGCTCGGTCGGAAAAAAGATTCACGGCTCCTGCGGGATGCCGATAAGGCGGTCGAAAATGCCGGAAACCTGCCGGTTTGCATCAATCAACATGGCCTCCATGGTGGCGACATCCGGCGCAGCACTGGCCCGCAGCAACAGATTTATCAGTCCGGATGGCGCGCTTTCCAGCTCGAACCTTCCGGATGAGCACAGCCGCAACATGTGGGTCAGGCCCTGATACAACGTCGCTGCAGCAACCAGCGCGTCATGGTCTGCAGCAGTCACATGACCGGCATCACGCAAGGCATCAAGCGCTGCAACGGTACTGCGCTGCAACACATCCGGCGTTTCATGAGCATGGATCAATTGCAATGCCTGGGCAATGAATTCGATCTCGACCAGGCCACCGCGTACATGCTTGATGTCCCAATGGCTGCCTGTGTCGGCACCCTGCAGCATGCGCAGCCGCATATCCTTGACATCAACCAGGGTCTGGTCCCGGTCGCGGCGGGCGCACAGCACCGTGCGGATGGTCTGTTCCACGCGCTGCTGCAGGACTTGATCACCAGCCACAACGCGGGCCCGGGTCAGCGCCATCTTCTCCCAGGTCCAGGCCTGGGTCGCCTGGTAGGTGTCAAACGACTCAATATGGCTGGCAACCGGCCCCTTATTGCCGGATGGCCGCAACCGCATGTCCACTTCATACAAGTCGCCCTCATCGGTCTGGGATGTCAGCGAGGTTGTCAGGCGCCGTGTCAGCCGGGAGAAATACTGCGATGGCGGCAGCGGCCTGTCACCGTCGGACGCGTCGGCGTCATCGGCAAAATCATACAACATGATCAGGTCCAGGTCGGAAGCCGCCGTCATCTCGCAACCGCCTAGCTTGCCCAGCGCGATGACGACCATCGAGCCATCGCGGACATGCCCGTGCCGCACGCTCACATCGGCAGTGGTAACCTGAAGCATATGAGCGGTGACGGCGTCTGCGAGTTTTGAATAGGCCAGGCCAGCCTGCTCTGCGCTGACCGTTTCGGACAGAATGCGCATGCCTATGCGCAGCGACAGTTCATGGGCAGTAATGCGGGTCGCACTCAGGATTTCCTCGTACGTGGCATCGCCACCACGCAAGCCGGCAAAACAGTCAGCCAGCTCTGCCTCGTCGGGCATGGCGCCAAAAAATCCCGGGTCCAGCACCGCTTCAAGCTGGCGCGGACGGCGTGACAGAATTTGCGCCAGGCGCGGCGCGGAGCCCAGCACCGTCGTCATCAGTTCGAGCAGAAACGGGTTGGCCTTGAACATGGAAAACAGTTGGACCCCGGCCGGCAGTCCGGCGACAAAGCGGTCGAAAGCGATAAGCGCCTGGTCCGGCTGGCCGGAGCGTGACAGGGCCGTGAGCAATGCCGGCATAAGTTCCGTAAGCAGCTCGCGGGCCGCGGATGAGCGCATGGCCGGATAGCGCCCGAAATGCCAGCCGCGAATGGTGGCTGAGACTTCAGAAGGTTGCACAAACCCCATCCCGGCAAGGGTTTCCAGAGTGTCGGGGTCATCGTCGCCGCCGGTAAACACCAGGCTGCCGAGCTCGCTGCCGAGTTCGGGCGCATCTTCGAACAGGCCGGCATAATGGCCCTGAACCGACTTGAACGTTGCCGTGAGACGATCAGCCAGCTCACCTGGATTGCCGTATCCGCAAAACCGCGCAAATCCGGCAAAAGCCTCCTGCGTTGCCGGCAATGTCTGGGTCTGCTCATCCGCGACCATCTGCAGACGGTGCTCGATGGTGCGCAAGAACACATAAGCCGCATTCAACTCATCGCTGGCTTCCTGCTCTATCCATCCGGCCTGTACCAGTTTGTCCAGCATAGTCTGTGTGCGGTTGTTCCTGAGGTCCGGGTTCTTGCCGCCGGCAATCAATTGCTGGGTCTGCACGAAAAACTCAATTTCGCGAATACCACCGCGCCCCAGCTTGATATTGTGGCCCAGCACCACAATGGAGTCATGGCCTTTGTGGGCATGCATCTGCCGTTTCAGTGACTGCACGTCGGCGATTGCCGCAAAGTCCAGGTATTTGCGCCAGACAAACGGCGTCAGGCCTTTCAGAAACGCCTGTCCCAGCTCCAGATCGCCGGCCACGGCGCGCGCCTTGATCATGGCGGCGCGTTCCCAGTTCTGCCCCATCGATGCATAGTAGTTTTCCGCAGCACCGACAGCGATGGCGATCTGGGTAGCGCGCGGATCCGGGCGCAACCGCAGGTCAATGCGGAACACATAGCCGTCTTCGGTCCGGTCCTGCAGAACACTGGCCAGTGTCCGGGTAATACGCACATACACCTGGGCTGCGTTGTCACGTTGTTCCACAGGTGTTTTTTCAGGGTCGTAAAGCACGATCAGGTCGATGTCAGACGAGTAGTTCAATTCGCCCGCGCCATGTTTTCCCATGGCCAGAACGGTGTACCCGTCCGACGGCGGCTGGTCATTTTCGGGTGTCAGCTTGCCGGCTTCCACGGCTTCTTCCAGTAACCAGTTCACCGCGCCTTTAACCGCTGTATCGGCAAATCGGGTCAGAGCCTGCGTGACCTGTTCGCATGACCAGCACCCGGCAATATCGGCCAGTGCAACCAGCAGGGCGACATGATTTCGCGTTACCCGCAGATGACGCATCAGGTCAGACTGCGATGGCGCAGATGCAGCCTCGCTCTCGAGCCGTGCGCAAAGCGCCTTGAACAGCTGATCGGGCGGCGTGGTCAATGCCTCGACAGCAAATTCCGGATAACGCCTCACCAGCCCGGACAAAAACGGAGATCCGGCGGCAATATGGGCCACAAGCGCGCGAACAGTCGCAGACGCCTCGCACAGGGGTTGCAGAGGTCGGGCATGCTCAACGATCGCAGCCAGCAGATCGCGTTCGTCAGGTTGCGCAGGCAACGAAACTTGTGCTGCAGACAAAGCCTTGTTCATGGATACCAACCGGGAAACGAAGAAACCAATGGCCTGAGCCTAAAGCCCTTCCGACTTAAATAGAAGCATGTCCGGACTAGTGGTGTTTTTATGCCCCGGCCGGAAAGCGCAGTTTCGCGGTAAGGCCCGGATTGGCATCTTCAATCTCGAAATCGCCGGCGTGCAGCTTCATGACACTGTCGACCAGCGCCAGGCCCAGTCCGCTGCCCGGCTTGCTGCGGCTCTTGTCGAGCCGGACAAAGCGGCCCTTGACCCGTTCCCGGTCGGTCGCAGCGATACCGGGTCCGGTATCGCTGACCTGGACAGTCCAGCCATTTCCTGTCGAGCGGACAACCTTCAATCGTATTTCGGGCACCCCGGTGTTCACATCGCGGCCATACTTGATCGCGTTGTCGAGCAGGTTGGTCATTGCCTGGGCGACCAGTTGCCGGTCGGCCCTCACCAGGGCGGTTTCCGGCCCATCCAGAACAAGTGTGCCACCGGCGTCTTCGGCAATGGGACCGTAAAGTTCCACCAGATCGTCAAGCAGCGCCACAAGGTCGGTGTCCTGAAACCCCTCGCGCATCTGGCCGGCCTCGGCACGCGCAATCGACAGCAAGGCATTGAACGTTGTGAGCAGTCCGTCCGCTTCGGCAATATTGGCTTCCAGCGCTGCCTTGTGATCTTCGGCCGAGTTTGAACGCAGTGCATCCTCGGCGCGCGCGCGCAGACGCGTCAATGGCGTGCGCAGATCATGAGCGACGTTGGAAGACACTTCCTTCATGCCGGTCATCAGCCGATTGATCTGATCCAGCATGTCGTTGAGGCTTTCCGACAGGCGGTCGATCTCGTCGCCGGTGCCGGATACCGGCATTCGTTCACCCAGGTCTCCGGCCATGATGGCGCGGCTTGCGCCATTGATCTCATCGACCCGGCGCAGGAAGTTGCGGCTCATCAGCAAGCCACCGCCAACCCCCAGCACAAGTGTCAGTCCAAGCGCCCAGAACAGCGATGTTCTGATGATCCGGTTGAACTGCCGGCGCTCCTCCACATCACGACCGACCACCAGCTGAAAACCGCCTTCAAGGCGAATGAAGAAGGCACGCGCGGTATGATCGACCAGGCCTCTGCCGGTTTCATACGGGAACTTGAAATCGATGGTGCCGCGCTCTCCCACCGCCTCAACGGGCAGGGATTGCAGGTTTCCCGCAAGCCTGCGCCCGACAGCGTTGGTCAGTATGTAAACCGCGCCATCTGCTTCGGCACTGCGGGCCTTGATGATCTCAAGCAACCCCCGGGGCCCGCGAATTCTGTACTGCTCGGCCAGGCCCTGCACTTCCGCCTCGACCGTATCCTCGGTCTGCCGTTCCAGCAAGATGGCGGTATTCCAGTATATATAGGCAAGAATGGCGCCGACCGAGATGGCAAACACAGTCAGGTAGACGGCCGCCAGCCGGAAGGTCGACGTTTGCAGAAGTTTAAGAGCGGCCCGCACGAATACTGTACCCGGCGCCGCGAACCGTATGCAAAAGCGGTTCGCCGAATTCCTTGTCGACCTTGGCCCGCAGTCTGGAGATGTGGACGTCAATCACATTGGTCTGCGGGTCAAAATGATAATTCCACACATTTTCCAGCAACATGGTGCGGGTCACGACACTGCCGGCATTGCGCATCAGGTATTCCAGCAGCTTGAACTCGCGCGGTTGCAGCAGAATATCTTCGCCCGCCCGGGTTGCCGTGCGTGCCAGCAGGTCAATTTCGAGGTCCGCAACCTTCAGCTTGGTGGTATGCGGTGTTGCGTCCTGGCGGCGGCGCAAGGTTTCCACACGCGCCAGAAGCTCTGTGAAGGCATAAGGCTTTGCCAGATAGTCATCGCCGCCGGCGCGCAGTCCGAGTACCTTGTCGTCAACCTCGCCGAGCGCCGACAGTATCAGCACCGGGGTGGTAATTTCTTCACTACGCAGCGTCTTGACGACTTCCAGGCCATCCATGCCCGGCAGCATCCGGTCCATGATAATGACATCATGGGTCTGCTCGCGGGCCAGTGCGAGGCCATCGGTTCCATTGGCAGCGAGGTCTACAACATGGCCTTCTTCAACAAGGCCCTTCTCAAGCCAGTTGGCTGCTTCGCGATCATCTTCTACGACAAGTATTTTCATGAGAATTGAGTCCACTACCTGATCACCCCTTGTTCGTGCCCATTTCAGAGGAAAAAGGCAAGTGTGCCTCCGTACACCTCGTGTTCCAGAAGACCGTTGGCAGGGGGGGCGGGAGGTCTACCCGAAACAGCATTGTGAGGCACACGGAGGCACGATGGCGGCGTTGGTACAGAGGGGGCAGAGGTCACGCCGCCGTTCTTTCTATATAGTATCAGCCTTTCGCAATTTTAAGTGCAACAAAACGCTGTCCACGATCATTTTTCACCAGCAGCAACACTGGAGCCTTGCCGGACTTGGCAGATGACTGGCGAATTGCCGCCACAACAGCCTCCGGCTGGTCGACAAAAGCACCGTCGACTTCAAGGATAACATCACCCTGGCGAATGCCCTGTTCGGCTGCCGGTGAGCCGGGCATCACGTCTGCAACGACGACACCGTCACCATCTTCAGTCGGAGCCAGCGCCAGACCAAGCTTCTCGTCTGCGGCAGGCCCGCTGTCTCGTCCAGGGTTCAGGGATGCCTGCTTCTCTCCCGGCATTTCGCCGATCGACACCTTGATGTCACGCTGCTTGCCATCGCGGAACACGGTCATGTCCACGCTTGTTCCAGGCTTGATCCCGGCGACAGCGCGCGAGAGTTCCTTGGGTCCCTTGATGTCAGCACCGTTCACTTTCAAGATCGTGTCGCCGGTACGCAAGCCTGACTTTTCTGCCGGTGACCCATCGGTTACCGCGGCAACAAGCGTGCCCTTGGGCTCGTCGAGACCAATGCTGGATGCGATATCTGCAGATACTTGCTGGATCTGCACGCCGAGCCAGCCGCGCGTCACATTGCCGTCATCCTTGAGGTCGGCGATGATCGCTTCCGCGGTTGAAGCCGGAATGGCGAAACCAATGCCAACGCTGCCACCGGAAGGTGAGAAAATAGCTGTGTTGACGCCAACAACTTCACCCTTGAGGTTAAACGCCGGTCCGCCGGAGTTACCCCGGTTGATCGGAGCATCGATCTGCAGGAAATTGTCGTAAGGACCGGCACCAATGTCACGGCCGGCAGCCGAAATGATGCCTGTGGTAACGGTTCCGCCAAGCCCGAACGGATTACCGACGGCAACCACCCAGTCACCAACACGGGGTTTGTCGGCGGCGAACTTGATCGGAGTGAACTTTTCATCACTGTCGATTTTCAACAAGGCAAGGTCGGTCTTCGGGTCTGTCCCGATGACCTTGGCATCAAGCTCGCGGCCGTCGGAAAACTTCACCGAAACTTCGCTGGCACCCTTGATGACATGATTGTTGGTCACCAGGAAACCGTCTTCAGAGATGATAAAGCCCGATCCCTGCGAAGTGCCGTTGCGGCGATGCGGCCGCGGCATGGCGCCACCATTCTGGCCCGGCTGATTGCGGAAAAACCGCTCAAACGGTGAGCCTTGCGGGAAACCAAACTGAAATTGACGGCGCTGGTCGCGCATACCATCATCACCACGTGATGCCGCAGGTGTGTACTTGCTTTGCACCGACACAACTGACGGCATTACTGCTTCCACCAGATCGGCAAACCCCGAGGCCGGTGCTGTGTTGAGAGAAATCTGGGTCTTCGTCGCTTCTGTGCCGGCGTGACTGATCGTGCCGGTCAGGGCGGTTGCGCCGAGCAGACCGGCAATCATCACCGCATAAACAGTTTTGCGGCTCTTGGAGGCATGTTTGGTGTGAGTAGTCATGTGCGTAAAATCTCCAGTGCATGGAATTCGGAAAGAACTGATGCATGGATATTTAGAGACTGTCACATTACACGACCGTGTCCGCCCGGTTAAAACACCGTAATGTAGTCAAACAGGCGTTATTCGCCTGAAACAGGGCATGCCCTGTCACTCGACAACCTTGGTTACTACCGCAGCTTCGGCTTCCAGTGTGCGGTGAACCGGGCATTTTCCGGCAATTTCTTCCAGTTTGCCACGCAGTTCCGGTGAAATCTCGCCGTCTACCGATATGGTGCGCTCGAACCGGTCAATCTTGCCGTTCTTGCCCTCGCCACAGTCCCTGCAGTCGTCCGCATGTACCTTGCCGTGGGTCACGTCGACCGTAACACGACCCAATTCCAGCTTCTTGAAATCCGCATACATGCGCAGCGTCATGGAGGTACAGGTGCCCAACGCGATCGACAAATAGTCATAGGGCGACGGGCCGGTGCCATCCCCGCCTACCGAAGACGGCTCGTCCGACAACAGGTGATGGTCATCTACCAAAACGTCCTGCTGGAATTTGCCCTGTCGTGTTTCACGCACCCTGACCACGCCTGCCGGTGCCGGTTCCGGGCGCTCGACAGAAGGCAGAAAACGGTTTGCCCACCCTGCCAGCACATCGGCCACGAACACGGCGTCTTCACGGCGTGACAGCAAGTGGTCGGCGCCGTCAAGCGAGACAAAGCTCTTCGGATGCCTGGCGGCGGAAAAAATTGCCGACGCGTTGTCAATTCCAACTGTCTGGTCGAGCGGGGCGTGAAACACGATCAATGCCGGTTTCAGTGCTGAAATACGGTCTTTCAGCCTGGTGCCGCGCACATCCTCCAGAAATTGTTTCCTGATGGTGAATTCGCGGCCTGCCAGGGACACCGTGGCCTCGCCGTCGGTTTCGATCGTGTCGAGACTGGCCTGGAAGTTATGCACCACGTGATCGGCATCTGCGGGCGCGCCAATGGTGGCCACTGCCTTCAGCTCTGCAACCTCACCGGCGGCAGCCAGAACCGCGGCACCCCCCAGAGAATGGCCAATCAGCAATTCAGGCGCGGCATGATTTTCGCGCAGCCAGCCCGCAGCAGCAATCAGGTCAGCCACGTTTGAGGAGAAATTAGTGTTGGCAAACTCTCCCTCGCTGGCCCCGAGGCCGGTGAAGTCGAACCGCAAGGTGGCGATGCCGTGGGCTGCAAGAGCCGAGGCAATCCGGCTGGCCGCGAACACATCCTTTGAACAGGTGAAACAATGGGCAAACAGCGCATAGCCCCGCACCGCGCCATTTGGTGCATCGAGGCGGGCTGCAAGCATGTCGCCCTGCGAACCTGGAAATTCGATCCGCGTGGACTTTATAGCCATCCAGCTACTCCTTTGACTTGAGTATGTCGTTGAGACGCGCCTGTTCGTCAGCAGACAGGGCCTGCTCGGGGACCGCAAGGCCGGAGCCCTTGCGCCTGCGCAGGAAGATCACCAGCGATCCGATCAGCAGGATGGCGAATGGCCCGCCCCACAACAACAGCGTACGCGCGTTGAAACGCGGTTTCAGCAGCACGAATTCGCCATACCTGGACACGAGATAGTCAACCACCTGGGCATTGCTCTCTCCCTTGACCAGGCGTTCACGGATCAGCACCCGCAAATCCTTGGCCAGAGGCGCATCGCTGTCGTCGATGGACTGATTCTGGCACACCAGGCAGCGCATCTGTGCCGACAGGACCCGCGCGCGCGCCTCCAGTTCCGGATCACTCAGCACCTCATCCGGCTGCACGGCAAATGCAGCAGGCAGTGTGGTCAGCACGAAAGCGACAGCAAGAATAAGGCGACGCAGCATTTCAATGTCACTCCGCAGGTTGAATAATCGGGGTCTTGGCCTTTTTCGGTGCGCCAACCCGATAGCGCCGGTCGAAAAGCGAACAGCATCCGCCCAGGAACATCAAGGCGGTTCCAAGCCAGATCATCCACACCAGCGGGTGAAAGTAAAACCTGATCGTGCGCGCATTATCAGGTGCCCGGTCACCCAGCACGACATACAGGTCACCATCTATGAACGGCTCGATACCCACTTCCGTTGTCGGCTGGTTGGATGGCTTGAAGACGCGTTTTTCCGACCAGATTTCGGATACCTCGACACCGCCGGATGAAATCGAGAAACGCCCCCGGTCAGCAGTGTAATTCGGTCCGGAAATCGGGCTTTCCCCAAGGAAAGTTACACTCCTGCTGCCAACCTGCATGACCTCACCCGGCTTCATCACGGTGACGATTTCCTGTTTCCATGCGGTGATGCCGACAACGCCGATAACCATGACGCCGACGCCGGCATGGGCGATCATCATGCCCCATGCTGCGCCGGGAAGGCCTTTCAGGCGCGCCCAGGCCACATTCAGCGGCACCGAGGTAAACTTGGTGCGGGCAACCATTTCCTGGACGCTGGCGGCAATCAGCCAGGCCCCGAGAGCCGCGCCGAACGGTGCCAGCCACGGTCCGCGCCACTGCCATGCCAGCGCGGCGACGCCCACCACCAGCGCAATCAGGGCGGCGACCCAGAGCCGCTGGGCGGCAGCCCACATGTCAGCACGTTTCCAAGACATCAGCGGGCCCAGCGGCACCAGCAGCAGAAGCGGCAGGATCAGCGGGCCGAATGTCAGATTGAAGTATGGCGGGCCAACGGAGATCTTGTCGCCGGTAATGGATTCCAGCACCAGCGGGTAAAGCGTGCCGATAAACACCGCCGCGCAAGCCGCCGTCAGCAGCAGATTGTTGACCACCAGCGCACCTTCGCGGCTGATCGGCGCAAACAGGCCGCCTGTCTTGATGGTCGGGGCACGCCAGGCATAAAGCGCCAGCGCGCCGCCGATGAACACACACAGGATACCCAGCACATACACGCCGCGTGCCGGATCAACGGCGAACGCGTGCACAGATGTCAGCACGCCTGAGCGCACCAGGAACGTGCCGACCAGGGACAGCGAAAAGGCCAGAATGGCGAGCAGGATCGTCCACACCTTCAGGGCGTTGCGCTTTTCCACGACGATTGCCGAGTGCAACAGGGCCGTCGCAATCAGCCACGGCATGAACGACGCGTTCTCGACCGGGTCCCAGAACCACCATCCACCCCAGCCAAGCTCGTAATACGCCCACCAGGAGCCGAGCATGATGCCTGCGGTCAGGAACATCCACGCTGCCAGCGTCCACGGCCTGACCCAACGGGCCCAGGCCGCGTCGACCTTGCCTTCGATCAGGGCTGCCACGGCAAAGGAAAATGCGATCGACAGACCGACATAGCCGCAATACAGAAGCGGCGGATGGATGGCCAGCGCCGGGTCCTGCAGGATCGGGTTCAGGCCCTGGCCTTCAATTGGCGCCGGATCGAGCCGGTTGAACGGATTGGAGGTCAGCAGGATAAAGGACAGGAACGCCACCGAGATCGAGCCCTGCACCGCAATCACCCGGGCTTTCAGGCTGGGCGGCAGATTGCCGCCAAAGGCAGCAACGGCAGAGCCGAACAGGGCCAGCACCATCACCCATAGCAGCATGGAGCCTTCATGGTTTCCCCACACACCGGAGATCTTGTAGATCAGCGGTTTATCGGAGTGCGAATTCTGGAACACGTTCTGGACCGAGAAGTCCGACGCGATATAGGACATGGTCAGGCAGGCAAACGACAGCGCAATCAATCCGAACTGCAACATGGCCGCAGGCGGTGCGACCGCCATCAGCCGGCTGTCGCCGCGCCAGGCGCCGTACATGGGAACGCTGAACTGATAAATTGCCGTGACAAAAGCTAGAATAAGCGCGAACTGGCCAATCTCGGGGATCATTGGGTACCTTCTTTTGCTGCGCCGTCACCATGTTTCCACATGCCTTTTTCCTTCAGCGCGTCGGCTACTTCGCGCGGCATGTAGTTTTCATCATGCTTGGCCAGAACCGTGTCGGCCTTGAAGCTGCCGCCGGCGTCCAGCATGCCTTCGGCGATAACACCCTGACCTTCGCGGAACAGATCAGGCAGGATGCCGACATAGGTCACAGGCAATGTGCCGGCGGTATCGGTCACCTTGAACGATACGGTCTTGCCCTGGCCACGAATAATCGAGCCGTCTTCCACCAGGCCACCCAGGCGGAACCGGGTTCCTGGCTGAACGCCTTTCTCGACAACATCGCTCGGCGTGTAGAAAAACGTAATCGTGTCAGACAGAGCGTAAAGCACCAGCCCTGCCGCAAGACCAAGAGCCCCGAGACCTGCTCCGATCAGTGCGCCACGCTGCTGTTTTCGTGTCATCGCCATATCACTTCATTCCTGTCATCAAAGCCCCAGGGCCTTGCGGGTTTCCTCCAGCCGGGCAACGGCCTGCTGGTTGTCCTTGAGAGCTTCAGACGCCCGGCTGAGGGCATCAGCCGCCTTGTCCTTTTCGCCCAGCACCATGCGCGCGCGAATGAGCCGCAGCCAGGCATCAATATCCGCGCCGTCTTCGGTCAGGCGTTCGTCGAGGCCTTCAACCATGGACCGGATCATCGCCGTGCGGTCAGTGGTACTCATCTCCTGGCCCTGCTGTATCTGCTCTTCGGTCAGAGCTGGCCCCTTGGGCATCTGGCCTCCGGCGAGTGGCGGGGCCTTGGGCATTGCGCCAGCGGTCAGAGCCGGCGCTTCAGGCACCTTACCGCCCGCGGACGATATCTGCTGTTCAACAGCAGCACGCCACGGCGCATCCGGCGGGCTTTCGGCCAACATGGCGGTCCAACCGGCGATAGCGTCCGCCGTCCGGCCCTCCTGACGTCGGGCAAGCGCTATATAAAAGCGTGCCTTCATGTGTTTTGGCGAAGTCAGCCGAACCGCTTCAAAAACCTTCTGGGCCTCATTGGAGACCAGGCCATTGTTGGCCAGCACCAGACTTTCGCCCATGTCGGTCATCATGTCCGCATCCGGGCCGGACAAAGCCAGGGCTTTGCGGTAGGCGTTGGCCGCGTCGTAATACCTGCCTATGCGCTTGTAGGCAGGGGCCAGCACCGTCCAGCCACGCGCATCATTGGGTTGCTGTTCCAGATGCTGTTCCACCTGGCGTACCATTGCCGCCATGTCCTGGCTGGCGACGGCACCATCAATTCGCGCCTGCAGCGGCTGAGCCGGCAGATCCGGGCGCCCGATCTGCAGATAGCCGCCAAGTGCGATAAGCGGAACGGCCACTACGGTGGCAATCGACAGCCACGCCGGAACCGGGCGGGCGGCTTTTTGTTCCGAGGCGAGTTCGGCCTGGGCGGCCAGGATGCGCCGCGACACTTCATTGCGTGCCGCATCGGCTTCGGAGTCCGGGATCAGCCCGGCTTTCTGGTCCCGTTCCAGCTCGGCCAGCTGGTCCCGGTATACCGCAAGATCAAACGATGCACGCTCAACATCACCGCTCGTCGCGCGTGGACGTAATGGCGATAGCAGCGCCATCAGAACCAGGGCCGTCAAGACGGCGAATGAAATCCATAACAACATAGTACCACTTAGCAATCACACGACGGGCAACACAATTCACGATATGGCGACTTTAGCGACACCAGCGCAGCCATGTGATGCACCAGTGTCGCACTTCCGGGCCTGAATGTCGCAATCATTTGGTGATAATTAAGGCAGTTTGCTAGATTGCGCGAAGTTAATCCGGCTCACCCTATGTTGAGAGCCGCTTTGGAAGACCGCCCATGAAACGCTATTCGATATTTTCGCTGGCCAGAAACGCCCTGAACTATCACAAGGACTGGGAGCGCGCATGGCGCAGCCCGGACCCGAAAGAAGAATATGATGTTGTGATCGTGGGCGCCGGCGGGCATGGCCTGGCAACAGCCTACTACCTGGCCAAGAACCACGGCATCACCAACATGGCGGTCATTGAGAAAGGCTGGCTTGGCGGCGGTAACACCGGGCGCAACACCACCATCATCCGCTCCAACTATCTGCAGGACCCATCCATCGCCATCTACGAACTGGCACGTTCCCTGTACGAGACACTGTCGCAGGAACTCAA
Organism: uncultured Anderseniella sp.; assembly: GCA_947488295.1. GTDB lineage: Bacteria > Pseudomonadota > Alphaproteobacteria > Rhizobiales > Aestuariivirgaceae > Anderseniella. The sequence goes on from CANKYU010000002.1 coordinate 15,350, forward strand.
CTACAACATGATGTTCTCGCCGCGCGGCGTGCTGATGCTGTGCCAGACCGAGCATGAGCTCAGGGCATTCCGGCGCACTGCCCATGCCAACCGGCTGGCAGGTCTCGACTGCCGCATGGTTGATGCAGCGGAAGTCAAACGCATCGTGCCGATCATCAATGACAGTCCCGACGCGCGCTACCCGATCCTTGGTGCCTACTACCAGCCGCGCGGCGGCACCGGACGCCATGACGCGCTGGCCTGGGGATATGCCCGCGCCATCGACGACATGGGTGTAGATGTCATCCAGAACTGTGAAGTCACCGGCATGCTGCGCTCAGGCGGAAAGATCACCGGCGTTGCCACCAAGCGCGGCACCATCCGCGCCAAGAAGGTCGCCGTCGTCACCTCCGGACACACGTCGAACATCATGGAAATGGCCGGTGTGCGCATGCCGGTGGAAAGCGTCTGCCTGCAGGCGCTGGTATCTGAACCGATCAAGCCGGTGATCGACTGTGTGGTCATGGCCAATACCGTGCACGGCTATATGAGCCAGTCCGACAAGGGTGAACTGGTGATCGGCGGCGGCGCGGACCCCTACAACAATTATTCACAGCGCGGCTCATTTCCGGCCATCGAGCACACCGTATCGGCGCTGGTGGAAACCTTCCCGATCATCTCGCGCCTGCGCATGCTGCGCCAGTGGGGCGGCATCGTTGACATGACAGGCGATCGCTCGCCGATCATCAGCATGACCGATGTCGGCGGGCTTTATGTCAATTGCGGCTGGGGAACCGGCGGATGGAAATCCATTCCCGGCTCCGGTTTCGTGTTTGCAGACACCATCGCCAATGACCGGCCGCACCCGATTGCCGCGCCGTTTGGACTCAACCGCTTCACCGAGGGCCGCTTCATTGACGAAAGCGTCGCCGCGGCCGTAGCGCACTAGGAATGATGACATGCTGATTATCCAGTGCCCCGTGTGCGGGGCTGAAGGCGATGAAACGGACTTCCACTGCGGCGGGCAGGCTCATATCGCACGCCCGGCAACGTCGGACCCGGACAACATCGCAGACGGTGACCAGCGCGACTATCTGTTCATGCGGTTCAATCCCAAAGGCCTGCATTTTGAGCGCTGGCGCTGCGATCGCGGTTGCGGCAAGTGGTTTCATGCCGCGCGCGATACGGTGTCGCTGGAGTTCAAGGCCTATTACGGCATTACCGAATTGCCGCCTGCCGATGTCATGAAACAGGCAACCGGGCAGTGGGCAGACTTCTTCAAGCAGGCCACGGCAGGCAGGCCGGCTGCCAAGAAAGCGGCAAAGAAAACCCCGGCGCGCAAGACCGCTCCAGCAAAGGCGAAAAAGTCATGACCGGCAAACCTTACAGACTGCCAGAGACAGCCGCCAAAGGCTCGCGCATTGACCGTTCGAAGCAGATCTCGTTCAGCTTTGACGGGGCCAAAATGACCGGCTTTACGGGCGACACGGTTGCGTCCGCCGTTCTGGCGAGTGGTCGCAGGGTGATGGGCCGCAGTTTCAAGTATCATCGCCCGCGCGGCCTGATCGGACTGGGGTCCGAAGAGATGAACGCGCTGATCGGCGTGGGTGAAGACGGCCGCAAGGAACCGAACCTCAGAGCGACCCAGGTAGAGCTTTACAACGGCCTGACGGCAACCAGCCAGAACCGCTGGCCGAGCCTGGATTTTGATGTCGGCATCATCAACAACAAGTTCTCCCGGTTCCTGCCCGGCGGTTTCTACTACAAGACCTTCATGTGGCCGCGCAGTTTCTGGGAAAAAGTCTATGAGCCGTTTATCCGCAATGCGGCCGGCCTCGGCGAAGCAGCGCGCGAACACGATCCCGACACCTACGAGCAAATGCATGTCCATGTGGATGTGCTGGTGGTCGGCGGCGGCGTGTCAGGCATTGCAGCAGCATATGCGGCCGCTGCGTCCGGCAAGCGGGTCATGCTGGCGGACGAGAATCCAGTGCTGGGCGGAGTGGCGGATATCTCCGCCGGCGATATCGACGGTTTCAGCCAGGCCGACTGGGTTGCTGCACGTAGCGCCGAGTTTGAAAAATCCGGCAATTGCCATGTGCTGACCCGCACCACCGTGGTCGGCCATTACCACCATAATTACGTGCTGGCGGCAGAACGCGTCTGTGATCATGACCCTGACCTTCTGGCCCGGGGCGCGCCGCGCCACCGGTTGTGGAAAATCCGCGCCGGCAAGGTCATCGTGGCTTCCGGCGCGCTGGAGCGCCCGATTGCGTTTGCCAATAATGATCGTCCGGGCATCATGATGGCATCGGCCGCGCGCGCCATGGTGGAACGCTATGCGACTTCGCCGGGCATGAACGGCGTCATTTTTGCCAATAATGACGATGGCTACCTGACGGCGCTGAAACTTCATGAGGCCGGTGTTGCGGTGAGCCGTGTCATCGACGTGCGCAAGGATGTGCCATCCGGCATGGCAGATGCTGCGCGTGCTGCAGGCCTCAACGTCCAGGCGGGTGCAGCCATCGCCGGTGTCGAAACCGGTGCCGGCGGCAAACAGATCACGGGGGTCAAGATCGCGCCGTATGCCGCCGGCCGTGGCCGGGTGGTCAATGAGGAGAAGGTCGAGTGTGACTTCGTCGCGGTGTCCGGCGGGTACAATCCGGTGGTGCACCTGTGGTGCCATAATGGCGGCAAGCTCAGGTTCGATGACGACATTCAGAGCTTCCGGCCCGACAGACACGGTGACCCGATCACTGTCGTTGGCAGTGCCAATGGCTCATTTGACCTGAAGACTTGCGTTGAAGAAGGTTTCGCCGGCGGTGAAACAGCTGCCAGGGCGCTGGGCGTTAAGCCTGCAAGAAGTCAGAAGAAGCCAGCGGTCAAAGCGCAAGGCACCGGACCGATCCAGCCGATCTGGTTTGCGCCTGCCACCGGCAAATACAATGAGGGCAACAAGCATTTCATCGATTTCCAGAACGATGTGACGGCAGCCGACCTGGAACTGGCGCAGCGCGAAGGCTACGAGTCTGTCGAGCACACCAAGCGCTACACCACCCTTGGCATGGCGACGGACCAGGGCAAGACCTCCAACATCAACGGTCTCGGCATCATTTCCGACGCCACCGGCAAGCGCATACCGGAAATCGGCACAACGACGTTCCGGCCGCCCTATACGCCCTACTCTTTCGGCTCCATTGCCGGCACCAAGAAGGGCGAACTGTTCCTGCCGGTACGCCGCACAGCGATTTTCGACTGGCACAAAAAGCAGGGCGCGACCTGGGAACCGGTCGGACAATGGCGACGGGCCTATTGTTATCCGCAGGCAGGCGAAAGCAAGCAGGATGCCATCAACCGGGAAATCCTGGCAGTGCGCGAAAAGGTCGGCCTGCTTGATGCATCAACCCTCGGCAAGATCGAGATCAAGGGTCCGGATGCGGCCAAATTGCTCGACCTGGTCTACACCAACATGTTTTCCACGCTCAAAGTCGGCAAGGCACGCTATGGCCTGATGATGAACGAGATGGGCTTCCTGATGGACGATGGCGTGACGGTTCGCCTGGGCGATGATCACTACCTCATGCACACGACATCGGGCGGGGCCGATAATATCGTGGCTTGGCTGGAAGAATGGCTGCAGACGGAATGGACGTCGCTGAAAGTGTTCGTCACGCCGGTGACCGAGCAATGGTCGCAGTTTGCCATTGCCGGACCTCAGGCGCGCACGGTGCTCGACAAGCTCGACAGCGATATTGACCTGTCGCCCGAGGCCTTCGAGTTCATGAGTTATCGCGAAGGCACGCTGGCCGGGTATCCGGTGCGGGTGTTCCGGATCAGTTTCTCCGGTGAACTGTCCTACGAAATCGCCACGCCATCAGGTTATGGACGCGGCCTGTGGGATGCGCTTATGCAGGCCGGCAGGAGCGAGGGCATTTCGGCATATGGAACCGAGGCCCTGCACGTGCTGCGCGCAGAAAAGGGCTTCATCGTCATCGGTGATGAAACCGACGGAACCGTGACGCCGCATGATGTCGGCATGAGTTGGGCCGTGTCGAAGAAGAAGGCCGACTTTATCGGGAAGCGCTCGCTGGACCAGGCGTTTCTGGCATCCGAAGGCCGCAAGCAACTGGTCGGACTGCTGACCACTGACCCACAGGAAGTGCTGCCGGACGGCGCCTACGCCGTCGAGACCGTCAAATCGGCACCGCCCATGAAGATGATCGGGCACGTGACGTCGAGCTATTTCAGCCCCACCCTGCAACGCTCCATCGCCATGGCCCTGATCGAAGGCGGCCAGGGCAAAATGGGTGAGACGGTTTCGTTTCCGCTGGAAGGCGGCAAGACCGTCGAGGCAGTGATCTCGTCTCCAGTGTTCCTCGACGCAGAAGGAAAACGCCAGAATGTCTGACGCAGTGTACACAAGCCCGCTCGCCCATGTCGCCGGCAGCCGCGATGGTGCGGACCTGAGCATTTCCATATCGGAGGTGTCGGACCGTGGCATGATCGACCTGAGAGGCGAGGCAGGCTCAGTCAAATTCCGGCAGGCTGCCAAGGCAGCGCTTGGTATCGACTTGCCGCTGAAGCCGCGCACTACGGCCGTCAAAGGCGACATGACGGTGTTGTGGCTGTCGGTTGACCAGTGGCTGGTGTGTTGCCCGCGCAACAAGGCGGGCGTCCTGACCGACAAGCTCCGCAAGAACCTTGGCACAGTTCATTCGCTGGTCGTGGACGTAAGCGACGCGCGCGCCATCATCCGGCTTGAAGGCGACAATGCGCGCGAAGTCATGATGAAGGGATCATCCATCGATTTCACCCTGCCGGACTACAAGGCCGGACTGGTTCGCCGCCTGGTGTTTGCCGAAATAGCGGCCCTTGCCCACATCGTGACGGACAAACCGTGCGTGATCGACATCTATGTTTTCCGCTCTTACGCGGACTACACCTGGAAGTGGATCGAGGCGACGGCAAAACCTGCTGCCACAATAGGCCTGTTTGGTGCAGGTTCGCAGTAGCGGCGAACCGCTTCAGACCGACGTCTTCAACTTCTGTTCCCGATCGAAGCGTTCCAGGCCGAGCTCGATAAGTCTGCTGATCAGGTCCGTATAGGAAATACCGCTCGCCTCCCACAGGCGCGGATACATGCTGATTTGCGTGAAGCCAGGCATGGTGTTGATCTCGTTCACGATGATTTCGCCGTCGCTCTTGAGAAAACAGTCCACCCTGCCGAGGCCTTCGCACTCAAGCGCCTGAAATGTTCTGACGGCAAGCTCGCGTATCCTGTCGCTGACCGTGTCCGGTATGTCTGCCGGGATTTCCAGCCCGGCCCCATGTTCGTCTATGTACTTGGCTTCGTAGGAATAGAAATCATGACTGGGCTTGATTTCACCGACAACAGAGGCCTCGGGCTGCAGATTGCCGAGCACCGCACACTCCAGCTCGCGGCCATCGACGAATTCCTCGATCAGGATTTTCGTGTCGTAGGCAAATGCATCCTGGACAGCCTCATCAAATGTGTCCCGGCCGGAGACTTTGTGAACGCCAACAGACGAGCCCATATTGGCCGGTTTCACGAACATCGGCAGGCCGATTTCAGCTGAGATCGCCTCAAAGTCCAGGACATCCCCGTGCCTGAAGGTCACGGACCTGGCAATCGGGATGCCGGCATCGCGCAACAGACGCTTCATGACGTCCTTGTCCATGCCTGCGGCCGAACCGACCACACCCGAGCCGACGAACGGCACGCCGGCAAGCTTCAACAAACCCTGAACCGTTCCGTCCTCACCAAAGGGGCCGTGGAGAATTGGAAACACAACATCGATCGAGGAGTGCACCCCGCCACCGGACAGATTGCTCAGTTCTCCACCGCTTTGCGGCACCAGTGCCACGCTCTCCGGATTCTCGCTATTGAGCTGTATGAGCTTCGGATCGGCGGCATTGAGCAAAAAACGGGATTGGTCCGGAAGCAGCCAGTCGCCGGACTTGTTGATCCCTATGAGGGCAACATCGTATTTGTCCCGGTCGATGGCCTCGGCTACATTTTTTGCTGATTGAAGCGACACTTCATGCTCGGCGGACTTTCCTCCAAACAGAATACCCACCTTCAGTTTCTTGTCCGTCATATGCCCCTTGACCTACCTCGACACCGCTGTTCCGGACGTTAACATATCAGGTGCGGTACCGACACTCCAACCCGCTTTGCAGATGGCAATACTGACGGCGATGCCAGCCGCAACCCGTGGGGCAGTTCAGCGCGGCAGGGTAGACAACCAGTTGAACAGCTTGTCGAAGCCGCCAAACGGATACATGTGCGGGCCGGCGACCTTGAGTTCCGGGTTCGTGGCGTGAATGGATGCCAGGTCTTCAATGAACTTGTCAGGTGTCGAGACGGTCAACAGTTTGGTGATGTTGAGGGCCTGCTTGCGTATGAAACGGGCCGAGTTTCCAACCCCGCACACCGCTGCATATTTTGCCAGCGTCTTGATGGATGCCGGACCGGGAATGCCGATGAATGCCGGCAGATCGATGTCGTTTTCCCGCAACTCCTTTGCCCAGCCTGCAACCGGGGCAGCTTCAAACAGGAATTGCGTCGAGATAAAGCCTTCCAGCCCGGCGTCCCTGATATAGGCCTGTTTTTCACTCAGAGCTTGCATAAGCATGGCTTCGCCGTGCTGATTGGAGATGTCCGCATTTCCTTCCGGATGGCCTGCAACGCCCAGTGCCCTGGCACCATTGGCTTCAAACACGCCGGTTTCCATAAGCTGCAGGGCGCAGTGATAGTCGCCCACGGGTTCAGGCGCGCCGCCGCCAAGCACCAGATAACGCGTTACATCACCGGATGCGGACAACCGCTCGATACGTCTTTTGAGATCATCATGATTGAGGACAAAGCGGGCGGGCACATGCGGCACCGGCTCGAGGCCCAATTTCCTGATTTCCGCAACCGCGCTGATCTGGTCTTCAACATGGGACGGATCCACGAGAGCCACAAAAACATGGGTTCCCGGCGCCACGTTTTGCGCAATGAGCGGCAGTTTTTCAGCCTGTCGCGGGGTAATCTCCAGCGTCATGTTTTGCATGAACGCGGCAGTGGCGGTTTGATTGCCCGCGGACGGGATGATTGTTGTTGATGCGATACCCATTGACGAAGTCCTCATAAGCAGATAGCTGCAGATCATGCGTTATTTGTCTACAGGCAGGCATGGTTTTTGCGACTTGGCAGTGACAGATGCGACGCGTTTCCACACAATGTGGTCAGCGTCCGGCGCCGGTAATGGTTCAGGTCAATCGCAGGGGGCTTGCGAAATTCCTCCCGTTGTTACCCGCAGCTTGAGGAAAGTCTGAAGCCAATGTTTGGTGATAAATCCAGAGACTTGCCGATGCCGATTGCCCTGGTTCTGGTGCCGGAATTCACGCTGTTGCCAGTGACATCGGTGATCGATCCGTTGCGCCTGGCCAACAGACTGTCGGAAAAAGAGCTCTACAACTGGTCCATTCATTCGACAGACGGGTCGCCAGTCACGTCATCCAGCGGCATTACACTGGTTCCCAACGGTAATCTGGACACGATACCGGAACATGCGACCGTCATTGTGTGCGGCGGCACAAACGTTCACCGCTATGGTGAAAAGACACTGTTCAACTGGTTGCGCAAGCAGGCGCGGCGCGGCACGGACATCGGGGCCATCTGCACCGGTGCGCAGTTGCTGGCGATGGCCGGGTTGCTCGACGGGTATACCTGCACGATCCACTGGGAAAACCAGCCCGGCTTCATCGAGGAATTTCCCGACATAACTGTCACCTCGGGGCTGTTCGAAGTGGACCGTGACCGTTTCACCGGCGCCGGCGGCACGGCGGCCCTGGACCTGATCCTGTCACTGATTTCAGCGCAGCACGGCGCGGTGCTGGCGTCCAGTGTCGCCGAAAACATCCTGCACTCGCCGATCCGGCAGCCGGGCGAACATCAAAGGATGTCGCTGCCGGCGCGCATCGGCGCCCGCCACCCCAAGATGGTCGGCATCATCGAACAGATGGAAAACAATCTGGAAGACCCGTTGTCGCCCAGCCTGCTGGCGCGCGAGGCAGGTCTGTCCACACGGCAGCTTGAAAGGCTGTTCCGGCGCTATCTGGATCGATCGCCGAAACGCTACTACCTCGAGCTGCGGCTGAAGAAAGCCCGCTCACTGTTGCTGCAAACCAGCATGTCGGTGATCAATGTGGCGCTGGCATGCGGGTTTTCATCGCCGTCGCATTTTTCAAAGTGCTATCGCGCCTACTATTCGCGGACACCGTACCGCGAGCGCGGCCTGCCCAACAGTTCGGTGGCCGACGAACAGACCTAGAGGATTTCGCTCTAACCGTCGCCACGACGCGCGGCCGGCAGAGTCAACACAGCGCGCAGGCCGCCCAGATCACTCCTGTCGAGAAACAGCTTGCCACCATACATCGCTGCGGTTTCACTCACGATAGACAGGCCCAGGCCGGAACCGGGCTTGGTTTCATCAAGCCGCTTGCCGCGTTCCATTGCAATGGCAGCGCCGCCGTCGGGCAGACCGGGCCCGTTGTCTTCCACACACACGTCAATCCAGGCAATCCGCTTGTCGATTGGCGATGTAGACGGGCGGACGCCAACGGCAACCCGGCCATTGGTCCACTTGAAGGCATTGTCGAGCAGGTTGCCGACCATCTCCTCCAGATCCTGGCGTTCACCGCGAAAGCGGATGTCGGTGTCGTAGCTGGACTTGACCGAAATCTTGCGGTCGACGTGGATCCGCTCCAGCGTGCGCACGATCGACTTGACCACGTCGCTGGCGTCCGTTGAAGAGCCGATCGTCTTGGCACGCGCGGCGCGGCGGGCGCGATCCAGATACATCGACACCTGGTCGCGCATGACGCCGGCCTGCTCCGACACCTTCGTCCCCAGGGTGCCGCCGTGAATGCCCGCCTCGTTTGTCAGAACGCTCAGCGGCGTTTTCAGCGCATGGGCCAGATTACCCACCTGGGTGCGGGCGCGCTCAATCACTTCGGTATTGGACTTCAGCAGCAGGTTGAGTTCATCGGTCACCGTCTGGATTTCATCGGGATAGCTGCCGGCAATGCCCTCCTGCTCGCCTTCGCGGATTTCCGACAACTCGCCCTGCAGGTCCGACAGCGGCCGCAGGCCATATCTGACCTGCAGCAGAATGGCGGCGACGAGGCCAACACCGAGCAGGCCGAGCACGGCAATCAGCGCATTGTTGAACGCGGATACCTCGGTTTGCAATTCGTCAAAATTTCCCGCCACCAGAAAGGAGTACTGCTCCTTGCTGCCGAACAGGGTAAAGCGCTGTTCGATGACCCGCAGTGTATTGCCGGACTGGTCCTTGAGGTATCCGCTCATGCGGTTTCCCGGTCGCCGGCCCGGCTGCTTGAACTGTGTCAGCGGCAGCCGCTCATCCAGCAACGAGGCGGATGCAACCTGCCGGGTGGGATCGCCGTCCAGTGACGAAATCTGCCAGTACCAGCCTGCCAGCGGAATCTCAAACCGCGTGTCTGCCAGCACATTATTGATTTTCGGGACTTCCTTCTCGAGTTCAACCGAGGCGAGCAAGCCGTCCATCACTGCCTGAAGACGGGCATCGAGACTGCGCTCAACGGCTGCGGTAAACAGAGTGCTCAGAAGAATACCGGCGGCGATCAGCAGCACGACACTGACAACCGAGGCAGCGGCGATCAGCCGGAAGGCAAGTGAGCTACGACTGATCATCCGGCTCGGACAGGCAATAGCCAAGACCACGAACGGTTTTCAGCACGTCGATACCAAGCTTCTTGCGAAGCCTGCCGACAAACACTTCGATGGTGTTGGAGTCACGGTCAAAATCCTGATCATAAAGATGCTCGACCAGTTCGGTGCGCGAAATGACCTTGCCCTTGTGATGCATCATATAGCTGAGCAGGCGGAACTCGAGCGAGGTCAGCTTGATCGCCCCGCCATTGACAGTGACCCGTGCGCTGCTGGTATCAAGCGCCAGTTCGCCACAGGTCATTTCAGATGATGCATTGCCGGATGCACGGCGCAGCAGGGCGCGAACCCGGGCCAGCACTTCTTCCATGTGAAAGGGTTTTGCAACATAGTCATCGGCACCGGCGTCAAATCCGGCAACCTTGTCACTCCAGCGGTCTCGGGCGGTGAGAATGAGCACCGGCATCTTGCGACCGTCCCGGCGCCAGTTTTCCAGTACGCTGACCCCGTCCATGACAGGCAGGCCAATATCGAGAATAACCGCATCATACGGTTCGGTGTCGCCGAGAAAGTGACCTTCCTCACCATCGGTTGCAGTGTCCACCGCATAACCTGCGTCGCCAAGCGCCGTCACCAATTGCCGGTTCAGGTCCGGATCGTCTTCAACTACCAGTAAACGCACACCATCCTCGCTTGTTCGGGTCACTCAGCCAAGTCGATCCAGGGTGCTGACCCTAGCGGCACCCAAGGACCTGCCCGCTCTTTGCGTCCACGACGCAACGCCTGGCACTGCCGCCCGATACCACGGTGACTATAAATCTGCCACCCTTTTTGACCACTTTGACCGCACGCCCGCCTGCAGCACGCTCGGCGGCGCGCTTTGCACTGGATGCGCCGGCAACACGAACAAGCGGCGCAATGGCATCAATATCCGCCTGCGCAGCATCGGCAATATCTTCCACAACGGTGGTTTGCGTCATCGACGTTACAGGCGCCGCAGACGCGGAAACGCCTGCAGTGCATGTGCCTATCACCAGGCAAATCAATGTTACAATTAGCTTTTTCAATTTGCTCACTTCATGGGGTGCCGATTTCGAGCCGGACCATGCAATATCGCACATGAACACGTGATGAACACCCAAATGCGCGCCTCAAAAGCCCGCAAAACGTACAAACTCAGATACCGGAGCACGGTCTGTCTTGAGGGAGTTGATCGGTGCTTCCCGGTCAGGCACTCCCAGCGCAATGCCGCAAAACAGCATCCAGTCTTCCGGCGGATTGGTATGGCGGGCAACCGATTTGTGCCACATGGCCCAGAATTCCTGCCCGCAAGTCGCCAGTCCGCGCGCGGTTGCAGCCAGCATCAATGTCTGGATGAACATGCCGGCATCGGACCACTGGCCGGGTTGCATCTGCCGGTCCAGGTAGACAAACAGCCCGACCGGAGCGGAGAACAGTTCGATGTTGCGGCGAAACTGTTTCATCCGGCCCGGCTTGTCCTCACGCCCGACGCCGATGGTGGCATACAGATCCTCGCCGCATTTGTGGCGTCTGTCGAAGTAAGGCTGTTTCAGGTCCTGCGGGTAAATCCGGTACTCGCTGCCCTCACCGCGCGGCAGATCGCCAACCTGTGCCTGCACATCGCCAATCAGAGCCGCAAGCGGTTCTCCGCTCAGCGCAATGACATTCCAGGGCTGCAGGTTACCGCCTGACGGCGCGGTTGCCGCCACGTTGAGAAGCTCTTCAACGGTTTTGCGGTCTACCGGTGTGTCTGCAAGAAATGCACGGCAGCTGTATCGTGCGCGTGCTGCGTCTTCAACATTCATGAGGATATCACCAGCCAGAGAAAAGTCAGTTGGCCAACAGACTAGAGCATGACTTTCCATTCTGGAAGCAGTCGGGCCGGATTGCGGTAAACGCCTCTCTCCTGCATCAGTCACGTGACCCGCCGGCCAGCAGGTGCAGCCCGCATTTTGCTGCCCAGTTGGCGGGTGTGGCGATGCCATGCAGTTCGCCGAGTTCGCACACCCGGGTCGACAGCCACGGCAGTTCCAGGCGATTTTCACGTTCAACATCTTCCAGCATGGAAGACTTAAACTCCTCGGGCAGTCCGTCGTAAAATGCCATGCCTTCACTGATCTGGTCGCCCGTGAATTCATGTCCTTCAGCACCGGCAACCGCGACGAGTTCTTCCAGCAATGACTGCAGAAACCCACGGGTGATGGCATTGCCGCGCACCTCTCCCACGGGCTTTCGGGTCAGTGCCGTTGCCGCAGAAAGCGGCACCAGCCGGATGTATTTCTGCCAGATGGTATGGCGAATATCATCACTCATCAGACCGTCTATACCCGGCGCACGCTCCAATGCATCGGCCAGCCGAGCAATCATCGGATTGCCGTTGTCGGCCCCGAAGATCATTTTGTGCACACCACCTGAATTGCGAATCACGCCCGGGCGATCAATCACGGCAAACAGGTAAATCGTGCCGCCTACGACCTGGTCGCGTGCCACATGTTTTGAAATGGTTGCAACGCTGTCGATCCCGTTCTGCAGGGTAACGACCCTGGTGTGCGGCCCGATCAGGGGCTGCATGGCCCGTGCAGCGGTCTGCGTGTCCCACAGTTTGACGGTGAAAATCACCAGGTCGACAACACCGATGTCCTGGGGTTTGTCGGTCGCGGTCAAGCCGAGACCGCTAACTTCGCCAAGCGGGCTTTCGATAGTCAGTCCGTATTTGCGGATTGCGTGAAGATGATCACCGCGGGCAATCAGTGCCACCTCAAGACCTGCCTGAGCCAGCCTTGCACCGACATAGGCACCGATAGCGCCTGCACCCATAATGGCAACTTTCATTTCAACCTCCTGTTTGCATCCAGATTCTGTGCAATTTCACAACTTCTGATCAGCGGTCTCAGGCTGCCGGGCGTTCAAGGTCTGCGGCAGCCTGGCGCATCGGACCTGAAACCAGGGCGTAGGCAACGGTCCACGCGGCTCGGGCCTGGTCAGTAAATCTGTCACCCAGTCCCTGCTCCAGGGTCCACAACAAGGCGGAACCAACTGACTCATAGTGCCGGGCTTCAACACCGTATCTTACATGGTTGCGGCCCAGTTCCTGCAAAACCGGGATGATGGTGTCGAGTTGGTCAGCCTTCTCGGCAACCAGAGAGAGTGTGCTGATCAGTTTTTCATTCTGTCTGGCCATGTCGGTCTCGGCAAACAGCAATTTCGTACCCGGGTCGATCTCAAACAGCCGCTGATAAAACAATTGTGCGGCAGCGTCCGCGATCGGGACAACCAGCGCCCAGGTTTCCCGGATTACTTCAATTTCGGTCTTGTTCATGGCATGTCTCCATTGTTTCAGATGTCACGCAATTGCTCATTTGAGCCACGTTGCAATGACGAAGAGCTGTGGTTTACGCACACCACATCATCATGTAAAATGAGTAATTTTTATCATATCGTTCTCATGGAGAGATGATGGAGTTAAGCGACCTTCGAATTTTTCGCACCGTAGTGGATGAAGGCGGGATCACGCGTGCGGCAGAGAAACTGCTGCGGGTTCAATCAAGCGTTACCACCCGGATCAAGCAACTGGAGACAGATCTGGACACGCCGCTTTTTCTCCGGCAGGGCAAACAGCTGCACCTGACGCCCGCCGGACATATCCTGCTGGATTATGCAAAACGGCTGCATGCACTGGCGGAAGAGGCGCGCACCGCCGTTCAGGACCCGCATCCCAGGGGCGTGTTCCGGCTTGGGGCGATGGAGAGCACAGCCGCAGTGCGGCTGCCGGTCCCGCTGACCCGTTACTACCAACGTTTCCCGGAGGTTGATCTGCAATTGCGCACCGGCAACCCGACGCAACTGGCCACTGCCATACTGGCAGGTGAGATTGACGCAGCCCTGGTGGCCGAGCCCGTTGCCGAAGAGCGCTTTGATCATGTTGCCGCCTTTGAAGAAGACCTGATCCTGGTGGCCAAAAAAGACCATCCGCCTATCGGTGAAGACAATCCGCTGCCGCCAACGATGATCGCATTTGAACAAGGTTGCCCGCACCGCAAACGGTTGGAGACCTGGTACGAACAGCGCGGCGACATGCCGAGGCATACCATCCAGTTGTCATCCTATCATGCAATGCTGGGTTGTGTGGTGGTCGGCATGGGCGTTGCCCTCATACCGTGCAGCGTACTTGACACTTTCCCTGAACAACATCTGTTGGGCCGGCACAAACCGCTTGCGGGACTGGACAAGGCCGCAACACTGTTGATCTGGCAAAAAGGCGCAATGTCTCCAAAAATCGACGCCCTCATTGAAATTCTGTCTGCTCAGGGCCAGTCGCATATCCGTGATGGCAGGTCTTCCAGCGCAACCTGATCTTCGCTGGTCACCTTGCCGCGCACCGAAATGCCGGCTGCGTGCACGCTGTCCGGCGAGCCTGAAATCAGCGGATGCCAGGGATGCAGCGGTTTTTCCTCCCAGATCAGGCGATAGGCACAGGTATCGGGCAACCAGCCAAGTTCAGTGACGTTACCCGGATCCAGCTTGATGCAATCATCCACGATATCATGGCGGTTTGCGTAGCTCTTGCAGCGGCAGGTCTGACGGTTGAGCAGCTTGCAGCTTACGTCGGTAGTGTATATATCGCCGGTATCTTCATCTTCCAATTTGACCAGACAACACCGACCGCATCCGTCGCACAGAGATTCCCATTCACCGCGCGACATGTCCTTGAGTTTCTTGATTTCCCAAAAAGGGGCTGCGGACTTCATGTTTCGGTGCTCAAGATCATGTGATGTTGCAAAGTTGTCCAAGTATCTGTTTTAAGTTAGGGTCGCAATGAAATCCGGACCATGTATGCAAAAGAGCAGGCTCGGTTTGCGTAACACACTCAAGAGCACAGATCGACTGGCGATGCTGGTTGATAACGGGTCAACACCGCGCCTGACAATACCGGAAGCAAGAGATTGATTGACAATTCGATACTCAGGAAATTGTTCCAGTTCTTTATGAAGCTGGACGAGTTGTTCTCGCATTATGCCTTCGAACTCTATGATGGCCTTCGGCGCGGCTGGGTTGCCTATTCCCAGTTTTTGATGCGTTTCAGGGTAACCGGCATCAAGCGTGTCATCGTCGACCTGTTCGATGATGTTGCAACATTCGGCACCGTGTTTGCTCTCGGTGTGATCACCGTTGCGCTGCCGACATTGAACGAAACCGACGACATCTGGAATTCAGGCCGCCAGTACGCGGTCACCTTCACCGACATAAATGGTGAAATTATCGGCAAGCGCGGCGTCCTGCAGGATGATGCGATTCCACTGGAAGAGGTTCCACCACACCTGATCAAGGCGGTGCTGGCGACCGAAGACGTGCGCTTCTTCCAGCACTTCGGCGTTGATGTGGTGGGCACCTTCCGCGCCATGATCGCCAATGCCAAGGCGCAGGATGTCGTCCAGGGTGGCTCAACCCTGACCCAGCAGCTGGCCAAGAACCTGTTTCTGTCGCCTGAGCGCTCCCTGCGCCGGAAAGTACACGAGGCCTTCCTGGCGCTGTGGATCGAGGCACGGCTGAGCAAGGCTGAAATCCTCAAACTGTACCTTGACCGCACCTATCTCGGCGGCGGCACCTATGGCATGGAAGCAGCAACGCAGTTTTATTTCGGCAAATCCGTTCGCGACGTGAACCTGCCGGAAGCCGCCATACTGGCCGGGCTGTTCAAGGCACCGTCAAGCTATGCGCCGCATGTCAATCGCGAAGCAGCGATCGCGCGTGCCAGTGTCGTTCTGGGCCGCATGCTGGATGTCGGCTACATCACACAAGGCCAGTTCCTCGACGCAACCCAGAACCCGGCCAAGGCAATCGAAAACGACATATTCGCAAGCCCCAATTACTTCCTGGACTGGGCGTACAAGGAAACGCTCGCCGTCATGGAGGAGCAAAACCTCACGGATGACTATGTTGTAGAGGTCAAAACCACAATTGATCTGGCGATGCAGAAGGCCGCAAAACTGGAAACCGCCAACATGCTGGCGGCAGAGGGTGAACGCTACAATGCCACCCAGGCCGCCCTGGTTTCCATGACACCGAGCGGCGCCGTGAAGGCGATCGTCGGCGGCCACAACTATGAAGAGAGCCAGTTCAATAGGGCCACGGATGCATTGCGCCAGCCCGGATCAGCGTTCAAGCCGTTCGTTTATCTTGCCGCCCTGCTGGACGGCATGACGCCTGAAACGTCAATTGTCGATGCACCGATTTCCATCGGCAGATGGTCCCCGAGGAACTATTCACATCGTTATGCGGGGCGCACGAATCTGATCACGGCGCTGGCCAAGTCCTATAACACCGTTCCGGTTCGCATCATGACCCGGGTCGGGCGCAAGAAGATCATTGAAGCCGCCAAGCGTGTCGGTGTGGAAGCTGAACTTCTGTCGGTGCCGTCCATGGTTCTGGGCGCAAACGGCATGACGGTTCTGGATATTACCCGGGGCTATGCGACATTTGCCAATGGCGGCAGGCTGGCCAACCCGCACACCGTGCTGGAAATTCGCCGTACATCCGGCGAAATCATATACAACCGCAGACGCCACGCACCGCCGGTGCGCCAGGTTATTCCCGCATCCGTTGCAGGCGACCTGACGCGCATGATGGGCCAGGTGATAAAAGCCGGCACCGCCCGGCGGGCCGACCTGGGTTACACACCTGCAGCCGGTAAAACAGGCACCACTCAGAGTTATCGCGATGCCTGGTTCGTCGGCTATACAGGCAAGTACGTCACGGGCGTCTGGTACGGCAATGACGACTACACGCCGACCCGCAGGGCCACTGGCGGTTCGATCCCGGCGCGAACCTGGAAGGCCTACATGCTGCGGGCGGACAGAGCCAAGAGACCGATATCGCTTATCGGCCTGCCTGCGGAAGAAGAACACTTTGCGTTCCTGGAGAGCAATCGGAACACGCTGGACAATATCGGTGGGCCGGAAGTGGAACTTGCCGCCGTACAGACCGACGAGCAGATCCAGACAGACGGGTCCGGCGAAGAAACCGGCGAGGACGCTGTTGTCAACGTGTTGAGAGACATGTTCACCCTGTTCAAGAACGAGGACAGCAAGCTCAAGGTCCTCAAGTCAAAAAGGAAAAGGAAAGCACGCCGTTCCACGAGAAACCGTCGCGCCGAAAGACGATATCAACGCCGGGGAACGGTTCGCAAACGCAATTCCAGAAGGTTGCGCCAACTGCTCCAGTCGCGCTAGGCCGGGATGATTTCTGGTTGAATCAGCCAAAAGTCATTAGGCTGACCTGTTTCAGATTGACCAGGCAACATTCCGGGTTCACCTGAATCTGTGTTGCATCGGAAAATTCCCCTGTGGATCAGGTTGATTCTTGTCACAACTTGCCACGCTATCGACTATAAAGACGTATGAGAGTTCGAAACGGTTTTGGAGTGGATTTTGTTTCGCTGAAAACCTGCCCTTTACCAGCGTTGTAGAAACATGAATCCATCAGTCAGATTTGCAGTGAGTGTTCTGGTTGGTGTTACTGTCGGCATTGTCAGCGCACGCTATATGACGACGGAACAAAGCCCGTTTTTCACTCATCAGTACGGCAACTGGAACAACTGGCCGGTGGCCGGAAACCCGGCAAACAACCCCTACACGCAGGCAAAATTCATCGCCAACGGCCAATTGCCGGAACACTTCAGTGAAGTGCTGACGTTCTACCGAAACAAGGACGACAAGGGAGACACCCTGACGGAAGACTGCACGTATGTGATGTCGGTCGAAAGGCCCACGGCGCGGCGCTGGTCGATTTCGCTGACCGGAAATGCAGGCGGCAGACCACAGGTTCTCACCCAGAACGACGTGATCTCGATGGGTGAGAAAGTCACGATCCTGCTGTCTGCCTCACCGCAGCCGGGCAACTGGCTGCGCATATTCAATGCCGATGATCCCAGGGTCGTGTTTCGTCTTTATGACGGTGATACGATCACGGCGCAGGGAACCGGCAGCGGTGCGCTTGGACTGCCAACTCTGACGCGGGTATCTTGCTCATGACATCAACCCGAACCTTTTGGGCCCTGTTTACCGTGCTGACGGCCATAGCAGCCCATCTTTGCTACATTCTGTTTGTGCCGCCGCAACAGTTTCAGACCAAACTGGACACAATTCTCACCGAAAACGGTATCAACAAGCTGACACTGGCAGAGCCGGGAACAGCTGCTGCCAGCATTGCGCAATATCCCGGTGAACTGACCTATGCGGTTTGCCTGTTCGACCTGTCTACCGGACCGCTTCGCATCAATGCCCGGGTGCCGGATCAATACTGGGCTCTGGAAGTCTACAACACCCGCGGCGGAACCATTTACACGCTGAACGACAAGCAGGCGCCCCGCAAACAGTTCAGCCTGTATTTGTATGATGACGACCCGGATCCGGAAGCCATCGTGAATGCAGCCAACTCCGTTGGAAGCAGCATCAATTCAATTACCGTGCTCACCGGCACCGAAACAGGCATCGTGGTGATCCGTTCAGCAGCGGCAAACCGGCTTGAAGCGGCAAGATCTGCAGAAGCGTTGCAGAACACCTCGTGCTCGCTGGCCAGCAGCTAGAGCCCTTTCCACTTAAACAGAATCGTTTGATGGCCTCAAATCAGTTCACTCGGCTAGACGAAAAGCGAAGCGCGATGTGGTTGCATCGGGCAAGCTTTTCAACGACGCCGATGGACTGATTTGATCCACCAGATCAGGATGAGTTTTGGTTGTTTCAACCAAAACTCATAAACCTGATCGCTTATAAAGTGTTAGAGCAACTTCATGGGTTCTCCTGAACCCATGTTGCTCTACAGGCCGGTTTTCTGCGCCCGCTGGACTGCGTTACGCCTTCCTTTTGGTCAACCAGACCACGGCGGAAGCCGTGCCTGGCCAGCAAACGCAGAAAATCGGTCAAACGTTTCTATTTAAGTGGAAAGGGCTCTAGAATACCGGTGATGGTCGGGCGGAGCGCCTGGACTGTGATGTGGAACCTGGGCGAAAACCGGCGCTAGACTGACCGCTCCGTGCCGGATGCACGGGTCGGAGTTTCAAACGTACTTTCGCAACGTTCTCTTCGCACGCCAGGGAAAATAATGACCTCGCACTCGCCGTCGGACGCCGGCTTTCGCGGCGCACTTTTCTTGTGCTGGGTCAAAAAATCCAAAACATTTGTCATTGCCGGTGGCACCTTGAGGCCTCTGATTGCAACTACACATGCAATTAGGCAACCGGTTTGGTTAAAAATTGACTAACCTTGGCGGCAAGCAAGGCATTAAGATGAATTGTCGGGCTTTCCGCCGCTACCTCAGGAACGCACGGCCTTCGCGGTCCTCGACCTCCAAAACCCAGATATCCGGGTCATATCCGGCCTGTCTGGCCAGATACTCATCAATATCGCCCTGTGGCACGGCGGTCTCGAAGCGAGGTTCAAAAATCCGGTCGCCAAGTCCATCCAGAAGCGGTCCCGCCGGCGGGCCCATCAACCAGACTTCGTCGTCGCTGATTCGAATACAAACATAGATGGTGCCGGCATCCAGCGCACCTTTGCGGACAATGACACATGGCAAAGCCTGAAGGTCGCAACGCTTGCGATAGGCCGCAACCCAGATATCAGACTTTACCGACATTGCGTATATCCCGCCAAACAGTCTGGTGGACGCGCCATTGCTTCACTGAACAGCAATGCTGGCCTGCTCATTTGTGCCCTGCAGCTCCTGCAGCAGTTCCTCCGACACCTGTCCGGTGACCGGCCAACCCCTGTCTGCCTCGAATGTGCGAATGGCAATCTTTGTCTGCTCACCCAGCTGACCATCGATTTTGCCCGGCGAATATCCAAGCTTTGCCAGCGCGGATTGCACCTGATGCACCGCGATGCTGGTGTTGCCGGCATCGCTTAACCGGCGCGCAAACTGAATGTGATCAAGCACCGGACGCGTCACGGCGCCGGTTACGGCCAGGCCGTTGAGGGCCTGGTACTTGCGAACCGCGTCGCGGGTATCAGCACCGGCCAGACCATCCACCACGCCATCATAGAGCCCAAGCGAGGCCAGTTCGCGTTGTGCCAGCAGTACCAGTGACGGTTGCGGCTCTATAGCCGGCGGCAGTGGAATATCCACTTCGCCGACGGTTTCGGTTTGCAGAATAAGCTGTGCCAGCGGGTCTCCGGCGATCTGGCGCGAGGACGAGGTTTTGACCTCAACATTCACCCTGGCCGAAGGAAAGAAGCCGGTACTGCTGCCTGCCGGAACATCATTGGGCGCTTCTTCGATCACCGCCACCGGAGCAGTTGCGGACCGCTCGAATACGGCATGCTCGCCGGAGAGCAAATTCATCCACACCGAACCTGCCAGAATGGCGGCCAGACCAGCTCCAACGATGAAGACGCCCCTGCGCGGTTCGCGCATTTCGCCGTTATCGTCGTAATCCTGGTCCATCAGGCCTCCTGCCGTGGGTTTTCAGCCGCTAGAGGGCTCGAATATAAGGTGATGCCACAACTGGGTTAACACAGCCTTGCCTGACAGCAATAATTTTGCTCGCGAATATCGCAGAAAAGCCCGAAAACTGCTGACCTGCAGGGCCGTATGTGCATTTTGATTAAAATTCTAATCAATTTTTACTAAAATATGATTCAAATAGTTTTTATGTATTTTATCTGACTGAAACAAGAAACACCCATGATTGCACCATGAATATTTGGATCAACCGAATGTCATGGGGAACAAGATGGGTATTACAAGAATTTTGATAGTGGGAATGGCCGCGCTGATACTGGCGCCAATGCCTCCCGAAGAGACAACCGTGCCGGCAAATCAGCCGGCAGCTGCAGAACTGCAGACACATCAACTGGTGTCTGTGGCCATCGGCACCTTCACCGATGTCAGCTCGTTCTGCGAACGTCAGCCAATGACCTGCAGGGCCATGAGCGATGTCGCGTCCATTGCCCAGGCCAAGGCCAAGTATTCGTTCCAGCTGGCATATGAATGGGCCAGCGGCACCGACACCAGCACTGCTCATCCGCTTGCAGACGGCGCATTGCCTGTCTCGGACACTCATCCTGAAAACAACGGGATGCCCGAACCGGACGCAGCCGGCGGAAAGACCATTACGGATCTTCTCAATTCATCATCGGCCGATCCGCTGGTTACAGGCTCGACCAGAAAAGTCGCGGAAGCCGACACCGGCACCAACACGCTGCGCATCGATGACATCCTGCCGAACTGGCGAAGCCCTGAACCGAGCCGGCAAGGCTAGGCACCTCGACGAATAACCCCACCCGGCATCCCACCGGGCCACTGGGCCGCAAAGCACACCTGCCCATTCGTGTTTTGCGGCCTTTTTTATTGCCTTACACTTCACATATCAGTCCGTAGCGGCGCGCATTTGAACTGGCCCGGCCCAACCCTGCATCCTATGCAGCAAGTGCGGTGCTGTGGCAGCTTGTTATCACTGCCCTGACCCATTATCGAATGGTAGATCAAGGCAACAGCCGATTATCTCGGGCTTCAGGGAGTTCTATGCATTGAGCGAACCAAGTTTTGAACAACTACTTGATGATTTCGAGTTCCTCGACGACTGGGAGGAGCGCTACAAATACGTGATTGAACTGGGTCGCGCGCTTGAACCGCTTGAAGATGAAGCCCGAACCCCGGACAACAAGGTACAGGGCTGCGCAAGCCAGGTCTGGCTGGTGTCTGAAACAGACGTTTCCGGTGCAAGTCCGGTTTTGACCTTTCGTGGCGACAGTGACGCGTTGATCGTCAAGGGACTGATCGCAATCCTGCACATATTGCTGTCCGGCCAGGCGCCGCGGGACATTGTTGAAACAGATGTTCAGGCTGCATTGGCGAAGCTGGGCCTCAACGAGGCGCTTACGCCGCAAAGGTCCAATGGCCTGGCTGCCATGATTTCCCGGCTGAAGGCCGATGCCGCACTCTTGTCGGTCTAGATCGGCATGGTTTCCGATTGCATCAGTCTAACACCATAAAACTGATCATTTCCAAACTGCCGGAGCAACTTTACGGGTTCAATTGAACTCGTGTTGCACCGGGTCATGACCTGGAGCCCTTTCCACTTAAATGGAAAGAGTTCTAGACCGCCAGCGCGTCCGGTTCACCCTGATCGCACTGGGAGAGGTCTATTTGCAGGTCCGCCGCCGGAATACAGGCATCGAAGCCCAATAACTGCCCAATCGATCCGTCACCCGCCGCAAACGGCAAACGCAGCCAGAACTGGACCAGATGATCCTTGGTGATGCGGGGCGACTTTATCGCTCCCTGCATTGGCAGACCTGTCTCGACAACGGAGGAACACGCACGCTGCCAGTATCCGGCGCTGGACATCCGTTCCAGGTCGCTTACCTGGAGTCCGGTAATCTCCCGGTCGAACACATCACGCAGTTGCGTACCGGCCAGCCGGACACGAAAGCGGCCGGCGCGATCCACGTCGATCAGGCTTACGTTGGGAAGCAGATGGGGAACTGCAACCGGTGTAAACCTTTGTCGCTGCGGGATTGCGCCATCGATGCTGCAGGAAAGCCAGTAGTCAAACAATTCGCATTGCGCAGGCAACACCAGTTGCGCCCGAAAGGCATTAAAGTCGCCGACCACGATCCGTTCCGTCCTCAAAGCCGTGGCATGCCCTCCCGCACAACCGCATGCGGTTTTACTCAGCAGGAAATGCAACCACCAATGTCCAAAGCGCTGGTAGTGATTCAATCAGAATCAACAAACGCCCCTGTTCGCTCCCTGTGGATATTGGCCATCGGGCAACTGATCCGCAAGGGACACTGTCAGGATCAGTGACGAATAAAGCAAAAACAGCATGCGTTGGCGAGAACGCATGCTGTCATGACCTGATCGCGATGATCAGAATTGCAGAATTGGATTAATCCGGGATATGGCCTCAGGACCGCTTGCGGCGACCTTGTCCAAGACCGATTTTCTTGGCCAGCTTGGAACGTTCAGCGGCATAATTGGGCGCGACCATGGGATAGTCGGATTTGAGGCCCCATTTCTCACGGTACTCTTCCGGCGTCATGTCATAAGACGTGCGCAGGTGGCGCTTGAGGGATTTGAACTTCTTGCCGTCTTCAAGACAGATCAGGTAATCCGCAGTAATGGAGCGATTGATGGCAACTGCAGGTTCAGGTGCCGGCCCGTTGTTGGCTGCACTTTCATGAGCGGCTTCAGACAAAGCGCCGTGAACTTGCTTGATCAATGCAGGTATATCTGTAGCCGGAACAGCGTTATTGCCTACATAGGCACAAACAATCTCAGCGGTCAGTTCCACATAAGTCGTGTCGTTTTCTTCAATTTCAGACAACTTTCGTCCTCCCAGGAATGTCGATTTAAATCTCTCCCCACCAGAGAACTTGGTCTCGAGCGCTGTTTCGAACACTCGAATGCGCTCCGCCTTATCTGTGAATTCAACTAAAATCAAGAGCTATATAGAAATTGATACCTTTGCACGCAATATATTTCCAGTATCTGAGATAAAGACCGAATTCTTACGTAAGGATAATTTTGAATAATCTGAAATTGAATTTGAAAAACTACAGTAGTCTGACAATTACACTGCTGGGAACAATACCTGGTGCTTTGGTTGTCAGGTGCTGAAAGGCCCCTCTTCACGGGCTGCCCAATCCCAGTACGCCAGCAGCATACGAGCCTTATTGAACGACATGCCGTCAAACTGGGCATGCAGTTCCACAATACGGTTTTCACCGTTTATCGGGCAATCGGCGGATTCTACCCAGCGTTGCAAGGCCTCAGCCATGACACGGCGCGACTGGGCGAGGCACTTGAACACAACCGTAATCGGCTCACCACCGGCGTCATTTACAACTTTCCGGGCGGTCTCGGAGGAAATACTGCAGTAACCCGACAGCGTATCAGCGGCCTTGGGGTCACCTTTTTCAATTTGTGAAACCAGTTTTTCAATGTCTTCCGGTGAGGGCTTGTTCCCAAATGACGGTATGGCATCTACCTTCATACCGATACTCATCACCCGTCCCAGGGCGGCAGACTCCGTCAGGAAGCGGGTCAGGAGATAGCGCCGCAGATTCTGCCCTCCCTGCCAGAACATTTCCAGACCAACCGCCTGCGGCAGGTCCTTGCGATTGCACAGTGCAGATTCCAGGTCGTTATTGCCAACGACGATCGGCATCAGCTTGACAAAAGCGGACGTGGACAACTGGCTCTCGGCATTTCGCAACAGCTCGAGAATGGCAGCGGCATTGCCGGTCTCAATAAGTGCGTCACAGACAACCACATTCAGCAGCCTGCGCCGCGCAATCAACCGTAATTGCTGTTCGCTGCCTGTCGGTATCACTTTCAGCAGATCAACATCTGAAACATAGTGGGCGTCCTTCAGCATTCTGCAGGAAATATCCTTGTCGGAATGGGTAACAAGGAATGTTCGCAGCCGTTCGGAAACAACATCCAGGCGGGCCACGGTTCTGGCCAGGCTGGTCAGATCGCCTGGTGGCAGGTGCGGCAGAATTCCAAGCAAGGCGTCGCCGGCGAAGAAGCGTTCCTGCGGCTGGGCCTGACCTGATGGCAGGATCATGATCGCGACCAGGTCGCGGCTGGCGTCTTCCAGTGCCTGCTTGTCCGGCGCGGCAGTATCAGGAGCTTTTTTGCTGGATTTACCGGCTTTCTTGGCGGTCTTCTCGGTGCTTGCCTCTTCGGCAGTATCGGTTTCTCCCGCTTCGGCGGGTTCCACTTCAGGCTCAGGCACCTCAACAAGGCAACTTACGACATTGTCGGCAAGTTTCAGGGAGGCAGCAGATGTCAGCAGATGATCAATCAGGCTGCTTGTGTCAGCGCCCAGTTCATCAACCTGCGGGATTACCCTGGCAGGATGGCAATGCAACAGGGTCGCCGCGATCAACCCTTCATTGGGTTGAACGCCTGCCGCCGCCTGTATATCGCCGTCGAAACTCACCAAATCCGCTCAATACTGTCTACGCATTGTCCCTATCAGGTATGTAGATAACACCAGCAATGGTGTAAACCGGCTTAATGGAATCAAGAAAACTGCAATAACAACAAGTTAACAGGCCGCGCACAATGCTTGAAATCAGCACACCGGAACAGCTTTTGCGCCATGTGGGCAAAACTGTCGGCCCAGGCCGATGGGTGGATATTCCACAATCACGCATTGACGCGTTTGCCCACGCCACCGATGACCGGCAATGGATACATCTCGACGCTGAACGGACGCAAACCGAGCTGGGGCATGCGCCGGTGGCGCACGGATACCTGACTTTGTCCATGCTCGCCGTGATGATGTATGATCTGGTGCGCATTGAAACCGTCGGACGCATTGTCAATTACGGCATGAACAAGGTCCGCTTCATCGCTCCGGTGCTGGCAGGCGACAGGGTTCGGGCCGAGGTCACGGTCGGCAGGGTTACCTGCGAAGAAAAATTCGTAAGGGCAATCTTCGATGTTTCAATTTTCGTTGAACGACTTGAAAAACCCGTAATGATTGCCCAATCGATTATATTGTACTTCAACGAGGACAAATCAGACCCATGACCGACGACAAGAACAAGACCGACGCCGAATGGCGGGAACTTCTTAACGACGAACAATATCATGTGCTGCGCAAGCATGGGACTGAGCGTGCGTTTTCCCATCCCTTCAACAACTACAAGGACGAGGGCACCTATGTGTGCGCCGGTTGCGGTACGGATCTGTTCAAGTCGGATGCCAAATTCGATTCAGGCACAGGTTGGCCGAGCTTCTTTCAACCCAAGTCGACCGACGCCGTCAGTGAACACTCCGACCGCTCATTGTTCATGAAACGCACGGAAGTGCGCTGTGCATCCTGTGACGGCCATCTCGGCCATGTGTTTCCGGACGGACCTGCACCGACCGGACAGCGTTACTGCATGAACGGCGCCGCCATGAAATTCAGGCCGAAAGCCTGACATTTTCCTCCTCTTGTTTTTCTGAATCGGATTTTCGATGACAACGACACCTCCACAGGCAGTCAAAAAGACTGTTTCCCGGGACATTCACGGGTATACGCTGTCGGACGACTACGCATGGCTTCGTGCCGACAACTGGCAGGAGGTGATGCGCGACCCGTCGGTTCTGGATGCAGACATCCGGACCTACCTGGAAGCCGAGAATGCCTGGGTGGAAAACACCATGGCACCTACCGAAAGTCTCCAGGAAACCCTGTTTGGCGAGATGAAAGGCCGCATCAAGGAAGACGATTCCAGTGTGCCTTCACCCGACGGCGAGTATTCATACGGTGTGAAGTACATTACCGGTGGCCAGCAACCGCTGTTTGTACGCACCAATCATGACGGCCAAGACGAGACTGTTCTGGTAGACGGCAACAAGGAGGCAGACGGAAAGGAGTACTTCCGTATCGGCGGCGCGTCGCATTCGCCCGACCACAAGCTGGTGGCGTTCGGGTATGACGACAAGGGATCAGAGTTCTTCACCCTGGTTTTGCGCGAAGCCGGCACATCGGAAAACCTGGCCGACGTGATACCTGACACCAGCGGCAGTGGCGTATGGTCAGCCGACTGCAAGCATATTTTCTATATCCGCCTGGACGAAAACCACCGGCCGTCGAAGCTCTTCCGCCATGAAATCGGCAGTCCGGTCGCCGATGACGTGCTGGTGCACGAGGAACCCGACGCCGGCTTCTTCATGAGCGTCGGCAAGAGCCAGTCCGGCGACTGGATCATCATCGACTGCCATGACCACCAGTCATCGGAAAGCTGGCTGATCCCGGCCACCGATCCGGTGTCGCCACCTCGTTTGATCGAGGCACGTGAACCCGGACATGAATACAGTGTCGATGAGGCGCACGGGGTGCTCTACATTCTGACCAATTCCGGTGATGCTGAAGATTTCCGCATTGTCACTGCCCCCGTCAGCGACCCAGCCCGGAAAAACTGGCAGGATCTGGTGCCACACACGCCGGGTACCCTGATCCTCGACCACACGGCATTTGCCAGCCACCTGGCGCGCCTGGAACGCCATGAAGGCCTGCCGCGCATCATTGTGCGGGAGCTGGGGTCCGGCGAAGAACACACAGTGTCCTTCGATGAGGAGGCCTATTCGCTCGGCATGTCGGCAGGCTATGAATTCAACACTTCCATGATCCGGTTTTCCTATGCCTCCATGACCACGCCGTCCCAGGTGTTCGATTATGACATGGCAAGCCGGCAGCGCACCTTGCGCAAGCAGCAGGAAGTACCGTCGGGCCATGATCCGGCCGATTATATAACGCGGCGCATCATGGCACCTGCTGAAGACGGCGCGCTGGTGCCGATCTCGCTGCTCTATCGCAAGGACACAAAACTGGATGGGTCGTCTCCGGTGTGGCTTTACGGTTACGGCTCCTACGGCATCGCCATACCGGCAAGTTTCAACACCAACATCCTGTCGCTGGCAAACCGCGGTTTCGTCTATGCCATCGCCCATGTCAGGGGCGGCAAGGACAAGGGCTACGGCTGGTACAAGGCCGGCAAGATGATGAACAAGAAGAACACCTTTGCCGACTTCATCTGTGCCGCCCGGCATCTGGCGAGCGAGGGTTTTACCAGCGAAGGCAACATCGTGGCGCAGGGCGGCAGTGCCGGCGGCATGCTGATGGGCACCATCGCCAATATGGCGCCCGAGCTGTTTAAAGGCATCATTGCCGAAGTGCCGTTCGTCGACGTGCTCAACACCATGCTGGATGACACGCTGCCGCTGACCCCGCCGGAGTGGCCGGAATGGGGCAACCCGATCGAGAGCAAGGAAGCCTTCGACTATATCCGCTCATACAGTCCATACGATAATGTATCGGCTCAACACTACCCGAATCTGCTGGCCGTCGGCGGCCTGACTGATCCGCGTGTGACCTACTGGGAACCGGCCAAATGGGTCGCCAAACTTCGCGAACTGAAGACCAATGACAACCTGTTGCTGTTCAAGACCCAGATGGGCGCCGGCCACGGCGGGTCACCGGGCCGGTTCGACCGGCTGAAGGAAGTTGCACTGGTGTATGCGTTCGGCCTGATGGCGACTGACCGAACGGATGTGCCAGAGGCTTAGGGTTGAGGCGCAGGGGTTTTGCTTTTTCGACACCTCCTGGCACCGCCTTGGCCGGAATACAGTGAGGCCAATGCGGGCTCCACACGTGAAGCCGGCGGCCGTCATGATGTCGCTTTTCGCGCGCCGCTACACTGGCAAAACCGTCAAACAGCGTCAGCAGTCTCACGCAGCCTGGGCTTGGTGTTAAGGGCATCGATGACGCGCGCTTTCACGCCGGGGCCGAGTTGTCGCAGCGTGATCTCGGCACCGTTGGCGAAGCGCACACCGTCATGATAGGTCCCGGTTTCCAGGTTGACGAACGTCACAACTTCATCGGCCGTTACGCCATATGCACCCTGGATCTGCCGGGGGATGCCCTCCAGCCTGAGCCGCATGTCACAGGCCATGCAGATGGCGGTCGACACATTTCTCGGGTCGACAAAACCTATGCTGTGGCTGGGGAAACGGTGGGTTTCGTAGCTGACGCCTTCCCGCGCGGGCTGGCTGCGATACATCTCAAGCGAGTAGTCACACATGGTCTCCTCCTTTCAAAGGAACACAGATGCCCACCGGCCCGGACGATATGTCGTCGTATCCATTTATGTGTGCCGTGCACGGCATAAATTCAATATGACAATGCCGGGCCGGCGATCACAATTTTGCGGTAGCGGTCGCTCGCAGATGTCAGACGCCTGATCCCATAACGTTCTACAAGCTGATCGCGTGGCTGATTTCCGCACCGGTGTCCGCGGCCCGGTACCGGGCTCTGAGGGGCCTGCCCGAAGTTTCCACGTCACGGCGAAGCCACCGGTGTGATTCCAGGAGCTGCAATGACTGGGAAAGCGCCCTGTCCGTGATCGGAAGCAATCGGGTTTTGATTTCGCCGAAGTAGCGAGGTTGCTGGCTGGCACTGAGAACGGGCAAACTCCAGGCTCGCCGCAAAAGAATTCGCTGGCAAGGTTGTTTCACAAGCGACTCAACCTTGCTCGCAATCCCTGCAATTTGGATACCTTCGGTGGTCAACCGGAACTCTGATCGCAGCGGATGACCATGTCCGGGATTGCGCTCGATCAGCCCCAGATCAATCAGGTGAGCAAGACTTTGATTGAATGCTGTCCGTCCGGCGCCGGTCGCCGAAATCAACGTTACCTGCCGCCCCGGCACGCCTTGATCCATTTGCGCCAGAATACTCAGGGACCAGGCCCTTGATGTCAGCTTGACAAGCAACTCAATGTCCATAAAGTATAGTATATATATTTTTTGTCTGGAGGAAAACCCGTGCCTGTCGTTTCACTGGAAAACACCATTACGATCGCGATCTCCGTAAAGGATCGTCATCTCAGTGCACACTGGTATGCCGAGAAACTCGGTTTTGAGCTGCTTTATCACGCCGATGAAGCGGGCTGGAGCGAACTGAGGACAATGACTGACGGCGTTACTCTGGGACTGGGCGAGCAGGCTGAACCAAGTCCGGGCAATTCGGTTCCGGTTTTCGGAATCGCAGATATTGCTTCCGCGCGAACCGCGCTGGAAGCCGCCGACGTCAAATTCGACGGTGATACCATCACTATTGACGGGATGGTAAGCACGGCAACGTTCTACGATCCGGACGGCAATGCATTGATGCTGGCTCAGGATCTCACAGGCTAAGCGTACAGAGACTGCTTGAATTGGCGGCAATAGACAATTTGAAGCGGTCTGACTGTCTCATCTCTTCGGTCAGCATTGGCGCGAAAGGCGCCTCCGCCAACCCGTTCCCTCACAGACCTTGCAACCGGTTTCAATCCGTCGCACATTGCCGCCAAATCTGATCGTAACAACAAGGAGGCCTCATGATGTCAGATGCCGCCCATTCCATTTCCGCCAAGCCTGCCGTGGTTGCCGACTTCAACTGGGAAGACCCGCTCGACCTGGAAGGCCAGTTGACCGAAGAAGAACGCATGATCCGCGACAGCGTGCGCGAGTTTGCCGACGACAAGCTGGCGACCCGCGTCAAGTCCGCGTTCCGCGATGAGCGCTTTGACCGCGAAATCATGTCCGAAGCCGGCGAACTTGGCCTGATGGGCATCATGACCGACCCGGCCTATGGCGGTCAGGGCCTCGGCTATGTGGCCTACGGCCTGATCGCGCGCGAGATTGAGCGGGTTGATTCAGGCTACCGCTCGGCGATTTCAGTGCAGAACTCGCTCGTCATGCACCCGATCGAGGCTTATGGCTCGGAAAGTCAGAAAAAGAAATACCTGCCCAAACTGGCCACCGGTGAAATGGTCGGCTGCTTCGGCCTGACCGAACCCGATGCAGGCTCGGACCCCGGCGGCATGAAAACCCGGGCCAAACGTACCTCTTCCGGCTACGTGCTGAACGGCTCGAAAATGTGGATCACCAATTCACCCATCGCCGACATTGCCATCATCTGGGCAAAACTGGAGGATGAAGGCATTCACGGCTTTATCGTCGAGCGCGACACGAAAGGCTTTTCGACACCGACGATCGAGGGAAAGTTTTCCCTGCGCGCATCGGTGACCGGCGAGATCGTTCTCGACGATGTCGAAGTGCCTGAAGATGCCCTGATGCCCAACACACGCGGGCTGTCGGGTCCGTTCGGCTGCCTCAACAAAGCGCGCTACGGCATTGCCTGGGGCGTGATCGGTGCGGCTGAAGATTGCTGGCATCGGGCGCGTCAGTACACGCTCGACCGCAAGCAGTTCGGCCGGCCGCTGGCTGCCACGCAACTGGTGCAGAAAAAGCTGGCCGACATGCAGACAGAGATCACTCTGGGCCTGCACGGTTGCCTGGCGCTGGGCCGCGGCCTTGAGGCTGGCCGTTTGTCGCCAACTTCCATTTCCATCCTGAAGCGCAACAATTGCGGCAAGGCGCTGGACATTGCACGCATGGCGCGTGACATGCATGGTGGCAACGGTATTTCGGACGAGTATCACGTCATTCGCCACATGGTGAACCTTGAGACCGTGAACACGTATGAAGGTGCACACGATGTTCACGCACTTATTCTGGGCCGGGCACAAACCGGCATTCAGGCATTCTTCTAAAACCAACAACTCAAAAATGGAGGCTTAACTCAAATGGCTCTCGAACTTCCTGATCTCCCATATGCCTATGATGCGCTTGGTCCATACATGTCCAAGGAAACCCTGGAGTTTCACCACGACAAGCATCACCAGGCCTATGTCACCAATGGCGGTAACCTGCTGAAAGACTCCCCGCTTGCCGACAAGTCTCTGGAAGAGATCTGCAAGGCAGCTTTTGCCGATGGCAATGCCGGCCTGGTCAACAATGTCGGCCAGCACTACAACCACCTGCATTTCTGGAACTGGATGAAACCGAACGGCGGTGGCAAGAGCCTGCCGGGCGCCCTGCAGGCTGCGGTCGACAGCGATCTTGGCGGTTATGACAAGATGCGCGAAGACTTCATCAATGCCGGTGTCACCCAGTTCGGCTCCGGCTGGGCCTGGCTTGCGGTGAAGGACGGCAAGCTTGCCGTGATGAAGACCGCAAACGGCGAAAACCCGCTGATGCACGGTGCGACGCCGATCCTGGGCTGCGATGTGTGGGAGCATTCCTATTATATCGATTACCGCAATGCCCGCCCGAAATACCTGGAAGCCTGGTTCGACAACCTCGTGAACTGGGAATATGTCGAGCAGCTGCATTCCGCCGCCTGACCGGCAGGAATGACATTTCAACCGGGAAAGCGGAGCCCTCACAGTGGCTCCGCGGACCACCGGCAAGCCCCGTCATTCCGGCGGGGTTTTGTTTTTTGTGGCCAGCGCTTTTCAGAACCAGGCCCCTACCTCAAATTCAGGTGGCCGATCAGCCCAAGAAACGGGTGGTCTGAATCTCATTTTCATGCAACTAGGCATGATGACCAGGAAAACTGCACCCACGATTGATTTGATATCCGGCCTGTTACTGCTGGCGCTGGCCGCGGTTTGGGGCGGATCGTTCTTCTTTGCAGAGGTTGCTCTTGCAGAAGTGCCGCCGCTGACCATAACGCTGCACCGGGTGTTCTGGGCGGTGCCTGTGCTGCTGCTCGTGGTGTTGTGGCGCGGGACCAAGATCCCCACATCGCTGAAAACCTGGTTCGCTTATCTCGTCATGGGCGCCTTGAACAATGCCATACCGTTTTCACTGATCTTCTGGGGCCAGAAGACCATCGAGAGTGGCCTGGCCTCGATTCTCAACGGCACAACGGCGGTTTTCGGGGCAGTT
This sequence comes from uncultured Anderseniella sp., assembly GCA_947488295.1. Taxonomy (GTDB): domain Bacteria; phylum Pseudomonadota; class Alphaproteobacteria; order Rhizobiales; family Aestuariivirgaceae; genus Anderseniella. The sequence continues at coordinate 47,349 of CANKYU010000002.1, forward strand.
GTCTCCGGTCTCCTGCTGGTTGATGAACCGCTCACGTCGCGAAAAATTATCGGCGCGCTGTTTGGCGTGTTTGGTGTTGCCGTGATTATGGGATTTGACGCCCTCACCAACCTCGATCTGAGGAACCTGGCCCAGCTGGCTGTGCTGGGTGCGTGTCTTTCTTACGCATTTGCAAGTGTGTGGGGGAAAGTCTCGCTGTCTGACAATGCGCCGGAAATGAATGCGCTCGGCATGCTCACCGGCAGCACTGTGCTCATGATCCCCATCGCCATCTGGTCTGACGGTCTGCCGGACCTGAGCCTTTCGGCCAATGTGTGGGCGTCGCTCATTTCAGTGGCCGTGTTCTCAACCGCAATTGCATACCTTTTGTACTTTGCCATTCTCGCGCGCGCCGGAGCTGCCAACCTCATGCTCGTCACGCTGCTGATCCCGCCGTTTGCCATTGGCCTCGGCGTCGCGTTCCTGGGTGAACAGCTTGGACTTGAAGCCTGGATCGGATTTGGTCTGATTGCCGTTGGCCTGGCGATTACCGACGGTCGCCTGCTGGCCCGTGCCCGCAAACTGATCGGTGGAAGTCCCTGATCCAGTTCACCTGAGCCAGCGTTGTTGGTTTTTGTGCCCGCCGGCGCAAAATCTGCTTCCCCATGTCCTTTAGCCCTGCTAAAGCCTCCCCCATGAAACTAGATGAATGGCTAAAGCAGGCTGATACAACCAAGGCCAAATTCGCCCGTGCGCTGGACATATCCGCCGGACGGATTTCGCAGTTACTGGCAGGCGACACACCGTCGCTGGATCTTGCCATCAAAATACAGCTGTTGACCCGCGACAAGGTGAAACCGGTGGATTTCTCACCCCACCTTGAAGGAGAACATGACATGACCAGTTCGCTGGATACCGTTGCAAGTGCGATCGCCGCCATCAAGGCCGGCGAAATGGTGGTGGTGGTCGATGATGATGACCGCGAGAACGAAGGCGACCTGATCGCGGCCGCCTCCAAGGTCACAAACGAACAGATGGCGATGATGGTGCGCCACGGCTCCGGCATTGTGTGTGCGCCGATGACGCGCGAAGATGCACGCCGCCTCAAGCTGGACCCGATGGTATCGGATAATGATGCCCCGCTCGGCACCGCGTTCACGGTATCCATCGACTACAAGGAAGGCCTGACCACCGGCATCTCGGCCAAGGAACGCAGTGCTACGGTGCATGCACTTGCCAATGCCAATGTGCATGCCGAAGATTTTGTCCGGCCTGGCCACGTGTTTCCGCTGATCGCCAAGCGCGGCGGCGTGCTGATGCGCTCCGGTCATACCGAGGCTGCCGTCGACCTGGCCCGGCTTGCCGGTGAGCCGCCGGTTGGTGTGATCTGTGAACTGGTCAATGATGACGGCACGGTCAAGCGCGGCCAGCAGGTCACCGACTTTGCCCGCGAACACGGCTTCAAGATAATTTCCGTGGCCGATCTCATCGCCCATCGCCAGCAGCGCGAGCGTCTGGTGGAGCGGGACGGTGAGTTCGAGGTGAACACCCCGGCAGGACCGGCCAACGGCATTGCCTATTCAACCTCGTTCGACCCGGTCCAACATCTGGCGCTGGTCTACGGCGACACGTCGTCCGGCAAGAATGTTCCGGTTCGCCTGCACCGCCAGGACCTGGTCGAAGACGTGCTTGGCAGCCGCGATACGCTGAACGCGGTTTATGAGATTTTCCGCAAGGAAGGCTGCGGCATCCTGATCTATCTGCGCGAAGGCGTGGCCGGGGTGCCGGCGTCAAAACTGGGCCAGCCGGATCTTGACGAAGACACGGCATCTTCCCGGGCACGGGCTGAAAGCTGGCGCGATGTGGGCCTGGGCGCGCAAATCCTGCGCGATCTGTCGGTGACCTCAATCAGGCTGATTGCCAGCCGGTCGCGGCACTATGTCGGCCTGTCCGGTTTCGACATCGAGATCGCCGATACCATAATCCTCGACAGCTGAACTGAAGAGACGTCAGCGCTTCAACAGACCGCCCAGAATACCGCGCACGATTGATCCGCCGTTGCGCACCAGCATATTGCCGATCTGACGGCCAACCGTGCTCGCCATGTTCTTGACGAACCGGTCGGTGGCGGAATCGGTGCGCCTGGTGCGTCCCTTTGATCGTGAAGACGTCTGCTTCGCCTTTGCCTTGTCAGCCTTGGCTTTTTCTTTCGCCTCAGCCGCCGCCTGCTGCTGTTCGGCGATTTTTTCCGCTTTCACTCGCAACTTTTCAAAGGCCGAATCCCGATCAACGGCTTCATCATACAAGCCATAGACGGGACTGTTCTTGACCGACTGGGTACGTTCTGCCGGCATGACCGGGCCCATCTGGCTCGATGGCGGCCGGATCAGCGTGCGCTCGACCATGGACGGCACGCCCTTCAAATCCAGCGTGGACACCAGCGCCTCGCCGACGCCAAGCTGGGTAATCACTTCCTCGGTATCGAACTTCGGGTTCTGGCGGAAGGTGGTGGCGGCTGCCTTGACTGCCTTCTGGTCGCGCGGCGTAAAGGCACGCAGCGCGTGCTGCACCCGGTTGCCGAGCTGGGCCAGCACCGTGTCGGGCACATCAAGCGGGTTCTGGGTGACGAAGTAGACGCCAACGCCTTTCGAACGGATCAGTCGCACAACCTGCTCGACCTTGGTCAAAAGGCTCTTTGGCGCTTCATTGAACAGCAGATGAGCTTCGTCGAAGAAGAATACCAGTTTCGGTTTGTCCGGATTGCCGACCTCGGGCATTTCCTCAAACAGCTCCGACATCAGCCACAACAGGAAGGTGGCGTACAATTGCGGTGACTGCATCAGCTCGTCTGCTGCAAGAATGTTGATGAAACCGCGCCCGTCGCGCGTGGTGCGCATCAGGTCCTTGATATCAAGCGCCGGTTCGCCAAAAAAGTTTTCACCGCCCTGTTCCTCCAGCACGATCAACCGGCGCTGAATGGCGCCGATGGTGCGGCGGTTCACATTGCCATAGTCGGAAGTCAGCTCGCTGCCACGATTGGCCAGTTCCGACAACATGGCGCGCAGATCTTTCAGATCGAGCAGCAGCAGGCCTTCTTCATCGGCAATCCGGAAGGCAATGTTGAGCGCGCCTTCCTGGGCATCAGTCAGCCCCATCAGCCGCGAAATCAGCAATGGCCCCATTTCGGTAATGGTGGTGCGTATGGGGTGGCCCTGCTTGCCGAACAGATCCCAGAAGATGGTCGGAAAACCTTCAAAGCCGTAGTCGTCAAAACCGATTTTCTTCGCCCGCTTGAGCAGGAAATCCTTAGGCTCGCCTTCACGCGAGACACCTGACAGGTCGCCTTTGACGTCCGCGGCAAACACCGGCACGCCGGCTGCGGAAAACCCTTCCGCCAATATCTGCAGGGTCACGGTCTTGCCGGTGCCGGTGGCGCCGGTAATCAGGCCGTGCCGGTTGGCGAGCTTCAGGAATAGCTCCTCGCGTTTTTCGCTCGTCCCCAGAAAAACTGTTCCATCGGTCATTTTATTCTACCTGCCTGCCAAAACTGTTGGTGTGGTGTGAAATTGCTATACAACACCGACGAGAGCAATGCCTAACCGACAAATACCAAAAGGAATACACTGATGCAGGATCTGATTGACCGGATCGTTGAGAAAACCGGCCTTGCACCGGATATGGCGGAAAAAGCGACCGGGATCATGCTGTCACTGGTCAAGACCCAGGGCGACAAGGCCAAGGTGGCGCAATTGTTCGATGCCATCCCGGGTGCCGGCGAACTGGCGCAACTGCACGGCGGCGACGGCGCACGAGGTGGCGGGCTGCTGGGCATGCTGGGCGGCGGACTGATGGGCGGACCGCTGGCCGCTGTCAGCAAGCTGCAGGCGACGGGCCTCAGCATGGATCAGATCAAGGTACTGGGCAAAGAGACGCTGGGCTACGCCAAGGAGAAAGCCGGCGAAGACCTGGTAAAGGATGTCGCCAATTCGATTCCGGGCATTTCGGGATATCTGTAACGAAAGTCGATTTGCAGAAAGCCGTGCGCTGAGCTACAAAATTGTGCAACGCAACATGCGAATGGATATGGCTGCACGATGAGCGAGTTAAAACTGGCAGATGAATTCCCGACCCTTGAACGCGACGACTGGCGCGCGCTTGTCGATGCGAGCCTGAAAGGCCGGCCGTTCGAGACCCTGCGCACACGCACGGCGGACGATATCATCATTGAACCGGTTTATGGCGCTGCAGACAACGCGACGCCGTTGCCTGCCGGCCCGGCGCGGGCCACGGCGGATGCCTGGACGTTGGTGCAACGCGCCGACATGCCGGACGTTACCGCCGCCAACACCCAGATGCTCGATGACCTGACGAACGGGGCCAGCGGTATTTCTCTGGTTCTGCCGGGCAGCATATCGGCAGGCGGGTTTGGTGTTGCAGTTACAGAAGCCCGCTCCGTGCAGCGGTTGTTTGAAGGTGTCGAACTGGACCTGATCGACCTGCGGCTTGACGGCGGACGGCACGGGCGCGACCTCGCGCTTCTGGTGCTTGATGAATACAAGCGCCGACGGCTTGACCTGTCGCGCTGCAGCCTGACGCTTGGGCTTGATCCCCTCGGCGCCTATGCGCATGGCGGCAAGGTGACAGAACGCAGCGAGCTGTCACGCCGGTTTGGTGACATGTTCACGCTGGCCACCAGCGCCGATCACCAGGGACCGGTGGCGCAGGCCGATGCCCGCGTCTATCACGGTGCCGGGTGTTCCGAAGCACAGGAACTGGGCTTTGCACTGTCAACCGCGGTTGACTATGTGCGCATGCTGGAGACTGGCGGCATTGCACCGGCGGATGCCGCACCGCGCATTTCCCTCATGCTGACGGCGGACGCCGACCAGTTTGTCACCATTGCCAAACTGCGTGCCGCGAGGCTGTTGTGGGCAAGACTGCTGGATGTGTCCGGGCTGGCCCCGACACCTGTAACAATGCACGTTGAAACCGCTGCGCGCATGATGTCGAAGCGTGATCCGCATGTGAACCTGCTGCGCGCCACGACAGCGAGTTTTGCCGCCGGTATCGGCGGTGCGGACAGTGTTTCCGTCCTGCCGTTCACTCAGGCACTGGGGTTGCCTGACGGTTTTGCCCGGCGCATGGCCCGCAATGTCCAGTCGCTGTTGCTGGAAGAATCCCGCGTCGGCCGGGTGCGTGATGCCACGGCAGGTTCCGGCCATGTGGAAGACCTCACCCATGAACTGGCCCGCTCGGCCTGGCAGATTTTCCAGCTGATCGAGGCTGACGGCGGCATGATGGCTGCACTGGAAAACGGCAAGGTGCACACCATGATCAAGGACGTGCGCGATGCGCGCGACCGCGACATTGCCAGGCGCAAGATACCGCTGACCGGCGTCTCGGAATTTCCGAACCTCGATGAGGCGTCAAACAAGACGCTTGCCATGAGTGTTCCGGAAGACTGGAAAATCGGTGACGCCTCCGCGGCAATCGGGATAGAAACCTGCGAGCCCTTGCTGCAGCACCGGCTGGGTGAAGGCTTCGAGGCGCTACGCGATGCCAGTGACGCCAGCCTTGCAGACACCGGCACCCGCCCGACGGTCTTTCTCGCGGTGCTTGGAAAGCCCGCCGATTTCACGGTTCGCGCCACCTGGATGAGCAACCTGCTGGCGTCAGGCGGCATCGATGTTGTTACGGGATCAGCCGAAGAACTCGCTGCCAGCAAGCTGGACATTGCCTGTATCTGTTCTTCGGATGCGGTTTATGCCGGTGAAGCGGAAGCCGCAGCCCGGTCGCTGACACAGCAAGGAGCACGGCGTATCCTGCTGGCCGGCAAACCGGGCGAGCTGGAAGAAACACTTACAGCCGCCGGCGTGCAGCAGTTTGTCCATGCCGGGCAAAACGTCTTGACGCTGCTGAACGAGCTTTCCATGCTGGCCACGGGAGAAACATCATGAGCACATTGCCGGATTTCTCAAAATTCAGCTTTAAACTGCCGGCCGGCACCAGCGCGCAGGAGACGCAAACCTATCCGACGCCGGAAGGCATCACGGTCAAGTCCGCCTATGATGCAAGCGACGTTGCAGGCCTGGATTTCCTGAACACCTGGCCCGGTGCGGCGCCTTATCTGCGCGGGCCCTATCCTGCCATGTACGCCACCCAGCCATGGACCATTCGCCAGTATGCCGGTTTCTCGACGGCCGAGGATTCCAACGCGTTTTACCGCCGCAATCTGGCAGCCGGACAGAAGGGCCTGTCGATCGCCTTCGACCTGGCGACCCATCGCGGCTATGATTCCGATCATCCTCGGGTTTCCGGTGATGTCGGCATGGCCGGCGTGGCGATTGACTCGATCTATGACATGCGCACGCTGTTTGACCGCATTCCGCTGGACAAGATGTCTGTGTCGATGACCATGAACGGCGCCGTCCTGCCGATACTGGCGCTGTACATCGTGGCAGCCGAAGAACAGGGCGTCGCGCCGGAAAAGCTTACCGGCACCATTCAGAACGACATCCTGAAAGAATTCATGGTGCGCAACACCTACATCTACCCGCCGAGCCGGTCGATGCGCATCATCTCAGACATTTTTGCGTTCACCTCGCAGAACATGCCGAAGTTCAACTCGATCTCGATTTCCGGCTATCACATGCAGGAAGCAGGCGCCACGGCTGACCTGGAGCTGGCCTACACACTGGCCGACGGAGTTGAATACGCCCGCGCCGGCGTAGCTGCCGGCCTGCCCATCGACAAGTTTGCGCCAAGGCTGTCGTTCTTCTGGGCCATCGGCATGAACTATTTTATGGAGATTGCCAAGATGCGCGCAGCCCGCATGCTGTGGGCCAAGCTGATGAAGGATTTCAACCCGCAAAGCGATCGCTCCCTGTCACTGCGCACCCATTGCCAGACGTCCGGCTGGTCACTGACCGCACAGGACGTGTTCAACAATGTCGGGCGCACCTGCATCGAAGCCATGGCCGCCACGCAGGGCCACACCCAGTCGCTGCATACCAACGCGCTGGATGAAGCCCTGGCGCTGCCGACGGACTTTTCAGCCCGCATTGCCCGCAATACGCAATTGTTCCTGCAGCAGGAAGCCGGCACCTGCCGGGTGGCTGATCCATGGGGTGGCAGTTACTATGTCGAGCGTCTGACCGCCGATCTGGCGGCAAAGGCCTGGGCTCATATTGAGGAGATCGAAAATCTCGGCGGCATGGCTGAAGCCATCTCCCAGGGCCTGCCCAAACTGCGCATCGAGGAAGCGGCAGCGCGCACCCAGGCGCGCATCGATTCCGGCGAGCAGACCGTTGTCGGCATCAACAAGTATCTGGCCAGTGATGAAGCCGAGATCGACATTCTGAAGGTCAACAATTCCTCAGTACGTTCCCAGCAACTGGACAAGCTGGCGCGCCTGAAGGCTGAACGCAATGACGCACAAGTGGCAGAAAAGCTTGACGACCTGACGCGGATCGCGGAATCCGGCGACGGCAACCTGCTGGCAGCCGCTGTTGATGCGGGACGCGCCAAGGCGACAGTTGGTGAGATTTCGCTGGCGCTGGAGAAAGTCTGGAACCGGCATGTGGCCAAGACCCACGTTATTGAAGGTGTCTATCGCAAGGCACTCGGTGACAGATCGGAAAATGCCGTCAGGGCACAGGCCATGGTGGACGCATTTGAAGAAACCGACGGCCGCAAGCCCCGGATACTGGTCGCCAAGATGGGCCAGGACGGCCATGACCGCGGCCAGAAGGTCATTGCGACCGCGTTTGCCGACATCGGTTTCCAGGTGGACATCGGCCCACTGTTCTCAACCCCGGAAGAAGTCGCCCGTCAGGCGGTGGAAAACAATGTGCATGTTGTCGGTGTCTCGTCACTGACCGCCGGTCACCTCACTTTGGTGCCGGCCTTGCGCGCCGCACTGGAGGCTGAAGGCCGCAGCGACATCATGATCGCGGTCGGCGGCGTGGTGCCGCCGCAGGATTTCGAGGCGCTCACGGATATGGGCGCCGCCGTTATCTTCCCGCCCGGCACGGTCATCGCGGAAGCCGCCATGCGCCTGCTCACCAAGCTGAATGCCAAGCTGGGTTATTCGCAGGAAGCGGCGGAATAGAACGACGTTGAGCGGGCACTATTCGTCGAAAACCTCGTACTTGGCTTTCATGTAGGCGATGCCGTCGAGCACAATCTCTTCCAGGACTGCCAGATCGATGTCGGCGAGCTTGTTGATATAGAGGCAGCTCTTGCCGGTCTTGTGCTTGCCGAGACGGGCAAGTTTTTCAGACATGTCCCGGTAACCGGGCATGATGTAAATGCTGAGAGCACTTTTTCGCGGACTGAAGCCGGTGATCAGGAAGTCTCCCTCGCGGCCGGACTCGTACTTGTAGTGGTAACGCCCGTAGCCGATGATCGATGGCCCCCACATTTTCGGTTTCATGCCGGTGACCCGGTTAAACAGTTCAAGCAGGGCAAATCCGTCGGCGCGCCGGGTGTCGTGCTCCACCGATCCAAGAAACGCCTCCACCGAAGCAGCCGTCGATTTGGTCTTGTTGTCTGCCTTGGCCATTGCAGTCTCCGTACTAGAGTGGAACGCGGTCAGGGAAAACGCGGCAACCGGCGCTTCACCGGTGATGACTGGATAATGGACGTATTTGTCATGGCATAGGAAATCAATTCGTCGATCAGTGTTTCCAGATCACCGACCGAGCGGACATGGGCGCGCGCGATAAAGCAATCCTCCCCGGTGATGCGGTCACACTCCACGATCTCGGGCAGGTCACGCAGTATCTGCGCGACCCGATGCAGTTCGCCGGGTATCGGCCTGATGCGCAGCCATGCCGCAATGGGAAGTCCAAGTGCGCCGGGATTGACGATGGCTGAATAACCTTCGATGACACCAGCCTCTTCCATCCGCTTGATCCTTTCAGCAACACTGGGGGCGGACAGGCCCACCAGGCGGGCAAGCTCCGCATTGCTGGTGCGGGCATTTTCAATCAGCGCGTCGAGCAACTTGCGGTCTACCGCATCAAGACGGCTATTTTCATATCGAAGTCTGTTCACATAATTTTCCTTTATTACTTCTATAATTATACGATATCACTTTCTATCGGCCATGTGAAATCGGTTTTTCTCCTTCTATTATCAGGAGATGAAAAGGCGCAAGGAAACATGACCGACCAGCAAACAACGTTCAACAAGGCGGCGGAAAACGTGCCGCCGCAGGCATGGTTTGGCGTCAGTGCGGTATTTCACTATCTCGGCCCTTCGTTTGCGGTGCTGCTGTTTCCCGCAATCGGCGTGCTGGGCGTGGCATGGTTCAGGATTGCTTCGGCGGCGTTGATCTTCGCACCATTCACCAGACCCTGGACGGTGTTCATGGATGCTGACCGCAACGGACGGTTGCTGCTGATCGGCCTCGGCGCCTGCCTGGCCGTGATGAATACCGCGTTCTATCTGGCCCTTGAGCGCCTGCCGATGAGCCTGGTGGCGGCGATGGAGTTCATCGGCACCATTGGCGTCGCGCTTTACGGACTGCGCACCCGCCGCAATGCCGCTGCACTGGCTCTGGCGGTTGTGGGTGTCATCATTCTCATAGACGTCAAATGGTCAACCGACCCGCTCGGCCTGTTCTGGGCGGCTTTGAACGGCGCCATGTTCGTCGGGTACATCGTCCTCGGTCACAAGGCGGCTGAAGGCGGGGCAAGCGGCGGGGTGGATCGTCTGGGCGCTGCCATGTTCATCGCCTTCATCCTGCTGATGCCAGTTGGTTTCATGCAGGCATGGCAAGCGTTCGGGACGGTCACCCTGGTACTGGCCGGCATCGGGGTCGGTATTTGCTCATCGGTCATTCCGTACATCTGCGATCAGCTTGCCATGTCGCGCCTGCCGCGGTCCTCGTTCGCTTTACTGCTGGCGCTGCTGCCGGCAACCGCTACAGTCATCGCCGCGATCGTGCTGGCTCAGATCCCGACCCTGCAGGATATTCTTGGTGTTGTACTTGTGATGGCCGGTGTGGCTGTCCACAAACCGGCAGAGGCTGCATGACGGACAAAAACGCCCACTGGACCGATGGGGTCCTGCCCGGTTGTCTCGGCATGCTCGGGTTCAGCGGGACACTGGTGGCCACCCGTGTGGCGGTTTTCGATTTCTCGCCACTGACAATCACCTGCGCGCGCATTGTCATGGCGGGCTTCCTCGGACTGGCATTCCTGGCGTTTTCAGGGAAACTGCGGTTACCTGACAAGCGCCTGCTGCCGAGCATCGTCATGATGGGACTGGGGTTGGCGGTCGGGTTTCCGTTCTTCCTGGCTTTGGCGCTGGAGGAGGTTCCAGCCGTTCACGGCGCCGTCGTGACCGGCCTGTCACCTGCGGCCACCGCGATCATCTTTGTTGCCAGAGGCGGTGAACGCCCGCCGGCGCTGTTCTGGCTCGCCTGCATCATCGGCTTCGCCGGCGTATTCTACTTCGCCTATGATGCCGGTGGCGGGCATCTCAGCCTGGCGGACGGCTGGTTGTTTCTGGCGCTGCTCAGCGTCGCCCTGGCCTATGTCGAGGGTGGCCGCGTCTCCGGCGAACTGGGCGGCACGACAACACTGAGCTGGGCCATGGCACTGCTGACACCGGTTGCCCTGGTGGTTCTGGTCTGGTCAGTTGCGGACATGGATTTACAAACCGTCACAGCCGGCAGCTGGACCGGACTGGTCTATCTCGGTGTCGTCAGCATGTATCTGGCTTCGGTGTTCTGGTATCGCGGCCTTGCCGCCGGTGGTGTGGCGCGCATCGGCCAGATCAACCTGCTGCTGCCGCTTGTCGCCCTGGGCTGGTCTGCACTGTTTCTCGGCGAAGAGATCACGCCAACCGCCATTGTGTGTTCGTTGATTGTTTTTGCCGCGATGATCGTCTGTCTGAAAAGCCGCACCAACCGGAGGATCGCATGACAAAAGAGCCAATATCCGTTCACACGGGCGGCTGCCATTGCGGGTCGGTCCGCTACCAGGCAACCGGCAAGCCGGTCATCATCGCCCATTGCCATTGCCAGGACTGCCAGCGGCTCAGCGGCGCAGGCCATACCACCGGCGCGATGTTTTCAGTGGCGAATTTTCAGCTTGATGGCCGGTTGTCCGAATACACCCTTGATGCGGACAACGGCAACCGGGTCACCAAAGCCTTTTGCCCCAACTGCGGCAGCCACATACTGGGACGCAACAGCGGTTCAACCGGCTATGTGACCGTAAGCCTTGGAACCCTGGACGATTCGTCGGCGCTTGAACCGCAAGTGGCGATTTTTGCCCGAAACCGCAAACCCTGGGACACCATGGACGAAACTATCGCAACATTTGAGCACCAGCCAGACTGGAAGCCGGACGACGGGTAGGGAAAATGCGCCTGCTCCGGGGCGGAATTCGGGCCTTTGTGCGGTCAACCGCCTGATAGATGCGTATGGGCACCGTTCGCTCACGACAGAGTGATTACCACCCTATGGAATTGTTAAGCGGGCACCTCTATGTCGTAGGCATGGTACGGATTTTACTGATAATTGCGCTGGTCATGACCATGTCGCTCAAACACTTTGAGCGGGCGCCGGACTATGTCACCGTAACCTCCGCCAGTTTCTCCGAGCTCACCCTGGCAACCGGGCTGTCTGCAACTGTCGTGAAAGCCACTGATTGCAATGACAAGCACGACATCGCCGGTAATCTGGTGCAGTCACATAAATCGGACTGCAAGGCCGTGATTGGCAAGATTGCCGACAGTGCGCCTGCCGCCATTGGTGACCATCTCCTGGCACGTGACACTTCGACCATTGCAACTGTCCGGCCTGTTGACCTGCCTCCTCCGCGAGCCTGACATCTTTGTGCATGTGATTTGTGCTTCTGCGTAGCCGTACTAGCGGCTGCCGGAACCAACGGCAGATCTATCTGTTCACATGATCAATGACATCATCATCGATGACCAAACCCGTTTTCTGTTCAGAACACGAGTACCGGGTGACGTCTGCAAATTCAGGATGTTTCAGTTATGACGAATACTCTATCACGGCGACACTTCGCCAAAATCAGTACCGGGTTTGCCGCGGTGGCGCTTGCCGGCTGCAATACGATTCCCAAAGACACCTATGCGCCTGAGGCACAGGCTCCACGGCCTGACCTGGCGCCGGACAGCAGTTTCGCCGCCAACTATTCAGCACGGCCCAACGAACGGTTCCCGCTGCCGGCGATCGATCCCAAAATTCTTGCACCGAAGTTCCGGCGCACGCGGGTCAGCTATGATTCAGGAGAAAAACCCGGGACGCTGATAGTGGATACCGGCGAATTCTACCTGTATCTGATTGAGCCGGCAGGCTCAGCCATGCGCTACGGTGTCGGGCTCGGGCGCGCCGGTTTCGAATGGTCCGGGCGCGCCCGGGTAGCATGGAAGCGGCCCTGGCCGACCTGGACGCCGCCGGACACGATGATCGCCCGCGAACCGGAGCTGGAAAAATGGAGCGTGCGCAATGGCGGCATGCCGCCGGGCCTCAAAAACCCGCTGGGCGCACGGGCGCTGTACATTTTTGAAGGCAAGGTCGACACACTTTATCGTCTGCACGGCACCAACGAACCACAGTCAATCGGCAAGGCGGTCTCAAGCGGCTGCGTGCGGATGATCAACCAGGACGCCATCGATCTGTATGACCGGGTGAAGTCCAACGCGCCAATTCTGGTGATCTGATATGAGAAAACAGTCAAAATCCAGGAAACCAGGGACAAAAAGGTCAAAGCCGGCAACCCCGACAGCGGAGGTTGAATCCATAGATACAGGCCGTCGCGGCTTCATCAGTTCAGTGCGCAATGGTGCAATTGGACTGGTGGCCGCGGGCGGGCTTGGCGCCTATGTGGTCCACCTCTATCGAAACACCTCGCACGAGCACGATCTGTCCCGCGTGGGCAACGGCACTGCGTCAGTGGTGCAGGTCCATGACCCGCAATGCCAGCTGTGCCTTGCCCTGCAGAAGGAAACCCGGCAGGCACTGGCGAGCCTTGACGGAGACAAGCCCGGCTATGTCATCGCCGATATCCGAACCGACAAGGGCCTGCGCTTTGCCAACAAGCATGGGGTAAAACATGTCACCCTGCTGCTGTTCGACAAGAGCGGAAAACTGCAGCAGGTGATCAACGGACAACGCGGCAGCAATGAATTGCGCCAGGCCTTCCAGCGGCTTGTTGCCAGGTAGGACCCAGACCCGCAGACACTAATCACATATTCTTGATGAACTGTTGTTCCCGCAGCCATCAAAAGCGGTGAACCTACACCCCATCTAGTGCGTTACCGAAGCATGAAACAAGCCGGATCAGGGCCAGTCGCTGGTGTTCTGGTCGCGGCGGATAAACTGAAAGAACAAGAAAATGAAAACGGACAAAGAACAAGAACTCTGGTTGCTGTCGATGTCGGACCAGCCCGCCCATGGCGGATCGCAAAAGCTCGCCGTGTGGGCAGCGCTTGCAGCCGTTGGCGTAACGACCGCGTCACTGGTCGCCGGGTCCTGAACCACAATAACCAATTCTGAAATTCACTGATCTCATGGGCGTGACATGGGCTTTACAGCTCATTTGTCGCGCCCATGGCATTTCAACCGGCTGCGCGCCTCGTCGGCAATCTTCCGGTCACCGCAGTCAAGCGCATAAACGTATGCGTGAGTATAGAAGAAACACGCCGCATCAATGTCACCCTGGCTTTCGCGCAGCCGGGCCGCCGCCAGGTACAAGGGCGGCAGCGCAGCAACGTCATCGTGTTCATGAGCCTGCAGCATGTCGCGCTGCAGGCGCTCTTCCTCGATCATTTGCCGGCAAAGCGGGTGGCGACCCATTCGTGGAACTGGTGCGTTGGCGGATCCATGACCGGTGAGAACTTGCCGCCGTCATAAAGCGGCGCGGACCGGCCGCGCTGCATGCCCTCCACGACGAAGATGTCCTCCTCGAAAACGCCTTTCCACATCGCTGCGTTCTTCTCGCGCAGATCCAGCATGTCATCACCGCACATGTCCGGTGAGGTATAATAAATCTCGATGCGCTCGATGGTTTTACCATTGCCCTGCGGGTCAAGCATGATTGCAAAGACATGATCGCGATGCACGCCGAACAGTACGTTCGGGTAAAATGAAATGTACTCCGCGCCGGTGTCCCATTTGTCCGACAGACCCTTAAAATCCGCAAAGGCCCGGCCGCTGTCGTCCAGCTTCGGATTGTACACGACGGTACCCTGGCCCGAGTAATTGCCCGGCTGCATGATGTGGTAGTGGTCCTCGAGCCTGGAATAGGAATTCAGGCCGGGATGGATCCACGGCAGATGATAGCTTTCGCAATAGTTCTCTACCGCCAGCTTCCAGTTGCAATCCACTTCCAGGGTGAAGGATGATTCCGTCCCGCCATGATACAGCGGTTTGCCGGCAAACTCCCGCCACTGCTCCAGCAGGGTGGCGGCGTGTGTTTCGAAGTCCGGCGCCTTGCCATCCAGGTTGACGAAGATGGTATCCATGAAAATGTGTGAACGCACTTCGATCAGACCCAGTTCCTCGCGCTTGATGCAGTCATGCAGGTTCTGGCCCGGCCCGCCGACATGCGGGGTGGTGCGCAGCGATCCGTCGAAATTGTAACACCAGGAATGATACGGACAGCGGATGGCGGAACGCAGGGTCGTCTTTTCCTCAACCAGTATCATGCCGCGATGGCGGCATACGTTCTGGAACACACGGACCTTTCCGTCTTCGCCGTGCACCATCAGCAGTGGCTGGCCGAGAAAACTGACCGGATTGGCATCACCCTTGTTCGGCACGTCCTTGGCAAACCCTGCACAGGCCCAGGTCGAGGCAAACAGCACCCGCTTTTCGGCCTCGTATACATCCGGATCCGTATAAAACGCATTGGGCAGGCCGTTGGCCACTTCAATCGGGCGCAGCACGTTTGCAATCACTTCCTGGTCGAGAACTGTCATGATCAATTGCCTTATCCTGAGTTGATCCCAACACCGAATATGAGCCTGTTTTCAGCCTGCTTCCTCGCTGGTTTGCGCCAGAAACATGTCAGAAAACGTCAAATTCAATGTGAGTATGACACAGAATATTCCGGCGCCAAATCGGCCGGCGACCGGACTTGTGACACGCGCTAGGCCTTTGCTTCACGCACCGGACGCCACAACGGGATGAAAAACAGCAGCAAGAATGTGACGTTCATCAGCGCGTTGACCGGGGCACCGGCGGCAACTGATCCGGCACTGTCGACGACAAACCAGATACCGATGCTGGTCAGGATCATGCTTCGACCGATATCGGGTGTGCTGGCATAGACCCTGGTGGTGACCTGCCACAAAAGCACGCCCCAACCGATTACGATGCCGTTGAGGATGGCCCACAGCAGGTTGCTTTCGGGTGTCGGTGCGCCGGGTGAACCGTCAACCGGCCAGAACGCCAGGTCCATAAACAGCCTTGTTGTTCCCGACAGGGCCGGCACAGTGGCCAGCACGCCCAGCAGGCCAAAAGCGATTACACATATGCAGGCGAATTTCAGCCAGCGCAGCGTTGCTTGATGTTGCATTGTCTCATCTCCTTGAACGGGTTGCATATGCACTTGTGACTAGGGTCTGTTCTGCCGCTGCTCAATTACCTGCGAGGTAAGTGTTTTCAGCCACCAGTTGCCTGTAAGATGACGCGGAACCACACCCGAAAGGCACCGATCATGCACAACACTTTTGGCGCGGCACTCAGGCAATGGCGCGGACAGCGCCGCATGAGCCAGCTTGATCTCGGGCTTACCGCCAATGTCTCGGCAAGGCATATCTCGTTTCTGGAAACCGGCCGCGCCCGGCCGAGCCAGTCCATGGCGATGCAGTTGTGCGAGACGCTGGAAGTGCCGCATTCGGCCCGCAACGCCTTCCTGGGCGCGGCAGGGTTTGCACCGGCCTACCGGCGCCGCGAATTGAGCGATGACGACATGGCCCATGTCCGCGCCGCCGTGGACTGGACCCTGCAGCGTCACGACCCGTTTCCGGCCTTTGCGCTGGACAAGCACTGGCGCGTCGTCAAGGCCAATGTATCGGCTACACTCCTGCTCGGCGGTATCGGCCTTGGAGAGGGAGACAGCCTGCTCGATGCGATGATGGACCTGGACCTGATGTCGTCAGCGCTGGAAAACTGGCGCGACGTCCTGCAGCACATGGCGGTGCGCCTGCGCACCGAAAGCGCCCATCTGGGCGGCGATGCGGTACTGGACCAGGCTGTGGCGCAACTGACCCGCACGCTCGGGCCCGGCTCACACGGTGTCAACGGCACGCTGCCTGCCGTAATCCCGGCGCGCTATCGTGCAGGCACAGGTGTCTTGTCGTTCTTTTCGACGCTGGCCCAGTTCGGAACCCCGGAAGACATCGCGGTGGCAGAGCTGAAGATCGAGATGATGTTTCCCGCAGATGACGCAACGCGCGATGCGCTGCTTGCGATGCAGAGTGCTGAGTAGGCGGTTACACGCCAACGGCGCTGACATGGCCGGTCTCGATACCGTTCCAGTTTTTCACGGTGACGTCAGACATTGCCTCAAGCGTCGCGCGCTCTGCATCGGTCCAGCACTCCAGCCTCGACATGACGCCTGCCAGCAGGGCTTCCGCCGCCCGGCCGGCACCGTCGTCGCATTTCAGCGCGATGCCGATACCGGCATGGGCAATGGTGGCACAGAACACTCCTTCCGCACCGGTTTTGACGAACGCCCGCGGCACAGCAGTCATCAGGTCAGTACAGAAGCGCTTGGTGCCGGCCACCATGAACGGATGCGCACGAACCGCGGCGATGATCTGCCGGCAGGCTTCAGTACGATTGTCGCTTAACCCCTCACCTGACCCGAAGCGCTGGAAACCCAGTGCGATATTGCGCAGCGGGATAGCCCATGTCGGCACCGAACAGCCATCGATGCCGCACGGTGTGTGAGTGAGATCATAATCGCACATGTCGCCGATCAGCTTTTCGATGGCCCGCTGAACCGGGTGGTCGCGTTTGACATAACCTTTTGGATCAACACCCAGCTTCGCCGCAAAGGCGAGCATGAAGGAATGCTTGCCGGAACAGTTATTGTGGACCTGGCCGGCCTGTTCACCGGCAGCTGCCATGGCGCGGGAAACCGCGCCGGGAAACGGCCAGTGGGAACCGCATTCATAAGCCTGCTCGCTGATACCGGCCTTTGCCAGGCCGGAACGCGCCACGCGGACATGATCCGGTTCGCCATTGTGGGATGCGCACGCCAGGGCGATTTCCTCATCCACCATGCCATAGGCATCAACAACACCGGCTTCGACCGCCGGCAGGCACTGCAGCGCCTTGATGGCAGAACGCGGAAACACCGGCCAGTCAATGTCACCAGCCGAAGCGATCAAGCCACCGCCGGGCCCGACAACCGCGTAGGCTCCGGCATGGCGGCTTTCGACAATGCCGCCACGGGTTACTTCCACCAGTACAGGATCTGTCATGATGCTTCCCTTCTCAGATGCGCAGACGGCGCACCCAGCAAAAACCAGATTAAGGTCAGCGCCTGCAAGCCTAAGAACAGGCCGAATGACACCTGATAGGCAACAGGCACATAGCCGCCCGCCTCGGTGACCGGCCACAGATTGATGATGGCACCAATGACATATTGCGAGATAAAGGCAACGCCGAAGACCAGCGTGTTGAGACAGCCGTTCGAGCGCCCGGCAAGGTGGGTGCCGAAGTACTGGGCCAACCATGGATAAGCCAGAATGCCGGCCTGGCCAAACATGCCGAAGGCAAACCACACCAGGGGCGTCATAGCGACCGGTTCGAGCAGAATGACCAGCTGTATCGCCATGAATGCCAGCACGAAACCGACCATGGTGGTGAGCAGGCCGACCCCTTTGCGGCCGAGCCAGTCGGCGACATATCCGGTCACCAGGGTACCGACAAGGAACCCTATTGCCGACAATCCCAGCACCTGGGCCACGGCGTCACGATCCATGCCGGCGACATCCCGGATCCACGGTCCGGCCCACAGGGTCTGGACGCCAACATGGGACCCCGCCGTAAGCGCTACAAACGGCGCCACGCGCCAGAAAACCGGGTCGCGGTAGATAATGCCGATGGCTTCAAACACACTGCCTGTATCGGCCATCGGCGCATTTTCTTTAGGGCGTTCCGGCACCACCAGATACAGAACAACCGCCACAGCAAGTGTGACAGCCATCAGGCCGACGAACATGCCGCGCCAGCCAAACTGTACCGTCGCCCACTCGGCAGGCACGGTGGCCGACAGAATGCCCAGCCCCCCCACCGCCATGATGCAGGCATTGGCCAGCGCCCGGCGCTGTTCAGGCACCCAGATGGTCACCGCCTTGAAGCCGGCCATGAGCCCGCCGGCAGAGCCGATGCCGATAAGCATGCGACCGAAACTTAACCCCCACTTGCCGGCGGCATAGGCAAACAGCACCGCTCCAAGCGCGCCGACACACAACAGAACAGCCTGGACTTTCCGCGGTCCGAACCGGTCCAGCAACAGCCCGAGCGGTATCTGGAAACCGGCAAACCCGATCAGGTAGGCGGCGGTCAACAAGCCGAGTTCGCCGGCGTCAAGTCCGATATCCGAGACCAGGTTGGGTGCGATGACGGCGTTTACCGCGCGATACAGGTAGGACAGAAAATAGCACAGCGAAAACGGCAGCAGGATGGTGAGAACCAGCCGTGCCAGTGAGACCCGGGATGTTTGTGTAGCGGCCGTGCTCATGTTTTTGGCGTACCCGTGTGCATTGTTCCACCGCGAATGAAGCTGGCTGGCGCGGCAGGAATGATGCAACCGCTGACCCATTACTATATTGATATCAATAGACTTTCCAGCCGTTATCGTCAGGTGCGCGCCTTGATCCAGCGTGTCGTGCGATCCACAACCTGTCGCATACGGAAATCCCAAAAATCCTCTTGCGGCCTGATGGTACGAATTTCCGATTCACCGGTGCCGATGGCATCACATGCCGACGCAATTGTTTCAAAGGCATTGTACTTGTTCAAAATCAGCTCTCTCGCCTCCAGCATTGCGGCGCGCCGTCTGTCCGACAGCGGTTCGGCGATCAGTGCCTGAATTTCAGCGATCGTCTTTTCAGGCTGCTGGATGTCAATCTGGAGATAACTGTCTTTCGGAAAGTAGGAGCCTATGTTCGATGCGCCCCAGTATATGGGATAGGCATAACCGAGGTAACTGTCCGCGATTTTCTCCGTCCAGTAGTCCGGCAAAGAGGAATTCTCAAGAACAAGATGGAAGCGAAACGGCAAAATGGCGTCCAGCTTGTCGGAGACCGGGGTGTGCCCGCGGCCATAGAAGTGAAGTTGGGGAACAGCCTGCTTGATTTTCCGAAGGAATTCCTGGCGTTTTATGTGTCCACGCACTTTTATCATGTTGGACGTTACCGCCGATATGCAGTCTGGCTTTTCCGGAAAATCAAGCTTCAGGAACTGGTCATAGGTCCAGACATCACTGCTGGCGGACGTGGAGCGGACCCGGCCATCAGATTTTTCACCAACGATCCAGGGATGTCCCTGCTGGAAGAATACCGGGTTCGAATGCCTGATGTTTCTATGGCTTGTGTAAACGGCATCGAACTGGGCCAGAAATCCTGGATGATAATTCTTGATCTCCGGCGGTTCGAGCGTGAACAGAATGGCCTTGCCGCTGGTCAGCCGGACAGTTTCATTCTGCGCCACCCCTTCCAGAGCAACCCAGTAATCAGCTTCCTCAACTGGTTCATTGACCTTTGAGAACTGGTAGTTTCTCCAGTCACCCGAGCGTCGTGGCGTCTGGCGCAACAGGTTCGGCCTGGGTGCCCGCGAAGACAGTTTAATAAATTTCGACACCTTTTCACCGGCCTCTTTCGTTGGTGAAGGGTTCAAGACCGGAGTTGAAGTCATCGGCCGGTTCAGTTGCGTAACCGGAGCCAAATCAATCAACCACCGCTATGTTACGGGCTGAGCTGTTGGCGGCAATTAGCTGCATCTTGCATTTCCCCCGTTATGCCGTTGCAAACGCCTTATCAATGTCACCGCTTGTTGTCGAGGGCTGTCACCTCGTATTCTTTTCCTGTTGAAAGCTGTGCCAGTCAATCCACGCCGTCAGAATTTGCCCATGAGCGGCTCTGCCGCGCGAAACAGTGCAATTCATTACCAGGAGATATCCGACCGTACAGCTATCAGGGCAGAACGGCTGGCGCAAAACAATCCACCGTTTTGTTGGCGCGCGGCGCATAAAGAGCCGGGACTTTTTGAAACTGTGCAGATATGTTGCGATCATGAGCTTCTGATGAAGAAGCCTTCCGAGACCGGATCGATGACCTCACTGACCAGCATTTTGTTGAAACTCGAAGCACCGATCATCGTTTCCAGCATGGGCCGCAGCGGTTCCACATTGTGTACGAACGCAATTGCTGATGCTGTGGCAAAGCGCAGTTTCGGGGTCAAGGGAAGATGGGCACGAAAAATCACCCGGGCTGAAGCATGGGACCTGACCGAAGATCGCCTGGCAGCGAACAAAGTGTACAAGACCCATGCCCTGGCATCCGAACTGCCGAGCAGTTTCAGCGGGCGTGTTGTGTTTGTGTTCGGTCTGGCCTCGGACGCCGCGCTGTCGGTCGTGTCATGCAAGCACCGCTATGGCGACGCCTGGATCCGCGAACACTTCCGGCATCTGAGGGCCATCGGCAGTTTCGAAGAACTGGGCGAACGCGACGTGCTGCGGTTTGAGGAGCAAGTCGACGGCTGGTCCACGCTGACGGGCCACGACATTCTTGCATTGCGCTTTGACAGCCTGTGGGACAATGCCGGAACCTTATCCGAGTTTCTGGGTTTTGACATAGTGCTTCCCGAGAAACGGGCAAGAACCGTGGACAAGGCCATCGACCAGGCCACCATTGCAGAATTCAGGGCAACCTATGATGCTCTGGACAGGAAAATCATGGCAATGCCGGGCTGCATCCTCAGACGCAAACACAACCATTAAGATCCGGAACCGGATCATTAGAGCGATGGTTCCCAAGGCCGGTCCTGGCGGTTTACGGACCCGTCTCGTGTCGGTTCCAGTTTTCGGAATTGATGCAAATTGGCTGGGGCGGCAGGATTCGAACCTGCGCATGGCGGCATCAAAAGCCGCTGCCTTACCACTTGGCGACGCCCCAGCAAAATCCGCTAAGCAGGCGACATCACCTGAGCAGGATGGCGGCAACATACTGATTTCACCGCGCCCCTGCAACGGTGGATTTTGCACCCTTTTGTCATGGCTTGAAGCGGGCATTTTCCGACGGTATAACTGCCTCGTCGTTCAAATGTCGGAGTGTGGCGCAGCCTGGTAGCGCACCTGCTTCGGGAGCAGGGGGTCGTGAGTTCGAATCTCGCCACTCCGACCAATTTGAAACAATAGGTTAGCGGATTTTTGGGTCGCCAGATGTTCGCCCTGGGTACCATATGGGTACCAAAGCCGCTTTTCTGGAATTGTCTTTCAGCGCCGGGAGCATGTGCACTGTTCATGTTGAACGGCCTTGAGTTGTCACGGATGGACTAACTTCAATCCGTGATTTTCGCGTGTGTTGCGGCGATCAGTTGAATCCACAGGACAAAGCGGTCACTTGCTTCATAGCGTTGTCGGAATGCTCTTATGCTAAAGGTTGCCCGAAGGTTATCTTGTTCCCGTCCGGGTCCCGAAATCCGATTTCGCGCATCCCCCAGGTCTGATCCACCGGGCAGGTTCCGCCGCTCGGCACGGTCAATTCGATACCATTGGCAATAAACCTCTCGCACAGCACATCCACATTCTCGACCCTGACGTAGATTTCAGCCCCGAAAACGCCGCTCTCTCGGGCATGGCTACTCAAGTGGAGGATATCCCCGCTTCGCGACAAGGCCGCATAGCGGGAGCCGAATTGCGCAGGATCAGGATCCGGGGCGACAGCCAGCTCGAAATCAAGTACTTGAGTGTAGAACTCGACCGACCCCAAAATATCCCGGCAGTTTAGACATGGTTCGATAGCCATATTTCACCTCCGCATAGTCTGCCTTTTCGACCAGATCATAGGTAAATTGCGGTGAAAGCCCACGTATTTTCGTGCGGCACCTTCACTTGGCTCAGTTGCGTTACGTTCACTAAACTCAGGCAACAGACTAGAGGTGGCTGCTGAGTTGTATAGCTCTCAATAGGATTGTCACTGAGTTTGCCTGTTGTCTTCAATCTGGATAGACAGCGAGAACGTCAACGCAAGGCTTGTGAGCAAGGACGTTGCGGTATGGCCGGAGTATCAGACATCGGAAACGGCTGCGTCCCGGCCCTTGTTACCCAGCACTGCTTAGTTTGTACAGAACGCCGTGGTACTCAGCGTCAACGGTAGTCATGTCAGCAAAGACTCAGGAACTTGCAAATCAGATTGTTGAGCTTGCCAAATTGGCTGACATTCACTGCAACCCCGCCATCCCACAAGAGGAATAGAATGAAGGAACCAATTCTGATTGCACTTCTGGACTTGTGGGCCGTGCTTCCCAAACCGTCGGCATGGACATGGCGTGGCATAGGAGCGTTGCTGGCGGCCATGATTGTTTTGCCGGTAATGGCCGCTATTCCATTTGCGCCCACTATTGCAGCGCACTTCTTGGGGTATGACGCCTACAAGGTGATTGGCTGGAACTTCCTGGCGATTGTCGGCTTCGTCCTTCTGGCCTGCTGGTACGAGAGTATCCGGCGTCGGAAGGATGACGCCAATCACAATACCACGCCACCAGATCAGATGTAGAAGTGCCTAGAACATCCGCCAGATGCACAGAAGCTGACATTAACCGCGCCGCCAAAGTTGCAATGCGTCACTGCATGGCTGTTGCAACAAAGCCTGACGGAACTATTCGTCTTGAGCCTCTGAACGGTTCTGATGACAAGTTGTATCCTAGCCGCAGAGCCTTTGAGTTCGACCTGTGACAACACGCGCACTATTGACTGCAGACGATGCCGGGAGGCTTGCACAGGCTGCCAATGACAGCGGTTGTAAGGGATGTGACAGCCTGCACATCACATAAGTGTACGTTGCGGCAACCTGCCCCCAACAAGAAGGCAATTCAGCTACTCGCAATTGGCTGTTGTCATAACAAGAAACATGAACACGCCCTTTGAAAGGGCGCAAACAGGTCAGGATTGAACATGCATCCCTTTACCCAAAAAACGATTAAGTCTGCAGCTGTAAGCTTTGCAATCGCAGCATTGATGGCTGCGTCGCCTGCTGCAATGTCAGCCCAAAAAACAACGGTCAACAAGCTAACTATTGTGACTACGTACAAAATTATTGCACCAGATGGACAGCTTACAATCGATCAGGAAGCAAAGAAGTTTTTTGCATGGCTTGCCAAGCAGCCAGACGCAGAAAGCTTCCTAATGAACCTCGGCTACAGCAAGATGGAAGCGATTGATATAGCTTCACTGGCTAAAGCAAGTTCAGACGGGCAACTAGATGCGTTTTTCTCTACCGAATCGGGGCGGCGACTTGAGAACTTCATATTCCTTTCCCCCTGGTTGGTAGAATTGGCCACAGAAGCCTTGGGAACCGATCCTCTTGGTTTTTCAAACGAAGATTCCGATAAGGGAACTGGAAGGGGCGGCACGCATGGTGGCGCTCCCAACCCGTGTGGCAAACCGCCAGGGCTAATCGACAAAAAAACTGGCGAAGATGACTTGGCGTCGGCTCAAGCCGCGGCTAAAGCATTTGAAGCTGGGCTGAGCAATAGCTCCCATCGGAGGGTTGCGAGAGTTGTGGGCGGAATGGTCGGTGCATTCGTCGGCGGGCACTTTGGTTCTAAAGTAGGCGCTGAGTACGGTCCAGCCGGCGCGATCGCAGGCACCATTGTAGTTGGGGCCCTAGGCCGACAAGTGGGTGCAGATGCGGGCATCGCTGTCTACGAGAAATTTATTGCTAGCGAACAAGAAAATATTGCCGATCGCCGCGAGCGGGAGAATGCGCACATGCAGGAAACCGCTGCCAGAGCGGAAAGCGATGCAAAAAACTCTCAAAACATTGCGAACAGAGCGCAAAAAGATGCCGACGAAGCTCAGTCTGAAGCAACCCAAGCGCAGAACGAAGCAGACGCCTGGAGTACTGCGGCTAGCAATGCACAGAAAAAGGCAGACGAAACCGGCAACTCCAGTGATCAAAAAACCGCAAACGAAATAGCGAAAACTGCTGCTGAAAAGCAAGCCTATGCTGATAAGAAAAAACAAGACGCCAAAGACGCTGCCGCCATAGCTGCGGCGGCAAAGGAAGAAGCTGAGAGAGCTAAGAAAGTAGCAGAAGAAACCAAGAAACGAGCAGAACAAAGCAAAAAGTCCAGCACAACTTTGCCTTCAGGTTATGGCCAGGGAGAGGTTGAAGACACCCCCTGGGGTCGTTATGTCCAAGCCCGCATGTTGCAGTACCATCTCAGGATATTGGAGATGGTAGCCAAAGGAGAAGACCCAACTACTATATTGCTCAACCCTTATGCGGATGTGACAAGTAGCTCGCCATCAAAGACACCAACAACCATGATTACAGAGCGTTTGAAACTCCCATTAGATCCCAATACCGTCTTGGTTGGCGCAAATACACCCTGCTTCGACACGAAGTTTGAGATGGCTCCGGAAGACGGATTGTCGCCAACTGTCATTAATCCTGCGATTTATGATGAACCGAAGGGCGGTGGTGTACCCGGAGTGCCCGGCTCTCCGTTGAAAACCAAACCCTGACTTCTGAACCGAGCAGGCCGCCGGCTCCCCGCTGGTGGCCTGTCTTGCCATTGTGTGTAACCGGGCAGGTTTACCCAATTAGCCCCAGTGATGGCCGGATTTTCAGATTGCAGAATTGCACCTTGGTCGCGGAGTGTCGGCGGCGACAAGCTTCCAAAAACAGCTCCTGTGTAAGAGCCGATGCTAGACTTGGCAGATACTGTCAGACTGGATTATGGTCGATGGTCGATTTGCAATCGATAGAAGCCAGCGGTCTGACCCACTTGCGACCGGTGCGAGATGAACCCAAAGTGGTCGTTCAAGAAACAGGTGAGTCCAGGGGAGGACGTGGCATGGACTCGTATGAATTGGAGAAGCAAATTGAGCCACACCTACGTGAAGGAGATCTGGACCACTGTACCAAGCAAGTACGTGACGCGCTGCTGAGGCTTCCAAACTCGCCTTTTCACATCGCTACTGAACTGGACTTCACGAATGATCCAGCCATAGTTGCGCAGCATTTCGATACATTTCTTACGCGAGAACGTGCCAGATTCGACATTCGAGCGGTCTACACGGAAACCAATGGCTTCAGCATCAACCCTGATTGTTGGTACTTCGACCTATTTGCATACGATGTCTACGCGGGCCTTGAAGATGTTTATTGGCTAGCAGAATGGAATTCCAGCGACACTCAGGGTATGGCTTTGACAGGCATGGAACCATTGCAGTCGGTCTACGACTCCAACTCTTTTCGCAATGAAGAATACTCGGAAACGATCGATCTCGCGTCTCTATTCGTTGTAGTTCGATTCCAGGCACTGATCAGTCGGAGCGCTCCGTTGATGGAGCAGCTAAAGTGTCCATTGCTTGCTACTTCACACGACTACGACTTAATTTTCGAATACAGGCCCGACCCACAGACCTAACTTCTATTCATGCGGTTGCGTACCGCCGGTAAATGTGCGGCTTTAGCGCCACAAATCTCACCAGACCAGGACAATGACAACACGTGCACTGTTGACGACAGACCATACCAGGAGGCTTTCGCAGGCTGCTGATGAAAGCGGCCGCACGATCCTCGTGCAACGTGACGATATAACGATTGCCATCACTCCCATCCGCCACACCGATTACGCGAACAAGATGCCGGATGAAGTGAGTCTGGACCGCTGGAAGTGAAGCGTCGCAAGAACGGCAAGCGAAACTCGAAAGGCCGTCAGCCAGATGGGGCACTCGAATTTTTGACTAAAAATGCAACGACGCAATGGCCAGGCCTCCAGCTGGTGGCTATGGATCATCCTGCGCCGGAATTGGAAAGGTTATTCCCGGTGATCGGTTGCTTTTGAACGGGCAAACCAATCATCAACAAATCTGACGCCGCAGGCTGTCTGGAAACCCCAGATGACATTGCGGCATTCCTCGATACAGCTCCAGGCAATCAACCCTGTCTGTCCATTAAGCGCTGACGGGATACCGGCCGCGTCACCGCCTGAACTTGGGAATATACGGTAGTGAGGCAACGGCCGATGCCCTCGGCACAAATGGAATAATCTCGGCTGTCTTGCGACTTGTTTTCAATCTGCTCATCTCTGGTTCTCTGTCCTGACAACTCTCTCGTTGGGTGCAGTTTCCACAAAAACCGCTCGCAATAATGTGCAATTCATCACAAGCCGGGTTGAGATGTGACGCAGGGCCGAACATACGGTTCCATCCGCCGGACCTGGTCTTCCGCTAATCCATCGGGAAAAGCCTGACACTGGCGCCGCCGTCAATGGTCAGTATCTGGCCGTTCACATAGCTGCTGGCGTCCGACGCCAGGAAAATGACGGCGCCGGCGAGTTCAGATGGTTCCGCCCAGCGCTGCAGCGGCACGGTACGCGCGATCATGGCCTTCCATTGCGGATTTTCCACCAGCGGCGCATTCACCTGTGTTGCTATGGGCCCGGGCGCTATGCCGTTGACATTGATACCGGAGGCGCCGAGTTCCACAGCCAGGGAACGTACAAGGCCGGCCAGCCCGGCTTTGGAACTTGGGTAGGCTGCGTCCCCCGGCATGGCGAAATCGCCGGCAAGCGATGTCATCATGATGATCCGGCCACGCCCGGCACTGATCATGTATGGCGCGGCGGCGCGGGCCAGATGGAACGGCGCGACCAGATTGGCTTCGAGCACGGTGCGATAATCCTGCGTTTCGATTTCGGCCAGAGGCCGACGGTCACGGGCAGCAGCGTTGCAGACAAGCGCATCCAGCCGGCCGTACTGCTCGACCACGGATGCAAGCGCGGTTGAAGAAGCAGCTTCGTCAGTAATGTCAAACGGCAGGGCGAAACTGCCGGGAATCTGAGCGGCGAGTTCTTCCACCGGCACGGCGCGGCGACCGTTGAGCCCCACCCGTGCACCCGCGGCACTCAGCGCCCTGGCAATTTCAATACCAATTCCACCGGTCGCGCCGGTCACCACGACAATCTGATCCTGCAGGGAAAACAGATCAAGGCCTCGCTTAGCGTCTATCATCAAATGCGTCTCCTTCCTGCACCCGAAGAATATAGTCGACCGGGGAGGCAGCGTTTGCAAATAACTTGCGGGCAATGGTGGTTGTGCACCAAGTGCACCATTTACACTGAGGAGCCTGCAGTTGGTTGCGGTTTCTGCCACATGGTGGTCTGCGGATCTTCTTTCGTCTTCGGTCGCGGGCCCTTCAGAACCAGCTTGTGCCAGCCCGCCAACTGTTCAACTGCCGGCGAATAGGCTTCCCGATCGGAATCATCCAGGACAAGCCAGCCTCCGGCGACCACGCGCTCGTGTACCTTGTCGACACATTCCACGCGCCTGCGACCATCAACAACGACCAGATCAAAGCTGCCGGCCAGACCGTCAACCACATCAACATAGTTGGCTGCAAGATCAATCCGGTGGATTTCAACCTGCGCCGTCAATTCCCTGCGGAGCAGCTCTTCGCGAGCCAGCTCTGCCCAGGCAGCGTCATGTTCGATAGAGATGATCCGGGCGCCGCGTTCAGCAAAGAAAATAGTGGACCCGCCGCTGCCCCACTCCAGTATCCGCATGCCCGGCATGACAAGCTTTTCCAGTTGTTCCACCGCAAGGTGACACATCCACGGCCGGCCCTCGACCAGCGGCCAGGGCCTGGGATTGAACAACCGGTTTCGAATGGCCCGCGAAAAAAGAATGAGTGGATTTTTCATCGGCGCGAACCTGGTGATTGAGCTTGCTTGCAGCAAGACGACTTTCTAAATCTGAACCCTGATGCCGACAACGACGTTAATCTGACGGCCTTGTCCTTTCAGGTGGCGTAGCGAGAATCGTTTCTGTCAGCGAGGAAAGGATACTCTCAAACTCCCCGACCTGCTCGGAGGTGGCGCCTAAACGGCCTAGATGAGGTGCACTAAGAGCGATGCCGCGAACATATTCTCTCAGTTGTTCTTCAAAACTGCCGTCAACGAAAAGCTCATAATCCAACTGCGGCGCACAATCAAAGATCCGGTTTTTATTACTTAGCCTGGATCGCTCGGTATATTGGTCATGCATTTCTACCGGCATAACAATTGGCACGTATCGCAACTCGCAATCGAGAGCCGCCAGAGTTGATTTTTCCAGCGCCGAGTTCAAATCTAACTCAACTCGCCTCGCAACTGTGAATAGCGACTCGGTTGCAGGCTTGAAGGCTTCGTAAGATTCCCAGAATTTCATGACTCAAAGTGCACTGCTACTTCCCAACCATGGATCCAGCCGACCTCAATAATCGACCTACACGGCTTTTCAGATACACTCAAGAAACAAAGCCCTGGTATTCTCGGCGGTCATCTTCACCGGATTGCCGCCAACGCTCGGGTCTTCCAGCGCCATCGCGGTCAATTCATCGACGCGATCCGTGGCCACGCCCAGGTCGCCCAGCCGTCCCGGAATACCCAGTTCGGCATTGAGGTTTTCAACAAACGCCAGGAAGCCGTCGAAGCCGCCATTAATGCCCATATAGGCTGCGGCTGCGTTGATCCGGTCTTCGATTTCCGGCCTGTTGAACAGCAGCACGGCCGGAATGCAAACCGCGTTGGTGGTGCCGTGATGGGTGTTGTAGACCGCGCCGATCGGGTGTGACAGCGCATGGACCGCGCCGAGACCTTTCTGGAACGCTGTGGCCCCCATGCAGGCAGCTGCCATCATCTGGGCTCGGGCTTCCATGTCTTTACCGTCGGCATAGGCACGCGGCAGGTAGTCCTTGACCAGCCGCATGCCCTCCAGCGCCATGCCCTGGCTCATCGGGTGGAAGTGTGGGCTTGAGTAGGCTTCCAGGCAATGGGCGAAGGCATCCATGCCGGTGCCGGCGGTAATCGCCGGCGGCATGCCGACCGTCAGTTCAGGATCGCAGATGACCACCGCCGGCAGGACCCTGGGATGGAAGATGATCTTCTTCACATGGGTCTCGGAATTGGTGATGACACTGGCGCGCCCCAC
The DNA here is from genome assembly GCA_947488295.1 of uncultured Anderseniella sp. Taxonomy (GTDB): domain Bacteria; phylum Pseudomonadota; class Alphaproteobacteria; order Rhizobiales; family Aestuariivirgaceae; genus Anderseniella. The sequence goes on from CANKYU010000002.1 coordinate 76,532, forward strand.
TTCCGATCCGGTGCCCGCAGTGGTCGGTACGGCGATAATCGGCACAATGGCGTCTGCGTCTGCCCGCGTCCACCAGTCGTCAACGTCCTCGAAATCCCAGACCGGCCGTGTCTGGCCGGCCATGAAGGCGACCATCTTGCCGAGATCAAGACCGGACCCGCCGCCAAAGGCGATCACGCCGTCATGACCGCCGTCGCGAAAAACCTTCAGGCCTGCCTCGAGATTGATCTCGTTGGGGTTGGGATCAACATCGGCAAAGATGGCGCGGCCAAGCCCTGCCGCGTCCATCAGGTCAAGCGTTTGTGCGGTGATCGGCAGATCGCGCAGGCCGCGGTCCGTGACAAGCAACGGTTTCTTGATGCCGGCCTGGGCACAGGCCTCGCCGATTTCGGCGATACGGCCATTACCAAAACGGATTGCAGTCGGGTACGACCAGTTAGCAGTCAGGTTCATGTGAGTGCCTTTTTGAGATGATATGATTTGGGTCTGGTGAGATTGCGATATCCGATGACAGACAGGGCACCGCCGCGGCCGGTATCCTTGCAGCCGGTCCAGCACAGGGCCGGGTCAAGATAATCACAGCGGTTCATGAACACGGTGCCGGTCTCGATGTCGCGACCGATGCGCGCGGCGCGCTCTGCATCCGCGGTCCACAGGGATGCGGTGAGACCGAACTCGCTGTCGTTCATCAGCCGGATTGCTTCAGCGTCATCTGCGACCTTCATGATGCCGACGACAGGACCGAAACTCTCCTCGCGCATGACCCGCATATCGTGGCTCACATTGGTGAGAATCTGGGGCGCCAGATAAGTGCCGCCATCATCGGCGAAGCCCGAAGCATCAATGTGGGCCTTCGCACCCAGGCCGATTGCCTCGGCGACCTGGCTGCGCACCAGATCAGCAAAGCGGACATTGGCCATGGGCCCCAGTGTCGTTGCCTGATCGAGCGGATTACCCAGCGCATAACCCGATACAATCGCGACCGCCTTTTCCACGAAAGCATCAAAATGGCTTTCGGTGACATAGATGCGTTCGATGCCGCAGCAGCACTGGCCTGAATTGAACATGGCGCCGTCGATCAGCGTGTCCACTGCAGCGTCAAGGTCGGCATCTTCCATGACATAGCCCGGGTCCTTGCCGCCAAGCTCCAGCCCCAGAGCGGTGAAGGTGCCCGCTGCAGCTTTCTCCATGGCCACGCCGCCGCCGACCGATCCGGTGAAATTGACAAATCCGAACGACCTCGCGGCAATCAGCCCGGAGGTGGTTTCATGATCCAAAAAGATGTTCTGGAACACGTCTTCCGGCACGCCTGCTTCGGTAAACGCCCTGACCAGGCGTTCACCGGCCAGCAGGGTTTGGGTGGCGTGCTTCAGGATCACCGCATTTCCGGCAATAAGCGCCGGCGCCACCGTGTTGATGGCTGTCAGGTAAGGATAGTTCCATGGCGCAATGACCAGCACCACGCCGTGCGGTTCGTGCTCGATGCGGCGTTCAAAGTTGCTCGAGTCTTCAATGACAATGGGTTTGAGCGCATCAACGGCGATATCAGCCATATGGGAGGCGCGTTCATCGACGCCACCGAACTCGCCGCCATAGCGCACCGGGCGGCCCATCATGTGGGCGATTTCCGGCACCACGTCGTCATTCATCTCGCCCAGCCGCGCCAGGCCCTTGCGCACTAGTAAGATACGGTCATCCAGCGGACGTGCTGCCCAGGATTTCTGGGCCCTGCGGGCACGTGCGACCATGTCTTGAGCTTGCTCCATAGAGGCAACGGGGCGTTCGGCAAATACCGACCCGTCAATCGGAGAGATACATTTCAACGTGCTCATCTAACTGTCAGGACCTTTCAAAGCCGCGGGCGATTTCCCAATCGGTGACCCGGCGATCATATTCAAACTGCTCCCATTCGGCCGCGTGGACATAGTGATCGACCACCTCGTCGCCCATGGCGGCGCGCAGCATTTTCGACTTCTTCAGCGCCACGGCCGCGTCCCGCAAAGTGGACGGTATTTCACGAGCCCGTTTTGCCGCGTAGGCATCGCCCTTGAACTCCGGTTCCAGTTCCATCTTGTTTTCAATACCGGAAATACCGGCCGCGATCTGGGCTGCAAACGCCAGATACGGATTGAGGTCGGAACCGCCGACCCGGCACTCGACGCGAACCGCCTTGCCGCTGCCGCAGATACGATATCCGGCTGTGCGATTGTCCAGCGACCAGATCGCCTTGGTCGGGGCAAAGGTGCCGGCCTGGAAGCGTTTGTAAGAATTGATGTTGGGTGCCAGGAAACAGGTGAACTCCGAGGCATGGGCCAGAAGACCGGCCAGATACTGCCGCATCATCTGCGACATGCCGTATTCGCCTGCAGGATCGTGGAAGCGGGCCTGGCTGCCGTCCTTCGACCACAGGGACTGGTGCACATGCGATGAAGATCCGGCGGCCTCATAGTCCCATTTCGCCATGAAAGTGGCGGCGCGGCCCTGCGCCCAGGCGATTTCCTTGACCCCGTTCTTGGTGATGACATGGTTGTCGGCGGCGGTCAGGGCATCAGCATATTTGACGTTGATCTCCTCCTGCCCGGCCCAGGCTTCACCCTTGGAACACTCGACAGGGATGCCGGCGCCATAAAGTCCGTTGCGCACGGCCCGCATGACATCTTCTTCCTTGGTGGTCTGGAACAGATGGTAATCTTCATTGTAGGGGCTGATCAGCGTCATGTCGCGATAGCCCTGCGCATGAGCTTCTTCAAAACTTTCCTCAAACAGATAGAACTCAAGTTCCGACGCCATCATCGCCGACAGGCCCATGGCGTCGAGTCTTGCGATCTGTTTTTTCAGGATGGCACGCGGTGACACCGGAATATCCTCGTGGCCATGATGGTCCATGACATCGCACAACACGAACGCCACGCCCTGCTGCCACGGCAGGCGGCGCAGGGTGGCCAGGTCCGGCTTCATCATGTAGTCGCCATAGCCCTTTTCCCAGCTGGCGGACTTGTAGCCCGGGACCGGTTCCATTTCCATGTCGACGGTCATGAGATAGTTGCAGCTGTGGGTTTCGTTTACTGCAGAGTCAAGAAAGTGCTGCGCGTGGAAGCGCTTGCCCATCAGCCTGCCCTGCATGTCGACCTGCGCCATGATAACGGTGTCGATTTCGCCTGCCTCGACGGCTTTGGTCAGTTCGGCGATTGTCAGTAGTCCCGGCATTCAATCCTCCGCGCGGACATGGAAAACAACCACACGCCGGCCCCAGAAATCTCCTGGGACCGGCCTGCAATCAGTATGAGACGATCAACTGTAACGGTATGGCCGTCCAGCCTTGGTCATGTCGGCATTGTACTTCTTGAAGATGTCGACGACCTTCTTCTTGGTTTCCGATTCAGCGGCAATCTCGTCCCAGAACTTGACCGCTGCATCTTCAACCGTCTGCCATTCGGCATCGGGAATCGAGGTCAGCTTCATCTTGGTGCCGTTGACACGCAGCGAAGCCTCGCCGCCCCAATACCACCACTGACGGTAGTAGTGGCTCTGGTCCATGGTCAGCTTGAGCAGCTCCTTCAGGTGATCGGGCAGCTCGTTGTAGCGGTCCATGTTGGCAAAGAACGACCCTGCCCAGGCACCGGAGATATTGTTGGTCAGGAAGTAGTTGGTGACGTCCGCCCAACCTACCGTGTAGTCCTCGGTGATGCCCGACCAGGCAATGCCGTCAAGTTCGCCGGTTTGCACGGCAACCTCGATGTCTTCCCACGGCAGTGTCACCGGTATCACACCGAACTGCGCCAGGAAGCGACCGGCGGTCGGGAAGGTGAATACCTTCTTGCCCTTGAGATCGGCCAGCGAGTTGATCGGATCCTTGGTGGCAAAATGGCACGGATCCCAGGCGCCGGCTGACAGGTGCTTGACACCTACCTTGGAGTATTCCGCATCCCAGATCTCGTTCAGGCCGTACTGGTTGAACAGTACCGGCACGTCCAGCGAATAACGGCTGGCAAACGGGAAGTAGCCGCCGAACACGGTGACTTCGGTTGGAGATGCCATGGAATCATCGTCGGACTGCACCGCGTCGATGGTGCCCTTCTGCATGGCGCGGAACAGCTCACCGGTCGGCACCAGCTGGTCGGCGAAGAACAGCTCGATTTCCATCTCGTCGCGGGCGACCTTGTTGAAGCTGTCAATGGCCGGCTTGATGACGTGCTCGGCCAGCGCAGGCCCTGCATAAGTCTGCATGCGCCACTTGATTTTCGATTGGGCATGTACCGCAGGTGCGGCAAGCGTTGCGGCACCGGCAACACCGGCTCCCTGAATAAACTTGCGTCTTGTCGTCATATCACAAACCTCCACTTTGGTTTTCAGTTACTCTTTTCACTCTTCACTTCACTCAAGTCCTCGCCGGTCTTCTCCACCTCACGAACACTTCCCCCTTATCCCCCAGTCCAGATTTCACTTCCCATAAACATAATTCGGCAGCCACAGTGCGATCTGCGGAAATACCATGACCAGTGTCAGTGCCAGTATCATCACCCCGACGAACGGGATGATAGACTTGTATATATCGGTCAGTCCGATTTCCGGCGGCGCCATGGCGCGCATCAGAAACAGGTTGTAGCCAAACGGCGGTGTCATATAGGCGATCTGGGTGGTGATGGTGTACAGCACGCCATACCAGACCAGGTCGAACCCGAGCACACCGACCAGCGGCACATAAAGCGGTGCCACAATCACCAGCATGGCGGTGTCATCCAGAAACGTCCCCATCAGGATGAACGACAGCTGCATCAGGATCAGGATCATCCACGGCTCCAGCCCAAGCTGTTCGGTGAACAGGGCGTCAATGGCCTTGACCGCACCGAGCCCGTCGAACACCGCGCCGAAACCCAGGGCTGCCAGAATGATCCACATGAACATGCACGAAATTCCCAGCGTCTGGCGTACCGACACTTCAAACACTTCCCTGGTCATGCGGCGTTTCAGGACGGCAGCCAGAAAGGCTGTCATGGCGCCGATGGCAGAACTCTCAACCAGGCTGGTCCAGCCATTGACGAACGGCACCATCATGGCAGCGAAAATGCCGAGCGGCAGCAGGCCGGCGCGCAGCAGTTTCAGTTTCTCGTTCATCGGCATATTGCGCTCTTCGGGCGGCAAGGCAGGGCCAAGCTCCGGCTGCAGGCGGCAGCGCACGACGATGTAGACGATGAACATCGCCGCCATCATCAGGCCCGGAATAACGCCTGCCAGCCACAACTGGCCGACCGGCTGGCGCGCGATCATGGCGTACAGCACCAGCACCACCGACGGCGGCACCAGGATGCCCAGCGACGAGCCCGCCTGCACCACACCGGTGACCATGCGCTTGTCATAGCCTCGGCGCAAAAGCTCCGGCAGTGCGATGGTGGCACCGATTGCCATGCCGGCAACCGACAGGCCGTTCATGGCGGAAATCAGCACCATCAGCCCGATGGTGCCGATCGCGAGGCCGCCTCGAAGCCCGCCCATCCAGACATGGAACATGCGGTACAGGTCATCGGCGATCTTGGATTCCGACAGCACATAGCCCATGAAAATGAACATCGGCAAGGTGAGCAGCGGGTACCATTTCATCAGCTTCATGGCGGCGGCAAAACCGATGTCGGAGCCGCCGGTGCCCCACAGGAACAGGGCTGCCATGACGGCGACGAAACCGATAGCACCGAACACGCGCTGCCCGGTCATGAGCATCAGCATCATGGTCGAGAACATCAAAATCGCGATCAGATCCTGGTCCATATTACAGTTCCACCTCGCGAATGCGCGCAATGTCCTTAAAGAATTCCGAAATCGCCTGCAGCAGCATCAGGAATATGCCCAGGCACATCACCGACTTGATCGGCCACATGTAAGGCCGCCAGATGGTCCGGCTGCGTTCCCAGTATTCGATGGAATAGGCTGTGCTTTCGATGGCGCCATAGAGCAGGACGCCAAGATAAGTCATCAGGCACAGGATGGTTATGGCGTCGAACCAAGCCTTTTTCTTTACCGACCACTCACCGTAGAACAGGTCCATGCGAACATTGGAGCCGAGCTGGATCGAATAGGGTCCACCCAGGATATAGTATGTCACCATGGCAAACTGGGCCATCTCAAGCGTCCACAGCGAGGGCCAGCCGGTGGCTTTCGAAACCGAAGACCACAACAGAATCGAGATCATCACGAAGATGAAGTACATGATGATCCGGCCCAGCCGCCGGTTCACCTCGTCAACAATACGCACATAGGACCTGACAAAACCCGGCATCAGGCCTCCTCGCCGGGTATCGCAACACCCAGTTCACGAAGGCCCGAGACAATCCATCCGGACAACATTGCTGCCATGGCATCCTGCTCGCGCGGCGTGGTGATCAGGTCATTCCTGATTTCGATCATGACATTGTGCAGTCCGGCCCGTACAGCGTTTTCACGCAAGGTGTGGGTCACACCATCTTCGGGGCCATAGGGTTCATTGCGGCGCACGTCCAGCGCAGTATGCCAGTGGGTATTCTCCAGCATGGCATCTGCCAACCTGCTGTCCGTGTCATGCAGGATACCAAGCTCAACGTCACGGGTCTTGCCGTTATATATGGGAGTGAAGCTGTGCACAGTCACAATGATGGACGGGCTGTCAGCCGCTGCAATGACGCTCGCAAGGCCGGCCCGGAACGGTTCGTACACCAGTGCAATGCGGGTATCGCGTTCGGCCTGGCCGAGACCCTGATTGCCCGGTATATCGAAAACCTCGCTCCTGGCAGGAACCGCGCCTTCAACCCCCGGCGGGCGATTGCAGTCATAGACCAGCCTGGAAACCTGGCTTGCGACCAGAACCGCATCAAGCCTGCTGCTGATGCCTTCGGCAACGGCAAGGGCGCCGGGGTCCCAGGCGATATGGCTCTTCAGGCTCTCAGCATCCAGGCCCAGGGATTTCAGTTCGGGCGGGACAAAGCAGGATGCGTGCTCGCACACGACGATCACCGGAGAGGCGCCCGCAGGATTGACCACGAGCGGTGCCGGTGCCGTAAACGCACCTTCCAGAGCCTGCATTGCCGCTTGTGTCAAATTCACACCCTTCCGAAACTGAAAAAATTTTTACATACCACACAGCTTTGTCAACAGAATTTCTGAAAGTATTTCTTCTCATGCTGATCGCTTGTGTTTAGATTTTCATAACCGGAGGTCGGAATTTGGTCCAGAAATCAGCAAGCGTTACAGATCTGCTGACAGAAAAGTTTGACAGTCTTACCCGTGCGGAGCGGCAGCTGGCCAGTTCGCTGCAGGAAAACTATCCGGTTTCAGGGCTTGGCAGCATCACCAACGTGGCCAGCAAGGCCGGTGTTTCAGCGCCGACGGTTGCCCGGCTGGTGCAGAAGCTGGGCTTTGCCGGATTTGCAGAGTTCCAGGCCAGCCTGCGTGATGAGCTGGAGGCGCGCATCTCCAACCCGATTGCCAAGCATGACAGCTGGGCGGGCAAGGCGCCGACCGAACACATTCTCAACCGGTTTACCGATGCCGTGCTGGACAATATCCGCCAGTCACTGGCCCAGATCGATCACCAGGCGTTCGACCGGACATGTGACCTGCTGGCCGACACCGACCGCCATCTGTTCATCGCCGGCGGCCGCATTACCCGCATGATGGCGGACTATTTTTTCCTGCACATGCAGGTCATTCGTCCCGATGTCACCAATATCCAGTCGATCTCGAACGCATGGCCGCACTATCTCCTGAACATGAAACAGGGCGACGTGCTGGCGCTGTTTGATATTCGCCGCTATGAAAATTCAACGCTGCGGCTGGCTGAAATGGCCAAAGAGCGCGGTGCCCACATCATCCTGTTCACCGATCAGTGGCGCTCGCCGGTCGACAAGATTGCCGATCACAGCTTTGGCGTGCATGTGGAGGTACCATCGGCCTGGGATTCGTCCGCCGCCACCCTGCTGCTGATCGAGACCATGATCGCGTCCATCGAAACCCGCACCTGGAGCGACACGAAACAGCGCATGCAGACGCTGGAGGAAATGTTCGACCGGACGCGGTTCTTCCGAAAATTCAAGTAACTGCCGCGAGCCCCATCCCATCATGTGGAAGCGATTTGACATTTTGCAAGGAAACAGGCACATGTTGTCGCACTTTCGTACCACCCTGCGGGAGAGACCGGACTGAAAAGCCCGGCGCCGAAGGAGCAACCGCCCCGGAAACTCTCAGGCAAAAGGACCGCAGGGACGGCACATCTCTGGAGAGCAGTGGCGCAAATGCCACTCACCGAAGGGCGTAAGCTGGCACCATAAAGCCAGTGAAATCTCTCAGGTAACGGACAGAGGGGGCGTGTGTCAGCGACAATGTATGTCGTTGTGCGCATGCAACCTTTGAGAGCGAACCGGGAGATGGAGATTGTCTGAAAGTGAAACGCCGCAAGACCTGAAAACCACACCGCTGACCCCGGAACATGAAGCTCTGGGTGCGCGCATGGTGCCGTTTGCAGGCTACCTGATGCCGGTCCAGTATCCGTCAGGCATCCTCACCGAACATACACACGCCCGTGACAAGGCCGGCCTGTTTGATGTCTCGCACATGGGACAGGCATGGCTTAAAGGCCCTGATCATGAAACCACGGCCGCCGCACTGGAAGCGCTGGTGCCAGCCGACATCAAGGCACTAGAGCCGGGTCAGCAACGCTATACGCAATTGCTCAATGATGACGGCGGCATCATCGACGACCTGATGGTATCACGGTCTGCCCTGCCGGGCACCGAGGGCCGCCTGTACCTGGTGGTCAACGCCTCACGCAAGCAAATCGATTTCGCCCATCTCAAGTCGCGCCTGCCGGATACGGTAACAGTTGAGGAACTGCCGCAATGGGCGCTGCTGGCGTTGCAGGGACCTGAGGCCGAAGCAGCGCTGGAAACAATCGTGCCAGGCGTTGCGGCCCTTCAGTTCATGCAGGGCGCCCCGTTTGAATTCGACGGTTCGGGCATTTACGTCACCCGGTCCGGTTATACCGGTGAGGACGGATACGAGATCAACGTGCCCAATGAGAAAGCACGAGGCCTGTGGCGTGCCCTGCTGGCGCACCCGGACGTCCTGCCGATCGGCCTTGGCGCCCGTGATTCCCTGCGCCTGGAGGCCGGCCTGTCGCTGTACGGCCATGAGCTTGACGAAACCGTCTCACCTGTCGAAGCGGGACTTTTGTGGTCGATCCAGAAACACCGCCGCACAGAAGGCGGGTTTCCCGGTGCTGCCCGCATCCAGCGCGAAATCGCCGAAGGTGCGTCGCGCCGGATTGCCGGCATAAAGCCGGAAGGCCGTGCACCGGCACGCGAAGGCACTGTCATCATGTCAGACGGCGAGGAAGTCGGTGTGATCACGTCCGGCGGGTTCGGCCCCTCAGCGGGCGGACCCGTCGCGCTGGGTTTTGTGCCGCCAGCGCTGGCCAAGGCCGGACAGGCGCTCGAGCTGATGGTGCGCGGCAAGGCCCTGCCGGCCCAGGTCATCAAACTGCCATTCGTGGCCAAGTCATTCAAAAAATAAGCATTATTCAAACTGGAGGAATACCCAATGAGCGACGTAAAATATTCAAAAGAGCATGAGTGGATTTCCGTTGACGGCGACGTCGCGACCATTGGCATCACGCAGCATGCCGCAGAGCAGCTTGGTGATCTGGTGTTCGTCGAACTGCCTGCCGTCGGCAAGACGGTGGCACCTGGTGACGAGGCCGCGGTTGTGGAAAGCGTCAAGGCCGCCAGTGAAGTTTACGCGCCGCTGTCCGGCGAAGTCGTCGAGGTCAACGCGGTGCTGGAAGGCGAACCGGGCAAGGTCAATGAAGCGCCTGAAGGCGAAGGCTGGTTTCTGAAACTCAAGCTGTCATCGCCGTCGGAACTGGACGGGCTGATGGATGAGGCAGCCTACAAGGCTTTCGTCGACGAGCAGGAGTAAACTGCTGATAACCGTCCGGCTTCCCCGACCCTGAAATCCGCAAATTATGGACTATTCCGAACATGGCTGACACACGCACATTACTGACCGACCTGCAGGCTGGCGCAAACTTCATTCCCCGCCACATCGGTCCGCAGGACGACGAAATGGCCGACATGCTCAAGGCTGTCGGCGCAAAATCGCTGCAGGATCTGACGGAAAAGGTGGTGCCGAAGAATATCCGCGCCGAAAAGCCGCTCGACCTTCCGGTGCCGCTGTCGGAACGCAATGCCCTGTCGGACCTGCGCAAGGAAGCCGGCCGCAACCAGATTTTCACCTCGATGATCGGCATGGGCTATTATGGCTGCGTGACGCCAAAGGTCATCCTGCGCAACATCCTGGAAAATCCGGGCTGGTACACGGCCTACACGCCGTATCAGGCAGAGGTGAGCCAGGGCCGGCTTGAGGCATTGCTGAACTTCCAGCAGATGGTGTGCGACTTCACCGGGCTGGAACTGGCCAGTGCATCACTGCTCGATGAGGGCACGGCGGCGGCGGAAGCCATGGCCATGGCGCACCGGGTATCGAAGACCGGACGCGATGTGTTCTTCGTCGACCAGGACACCCATCCACAGACGGTTGCCGTGCTTGAAACCCGGGCGCGCGGGTTCGGCTTTGAACTGGTGCTGGGCGATCCGGCAAAAGATCTCGACGCCGGCAAGGTGTTTGCCGCACTGCTGTCGTATCCCGGCTCCAGCGGCCAGGTTCGCGACTACCGCAAGGAAATCGAAAGCCTGAAGGCGGAGGGCGCCATGTCGATCATGGCCACCGACCTTTTGTCGCTTGCCATGCTGACCTCGCCGGGTGAACTGGGCGCGGATGTAGCACTCGGGTCTGCCCAGCGCTTCGGCGTGCCGATGGGATATGGCGGCCCGCACGCAGCGTTTTTTGCCACCCGCGACCAGTACAAGCGCGCCATTCCGGGCCGGGTGATCGGCGTGTCGGTTGACGCCGAAGGCCGCCCTGCCTTGCGCATGGCACTGCAGACCCGCGAGCAGCACATCCGGCGTGAAAAAGCCAACAGCAATATCTGCACCGCACAGGTTTTGCTGGCGGTGATCGCCGGTATGTTCGCCGTCTATCAGGGCCCGACCGGCATTGCCAAGATGGCGGCGCGCGCCCACCGGTTTGCCGAAATCACTGCTCATGCGCTCAAGAAATGGGGCTATGAGGTCACCACGGACGCCTTTTTCGACACCATCACCGTAAGAGCGCCGGCGCGCGCCTACGCGCTGGTGGCCAAGGCGCGGGAACAGCGCATCAACCTGCGCCACGTGGATGCCGACCATATCGGCATCTCGTTTGATGAAACCACCCGCCGGTCTGAGGTCGAACGGCTGCTCGGATGCTTCAAAACCAGGGGCCTGGACGGCTGGCCGCTGGACAAGATCGACGAAGAGTTGACCGAGTGCATTCCGGCAGATCTGGCACGGCAGTCGGACTACCTGACCCACCCGGTGTTTTCCATGCACCGGTCGGAAACCAAGATGCTGCGCTATCTGCGTCAATTGCAGGCCAAGGACATTGCGCTCGACCGCTCGATGATCCCGCTGGGCTCGTGCACCATGAAGCTCAATGCCACCACCGAAATGATCCCGGTGACATGGCCCGAATTTGCCAACATGCATCCGTTCGTGCCGCTGGAACAGGCGCAAGGTTATCAGCAGCTGTTTGAAGAGCTTGAAAGCTGGCTGTGCGAAATCACCGGGTTCGACGCGGTCTCCCTGCAGCCCAATGCCGGCAGCCAGGGCGAATATGCCGGCCTGATGACCATCCGCGCCTACCATGCATCCAATGGTCAGGCGCACCGCAATATCTGCCTGATCCCGTCATCGGCACATGGCACCAACCCGGCGTCTGCCGTCATGGCCGGTCTGAAGGTCGTGGTGGTGAAATGTGATGATGAAGGCAATGTCGACGTTGACGACCTGAAGGCAAAGGCCGACGCCAACAAGGACGATCTCGCCGCGCTGATGGTCACCTATCCATCCACCCATGGTGTGTTTGAAGAAGCCATCAAGGACATCTGCGCCACCATTCATGACCATGGCGGACAGGTCTATCTGGACGGGGCAAACCTCAACGCCCTGGTCGGGCTGGTGCGGCCGGCCGAAGTCGGTGCCGATGTCTGCCACATGAACCTGCACAAGACGTTCTGCATTCCCCATGGCGGCGGCGGCCCCGGTGTCGGACCGATCGGCGTGCGCTCGCACCTGGCCCGGTTCCTGCCCGGCCATGACGTGGTCTCAGGCGTCAATCCGGCCAGCCACGGCCGGCCGACCATCGGCCAGATTTCAGCAGCACCGTGGGGCTCGGCCTCGATCCTGCCGATCTCGTGGGCCTATATCGCCATGATGGGCGCAGACGGCCTGACCCGGGCGACCCAGGTCGCCATCCTGAACGCCAATTACATGGCCAACCGGCTGAAGGACCATTTCCCGATCGTCTATACCGGACCGGGCGGTTACGTTGCGCACGAGTGCATTATCGACATGCGCGATGTGAAGGACGAAACCGGCATAGGGGTTGAAGACGTCGCCAAACGGCTGGCTGACTACGGGTTCCACGCGCCGACGATGAGCTGGCCGGTGCCGGAAACCCTGATGATCGAGCCGACCGAATCCGAAGGCAAGGCGGAACTGGACCGGTTCTGCGATGCGATGATCGCCATCCGCGCCGAGATTGCCGAAGTCGAGAGCGGCAAGGCCGATAAGGTCAACAACATCCTGCGCAATGCGCCGCACACCCACCACGCGTTGCTGCAGGACTGGGACCGGCCCTATTCCCGCGAACAGGCCTACTTCCCGCTGCCGTCACAGCGCGACGACAAGTTCTGGCCCCCGGTGGCGCGCGTCGACAATGTCTACGGCGACCGCAACCTGGTCTGCGCCTGCCCACCGCTGGAGGACTATATGGAGGCGGCGGAGTAATAACGGCTTGTGCCGGGCGGGAGAATTATTGAATAATCCCCGCTGACATGAAAACAAAACAAGACATATTTTCGAAAATCGAAAGTATTCTGGGCGCAAAAATTGGTGAAGATGGAACTCTGAGTCTAGAGTTCACATGCAACAGCTATGCGGAAGCTAGAAGTTTGCTGCATCAGATACGAGGAAATCAAAAAAACCTCCGAGCACTCAGGCGCGAAGTCAATCAGATTTGCAAGAACATTCGAGCCGAATATTCATCGAGAAGGACGATGGTTGGCAAAGGGGTTGGAGCGGGAATTGCCGGCGCTTTTCTGGGTCGAAAGACAGTTGGTGGTTTCAATGCTATTAAGCGGCACAGCTTACGCGATGCTAAAGACGCGGCGCTCGCTCCCTATGAAGACTTGAAGGTCACGATAGATCGCATCGTCCACCAACTCGATGATGTTAAGCACAATATTGAGATGTCGGAGGAATACGCGAACAAACCTGCGAAGAAGCGAACAAAGAAAGCGGACGGTAAGCAGGAAGATTCTGTTCAGAAGAAAGAGGCGCGATTCTATGCGTTCATGGGCGGCCAAGTACGTGGCCCATTCGATTTGCAAGAAATTGGAGCTCTGGTGAAAGCTGATGCGATTTCCACAGACACTCAGTTATGTGTAGAGGGGGAACAAGACTGGCATCCTATGTCGCATTTTTTCGACGTCTAAATATGACACGTCACTTTCTATGATCATAAATTCCAGTGACCGTTTACTAGATGCACTAGTTAGATACAGGACGCATTGTCGTGCCCGGATGCATCCATCTTGTGATGCTGTGATGCTGTGATGCTGTGATGCTGTGATGCTGTGATGCTGACGTTGAAGCGTATGACGCTCCCAGACAGTCAAAAACAACCGGCATACGGGTTGAATGTAGATGTTGGATTAAGGAAACTCGAACAACCGATTGGATGCGCCCTGCTGCATGATCTGCATCCGAGCCTGCATCAAACTACCCAGACGACACAGCTCATACCATGCAACTCAAGTGTAACGAAATACCGCCCTAAACCCGCTCAACCGCGCAGGCGATGCCCTGGCCTACGCCGATGCACATGGTGGCAAGTGCGAGCTTGCCGCCTTTTTCGTTGAGCTCCATGGCGGCGCTGCCGGCTATGCGGGTGCCGGACATGCCGAGGGGATGGCCGATGGCGATAGCGCCGCCATTAGGGTTTATGTGCTCGCCGTCGTCGGGCAGGCCCAACTGCCGCAGGACCGCCAGGCCTTGCGCGGCAAACGCCTCATTCAGTTCGACCACGTCAAAGTCTGCCGGTTTTACGCCAAGGCGCTCACACAGTTTCTGCGTGGCCGGCACCGGGCCAATGCCCATGATGCGCGGCGCGACTCCAGCGGTGGCACCGCCTAAAATACGCGCGACTGGCGTCAGACCATGGCGCTTTGCGGCTTCTTCCGATGCGATGATCATGGCGGCAGACCCGTCATTTACACCGGACGCATTGCCGGCGGTCACGCAGCCGCCGTCGCGAAACGGGGCTTTCAGCTTGGTCAGTTGCTCGATGGTGGTTTCGGGGCGCGGGTGTTCATCCGTATCCACGACAATGTCATCGCCGCGGCGCTGTGGAATTGTCACCGGGGTGATTTCCTTTGCCAGACGGCCTGAGCCTTGCGCCCTGCCCGCCTTGGCCTGCGAGCGCAGTGCAAAGGCGTCCTGGTCTTCACGCGATATCTGGTAATCCTCGGCCACGTTCTCCGCCGTCTCCGGCATGGAATCGACGCCGTACTGCTGCTTCATCAGCTTGTTGACGAAGCGCCAGCCGATTGTGGTGTCGTACATTTCCGCCCGGCGCGAAAACGCCGTGTCGGCCTTCGGCATCACGAACGGCGCACGGCTCATGGATTCAACGCCACCGGCAATGCCGATGTCAGCCTCGCCCGCCTTGATGGCGCGCGCGACCGTCAGCATGGCGTCCATGCCTGAGCCACACAGACGGTTGATAGTGGCACCCGGCACCGTGTCGGGCAGGCCTGCCAGCAGCAACGACATGCGCGCCACATTGCGATTGTCTTCACCGGCCTGATTGGCGCAGCCATAGATCACGTCGTCGATTGCCGCCCAGTCGACCGATGCGTTGCGCTGCATCAGGGCCTTGAGCGGTACCGCGCCCAGATCGTCGGTGCGTACACCCGCCAGTGCACCGCCGAAGCGGCCAATGGGCGTGCGCACGTAATCGCAGATGAAGGCTTCAGGCATGTTTCCGTCAGCCCTTGCTCGACAGCCATTTCCAGGCAGCCGGGAATATCAGGGCGGCCAGAACGATCTTGACGGCATCGCCAAGCACGAACGGATACAGGCCGAAGACCAGGGCTTTTTCGACGCCGATCAGGTAGCTCAGCCAGGCAAGCCCGAACCCATAAAGCACGATCGTACCAGCCGTCATCGCCAGCACCATGGTCACCACATTGCGATCAAAGCCGCGTTCGGCCAGCCAGCCGGTCACACCTGCAGCGAACACGAAACCGATCAGATAGCCGCCGGTCGGACCTGCCATGTAGGCAAGGCCGAGACCTTTTTCAGGGGTACCGGTAAACACCGGCAGGCCAAGCGCACCTTCGAGCAGATAGAGCGCAATGGTTGCCATGCCGAGACGCCAGCCGAAGGCTGCACCAAGCCCCATGACCGCAAACGGCTGCATGGTCATCGGCACCGGCCAGAACGGCACCGCGATCTTGGCGGACACCCACAGCAGCAGCGAGCCCGCGATTGCCAGCATCACCATGCGAACAGCGCTCAGGCGGCCATTGTCACCGAGCAGCGTACCGGCAAGTGTCGGGGAGGTAGCGGAAAGTGCGGTCATTTCGAGAGTACCCTTCTGGCAGGTTTGACGGATGTGAATTGCTGGTCCATGGGTATATTTACGTTTTGGCTCCGCCGCAATACAACAATGAGTATACCTGACATGAGTGAGCTGTCGTTCGACCGTGATTTTGACGTGAAACCCGGCATACCTGTCCGGGTGAGTGAGCAGGTACGCCGCGTCACTTGCAACAACCCCGGCCCGTTCACCTTCAAGGGCACCAACTCCTATATTGTCGGCACCGGCAAGGTCGCCATCATCGACCCCGGCCCGGAAGACGAAGACCAGCTTGCCGCCCTGCTCGACGCGGTGCGCGGTGAAACCGTCACCCATATCATCATCACCCATACCCATCGCGACCACTCGCCGCTCACGCGCAGGCTGCAGCAGGCAACCGGCGCCAGGACATACGGTTATGGTCCTCACGGGTCGGGCCGTACCGCCAAGGCGATCACCTCGGGCGACATCACGCTGGATGCCGCCGGTGACCATGAATTCAACCCAGATGTTATGGTCGCCCATGGCGATGTCATCGAAGGCAGCGGCTGGTCACTGGAGAGCGTGTTTACGCCCGGCCACTGCTCCAACCACATGGCGTTTGCCCTGAACGACGAGCAGACGCTGTTTTGCGGTGACCACGTCATGGCCTGGTCGACCTCGGTGATCGCGCCGCCCGACGGGCACATGGCGGACTATTTTTCCTCGTTGCGCACCCTGATGGCACGTGAGCAGGACCGGCTGTACCTGCCCGGCCACGGCCCCGCCAAGCACAACCCGCAGCGCTTCGCCCGGGCGTTTCTCGGCCACAGGCAGATGCGCGAAAAGGCGGTGCTGCAGCACATTGCATCGGGCGAGCGGACCATCATGGGCGTGGTGAAAAAGGTCTATGCCGGCATCGACAAGAAGCTTCATGCAGCCGCCGCACTGTCAACGCTGGCCCATGTGGAACACCTGATCGAGCAGAACCTGGTCCGGGCGCATGGGGATTTGTCACTGGATACCGACTATGAGGCCGTCGGCTAGATCAGGTCGCGCCGCCTCGCTCAAGATGCTTCATGTCGAACTCGGCCATCCGCCTTGCTGATGGCCGGGCTTCGCACCGCCCGATCCATGCCTTGATCGCCGGATTGTCCGGCGCGGCATCGGGTGACCAGGTGAAGGCCGAGGCCACCAAAAGGTCCGCCGCCGTGAAGCTCTCTCCCATCAGGAATGGCGCGCCTTCCAGCGCACCGGCCAACCGAGCGGTCATCTCGGGTACTCCGCGGAAGGTGGCGTCAAGGACCGGATGCGACAGTTGGGCCACTCCAAACACGACCACCGGCTCCACCACATTGCCATACCACGCCAGCCAGCTCAGATAGCGCCCACGCTGCGGATCGCCCGGGACAGGCCCCATCCCGGCGTTCGGGAACATGTCGGTAAGATAGAGGATGATCGCATTCGATTCCCAAATCTCGACGCCATCATGGACCAATAGCGGAACCTTGCCGTCAGGATGCGGGTTCTGAGGGTCGGGTCCCCCCGATCCATCGCTGCGCGTGACACTGACGATCCGGATATCGACCTCGTTCCAGATACCCAGCTCGTCGATCAGCCGGATTATGCGAGACGAACGGGTGCGGGGTGAATAGTACAGCGTGAGCATGATTAGACCTCATGATTGGGTTTCGATCTGCCGTCTGGTATAAGCACAGCATACTGTCAGTTTCCGTCAGGATGCCATGAGCCGCCCAGAACGCCTTTTTCGCTTGCTGAACACACTGCGGGTTTTGCCCAAGCCAGTGACAGCCGCTCGTCTCGCGCGCGAGACTGAAGTATCGGAACGTACACTTTACAGAGATATCGAAAGCCTGCGAACGGGTGGGGCGTTGATCGATGGCGCGCCTGGTCTCGGGTACACATTGACCGAAGACCCGGCCCTGCCACCGCAGACGTTCGACCGAATCGAGATGGAAGCTCTGGTCGTCGGTCTCAGCGATGTGCGCCAGCGCGGCGATGCGCAATTGGCGCACGCAGCCGACTCCGCACTTGCAAAAATTGCCGCAACACTGCCTGAACGCCTGCAACGCCAGCTGCTTCATGCGACGCATATGGTCTATCGGTACGAAACGCCCATGAAAGAAGCGCGGGATATTTCAACCATCCGGTCCGCATGCTGGGAAGAGCGCGCAATCGACATCGACTATCGCGATGCGAATGGAACGCCAACCAGTCGACGCATCTATCCGCTGGCCATCGTCTATCTGGATACCGGGTGCGGATTGCTGGCCTGGTGCTGCCTGCGCGAGGATTATCGGAAGTTCTGGATCAAGCGGATCGAGGAGTTCAGGCCGACAAAGAAGAGTTTTAGACCCAATCGAGCCCGGCTCCTGCGCGACTATCTCGCTCAGATGTCGTGAACCCAGATGACTCAGGCAGTCGGCAGCACATAGTCCTTCAACTGTTCCCTCAATGTCAGCTTGGAGATTTTTCCGGTAGCCGTATGGGGGATTTCGTCCACGAAGATGACGTCATCCGGCATGGCCCATTTTGCCGTCTTGTCCTTCATGTGCTCCAGCACTTGCTCGCGGGTTACCTCGGCACCCTCTTTCCTTACAATCACCAGGATCGGGCGTTCGTCCCATTTCGGATGCGCCATGCCGATGGCGGCGGCTTCGGCGACACCGGGACACCCGACGGCGGCATTTTCCAGGTCGATGGATGAAATCCACTCGCCGCCGGACTTGATCACGTCCTTGGAGCGGTCGGTGATCTGCATGTAGCCGTATTCATCCAGCGTCGACACGTCGCCGGTATCGAACCATCCGTCAGCATCGAACACTTCCGCGCCGTCGCCCTTGGCATAGCTTTTGGCGATGCAGGGCCCGCGCACCTTGAGACGACCGAACGTGGTGCCGTCATGAGGCAGGTCCGCGCCTTCGTCATCGGTGATCTTCATCTCGATCGTGTAGGCGGGCCTGCCCTGTTTCAGCTTGACCTGCCACCACTCGTCATCGCTGAGGTGCTCCAGTCCGGCCTTGCGGGTGCCGAGCGATCCCAGCGGGCTCATTTCGGTCATGCCCCAGGCGTGGATCACCTGGGTGTCGTACTTGTCCTCAAACGCCTTCATCATGGATTCCGGACAGGCAGCCCCCCCGATCACCACCCGTTGCAGGTCCGGCAGCGTCAGGTCCGGGTTTTTCTCCAGGTATTGCAGCAACATCAGCCACACGGTCGGCACGGCCGCCGTCGCGGTGACCTTTTCGGTATGCAGCAATTCATAGATAGCCTCGCCGTCCATGCGCGGACCGGGCATCACCATTTTCGCGCCGGCCATTGGCACCGAGAACGCCAGCGACCAGGCATTGGCGTGGAACATCGGCACCACCGGCATCCACACATCCTTGCTCGCCATGCACAGCGCATCGCCACCACCGCTGGCCATGGCGTGCAGTACGTTGGAGCGATGCGAATACACCACACCCTTGGGGTTGCCAGTGGTGCCGGAAGTGTAGCACATGCCGCAGGCGGTGTTTTCGTCAAAAGACGGCCACGCCATGTCGCGATCACCGTCTGCGATGAGGTCTTCATAGGTGATGACGTTTTTCAGCGTTGTACTCTCAGGCAGGTGCGCTCCATCGGTCATGATGACGAAGCCCTTCACATCGGGCAGCCGGTCCTGCACGCCTTCAAGGATCGGAACAAAAGTCAGGTCGAGGAAGATCCACTTGCCCTCGCCGTGATTGATCACATAGGCCAGTTGGTCGGCAAACAGGCGCGGGTTCAGCGTGTGCACCACACAGCCCAGCCCCATCAGGCCATACCAGGTTTCGATGTGGCGATAGCCGTTCCACGACATTGTGCAGACCACATCGCCGAGCTTCAGGCCCAGCCTGCCCCGGGCTGCGGAGGCCAGCGCCCGGGCGCGATGGTCCAGCTCACGGTAGGTGGTCCTGGAAATATCACCTTCGACACGGCGTGAGACGATTTCACGATCCCCGTGCCATCTCGAAGCGTGATCGAGAATAGTGTGAACCAGCAATGGCCAGTCCTGCATCAAACCCTGCATGGGCGTCCCTCACATATGGTCAAGTTTTCTTATTGGTCATGAATACTACTTCTTTAGCCCCGTGGATCAATCGGCAGCAGCTTGTGCAGGCCTAAAATGTCCTGCAGCAGCTTGCCGCCGGCCAGCACCTGGCCGTCACAGTTGGGCCGGCCGACAATCTGGATGCCGACAGGCAGGTCTTCGGCAGTGAACCCGGCCGGTATGCTCAAGGCCGGCGCGCAGATATTGGTGAAGGCGTAGGCAATAGCCAGCCATTCCACGTAATTGCCGAACTTATGGCCATCACATTCTTCGACGAAGCGGTGTTCCACCGGATAGGGTGACACAATGGTAGCGGGACACAGCAACAAATCGTAGGTGTTGAAGAACTCGAGCCCGCGCTGGAACATGGCGGCGCGCTGGTGTTCGGCCCGGGCCACGTCATCGGCGCTCAACGCCAGACCCTGCTCAATGTTCCAGATAACCTCAGGTTTCAGCTTGTCGCGATGAGCATCCAGCAGAGGCTTCATTGAAATGGCGAACGACAAGGCACGTAGAACTTGAAAGCACTCATGGGCCTCCGACAAGTCAGGCTGGGCGTCTTCGAAGACCACGCCGGCTTCCTCAAAACGCCGGGCTGCGGCCTCGACAATCCGTGCCACTTCCGGGTCAACCGGCGTAATGCCCAGATCGCGTGAAAACGCCACTCGCTTCGGCCTCCAGCCAGACCGGGTCTGGTCCAGAAAACTCGTTTGAGGGCGTGGCTTGGAGACCGGATCGCCCGGTTCCTCGCCGCACATGGCATCAAACAGCAATGCCAGATCCTCGACATTGCGCGCCATCGGCCCTTCCTGACCGAGATTGCCGTCTACCTGGCTGAACCGGCTGACGGCGACCCGGCCCGGCGATGGGCGCATGCCGCAGATATTGTTGAACGAGGCGGGATTGCGCAGTGACCCGCCCATGTCGGAGCCATGTGCCAGCCATGCCATGCCGGTGGCAAGGGCAACCGCTGCGCCGCCGGACGAGCCTGCGGCAGAGCGCGACGTGTTCCACGGGTTCAGCGTCCGGCCGAAAACCTCATTGAACGTATTGGCGCCGGCGCCAAATTCCGGCGTGTTGGATTTGGCATATACAATGCCACCTTCGGCCTCGAGATGGGTGACCAGCACGTCCGACACCTCCGGCACCGTATCGGCAAAAATCAGGGAGCCGCATGTCGAGCGTACACCCTCTACATCTGCCAGGTCCTTGATCGGCACCGGCATGCCGGCAAGCAGGCCGCGGTCACCAACCGGTTTTTTCAACACGTCATCGGCATGGGCGCGGGCGCGGTCGAAGCACAGTGTCGGCAGCGCGTTGACATGGCCGTCAACCTCTCCAATGCGGGCCTCCAGCGCATCAAGCAGGTCATGCGGGCTCACTTCACCGTTCTGCAGCCGTGCAACCAGCGCAGTGGCGCTCTGCTCGATCAGTGACATATCGGCCATTGTGTGCCCCTCATGATTTCTGACATATTCAACCCCAAGCAGATCGTGCGCACCAGCGTGCACTTGTCAAAAGGTAAATTTCACCATGAACAAACAGCTGTCGAATATTGCCGTTCGCGATATCGAAACCCTGATCCACCCGTACACCAATCTCTCGGCGTTCCGCGAGACGGGACCGACCATCATCGAGGAAGGCAAGGGCATCTATGTTTATGACAGTGACGGCAAGCAATATATTGAAGGTCTTGCCGGTCTGTGGTGCACGTCGCTGGGCTATGGCAACCAGGAAATCGTCGATGTTGCCGCGCAGCAGATGAGCCGGCTGCCCTACACACACATATTCGCCGGCAAGTCCAACGACCTGGCAATCGAGCTTGCCGAGACGTTGAAAGAGCTGGTGCCGTGCGAAGCCTCGAAGATGCTGTTCTGCTCGTCAGGCTCCGAAGCCAACGACATGCAGGTCAAGCTGACCTGGTATTACAACAATGCCCGCGGCAAGCCTGAAAAGAAGAAGCTGATCTCGCGTATCAAGGGCTATCACGGCGTCACGGTTGCATCCGGATCCCTGACCGGCCTGCCGCCGGTGCATGCTGACTTCGACCTGCCGATCGAAAACATCATGCACACCTCGTGCCCGCACCATTACCGGTTTGCCGAGGACGGCGAGACGGAAGACGAGTTTACCACCCGCATGGCAACCGAACTGGAAGACCTGATCATAAGGGAAGGCCCTGAAACCGTCGCTGGCTTCTTTGCCGAGCCGATCATGGGGGCCGGTGGTGTCGTCATTCCGCCTGATGGCTATTACGCAAAAATCCAGACAATCCTGGAAAAATACGACGTGCGCTACATCGCCGACGAGGTCATCTGCGGGTTTGGCCGGACCGGCAAATGGTTCGGGTCGGAAACCATGGGCATGCAGCCAACGTCGGTGTCGATGGCCAAGGCGATCACCTCGGCCTATATGCCGCTGGGAGGTATCTCCATCGAGGAAGACCTGTACCAGGCCATGTTAGACCAGTCGAAGAAGATCGGCGTGTTCGGTCACGGCTACACCTATACCGCGCACCCGGTGGCATCGGCGGTCGCCCTGAAAACCATCGAAATCTACAAGCGCGACGGCATTGTTGACCATGTCGCCAAGCTGGCACCGCTGTTTGAAGGCCGGTTCAACAAGCTGAAGGATCACGAGTTGATCGGCGATGTGCGCGCCAAGGGCTTCATCGGTGCGGCTGAAATTGTGGAGAACAAGGCCACCAGGGCCTCGTTTGATCCGAAGAAGATGGTCGGCCCGACGATGATGAAATTCGCCCAGGAACGCGGCCTCATGGTGCGCGCCATGGTGGATTCGGTTGCCCTGTGCCCGCCGCTGATCATCACCGAAAGCGAAGTCAACGAGATGTTCGACCGCTATGAAGCAGCCCTGGACGACACCGCCCAGTGGATCAAGCAGGAAGGCCTGCGCGCCGCCTGATCAGAGCAGTTTGCTCTAGGGAATATCAATCGTCACACGCGACGCGCGGTCGGTGGCAAATTCAAGCTGCCGGTCGTTTTTGCTGCCGCGAACCGGCGAGGTGATACGGCCTCCCGCCTGTATGCGGGCGAACTCGGTAAACTTGCCCTGCTGCAAAACCACGAACGCGATCTCATCATAGCCGGGTGTCGGGATGGCCAGCGCCGCCCGCCCGTCAGACAGCACTACAACCTCGGTCAGATCCTGAACCGGTGACCCGATGGCGTGGTTGGAGTAGCCTTTGATCCTGGCAACCTGGTGCAGTTTTCCGCTCGAAAACCGCCACGCTTGCAGTACCCGCCCCAGATGCGGGGTCCACACAGCGGTGATCTCGATTTTGCCATCGCCGTCCAGATCGGCAAACTCCGCCGGATTGAGCCAGCGGTTGGTCCTGCCGATGTGCGGTGTTTTTGCCCTGAGCCTGAGCTCACCATCTGCAACACCGTAAACGGCCAGCGCTGCTCCCTCGCTCACACTGCTGAGAACCACGACAATTTCGTCGCGGCCGTCGCCGTCCAGGTCAACCGGCCGGGCGCGGCGGTCTTCGAACACAAACCCTTCAGGCAATGCATGCTCGTGAACCTGGCCATCGGCCATTTTGACCATCAGGCCGCCTGCCTCTATGGCATCGCCCAGAATGGCGTGGGCGTACCGTGTGGTCGGACGTGTCAGCCAGGCTTCGGCTACATCGTTGGAACCAGTTGATACGACCCCGTCCGGCAAACGGTCGCTGTCCTGTGCCTGAACCTGGCCGCATAACAACAGGGCGGCGAATGCCAATGCAATCTGCCTCATGCCTTGTCGAGCGCCTGTTCCAGGTCTGCAATCAGGTCATCGGTGGCCTCGATACCGACCGACAGCCGGATCAGATTGTCCGGGATCGGGCTGTCGGCGCCCTCGATCACCTTGCGGTGCTCCGCCAGGCTCTCTACACCGCCAAGCGAGGTGGCCGGCAGGAAAATCCTGAGTGCCCGGATCACCCGACCGGTCTCCGCCATGCCGCCCTTCACACAAACCGACATCATGGCCCCGAAGCCGTCCATCTGGCGGCGGGCGATTTCATGGCCGGGATGGGATTGCAGGCCGGGATATAATACCCGCTCCACCTTGGGATGGTGTTCGAGATGCCGGGCGATCGCCAGTGAGCTTTCGGCAGCCTTGTTGACCCGGACATACAGCGTGCGCATGCCCCGGATCAGCAGCCATGATTCAAACGGTGCCAGAATGCCGCCGGTCACGTTACGCACCGTCCGCGCTTCCGCCCAGCGCGCTGTGTCTTGCCGTGTCACCAGCGCGCCGCCAAGCACATCGGAATGACCATTGAGGTATTTCGTGATCGAGTGGAAGACAATATCCGCGCCATGGTCCAGCGGACGGGTCACAACCGGGCTGGCCGAGGTTGAATCAACGGCCAGTTCAGCGCCTGCGGCATGGGCAATGTCAGCCACTGCCTTGATGTCGATCACGTCCCACACCGGGTTGACCGGTGTCTCCACCCAGACAAGTTCGGTCTTGCCCGGCACAATTGCCGCTTTCAGTGCATCGAGATCGGTTGGGTCGACATAAGTCGCGGTAATGCGCTGCTTCTCCAGCATGCGGGTCATCAGGTCACGGGTGCCCCAGTACATGATTTCGGGCGCCACCACATGTGCACCCGGTTTCAATGTCTCGAACAGCGCGGCAATACCGGCCAGGCCGGAGGCAAACACCAACGCGTCATGACCGTTTTCCAGCCGGGCGATAATCTGTTCGGCCTGATCTATGGTCGGATTGCCATAGCGCGAATACAGATGCTGGTCGCGCAACTGGTAGTCATGATCACGAGCAAAGGTAGTCGCTGTGTGCAGGGGCGGCACTATGGAACCGGTTGCCTCCTCAACGCTATGCAGCGCGTGGGCAACGAAGGTCTCGGGCGACCGCTGATCTTCAGACATGCTGACCGCCGTTCACATGAATTTCCGCGCCGGTCACATAAGACGAGGCTTCTGTGCACAGGAAATAGATCGCCTTGGCAACCTCTTCCGGCTGGCCAAGACGGCGCAACGGAATGCTCGGAATGATTTTCTCCGTGCCCGGTGACAGGATCGAGGTTTCGATTTCTCCCGGTGAAATGGAGTTTACCCGCACTCCAAGGGGCCCGAAATCATTGGCCATCTCCCGGGTCAGCGAGGCCAGCGCGGCTTTTGACGTCGAATAGGCGGCCCCGGCAAACGGATGCACGGCGGTACCTGCAATGGAGGTAACATTGACGACCGAGCCCTGCCCGGCCTTGAGTTCTTCAACCAGGCCGCGCGCCAGCATGATGGGCGAGAAGAAATTGACGTTGAAGACATGATTCCAGTCGGCAGCACTGGTATCGAACGTATTCATGCGCCCGCCGCCTTCAAGCTTGGGCGAAATGGCGGCATTGTTGATCAGCGCATTCAGCCGACTGCCCTGATCCTTCAGGCGTTCCTTCATTTCATCTACACCACGACGCACATCATCAACGTCAGCCAGGTCGACCTGAATGTGATCCTCCGGCCCCATCTCCCATGGACAGTTTTCCGGAAACGGCTGGCGTGAGCAGGTAATCACCCGCCAGCCGGCGGAGGAGAACCGTTTCACCGTCGCATGACCGATGCCCCGTGAGGCGCCGGTCAGGATCAGGGTCTTGCGATCAGCATTGTCAGTCTGCGTTGCGGACATGGGAAACTCCGTTGGCGACGATCAGCGGTCTGGAAGATTTGGAAGATCAACGATCTATACGGCAATCAATGCTACGGATAAAGCCGCGTCTTGCTCCAGCCATCGCCACCGCCATCGCGCTGGAACACAATCCGGTCATGCAATCGGAATGCGCCGTCTTTCCAGAACTCGATGTAAACAGGCTTTACCCGAAAGCCGGACCAGTATGGCGGGCGCGGCACATCGCCAATGGCGTGTTTCATGGCAAATTTGGCAACCGCTTTCTCGAGCGCGAACTTGCTTTCCAGCGGGCGCGACTGTTGCGACGCCCATGCGCCGATGCGGCTGTCGCGGGGACGGGACTTGAAATAAGCATCTGCCTCTTCTTCAGACACCACTTCCACCGGTCCCCTGAATCGAACCTGGCGGCGCAGGGACTTCCAGTGAAACCCCAGGGCGGCCTTTCGCGAGGCCAGGATCTCGGTACCCTTCTGGCTTTCGAAATTGGTATAGAAAACCAGGCCACGCTCATCGAAGTCTTTCAGCAGTGTCATGCGCACATTGGGCAGGCCATCTGCATCAACTGTGGCCACGCTCATGGCTGTTGGGTCGTTCGGTTCCGTCGCCCTGGCTTCTTCGAGCCAGTCTGCAAACAGCTGCAGCGGTTCATCGCGGGTCGTGAAGTCGGCTTTTTCAATTTCGGTCGTGCTCATTCCAGCCTCGGGTCAAATGTTCAATCGGTAGGATCAATATGGTACGGCTTTACCGCTACAGCCAGTTCTTTTCCACCAGAGCAACATGGCTTCACCCGATCCCGTAAAGTTGCTCCAGCTCATTGAAAGCGATCAGTTTTATGACTTTTGACTGATTCAATCAAAAATCATATTGAACGGGGCGCATTTGGCGGTGGACCAATTGCGGGTTTTAGTGCAAATACAGGTGACTTTCTTATGGTTTCGAACAGCAAAGGGTGTTGTCCATGACCCAGGCGGGATCAATCATGGCCGGCAAGCGCGGGCTTGTGATGGGGGTTGCCAACAACCGCTCCATCGCATGGGGCATTGCGAAGGCGGCACACAGTCACGGCGCAGAACTGGCATTCACCTACCAGGGTGACGCGCTGGGCAAACGCGTAAAGCCGCTGGCGGCGGAACTCGGGTCCGACATCGTGCTGGAATGCGATGTGACAGATGCTGCATCAATGGATGCGGTGTTTGCAGAACTGGAAAAGCGCTGGGGCCGGCTGGACTTTGTGGTGCACGCCATTGCCTTTGCCGACAAGGACGAACTGACCGGGCGCTATGTCGACACATCTGAAGAAAACTTCAACAAGTCGCTGAACATCTCGTGTTACTCGTTCACAGCCATCGCGCAACGGGCTGAAAAACTGATGACGGACGGCGGTTCGCTGCTGACGCTGACCTATTACGGCGCCGAAAAATGGATGCCGCATTACAATGTGATGGGGGTTGCCAAGGCAGCGCTTGAAGCATCGGTGCGCTATCTGGCGGCCGATCTGGGTGAGAAAGACATTCGCGTCAACGCCATTTCCGCCGGCCCGATCAAGACGCTGGCTGCGTCGGGTATTGGCGATTTCCGCTATATCCTGAAATGGAACGAGAACAATTCACCCATGCGCCGGACCGTCACCATCGACGAGGTCGGCCAGTCCGGTACCTATCTCCTGTCGGACATGAGCCGTGGCGTAACCGGCGAAGTTCACCATGTCGATTCGGGCTATCATGTCGTCGGCATGAAAAACCCTTATGCCCCCGACATGAGCCTTGAACCGAGTGATTAGGGTCAGGACCCGTTATCCCGAGCTGTGGTTTATCCGCCATGGCGAGACCGACTGGAACCTGAAACGGCGCATTCAGGGCCAGACCGATATCCCGCTCAATGAAACCGGCCATGCCCAGGCCGGCGCAATTGCACAGGCAATGGCAGGCCTGCATGGCAATCTTGAAGGGTATGATCTTCATGTCAGCCCGATGCAGCGTCCGCGCCAGACCATGCAGTACATTATCGATGGTTTCGGCCTCGACTGGGCCAGCATCACCATCGATGAGCGGTTGAAAGAACTTAATTTCGGCGATCTGGAAGGCTCGACCTGGCCGGAACTCAATGCCAGGGGGCTTGATCCGGAGAAAGATCCAGAGGGCTACCATGCGTTCCGGCCGCAAGGCGGCGAAAGCTATGCCGACGCCACCGTCCGGGTGCGTGACTGGCTTGAGAACCTGACCCGGCCGACCATTGCCGTGGCCCATGGCGGTATCAGCCGTATCGTACGTGGCATCGTGCTGGACCTGCCCGTCGCCGAGATACCCGGCCAGCACAACCCGCAATGGAAGTTCTATCGCCTCAAAGACGGGGAGATCGAGTGGTTCCGGGCGAAAGCGGCGGCGCAAGCAGACTGAACCGGCCAAAAACACAAAAAAGGAGGCAAAACCCGCCTCCTTTTTCATTCACGTCAACTGTCAAACCTCGTGCAGCGAGCCATGCTCGCCGCACAAGCCGCTTACTGGTTGAAAATCGGCAGCTTGTAGGAAACAACCGCACGAACAGACTGCAGCGAGATGTCGTTGTTCAGGTCAAGATCATCATCGATCTCGAACACGTTGAGTTTGCCGTAGTCGGTGTAACGATACTCCAGCTTGCCGGTAAAGTTCTCTGCAAGCACTGTTTCGATACCAGCGCCGACCGTGAAGCCATCAGCGTCGAAATCGTTGGTGATGACCGGGGTCCCCGTGATGACCAGAATGTCCTGTTCGAAATCAGTCCAGGTCCAACCAGCCAGGCCGTAAGCCAGAGTTTCCGGCGTCACGAGATAACCAAGCCTGCCGGCAACCGTGTAGCTGTCGGACGCCTCCAGCCTGTAGCCGGTAAATCCAGGAACACCCAAGTCAAGCTCAAGCTCTGTCTCTACGGAGCTTCCGGTGTAGTCAAACTGAACACCTGCCACGAAATTGTTGGAGAACTGATGGTCATATCCAACCTCAACAGTGAACAAACCACCTTCTCCGGAGATGCCATCGAAACTTGCCAGAGAGCCGCCAGGATCAACATCAAGACTGAGGTCGTGATTTACGAAACCGTAGCCACCGCCTGCGCCCAGCCGGAATCCGGTCCAGTTGGCAGTTGACGCCACGCTGTAGTCCGCGACCGGCTCGACGTAGCCACCGGGATTGCCGAACCGGTAGGAAGCGACGGCCCGAATGGTCTGTATGGATGTATCGTTGTACAGCTCAAAGCCACCGCCGGCGGCCAGCGTATTGTCCTGGTAATCCGTGTAGCGGTATTCAAGTCTGCCGGTGATGTTTGGTGTAAACCGGGTCTCGATGCCCGCACCAACCGTCAGGCCATCAAGGTCGAACGAGTAACTTGTACCGCCGCCGCCGATATCAAGATCACCTTCAAATTCCGTCCATGTCCAGCCAACCAGGCCATAAATCAATGTGTCAGGGTTGGCCAGCCAGCCGAGGCGGCCAAGAACCGAAAAACTGTGTGATGCGTCCAGCGTGAAGTTGGCATCAAAAATGTCGGGACTAACATCCAGTTCGGTACCGATCCCGGAATAGGTGTAATCACCCATGATCCCGACAACAAAATCGCTGTTGAATTGATAGTCATAGCCACCCTGAACGGTGAACAGTCCACCTTCGCCGCCAATGCCGCTGAAGCTCAATAAATCTGGATTTCCGGGTGCATCCAGGGCTAGCCGATGGTTTACGGCCCCATAACCGCCACCGATGCCGACATGAAATCCGGTCCAGTCGCCGGCAGGCATGACCGGTTCGGGCAAATCAGCCGCATAGGCGGTTCCAATTAAGGCAGTTGATGACAGAAAAACGGCAACCAGCCTTGAAATCGAACGGCTCATCTCACTAACTCCTCAGAATACCCCCGCTTACCAACTGGTTAACGCATAGTTAGAACACTGACATCGCGTCAAGACTGAATGGCAGAAATGTGTCGATTTTTGAAAACTGTGATATATTTGCAACACTTGGCCATGTCTGCTTGCGGCACACAGATCGTTGACCGACACCCCGCATCGCTGTGTGCTCCGCGCCCGGCATATGTGCTGATTTGACTTTGTCAGACGGTTTAATATGGCCGTAACTTGCGCTAAGACTTGACGCGCAACAGGGGTACATCATTCATGTCACACAATTCGTTCGGCCATCTGTTCCGCATTACGACGTTCGGGGAATCACACGGGCCGGCCCTGGGCTGTGTCGTTGACGGGTGTCCTGCGGGGATTGCGATCACCGAAAACGATATCCAGGCATTCCTCGACAAGCGCAAACCGGGCACGTCACGTTTCACCACCCAGCGGCGCGAACCTGACCAGGTGAAAATCCTGTCCGGCGTGTTCGAGGACGACCGCACCGGTGGCCAGGTCACGACCGGCACGCCGATCGCGCTGATGATCGAAAACGTCGATCAACGCTCAAAGGATTATTCCGAGATCCGCGACAAGTTCCGCCCCGGACATGCCGACTTTACCTACCTGGAAAAATACGGCGTGCGTGATTATCGCGGCGGCGGCAGATCATCGGCCCGCGAAACCGCGGCACGCGTGGCCGCAGGTGCCATTGCGCGCAAGGTGACCCCAATGGTTGAAACGCGCGCCGCCCTGGTGCAGATGGGCCCGCACAGGATCAACCGGGAAAACTGGGACTGGGACCAGGTCAATGAAAATCCGTTTTTCTGCCCTGACGCACAAGCTGCTGGCCAATGGGAAACCTACCTTGACGGCATTCGAAAAGCGGGGTCGTCGTGCGGCGCGGTGATTGAAGTCGTCGCGTCAGGCGTGCCTGCCGGATGGGGCGCGCCGGTATACGGCAAGCTCGATCAGGACATCGCATCGGCCATGATGAGCATCAATGCGGTCAAGGGTGTGGAGATCGGCAACGGTTTCGAGGCTGCTGCGATCACCGGCGAAGAAAACGCCGACGAAATCCGCATGAAGGGCAACCAGCCGGAGTTCCAGTCCAACAATGCCGGCGGTGTGCTCGGCGGCATCTCGAGCGGACAGGACGTGGTATGCCGGTTTGCGGTCAAACCGACCTCGTCCATTCTCACCCCGCGCAAGACGGTCACCAGTGGCGGTGAGGAAACCGACATCATCACCAAGGGCCGTCATGATCCGTGCGTCGGCATTCGCGCCGTGCCGGTCGGCGAAGCGATGATGGCCATCGTGCTGGCAGATCACTATCTGCGCCATCGCGGACAGAACGGGTAAGCTCTCATGGCGCACGGGTACGAAATCAGGGCGCTGCTGTTCGATGTATTCGGCACCGTCGTGGACTGGCGCTCCGGCATAATCCGGGAGCTTTCAGCATGGGGAAAAGACAGCCATGTTGTCGCCGACTGGCCGGCCGTTGCCGATGGCTGGCGCGGGCTTTACCAACCGGCCATGCAGCGCATACGCGAAGGCAATCGTGGCTTTGTGCGCCTGGACATCCTGCACGAGGAAAACCTGCGCGACATCTTTGCCGAACATGGCCTCGATGCACCCATAGGTGAAGACCTGCACCGTCTGGTGACTGCATGGCATCGGCTCGACCCATGGCCTGATGTGGTTTCAGGCCTTGCCCGCCTCAAGACGAAACATATCATTGCGCCGTGCTCGAACGGCAATATCGCTCTCATAACCAACATGGCCAAGCGCGCCGGCCTGCCATGGGACGTGGTGCTGGGGGCAGAGGTTGCACAAGCCTACAAACCGCACCCGCAAGCCTATCTGGGATCAGCCGATGCACTGGCCCTGAAGCCGGAACAATGCATGATGGTTGCAGCCCATCTCGATGACCTTGAAGCCGCTGCAGAACTCGGGTTTGCCACGGCCTACGTGCCAAGGCCCGACGAGCATGGCAAAGCGGCCGGTGCCGAAACCGCGCCCGAGGGATCAGTGGATCATGTTGCGGATGACTTTAACCGGCTGGCAGATCAGCTCGGCTGCTAGGGCGAGATGAGGGTCCGGGCCACGGCTACTGCAACCGCGACTTGACGAGATCAATCAGGGTTCGCGCGTATTGGCGAAGCGGTTCTACGCTCTCTGCCGATCGAGAAAATGACCAAAGTCCCTGCACAGACATGGTTAGAAACACCGCAAGTTCGCCGAGTTGATCAGGTGACAAGGGACTTGTCGATTTGTTCGCCCGTTTGAGAACCTGGTAGAAACCATTTTGAAGCCGGACATTATGAGCATTGACGGCATCATGAATATCCCGGTCATGCGGGCCGAGTTCGGTCATCGTATTTGCAACCAGGCACCCCGGCCCCGGCAGACGGTCATCGTCAAGGTGGGATAGTTGAAACAGAAGATAGGCCTCAATGGTTTCCAATCCGGCATCAGCCTGTTCGACCTGCGCAAACGCAGGCGTAACCACTTCATCCTGATAGCGAGAAAGACAACACAGGAACAAGTCCCGCTTGCCTTCGAAATCCGCATAGATGCTGCCCCGGCTGACCCCGGTGGCTTTCACCAGATCGTCCATGGACGTGGCGTGGTATCCGTGGGTCCAGAACCGCTGCATGGACGCGACAATGAGCGTGTCTCGGGAATGTGATCTCGGTCGTGGCATTTTCGGCTTGTATAAGAACGAGCGTTCCAATACAAGAACGATCATTCCAAAACTGTGGAGAGCAGTGCAAATGACTACCCCGTCCAATCGATCGCGTTATGAGAAAAAGTATAAATCCATTTATGGAAAGCGCATGGCTTATGTAGAGCACGGTGATGGAGACCCCATCGTCTTCCTGCATGGAAACCCGACGTCGTCCTATCTCTGGCGCAATGTCATGCCGCATCTGGAAGGGCGCGGCCGGCTCATAGCGCCAGATCTGATCGGCATGGGCGATTCTGAAAAACTCGACGGCAGCGGTCCGGACAGATACACCTTTGCCGAGCACCGAAAATATTTGCCTGGATTGCTCGAAGACCTTGGCATTGAAAACAATGTGACGTTGGTTGTTCACGACTGGGGATCGGCACTGGGGTTCCACTGGGCACACCAGAATCCGGCCGCCGTGAAAGCCATTGCCTTCATGGAAGCCATTGTTGCGCCGTTGCCGGCCTGGGAGGCCTTTCCGGCAAGTGCGCGTGACGTCTTCAAGGGATTTCGTTCCCCCGCCGGCGAACAGATGATCCTGCAGGACAATGTGTTTGTCGAAAACGTGCTGCCCGGTTCGGTTCTGCGGGAGCTGACGGACGAGGAGATGACCGAATACCGCCGCCCTTATCTTGATCCTGGCGAAAGCAGGCGGCCGACGCTCACATGGCCACGGCAAATTCCGATTGCGGGCGAGCCGGCTGACGTTGCCGAAATCGTCACTGACTATGGAAACTGGATGGCGGGAACCGAGATACCGAAGCTCTTCGTCAACGCTGAACCCGGTGCCTTGCTGACGGGTGGCGCGAGGGACTTGGTCAGGGCTTGGCCAAACCTGACTGAAATAAGCGTTGCGGGCATTCATTTCATTCAGGAGGATTCGCCGGATGGAATTGGCCAGGCGATCGCCGACTGGCTCGCTGGGCTTTAAGAGCTATGGAGAGGAAATCCGAACTCGGCCGTTTTACACCAATGCAGGGAATAGATGGCGTCTTCACCGCGAACAACGGCAATCTCAGATGCACTGCCATCGAGCTCAGGGACGGCAGGCTCTGCCTGTTCAGTCCGGTTTCGGGACTTGGTGCGGATGCCTGCCTCTCACTCAATGAACTCGGCAAGGTCGCATACCTGTTTGCACCGAACCATTATCACAACAAGGCACTTGTCGAGTATGCGACAGCTTTTCCAACAGCAAGGGTCTGCGCCGCTGCTGATGCCGCAGTAAGACTGGAAAAGGTCACCGGACTTAAATATCAAACCCTTGAGGATATCAAAAGTAGCCTGCCTGATCGGTTTGCCCTACTTAAGCCTGATGGACTTAAAACCGGAGAGGTCTGGCTTCGTCATTCGGCCGGGAAAACTGTGACATGGTTCGTGGCCGATGCTTTTTCGGGACCGAAAACACTCGACACCTCCGGCGTGTGCGACACACCTGCCATGCTCGGGACGTTCCCCGGCTTCGCAGTTCGAGACAAAAAAACCTATGTGGATTGGATTCATGCGCAATTGAAAGAAGATATGCCGACCCGCGTCGTGCCCTGCCATGGTGCAATCGTGCAATCAACAAAGCTGACCGGACTGTTACGTAAGTTGGTGGATGACAAACTTGTAAGATAGCAGAACTGGCACGCCAAATGGCCGCGATATTCCTCGCCTTGACGAAGCCTGTTGCAATCAGATCGTGCCTAGGCGTTTACGCGCCCACGTTCGTAGGCTTGTCGCACACCACCAGTTTTGACAGGAATACCGGGCGGCTTTCGGCATGGACCAGCCCTGCTTCACTGAAAATGCCTGTCAGATCTTCCTTGATGTAACTGCCGTAATAGGGCTCATGAAAATCCTTCGGAAACGACTGCAACATGCCGTCAAAGCCATCAACATCACCCAGTTGCAGTGAATCCATGAAGATCAGCCGTCCGCCGGGTTTCAGCACGCGGGCAAATTCACCGGCAATAACGCGGCGCACCTTGGGCGGCACTTCGTGAAACAGGTAGATGGACGTCACCACATCCAGTGATCCATCGGCAAAGGGGAGTTTTTCGGCGTTTGCGACTTCATAACTGACCGATGAATAGCCTTTCAGATGGCGCTTTGCCTCTGTCAGGTAGGCGTCGGACAGATCCGACAGGGTCAGATCGATACGCGGATAGGCCTGCTTGATGAAGCGGCCAAACCGGCCTGTCCCGCAGGCGATGTCGGCGATACTGGTTTTGCGCTGGTCCCGCCCGCGCATGAACTGCCACAGCGGCACCAGGCACTCGCGGCGCATGGCATTGGTGGAGCCGGAAAACAGCACCTCGGTTTGCATGTCGTAGATTTCGGCACTGTCCTCGGTCAGGTACCCACCTGTCTGATAGTGGAAATTCTGCAGGAAATAGGCCGGCAATTCGTCTGCCTTGTCAGGCGAATAAACCTCGGTACCTTCACCTTTGGCCTTGCGCTCGGCTGCAACCGGCACATCGGCCAGAAACGCACGCGAAGTTTTCAGAAGCCGGCCCGGCGAACCGTCTGCATCACGCGGCAGCGGATAATAACCGGCTGTAACATTGTCGAGGTCACGCTGAAATGTGCCGGCCAGGCTGGCCAGCAACCGCTCCATGCCGGGTCCCTTTTGCCGGGGTTTTTCAAGGGTCACCTCGGATACGCCGGACTTTGTCTTGCGGAACTGTCCGGCGGCAAGGCCGTGGCCCATATACCAGGCAACGCGGGCGCCCTGGCGGGCGGTGTAGGCCAATTTTTCAAGTGGTGTCAGCATGGTCTTCA
Organism: uncultured Anderseniella sp.; assembly: GCA_947488295.1. Classification (GTDB taxonomy): domain Bacteria; phylum Pseudomonadota; class Alphaproteobacteria; order Rhizobiales; family Aestuariivirgaceae; genus Anderseniella. The sequence continues at coordinate 111,377 of CANKYU010000002.1, forward strand.
CAATGTGCGCTCTTGCAGCGGCATTTTCAAGAATCCTTCCGTTGCCTGTTTTGCCAATTTAGACACCGCAATTGCAAAGAGCATTGAACGAGTAAAAACGACTGGACCCGGACGCATCGATTTGGAGAGTTGACTTGCCCTGCTACAACCGACAATCCATCAGTTGAATTGCGGTGCGCGCATTGGAGCCAAAAACCATGGTTTTTGATCTGTCACCTTGGGAAAAACGCACCTTTGCTCCAGCGATCTCAGAACCAGACACCGTGATTTCCCTGCCGCCTGCGGTGTCATCTACATCAATGGTAAAGGCAATGCTCTGGCCCGCCTTGAGCTGAGCTATATCCAGACTGATCCGACTGTCGCCATCCTTGACGTCCGGAGAATTGAGCAGTGACTTGGAGCCGGTTGTAATTTCCAACGGCTGAAAGACCTCCACACCTGCACCCTTGCCGGTCACATCGAATATCAAGCCGGATTTCGAACCGGACAGATCAAGTAATATTTTTGCGCCTGCTATCGTGCAGGACCCAGTGTTTGTAAACGTGAACCTGTCTTTCGGGGCCCCTTCATCAAAGGAAACAGCCATGTCGGCATGAGCCAATGTGGCGACGCCGGTGCATAGAACTGCGGCAGTGAACAGCGTTTTCAGTAAAAGCTTCATGGTTTGATATCCAAGTTTGGTTGCGAGTGCATAAACAGGCCGGGAATGCCGGTCACCAACCAGTACGCATTGCACGCGTCGGAAGTTCAGCAGGTGCCTTTCATTCGTTTCGATCAGGCGGTCGTCTGCACGTCCGGAAAACTGGATGACTGCCCGCCGGGCAGTTGGAATGCCGCAAGCTCGGTGCATTGCTTAAAGCATGAGGATTTACTCAGTCGCATCCTCCTGCAGTTTTTGCAGCAATGGTCTCCCGACACCCAGTTTCGGTATCGTGCGCCGCACGTCGTCAGGCAGAGTGGTTGCGGTTTCGCGGAGCGCGCGTTGCAGCACGACAATCAGATCACCGGCTGCGGCGCGAACATCCGCCTGGGTTGCCTCCAGTGCGGCCGGATCAAATACTTCGGCTGTCAGCGCCGAATGCTGACTGTCACGCGCCGCCTGCAAGACACGTAGGGCGTCAAGCAAGCGGCCCTGATCAGATCGTATTGCCAGTTTGAAAGCTTCCCTTACCTCCGGTGGAATGTCCTGTCCCCCACCGGGTTCAGCTAAGATGGACTGATAGACATAGTCCCTGCCGGCGTACACGCCGATAAAGCCCAGCGTGGCAAAATTCACCATCAAGGACGCGATCAAAGCCGCGACGAGGATTTTGATCGGTCGAGTCATGGAAGCATTCCTCCAAGAGCAATTGTCAACAAGGCCGGTGCATTTGCACTGACCGGGACAAGAACCGTTGCGGCGGCGCCGCCAACGCTTGCCAACGAACCCCAGCCGAGAATGCGTCTGACGGGCAGAAGTGACATCAGGCCCAGGCTTTCCTGACGCCGGATTATGGCTTGCTGCACCGTCGCAGAGACAATTCCGGCTGCCGTGTCATCCATGATTGCGGTATCAACCATGCCAACCATTTTCGTCATTTCGTCGAGTAGCGGCTGAGCTTGTGCATTGACCGAAAGCAACTCCCGCCCGGCCTGCCGCTGATGTTGGGGCCAGCGATCAAGATCGGGTCCCCAGCGCAAAAGTGCTTCATCAAATTCTTCCAGTGTCATGACAGCTCCCTGTAAATATCGCGCAAGCTGCGCCGTGCTCTTACCAATAATTGTTCCACCGCACCTTCTGAGCCCCCCATGATCACTGCAATCGCCGCGTTGGACTGTTCCTCATGCGTAGACAGCATCACAGCTAGCCGTTGCTTGTCCGGCAGACGATCAATCGCCTGCTGCATGATCGTAAGTGACTGCCTGTCCTCAACCACCACGTCAGCACGCGCCGCCGACGATTCCATATCGGGAAGTTCGCCGACGGCCGTTTCCGACCGCCGCTTGTCCTTGCGCAACCGGTCGATGGACCGATTGACCGCCACGCGGTAAAGCCAGGTGGAGAACCGCGCTTCACCGGGCTTCCATTGCTCAGCGGTTTTCCAAACCTGCCAGAACGCCTCCTGCACGACCTCATCGGCATCTTCTGTTGAGCGCACGTATCGCTTGACGATGGCGTGGAGTTTGGGCGAATGGCGTTGTACCAGCAGGTTAAAGGCTCGTTGATTGCCTTTTCCCGTTTCAGCCAACAATTGATCATCATCGCTCCGCATGGGTTGAACGCTAGTGACAAATCGCGGTCAATTGAACTCGGCGCGCATTTTTTTGCGTGCCGCGTCCACGATCTCACGGTATCTGGCCATCTGGCCTGAGTTCAGCACGGTTGATAAACGCGCTTCGGTGTTCTCCAGAGAGTTCCTGATTGGGCTCCTGACTTTTAACATCTGGCGTATCGAGGGCTTTGTGCCTCGTTTGATGCCTGCGGATTTCAATATCGAGACGCGCTCCTGAACGCCCTCTGTAATGATGGGTTCTGCCTTTGTCTTTTGTTCCTCGGTCAGGTTCAGTTGCTCGGCAATCTTCTCGATTTCCGGGTTGTTCAGAGTTTGAGCTGCAGCAGGTGCGATCGCAGAGCCGGCAAGCAGACTGGCGGCCAGAATAATGGTACAGGCAAACTTTTTCATGATCTTTCCTTCTTCGTATCCGGTTTAAACGGATTGTTGAGCGTGAGTTTTGAATACCGTCTCGGGTTGTTCGGCGACCAACCCGGCGGAGCAAACAGATAGTGACGCAGCTCCCTGAATGACCTGGCAGACAGGGCATCACCCAGCATGCGCCGCCACTCCCACAAAGCGATTTTGACCGGGTTGTAGCTAACCACCGGAACGGTCAGGCCGTAGCGGGGTTTTTCGGTTTCAGACGCAAATGTGCCAAAAATTCGATCCCATATGATCAGAACGCCGCCGTAGTTCTTGTCGAGATAATCTCCGTTTGATGCATGATGAACCCGGTGATGGGATGGAGTGTTCAACAGCCACTCAATCGGCCGCGGCAGCTTCTGCACCAGCTCGGTATGAATCCAGATCTGATAGAACAGGCTGGCGGCCAGCATTCCAAAAACCGCAACCGGATGAAATCCAATCAGCACCAGCGGCGCAAAGAACAAGAAACTTCCTGACAGCAGGCCTGTCCAGCCCAGACGTACGGCAACTGAAAGGTTCATCTCTTCCGGTGTGTGGTGCACCGAGTGCGTTGCCCACAACCAGCGCACTTCGTGTGCCAGGCGGTGGTGCCAGTAGTAGGCAAGCTCAAACAAGACAAAGAGCAGCACCCAGTTTACCGGATTGTTCAGTTCGAGCGTGAACGGGCGGTAGCTGTATAGCCAGAACAGAATGGCTGCCGCGATGCCGGCGGACATGGTGTCGATCAGGCGTTTGCCAATAGCGACGCCGAAAGAGGCGGCTGCAGCTTTCCAGTCATATTCGTTTTTACGTTTCCAGATCAGCCATATGGCTTCCACAAGCACTATGCCGGCCAGAAACAACAAGAACAGACCAGCGCCGGATCGGGGTTCAAATGAACCGAATTCCATAACGAGACCTCCGTAATATGCCATCCGGAAATCAATCCGGATGGCTGAGGGTTGCTGACTTGCTGAATTACCATCTGCGGCCATGTCGCGGGACCACGACGGCGCGCGGAACCACTACAGCGCGCGGCACGACCACCGCGCGCGGTGCGACGTAGGCACGATGTGCGGTTGTCGTTCCGGAAGCTGTCGAACCGTTGGGAGATGTCGCGCTCCACGTCCGTGAACAACCAGCACCGATGGCGCAGGAACCGGACACCGAGGCAGAGCCGCCATGTGCGCCGTGCGCCGTAACTGTGCGCGAGGCACCTGCATAAGCAGGAACGCTCAGACCGAGAGAGAGTGCGATTACAGCAATGGTAAGGGGGAGTTTCATATCGATTTCCTTTCGTGAACTATGTTGTGGTTGGTCTCTGCGACCGCCCGTTACTAGCTTTCACGTCGGAAAATCATCTGCCCTACGAAGAAGATTCAAAAAATTTCAGTCTGCCATCTCCAGAAGCCCCAGACGCAAACTTTCCGACCAGCGACTTGTCGCATCTTCGCATTGCATGTATCCTTCAACCCATCTTGGAAACCGGCATTGATGCGAGACGCATTGCTGGCCGATGAGACGGTTCAAGTTCCAGTCTCTCATGCACGGTATATTCCAAGTTTGACACTGCGGCCTCATGCTGTGCCGCGCCGTCTCCTTCTGCCAGAGAAATTGCAGTCGAGCACTGCAAGGGAGGAACCACGATGGGTATTGCACTTACATTACAGGAATATCTGGACGACAGTCACATCGCGTACGAGGTGACTTCGCATAAGAAGACTGATTGTTCGGCACAGACCGCGAAAGTCAGTCAGGTGCCGGCAGACCAGCTTGCCAAGGGAGTGATCGTGAAATGGGACGACTTCTTTGTGCTGGCGGTGTTACCGGCTTCGCGCCGCCTGGATATGAACCGTCTCAAGAAAGTCATAGGCGAACCGGTGACACTGGCATCGGAACCAGAGGTGGCCATGCTGTTTCCCGATTGCAAAACCGGCGCTGTGCCGGTGATCGGGTCAGCGTACAAAATCGCCTCGATTGTCGACAGGCGTCTCGATAACCAGGACGAAGTTTACTTTGAAGGTGGTGACCATCGTTGCCTTGTGCACGTCAACGGTGATCAGTTCGACCACCTGATGTACGGGATACCGCATGCCCGGCTGAGCGCCTAGGGTCTGGCGGAATTGCTGCATTGGCCTGCACAGCGATCCTCACTCAAAGAACGGTGGCATGACAAATCCGATTGAGAATGCAGCTTATGTGTCGGTTGGACGGGCGTGCGGATTTGCAGGCCTTGGCATTTTCTGCATCGTGATCGGCCTGAGTTTCGATGCCGGACTGGCAGCGCTGGCCGGCAGTAAACTGTCGATAGCCCTGAGCCTCATCCTGCTGGTGTTCGCGTGGCGCGCGCCGACGCGCAACTACAAGAGAACCGAAACCTGGCTGATCCTGAAACCGGGGGACCGCCCGCAGGCTGACGTGGCACAGCGGCTTATCGGCGGGGCACTGCGCACTGTTTATCTGTGGTTTGCCCAGCAGATCGCGGTTGTAACTATAGTTTTCAGCCTCAGTGCCGTGGTTCTGCAGGCGCAGGTTTTGGTGTCGTAATCCAGTCGCTCGTACCCTTTTTCACCCTGGCAAACCGATGCCGTGGACGCCGGGCGCGGCAAGGACGGCCTGAAAGCGCCGCCTTTTGCAAATTTCCGGTCCTGATACACCGCATCCATTGCCGTTGACCGGCCGATTTCGTCGCAACACCGGTTTGAGCCCAAAGCAGACGTTCAAAAACAAACCTCACCACGCATACCTGGCTCCAGGACATCTTCTTAGAAAAAAATGAAATTGCGGGAATTTTACAAAACTTCAATGCGTTTCAGGTAAGCACACTCAACTTAGGCAGGTTTACAACATGACTTTATCTGATTTCCAAACGGTAAGTTTTGATGCTGGCGAGACCATATTTCGCGAGGGCGAGCCGGGCGATTGTTCTTACGTCATCATTTCCGGTGACGTTTGTGTTTATAAAAAACGAGAAGATAAACAGATAAAGTTGGCTGAGCTTGGCGCCAACCAGATGATTGGTGAAATGGGGCTTGTATCCCCAGGATATCGGACAGCTTCGGTTACGGCCATCACAGACTGCAATCTTCTGCTGATAGAGCAGTCGCAGTTTACACGCCGCAGAAGCGAACTCGATCCCGTTATGAAAATGGTGTTCGACGTTATTCTTACGAGGTTTCGCAACACCCTTCTTTCAATGGGTAACGAGAACTACGACAGTTCAGCAAACACAAATGTAACAAGTGAGATGACAGATGCCCTGTCTCAATTGCAGTTGGAAACTGAAATCAGGCGGGGAATATCGGTGGGTGAATTCGAGCTTCACTACCAGCCAATTGTCTGTCTGAAGACCGGCAAACTCTCCGGCGCTGAAGGCTTGATGCGTTGGAACCATCCTACCAGAGGTCTGGTACCCCCGTCAGAATTCATCCCGACTGCTGAAGCCGGCAACCTGATATTTGACCTGACAGAGATTGCAATAGATCAGGCCTGTCAGGAACTGCAGGAATTCAACATAGCATCACTGAAAAACATTGATCATAACCATCCACTTTTTGTAACGCTCAACGTCTCCGGACGCGACCTGGAGCACGCACGCTTCTATGATCGTGTTTGCAAGAACCTCACAGATTACAGCCTGCAGCCGGGGTCGCTAAAGCTGGAGGTTACCGAGACTTCTTTGATGAATGATGTTGAAACCTGTTGTGAGAAACTCGGCCACCTTAAAGAGCGCGGTGTCGGAATAGCCATCGATGATTTTGGTACCGGATACTCGAGTATGAGTTATCTTGCAAAACTACCACTTTCAACACTCAAGATTGATCGATCATTCATTGTTGAGATGACTGCAAGTTCTCAATCACGCAGAATCGTTAAAGCCATCTTGCGGTTGGCTGATGAGCTGGATCTGACTGTAGTTGCTGAGGGTATCGAGTCGGGTGAAGAAGCAAGTTGTTTGCGCGACCTGAACTGCACTTATGGCCAGGGTTTTTTGTATTCTGAAGCTGTCCCGCTGGATCAATTCAAGAAACTGATCAAAAACTGGAACAGTCATAAGGAATATCAAAATTTTTCAGGCAAAGCCGCAGCGATCGGTTAGGAAAAATATCTGCCAGGTGCGGTCAGCGGCCATCCACGTAGTCCTGACCTCCACCAATTGAGGCGCAGGACTACCCGAGACCCCTAACCAGCCTGAAGGGCTCTGGATGTGGGAGTCGCCTTAACCCGACCAGAGCTCGGTTCCAGGGTGAAACTGCGACCAGGCAAACCAGAACGCCTGATGGCTGCCGATATCACTGCCATCTGCATCCACCGCTCTGATACCGCCGGCATCGAGTTGCAGACGAACATTCTCAAAAACGATCTCCTCGCCTTTCTTCAAAGCCACAAACGCCTTGCTGCGCTGAAACGCCACCGGTTTGCCGGACGCCGTGACAACGCCAATGATGTCCTCCTGAACCGGCAAGCGCGGATCGACATCACCGACCGGAAATATCGGACCTTTGGCGTCCCGGCCATTGCGAAAATCAAAATCGCGGCCAAGCGCCAGCGCTTCAACCAGTACCGTCGTTTCCGGATGAGCCTTCTTCCACGTACCCCAGTCGGTCGTCACCACGCTGGCTTGCTTCAGCTGCAGTTTCTTCTCAGCAAGAGGGCCGGTGACCGCGTTGCCCAGAAACGTATCAAACACCGAAAATGTGTTGACGTCGTACATCACCTTGTTGGACCGGATCAGCAGCCCTGTGGTGCGCAATATCGGCCGTTCAACCCCGTCTGGCAGTCGATCGGTGAAGTAGGCTTGCGCTGCACCGCATAAAGTACAGTATGGAATACCAAGGTGTCTTCCGCCCAATGTGTCATTGACCATCTCGCGCACTTCCATGATGCGCCGCGGATAAGCCCGGTACTCACCGTTCACGTGAATGCCAAAAACAATGTCGTCGTCTTTGAGCCATTTGGCCTCTTCTGCACTGCTTACTTCGGGGTTGTCCGCGGCAGGAATGCAATTGCACCGTTCATCGGTCGTGTCGTACTTGCGATCGTCGATAGGCACGCCTCCCCAGGAAACCAACCTCCAGTCGATATCGCCCTCAACAAATATCTTCTCCCAACCGGGTATGGTCTCGGTAAAAATGGCCCGCTTCACCCGCAGGTAATCAGGGGGAGCCGGAATGTTCCATGCGATGAGATGGTCCGTCACCGCCCCCCAATGATCAGCGGCTGGCCGCTTTCTGTCCAGCAGTTTGAAGGCCGCATCGGCGAGCGCTTCGTGCAATCGCCGTCCGCTGGTGAAGCGCATCAGGTCACTGATAATCCAGGCAATCCGGGCATCCTTTGACGCGGCGATTTCGGCAAGAGCTTTGTCCTGATCACTCCCCCAGCCTGATTGCGTCGCACTGTCGACGAATGCCACCTGCACGGCAGAGCGCAATTCATCCGATAGCGGGCCTTTCGGCACTGATGGAGGTTTGCCGAATTTCTCAATCACGTGATCCGGCAGCTGCGGTGCTTCCTGGGCCCGCAGTGCATCGATCCAGACCAGCGAAAGCGCTAGCAGCGATGCGATAATGAAGATGCGGGATAGAGAGCTAATTGCCAATGTCATGGAACCGCCTTTCGGGTACTTGCTTCATCCTGAGCCACACAAGCCGCCAAAGAAATCGCCTGTGCCGTCAACAGTGCGCAGGTCAGACAAACTGAGTCTGAAAAGACAAACGCCGCGCACCAGTTGCTGATAGTTGTAGTGTCAAAATGCCGTGCCGTGAGTCACGATTACATCAGCATTCTGTGAGCGGTGGAGGTTGAACGGACTGGATTGGACTGCCCAATGTGTACTTGCCAGATGCTGAAATCGGCGCTGTTATCGTCCGGACAAGATCGAACGCCAACTGCCTGAAGAAGGAGGTTTATCGATGGATAATTCTGCAACGCAAGAAGAACTCGAAGCCGGACGCGGGTATGAAGCGCTTTTCGTACCGGCGCTTTTTGCGCCCTGGACCGGGCATGTGCTTGACGGCGCAGGCGTGCGGGACAGCGATCATGTACTGGATGTTGCCTGCGGCTCGGGCGTGCTGGCGCGGGATGCGGTGGCCCGGTCAGGGCAATCCGGCCGTGTCGTCGGCATTGATCCGGCACCGGGAATGATTGCCGCTGCACAGGAAGTCGAGCCAGACGTCGAATGGGTTTCAGGCAGCGCCGAAGCGCTGCCGTTCGATGCCGATACGTTTGATTGTGTCGTCTCTCAGTTCGGCATGATGTTCTTTACCGATCGCGCCAAAGCGGCCAGCGAAATGTATCGGGTAACGAAACCGGGCGGCAGACTGGCGGTCGCAATATGGAACTCCATCGACCAGAACCCCACTTACAGGGACATCGTCGCCGTGCTGGACGAACACGTCGGCGCCGCCGCAGCCGACGCGGTGAGAGTGCCGTTCTGCCTGGGCAATCCGGATGAAGCAGCCGATATTCTGTCGCAGGCAGGCTTTGACGACGTTGTCTTTGAAACGAAATCCGAACAGGCGAGATTCCCCAGCTCCCGAACCATGGTGGAAGTCGAGCTGCGTGGATGGCTGCCGCTGTTCGGCATCAATCTCAGCGAAGAAAAAATCGCGGACGTGCTGATCAGATCTGACGAGACGCTGTCGAAATACGCTGCCCCGTCCGGCGAGGCGGTGTTTCCGACATCAGCCTACATCATGACGGCCCGCAAAGCCCGATAACCGACGACAAACTCGGGTAGCTTTGACCTAGTCCACATCCAGCGGCTGGGTACCGCCGGCGGAACCGTCGCTCTTGAGTGTGATTTTCTCGATCCGCGCCTCGGCAGCTTTCAATTGCTTGTCGCAATGGCTTTTAAGTTTCTCGCCGCGCTCATAAATGGCGATCGAGTCTTCCAGCGACACCTTGCCGGCTTCCAGTTTTTCGACAATGGCCTCCAGTTCGGCCAGGGCTGATTCAAACGTCATATCTGCAATTGCAGGTGGTTTATCGTTCATCAGTATTCATCCTCATCAACCGGTTGGGCCGCCTCGCCCGTGCCATGCATCAGTGCCTTGACATGCACACCGACCGAGCTTGACAGCCCGGCCAGATCATAGCCGCCTTCCAGCATGGAAACGATACGTCCGTCGCAGTGTTTTGCCGCCAGGTCCATCAGCCTGAGCGTGACCCAGGCGAAATCTTCTTCCTTCAACCGCAATGACCCGAGCGGATCTCGTTCGTGGGCATCAAAACCGGCAGAAATCAGCACCAGGTCGGGCTGGAAGGCGTCAAGTGCTGGAAAAATGCGCGACAGCATGGCTTCGCGAAACACCTCACCGCCATCACCGGCACTCAGGGGCGCATTGAAGATGTTGCCTTCGCCGGTTTCCGACACCGCGCCTGAGCCTGGAAACAGCGGCATCTGATGGGTTGACCCGAAGAACAGGTCTTCTTCCGACCAGAAAACATCCTGCGTGCCGTTGCCGTGATGCACGTCGAAATCCACCACCGCCACCCGGTCAAGGTCATAGGCCTCACGGGCATAGTGAGCCGCAATGCCGATGGAGCTGAACACGCAGAACCCCATGGCACGCGCTGCTTCGGCATGATGACCGGGCGGGCGCACGGCGCAAAACGCATTGTTGACTTCCATGTTCAACACCGCATCCACCGCACGCGTGCCCGCACCGACGGCGCGATAGGCGGCCTCAAGCGTGGAGGCATTCATCCAGGTGTCCGCATCCAGCGCGATCTCGCCTTCGGTCGGAGAGGACTGTTCAATGGAGTGGACATAGTCGTCCGGGTGCACCAGACGGACATGATCGCGCTGGCCCTCGGGCGCTTCCTCGCGGCGCAGGTCCTCAAAGTGAGGATGTGACAGGATGCGCTCCACCGCCCGCATCCGGTCGGCGCGTTCAGGATGGCCTTCGGGTGGTTCGTGCTCGGTGAAGACGTCGTGATGCAGCAGCAGCGTACTCATGAATGTGAAAGCCTTCCCCGGCAATTTCGTTGTCAGGTTGAGTGTTGCGGAAAACCGGCGGCACAATCAAGTCCGCAGCCCGGTTTCATACACCTGATTTCGCGCCGGACCGTTCTCAGCGAACCGCCAGCAGGTCAGGCGTAACCTCGGTAATGGCCTGCGACCCGTCACGCACCATGGCGGCGAGGCCGGCCACCTGTGGCAGGTGCATGGCCGAGAAATAGGCAAGCATCCGGGTGTTTGCGTCTGCCTGCGGGGCATTGCGGCCACGCGCGGCAAGGGCCGCTTTGGCAAGGCCGAAGCCGCCCACCGTCAATCCGAACAGGCGCAGGAACGGCGTTGCTGCCGCCAGCGCCCGTTCATCTCCGCCTGCCAGCCAGCCGCTCACCTGCGCTGCAGCGGATTCCAGTGCTGCGATGGCGCGCGACAACTCCTCAGCCTGCGTGCCGAGAGCAGATGCGGTGTCACGCATGTCGGCGATCAGCCCTGCCATGGTGTCACCGCCGCGCAAGGCCACCTTGCGCGTCACCAGGTCAAGCGCCTGAATGCCGTTGGTGCCCTCATAGATCGGGGTGATGCGGGCATCACGCAGATGCTGGGCAGCACCGGTTTCCTCGATATAGCCCATGCCGCCGTGCACCTGTACGCCATCAGACGCCACCTCGACGCCGATATCGGTGCTGAATGCCTTGGCAACGGGCGTCAGCAGCGCGGCCAGATCGGCATTGTCGGCGCGTTCTGCTTCCGACGCTGCCGACCGGGACAGGTCAATGGCGCGGGCGGTGAGATAACAGATCGAGCGGGCGGCCTGGGTCTTCGCCTTCATGTCCATCAACATGCGGCGCACATCCGGGTGTTCGATGATCGGCATGGCCTCCGCATCGCCCCTGTTGCGGCCCTGACGGCGGTCATGGGCATAGGCGAGCGCCTGCTGGTAGGCGCGTTCTGCAATGGCGACACCCTGCATGCCGACATGAAGGCGAGCATTGTTCATCATGGTGAACATGCAGTTCAGACCACGACCCTGCTCCCCGACAAGCCAGCCGATGGCACCGCCGTCATCGCCGAACCGCATGGTGCAGGTCGGCGAGGCATGGATGCCCAGCTTGTGTTCCAGGCCGATGCACTTGACGTCATTGCGCCGGGTCGGGTTGCCGGCCTCATCGATGAGGAATTTCGGCACCAGGAACATGGAAATTCCACGTGTGCCTTCCGGCGCATCGGGCAGCCGGGCCAGCACCAGGTGAATGATGTTCTCGGTCAGGTCATGCTCGCCATAGGTGATATAGATCTTGGTGCCGGTGACCGCATAGCTGCCGTCGTCCAGCGCTTTCGCCTGCGACCTGACACCGGACAGGTCCGATCCTGCCTGCGGCTCGGTCAGGTTCATGGTACCGGTCCAGTCACCGGCCACCATTTTGGGCAGGAACCGCTGCTTCAGCTGGTCGGACCCGTGCGCTTCTATGGTCTCCACCGCCCCCTGGGTCAGCAGGGTGCCGATGCCGTAGGCATTGGAGGCGGTATTCCACAGTTCCTGCACCGCGAGCGACACCATGATCGGCAGGCCCTGCCCGCCATGGTCTTCATCACACGGCAGGGATGCCCAGCCCGCCTCACACCATTGTTTGTAAGCCGCCTGCCATCCCGGCGCGGTGGTAACGGAACTTGAATCGGTATCCAGCGTGCATCCGTGCTGGTCGCCGTCCCGGTTCAGCGGCGCGACGACATTGGCGGCGAACCTGCCGGCCTCTTCCAGAACGGCCGCGACAACGTCATCACTCAACTCGCCGAACACGCCCGATGACAGCAGCGGTGAAAGCCCGGCCACATCGTTGAGAGTATCGTGCAGTGTGCTTGTGTGCGGCGAAAACATCAAAGGCATCCAATTCGGTTTCTCTTGACGGGACAGGTATTAAGGCGGCAAGGCATGCACCCTGACCCGCAACTGTTTCAGCATTGATACTATCCAACATGAGCCACGTCACTACAGAGATTTCAGAAGCCGCCGCAGCCTTGCGCGACGGCAAACTGGTCGCCTTCGCCACCGAGACTGTTTACGGCCTCGGCGCCAATGCCTGTGACGGGCAGGCCGTGGCGCGCATTTACGAGGCCAAGGGCAGGCCGTCCTTCAACCCGCTGATCGTGCACGTGCCCACCGCCGAAGAAGCCTTCAAGCTGGGCAGATTCAACGCCGATGCCCTGAAGCTGGCGGACGTCTTCTGGCCCGGTCCGCTGACCATCGTGGTCGAGCGCGCCGACGACTGTCCGGTGAGCAAGCTGGCCAGCGCCGGACTGTCGTCGCTGGCAATCCGTGTGCCGGGCCGTGAAAGCGCGCGCGAACTGCTGCAGCTGGCGGGCTGTCCGGTTGCGGCACCCAGCGCCAACATATCCGGCCAGATCAGCCCGACCAGGGCACAGCATGTCATCGACGGGCTGGGTGATCGCATCTGGGGTGTCGTGGACGGCGGGCCTTGCGACGTGGGACTGGAGTCGACAATCGTCAGTTGCCTGGGCGAGACGCCGGTTATCCTGCGCCCCGGCGGTCTGTCACGGGAAAAGATCGAGGAAGGCCTGGGCAAACCTGTCGATGTGCGCACCGGATCGACCAACGACCCGATTTCACCCGGCCAGCTCGCCAGCCACTATGCACCCAATGCCGCTGTCCGGCTGAACGCAAAAGACGCCCGGCCCGGCGAAGCCTACCTGGCCTTCGGCAAGCGCGAACCGGAAGCGCACATCGTGCGCAACCTGTCACCAACCAGGAACCTCAACGAAGCGGCGGCAAACCTGTTCGCCATGCTGCACACGCTCGACATGCTGGGAGCTGAAACGATTGCTGTTGCGCCGATCCCGGACGAAGGACTCGGGGTGGCGATAAACGACCGTCTTGAGCGGGCCGCGGCTCCGCGTGACTAGACCAGGATGACTTTGGTTGTAACGACCGGAGCCTACGTGCCACCTAGCGAAGGCTGGCGGCAGTAATGATATCGCAATTGAAGCAATGGCTTGGCCACGGGTGCGCCTTTCATCTTCCGCGCCATTAAAACTCGAACCTCACAACGGCTGCATGAAAACCGCCCCGGAAACTTGGTGTAGTGGACTCAATGGCGCAGATAGGCGGGAAGCGGTCGTTCGCCACGAGTTGGGCGAATGACCATAACTGGGCCGATAGCTAAAAGTCCGATCAGCCGCATAAGCCGGACCAAAATAATCTTATCGGCCAGAAGCACAGAGAACATAACTCCTTGCAGGCGAGAGTTACCAAGTTGCGTTTCCATCTAAATCTAAATATATCTTAGGGAACTTGCAAAGAATCGCAAAATATATTCAAGCGCGAGTGATTTATTCGGAGAAGAAATTTTTATTTTCCCGCGAACAAATTCGCATACAATTGACAAGGCCAATAATGCAAATTGATCTAAGCAATAGTGAAGTTGAAGCACCGCCGGTCAATGTTAATCTTACGAATGCGGGTACTTTTTCGGGAAAGTTGCTGACGCCACGGCAGCACCTTCTTCTCTTCTCGGCAGATGATTGGGAAGTTTTTATTCAGGAATGGGCGCAATTCCAAAAAAAAAGGTATGTGCGCGTAGTGCAACTGGGTGGTGCCAATGATTTCGGCATTGATGTAGCAGGCTTTGAATCTGACAAAGGCTTTGAAGGCGATTGGGTCAATTACCAGTGCAAATACTACAAGGGAGCGCCTCTTACTCCCAATACCGCGATCCCAGAAGTTGGGAAGTTGATTTGGCATGCGTTCTGCAAGGAATTTTCAATGCCAAGAAAGTACTATTTCTTCGCGCCCAAAGACTGCGGGCCTTCGTTGAAGAAATTGTTGCTGAGTCCGAGTAAGCTCAAGGATAAGCTTTTTGCCGAGTGGGACTGTTGGTGTGCTGATACCATAACTGCGACACAATCGATCTCATTGACGGGTGAATTTGCCAAATTCGTCAACGGAGTGGATTTCTCGATTTTTCAGTATAAGCCCACCCATGATGTGATCGAAGAACATCGTGAGACGCCATATTTCGTTGTTAGGTTTGGTGGAGGGCTTCCTGATCGCCCTGTGCCAGATTCTCCTCCGCTTGAACCATCGTCTACGGAATCGAGATACATCTCGCAGCTCTACGAGGCGTATTCGGACAAAGAAAGGGCAGGCATTGCTGCCAGCAATATTGCTACGTTCCCCAAACTCCATGCCCACTATGGGCGGCAGAGGGAGGCGTTCTTCCATGCGGAATCGTTAAGGAGCTTCGCACGCGATTCCGTGCCGGAAGGTACGTTTGAATCCCTCCAATCTGAAATTTTTTCCGGAGTGATCGAAGCGTGTGAAGACGATCATGATCATGGATTCGCTCGACTGAAGGCAGTTGCCGAGAGGGCGAGAGCAATTCAGCTAACCGCAAATGGATTGATCCAAGTTACCAAACAACAAGATCGGCTTGGTATCTGTCATCAGCTTGCCAATGCCGATCAACTGGTCTGGGTACCAAAAGATGAGTGAGCACCTTTCCAGCGAAAGAGTTTTCAATAGTGCGTTTGAGACCGGGATTCGATCACTCTGCGCTTTGTCTGCAGGACTTCCTGACGAGTTTGATCTTCAGCAACTCTTGGCGTTCGACCATGTGATAGTTCACTCAGGCGATATGCCCAATGGCCCCCCAAGCCTTCATCCCAGGGTTCAGCAGCGCAACGGTGAACTGCTTGTTCGCCGTCCGTTGGTGCAGGACGGGCTCGCATTGATGGAGGCCAAGCGGCTGATTGCAACCAATGCTTCAAATGGCGAAGTCTTGTATTCTGCGACTGAATTCGCCCCTGTCTTTCTTGAAAGTATGGAAAACCCCTATTTGCGGTCACTTGCGACGCGGGCGGACTGGGCAATCGTAACCCTGCACGAATTGGGAAGTCAGCTGTTCTTCGAAGTGTTTAATACCGCGTTTGATCGATGGTCGAGTGAATTCCAGATCGCAGATGTTACCATGGGCAGGACGTCAGCATGACGGTCTCTATGCATTTGACACACCTTATTTTTCGAGGTCCACGAAAGCCTCCTGCACATATCGAATTTAATTTGGGGCTCAATCTCGTGTACGGGTCTTCGAACACGGGCAAATCCTCGATATTCGATGCTATTGACTTTATGCTCGGTCGTGAGGGGCGTGACCTAAAGGAGATCCCGGAACACGACGGTTATGAAGAAATCTTGTTGGGCATCAAGTTCTCAAGTGGTGATGCCTTCACACTTGCCCGAAGTCTCATGGGTGGCAATTTTTCTTGTTTTGAAGGTACGCATCTTGAGAAGCCAGAAGGTGTTGAACCAACCATATTGAGGCCGAAAAAGCCATCAAAGAAGATAGGCTCGCTGGCCGACTTCATACTGGGTAAGCTCGACCTTGCCGACAAGGAACTGAAGAAGAACCAGAGAAACGAGAAGGCAAGCTTAACACTCAGAAATCTCGCACCTCTCTTCTTGATAAACGAGACAGACATCCAGAAGGAAGGTTCTCCATACTTCGGTGGGCAGGTCGTTAATGCTCCAGTTGAGAAGTCTCGGCTGCGGTTTTTATTAACTGGCGTCGATGACAGTGCGCTGGTGCCCGAAGAAAAAGAGCGAGAAGTTATCTCTCGACAGGCACGGCTTCATCTCCTTGCCGAGTTCATTGATGAGAGCCAAGGACAAATCTTACAGCTCGGAGGGGGAGAAAACTTCCGGGTTGAACTGGAGGAACAACACGACCGATTAGCTCAATCGTTGTTTGGCGAACGTGAGACTTTAAGTTCTTCTGAAGCTCAGTATCGACAAGTTCTGAGTGCTCGCAGCGCATTGCGGCGAGATTATGCTGATACAGAGGATCGATTAGCTGAAATCTCAGAAATGCTAGCGCGTTTTCAACTACTCAAGGGGCAGTATGAAACTGATCTAAAAAGACTCGAGAACATTCGGGAGGCCGGTACGCTCTTCGTCGCACTTCCTTCAGATCGATGCCCGTTTTGTGGTGCGAAACCAGAGGATCATGACCCAATGGGTGACTGTGACTCGACAACCGATGAGATTGTGCGCGCAGCGGAAGGTGAACAGGCGAAAATACGTGCGTTGCAGATCGAACTCGCCGACGTGATTGAGACGCTCGAAGCAGAAGAACTAGAAGCCACATCGCAGCTTCCGGAGATCAGGGAGGAATTGGAGCGGGCAGAAGCTGAATTGAGGGATGTAAGTCCCCAGGTGTCGGCACAGCGCAGCCAATATGCCGCATTTCTAGACGAAAAATCTGAGGTCGAGAGGAACATGGAACTCTTCGAAAATCTTGATCGATTGCAACAGAAGCAGAAGGAAATCGAGGAAGAATCAAAGTCAGAAGCGGTTGAAGATGAGGTCAGCTCTAAGTTACCAACCAAGCCTCTTTACGATTTGTCTGATTGCGTTCGAAGTTTCATTGAGGCGTGGGGACTTGTTTTGAAACCGACAGTGCATTTTGATAATGATAGCAAAGACTTCGTTATCAATGGCAAACATAGGGCGAGCAATGGTAAAGGCCATCGGGCCATAACTCATGCCGCTGCTACATTGGGCCTTTTGAGATATACTGAACAGAACGAGCTACCCTACCCTGGTTTTGTCATCCTTGACTCCCCTTTATTGGCTTACGAAGAGCCCGAAAATGACGAAGATGACCTGTCGGGAACCGACGTGAATTTGAGATTTCTTAGAAGCCTATCGTCTTGGCAAAGTAGCCAGGTAGTCGTTCTGGAAAACCGCAAATCTATTCCAGATGAGTTCGAGGATGGCGATGGAATTACCCACTTCACCAAGTCTCACACATCTGGCCGCTATGGGTTCTTTCCCGTAAAGCAAGAAAGCTAAAATTCCGCGATAATCTCCGCCAACGGCGCGAGCCACTTGTGGGATAAATGCTAGGCCCATTTCCACAAGTGGTCAAAAGTTACAGATCTACTTCAATTTGGCTTGGCGCCTGTAGATAAGATTGATTCTACTCCGCCCTTCGAGGTCGTAGCTCTAGCAGCGCAACGCGCCGAACAACGCAGGCGGCTTCTGGGCGATGGCGATCATCTAGTGAATGGCCAACCTTAGGCGCGACGCGGCCATCCATTTAGGGACAGCCTAACAGCAGCAAAGGGCCGAAGATGTCAGGCATTCGAGAATGCAGATGCCATTCGATGTTCGTTTTTTGAACGACACTCCCTATATCATGGTCATGAACAGACGTAGTTTTATCCAGTCGCTGGTTGCGGTGTTTTCCCTGCCTGCCAGTCCAGCATTGTCATTGCAGTCCGTCACCACTGCCGTTCCAGCGGCTGCGGCGGTTCCGGCGGAGGCCCGGTCGTGGGCTGTTTACATGTCTACTCTTCACGGAGAATGCACGCCGCGGGCTTTGCAGAGCATGCTGAACATCCCTGAAATCGATGCGAAGAGATATGTCAGCCGCCTGATTGCAGACGGTGTCCTCAAGCCGAACCCGCTTCTGCAGACATCCGTCTCTGAGATTGTAAAGACCATCGACAACAGCCCGTTGGACAAGGTCAGAAGACGTCTGGACATGAAGGCGCGGGCTGAAGCGGAACAGTTGGAAAATAGTGACCCGACCGACGCAGTCGACCGTCCGGATAACGGGAAAGACATGTCGGAGGACCTTGCCGGGGCTGATCCGGTGGTTCCCGCCGAAGATCAACATGCTGAAGAGCGAGCCAAAGCACCGGAAGAAGGGCTGGCGATACAGGACCGGCTGGCCCGAGCCACTGCTCGCCACGATTAAACCCGGCTTGCATCCTGGTCTTCGCTTCCGGTCAGCTGGCCTAGAACTTCTCCAGGTGCTCCAGCAACAGCGCGATGAATTTCCGGCACGGCAGGCTCAGCATCTGCGTGCGCGAGGTTATCATTGCGGTTTCATGATAGATGGCCGGCTTGAAGGTTCGCCAGGTCACGCCGTCCGACAGGTTCGCCTTGCCGTTGATGGGATCGACGATGGCAACGTCTTTGCCCAGCGCCACGACATTGCGGACAATGGCAAAATAGTAGGTTGAAACGTTCCGCCTGATCTCGATGTTCGCCTTTGACACCAGCGCATCGAGCTGCCGGTCGACCATGTGATCGCCGGTAATGTGCACTACCGACCTGCCTTCGAGATCAGCCGAGGTAATGACCTTCTTGGCCGCAAGGGGGTCGTCTTCATGCATGATGCAGACACATTCCAGCCGGAACAGTTTTGCATTAAGCCCAGCCACCGGAACCGGTGTATCGATAAACCCTATGTCGATCTGGCGGCCGCTGATCCATGACGCGATGCGGCGCGAACTGTGCATGACGACATCGATCTTGATGCCGGGGTTGCGGCGCTGAAACTCCACGATGATCTTGGGCAGGAAGTTCACCGCCAGGGTGCCGTTGGTCGCAATGGAGATGCTGCCGGTGGACCCGGTCCTTATTTCTTCGGCGCGCTGTTCGATCCTTGAGAAGGCAAGCAGGCCTTGCGAAACCTCGCTGCTCAGCTGAAGCGCTTCCTTGGTCGGTGCAAAGAAACCTTTTTCGCGGTGGAACAGTTTGAAGCCGAGCTCGGATTCAAGTTTGCCCAGTGCAATGCTGACAGCGGGTTGGGTCAGATTCAGCCGTTCAGCCGCCCGCGATACCGAACCGGCCTCGATCAGGGCATCGAACACTTCAAGATGTCGGGTTTTCAACGGTCTGGCTGCCTTCCGCACACATAAGCAAAATGAATAAACACATAACAGGAATTAAATTGATTTAATTCACGGCCCTGCCTAGCGTCAAGAGCGGGCAAAAGGGTCAGTCATGTTGGAAACCACCGGTACCGAGGACAGTCGCTGCGAAGACGGGAACCACGCGCTTCCCGAGACGTCCGTTGCCGCAGGTGATAGCCGGTTGGCCTCGGGATTGAACACCTCGTCCTACTGGCTGGAAACTGCGAACCCCGTGCCCGACCTGCCTGCCGATCCATTGGCAAAAGTCGATTGCGTCGTGGTCGGCTCCGGGTATACGGGCCTGAGTTCAGCGATCGAAATCGCGCGCGGCGGGCGCTCCGTCATGGTTCTGGACACCGGAGACGCCGGCCATGGCTGCAGCACCCGCAATGGCGGCCAGATCAGCACAAGCATCAAGCCTTCCCTGAACGCTCTTGCGAAAAAGTACGGCCTGGACAAGGCCAGGGCTATCCGGTCCGAGGGACAGGCCGCCCTGGACTGGATAGAAGGCTTCGTCGCGCGCGAACAGATTGACTGCGATTTCAGCCGCTGCGGCCGGTTTCATGCAGCCCATGCACCAAACCAATTCGAACAATTGGTGCAGCAAGCAAAAGAACTGCGCAGTGAAGGCATCGAGGCAGACATCGTCACCCGCGCCGACCAGCACAGCGAACTGGGCACCGACGCCTATTTCGGCGGTGTGGTTTTCCCGAAGCATGCCAGCGTAAACCCGGCAAGACTGCATCGCGGTTTCCTGCAGGTCGCACTTGATGCCGGTGTACACGTGACCCCGCACTGCACCGTGACCGGCATTACCAAGAGCGGGGATGGTTTTCAGATCAAAACGGAACTGGGGGAAGTGAGTACGCGCGATGTGGTCGTGGCGACAAACGGGTACACCTCGGCACTGACGCCGTGGATGCAGCGACGCGTCATACCCATCGGCAGCTACATCATTGCGACGGAAGAGCTGCCGATAGAGCTTGTCGACAAGCTGTTCCCGACCAATCGGATTGCCAGCGATACCTGCAAGGTCGTCTATTACTATCGCGCAACACCGGACCGCAGACGCATCATGTTCGGCGGCCGGGTAACAGCGTCCGAAACCGACCCGGTCAAGAGTGCGCCCAAACTGTTTGATGACATGTGCAGGATATTCCCCGAACTGGGCGAGTACCGGATTTCCCATGCATGGCACGGCACGGTAGCCTACAGTTTCGATGAACTGGCCCATACCGGTGTGCATGATGGCATCCACTACGCCATGGGGTATTGCGGGTCGGGCGTGTCCATGGCCGGATATCTTGGCATGCGTCTCGGGCAAAAAGTGCTGGGCATGAAGCAGGGCCAGACCGCCTTTGACGGCCTGCAGTTTCCCACACGCCCGCTTTATACCGGAAAGCCGTGGTTTCTGCCTGCTGCGGTTGCCTGGTATCGCTGGCAGGATCGCCGGCAACACAGGAAGGCGGCTGCGATGGCTTGAGCACAGCGCAGATAGTTTAAAAGATCGACTAAAGTCAGACCAAAACTCAGGAGAGGAGTACTTATGATGAATATCAAGCAACTGGCCATGGGAACAGCCATGGCACTGGTGATGACCGGCGCCGCAAATGCTGAACCGATAACCGTGGTTTCATGGGGCGGCAGCTACGGAGAAGCGCAAGACAAGGCGTTGTTCACCGATGCATCCAAAAACAGCGGTATCGAAATTGTCCGGGAATCCGGCGCCAGCATGTCGAAAGCCTGCCTGCAGGTTGAGTCAGGTTCGGTAACATGGGACCTGGTGGTCACCGGTTCCGGTGGCGCAGCGGCAGCCGCTGCCAAGGGCTGCCTGGAGAAGATCGACTTCGGTGTCGTCGATGTCAGCGATTTCTACAAGAACACTTATACCGACTACTGCATCGGTTCCGACGTTTTCGCCACCGTCATGTCCTGGAATACCGACAAGTACGGCGAACCCGGCAGCGATGGCGCGCCCAAATCCTGGGCGGATTTCTTTGACGTTGAGAAGTTCCCCGGCACCCGTGCCTACCGCGCCAACAATGTGGACGGCGCGCTTGAGCCGGCACTGATGGCGGACGGCGTGCCTGCCGACAAGGTCTACGAAGTGCTGTCCACCCGGGAAGGCAAGGAGCGGGCAATCAACAAGATCCGCGAACTGAAACCGCATATTGCCGTGTTCTGGGGCTCCGGCGCGCAACAGGCGCAGTTGATGAAGGATGCCGAAGTGGACATGACCACCGGCTGGAACGGCCGCTTTGACAATGCCAAGAAAGACGGCGCCAAGGTCGGTTACACCTTCAACCAGGCTTTGCTGGATTATGACTGTTTCGCCATGCCAAAGGGAGCGCCGAACAAGGATACGGCCATGAAGTTCCTGGCGGAAATTTCCAAGCCTGAATATCAGGCCAACCTGCCGTTCCACATCACTTACGGGCCGACCAACAAAAAGGCCTATGAGCTGACAACGGCACCGAAGGAACTGATCGAAGCATTGCCGTCGCATCCGAACAATGTACCGAAAATGCTGCCGGTCAGCCTGGACTGGTATGCCGAACATCGCGCAGAAGCACTTGAAATGTACATGGAACTTCTGAGCGAATAAGCATCAACGTTATCGAGTGCCGGGGGGCGAATGCCGCCCGGCAGTCATTTTTGGGGTTTCTGTTTTGGCCGACAATAACAATAACGGGTCGCCTGATACGTCCACGGCCCTGCCCATCCATATCAGCAGCCTGACTAAAAAGTACGGCGACCTTTATGCGCTTGATTCCGTCGACCTGGAGATCAGGAGCGGAGAATTCCTGACACTTCTGGGACCATCCGGTTCAGGCAAGACCACACTGCTAATGGCGATTGCAGGTTTCAACAGACCTGACAGCGGCAGCATCCGGTTTGGCGACCAGGAGGTCATTCTCACACCGCCTCACAAACGAAATGTCGGCATGGTGTTTCAAAGCTATGCCCTGTTTCCACACATGTCGGTTGCCGGCAATATCGGATTTCCGCTGAAACTTCGCGGGGTCAACGCCGCCGAAATCGAAGAGCGGGTCACCGAAGCCCTTGAGACTGTCCAGCTGGCAGGCCTCGGGGAGCGCGGCATCGATCAATTGTCCGGCGGACAAAGGCAGCGGGTTGCGCTGGCGCGCGCCTTTGTCTTCGGCCCGCGCATCCTTTTGATGGACGAACCGCTGTCGGCCCTGGACAAAAAACTCAGGGAACGAATGCAGATCGAGCTCAAGATCCTGCACAGAAAGCTGGGCGTGACGACGGTGTACGTTACCCATGATCAGCGCGAAGCCCTGACCATGTCCGACCGTATCGCGGTGATCAATCATGGCAGGCTTGCCCAGGTGGACACACCGGAGGTTATCTACAATCATCCCGCCAATGCATTCGTTGCAGACTTTATCGGCGAGTCCACCATGCTGCCGCTGGACCTCGATGCTGCCGGCAACCTCACCTACAAGGGCAGCAAGGTCGGCAAGACGCCGTCAGGCGATGGCGCCGGTGGCTGGTCACTGGTTGTGCGGCCGGAACACCTGTCCATCATGGCCGGTAAAAAACCCGGCACGGATCAGACCATCGCGTTCGAGGGAACGGTGATCGAAACGGTTTTTCAGGGCGAGACGGCATTTTCCATCATTGCCATCGATGATGAAACAGAGCTTCAGGTCCGGTTCGCAACCGGGTCGAAAGCCAAGTCGAGCTACCCGCAATCAGGAGAGCAGGTAACGCTTGGCCTTGCCAGGGACGACGTCATCCTGATCCCTGAGGAAGACCCGCAATGACGGCAATCGGCATTGAGAAAACCGGGCAATCAGAAGCGCCCCTGCACGCAGAAGAGCTGCACCGGCAGCAGGCACGCGAACAATGGACCCTGCTGGGCCTCGCAGTCCCGGCCCTGATCATCGTCTGCCTGATCATCCTGATCCCCGTTGGATGGCTGTTTTACCTGTCGTTTGTCGGCAACGATGGCGAACTGTCCCTGCAGCACTATGCCAAGATGGTGCAGTACAAGTCTTATGCGCGGGTGTTCGCGACGACCTTCCAGGTCAGCGTGCTGACAACCGGGATCTGCATTCTCATCGGCTATCCGCTGTCGTATTTCCTGGCACTTTTGCCGCCGCGATGGGTCGGCTTTTTCATGCTGGCGGTATTGCTGCCGTTCTGGACATCGCTTCTGGTGCGCACCTATGCCTGGCTTGTCCTGCTGCAAAAGAACGGACTGCTCAACGATTTTGCCATGCAGGTCGGGTTGTGGGACACACCGGTGAAACTGGTTCACAACATGACCGGCACCCTGATCGGCATGGCCCATATCATGCTGCCGTTTCTGGTACTGCCGCTCTACAACGCCATGAAAAAGATCGACCGTGACCTGATGTATGCAGCGGGAAACCTCGGCGCGTCTCCGGTCAGTGCCTTCTGGCGGGTGTATTTCCCGCTGTCCCTGCCCGGCATGGTCGCCGGCTCACTGATTGTCTTTGTCCTGTGCCTGGGGTTCTACGTCACACCCGCTGTTCTCGGCGGCGGACGCGTCATCATGGTGGCGACACAGATTACCGCCATACTGGAAAACCAGTTCGACTGGGGCGCGGCCAGTGCGCTTGGCGTTGTCCTGCTGATTGCAACCATGTTGTTTCTGTACATTGCCGGACGCCTGTTCAAGTTCGACGCCGCACTTTTCGGGAAGAACTGAGATGAGTTGGTGGAGCAGCCCAGCCTCGGATACCCAGGTCACTCACGGCGACCGGTTCTGGCTATACGTCGTGGCGTCGGTCATCATGCTGCTGCTGGTGTTGCCGACATTCATCGTCATTCCGATGTCGTTTTCCGATTCCCAGTATCTTGAATTTCCACCTGAAAACTGGTCAAGCCGCTGGTACGAGGTCTATTTCGGGTCGACAAAATGGATGCGGGCCACCGCGACATCTGTTCAGGTCGGCATCATCACCATGCTGGTTGCGACACCGCTTGGCACGATGGCGGCCTATGCGCTCTTCGTGTCCGGCCACAGGGCAACCAGGGCCCTGTTCCTGTTCCTGATCACGCCAATGATCGTGCCGGTGATCCTGATTGCCATAGGGGTTTTTTACGCCTACGGGCGCGCAGGCCTGAACAACACCATTACCGGCCTTGTCCTGGCGCATACGGCAATGGCCATACCACTGGTGATGATCGTGATCACCGCCTCGCTGCGCTCTTATGACCTGAACCAGGAACGCGTTGCACGAAGCCTTGGGGCTACACGGGTCAAGGCGTTTTTCCTGATCACCCTGCCGCAGATCAGGTTCTCCGTCATAACCGCCGCCCTGCTGTCATTCCTGACATCATTTGATGAAGTGATTATCGCGATTTTTGTTTCAGGCGGTGTCAATGCCACGCTTACCAAGCACATGTTCAGCGCCCTGCGCGATTTCATCGATCCGACGATTGCGGCAATCTCGACGATCATGGTGCTGGTCTCGACAGTGCTCCTGCTGATGACACAGTTCATAGGCGCCAGGGAAAAGTAGAGCGTCATCTTCGGATCTGGAGGTCAGTAGGCCTTGCCCTGATCCTGCCAGATCTTGTGCACCTGGTCCCAGTCCGGCGGCTTGTCGGTGACATATCCAAAGGTTTTGCCCGTAGCGATGTCCGGAAATGCCCTGATCGCGCGCCGGTGTGCGCCACGGTACAGGAAACGCCGCATGGCCGTTTCGCTTTCCCACACGGACAAGGTATGGCGGATACCGTTTATGGTTCGCGCGTCCGCCGAGATATTTCCGTCAGACCGCTTTGCCTGCGCCATCGAGGCAAACGCATGGCGCCAGAACCGAAGTTCCTGCCAGACGCTGTTGACGCGCAACCCGGTGATCGAAACATAGACTTGGTTTGCAGGGTTCATCGGTCCGCCATCGCTGGCTGTCACGGGTGACAGTCAGACAGGCTACGGCACGATACATGCCCCGGTTCAGTTCGTTAAGCGGTAAGTGGTCAGGCTTCAGAATGTTCATTCCGCTGTTGGTGAGCAGATAGCATGATCCAGACACAGTGAAATGGACTTGTGCCTAAATGCCTCTACAGCCCGTGTCATGATGAGAAAAACGGTTGCTGACCACCGGATGACGGGAATAGCATCTGAGGTCTTGAACAAGCGCATTTACTGCAGGAGTACAGTTGCATGATCGAAGGCTGGCAAGAGGAAGAAAAGGACGATGCCAGCGGGCGCACGATTTTTGCACGCGAAGTCCCTCACGGACGCCAGGGCCACTATGGAACCCACGATTTCGCGATGCAGCGCGAGTTCCAGGTTCGAGCAGCAAATGGTGAGATTTTGCTTCAGAAGTCTGGCAGCACGGAAGGAGAATACTGGTGCGGGGTGTTTTTGTTTTTTGTTGAGGGAACGGACGGAAAGCGGGTGCGGCTCGACGAATCCAACAAACCGGAGGACAGCTTTTTCGATGTGCCGGACACCCCTGTTCCAGACGACAAGGTCTGGAAATGAGCCTGGTTTGTCCTGAATGCGAAAGCCAGTCGTTCAGTGTTGTTGACAGTGTGGAATGCGGACCCGGTCAGTTCGCAGACGAAAGCACCATCCAGCGCGCCTACTGCGCAGAATGTGATACCTGCTTTTTATGCACCTATACGGAAAGCCGCAGTTTTAACCCCGATCGCGACGACAAAGTCACGCACCTGGCATTTGTGGCCAATCGTGGCTTGTGGGAAGGCAGTGCGGGCATTTTCCAGACGCCGAGCAGCAAAATCTCTTCGCGCACCAGGATCACGCTGGCGATGCGTGTCTTGACGGAAACCCGGGACCATGGCGTGACCGGGAAAACCATTGCGTACTCGAGAGCTTCTGTTCAGGAGCAAAAACCGCTCAGTGATCCGGTAGAGAACAGTCATCCGGCAAACAGTGGTATCGCCGCCTGGTTCGACAAGCTGCTGGGCGTGTTTCGAACTGAACGCTAACCGGGATGTACCAGTTATGCAGGTCACAAAAGCTGATTTGCGCATCCAGAATACGGGCGTGTACTGTCTGGCGGAACACAGATGCTGCTTCAGTGAACTGCCCTGCGCGATCCAGTTTCGTGAATAACCGGCAGCGATTGGCTCGCTGCCGATTTGCTTCATTGTGATGATACCGCGCGCAATGTCCCATAGTTTTCCATTGAACGCCGATCACTGTCTGATCGTACAACCTGTGGACGTTTTCCTGTGATGGTGTCCAGACAACCGTGAATGTCCGCATGCAGGAAGAGAAAACCGGCATTGAGAACCTTCTCCGGCAGCACCTTCTGTCCGCCCAACAGGGCTTCGCGGGCAAGATCACCCAGGGCGAATTCCAGCAGCCGGGCCGGAATACGGAAAACGGCAGGCCGGTTCAGACTGGCGGCCAGCGCCCGGGTAAAGACCTCGTTGGTGACCGGGTTGGGTGCCGTTGCGTTCACCGGACCGGCAATCTGCGGGTTGGCAATGACAAACGCGATCATGCGCACGACATCGTCAAGCGCAATCCATGACATCCAGTGTTTGCCGCGCCCCATCGGGCCGCCGAGACCGAACTCGAACGGTGTCAGCAGCCGGGCCAGCATGCCGCCCTCGACACCCAGCACCAGGCCGGTCCGCAAGGTCACCACCCGCACGCCCAGTTGCCTGGCAGCGGCGGCTTCTCGTTCCCAGCAGGCGCATACCTCGTGCACGAAGCAGTCATGCGGTCGTGCTTCCTCGGTGAGATCCTCGTTATCATGCAAGCCGTACCAGCCAATCGCAGAGCCGCTGATGAGGCATTCAGGCTTGCTGTCGAGACGCGTGATGAGCTTGACAAGCTGCCTTGTAACATCCACCCGGGACGCGATGATTTCAGCCCTCTTTTCCACGCTCCAGGGGCTGTTTGCAACCGGATCGCCGGCAAGATTGATGACCGCGTCAAACCGTTCGTCATCCGGTATCCGGTCCAGGTCAGTGATCACGCGTATCGGGCCGGCAAGGTCTTCGGCATGGGACCTGTCGCGGGTCAGGACGGTCACCTGATGGCCGCCTGCAACCAGGGCTGCCACAAGCCGTGTGCCGATAAAACCGGTGCCCCCGGTGATCAGAACTCTTTTGCACCCGGTCAGACCGGATACCAGACGCCGTGCGTCCGGCAGGAGCAGGCGATCACTGCGCGCAGCCGCCAGGAGATCGCGGATGCCGAAGATGAACACGCCGAGCGCAGAAGCACTGGCAAAAACACTCCACCAGCCATAATGGGTTGCAACAATGGCAGTGTCGCGCAGTGCCCAGTCATGAAGATAGGGCGCTGCCAGTGCCAGTATGGCGCCATAATTGAGGGCCAGCAGCGTGTGGTTGATACGCTCGGTTGCGGGCAGTTTGCGGGTCAGGTCTTCCTCGACGAAATCCCACAAGGTGATCAGCACTTCCACAGCCAGGATTGCCACCAGCGCAATCGTGAAAGCCCCGTGCGGCTCGAACCAGCCGAAGCACAGGAAGATCGCGGCGTAGAATATATTGCGCACGCCGTGCAATCGCAGTTCGTTTTTCTGCGACGCCCGCCATGCCAGCCGCTCGGTGCCTTCATGATGATACAGAGTGTCGAAAGCGCCCATGAAGACCTGGACGGCGATCAGGGTCCATAAGATGGAATTGTCCATGTGTTTACTCCTTTGTGTCTCTGAAAACGGCTTCCTGCCGGACAAGGTTTCCGAACCAATGGCTGCGCAGTGACAGGCTGAAGGTGAACCGGCCGTTCCCCATCTCATGGTGGCCGATGACCAGAGCGCCGGGGCTCAGCCAGCGCGGCAGGCGCAGGCGAAGGCCAAGAAACTGCAGGAAATAGTGATCACTCCTGAACAGCAGGGCTGTCGGCGTTGCCTCGACCGTCAACGCCATGCCGATGCCGAAACCGATGTACTCTTCAAGCCCGGTTGGACCGTTGAATCGCTTTGAACTGTGAATCGTCTGCGGAAAGGCGCCCCGGCGCCCGTACTGGCGGATCCAGAACTGGCCATTGCTGGCGACATCTTCGGTCACCACCACCGCCGCCGGATGGCCAACCGACCTGATGTCATAGGGCAAGGGCGCCCCAACCAGCCGGGCAGCGTGGGCGAGACAAAACCCGAGCCAGCTCATCTGCATGCGGGTTACCACGCCGTGATAGGCGATGCTGTTGCCCTGCCGCAGCCGCTTGCTGAACCGGGTGCGGATTGCATCCGGCAGCGTGTCCCACGTGAGGGGTCCCAGGAGGTCGCGAAATCGCCCGTCAAAAACCTCGTCACAGGCTTGCGGGACGGGTGTCGCGATGCGGGGTTTTCTGAGTTGTGTCAATCTCATTTCCTGCTCCTTGCGAGCAATTTTCTTTTAAGTCAGTTATTTCTGTATAAACAGAAATAACAAGACAAATAAAAAGCCGCCCTGGCTACTGCGTCTTCTTTCCGGTGAACTTCAACACCGAGAGAACCTTGTCCCCCATTTTCATCAACCTTTTCAGCTGTGACTTGGGAACACCCAGCATCTGCACATACCAGCGATTTGTCGTATCCATGAACTGCTGCATATCGCGCAGGCGCTCAAGGACCACCGGATCGATCGCGGTTTCCGCTTCAGCCTTTGCGACACACTCGTCCAGTGCGGCGGCGGCCGGATCGATCTCGCGCTCCTTGCGGCCCTGGGCGATCCGCATCGCCATTTCCCAAACATCGGTTTCAGCCTCGAAGTGCTCACGCCGTTCACCCTGGATCGGCACCCGGCGGATCAGCTTCCAGGAGACCAGTTCTTTCAGCGAATTCGAAACATTGGAGCGGGCAATGCCGAGCGTGTCGGAAATCTGCTCGGCATTGAGCGGCCTAGTGCTCAGGAACAGCAAGGCATGGATCTGCGCGACAGAGCGATTGACGCCCCATTGCCCGCCCATGTCGCCCCAATAGAGAATGAACTGGTCAACAGCCTTGCTGGTGTTTATTTCTTTTAATTCTGTCATGACAGAAATTTATGACACCCGCTTGTAAATGTCAAGCCTGCAGGAGCAAATTGCACCTGCACCACACATGGGGCTGCTACATTACGGTTACCGGCAAAGACCCTAGACTGCACCGTACGCCCACATTATCGTCCCGCCCATGTTGACACCCGACCTCATCGAAAAACTCTCCGCCATCGTCGGCGCAAACCACGCGCTGACAAGCGAATCCGATATTGCGCCGCATCTGCTGGAGCCGAGAGGCAAGTTCTCCGGTCATTCACCGCTGGTACTGCAGCCCGGCAGCACCGAAGAGGTCAGCGCGATCCTGAAACTGGCCAACGAGACCGGCACCACCATTGTGCCACAGGGCGGCAATACCGGGCTTGTCGGCGGGCAAATGCCGGCGGGAGACGTGGTGCTGTCGCTGAGCCGGATGAACCGGGTTCGCCATCTCGATGCTGCCGACAGCTGCATCACTGTCGAAGCCGGCGTGATATTGCACAATGCCCAGGAGGCAGCCGCTGCCGAGGGGCTGATTTTCCCATTGTGGATCGCCTCGCAGGGCACCTGTCAGGTGGGCGGCAACCTCGCCACCAATGCCGGCGGCATCAATGTGCTGGCCTACGGAAACGCCCGCGACCTGTGCCTCGGCCTGGAGGTCGTGCTGGCGTCGGGCGAGGTATGGAACGGGCTGACATCCCTGCGCAAGGACAATACCGGCTATGACCTGAAACACCTGTTCATCGGCTGCGAAGGTACCCTCGGCGTCATCACCGCGGCATCCATGAAGCTGCTGCCGGCACCGCCTGACCGGGCGACCGTGTTTGCAGCACTGCCCTCGCCTGTTGAAGCGCTTGAACTGTTGTCGCTGGTGCGCCGGATGAGCGGCAATGCGGTTGTGGCATTTGAAATCATGCCGCGCAGTGGCGTGGAAATGTCGATAAAGCATGGCGGTTGCCGTTATCCGCTGGCCGCGCCGTCGGACTGGTACGTGCTGTTTGAGCTGGCCGGGTTTGATGCTGAAGGCGACATGAACGGCAAGGCGACCGGCATTCTGGAAGTGGCTTTCGAGGAAGGCCTTGTCAGCGATGCGACCATTGCCGCCAGCACCCAGGCCGCACAGGACCTGTGGCGCATCCGCGAAGCCATGTCCGAGGTTCAACGCCTTGAAGGCGGTTCGATCAAGCATGACATTTCCGTGCCGGTTTCAAAGGTCCCGGCATTCCTCGACGAGGCAACTGTGCTGGTGGAAAAGATGCTGCCCGGCTGCCGGCCAGTGCCGTTCGGACACATTGGCGACGGCAATATTCATTTCAACGTTTCACAATCTGCAGACGACGACAAAGAGGCCTTCCTGGCAAAATGGCAGGAGGTGAGTGCAGCCGTGCATGAAACGGTGCGCAAATATGGCGGATCGATCAGCGCCGAACACGGCATCGGCACCTTGAAGCGCGACGAGCTGGCAGCGACCAAGCAGCCGGTGGAAATGGCCATGATGCACGGCATCAAGCAGTTGCTGGATCCCAAAGCCATACTTAATCCGGGCAAGGTGTTGTAATGGCCAGTGTCGAATTCAGGCCCGTCCAGGATACGGAAGTCGCCGGTGTCATTGCGTTGTGGGAGACTTGCGGCCTGACCCGGCCCTGGAACGACCCTGACAAGGACATCGCGTTTGCCCGCTCCGGCCCGGCGTCCGACCTGCTGGTCATGGTTGATGGTGAAACCGTCATTGCATCAGTGATGGTCGGCCATGATGGTCATCGCGGCATTGTCTATTATGTCGCCACCCACCCGGACTTTCAGCGCAAGGGCCTGGGCGCAGCCGCCATGGGCGCGGCCGAAAGCTGGCTCACCCAACGTGGCGTTTGGAAGCTGAATTTGCTGGTGCGGGCAGAAAACGAAGCGGTGCGGTCATTCTACGAAAAACTCGGCTATGAGGTGGAGCCGCGACTGTGCATGGCGCGCAAGCTGATTCCCGCCCCTTCAGAATAGTTTCAGTTGATCGTCGGGCTGCCTTTCAGGCACCGGTTTTGGATCCGGCGTCTTGCGCTTTCGGCCGGGCAATTCTGTCTCCCGGGCCACGAAGAACGCATCTTCGACCGGCCTCATCAGATCGGCTATCTGCTTGCCGTCGGGCCGCGAATGATCCAGCCAGCGGGTGAAATCTTCAGGCCTGATGACCACCGGCATGCGGGTGTGTATCTCAGCCATCATGGCGTTGGGCTCGGTGGTCAGGATGGCGGCACTTTCCAGCTCCGAACCATCCGGCGAGGTCCAGTGTTCCCAGATGCCGGCAAAGGCAAACAGACCATTGTCCCGCCCGGTGATATGAAACGGCTGTTTGCGGCCCGGCACATCGCCTTTCCACTCGTAAAACCCGTCCGCGGGAATGAGGCAGCGGCGGCGCCGGATGGCATGGCGAAAGGATGGCTTTTCAAACACCGTTTCGGACCGCGCATTGGTCAGGGGCTTGCCGGCCTTCATTTCCTTTGTCCAGGACGGCACAAAGCCCCAGCGCACCAGTGCAAAGTGCCGGTTGATCTTTTCACCCTTCACAATGGCGATGGGCTGACCCGGCGCCACCACGTCACGCGGCGGGAAGTTGGGTTGCTCGGGATAGTCGAACAACGCCTTGACCTCCTCAGGCGACTTGCGAAAACTGTATAGATTGCACATGGTCGTCAACCTGCCACGGCCACATCAGGATTTAAACTGTTAGTGATGACAATTGCCCTGGATGATTGACGTCTCAGAAACTATGGACGTCCAGCTATGCCTTTTTCAGTGAAAAATCTACTATACTCGAAGCGTACATGATCGAGAATCGACTGCTGGCTTCTATACAGTTGATGAACATACTCCGCCGCGTCTCCATCCTTCCATCTTGGGAAAAATGGCCGGATGATTTCCGCCTTTAGGGACGCCTCTATATTTTCGTTTCTCCGGATTAATCGGTAAGACCATTTCCTATTTTGATTGGTTTCACCGGCCATACCCAGGACCGAAAGACACAAAAACTCGGCGCCCATCTGAAGCATTCTTACAGCACTGGCGAAATTCTTGGCTTCTATTTCACCAGTTGCATCTCGAAGTGACGATTCAGCCTCATATGCATTGGAAATCACCGTATAGGTGGCCAATCGTGCCTTATCTACAATCTTCTTTAACTCGTTAGCGCGATCCGGGTTGTGTATCGGGATACCCGTGACAATACGATGCAATATCCGCCTTTCTGGCACACTTAATAGAGCGAGCTCATTGCCATCTGAACGCAAAGTAATATCTATCTTGTCTACTAATTCCTGAATTATTTCAGAACTGCTATATTCAACCTGGAGCCTTCCATGATTAAGACCAAACGTCTTAACCTGAACTCCCTCCTGTTCCATTGTTGTATCGCTTAGTTGAAGTTCAGGTGATACAAAAAGCGTGTCCACGTCAGACTCTTCATTCTGCAAACCATCGACAATGGAACCGGCAAGCAAAATGGTAACTTCATCTGACGTAACCAGATGCTTAACATCTTCCCGAATTTTATCGGCCGACCACCCATATCCACAAAGCACCTGTTCAAAATCTTCTAAAGTTTCAGCCATTTTTTGCGTCTCCCGATTTCAAAAGCTACCGCACAAACCAAAAGTCCAACCCCCTCCAGCAGGCCGAAGCCTCTCATACCGACACCTACCAATCCAATTCCCATTATGAAGGGTCCTGCTGCCTGCCCCAGATTCACGGTGCTTGCGGCGAGGCTCAATAGAGTACCTTTCTGGTGACGTAAGCTCCGTTTCGCTACCAAACTCATCGCCGCAGGGTATGCAACGGCGGTCAACACAGCCAAAATCAAGTAAAAAAGCAGCATAAAAAGCCAATTATAGAAATACAAACTTGATATTGCGAGCACCGAAGCAATTAAAGAAGCACATAAAATAAACGACTCTGTAATATTCCTATTATTCAAATAACTAATTATCCATACCTGGGACACTACCGTTACAAAACTAGCCAAAATATAAAATATGGACGATTTAACGATGACTGAATCTGGATTCAAATCCAATATGAACAATGAGATCGTTGATGTTCTACCAGCATAGAAAAGCCATACCAGGCTTGTGGCTCCCACAAACACCAAGACGCCCGTGTGCGCACGTAAACCAGCAAATTTATCCATTATTCCTTTTGACGGTTCTGTCTTTGGAGTTACTTCCTGTGACGTTACCCTTTTTTGTGCAAAGGCAAACACAACTGCGCCAATCATGATGCCGCCGGCTGCTGCAATAAACAGCCCTGCACCGTTTACAACATCCGCTAAAGCCCCCCCAACCAGCATCAATGGCCCCAATATGAAGCCAAGGGTGATTGCAGAACTCATAAACCCCATAATTTCCGCACTGTCTTCTTTTGAAACACAATCACTCACATAGGCCATTATCACACCACCGCACGCACCATGCACCCCACCTACCGCACGTGCAATTAGAAGTGTTGTAATGTTGTCAGACACGCTTAATACATAAAAACTCAAACAACTGACTGAATATGCAAAAATTATAATGGCCTTTCGACCAACTTTATCACTTATAGCCCCGAGTATTGGTGCTAATATCAAAAACACAATGGCATTAGAACCCATTATGAACGCTACTTCACTGGCAGTGGCGCCTAATTTCAATGCGGCGAGGGGAATAAGAGGAAGGGCCAGCGCAAATCCAAATGCTGTCATAAATT
Source organism: uncultured Anderseniella sp. (assembly GCA_947488295.1). Classification (GTDB taxonomy): domain Bacteria; phylum Pseudomonadota; class Alphaproteobacteria; order Rhizobiales; family Aestuariivirgaceae; genus Anderseniella. The sequence continues at coordinate 145,386 of CANKYU010000002.1, forward strand.
GAGCAAAATACAGCGCGCAACAATCTGCGGGAATTCTAAATATATATCCTGGTAATATGTAATTCAAACCAACATCCCAACAATTTCAACCGCATTGGCAGAGTTGAATGCGAATCAAAAATCAACACAAAATCATTATTCTGTATACAGATATATTCAAATTGAGACAAAATTAGGTTCGAAAATGGAATTTAGTTCTATTAATTCACTAATGATTACTTTCTGAACAAATTGCCTTCAGTACAATCCGGAACTTTAGATCGCAAACTCTCAAACCATTCATGAAGAACGAACAATCCCCAAATTAATCTATCGTTGCCAGCTGCTCCGGATCTGACCAACGCCCATTCCTGCGAAAACCTGGCGCGCCGAATTGTTTGAAATAATATGGAGTCTGATTTAGCCAACAGATCGATTGCGGCTCCAATTGATCCAGTTGTCCAAATTGATGCTGGCACTTTGAATTTTTGTTTTGGCCTGGAAACTATGCTCTCCATATCATGCTCCAAAATCATCTGCCGCAGCGGTTTTTTGTCACCGTAGAGATATGAATCGCAATTATCTGGAGATCCGAATATGAGTTCTAAATATAACTTGTCAGCAAGCGGAAAAAACAGCTTTTTCCCCAAGCTATAATGTATTGATTTGTCCTTCTGTATTACATTTTCAGCCAACCATGTCGTGCATTGTAACAATTTCAGCGTTTTGGCTGCCCCCTCGATACCTGATAGCGCAACCATACTAGTCAGTTCCTGCGACAGTTCCTTCGCGGCTGCGGTATAGTCAATATCGGCTTCTATCCAAGCAGCAAGCTGCTCAATATCCACACATGCCCCTTTTTCAAGGAATGCATCAACCAACTCTTTGACCGAAAATTTGTTGGCATCATTGATATCTTGCCGCGTCCAACGACGGGGGAGGCCCCAAAGCTCATCCCCTCCCTCTCCAGATACAATAGCTTCACTTACCGAAGTTGTCTCTGAAACCAGCTTCCACGTGGGTATGATCGCCCGATCACAAATCGGTTCAGACAATCCCTGTATTGCCAATTTGGCCTCAGGATACGACATGCCTGCAGCTACCACGGTCTTGTGTGGAAAGCCAGTTTTTCGGGCAACCATGGATGCATATTTGGCTTCATCATAACTCTCGTCCTGAAACGAGGCCGTTAGCAATGTCGCAGCAATATCCTGACACCACAATCTGAGAGCATTCGTTGTGGAATCGATCCCGCCGCTACAAAAAAGAGCAACTGGCGACTCCAGTTTCAATGCCAGCTTTTTGTAAATATTTCTGATATGTTCCTTTAGCTGGGCGTCCGTAAAACCTGACGGCAACGACCGATTTGCCCAACTTGCGAAATCCAACTTAACACCCACACCACCCAATGTTTTTCTGTACAGAATGCCAACTCCGGCTTTTTTAACATCCTGAACGACAGTTCGCGGGGCAGCGCTGTATTGGCAGTGCAGATATTGAACGATGCCAATTTGATCAGGGCGTATTTCTTCCGATGAGAGAAACAAATCTTCAATTTTAGCCCCAAAAACAATACCTCCGCTATTATCCCTAATATAAACAGGATTCGAAGTGGGGACGGGTCGGCAGTAATAAATATTTCTGGTCGTTTTATCAATCAATACAAAAGTAAATTCATTTATCAATACTGGCAGTGCATTTATACCTTTTAATTGCAACTCTTTAAGTAAACATCTCCCCCAAGCACTTCGCTGCATTGAATAGAACGAAGGAAGGGACGCATCATCAAGCACGTATAAGTCCATGTTGCACGCAACAATTTTCTCAAACGAACCACGTATTGAAATGCTATAATTGTTTGATTCAGATGTGGCCATGCTAAGTTTAACTTGCCCTCATTCTGCGAAAGCCAGCCGAATAATAGGCAGTTGTCAAGATTATCATCTTTTGCCATTGCGATAATTTTGTTCCGCTTTCGTCAATATTTTTTTCCAGTTCTTCAATTTCTATATTTTCATTACTACCAAAAAAATTAAGTGTGTTTACAATATTTGAAATTGCAACATCCGTACCATTAGTATGAACACGTGGATTTACCGAGTAATCCAATACCTGGCGAGCGTAGTGATTGAAGAACGCATTCCGCCCACAGTGCAATTCCAACGCAGAACAGCAAGACGCTTGGTTTGCGAGTAACAAGAGCAGATCCGATAGACAGGGCGTATTTGCGACAGAACGAAGCTGTCGGAACACAGCTGAGAATACCTCCAGCAATTCAAGCTCCGGCTCCTTGGTCGGTAGGTCGGCCAGCGCAGACGTCCAATCAAAGGCGGCCTCATGCTGGAGAACGCCAGCAAGTCGACTGGTTTTGTCAAAAATTTGGAACTCTCGCACGGATGAAATTGGATCGTCTGAGGTATGGATCAAATTTAAAGCGACATTGGCGGCCCGAAAATCATAACGGATCTGCCCTCGCTCACATAGCTGCGGATCGGACGGCCCCTTTATTGCTGCGAGAGTCTCATATGGAGAACGTTGCCCTGATACCTGTGACTTCAAGATCAATGCGACCGACGGACCGGCTGTATATAACAAGCGGTTTATCCACCAACTTCCAATCATGTTTTGTTCATTACGTAATGTTAAATTGAATTTATACAGTTCTTCAAAATCTCTTTCTCGAGGGGTGGAAATAATCTTCACGTAAAACACACCAAGACCGTGCTCTTGAAAGCGATTTATTATATTTGACGTCAAACCTCTCGAGACCGCGTCTGGCTTTATGAGAACGAAAACAGCTCGCGAAAGATTGGACAAATTTTGTTTCGAAAATAATTCAGGTGCTTTACTAATTATATTTTTATAAAAACCACTTTTTATATAATAACTGCGTTCTATAAATTTATTTATTATTTCATATTCTATATTACTCACGATTTTTATTGCGCCCTCTCAATGAGTTTTTCTTTATAAGTGTCGATCATCAATTGCACAAATGGCTTTCGATCGTAAAAAGTCTCCGACTTGTTTGACATCCATAATCCATATGGCGCCGCGAAACCGCGCTTTACTGGATCGCAAATCACAGAGCTTGGAAGGCCGAGTTCGCGGCCGACCTCTCTGAGTGTAGGCTTGGTAACTTCATTGTCTAGTATTTCGCCATTTCTGACCCATTCGTCCTGGCAAATTGAATACAACTCCGCGTCCAGGTAGGGTGAACGCACCTCAACTCCAAAATAGCCAGATATTGCGTCTGTAGTGCGCAGGAGATTGGGAAGATTGAGGTCGATTTCAATTTTTGCCATCATATTGGGTATAGGCAGTTGGCAAATATTGGGGTTTTCGAGGAGATACAATTTCTCATAAACCGAACATCGAGAACGGCTAAGTAATCTAATGTATTTTATTGCCAAAGGGTCATTGTCATTAAATACACGGTCAACTTTGTCTTTCAACGACATGTAATTTTTCGACACGGAAATTACTTTACCCGTGGCTCTTGCAAAAAACAGTCGCATGCGCTCGTAACCAAAAAATAGTTCGTCCGCACCAACTCCACTGAAGCAAACTCTTATATTGTGTCTACCCATCTCCTTGTAGGCGACATATTCTGATAAAATACTGGCATTACCAACAGGATAATCAATCGAGTCTGTAATATTTCTAATTTTGGCAAGAAGATCGAAATATGAGGGGCGAAGGATTACGTGCTCGATGCCAAACTGCCGGCAAACCTCAGCAGCTTTTTCTTCTTCATCAAATGCGTCATGCTCTTTATAAGATACAGTAAACGCAACATCGGGAGAGACTGTAGCGGCCAGGATGGAAGAATCCAGCCCACCACTGAGCAGCAAACCGGTTTTGGTTGAGTTAGCTTTGGTACGCACAATCGCCGCCGAAAACACGTCTCGCACAGAGAGTGCATGATCGTGTTCGACCTTACACGGCAGCACAGAGTGAGATACGCCCTCTCCCATTTTGTATTTGAGTATCGAGCCCGGCTTGAGCCTGTGGGCGTTTCGAAATGGAGTCCGGCCATTTTGATGGCATTGCGTCCATCCGAAACGCTCTCCGAACGCATCGGCTTCTAGCGTGCAACCCTCCAGAGCACTCAATAGTGATCCAAATTGAAAATCACCGCTCTCGTATGACCAATGAAGTGTTTTCTGCGAAAACTGATCGACTGCCAGAGTGATTGTGCCTTCATTAACATCAACAAATGCAATTGCAAACATTCCGTTTACATATGCTAGCGCCTCCACCCCCCAATTTTGCAAAAGGTATAAAAGCATATCACCGTCATTCTGATCACTACTTAGAGGAATTTCGAATGACTTGCAGAGTTGGTCTACGTTATAAACTTCACCATTGTATGCCAAATGGTAGCGTTCATCATTTGAACTATATGGTCCATTTCGGCTTTTTTGATTAAATATCGCGAGTGTCGTCATACCGATAGAAGCATTCATCTGTGGCAAATTAACAATTTTGCTACTATCCGGCCCTCTCTGCTCAACGAACGGCATCATCTGCGCGAGAGTGCTGTAGACGAGGCCTTTCTTTTTCTTTTTTTCAGACAATAAGCCTACAATTCCACACATTATCAATAACTCCCTCCGTCCATATAGAGAGCCAAAGAATGCAATCCTCCAAATAATGTTGGCGTAAATTCCATTTCGTTATATTTAAGAAATTTTTTTAAATTCTCTATTTTTACAAATTCGATACTCGAAAGCTCTGCCATCCAATCTGCGTTTTTAATTTCATCTTTTGTCTCGCCGATTTGAGTAAGAAAACAAAATTCTGGATGTATAAATATAGAGTCATTTACAATTGCAATTAGTTGTATGGACTCCAATTTCAATTTTATTCCCAGTTCCTCTTTGATTTCACGGATAATGCATTGAAATACGTTTGGATTGCCGTTTCGAATATCCTTATCCGCGTCAAAAAAACCGCCAAATGTAAACAACTTCCCTGGGTTGACTTCGGCATCCGAGGACCTTTTACCTATTGGGATAAACCCATCAGTTGTAATGGGAACAATTGAAGTACCTATGGGATTGGCACGAGGTAGGGCGCTTGTTGGGGATCTACTTGCAACATAACCGGCATAATCAGTACGGTGGACAATGATCTGAAGACGCCCATCGACGTTTTCAGCTATCGAGTTGAGACCGAATAGGCTCGAATTATATAATTTTTGACCAGAAATTTCGGCGCTTTTCATCCTACCTTTCCAAACTTCATCAAGCGTCGCCTGTTCGGAAGGACTATATAAATCAACTTCAACAAGCTCGATCTGAACATCGCTCTCTTTCAGAAAGCCGGACCACAATATTTCAAACTTGCCGTTCTGGGAGTTCTGTATTGAAATGTTTTTTAGTTCTTCTATCTGCATTTGAGACGCCTTGGATAGCCAATGATTGCGGTACCGCCTGTCACAGGACACTTCATTAAGCGCCCACTCAGGTGGGTTTACACTCTGCTGAAGATCGGACATTTCCACTTCCAAAACCGTAATTCCACTATGACGGCCGGAAAACTCGTCTACAATGCAATGTGTACTTTCGGTTAGAGCAGCAATATTGTGCCGCACTTTTTCGATTATCGTATTCTTGCAGAATCGCTCAAACAACTCATTCGCCACATGTCGATCGATTTCGATTTCGTATTCATCACGCGCGACACCCGTCTCCAAGCTCTTCACAGTAAGATAGGCACGCTCCCCATCTACCAGCCTAATACGTATTTCGAAATCATCGCCGATGAACAAGTACCCTTGGGTAATGTTCAAGCTGCTCAAAATCAAATTGCGCCAACCGCTTCCGTTGACAACAAATTTCTGTTCAATTTCCAGCACCACAACAACATCACCTAAATTGAAACAACTGGATCAGCTTCAATCACTCCCCTATATCAAGACAAATAAAAACCAACATCACTGGAATTCAATTTAATTTATACCTACCAATATCGCATGTATAATTTTTATTAAAATTCAAAATCTCATAATTTACCAAAAAAATACATTTTTACATACTGCTTAATACATTTATCACATCTAATTAAATAATATATGAATTTTAAAAGTATTTTTTCATTTATAATTTGAATTCAAAAGCTTTGGCGTGAATTTTATAAACTGGTAGCTTTTTTGTATCTCCTATTTTGCTTAATTGAATTTTGGTTAAATTATCAATATATGAATTTTGCTCCTCCTCATTAAAAAAACTTCTCATTGGATATATATCGTCGCTGACAACATACGAATTGTAATTTTTATCAAGAAAATCCGTTATACCGGATATATTGGATCCATAAATAGGCCAACCAACAAAGTCCACGCAGGTGTTTAATTTTGAAAAAATTTGCTCCAGAGTCTTTTCCGTTATATAACTAAAAGATCCAGAAGAAATTATCAGGTTTGTATTTTCTAATTTTTCAGAACAACAACTATTTATAATTTCTTTTTCAAGATTTTGCTCAATATAATCATCAATAAAATTCATGTAATGCGCATATTTAAGTGCGTTTGTGGCGATGTCAACACCAACAACATGACAAATCGAGTTGTTTACAAAAGGGGTACGAACGCTACACCTTTCATAGGGCAGGTCATACTTTGCAATTGCCCCGTTGAACCCATACCCACAAGCCAAATCAACTATCTTATATTCACCATGACTTGAAATTCCATCTAAAACAATTTTTCGTAAACAGTCATGCACAAAATCTGGCTCCCTATAATCTAACTCCCTCAAGCAGTTTAAATATGCATCGGGCGTGAAATCATTGTAAATGTGATTGAAATTCATTTTCTTCATCAATCAAAACCTCATAAACAACAAACACACAATCTACATCGACGATTACTGATATTAATATATTATATGCAAGAATCAATTTTTGTTGTGTCGAATTCATGTCAACAATATGATCCTTAATACTTAAATTTCACAACCAAAAGTAGTATAAACTGGTGACACAACCACTCATATTAACGTTTGATGTCTGCGAGCAATGATATGAACAGACTCGCACGTCCTGAGCGGTGGATTTGCTGCAATTCGCCAGCCTGCTCACAAACACCCTTTGCCCGACCACTTTCGCGGTGGGCCAGATTTGACCACAAAGGCGCTAAACGGCGTCTTACAAGTACCTTACAGGCTCCCGCTATGGCCGGCAGAAGCCAATAGACCATTGTCCGGCCCGATGATATGAAACGGCTGTTTGCGGCCCGGCACATCGCCTTTCCACTCGTAAAACCCGTCCGCGGGAATGAGGCAGCGGCGGCGACGGATGGCATGGCGAAAGGATGGCTTTTCAAACACCGTTTCGGACCGCGCATTGGTCAGGGGCTTGCCGGCCTTCATTTCCTTTGTCCAGGACGGCACAAAGCCCCAGCGCACCAGTGCAAAGTGCCGGTTGGCCTTCTCTCCCTTTACAATGGCTATGGGCTGACCCGGGGCCACCACGTCGCGAGGCGGGAAGTTGGGTTGCTCGGGATAGTCGAACAATGCCTTGACCTCTTCGGGCGACTTGCGAAAGCTGTATAGATTGCACATGGTCGTCAATCTGCCACGACCACATCAGGATTTAAACAACCAGTGATGACTATTGCACGCGTTAAGCCGGTTCCCGGCGTCAGCACCCTGACACTGCGTGACGGCAGGGTGTTGCTGGCCAAGCGGGCCAAGAAGGCCGGATACGGGCTGTGGAGCCTGCCGGGCGGGCATATTGAAACCGGCGAGCTGGCCCGTGACGCAGCCTTGCGGGAACTGGCGGAAGAAACCGGTGTCACCGCGCGCCTGGACAGGCTGATCGAGTGCCAGGACATCATTCATCGCGATGCGCAAGGTACGGTGATGTTTCACTATGTAATTTCTGTGTTTCTATGCCACTGGCAGCACGGCGAGGCGGTTGCCGCGACCGATGTATCCGACGTCATGTGGGCTCAAGCTTGTGACCTGGACGATCTGAACATGACGCACGGCACGGCTGACCTGATCAGAAACACACTGAAAACCCTCACATAAATCTGATTGGCTTGTGACCGGCCGATACGTCACCCTTGCGCACCATGAAACTCATAACAGGCATGATTGCGGCATTGTTCCTGACCGCCCTTACTGTGGCGTCGCTGGCAAACGACGAAGCAGACCGGTTTGTCCGCATGGGCTGGTCAAACACCGATTTTTCCAAAACCACGGTACCATTGTCTGAGGTGATGTCCGGCGGGCCGCCGCGCGACGGCATTCCACCGATCGACAATCCGCAGTTCCAGCCGGCAAGCTCACAGAAAGACCTGACGGCCAAGGACCCTGTTATCTCGATAGAAATCAACGGCGATGCGCGCGCTTATCCGTTGCGCATCCTGATCTGGCACGAAATCGTAAATGACACTGTGGGCGGCAAGCCGGTGGCGGTGACCTACTGCCCCTTGTGCAATGCGGCGATCGTGTTTGACCGCATGGTTGACGGCGAGATGAAGGATTTCGGTACAACCGGTCTTTTACGCAATTCGGACCTGATCATGTATGACCGGCAAAGCGAAAGCTGGTGGCAACAGTTCACCGGCAAGGCCATTGCCGGATCGCAGGTCGGCAGCAGCCTGAAATTCGTGGCCGCCAGGCTGGAAAGCTGGGCGGATTTCACAACCCGGTTTCCCGAAGGCAAGGTGCTCGTACCCAACAATCCCGGGTTTCGAAATTATGGCCGCAACCCGTATGTCGGATATGACAGCGCCGCTGCCCCGTTCCTGTATCGCGGCAAGATGCCCGAGGGCATCAGTCCCATGGCCCGGGTCGTGGTCTACCGGGTCAATGGCAAGGTCAATGCCATTGCGCTGTCCATGCTGACCAAGAGCGAAGAACTGATGCACGGCAAGGTGACGATCAAATGGAAGGCCGGCCAAGCGTCTGCGCTGGACACCGGCGAGATCGCCAAGGGACGCGACGTCGGCAGCATCACCGTTCAGAAAAAGAATGCCTCGGGCAGTTATGAGGACATTCCTTATGATGTGACATTTGCTTTTGTCGTCGAAGCCTTCGAACCGGGCACAGTCATCAAGAAGTGATACCAAAGGGAGTAATTACTTCCTTTGGTATCCCCTGTTTCGGACACTTTTCTACCGCAAACCGGCGCGCTTTTCCGGGCCCATAACACTAACCATGGCGCGTTAACCTTTTGCCAACTATCGGCGTGTGTCTCGCATTGCACATGCTAGTGTAAGAGTTCGAGCGACACATCCGAGTGATTGGAAAAGCAGTCGCCGGGTGGGGTAATAAAAAGACGACTGGATGCCAAGGTGAAACAATCGCCGGAATTCCGAATGCCGGAAGAAGATAACGGAGAAGAAGCGCAACGCAGCCGCCAGGCGGCTCTGCGCTATATTCTGGATGCGTGGGAAGAAGCCGTCTATGACGGCCTGGATCCCGATTGCGTCGCGACGGCTGCCATTTTCGCCGCCCTGTCTGACATGATTGCCAGCTATGGCGAGGAGCCGGTTGCGATGATGGCCGAACGCCTGCCGCAACGCATTCGCAACGGTGAGTTCACCGTCATTCGCACACTGCAGTAAGACTTAAGCCCAAATTCGGAACCCAAGCCGCCTCAGGCAATATCCACAACGATGCGGCCGCGCACCTTGCCGGACATGATGTCGGCACCGGCCGCGATCACGTCATCCAGCTTGATATGTGATGTCAGGCTGTCGAGCTTGGCCATATCCAGGTCTTTCGCCAGCCGGGCCCAGGCCTGCTCACGCCTCGGCTTCGGACACATCACCGAATCCACGCCCAGCAGCTTGACGCCGCGCAGAATGAACGGCGCGACGGAAGCCGGCAGGTCCATGCCCTGCGCCAGGCCGCAAGCAGCAACGGCACCACCGTAATTCATCTGCGACAACACATTGGCCAGCGTGGTTGATCCAACCGCATCGACACAGCCTGCCCAACGCGACTTGGCCAGCGGCTTCGGCGGCGTATTGAACTCCTCCCGGTCCACGATGCTGGATGCGCCCAGACCTTTCAGAAAAGCTTCTTCGGAGGTACGTCCGGTTGACGCGGTCACCGAATATCCAAGCTTCGACAGGATGGCGATTGCCACCGATCCAACACCGCCGGCAGCGCCGGTGACGAGAATTTCACCACTGTCCGGCGTGATGCCGGCATCTTCAAGAGCCATGACGCACAACATCGACGTATAGCCTGCGGTTCCAATGGCCATGGCGTGGGCGGCGGTCATGCTGTCGGGCATTTTTACCAGCCAGTCGCCCTTGACCCGGGCGCGCTCTGCAAAGCCGCCGGAATGGCCCTCACCGACCCCCCAGCCGTTCAGGATAACCGCATCGCCGGGCTTGTAGCCGGGATTGTCGGACGCAGAAACCGTACCGGCAAAGTCAATGCCCGGCGTCAGCGGGAACTTGCGGATAATCGGCGCCTTGGCCGTCAGCGCAAGCCCGTCCTTGTAGTTGAGCGTGGAATGACTGATATCTACGGTCACGTCACCGTCCATCAGGTCCGCATCGCTCAGTTCGACCAGCGCAGCGGTCTGTTTGTCATCGGTCTTGTTGATCTGAATTGCGCGAAAAGTGCCCGACATGAAAGTCTCTCCTGTTATGATAACCCGGTATCCGTTCCCGTTGACCCGGACACTTCTTGATCTTGGCCATTGGCTTATACCAAACAACGTAAGTATGTAAATCTGTTCACTCAAGCAAGACAGAGAATCGCACCAAATGACAGTTTCCATTGCAAGTCTGCCCGATCGTGCCGTCGTCGAGGTCAAAGGCGAAGACACACTGGCATTTCTCCAGGACCTGGTGACGGCCAATGTGGCTGACCTGAAACCCGGGCAGGCGGTTCACAGTGCTCTGCTGACGCCACAGGGAAAAATACTGTTCGACTTTTTCATTCTGGCAACCGAAGGCGGCGCGCTGTTTGACTGTGCAGCGGAAAGTGCTGCCAGCCTGATCCAGAGGCTCACAATGTACCGGCTGCGCCGGGCGCTGAGCATCGATCAGGCCGATAAACTTGCAGTCGCAGCCTGCTGGGACGACGCAGACCTTTCATCGATGAGCGAGGGTTATGTGTTTCGGGACCCGCGCAATGCCGATCTGGGCGCAAGAGTGATCGCGCCAGAGGCCGTGATCACATCAATTTCCACTCAGCCACCTGAAGCCTACCAGGACCATCGTTACAAACTGGGTATCGGGGATGCTGCCGAGATCGGCTCCGGCGACCTGTTCCCGCATGAAGCGTGTTATGATCAGTTCTCTTCAGTGGACTTTTCCAAAGGATGCTATGTGGGTCAGGAAGTCGTGTCACGCATGCAGCATCGCGGCACTGCACGCTCCCGCCTGGTACCGGTTGATGCCGCAGCCGCCCTGCCCGAACCCGGCGCAAAGGTGATGGCCGATGACAGGCCGGTCGGAACGCTGCTGGGCGCACATGGTTCCAACGGCCTGGCGCTGATCCGGCTTGATCGTGCCGCAAAGGCTGCAAGCGCCGGCACAGTTCTGTCAGTTGACGGGCAGCAGATCACCATGCACAAACCTGCCTGGGCACGCTGGGCAGATGCGGCCGATACTGCAGGAGATGATGACTGATGGGCTGGGAACATTCACTGATCACCCATGAAGACGGTATCGACCGGTGCGGCTGGTCCGGTACCGCACCCGACTATGTGACCTATCACGATGAGGAATGGGGCGTACCGGAATATGACAGTCGGGCGCTGTTTGAAAAACTGCTGCTTGACGGGTTCCAGGCCGGCCTCTCCTGGATTGCCATCCTGCGCAAGCGCGATAATTTCCGCGCCGCATTCGATAATTTCGATCCGGCCATCATGGCGCGATATGACGAAGCAAAGAGAGCCGACCTGATGCTCGATGCCGGTATTGTGCGCAACAGGCTGAAGATCGAGTCCAGTGTCACCAATGCGCAAGCCTATCTGGAAATCGAGGCGGCGCAGGGCTTCGACACCTATCTGTGGGACTTCATGGACGGCAAACCACTGGTCAACCGGTTCAGCCGGCTGGAAGACGTGCCTGCCGCCACACCACTGGCGGAAAAAATCTCCAAAGACCTGAAGAAACGCGGATTCCGCTTCGTCGGCCCGACCATTGTCTATGCCTTCATGCAGGCGGTTGGCATGGTCAACGATCATCTGGTCCAGTGCCACCGGCACGAGCCGTGCAAGAAGCTGGCGCGTTAGGACAATGGCCGCAAGAGCAAAAAAACCGGAGGCACCACGTGCCTGGCAGCGCATGCTGTCGGGACGCAGGCTGGACCTGCTGGAACCGTCTCCGCTGGATGTCGAGATTGAGGACATTGCCCACGGCCTGGCGCGCGTCGCGCGCTGGAACGGCCAGACCCATGGGGCACACGCGTTTTCGGTCGCCCAACACTGTGTTCTCGTCGAACAGTTGCTGGGCGAATTTTACCCGAACACCGATCCGCGCTGGCGGCTGGCGGCCCTGCTGCATGATGCGTCCGAATACGTGATCGGCGACATGATCTCGCCGTTCAAGGCAGCGCTCGGGCTGGACTACAGGGCATTTGAAGGCAGGCTGATGGAGGCTGTGCACGTGCGCTTCGGACTGCCCGCGCATTTACCGGACAGGGTTGAAACCCAGATCAAGCGGGCCGACAAGGCGTCCGCATTTTTTGAGGCGACCGTGCTGGCGGGATTCGACGATGGCGAGGCAGCGAAATTTTTTGGCCGCCCTCGCGGGCTCGATGCAGCCATGGTTTCATCCCTGCAGAAACTGACACCGCAATCGGCAGAACAGGCCGGTGCCGCCTTCATGAAGAAATTCGCACAATTGCGAATTTAAGCGAGTTTCCCGGCGGAATGAGCATAAGCCCAATACAGTTCCCGCGCCCGGGCGTACATCGGACCGGGCTGCAAATCGCGGTCTTCAATCCTGATGACAGGCGACACCTTGGCCCAGTTACCGGTAGAGAACACTTCGTCCGCGGTCTCGAAATCATGCCATTTCAGCGAGCCCTCATGCACCTTGATGCCATCTTCGCGCAGCAGGTTGACGATGCGCTGCCGGGTAATGCCGTTCAGGAACGTGCCGTTGGGCACCGGGGTGAAAACCTCGCCGTCCCTGGCGTACCAGATGTTGGCCGTGGCAAGCTCGGACACGTTCGACAACGGATCCAGCATCGCCGCATTGTCGAAGCCGCGAGCGCGGGCCTCGCGCATGGCACGGGCCGAATTGGGATAATGGCAGGCGGCCTTGGCATCGGTCGGGGCATATTCAAGCGACGGGCGGCGAAACGGCGAACAGGTAACGGAAAATCCGGCAACCGGCGGCATGGGCGCATCATAAACCGACAGCGCAAACCGGGTCGTGTCAGGGTCCACATCCACAAAACCTTCATCGGCCCAGTACATCGGGCGGATATAGAGTTCGGCATCACCGGCAAACTTTGCGATGCCCTCGCGCGCCAGCGCCTCGATCTCACGTGCATCATGCATCGGCTTCAGGCCAAAGGTTTTGGCAGACGCCACGACCCGGTCGCAATGCTGATCCAGGTCGGGGGCCGTGCCTTCAAAGGCGCGGGCGCCGTCGAACACGCATGATCCCAGCCACATGGCATGTGTCATCGGGCTGGCCACCATGGGAGGGGTGTCATGCCAGTCACCGTTCATCCACGTCCATGTAGCCATGTTTCGCCTCCTGAAGCGCCTGTTTAATGCCCGACCCGAAAACAACCAAGCCAATGCGTGTAAGGAATGTGCGGGATGAAGCGTTGTTCCGTCCAGCCCAAATTAAAAAAACCCCGCAAAATCATGCGAGGTATCCGGAAATTTTCAGCAGATGAAATAGTCGGGGTCAGACGCCGTTGTAGAAAATATGCCGGCCGATCTTGATAAGCCGCTTCATGCTGCCTGACCAGCTCGGGTTCACATAATCGGCGTGATAGTGGGTTGCCGTTGACACGACGCGAACATAGGCGTCGCCGGCCATTGCGCGAGATGCCAGCTTCTTGGCTTTCGCCCATTCCTTCGGCCCACGTGGTGCGTCCCGCTTGCCGTCACAGGCGAATGAGAACTGACACGAATTCAACCGGTGTGCCCCGTCATACACGACCCCGCAAATCGTATTGGGATAGAGCTTGGACTTGACCCGGTTGAGAATGACATTGGCCACCGCGATCTGGCCTGCTTCCGGCTCGGAGCGAGCCTCGAAGTATATGGCACGCGCCAGGCAATCTTTCTCGGCAAGGCGCGCTTCACGCTTTTTCAGAACCTTGCGTTTTTCGCCACGGCCCAGACGGAAGCCGGACTCGAGCTGCGAAATTGACGGCGATGGCGGAATTGAGACCAGCTGTAACCGACCCTGTGGCTGATAGGCCGCCGGTGTTATGATCTGCTCCTGGGCACCGGGCAAAGTCAGCTCAACCTCGTTGCTGACAAAGTCCGACTTGCCAAGACTTGCCACCACGACGCGATTGTCGGTGGGCACCACACGAAAGTCCTCCGCCGCCGAATCGTCAAGCAACGATCCCTTGCTGGCAATCGTTGTCGCGGGAGACACCACATCGCGCCAATGGGCAGCTGCAGAAGAAGTGCCTGAAGCAACATTGTTCTGACTGTTGATTGCAACGAGACTGTTTGAAGCCGTGGCCTTGGACATGTAGTGGCTGGCAACCGCTACGGCAGCGACAAATGCAAAGCCTGCACAGGCATATGACAGGATATCCGACAATCCAATTGATTGATCAGCATCATCCCACCGGGTGTCGTGCTGAGCACGCATCCGCATATGTCTGTCGTAATTACTCAAACAGGCGGGCCTTTCCCTGCAAGGTCCGTAAGAATTAGTCGTCACTCATCCCCAAAGGATAGTCCTTCAGCGTTTATCATAGGTTAACCATGCAAGCAAGTTTACCAGTGCCGAAAAACTGCAGCATACACAGGCTTTGAGTCTACATCATTAACGCCGCAATCATCCGGTTCAGGCGTCCCCGATAGCCGCCTGCGCAGCGGCCAGCCGGGCAATTGGCACCCGGAACGGCGAACAGGACACATAATCCAGGCCCGCTGTATGGCAGAAATGCACACTTGCGGGGTCACCGCCATGCTCGCCGCAGATGCCGAGCTTGATGTCAGGGCGCACGGAACGGCCGCGTTCAACCCCGATTTTCACCAGTTCGCCAACCCCGTCCACGTCAATGGACACAAACGGATCGCGCTCCCAGATACCCTTGTTCACATAGTCATCCATGAACCGGGCCGAATCATCCCGGCTGATGCCGAACGCTGTTTGCGTGAGATCGTTTGTTCCGAACGAGAAAAATTCGGCTGCACCTGCAATATCATCGGCTTTCAGACAGGCCCGTGGCAATTCGATCATTGTTCCGCACAGGAACTCGATTTTCTGCCCCGACTGGGCCTCCACCTCCGCATGCACGGCAGAAATGCTTGCCGCCACCAGGTCATATTCAGCGCGACCGGCAATCAGCGGGATCATCACTTCCGGAATCGGCGCCGTACCGGTCTTGCCGGTAGCCTCCACCACGGCCTCAAAAATTGCGCGCGCCTGCATTTCAGCAATTTCCGGATAGGTGACCGCCAGCCGGCAACCGCGATGGCCCAGCATCGGATTGAATTCGTCCAGTTCTGCAACCCGGGCCCGCAGCACCTCCGGGTCAATGTCCATATTGCTGGCAACCTCGAGAATCTCCTCTTCGCCGTGCGGCAGAAACTCGTGCAATGGCGGGTCCAGCAGGCGAATGGTCACCGGCAGGCCGGCCATGATTTCGAACAGTTCGACGAAGTCGGCGCGCTGCATGGGCAGCAGTTTGGCAAGTGCGGTCCGACGCTGGGTATCGGTGTCGGCAACGATCATTTCGCGCACCGCGGCAATGCGCTCGTTTTCAAAGAACATGTGCTCGGTGCGGCACAGGCCAATGCCCTCGGCGCCGAATTCGCGGGCCATGCGGGCATCGGTCGGTGTATCGGCATTAGCGCGAATGCCAAGTTTACGGATATCATCGGCCCATTTCATGATATGGCCAAAATCCCCGGAAAGCTCAGGCTTGATGGTGGGAATCTCTCCGCGCATCACCTGGCCTGACGCACCATCAATGGTGACAATTTCACCGGCCTGAACGGTTTGGCCCATGACCGTGAATTTCTGTTCGTCGTAATTGACATGAATGGCACCTGCACCCGACACGCACGGCTTGCCCATGCCGCGTGCGACCACGGCCGCGTGGGAGGTCATGCCACCACGTGTGGTCAGGATGCCTTCAGCGGCATGCATGCCGTGAATGTCTTCCGGGCTGGTTTCAACGCGCACCAGGATAACCCTGCGGCCCTGCGCCTTGGCCTGTTCAGCCTCATCACTGTCGAAAACCACCTCTCCGCAGGCAGCGCCCGGAGACGCCGGCAGGCCGGAGGCGATAATGTCGCGCTCGGCCTCGGGGTCGAGGGTCGGGTGCAGCAACTGGTCCAGCGATCCGGGATCGATGCGCGCCACAGCTTCCGATTTGCTGATCAGGCCATCCTCGGCCATATCAACCGCGATTTTCAGGGCCGCCTGCGCGGTGCGTTTGCCCGACCGGGTCTGCAGCATCCACAGCTTGCCGTCCTGGATGGTGAACTCCAGGTCCTGCATGTCTCGGTAATGCGCTTCCAGCCGGTCGAAAATGCCGGTCAGCTCCTTGAAGGTTTCCGGCATCAGCTGTTCCAGCGACGGGTCACTCATGCCGGCCTCGATACGGGCTGCCTCGGTGATGTTTTGCGGCGTGCGGATACCGGCCACCACGTCTTCGCCCTGTGCGTTGACCAGAAACTCGCCATAGAGTTCGCTGGTACCGGTTGACGGGTTGCGGGTGAACGCCACGCCGGTGGCCGATGTGTCCCCCATATTGCCGAACACCATGGCCTGCACATTGACAGCCGTGCCCCAGCCGTCAGGAATTTCGTTGAGCTTGCGATAGGTGATGGCACGGGCCGACTGCCACGACTTTATCACCGCACCGATGGCGCCCCACAACTGGGCATTGACGTCCTGCGGGAACGGTTCGCCGGATTCTTCCTCAACCAGCGCCTTGAACCGCTCGATCAGAATTGCCCATTCATCCGCACTGACGTCGGTATCCAGCTCATGGCCGTTTTCGTCCTTGAACTCACCCAGCATGTCCTCGAAGGCATCGTGATCGAGGCCAAGCACCACATCGGAATACATCTGGATGAAGCGGCGGTAGCTGTCATAGGCAAAGCGCTTGTCACCGGCGCGTTCGGCAAGCCCCTGCACGGTGTCGTCATTGAGACCCAGGTTCAGCACCGTATCCATCATGCCGGGCATGGACACCCGGGCGCCGGAGCGCACCGATACGAGCAGCGGGTTGGTCTTGTCGCCGAAGCCGGCGCCGACCTTGTCGCCCACCCACTTGACGGCGGCGGCGACATCGGTCTCCAGTCCGTCAGGATAGGCATTGTTGTTGGTATAGTAGCCGGTGCAGACTTGCGTGGTGATGGTGAAACCGGGCGGAACCGGCACGCCAAGCTGGCACATCTCGGCAAGGTTGGCGCCCTTGCCGCCCAGCAGTTCCTTGTCCTTCGCCGTGCCGTCTGCCTGGCCGTCACCAAACTGATAGACCATCTTGCCGGAAGAAGTGCTCATTTTCCTGCCCCTGTCCTGATTTTCGCACCGTGGGATGATGTGCGGTGAGTTTAAGGCCACAAACGGACAGGTTTTTCAAGTCGCAGCATTGCCACATCAACACTTGATTATTAGTCGAACAGCTTATCCGCCTTCGGCGGGCCGTTCTTGTTTAGTTTATATCGCTCACGCAAGCAGCCTGACGGCTGCGCTCCGCGGGGGCGCACTTCGTGCGGCGGCCGGTCGGCCTTGCCTCAGCACTGGCGTGCTTCGGAGGAATATTTCAAATCAGTTGTGCTAAACTCTGGAACTAGGCCCGACGGACCTCGGGCCGGTCAGGCCCGCCCTCGCGGAGCGCAGCCGTCAGGCTGCCTGCGTGAGCGGGATAAAAGCCCTACCCCTCGATTTTCGAGAAATCAGCCACGGCGAGCGTTGCCTCGCGGATGCGATTGAGCAGTTTCAGGCGGTTTTCGCGGAACGTCGGATCGTCGGCGTTGACCGTCACCTTGTCGAAGAACTGGTCCACCGGGCCACGCAGCTTGGCGATATGGCCCATGGCGGACACGAAGTCCTCCGCCTCGACGGCGCGTTTGGCATTGGCTTCCGACTGGGATACGGCCCGGTTCAGATCCTTTTCGTCACCCTGTAGCAGCAACTTGGTTTCCGGTGCGCCGGTGAAGCTGCGGCCATCCTTCTTTTCCTCGATCTTCAGGATGTTGGATGCCCGCTTGACCCCGGCCAGCAGGTTCTGGCCGTCGTCCGTCTCCAGGAAAGCCGACAGTGCTTCCACACGCCTGACGATCATCAGCAGATCGTCCTGATTGCCGAGCGCAAACACCGCGTCGATGAGGTCATGCCGGGTGCCGCCTTCACGCAGATAAACCTTCAGACGGTCAGCGAAGAATGACAGCAGGTCAGCCGTGGTATCGCTGTCTGCCTTGCCGGGGACGACCGCATCGCCTTCATCGCTTTCCACATCGCTATGCATTGCCTCAAGAATTGGCTTCAGGCCTGCAGTGGTCAGGGCAAGCAGTTTCAACCGAAGCTCACCTTCGAGCACAGTGCGGATGACACCCAGTGCGGCGCGTCTCAGCGCATAGGGGTCTTTCGATCCGGTCGGCTTCTCGTCGATCGCCCAGAAGCCGACCAGCGTATCGATCTTGTCGGCGAGCGCCACGGCCTGGGCCACCTTGCCGGACGGCACATCGTCGGACGGGCCTTGCGGCTTGTAATGGTCACGGATGGCGATCTGGACATCTTCATCGAGGCCTTCGGCCCGGGCATAATAGCTGCCCATCAGGCCCTGCAATTCAGGAAATTCGCCAACCATCTCGGTCACCAGGTCGGTCTTGGCCAATCTTGCCGCCAGTCTTGCCTGGGCCTCGTCCGCGCCGATTGTCCCGGCGATTTCACCGGCCAGCGCTTCAAGGCGGGCAACCCGCTCGGCCTGAGTGCCCAGCTTTGCATGGAAAGTGATCTTCTCAAGCTGCGGCAGGCGGTCTTCGAGCGCGATCTTCTTGTCCTGCTCCCAGAAGAAGCGGGCATCGGACAGCCGCGCCGCGATCACCTTGTTGTTGCCTTCGGTGATCTTCTTGCCGCCATCCTTCGCAATGAGATTTGAAACCAGCAGGTAATGGTTGGAGAGGTTTCCGGACTTGTCGGTCAGCGCAAAGCACTTCTGATGGCTTTTGATCGAGGTGACGATCACCTCGGCCGGCACGTCGAGAAAGCTCTTGTGAAATTCGCCCATCAGCACGACCGGCCATTCCACAAGGCCTGCAACCTCGGCCAGCAGCGCCTTGTCCTCGATCAGTTCCAGACCCTTGGCAAACGCCAGATTGCCGGCTTCGCTGCGAATGGCCTCCATGCGCTCATCGGCATCCAGCATGACATGGGCCGAGCGCAGGGATTGTTCATAGTCATCAAACGCTGTGACTGCAATTTCTGCCGGATTGAGGAAGCGATGACCGCGCGTGGTGTTGCCCGACCGGATACCATCCACATCAAACGGCACAACTTCACCGTCAAACATGCACAAAATGGACTGCAGCGGCCTGACCCAGCGCAGGCTGCCTGTTCCCCAGCGCATGGACTTGGGCCACGGGAACCTGCGCACCACATCCGGCACAATGGCAGCAATGACATCAGAGGTTTTCTGCCCTGGCTTGTTGATACGGACCACATAGAAAGCGCCCTTGCCCTTCTTGTCCTCTTCAACGTCGCATTGATCCAGCGTAACACCGGCAGACTTGAGAAACCCCTGAACCGCCTGTTCAGGCGCATCGATACGCGGACCCTTGCGGTCCTCTTTGACATCGGCGGTGCGCACTGCCAGCCCGTCCACACACAAGACCAGCCGTCGTGGCGTGACATGTGCCCTGGCACTTTCATAGGTCACACCTTGCTCCACCAGTGCGCCGGTGACCAGTTTCTGCAGATCAGCCGCGGCGCGGGCCTGCATGCGGGCCGGGATTTCCTCGGAGAACAGTTCTAACAGGAGCTCAGCCATTTTGTTGCGCGCTCCCGCCTGATGTTCTGGCCCACGCTTCACAGCACCCCTTGGCCAGATCGCGAACCCGCAGAATGTAGGCCTGGCGCTCGGTCACTGAAATCACACCGCGCGCATCAAGCAGGTTGAAGACATGCGATGCCTTGATGCACTGGTCATACGCCGGCAGCGCCATGAGATGTTTGGCGCCCTTGTCGCCGGCTGCCAGCAGCGCCTTGCACTCAGCTTCGGCAAACCGGAACTGCTGCAGCAGTGTTTCTGTGTTGGCATGGTCAAAATTGTGCCGTGAGTATTCCTGTTCCGCCTGCAGGAACACATCACCATAGCTGACGCGATCGTCGCCATCGCCGCCATTGAAGTTCAGATCATAGACATTGTCGACGCCCTGCACATACATGGCCAGGCGTTCGAGACCATAGGTCAGTTCCCCTGATACCGGGTCGCAGTCCATACCGCCTACCTGCTGGAAATAGGTGAACTGCGAGACTTCCATGCCATCGCACCACACTTCCCAGCCCAGCCCCCAGGCACCCAGCGTCGGGCTCTCCCAGTCATCTTCAACGAAGCGAATGTCGTGGTTTTCGCGGTCGATGCCGATCGCATACAACGATCCGAGATACAGCTCCTGCAGATCCGGCGGCGATGGTTTGAGGATCACCTGGTACTGGTAGTAGTGTTGCAGCCGGTTGGGGTTTTCACCAAAGCGGCCATCCTTGGGACGACGCGACGGCTGCACGTAGGCCGCCTTCCACGGGTTCGGGCCTACCGAGCGCAACGTGGTTGCCGGATGGAAGGTGCCGGCGCCGACTTCCATGTCATAGGGTTGCAGGATCACACATCCCCTGGCCGCCCAGTAGTTGTGCAGCGTGAGGATAAGATCCTGAAAGGACTTTTTCGGATTTAGGCCGGAGGGCGCAGTCATTTTTAAAGTAACTTTGAAAGGCCTCTGGATCGCCAGACGCAGTGAATCGCTGGCCGGAACCTATTGCGCTGACCAACACCGGTCAAGCGGCGACCCACAAGGTGGCTGCATTCGGGCCGGAACCGGAGACAATCAGTCCTCCGGGTAGTACACGCCGGTTACCGGGTCCTGGCGCAACCGGCTCTTGCGAACGCGGTTATGTTCATTGGTCTTCACCTTGACGGCAGATTTTGCCTGCAGGTTCGAAAGTGCGCGTGCCACAGTATATGACATGGCAATACCAACACCGGCCAACAACAGTTTGTAGATCATTGTATCTTCATTCCTTCGAAAAGGCTTCTACCCGTTTCAGCTTTCACAAACCGTAACGAGACCACAAAGCGCGCTCTTCTGCAAGCTCAAGAGCGCTGGACGCGACTCCTTGTCCTGCCGCCCTGGCCGCACTGTCGACAGACGATCCGCCGCCCGGCAGCAGGAGCTTGCGCAGGGAAAACCCGCTCTTTTGCTCAATGGTCTTGATGATGACGTCGTCACCAAACTTGTCCTGCAGGATTTCATGCATTGTGCCGAGGCCGTCCACGAGGCCGCGGTCCAGCGCCTTGTCACCGGCCCAGAACAAGCCGGAAAACAATTCATCTTCCTTGCCCTTGAGCTGCGCCTGGCGCCGCGAACGCACGATGTCCTTGAACGCTTCATGCACGTCGAGCTGCAGGGATTTCAAATGGGCGACATCTTCCTTCTTTTCAGGCAGGAACGGGTCCAGCACGGATTTGTTGGTCCCTGCCGTATACACCCGGCGCTCCACTCCGAGCTTCTTGATTGCGGCCTGAAAACCAAAACCTGACGATATGACGCCAATCGAACCCACCACAGAGCTTCGATCAGCAAATATCTCGTCGCCTGCCACAGCCAGCAGATAACCGCCGGATGCAGCCACATCTTCGCAAAACACCAATACCGTGACTTCGTGCTTTTTTGCGAGCTGGCGGATACGATTGAAGATCAGGGTCGACTGAACCGGTGAACCGCCCGGTGAATTGATCGACAGGGCCAGAGCTGCCAGGCCCGGAATGGCGAACGCCTGCTCCAGAGTTTCCTCTATACCTGCCATGGAAAGCGACTTGCTCATGGGTCCGGACATGCCGATGGCGCCCGTCAGACGGACATGGGCGACAAATTTACGCTTGCCCCGCAGCAGTCTCGTCAGCCATCCAGCCTTCTTTTTCTTCTTCTTGTTTGATGTGCGTGAAACCATTTTTGGAGCTGCCTTTTCGGATAGTGATACTCAGCAAACCCTAAATGGTGCACCTGCGCGAAAACCTCAAGGGATCGCCACGAGTTCACGCAAATTCCAGGGCTTCTCCGGCACGCAACACCGTATCCACTTCGTCCACGAAGGTGTTGGACCCCGCTTCATGCAGAACCAGCCCGGGCAACAATCGCAACGGCGCTTTTGAACCCTTTGTGCCGCGCACAATGATGCGCGATGCGGGATCGTCGCGATGTGCGCGCAGCGGCAGGACGGTCAATCCTCCCAGCTTCGGCTCCATGGCCGCCAGAAGAGTGAGCAGCGAGGTCGCCGGATGTATGATTGAAACGGTTCCCCTGGGCTTGACCGCATTGGCCATGACCTTGACCCAGGTTTCAAGTTCACCGGCCTTCAGCATATGGGATTGTGCACGAAGACCATCGGTCGGAGCCTGGACTGTGCTGTCCACGAAAAACGGCGGATTGGCATAGGCGTGCGAAACGCTGCCCGGCGCGGGCCAGTCCACCTGATCGTGGCGCATGGAATCGCACAGATCGCCCTTCACCACCATGATGCGCTCGTGCAGTTCGTTGCGTTTGAAATTCTCTTCCGCAATCAGCGCATAGCGGGACGCGATTTCCACACCTGTGATAATGGTGCCGGGAACACGGGTTGCCAGGCAGGCGGCCGCGACACCAGTTCCGATGCCTGCCTCGAACAGCGTGTCACCATCGGATGCAGGTACGGATGCGGCCAGCAGTACGGCGTCTATGCCGGCGCGATAGCCTTTTTCAGGTTGCAGTATCTGCAGTTTTCCGCCCAGAAAGGCGTCGTCCGACAGGCCTGGCTTGCCTGCCTGGTTACCGGTGGGACCACCTTGAAATGCATCTTCCATCACAGCCTCTCCCAACATTTTAGCCGGTCCTCGTTCGGATACAATCAACCATCTGCCAGATGTTCCCTCAATCCTGCTTCATTCAACAATCTGCGTGCACGCAATTCGTCATCCGGATCAATCATGATCCGTCTCGGAAACGCTCCAATGGATCCTTCCAGAACACTCATATGACCGTCAAACACTTCCGCACACAGGCCTTCCTGGCCGAGTAGATCAACAACGTAA
The DNA here is from genome assembly GCA_947488295.1 of uncultured Anderseniella sp. Lineage (GTDB taxonomy): Bacteria > Pseudomonadota > Alphaproteobacteria > Rhizobiales > Aestuariivirgaceae > Anderseniella. The sequence continues at coordinate 168,800 of CANKYU010000002.1, forward strand.
GAGACAAGTACCACGTCGTTGGATCGTAGTAATTCACGCATGGAAAACAGATTACCTTTCCGTGGTTAACAAAATGGTCTTGCAGCAGCCGTAGAGTCAGTACCTGTTAATTTTTCCATTCTACGGGCGCATATTTTGACTTTGGCAAGGCGAAAGACCGAATCGAACCGCCTGGTTTTCACGGCCTGACAGCGATGTTGGGAACAAAACAGATCCCGTCCTCATGGCCTGCCGGAACACATCCAACTGACGCGGAGCCGGGCCTGAAATGAGGGCGGAAGCCAGCCCCGGGTTTTCTCTTCGTTATTCCGCCATCTGCTCGCGAACAGACCTGAATATGGTTAATTTTCCTGATCCTAGCCCAACGCGTCACATGCGGCCATAGTGCTCTTGCTGGCAGACTGAACGCCGCCTATGTTCTGTGATGAAAACAATTGAAGACAGCGGTGGAGTTTTTCCGTGGGCGTGGTGGTTCCGTTAAGTGCAGCAGAAGCCAAGGATGCAAGCCTGTCTCCTTTGCTCGGTCTCGTGGCAAAGGACATGGAGAAGGTGAATGCGCAGATCCTGTCGCATGCACAATCCCATGTGGAATTGATACCCGAACTTGCCCAACACCTGATTGATTCCGGCGGCAAGCGTCTGCGCCCGATGCTGACGATTGCAGCAGCGCGCATGTGCGGGTACGACGGAAGTCACCACACTGATCTGGCCACTGCGGTCGAGTTCATGCACACCGCCACTTTGCTGCACGATGACGTGGTTGATGAAAGCGACCTGAGGCGCGGACGACGCACGGCCCGGCTGATCTGGGGCAACCAGGCAAGCGTGCTGGTGGGTGACTACCTGCTCGGCCAGGCCTTCCGCATCATGGTCACAACGGGCTCGCTTGCAGCACTCAAGGTTCTGGCAGATGCAGCCGCCGTGATCGCCGAAGGTGAAGTGATGCAGTTGGCTGCGGCGCACAACACCTCGACGACGGAAGATGCCTATCTGAAGGTGATCAATGCGAAAACCGCGGCATTGTTTTCAGCGGCCGCCGAAGTCGGCGCAATCATCGCCGGACGCAATAATGCAGAGCGCGAAGCCCTTGAATCCTATGGTCGAAATCTCGGCGTCGCGTTCCAGCTTGTCGACGACGCACTGGATTATTCCGGCAAGCAGGCGCAACTCGGCAAAAGCGTCGGTGATGATTTCCGCGAAGGCAAAATAACCCTGCCGGTGGTGTTGTCATACCGGCGAGGTGATACCGGGCAGCGTGAATTCTGGAAGCGCGTGATGGAAGACGGCGACCAGCGCGACGGCGACCTGGAACAGGCCATAGCCCTGATGGCGCAGCATGATGCGCTTGAGGCGACCATGGAGCGCGCGCGCCACTACGGCGCCATTGCCCGCGATGCAATGGAGATATTCCCGGAAAGCGACTACAAGTCCGCCCTGGTGGATGCAATCAGGTTTTCCGTGGCCCGGGCGCATTAGGAGCCGTTCACGACCTAAACCAGTTCGGTTGCAGCAATCCACCATTCAGACTGTTGCCGGGCCAGATGTGCAGCGGCCGCAGCGGCGTCTTCAGCATTTCCAAACACGCCGAAACAGGTGGCGCCGGACCCGCTCATGCGCGACAGCCGGCATCCGGGAAGTTCACTGACCGCACTCAGCACATCTGAAATGACAGGTTCCAGGTGACACGCTGGCGGTTCAAGGTCATTGCGGCAGGTTTGCAACCAGGCAAGCGCGGCATGGACATTACCGGCTTGCTCAAATCCACCCTCGATGCCGGAATTTGCAGGGCTTCCGGGCGCCAGGCCCAGGTGTTTGAAAATGCCGGCTGTCGAAACCCCGACCAGCGGGTTGACCAGCACCGCGTGCAGCGACGGGGGGTGCCGCCAATCATCGATGACTTGACCGATACCACGCATCCGGCACGCCCTGGAGGCGATGCAAACCGGCACATCCGCACCCAGTTGCAACGCAATGTCTGCCAGCACCGGTGCATCTACGGACAGGCCGTTGAGACGCACAATTCCACGCAGGGCAGCCGCGGCATCGGCCGACCCGCCACCGATACCGGATGCGACCGGCAGCGCCTTGTGCAGGTTCATGGCACAGGGGCGAACTTCATCCGGATACCGGTTCCGCAAAGCAGCGAATGCCTTGAGGACCAGATTTTCCGCATCTGTTTCAAGGCCTTGTGAAAACGGGCCGGAAACCGTCAGGGAGGTATCATCGGCCAGTGACAGATCCAGCACATCGCCTGCGTCGGCTGCAAACATCACCGCACTATCAAGCAGATGGTAGCCATCGTCACGCTTGCCGGTAACATGCAGGGCGAGATTGATTTTCGCAGCGGCGAACTCGGTAATCATTGCAATACCGGCAGGACCGTCTCAGGACTTGTTGGGCTTCTCAGTACCTGACGCCGTCGGCGCGGACGCGGGTTTCGGGTCCGGCAACCCCTGCTTGAGCTTCTTGCGTATCTTGACTGCATTTTCGTCGGTCGGATTTGAATCCAGCGCATACTGCCATTGGAACTTTGCTTCCAGCTTGCGACCGACACGCCACAGCGCATCACCCAGATGATCATTGATCACGGGATCTTCAGGACGCAGGCCGGCAGCGCGCTCGAGCAGTTTTGCGGCCTCTTCATATCGTCCCAGCTGGTAGTGTCCCCAGCCGAGGCTATCAACGATGTAGCCGTCATTGGGGCGCAGTGAAACCGCCTTTTCAACCATTTCGAAGGCCTCGGTCAGATTGATGCGCTTTTCAATCAGCGAGTAACCGAGATAGTTGAGGACGGACGCCTGTTCAGGCTGGAAGCGCAGCGCCTTGCGGAAATCCGGCTCGGCATTTTCCCAGCGCCCGGCGCGCTCAAAGGCAATGCCGCGGAAATAATACACCGACCAGTTTTTCGCACCCGGCTCATCTACCCGCGCCAGCGCCTGTGTATACGCATCTGCTGCATCGAGCCACTTTTCGTTCAGGCGGTAAAGATTTCCAAGCGACAGCAGGGCATTGTAGTTTTCAGGCTCACGGGCAATCAGCGACTTCAGCACCTTCACCGCATCGTCGAACCTGTTCAACTGGTTGAGATTGGTGGCGGTCTGGATGTCCGCGCTGGAGCGCAACGGAGACGTGGCTTCAATCCTGTCATAAGCGGCTATGGCCTGCTCGTGCAGTTTCATCTGGGTATAAACCTCACCCAGCAGCGTCTGGCCCTCGGCAAACCCGGGGTGGCTGGACAGCGCAAGGCGCGCATATACCAGCGCAATATCAATGGAGCGCTCATCGGTCAGCGCCCCGGCGATCGAATACAACGCTTCGGCTGCCCCGCCGGCTGCACTATCGATAAACGGTTCGGCCTGTTTTCCGGCTTTCAGCGCATCCAGCGAACTGCGCACCAGTGGATTTTCCTGGGTCGATTTCAGGAACAGTTCATACACTTTGGACGCCTGATCCTGGCGCCCGGTACGCTCAAGATAATTGCCGTAAGCCTGCACAACGCGCAGTGACGTGCCGGCCTTTTCATAGGCTGACTTGTAGAACACCTCGGCACGGTTGCGATTTTGCACCATGTCGGCAATCAGGCCGGCATGGAAAAGCCGGAAATTCTCGAAGGCCTGGTTGCGCTTCAGATTGTCGAGTTCACTCAGCGCACCTTTCAGATTGTTTTCCGACGCATAAGACCAGCCGGTAAGCAGGGCCGCCGACAATTCGCCGATGGGGGTATAGGCCGACTTCTGAAAATACTGGCGAGCCAGCGCGGCCTTGCCTTCGCGCATTGCCTTGAGGCCGAGGACCAGCAGCGACAGTCTGTGCTGGTCGTTGAACTTGAGAACCCGCTCGGCAAACTTTTCAGCAGACGCAATATTGCCCGACGAGACTTCCAGTGTGAATGCGCGTTCGATCAAGAGCGGATTCTCGGGATCATTTTCAAGGGCCCGTGCGATATAACGCGCCGCAATGCTGGTGTCGCGCTGACGGCTGGCAAAGCGCCCGGCAAGATAGCTGCCGGACGGCGACGCCTGATCAATCCGCAATGCGGCGTACGGGTCTGTACCTTGTGATTGCGCGGCATTACCGGGAAGAACTGCCATCGAACTCGCCAACACAAATGCCGCAGTCAGGGTCCTGATGGTCAATTTCATGATTAGCTGGTCCGATCTTCGGAAAAATTTGTTTGCGCTGTCAAAGCCGCCCCTAAAAAGACCGCCAAACTATAGCGTATCACTGATACAGTGCAATGTGATGGTTTTTGGACCGAACTGCAAGCGATACACGGTCACAGATGCGCTATTGCAACCATCAATCGCACCAATGAAAGTCTCAGCGATGCGGCAATGGCTGTTGCAAGGCAGAATCTGCAGCGAACACCTTGAAAGCGCTATCGGCCAGCCGCATCATATCCGGCATGAAAAAACAACTGATTCGAATGCAGAAGCCCCACCGTCTGACAAGTGCCACCCTTGTCTGCGCACTGTCGATCCTGGCCGGCTCTATGCCGGGTAACGCACTGGAAGTGTCGGCAAGTTACCGGAAAAATGCAGAGAAAGCCTTCAATGGGTTTCTGCAGGATTTGTGGCCGGAGGCCCAGCAGCGCGGCATTTCGCGCAAGGTTTTCGATGCATCGGTAAAACGCATGTCCCTGCAGTGGAAAATTCCTGACCTTGCGCCGCCGAAGATTGCAGGCGAGCAGCCTGCGGCGTCGCGCAAACGCCAGGCGGAATTCGGTTCGCCAGGCCGGTATTTCAGAAACAAATCCCTCAATCAACTGGCCCAGATCGGGCGCAGGAACATCCGCAAGTATGAATCGACCTTTGCCCGGATCGAGAAGACAACCGGCGTTCCCAGGGAAGTGGTTGCCGCCATCTGGGGGCGGGAAACGGCTTTTTCCGGCGCAAAAATCCCGCATAGTGCAATGTCCGTGCTGGCGACCCAGGCTTTTCTCGGACGCCGACCGGATTTCTTCAGGCCGGAACTTCTTGCCATCATGGAAATTGCCCAGCGCGGCGTCGTGCCCGTATCGCAGTTGAAAAGCTCCTGGGCAGGCGCAATGGGCCATACCCAGATGCTGCCTGGACTGTACCTGAAATACGCCAGTGACGGTGACGGAGACGGCAAGTCGGACATCTGGAATTCAATTCCGGATGCGCTGGCGACCACTGCGACATTCCTGAAGGCCAGCGGATGGAGGCCGGGCCTGAGCTGGGCGTACGAGGTCGAGCAATCGTCGGCACTGGACTGCACGCTGGAAGGGCCGGATGAAGGCCGGCCCGTGGCCGATTGGATTGCAGCAGGAGCCAAACGGGTGGCGGGGCGCAAATGGCCGGCACGGCTCAATAGTGTCAAAAGCTATGTCATCATGCCTGCTGGCCGGTTTGGGCCGGCGTTCATTGCCACCGACAATTACTACGCAATCAAGAACTACAATGAATCCGACCTGTATGTACTTTATGTCGGTAACCTGGCCGACCGGATTGCCGGCGGCGGGGCCTTCAAGACCGGCTGGCGCAAGGTCGATACTTTCACCCGCCCGGCCATGAAAAAGGTGCAATCGAAAATGGTCGCGCTTGGCTACAATGTCGGTGACAGCATTGACGGATTGATCGGGTTCCGCACCCGCACAGCCACCGGCATGCACCAGAAAAAACTGGGCATGGCGGTGGATTGCTGGCCGAACAGGCCGTTTATTGCGCGGTTGAGGTAACCTTCTGCTTGCGAACTGTCGCACCCGTGGAACGAATTGCACTCACCCGCTTCTCAATCGCGGGACGGTAGTTTTCCGAGATCGCGGTGCGCATGCGTTCAGCCTGTGCAGACGGACTGTGCGGATAGACGGCAAACAGGCGCTCAAAGAAGGCCCTTGTATTGCCACTGCATTCCAGCAGCACATTGTCTACAACCGCATCAACTGGCTGGTTCGATTGCGGCGCGGTGCGGTCGGCAGCATCACGGTAACAGGAAAACATCTCTTCCTTGGCGAGCTCCAGCTGTGCCTCCACAGTGATTGGTTCAGGCTGAGGAGCCGGAACCGGGGCCAGAGCAGCGGTTACCTGACCGGGCGCCTGAACGGCAGGTGTCGCCGCAGGCTGGGGCGACGTGCCCGCGGCAGCCAGCTTCTGTTCTTCGCGCACTTTCAGTACAGCTTCGCGCACGGCCGGCACAAAGGTTGATCCGGTCAACTCCTTGGCAACCTTGCGTGATTTCTTGGATCCAAACCTGGCGGCAAGAACCTTCGACATGGAAGAAAACGACTTGTCGCACTCGCTCTTGATGGACTTGGACACCACCGACTGCAGGTTCAGCTTGGGTATTTTCTGGGCCTGGCTGCGGGCGTAGGCCGAAATGCAGTCGCGGAACGCAAACACTTTCGGGTTGCCGGTCTTCTTCCACCACCTGGCTTCGCTCACACGTGACTTTTTCTTCCTGCGCTTGCGCGTCGTCTTTCTCTTCTTGCGCTTGACGGGTTTCACCGCCGGCTGGGCGGCCTGTAATTGCCGTGGACCGGGTTGAACCGCCGGCTGCTGCACCTGTTGCGGCACTGCTGCGGGTTGCACACCGCCTTCCACCGTCGGCTGGGTGATATTGATGGTACGCCCGCCGACAGACCTGACGGTCTGCCTGGCCGGAACCTCGTTGGCTCCGGTTGGCTTGCTACCCGAAAACGCCTGGATTCCCCGCGGCTTCACCGTGGTGATCCGTTCGCTGGTGGATCGTTCAAGACCATCTGCCCATGCGTTCGATGTGCCTGCAAGACAGGCAATGGTCATGATCGCAATGGCTGAGATTTTACATTTCATATAAAGGGCTCCCTTTTGGCTCCCCGACATTCGTTCAGCATGACCAACAAACAGGCAACAAAATGACGTCAATTTGGCCAACTCAATCAATTCTTTAGGTGCTTCGACACGCCGTGCAAAACACCTCGCAAACGTCCTGCAAACATCATGCCGAACAGGTTAACAGACCGCCCTGCCGACGTCCTTGACGGTGATCAACAGCTCCTGATCGCTGCGGGCACAGGCAATTACCGTGAAAAACAGAAAATCTGTTTTCTTTCAGACGCTTAACCCTGGCTCAATCGATCGCAGGAAACCCGGTGGCCATGGTCGGACAGCCGGTGATGCCTGTCTACATATTCGGGTAATTCGGCCCTTCGCCGCCCTGCGGAACCGTCCAGTTGATGTTCTGTGCCGGGTCCTTTATGTCGCAGGTCTTGCAGTGCACACAGTTCTGGAAATTGATCTGGAACCTGTCATCGCCGGCCTCGTCCTTGACGATTTCATAGACACCGGCAGGACAATAACGCTGCGCCGGCTCCGCATAATCGGGCAGGTTGCGGCTGACCGGAATGGACGCATCTTTAAGGTGCAGGTGGGCAGGCTGGTTCTCATCATGATTGGTTGCCGAATAGGCCACGTTGGTCAATCTGTCGAACGACAGCACGCCATCCGGCCTGGGATATTCGATTACCGGGTAATCTGCCGCCTTGCCGGTTGAATCAGCATCATTCTTTTCATGCTTCATGGTGCCGAAGAGGGAAAAACCGAACAACTGGTTGGTCCACATGTCCAGCCCGCCCAGTGCAAGCCCGCCCAAAAGCCCCAGTTTTGACCATAGCGGTTTGACATTGCGGACCTTTTTGAGGTCTTCAGCGATTGGCGACTTGTCCCAGGCCTCCTGATATTCGCTCAGTTCATCACCTTCGCGGCCCGCAGCAATGGCCGCGGCAGCCGCATCGGCAGCCAGCATGCCCGACGCCATGGCGTTATGAGACCCCTTGATGCGCGGTACATTGACCATGCCGGCAGAACAACCAATGAGGCACCCGCCGGGGAATGTCAGTTTCGGCACCGACTGATAGCCGCCCTCGGTGATGGCGCGCGCGCCATAGGCCACGCGGCGGCCGCCTTCCAGCACATCGGCAATGATCGGGTGATGCTTGTAGCGCTGAAACTCCATGTAGGGAAACAGATGCGGGTTCTTGTAGTTGAGATGCACCACAAAGCCGACCGACACCAGATTGTCTTCCAGGTGGTACATGAACGAACCGCCGCCGGTCTTGGTATCAAGCGGCCAGCCCATTGTGTGGGTGACCTGGCCGGGTTTGTGTTTTTCGGGTTTGACTTCCCACAACTCCTTCATGCCAAGGCCGAATTTCTGCGGGCTTTTGCCTTCCGACAGGTTGAACCTGTCGATCAGCAACTTGGCCAGTGATCCGCGCACACCTTCACCGATCATGACGTACTTGCCATGCAGTTCCATACCGGGTTCGTAGTCCGGGCCGGGTTTACCGTCCTTGCCGAGGCCGAACACACCGGCAACAACACCCTTCACCGACCCGTCTTCGCGGTAGACCAGGTCGGAACAGGCAAACCCGGGGTAGATTTCAACACCCAGGGCTTCGGCCTGTTCAGCAAGCCAGCGGCATACATTGCCCAGTGACACGGCATAGTTGCCATGGTTGTTCATCAGCGGCGGCATCATGAAGTTGGGCAGCCGCAACGCGCCGGAATGGCCGAGCATGTAGAAGCGGTCTTCCTTGACCTCGGTCTTCAGCGGCGCACCTTTTTCTTTCCAGTCGGGGATCAGCTCGTTGAGGGCAACCGGATCGATAACCGCGCCGGAGAGGATATGCGCGCCGACCTCTGACCCTTTTTCCAGCACGCAGACCGAAATCTCGGTGCCGGCCTTTTCCGCCAACTGTTTGAGGCGAATGGCAGCCGACAGGCCTGCAGGGCCCGCGCCGACAATCACGACATCAAACTCCATGGATTCGCGTTCCACTGCTGCTGCCTCGTTCATGTGCCTGATAACTCCCGAATTCAAAGGCCACTGGATCAGTATGGTTTTTGATTGATGCAATCAAAAACCATGGAATTGATCGTTTCCAAAGTGCCAGGGCAACTTTATGGGTTCAGTTAAACCCATGTCGCTCTAGTCTGTTTCCGGTGTTATAGTGAACTTGTTGAAAGACGCAATCTGTTCCTGAAAGGACATTTGCAACGTGGTTGAGGACGCTGAAAGCACACAAATACCATCTGCACGTGCCGCAGCCGCGGCCGCCCTGCAGTGGTATGCCCATATGGGCGTCGACGAGGCGATCGGTGATGTCTGCGTGGACGGGTTTGCCCGGTCTGCGGAACTGGCGGCGCGCAGAGCGTCTGCCCCTGCCCGGACACAGGCAGATAGCGGTGGCGGAACGCGTGCCCCCCTCAACCGGCCCGCTGCACCGGCAAATCAGGCGCCGCGGCCGGTGCCACGTCAGCCGGCAGCCGCGCCATCCATGGCGATGGATGAAGTCGAGCAACTTGCCCAGTCCTGCAACAGCCTGGACGAACTGGCCCGCACCCTTGATGCTTTTGACGCCTGCCCGTTAAAGCGCACGGCGACGCAGTTGTGTTTTGCCGACGGTCTGCCTGGCGCCCATGTGATGATCATTGGCGAGGCACCGGGACGCGACGAGGACGAACAGGGCCGCCCGTTCGTCGGCAAGTCGGGACAGTTGCTGGACAAGATGCTGGCCTGCATAGACCTCGATCGGACCAGCGACGACCCGGCGAAATCGGCGTTTATCAGCAATATCGTGTTCTGGCGACCGCCTGGGAACCGTAAGCCGTCGACATCGGAGGTGGTCATGTGCCTGCCGTTCGTCAAACGGGCGATCGAGCTGGCAAAACCGCGCATCGTCATTGCCGCCGGCGCCACGCCGGCCCAGGCCCTGCTGGAAACACCGACCGGGATTACCCGCATGAGGGGCACCTGGAAAACCATACCTACCGGCAATGGCGAAGTGGATGTCATGCCGACACTGCATCCGTCTTATCTGCTGCGGTCACCGGAAGCCAAAAGGTTTGCCTGGCGCGACCTGCTTGCGGTAAAGGCAAAGCTGCTGGCCATGTAGTATTTGTAACTTTGAACATCAGAATAATGTGTGAAACTAGCATCTTAAGGATGCAGGAGGTTTCGATGAACTTTCATGATTGGGGTCACGTCCATGTCAAAAATTGACAAAACCAGGCCGTTTATCCCGGTGCGGATTGCGGTTCTGACAATATCCGACACACGTACCCTGGACGACGACAAATCCGGCAACACGCTGTCTCAGCTGCTGGCGGATGCAGGCCACGACCTGTCGGCACGGGCAATCTGCAAGGACGACATCCGCGCCATCCGCACGACCTTGCGGAAGTGGTTCAAGCGCAGCGATACCGATGCGATTATCACCACCGGCGGCACCGGACTGACGGGCCGTGACGTCACCATTGAGGCGGTGCGTCCACTGCTCGACAAGGAAGCCGATGGTTTCGCCACGGTGTTTCACATGATGTCTTTCGGCAAGATCGGCACATCGACAGTGCAGTCACGCACCATGGCCGGCATCGCGTCGGGCAAATACGTGTTCTGCCTGCCGGGATCACCGGGGGCTTGCAGGGACGGCTGGAACGAGATCCTGTCCAAGCAACTTGATTACCGGCACATGCCGTGCAATTTCGTGGAAATCATGCCCCGGCTGGATGAACATTTGCAGCGGACCAAGGGGTGATGAAAAACGGGATCGGGCAGGAACAAGCTGCTTGTTTTATTCCGCTCACGCAAGCAGCCTTCGGCGGCGCTCCGCTAGGGCGCACTTCGTGCGACGGCCAGTCGGCCTTGCCTCGGCGCTTCGTGCCTCGGAGGGAATTCGTCAATAAAATTCTACCTGCCCAAAAACACTCTCCGGTTGTCATCCTCGGGCTTGTCCCGAGGATCCAGATACGGTTAAAGTAGACCTTCGGGACAAGCCCGAGGGTGACAATGTTGAGGTAAGGTGAAGCTCAACGGTTCGTCAGGGTCGGAGAACGGATCGAACGAAGCTGGGATAAGCTGTTCGCCCCACAAACCCTCTTCCGTGAGAGACATGAAACTTCCGGCAACTTCCAGTTGTGGCGCCTGATCGTTCGAAGATGCAGACTAACCTGATGGGTTCAAACAGGAATGTAACGGACGACAAGTTCGAATTCACCAACGCACTGCAATTCGACCAACAGCAATATGTCGAACTGAACGGGGCTACGACAGGAAAATGGCGCCCCGTCCTGATCGCCAGCTTCGCCCTTGCGGGCATTTTGATGCTGTTTTGGTCCTATACTCTCATGTTAGGCATCATGGTGCTGGCTGTAACATGCCTTTCGGTTTTCGCGCCCCAGTTTCTGCCAGGCAGTGAAGCCTGGCAGTACCGGGAAAACCCCCTGAATCAACAGGAGGTTCTTTATGGCGTCAGCGACCAGGGGCTTAGTTTCAAAACCGAGGGCGCAGAAGCGGAGATCGTGTGGGCCAGGAAAATTCACTGGGAAGAGCGTGGAGACTTGTTACGCATCTGGTCTGTGAATTTTCCCCTCTGCTGGTTTTATATATCCGAACTGAAACAGGCTGGTGTTTATGATCAGGTGATGGACAAATGCAGGCGGTACGGAAAACAGCTCAAAAGCAACTAACCAATCGCGCTGCCAAACGAAACAACTGAAGTAATCATCCAGAAATGCAAATGACTGACAATAAATTCGAGTTTAGTCATACAGTGAAATTCGACGAACAGTCGTATGTCGAAGTTTACAGGCCCACGAGAGGAATTCGCAAGCCAGTCAGGTTTGCTGCAGCTTGCTCCCTGAGTCTTGCAATGCTGTTATGGGCATACACTTTTTTGCTAGGCCTATTTATTATTAGTTTCATCGGGTTGGCTTGGTTCATGACGCGCGGAAAAATGTCCGCTATCATTGCGCAGCATTATCAGAAAAACCGTTTTCTGCGACAAAAAACCGTTTTCTCCGCCGATGAACGCGGACTCTGCATCACGACGAAAGGCTACAAAGCCAGGATTTCCTGGGACAAGGCTTCAGTTTGGAGACAGGCCAACGACTGGCTACGTATCCAGACGCATGGTTTCCCCAACGGCTTGTTTCGGGTATCGGAGTTGAAACAGGCCGGTGTATACGATCAATTCGTAGCCACGCTTCGCGAGCATGGCGTCAAGCGCAAGCAATAGCGGATTGTCCAATTTAGTTCTGGTCAAACAGCTTGTCCGCCGTCGGCAGGCCGTTTTCCGACCCTGCCCAACCGTTGAACTTCACCTTATCTCAACATTGTCACCCTCGGGCTTGTCCCGAGGGTCTACTCCAACGGTGGCTGGATCCTCGGGACGAGCCCGAGGATGACAAACGGGGAGTGTATTCGGCACCTCGAACCTCAGTTATAAACTCCCCTCCGAGGCACACCCGTGCCGAGGCAAGGCCGACCGGCCGCCGCACGAAGTGCGCCCTCGCGGAGCGCAGCCGCAAAGCGGCTGCTTGCGTGAGCGGCTTAATGTGAAGCAAACTCAAGTGAATGTGATCTGTTCCGCAATATCGTCGTTATACGGTGCAAGCATGCTCGTAACGAGTACGCTTTCTTGAATCCTCAACCAGACAGGGGTACGTCCGATGACCAAATCCAACATTTCCCGCCGCAACATCCTGGCAGGCGCAGCCGTTGCCACTGCTGCAGCACCGTTTGCAGGCTCTTTTGCCGTCTCACCGGCAGCCGCGAAAGCGCCGATGGCCAAGGTGGATCACCCGACGCACCGCCGGTTCAAGCTTGGCGAGTTTGACGTCACAACCATCAATGACGGCGCCATCAGCCTGGAAAATCCGCAAGGCATTTTCGGCACCAACGCTTCTAAAGAAGATTTTGAAGCTCAGGCCAAGGCCAACTTCCTGCCGACCGACAAGCTGCAGATCAGCTTCACGCCGGTGATCATCAATACCGGCAACGAGCTGGTGCTGTTCGACACCGGCAACGGCGAAGCCCGCATGCCGGCTGCCGGCCAGTTGATCCACTCCACGCTGAAGGCTGCCGGCTATACGCCTGACCAGGTCGACAAGGTTGTTATCACCCACTATCACCCGGACCATATCGGCGGGCTGATGATGGACGGCAAGCCGACCTTTGCCAACGCAACCTATGTGGCGGCTGCCAAAGAACACGATTTCTGGTCGGCGCCTGAGCGCATGTCCGGCGGGACCGAACGGGTTGCCAAGCTGACTGCCAGCAATGTGGCACCGCTGGCTGACAAGATGACCTTCATCAAGGACGGCGATGATGTGGCTTCAGGCATTCGCGCCATGGCGACGAACGGTCATACACCCGGCCACACAGCGTATTCCATCGAAAGCGGCGGCAAGCGCATCATCATTGCCGGTGACTTCGCCAACCAGCCGGCACTGTCGATAGCAAAACCCGACTGGCATGTGAAATTCGACATGGACAAGGACGCAGCCGTGGCCACGCGAAAGAAAGTGCTCGACATGCTGGCCGCAGACCGGGTGCCGTTCACCAGTTACCACATGCCGTTCCCGGCCGTGGGATACATCGACAAGACTGCTGACGGCGGCTATCACTACGTGCCGGTGAGCTACCAGCTAGACGTTTAATTTCCGGCCGGTTATCTGCCGCGCAACCAGTTGCGATAGCTTGCAGCGTCATCGACGTCTGCCAGCTGTCGCAGCAGTTTGACCGAGGCACCTTTCAGATTTGCCATGGTATCTGCCAGCGCGTGCTCGCTTGACCAGCGCACATGGTCGAATATCTGAAGCACCGTGCGCCGGCGCGACTGGCCGACAAGCCAGTAGCCACCGTCCGGCGCTGGACCGAACACCGCATCGTGGCGTCCGAGCTGATGGAATGCTTCGGCGATGTCGCCACGCTCGATATCGGGAATGTCGCTGCCGATGATCACCACCGGTCCGATGGGCAACGTATTGAACATGCGTTGCATGCGGTCGCCGAGATCGCCGGTTCCCTGGTCCACAAGGTTGACATTGTCAGGCCAGACGCTGGCATGGAGTTCATGCACACCGGACACCGCAATCCAGGTCTGCCAGCGCGGGTCGCGAGACAGCGTGTTGAGGGTTTCTGCCAGCATGACGCGATAGGCGCGGGTGGCCTCCATGGCGCCGATGCCTGCCCCAAGCCTCGTCTTGACACGGCCGATGCGCGGCTGCTTGGCCATGACCAGCAGGTGTTGCGGGCGCGGGCTCATTTGTAAAACCTCCTGATGCGCTCAGGCGATACACCGATAAACCACATAGCCAGGCAGGTCAGGTTGCGGACGATGCGCGCCACATAGCCGTCGCGGACATAGCGCTCGGCACTGGTTGTCGCCGCCACGTCCAGATAGGCCAGGCGCGACCTGCCGATGCGGCTGATCAGGTCGACGTCTTCCATAAGCGGCAGCGGACGGAAACCACCGGTCTCGTCATAAAGGCTTCGCGACACCAGCAAGCCCTGGTCGCCATAGGGCATGGCAAACACCCGGCAGCGCAATAAAACAAGTTTCTCGAGGAGCCGCGCCTTGATACCCGCATCGTCCAGCTCGAAGCGAAACACTGCAGCCTTGCGGCTTTGTGCCATGTGGCTTTGCACCGCTCGGGCCCAGCCCTTGCCCGGCACCGTATCCGCATGCAGGAACAGCAGCCAGTCGCCCGTCGCCGCCTTCGCACCTGCAGCCATCTGATGCCCGCGTCCGGATTGCCCGCGCAACAGCACTGCGCCATATTCGCTGACATCGGGAGAGGTCACGGAACCGCCGTCAGCCACAATGATTTCGCCAATGCCGGCCTCCTGCCTGCTCTCGGCAAGACAGGCAAGGGTGCGCTGTAAACTGGCATTTGCGTTACGGGTTGGAATGATGACCGACAACATGGTGGCCGGACAATAACCTCGGCATGATTGAGTTGGAACACGCAGTTTCATAATTTTTGTTCTTGTTATGTTCTTTTTTCTGATATAGCGTTTCTGCATTATGAACATGACCTCCTCCAGGCTGGATCTGTCCAGCGCGCCCGCAACAGCTCCTGCGATACCGCAGGTCAAGGCGCGCGGGCGTGGTGTCGGCAGCAATTCAAGCGGACGGTTTGAAGCCTTCAAGCGATCAGGCATCGATGATGGCTGGCACCGTGAAGATGACGACCTGCCGGTTCTGAAAACCCATGTAACCGAAGAAACCGCGCGCTCGATCATCGCCCGCAATATCTCGCCGGATATCTCGTTTGACCGCTCGATCAACCCGTATCGCGGTTGTGAGCATGGCTGTTCTTATTGTTATGCGCGGCCCAGCCATGCCTATATGGGTCTGTCTGCCGGGCTTGATTTCGAAAGTCGGCTGTTTGCCAAAACCAATGCAGTTGAGTTGCTGCACAAGGAACTCGGCGCGAAAGGCTATGAGCCGGCAACCATTGCGCTTGGGGCCAATACCGACCCCTACCAGCCGGTTGAGCGCCAGTACCGGTTGACGCGCGACATCCTGAAAGTGTTGAACGACTGCAATCACCCGGTCGGCATTGTCACGAAATCCGCGCTGGTGACCCGGGACATCGATATTCTGAAACCCATGGCAGAAAAAGGCCTGGTCAAGGTCGCCGTGTCGATCACCACGCTGGACCACAAGCTCTCGCGCCAGATGGAACCACGCGCCTCTGCGCCGGGCAGAAGGCTGCAGGCGCTGGAGCTTTTGTCGGCCGCGGGCATTCCCACTGTCGTCATGACCGCGCCCGTCATTCCGGCGATCAATGACATGGATATCGAAAGACTGCTCGGCGCGGCACAGGCGGCGGGCGCGCGCGAGGCAGGCTATGTCCTGCTGCGCCTTCCGCACGAATTGAAGGAGCTGTTTCGCGAATGGCTGGAGCGGGAATTTCCCGACCGGGCAAAACACGTGATGAACCTGGTGCGCGACATTCGCGGCGGGCGCGACAATGATCCTGAATTCGGCGCACGCATGACCGGGCGCGGGCCATATGCCTGGCAGCTCGGACGGCGGTTCGAACTGGCCTGCAAACGGCTTGGCCTCAATAAGGTGAAATTGAAACTGCGCTCCGACCTGTTTGAACGGCCCGTTCAGCCGGGAGAGCAGCTTTCGCTACTTTAGTTCAACCAACCAAAAACATATCCCGCAGCCAGAGACCCTGACAGCGCCAGCGCAAGGTATAGAAGAAACGGCTTGAGCCTGAGTACCGGGAAGATGGCCATTGCACCCCAGATGCTGACCACGCCGCCGGAGACCAGAAAGGCCATGGCAGCGCCTGATGACATGCCGTGATCCATCAGCCCGCGTGTCAGTGGAAGGGCTGCATAGCCGTCCAGATAGGCAGGGGCTCCGACAAACACCGCAAACGGGATGGCCCACCATACATCACTGCCGACATAGGCCGACAGGGCATCAGGCTGCAAAACCGCGTTCAGGGCGTATTCGGCTGCAAATGCCGGGATCAGGCAGATCAGGATCAGCCGGGTTGTCGCTGCGAAATTCTCACGAAATATGCCCCTGCGCTGCCGGTCTTTCCAGATGCGCGGATCGAACGTCAGGGCGGTGCCGCAATTGCGTTGCGACAGGTTTCCGACAATCCGGTTGCTGCGCAAAGACGTGATTGCCCAGTCCCGCCGGGCAAACAATGACGTGATCGCCCCGCCCCACAAACCAAGACCAAAGGCCGCCACGGTCTTGCCAACCGCGAACCCGACACCCAGGGTTGCCGCCGTTGTTGCCAGCATGGCCGGATCGGTGACCGGCGACGACAGCCAGAACGCCATGACCGGGGCCAGCGGCACACCGGCGGCCAGCAGTCCGGCCATCAGCGGCAGGACCGTAACCCCGCATACAGGCGTAATCGCGCCGATCGCCGAGGCGGCGAAGATGGAATAGACAATGCGTCCTTCAAAAACCCCCGCAATATGACTGCCCGCGCCGCTGGCCATGATCCAGGCGGCCAGAACAATGCCCGGGATCACAATCGGTGCCACCACCACAAGGCCCCAGACCACGAATTCAGCCATTTCCAGAAGAAATTTCGGCCACAACAACAGCAAAATCAATCCACCCAACACAGCCAGACCCAGCAGTAATTTTGCAGCAACAGGACGCCTGGCTGTTTGACTGTGATCGGACATGGACTGCGCTCCGCTTACTTTGGGTTCTTGGAAAATGCGCCAGAATAAGCCATATGTAAAACGGGTAATTCAAATCACAACCATGAGAATTTCCGATGAATCAATTGAACAGCGACCTGTTGCGCACATTTCTGGCGGTGGCCGAGACCGGCAGCATGACCGACGGTGCTGCCCGCATATTCCGCTCGCAATCGGCCACCAGCCTGCAAATCGGAAAACTGGAAGAGTTGCTCGGCCAGCCGGTGTTTGACAGGCATGGGCGCGGGGTAACCCTGACCGCGACCGGTGAACGGCTGTTGCCCGTCGCGCACGATGTCACCCGCACCCTGTCGTCGGCCATGCGTGAGCTGACATCAGACGGCCTGAACGGTAAACTGCGCCTCGGCATACCGGATGATCAGAACCAGCAGATGCTGGCACAGATCATCGCAGAGTTTGCCCAGTCCCACCCTCTGGTCGAGCTTGAGGTATCGTGTGCGCTGAGCGCCGGATTTCCGGCCGCCATTGCATGCGGCGACATGGACATTGCCGTCTACGAGGTCGAGCAGGCCGGCAGCGATCATGAAGTTTTGCGGACGGAAAAGACTTTCTGGATGATGTCGCGCCACCATGACCTGTTGCAACGCGATCCGCTGCCGGTCGCCCTGTTTGACCGCGAATGCTGGTGGCGCGACGCGGCACTGGCGGCCCTGCAGGCGTCGGGCCGCGGGTTCCGGATTGTCTATTCGAGCCAGAGTGTGACCGGTGTCGCCGCCGCCATTGAAGCGGGCGTCGCAATCGGGCTTCTTGGGCAATCGTCGCTGAACAACAATCTGAAATGCCTGGATGCGACGCACGGCTTTGCCGCCATGCCAACATCAAAACTTGTTCTTGGAACCCGCTCCGGCGCCGACGATGCACCCGTGCAGGCAATGAAGTCGGCCATCCGGCAAGCGTTCGCGGCTTCATGAGCCCCATGTGGCTTGCGGTCTAGCCAGCATGACTGCAATCGTCGTATTGCTGGTTTGACAACCCGTTCATCTCTCAGGGAGAAGACCGTCCAGTGGGCAGTGCAACCGTCAACATCGTGCTGCCGCTGTTCGGTATCCTGCTGGCCGGGTATTTCGCCGGCCGTTCCGGCCTGTTCGGCGAGACCAGCAGTGCCGTGCTGAACCGCTTCGTGTTCGTGGTTTCACTGCCTGCCCTGGTCTTTGTTTCGCTGTCGCGTGTAACTGTGGACCAGTTTTTCAACTGGCCGTTCCTGGGCACTCTGGGCGGCGGCATGCTGGCGACATATCTCATCTCCATGGCGGTGGCCCGGGTGGCGTTTCCCGGCGGCCTGACGCAACTCGGTCTGCACGGGCTGACGGCAATGTATTCCAGCACCGGTTATATTGGATTGCCGATCCTGCTGATCGCGTTCGGAAACGAGGCTCTGGTTCCCGGTATCATCGGTGCGGTGATCACCGGAGCCGTGTTCCTGCCGCTTGCGATCATCCTTGCCGAAGTCGATAACGGCGGCAAGGATCGGGCATTCAGCCTGACGCCGCTCATCAACGTGGCGCGAAATCCGATATTCATGGCAACCGCAGCAGGCCTGCTGGTTTCTGCCTCAGGGTTCGAACTTCCCAAGCCTGTAGGCACGTTCTGCGACCTGCTGGGCGGCGCATTCACCCCGTGCGCCCTGTTTTCGGCCGGGCTGTTCATGGTCGGATGTTCCGTCAAAGGCGATGGCCGGGAGATCGGCTGGCTGGTCGTGATGAAGCTGGCCATCCACCCGCTGATCACCTGGTGGCTGGCCTATCACGTGTTTGAACTCGACGGCATACTGCCCGCGGTCGCCGTCATACAGGCCGCCCTGCCCTGCGGCGTGCCGGTTTTCGTGCTGGCCCAGCAATACGGAACCTTCGTTGCCCGCGCCAACGCCGTTGTGGTGATTTCGACGGTGCTGTCGGTCATGACGCTGTCCGTTCTGCTTGGTGTGCTTGTCACGTAAACCGGCCGGGTCAGGACCGCTTCCTGCCGGTAAACGTGGCGCCGATGGCGGCGAACATGACGGCCGCTGCGGCAAGCAGGCCATGTGCTTCAATGGTTTCACTGAGTAACACGGCGCCGACAATCATGGCCACGACGGGCTCAATGGCCAGGATGATGCCATGCTTGCGCAGCGGCATGGTTTTCAGGGCCTCAAACTCCAGAACCGTTGGTATGGTTGTCGACAGAACCGCAACACCGAGCACGACCAGCAGCACTGTCGGTGCGACCTGTAGAATGTCTGCGCTGAAAACGGCAAACGGTGCCAGCACCAGGGCTGCCACAATCATTGCCGGCGACAGGCCGCTGCCACCGGGAAAAACGCGCCCGACCCGGACACTCAGAATAATGAAGGCGGCCCATGCACCCCCGGTGATGGCGGCAAACAACACGCCCCACGGGTCCAGCCCGCTGCCTATGTCCGGCGTGAGCAAGGCAAGGCCAAGCCCGGCGAGCGCGATCCACAGAAAGTCAACCGGCCGCCTGGAGCTGAAAACCGCCACTCCAAGCGGTCCCAAAAACTCGATAGTCACCGCAGTCCCCAACGGAATGCGGGCAATTGCATGGAAGAAGCACAGGGTCTGTACAGCAATGACGCAGCCAAACAAGACGACGAGCCCGGCATTCCTGCGCAAGGTCGCGTCGAAAACCGGTGGGGCTGCGATCGCCACCAGAACGGCGCCGAACGCCACTCTCAGAAACACGGTGCCGTTTGGTCCCAGTGTAGAGAACAGATGGATTGCCAGCACCGCGCCGAGCTGCACTGAAATGATTGCGAGCAGCAGCAGGCCGGTCGGCGGGATGGTGCCGAGTACCCGCGACATGGCGCGCGTCAGGGATTTCCAGCCCGGCGGACCGGGGAAACCACAACTGGAGACGGTTGCTCCAGCCAAACCCTGTCGAGTGTCTGCCATCGGTGACGGTTCCCGCCGACTGTGAGTTCCTGCAGCAACCAGCAGACCATGAAACACAAGAACCTGGCAACGCTGCATCGTCACAATGCCGGCAGGCGGACTGACCGGGCAAACAGCTATCGCATCTGCAGCAGCATTCGCTATGATCGCGCAAATGGCGATTCGATCTGCAACACAACCTGACTTCACCCTGGAGCGTGCCGCGCTTGATAACGGTGCGCGCCTGGTTGCCGGCGTCGACGAAGCCGGCCGTGGCCCGCTTGCCGGTCCTGTCGTTGCCGCCGCAGTCATCCTCAATCCGGACCGGATTCCTCAGGGCCTGAACGACAGCAAGAAGCTCTCCGAACAGGCCCGCGACGCGCTGTTTGCGGAAATCCTGGCAACGGCCGATATCGGGGTCGGGGTGGCAGACGTTGCCCGCATAGACGAGATGAATATCCTGTGGGCAACAATGTGGGCCATGGCGCAGGCGATTGGCGACCTTGAACAGCAACCCGGCCTGGCGCTCATTGACGGCAACCGGTGCCCGAAACTTTCCTGTCCCGCCGACGCGATCGTCAAAGGCGACGCGAAATCCGTGTCCGTTGCCGCAGCGTCCATTGTCGCCAAGGTCACGCGCGACCGGATCATGGCAACCCTTGACCGGCAACTGCCTGAATACGGTTTTGCCCGCCACAAGGGCTACGGCACAGCTTTTCACCTCGAAATGCTGGCCCTTCACGGCGCCTCACCACACCATCGCAGCTCGTTTGCCCCGGTGCGCAAGGCACTGTCCGCTACAGTACGTTAACCATTTATTAGGAATTTGATTCACCCGCGAGTCCGGGTGATTCAACATGTGCCCAAGCCTTCGGGAAAAAGACGCCAAAGACGTCTGCCCCAGGGCGCGGGCATGCGTAAAAAATGCCCGTTTGTCAGTGATGCGTCAAAACAGGTCATGCGTAAAAATGGGTATTGCCACAAAGCCGGACATTGCGCCGCTTCTGAACTCCATACTTGCAGGCGACTGCCTCGAGGAGCTTCGGAAAATTCCATCTGAAAGTGTGGATGTGGTCTTTGCCGACCCACCCTACAACCTGCAGCTTGGCGGCGATCTCACGCGGCCCGATCAAAGCAAGGTGGACGGTGTCGACAACGAATGGGACAAGTTTTCCTCGTTTGCGGCCTATGACGCGTTTTCACGGGACTGGATGTCAGAGTGCCGCCGTATCCTCAAGCCGACCGGCACCATCTGGATCATCGGGTCGTATCACAACATCTTCCGTGTCGGCACGGCGATGCAGGATCTGGGCTTCTGGATTCTGAACGACATTGTGTGGCGCAAGACCAACCCGATGCCGAATTTTCGCGGCACCCGGTTCACCAATGCCCACGAGACCATGATCTGGGCCTCCAGGTCGGAAGACCAGAAAACCTACACCTTCAATTATGAAGCGCTGAAATCGTTCAATGACGACCTGCAGATGCGCTCCGACTGGCTGTTGCCGATCTGCAATGGCAGCGAACGCATCAAAGGCAGCGACGGGCGCAAGGCGCACCCGACACAGAAACCTGAAAGCCTTCTGCACCGGGTTATCCTGGCGTCCACCAAGCCGGGCGACGTCATCCTCGATCCGTTCTTCGGCACCGGCACAACCGGCGCGGTGGCCAAGCGTCTGGGCCGGCATTTCATCGGCATTGAACGCGACGCGGCCTATATCGCGGTGGCGCAGCAGCGTGTGGCTGCCATCAAAACCGGTGACGATGAAGTGCTGAAAGTGTCCACCGGCAAAAAAGGCGAGCCACGCGTGCCGTTCGGATCGCTGGTTGAACGCGGCCTGCTCAAACCGGGCGACACGCTGTTCGATCCGGCACAGCGCAATGCCGCGCGCATCCGGGCCGACGGTTCGCTGGTGTGCAAGGACGCCACCGGATCCATCCACAAGATGGGCGCGCATGTGATGGGCGCGGAAGCCTGCAATGGCTGGACGTTCTGGCACTTCCGCAAGTCCGGCAAGATGATGCCGATCGACGTGCTGCGCCAGAAGGTGCGCGCCGAGATGAAATCGGCCTGAGCCATGGGTATCCGGGTGCGCCCAGCAGTTCGCGATGACGCGCCCGGCATCTGTATTGTCTACAATCAGGGTATCGAGGACCGCATCGCCACCTTTGAAACGCAAACCCGTTCGCCCGATGACATCACCCACTGGCTTGGCGACGACGCTTGTCCCGTTGTCGTGGCCGAGGAAGACGGCCACATCCTCGGTTTTGCCTCAACCAGCGCCTACAGCACCCGGGAATGCTATGCGGGCATCCGCGAGTTTTCCATCTATGTGCACCGCGAGGCAAAACGGCGCGGCATAGCGCGCAAGCTGCTTGTCGCCCTGTGCGACGCCGCCGCCAAAGCCGGGTGCTGGAAACTCACATCGCGTATTTTCCCGGAAAACACGGCCAGCCTGGAACTGTGCAAGTCGCTGGGTTTCCGCGTTGTCGGCACCCATCTTCGCCACGCCAAACTTGAGGGTGAATGGCGCGATGTGGTGACCGTCGAGCGATTGCTGGATCAGGGCTAATGAACCCCTTACGGGCCAGCTAACACCTTGACTGGAATTTGCGAAACCCGGTTCTTGTTCAAATAGCCGCAAACAGTGTTTGCAGATCCAAACTGACCAATGCAGAGGTGCATCGAAAACCCACTATTTCTCCTCATCGTAGCGACGGAGGCGTTCTTCCAATGTGCCACTGTGAAGTTCAAACATGTGATTGTCATAGTCGTAGAAGTAAATTGAACGTCCTTCGCCCTCTACCCTTGAACGGCCTTCTCGAACTTTAAGCCCCAATGCGCGAATTCGTTGCAGCCGATCCTCGTATTCAGCCGGGCCCATCTTAAATGCGACATGGTTATAAGTCTGGTCTGGCAAGGCTTCACCTTCCATAGTAGCAATCCAAACGCCTCCTATATCGAAAAACCGCTCTTTCGAGAGAGAAAACGTTTCATCGCCACTGTCGTAGATTTTCTTCGCGTCAAACACTTCTGTCAGTAGCTTTTCCATCTTGTCGAGGTCGCTAACTATGAAGGTGATGTGACTAAGGCCTTCGATCACCGCTCAGTTCCTAACCTGTCAATTTCCGGCGAAAGAAGCATAGCTGGCATCGGGTTGCCGCTTTGGGCGACGGGTGTGACGAGAATTCGGAATGAGTAGAAAGAGCTGGCCTGCCACATGGGCCCTGTACAATTTCGTTTCGAAGTTCGACGCCTTGAATCCTCAATTTTGGTTGACCGGAGTCGACCTCCCGAACCTGGCTACCAACTAGTCGACGATTGTGGTTTTCCGGCTTTGATATAGCAAGATCAAGGCGGCAACAGCCGGAACTGTCTGCAACATCAGCGTTTTGATCGTAACGGTCACAGCACCAAATATCCCGGCGACTGCCACAAAAACAAGGAAACACACGGCAATGTTCGTCTGCCATCTTGCCTCCTTGATGAGCAAAGACCAAACGAGACCGGCAGCAAGAAATGCATTGTACAATCCCTGGTTGGCTGCCATTTGAACTGTCTGCCCAAACAGGTCTGCGGGGAGTGTTGTGAATATCTGCGGACCGCGGGTTTGCCATGCGAATATTTCGAACCATGCTATGTAAAAATGCAGCAGAGATATTGCTGCGATCAGTATCCTGGCTGCAGTCAGCACGGTGATTCTCCCTCTTGATGACAGTGTAGCTGTATTGGTGCGCTCGTTCTACGGAGACAGTGCCTTGGCGCGCGCAGTCGCAAGACGGGTGACTGACGGTATCATGGGCCGCGCCAAACCAACTATTACTACTTGACATTGAAATGATAAATCGAGATATCTCGATATATGAACATAGATAAAGCTATCGCAGCTCTCAACAACCCGGTCCGCCGCCAGATTCTGGTCTGGCTCAGGGACCGATCGAATTTCCCGCCTGCACTGCCTGAACATGCAGACCTGGACGGTGTGTGCGTGGGCTACATCCAGGCAAAGGCAGACCTGTCACAGTCCACCATCTCCAGCTATATGGGACTGTTGAAAGACGCGGGCCTCGTGGTGTCCGCGCGGCATGGACAATGGACTTTCTACCGGCGTGACGAAACGGCGATTGCGGCCATGATGAAGCAGCTTGCCGATGAGGTGCTGTCGCCATGATAGGGCAAAACCTCACGCTGCCGAACGGCGTGGTTCTGAACAATCGTATCGTCAAATCGGCAATGTCTGAAGCATTGGCAGATGCATCCAACAACCCGACGCCGGAGCTGACTGCGCTGTTCGAACGATGGGGTGCGGGCGGTGCGGGACTGCTGATCACCGGCAACACGCCGGTCGACCGCCAGCACCTTGAACATGCCGGCAACTTCGCACTTGACGATCTGTCCGACATGGCACGGGTCGCAGACCTTGCCAGCGCGGCAAAGAGCGGCGGGGCAAAGGTGCTGGCACAGCTTGCCCATGCCGGGCGCCAGACACCTGAAGCCATCAATCCTCATCCTGTATCCGTGTCCGGTCTGCGGCTGGATCTGCAGGGCTATGGTGACCCCGTTTCGGCAAGCGATGCTGACTTTGACAAAGTCATCGCGAAATTCGTGACCTCCGCCACGCTGGCTCAAAGCGCAGGTTTTGATGGTGTCGAAATTCATGCAGCCCACGGGTATCTCTTGAGTTCGGCCCTGTCACCGCGCATCAATACGCGTCAGGACAAATGGGGCGGATCGCTTGAGAACCGCGCAAGACTGGCAATTTCGGTGGTACGTGCCGTCCGCGCAGCGGTCAGAGCCGACTTCATTGTTGCGGTGAAGCTCAATTCCTCCGATTTCCAGAAAGGCGGCTTTGATCATCATGACAGCGTCAAAGTGGCCGTCATGCTGGAGGCTGAAGGGGTTGATTTCATCGAAATTTCCGGCGGGACATTTGAAACTCCAACAGCGTATCAGCACACCTCCAAACGCCGGTCGACCGCAGCCCGCGAGGGATACTTCCTCGACTACGCGGCGGCCATGAAATCGGCCCTCACCATCCCGCTGATGGTGACAGGCGGTTTCAGGTCTGCGGACGTGATGAACACCGCCATTGCCGCCAACAAGACCGATCTTGTCGGTATCGGCCGTCCATTCATCATCGACCCGGAGTTTCCATCAAAACTGTTATCCGGTTCAATCGCCGCTGCATCGGCTGTTGAGCGCGATTTTCCGCCGGCCGACGAACTTCCCAGAGGCGCTGTTCTGAACTGGTTCTGTACCCAGTTGGCTCATCTGGCACACAATGGCCGGCCAGACCTGGAGCTCTCCGTGGAGGACGGTCACCAGCAGTATCTGGAGAGGATCGTGAAAGCCACGCGCCGATGGCAGCAACATTGAAAAACCAGATCACCTTTACCCGATTGCCCGAAATTGAAGCGGACGAAATAATTACTCACATGTCCGACCCTCGTGTCGGCGAGCACATGCCGCTTGTGACGTTCGAATGGGACGAGGCCGCAGTGGCAAAGTTCATTGCGACCAAGGAAGAGTGCTGGAACCGTGACGGGCTCGGGCACTGGGCGATATTGTGCAACGGCAGATATGTCGGCTGGGGAGGCTTTCAGAAAGAAGGTGATGAGTGGGACTACGGCCTGGTTCTAAAGCCGGACTCGTTTGGACTGGGCATACCCGTAACAAGGAAAGCAATTGAATTTGCCGTTGCAGACGAGCGTATCGCGTTCATGACCATGCTTGTACCGCCGTCTCGAAAAAACCTGGGAGCGCTTGCAAGGCTCGGGGCAAGGTTTGTCGATGAAACGGAATACGATGGTGCGAAATTTCTCAAATATCGACTTGAAACCACTCAGACAAGCTGACCCTTCCTGGCGGCGCAGCGAACGGCTGCTATGAGCCGGATACAGACGTGTTATCGAGGTCTTGTGCAAATGCGCCAACACCAGTGGTCATTAACACAGTGACTCTATCTCATCATTACTGAGAACACCCGGAACGACAACATAGGGCACAGGGAACTGGCCAGCTGCTGCAGTTCCAAGCCAGTTCACCAGACGGCCAGGTCCTTTTTGAGACGTGGAGGCCCCAAGGACCAGAAATCCGATGTCCTGATCTTCGTTGATCAATCCAATGACTTCATCTTCAATTTTGCCAGAGCGGACGATCTCTTCGATTTCCAGGTTTTCCAGGCCCGACTGGTCGAGCTTTCGCTGATACAGACGGAACACGGCGGCGGACTTTCGCTCCTGTTCTTGCCTGTGAGTTGCCTCGACTGAAGACCAGTGCTGAAATTCCACCGGTTCAATGACGTACAAGATAGCCAGTGAACTTCCGGTGTTGCGCGCACGAAAAGCCGCAAAGTAAATCGCTTGCTCACATTCAGGTGTTTCATCAGCTATGACCAGGAACTTTCGTTTGTGCCCTGGTTCATGAATGCTCCGTTTGGTATGCGATGCCATTTAGATACCTTTCAAACCAGCAGTATCACGCCTGCCGGAAAATGTACGAGGCACCCAAGCCAGATGCCAATGCGGTGAGGACGGCGAGCAGTCCATACACCAGGGAATGATCCTGAGCGGTGTTGTATATCCAGCTTTCTACGCCTGTCTTTTTTATATCGAAGTTGGTTTCGTATTGTGACAACAGCTTGCCGTTTCTCAGCAGATGGACCTTCGCCGAGTACTCTCCAGTTTGTACATCTGCAGGAAGTCGCAGTTCACCCCGGAAAAGGCTTTTCCCGATCAACGTTATGCCATCTGAGCTGGCTGCAAAGTGCTTGCGCTGCTTCTTGAGGCGCACAAATGCGCTTGCAAATTCATCAAACTGTTCGCCGGAAAATTCCGACAAAGGCACGTCATCGAGCCCGAACCTCAACAGGCGAGATGTTTCTGCATCCGTGATTTCGCTTACCGGGCGATTAGAAATCACAACGTAGTAGCTGGGCAAATTGTGCAGCAGCTTGCTTGGTCCATTGATCCAAACCCCTGCGAAGTTCTCCTTTTTTCGAATGCGAACAGAATCTTTCGGGCCTTTGATTGTGACAACAATGTCCGGCTTGCCTTCTGCGTGCTTCGCAGTGTCTTCAACAGCGCCAAACAACGTCAGCGTTGCACCTGAAAAATCAAATTCTACCGAGATGTGGTGTGACGTTAGATCGGCCACGACCCGCTCAGCCCGGACATGGTTTACCCAGATAGCGAGCACCAGGAAAGCTAAGACAAATGCACGGAGCTTGCGCATATCAATGCCCTCCTGCTTGCAACGACAAAATCGAGAACAGCTCTGAAGGAGGAATGACCAGATCAGCTGCCATCTTCGCGCAAACCCCCAGCACCAAAAGGGCCAGGAAGGCTCGAAGCTGCTCGCCATTGAGATATTGACCGGCCCGCGCACCAAACTGAGCGCCTACTACGCCACCTGCCATCAGCAAGAAGGCGAGCACTGCATCTACGGTTTGGTTTTGCGTGGAGTGCAATATCGTGACCAGAGCAGTAACGAAAACAATCTGAAACAGGGATGTTCCAACCACTACGTTAGTCGGCATGCGCAACAGATAGATCATTGCCGGAACCATGATGAAGCCGCCACCGACCCCCATAATGGCGGCAAGCACACCCACCACCGCCCCAATTGTGATCGGGGGAATGATGCTGATGTGGAGCTTTGACTTGGCAAACTGGGTTCGAAAGGGCAGGTGGGACATCCAGGCTCCCGCATTGGAGTTTCGCGCAGGAACAGTGGCCTCATTCCGGCTATTGCGCCACATCGACTGCGTACTCTCGATGAACATCAATATGCCGATAACACCAAGAAATCCGACATATGCCAGTGAAATGAACAAGTCGACCTGTCCGGCAGCACGAAGCCAACTTACGATCTGAACCCCGGCAATTGCTCCAACAATGCCGCCGGCCAGCAGCACCAGCCCCATCTTGACGTCTACATTGTCTCGACGCCATTGCGCCAGCGAGCCGGAAACGGACGAAGCAACAATCTGGTTGGCTTCCGTTGCCACCGCGACAGCAGGCGGAATGCCCGAAAAGATGAGCAGCGGTGTCATCAAGAAGCCGCCTCCGACACCGAACATGCCCGATAGAAAACCGACGCCACCACCCATTCCAATGATCAGGAACAGGTTCATGGACTGCTCAGCGATTGGCAGATAAATGTTCATAACGACTCCGCGGTGGGGAGAACACGCCGCACTCCGATTACAGTACTTCGGCTGGCGCGTTCGAAGGGAGGTATCTACGGTCTCGTTTCAACCTTCCGCCACTTGACTAAATGTCTTGTGTCGAACTGTCGCAGAATGGGAACTTTTGGAATGCTCGTTTGGCTATCGAACAGTCGCGAATCGTCAATCCGGTTTTCCACCTGGTTCTGAAACCTGTTTGGCCAGGTCCCGATAAACTGGAGAGGGCGCAATCATCTCGAATTGCAATTGGGTACGTGTCTGAAAGGCCCGCCTGGCTGACATCCGCCTCACCAACATGCGCCCGTCCCCAGCTGCATTGCGGTGAAGGTCCATAAGCAGCCCATTCTCCCGAATGCTGCACTGCATCCGAACGTCCTTGTTGCCGACATCAGCAAAGCTTGGTGCCGAAAAGATAAAAATTTACGAAGTCACGTGTCGTGCCGACGACCCGGAAAACCCGGGAGCGCTTGAAAGGCTTGGGGCAAAATTTGTCGACGAGACGGACAAGTCGCACTGGTCACAGCACGATGATCCTGTTATCGCAGCTACAATAGAAACACTTTGAATGAAGTCTCACTTAAACCGGCGTGGCGTTCGGCCAGGATCCTTCGAATTCTTATAGGATAATATGCGTAACGCAGGAGATGGAAAATGATCCTCCAACGCCTTTCAATTGAAGACATTTCGCTGCAGTAGAATGCATCACTTCCCAGTGCAGCATTAATCCCGCGACGATCCAATGTGTTCTTTTCCAGCACCTGGAATATCCGAAGACATTTTTCAACAGATAAACCGGCCGCGATACACATGTCTATCGCGAACATGTCAGCTTCGTTCTCCCAGCGCGCGCGAGTGATCGGTGACCCAAAAATACTCAAAAAGTGCACTGCGACGGTAAGCCGACCTCTCAACACTTTCGAGGCAGGACGGATGTGCCCCAGTTCGTGATGTGCGATCTCATGGGCAATGACGAATGCAGCCATCTCGACTGTTCCGCAAAGTTCCAGCAAAGTCCGCGTTAGAAAAATGTAATTGCCATCAGCCGTGAATGCGAAGTGGTCCGGGTTATGCAAAACTCTAATTCGATAATGAGATATGCTTGGAAACCTTGCCTTTAGGCAACCAAACGCTTCACTAGCGAGCTTTACACTCCAGTCGTCACTTTCGACGCGCTGATCGCGGGTAACGCATGCAATAGCATCACCAAATGTTTGGTAATCCTGCATAAATCTTATTTGGGTATGCGAAGTGAAAAATTCAATCAGTCATTCTGGAAACTCACCTCACCATTCTCAGATGCGCCCTGCGCGGATGAACGTTTGCCGGACGAAGTCTAATACCCCCTGAAAACGTCAGACCCAAGCATGGCCACGGCAACCTTCTTCATGGCCGTCGGCAGGGCTTCTGCAGCCAGGTCGTGGCGCGCCACCCAGCGCCAGTCGCCTTGGTTTGCCGGCAGGTCCTCGAACACCTCATCGGTGTGATGCAGGTCCAGCACCAGATGGAAATGGGTGAAGGTGTGTTCGATCTGCTTTTGCGTGCTTACCCAGCCGGAAGCATAGGGCGGTGCAAGGTCGGTTTGATCCCTGCCGGTCGCCCAACCGGAAGACGGGAATTCCAGCATGCCGCCGAGCAGGCCCTTATCTTCACGCCGGCGCATCAGCACGGCGCCGTCTGCACGTTCCGCCCAGAAGACGCGGGCATTGCGAACCGGGCGTTGTTTCTTCGGCGCCTTGACCGGCAGCGTCTCCGCGATGCCCAGTTCGCGGGCACGGCAGGCACTCATCCACGGACAGATCAGGCAATTGGGGTTTTTAGGCGTGCAAATGGTTGCGCCGAGATCCATCAGCGCCTGGGCGAAATCGCCCGGACGATCCGCCGGCACCAGGTCCAGCGTGCGCGTCCTGATCTCTGTCTTTGCGCCGGGCAACGGCGTCTCGATGGCGCACAGGCGCGACATCACCCGCTCGACATTGCCGTCGACGGCCGCCGCAGGCCGGTCAAACGCAATTGCTGCAATGGCGGCTGCAGTGTAAGGGCCCACGCCTGGCAGGCTCAACAGGTCCTGTTCGGTATCGGGAAACCTGCCGCCATGGTCTGCCACAACGGCTTTGGCGCAAGCATGCAGGTTGCGGGCGCGGGCATAATATCCAAGCCCGGCCCATTCGCGCAGCACATCGTCAAGCTCGGCGCGGGCCAGATCACCCACCGTGGGCCAGCGTGTGGTGAAGGCCATGAAGTACTTGCCCACCGTCGCGACGGTGGTCTGCTGCAGCATGATTTCAGACATCCAGACCTGGTACGGATCGGCGGTTTCGCCGGGTTTTGAGCGCCAGGGCAGCACGCGTGCATGGGCGTCGTACCAGGCGAGCAACAATGCCGGCAGCAACTTGTTTTTGCTGGCCATGTTGTCATCATTAACTTCTTGCAACATAACGGACATGTGAAGTCTCAACCCCTTTCTTGCGGTATCATTCAGGACTGGTTCATGGACGCAAGGCCAAAATGTAAGATATGAAAAGCCTCGATCATCATTTCCGGCACATTACGCGCCCTGCCTTTGAGCACTACGGGTTCGCCCATGGCGACCTCGTGGCGCAATGGACCGCTATTGTCGGTGACAATGTAGCCGCGCAGTGTTCACCGGAACGCATGGTCTGGCCAAAAGGCCGCGACAAGGCCCAGCGCCATACCGAAGGCGCAACCCTCACGGTACGCGCCGATCATGGCGCCGGACTTGCGCTGAGCTATGAAACACCTGCGATCATTGATCGTATCAACGGCTTTTTTGGCTATCACGCCGTGGCAAAGATCAAGATCGTGCAGGGCAAGCGTACCAGTCGCGGCAAACACTCTGCGCCGGACATCGCGCGCCCAACGCAGGATGTAATCGAAAGCGTTGAGCACAAAACCGGCACCATTGAGGACGAAAACCTCAAGGCAGCGCTCACCCGGCTGGGCGGCGCAGCTCTTGCAAGTGCGGCGGCCAAGGCCAGGCAAACCCGGTAACACGAACCCATACGACAGAAAGTTCTCCACAGCCGGATTTCCGGCTCGCCACAAACCCCAACATCTAGTAGGTAGAAGTCATCATGAAACTAAATCGACGCATGTTCAGCCAGTCCCTGGCACTCTCAGCCATCACGGCAAGCGCGGTAACCGCATTTTCCGCGAGCGCATTTGCACAAAGCTTTTCGCCGGCAGACCTGCACGCAGCGCCTGCCATCGGCGACAAGACGCTCGGCCCCGACGATGCCAGCGTGATCGTTGTTGAATATGCCTCGGCCACCTGCCCCCACTGCGCCGCTTTCCACAACGGTACATTCAAGGAACTCAAGTCGGAATTCATCGATACCGGCAAGATCAAGTTCATTTCCCGGGAATTTCCGCTGGACGACCTGGCCCTCGCCGGCTTCATGGTTGCCCGCTGCGTTCCCGACGACAAGTATTTCGGCATGCTGGACCTGATCTACGAACAGCAGAGAACCTGGGCCGGTCAGAACGCCCGGACCGAACTCTTGAAAATGGCCAAGCTGGCAGGCCTCAGCGAGGCGGAATTCGATGCCTGCCTGAAGAACGAAGACCTGGCCAAAGGCATCCTTGCCATTCGCAAGGATGGTGCGGAGAAGTTTGATGTCAAAGCGACGCCAACCTTCTATGTGAACGGTAAAAAGCTGGAAGGAAACCGCGATATCGCGGGCTTCCGCAAGGCAATCGAGGCGGCAGCCTCTTCCTGACGAACGGTTGATACCCGGATTTTACCGGGGAAAACCTGACGGGTTGAGACTTCCCCTTGCAGACGAATCAGGCTGAACCGGCCAAAAATCACTCTTTCCCATGGGGCATGGGCATTTGTGAGGCCGGTTCAGGCCATTTAGTGAGGGGTGAGGTCGCCGATGAAGTTCTCTAAGCTGCGGCTGTCGGGCTTCAAATCATTTGTAGAGCCAACCGAGCTGGAAATCCGGCCCGGCCTGACCGGCGTTGTCGGGCCGAACGGCTGCGGCAAATCCAATCTTCTGGAAGCACTGCGCTGGGTGATGGGCGAAAGCTCTTACAAGAACATGCGTGGCTCCGGCATGGAGGACGTGATTTTCTCCGGCACCTCCGGCAGGCCGTCGCGCAACATGGCTGAAGTCATGCTGACGCTGGACAATGCGGACCACGATGCACCGCCCTCGTTCAACGCGTTTGATCAGCTGGAAATCTCGCGGCGTATCGAGCGCGATGCAGGCTCCGCCTACCGCATCAACGGCAAGGACGTGCGGGCCCGTGATGTGCAATTGCTGTTTGCCGATGCCTCGACAGGCTCCCGCTCGCCCGCACTGGTGCGGCAGGGACAGATCGGCGAGATCATTTCATCGAAACCACAGGCGCGCCGCCGCATTCTGGAAGAAGCCGCCGGCATCACCGGCCTGCATACACGGCGCCATGAAGCCGAACTCAAGCTGAAAGCCGCTGAGACCAATCTTGAACGGCTGGAAGATGTGCTGGCTCAGCTGGAAAACCAGTTGCAGAGTCTGAAGCGCCAGGCCCGCCAGGCGGTGCGCTACAAGGAACTGTCGTCCGAGATCAGGCGGCTGGAGGCAACCGGGCTTTATCTGGCCTGGAAAGACGCCCGTGCCGCGGTCGAGGCGGAAAACACCAACCTGTCCGAGCTGACCCGTGTTCTGGGCGAGCAGACGCGCGCGGTATCAGAAATGACCCGCATGCGCGACGAAGCTTCTGAAACCCTGCCGAAACTGCGTGAAAACGAGGCAGTACGAGCGGCTGTGCTGCAGCGCATAACACTGGAACTGGAAGGCCTCGAGCGCGAAGAGAAGCAGTCACTTGACCGCCGTGCCGAAATCGAGGGCCGCATAGAGCAGATCAACCGTGACCTTGCGCGCGAGAACGAGTTGCTTGGCGACACCGATGGCGTGATGAAGCGGCTGGCGGATGAACAGGAAACCCTTGAAGGGGCGGCAGCAAATGACGGCGAGGCCAGAGCCGGCGCTGCAAAAGCCCTGCAGGCGGAAGCGGAAAAGCTCGCCGAGGCACAGGCCGGCGCGGATGAGGCCAATGCACGGTTGTCCGAACTGGTCGCCCGGCACAATGCGATGGCGCGACAGATCGGTGAACTTGACGCACGCATCAGCCGCGATGAGGCTGACCTGGCCACAACCCGTGAAAAACATGCTGCAATTGTCGCCGAAACCGGCGGAGACGATGCCGCTGCCACCCTTGCTGCTTCAATAGACGCAGCCGTTGCTCATGCTGCAGCGTCCGAAACCGCCGCGGTGACAGCGGAACAATCGCTGCAGACGGCCCGCACCAAACAGACCGAGGTCCACCAGGCCTATGATGAAGCACGGCAAAAGTCGGAGAGCCTGACCACCGAGGTTCGCACGCTCACCAAGTTGTTGCATGTGGCAGACGACGAACTTTGGCCGCCTCTGATTGATGCGCTGAAAGTGGAAGCTGGCTATGAAACCGCGCTGGGCGCAGCGCTTGGTGACGACATCGATGCCCCTGCTGATGAAGCAGCGCCCGTACACTGGCGTGCGCTGCCGGCCCTGGATAATGTGCCGCCGCTTCCGTCCGGCCTCAAACGATTGTCTGACGTGGTGAAGGCGCCTGCCGCACTTGCCCGCCGGCTGCAGCTTGTGGCCGTCGTTGGCAAGGCCGAGGGCGCGCAACTGCAGGCCAGCCTGGCACCCGGCCAGAGACTGGTATCGGTCGAGGGTGACCTGTGGCGCTGGGACGGTTACACCGCTGCTGCGGACGCGCCAACCGCTGCCGCCAAGCGGCTGGCAGAGCGCAACCGGCTTGGCGTGCTGCAGGAAGAAAGCGCGACAGCGGCAGCAGCAACCGAAGCGGTCAGAACCCGGCTCGACGAAGCGCGCGAGACGGTCAAGACCTCAGAACAGGCTGAACGTGCCGGCCGCCAGCAATGGCGCGAAGCAACTGCGGCCGTCGAAGTTGCCCGTAAAGCCCTCTCAGACCATGAAAAAGTCACCGGTGAGCAGTTGCGGCAAGCGTCGGTACTGGAAGAAACCGCCAGGCGCATCGAAACCCAGATTTCAGAGTCACGCACAACGCGCGAGCAGGTTTCTACCGAGAAATCCGCGCTGGCGCCGACAGACGGTGCGGAAGACGATCTGCGTGAATTGCGCGCTAGCGTCGACACCCAGCGCGCTGCCTACACCGAAGCGCGCGCCACCCATGACGGGCTGGAGCGCGAAGCCAGGACCCGTACCGAGCGTCTTGCCGCCATTGGCCAGGAACGCAAACAGTGGACGGACCGCGCCAACCGGGCCAGCGGACAGATCGAGGAACTGCAGGGCCGCGCCACCTCATTGCGCAACGACCTGGCCTCGCTTGCCGACCTGCCGGAACAATTCAACACCAAGCGCACCAAGCTGATGAATGCGTCGAGCGAGGCGGAAGCAGAACGCAAGACCGCCGCCGACCTTCTGGCAGAAGCCGAGAACAATCTGCGCACCCGCGACCAGGGCTTGCGCGAGGCAAGCGATGCGCATGGCAAGACCCGTGAAGAACATGCCCGCGTCGGCGCACGCTCGGAAGCGGCAGAAACCCGCGTGAAAGAAGCTACCCAGCGCATCACCGAGGCACTCGAATGCGAGCCCGAAGAGGTCACCCAGCGTGCCGGACTTGACCTGGACAACATGCCGTCGACCGAGGACACCGATCGCAAGCTGTCGACACTGAAGGACCAGCGGGAACGCCTCGGCGGCGTCAATCTGCGTGCCGAGGATGAAGCCGCTGAAATCTCAACCCAGGTCGAAACCATGATCACCGAGCGTGATGACCTGGTGCAGGCCATCGGCAAGCTGCGTCATGGCATCTCAAGCCTGAACCGCGAAGGCCGCACCCGGCTGCTGGAAGCGTTTGACCGGGTCAACGCCAATTTCAGCTCGCTGTTCGAAACCCTGTTCGGCGGCGGCAAGGCGGAATTGAAGCTGGTCGAATCGGATGATCCGCTGGAAGCAGGCCTTGAGCTGATTGCCAACCCGCCCGGCAAGAAGCCGACCGTGCTGTCGCTGCTGTCCGGCGGCGAACAGGCGCTGACGGCAATGGCGCTGATTTTTGCCGTGTTCATGACCAATCCATCGCCGATCTGCGTGCTGGACGAAGTGGATGCCCCGCTTGATGACCATAATGTCGAGCGTTTCTGCAATCTGCTGGACGCCATGCTGGAACGTACCGACACACGCTTCCTGATCATTACTCACCACGGCCTGACAATGGCGCGCATGAACCGGCTGTTTGGTGTTACCATGATGGAACGCGGTGTCAGCCAACTGGTCTCGGTAGACCTTGAAACCGCAGAAAGCCTGCGCGAGGCGAGCTGAACCAGACAGACTGCACAAGTGGTGTGTGATCAGCGCAAACGCGTTCAAAGTGCGGCTTGTTTAAGGCGAATTGCCGCACACCGCGATATTGTGAAAAAATCATGTCAATTCAACAACTTAAGCACTACACACCGAACTTGACACCAGATAGGCCCAAACCTATTATCCGGCCCGGTTTTAGGGGTTTTGTGATCCTGAAACTGCCTCAATACCTTCAGGAGCAGGTGCATGGGCGACGATCGTAAAAAGTCATCGCCCGAGCGACTTGAGAAACTTGGAGACCGTCTGACAAAAGCGCAAGTCTCGGTGGACGAGCGCAACAGGCCCAGGCAACGGCAACCCAACGCGCTTGGGTTTGCCTTCCGGATTACCACGGAGCTGGTTGCAGCGGTGGCGGTCGGGGTTGCAATCGGGTGGGGTCTCGACAAATGGCTGGACAGCAAGCCGTGGTTTCTCATCATGTTCTTCTTTCTGGGTGTTGCTGCCGGCGTCATGAACGTCTATAGGATCACGCAATCCACTGGTGGTGACGGGGATATTCCAAAATCCAGGCTGCCATCGGTGAAAGACGACGACGATGATTGATGTAACGGCCCGGCAATCGAGGCTTCAGTGCATCGATAGGGTCAACAGGTTAAAAAGGGGCTGGATGCGTGGCCAGTAATACCTCACAGGGCAGCGAAGGCGGGCTGGCGCTCGACCCGATGCACCAGTTCGAGATTTCTCGTATAATTCCGATCAAGTTCGGCGGCATTGATGCGTCGTTTACCAATTCCAGCCTGTGGATGGTTCTGACGGTGATTGCAGTTTCTGCATTGCTTCTGCTGGGAACCAAGCGGATTGTACCGAGCCGGCTGCAATCGGTTGGTGAGATGATCTATGAGTTCATTTCCAACATGGTTCGCGATACGATGGGCGACGAGGGACGCAAGTTCTTTCCGTTCATCCTGACATTGTTCTGTTTCATTCTCGGCGCCAACATGCTTGGCCTGTTCGCGCTTCCGGTGCTGCTGCATCCGTTTACCGTCACCAGCCACATCATCGTGACGTTTGCCCTTGCCGCCCTGGTCTGGGTCGGCGCAACCGTTTACGGCTTCTACAAGCACGGCCTCGGCTATCTCAAACTGTTCGCGCCATCCGGCACGCCGCCGATCATGCTGCCGCTTCTGGTGCCGATTGAAGTGATTTCCTACCTGTCGCGCCCGGTCAGCCTTTCGGTGCGTCTGTTCGCCAACATGATGGCGGGGCATACCATGCTGAAAGTGTTCGCCACATTCGTCGTGGCACTGGGATGGTTCGGCGTCATTCCACTGGCCGTGATGGTCGGGTTCACCGGACTTGAGGTCCTCATTGCTTTCCTGCAGGCCTTCGTCTTCGCCATTCTTTCGTGCATGTACATCAACGACGCATTGCACCCAAGTCACTGAGTAATTTTTCCTAGCCTTTCAACTACATCACTCAAACGGGAGTTATTTAAAATGGAACCTGAAGCAGCAAAACTGATCGGCGCAGGTATCGCCGCTGTTGCAATGGCCGGTGCCGGTGTCGGTATCGGTAATATCTTCGGCAGCTATCTGCAGGGCGCACTTCGCAACCCGGCAGCCGCTGACAGCCAGCGCACCAACCTGTTCATCGGCTTCGCGCTCGCAGAAGCAACCGGCCTGTTCGGCCTGCTGATCAGCTTCATCCTGCTGTTCGGCGTCTAGTCATTCGTCATTGATCTCGCCGGATTTGCGGATTTTCCGCACCGGCGGATTTTTGCGATTGAGACTGGCAAATCCACCTGCCGCCCCGATTGGCGGTCAGACAGGAGACCGGCATCATGCCGCAACTTATCGTAGCAGACTTTCTGCCACAGCTTATCTGGCTGGCGATCACATTCGGTGCGCTTTACTTCATCATCTCACGCTTGGCGATCCCCAAAATCGGCAGCGTGATTGAACAGCGTCACGGCCGCATCGCTGCTGATGTCGCCGAAGCCTCACGGCTCAAGGAAGATACCGAAAAGGCCATCGAGACCTATGAGGCGGCACTTGCCGAAGCACGCGCCAGTGCGCACGTGATCGTGAGCGAAAACCGCGCTCAGATGACCGCTGAAATCAACAAGGAAGCAGCCGCACTTGACGAGCGGCTGGCCAAGAAGCTGGCGGAAGCGGAAGTTTCGATTGCCAAGACACGTGATGCCGCCATGGCGCAGGTAACCGGCATCGCCCAGGATACCACGGAAGCCATTGTTACCGAGCTTCTCGGCAAGAAACCGGCAAAAGCGGCAATCTCCTCGGCGGTATCTTCCGCTGCGAAGGGTTAGGATCAAGTCATGTTAAGTCAACCTGATTTCTGGGTCGGTGTTTCCTTCGTCCTGTTCATTGTGCTGCTGGTGTACCTGAAAGTGCCGGGCATGGCGGCCAAGGCGCTTGATGAGCGCGCTGATGCCATCCAGCATGAACTGGATGAGGCAAAGCGGTTGCGTGAAGAAGCCCAAGCCGTGCTGGCTGAGTACGAGCGCAAGAAGATCGAAGCTGAAGCCGACGCCGAAAAGATCGTTGCACTGGCCAAGCGGGAAGCTGAAATCTACGGCGAGGAAGCCCGCCGCAAGATGCAGGAACAGATCGAACGCCGCAGCCGCCTGGCCGAACAGAAAATCGCGCAGGCCGAAGTCGCAGCAGTCAAGGATGTACGGGCAGCAGCGGCAGACCTTGCCGTGGAGGCTGCAACCCGCGTGCTTGGAGCCGAAGTCAAGGGGGCGACGGCATCGGGTCTTATCGACGGGTCCATTGCGGCTGTCCGCAAGCAACTGAACTAGATCGCTGCACGGCAGGTCCGCCAGCACTGAACAGTCGAACCCCCGGCCCTTTTCCAGGTACGGGGGTTTGTTTTACAGTGACCCGCAAATCAAGGGGGTCTGCGACCAGAGGGAAACTTGACAACACTGCCTGTGACCTCCCATGTACACCAACATATTGTCTCTGCTTTGAAACGGAACCAGTGGCCATGACCAACCAGCTTCCCGACCTTAAGGTTTACCTTGCAGCCCCGCGCGGCTTCTGCGCCGGAGTGGTGCGCGCCATCGACATTGTTGAGCGCGCCCTGGAACTGCACGGAAAACCTGTCTATGTGCGCCATGAAATCGTTCACAACAAATACGTGGTGGAGGACCTGAAACAGAAAGGCGCCATCTTCGTGGAAGAACTGGATGAAGTGCCCGATGGCGACCGCCCGGTGATCTTTTCTGCCCATGGCGTGCCCAAGTCCGTGCCGGAAGCCGCCAAGACCCGCAACATGTTCTATCTGGATGCAACCTGCCCGCTGGTCTCCAAGGTCCATATGGAGGCATCGCGCCACTTCCAGGACGGCTATGAGATCGTCCTGATCGGCCATGCCGGCCACCCGGAGGTCATTGGCACCATGGGACAGCTGCCGGACGGCGCCATCACACTGGTGGAAGACGAAGCAGACGTTGCAGCGTTCACGCCCAAGGATGCCGACAAACTGGCCTATATCACCCAGACCACACTGTCGGTCGACGATACCCGCGGTATCATCGAAGCGCTCGAGAAGAAGTTCCCGAGCATTCACGGACCCCACAAGGAAGACATCTGCTACGCCACGACCAATCGTCAGGAATCAGTCAAGTCGATTGCAGACAAGTGCGACATGGTTCTGGTGGTTGGCGCCCCGAACAGCTCCAACTCACAGCGCCTGGTTGAAGTTGCCAAAACCGCAGGCTGCGGCCGGTCAATGCTGGTACAGCGTGCCTCGGAGATCGACTGGTCGGTCATGGACGGCATCAAGACGCTCGGCATAACGGCTGGCGCTTCCGCGCCGGAAGTGCTGGTCAATGAAGTGGTCGATGCATTCCGAGAGCGGTTCAATGTGAGCGTTGAAACCATCAAGACCAAGGACGAGAACGTCGAGTTCAAACTGCCCCGGCAACTGCGCCGCGAAGGTGAGCCCGGCGCCCCTGTGCGCGCAGCATCTTGATCCTGGAGCACAAGGGGTCACTTGACTGACGTAACCATCTATACGGACGGCGCCTGTTCGGGAAACCCTGGACCGGGCGGCTGGGGTGCGATCCTCATGCACGGCGAGACCCGCAAGGAACTGTCCGGCGGGGAAAGTGAAACCACCAATAACCGCATGGAATTGCAGGCGGCCATCGAGGCGCTGAACGCGCTGAAACGGCCGTGCAAGGTGGCGTTGTACACGGACTCGGTTTATGTCCGCGACGGCATCACCAAGTGGATTCAGGGCTGGCAGCGCAATGGCTGGCGCACTGCGGCAAAGAAACCCGTCAAGAATGCGGAACTGTGGCAGGCCCTGCAGGCAGCCCTGCAGCCGCACGACATCGACTGGCACTGGGTCAAGGGCCACGCCGGACACCCGGAAAACGAACGCGCCGACGAACTGGCCCGAGCCGGGATGGCACCCTACAAATAAATAAAAACCCGCATTCAATGCGGGCTTTCTGTTTGTTGCAGCAATTGAGTACCGGTTACAGCGCGGCGAGAATTTTCTCGGCGCTTGACGCCTCTGCCGAACTCGGTACTTCCTCAAGATTCAGCACGCTAACCACGCCGTCATCCACCAGCATGGCATAGCGCTGCGAGCGAACGCCAAGGCCCAGAGCAGACGCATCCAGTTCCATGCCGATCGCCTTGGTGAAATTGGCACTGCCGTCGGCCAGGAACGTCACTGCATCCCCGGCGCCGGACTGGTCAGCCCAGGCATTAAGAACAAACACATCATTGACAGATACGCAGGCAATGGTGTCGACACCCTTGGCCTTCAGATCTGCAGCATGAGTGACAAAGCCCGGCAGGTGCTTCATGTGGCAGGTCGGCGTGAAGGCACCCGGTACGGCAAACAGGACAACCTTGCGACCGTCAAACACATCTGCGGTGGTCATCTGGGTAGGCCCTTCAGCGGTCATTGTCGTGAAGGTTGCTTCGGGCAGTTTATCGCCAACAGAAATGCTCATGGATCACTCACTTGTTAAAAGGAAACTGGAAACGTGCGGTACAAATGTCAGGGCATCAGGTCTACTGCAGCACGCCTTCATGGACAAGGCCCGTATCGCCGTCGGCGATTGTCAGCCGGACAGGTTTTCCGGCCAGTGAAACAGCATCACCGTAACTGTCGACGGCAATCCGCCATGTGCTGGTATCGCCCGACTGGCTGAGCAGTTCAGGTTTACGGAAGTAGGAATTGCCCGCTACCTCTACAAAGATATCCGCCTCAGCCGGGGACTTGAGACCTTTCAGGGACACCTCCAGCGCGCGTTTGCCAGCCATCTCAACCTGCTTGAGCGATGTAACGGCAAGCCGGTCCGCATCGGCATCGACCGGCACGGTTGCACGCGCGACCCTGAGACGGAACTTGTCGGAGGCTGACACGGTACCTGCATCAATGCCGACTTTCACCTGCGCCTGTACCGGTACGCAAATGTCGTTGCACACCGCATAGAATATTTTCAGGTCCAGCATGGCGGGCTTTGACGGATCTGCCGGTTTGACATCGACCGGAAAAACCACCTCCGTCTTGTAGCCGATGCCTTCGCCGTTTTCGTCGGTGAAACGATGCGGCAAGGGCATCATGACCGTTGTAGCTGCGACATTTTCCGATCCCGACCAGTCGAAACTTGGCGGCACTCCGCCATCACCCGGCACCCGCCAATATGTCTTCCACCCCTTTTGCATCGTGATGTAGACGCCACTGTGCCAGACGCCGGACTGCTCGCCGGCATTCATCAGCCGCAACGAGGTGTAGGGCGAGGAAAACTCCCGTGTCGGCTCTTCGCCGGCAGTCGCCAGCGCCGACGTTGAGACAAGGCCCGCGCCGAGCAGCGTTATGAGGATGATATGGCGAACTGTTTTCATGCCACCTGTCTAGCAGCAAATTCGCTATCACCGCCATTAAACCGATATCAAATTAATGCGAGAACCGGCACATCGACATTTGCCCGATACTCCTTACAGGTGCTATTCTTTCATCTGCTGGACAAACTTGGGGTCAGGAGCTGGATGACTGAGCAATATCTCGATGGCAAGATGTTGATTGCAATGCCCGGCATCGGAGACGACCGGTTTGAGCGGGCTGTCATATTTGTGTGCGCCCATTCCAGGGATGGTGCCATGGGACTGGTGGTCAATCATCAGGTCGACAGTCTGTCGTTTGGCGGACTTCTGGAGCGCCTCGACCTGGTTGATGATGACAACGCAATCCGCCTGCCGGAGAGCATTGCCTCAACCCGTGTGCTGCAAGGCGGGCCGGTCGAAACAAGTCGTGGTTTCGTATTGCACTCGAGAGACTATTTCAGTGCTGAAAGCACGTTGGGCGTCGACAGCAATATCGGATTGACGGCAACGCTTGACGTGCTGCGGGCCATTGCGCGTGGTGAAGGACCGCGCAGATCGCTTCTGGCCCTGGGTTATACAGGCTGGGGGCCCGGACAACTGGAAAGCGAAATCCGGCAAAACGGATGGCTGCATTGTGAAGCCGATGAAGGATTGCTGTTCGACAGCGACCTGGACACGAAATACCAGTCAGCGCTCGCCCGCATCGGGGTCAGTGAGGCCATGTTGTCAGGTGGACATTTCGGCAACGCCTGACATGCCATGCTGATAGCCATAGGCTCGCGTTAACGGGTTCATCTGAAGCCGTATTCTGTCAGGCAGCATTGGTTCCCTTGGCCTTTTTGGCCACGCCGCGTTTTTTTCTGGCCGCGGCCTTTTTCGCAGGCCGCTTTCTTGCAGCCCTGGTTTTCTTGGGCTTGTCCTGCGCCTGAGGCCGGCATGGCCGGTCTTTTTCCGTCGTGTCCTGCGCAGCCTCGGCTGCCCCGTTCGTTGTCTTTCTCGCCACCGGTTTTTCAGCAGCCCGGGTGTCCGGTTTTTCAGCGGTCTTCTGACGCTCGCCTTGCGCCTCGGATTGCTTTTCAGCAGCCGGTTCCGGCTTTTCCGGAGCCGGGTCGGTTATTGCAGGCTTCGACGCCTTCGCAGGTTCTGGTGCCGGTGCAGATGGTGGTTCCGCCGCCGGTTTTGGCGGTTGCTTCAGCTCTTCCACAGGTTCCGGCGCAGGTGCAGGGCGAGGTTCCGGTTTTGGCCTAGCCTCAACTTCCGGTCTCCTGAGTGCAACAGGCGCCATGGGCGGTATCGGCCTCGATGCTGCCGGTGCCGGCACCCGTCTTTCGTCGATGCCCGCCAGCGCATCCTTGACCTGCCGGGACACCGTTTCCAGGTCCGCTTCCGTCGTTCCCTGCCCGCGTACGGGGTACTCAATCGGCGCTGGCTCTTCGTCCGCCACCTCATCCGAGGCAATCGGTTCGGTCTCTTCTTGCGGTCCTTCTATCGCCTGTTGCTCATACGCAGGATTTGCGACCCTGGGAGCCCACGGTGCAGGGTGGAAATCATAAGGTGACCATGGTGCCAGGCTTTCCACCTCCGGCTCGAACTCCGGCTCCACGGCGATGGATGCAGGAGGGACAACAGGCTGTTTGCGCGTCAGGCGGTTCCACAGGGATGCAATACCGGACTGGCTGGACGATGTATCGCGCGATGGCGCACCAAGAGCGGCGAGCACCTGCTGAGCGTCGATGGGTTCTCCAATCAGAAATCCCTGCGCCAGGTCGCATTCCAGCGTAATCAGGTGGTTCAGCTGTTCCTGGGTCTCAACGCCTTCTGCCACCACCTGCAGTCCGAGGTCATGGGCCAGCAGGATGATGGCATCCAGGATCACCGAACCACGATCTGTTTCAAGACCCGCCTGCAGGAAGGAACGGTCCACCTTGATGGTGTCGAACGGCAAGCGCCGCAAATAAGACAATGACGAGTAACCGGTTCCGAAATCGTCACATGAGAGTCCGATACCCAGGGCTTTCAGCCGGTCCAGCATCTGCAGCGACAACTCCGGATTTTCCATCACCATTGTCTCGGTCACTTCCAGCTTCAGGGTGCCGGGCGCAAGCTCCTCGCGGGACAATACAGTGCGCGCCAGATGTAAAAGGCGCGGACCGGTCAACTGCGAAGACGATACATTCACGGAAACGAAAACCGGCTGCGCCGGGGTAAACATGCGCTGCCACACGCCGAGCTGGCGGGCAGATTCGGACAACACGAACGCGCCGATATCGCCAATCAGCCCACAGCGTTCCGCAAGCGGCAGAAAACCGGAGGGCTCAAGAATTTCGCCGTCGGCCTTGCGCAAGCGAACCAGCGCTTCAAACCCGGCCAGTTGCCGGTCAGACAACCGCATGATTGGCTGATACAGGAGTTCAAAGCGCCGTTCCTGCAGCGCTTCCTGCAGATCTTCCATGCTGAGGCCGGCAGAACTGGTTTCCTGCAACATGCCGGGCTT
Organism: uncultured Anderseniella sp.; assembly: GCA_947488295.1. Classification (GTDB taxonomy): domain Bacteria; phylum Pseudomonadota; class Alphaproteobacteria; order Rhizobiales; family Aestuariivirgaceae; genus Anderseniella. The sequence continues at coordinate 212,552 of CANKYU010000002.1, forward strand.
GTAAAACGCCACCTTGTCCTTGCCGCGCGTCTTTGCATCAAACAACGCCGTATCGGCACATCTGTGCAGCACGTCCGCCGTTTCCATTTGCGGGTCCCAGTGAGCAACACCGACGCAACAGGTCAGATAGATCTCGTTCGGCGGCACCCGTACCGGCTGGGATACGGCATGGCGAACCTGATCAACGAAAATAATCGCCGTTTCCATTACGTCCTGGTCAGAGGACGTCTCATGAATAATTGCAAACTGATCACCGGGCATACGGGCAAGACTGCTGGTTTCCGGCAGCAGTTTTTCAATACGCCGGGAAATGGTTTTCAGCAGGCTGTCGCCAATTTCCTGGCCGAGCCGGTCGTTGACTACATTGAAGCGGTCAATATCGACAATCACGATATTGAGCTGCAGGTCGTCACTGACGATCGCCCGCTTGGTGGCTTGTGACAGGCGATCAAGGTAGAGCGCGTAGTTGGGCAGGCCGGTAACCACGTCGAAAATTGCATCCGACAGCAGGCGATTTTGCGAATTGCGCTGCTGCGATGCATCGCTCAGCACGCCGGTCAGACGCAAACCCGTTTCAGAGCCGTTTGGAAGGGAACTGCCTTTCAGTGTGTACCAGCGATAGCGGCCATCGGCATGGCGCACCCGCAATTGCTGCTCAAAATGCTGGTTGCCGCGCAGTTTCGCCACTTCCAGAGCGGCAAAATAGGCGTTGTGATCGTTGGGATGGATTAATGTCAGCCAGGACTTGGGATCGGTGTTGTCCAGACTGTCTTCCTCATATCCCAGCACTTTTTCCAGCTCGGTGCCGACAAAAAACGAATTGTCACCGGGCTCGTAGTCCCAGACGACCTGCGACGCGCTGGCCAGTGCCAATGCATTGCGTTCAGCTTCCAGCGTGTCCTGTTCCGGGTTCAGTGCACTGGAGAACGCGAAATAAGCCAGAACGAATGCCAGCGCCACCAGGACCAGCGCCAGCCCGCCCACCAGAACCGGAGAGGCAAGCTCACTGGGTGGCCGCACGATTGCAATAAAGCTCGCCGCAGCCGTCCACAGGCCCAGAAGAACCCAGATCATGCTGGATGACTTGGCACGCACACCGCCGCGATGGGCCAGAATGGCAGATGCCACAAGCACGGTGACCACGCCGGATGCGAAGCCGATACGGACGATCTGCTTCACCAATACCGGCTCGAAGAACGCATAGGCAGCCAGGGCAACACTGGCCCCGCCTGCAAAAATCAGCAACCCGCTCAAGGTTGGCAGTTGCCGGCGGGTACGCATGATGGTGACGCCCATGAACATCACCCCGGCCGTCATCAATGCCTCGATGATGGCACTGAGCACTTCATGCCGGGGGACCAGGATCGGCAGAATGGAATTCAACGCCGCTTCAAGCTGGCCGGTCTCAAGGGTGATGAAGCCCACTGCGGGAATGGCGAAAATCATCGACAGGGGAAACACGATCTGTGGCGACAGCAGAACCAGACAGGTAATAACCACCACGGCCAGCATGGCCATTCCCAGCACAATGCCTCGATACAGCGCCTGACGATATGCATTGTGATCAAACGCCGAGCGCTGCCACAGCCTGACGCCTGAAACACCGACCTCCGACAGTTCCAGAGCAACGGTAAGGCTTGTTTTCGGCGGCACGGTAAACGCAAATGCATCGCGATCGGGTATGTCCAACCGGCGCAGTGTCACGCTCCGGGAAGACGATGCCGCCGATATGCGGCTGCTGGAATATGACGGTGAAACAATGCCGGACCCGGGAAACGACTGCCTTGCCGCGTCGATTACCAGTTCTCTTTCAACCGCAGAGGGGTTGGCGGTTGTGAATATCGCCCAGCGATATTGCGGACCGGCGCCGGTTGCCTGCAGGTTCATGCTTTCGCTCTGGCCCGCAGCATTTGCAGGTAACTTGACCACGACCTGTCTGTTGTCGCTTTGAACAGCGCCCAGAAACGGGACAACATCGATATGGCTGGCCGAAAAGTCGGCGCGCACGACCTTGCCGGAATCCTGAGCCGAAACACCAGCCGTACTCATGATCAAAGCTAGGCAAAAGCCGACCCATGCCGCAATTGTTAACCGCCAGAATGGCATAGTCACTCTTTCTATAACTTCCCCCCGGTAAACACATCTTAGCCTGACTATTGTCGAAGACCAAAGCCCGCTGATGGCAATGACGGTCAATATCCACCGATTAGGTTATTGCCCGAAGACTTTTCACAAGCCCTTCGCTCATCCCGGAGGGTCCGTATCCAGCAGGGCAAACAACAGATGATCCTGCCATCGGCCGTTGATCTTCAGGTATTTGCGGGCATAGCCTTCCTGCGAGAATCCGCAGCGCAACAGCAGTTTTTTCGAGGCCTCATTGACCGGCAGGCAGGCTGCTTCGATCCGGTGCAGCCGCAAACTGTCAAAGGCGAATGAGACGGCCGCATTTACCGCCGCAGACATGTAGCCGCGGTTTGCGTATGGCTGGCCGACCCAATAGCCCAAAGAACAGGTCTGCGCCACGCCACGGCGCACATTTGAAAGGGTCAGCCCGCCGACAAGCTTGCCGGATTGCCGGCAGAATACGAAAAATGCATAGGCATAATCGTCTCGCATATCCTTGTTATAGCGGCGAATCCGGTGACGAAAGGAGGATTTGGTCAGGTCGTCGCGAGGCCAGGTCGGTTCCCATGGCTCCAAAAAAGCCCGGCTGGACGATCTCAACTGTGCCCATTCGGCATAGTCAGCCCCTATGGCGGGGCGCAGTACGATCCTTTCGGTCTGAATGACCGGTTCATTGTCCAGATATGCGTAAGTTCTCAAGAATGACATTTTGACTGCAGTAGTTGATAGTCGGTCACACGTCGATGGTTCAGGCAAATCTTGCCGCAAGTTCATTGCCTTGTGCAAGCAGTGATGTATCACCAACTGCCGCGCGCGACAGGCTCGCCCCGCTGAATGTCGTGCCGGCCAGCCGTTTGACATCATCGGTGGTCACCGCATCGACCTTGGCAAGAATGTCTGCAACCTCGGGCACCTTGCCATAGGCGAGGAACTGGCGTGCAATCTGGTCTGCCCGCGAGGACGGACTTTCCAGGCTCATCACCAGCGAGGCCTTGAGTTGTGCCCGGGCACGATCCAGTTCGGCCTGTTCTATGTCCTGTGTGCTTGCCAGCAGCACATCTGTTGCCACCTTGCAAAACTCCGCTGCCGTATCCGGCGCCGTGCCCGCATACACCTGCATGAGGCCGGTATCGGCAAAAGCCGACACGTGGGCAAACGTCGAATAACAAAGACCACGACGCTCGCGAATTTCCTGAAACAGCCGCGATGACATGCCTCCGCCCAGAATGCTGGCCAGGAGATGAATACCGTAGACATCATCGTCATAATAACCCGGCGTTGAAAAAGCCATGACCTGATGCACCTGATCAAGCGGTCGTTTACGCGCCGCATCCCCGCCAGAATAGTCCGGCGTGGTGCGGCTGGCGCTTTCACCGTGCTCAATGCCTGACAAGCGTTCAAGCGCCGCTTCAACAAGCTCATCATGATCAACACGGCCTGCCGCCGACAACACCATGCGCGATCCCGTGTAGTGCCTTGCCCGATAAGCGGCGAGGTCTTTCTCACTGAAACCCCTGACCGTCTCCGGCGTGCCGAGAATATCACGCCCGAGCGAGTGGTCCGGCCAGGCCAGTGTCTGGACAAGGTCGAAGACCAGATCGTCAGGCGTATCCTGCGCGGCCGCGATTTCCTGCAGAATCACCCCTTTTTCCAATGCCAGATCATCAGCGGCAAAAACCGGATTGATGACAATGTCGGAGATCACATCCAGCGCCAACTGCCAGTCATGGCGCAGCACACGGGCATAATAGGCAGTGGTTTCCATGGAGGTCGACGCGTTCATGTCGCCACCGGCCGCTTCTATTTCAGCGGCAATTTCAAATGCGGACCGGTTACTGGTGCCCTTGAACGCCATATGTTCCAGCAAATGGGCCAATCCGTTCTCATTGTCGGCCTCGTCGCGGGCACCTGCCCTGGTCCACATGCCAAGCGAGACGGTTTCAACATGCTCCATGTTGTGGGACACAACGGTAAGCCCGTTGTCCAGTGTCGTGGTGCGTGCACTCATTACGCTTTACCTGCCTTTGTGCGCTCGAGGATGAACTGCTTCACCGCCGGCAATTCATTGTCCAGCACGTCGAAACGTTCGCGACGCTGCATCAGATCGCCCAATCTCTCAGGCAAAGCCGGTCGCACGCCGCAGGCTGCCTCGACAGCATCGGGAAACTTGGCCGGATGCGCTGTTGCCAGTGTAACCATGGGTACTTCCTGCACAGCCCGGGCGCGAGCCACGCCATAGCCCACCGCAGTGTGCGGATCGAGCAGCTCCCCGGTTTCCGCCAGTGTGGTGCGAATGACGTCCGCGGTTTCCGTCTCGCCGGTCCGGCCCGAGGCAAAGCCGGAAGAAATGTAATCGCGCATGTCCTGGTCCAGGGTAAAACTGCCGGATTGTTTCAGTCCCGCCATCAGGGTTGATAGGTGATCTGCATCCTTGCCGCAGGCTTCGAACAGCAGGCGCTCAAAGTTGCTGGATACCTGGATGTCCATGGACGGGCTCTGTGTTGCTTCAACACCGAGCACCTCATATCGACCGGTCTCCATGGTGCGGTGCAGAATGTCATTGATATTTGTCGCAACCACCAGGTCACCTATGGGCAAGCCCATGTGGCGGGCCACCTGACCGGCAAAAACATCACCGAAGTTACCGGTCGGCACACAGAAGTCCAGCTTGCGGTCAGGTGCTCCCAGCGCAAGCGCGGAGGTGAAATAGTACACTGTCTGCGCCATGATGCGTGCCCAGTTGATCGAATTGACACCCGACAGGAGTACACGGCTGCGAAAATCCTCGTCCGCGAACATGGCTTTGACGTGCGCCTGACAGTCATCGAAATTGCCCTGCAGCGCGATATTGTGAATGTTCGGCTTGTCCACCGTCGTCATCTGACGGCGCTGCACGTCGCTGACGAGACCGTGCGGGTGCAGGATAAACACATCTGTGCGGGCCGACGCCGCAAACGCGTCAATGGCGGCACCGCCGGTGTCACCGGACGTCGCACCGACAATGGTAGCGCGCCTGCCGGCACGTTCCAGAGCATGGTCCATCAGCCGTGCCAGAAGCTGCATGGCGACATCTTTAAACGCCAGCGTGGGCCCGTGGAACAGTTCCATCAGCCAGTGATTTGCATCGAGCTGTTTCAGCGGCACCACCGCCTTGTGGGCAAACGTGGCATACGCCTCATCAATCATCCGGCGCAGCTGGGCATCTTCAATTTCCCCGCCGGTAAACGGCCTGATGACGGCAAAGGCGATTTCTGAGTAGCTGCTGCCGCGCAGTCCCCTCAGCTCCGCATGGCTCAACTGAGGCCAGCTTTCCGGCACATAAAGCCCGCCGTCTGACGCCAGGCCTGCCAGCAGTACATCGGTAAAACCAAGGGCAGGCGCCTGCCCGCGTGTCGAAATGTATTTCATCTTTTCTGTCACTTCTCAGCGGTTACGCCTGATCTGAACCGTGGTCCAGACGCCGTTTGCGGATGAACAACCAGCTCATCACTGCCAGCACCAGGGCCAATGCATACCATGTGAAAGCGTATTGCAGGTGATTGTTGGGTAATTCAACCTTCAAATCCTCAGGATCAGGCCACGTGCCCTTTCCAGGTTCGCCGCCAGGCTCCAGTTGAACAAACATGGCTGACGTTATCGGTTCCGGCCCCTGATATCCTTGCAGCAGATTACCTGGCATTGAAGCGGAAATGCCGACCAGGTCATACCAGTACCAGATACCCTGATCGGTGTCTGCCTCGGGCGAGAACATGTTCCGGTCAGATGCCCGGTTGCGGGTTACGCCGGTGATGGTGATGTCACCTTCAGGCTTGCGGGTATCACCTTTAATCGGCACTTTCAGCATGCGTTGATCAATAAAACCGCGATCCACAAACACAATGAACCCAGATTTGTCGATAAACGGGGTGATTACCTGGAAACCAGGCCTCTTGCCGCGTGCGCGATAGACATATCGCGTGGCATCGTGGCGGTATTCACCGTTAAGCCGAACCCGCAGGAAATCCACATCAAAGCCATGCTCCATGCCGGCCTCGATATCGTAGATGGTCACCGGATTGCCGGTCAGGGAGGAACTGCGTTTCTCAATCAGCTCCAGCTTCCACTGCAGGCGCAGCACCTGCCACGAGCCCAGGCCGGCCAGCAGCACAATGCCGGCAAGCGCCGCAACGATAATCGGCCAGCTACGGCGCGCAGGGTTTGAAGGGGCGGTTGTCACTTGTCTTCCAACCTGCCTTCACGGGCACTGGTAAGGTATTGCTGGTTCACAAAAATACCCTTGACCGGGCGCAATGCCAGCAGCGGCAAACCCACCGCCAGCGGCAGAGCCACCAGGGCATGTACCCACCACACCGGTTGCCAGTTCAACTCGACAAACAGCACTCCGCCCATGGCAAGCGTGCCGCACAACAGCATGATGAACCATGCCGCCCCGTCGCCGCTGTCGGAAAACGAATAATCAAGATCACAATGATCGCACTTGTCAGGGATCGTCAGATAGCCCTTGAACAACCGTCCCTGGCCACAGCGCGGGCACAAGCCCCTGATGCCGTTGCTGACCGGCGATTGCGGCGGATAATAGGGTTGCTGGCTCATCCAGGACGCGGCCTTTAACTACTCTCATACTGCTTTGAACGAAAAGACCGCATGGGAGGACTTTTCACGCCCCTCATGCGGTCCAATGATCAGACGATCAGGTTTAAGCCCCCGATCAATGCGGTGCTATCGTAGCCCCCACACTGCCCCACACGTAAATGCAGGCGAACAGGAACAGCCAGACCACGTCCACAAAGTGCCAGTACCAGGCAGCGGCTTCAAAGCCGAAATGTTTCTCCGGCGTGAAGTGTCCGGCCAGGGCGCGGAACAGGCAGACAATCAGGAACAGGGTTCCGACCAGCACGTGGAAACCGTGGAAACCGGTTGCCATGTAGAAGGTCGATGAATAGATGTTGCCACCATTGTCGGCCTGGAAAGCAAAAGCTGCATGACCGTATTCATAGGCCTGAACACAGGTGAACAACGCACCCAGGGCAATGGTGCAGATCAGGCCCCATTTCAGGCCGTCGCGATCATTGTTGATCAGCGCATGGTGCGCCCAGGTCACGGTGGTGCCTGACAACAGCAGAATGAGGGTGTTGAGCAGCGGCAGGTGCCACGGATCAAATACTTCCGTTCCTGCCGGTGGCCACACGCCCTGAGTCAGCTCGACCCGGGTCGCCTGAATGGCGGAATCCGTATACAGCGAGGCTTCAAAGAATGCCCAGAACCAGGCCACGAAGAACATGATTTCCGATGCGATGAACATCAGCATGCCATAGCGCAGGTGAAGCTGCACGACAGGTGTGTGGTCGCCCCTGTGGCTTTCAATCACAACATCACGCCACCACATGAACATGGTGTACAGAACAATGGCGAAGCCCAGCAACGCCGCCCACGAGACCCCCCAGGTCTGGCCGCCGTGCATCCAGTAGATCGACCCGATCGCGAGGATCAGCGCGCCGATGGAACCGACAACCGGCCAAGGGCTGGGGTCAACCAGATGATAGTCGTGATTTTTAGCGTGGCTGTCTGCCATAGCCCTTTTCTCCCGCTCAAGCTGTCCGGCCAATGTGTATACTGGCGGCGGACAAAGTCAATTAATTCACCGTGTTGTCATCTTTCGGACCTGGTGCAGATGATGTCTTCACCGGCTCCTCGTCCACAGCATAAAACGTATATGAAAGCGTAATCGTCTTGACCGATTTCATGTCCGGATCATTGACGATATCCGGATCCACGAAATAACTCACCGGCATGTCAACGGACTGGCCCGGCTGCAGTGTCTGCTCGGTAAAGCAGAAGCACTCGATTTTCGAAAAGTACACGCCCGCTCCGACCGGCGTCACATTGAAGGTCGCAGTGCCGGTAACCGGCCGCTTGCCGTTGTTCGCCGCCTTGTAGAACGCCAGCGTCTGTTCGCCGATGCGAATGGTCTGGCTGTGCTGGCTGGGAACGAAATCCCAGTTCAGCGATGAATTCACATTGGCATCAAAGGTAACGGTGATTTTCTGATCAAGCGCTGCTTCAGGTGATGCATCGGCACGCTGGGTCGTACCGCCGAAGCCTGTGACCTGGCAGAAAATCTGGTACAGCGGCACAGCCGCATAGGCCACGCCGACCATGCCGATAGCCACGCCGCCGGCCATAATGGCCACCCGCAAATTCGACTTTCCCTCAGGCTGCCTGGAACTCATGTCATCCTCCCGCCTGCATGGAAATGTTTGAACTCATGCGAACCACCGTGGTGACGAAAAACAAAATGACCAGGGCCACCAGCGACCATGCAATCACAACCGACCGCTTGCGCTGGCGGGCCCGTTCCTCATCGGTAGGCGTATGTGTCTGCATGTCTTCGGCCATGGTCTATATCAACCCTGTCAGGCTGACGGCCCGGTCAACAAGCAGGGACCCGAACATGGCAAAAAGATAAAGGATTGAATAGCCGAACAGTTTTTTCGGCGCACGCTCGGCCTTTTCGCCCTCGCGCAGCGAATACACTGCCCAGGCATGCCAGATGAATTTGGCGGTCAGCGCAAAGGCAGCCACACCATAGACCCAGCCGGCAATGCCGGCAGCAACCGGCAGTGCTGCAACCGGCGCCATGGCCAGCGAGTACCACCAGATTTGTCTGCGCGTGGCATCAACACCCGCCACATTCGGCAACATCGGAACACCGGCGGTTTCATAGTCGCCAAACCGGAACAGGGCCAATGCCCAGAAGTGCGGCGGCGTCCACATGAATATGATCAGGAACAGCGACACACTGGCCATGTCCACCGACCCGGTCACCGCAGACCAGGCAACCATCGGCGGGAATGCGCCTGCGGCGCCGCCAATGACAATGTTCTGCGGCGTCGAGCGCTTGAGGAACGCCGTGTAGATCACGGCATAGAAGAATATCGTAAATGCGAGGAAGGCAGCCGCGACCCAGTTCACGGCAAGGCCCAGCACAACAACAGAGCCAACCGAAAGGGTTATGCCGAAAATATAAGCTTCGCCGGGCTCTATGGCGCCGCGCGGGATCGGGCGCTTGGCAGTACGGCCCATCCGCGCGTCAATATCGGCATCATATGCCATGTTCAAAGCCCCGGACGCACCTGCCCCGACAGCAATGCACAAAATAGCGATGAATGCTGTCCATGGATGAATATCACCCGGAGCCAGAAGCAACCCGCAAATGGCGGTAAAAATGACCAGCGACATGACACGCGGCTTGAGCAGCGCCCAGAAATCCTCAACAGCGCCTTTGCCGCCAAGCGCAAATGAATGCGCTTCGCGGCCCTGCTGCATCATGTCTGTGCGAACGTCTGTCATCGGTATCCCAAAATTTACCGGCGGCTTGCGCCAATTGCTGCTCCGGCCCGCAACAATAACGCAGCGGACCGGGTGTCTTGTTTCTGCTTACCGGATAACCGGCAGTGTAGAGAACTGGTGGAACGGTGGCGGTGACGACAGCGTCCATTCCAGTGTCGTTGCAGATTCACCCCATGGATTGTCACCGGCAACACGCTTCTTCATGAAGGCTTCGATGATGCACCACAGGAATATCAGGATTGAGAATGCGGAGATGTACGATCCCATTGAGGACACGTAATTCCAACCTGCAAACACGTCCGGATAGTCGATATAGCGGCGCGGCATGCCGGCCAGCCCGAGGAAATGCTGCGGGAAGAACAACAGGTTCACACCGATGAACTGGATCCAGAAGTGGGCCCGCGCCAGGGTCGGATTGTACATGTAACCGAACATTTTCGGGAACCAGTAATACCAGCCGCCGAAGATCGAGAACACGGCACCCAGTGACAGCACATAGTGGAAATGCGCCACAACATAATAGGTGTCATGCAGCGAGCGGTCGACACCGGCATTGGCCAGCACAACCCCGGTCACGCCACCGACGGTGAACAGGAAGATGAAACCGATCGCCCACAACATGGGTGTGCGGAACTCAATCGATCCGCCCCACATGGTCGCGATCCAGGAGAAAATCTTCACGCCGGTGGGTACCGCGATAACCATCGTGGCAGCCACGAAGTAGGCCTGCGTATCCACTGCCATGCCGACGGTGTACATGTGGTGCGCCCACACGATGAAGCCGACCAGGCCGATGGCAACCATGGCATAGGCCATGCCGAGATAGCCGAATACCGGTTTCTTGGAGAAGGTGGAGATGATCTGCGACACGATACCGAAGCCGGGCAGGATCAGGATGTACACCTCAGGGTGCGCAAAGAACCAGAACAGATGCTGGTACAGGATCGGATCGCCGCCGCCTTCAGGACGGAAGAACGAAGTGCCGAAATTACGGTCCGTGAGCAGCATGGTGATGGCACCGGCAAACACCGGCAGCGACAGCAGCAGCAGGAACACGGTGACCAGCACCGACCACACGAACAACGGCATCTTGTGCAGGGTCATGCCCGGCGCGCGCATGTTGAAGATGGTGGTGATGAAGTTGATGGCACCCAGAATGGAAGACGCACCGGCAAGGTGCATGGACAGGATTGCAAAATCCACGGCAGGTCCAGGCTGTCCTGTAGTGGAATATGGCGGATACAACGTCCAGCCACCGCCGACACCGAAGGTGCCTGACGAGCCTTCCACGAACATGGACATAACCAAAAGGATAAGTGCCGGTGGCAGCAGCCAGAAGGAAATATTGTTCATGCGCGGGAACGCCATGTCAGGCGCACCGATCATCAATGGCACAAACCAGTTGCCGAAACCGCCGATCATGGCGGGCATGACCATGAAGAAGATCATCAGCAGGCCATGCGCGGTGACGAACACATTGAACATGTTCTTGCCGGCATCCAGGGCGTCGGCAGGACCATCCCCGATCCCGTAGACCATATGCGCCAGGCCATGGAACCACTGAATACCCGGCTCCTGCAGCTCCATGCGCATCATGATCGACATGAAGCCGCCTACTAGGCCGGAGAAGATCGCAAACCACAGATACATCGTGCCGATGTCCTTGTGGTTGGTGGAGTACACATAGCGTTTCCAACCGGTCGGGTTGTGCTCATGATCGTCATGTGCCGTTGTTGCATTTGCCATAATAAGGCTTTCCCTCGTTCTAGACAGTCAATTCAGTTTGCGGATCCGCCGGAAGCTCCCAGCGCCAGCTTGCCCTTGGTCTTCAAAATTCCGGCCAGGTGCTCCTGCGCCTGCTCGACGCCGGCAGTCTTGGCCTTTTCGAGCCAGGCAGCGTATTCATCCTCAGACACCACACGTACGGTAATCGGCATGTAGGCGTGGTCTTTTCCGCACAGTTCAGAGCACTGGCCGTAGAAGACACCTTCCTTTTCAGCCTTGAACCAGGTTTCGTTCAAGCGGCCTGGTACCGCGTCAATCTTCGAACCGAAGGACGGGATGGTCCAGGCATGCAGCACGTCGTTTGCCGTCACGATGACACGCACAACCTTGTTCACGGGAACAACCACTTCGGTGTCTGTGGCGAGCAGATAGGGCTCTCCGTCTTTCAGCTCTTCCTTGGTTTTCAGATACTGATCGAAAGACACATCGTGCTCGGGATACTCATAAGACCAGAACCACTGGTTGCCGATCGCCTTGACGGTCATTTCAGCGGCGGGAAAGTCGCGCTGGAAATACAGCAGCCGGAATGACGGGATTGCGATACCGATCAGAATAAGGATCGGGACCACGGTCCACACCACCTCAACAAGAGTGTTGTGGGTCGTGCGCGACGGGACCGGATTGGCGTTCGCGTTGAATTTGACGCAAACCCAGATCAGCAAACCCAGAACAAACAGACATATTATGGTGATCAGAACGATCAATCCATTGTGGAAGTCGGTGATGAACGTCATGACCGGCGACGCCGATTCCTGAAGGTTCATCTGCCACTCTACCGGCTGGCCAAGACCCGCCGCGATTGCAGCAGGTGCTGCCGACAAGGCGGTCCCCAATACAGTCAAGCTCGCAACCAAATTGCGCATGTTGCCCTCTTAAAGTTCGCAGGCGGGTATAATACCGCCTTGCATTGCATTCAAATGTGCAGGCTTGGCCGTAGTTATAATTGCCGCACTTCTGCCATGTGTCTGTTGAACCACAATCGATCAACGCCTGCAACTGTCATGAGGCGCGTCAAAATTGCACGGTTTGGACGTGCTGTATCATTGGAGCCTTTTCCGTCCAAACGCTTCTGTTTGGGCGGAAAAGGCTCTAGCCCCGCAATGATCGCAATAAAGCCTCAATTGCACAGGAAGAGTGCGCAACGAACATCAAAACCAACAATCAGCAGGTTTGGAATATGAAATTGCACAGTCGGGTTGCTAACCCGGCCCCGCCTCTGGCATACACGGCAGTTATCCGGAATGAGCGGCAGTTCAAATTAAGTCAATCTGTAGGGAGCAGGTATCCAGTGGCCAAAACATTCAACGTGATTCGCAACTCGGTCTCACTACTGGCGTCAGCCGGTATCATGTCAGCTCTGGCAACGGCAGGCATCGTGTCTGTCGTGGCAACATCCGCCATGGCCCAGCAGCAGACACCGCCGGCTTCACCCAAACAGTTCGGGCCGCGCGTCAACACGCCGAATGCTGCAAGAGGCAACCGCCCGCCACCGGAACTGGTCGCGGAAAACGGCAAATGGAAGGTCCAGTGCGAAAGCCGCCCGGCCCGCAAGGACGCCCAGGGCAAGGATGTTCCGGCGCAGAAAGTCTGCGCCATGGTGCAGATCAGCCGCGATGCAAAGCGTCCGCAGATTGCCCTCTCCCTGATCATGCGTCAGCAGAAGCAGGGCGACAGATCAGCAACCATGATGCAGATCATGGCGCCGATCGGGGTGTTCCTGCCCACAGGGATTGCACTGGAAATAGACGGCGCCGCAGTTGGCCGGGTACCATTTGTGCGCTGCCTGCCGCGGTCCCCGAGAGCACCGGGCCTGTGCACGGCTACGGCGGAGGCGCAGAAAACCACACTGGCCAAGATGAAGGCCGGCCAGTCGGCGAATTTCATCATTTATGAAGCTCCCGGTGCAGCCATCAAGATGCCGATCTCGCTGGACGGCTTTACCGCTTCCTACCAGGCCCTGCTCGACAACAGCTGAGCCTGGCATGCCAGATGGTTCGGCCTGTTCGTGAACAGGCTGAACCAGCCTCGGCATCGGGTTGTATGCGGCCGGTGCAGCTTGGGGGTCAGTTGAACTCACCAGGTTACCTGACCATATCCAAAGCGATCGGGTCGATGATTCCTGGTTGATTCAAACGGAAATCATCCTGGCTCAGAACCGGTTTATTGTCATTGCAGTTGCACCAACTGGTGATATTGCTAACGATGAAACTTCGCGCACCCATCCGGAGGCCAGCCAGCCATGACCGACAGCATTCCCAGTGACGACCTGTTTTTCGCCGAAACCGGACTGGAACGCGATGCTGCCTTGCGGTTGACCGAAGACGCCCTGATCAACAGTGATGACGGCGAACTGTTCCTGGAATACTGCCAGTCCGAGAACCTGGTGTTTGACGATGGCCAGCTCAGAACCGCCAGTTTCGATGTGAACCAGGGCTTCGGGCTGCGCGCGGTGTGTGGCGAAACCTCCGCCTATGCGCATTCCGCCGAATTGTCCCAGCAGGCCCTGGCACGGGCTGCAGAGACCGTACGCAGTATCCAGTCCGGATCAGGCAACGTGTCGGCAGCGCCGCCGCGCACAAATGTGAGCCTGTACGGCGACGACAATCCGGTGCAGGTGATGGCGTTTGAAGACAAGGTGCGCCTGCTGCAGCAGGTCGACGAGTTTGCCCGTAACCTCGACGACCGGGTGCGGCAGGTCACGGTATCTCTGGCCGGAGAATGGCAGGCGGTCGACATTATGCGACCGGGCGGTCACACCGTCAGCGACCGCAGGCCGCTGGTCCGCTTCAATGTTTCGGTTGTGACCGGCCAGGGTGAAAAGCGCGGCAGCGGCAGCTATGGTGCCGGCGGGCGAACAAATTACGCCAGCTTCATTGCCACCGGCGACTGGCAGGCGGCAGCACGCGAGGCCTTGCGGCAAAGTCTTGTGGCGCTTGAGGCCGAAGATGCCCCGGCCGGAGAAATGGACGTTGTCCTGGGCCCCGGCTGGCCGGGCATACTGCTTCACGAAGCCATTGGTCACGGGCTTGAGGGCGATTTCAACCGCAAGAAGACCTCCGCTTTTGCCGGCCTGATGGGCAAGCGCGTCGCCAGCCCCGGTGTCACAATTGTCGATGATGGCACGCTCAATGACCGGCGCGGGTCATTGTCAGTGGATGATGAAGGTACCCCGGCCCAGAAAACAACGCTGATCGAAGACGGCATTCTGGTCGGCTACATGCAGGACCGCATGAACGGCAGACTGATGGGCGAAGGCTCAACCGGCAATGGCAGACGGCAGTCCTATGCGCACCACCCGATGCCGCGCATGACCAATACGGTCATGGTCAATGGCGACAGCAAGCCTGACGACATCATATCATCGGTCAAATCCGGATTGTATGCCGTATCGTTCGGCGGCGGCCAGGTCGACATTACCAGCGGCAAGTTCGTGTTTTCCTGCACCGAAGCCTACCGCATCGAAAATGGCCGGATCGGCGCACCGGTCAAGGGAGCGACCCTGATCGGCAACGGGCCGGATGCGCTGACCCGCATTTCCATGATCGGCAATGACATGCAGCTTGATCCCGGCATTGGCACCTGCGGCAAGGACGGCCAGGGCGTTCCCGTCGGGGTCGGCCAGCCGACCGTTCGCCTGGACCGTATCACCGTCGGCGGCACAGCGGCCTAGAGCGGGGGTGAGCTACACGACAATCATATTTGATCTGGATGGCGTGCTGTCAGCATATGACCGGCCTGCCAGACTGGCCGACCTGTCACGTATAACCGGTCTCGACAGCACAACCATCCTGGACCGGATGTGGGGATCCGGTTTTGAAGACAGTGCCGACAGCGGCGAGTATCACGATGCTGCCTCTTATCTGAGCGCGTTCAACTGCCATCTCGGTCATCAACTCAGCCGCGAGCAGTGGATTGCCAACCGTGCCGCGGCCATGCAGCACCGACCGGAAATGCACGAGTTTGCCACTTCCCTGCAGGACCGGTACACGCTGGCACTGCTGACCAATAATGGTCCTCTGATGAAAGCTGCATTTGACCTGCTGGCGCCGCAGACCGCAAAGCTGTTTGGCGACAAGGCGTTTTTCTCCTGCGACTTCGGTACCAAGAAGCCGGACAGCAGACTTTTTGAACAGGTCGCGCGCCGGCTCGGCAGTGATCCGCGGGAATGCATCTTCATTGATGACCAGCAACGTCACTGCGCCGGCGCCGACAAAGCCGGCATGACCGGCATCCGGTTCCGGGGAACTGACGATCTGAAGAGCCGGCTGACTGACCTGGGCATAGAGCTGGGCCGCATATGAGCGTTGTCTCCAACGGCTCCCCTGTCGGCGCGCGGTTCGTTACCGGCTCCACAATGCGGCATGTGGTTGTCATGACGGCAACCAGCGCCGTTGGCCTGATGGCCATGTTCATGGTTGATCTGGCTGACCTGTGGTTCCTGACCCTGCTGAACCAGATCGAGATTACGGCCGCAATCGGATTTGCCGGCACCATAGTCTTCTCTAACCTGTCGGTCGGGCTTGGGCTGGCAATTGCCGCCGGTGCCCTGGTCGCACAGGCCATGGGACGCGGCGACGAAGACCAGGCCCGCGAAACCGCGTCGGCGGCCTTGTGCCTGAGCCTCATCACCGGGCTCGTCGTTGCCCTGGCAATCGTAGTGTTTGCCCGGCCAATGTTGTCCGTTCTGGGCGCATCCGGCGAAGCGCTCGAACTGGCCCGGTACTATCTGATTGTCATCGCGCCGGGATTCCTGTTGCTGGCAGGCGCGATTACCGTCAGCTTCGTGTTGCGCGCCATCGGCGACCCCCGGCGCGCCATGTATGTCACACTGGTCACGGCCATCACCAACGCCGTGCTGGATCCGATCTTCATTTTCTGGATGGATATGGGGATCGCAGGCGCGGCGCTTGCCACCGTGTTCGCCAACCTGTTCTCGTTCGCCGTCGGTTTGCATGCGCTGCATCGCCATCATCGGTTCGTGGTGCGGCCGCGGATCTCATCCATAAGGCAGAACCTGCGCCCGATCATGCGGATTGCCCTGCCCGCCATCGCCACCCAGCTGGCTACCCCGTTTGCGATAGCTTACATGACCCGCATCACCGCAACGTTCGGCGACGACGCCGTTGCCGCGGTCGCCGTCATCAACCGGCTGGTGCCGGTGGCGTTCGGCGTCATCTTTTCGCTGTCGGGCGCGGTCGGTCCGATCATCGGGCAGAATTACGGGGCCGGCAAGTTTGATCGCGTCAGCCAGACGCTCAAGGACGCCATGGTGTTCTCCACCCTTTACACGGTTGCCGTGAGTGTCGTGCTGCTGGCCGTTGCAGGGCAGATGCCGGCCTGGTTCAGTGCAACGCCGGCGGCAGCGGAACTGATCACATTCTACTATACCTTCATTGCCATTACCTGGGCGTTTTCGGGCGCGCAGTTCGTGGCGCAGGCGTCGTTCAACAATCTTGACCGGCCCAAATGGTCGATGTGGTTCAACTGGGGCAAGTCGACAATCGGCACTATTCCGCTGCTGCATATCGGTGCCGCCTGGGGCGGCGCGACAGGCGTGCTTGTGGCCCTGGGCGCTGTTAACATCGTGTTCGGACTGGCCGCCACCATCACCGCTTTCACACTGGTCAGGACAATGGCCAGGAAGGCCGCTGTTACAGGAGACGCCGCATGAGCGATCAGGTTAACGAATTGGTCGACATTATCCTGGCTGCAAACGACGGCAAGACAGCCGGCGCGTTGGCGCTGGCCGGCGATTACAGCATCGATGCGGCAGAAAAAGCCCTGAAAACCCATGTCCGCGAGATCGGCTCGAAAATGGCGGTCAAGGCGCGGGATCCGGAAGAACTGGAATTGCTGCTGGATGTGATCGAGGCTGGCGAGCATGACGATTACCTGACCAATCCGGATGCATTGCTGTCACGCGAGGCGGTGGAGGAGGGCGAGGAAATACTGACCCACGTCTATGGCTCGCTTGAACGGGCGCGCACTGTTGCACGGTCGTTGCGCAAGCCACACGGCATAACCGAAGAGAAAATGGAACGGATGATGACACTGGCTGCCACCTTGTGTGTGGCCGGCCTGGTCAAACGCGGCCGGCAATCCTATCTGGCAGCGGATACCGGCGGCGTCACATCAACATTCCTGTCCGAACTGGTCAAAGCCATCATAAAGGGCATCACCCACGTGCCGGCCAAGCGCAGACGGCGGCGCAACCGTGCCACTTATGCAAAGTCCTACAAGACCTCGCGCAAGCGCCGCAGACAGCGCAGCCGTTCACGCCGTAAAAAAACACCTGATCTGGGCGATGTTTTCGGGGAATTGCTGAAACGCGCAATATGACTAAACTGGCTCTCACTTGAGGGAGCCTTGAAGAGAAAGTTAGTGCCATGAATATTGTTGAAACGATTGCCCGGTCCCATAACGGTCATGGACTGGATGTGCTGGGCCAGCAATTCGGGCTGTCGCGCGAGCAGACACTGGCTGCCATCGCCGAGCTCGCCCCTGTGGTGACGTCCGGGGTACGCCGCAACACCCGCGAACCTGATGGAATGGTCTCTCTTCTCGAAGCGCTTTCCGGCGGACACCACGACCGCTACCTCGATGACGATGCAGCTGTTCAATATGACCAGGTGAGAAATGACGGCAACGCCATCCTCGGCCACCTGTTCGGCCGCAAGGAGGTCAGTCGCGAGGTGGCCATGCAGGCAGCCGGCACCACCGGCATTGGCAGCGCCATCCTGAAAAAAATGCTGCCCGTAATCGCATCCATGGTAATGGGGGCAATTTTCAAACGCATGACGGGCGGCGCGTCTGCTCCGGCCCCGCGTGGCGGTTCGGGCGGCGGCCTTGGCGACATCATCGGTGACATTCTCGGCGGCGGCCGGAAACCACAGCCGCGCAGCGGTCAGGGTGGCGGCGGACTGGAGGATATTCTCGGCGATATTCTTGGCGGCGGGTCCGGACGGCAGCGCACACCCGCGCCGCAACCGCAACAAAGGGCGCCATCGCCGGGTGGCGGTCTCGATGACCTGCTGCGCGATATTCTTGGCGGCGGTATGGGTGGCAGTGGCAGACGCCAGCGCCCGTCGTCCTACAATGACGACGCCATTGGCCGGGGCCGCAATACGCTGGACGATATTATCGGCGGCGATACCCGGACCGGTTCAGGTAACGCCGCCGATGACCTGCTGGACTCAGTCAATCGCAGGCTGGGATACTGACTATCTGCTACTCGAAGCGGCGCTTCCTGCGCCGGCGAAATGCCGCGTCCTCCAGCTCCAGTGCGGCGTTTTCCGTCAACGGCAAATGAGATGCCCAGATCACTTCGTCACGCCTGACACCAATGTCAGCGAGCATCCGGTCATCCAGGTCATGCAATGCGCGGACCTTTGACCGCGCGCGCCAGTTACGAAACAGCGCGGCCAGTGAAAACCCGCTGGTGGCCGGGCGAACCTGTTGGATGGTGCAATCAGTCATGGCACTAATCTCCTGTTGGCGGAAAACCGGTTTTCCGGTCTTCCGCAGTTGGCCGCCGGGGTGCGACGGGAGGTACAAGTCGGTTTGACTGTTCACAATATGCAGCTTGACTAACTATCAATCCAACGAATAGTATTCATGGCAGTCATCAACAATATTGATGGAACCTCAATATGCTGCCCAATCTGGATGTCGACCTGCTCAAAACCTTCGCCGTATTGGCGGAAACCGGCAATTTCACCCGCACCGCGGAAGAGGTTGGCCGCACCCAGTCGGCTGTTTCCATGCAGGTCAAACGCCTGGAGGAACTGGTTGGAAAACCGCTGATTGCCCGGGTCGGGCGAACCAACTCGCTGACATCAGACGGCCAGATGATGCTGGATTATGCCCGCCGGATGATCCAGTTGAACGATGAGGCGATGACAGCGTTCACAAAGCCGGAAATCACCGGCCATGTGCGCTTCGGCACCCCTGACGACTATGCGGACCGGCTCCTGCCGGACGTGCTCGCGCGGTTTGCCCGCACCAATCCGAAAGTCCAGGTTGATGTTGACTGCCAGGCCAGCCGCACAATGGTGGAGATGGTAAAATCCGGTGATCTGGATCTGGCCATGATCACCTGTGAGGCCAATATCGCCAATGCCCAGGTGATCCGCTCAGAGCGGCTTTTGTGGGTGACATCAGCGCGCCATTCGGTGCACCGCAGTGAAATACTTCCGGTTGCCCTGTCGCAATTCGGTTGCGCCTGGCGGCAGATGGCGCTGGACGGACTTGAGGCAATCGGACGGCCATATCGGCTCGCTTACGCCAGTTCCAATTCGGTGGCGGTCACATCTGCGGTGCTTGCCGGCCTGGCCATTGCCGCCATACCGGAAATCTGCATGCGGCCCGGCATTCGAGTACTGACCGAATCAGAAGGCTTCCCGCCTCCGGGCATGTTCGACATCGGCCTGATCAGATCATCCAAGAGCAATCCGGCTATCGACAGCCTCGCCTGCCACATCGCCGATGCCATGTGCCAGCTGACACCTGCCGTTGCGGCGGAATGAACCCTGTCTGGCGGTAGTGGCCGCACACATGCCAATGGCTGATTGACGAATCTGACGGCGCATCCTTAATGATGAGATTGATGGTTCCCGAACCGCTCAGGCCGTCCGGGTTAAAGGGAACACGGTGCGGCTGGCAAATGTCCGTCAATTCCGTGACTGCCCCCGCAACTGTAGGCGGTGAGCCGATCCGAATGACACCACTGGGCGAAAGTGCCCGGGAAGGTTCGGAAAAGGCTGAGACCCGCAAGTCAGGAGACCTGCCATCGCAATTCAACTCAACCCGGGCGGGGTGCCTCGGCAAGGAGCATTGTGATGACTGACCGGCACTGCCGCGACACCGGAAAATGCCTGCGCCAACTCCGCCCATCGCGCGGAGGGCGCTATGGCACTGGATCGAATTCTCCACAGACTTCAGCTACGACACACAGGACATTGCCGGGCCACCGAGTTTGGCCAGCTCGGTTTTATGGAATGGCTGGGCTCGCTGCCCGCTGACAGTGACTACCATCACCAGGCGATGACAGCCTACCAGAAGGCGCTGCCGCTCAGTCCTATCGCCCCGGCGGTTGCGGTTTTCTGCGACCTGCTGGTTGCGTCCACCAGGATGCCTCCGCAGCCGCTGGACATTTCCTTGCCGGCCTCGCATCGGCGTGGCGGAGCCAGGGCACGGCGAATGCTGCATTGAGCCATCATGAACCTGACGCGCGCGCCTTCTTGGTAAGGCTTTCAGCGATCATCATGACGAGATGGCCAAATATCGATGCAAGATGACCGCCGCAAGCGGCAAAGCCACATTGTGGTCAATATATTCATTTTGACTGACCATAAGGGGGGAGGCGTGATGCGGCTTCCACTATAATGGGATGGCTCCTGTATGGTTGTTTATCTCACTCGTGTGAAAATGCGCGTGTGAGGACCATGACAGTTGTGGGTTGTGTAAAATGCAGTGTGATCCGAGTAAGGACTACTTCGCGATACTAGGTCTGTCTTCCCAGGCACATCCGGAAGTCGTCAAGGCAGCTCATCGCGCGCTGGCGAAGAAGTACCATCCGGATCTGCACTCAGGTGAAGATGCCGGGGCCGAGCAGAGGTTTCAGGAAATACAGGAAGCCTATGAGGTCCTTCGCGATGAGGACAAGCTGAAGCAATATCTGGACTTGCGCGCGCAATTGCAGCTCCAGATGCAGCAGCAGACCGCGCCGGCTCAACCTCACATCCGCCCGAGAGTGTATCTGAAACTGGACGACAGATGGGATCATCTGGTTCGCCAGCACCCGGAACTCAGCCAGCGCTATGCGAAATTCTGCTTTCTGTCCCATAAGCTCGGGCGGCAATACAAGCTGATCATTCTGGGCGCTCCGAACCCTGCCCGCTTCAAACGTGTGGGCGCCAAGCTGGAGCGGCAGTTTTACAGACGGCACTTCTCCTATCACCGGAACCTCCAGACACTGGCAAAAAAACTGGCCGCCAACCACAGACGGCACGCGGTACGTATGCTGCAGGCGGAGATAAAGGGCAGACGCTTTGTGACAAAGCGCACCAGGGCCGAAATGGTCTGGCGCTATGAATCGAGATACCTGCAGCCTGCAGCCCCGGCGAGAGCCGCCAACCGGTCATCACAGCGCACCCGCGTACAACGCGGAGCCGCCCACCGGCAGTATCCGGGGCAGCAGCGCATGACACTCAAGTCCAGCCATAACCCGATGGCCTGGTTGTGCATGGGCATGGCGGTGGCAATCGGTGCTCTTATAGTCGTTGGACCGTTGTTGGCGCCAGCCGAGACCGGACTGAACAAACAGGTCCAGGCCCAGGCTCAGGTCCAGACCGTTGGCCGGTCCAATTGTGTACTCACAACACCGCTGGCCACGTCTGAGACACAGCCCAAAAAAGACATCTGTTAGCGGCGATCAGTTAAATATTGACCCCGCCCCCGGAGTGGTGAGATCGAAGGTCTCACCGCTTCTGTTTTTTACACAACAGTTTCAGAAAGTCCTGCAACACAATGGACTGATTCCGGTCTGCCCTCCACACTGCACAAATGGATGATGCATACCGGAATGTTTCAGGCAGGATCTCATGGTTTTTCCCGGCCATCGAATGCAGGCAATGAGACGGGAAGAAACCGAGATACACACCGCTCTGAACCAGCGCCAACACGGCTTCGGTCTGATATGCGCTGCTGCCCATCGGAAAGCGCTGCTTCTTGTCGCGCAGTTTGTCGCTTTCGTGATAGCTGCGATATACCAGTGCGTGTTTGTAGACTTCCTTTTCCGTGAGCGCCATGCCATCTGCAATGGCCAGTGCCAGGGGATGGTCTCCACCACAGTACAATCCCACCGTTTCGTCGTATAAGTGAGTATATCGCAGACTGGCATGGCGATGGTAATCCGGAACGATGCCAAGGTGCAGGTGACCGTCTATGACCCCGCGCTCCACTTCGTTCGGCGTGCCGCTCATCAGATTGACGGTTACGCCGGGCGCCAGTTCCTTGAATTGTCTGATCGCGCCGACCAGCGGGTTGGCCGTATCCGACACCGTGTAATCGATCATGCCGATCTCGATCTTGCCGACCAGGCGATTGCTGATGCCGGCCATGTTGGACTTGAAGTCCTCAATCGATTGCAGAAGCTGATCAATATACTCGACGGTTTGCCGGCCCTGTTGGGTCAGGGAAAATCCACTGCGGCCGCGATGGCACAATCGCAGGCCAAGACGGGCTTCGAGATCTGACAATTGTCGCGAAATGGTTGAGCGACCCACGCCCAGCTCGGTCTGGGCGGCAGACAGGCCACCACATTCGATGACGGTCTTGAACACCCGCATCAGACGCAGATCGACGTCACTCAGGTTTCCGGAGAAAGCGTTTTTCCGGCGCGCCATCAGGATCACTCCACCCATTGTTTGTTTCATTAATATGAAACGAAACTTCCAAATTTCCAAATTTATGAACGCATCAACACGATGCAATGATACCGGCTGTCATTAGGAGTAAAGACATTGGCCTGGTCCCTCGAACGACTTGAACAACTCAGAGAAAAGTTCTCGGACTCGACCGGCGGCGACATGCACGACCCGAAATTCCGGCGGATAGCCGAGAAGATATTCTCTGAAGGCGGCCACAGGCCGGCGCCTTACGCCGGGATGCCGACGCTACTGGATGCGCCGCACCGCGAGCCTGATACCGATCTGACAAATATTTCCGATCTTGACCTGGCACTTTACGGCGTGCCGAT
The DNA here is from genome assembly GCA_947488295.1 of uncultured Anderseniella sp. Classification (GTDB taxonomy): domain Bacteria; phylum Pseudomonadota; class Alphaproteobacteria; order Rhizobiales; family Aestuariivirgaceae; genus Anderseniella. Next base: position 235,569 of record CANKYU010000002.1, read on the forward strand.
GGACCTCGGTGTCACCAACAGAAACGGCGCGCGGTTCGGTCCACGCTCGCTGCGCGCCATCGAGCGGATCGGTCCTTACAATGATGCGCTGGAGTGTGCGCCTGTCCATGAACTGAAAGTTGCAGATATCGGCGATGTGCCGTTCCGGAGTCGGTTTGACCTGGCCCTGAGCCACGCCGATATCGAGGCATTCGCCGACAAGATCGTCAAGGCGGGCGTCATTCCGGTCGGAGTCGGCGGCGATCACTCAGTCAGTCATCCAATACTGAAGGCTGTCGGCAGGAATGCGCCGGTCGGCATGGTTCACATTGATGCCCACTGTGACACAAGCGGGTCATATGAAGGCGAGAAGTTCCACCATGGCGGCCCGTTCCGGAATGCCGTTCTGGATGGCGTCCTTGATCCGGAACGCACCATCCAGATCGGGATCAGGGGGTCTGCCGGGTACATTTGGGAGTTTTCGGAAATGTCCGGCATGAGTGTCGTGCATGCCAGGGACATCAACGAGGCCGGCATTCCTGAAATCATCAGAAAAGCGCGCCAGGTGATTGGCGATGGGCCGACCTATTTTTCATTCGACATCGACAGTCTCGACCCCGCCTTCGCACCCGGCACCGGGACACCCGAAGCGGGCGGGCTGACAACGCGTGAGGCAATGGAACTTATTCGCGGCATGAAAGGTGCCAATCTGGTGGGAGCGGATGTTGTGGAAGTCGCGCCCGCTTATGACCCAACCACGAACACCGCCCAGAACGGTGCGCAGATGTTGTTCGAAATTGTCAGCCTGATGATGTTCTCGCCGAGCATATCCGGCAAGAACTAACCGCTTGAATGCCACTCTTAAGCAAAGGCCCCTCCGGTTCACCGGCGGGCACAAAACCAGTTAACGCCGGAATTTCAAACAAAGGAGAGGATGAAATGTCCAGATTACTCAGAAAGTTCAACCTGCTTGCCGCCGCCGCACTGATGGTCTGCGTCAGCGTTACAGGCGCCGCGGCAGACGCGCTCGAGGACATCAAGTCCGCGGGCCAGATAAATGTTGGTATCTTCTCGGATTTTCCACCGTTCTCCTCGGCCAGTGCTGATCTCAGCATCAAGGGCTATGATGTGGACGTGGCCGAATTTGTCGCCGGCAAACTGGGTGTTAAGGCCAATCTTGTCGCAGTCACCGGACAAAACCGGATACCGTTCCTCAACGACAAGCGGGTCGATATTCTGTTGAGCGTCGGATACAGCGACGAGCGCGCCAAGGTGATCGACTATGCCGCAGCCTACGCACCGTATTACATCGCGGTGATCGGCCCGGCAGCAATGAAGGTGGAAGATGCCGGCGACCTCGCGGGCAAGACCATTGCCGTCAATCGCGGCACACTGGAGGACACCGAACTGACCAAGGTCGCACCGGAATCAGCCACCGCGCGGCGTTTCGACAATTACAGCTCGGTCATTCAGGCATTCATCTCCGGACAGGCGGATTTGATGGTTGTCGGTAATGACGTCGGTGCGCAGGTGCTTGCCAAACAGGAAGGGCTGGCCCCGGAGCAAAAGTTTCAGTTGCTGACTTCGCCTTCGCGCATTGCCCTGAACAAGGGCGAGGAGAACCTCAAGAAAGCACTCAATGAAGCCGTGGCTGAAATGCTGTCTTCCGGCAAACTGAACGAGTCTTCCAAGGCCTGGCTGAAAACGCCGCTTGATCCGGACAACCTGAAAGAATAGCTCCGGTGGATATTGGCATTCAGTCTGACGTCTTCGTGGAGGCGCTGTCGGCCATTGGCCGCGGCGCCTCTACAACCTTGATGCTGATAGCCGTCACGGCTGTTGCCGGTCTTGTGCTGAGTACACTGGCGGCGGCGGCCAAACGCAGTGTCCATTCCTGGGTCGGTGCAGGTGTCACCGCTTATGTGGAGGTCATCCGCAACACACCGTTTCTGGTGCAACTGTTTTTCATCTTCTTCGGGCTGCCTGCCCTCGGCATCCGGCTTGACCCAATCTATGCAGCCCTGCTGGCAATGATCATGAACATGACCGCCTACACGACCGAGATTATCGGCGCGGGCCTTGATGCCGTGCCGGCCGGCCAGCATGACGCTGCCAAGGCGCTGGGCCTGAAGCCCTATATTGCTTTTGGCAAGGTAATCCTGCCCCAGGCCCTGGTTGTCATTTATCCGGCACTGGTCAGCCAGATCGTCATCATGATGCTGGAATCAGCGGTGGTCTCCCAGATCGCAGTGCGCGAGCTGACCCATGAAGCTGATCTGTGGCAGGCCCGCACGTTTCGCGCGTTCGAGACATACTTCGTCGTGGCGCTGGTCTATCTCGGCATGTCGTTCGCCCTGCGGCGGGGGATGTTGCTGTTTGGCAGGCGGTTTCTGTCGGGGAGCATTTCATGATCGAATTCACCAATTGGGATATCGTGCGCAATCTGCTGTTTGCGACCCGGTGGACCGTTGCCTTGTCGATTGCCGCATTCATTGGCGGTGGTGCCGTCGGCTTCTGCATCATGATGCTGCGGGTCTCCAGGCGAAACTGGCTTCGCCGTATCGCAGCGGGCTACATAGCGGTTTTTCAGGGCACCCCCTTGTTGCTACAACTGTTTATCGTGTTTTTCGGACTGCCGATGTTGGGTCTTCGCATCGAACCCTGGACAGCGGCGGTGCTCGGACTGACCTTGTTTGCCAGCGCGTTTCTTGGTGAGATATGGCGCTCCGGCGTTGAAGCGATCCCCACCGGCCAGTGGGACGGCAGCGCGGCACTCGGCCTGCACAGGCTGCAGCAGTTTCGTCTTGTGGTGCTGCCCCAGGCCTTTGCCATAACCCGCGCACCGACCGTCGGCTTTCTGGTTCAGTTGATCAAGGCAACCGCAGTCACGTCAATAATCGGGTTCGAGGAGTTGCTGCGGGTGTCGAATGCGATCAACAACGCCACATTTGAACCGTTCAAGGTCTACGGGCTGGTGGCGCTGATTTTCTTTGCGCTTTGCTATCCGCTGACCAGCTATGTACGGGTTCTGGAAAAGCGCTCAGCAGACAGCGCCATTTAGGCGGGAGCCAAAGCAGGTCAGGAAGGACGCTCGGCCAAATCGCCGGGTTGCGCGCGGCACACACGGTTTCGTCCGGTGTCCTTGGCCTGATAGAGAGCCACATCGGCAGCTCGCAACAGCTCCTGCGGGACGTATCCGAACTCGGACGTTCCCGCAACACCGCATGACACTGTTACGCGCGGCAACACACCTTCCCCATAGCGGATTGAAAGCCCGGCTATGGCAGCACGGATCGCTTCAGCGCGATCTTCCGCGGCATCGGTCCCGGTGTCAGACAACAGGACCGCGAACTCTTCGCCGCCAAAACGCGCGACCGTGTCTGCCGACCTGACGGATTCCAACAGCGCTTCTGAAATGGCGCACAGCACAACGTCGCCGGCATTGTGGCCATGGACATCGTTGAATGTCTTGAAGTTGTCAGCGTCCAGCGCAATCAGTCCGACAGATTTCTGATCCGAGCCTGACTTCTTCATGGCGTGATGCATCTGGTTCATGAAGTGTCGGCGATTGTACAACCCGGTCAGCGGATCGCGGATCGACTGCTGTTCGAGCTCGTCACGCAGTTTTGCATTTGCGACAGCCAGGCTGATCTGCTCGGCGCATTGCAAGGCAAACGCCAATACGGTTTCATCGAGACAAACGCCGTCAGAACAGCTCGTCGTCGGAAACCTTATGTGCAGCAGTCCGACGGTATCGCCATGGGCCAGTATCGGAATGCACACATAAGGCGGTACCTGCTCGCCGTCAGCCCCTGTATTGGCTGCATGACTGCACGGGATATTGGACAGGCCTTCGCCATAGCGCATCAGGCGTCCTCGGCGCAGTGCCCAGCAGTCGTCGGGCTGGATGTGCTTGTGCAGGCGATCTCCACCGTTCCACTGGCAGGCACCGTCTAGAACATCGCGCGAGTTGGAATAAATATACAGCTCACCCTCGCTGGACGGAAACATTTGCGGCATCAGCCGGTCAACGACGACAAACAATTCCTGCACGGTCTTGCAGCTTTGCAGCCATTCCCCCAGTTCGGACAGTTGCCGGGCCTGCAGTTTGCGCGACCGTTCGGCCGCAAGTGAGGCTTCGGCGCGCTCGGTTGCCTCTTCGGCGACGTTCCTGGCCCTGTCCAGCTCAGCTTCGCGCTGCTTGAGTTCGGTAATGTCCAGCGCAATGCCGGCGCTGCCGCCCGACGAAAGGCGGTACTTCATGACCCGGAAATCCCCACCGCCGGGATAACTGCGCTCCACCGGCGCGCCATCGGCATGTTTTTGCGCCTCGACCCGCTCCGCGACCGCAGCCTCGAGATCATCAGCCGATACATTGCCCGCAAGTTCCCTGCGCACCAGATCAGCGTAGAAAAGATCGATTTTCTTGTTCCTGGCCTGAAACCGCAGTTCAGCCAGGCCCGGATGCAGGCGTTCATAGGCGGGGTTTGCCGCAACAAGCCGGTCCTGTTGGTCATAAACGCAATAGGCCATCGGACTTTTATCGAGGGCCTCGAGAAGAACCTGGTGTTCCGACAGCAATCGCGCAAGCGCCGAGCGGTCAGACATCAGATTTTCAATCTGACTGTCGTCACTGGTTTGATCAGGCGGCGTTTGATCAAATGAACTACTCAGCTCATCAATCATGGCACGCAGGTGATTAGTATCAGTCACGAGTCGCAACCTCCAGATTTGAGGCTGTAACTAACAGAAATATACTACCAAGACCTTAGCCAAATATCGAAACATGCTGACAAAGCTTAACTGTCTGGCTGTTTTACTGGAAGTGTGACCACAATTTTTCCAGCCAACTGAAGCGGTATCACGCATCAACTGAGAACATAATGGCAGGTAGCGACCCACCATAAGCAGCAGCAACAGCGCTCAGGCAATGTGAACACCGTAGGCACGTTTCCGCTCCGGTGACGATACCAGTGACGCAAGCCCGTTAAGTATGCGTGTAATGGCAAGGCCAGTGACCACGGCGATGATCACACGTATGTGGAGGAAAACAGTCGAATCCGGGCTCGTATGATCCAATCTGCAGATCCCTTCTTGGTGTACGGCCGCGAGTCACCCGGCGCGCTAGTCTTCGATAAGCCCTGCCGCACCGGTGCCGGGCAGGCTGACGGTCAAACGCTGGCCTTTTTCGCATCCAACCAACCAGTTTCAGTCGATCTGAAAACAATTGCTGACTGTCAGCTACAATGTACCAACAAAACTCAATGAGCCGCTGGTTCCGGGGCGATGCGTTTTTCAATTCGGCTGATCAGGCACCGACGGTGTCGTACTCGACACGCACAATGTCATCCACGTCGGAATGCATTGAGAATGTCAACCAACGGCGGAAGGTTGTGATGAGCCTCTGATCCCCGCTCAGGAAGATGAGCCCGTCTTCGACATCGCGTTCAAACGACCGGCGGCCAAGGTACACGCCGGTAAACACCCTGACTTGTGTTTCAACGTAGAGATCGATGTCGAAACCGGGATCGCTTGCACACAACTCAACCGGTTCACCGGGCCTGGTGATGACCCAGTAGGTCGATGCCGGCGAGGTGGCATCAGAAAAGTTGAAGCGCATGATATTGCGCCGTGGCGGCAGCGCATCGACGTCAATCTGACGCCTGATGTTCCACATCAGCAGGTCGGCATCACGGTCTTCCAGGGCGATCTCAGCGGTAATGTGGCGTTGCGCCCACGCGGCAAGTGCCCTGAGAATGTCATCAAGCTCCGCGGCCTTGTCCGTGCGGATATAGTCGATATTGCCGGTCGCCGGATCTTCTATCCGTTGCAGCAGTCCGTTTTCCTGCATTTCCTTCAGGCGTCCGGCGAGGAGTGTGGGGGAAATGCCGGGAAGGCCCCTCTTGATTTCATTGAAGCGCGAGGATCCGCCCCAAAGCTCACCCAGAATCTGGATGGTCCAGCGCGGCAGCAGCACCTCACACGCTTTCGAGGTCGGGCAGTAAAGACCAAAGGGCTTCGTCGTCATCGGTAGGTTCCACATGAAATCGGGCCAGCCAAAAGCGTATGCCGAATGACCGCTTTCTGACCAGTACAGTTTTTGTACCGGGTCTGGTTCAGTTTCTACACTGCCGGCGTGACCGTGATGCGTGGCAGTTTGAATGCGTCAACAGAAGACATGCATCAAACAAACGGCGTTCGGCGGATGACCTTCATTCGCCGGGCACACGACATTCACACAATACCGGAACCCGGTTGCCGCACGGTCCTTGCGCACCCTTGACCAACACTTTGCCGATCTTTCACATATCAGGAACGAGAGGATCAAGACATGCCGACTGCAAAGAAACTGAACCGAACCCTGAAGGCTTTCATCGAAAAGCAAACCATGTTCTTCGTGGCCACGGCAGATGTGAGCGGGCGGGTGAATGTATCGCCTAAGGGCATGGATACGCTGCGGATTGAAGACGACAACCGCATTGTCTGGCTCAATCTCAGCGGCAGCGGCAACGAAACCGCAGCGCACGTGCGCGCCACAGGCCGGATGACGCTGATGTTCTGCGCGTTTGAAGGCAGCCCGCTGATCCTGCGTGTCTATGGACAGGCCACCACTTTCCACCCGCGTGACGCGGAATGGGACGGCTTGCTCGGCGACTTTCCAGAACTGGCCGGCAGCCGCCAGATCTTCGACCTGGACATAGACCTGGTGCAGACATCATGCGGCACCGGAGTGCCCGTCATGGAGTTTCGCAGGTCGCGCGGTGAAGCAGAACTGGAGCCATACTACGATGAAATGGGCAGCGATGGCGTAAAGGACTACTGGCAGCGCAAGAACACCCGAACGATCGACGGCAAGCCGACGGGAATATTCGAGGACTGAGGTGAAACTGGAAACCGTACAATTCGATGCAGAAGACGCAGTTTGTACAACGAGCGGTCGTTTTCCGGATGAATGAAGATCATTGGGTCGCTTGACGGGGCTATGGGATGAAAATAGCCTTTTCAAGATCATCCAGGTCACGAATTCAGCTACAGGGACATTTTAATGCGCGTTGCAGGTCACGTCGTGTTCGTTGGTGCCGCTGTTTTCCTGGTTGCCGTAACTGCGGACACGACATTGACTGCTCAGATCAATCCGGGCTCGGAACTGCGAAAGACTCCGCAGGAAGGCGGCCCAAGACGATGGAAAATTGTCGGCGGTGACATAACCCTGAAGTCTGCACCGTCACCTGACGCCGATGATGTCGGCGCCTTTGCGAATGCTGCCATTGTGAACAATCTGGGGTGCATGGAGGTAGCGGATCAGGTCTGGTGCAAGGTACGCCCATTTCGCGGAGGCACCGCAGGCTTTGCCAGGGCCGCGCAGCTTCAGCCGGCGCAAGGTCCCGACGGTGTTATGCCAATGGGTGTCGATGACAGCAGACGCCGTGCCCGGGTTCGCGACTTTGATTCAAAAGGCAAGGTTGCCTGTGCACAGGAACACGGTCAGGCCATGGGGACATGTCTCGCAGGGGTCGCCCGCAGTGGAGGTGGCGATGCCACAGTCGTCGTAACGTTTCCAAACGGTTTCGCGCGAAACCTGTATTTCGTTCACGGTGAATTCGTGCGGGCCAGCGCAACAATGTCCGGCGTGGGTACGGACATGGACTGGCGGCTGCAGAACGGGCGGTATTTCATCAGGGTCGATGATCAGCGTTACGAGCTGCCGACCACTCTCATCTTTGAAAACTGATTGCCCGTCCGGGCCGGCTGCGCCGCAAAACTGCGACGCAGCCGGTTTTCTAAGTATCAGGGTGTGATTTTGTGGATCGTGCCCTCATCCACGGCGGCATAAAGACTGCCGTCAGGTCCCATGACCAGCGACCGGAACCGGCCAGGCTCCATTGGCAGTGTCATCCTGGTTGCATCAAGCAATTCAGTGCCGCTCTCGGAAAGTGTCAGCACCTCGATGCGCTGACCCAGCGGTGTGCCACCGAACCCTATTCCCATGATGCCAACAACCATTGCGCCATCCCAGTCGCCCCAGGCCTCACCCTTGAGAAATGCGGCAGAGGACGTGCCCTGTGACCAGCCATTGTTGTTCCAGATCGGCGGCATGGCATTGGGGTAGGTGATGAAGTCTGTCATCGGCATCCATGATGCCCGCGCGAAGCGGTTGTCGCCGACCATCTGGTTGGGGCTGTAACCGCAATAGTTGTCCGGACAGTCGCCACGCCCGGCCATGTTCGGGCGCGGGTCCCAGCCAGCGTTACCACCGTTGCGCAGAACCGTTACCTCGTCGGAATGCCAGGGTCCGTGCTCAGCCGCGATCGGCGTTCCAGTTGCAGGATGGAAGGCAATGCCCTGCACGTTGCGGTGACCGTAGGTGAAGGTGCGCTTGTCAAAACCGACCGGAGGAGTGTTTTCGGCAGCAGGCGTACCGTCGGTATCGATACGAATGACTTTGCTGCCCATCATGGTCGGGCTTTGCGGCACCACGCCATTGTGGGTGTCGCCGGTGGTCAGATAAAGATAGCCGTCGGCCGAATTGAACCGGACCCGGCCGCCATTGTGGGCACCTGGTCCACCAAACGGATGATCGGACGCCTTCATCTTGTAGGGCACATCCTCGACGATATCTGTTCGCTCAGATACGTTCGAGAAATCGTCGCTCACCACCAGCCGCATAAGCCGGTTTGTGTGGGGGGTCGACATTTTCGACGTGGAATAAACATAGATTCGCCGGTTATCGGAAAACTTCGGATCCACGGCGACACCCATCATGCCCGCCTGGCCCTCACAGAACAGATCATCGGCCTGCGACGCGTAGCCGTCAACACCGCCCATGCCCAAAAGCGCTTTGGTCTCGCCTGACGGCATCCGCACCGAAAGACCCTTGCACTTCTCGGTGTAGAACATCGTCCCGTCGTCCAGGAACGCCATGTCCCAGGGATTTTCCAGATTATCGAGTACCACAGAATGCTTGAGGCTGGGTGCTTCTGCCAATGCGGGTGTTGCGGCAACCATTGCGCCAACGGCAAGCGCCAGCATCCAAGAGCGTCGTAGATTTTTCATGAGTTCCTCCATTTGTTTTTGTTATTTCACCCTGCCAAACGCCTTGCTCAAGGCCGCTTGAAGGATGTGTGGCGTTTACTCTGCCACCTGCTTCAAAAAATGCCTGACGATGCGGGAGCTTCTCCACTCGTGCGGGCATTCATTGATCGGTTCGCCGCAAGCTGTGTTTTCCCCTTTCTCCGAGCGCGCCGGCGTTATTCGAACGATGCGATGAATACTGACAGGTTGACTATGTCTTCATCCGAAAGCTTCTTCGCATTCGGAGCCATCAGTGGTGTGTTGGGGCCGAATTTTTCACCCTTGCGATACCTTTCGAGCCGGTCGACGAGGTATTCGACAGACTGGCCTAGAAGTTTCGGGTAACTTGAAAGACCCTTCCCCGTGCGACCGTGGCAGGCCCTGCAGCTTTTCCGGTAGAGTTTCTCGCCCGCAGCAGTATCGGCCATGGCCGCGTCAACCTTGCCTTCGGCGTTCTCCGTGTTACCGGCAGCTGGCGTTGTTACAGTCAGTGCAACCGTTGCGGATATGACAATCAGCAAGGCCAACGGATTGTTCATCTATTCTTCCTGTCGTTACTCGCCGGGCTGCCGGCATTAATATTCAGATCAGGCATCAATATTCAGGTCGGGCATCTTTCCGACGTCAGGAAGAAGCCAGACCGGAGCTTGACCACGTGAAGTCAATCCGCAGACAAGCTGTTTCTTCATCCCGGCACAAAGACAGCGGGACATCTCAAAACCAGCTTCAGTCTGATGCTTCGCCGGCTTCGTCCACTTTTTTCATACCAAGCGTCTGCGTTAGCGATCACCATCACACGAGGCAAATGAGTGCCAGCCAGTGTAGCCCAAAGCTTTCGCAGTTCAAGATTATCAGCATGCATTCAAAGTAGTATCATGATACCACGACATCAAATTAATCTATTTAGAACAGAGTATTGCGGCGTATACTGGCGCGCAGCCCATATTCCGGCCTGCGGAATCCAGAAAGCCCGCGACAGACTGCAAGTCAAAACAACCAAGGCCGCCGTTCAAAAAAGTGTTCATCAGTTTTCGCAGCTCGAACGCGGCTGCTAAGCCGAAACTGCAAACAAATCTATGGCAATCCGGCATTTTCCATTGCCCAGGGCAGCCACAGGCAGGCCGGTGGAGGCCGGGCCTGGGGCTTGGTAAAATCCGTGCCGCACCATCATGTTGTCGTGCAGTTCCTGTTCCGACGCGCCGCCGGTATAATGGGCCGTCAGCTTGACCACATCGGCAAAGCTGGCACCTGCGTCCTGTAAACCGGCGTCAAAACCCTGCATGATTTCGCAAGTCTGCCCGACCAGGTCGAGGCCCGGCGTTACACACGTTCCGCTCCCCCACAGCATTCGTCCGGACCTTTTCAATGTCAGGTTCACACCGTCATTTGCCCTTACGTCCGAAATGACTGCAACCGGATGCTTGCAGAATGTCAGGGCGGCTGCAATCACAGGTGGTGCAGGCTCGGCCAGATGAACCAGGGCCTCGGGGTTGGTTGCAAACCGGTTGTGCTGCAGGCTGCGCGCAACCTGCCCGGCGCCGGCATTGGTCCCGGCAACGATCCACAAATCGGCAAGCAAATGCTCGGGTGCCAGTCCCTGCCGGGCCAGCCCACCGGCTACGAGTTTCACTGCTTCATCCGGCCTGCGGTCAATCAGCGATACACTGGCGCAGGCCCAGATCTGGTCACCAGCATCGGCCACGTGCAATCGCACTCCATCGGCATCAACGGGAGCACGTATCTGCAGGTTGCTGGCGGCGAATACATCAACTTCGATCAGCATGCCGTCATAATAAAAGTGCGGCACCGGGACCGGCACGATGAGCGGGCCGTGACCGAACCGGGCAGCGATCAGCGCCAGTGCGTCCGCGCCTTCGCGGTCGGTCTCTGCAGTAAAATAGACATGCAACTTGCCGATATTGGCCGGTTTGAAGCCCGCGCGATGCATGACGTTTTCGATCATGGCGCACACGAATTCCGTCTGGGCCAGCAGATCCCCCGGTGCATGCACTGCGCCGGTTTCGGTCAGCGGGCACTGGCCGCAGGTCCACCCCAGATCGCCGTCGCGCACTGCCGTTGAAACCGGCACGTCGACCCGCATGGCAAATACGTCAAACGGAACATGGCTGCGTTCGCCCATCCGGACCTTCCACTTCTATCTGCAGGTTTGCGGCATCATTGCCCGGTCCTCATCCGCGACCCGTCGGGGTCAAACAGCGGGCCAAGTGTCACTGTTGCATCAAACAACTCGCAGGCAATGTCCACCTGCACCCGGCTGCCATCGGCAAGCGGGCATTTTGTGTGGCCGAGCGCCACCGGCCTGCCGACCCGATAGCCGAATGCGCAGGACGTGGTCTGCCCGATGATTTGCCCATCCAGATAAATCGGTTCATGACCCAGTGGCACAGCGGCCTTGTCATCAAGCGCCAGGGAGAAAATCCGGTTTACAGCGCCTTGCGTGCGCCGCTGTTGCATTGCATCGAACCCGGTAAAACCGCCGGCCCGGCGCGTCGCGAAATCCAGCCCCGCTTCGATTGGCCCAGTATCGCTGTCCAGTTCATGCCCCATCGCGCAAAACCCCTTCTCGATCCGCATCGAGGTCTGGGCAAACATACCGGCAGGGCGTGCCCCGGCGGCCGTCAGGGCAGCATAGATCGGGGCCGCGTTATCGGCCAGGCAGGTAATCTCCCACCCGGCCTCGCCGACATAGGACATCCGGGCCGCACGTACGTGCCGGCCCGCGATATGCGCCGGACCAACCCGGAAGTACCCCAGATCGTTGAGTTCCGGTGCACCGCAGTCCGCCACGATCCGCGCCGCTTCAGGTCCCATCAGGCCGAGAACCGCGTACTTCATTGTGCTGTCTTCGATTGCGACATCAAACCCTTCTGCGGCACGGCCAAACCAGGCCAGGTCACGCCTGATCGCATTGGTGCCGACAAACAGCCGGTAATGATCTGCTGCAATCCTGTGCGCAGTGATGTCACTTTCAAATGTACCGCGCTGGTTCAGCACGGCGGAATAAATCACGGACCCCGGCGCCCGGCCCATATGACCGGCACAGGTTTTCAGCAGAAATGCCTCGGCGTCCGGGCCGATCACATCGATCTTGCCGAAGGATGATGAGTCGAAAATCGCAGCGGTATCATGCGCTGCCCGTACCTCGGCCGCGACATTGTCAAACCAGTCAGGCCGGTCAAAGCGCAGTTCCGGTTCTTGCCGTTTGCCAAAGTATAGCGGGCGCTCCCAACCATGGAACTGTCCCATGTGGGCGTGCGCCTCGCGGTATTCACGCTCGAGCGGAAGCGCCTGCAGGTTTCGCGCGGTCTTGAGTTGTCTTGCCGGATAGGCGATTTCGTAGTGGGTGCCAAGTATCTCCGGCGCCCGCGCCATGAGATGATCAAGGTTGTTGAAGACAGGCGCAAAACGTTTCGCATCCGCTTCGGACAGATCATAAGCCGTATGGCCGTGCACGATGCAATGAGCCAGGTTCATGCCCGCTCCACCACCTGATGCCAGGCCGACCGAGTTCATTCCGCAGCCCAGAAACAGGCCGGACGTTTCCGCCGTTTCTCCCAGCATGAACATGCCATCGGGTGTAAAACTCTCCGGTCCGTTCAGAAGCATTTTTACTTCCGCAGTTTCAAGTGCGGGCAAACGATGCAGCGCGTTCACCATCATCGGCTCGAAGTGATCCCAATCCTCCGCCAGAAGCGAGAATTCAAAATTCTCGTCCAGAACACCGGGCTCTATCGGCTTGCCCATCGGCTCAAAACAGCCGACCAGAAGACCGCCGGAATCATCACGAATATAAAGATGGCCATCATGGTCGGAAAGCGTTGGCATGTTGCCGACAATTCCCTCAATCGGCTTGGTCAGTAAATAGAAATGTTCACATGCGAGAGCCGGAACGTCAGCGCCAGCCATTGCGCCTGCTTCGCGCGACCACAGGCCTGTACACAAAGCGATGTTGTCGCACATGATGGTGCCTCGAGAGGTTTCCACTCCCTTGATCCGGTTGTTTTCGACCAGGATGCCGGTGACGCCGGTGTCTTCGAAAATCCTTGCACCCTGCCCTTTGGCCGCCTTCACAAGTGCTGCGCATACGTCACTGGGCGAAACCCGACCGTCATCCGGTGACCAGACTGCACCCAGAACATCTCCGGTATTCATCAAAGGCCAGCGTTCCCCGGCCTCGCCCGCCGAAACAGAGCCGGCCTCAATCCCGTAAGCTTGGGCCAGCGCTTCCTGTCTCCTGATATGGGTCAGCCGGTCCGGTGTGGTGGCGATCGACAGGCTGCCTTTCTGAATCCAGCCCACACTCTGGCCGGTCTCCTGCTCCAGCTGGGAATACAGGTCCACCGAATACTGAATCATCCGTGTCAGGTTTTGCGAGTGTCTGAGTGCACGCACCTGCGCGGCGGAATGCCAGGTGGTGCCACCTGTCAGCTTGTTGCGCTCCAGCAGGATCGCGTCGCCTGCACCCATTTTGGCAAGGTGATACAGCGTCGAGCATCCCATGATGCCACCACCGATAACGACGACTGAAGCGTGAGAAGGAAGGTTACTCATTTAGGTTATCCCGGCGGCACGACCTCATAGCCTTTTTCTTCCGGTTCATCGTCGACCAGATCATCCGGGAAACCGTCGGCCAGAACGGACAGACCGGTTGCGTCTTCAAGGCGCCTGATGATGTCATCGGAATTGGCGCGCTGACCATAGCGGGCCTGGCCGTCCTTCATGATGTCGATGATCATCGGCGAGATTTCCAGCGGCACATTGTTGCGCTCAGCAATGGTCTGGAACAGGCCGATGTCCTTCAGCACCAGGTCGATGGTGAAATTCACATCGCGTGAGCCGTTGAGGATCAGCTGGCTTTCGGTCTCGTGCACGAACGAGGTTCCGGAAGAAATCTTCATGGCCTCGTAGGTGGTCGCCATGTCCATGCCGGCCGCCTTCATGGTGACCAGCGCTTCGCAGCAGGTGAGCAGGTTTGCCGTTGCCAGGTAGTTGGTCATGACCTTAAGCGTGGAGGCTGTGCCCAGCGGACCTGTGTGCAGCACGCGGCGGCCCAGAACGGTGGTCAGCGGCAGGATCTTCTCGAACGTGTCACGCTCACAACCGGCAAAGATCGAGATGTTGCCTGTATCGGCACGGTGGCAGCCGCCCGATACCGGGCAGTCCACCGGTTCCGCACCCTTGGCTATCACCTTCTCGCCCAGGCGTTTGACCTCCGCCTCGTCGGTAGTCGACATTTCCATCCAGATCTTGCCGGGCGACAGACCGTCCAGAATGCCGTCCTCGCCCTCCATGACGTCGGCGCATGCCGCCGGAGACGGCAGGCAGGTGATGATCACATCACACATTTCAGCCATTTGTTTCGGGCTGTCGGCCCAACCCGCACCCCGGTCAATGAACTTCTGTGCGGCATCGCGGTCCAGGTCGCGCACAACCGTGTCGATACCATTGCGAATGAGGCTGCCGGCCAGCTTGCCGCCGACATTGCCCAGTCCGATAAATCCGACCTTCATGGCCGTTCTCCCATTGTTGCTTATGATTGAGTTCAGTCGTTCCAGGCTGCGTGGTTTTCGCTTGGCGCAATGTGCAGTCCGTCATCATTGATGTAGGGATTGGCCAGCGCCACCTCTTCGTTCAGTTCCACGCCGAGACCCGGCTCTTTTGGCGGAATCACGAAGCCGTCTTCAAACTGCATCGGCTTCATCAGGATGTCCGAATGGAACCCGCCCCATTGTTCGATGCTTTCCAGGATCAGGAAGTTTGGCGAGCAGGCCGAAATCTGCACATTTGCAGCCCCTTCGATCGGCCCGCAATACAGATGCGGCGCGATCTGTGCATAGTGCGCTTCCGCCATGCCGGCAATCTTCTTGGCTTCCAGCAGACCACCGACCCGGCCCAATGCCATCTGCAGGATCGACGCCGCGCCCAGTTCCAGAACCCGGGCAAATTCATACTTGGTGGTCAGGCGTTCACCAGTGGCAATCGGCACTTTGGTCGAACGGGCAATCTTCGCCATCTCCTCAGGCTTTTCCGGCGGGCACGGCTCTTCAAACCACAGCGGATCAAAAGGCTCCAGGCGGCGCGCCATGCGGATCGCCCCTGATGTGGTGAACTGTCCGTGGGTGCCGAACAGAAGGTCCGCCCTGTTGCCGACGGCCTCGCGGATTTTCCGGCAGAACTGCTCTGAAATATCCATACGCTCCAGGCTCGGCATGTGCGGATCAAACGCCGTGTAGGGCCCGGCGGGGTCGAACTTCACTGCGGTAAACCCCTGATTGACGTAATGCAGCGCGCGTTCCGCCGCCACGTCTGCATTGTTGTACACATCATTGCTGGCATCGGTGTAGGCATAGGCGTCTATATCGGCGTCTGCGTACAGGTAGGTATAGGAGCGCAGCTTCTCGTGTACACAGCCTCCCAACAGCTCATACACAGGCTTATCCACAGCCTTTCCACAGATGTCCCACATGGCCATTTCGATGCCGGACATGACGCCCACCAGCGAAATGTCGGGGCGGCCCGAGTAACCCCTCGTATAGGCCCGGCGCCAGAAGGTTTCGATGTGAAACGGATCATTGCCCTCGACATTGCGCTGGAACACGTCCTCGATCATGGCGACCACCACGTCGGGCGCAAAGCTGGCGGTGTAAACTTCGCCGACCCCTTCAATACCATTGTCGGTTATCAACTTGAGGAAGATGAAATAGCGCCCGCCGCGGCGCGGTGGCGGATTGCCGACGATGAAGGTTTTCAGGCCGGTGATTTTCATGGGCATGTGCTCCAGACGACGGTCTTCGCAGACGAAGCTAGAGCACAATCGGCAAACAGGAAACAGGTTTTACGACCGATATGAATCAGAAAGCGAAATCGCGATAGACGCGGGTCACATCACCATCCCAGTTGCCTTCATAAAGCGCCAGCAACTCATCGGCGTTTGACCTGCCGGACTGAGCAATTTCATCGAGGACATCGATGAACTTGGCTTCCGTCTGCTCCGCCGGGCCCTGCACATTGCGGGTTTCAAGACCCGACCGGCAGATGGCCAGCACCTCGATGGCGATATCCTGCAGGCCGCGCCCGGCTATGGTTGCATCAAGACCCTTGACCGGCACTTCATCGCGCAGCGCCTGTCGCTGCTCCGCGGTCCAGTCCTTGACCAGATCCCAGGCCGCATCCTGGGACGCTTCTTCGTACAACAGGCCGGTCCAGAACGCCGGCAGGGCGCAAAGCCTGCGCCAGGCGCCGGCGTCGGCGCCGCGCTGTTCGATGAACTTCTTGAGCCTGACTTCCGGGAAAATGGTGGTGATGTGATCGGCCCAGTCCTTCATGGACGGCTTTTCACCGGGCAGTTGCGGCAACTCACCGGCCATGAAGGCACGGAAGCTCTCGCCGGAACAGTCGAGATAATCACCACCGCGGTTGACGAAGTACATCGGCACATCGATGGCATAGTCGACATATTGCTCGAAGCCGAAGCCTTCATCGAAAACGAACGGCAGCATGCCGGTGCGGTCAGGATCGGTGTCGCGCCAGATTTCAGACCGGAACGACTTGAAGCCGTTCGGCTTGCCCTCGGTGAACGGAGATGCCGCGAACAGCGCCGTGGCGACCGGCTGCAGGGCCAGGCTCACGCGCATTTTCTGGCGCATGTCCGCTTCGGACGAGAAATCCTGGTTCACCTGAACCGTGCACGAGCGCAACATCATGTCGCGACCGAGATTGCCCATCTTGGCCATGTATTCCCGCATGATCTTGTAGCGGCCCTTGGGCATGACGGGGATGTCTTCGCGCTTCCACAGCGGGTTGAAGCCCAACCCCAGGAAGCCGATGCCAAGCTCGTCACCGACTTCACGCACCTGGGCCAGGTGCTCGTGCACCTCCTGGCAGGTCTGGAAAACATTTTCCAGCGGCGCGCCCGACAATTCAAACTGGCCGCCAGGTTCCAGCGATACATTGCCGTAGGCAACCGGGTCGGTGAGGCCGATGATCTTGTCGCCTTCCATGGCGGGCGTCCAGCCGAACCTGGCCGAAAGGCCTTCCAGCAGCGCCTTGATGGAGCGTTCACCGTCGTAAGGGACCGGCCGCAGGGTATCGGTGAGAAACGCGAACTTCTCGTGCTCGGTGCCCAGCCGCCATTCCGCCTTGGGCTTGCATCCGGCCTCCAGGTAAGACACCAGCTGCGCCTTGTCTTCGATAATGGCGCGGGTTTCCGCGGTATCTGGAACAGCCACACTCATGGGGAAATCCGCCTTAAATCAAAACACGCCGGTTAAATTGAACGTATAGTCAAAAACATCTGCCGTCCAAACGTCTAGCCCGGCCCTTTGTGCAAGGGCAAGTCAAACTTATTTGTCTGAACACCAGTCTCCCAGAACCGACTGAACCAGCGCCATGACGGCAACGGCGGCGGTGTCTGCGCGCATGATGCGTGGTCCCAGCGACAGCGCCACAGCGTTTGGCAGCGCCAGGATCATGTCGCGTTCTTCTTCGGAAAACCCGCCTTCCGGGCCAAGCAAAACGGCAATCGGCCCTGTTTTCAGCTGTTTCAGGGTGTCTATGGGGTTCGCCCGGCCGGCGCGCTCGTCACAGAAAATCAAGGTGCGGTCATCCGGCCAGTCCGCCAGCACATCGGCCAGTTTCTCAGGTTCCGCCACGTCCGGCACATACACCATGTTGCACTGTTCGGCCGCCTCGATGGCGTTTGCGCGCATCCGGTCCAGGTTGACCTTGTCGGCCACAGTGTGGCGGGTGATGACGGGGCGTAGCTGGCGCGCGCCCATCTCGGTTGCCTTCTGGGCCAGGTAGTCCAGCCGGGCCGATTTGAGGGGCGCGAACAGGTAATCAATGTCGGGCGGTGGCGTTGCCTTGCGCAGGCGCTCGCCACAGGTGATATGAGCAGCCTTGCGGTTGGCCCGGGAAATCACACACTGCCATTCGCCGTCTATTGCATTGAACAACCGAACGACTGCTCCATCGCCGGAGCGCAGCACGGTCACCAGATAATGCGAGGCATCGCGCGGCAGTGTCAGCTCACTGCCCGCGCCTAAAGTCTGTTCACAATACAAGCGGGGCACCCGCCCCTGCGACCTGGCCATGACGTTTGCCTACCCCACCATGCTGGTGCCGGAAAGACGCTCGGCATTGCGGGCGGCGATCTGCTTTATCTTCTGCCCGTCCAGTGCAACAGGTTTTCCATCCGGGCCGAACGGTTGCTTGAAGGTGAACACCTGCTCGCTGGCGCCGTGCTCATGCAATTGCAGATGTTTCGCACAAGCCTCGCTCCAGGTGGGGGTGTGATCGCCCGCAACCCACCACACCGCATAGGGCGGCCATTGCGGCGGCTCGAACCACTCCCTGCCATGGCGCAGCGCTTCCGCATGCAGGCCCTGATAGGCAAACGCCATGGCCGATTCCAGGTCCTGCCACAAAGAAAGTGTCTGCGGTGTCCAGCCGTCACCGCGTTCTTCATAAAACTTCGGAAACACGTAATCTCCCCACATTTCCGGGCCCGGCTCGTCCGGATACCCGGAATGTGCAATAAAACCCTCAGCCTGCGGCACCGCCGCCAGGATCGGGTCATTGCGCACATGAAACCCTTCGTTCGCAGGGTCATCGGCCGGTTTGGCAAATACCCCGAACGTGAACAATGCGAGCCTGGCGATCAAAATTCCATTCCTTCCAGTAGCTGGATTCAGTACAACATATACACAATTTATCGAATTGGCCTGAGCTTGCAGCTCCCCAAACACACACTTACTTCCTGACCACCAAAACAGCAAACGAGACCTGAGTGATGGGTAAGAACTATGTGCATCTGAATGATCCAGATAACGATTTCTTCTATGTGGCGCTTCCAAAGCATCCGGGAAGGGTAACGCCGGGGTGTGTTTCGAAAAATGTAAGACTGCGTGATGTTTTCTCAGAGATTGGCAGAGACGACTTGATTTCAATGCTTGGCGAAGCGGACATCATTCTAGACATCGACAAAGACAATGCGCTGATTGGTATCGAGATATTGGGATAGCATCAGAGGTATTGTCGGTGATTGCTTACACCACCGCAGCAAAAACGAACCGAAGCGCGTAAAGCGACCATGCCGAACCTTGAGCCGGTGAATCTGAGACTTCCTTTATTGAATTTGCCGCCGCATTCGTTTGATGGTTTCAAGACCCGTCAGTTTAGGCTAACACTCGCTCCAATGATGCAAGCATCCAACAATGATGGCCAGGTGGCCGACGCCGTGCGCGAACACTGGGCCGACAGGCTTTTACCACGCGCCGCACGCGGCTATGCGCGCCTTGCCCGGCTGGAACGGCCGATCGGCTGGTGGCTGCTGCTGCTGCCCGGCTGGTGGGCCATCGCCATGGCGCAAACCGCGTCCGGCAGCGGCGTGGTCAACCTGTGGTACCTGGTATTGTTTTTCATCGGTGCCGTGGTCATGCGCGGGGCCGGCTGCACCTTCAATGATATTGTCGACCGCGACTTCGATGCCGCCGTGGCCCGCACAAGGTCGCGGCCGATACCGTCTGGCCAGGTCAGTGTCGGCCAGGCGAAGGCCTTCATGATCGTGCTGTCGCTGACCGGTTTCCTGGTGCTGATACAGTTCAACTGGTTCGCCATCGGGCTTGGCATGTTGTCGCTGGCAACCGTTGCGATCTACCCGTTCATGAAACGCTTCACCTACTGGCCACAGGTGTTCCTGGGCATTGCCTTCAACTGGGGCGCCCTGCTCGGCTGGGCCGCGGTGCGTGGTGAACTGGAGGCGCCGGCCATACTGATGTACCTCGGCGGCATTTCCTGGACACTTGCCTATGACACCATCTATGCGCATCAGGACAAGGAGGACGACCTTGCAATCGGCATCAAGTCGACCGCCTTGAAGTTCGGTGCCGCAACACCCAAATGGCTTGTCCTGTTCTTTGCGCTTACATTCATCCTGCTGTTTGCATCCGGGTTCTATGCAGGTGCCGGGATTATCTTCTACACCGGGCTGGCAGCCGCAGCCCTGCACGCGGCCTGGCAACTGGCGCGGCTTGACGTGGATGATCCCGACCGCTGCCTGATGCTGTTTCGTTCCAACCGCAATTTCGGCCTGATCGTATTTGCCGGAATCATGCTCGACAATTTCTTGAGACTGCAATCATGAGTTCTTCCGACACCCTTTCATCTGCCGAGCAGTTTCTCGATCTGGCCCGCAAGGCAGGCGCCGATGCTGCCGATGTGCTGGCTGTCGCCGGGACCTCCGTGCAGGTCAGGGTCAGGAATGGTGCCACAGACAAAGTGGAAAGATCGGAAGCCACGGATTTCGGCCTGCGTGTGTTCGTCAACGGCGCAAGCGCCGTGGTGTCCGGCACGGCACGCACCGCCCAGGATTACCAGACCCTGGCAGAACGCGCCGTTGCGATGGCAAGGATTGCGCCGCCGGATGCGTCCTTGAGCCTGCAGGATACAACCGGCAGAGCCGACGCGCCGGAACGGCTTGAACTTGCCGATGATGCCCGGCCCGACACCGAAACCCTGACCGGCCTGGCGCTGGCCGCCGAAGCGGCCTGCCATGAGGTCAAGGGGATCACCAAAACCGACGGGTCAGGGGCAAGTGCCGGCCATCGTGAAATCGCGCTGGTCACATCGAACGGTTTTTCAGGCGGCTATGAGCGCACGGGTTATTCCATATCCGCATCGGCAATAGCCGGTGAAGGCACGTCGATGGAACGGGACTACGACTATTCTTCCAAGGTGCATTTCGCCGACCTGGAAGACGCCGGCACAATCGGCAGGCGAGCCGGTGAACGGGCAGTGCGCGCGCTGAACCCGCGCAAGATGGCCTCGCAGAAATGTCCGGTGATGTTCGAGGCTCGCCTGGCCAGTTCCTTCCCGTCCCTTTTGGCTCAGGCCGCCAACGGGTCCGGCGTGGTGCGCGGCACCAGTTTTCTCAAGGACATGATGGGCAAGCAGGTCTTTGCCAGCGGCATAACCATTATCGATGAACCGCAACTGGTGCGCGGGCTGTCTTCGAAACCCTTCGATGCGGAAGGCACCATATGCGAGGCATTCAACCTTGTCGAAGACGGGGTATTGTCAAACTGGCTGCTGGACGGGCGCACCGCCGCCAAGCTGGAACTGACCAGCAATGGCCGGGCCGCGCGCTCAACCGGGGGGCAACCGTCGCCATCTTCGACAAATCTCTGGCTGGCCAACGGCAGTGTTGCAGTGGCCGACATGATATCGGGCATCAGTGACGGCATCCTGATAACGTCCATGTTTTCATCCGGCGTCAACATGGTCACCGGCGACTATTCGAGAGGTGCCGCCGGACTTCGCATCGAGAACGGCGAAATCACCCATCCGGTCAGTGAAATCACCATTGCCGGCAACCTGAAGGACATGTTCATCAACCTGACACCCGGTAATGACCTTGAGATGAAATCAAGCACCAACGCACCCACCTGCCTCGTGGAAGGAATGACCGTTGCAGGCGCCTGACATGACATCAGCCGGTCTCTGGCAGAAACAGCACGAACTGTTATGCGATGCCGTACGCGAAGCCGGCGAACTGGCGCTGCGCATGTCGAGGGCCGGTGTCGACAGTTGGGACAAGACAGACGGCACCCCGGTGTCGGACGCTGATCTGGCTGTCGACAAGCTGCTGGCGGCAAGACTGCAGGCTGAGACACCTGAGTTTGGCTGGCTGTCGGAAGAAATCGGCCGCGAAGACGGAACACAGGGAAAGTCCAATGTCTGGGTGGTTGACCCCATCGACGGCACATCGGCCTATTTGAGCGGGTCTGAGCACTGGTGTGTCGGTGCCTGCCTGTTGTCACAGGGCCGGCCCGTGGCAGCAGCAGCCTTCGCCCCTGCACAGGGCAGGTTCTATGAGGCGATGCTGGGCGCCGGTGCCCGCTTGAACGGCAATACCATGCGGGTATCGGGCAAGCAGGAACTCGACGGCTCCAGCTTTGTTGCCCACAAGAGCGCCATCAGCCAAAGCAAATGGAAATCGCCGGTTCCGCAGATCAACTGTGCCATGACAACATCGCTGATTCTGCGTCACTGTGTTGTCGCGACAGGTGAGTTTGACGGCGCCATCGCGTTCGGCAAAAAGCATGACTGGGATCTGGCTCCCGGCGACCTGATCGTGCATGAAGCCGGCGGCAGCACACGTGATCTAGATGCCAGGCGCTTCGTTTACAATCGTGCCGGAACGCGCCAGAACGGCCTCATGGCCGGATCAAAAGCACTGCTTGACGAGATCAGGGAACGGCTTCATACGGTTGCTGCCTGAGCAAACCGCCATCGAAAATACGGGAATCACAACAATGTCCGACACCGCCAAACAATCCGATCAGTTGCTGCACCTCGTGTTTGGCGGCGAGCTTGAGAGCCTCGACGGCGTGCGCTTCAAGGATCTCGAACATCTCGATGTGGTGGGTATTTATCCGAACTATGCCGCAGCCAAGGAAGCCTGGCAGGAAAAGGCCCGCGCCACCATAGACATTGCCGAGATGCGCTATTTCATTGTGCATCTGCACCGCCTGCTCGATCCCGAGAACTGACAGGCCGGGCTGCAGGTCACCTCAGTTCCTGGTACAGCCTGCCCGACATCTGAGCTGCCAGCAGCGGCAGTCCGGCATCAACCGCTGCATCTTCATGCAGCAGTTTGCGAATGTCGTCGCAGTCGCGGTTCATCTGCGCAACGAGGGCGTCAAGATCGTCAAACTTCTCGTCCGGCCTGATCATGTCGACAAACTCGACCGCCAGTTCGTGGCCGTACAGATCGCCGTCAAAGTCCAGCAGAAATGCTTCCAGGAACACCCGGTCCGTGTCGAATGTCGGCCGCCAACCGAAATAGGCCGCCCCCATCAGCACTTTTTGCCTGTCGCCCGACAAGTCCCTGACCCGCACCGCATAAATGCCGTGACAGGGCTCCATGCCCGGGTCCAGCATGATGTTGGCCGTTGGAAACCCGATCGTGTGACCGCGCCGGTCTCCCCTGATGACCTTGCCGATCACTGTCCAGCGGTACCCCAGCTGGGCATTGGCCTGTTCGATATTGCCGGCATGCAGCGCGGCGCGTACCGACGATGAGGAAAACGGCGATGTGCCGTCCTCACGGGTCACCTGATCCACAATGGTCACCCCAAAACCGAACCGGCCGCCCAGTTCCTGCAACAGCGCGGGGCTGCCGCGTCTGCCCTTGCCGAAATGAAAATCATATCCCGACACAATGTGGCTGATACCAAGTGCGCGAACCAGGTAGCGTTCGACAAAATCTTCCGCCTCCACAGAGGCAAGGTCTCGATTGAAAGGAATGGCGGCACAGAAATCGACGCCGAAACTGCGCGCCAATGCTGCCTTCAGGCGTGGCGGCGTCAACCGGAACACAGGTTGCTCGGGCTGGAAAACAGATTTGGGATGCGGTTCAAACGTGACCAGGCCGGACGGTGAACCGGCCGTGCGGGCGATGTCGACAGCGGTTTGCGCCAATGCCTGGTGGCCCAGATGCAGACCGTCAAAATTACCTATAGCCACACATGCGCCCTTCAACGCACCTGCCACCTCGGTCTGATCAATCAGCTCCAGCATAAATCAACAATCCCGAACGAGCAGCACCCAACACATCCGGCAGGCAGGTTGATGCGATAGGGTTGTGCCGTGGTTTTCTAAAAATGACATGACCGGCCGTCCATTACCACACAAGTCCTGCAGCCACACCAGCCACCTGCAAGCCCGGCATGGAAGCAGCCAGCTCAGCAGCAATTGCGTGTGCATTTGCGCCGTGATGATCATCTGCATGAATGCCACCGGTGATGAAATGCACTGCCAGCTTGTTGGCGCGGGCGCCTTCAACGTCGGTTGGCAATCCATCCCCGATGGCCAGCACCTGTGACCGTTCGATATCCCGTTTCATTATGTCGCCGGCACGCTCAAGCGACACCTGATAGATAGGCGGGTACGGTTTGCCGGCCATCTCGACCTCGCCACCGAGTTCTGTGTAGACATCCGCCAGTGCGCCTGCACACGGATACAACCTGCCACCGACACTAACCACACGGTCCGGGTTGGCACAGATGAAAGGCAGGTTACGTGCCTGCATTTGCGACAGCACGGGACGGTAGTCATCAGGCGTTTCACCCCTGCCACCATCGCGGCCGTCATTGTTCAGGCCCGTACACAGCACCGCGTCGGCGTCATCCAGCGCTGTCCAGTTGACGGGCAATCCCTCCAGCAGGCTGGCGTCTTCGTCGGGGCCAAGATGAAACAGGTTACTGCCGGCTCGGCTCCTGACCAGCTCACGGGTTACATCACCGGAACTCACAACCGCATCATAGGCGCTGTCCGGCACGCCAAACCGCTGCATTTGCGGCACGATCACATGGCTGGGCCGGGGCGCATTTGTGATGAGAATAACACAACCGCCTGCTTCGCGATGCCGAACCAGCGCCTCGGCCGCGCCAGGGTAGGCCTTGCATCCATCGTGAACCACGCCCCAGACATCACACAGCCAAACGGGATAGGCCGTGCTCAAATGACATGCAGCCTCGGCAACTGAACTAGACCGGTTGGTTGACATGATATCTGTTACGCAACCTGTGCCGCGCTGGACGCGTTAAGTGCACGTTCGCGCACGGCACGGGGGCTGGAAAACCCGGGACCGCGCCCGAGTGAAGATGCATGCATCAAGGATGTTGCCTCGTCAGGCTGCTCAACACCTGACGCGATCAGGGCAATGTTATTGGCCTGTGTTTGATGAAGCAGTTCGTCCGCGGTTATTCCAGGCTGTGCCGGTTGTACCAGGCCTTCGCCCGGCACATCGATAAAGGCAAAGCCCAGCTCGGACAGCGAGGGCAGTTCGTCATACAGCATGCCTTCCCCGGTGAGGCAGAACGTTGCGCCCAGGCTGGCAAGCCAGGCCAGTCCCTGCAGACCAGCCTCACTCAGCCCGGCAAGAGCTGTGTGGTGTATGTCCAGCACAATGCCGGCAGCAGCCTCCGGATTGGCCTGAAGCAGACCGACGAGTTCCTGCAGTGCCTTGGTGTTTTCAAGCGTCGCAACAGAGATCGGGCAAAAAATACCGGTTGCACCGCGGCGTGCGCGCAATTTTTCAAGTAGAGGCAGGACCTGCTGCAGCAGCTGACCGTCCAGCGCGGGGTCCCACAAGTTGCTGTGACCGTTCAGCACAGGCAGGTCGGCAGACGCAACGATATGGGTCAAATCGGCAGGTGACTGGTCTCGCAACCGGAAGCTTGCCTTGTAATAGGCAGTGCGCCCTTCAGCCAGCCGAACCACAGGTTCAAGAAACAACTGGACCGGTTGCGGACGCTGTATCTGGGCATGTGTCAGCCGCTTCGGCGCCCGCGACGGCCGCATTGCGGGCGTCTGTGTCTTTACAGCCGGGCGTTGCGCAGCCGGTGTCAGCTGGTACGTCCGCCCATTGTCCGGTGTGTCCGCACGGGACTTGCCGGCATCAAGTCGTGACCCCAGATCGGACAGGCGTTGCGCCTGATCAGCCATGCGACGAGACAGGCTTTCAATATCGTTGGTGTTTTTGCCGAGACGCTGGGAAAGCATGTTGTTCAGCCGCGTATTGCCGTCTTCATTAGCCGGGATGGAGGCTGCCGCTGATACAATCATAGCCACTGCCAGACAGGACACGGCCGCCAGCAACGCGATGTCATAGCGTACAAGCACAAAAATGCACACTGCCGCCAAAACAAGCGCACTAACTGAAAACAGCCAAACCAGCAGCTTCATTCGTTCAAGTCCCACCCCATGACTGCTGAGTTCAGCAGCGGTTGCCCGGTATAGGATAAAATACTAACTCGCTCAACAAGTGTAGCCAATTGAGCGATGTTTAAAAGTCAATACATGGTTAAGGCGGCCCGCTTTTGTTTCAACGCCGTGACAAATTGTTACGTACAAGCGATTCTCCGCACCTTGCACATGACATCAAATATCCTCATTATGCCGCCGGGAAAGCGGACGGGTTGATGCAAAATCACGCCAGGCGGGTGGTTCCACTGCATTGACGACAACAATTAGACCGACAGGACCTGAAATATGATTTTTGGACGACTTTTCATCATGGCAGGCGTAGCTGTGGCGGCGATGAATTTTTCCGGCACAACGAATGTTGCGCACGCGGCTTCGTGCGGCGCCACGTGGGCTGAACCGGGCATCTACAAGATCACAGGAAACTTTCGCGGCAAGAAGGAATCTGCCGGGGCAGAGCTGACGCGCGACTGTCGTATCAATCTGAAAATTCCAGGCGTCTATACCGGCGGACCGGTCAAGCGCTCGGGCAAGTGTCTGCGCTTTACCTTCAAGATCGACAAGGAAAAGCAGCTGTTCAAAGGCAGATGGTGTGATGGTTTCGCGGTTGTCGACTGGAAGGGCAAGGATGTTCGTGCCCGGGTGAAAGCCGTGCGACAGGGTGCCAAGTAACACTATCCGGCATCCACAGCTTCGGGACATGAACATGTCCCTGCTGAGATCACGGACACACCGGTCGAATTCCTGACCCAACGCGCAAACCTCCGGCAATGTACCGGGGGTTTTGTCGTTCCGGAGCCGGGTTTCACAAGCGCAGCAGGCGACGAAGCCGCGTCGACCAAACCGCGCGTTCGCCAAAAACAGCAAGCCCGACAAGTGCCCAGCCTAAAAGCCCAATTGCATGATGTGACAATGCGGCCTTGTCCGAAAAACTCAGCAAATGCGCGATTTTCGACGGCCAGGGCGGTGACTGCACCACAATTTGCAGCGGCAGATCATCAAACAGCATCATGTAGTAAAGATAGAAGACCTGCGGGCTGAGCCAGACAAAAAGCCACAGGAATGCCGGAGCCAGAAGCAGGCGCACTGGCCAGGCCAACAGGCAGGTGAGCCTGACGAATACAGCAAGCATCAACGCAGCCAGCCCCAGAGACAGCAAGACCAGCCCGAAGCGTGCAGCCAGGGTCAGGGAGAAAAATGTGTCGCCTTCATACATGTCGACCAACCGCGCCGTGAATTAACCATCCATGCCAACAAATGCACGCCGGGTGGAAAAAATTGTACAGCAAAACCTTGACGTAACGGGTCGTGCATCATACATCACCCCTCAACTGTTGGCACTCATGTCAAGCGAGTGCTAACAGGCTGGTTCGCCCGCCGGCCCGTGAGGGGCTGGATGCGGATCATCCCAATCAACCAGAGTGTTTGTATACTCAAGGAGAAGCGTAGATGAATTTCCGTCCTCTGCACGATCGTGTGGTCGTTCGCCGGATTGAGGAAGATACCAAAACAGCCGGTGGTATCATCATTCCTGAAACCGCACAGGAAAAACCCATGCAGGGTGAAGTTGTCGCCGTAGGCGCAGGCGCGCGCGACGACGCAGGCAAGCTGATTGCACCGGACGTCAAGGCTGGCGATCAGGTGCTGTTCGGCAAATGGTCCGGCACCGAAGTCAAGATTGACGGCAACGACGTGCTGATCATGAAAGAAAGCGACATCATGGGCGTTCTGGAAGGCAAGAAGTCGAAGAAGTAATGCTTCGAGACGTTCTTGTGCGCCAACGCGCCTGAAACTGACTGACTACAATCTGTTCAAGTAAACCATTTCAATTCAAGGGAGCCTCAAAATGGCTGCTAAAGAAGTAAAATTCTCCGCCGATGCCCGCGAGCGCATGCTGCGCGGCGTCGACATTCTTGCCAATGCCGTGAAGGTAACTCTCGGCCCCAAAGGCCGTAACGTCGTCATTGACAAATCCTTCGGCGCACCGCGCACCACCAAGGACGGTGTGACCGTCGCCAAGGAAATCGAACTGGAAGACAAGTTCGAGAACATGGGCGCACAGATGGTGCGTGAAGTTGCCTCCAAGACCAATGATCTGGCCGGCGACGGCACCACAACCGCGACCGTCCTGGCTCAGGCCATCGTTCGCGAAGGCGCCAAGTCGGTTGCTGCCGGCATGAACCCGATGGATCTGAAGCGCGGTGTGGATCTGGCTGTTGCTGCTGCAATTGCCGACCTGACCAAGCGCTCCAAGAAAATCAAGACCTCTGAAGAAGTTGCCCAGGTCGGCACCATCTCCGCCAACGGCGAAGCTGAAATCGGCCAGATGATCTCCCAGGCCATGCAGAAAGTCGGCAATGAAGGCGTGATCACGGTTGAAGAAGCCAAAACGGCGGAAACCGAACTGGATGTTGTTGAAGGCATGCAGTTTGACCGCGGTTACCTGTCTCCCTACTTCATCACCAATGCAGACAAGATGGTCACCGAAATGGAAGACCCGTACATCCTGCTGCACGAAAAGAAGCTGTCCAACCTGCAGGCCATCCTGCCATTGCTGGAAGCCACTGTTCAGTCTTCGCGCCCGCTGCTGATCATTGCAGAAGACGTTGAAGGTGAAGCACTGGCGACCCTGGTGGTCAACAAGCTGCGTGGCGGCCTCAAGGTTGCCGCTGTCAAGGCACCCGGCTTCGGCGATCGCCGCAAGGCCATGCTGGAAGACATCGCGGTTCTCACCGGTGGCCAGGTCATCTCCGAGGACCTCGGCATCAAGCTGGAAAACGTTACCCTTGACATGCTGGGCCGCGCCAAGCGGGTTTCCATCGACAAGGAAAACACAACCATCGTCGACGGTTCCGGCAAGAAGGGCGACATTGAAGCCCGTTGCAACCAGATCCGCCGTCAGGTTGAGGACACCACATCCGACTATGATCGTGAGAAGCTGCAGGAACGTCTGGCCAAGCTGGCCGGCGGCGTTGCCGTTCTCAAGGTCGGCGGTGTGACCGAAGTTGAAGTGAAGGAACGCAAGGATCGCGTTGATGATGCACTGAACGCTACCCGCGCTGCGGTAGAAGAAGGCATTGTCCCAGGCGGCGGCGTGGCTCTGCTGCGTGCCAAGAAGGCTGCTGAAAAGGTCACCGACGACAATCCGGATATCATGGCCGGCATCAAGATCGTATCGAAGGCGCTTGAAGCTCCGATCCGTCAGATCGCCACCAATGCCGGTGTTGAAGGTTCAATCGTGGTTGGCAAGGTGCTGGAAAAATCCGGCAACTTCGGTTTCAACGCGCAGACCGAAGAGTATTGCGACATGGTTGCTGAAGGCATCATGGACCCGACCAAGGTGGTTCGTATTGCCCTTCAGGATGCGGCGTCGGTTGCAGCCCTGCTGATCACCACTGAAGCCATGGTTGCCGAAGCACCGAAGAAGGATGGCGGCGCAGGCGCCATGCCTCCAATGCCCGGCGGCGGCGGCATGGGCGGAATGGGTGGCATGGACTTCTAGTCCACCCCCAACAGAACAGAAAACAAGAAACCGCGGACCGAAAGGTCCGCGGTTTTTTAGTGCCTGGAGAAACACTGGCTCGATAAAGCCGTAAGGTTATTCTGCCATCCTGATCCGGCCACTAAACGGGCGGGGGTTGCTGCGCAACATTCCTGCTGCACAGCAACGCCGCCGCACCGCGCGGGCCTCCCCGGTTAAACACCAGACCCGCCTGTGAAAAATTCCGGTATTCCAGGAGTTAAGATCAACAAACCAGAATCCGGTCGACTCAAAATTCAAACCCAACGTGGACTGATCATCACATGCGTGAGCCGCAAATAAAATGCGAAACGCGAAAATGTTGCGGCAAAACTGCTGCAGAAATGTTCACAAAACGAATGTCGTGTGCAATTGCGCCAACCAACTCCGGGGAGTTACCGGCTTCCGGCATGGCCAGCGCGGGCGCGGCGGCGGGTGGTTGACGGTTTCTCGCCATATACGTCCCGATAGAAACTCGCAAAACGGCCGATATTGGCTACCCCGCATTCCAGGGCGATATCGGTTACGCCGGCGTCGGTTTTGTCTGTTTTGAGCCTTTCATGCACCAGTTGAAGCCGCATCAAGGCGAGGATTTCGCGCGGAGCAGCGGAGCGCACCTCCCGAAAAGCCAATTGCAAACTGCGCTGCGACACACCAATGGCAGCAGCAATCTCAGCAACCGTAAGCGGTTCGTCCAGATTGGCCCGCATGTATTCTTCAGCCTTCACCACATAACGCGCACCGGCTGACATGGCTTTCCTGGTCCCGGTTTTTTCATCCAGCCGCGAGATGAACTCACCATAAAGTTCAATCAACAGGGCTTCGATGCCCTGCACGTGCTTGCGGTCGCCCAACGCGGCAGAGCCGTTCATTATGGCGGCGGACAGAAAATCACAAAACTTCAGCAATGGAACACTGGCGGCATCCGCATCATGGACAGCGACCCCGGATTCCAGCAGGTCACCGGTGTTTTCAAGTGCCTGACTGTCAAGTCTTGCTTTCAGCACATCGGTTGGGAACAGCACAACATTGGCTTCAAAATGCTCTTCGCCTTCGCTGAGAGCCCGGGTTGTCCGTCTGTTTGGACCAAACACCAATGCTTCATTCTGCCCGCAACTGTGCTCGGTGCGTCGGCTGCGCGCTTCCAGCCGCCCCTGCACCGGCAGCAATATCGTCGAGTGGTTCAGTTCGGTAAGGTCTATTTCATGGCCAGTCGAGCGCACGCGGCCTATCTTGATTCCAAGCTTGTCGGTGGTTGCCGTGCTGGTCTGCAAACGCCCGTTGCACGGATCGGAAAACAGGAAACCATTGGTCCGGCTGAACAGGTTGGATCGCCTGGCGTCATTCTCGCCGGACGAAGTCTGGTAATCCTCAACGTGGATATCCACTGCAACTGACCCCGGAACGTTGAAACTTCTCTATTACTACGGCGCAGCTCGGCTGCCAGATCAGCAACAAGATCAGGACAGCGGTGAAACTGGGCGTATACTGCATGGTATGAAGCTTTGGCGCAAAATCAGCAAGCAGATTACCAAGTAAAATTCGCTTTATGTACATTTTGTTGCCTGAAGAGCGGCATTTGCTTCGCAAATCGCGTATTTTCCACCGGGCCCATCATGCATAATCTGCAATCCGGAGAGATTTAGAAAGTGCTCTCATGCTCGACGGCCTGAACCAGTTCGGACTTCCTGCAAAATATGGAATTGTAGGTTTTTTCGCCGGTATTTTGGGGTCTTTTGTCGCCCAGACGCTGAATGTGCACGATGGCGATTTGTCCTCTCACCTGGTCACCATGATTGCAGCCGGCGTCGGCGGTGCCATTGGCGGCTGGATCCGGCAGCGCAGGGGAATGACGAGTTGAACAGCTTCAATTGAATATCAACCCAAGACAGGAAGAGGTCTTCACGATGAAACAGATACTGCTGGCAGGAATGTGCGCAACAACACTGGCGCTTTCAGCGCCGATCGCATCGGCGCACGACAATAATGGTCATCGTCATCACCATGGTGACAACCACAAGTCCAAGCACAAGCACAAGCATCGTCATTCCGACAAAGGCATTGCTGTGGCCGTGGGCGCGGCGGCGCTCCTGGCAATCGCGGCGGCTGCCAAGTCACATGAGAACAAGGACTCGTATACCTATCACCAGGGTATCGGCAGCCGGAGCAACGCGATCTCAGCGTGCCTTCACAAAGCGCAACGCCGCACCGCCAGGCGTGGCGGCTATGGCGTCACCCTGAGGAAGGTGCGTCGCGCCGATCGCACAGGCTCCAGCTGGAGGGTTCGCCTTGCCGTAAAGCAGCGCCTGGCCGGCGGCGTGAGACGCAATGTCGTGGCGAGATGTGATGTCGTACGCAATCGCGTCAGCAACTTCTCGTTCCGCTGAGAAGCGATCGGGGCACCGGTCCTGATCGATGCCCCGTGCGGCGGTGCACCCTCGGCATTCTCTCCTTTAAGAGTGCCTGCTGCATGGCCATGGCCGAATTTCCGGTCGCGATGGCGGTGTCAGCCGGGAGAAATACGGCTGTGATCTCGACCGTCTCGGGCAGGTGACGGAGGGTCATTACGGATATTACTAGCACCGCTTTGGAAGTTCTTATGAGTGAGTTGAAACCAAACAGACTGTCACGCAGGACCGCCTTGTCGGCCATGGCTGCCTTTGGGTTTGCTGCCGGATTTGCACCCGGCATTGCCAGGCAGGTTTACAAGGAAGCCCAAGAACTCAAACCCGGGGAGTTTTCATGGCACCCGGAACGGGCAAAATCGGGTCCGGTTTCCATCATCGTATCGCTGCCCGACCAGCTGGTGCATGTGTATCGCAACGGTATCCGCATTGCCGTGTCGACCTGTTCGACCGGCAAGAAGGGCCACCGCACCCCAACCGGCGTGTTCACCATCCTGCAAAAAGACAAGCACCATCACTCGTCCACCTACAACAATGCGTCAATGCCCAACATGAACCGGCTGACCTGGTCGGGAATCGCTCTGCACGCCGGGCGCCTGCCCGGGTATCCGGCGTCGCACGGCTGTATCAGGCTGCCGCTGCAATTCTCCGCTCTGCTGTTCACGGTCACGCATCTTGGCACCCCGGTCATCATCGCAAGTGGCCACACCCAGCCGCGCGAAGTCGTGCATCCCGGCATGGTGCTGGCGCAATATGCGGAAAACGAGTTCGAAGACGCCCTTGCCAGGCTGAAAGGCAAGCACATCCCCAAGGACACCGGCAGATCAACCTCGGTCATCGTCAGTCGTGCCGACCAGCAGATCCTGATCATGGAAAATGGTGAAATCGTCGCAAAGGGCAAGGCTTCCATTCGCAATCCCCAGACCCCGCTCGGCGAACATGTGTTCGTGCTTAACCGGCCCCATGACGGCCGCAGGGGCCTGGCATGGCACGCCGTTGGACATCACCATTCGCTGAGCAACGGCTTTCATGAACCCGAAGAGCAGGTGATCAAGCGCATCAATGCAGATCGCGCCTCGATCGCGGCTCTGCAGCAGCGCATGCACCCGGGCATGATGCTGGTGATGACGGATCTGCCGCTTGACCCGTCACGCCGGTCCGGCAAGGACTTTGTCATCGTCACCCAGGCCGAAGGCTGACCCGGCTCGACAGGAGAAATGTTACATGGCAATCCGTTCAGGACTCTTTCTGACAGGACTCACTTTTACCATCGTATCCGCTGCCGGGACAGCGCAGGCCGCGCCGAGTTTCGATTGCAGCAAGGCCGCCACAAAAGTCGAAAACATGATCTGCGATCATCCAAAGATTGCTCAATTGGACAGTGACCTCGCCGACGCCTACAAGACAGCGCTTCGCGACTCCCCATGGGCATCTGCAAACAGACGCATTCGTGCGGAGCAGAAACAGTGGATCGCGCAACGAAACCGCTGTGAAACTCCGCGTTGCCTGCGTCAGATCTATCACCAGCGCATCAGCGTACTGTACGGCGAGGTCGCCGGTTCGGGCCAGGACAACGGGCAGCCGAAGGCCGACCCTGACACCATGATGGCCAACTGCCGCGACCGGGCAGCGCATGTGTTTCACACACGTTCGTCCAACGTCGATACAAAATATGAAGGCCAGCGGACGGACGGGTCTCATGCCGTAAACGGCACGGTTTACCTGCGCAGCGTCGAAGAAACCTTCCAATGCTCGTTCAACAGCGAAGGATCAACGATCAGCCAGTTTGTCGTAAACTGATCCGAAAACCGGATGCGTCCAGCAAAGCGTCGTGTATTTGCACACCGGCCAACACAATATCTTCACAAGAAACCCACTTATCAACAGGTCTCAATTATGCTACGTCACTGCGCACGCAAATTGTTAGAAGTTTTCTGAACGACCCCGGTGCTACCGAGAAATCCAGTGATCTCCCGACAATGTAAAGCGAGACGACCGGCCTGTCCGCCTGCACAAGGCAGCGTGGGGGCCAATTGAGCATTGAATAAGGAAATACAATCAATGACTATCGGTACCGTAAAATTCTTCAACACCACTAAAGGGTATGGCTTTATCGAGCCTGAAGATGGTTCCAAGGACGCTTTTGTCCACATTTCCGCTGTAGAGCGCGCCGGCATGTCCACACTGAACGAAGGCCAGAAGGTTGAGTTCGAACTGGTAACCGACCGCAAATCCGGCAAAATGTCTGCAGACAACCTCAAAGCTGTTTAAGGCAACAGTTCGGAGTGAGTTTGAACCGGTTCGCTGGGATATCCTGGCGAGCCGGTTTTTTTGATCGCAAATGTTCATGTTTTGATCTTTTTAATTCACAGAATCGCGGTATGCTGGTGAAATGGATTTTTCTGAAACAGCAATTCTGATCGGCCAGACGGCCGTCACATGGGGCCATCTGGCGGCGACCGGCGCGTGCCTGGCGCTGGTATTGCTGGTCGCGGCGGTAATTTTGGCCTGGCGGGCGGCCAGCGGCGGCGGACAGCAGTCGATCGACGCCATGCGGCGGGCGGCGGAACTTGAAACCAAGCTGGCTGAAATGTCGGGGCAATTGCGCGGCCTGGCTGAACACTCCGCCTCGACGCAGGCTCACCTGGCACAAACGCTGGACACCCGGCTTGACCAGGTCTCACAACGTCTCGGCGCGGGGCTTAGCGAAAGCAGCCAGCGCACAACCCAGTCGCTGCAGAAGCTCAATGAGCGCCTGGCAGTGATTGATACTGCACAGGCCAACCTGACCAACCTGTCGTCGGAAATGCTGACACTGCGCGATATCCTGGCCAACAAGCAGTCGCGCGGCGCCTATGGTCAGGCCCGGATGGAAGCCATTATCCGTGACGGCCTCCACTCAACCGCCTATTCGTTCCAGACTACATTGTCTAACGGCACGCGGCCTGACTGCCTGATCAGGCTGCCGGAAAATGACATCTCGGTAGTGGTGGACGCGAAATTCCCGCTGGAAGGCTTCAACGCCCTGAAACAGGCTGAACCGGATGAGGACCTGAAACCCTACCAGCAACGCTTCAGGGCTGATGTGCTGAAACATATCAAGGACATTTCGGAAAAATATCTGCTCAAGGGGGAAACCCACGAGACAGCCATCATGTTCGTGCCGTCTGAATCAATCTATGCCGACCTGCACGAAAATTTCGAAGACATCATCCAGCGTGCCCATCGCCAGCATGTCATTATTGCCTCGCCCAACGTGCTGATGTTGCTGGTGCAGACAATGCAGGCCGTGTTCAAGGATGCGCGCATGCGTGAACAGGCCGTGGTTATTCAAACCGAGGTGGTGCGGCTGATGGAGGATATCGGCCGAATGCACGACCGGGTGCTGGATCTGCAGCGCCACTTCGGCCAGGCAGGAAAAGACATCGAAAAAATAGTCATTTCATCCGACAAGATCACCCGGCGGGGCGCAAAGATCGAGCAGGTCGAATTTGCAGACCCCGCACAAGGTGATGGCGATGCATCGCCGCCACGCCTCGTTGCCGGTGAATAGAAAGTGAGCCCCGGCCCAACTCGCTGACCACGGTATTACTTGGACAGGAAAATAGCTTTTGCGATCTGCTGGCGAATTTCCTCAAAGGCATTCGTCAGGTCGCCGGCGCTTTCAGCCTTGAAGAAATGCTTGTCCGGGTCGGTGGCGCAGTTGCGCAGCCGGGTTTCCGTTGCCGCATCGTTCAGGGCAAATGCGATGGTGATGACCGTGATCTGATTTCCAGACTTGATGTTGGAGCACAGAGCGGTGAGGTTGCTTTCACCGTCGAAACGATCCCTGGAACCCCCTGGCCCGAATGCCGGGGTTGTCTGCTTGCCGTCAGTCAGGACAACAATGAACTTCTTGTTTTCATCGTCGCTGTGACTACGAGCGGCATACGGTGCGCCTGGCTCCAGCAGATGCCAGCCAAATTCCACGCCGAGCGAAATATTAGTATAACCGTAAGGTTCCATCGCCTGCAGCTGACCTGTGGTAGCGGAGTGGTTCGACGACAGTTCACGGACCTGCAACTGGTTGGCCAGATAGCCGTTACCGTTGTGCTTGTATCCATCACAATGGTAATTGGCCTGTCCCTTGTAGCCACCCCACTTGGTCGGCTTGGCCTGACCCCACTTTGATTTGCTGGAGCCACCCGGTGTCGCTGAGGTCGTGTTGTGCGGGTATTGCCGGTCATAGGTGCACCCGGTCCAGCTGCCGCCGCTGGCGCCAACCACATGGCTGGCAGGCAGTGTGGCGTACACATTGTGCGAAAACGGAACCAGGCCAAACTTGATTTCGGGGTTCTTGCCATTGTCGGACAGGCCATTGACCATGTCGATGGCCGCCTTGCGCATGGTGACATATTTCTGCTGACCGGCAGAATAGTTCTCCATCGATGACGAGTAGTCCAGCACAAGCGCAATTTCGGCACGTGATGGCAGGTTTATCCGAACGGTGGAACTTGCGCCGATATCGAATTTGTCGAAACCGCCGATGCGCAGAAGCGTCGTCGGCAAGCCACCATCGTATGACAGGGTAAGATCGTCACCATCAAAACTGACCTGTGGCGCGCCGTTCAGCTTGTCTGAAAAGCCATCCCCAAGATTGGCTTCAAAGGTTTCCAGCGCAATTTTCTTACGCGCTGCATCAGACGTGCCGGGCTTGGCGGCCGCTCCGGCCAGGGCGCCAGCGTCAAGTGACGCCTGCACTTCGGCACGGGCCGCATCTACACGGTAAAAATCAATGGCAGCGCCTGCTGCGAGGAACATCGGAACCGCTGCCAATCCGGCCAGCAATGCAACTGCACCCTGCGTATCGCGGGAAAACCCTACGGCCAGTTGCCGAATAGCGGTTTTTGTCCTGTTAGCGTCGAATTTCATGCCGTAACTCCCTGTTCTGTCCACATCACCGGAATCCAGCACCGGCACATGTGAGAAACTATTGCCAACAGCACAGCAATCTTCGGGCCAAACAGGCCGGAAAGGTTTTTTGCCCCTTCGAAACGGGGAGCGCGATTTAAACAGATAGTTAACTGTATCGACAGTTTTTGGGAGTTTTGTGGGAAAACCCGTCAGCGCGCACAGGCTACAGCGATCGTCGTGCCTTTACAGCAGCCGCAAGCGTGCCTTCGTCAAGATAGTCCAGCTCACCGCCAACCGGCACACCGTGTGCCAATCTGGTCACCTTTACGGTTGTGCCTTCAAACTGGTCCATTATGTAGTGGGCGGTGGTCTGGCCATCCACTGTGGCATTGACGGCAATCATCACCTCTGTCACGGCGCCGGTTGTCACCCGTTGCACCAGTTCTGCAATCTTGAGGTCTTCGGGCCTGATCCCGTCTATTGCAGACAGGGTGCCGCCAAGCACGTGATATACGCCCGAAATCGCCGATGCGCGTTCCAGCGCCCAAAGATCGGCAACCTCCTCCACCACGCATATCTGGGTGGTGTCACGACGCGGATCCGAGCACAGGGTGCACGGATTGACCACATCGACATTTCCGCACACAGCGCACTCCGAGACTTTCTCCAGCACATCGCCGAGTGCTGCGCCGAGCGGTTGCATCAGCTTTTCCCGGTTCTTCACCAGGTGCAGCGCGGCACGGCGCGCCGATCGCGGCCCCAGACCCGGCAGACGGGCGAGCAACTGGATGAGGCGTTCAATTTCGACCCCGACTACATTGCGCTTCATGATTGTACCTGGCCGCGAGAACCGCGTGTGCCAGCGCGGATGCAGAAAGTTCCAATAAGGGACCTGACGGTCATTACATGCCCGGCAGGTTGAAGCCGGGCGGCAACGCCATGCCGCCGGTGACATCCTTCATCTGGTCGGCAACCAGCTGATCCACCTTGGCCCTGGCTTCATTGTAGGCGGCCATCAACAGATCCTCGAGGATTTCCTTCTCGTCAGGCTTCATCAGGCTGTCGTCCACCTCAATCGACTGCATCAGGTTCTTACCGTTCAATGTCACCTTGACCAGCCCGGCGCCGGCCTGTCCGGTCACGGTCATTTCGTCCAGACGGGCCTGCATGTCGGCCATCTTGGTCTGCATTTCCTGAACCTGCTTCATCATGTTGCCGATGTTTTTCATCTCGCCTTCACCTCATATATTCCGGAATTCACTTTCGGGTTAAACGTGTCCTGGCGTTTCAGTCAGCCGGATCATCGGGCGCGTCGCCGTCAAAGCCGTGCTGCTCGTCAACGGGCGCGATCGTTTCTGCCTTCAGATCACGCACTTCCATGATTTCCGCCCGCGGAAACCCCTTCAAAACGGCCTGGACATCGTCACTCTCGCGAGCCCGGCGGAACAGGTCATCGCGTCGTTCACGCTTTTGATCCGCTATGGTCTGCCCGGGAGCGTCAGTTGTAGACACCGAAACAATCCAGCGATTTCCCGTCCAGGCCTCGAGGCGGCGGGAAAGCTCGTTTGCAATACTGGCAGGCGCATCAGGCAACAGCGACAATTCAATATGGCCGGTACCGATCGACACCGGCAAAACGTGGCGCTCCAGCTCACGCACCAGCTTCACGTCACGCTTGCTGGACACATAGGCGACCAGTTCTTCAAATGACGAAAATCCGGCCGGCGGCTGCGGTTGACCGGCCGTGCTGTCTTCGTCATCAGACGAAGCAGGCTTGAGCTGGGTTGCCGCCATCACAGGCGCATGGGTTGCAGGCGGCGAACCGGAACCTTGTACCGGTGCGGGCGAGCTTGCAACGGCAGGTGCTGCGCCGGCATCTGCAGCAGTAGACGGCGCTTTATCATCAACCGGTGAGGCTGCGGTGCCGGTATCCGTTGCCTCTACGATGCGAGCCAGTTCTTCCGGCGCCGGCATGTCGGCAATGTGGGCCATCCGGATCAGCAGCATTTCGGCCGCCATCAGGGCATTGTTGGCACGCGAGACTTCTTCCATGCCCTTCAGCAGCATCTGCCAGGCGCGGGCCAGCACCGGCATGGCGAGCTGTTCGGCAAACTCCCTGCCTCTGGTCCGTTCAGCTTGTGACACAGCGGCATCATCTGCTGATTTTGGTGATACTTTCAGCTTGGTGACCCAGTGCACGAAGCCGGCAAGGTCGGCCATGATCACCTCTGGATCCGCGCCCAGATTATGCTGCGCTTCCAGCTCATCCATGGCCGCTGCCGCATCACCGCGCATGACGGCTTCGAACAGGTCGATGATACGGGCCCGGTCGGACAGGCCCAGCATGGACTGCACGTCGTCGGCACGAACCTCATCGGTTCCGTAGGCAATGGCCTGGTCGAGCAGGGACAGGCCATCGCGGACCGAACCTTCGGCAGCGCGGGCAATCATGCCCAGTGCCTCGGTCTCGGCCTTGACGCCTTCCAGATCGGAAACCCGCTGAAAATGTTCAACCAGCAGTCCGGCCTCAAGGCGGCGCAGGTCGAAGCGCTGGCAGCGCGACAGAACGGTCACCGGCACCTTGCGGATTTCAGTGGTGGCGAAAATGAACTTTACATGCGGCGGCGGCTCTTCAAGGGTCTTCAGCAAGGCGTTGAAGGCGGCTGTGGACAGCATGTGCACTTCGTCAATGATGTAGACCTTGTAGCGTGCCGAGGCCGGCTTGTACTTCACTGCATCATTGATCTCGCGGACATTGTCGACGCCGGTATGGGATGCGGCATCCATCTCGATCACATCCACATGACGCGATTCCAGTATGGCGTCGCAGTGCTCGCCTTTCACCGAAAGGTCGACGGACGGACCGCTGTCCTCGCCGGATTTCTGGAAATTCAGCGCACGCGCAATGAGACGGGCCGTGGTGGTCTTGCCGATGCCGCGGACACCGGTCAGCATGTAGGCCTGTGCAATGCGGCCGGATGCGAATGCGTTGGTGAGCGTGCGCACCATTGCATCCTGGCCGATCAGGTCCTCGAAGGTCTGTGGGCGATACTTGCGCGCCAGCACCCGGTAGGGCGTGTTGGGATTTGTGGTATCTTCTGCTGTTTCAGACATAACCCGCCGGTTTGCCGGCTCTGAGCCGCTTATCAAGTGGGAGGCTGGACGGGCAACCCGAACCAAACTCACTAGGGCTGCTTCCTTCCGGACCTGACCCGGTTGGCGAGCGATGCGTCTGCTGCCAACCTCCCACCCCCTATATCGGACGGAATGCAACGCGATGCAAGAGGACAAGTCGCGCGACAGCAAACGAAGTATTGCGGCAAGGGTCTTGCCAGTGGTGCAGGTGCATGGCACACCCGGAGCAGTTGCAGATGAATTCACCCCGGCAATCGCTACGATCCTCAACAAAGGCATACCCATGGTCAGGACCCAACCGGCATTTATGGATGGCAGGCTCGACCGATTGTCCGGCCACCGCAGCGAACCGGGATGGTATTCGGAAAAACTCAATGCGCCGGACACCCGGATCGCCGTGTTCACCGCTGACAAGCTGATGGTTCATGCCGGGCCCGCAGGCAGCGGTGGCATACAATGGCACTCGAGCGAGGAGTTGCCTGCGCTGGTGCAAGGCACCGACCCGGTATTTTTGGGAATCGATACCGAGGGCGTCAACCATTTCGCGGTTCAAGCAGCCGACAACGAACTTGAACCGGCAAACGGCATGATCGCGCTCGACCTGAGATCCATTGCGCTGCAGGGACTGGTGAGCGACGGCAATCTCGGGCTGGCGGCCCAGGCGCGCGCCTTGTTGCAATGGCATGTGCGTCACCGGTTCTGTTCAAATTGCGGCGCGTCGACCCGCCCGGACGATGCCGGATACAAGCGGGTGTGCGACACCTGTTCAGGAGAGCATTTTCCGCGTACCGACCCGGTGGCGATTATCGCCATAACCCGGGGACAATCCATGCTGCTTGGCCGTTCGGCGCGGTTTGCCAGCGGCATGTATTCAACACTGGCCGGTTTTGTGGAACCCGGCGAGACGGCAGAGGATGCGGCGCGGCGCGAGGTGTTCGAGGAATCCGGCATCCGGGTCGGCGAGGTACGCTACGTCATGAGCCAGCCATGGCCGTTTCCGGCAAACCTGATGCTGGGCATGGCCGGCGAGGCGACCAGCGAGGAGATCACCATCGATCCCGACGAACTTGATGATGCGCGCTGGTTCAGCTTCGACGAGATCAACGCCATGGGCAATGGCAGTCACCCCGACGGTCTGCAACTGCCGCCGGACATTTCCATTGCCCATCACCTGATCAGGCAGATCATGGACGGCTAGCGGCTTTTCCACCCGAACAGACTTTAGAGCCTGGTTACGCGGTGGTATCCATTTCCTCGCGCCGCCTGGCCAGCTCCAGGCGATGCGGTGAACTTTTGTACACACCCAGCACGCGCAGGGACTTGGTGAAGAAATCCAGCTCTTCGAGGGCCAGGCGAACCGGCCTGCTCTGCGGATGGCCTTCGATGTCGGCATAGAACTGGGCCACGTTGAACGACCCGTCCACATAGGACTCCAGCTTGATCATGTTGACGCCATTGGTGGCAAACCCGCCCATGGCCTTGTACAGGGCTGCCGGAACGTTGCGCACGGTGAAAATGAACGACGTGATCACAGGCGCTTCTTCAGGTGCGGCATCGTCCGGTTCCGCAGACATGATGACAAACCGGGTAGTGTTGTGTTCTTCGTCTTCTATGTCGGCGTGCATGACCTCAAGACCGTAGATTTCCGCCGCCTTTTTTGTGGCAATGACCGCAGTTGAGCGATCACCTGACCGGGCAAGGGCGGCAGCGGCGCCAGCGGTATCGACGGCGGCAACCGCTTCCAGCCCCATTTCCGCCGTCAGCCGGCGGCACTGGCCCAGTGCATGGGTGTGCGACGTAACCCGTTTCAACTCTTCAGGCTTTGTGCCGGGCAGCACCAGCAACTGATGCCGGACCCGCAGGAAATGCTCGCCGGTGATGAACAGGTCAGATGCCGGCATCAGGTGGTGAATATCGGCGACCCGGCCTGCAACCGTGTTGTCGATGGGTATCATGGCCAAAGACGCTTCGCCTGATGCCACCGCGGCAAATGCGTCTTCAAACGTGCGGCAGGCAAACGGTTCATGGTCCGGACATGCTTCCACGCATGCCTGGTGTGAATTGGCTCCCGGTTCGCCCTGATAGGCAATCTTTCGGCTGCTGGCCGCCATGTCAAAAAACCTTCTTCGTCAATCTGTTGTGATATACTGCCGGACGACAGCGCGGCATATGGACACTTTGCGCCTTATAAGTGTTGCGCGCGCGTATAGAAACAACTAGTTTCCGCGCGGAATTGGAAGGGGTAAAGTGACCGGGTGGCTGCATCCGTTGTCACAGCAGATTGTTTGAGGGCTAGCATGTTCGGACTGGACACAATGACTATCAACAAGATTGCCGGCGCCGCTATTGGCGCTGTGCTGCTTGTGATGGGACTGAATATCGTAGCAGCAGGCGTGTATCACGCCGAAGCGCCTGAAAAGACGGCAATAGCGATCGAGCTTCCGGAAGCCGAAGGAACCGGTACGGCTGCTGAAGCCGAAGCTCCCAAGGTATCCCTCGCCAGCCTGCTGGCATCCGCCGATGCCGCAAAGGGCGAAAACGCATTCAAGGCGTGCAAGGCCTGCCACACGGTTGAAGACGGCGGCAAGAACAAGGTCGGTCCCAACCTGTACGACATTGTTGATCATGCAATCGGTACCCGCGACGGGTTTGCCTACTCCGACGCCCTGAAGGAAAAGGCGTCAGAGAAATGGACCTTTGAAAACCTGGATGCCTTCATCGCAAAGCCAAAGGCATGGGCGCCCGGCACGAAAATGGGCTATGGCGGCATGAAGCGTGAAGCACAGCGAGCCGACCTTCTGGCCTATCTGCGGACACTGTCTGCGAACCCGGTTGCGTTGCCAGCAGATGCTGCAGAACAGCCGAAGGCGGAAGAAGCTGCTGCAGAACAGCCGACGACAACGGAACCTGCCGCGGAGCAGCCGAAAGAGTAAATTGGCCCAAAAGAGGGCTGAATCGTTCACGAGATGATTACGAAGATTTCACACCGGTAGCCTGCTGCCGGTGTTTTATTTTGTGCGCGAAGCCCATAGACTTCACATTTATGACGTAACGCAATCGTTTATGCATGTTGCCGTTCACAGGAGCCGACCTTGATAGATCGCAGAACCCTTCTCCAGCTTACCGCCGCTGCAGGCGCTGCAGGCCTGCCGTTTTCAATTCAGAACACCGCAAATGCCCAGGCTGATGAATGGCGGCACGGCATGTCGCTGTTCGGTGATCTGAAGTACCCCGCCGGTTTCGAAAATTTCGACTATGTGAACGTGAACGCACCCAAGGGCGGACGGGCCCGGCTGTTCTCGGTCGGCACGTTTGACAGTCTCAACCCGTACAGCTTCAAGGGCAATGCGACCAGCGTGATCGGGTTGACAGTAGACAGTCTGATGACGTCATCGCTTGACGAAGCCGGTTCGGAATACGGACTGATTGCTGAATCTGCGCAAATGCCGGATGATTTTTCTTCGGTGAAATTCAAACTGCGCCCGGAAGCAAAATTCCATGACGGCTCACCGGTTACCCCGGAAGATGTAATCTGGTCGATGACCGAATTGAAAAACGCGCATCCTGCCTACAATTTTTATTACAAGAATGTTGTGTCCGGTGAAAAGACCGGTGATCGGGAAGTCATGTTCAAGTTTTCCGAAAGCGGAAATCGCGAACTGCCGCAGATTGTCGGCCAGCTGCCGGTGCTGTCAAAAGCCTGGTGGACCGGCAAGAACAGCAAAGGCGAAGACCGCAAGCTGACCGAAACGACGCTGGATGCCCCGTTGGGCAATGGCGCCTACAAGGTGGCCAGCGCAAAACCGGGACGATCCATAACGCTGAAAAGGGTTGATGATTACTGGGGCAAGGACCTGCCGGTAAACCGCGGGCAGAACAATTTCGACGAGATTTTCACCATCTACTACCGTGACAGCACTGTTGCGCTGGAGGCTTTCAAGGGCGACGAGTATGACTTTCGCGTGGAAAACTCCTCGAAAGACTGGGCAACCGCCTATGATTTTCCTGCCGTAAAGAGAGGCGATGTGATCAAGGAGGAGATCACACTGAAAAACTCGCAAGGCATGCAGAGTTTTGCCATTAACACCCGGCGTGAGAAATTTGCTGATGCCCGTGTCCGCCAGGCGCTCAATCTTGCCTTCGACTTCGAGTGGGCCAATGAAAACCTGTTCTTTGGCCAGTACAAGCGCACCAACAGTTTTTTTTCGAACTCCGAACTGGCGGCAACAGGCACACCCGGTGAAGCCGAGCTGGCCATCCTTGAACCCCTGAAAGACAAGCTACCACCGGAAGTGTTCACCACCGAGTACACCAACCCGGTCTACGGCTCGCAGAAAAACAAGCGCAAAAACCTGCGCTCAGCAGCCAAACTGCTGCAGGAGGCAGGCTGGAAAGTCGATGCCAACAGGGTTCTGCGCAATGCCAAGGGTGAGCCGCTTTCAATCGAGTTTCTGCTAGTGTCACCGCTGTTTGAACGCATCGTATTGCCTTATGTGCAGCAACTGAAACTGCTCGGTATCCAGACCAGGGTGCGCACCGTGGATGACAGCCAATATACAAGGCACGTCCAGACCTTTGATTTCGACATTATTGTCGGCAGCTGGGGACAGTCCCTGTCTCCCGGCAACGAGCAGCGGGACTTCTGGGGGTCAGCATCTGCCGACCGCAATGGCAGCCGCAA
This sequence comes from uncultured Anderseniella sp., assembly GCA_947488295.1. Taxonomy (GTDB): domain Bacteria; phylum Pseudomonadota; class Alphaproteobacteria; order Rhizobiales; family Aestuariivirgaceae; genus Anderseniella. The sequence goes on from CANKYU010000002.1 coordinate 280,042, forward strand.
CCTGGTCGGCATCAAGGATGAAGCCGTCGACCAGTTGATCGACAAGGTGATTTTCGCCAAGGACAGGGATGGACTTGTCGCCGCCACCAAGGCGCTCGACAGGGCCTTGTTGTGGAATCATTATGTTGTGCCCATGTGGCATATTCCCTATCAGCGCGTTGCCTACTGGAACCGCTTCGGCAAACCGGATGTGCAGCCCGATCATTCTCTCGGTTTCCCTTCCATCTGGTGGTTTGATGAAGCAAAAGCCGCGAAGGTAAAATCCTGATGCGGGCGCTGGTCGCAGGCGCGCTGGGGATGCTGCTGACAACCGGCTCCGCCATGGCCGAGCCGCGCCACGGTATATCCGCCTTTGGCGAACTGGCCCTGTCTGAGGACTTTGACCGGCTTCCCTATGTCAACCCGGATGCGCCGAAAGGCGGGCGCATTACCACGCTGGGTACGGCAGGGCGTATCACGTTCGACAGTCTGAACGGCTTCATCCTGAAAGGCGTTGCGGCACAGGAACTGACTTTGCTGTTCGATACACTGATGGTGCGCAACCAGAACGAACCGGATGCGGTTTACTCTCTGGTGGCGAAAACAGCGGATGTGGCCGCGGACAGGATGAGCGTCACGTTCGTGCTGGATGAAGCGGCCAGGTTTTCCGACGGCTCGAAACTGACCGCAGACGATGTGTGTGCCACGTTCGACCTGCTGAAAGACAAGGGCCATCCCAGTTACCAGATATCTCTGGGTGATGTGGAAAGCTGTAACGTCGATGCTGCCAGCCAGGCCACCTACAAATTCAAGGGCTCCAATGTCCGCGACCTTCCGGCGACGGTTGCCCTGCTGCCGATTTTTTCCAAGGCGTTCTATGAAGCCAACGAGTTTGACAAGACCACGCTGGCGCCGCCGCTCGGGTCCGGGCCGTACAGGGTCAAACAACTCAAGCAGGGCCAGTTCATCACCTATGAGCGCCGGGACGACTACTGGGCCAGGGACAAACCGGTCAATCGCGGGCGATACAATTTCGACGAGATCAAACTGCTGTATTTCCGTGACCGCACTGCTGAGCTTGAAGCCGTCAAGGCGGGCAACCTGGATTTGCGCGAGGAATTCACCTCAAAAAGCTGGGCGACCGAATACGACATCCCGGCGGTGAAAGAAGGCCGGTTGATCAAGGAAACCCTTCCGGACGACCGGGCATCCGGCGCACAGGGATTTTTCCTCAACATGCGGCGCGACAAATTTGCCGACATCCGGGTGCGCAAGGCGCTTGATATGGCGTTTGATTTCGAGTGGACCAACAAGAACCTGTTTTTCGATGCCTACAAGCGCACCGGTTCGTTCTTTGAAAACTCGGTGCTGCGCGCTTCCGACAAGCCGACGGCTGAAGAACTGGCGTTACTGGAACCACTGAAAGACATGTTGCCGGCCACCGCGTTCGACGCTGTCTATGAACCGCCGGTCAGCAACGGATCCGGGCAGGACCGCAAGATGCTGCGCACCGCCGCCAACCTGCTGAGCGAAGCCGGATGGGAGGCCAAGAACGGTACCCGCGTCAACGCGGACGGTAAACCGCTGACAGTGGAGTTCCTGATTTTCGCGCCGACTTTCGAGCGCATCATCGGGCCTTATGTACGCAATCTGAAACTGCTGGGCATTGATGCGTCGATCCGCCAGGTGGAAGCCGCACAGTATCAGGAAAGATTGAAGAACTTTGATTTCGACGTTGCCGTGCAACGGTTTTCAATGCCCGAAACTCCAGGCGTTGAACTGAAAGCTTTTTTCGGATCGGCCAATGCCGAAACGCCGGGAAGCTTCAACCTTGCCGGAATCAAGAGCAAGGCAGTGGACATACTGATTGACAAGATCATGCAGGCCGAGGACCGCAAATCACTGACGGTTGCCGCAAAGGCGCTGGACCGGACATTGCGGGCCGAACAGTTCTGGGTGCCGCAATGGTACAAGGGTGCGCACACCCTGGCCTACTGGGACATATTCGGAAAACCCGAGACCAAACCGCGCTTCGCCAGGGCCGTATTCGACACATGGTGGATTGATGCTGACAAGGCCGCTAGTGTGAAACGCGGTCCATAACAGCGAATCACGAAAACCACCCTTAAACAGAAAACCGCAACCAGATCCGGAAAAGTGCATGGGCGCATATATCGCCAAACGACTATTGCTGATGATCCCGACCCTGTTCGGGATAATGCTGATCTCGTTTGCCATCATCCAGTTTGCCCCCGGCGGGCCGGTTGAACGGGTACTCGCTCAGCTGGCAGGCACCGATGTTGGCGCAACTGCACGTATCGGCGGCGGCACCGGCGGCGGCGAGGTCGGCGGTGGCCAGGCTCCCGGCGGTGCAGGCGGCAGCGAAGGCAGCTTCAAGTATCGCGGCGCGCAAGGGCTTGACCCGGAGTTCATCAAGAAACTCGAGGAGCAGTTCGGTTTTGACAAGCCGGCCCATGAGCGCTTCTTCATCATGCTCAAGAACTACGCAACCTTCGATTTCGGCCAGAGCTATTTCCGTGATGTGCCGGTACTGCAACTGATCAAGGAAAAACTGCCGGTCTCTATTTCGCTGGGGCTGTGGCTGACTTTTGTATCCTACGCGATATCCATTCCGCTGGGCGTGGCAAAGGCGGTGCGCGACGGATCAAAGTTTGATGTCTGGACATCCGCCGTCATCATCGTGGGCTATGCCATACCCTCGTTCCTGTTCGCCATCCTGCTGGTGGTGCTGTTTGCCGGCGGATCGTTCTGGAACATATTCCCGCTTCGAGGCCTGGTGTCGGACAATTTTGCCGATCTCAACTGGTGGGAAAAGCTTCTGGACTATGCCTGGCACCTTGTGCTGCCGCTGACCGCGCTGGCGGTATCATCGTTTGCAACCATGACGCTCCTGACGAAAAATTCGTTCCTCGACGAAATCAAGAAACAGTATGTCATGACCGCACGGGCCAAGGGGCTGACCGAAAAACGCGTGTTGTACGGCCACGTGTTCCGCAATGCCATGCTGATTGTGATTGCCGGTTTTCCAGGGGCATTCATTTCCGCATTCTTCGCCGGATCGCTGCTGATCGAGCAGATCTTCTCACTGGACGGGCTCGGACTGCTTGGCTTTGAGGCCGCGGTTAACCGGGACTATCCGGTGGTGTTTGCCACCTTGTACATTTTCTCGCTGCTTGGACTGTTCATGAACCTGGTGACGGACCTGATCTACACCTGGATCGACCCGCGTATCGACTTTGAATCACGGCAGGTGTGATCATGGATGCAAGCACCACAGTTGATCAGGTCAAACTGAAACCGAAAAAGCCGTCACGGCTGTCCGGCATCAATCAGCGCCGGCTGGCCCTGTTCAAGGCAAACAAGCGCGGATTCTGGTCATTCTGGATATTCATGTTCCTGTTTATCGCATCGCTGTTTGCAGAGTTCATTGCCAATGACCGGCCGATCATCGCCAGTTACAAGGGCGAAATACTGATGCCTGTATTCAATGACTATCCGGAATCCAAGTTCGGCGGGTTTCTGGCGCGAACCGATTTCCGCGACCCGTTCATACAGGAAGAGGTCAATGGCAGCGGCTGGATGATCTGGCCGCCGATCCGCTACAGCTATCAGACCGTCAACAATGAACTGCCCAGCCCGGCTCCCTCGCCACCTGCGATATCCCTGTCAAAGGAGCAGGCCTGCGCGCGCTATGACAAGGGCGCTGAGGACATTAACTGTGTGTTCGGCAACATGAACTGGATGGGCACCGATGATCAGGGCCGCGACGTCATTGCCAGACTGATCTACGGGTTCCGCATATCGGTTCTGTTCGGACTTGTCCTCACCGTGCTGTCATCGTTTGTCGGCGTGGCGGCAGGGGCCGTTCAGGGTTATTTCGGCGGCTGGACAGACCTGCTGTTCCAGCGCTTCATCGAGATATGGACATCCATACCCACGCTCTATCTGCTGATCATTCTGGCGGCTTTCCTGACACCGAATTTCTGGTTGCTGCTCGGCATCATGCTGCTGTTTTCCTGGACCGCTCTGGTCGGCGTGGTGCGGGCGGAATTTCTGCGCGGGCGGAATTTCGAATACGTCAGGGCTGCACGCGCACTGGGCCTCAGCGACCGCAAGATCATGTTCAAGCATCTGTTGCCGAACGCCATGGTGGCCACGGTTACGTTCATGCCCTTCATTCTTTCCGGTTCCGTCACCACCCTGACCGCGCTTGATTTTCTGGGCTTCGGCCTGCCGCCGGGTTCCGCCTCGCTGGGTGAACTGCTGGCACAGGGCAAGGCCAACCTGCAGGCACCCTGGCTGGGACTGACCGGATTTGCAGTTGTGTCGATCATGCTGTCACTGCTGGTGTTCATCGGCGAGGGCGTACGTGATGCCTTTGATCCGCGGAAGACATTCTCATGAGCACGGACAACAAAGTGCTGCTGAGCGTGAATGACCTTGCAGTGGATTTCCGGCAGGGCGAAACCGTGACCCATGCCGTCAGGGGCGTGTCGTTCGAGGTCAGACGTGGTGAGACACTGGCACTGGTGGGTGAGTCCGGTTCCGGCAAGTCCGTCACCGCACTTTCCATTCTGAAGCTGCTGCCCTACCCGTCCGCCCATCATCCGTCCGGTTCGGTCTTGTTCAAGGACGAAGAACTGCTCGACAGCGACGAAAGCGACCTGCGCCGGGTTCGCGGCAACGATATCACCATGATTTTCCAGGAGCCGATGACGTCGCTCAATCCGCTGCACACCATCGAGCGCCAGATCGGAGAAATTCTGGAAGTTCATCAGGGCATGGGCGAGACCCAGGCGCGCGAGCGCACGCTGGAGCTGCTCGCCAAGGTCGGCATTCGTGATGCCGAGAGCCGGCTTGGCGCCTACCCGCACCAGATGTCGGGCGGCCAGCGCCAGCGCGTCATGATTGCCATGGCCCTGGCCAACAATCCTGAATTGCTGATCGCCGACGAGCCGACCACGGCGCTGGATGTGACCGTGCAGGCGCAGATTCTCGAGCTGCTGCGTGACCTGCAGAAAGAGTTCGGCATGGCGATTGTGCTGATCACCCATGATCTTGGCATTGTGCGCAATGTGTCTGACCATGTCTGTGTCATGCAGCAGGGTGAGATCGTCGAGGCGGGACCAACCAAAACGCTTTTTGCCAAGCCGAAACATGCCTACACGAAAATGCTCCTGGAAGCTGAACCGACGGGCAAACCACCCGAGGCCGACGCTTCCGCGCCGGTTGTGGTTGAAACAACCGATCTGAAGGTCTGGTTCCCCATCAAGCGCGGTTTCTTCCGCCGCACCGTGGGCCATGTCAAGGCCTGCAACCATGTGTCCGTCACCGTGCGCGCCGGCCAGACACTGGGTGTGGTCGGTGAATCCGGATCAGGCAAGACGACACTCGGCCTGGCGCTTCTCAGGCTGATCAGTTCGGAAGGCCAGATCGTCTATATGGGTGACCGGATCGACAGCAAGACCGAGAAGGACATGCGCCCGTTGCGCAGGGACATGCAGGTGGTGTTTCAGGACCCTTACGGCTCCCTGTCACCGCGCATGTCGATACGCCAGATTGTCGAGGAAGGGCTGCTGATCCAGCAACCCGAGCTTTCCTATGACCAGCGCACCGAGCGTATTGCGACAGTGCTGGAGGAGGTCGCGGTTCCCGCTGCCGCAATGGACCGGTATCCGCACGAATTCTCCGGTGGCCAGCGCCAGCGCATCGCCATTGCCCGGGCCATGGTGCTGGAGCCCAGGTTCGTCATGCTGGACGAACCGACCAGTGCGCTTGACATGTCGGTGCAGGCGCAGATTGTCGATCTGCTGCGCAAACTGCAAAAGGATCACGACCTTGCCTACCTGTTCATCAGCCACGACCTTAAAGTGGTGCGTGCGCTGGCCAATGATGTTGTCGTCATGCGCAATGGCCTGGTGGTGGAGCAAGGCCCGGCAAAACAGATTTTCGACAACCCTGAAACTGACTACACGCGGGCCCTGCTCGCAGCGGCTTTCGATCTGAAAACCGATCATGATGCGGAGATTGCACAGTAGACATGACGAAACTTGCCCTGGTCATATCCAGATGGGATCCGCAACCCTGGATCGATCGCTTCGCAAATCTCGCGCCTGAACTCGACGTATGCAAGTGGCCAGACGACAACACGTCCCCTGAAGACATCGACTATGCGCTGGCCTGGCTGCCGCCGGACGGTGTCGTTGCCGGCTTTGCGAACCTGAAAGCCATCTTTTCGCTTGGCGCCGGTGTTGATCATATCCTGCGGGATCGGGAACTGCCCGACGTTCCACTGGTGCGGGTCGTCGATCCGGACCTGACCATGCGGATGAGCGAATATGTCTGCCTGCACGTGCTGATGCATCATCGCCAGCAAAGGCTGCTGGATTCAGACCAGGCGAAGACAGACTGGACCGAAAGACCGCAATGGTCAGCGTCTGCCATGCGTGTCGGCGTCATGGGCCTGGGTGAACTTGGCCGCGATGCAGCCGAAAAACTGGTTCATCTGGGGTTTCAGGTCAACGGCTGGAGCAATTCCCCTAAACAGATCGAAGGCGTCACCTCTTATGCCGGCAAGGACGAGCTGGACGCGTTTCTCAGTGTCAGTGATATCCTGGTGTGCCTGCTGCCGCATACACCGGATACCCACGGCATACTCAACCGCGACCTGTTCGGGAAACTTCCGTCTGACGGACCGTTGGGGGCACCGGTGCTGATCAACGCGGGACGCGGCAAACTGCAGGTTGAGGCCGACATACTGGCGAGCCTGGACGCAGGCGAGCTCGGCGCGGCAACCCTTGATGTGTTTGAAACAGAACCGTTACCCGAAGACAGCCCGTTATGGCGCCATCCCGCCGTCACGCTGACGCCTCACAACGCCGCCGACAGCGATCCCGAAGCCCTGTGCAAGTATATTCTGGGCCAGATCGCCCGGCACGAAGCCGGTGAAGACCTGCAGAATACCGTTGATCGCCAGACCGGTTACTGACCCTACTGGGCAGCTTCACTGGCGTCTTCCGGCTTATACATCTCCGGCACCCGGGAAACACCGGTCACCTGGCCGTACAGATTGGCGATACGCTTGATCGCGCCGCTTAACGGTTCAACCACAACCTGCATGTGATGGCCGTTGGAGTGGATCAGGTTGGTTGCGTCCAGCATCAGCCCGACATGACCCTTCCAGAACACCATGTCATTGCGCGCAAGCCTGAGGTCGCGATCGCGCTTCAGCGGCTTTCCAAATCCCATCTGGATCATGTCGGCATCGCGCGGGCAATCAAAGCCACAGGCCTGCCACGCCAGTTGCACAAGACCGGAACAATCCAGCCCGGCTGCACTCTTGCCGCCCCACATGTACGGCGCATTTACAAAAGCTTCCGCAATAGTTGCCGGGTCATCCCAGTTCCTGCCTGACGGCATCAGGTGCTTGAGCCAGATATAGCGATGATCCCTGAGGCGCGCGAAGTCACCGTCGATCTTGATCGCGGAGACAAGCGAGTTCATGTAGACATGCTGCACCGGGTTCGACTTGATGTCGGGCTTGACATACAGCAGCGTTGAGGGCACCGCGATGCGATGTGTGGTTTCCAGCACCTGGTTGGTCAGACAACGCGCCGGCAGGTAGCCCACATAACTGTCAATATCCAGTTGCACGAATGCCCAGCCTTCCTTGACCTGGAACACGTTGACCTGTTCGCCCAGCAGGGCCTCGGTTACGGTTGCCGCATCCATGCGCGGCTCTGCATGAACCGAGGCAATGGAAACCGAAATCTGGCGAAGTTCGGGTTTTACAAAGCGCAGCGCTTCGACTTTACCGCGCAGTGCAATGTCGGCAATATCCTCGCGATAGGCATGAAGACGTGGATCAAGGCTCATAGATCTGCTCTCAATTCCTGGGCGCGCACCGAGATAGTATCTGCAAGGCGTTCAACAAACAACGCTCCTTCCACAGTGCGCTGGATCAGCACGTTGCGCTTGTCCTTCTCGTCCCGGCGCCTGCTGACAAGACCGAGCTTGCCCATTGTGTCGAGCGCGCGGGTAATCACCGGCTTCGACACTCCCAGGCGTGCGGCCAGATCGCGAACCGTATGTGGCGGTGCTTCGAGATAAATGGTCAACAGGATGGTGACCTGGCGGGCCGACAAATCCGGTTCGTCATCACGAACAAGCGCCAGGTGCACATTGTGCCACAGGCCCAGGACTTCCGCCGTTGTCAGCTGAATACTCATCCGGATCATCAACTGTCCATTACCGGGACAGTCGCCACTCACTTGCTCAATTCACAACTCACCAGAACAACCAGGTCCGGCCGATTAGCTGACTGAACGTCTGCGAAATCGTTACGGACCCGTTTCATTTAAACGCGATTCCGGAAGCAAGACAAGCATTATTTGAGGGATAAACGTCCCGGGCTCTATGCTTTCGGGTAACGCTCGCTCAGCAGGGAGAACAATGCCCGCGCTGCCTGCGGTTCGCCGCCTGCCGGCCGTCCCGCGCGTGCGGCAGGCACCCAGCCATAGATATCCAGATGAACATGGGAACCGGCCTTTTCGACAAATCGCTTGAGAAACAGCGCTGCTGTTATGGACCCTGCGAAACCGCCCGTCCCGGCATTGTTGATATCGGCGATTTTGCTGGAAAACATATCATTGTAGCGATGCCAGAACGGCAACCGCCACACAGGATCATTGCTTGCCATGGAATGGTGCGCCAGCTGTGCCGCCAGGTCATCATCATCGGTATAAAATGGTGGCAGATCCGGGCCAAGCGCGACACGTGCAGCACCGGTGAGGGTGGCCATGTCTATCAGCATATCAGGGCGCTCGGCATCTGCCAGATCAAGCGCGTCGGCTAGCACCAGGCGGCCTTCGGCATCGGTATTGCCGATCTCGACACTCAAGCCCTTTCGGCTGGTCAGGATATCGCCCGGGCGGAAGGCATTGCCTGCGACCGAGTTTTCAACCGCCGGCACCAGCACGCGAAGCCGGACATTGAGTTGTGCCGCCATAATCATGGACGCAAGCGATATTACGGCTGCGGCACCGCCCATGTCCTTCTTCATCAAGGCCATGCCCGAGGCCGGTTTCAGATCCAGTCCACCGGTGTCAAAGCACACCCCTTTTCCGACCAGCGTGACCTTTGGCGCACGCGGAGCACCCCAGCGCAGGTCCAGAAGCCGCGGTGCATCGTCTGCGGCCCGCCCCACCATGTGGATCAGCGGAAACTTCTTCTCAAGTGCTGCCCCCTTGGTAACGGCCATAGTCGCCTTGAACTGGCGGGCGACACCACGCATTGCGGCTTCAAGCTGGGACGGCCCCATGTCCTCTGCCGGGGTGTTGATCAGATCACGCCCCAGCATGACGGCGTCGGCGCGGGCAAGCAGATTGCTCCGGTCCACATTGTCAGGGCATACCAGCCGGACGCGTCCGCCGGATTTGGCGGTCTCCTTTGCACCCAGGTAGCGGGTGAACCGGTAACTGTGCAATATCCATCCCAGGGCTGCCATTTCCGGGTTGGAAAACCCCGATGCCAGCGCATAGTCACCGCGCGGCAGTGCCGACGACAGGGTACCGGGTTCAAACGGATCAGCGCTCTCAGATGTGCGCAGCCCGTACAGAACCATCGCCAGGCCGCCGTCGCTGTCGGCAAGGCACAAATGACTGTTCGGTGCGGCCTCGAACCCGTTGGCCTCAATCCAGGCTTTCTGGATGGCCGGCAAGGATTTCACAAAAGCCGCCAGCGTGTCAGGCGTCAGGGCATGAACAGGTGTGGCTGAACCGGCCTTTGACTGGGTCAGAAGAATTGCTTTCGCAGCTATCATGGCTTGGACGCCTTGTTGAGTGGTGGAGCCGGCAAACACCGAATGTGTATTACCGCTGGGAAAATGACTGTGTCCCACAAAATGACGGCCAGATCAGCATGTTTTTTGATTGAATCAATCATGTGTCGGAAAACTGATCGCTTACAGGGTGCTGGCGCAATTTTGCGGGTTCAGACAAAGCCCATGCTGCTCCAGGCAACAAAGCGTCAATCATGGTTAACAGTTTATTGAGGGTTCACGCTCCAAGATCAGCTTTGAGATTAACGGCCAGTCGGTGATTCCATCGATAGGGGTGAACAAATGCGGCGGCAACAATTTACAATGACATTGCGTCAACAACTCTCAGCGGCTGCCTGCACGGCAGCGCTGCTGCTCACAGGATGCGCCGGCGACAACCGGCTTTCGTCCACCACCGCAGTGGATCCCGTCGTGACCGGGTCCGTCACGCAGCAACCTTCCATTCGTGCGACAGCGGAAGCTGCAAATGCCTGGAGAGAAAAACCGCAGAGCATTCGCCGCGCGGTTACCTACGCACGGCTGCTGGATGCCGGCGGAAACAAGGTCGCGATGATAAAGGTGTTGGAGACCACACTGACGCACAATCCCGACGATGCAAAACTGGTCGCCTATCTGGGCAAGGAACTTGTGCTGGCAGGCCGTCACGCAGCCGGGATAAAGCAGCTGAACAAGGCCATTGCGGCCGGCGAAAACAACTGGAAGGTGTATTCGGCGCTGGGATCAGCATACGACCAGAGCGGCGATCATCGCCAGGCTCGGGCCGCCTATCAACGTGCACTTGTCGAGCAGCCGAAAAAGGTCTCGATCCACAACAATATCGGCATGTCCTACATCCTCGAAGGCAACCTCAAGCAGGCTGAGGCTTCACTGCGCGCAGCGCAAAAACTGCCTGAGGGTGAGTTCAATCAGACACTGCGCCAGAACCTGGCACTGTCGGTCGGGCTGCAGGGCAGGTTCAAGGAAGCCAGCGAGATCGCCAGCCGCGACCTGCCGCCTGACCAGGTGGAGCAGAACCTGGCGTTCCTGAAGCGCATGCTGAACCAGAAAAATACCTGGCAGCAGATGCAGGCCGCCGGCTAGATCCACAATCGGTGGTGATCTTTGCCCGCCGAGCTCTGCAAAATGTTCCAACAGAAAGGCCGCATCCTGTTGATTCAGGATGCGGCCATTTTTGTCGATTGTTTCCTGTGGCGGACCGGTGTCTCGTTTCAGGTTCCGAAGGCGAGGATGCCGGCCGGGCCGAGCAGCACAATGAAGATGACCGGCAGGAAGAAGCCAACCATCGGCACCGTCAGTTTTGGCGGCAATGCGGCGGCCTTCTTCTCAGCCATAGCCATACGGTCATCGCGGTTTTCCTGCGCCAGCACCCGCAATGCGACGCCGACCGGCGTACCGTAGCGTTCTGACTGCACGAGACTGGTCACAACTGACTTCACCGTCGCCATGCCGGTACGCTGGGCCAGGTTTTCAAATGCCTTGCTGCGGTCGCCAATGAATGACAGTTCCGCGATCGTGAGCGTCAGTTCCTCGGCCAGCGGAACCGACTGAGAACCGATTTCCTGGGACACACGGGCCAATGCAGCCTCAACGGACATGCCTGACTCGACACAGATCAGCAGCAGATCCAGTGCATCTGACCAGGCGCGCTGAATCGATTGCTGGCGCCGCTTGATGATGTTGGTGAGAAACAGGTTTGGCAGATAGAAGCCGGCCACAGCACCGATCAGCGCCGTAGTTACGCGCATGGAGCCGGTCACCTGATCGGCAAACACGGTTGCAGAATACACAAACACGACCACACCGGCGATCATCGGCGCTATCACCCGTGAGGCAAGAAAAGTCACGAGATGCTTTTCCGAGCGCAGTCCCGCCTGTCGCAATCTTTGGCGCGAAGACTCAGCCTGCAGGAGACTCTTGAGGTTCAGCGCGTCCACGATCTGTGCGGCAACCCCCTTCGGCGCATTATCCCTGAGGCGCCTGCTGTCCTTGTCCTGCAGATTCTGACGGTTTTGAGTACGCAGCTTGTCGCGCTCAACTGCCAGCGTCTTCATACGTGTCTGCATCTTGTCGCCCTGCAGCAACGGTGCTGTCAAAGTCACGACGGTTGCAAAGGCCGACAGCGCCACGAGAATCGTGATGAGATTGCGCGGCTCCAGCAGGGAATAAATAAACTCGATCATGATGGTCTAGTTTCCAGTTTGATCAGAAGTCGAAATTGATCATCTTGCGCATGACAAGCACGCCACAGCTCATCCACAAACCTGAGCACAGAAGCATGACGTTGCCGATTTTGGTCTCGAACAGCGGCAGCAGATAAGTCGGGTTGAGAACCATCATTGCAGCGGCGATGAGGAACGGCAGGGCGCCGATGATCGCAGCGGATGCTTTTGCTTCCTGCGACACCGATTGAATTTTCTGCTTCATCTTCTTGCGGTCGCGCAACACGCGTGACAGATTTCCAAGAGCTTCAGCAAGGTTACCGCCGGTTTTTGCCTGAATGGCCATCACAATGGCCAGGAAGTTGACTTCCGCCAGTGGCATGCGTTCATACATGCGCTCCAGGCCCTGATCGATGGTAATGCCCACCCGCTGGCCCTCGACCACATCCATGAATTCCGGCCCGACGGGAGCCGGCGTTTCCTTGGCGATGACCTTCAGAGCATCTGATACGGGGAGCCCGGCCTTGATACCGCGCACCATCACATCGATTGCGTCGGCAAATTCCCTGAGAAAGGTTTCGCGGCGGCGTTTTGCCAGATAGCCCAGCAGCCAGCGAGGCAGGCCAAGTGCTCCAACCACTGCGGCGATGGCTGAGATGTAGATCGGGACGCCGACGATGAATGAGCCGACAAAGAAAAACACCCCGACAATGACAGAGGCGACGATGAAGGCATTCAAGGATATTTCAAGTCCTGCCTGTCCGATCATCTGGCGCAGGGTCAGTTTCTTGCGGCGTTTTTTCTCCGCCTCTTCAAATTGCTTCAGGGTATCCTGAATTTGACGGCGACGCGCCGCGGTGGTCTTGTCCTTGCTGCCGGCTTTGGATTTGGCACCGCCTTCGCCCGATGTGACGCGCCGGGCACGCCTGTTGACATCCGCCTGACCTGAAAAATAGGGAAACAGCAAACCTATGGCCAGGCCGCCCACGGCCAGGGCGGCGAATACCACAAATGCGACTTTCGTCAACTCGGGACTAAATTCCATTTCCTGTCTCGTCTCCTGGACCAGCATGGTTTTGACTGAACCCGTCAAATGCCAAAAACTGATCGTTTCCACAGTTCCAGGGCAGCTTTACGGGATCATCCGAACCCATGCCTGCCTGGGTGTCACGGCGCTCAGCCGTTGTAATCCTCGTCGGCCACTTCAGCGTTTTCCAGCGCCGTTGCCAGTCGTGCTTCTTCGCCATAGTAACGCGCACGATCCCAGAAATTCGGCCGCGCAATACCGGTCGAACGATGCCGACCGACGATCTTGCCGTTGGCGTCTTCACCGACAATTTCGTAAACAAACAGGTCCTGCGTAATGATCACATCGCCTTCCATGCCAACAACTTCGGTCACATGGGTAATGCGGCGCGAGCCGTCACGCAGACGGGCCGCCTGAACGATCACGTCGATTGAACCGGTAATCATTTCCTTGATGGTCTTGGATGGCAGTGAAAACCCGCCCATGGTGATCATCGATTCCAGACGTGACAGGGCTTCACGTGGCGAGTTGGCGTGCAATGTGCCCATCGAGCCGTCATGGCCTGTGTTCATTGCCTGCAGCAGGTCAAAGGCTTCAGGGCCACGAACCTCACCCACGATGATGCGTTCGGGACGCATACGCAGGCAGTTCTTGACCAGATCGCGCATGCTGATCTCACCTTCACCCTCTAGGTTCGGCGGGCGTGTTTCAAGACGCACGACATGCGGTTGCTGAAGCTGGAGCTCGGCGGCATCTTCACAGGTGATGACGCGTTCTTCATGATCGACGTAACCGGTCAGACAGTTCAGCAGCGTTGTCTTGCCGGAACCGGTACCACCCGATACCAGCACATTGCAGCGGACCCGGCCGATGATCTGTAGTATTTCAGCGCCGTCCGGCGTAATCGACTGGAATTTCACCAGGTCATCAAGGCGCAGACGATCCTTCTTAAACTTACGAATGGTGAGCGCGGCACCGTCGATTGCAAGCGGCGGGGCAATCACGTTCACACGTGAGCCGTCCATCAGGCGGGCGTCACAGATCGGGCTGGCTTCATCGACACGGCGGCCGACCTGGCTAACGATGCGCTGGCAGATGTTCAACAACTGGGCATTGTCGCGGAAGCGAACGCCGGCATCGAGCATCTTGCCGTCAACCTCGATGAAGCAGGTATCTGCGCCATTGACCATGATGTCGGCAATGTCGTCGCGCGCAAGCAGAGGTTCGAGCGGCCCGTAACCGAGAACGTCATTGCAAATGTCCTCAAGCAGTTCTTCCTGCTCGGCGATCGACATCGCAACGTCTTTGAGCGAAATGATCTCGTTGACGATGTCGCGAATTTCGTCGCGCGCGGCATCGCGTTCAAGCTGCCCGAGCTGGGTCAGATCGATCGCATCGATCAGCGCATTGAAGATCGTGGTCTTTATATCGTAGTAGTTTTCCGACCGCCCGTTCTTGCTGTCCCGGGCAGGTTTCGGTGGCGGCGCCTTGGCCGGTGCAGCCGCAGGGGCGGCGGCATCAGACCCGGCATCGGTCGACGGGGCAGGACTCGTATCGCCCAGATCCAGACCGGGAATAACCTGTGCCTGCGCAGCGGCAGGCGCCGGCGCTGCTGCTGCAGCCTCGCTGTCCGGCACAACCGGCTGGGCCGGCGGTTGAGGCGTTGAGCCTTCTCCCCGTTTACCAAACATTACTTCTTCCTCAGCATTGGCAGCAACTTGGCAAGCGCAGAGCCACCCTTGTTTGACGGCATTTCAGGGTTTTTGCCGATCAGCAACTGACCAAGCATCGCAACCTGTTCGGCAGCCTTGGATTTCGGCCCGACTTCGCCCAGCATCTGCCCGTTGGTAGCCGCGGTTCCAAACACATGCGGGTCAAACGGAATGACCACGGTCGGTTCGACGCCGATTGCCTTGGCAAATTCCGCTACCGGTATTTCCGGGCGTTTCTGCACACCGACCTGGTTGAGGATAATC
This sequence comes from uncultured Anderseniella sp., assembly GCA_947488295.1. Lineage (GTDB taxonomy): Bacteria > Pseudomonadota > Alphaproteobacteria > Rhizobiales > Aestuariivirgaceae > Anderseniella. The sequence continues at coordinate 295,042 of CANKYU010000002.1, forward strand.
AACGGAGCCTTGTCGTTCGGACGTGCGGCAGTCAGGAAATCGAAGATGTTCTTGGTGTTGCGCAGCGAGGCAAGATCGGGAGTTGAAGTGATGATGACATCATCAGCGCCCATGAGGAGCTGCTTCGACCAGACAGTCCACAGATTGGGGATGTCGAGAATGATCAACGGCGCGCTGGAGCGGATCGCGTCAATTATCGGTTCAAGGGTGTCGTCTTCGATACCCAGCGACTTTTCGACCTGGGCCGGTGCCGACAGAAGGTTCAGCCGGTCGCTGCATTTTGTCAGCAAGCGCTCAAGCATTGTCTGGTCGATGCGATCAGATGAGGCAATGGCTTCCGCGATGCCGTGAGCCGGGTCCTGATTGAAGTTCAGGCCGGCAGTTCCGAAGGCCAGGTCAAGATCGGTAACAATCGTGTCTACCTGATACTGGCCCGATGCCAGAGCCGCAACGTTGTGGGCAATGGTGCTGGATCCGACCCCGCCTTTGGCGCCGATAAAAGCAACAATGCGGCCGATAGGGTCTGCGCCTGGTTCATTGAACAATGAACTGACGGCGTCGATGACCTGCAGCTGATGGACCGGTGCCACGAGGTACTCGCTGAGACCCTGGCGGATCAGTTCACGATACAGAATGACGTCATTGACGTGACCGATCAGAATCACCTTCGTGGAAGGATCACATACCTGCGCCAGCTGGCTGAGTTCCGACAGCACCTGATCGCGATGGCCTTCCGTTTCGAGAACCAGGACATCCGGCGTGGTTGCCGAACTGAAGGCCTGTGCAGCCGCCATTATGCCGCCATTGCGCACATCGACATGGGCCCGTGCCATGCGGCGGTCAGAAACAACCTGCTGCATTGTCGATGTGGTCGCTTGAGTTGAACAAAATATCGAAATATTGATGCGGGGCACCGCGGCAACTACCGGCGCTGCGGTGTCGACTGTAGGGGCTTGTGGTTCAGGTTGGTTCATGGTTTCCACTCTTGTCTAGTCAACTGTTACTGTGCCACTTCGCTTGCGCTGGCTTGTGCCTGTGACGCCTGGGCAGCGGTAGTGTCTTCACCACCTATGTATTTCTTGAAGACTTCATTACGCCTGCTTGCGCTTGCCGAAGTGGACGTACGCGGTGCTTCGAAATCCTCGGGATTGGCGACCATGGCAGCGAGATTGTGCTGTCCGGAGCAACCAAAGTTATTGTAATTCTGATTGGAATAAGTTTCAGAAAGGTTGTCATTCCAGTCGCCGCACTCGCTGGTCACCGCAAATTTGCGGGTAAACGACATCAGAACCGGTGAACGGGCACTTCCCTTGTAGGAAGAATGCTTGATGCGATGCGGGCCGACGCCCTCGCGCTCCAGCAATTGCGCCACTTTCGCGGCAACCGCATTGCCCACCATGCCGCCGGCCGGACGGCGTATGTAGACTTTCGAGGCATCGGTTTCGTTTGCCTGGTGGGCAAACTGCCTGACTGCGTTCTGCTCTTTCGTGGTGAGCTTGGCAGACCGGGTCGGCACCTGAAGTTTCACGGTGCCCTTGGCGACCTCGATCGGATGAATTTCATAGTGCATCTGCGGCATGTAGATGTCATCCACACCACCGGACATCTGGTGCTGGCAGGCCGTGAGGGCCAGAAGCGCCACTGCCGGGGCCAGGGTATGCATTGCACTGCGGGACTTAGATACAAACTTGTTCATTTTCATTCTCCGTGGCTCTGCCATTATTCGACGATGAAGCCGACATTGCCGTGATAGGTAGTTCCTTTTCCGGTGCCGCCCTGGCTGCCGTAGACCTTGTTCAGACGGCCGAACAGGATGGTCTGGCGATCGGTCGCTATCGACAGTTTCTCGGCGGGATTTGTCAGCGAACGCTCGTTGACCGGTTTGACGATGAACGGTGTCACCATGACAGTCAGTTCAGATGTGTTCTTCTGGAAGTCACGCGAACGGAACAACTGTCCCAGGATCGGAAGATCCTTGGCGCCGGGGATACCAGCAATCTGCTGCCGGGTTTGATCCCGGATCAGGCCGGCCATGATCATTGAACCACCCGACGGCAACTCAATGGTCGTTTCAGCCTTGCGTGTGGTCAGGCCGGGCAAGGTGATACCGGTGACCTGAATGCCGTTCTGCGGCGTCAGCTCGGAGACTTCCGTATTGATTTTCAGGCTGATGCGTCCGGAGGACAGAACCACCGGCGAATAGCCAAGCGCCACACCAAACTCCTTGAATTCCACCGAGATGGTGTTGTCGTCAACAGCCACCGGAATGGGAAACTCACCGCCGGCGAGAAACTTGGCACTTTCGCCGGAGATTGCCGTCAGCGTCGGCTCTGCAAGCGTGCGCAGCAAACCGTCCTGTTCCATTGCCTGAATAAGTGCATCAATGCTGTCGCCATATTGCAGCCGGGTACCTGTCGTTGCGCCGGCACCGCCCAAACCTGAAATCGGGTTTATTGGCAGCACGCCTGAACCCAGGGCACCGTTCAAGGTGAACGGGTTCCCGGTCAGCATGCCGGCGGAGAAGCTGCCCGACGAGAACGCAGCATTGTAGTCGACACCAAGCTGCTTCAGCACATCGCGCTGAACTTCCGCAATGCGGACCCGCAACATGACCTGTTCGCGGGCAGCAATGGTCATGGCTGACACGACTTTGGATTCACCGCTATCACCGCCAGCACCCAGAAAGCGTTCGGCCAGGTCGGTTGCCTGCTTGGCCTGACCGGCAGATGCCGCGACCCCGCGCAGCACGATGCTGTCCGCTACGGTATCGATCTTGATCTGATTGTCCGGCAAGGTCCGGTCAATCAACTGTTTCAGCGCCTTGGTGTCCGCGGCAACCTCAATATCGAGGTTCAGAATCTGCCGGCCACCGTCATCGAAGAAGAATATGTTGGTCTGGCCGTTTTTCTTTGCGAACAGATAGGCTGTCGTGCGCGTGCGAACGACAGCGTCAACAATGTCGGGATTGCCAACCAGCACATCCTTGGCTGCAACAGGCAATCTGATCGCGACCGACTTGTTCAGGCCCATGCGCAGAAAACGCGAGTCGTCACCTGCCTGTGCAGGCGCAAACGCGGCTGTTAACACGATGAAGAATACCGCAAGAGCAGCCACCAGGGAAACGATTGCACCGGCTGGTGTCTTGGCGCCCATTTCAAGCCTGGGCATGCTGAGGAGTGAGGGATACATCAGTTGTCTGCCTTACTTTGTATTCGCTATCTGGTTTATGATGCCGTAGCGGAATTGCATGATGGTGCCTTTGGAACCGCGCGCATATTTTTTCGAAATCCGGGGACCATCGTCACCGAGTTCCTTTTTCGCATCAGCAAGCGCGCGCAGCGCGAGCGACAACTGGCCAGCGCTTTCGACCAGCGCGAGAACCTCCGATTGTACGGGTTCAAGTTCCAGTGTCGCCGTCTTGCCGACAATCACCTGGCCGCCATCTTCAGTTGTCTTGATCTGCTGGTCGATTGCCAGAACCCGGACGTTGGTCAACACCGTGTCGGAAACGTCACGATTGCCCGAAATCTTGCGGGTGAGGAGGACATCAACCCTGTCATTGGGCAGGATGAAGCCGCCAGCACCAGTTTCCGGGGAAACCCGGATGGAGATGGCCCGCATGCCCTTTGGCAGTACAGCAGCCATGAAGCCTCTGTCGCCAACTTCAACAATGCGACGTTTGTTGAGTGGTTCGCCTTCGAACAGGCCGGCCCGCGCGCGGGCTCCTTTCAGGTCTTCGAAAATGTCGGCACTGCCGCTTTGGGTTACCATGAACTGGCTAACCTGATCGGACGGCCAGTCTTTCCAGCCCAGATTGGACGCATCCAGAATTTCGCCGATGCGAATATCCTTCAGCGTCACCAATACAGGGGTCATGGAAACTTTGTTCACTTCCACAACTTCCGCTTTCTGCGGTTGTCCAAGGAAACCATTGGCCAGAAAAGCGGCTGCTCCGGCTGCGACCGCGGCCACGCCCATGACTAGGACACGTGATTTACTCATCTGATAACTCTCCAGTAGGAACGGAAGTTCGTTCGGATATCTCCACTGCAGAATGATCTGGAAACGTCAAATTATGGTTAACCGGCACTAAACAATCTTAGTTTTGCCTAAAAAACATCATGCTGTTGCCGGGAATCAAAAATGCCCGCTGTGCGCGGGCATTGGGCAGTTCAACCAAGAAGCTGTGTATTCGCCGGTTCCAGCCACCAGCTGTGCCGGAACGCAAACAGGGCACCGACTGCGATGGCAACTCCATATGGCAGATCAATGGACGACTTAACCGTTGATTTGAACCATTTGAACCCACGCAGATCCGCTTCAAGCTTGACCCACCACCAGAGTTTCATTGCAACCGCAAGCACACCGCCTGCAATTGACATGACCACGAGGAACATAATCAGCTGCTCCATGCCCAGCCACATTGCCGCGACAGCCAGCAGTTTTGCATCGCCACCGCCGATCAGGCCGCCTGCGAACAACCCAAACCCGACAATCAGCACGATCACACCGGCTGCTACATGCCAGCCGATCTGCTCAAGCGGCATGCCCACATAAAAGGCTGCAGCAAAAAAACTTGTGCCAACCAGTATGTTCAACCAGTTGGGTATCTTCATGGTGAGGAAATCGCCGATCGCTGCGATGATTATCAGCACAGGAAACAGGGTCAGTATCAATGTCTGGATCATGATTGGTCGTTCTCCCGTACCAGGTCACGGCGAACTTGATGTAAGCCGGCGGGCTGCTGCCCTGATGGCGCAACTTGACACGGGTCAGTAAAAGGCCGGTTAACCGGTTCTGGAATTTGTTGGCCGGCGGAATGCCAGGCAGCTTGGCAAAAACAAAAACCGCCGGTGATTACACCAGCGGTTTCCGGAGCCTCCCGTTAGAATTCTTACCGCCGATGATGGCTCAGATCATCGGCGGCTTTGCGTCGAACCTGTATTACAGGGCGGCGCTGATAGAACCGAACGTGGCGGTCAGTGCAGCGTTGATAGCTGGCATTACAGCAACCAGGGCAAGACCAGTAGCAGCAGCGATAAGGCCGTACTCAATTGCAGTGGCACCAGATTCGTCTTTAAAGAAACGTGCGAACATAATTCTCTCCTTAGATTTTCTCACAGTTTTTACAGCACTGGATCAAACTACCCTTGTGGGTGATCCCCTGAGGGGTTTGTCGTCTGAACCGAGGCTCAACCTAGGCTCCAACCATTAACATCAAGTAAACACCCAATCAAAAGCGAACGACAACAAGCCCATCATCCTCGAATGGGAAACAAATCATTACTTTTAAAATTAAAATTAAATTATATTAAAATTTTATATAATAAACGTTTCTCATATACTTGGTTCTTGATCCGCCCAGGGCTATAGGCTGCCACTATAAAGACTAGCAGATGAACCAACCTGATTTCGACTGACCGGGGATTTGCCGGCCCCTGCACCCACCCGCCAATACCGGCCCCCTATATATTATAATGTAGGCTATCGGCTCCGCATGCAGGCCACTACAGATCATTTTCGGCATCGTAAGGGTTCATTCACCATTTTCAGGTGTTATAGGCCCATCGAACAGGCGCTGCCTTGACTGACGCCTTCACAGTGATCATGCGAACAAGGACTGTTATACAAATGAGTTCTCTGGCAACAACCCGCACCTTCTTCCTCGGCGCCGCACTTGGTCTGGTTGGAATCCTTGCCGCTGCCGGCACGGCAATTGCCGACTCCTCCCTCGCACTGGATGTGGATGACGCAAAGCTGGTCAAGCTGGCAGGCGAACCGTCAACAGTGGTGGTTTCCAACCCGATGTTTGCTGATGCCAGCATCCAGGGAAACAAGCTGATCGTAATCGGCAAGAACACCGGCCGCACAAAAATAATCGTGCTGGACTTCGACGGCAAGCAGCTCGCCAACATGATGGTGAAGGTCCAACGCGCGGAAGCTCAGGTTGTTAGCGTGTTCCGTGGCGGCAATGCGCGCAGAACCATGAACTGTGAACCGTTCTGTGATCAGCCAATGATCGTGAACGACGAACACCCAAGATACAGAGATCATAACGAGCAGATCACCATGAAGACCGGTCATTCTGCTGGCGCAGCCGCCAGGGGCAGTAACGAAGGCACACAGTAAGCCCGCATCACCCGCATCGGTATATCGCCGGATGGTTCATCGACCCATCCGGCGCAGCCTGTTTCCGGCTGAGCCTGCTGACCGGCCCGCTTGTTGCCGGGGACACCCCCAGCAAGTCGCACAATCACAGACCCCGTCAAGGGCGGTTGTGGTTAACGATTACCTAACGCAATCGCTAAAATTTGCGCCCCCATCCTTAGAACTCGTAAAGGCCATTCCTGTATCTTGAACCTGAACAATCAAGTCTGCGGACGACCCGAAGTGCGTGTGCAGGCCAGGAACAAGAAATCAGCGCCATTCCAGTCTGGCTGGAACAAGGCAGTTGGTGAAAGTTCGGGAGTACGGCATGATTTTGAAGTTGAATCGAACCCTTGGCCGGGTACGCAGGCGCTTTCGCAAGGATGAAGACGGCGCAACTGCTGTCGAGTTTGCGTTCGTAGGCGCACCATTCCTGTTTTTGATGATGGCCACTTTCGAAACCGGCCTTACGCTGTTTTCCGAGTATGCGGTCCAGAGTGCGACAACGTCGGCATCCCGCCTGATCAGGACCGGACAGGCCCATTCCGGCGGTTTTTCAAAAGCTGAGTTCCAGAACCAGCTGTGCGCCAAGCTTCCCGCCATGCTTGACTGCGGCAAGATCTACATCAATGTCGAAGTTCGCAATAATTTCGCCGACGCCAGCAATCGCACGGACGCCTCGGATGGTGGTGAGTTGAGCGACGGTGTCATCAACGGCGCCGCATACGACATCGGCAATGCCGGGGATATTGTGATCGTTGAGACATTTTATGAGTGGAACCTGTTCACTCCGAACCTGATGCAGCTGCTGAACATCAAGGGCACCGGCGCGCCGGCGCCGAACTGGCTGGCAAATCATGGCGAAGACAAACACCTGGTGAGGGGCGTGGCGGTTTTCCGCAACGAGCCGTTTGACTGATCAGATGACAAACCGCTCAACACCAATCTCATCCAGTCAGGAAGCCACTATGATGGATAATTCACCAGTCACAAGGTCCAGTACAGTTCATGCAGGCACCGTCTGCAAACTTGCAAGCTTTTGCCGCAGGAAAGACGGTGTTGTCAGCATCGAAGCCGCCCTGCTGTTTCCGCTGATGATCCTGCTGCTGCTGGGTACGATCGACGTTACCCATGCGATTTCACTGAAACGGAAAGTGGCTGTGGCCGCCAGCGCAGTCGTCGACCTGACGACGCAGGAGTCGACCACCGTGACGGCTGGCGAACTCGATGATTTCATTCGGGCTGCCGACGCCATCATGGCGCCGTTCTCTTCGGCAGACACCAAGGTTGACCTGGTCAACTTTCGCCGCAGCGGCAGTAACGTGACGCAGGAATGGTCCTATTCGCGCGGTGGTTGCGGCGGCGCACCGCCAAACCTGACAGGCGCCACGCTAAACGCGCTCACCCAGGAAGATAACGACATCATCGTAGCGCGCGTATGCCTGACGTTCCAACCGCTTGTGGGATACATAGTCGGCAGCGGAGGATGGGAAGTTGAGGAGTCGGTCGCACAGCGCCCCCGCAACGGCCTGACACTTGATTGCAGCAATTGCTGATATCGCTCTGCATCTGCAGAGAGATCATTCTGGCAAACTGATAAAAGGCCCTTGAGATACTGTCTCAAGGGCCTTTACTTTTGTGGCCTGCATCGTCAAACACATCATACTGATTAAGTATTTCCCCGGCCTCCAGGAACGGATGCTGCACCCAGGCAGTGTTGAAAAAACCAGTGGTTACAGACCCCGCAAAAACAACGGTCCAGGCAACAGGGTCGGCCAGCCCGGCCTTGGCGCTTGCTATATGGTCTCTCAGCGCGCTGGCTTTCGGCTATGCGTTTTTCCAGCGCGTTGCGCCCAGCGTCATGATCCCCGACCTGATGGCCGAGTTCGCGGTCACCGGCGCGGTCATGGGGCAACTCTCAGCGCTGTATTTTTACCCTTATGCGGCCATGCAGTTGCCCATAGGAGCCCTGCTTGACCGCTATGGGGCAAGGCTCATGCTCACAATTGCCCTGCTGCTTGCGGCTGCAGGCAGCATTATCTTCGGAAGCGCCGGTTCGGTGAACACCGCCTATGCCGGGCGCTTCATGGTGGGTGCCGGTTCCGCCGTCGGCTTCATTGCCAGCATGGCACTGGCAGCGAAATGGTTTCACCCCCGGCACTTTGCCCTGCTCACCGGTCTTGCGATGTTCTTCGCCATGGTGTGCGGCATCGCCGGTCAGGCCCCGCTGGCGCTTGCCGTCGAGGCGTTCGGATGGCGCCAGACCATGATATGGGCCGGGGTGTTTGCAGCCGGGCTGGCGGGTTTGACCGCCCTTGTCGTGCGCAACTCTCCCGACCCGGACACCGCCGAGCATGCCGATGATACGCGGTGGGCGGAAATCTGGACCGGCCTGAAAGACACCATAAAGCGCAGCGAGATCTGGCGTATTGCCATCGTTGCGATGAGCATGTCGGGGCCAATGCTGGCGCTTGGCGGGCTGTGGGGCGTGCCGTTTCTTGCCGGCGCCTACGACCTGGACCGGCCAACCAGCGCGATTTACACCTCATTGTCGCTATTGGGCTGGGCAATCGGCGCTCCCCTGTCGGGCTGGTTGTCCGACCGGATCGGACGGCGGCGACTTCCCCTGGTAGTCGGCACCGCCTTGAACTGCACGCTGATCGCCATCATAGCCTTCGTCCCCAACCTCAGCCTGACCCTGATGGCAATGGCATTTTTCCTGTCCGGCCTCACCGGCGGATGCATGGTGGTTACGTTTGCACTGGCTCGCGAAGTGTCGGCCAGACGCCTGCACGGCTCCGTATCCGGCCTTGTAAATGCCGCCACGGTGGGTGCCGGCGCCATCCTGCAGCCGATCATCGGCTGGATGCTGGACCTGCGCTGGGACGGGACATTGCTGCAAGGCGCAAGGATTTACGACACGGCCGACTACAGATTTGCATTCATCTGCCTGTTTGCATGGTCTGCAACAGGATTTCTGCTGTCGCTCACCTTGCGGGAAACAAACTGCAAACCGCTTGCATAGTGCATCTGCTGTTCAGTCTTGCGTCCAGTCTTTCACCGGCAAACCGCGCTTCAACCAGCCCGGTCCCGCGCTCGAACCGAACATGCCTTCCGACACATCGATCACATTGGTGAACCCGGCGGTGGCGAGGATGCGCTGCATGTGAGCGCTGCGCCCGCCGACAGCACAGATCAGGGCAAGCGGCCTGGAACGATCACCACCCAGCGCCTTGGCCAGATTTCTGACAAAACCCGCTTCATGCATGGATATGGCAAGCGCAGGTTGTGCCAGGCCGGATTGTTTCCATTCGCCGCGCGTCCTGATGTCTACCAGAACAACCTCACCCCTGGTGGCCGCCGCCATAGCGTCCGGCGCCGACATGATGCCGGATGCTGCGTATACCACTGGAGAATTTGCGCCTGCGAACACTGCCGCGGCAACCAGCGCTGTCATATGTCGACGGGTAAGCATCATGTCCCGTTCATTGTCACCGTGGATGGAAATTATCAAATCAAAGTTCCGCGAGCAGCTTTCAGGTGCAAAAAATTTATGCCGTGACTGACTTCATTCTGACATGCAGCTGTCATGCAGGGTGGTTAGATCAGCAGCTGTGCAAGGAAGGCGTCAGTTGCGTAAAACCAGAAGAAATCTGTTTCCTGCACAAAATCAGGAAGGCTTTCGGATTGAATCCGTCAGAGAGCCAACACCCGATCTACTCCAGGGCGTGCAAGCAACGCCAGACATTCACCTGAATACACGTTGCTTTCTGCCTTTAAGGACACCCGTGCCGGGACTGCACCCGCCAAACCCACCCCGCTCCTGGCACGGGGCCTTGTTTTTCAGACAGATGCGCCGATCAGGGCCTGCATGCGGTCAAGGGCTTCTTCGATCTCATCAAGGCCGGCGGCATATGACAGGCGCAGATAACCCTTGCCATTGTCGCCGAAACTGTCACCGGGGATCAGCGCCACATTGGCCTCCATCAGCAGCCGGTCCGCCAGCTGTTTTGACCCGATACCGGTGCCGGTGATGTTGGGAAAGGCGTAGAAGGCGCCGCCAGGCACCCGGCAAGTGACTCCCGGCATTTTGTTGAGGCCGGCAACAACCGCATCCCGGCGCTCAGCGAAGGTTGCCCGCATCCGGTCAATCTCGTCCATCGGACCTTCGATTGCCGCAAGGCCGGCAAACTGGGCAGCTACGTTGACGCAGGAATGATCGACGGTAATCAATCCGCGCACAGCTTTGACCAATGACATCGGCCAGATACCGTAGCCCAGCCGCCACCCGGTCATGGCAAAGGTTTTCGACCAGCCATCCAGCAGAATGACCCGGTCCGTCAGCGCCGGATACTGCAGCAGTGAGCGGAAGCCTGAGCCTTCAAAGACCAGATGCGAATATATCTCGTCGGACAGGATTGCCACCTGAGGATGAGCTTCCAGGCCCAATGCCAGCTTGTCCAGTTCACCCGTTTCCACCACACCGCCGGTCGGGTTGGCCGGTGAATTGATGATGATCAGACGCGTGGCAGGCGTGATCTGCGACAACACCTCATCGGCGTCAAAGCCGAAATTACGGTCCTCGCGAATGGCGTACGGAACCGGCTTTGCCGATGCCGCCCTGATGGCTTCGCGATAAGGCGGAAACCCTGGATCGGGGTACAGGATTTCAGTACCCGCACCGCCGAACACCATGCAGGCAAAGAAAATCGTGACCTTGCCGCCGGGCACAATCACCACCTGGTCTGCGTCAACCGGCACATCATAGCGCCCGGACACATTGGCCGCGACAGCCTCACGTAAAGCCGGCATGCCGACCGGCGAGGTGTAACCGTGCGGGCCGTCCCGGACTGCCTTGAGCCCGGCCTCCAGCACATGGGCCGGCGGTGCGAAATCCGGCTGGCCGATACCGAGATTGATGACCGGTCGCCCTTCCGCCTTCAGTTTCAGCGCCTTGTCGAGGACGAAGAAGGCACCCTCTTCTTCCAGGTTTGCGACGGCGGGATTCAATTTGAGATCAGTCATGAAAGTCTCTGCTTTTGTTGTCACGGCGAATTCAGGCTTGTGCGCTTTGTTACCTGTTCGCGATAATAGACATACAAGCCGCTGGACACCACGATGCCGGCCCCGATCAGGGTATGAATGTCCGGCACGTCGCCAAACACCACAAAGCCGACAATGATCATCCAGACTATCTGGGTGTAGATAAACGGAGCCAGTGTCGGCGCGGGCGCCATTGTGTGTGCCTTGATCAGCATGTGATGGCCGACACCGCCGGCGATGCCCATCAAAAGCATCAAACCGATAAGCCCCCAGACCGGCACATGCCAGTTGAGGATGCCCATTGGCATGGCAAGTGCGGTACCGACCATTGACGGCAGCAACAGTGACACCAATGCAGGATCACGGCCGCCGATCTTGCGGGTGATGATCTGGTACAAAGACGTGATAACCGCCACGGTCACCGACAACATCATCGCCCAGTGAAAGCCGTCTGCGCCGGGCCGGATGATCAGCAAAACGCCGAGAAAACCAATGACCACCGCCGCCCAGCGCCGCGGCCCGATACGTTCGCCCAACAAAAACGGCGACAGTGCACACACCCATAACGGATTTGAGAAAAATATGGCCGATGTCTGATCGAGCCGCAGATATTGCAGGGCAATGAAGTTCATCAGGGTTGAAGCGAACAGCAGTACGCCGCGCAACACCTGCAATCCGGGATGATGAGACCTGAAGGTCAGCGTGCCGGTCCACCACATCAATCCCAGCACATACAGCAACGACAGGCTGTAGCGTGCAAACACCACCATCATTGGCGGCACGGCGGACGCCAGCAGGTATTTCGCGCATGCGTCTATGACGGTGAACGTGGCAACGGCGCCAATCATCAACACTATGCCGGTCGTGACATTTTCCGTTTGTGGCGACTGGGCACTGCCGGGAATTGCCATGACTTAAAGGTCCGATCACTTTCGGCGGCCACAGATACACGGCATGGCCAGGGTCTCACTCAGCCGTAACGGCATCAGGCAAGGGCGTCCAGCCAAGAATACCGTTTCAGGATTTGACACACCCGGAATTTTACGATGTGACAGGCGCACAAGGAAAAAGGAAACGCCTATGCCGTTTGTGACACAAAGTGATGACTGCCGGATATTCTATCGCGCCGAGGGACCCGTTGATGCTCCCGCCATCATATTCTCCAACTCGCTCGGGTGCGATCATCTGATGTGGCAGACCCAGGCCGATGCTCTGAAACACCGCTTCCGCGTTGTGCGCTACGACCAGCGCGGCCACGGTGCGTCCGATGTGCCGGATGGCATGTACCCGCTGGAAAGGTTGGGTGCCGATGTTATCGGGATCGCGGACCATCTTGGCCTCGATGAGTTTCATTTCTGCGGGCTCTCCATGGGCGGCCTGACCGGACAATGGCTCGGCATACATGAAGGCGACCGGCTGACCACACTCACGCTGGCCGATACATCGCCCCACTTCCGCCCGCCTGAGATGTGGGACCAGCGCATGGACCTGATCCGGCAGGGCGGCATGGCGGCCATTTCGGACATGGTGCTGGGCCGCTTCTTCACCGAGAGTTTCCATGAAAGCGATCCTGGAACGGTCAGTGACTTCCGCAATGTTCTGGAACAGATGAACCCGGCAGGGTACCTGGGATGCTCGGCCATGCTCAAACAGGCCGATACACTTGATCACCTGAAGAAAATCACAACACCGACACTGATCATTTCGGGCCGGCATGACCAGTCCACCCCGCCGGAGCGCGGTGAAATGATCGCGGCTGAAATCGCCGGCGCCGTTCACGTTGTTCTGGATGCGGCACATATTTCCAATGCGGAACGCCCCCACGACTTTACCCGCACGCTCGCGGGCTTCCTGAAAACCGACACTTTGCCGAGCGACCACCGATTCACCTCCGGAATGAAACGCCGCAGAGCAGCACTGGGTGATGACTATGTCGATGCATCGATTCGGAACCGAACCGAGTTCAATGCCGAGTTTCAGGACATGATTACACGTGGCGCCTGGGGCGAAATCTGGACCCGGCCAGGGCTGGACGAAACCACGCGCCGCATGCTGGTTCTGGCGATCTGTGCGTCGCTGTCACGGTGGGAAGAGTTTGACCTGCACCTGGCAGCCGCGTTGCGTGCCGGGGTTTCACAGGAGACCGTTCGCGAAGTGCTGATGCAGACCGCCATCTATGCAGGCGTGCCAGCTGCCAATACCGCGTTCGCCAGAGCCGGAAAACAGCTCAAGTCACAGGCCTAGTAGAGATCGAAGTACTCACGATGCTCCCAGTCGGTCACCTCTGACAGGAAACGGGCAATCTCGGCACGTTTGATGTGGACCAGATAATCCACAAACCTGTCGCCGAAGCGCTGCCGGAACAGTTGAGATCCTGCAAGCGCGTCGACGGCGTGCATCAGGTTGGTCGGCAGCATTGCTGCATCTGTTTCATAAGGCGTGTCGGCGGCAGGTCCCGGGTCACGCGTGTTGTCGACACCGTCCAGCCCGGCCCAGATCTGAGCGGCCAGATGAAGATACGGGTTGGCTGCCGCCTCGGCAGCGCGGTTTTCCACCCGCGTGGCCGGGTCGCCGGGGCCACCGATTGCCCGCACCATGGCGCCCTTGTTGTCCCTGCCCCAGATCGCCCGGTCAGGCGCCAGTTGGAAAGACCTGTAGCGCTTGTAGCCATTGATGGTGGGCGATGCGAAAACGCTGGCCTCGACCGCCCGGGCAAGCAGTCCGGCTGTGTAGTGAAGGCCCAGAGGTGACAGCAAGCGGTCGCCGGTTTCGGGCATGAACAGGTTGTCGCCGGACTGAACCGACACCAGCGACTGGTGCACATGCCAGCCCGATGCAAACAGGTTTGCAACCTGCGGCCGGCACATGAAGGTCGCGTGCAGGCCCTGGCGCCGGCAGACCTGCTTTACCATGGAGCGGAACAGGCTCATGGCATCTGCAGCCTGCACCGCGCGCATGGGTGCAAATGTGAACTCCACCTGGCTCGGGCCGAATTCGCATTCAATGGAGCGCACCGGCAGATGCAGCGCCACGCATGCCTTGCGCAACACCTCCGTCACCGGTTCGAGCTCGTCGGCGCGCGCCTCGGTCAGATACTGGAAACCATGGGTCATCAGCGAAACATCCGGCACCGCTCCGGGTTGTCCGGCATCTTCAGGACGCCTGTTCCAGTCGTCTACCTTCAGAATGTGAAACTCGGCTTCAAGCCCGAACCGGATGTCCATGTCGCGACCGGCAAGTTCTGTCTCGGCATCGCGCAGCTTGCGCCGTACGCAGAACGGCACAGGCTGTCCGTCTGTGAAGTAAAGATCACACAACAGCCAGCCACAGCCTTCCACCCAGGGCAGCACGCGAAAGGTTTCCGGATCCGGCAACATGATAATGTCACCGGCACCCTGCATATCGGCCATATCGAGGCCGGCACCGGCCTCCCACACCGGGAACACGGTGCGATGAGAGGTGTCCTTGGCCAGCAGCGTCGATGTCATGGCGCAGCCATTTGCCAGCAGGCCTGCAGCCTGTGCCGCCATCAGTGTCTTGCCGCGTAAAACCCCATGCTGGTCAACAAAGGCAAGCCGCACGGTGTCCAGGCCGTGACTTTCGATCTGCTCCAGTACGTCTGCGCACGCCTTGCGCCGATCAGCACCATCCATGCCGGCAAGTGCGGCCAACCCTTCACGCCCTACATCACTCATGAACTATGCCCCGGCCACGGAACTTGCCCATGAGCACCCCTGGCGGCGCTCAGCATCCCTGTCCCGCCAGACCGCCTGCCAATCTTGATCCGGTGCGATGGTATCGACAGCCACAGGACCTTTCGTGTCCAGCGCATCGCCATTGGGGATGCCGGGCAGGTGACCACCTTCACCCGCGGCATCAATCGCCCGACGCAACATGCGCCGATAGGCAATGATCGCCTTGTCCGACGTGGCAAGGTGTTCGTTGGTGCGGTCGAAAACCGGTCCCGGACTTTCCACGGCCCACTGGTCATGGACATTTATGTCGAGCCCCATGCCGGTATAGGTTTCCGCTTCCTGTTCAACCGGGTTGTAGCCGTAATTGTTGCGCTTGTTCTTCAGCGGCGCATAGTCCGGCAGGCGATGTTCCGCAAGCCTTTGTTCACGCATCAGCTCCTTGTTCACCGGGTCTTTGAAGCTGGTGAACATCGAATACCAGTAGCAGGTCTCGTCATCCACCGGCACGTGCCACTGGGTGATGGTCATCTCGTTGGACATCGGAATGCAGATGGCTTCGGGAAAAATCTGGTTGGTCACGCGCACATGGGTGCGCCCGTCATCCAGATGCCTCAGCGCGATCAGGCGCAGGCCGTAATCGGTTTCTTCCACCTCGATGTCCGGACGCGGATATTCACGCAGCAACTGGGTCATCGGCATTTCGGTGTTCGCGGCGGTGTCGCGGAACTGCTTGCCATAGCTGTCAGCCGGGTCTTCATCGCGCAGGAAACGGTGCAGGAAGGATGCATGGACCGGATCAATGCCCACTTCCATGGCCTGCAGCCAGTTGCACTCCCACAAGCCCTTGAAGGCAAACACGTGTGTATCCGGGGCAACGAAACAGTCCAGGTCGGGAAACGGGGGCGGCGTGCCCTCGCCCATGAAGGCAAATACGATACCGTTCCTTTCCGCCACCGGGTAGGACGGGGTCGTGATCTGCTCATGCATGGTGCTGCCCTCAGGTTCGCCGGGCTGTTCCACACATTGGCCGGTGCGGTCGAAGTGCCAGCCGTGAAACGGGCAGCGCAGGCCATTGTCCTCACGCCGGCCATGGCACAGATCTGCGCCGCGGTGCGGGCAATGCCGCCCGATCAGACCCAGTTCACCCTGATTATCGCGAAACAGCACCAGGTCTTCGCCCAGAAGGCGTACCGGCACCACAGGGCGGGGGCCGTTGAGTTCATCACTCAAGGCAGCCGGTTGCCAGTATTGCCGCATCAGTTTTCCGCACGGTGTGCCGGAGCCGGTTTGCGTAATGAGATCGTTTATGTCTTTCGACAGCATGGGTGCGCGTCCTGTTTTCTGATCTGATGCCGCACACGTTAGGCAGGCAGCGCGCATAGCGCAAGTTCTGGGCAAGGCTTGCCGAAACCGGGGTTTGCGGGTTGTATGCAGATGATGGAGCAACACCGACCTGAGCTGCGGGGAACTGTCTTGACCAGCAAACCATATCTGATCGCCGGTGGCGGCATAGGCGGCTTTGCAGCCGCACTGGCGCTGGCGCAAAAGGGCTTTGAAAGCATTGTCGTGGAACGCGAGGACGAACTGCGTGAAGCCGGCGCCGGCATACAGCTGGGACCGAACGGGTTTCGCATGTTTGACACCCTCGGCATAACCGACGCGATACGGGCCAATGCGGTGTTTCCCGAGGCGCTGGTCATGAAGGATGCGCTTGACGGATCGGAGGTGACACGGGTGCCGCTCAACACGCGCGAGTTCACCGAGCGCTTTGAATACCCCTATGGCGTGATCTACCGGCCTGATCTGCATGCCAGCTTCATTGATGCGGCACGGGCAACCGGCAAGGTGGATGTCCGGCTTGGATCGAAGGTCGAGACATATGATGACGACAACAATGGTGTGCGGGTAACTCTCAGCGACGGCAGCACCATTGATGCCTGTGCTCTGATTGGTGCTGACGGCTTGTGGTCGAAGATCCGCGATACAATTGTTGCAGACGGCCGCCCGCGGGTTTCAGGCCATATTGCCTATCGGGCGGTACTGCCTGAGGCAGACGTTCCGGAAGCAAGTCACAAGGATGAAGTGATCCTGTGGGCCGGGCCCAAAACCCACCTGGTGCACTACCCGCTGCATCGCGGTGATATTTTCAACCTGGTGTCGGTATTTCACTCAGATGCCTATGAAGAAGGCTGGGACATCTATGGCGACATCGGCGAACTGAACCAGCGGTTTGCCGGACAGCACTCAGACGTGCTGGGCATGCTCGACAAGATCGAAAGCTGGCGCATGTGGGTATTGTGTGACCGCAATCCGGTCAAAAACTGGAGCAGAGGGCGTGTGACACTGCTCGGCGATGCCGCCCACCCGATGCTGCAATACCTGGCGCAGGGCGCGTGCATGGCCACAGAGGACGCGGTGTGCCTGGCGCATCATGTGTCGGCACACAGTGACCCGGCCGACGCCTTCCTTGCCTATCAGGCAGACCGGTACCTGCGCACCGCCAGAGTGCAGATGACTGCGCGGCTTTATGGAGATATCTATCACGCAGCCGGTCCGCTCGCAGAACTCCGGCAGATGATGCTGTCGGGCCGCTCCGCACAGCAGGCCTATGACGGCATGAGCTGGCTGTATTCAGGCGTCAACGCAAACGGCCAGCAGATCCTGCCGTAAACCGTTCGGCAACAAAGCGATTGCCAAGGGAAAACCGGGTGATAGGATCAATCCGAGGCTGAACCTGCCATCTACGGCAACCACACAAGATTTGAGTATCAGGGAGTAGACACATGATCCGCAAAATTCTCGCCGGCGCGCTGGCGCTTGGCATTTCGGCAACGGCGAGCGCAGCCATTGCCGCCGACAAAGTCAAGATCGGCGTCATCACGACACTGACCACACCGGCAGCCGTTCTCGGCGCTGAACAGATGAACGGCATCAACCTGGCGATGGAACATCTTGGTGGCAAGATGGGCAGCACGGAAGTTGAAATCATCGCGGAAGATGACGGCTTCCGTCCCGACATCGGCAAGCAGAAGGCCGACAAACTGGTGTCGCAGGACGATGTGGACATCGTCACCGGCATTATCTGGTCTCACGTGCTGCTGGCTTCGAAGAAGTCCATCCTGGAAGGCGGCAAGTTCCTGATCGGGGCCAATGCCGGCACCTCGCATGTGGCCGGCAAGGAATGCCACGAGAACTTCTTCTCGTCTTCCTGGCAGAACGACATGGTACCGAAGGCTCTCGGTGAAGTGCTTAATCAGCGCGGCGTGAAATCGCTTTACATCATGGCGCCGAACTACGCTGCCGGCAAAGACATGGTCGCCGGCGTAAAAAGCTCGTTCAAGGGCGAAGTCAAGGGCGAGGACTTCACCAAGTGGGGCAAGGACGCCCAGCTTGATTTCTCCGCCGAACTTGCAAAAGCCTCTGCCTCTGGTGCTGAAGCGATCTTCGTATTCTACCCGGGCAAGGCGGGTGGTGCGTTCCTCAAGCAATTCGGCCAGGCCGGACTTGCCGGCAAGATGCAGTTCTTCAATGTGTTCTCGGTGGACGGACTTTCATTGCCGAAATTCCAGGCCGGCGGCATCAAGTCGGTGCTCGGTGCCTATGACACCATGCAGTGGAGCCCTGACCTGGACAATGAAGCCAACAAGAAGTTCGTGGCCGACTATCGGGCCAAGCACGACCGCTATCCGAGCTTCTATGCAGCCCAGGCCTATGATGCGATCAATCTGATCAATTCAGCCGTTGTCGCCACCGGCGGCAATGTCAAGGACAAGGATGCGTTCCGGGCAGAACTGAAGAAGGCCGACTACAAGTCGGTGCGCGGCGATTATACCTATGGCAACAATCACTTCCCGGTGCAGAACTACTACCTGCGCCAGGTCGTGGAAGGTCCTGACGGCAAATGGACCCACAAGACCGTGTCCACGGTTTACGAGGCAACCGGCGATGACCACGCCAAGGATTGCGCAATGAAATAGGCTGGGTTCCAGTCTCGACATTCCGACCCGCTCTCAAGCAGTATTGAGGGCGGGTTTTGTTCAGCACGGAGGCCAGACGGTGAAGATTGTAATTGTCGGAGGCGGTATCGGCGGGCTGGCGGCAGCCCTCATGCTGCATGACCGAGGCATTGAAGCGGAAGTCCATGAGCGCTCGGACGAAATCCGTGAACTTGGCGTGGGCATCAACACCCTGCCGCATGCGATCAGGGAACTGGCCAATATCGGCCTGCTCGACGCGCTCGACAAGGTCGCCATTCGCACCCACGAGCTGATCTACCAGAACCGGCAGGGCCAGACCATCTGGCAGGAACTGCGTGGCACTGATGCAGGCCTCGACATGCCGCAGTTCTCAATTCATCGCGGCCGCCTGCAAGGTGTGCTGCGAGATGCGGTGATCGAGCGGCTTGGGCCTAACGCCATAAAAACCGGCCATGCCTGCACCGGCGTCAGGCAGGACAGCGGATCTGCGACGGCGCTGTTTCATATCGCCGACGGCGAAGAATTGCCGGTGGAAGGCGATGCCGTCATTGCCTGTGACGGCATTCACTCGGTGGTGCGCAAGCAGTTCTATCCCGATCAGGGCGATCCGAAATGGAACGGCATTATGTTATGGCGCGGTGCGTGCCTGTGGGAGCCGTTTCTGACCGGACGGTCCATGGTGATCGCCGGCGGTATGGATGCGAAACTGGTGCTGTACCCGATCGCAAACGATGCTCGCGGCGACGGCAAGGTGCTGATGAACTGGGCCGTGGCAGCAAAGATGGGTGACGGCTCGACACCCATGCCAAGGCGTGAAGACTGGAATCGCGAAGGCATGATGAGCGAGCTGCTGCCGTTCGTCAAAGACACGTTTTCGCTGGATGTACTGGATCCGCTGGCGCTTATTCGCGAAACCGGCACGTTTTACGAATACCCCATGTGTGACCGGGACCCGGTCGGGCAATGGACGTTTGACCGCGTGACCTTGCTGGGTGACGCCGCTCACCCGATGTATCCGGTGGGTTCAAACGGCGCCAGCCAGGCGATACTGGATGCCCGCTGTCTCGCAGACAGGCTTGCTGAATGTGGCAATGAGGCAGGCGCGGCCCTTGAGGCATACGAAGCCGAACGCCTGCCCGCCACATCCGAGATCGTGCGGCAGAACCGGGGCGGCGGACCGGAAAGGGTCATTGACCTGGTCAACCAGCGCGCGCCCGACGGATTTGATGCGCTGGAGGATGTCGCCGGACACGAAGAACTGGAAGCGGTTGTGCGCGGATATCAAAAGACAGCCGGCTTCGACAAGGCGTCGGTCAACCGGTGACGAACCACTGAAATTGTTGCATATTTGCCTGCTGATACGTCACAGACCGGCATCTTTTCGAACCTTCGCCTGCAGCTCTGATATCAGTGTGTCGCGCTCTGTTTCAAATCTCGCAACAAACTCGGAGCCTGCATCCTTGTCGCCGGTCCTGATGCCCCAGACGATCATCTCCACCAGCATCGGCACCAGGGTTACTGCCAGTTCGGTTGGCAGGTAGATGAACTGGCGTGCATCGTCAGGATCACGTTTCTTTGTAATCAGCTTGCGCTGCTCCAGCCGCTTCAGTCTTTCCGCAAGCACATTGGTGGCGATGCCTTCATCGCCCTCCAGCAGTTCCCTGTAGCGCTGGCGCGACTTCAACATCAGGTCACGCAGGACAATCAGGGTCCAGCGATCCCCAAAAATCTCCAGGGCAAAGCTGATCGGGCAATCAGAGCGGCGTGGTTCGGTGGATGGAGCCATCTGTAATTTTCCAAATATTTCACTTGCAATATGCAAGCAAGTTAATATTATCACTTGTAGATAGCAAGTGAACAGGAGAAATGACAATGACCATTGCCGGCGGATGCCTATGCGGGGATGTGCGGTACACATGTGCAGAAGAGGCAGGTGGCGGCCATTGCCACTGTAATGACTGCCGCAAGACCAGCGGGACCGGGCACGGTTCGCACATGATTGTTGCCGAAACCGGTTTCGAAATGAGCGGAGAACTCCGGTTCTTCGACAAGCCCGCCGACAGCGGGAACATGGTCAGCCGCGGTTTCTGCCCGGCGTGCGGTTCTGCGATCTATTCAACCAATTCCTCCATGCCCGGCATGGTTTTCGTCAGGGCGTCCAGCCTCGACAACCCGAACGATTTCAAACCGCAAATGCGGGTCTACACCGACAGAGCCGCCACATGGGATCACATGGACGCAGCGCTTCCCGGGTTTGCAACGATGCCGTCAGCGGAAGAAATGCCCGAAAGCGTTCGGGCAGATTAGCGGCTTTTGGGTGTCAGGCGTCCGGCGGCGGCAGGAAGTGAATGTTGTGTTCGCTGGCAAGGCGTACCACTTCAGCCGGGTCCGGCACATTGTTGATCTTGGTGAACAGGTCCCACAATTGCTGGGTGGGCGATACCCAGAACACACATTTCACATCGTGACCTGACTTGTTGAAGATGCCGTGCGCCTGGCCGCGCGGCAGGCGGATCAGTTCGCCGGCACCGGCAGTTGCATCCGCCCCATCCAGAAACAGGTCAAACCGGCCCTCCAGAACATAAATGAATTCATCCTGATCCGGGTGGATATGCGGCGGCACAAAAGTGCCGTCAGGAAATGTCGCGTGCCAGGAAAACGAGCTTTCGCACAGATGCTTTGGCACATAGGTCTGACCAAGGATGTTCCATTCAATACCGTCGATGCCTTCACTTGCCGGCGTGACGCCTGCGGTCATTTCGATCATGTCTGTCTCCTGGCAGATTGCGCGCTTGGTGAACTTCGGTGTATTCATTCGACACCGGGAACCGGCCCCGTGCAAGACCCGAATAGTGCAAAATAATTCAGACACCATGCATTTGAAGTCTGTATCTTTTATCTCTATCGTGCATATTCAGTGACACGTCGGGACGATACAAGGCGGCACTCAAAATTCGAGAACCCTCGGGAGGAGTTTGATAATGTTGAAGACGACAGGAATTGCAGCGCTTGGTCTGGCGCTGATGGCATCAGCCTCGTATGCAGCCGATATCAAGATCGGATACGTGACCACACTGACCACACCGGCAGCGGTTCTCGGCAACGACATGAAGGACGCGGTCAACCTGGCCGTGGAACATCTTGACGGCAAGATGGCCGGCAAATCCGTCGAAATCATTTTCGAAGACGATGGCTTCAAGCCCGAGATCGGCAAGCAGAAAACCGACAAGCTTGTACAGCAGGACGATGTGCCGATCGTTGCCGGCTATATCTGGTCCAACGTGCTGCTGGCGTCAGCCAAATCGGTGTTTGATGCCGGTAAATTCCTGATTTCATCGAATGCAGGACCGTCGCAGATTGCCGGCAAGCTGTGCAATGCAAACTTCTTCTCCACCTCGTGGCAGAATGACCAGACGCCGATGGCGATGGGTGAAGTGTTGAACCAGCAGGGCGTGAAGTCGCTGTATCTGCTGGGCCCGAACTATGCCGCCGGCAAGAACATGATGACCGGCGTGGAGCGCACCTTCAAAGGCGAGATCAAGGGCAAGGACCTGACCAAGTGGCCGAGCCAGCTCGATTTTTCCGCCGAACTGGCAAAAGCCAAGGCATCCGGCGCGGAAGCGATTTTCGTTTTCTATCCGGGCAAGGCAGGCGGCGCGTTCATCAAGCAGTACCAGCAGGCAGGCCTGAAAGGTGAACTGGACCTGTATTCGGTGTTTACCGTGGACGCGATCTCGCTGCCAAAACTGCAGGCAGCCAAGCTGGAAGGCGTTCTGGGTTCCCGGCTGACGCAGCAGTGGGACCCAACACTGGACAATGAGGCGAACAAGAAGTTCGTGTCCAGCTTCCGCGAAAAGTACAAGCGCTACCCGTCTTTCTATGCAGCGCAGGCCTATGACACGATCAACCTGATTGCATCAGGCGTGGAAGCTGTCGGCGGTGACATGAGCAAGACCGACGAGCTGCGCGCCGCCATGGCCAAGGCTGATTATCCGTCGGTGCGCGGCAAGTACACCTACGGCAAGAACCACATGCCGATACAGAACTTCTATCTGCGCGAAGTGGTTGCCGACGATGACGGGAACTGGACAACCAAAGTGGTCAAGACGGTTTACGAAAACCATGTTGATCCTTATGTCGGCGAGTGCCCGCTGGCGAAGTAAGCCACGCGCCGGACCGAACGCTGTATTCAAGGGGAGAACGGTTTTGTTCTCCCCGTAAATTTGCTTCATGGCGGGTGGGCCGTGTTGTTCTGACACTGTGAAGACGATCAGGTTTCTGGTGTCGGTTTAATGGTGGGATTGAGATCCAGGCTGGATATGTTGGGGCAATGAGCACACTGTTTTTCATACAGTTCCTGAACGGGCTGCAACTGGGCGTATTGCTGTTCCTGCTGGCGGCGGGACTGACGCTGGTGTTCGGCATCATGGACTTCGTCAACCTGGCGCATGGCTCGCTTTACATGGTGGGCGCGTTTTTCTGTGCCACGCTGACCTTCTGGACCGGATCGTTCGTGTGGGCGGTCCTGCTGGCGATTCCGCTGACAGCGCTTGTCGGCCTGGCGCTGGAAATGGGGGTAATCCGCCATCTGTACCAGCGAGATCATCTTGACCATGTGCTGGCCACCTTCGGCTTCATCCTGATCGCGGACACGCTCGTGCACCTGATCTGGGGCCCGGAAGGAATTGCCATTCCGCTGCCTGAATACCTGCAGGGCCAGGTCCAGATACTGCCGGGCGTCATCTTTCCGACGTTTCGCCTGGTGATAATCAGCTGCGGACTGCTTGTGGCATTCGGACTGTACTGGCTTATCGGGCGTACCCGGCTTGGCATGCTGATCCGGGCCGGAGCATCCAACCGGACCATGGTGTCGGCGCTCGGCATTGACATCAAGACACTGTTTACCGCCGTTTTTGCGCTCGGCGCGGTGCTGGCAGGGCTGGCCGGCATGCTGATCGCACCGATCACCGAAGCAACCATTGGCATGGGCAATGACATCATCATTACCGCTTTCGTGGTGATTATCGTGGGCGGTATCGGCTCCATGAAAGGCGCCTTTATCGGCGCCCTGATCATCGGCCTGATAGATACGCTGGGCCGGTCTTTCCTTGACGACATCCTGAAGATTTTCATCCCCGTCAATGCAGCCGAAACCGCAGGCCCGGCAATCTCGTCAATGCTGATCTATCTCATCATGGCTGGTGTGCTGGCGTTTCGCCCGCAAGGCCTGTTTCCACCGAAGGTGCGCTAGATGACAGACACCACGTCGGCTCAGCTCAACCAGCACCTGCGGACGCCCGACCTTTTCGGGTCGGCAAGCGGTCGTATCATAACCCTGGTTTTCATGGTGATCTTGCTGTGCGTGCCGCTGGCTGCCCACTTCCTCGGCGTCCGGCTGCAACTGGTCTCGCTGGATTTCATTACCCGCATTCTGTGCCTGGCGATCGCAGCCGTCAGTCTCAACCTGATACTCGGCTTTGGCGGCATGATTTCATTCGGCCACGCAGCCTATATCGGCATCGGTGCGTATTGCGTCGGTATTCCGGCCTATCATGGCTATGAATCGGGATGGCTGCATTTCCCGCTGGCAATTTTTGCAAGCGCCGCGTTTGCACTGGTCACCGGAGCCGTCTCACTGCGCACCAAGGGTGTCTATTTCATCATGATCACCATGGCGTTCGCGCAGATGGGATATTACTTCTTCCTGTCACTGGATGAGTATGGCGGTGACGATGGACTGACCATCTATTCGAGATCGATGTTCAACATCATCAATATCGAAAACAAGCTGGTGCTGTTCCTGGTGACCTATGCCTGCCTCGTCGCATCGATTTACGCGGTTTACCGGATCGTCAATTCCCGTTTCGGCATGGTGGTGCGCGGCTGTCAGTCCAATGAGGCGCGCATGAAAGCGCTGGGCTACAACACCTACGCCTACAAGCTCACCGCCTATGTCATCGCGGGCGGCATGTGCGGACTGGCCGGTGCGTTGCTGGGCAACTTCACCACGTTCATTTCGCCCGACATGATGGGTTGGTCACGCTCCGGCGAACTGATGTTCATGGTGATCCTGGGCGGTACGGGATCGCTGTTCGGACCGGTGTTCGGGGCGGTGACATTCGTGTTCATTGAAGAATTGCTGTCTACCTTTACTACCTACTGGGCGCTGCCGTTCGGCGTGCTGCTGGTACTGAGTGTGCTGTTCATCAAGGGTGGCCTGAACGGCCTGATCCAGCGGGGCTGGCGGCGTGACTGAAACCATGCTCGACATCCAGGGCCTGAAAAAATCCTTTGGTGGTGTCATCGCAACCGACGATGTCACATTGGGCGTTGATACAGGAGAGTTGCACGCGATCATCGGGCCGAACGGTGCCGGCAAGACCACACTGATTGCGCAACTGTCCGGAGACCTGACACCTGATGCCGGCCATGTGGTTTTCAACGGCAAGGACATCACCACAGTGCCGACCCACCGCCGCTCGCACTTCGGGCTGGCCCGGTCGTTCCAGATCACATCCGTGTTCATGGGCCTCAGCGTCATCGACAATGTGGCACTGGCCGTGCAGGCCCATGACGGACATTCGTTCAGGTTCTGGCAACCGGCAACCACCCAGGCCCGGCTTCGCAAGCCTGCACTTGAGGTGCTGGAAAAGGTTGGCCTGGCAAACCGTGCCGGCACCATTGCCTCGGCCATGTCGCACGGTGAGCGCCGGCAACTGGAAATTGCCATGGCTCTGGCCACGAACCCGAGTTTTCTGCTGCTGGATGAGCCGATGGCCGGCATGGGCGTGGAGGAAAGCGCAGCCATGGTCACCATTTTGCAAGGCCTGAAGGGCGAGAAGACCATCTTGCTGGTCGAACACGACATGGATGCGGTGTTTGCACTGGCAGACCGCATTTCAGTGCTGGTCTATGGCCGCATCATCGCCACCGGCAAGCCGGAAGACATTCGAAAGAATGCCGACGTGCGCAGCGCCTATCTGGGGGAGGCGTGATGCAATGCTGAAAGTATCCGGCCTTGAAACGTTCTACGGCACCAGCCAGGCGCTGTTCGGCATGACGTTCGACGTCAACTCCGGTGAAGTTGTCACCCTGATGGGCCGCAATGGCATGGGCAAGACCACAACCATCAATTCAATCATCGGCATTGTACCGCCCAGTTCCGGGTCTATCGAGTTTGCTGGCCACGAGGTGTCGAAACTCGCCTCCTTCAAGACCGCGAACCTGGGCATCGGACTGGTGCCTGAGGGCCGGCAGGTTTTCCCCAATCTGTCCGTGCGCGAGAACCTCGTGGCAACCGCCTCCAACCACCAGAAGCTCGACGATCCCTGGACCATCGAAAAGGTCTACGCGATGTTTCCCGAGCTTGAGCTTCGGGCCACTTCGATGGCCAATCTGCTGTCCGGTGGCGAGCAGCAGATGCTGGCGATCGGCCGCGCCCTGATGACCAATCCGCGCCTGCTGGTGCTCGATGAGGCAACCGAGGGGCTGGCCCCGCTGATCCGCGAGAAAATCTGGGCCGCCCTTGCCGATATCCGCAAGAGCGGTCTGTCCATCCTGCTGGTCGACAAGAACCTGAAAGACCTCCTGAAACTGGCTGACCGCCATTTCATCGTGGAGAAGGGACAGGTTGTGTGGAACGGCACATCGGCGCAACTATCGAAAGCCGAAGACGTGCAGCACCGCTATCTGGGTGTCTAACACCAAACTGGTGTGTTACAATTCAGCCGCAATAGGAGTGTTCAATCTCTCTCATGTTACGGCGACTCGTTAAATTTGTTTCTGCCTTTGCAATTGTGCTGATCGTACTGCCCATCGCGGCAGGTGCGGCCTACTCCTATGCCAAGGGCTGGCCCAGCAGCTGGCGGTCTGCCGACTGGTCGTCATCCGGCCTGTTGCCGGAAGCGGCAACGGATGAGCCGGCGGCCATCTACATAATGGCAGCACGGTCCGGGCGCTGGAAAGGCATTTTCGCCGTTCATCACTGGCTTGTGGTCAAGCCTGCCGGTGCCGCGCGATACGAACGCTTTGAAGTGGTCGGATGGGGCACGCCGGTGCGCCGCAATGCCTATGCACCGGACGGGCGCTGGTATTCCAGCGAACCATATATCGTCCATGAAGTGCACGGGCCAGAAGCTCAGGCGCTGCTTCCTAAAATTGTTGCAGCAGCGCGCAGCTATGAGTGGTCGACGCCCGGTCAGTATGTCGTTTGGCCCGGGCCCAACTCGAACACTTTTGTTGCAAGTATTGCGCGCAAGGTGCCCGAACTCGGCGCAGAACTTGATGCGGTCGGTGTCGGCAAGGATTGGCTCGGCCCGGGACTGCAGACCAGCGTAATGCCGTCGGGAACCGGTTATCAGGTCTCCTATAACGGCTATTTCGGCGCCGGTATGAGCCGGCGTGAAGGCATCGAGCTGCATGTGCTGGGCGCAACCATCGGCGTCGACTTCGACGACCTGGCCATCAAGCTGCCGGCGCTGGGGAAGATCGGGCTGAGATAACTTTCGGCCTCAAGGCGTCATCAGGCGCTACCTATCAGTATTCCCGCCAGGAACACAATGAACCCGCCCACGGCAATCTGGAACGCTGCCCGCATGAACGGTGTGTCCATGTACTTGAAGCGTATCCACGAGATCACCCACAGCTCGATGAACACGATGATCACGGCCAGGATGGTTGCGGTCCAGAAATCATTGATCAGGTAGGGCAGCGTATGCCCCAGCCCGCCTACGGCGGTCATGATTCCGGCAGCAGATCCGCGTATCCAGGGATGCCCGCGTCCGGTCAACTCACCGTCGTCGGACAAGGCTTCAGCAAAGCCCATCGAGATACCGGCGCCGATCGAGGCGGCCGTACCGACCAGAAACGTCTGCCATGTGTCATGGGTGGCAAAGGCGGCGGCAAACAGCGGCGCAAGGGTAGACACCGACCCGTCCATCAGGCCCAGCAGGCCCGGCTGTACGATCTGCAGCAGGAACAGCTGCTTTTCAGCATCCGCCTCTTCCAGCTTGGTGTCGGCGTCGAGGTGCTTTTCGGTCAGCCTGGCGGCCAGATTTTCATGGCCCTTTTCCTCTTCGGCCAGATCCAGCAGCAGCTTCTTCACATCATCGTCGGACGTGCGTTCGGCGGCCTGTTTGTAAAACCGGTAATTTTCAAGCTCCATCACCTCGGCACGCCTGCGCACCACGTCCAGTGACAGCTGCTGCATCAGCCAGGCTGGCTTGTGCTTGACAAAACCGGCCACATCGGACCGGCGGATCAACGGGATAAAGTCGCCAAACTTGGTCTGGTACAGTTCGGTCAGTCGGCGGCGATGTTCGTGTTCTTCTTCGGCCATGTCGATGAACACCCGGGCCGACGACGGATATTGCTCCTGCAGCGAATTGGCAAACGCCATATAGGTGCGCGCATCGTCATCCTCGCTTGAAATGGCAAGGGCGAGAATTTCTTTTTCAGACAGGTCGGCAAACGGTTTCACGGGCGACGGTTCTCTTGGTTCGGAATCGGATATGGAGTTCAGATTATATTTTTAGAATAATTCCAAACTACAGTCCAGTACCTAGAAACCGGTAATGTGAATGCTAGCGGCAAAACCGCCCTTCCCCGACAGTACGACCGGTAGCCTCGGAAAACAG
The DNA here is from genome assembly GCA_947488295.1 of uncultured Anderseniella sp. Taxonomy (GTDB): domain Bacteria; phylum Pseudomonadota; class Alphaproteobacteria; order Rhizobiales; family Aestuariivirgaceae; genus Anderseniella. The sequence continues at coordinate 323,539 of CANKYU010000002.1, forward strand.
GCATGAACTGCCAAGTTCACCGTCGGGCGAGGGCACTCCCTTGGGCAAGCGAAAGTTCACCGCGTAAGAGCCAGAAAGACCGGCAGGTATGCGGATTTTCTCCAATATCCTATAGGTTTTCGCCTCCACATATTCAATTTTACCTTCGACCAGCAGTTGCGACATCCCAACCTCGCGGGGCAACACGTTGTAGTCAACCGCAGGTTTTTGAGAGACAACTTTGGCTGCATCGAATTTTGTCATGGGATATGTTTCAAGCGCTATCAGCCGCGAGCCAGCCTTGATTTCAACTCGAGGTCGGTCATCACGACTCATCGGCTTAACTGGTCCATCCGGGAGAGTTGCTGATGTTACAATTTTCCCGGCAAGCACGTAATCGGGCTCTCTTCCGATGGCTTTAGCCACTCGCGTCCTGGCGCGAGCTTCTTGCGGCCCACCGATGCCATGAAGGTGCGTCAGACACTTTTTTCCAAGGACAAAACTGACTTTCGATTTGTCGATACCGGTTAGTCCAGAACCAACAAGAGCCTGGTTTGACAGCAACTGAGAGGTTAAGATCACATTTTGAATACGGTCGGTGGCGCCTGAGAACTTCCAGATAACCGGCTCCAGAGAAGTCAGGACAACATACAACGGATCTGGGCCTTCCCTGACAACTATGTCCGCCGCCCACGTCGGCTTGTCCTGCCCCTGTATGGTAACACTCGACGCTGCGGCACCTTGATAGGCACCCAATAAAACCAGTTTTTCATCGGCTTGTACCTGTGGAGGAGCACATCCAGGCTCTAATACTTTCAAAGCTGCCCCGGCGCTTCGATCCATCATCGATTGCGGTGTCAGTTTGGAGATAGCCGCAACGAATTCCTGTTCACTTACCACCCCGTCAGAATTGAAATCGAGGGACAAAATCGAGCCTTCCAGGCCAAAGAACTGGAGTTTGTTTCGCACCCGCCGTTTGGATGCGGCTTCGGCTTTTGCCATATCGAACAACTCGGACAGGCTCAACTCATCATCACGGTTCACATCACCCAGTTGGAACGGCTCCAGCAATTTCTTTATTCGTTGCTCAAGTTTCAGTCGTGCAACGGTTGGACTGTCTGCGCGCGGCGGGTTGATGCGGAATCTCCAGGTGGCCACATTTGTGATCTCCTCACTGGTGACAATGCCATCGGCATTCAGATCATATTCAAAATAGCGTTGAAGGGCTGAACTGCGTTCCCGGGCCGAATACAGCACATCCTTGCTGTCGAAATCTTCCTGCGAAACACCATTGCCATCCAGATCAATACGTTCGAATTGCTGAAGCGCCTTCAACAACCGCTTATCGGCATCAGGTTCTCTCAAGAGTTGTCTAACGAAATGTCCCGGCAATTGAATCGCGTCCGGTACTTTGATTTCACTGTCAACGGACTGCCCATGCGCGCTTGCAGAAAACAAGCCCGCGCCAAGCAATAACAATGCAGTTGTTGCTGCCAGTGTGGACGACAGTCTGGATTGGAATTTTGCCATGCCGGCTCCCCGTCCGATAAGTTGGTTGCACGGCATTTACCTTAGCAAACTTCAGACTACAGAATGTTTAACCGAGTGGCTAAAAGTAGAGCCGTGAACAACAGTCCTGAAGACCTTCGACCGGGCTCCACCCTCACAGCAGGGCCTGACCCTGTCGCATTGTACCGCCGCATACTGCGCGGCTTCGAGCCAGAGTGACTGATTCTGCCCGAGGCCCCTATCTGATTTGCCGACAAAACCGTTTGCATGTCATCTGCAACGGGACAAGCTTCGCCCTATGTAACGGCCGGCAGCCTCGGAAAACAAGCAGGAGTCCCCCAGATCACCATCAGGTTCAGGTACACCTTTGGGCAGCAGAAACTTTGCCCTGTGCCCACGTGTCAGACCAGGAGGGATGTGGATCTTCTGCTTTATCCTGTAAGTCTTATGTTCAACGCGCCCGATTTTGCCTTCAACCTGCAACTGCGCCAACCCAGCCTGGCGGGGTAATACTTCGTAGTTGGAAGCAGGCTTTTGAGACACTACCCTGGCTGCATCGATTTTCCTGGATCCTGGTGGCAGCACAGCCTGTTTCTCTGAACCGGATCCGACTCTGACCCGAGGCCGGTTATCGCGGATCACTTTGAAAGCAGGTCCATCCGGCAGCGCCACCATGGCGACAACACGATGACCAAGTAAGTAATCGGGCTCTCTTCCAACGACATCCCGTATTCGTGCCTTCGCCCTGGTTTTTTGCGTAATCCCGGTCCCGTAGAAAACCCCCAGGCAATTTTGCCCGGTCACAAAACTGACTTTCGCCCTGTCCACGCCGGTGAGACCCGAGCCAACTACGGCATCATCCAATCCCGATCGGGATTTCAATACCACATGGCGAACCCGGCTGGTTGCGCCTTTGAATTTCCATATGATCGGATCGTAGGATGTCAGCACGACATACAATGGGGCCTTGCCTGCTTTGACAACCACGTCCACAGCCCACGTCATCTTGTCCTGCCCCAGTATGGTGACATTTGATGGTACGCTGCCGGTATGGCTGGCGACAAAAACCAGCCTCTCATCAGACTGCACCTGTGGCACCACACATCCAGGTTCCACAACTCTGACGGTGTTTTTCGGCTTTTGGGCCAAGGCCGATTCCGGTGCCAGGCTTGAGATGGCTGCAATGAACTCCCGTTCACTCACCACGCCATCTGCATTGAAATCGAGCGACATAATCGAACCTTCCAGCGTGTGACGCTGCCTCTTGCTTCGTGCCTCTCGTTGGGCGTCAGCAAGGCTTTTGGCCAGCCCCAGCAATTCGGATGCGGTCAACTCGTCATTTCCGTCCAGATCTGCCTTCTCGAACGGTTCGAGTTCCTTCTTCATATATTGTTTCAACCGGAGTTTTGCGCTTGTTCTGCTGCCATTGCGCGGCAGCCTCCTGCGGTTTTTCCAGATGACTACGTTTTCCATTTCCTTTCTGGATACCACACCGTCTGCGTTCAAGTCGGAGGCCATATATCGCTTGATTGTACCGCTGCGAATTTGGGCGGCCTCCATTTGGTTCCTGCGGTCGAGATCTTCCTGCGAGACGCCGTTCCCATCTAGATCAATGCGTTCAAACTGCTGCAGCGCCGTCAGCAGACGCTTGTCGTGATCCTGCTCATTGGTCAGCCTTTTGACGAAACGCATTGGTAACTGGATCGTATCCGGGACGATGACTTCACCTTCAACAGACTGGCCGTGCACACCTGCTGAATGCAAGCTGGCTGCAAGCAGCATCGCAGCAGATGCCGCTGCTAATTTCACCGACAGTGTGGATTGTGACTTGGCCATACCTGATCCCCCGCAGTCTGCGCTCGTAGAACTATGGTCATGCTAGCAAACGTCAGACTACAGAGCTCTTAACCCGAACGCTAAAAGTGGATGGATACAAGGTTGTCCCGCCGATCGAAATCCTGCAAACAGGCTCATTACCTGACCAGTCATTCATCCCGTTGCAACGCCGCCGACAACAGCAGATGTACAAAGGCGGCGACCATGGCAATGGCTGCGGCTACGCCGCTAGCTGCAATACTCCAGGTGGATATCACCAGCGCGCCAAGCGCGGATCCAAGCGATGCGCCGAGATAGATACAGGCCGAATTGAGCGACAGCACGATATTCTGTTGCTCCGGCGCCAGCTCGATCAGCCGGGCCTGCTGCGGCACCATGAACGACCAGCCGACCACGCTCCAGCCGAACATGGCAAACGCCACAAGCGCTTCGGTAAACGGCAGCAGCGAAAACACCGGCAGGACCATGACTTGCGCCACGCACAGCACTATCAGCGTCCTGAAGCCGCCGACACGATCCGTGAGGAAACCGCCCAGAATATTGCCGACAACCGCACCAAGGCCAAACAGTGTCAGCATGAAAGTCACACCATCGCGGCCAAAGCCAATCGTCGTTTCCAGCAATGGAGCTACATAGGTGTAGAGTATGTAAATCGCCGTGAGAAAAGATACGGTGAACGAAACGGCTAGCATGATGCGAGGCGCCGACAGCACCTTGCCCAGGCTGGCAAGAGAGGCCGGTTGAAACGGCACCTGGCCGGGAACCAGCGCCAGGACGCCAACCAGGCTGATGCCGGTGATCAGAGCGACAATCCAGAACGCGGCCTGCCAGCCATAGGTATAGCCGGCCCAGCTTCCCACCGGCACGCCCAGGACCTGGGCCAGGGTGAGGCCGAAAAATACCGTGGACAGGGCCTTTCCACGCTGCGCAGGCGCGCTGCACGAAACCGCGACAGCCGCTGCAACAGGCGTAAAGATACCAGCGCCAGCTGCTGCGATGATGCGGGCGGCAAACAACGTCACCGGCGATACGGCCACGGCGCTCAACAGCGCCGCCAGCAGGAACAGGGACAGCCCGGCAACAAGAACCACGCGGCGCGGAAGTGCACCGGTCAGGCTGACCAGCAATGGCGAGCAGATCGCATAGGCAATGGCATAGACGGTTAGAACAAGCCCGGCCTCGGCATTGCTCATTGCCAGGCTTGACGCCAGCGGGGTGAGAATGCCGATCACGACAAAGGCCCCCATGCCAATGGCGAAATTTCCCAACGAAAGGATGGCCAGAAGCCCGACGCGTCCACCCGGTTGCGATACGGCAACCTCAACCATGAACCATGAATCCCTTTCGCCGGTGTTGATCTGCCATCATGTGTGTATGTGCACGCAGTATTACCGCAACTGTCAGAACAGCAGTAGAGCAATTTGTCCGCTTGACGGAAACCTCATCCGCTGCCAAACACCAGCGCATGACAGATACAACGCACATCCGCAATTTTTCCATTGTTGCGCATATCGACCACGGCAAGTCGACGCTGGCGGACCGGCTGATCCAGACGTGCGGCGGACTGACCGCGCGCGAGATGAAAGAGCAGGTGCTCGACTCCATGGACATCGAGCGCGAGCGCGGCATTACCGTGAAGGCCCAGACCGTGCGTCTCGAATACACGGCTGACAATGGCGAGACCTACGAACTGAACCTGATCGACACCCCAGGCCATGTCGACTTTGCCTACGAGGTCAACCGGTCGCTGGCGGCGGTGGAAGGATCATTGCTGGTGGTCGACGCCGCCCAGGGTGTGGAAGCGCAAACACTGGCCAATGTGTACCAGGCGATAGAGAACGACCATGAAATCGTGCCGGTCCTCAACAAGGTCGACCTGCCAGCTGCTGAACCCGACCGGGTCCGCCAGCAGATTGAAGACGTCATCGGGCTGGATGCATCCGGCGCGCTGGAGATTTCAGCCAAGACCGGCATCGGCATCAAGGAAGTGCTCGAAGCGATTGTGCATCAGTTGCCGGCACCGAAAGGCGATGCCGATGAACCGCTGAAGGCCATGCTGGTGGACAGCTGGTACGACGCCTATCTCGGCGTCATCGTGCTGGTGCGGATACTGGATGGCCGGCTGAAGAAGGGTATGCGCATCAAGCTGATGTCCACGGATGCCAACTACCTCGTCGACCGGGTCGGCGTATTCCGCCCGAAGCAGGAAATGGTGGCCGATCTCGGCCCCGGCGAAATCGGCTTCTTCACCGCCGCCATCAAGGAAGTGGCCGACACCCGTGTCGGTGACACGGTCACGGAAGAAAAGCGTCCATGTGTCGAGGCCCTGCCCGGCTTCAAGCCGGCCCAGCCGGTGGTGTTTGCCGGTTTCTTCCCCGTCGATACGGCGGAATTTGAAGACCTGCGCGATGCCATGGGCAAGCTGCGCCTGAACGATGCCAGTTTTTCGTTTGAAATGGAGACCTCCGCCGCGCTCGGTTTCGGCTTCCGTTGCGGGTTCCTGGGGCTTTTGCACCTGGAGATCGTGCGCGACCGGCTGGAGCGCGAGTTCAATATCGACCTGATCACCACGGCCCCGTCAGTGATCTACCACATCCACCAGATCAAGGGCGAGACGCTGGAACTGCACAACCCGGCCGACATGCCCGAACCCAACTATATCGAGACCATTGACGAACCCTGGATCCAGGCCACCATTCTGGTGCCAGATGAGTATCTGGGTGCGGTTCTGAAGCTGTGCGAAGACCGCCGCGGCCGGCAGAAGGAACTGACCTATGCGGGCTCGCGCGCCATGCTGATCTATGAGCTGCCGCTCAATGAAGTGGTGTTTGACTTTTATGACCGGCTCAAGTCAGTGACGCGCGGTTATGCAAGTTTCGACTACCAGATGACCGGGTACGAGCCCGGCGACCTGGTGCGCATGCACGTGCTGGTCAATGAGGAACCGGTGGACGCGCTGGCCATCATCGTGCACCGCGGCCGGGCCGAACAGCGCGGCCGGGTCATGGTCGAAAAGCTGAAAGACCTGATTCCGCGCCACATGTTCAAGATACCCATTCAGGCGGCCATCGGCGGCAGGGTCATCGCGCGTGAAACCATTTCGGCCATGCGCAAGGACGTAACGGCGAAGTGTTATGGCGGCGACGTCTCGCGCAAGCGCAAGCTTCTGGACAAGCAGAAGGAAGGCAAGAAGAAAATGCGCCAATTCGGCCGCGTCGAAATTCCGCAAACCGCGTTTATTGCAGCGCTGAAGATGGACGAGAATTAGGGTTTTTTTATTCCGCTCACGCAAGCAGCCTTCGGCTGCGCTCCGCTAGGGCGCACTTCGTGCGACGCGCAGTCGCGCTTGCCTCAGCACATGCGTGCTTCGGATTGGAATACATCAAATCAGTTGTGTTGAAATCTGGAACTAGGCCCGACGGGCCTCGGGCCGGTCAGGCCCGCCCCAGCGGAGCGCAGCCGAAGGCTGCTTGCGTGAGCGAAATAAACTTCATGCTCGAACAGCTTGTCCGCCTTCGGCGGGCCGTTCTCCGATCCTGAACAACCGTAGTGGTGAATTCCCCTCCGAGGCGCGAAGTGCCGAGGCAAGGCCGACCGGCCGTCGCACGAAGTGCGCCCTAGCGGAGCGCAACCGCAAGGCTGCTTGCGTGAGCGGAATAAACCACTCCGTTCTCCAACCCTGAACAACCGTAGTGGTGAATTCCCCTCCGAGGCACGAAGTGCCGAGGCAAGGCCGACTGGCCGTCGCACGAAGTGCGCCCCAGCGGAGCGCAGCCGTCAGGCTGCTGGCGTGAGCGGAATAAACTTCACTCTCCGAACAGCTTTACTCAGCACTTCGTGCTTCGCGCCGTTTTCAACCCTCAAAAGCCTTGAAATGCTTGGACAGCTTCAGGCCCTGCTTCTGATAATTCGACCCGATGCCCTGGCCATACACCGTTTCAGGTGGTTCACTCAGGGGTTCATAGACCAGCCGGCCGATGATCTGGCCGTCTTCGAGGATGAACGGCACTTCGTGGCTGCGGACTTCCAGAACGGCGCGCGAGCCTTCACCGTCGCCGGACACATCACCGAAGCCCGGGTCAAAAAACCCGGCATAGTGCACGCGGAACTCACCGACCAGCGGATTGAACGGCACCATTTCGGCGGCATGGGTCGGCGGCACGCGGACCGCTTCCTTGGACGCCAGAATGTAAAACTGGTCCGGGTCGAGGATCAGCGAGCCGCGCTGCCAGATCGGGTCCCAGTAGTCGAGAACCTCAAGACCCGCCTTGCGGTCCACATCCACCAGACCGGAGTGGCGCTTGGCGCGAAAACCCACCGGCTGATTGTCGTCGAAACTCGACAGGTCGACGCTCAGGGCTATGCCATTGTCTATGGAGACATCTCCCGAAGTAACCAGTGGCTTCTGACTGTGCAGTTCGTGGATCAGATCGTCACTGGGCGACACGTTGCCGGAGCGAAAGCGGATTTGTGACAGGCGCGAACCGGTCCGCGCCAGGATCGGAAATGTCCGCGGCGATATTTCCGCATAGAGCGGGCCCTTGTAACCTGCAGGCACTGTATCAAACTCGGCCGCGTTATCTGCAATGACGCGGGTGAAGATATCCAGCCTTCCGGTTGAACTCTTGGGATTGGCCGCTGCCGACATGGTATCATCAAGCGCCAGCGCCTCCAGCAGCGGCACGATGTAGACACAGCCCACCTCCAGTACCGCACCGTCCGTCAGATCGATCTTGTGCAGGGAAAGCTGGTCGAGCCGGTCCGCAACCGTGTGGCGCGGACCAGGCATGAACGACGCCCGCACCCGCCACGCCACCTCGCCCAGACGCAGATCCAGGCTGGCCGGCTGCACCTGGTCCACATCCAGCGCGCTTTCCGCAATAATGTGGCCCGTTTCAACCATCTGGCGAATAATATGGGCAGGCGCAATGCCGTTTGCAGCTTGAGTGGTCATCTGTAATGCTTTCTGATGCGTTTCAGATAGCAGAATTAGCATATCCACCATCCGGTGTCGGCTGTTACAGTCACTTATAGGCCGCGCAACAGCTTATTTTCGTGGATAAACAGGCACCTCAGGATATCTGACACAGACTTTCGTCATATCGGCAAAAGCGTTCAAGGAAACCAACGGCAAAGCGAATCATGGACATGTATCAAACGGTTACACACGACATAGAAGTATCGGTCCTGCCGCAATACCTGGACGACAGGTCCGCGCCAGATGAGAATTATTATGTCTGGGCGTATACGGTCTCCATTGAAAACAAGGGGGACAAAACCGTGACCCTGCGGACGCGGCATTGGGAAATCATCGATGCCAATGGACAACGCCAGGATGTTGACGGAGAAGGCGTCATCGGCAAGCAACCCACGCTTGGGCCCGGCGAGCGGTTTGAGTACACTTCAGGCTGTCCACTCGCTACACCCAGCGGTTTCATGGCGGGTTTCTATACGATGGAAGGTGCAAACGGAGAGATGCTGCAGGTTGAAGTTCCTGCATTTTCGTTAGACTCGCCAGACGCTGAACTGACCATAAACTGACCGCTACCGTGAATTTGGAGACCTTCCAGCCTTGAGTACCCAGCACACCATGTCGTCAGCAGAAATGCTGGGGCGTCTGATCAGCTTTGACACCACGTCGTGTAACTCCAATTTCCCGTTGATTGAATTTGCCGAGGCGTTTCTGCGCGATCAGGGCATCGAAACAATCCGGGCGGACTACGCCCCCGGCAAAACCAATCTTGTGGCCAGCATCGGCCCCGCCGTTGACGGCGGCGTGGCCCTGTCTGGCCATACCGACACGGTGCCGGTAACCGGCCAGGCCTGGGCAACCGATCCGTTCTCCATGACCGAGATCGATGGTGACCTGTTTGGCCGGGGTGCCTGCGACATGAAAGGTTTCCTGGCCTGTTGCCTGGCCGCAGTGCCGCACCTGAAATCGCGCAATTTGAGCCGCCCGGTTCATCTGGTGTTTTCATGCGATGAAGAAGTGAGCTGTGAAGGGGTGATCCCCGCCGTCAGGCGATTTGGTCACGACATACCAAAACCGTCAGTGTGCATTGTCGGCGAGCCGACCATGATGGATGTGATGACGGGACAAAAGGCATGCCAGGCGTACCTGACGACCATTGCCGGGGTTGAAGCCCATTCCAGCAATCCGGCGCTGGGATGGAGTGCGCTGAACGAAGCCAACCTGCTGATCACCGAGATCAACAAAATCGCGCTGGAAATGCGCGACAAGGAAAACCCGGACTGCCCGTTCGACCCGGCCTTCACGACGGTACATGTGGGCGCTGTTCATTCCGGCACCACCGTCAACATCGTGCCCAACCTGGCCACCATCTCATGGGAGGCGCGGTTGCTGCCGGACCAGGACACAGATGAAATTCGCGACCGGATTGCCGGATTTGTTAGAGGCCGCAACGAAGTTATCCGCGCGGCCTATCCGGATGCCGGCATCGAGACCGACAATTACGTCAATGTGCCCGGGCTGGAGCCGGAACCGGAAGGCGAGGCAAAATCGCTGGCCATGCGGCTGACCGGTTCAAACCGCACCGGCGTTGTGTCCTACGGAACCGAAGCCGGTCACTTTCAGGCGGCAGGCATATCGACGGTGATCTGCGGGCCGGGGTCGATTGACCAGGCGCACAAGCCGGACGAGTTCGTCGCCGCAAGCCAGCTGGTGGAATGTGACAGGTTCCTTGCCCGCCTGGGTGATGAGCTCAGTGCCGGTTAGCCGGGATTGAGAATCTCATTTTCTTCAAACCGGTAACTGGCCGAGCAGAACTCGCATTTCACCTCTATCTTGCCATCCTCGGCCATGTGCGCCTTGTCGTCTTCTGGCATGTTGGCAAGAATGCTCTTCAGGCGGTCTGCCGAACAGGAACAGTAGCGCTTGAGTTTCAGTTCCGGATAAACGGTGACCCCGTCTTCGTGAAACAGCCGGTACAGGACACGTTCGGACGACAGCAGCGGATCGATCAGTTCATGATCCTCCACGGTTTCCAGCAACAGTTTTGCCTTGCGCCAGTTGTCGTCTTCATCGACCTCAGGCTCACCATTGCCGGACGGATCATCACCGGAATAGACCTGCATCGGGCTGATGCCGCCGTCTTCCGGCAGATGCTGGATCATGATGGCGCCGGCGCGCCACTTGTCGCCTTGTCCTGCGCGACCGACCAGAGGGCCGGACGCCAGGCGCAACAGGGTCGGAATTTGCTCGGACTGGCGGAAATAATCATGGGCTGCGTCAACCAGCGTGGCGTTGTTGAGGCCGACAATGCCCTGGTAGCGTTCCATGTCCTCGCCCTGATCAACTGTCATGGCGAGGTGCCCGTTTCCAATCACTGCCTGAGCGGTGACGGCACCGCCCGCTTCCAGGCGCGCGAGCGCATCAACATCAACCCGCGCGTAGCCTCTGACCTGGTCGGGCGAGACAAAGTCGGCCACCAGCATGGAGACCGGCCCGTCGGTCGACGTCTGCAGGATGAACTTGCCGTCGAATTTCAGCATGGCACCGAACATGGCCACCAGCGCAACGGCTTCGGCCAGCACGGCAGACGCGGCCATCGGGTAATCATGACGGTTCAGGATGTCGTCCAGAATGCCGCCAAGGCGCACTACGCGGCCGCGTACGCCGAGCGGTTTGATGTCAAACGGCAGCACTGCGTCTTCAACCGATATTACCGTGCTTATGTCGAGCGTCGAAGGTTCAGTCACGTTGTGATGGGTTCCCAGTTTTTCTACAGTTTGCCGAGACACCAGCGCAGGATGGCTTTTTGCGCATGGAGCCGGTTTTCGGCCTCGTCCAACACCACTGACTGCGCACCATCTATCACGGAGCCCGTGACTTCCTCTTCACGATGCGCGGGAAGACAGTGCATGAAGACGGCCCCCTTGTCGGCACGCGCCATCAGGGCATCGTTCACCTGGTAGGGCATGAGCAGGTTATGGCGGTTTGTCGCGTCCTTGTCGTTCATTGAGACCCAGGTGTCTGTGACAACGCAGTCAGCCCCCGACACAGCATCGTGCGGATCGGTTCCCAGGTGCAGATTGACCCCATTGGCCGAAGCCCATTCCAGTGCCGCAGCGTCGGGCGCCAGTTCTGGTGGCGTAGCCACTCGCAGCTCAAAGTCCAGTTTTCCGGCTGCATGGATCCAGGATGTCAGCACATTGTTGCCGTCTCCCACCCAGGCAACCGCCTTACCGGATATGGCACCTTTGTGTTCCTGCAGGGTCAGCAGGTCCGCCATGATCTGGCACGGATGCGACGCATCGGTCAGCCCGTTGATTACCGGCACCGTTGCTTGTGCGGCAAGCTCGTGAAGTTTTTCCTCGCCATGGGTGCGCAGCATGATGGCATCGACCATGCGCGACAGGACGCGGGCCGTGTCGCCCACGGTCTCGCCACGGCCAAGCTGCAGGTCGGCGGCCGACAGAACAAGCGACTCTCCGCCCAGTTGACGGATCGCAACATCAAAGGACACACGTGTCCTGGTCGACGGCTTCTCGAAGATCATGGCCAGCACGTGGCCCTCGAGCGGGCGCTGGCCGTCCACGACGCCCTTTGGCAGACCGGCACGGGCGCGCTTTGCCGACAGTGCGCCCGACAATATTGCATTGAGGTCGTCGCTCGAGACGCCCGAGATATCCAAAAACGATTTCGTTGTGTCAGACATGATCTATGCCGGAACCTCTTTAACTATTGGCCGAGGCCCGGGCCCCGAATTGAAACGGATTTCTAGTTGTTGGCAGTCGATGATCGGAGCTGGCGGCAAGCGGCTTCAATGCACGCAACCGCCTGGGAAACCTCATCGGCGGTAATATTCAACGGCGGCAGCAGGCGTACGACATTGTCGCCGGCACCAATGACCAGAAGGTCATTTGCAACACAGGCTGCCTGCACGTCGGTGTTTGGTACCTTGCATTCCAGGCCGAGCATCAGTCCGCTGCCGCGGACCCCGGCAAAGATATCCGGAAACTCATCGGTCAGTCCTGCCAGCTTCTGGCTCAACAGCAATGACATCTGGCCTACATGATCCAGAAAGCCGTCTTCCAGAACGATGTCGAGCACGGCATTGCCGATCGCCATCGCCATCGGGTTACCGCCATAGGTAGAGCCGTGAGACCCGGCGACCATGCCCTTGGCTGCTTCTGCCGTGGCAAGGCAGGCACCCAGCGGAAAACCACCGCCAATGCCTTTCGCCGACGCCATGATATCCGGCACGATGGATGTGTGTTGATGGGCAAACAGCTTGCCGGTGCGCCCCATGCCACACTGGATTTCATCAAACACCAGCAGGATGCCGTGTTTGTCGCACAGTTCGCGCAACCCCTGGAGACATTTGGCAGGCACCCGCCTGATGCCGCCTTCGCCCTGGATGGGTTCAATCAGAATACCGGCGGTTTCAGGTCCAATAGCGTTTTCAACTGCTTCATGATCGGCAAACGGCACCTGGTCAAAACCGTCAACGGCAGGTCCAAACCCGTCTATGTATTTTTGCTGGCCGCCGGCGGCGATGGTTGCCAGTGTGCGGCCATGAAAAGCGCCCTCGAACGTGATCAGGCGGAATTTCTCAGGATGGCCGCAGGCTGCGTGATACTTGCGCGCCATCTTGATGGCACACTCCATGGCTTCTCCACCGGAATTGGTGAAAAACATAGTGTCTGCAAAGCTCGCCTCGCAGAGACGTTCCGCAAGGCGCTCGCCGTCGGGAATCCGATACAGGTTTGATGTGTGCCAGAGTTTCTCCGCCTGGTTCTTCATGGTGTCAACCAGGTGCGGATGGCAATGCCCGAGCGAATTGACCGCTACGCCTGCTCCAAAATCGAGCAGGGTACGTCCGTCAGATGCCTTTACCCATGCGCCTTCACCGCTTTCAATGGAAAACGCTGTGCGATTATATGTCGGCAGAACAGCTTGTGTCATACTCAAACAGACCTTTCAGGGTACGCCAACCCTTGAAACAGCAAACGCCACCGGCAAGCGGCGGCGCAACTTCGTGTACCGTCAGTATATTGTGTTTTCGACACGTTGGCAACGTGAACACCCGCACGGCAAATCGTCATAAATTGATAAATCAGGTCTCAAAATCACAATATCATACCTGACTGAGTCAGAACGCCGCATCGACCTGCCACAAAGCTGGGGATTAACTTGTCGTTAACCATGTTTTTCGGCCGAAGCTGGGGAAAACCGGTGAAATCCACCGCCTGACTCTTGCGCCAGATTCAGCCTATTTAGTAGGGTCCCGATCACAGTCTACGAAATGTAGCGATCTCAGTCCGTACATATGCGTTTCACGCCGAACCGATAATGGCCGGCGATCGAAGAAGGATTCCGCTCGTGAGCGATGAACAATTACCGGGTGATCCCCCGCAAAAACTTCCCTGGACCGACGACCGGGTCGAGGCGCTTAAGAAGATGTGGGCCGAAGGCCTGAGCGCCAGCCAGATTGCCGCGAAGCTGGCAGGCGGCGTGACCCGCAACGCCGTGATCGGCAAGGTTCACCGCATGGGACTGTCAGGCCGCGTGACGCGCGCCAGGGTTTCAACACCGCGCACCCGCAAGACCCGTGAACCCAGCCATCCCGGCAGGGCAAGTGCGTCAAGCAGCGCGCCGCGCACATCCGGCAATAATGCACTCAAGCCGCTGGCGTCAGTGAAGCCTGAACCCATTCCGGAACCGGTGGCGATCCATATTGCCGATATTCCGGTTGGTGAGCGGGTCACCATACTGATGTTGTCAGACAAGACCTGCCGCTGGCCGATTGGTGATCCCGGCAGTGAGGAGTTCTGTTTCTGCGGCAAGCCCCCCAAGGAAGGCGCACCATATTGTGCAGGTCATGCGGCGCTTGCCTATCAGCCGCAACGCGACAGAAGCCGCCGCACGGGCTGAGCAGGAAACCGCAACAGATTTACAAGACCCGGTGGCGCACCTGCTCCACCGGGTTTTTTTGTGGCCGAGACCGAAAACAATCAGACTTTGAGTGCGCCGAAACGCTCATCGAACGAATACCCCATGCCGCGCACGGTGCGGATCGGGTTCACTTCACGGGCGCGACTGATCGACTTGCGCAACCTGCCCACATGCACATCCACGGTGCGCTCGTCCACATAGACATCCCTGCCCCAAACTGAATCGAGCAACTGCGAGCGGGTATAGACACGCCCCGGTGTCTGCATCATGTGTTCGAGCAGCTTGAATTCGGTCGGCGACAGGTCGATATCGCGCCCCGACCGCTGAACCCGGCGGGTGCGGCGATCAAGTGAAATGTCTCCTGCCTGCAACATGTCGGCAACGGCATCCGGGCTGGAACGGCGCAACAGTGACTTTACCCGCGCCAGCAACTCCGGCACGGAGAACGGCTTGACCACATAATCGTCAGCGCCGGTGGCCAGGCCACGCACGCGTTCGGTTTCTTCGCCACGCGCGGTGAGCATGATGATGGGTACGTCGCGGGTTTCAGAGCGCGCCCTCAAAGACCGGCAGATCTCTATGCCCGACAGGTTGGGCAACATCCAGTCTAGTACGATGATATCCGGTGTATCGGCAAGGACGTCGCGCACAACGTCTTCCGAGCCGTCAAGCGTGCGTACGGTGTAACCTTCAGACTCAAAATTATATGCGAGCAACTCCTGGATCGGCTCTTCATCTTCAACAATCAGTACACTTGCAGGCATTCGCAGGCTCCGTCTGAAAACATCATTCAGTTACTTTTTGGCACGCGCCTCGATCGGCGTCAGGGACGTGCTGTCTTCCTTTGGCCGGGGACCGTCCAGCGTATCGCCGGTCACGAGATAGTGGATATTCTCGGCAATGTTGGTCGTGTGATCGCCAATGCGTTCGATGTTCTTGGCGCCGAACAGCAGGTGGGTACACATGCCGATGGTGCGCGCATCTTCCATCATGTAGGTCAGCAGTTCGCGAAAAACCGAATTGTAGAGAGTGTCGATGCGACTGTCATTGTGCCAGACGTCATTGGCCTTCTGGGTATCGAGGCTGGCATAGGCATCCAGCACGTCGGCCAGTTGCTCCAGAGCGAGATCCGCCATCCGGTTCATGCCCGCATTGACCGAACGCGGCAATGGCTCGTTCACCGCAAGGGTTCGCTTGGCGATATTCTTGGCCAGATCACCGATCCGCTCCAGATCGGAGGAAATGCGGATGGCAACCATGATGGCGCGCAGATCCGTCGCCATCGGCTGACGCATGGCAATAAGCTTGATGGCGTTTTCCTCGACTTCCTTCTCGAGGACATCGATCTTGTCGTCGGCTGCAATGATGTGTTCAGCCTTGACCCGGTCAGAGGTGGAAAGCGCCTCGATGGCCTTGCCAAACTGATCCTCCGCAAGACCGCCCATCTGGGCGATCAGATTGCGCAGATTTCCGAGATCTTCGTCGAATGCAGAAACAATATGTGTGGTCATCCGGTCTCAACCTTTCTGGTACGGGCAACGGGTTCTGACGGCAGGTCAGCCAAAACGGCCCATGATGTAGTCTTGCGTGCGGCGCTCTTGCGGGTTGGTGAAAATGGCTTCGGTGTCCCCCACTTCGACCAGGGTGCCGAGGTGGAAGAAGGCGGTAAGTTGCGAAACACGGGCTGCCTGCTGCATGGAGTGCGTCACGATCACGATGCAGTAATTCTCGCGCAACTCGTCAATCAGCTCCTCGATACGGGCCGTGGCGATGGGGTCCAGTGCCGAGCATGGTTCGTCCATCAGGATGACGTCCGGATTGACCGCGATGGCGCGGGCGATGCACAGCCGTTGCTGCTGGCCCCCGGACAGACCGGTGCCGGGCGCATCGAGGCGATCCTTCACCTCCTCGAACAGGCCGGCACGCTTGAGTGAATTGACAACAATCTCCTCAAGGTCTGTTCTGGATTGGGCCAGGCCGTGAATACGCGGGCCATAGGCGACATTCTCCATGATGGATTTCGGAAACGGATTGGGCTTCTGGAACACCATGCCGACGCGTGCCCGCAACTGTACGACGTCAAGATCCGGGTCATAGATATCACTGCCGTCTATGGTGATCTTGCCACCGACCCGGCAGATCGGAATGGTGTCGTTCATGCGGTTGATGCAGCGCAGAAAAGTCGACTTGCCACACCCTGACGGGCCGATAAAGGCAGACACCGCCCGGTCGGGAATGCTGATGTCCAGCGGGAAAATCGCCTGTTTTTCACCATAGTGTACGGTGACGTCCCTGGTCACGATCTTCGGTGTGCCCTGCTGCATGATCAACGGCTCAGCCGGGGTCATGATGGCTTCATGGCGTTTGTCAGTGTCCATTACCGCGGCGTCCATTTTATTGCTCCAATCCCACCAAACTCAAAAATTACAGATACTACCAGCGGCGCTCAAACTGCTTGCGCAGGAAGACGGCCATTGCATTCATCAGGAACAGGAAACCGAGCAGGACCATGATCGCCCCGGCTGTTTTGGCCTGGAATGCAGCTTCCGGCAGGTCCGACCACAGGAAAATCTGCACCGGCAGAACCGTTGCCGCGTCACTGAACCCGCCAGGCACGTCCACGATAAAGGCCACCATTCCGATCATCAGAAGCGGAGCCGTCTCACCAAGCGCCTGCGCCATTCCGATAATGGTACCGGTCAGGATACCCGGCATGGCCAGCGGCAGAACATGATGAAACACCGCCTGCTGGCGAGACGCGCCAACCCCGAGAGCCCCTTCACGAATTGACGGCGGCACGGCGCGCAATGCAGCACGCGACGCGATAATGATGGTCGGCAGCGTCATCAGGGCCAGAACCATGCCGCCAACCATAGCGGACGATCTCGGCAGGCCGAAGAAATTCAGGAAAACGGCAAGCCCGAGCAAGCCGAACACGATGGACGGCACCGCGGCAAGATTATTGATGTTCACTTCGATCAGATGGGTGATCCGGTTACGTGGTGCGAACTCTTCCAGATAGATCGCAGCCGCAACCCCGATCGGCAGGGACAACAGCAACGTGACCAGCAGGGTGAGCGCTGAGCCGACCATGCCGCCCAACACGCCAGCGACCTCGGCTTCGCGACTGTCGCCGCGCTGAAAGAACGGCCAGTTGAAGCCACTTTCGACCATGCCGGCATCGCGAAGACTGGTCAGCCAGATGATCTCCTTGTCATTGATGCGGCGGTCTGCTTCCGGCTGGGAATACTCAACCAGAGACCAGCTTCCGGCAGGCAGCGCGCCGGTTGCCGCCACCGGCATATAGGCCGGGCCGGTGATGTAGTCGCTGCCGATCTCGGCAATCTTGATCACACCTTTTTCCGGCAGCCTGACGAAATATGATGGCAATGCCGACGTCAGCACCTCCGCACCGGAGGAATTGTTTATGCTGGCAGTCAGCTTGTCGGTCTGAGCTTTCAACCGACCCAGGGCCGCAGCGACGCTGTCTGTGTCTGACTGCAGCTTGGCCAGACGGCGTTTTGCAGGATGGGTATTGGGTGCCTCAGCACCGGCTTCGGCGACGGCTGCTTCTGCGACCGGCACTTCCGCAGCCAGCCGGTCACGAACGCGCTCGAGTTTCGACGCTTCCAGTGACAGCCTGTCGCGCCGGGTTTCAAGCCGTTGCTTCACCCTGGCCAGAACGCCGGCAAAGTCGTTGCCGCTTGACGTCAGCCTGAAGCCGTCTGCAGCCTCTGCAACCGTCAGACTGCCGGTCACCGGAATATCGAACTCATCAGTGCTCATGCCCAGCAGAAACAAGTCCGCCTCATCGGAAAGCTTCAGGTCGAAGCTCTGCGTGGTACCGATCAGGGACGGATTGGCGACGACTGCCCGGCGAACCTCATCGACGGCATCAAATGACAGAAGCTTGGGCAAGGCGCGCCGGTCACTGCGCGACTTTACACCCGGAAACTGTGCCCGGATGGCGCTGTTGACGATGGAGTTGAAGTTTCCCTTGCTGATCGCCTCAGCGTCGATCTTGCTCTCATCCAGCGTGACATCCAGCGTCACCGTGTTGGCCTCAAACGCCGGCAGGCCCTTGAGCAGGATGTCACTCAGCAACAAAACCAGGAAACCACAGGCAAAGCCGATGGCTGCAAGACCATACCAGCGGAACCTGGTTTCTGCCCGGTAGCGCTTTTTCAGGCGGGCCGCGTCAATGGCAACCGAGCGTGCCTTACCTGCCTGCGCCGGGAGGGGGTTTGCCATATCAGTCATACTGTTCCTTAAAGCGAGCAACCACGCGCAGTGCAATCATGTTCAAAATCAATGTGAAGAAGAACAGGACGAAACCGAGCGCAAACGCCGACAGTGTCTTTGAGCTTTCGAATTCCTGGTCGCCGACCAGCAGGGTGGCGATCTGCACCGTCACCGTCGTCACAGCCTGCAACGGGTTGAATGTTTCGATCAGGTCCCAACTGACCGCATGGGCCGCCAGCCCTGCTGCCATGACCACGATCATGGTCTCACCAACGGCACGCGACACAGACAGCATGAACGCCGAAACAATGCCAGGCAGCGCTGCCGGCAACACCACTTTTTTCACCGTCTCCGACCTTGTGGCGCCCATCGCATAGGATCCGTCGCGCAGAGACTGCGGTACCGCATTGATAACATCATCAGACAATGAAGACATGAACGGAATAATCATCACGCCCATGACAATACCGGCTGCCAGCGCGCTTTCAGATGCAACTTCCAGTCCGAGATTCTCCCCCCATCTGCGTATCAGGGGCGCGACAGACAGGGCTGCAAAGAACCCGAACACGACCGTTGGAATGCCGGCCAGCACTTCCAGGATCGGCTTGGCGATGGAGCGCGCACGCGGGCTGGCATACTCGGCCATGTAGATGGCGGCGAACAAGCCGATGGGACCGGCCACACACATGGCGATCAGCATTACCAGCGTTGTGCCAATGAACAGCGGCACCGCGCCAAAGGCACCTGATGATCCCACCTGGTCGGCACGCAGCGCGGTTTGCGGGCTCCACTGGGTGCCGAACAGGAATTCTGTAACCGGTACCTTGGCAAAGAACCGCAGCGTCTCGAATATCACCGAGAACACGATACCGACCGTTGTCAGGATGGCGACGGCCGAGCAGATAATCAGCACGGCCAGAAAAATGCGCTCAACGGAGTTGCGGGCACGGAACTTGACGGACAGTTTGCGCGAAGCAAGAACGGCTGATCCGATACCGATGAGCAGGCCAATAGCGATCTGCAGCCAACCGGAGGCCGATTGCAGCTTGGCAAAAACAGCACCTGCAGCCCGTACACCCTGCGGATAAGCGCCGAGCCGGTCCGGATCGGATATGACACCTGATGCGAGCAAACGAATGTCACGCATGACCGCATCACGCGCCAACCCGTTTGCCGGTTGCAGGTCGGCAGGCAGAACAGCGAGTGCCCGGCCCTCGACATAGGACGCGCTCACCGCGGGCCATAACACCGTCAGTACCAACAACGGGATGGCGACCATCAGCGCGACAAAATAACCATGGTAATAGGGAAGAGAGTGGAGCTTGCCCGAGGCGCTACTGCCAAGAGCCGATCCGCGCGATTTTCCATAGAAGAAAGCCAGTACAACCAGAACCGCGACAAGGACGAGCATCACAACCTCGAAACTTTCTTCAGCCAGCGACGTGGCAAGACATCAATCAAGCCGGAAAGCTGGCAAGGCTTGTGGACCGGCAACCTAATTCAGGTTGCCGGCCCCAATAGTGCTGACTACATGGACAGTCCGGTGCCGTTCTTGACAGCATCGCGAACCTTCGTCAGTTCTTCTTCCGGCAGCGGGATCAGTCCCTTGGCCGGCAGATAACCATCTTCACCCATGGCGTTGTCAGAGACGAACTCATCCATGAATTCCTGCATGCCGGGAATGACGCCGACGTGCTGCTTCTTGGCATAGACGAACAACGGCCGAGATACTTTGTATTCGCCAGATGCAATTGCGTCGAAGTCTGGCTTCACACCTTCAACAGCAGCACCCTTGATCTTGTCCTGGTTTTCTTCAAGGAACGAATATCCAAAAATGCCGAATGCATCCGGGTTGGCCTGAAGCTTCTGAACGATCAGGTTGTCGTTCTCACCGGCTTCAACAAACCCGCCGTCTTCGCGCATCGTGTCGGACACCTTGCGGAATGCCTTCTTGTCGTCCTTGCGAAGGGCTGCAAGGCTTTCAAAGCTCTTGGCGCCCGGGCGCATGACCAGCTCAACGAAAGCATCGCGGGTACCTGAGGTTGGCGGCGGGCCGAGAACCTCGATCTTCTTGGCCGGCAGCGAGGCATCGATGTCAGACCACAGCTTGTTCGGGTTGGGCACCATCTTGCCGTCGGCACCCGGGACTTCCTTGGCCAGGGCCAGGAAAATCTGCTGCTTGGACAGGGTTACGTCCGATGCGCCTTTTGAGTGTGAAAACGTAATGCCGTCAAAACCGACCTTGATCTCGATGATGTCCGTCACACCGTTCTTCTGGCACATTTCGAACTCTGACTTCTTGATGGCGCGAGATGCGTTGGAAAGGTCAGGGTGGTCGGCGCCAACGCCGGCGCAGAACAGCTTCATGCCACCGCCGGTACCGGTGGATTCAACAACCGGCGTCTTGCCGGCAGACTTGCCGAACTGCTCAGCTACAGCAGTTGTGAACGGATAGACTGTCGATGAACCAACGATGCGGATCTGGTCGCGCGCCTGCGCGGCAGACGCTGCTACAACGGCAGCCAGCGCAACGGTGGCTGTAAGAAGGGTGCGTTTGAGCATAATGGTTTCCCTGATATGGCTATTTGATGTTGAACGAGAGGCTCCTCATGAGCATCCCTTCAAAGCTAACAAGGCGAGTCCTATGCCTGCCGTCACTCAATTGTGTGACAGTTACATGACAATTGAATGACAGCTTAAATTATTGTTTTAATTGATTTTACTCGGCAGCCTTTGCCAAGTCACTGGAAACCGGCAGGCTGAGTTTGAAGATACTGCCCTCGCCCTTCCGGGATGTGATGTCAAGGTTTCCGCGATGGCGCAGCGCAATATGCTTGACGATGGCCAGTCCCAATCCGGTGCCGCCGCCAGAACGGCTTTCCTGCACGCTTACGCGGTAGAACCTTTCCGTCAGGCGCGGCAGATGTTCAGCATCAATACCGACACCGTAATCGGTCACCACAAGCTCAATTCGCCCGCGCTTGACATCGTGGGAAACCGACACGTCCACGCCACGCTGAGTGGCACCATACTTGATGGCATTTTCGATCAGGTTCTGGGTGATCTGTATCAACTCATCGCGCTCGCCGGCCACCACCATGCCAGGTGGTGCATCGACCCGTATCTCGCAATCAGCTTCAGCTGCCCGGGCGGCCAGAAGTTCTGCGCTGTAGCGCGCCACTTCGGACAAGTCGACCTGGTCGGACGGTGTGCGGTGCAAGTTCATTTCAATGCGTGACAATGACAACAGGTCATCAATCAGCCGCCGCATGCGATGGGCCTGCTCCAGCATCCTGCCGAGAAACTTGTCGCGCGCCCTGGCATCGTTTCTGGCTGAGCCTTGCAGGGTTTCGATGAAACCGGTCATCGAGGCCAGGGGCGTGCGCAGTTCATGACTGGCATTGGCAACGAAATCTGCCCGCATTTTTTCAAGCTGCTGCTGTGTGCTCAGATCGCGCAACAGAACGGTTACCGCCGGCATGCGCGCAACATCAACCGTTGAAACCGGGGTTATGAACACTTCGAAAAGCCGGCCGCCGCCGGTGCGGCGTTCATAGTGCACCTGGTCCGGTGCCCCGCTGTCAACAACGCGCTCAATCGCTTCCAGCACGGCCGGCGCACGGATATGTTGAGACAGGTGCTGGCCGATCATGTTCTGGCCGGTCAGCTCGGCTGCCTGCTTGTTGTGGGACAGGATGACACCGTTGTCATCCAGCATGATGAATGGGTCCGGCACCGCGCGGGTGATGGCATCCAGAATTGCTGCAGTATCAGGTTGCAGTCTGGCGCGGCCGGCCTCATCATTGCCAGGCCGGGGCCGGGCGTCATCGTCAGACGGTTGTCGGTTCCAGATCATAAAAGGAATCATGATCTTAAAATGATGCCATGGCAATATGACAATCATGCAAGATGACCCGCGTGCCGGTCCGGACGAGGACGAGATCTGGGCCTTTATGGAGGCCGGGGCGCAGTTTTACCCGACCGACACCGCTCAATTGACGATCGGCGAACAACGCCGGTGCTATGACAATTTATGTGCGCATTTTCATGCCGGCAGGCCGGACGGCATGCAGGTGACGGACATGACCTGCCCGGGCCCGGAAGCTGACATTGCGTTGCGCCGGTATGTACCGGCAGGTCGCGGCAGTGGCTGCACCGTCATCTACATGCATGGCGGCGGCTTCATTCTGGGTGACCTCGACAGTCATGACGACATCTGTTGCGGCATTGCTGACGTTACCGGGAGCATTGTCGTTGCAATCAATTACCGATTGGCCCCGGAACACATCTTTCCGGCCGCGTTTGACGACTGTAAGGCGGCAGTAAACTGGGTTTTCGAGACATCAGGTTCGCTGGGCATCGATCCCGCCCGCATCGTGCTTGCCGGAGACTCTGCCGGCGGCAATCTGGCCGCCGCGGTGTGTCTCGCACGGCGTGATCAGGCTCAGACCATGCCCGCCGGACAGGTGCTGATCTATCCGGCATTGGGTGGCGACAGATCGAAGGGCTCTTATGTGTCCCGCAGGAATGCCCCGGGGCTGACGACGGCGGATATCAACTACTACGAGCAGATGTACCTGGGCTCGGCGGAAGAGGAAAACCGGTCATCACGGTTTTACGCACCGCTGCGTGAACACAATTTTGCAGGGCTGCCACGTGCGTTCCTGGTGGCGTGCGAATGGGACCCGTTGCGCGACGACTGTTTTGACTATGCACACTGCCTGCAATCGGCAGGTGTCGCGGCCCAGGTGCGCCATGAACCGGAACTGGTGCATGCCTGTCTGCGGGCACGCCACATGTCGCCGGCGGCAACAGCCATGTTCCATGCCATTTGCAGCGCAATTTCGGACATGTCGCAATGACCACGATCATCAACCAGTTCCCGCGCCAGGTGCGCGAAATCGAAAACCAGTGGATCGTCCTGTCCGATGGCACAAGGCTGGCGGCACGCATCTGGCTGCCCGCAGACGCTGAAGAAAACCCGGTTCCCGCCATTCTGGAGTATCTGCCTTATCGCAAGCGCGACGGCACCGTGGCGCGGGATCATCTGACCCATCCCTATTTTGCCGGTCACGGCTATGCCTGTGTGCGTGTCGATATGCGCGGCTGTGGCGAGTCCGACGGTGTGCTGGAAGACGAGTACAGCCAGCGCGAACTGGATGACGGCGTCGAGGTTATCAGCTGGCTTGCCGATCAGGGCTGGTGCACCGGCAAGGTCGGCATGATGGGTATCTCGTGGGGCGGCTTCAACTCGCTGCAGATCGCGGCCATGCGGCCTGAACCGCTGAAGGCGATCGTCACGCTGTGTTCCACCGATGACCGGTATGCGGATGACATTCACTTCAAGGGCGGCTGCCTGATCAATGAAAACCTCGGCTGGGGCGCCACCATGCTGTCCTACTCGTCACGCCCGCCGGACCCGGTGCTGGTCGGAGACGGCTGGTTCGATACCTGGATGCAGCGACTCGATAACGAGCCATTCCTGGCTGCACGGTGGTTGCGCCACCAACACCGTGACGACTATTGGAAGCATGGCTCGATATGCGAGGAGTATGGCGACATTGAAGCCGCGGTCCTGGCTGTCGGCGGCTGGAACGATGCCTACTCGAACGCGATATTCAGGATGCTGGCGCACCTGAAGGTGCCGGTGAAAGGCATCATCGGGCCCTGGGCCCACAAATATCCGCACTTTGCCGTTCCCGGCCCGCGCATCGGCTTCCTTCAGGAAGCCCTGAGATGGTGGGATTTCTGGTTGAAGGGCGAGGCAACGGGCGTGCTGCGTGATCCGGCCGTGCGCGCCTATGTCATGGCCTCAACACCGCCGGCAGCCCTGCCGCCCCACATACCCGGCAAATGGATATCGGAAGCAAACTGGCCCGGCCAGACCAGCCAGCCGAACCGGCTGTATCTGACCCCTGACGGACTGCGCGAGGCCCCTGGTGGGGAGCTGACACTCAGCCTCAGCTCGCCACAGACAACCGGACGCGACGGCGGCGAGTTCTGCGTCATCTGGCTGGGACCGGAGTTTGCCGGTGACCAGGCCCGTGACGACAACGGTTCGCTGGTGTTTGACACGCCCGTTCTGGGCGCTGACATGGACCTGGTTGGCGCGGCAGAACTGGAGCTGGAATTTTCCAGCGACAAGCCCGTTGCCCTGTTGGCCGTGCGGTTGAGTGATGTGCGCCCGGATGGCAGTGTCCTGCGCATCAGCTATGGACTGCTGAACCTGACCCACATTGTCAGTCACGAGCATCCTGAGCCGCTGGAACCGGGTGAACGGTACTTCTGCCGTATCAAACTGGATGACGTGGCCCGAACCTTGCCGGCGGGTCACAAGCTGCGGCTGTCGATATCGACCAGCTACTGGCCGATGATGTGGCCGGCGCCCGAACCGGTTACGCTGGACGTACATACCGCCAGGTCCTGGCTGACGGTGCCGGTTCGCACGCCCGTGCCGGGTGAAGTCGCGCCGGTGTTTCCAGAACCGGTTTCCGCACCACCTGCCGACCTTACCGAACTGCGCGCACCGTCAAGTTTGCGCGAACAGGCAGAGGATGAAGCAACCGGCGAGGTGACCATTTCAATCGTGGATGATTTTGGCCTGTACCGGCATGATGACCACGGTCTCATTACCGGCGCAGTGGGCCGGGAAACCCACAGCATTCATCCCGATGATGCGCTTTCCGCCCGCATGACCACCCACTGGACACAGGAACTGCAGCGTGACGATATTGTGCTGCGCACCGAGACCTGGTCGACGATGCGATCGTCATCCAGGCACTTTCACCTGACTGCCCGCATTGAAGCCTGGCACAATGAAAAGCTGGTGTTCGAACGTGATTTCAGCGAAGACATCGAACGCGATCTCAATTAACGCAACGTTATGCCCGCCCATCAGGACTTTACTTCGACTGGGCTTCATCAATGATGGCATTGAGCCGGTCCGGTTCGACCAGCACCAGGCCACCGCGGGTTTTCTCGATGATGGACTTGCGAGACAGCGTGGCCAGCTCACGCGTAACCACTTCGCGCTGGGTGGAAATCCTGTCGGCCAATTCACGCTGCAGCGGTGGTGGCGATACGATACGTTGCTTTTCATTGCCCATGCGCGGACGTGACAATCGCAAGAGTTCCGCACACAGGCGCTGCTTTGCCGTAAGGAACGCATACTCGCCGAGCCGCTGGTTCAGGGTGCGCACGCGATCCGCCAGCATTTTCATCACCGACAGGCCGACGGACGGTATGGTAGTGCAGGCATCGCGGAACACTGCATCCGGCATCACGCAGATGCGGGTTTTTTCAAGCGCCGTCACATTGGCCGAACGCGGCAGCCCGTCAATCGCCGCCATCTCGCCGAAGTACCGGCCGCCCTGCATGTCGTCGAGTATGACTTCGCGTCCCGAGGCCGTGCGCAGCAATATGCGCACCCGGCCATCGACGACGAACAGCACTTCGGCGGTTTCGTCTTCATAGTCGATGATGAGTTCGTTCTCGGCAACCGAGCGCCAGACGCAATGCACCGACAACCGGCGGGCGTCGCCATCTCCAAGTGCCGTAAACAACGGTATTTCCCTGATCTCATCCACGGCGGCGATGATGTGCCGCAATGAGTTTTTTTTCAACCATAATACCGAAGGAAGTAATTTTTACCTTGCGTAAAACCGTAATCGCGCGAGATGTGCACATTCTCACATAACAAAAACGTGAGCGACACTAGGCTACCAGTCAACAAAAAGACACTGACGAACATGGAGGTGATTTGACATGACGCTTTTTGCACATAACCAAATTATACCCCTGTCGCTGATCATCGGCCTGTCTGTAATCGCGATGATCTGGGCGACGAATGCCTCCCTCAACAAACAGCTCGTTCTTGTTTCGAATGCGGTGTCTACAATACCGCATCAACAAGTGGAAAATGTCGAAAAAAACAATTGTTACAGATACTTGCGGACAGCACGACACGCGGGCTCCAGTTATTGGTGGCAGAAGTATAAGAGCTGCATTGCAGCGCTTTAGCTGAAGCAACCAATTCGGGATGCAGGGTTCCACCCCCGGGCCCTGCATCCCACAAGCTGTTGTGACGCAGCTTGCGAGCAGGCAATCTCCCATACCTCTTGCCAGCATCACGCTTTCAGGCATTCGCACTGATAAAATCGGCAACGGCCTTCGCAGCTGCACCCCGGTTTTCCTCAACCGTACGGCCGGACCTCTTCGGCGGCGCCAGATCGTGATTGCCGAATGCGGACCAGAAAACCTGCATGTTTTCCGGCAAGTTATAGCCTGACACATCATCCTTGTTGCCGAACGGGTCGCGCTCGCCCTGCACGATCAGTGCCGGACGCTTGATCTCCGGCAGGTGCTGGGTTCTCAGGCTGTCGGGCTTGCCGGGCGGGTGAAACGGGTAACCCAGACACACCAGTCCGGCGATATCAGTGCCACTTTGCGGGTCGGCGGCAATCATGCTGGCCACCCGGCCGCCCATGGATTTGCCACCGATGAACACCGCAGTGTCCGGAAACCGCGAGATGACCCGCCGGAATTCCTCGATCAGGCCAGGCATGCGAGGTGGCGGACGTCTTTTGCCGTCTGCCCTGCGAGCCTGCATGTAGGCGAACTCGAATCTCACAACCTGAATACCAAAACCAGCCAGCAGGCCTGCCATGTCGGTCATGAAGTCTGAGTCCATTGGCGCACCGGCGCCATGGGCCAGCAGCAAAACCGGACCATCTGCCGGGCCATCATGCAGTAAAGGTGCAGGTGCGGACGTCATGATACCTCACCCATCGACGGGGCCCATAAGATCAGTATGGAGATTGCGGGAAAAAGCGATTGTAGATCAGGGCGAACCGTCCGGATGTCTGCAAGCGATCAAGACCATAATCCAGCACTTTGCGCAGGTCATTGTCCTCGCGGCGAACCACCATGGATAACGGTTTGGAAAATCGTGACGGATCCAGGTATCCACGCCCGACAAAGTGACAGCATTGCCTGGAAATCGTGCCCTGCAACCAGAACATCAGGCGAAACGCATCATCGAACACAATATCAACCTTGCCGGTGCGGGCGGCTTCGTAAAGCGCTTCATGATTTGAGTACGTAACCAGCAATGAACGGTTGAAGTACTGTTTGATGAAGCTGGCGTGGGTTGTGCCCGCACGAACTCCGATGCGTTTGCCGGCCAGAGTGCGAACATCGGTCTTTCTGATCGGGCTGGAGGTTCGGGCTGCAAACCGGCCGAACGGACGCAGAAACGGGCGGGTAAACTCCAGTTTCTCAAAATCCAGCTCGTCGCGCCCTTTCATGTAGACCGCGACATCGGCCTCATTGGCGGTCAGCGCACCTTCCATGTTGACCGTGTCATGGATCACGAATTCGCATTTTATTTTCAGGTCGGCACACATGGCGTCGACGGACAGGGGCAGAAACCCGGTCAGGGCGCCGGCAGTGTCCCTGAAGGCAAACGGCGGAAACTGCGTATCCACGGCAAACCGGACACGCCGGACCTTGCGCAGGCTGGTGGTCACATCGCCTTTCGCGACCTGCCGGAACATGGGCAGTTCATCCGCCGCCAATACCGGCGCAACGCCACCCGAAAAACCGATCAGGGCAGCAAAAACGGCGATTTTAAAGAATGAGAGCCACCCGCGTTGACGGATGCGCTGTGCAACAGTGTTCATTCCGGCCTCGGCTCAAACCACATCATATATGCCACGCAAATCGACAGAGTGCGGACACGGTTTAGCAGTAGCGAATTTGCACCCGCATATAAAGACCTGACGGGCTGTAATCGGGGCTAAACTGGAAAAAGTAATGATCCTGATGAACTGCCACACAAAATGCCTGTACGATACCTGGAGCGGGTGAAGGGAATCGAACCCTCGTCTTGAGCTTGGGAAGCTCCTGCTCTGCCATTGAGCTACACCCGCAACACGCCTCACGAGTAAACGCCATTCATTGCGCAACCTGTCAACCAGGATCACGCCATGCTGACAATTATGTCATCACGTGGATTTCATGGTAGTCTGAGAGCCTTGATAACGCTAGTTTCCCCGCTCATGAATGAAATTTCCAATCCACTTGTCGCCGAGTTCGAGCCCATCGACCCGGCGAAGTTCAAGAACCCGGACTTAACCGCCCTGGGCGAAGTGCGTGCCAGTGTCAGCCTGAGTGCGCTGGAAACACTGTGGATCAACACCGGCACGCTGTGCAACATCACCTGTGCCAACTGTTATATCGAATCGTCACCGACCAACGACCGGCTGGAATATTTCAGGCTGGATGATGCTGTGTCGCTGTTTGACGAGATTGCAGAACTGAAGCTGGGCACCCGGGAAATCGCCTTTACCGGCGGCGAACCGTTCATGAACCCGGACATGCCGGCCATGATGGAGGCAGCCCTTGCCCGCGGCCATGACGTTTTAGTGCTGACCAATGCCATGCAGCCCATGCAGCGGCTGAAGATCAAGACCGGGCTGGTTGACCTGAACGAACGCTATCCGGGCCGCATAATCCTGCGTGTCAGCCTGGATCATTACGGCAAGGCGCTGCATGAGGCCGAGCGCGGACCGAAAACCTGGGACAAGGCGGTCGCCGGCATGGACTGGCTCAACGCTCAGGGCTTCAAGATCGCCATTGCCGGACGCACCTGCTGGGGCGAGACCGACGACATCTCCCGCACCGGCTACCGCGACCTGATCGCCGTGCGCGGCTGGCGCATTGATCCGGCTGACCGGGGCCAGCTCGTGCTGTTTCCGGAAATGAACGAAAAAGCAGATGTGCCCGAGATCACCACCGCGTGCTGGGACATTCTGAGCAAACGCCCGGACGAGCAGATGTGCGCGACAAGCCGCATGGCGGTAAGGCGCAAGGGCGCTGATGCACCTGCAGTACTGCCGTGCACCCTGTTGCCCTATGACGGCGACTTCGAAATGGGCCCCGACCTCGCCTCATCGCTCAAGGCCGACGGCGGCAATTTTGCCGAAGGTGCTGTAAAACTGAACCACCCGCACTGTTCGAAATTCTGCGTGCTGGGCGGAGCCAGTTGCTCGGCATAGGTTGTTTTGGTTTAAGTTGGGATTGTTTAGTTTATTCCGCTCACGCAAGCAGGCTTCGCCTGTGCTCCGCTAGGGCGGGCCTGACCGGCCCGAGGCCCGTCGGGCCTAGTTGGGGTTTGTTTCGCTCACGCAAGCAGCCTCCGGCTGCGCTCCGCGGGGGCGCACTTCGTGCGGCGGCCGGTCGGCCTTGCCTCGGCACTAACGTGCCTCGGGAGGGAGTCTATCACTACCGTCATCCCCATGAAAACGGGGATCCAGTGACAGTAAGGGCAATGTATGCTGTGAAGTGTAGATTCCCGCTTTCGCGGGAATGACGAAAAAACAACGTTTGTTCAGGCACGGAGAACGGCCCGACCGCAGGCAAGACAAGCTGTTCGACCAGAATGAAAAACTTAACCCGGGGCCATTATCCCCCGACCATGTTCACATCCTGACGTTTACGGTTACCCTGCCAGTCCAGATGCCATCAATCTGGCCTTCATCATCGTCGGCTGAGAATGTGCCCGTTTCACCATAGTACAGGGTTTCAGCACCTACTGACACGCGTTCATCCAAAGCGAATTCCAGGCCGCCACCGACAACATATGTCGGCTCCAGGAAATTATCCTTGACTGTCGGTATGGAAGAACTGGCCCCCGCGCCGCCGACAAAGCCCACTCCGGCGGTGCCGTATACCAGTATCTGATTCAGATCGACACCCAACCTGCCTCTAACAGAAGCCAGGTAGTCTACTTCGGCAAATGCGTAATCCCATTCACCGACTTCCATCCCGGTGGCACTTGCATCTGCCTCCAGACCCCAGACTATGTCGCCGTTTTGCCAGTTGTATCCGATCTGCAGGCCGCCGACAAAATTTCCAAGATTGTGCGGGCCGCCTGTTTGACCTGAGCTGTCAAAAGAGAAGTCCTGAACGCTGCCATAACCGAGATGGCCACCGACATAGAGCCCTTGCCAACGGTTGCCGTCTGGTCCACCTGCAGGAGATATATTGGCGCCACGAGACGATGATCCCGCATCGTTCATCGCAATGTTCAAGAATACACGGCCAGAATAAATACCTTCAACCCGGCCCTCATCGTCATGACCGTTAAAGGTTCCCGTTTCACCGAAATACAAAAATTCACCGCCGAGGGACACCCGGTCATCAAGTGCAAACTCGGCCCCACCGCCGGCAACCCAGACGGGCTCCGCGAACCTGTCCCTGACATTTGGGGCAGTACTGCTCGCTGCGTCACCCGTCACCAGGCCGACGCCAGCTGTTCCGTACACCATAATATCGCCGAGACTGATCCCCAAACGTCCTCTGAGGGTTCCAAGGAAATTCACCTCTGCCTGGATGTAGTCGTTATTGCCGCCTTCAAGCCCCACTGCGCTGCCATCAACCTGGACGCCCCATACAATGTCGCCATCCTGCCAATTGTAGCCTGCCTGCAAACCTCCTAGGAGATTGCCGTCATTGCGTGCATTTTCATCACCATCAGTTGAGTCAAAAAAGTAGCTGTCAGCCTTGGCGTAGCCGAGATGCCCGCCGATGTAGAACCCCTGCCAGCGAGCACCAGGTTCTTCAACGAACAAATCAGCCGCTGATGCCGGGCCGCATAGAACCAAGCCTAATGCCGCTGCAGAAACGCCCGCGCGCAAACGTCCAAACATCGAATACCCCTCTGTAAACCCCTAATGCTCCACAACCCAGCCTGCGGATTGCTTCGTCCAAATTTTGGCTTGCGGTCGATACCATGAACCCGCCACTATTCAAACACTTTTCAAACCAGATCATGGCTACGTTCACGAATATGCAGCAGACAGTGGAGAAACACCGATGTCAGGACCCGTTCAGGGTGGCTTGCAATATATTGGTTGCGGGCGTCGGCAGTCCGGGCAGGTCTTGCGCTGGAGATTTTTTTATTTTCGTCTATAGATCAGTGGTTTAGGTGGAAAATCCGCCACGGTCTTCGCCTAACCTTGCCGAATGAGATGCGCGAAAATGCCATCCGCGACCCTGCCGGAAACAGGCCAAACGCCCAACAAATCGACTAGTGTGACCCAAGAGACACACTTTTACAAAGTTTATGCACAGCCCGCAATTTGGGCAAGCGGCCTAAAGATGTGCCATTAGAAGGGTTTGCCGTTACTGAAAATTTCGCGTAATGATTCGGGTTTCAGACACTAATTTTCATCTCCAGGTCAGGCCGGAAACTGGGTTGGCAACAACGGGAAATCGACGTTGGTACGAATGCGTGAAAAGGGCAAACCCGTGCAAAACGCGATGTCTACAAACCCGTTAAAGGCAGCGCGTGAACAACTGGAACAAGCTGAAACTTTTCGCAGACAGGGCAAACTTGACCGAGCGGAAAATATTTGCACGCGGCTGCTGCGCCAATATCCGGATTACTTTGGAGCGTTGCACACACTCGGGTTGATTTACGCGGACAAGAAACAATACACACAAGCCCTGGGGCCTCTGCTTCATGCAGTGACGCTGAACCCGCGAAGCTGGATAACACTGACCACTTTGAGCGCCTTATGCCTCAACTTGCGTGCCGGCGAAATGGCGGCCCAGATTCTTGAGCAGGCAAGGGCGGTAAGACCCAAAGACCCGAGTGTGCTGACCACACTTGGCTATGTCTATGATCAACAGCGCGAATATGAGAAGGCCAGAGATACATTCAGCGAGGCATTGAAACAGCAACCGAACTTCCTGGAAGCGAGCATGGGTCTGGCTCGCAGCCACATTTCCCTGGGTCACGATCAATCTGCCGTGAAAGTGGTAAAACATCTATTGTCAAAAGGCGTTATTTCACTGGACTTGTTGTCTACTATAACACAACTACCGAAAGATGCCGTTGACGTTGATTTGACGGCGGAAATCGAAAAACTGGGTAACAGAAAAACCGCTTCCGGAGAAAATTCTGAAGAGACATTGGCCTTTGTTCGCGCGCACGCCATCGACCGGGAAGGTCGCTACGAGGACGCCTACAAGCAGTTCAAGATTGCCAACAAAAAATTCTCCGAAAAACTCAAGGAACAACGTTCAGGCGAAAGAGAGCGCGAGAAATTTAGCCTGCAATGGCTTGAAGAGGCCAAACCGGGCACGGGGAAATCCCGTGAGAATCGGCCGCTCAGCCTTTTTATACTGGGACCATCACGGTCGGGAAAAACCACCCTGGAAAAGCTGGTCTCGACGCTTGATGGAGTCAAAAGAGGCTATGAAAGCACAGGCCCGGAATACGCGATCAACCGGACTTTTCAGGACGCCGGACTGATAAAAAGCTGGAGTTTGAAACACCTGCCGCCGCAATTTTATTCGCAATTCAAGGACAATTTTGAAGACGAGCTGCACAGGCGGACAGGACCTGCGAAAGTATTCACCAATACTCATCCAGCCTATATGCTGAACGTTGGCGAACTGGCGATCCATATTCCAGATGCCCGGTTTGTGTTTGTCAAACGTGATTTGATGGACCTGACCACGCGTATATTCATGCGAAGTTACAAGAGCGGCAACGCATATGCTTATGACATCCAGTCAATACATGAACATGTTACCTGGTATCACAAAATGATGGATGCAATGGTCGAAAAGTATCCGGATATAGTGAGGATTGTGACTTATGAAGACATGGTCGACGATCCGGCGAAGGTAGTCGGTGAGGCCGCAAGCTTGTGCGGTCTACCATCACCGAAAGCAGGTAGTATGGAGATTCCCGACGATCGGGGATGTGCCGGCAATTATATTGAATTCATGTAGCACCAAGGCCTGGTCTTGTGGCTGGGCATTGCTGGCCGTGATTGTCGTATTCCTGGCACAGGGCGAATTGGTTCCGTCGCCTCAGCAGCAACGATGATCACATTGTTCAGATCGACAAGGTAGTTGGTTCAGCAGGTAAAAATCAAATCAGACTATGTCCCATTTGGTCACCACCAGCCGGTCTTCGAATTTCTTCACCCGCCCGGCAATCCCGTCACGACTGAGCAATCCGGTTTGCGTGTCGAGATGGCTCACCACGGAGCCTGCGTTGCAGGTCGCTGACTTGAGTGCGTCTTCGATGCTTGCTCCTGCCGTAATCATGCCGGCAAAGGTTGAGGCAAAGGCATCGCCGGCGCCTGCCGTGCCTGCGACCTCGATACTTGGCACCGTACAGTGCCAGATGCCGTCAGCGGTGCCGACATAGGCGCCGTCCGACCCGTTGGTCACCAGCAGCATGTCAACGCCCAGTGATGTAATGGCGCGGACATAACTGTCGAACGGCAGATTGAAGCCACCTGCCATCAGCCCCCTGTCGACCAGAGAATTGGGGTCTCCGGCAGGCTTGATGACGGTGCGCTGATCGGCGGAACCGTCGGCAATCAGGCGCGGCACCAGTTGCTCTGATTCAACCCGGTTCAGGGTCAGGATGGAAATCCGGTCCAGACACGCGAAGAACTCATCTGCGCGGGACGACAACTGCCGGATACCGGGGTTGGTGGCTATGCGGGCCCCAGCGGCACTGGCCTTGGCGATCACATGGGGAAAACAATCGGCGGATTCGTTGGACAGTCCGGAAATGAATACCAGGTCGCGCTCAAACGCCTCATCGGCAAGGTCGCGCGGCAGCAGGGCCGTATTGGCGCCCCGGGCTGTAAAAATGCCGGCATTGCGTTCATGCGATGACAGCAGCACCGATGAACCGGTTGCAAGCTCGCCGTCGCTGATGAGAAAATCCCGTGACACTTTTTCACGTTCTAGACGCCCGATCACGTCTTCTGCATTGCGGTCAGCGCCGGTTTTGACAAGCGCTGCGGTATCGAAGCCCAGCCGCGACAGCGATACGGCAGTGTTGACGCCGCCGCCGCCAATATGACGGGTTACCGATTCCGCGTCGACCTTGCGGCCTTCTTCCACCAGCAGGAACGATGCCTCGGCATTGCGCATGCGCATGTGCTCGATGCGCTCCGGCGCAATGGTGACGATGATGTCTATAACGGCGGAACCGAGGGTGAGTGCCTTGAGTGTCATGAGGTTTACTTCTAAACAGTGAGCCAGGTCGGAAAAGATGCGTCGCATGTGCAACATGGCGGCATGACGCGAGGCAAGCAAGAGGGTGTCAGGACATGAGTATCGCACTGGGTTGTATCGCCGATGATTTTACCGGCGCCAGTGACCTTGCCGCCATTCTGGCCAGGTCGGGTCATAAGGTCGGCTTGCGCATTGGCGTGCCTGCCGCCGATGATGTCAGCGAGCCTGCCCCATTTGAGGTGATTGCGCTGAAATGCCGGACGGAACCGGTGGACGACGCCGTAGCTGTGACCAAAAAGGCGGCCAACTGGCTGATGGCGCGCGGCGCAGACCAGTTCTACTGGAAGTACTGTTCAACTTTCGATTCGACCCCAGACGGCAATATCGGACCGGTGGCGGAAGCCCTGATGGCGCGCCTGGGCACCAACCAGACCATCTACTGTCCGGCGTTTCCGGAAAACGGACGTTCGATCTATATGGGTAATCTGTTCGTGGGCGACGTGCCGCTCGATGAAAGCCCGATGCGCGATCATCCGCTGACCCCGATGCGCGATGCCAACCTGATGCGCCTGCTGGCGCCGCAGGTTCAGGGCAAGGTCGGGCACATTGCCTGGCCGGACATCGCCCAGGGTGCCGCCCATATCGCCGGGCAATTGCGCGGGCTGGCCTATAACGGCATCCAGCACATTGTCCCCGATGCGATTTCGCAGGCCGACCTGGCGGCGATTTCCGAAGCGGTACAGGATTTCAAACTGATCACCGGCGGCAGTGCGCTGGCGCTGGACCTGCCGCGCCTGCTGGCCGCGAAAGGCAGTGTGGCAGCCACCGATGCCGAGATCATTGCGCCTGAAACTGCAGCAGGCAACATCGTGCTGTCCGGATCATGTTCCGCCATGACCCGGGCCCAGGTCGCCGACTACAGCGCCCATGCCGCATCCTTGCGGCTTGACCCGCTGGCGCTGGCCGATGGCCCCGACGCCCTGGCCCAGGCCCGGCAATGGCTGGCATCGCAGGACCCGGATGCGCCGAAGATCATCTATGCCACGGCAGAACCGGACGATGTTGCTTTGGCACAGGAAAAACTCGGACGAGACAAGGCCGGGCAGGTCGTGGAAGACGCCCTGGCCGCACTGGCAGGCGATGCGTTTGATCTCGGCATCAGGCGCTTTGTCGTGGCCGGTGGCGAAACCTCCGGCGCGGTGACGCAGGCGCTGGCAACAGACCGCCTGGGTGTTGGCCGCGAGATAGCGCCCGGTGTTCCATGGTGTTTTGCCAACCGTGCGGGAGAGACGTTCGCCATTACGCTGAAATCCGGCAATTTCGGCACGGAAGACTTCTTCACCCGTGCCCTGAAAATGCTGGATTAGCAGGTGGGCCGGGCCCGTTTTTGCTTAAAATGTCATTGCCCGGCTTGACCGGGCAACCCAGTAACCACCGTGCTCCCAAGCGTGGCATCGGTGTACCAGACCCACAAAATTTCGTGAATACCGGGTCACCCGGTCAAGCCGGGTGATGACGGTTTCAGTAGATGGAATGGCAAACCGTGTCAGGCACCGACAATGATGGCGCGGAAATCGTTGACATTGGTGAGCGTCGGACCTGTCATCACCAGGTCGCCGGTGGCCTCGAAAAACCCGTAGGCATTATTGTTGGCCAACATGGATTGCGCATCCACACCCTTGTCCGCGGCGCGGGTCAGCACATCCGGCGACACGCGCGCGCCGGCATTGTCTTCAGACCCGTCAATGCCGTCAGTATCGATTGCAACGCCAGAAATATTTGCAGCCCCCTGCAGGCCGATGGCCAAAGCGAGAGCATACTCCGCATTTCGGCCGCCCCTGCCCTTGCCTTTCAGCGTCACCGTGGTTTCGCCGCCGGACAGGATGATGGCAGGGCCTGTCGTTTCCAGCGCAATGCGTGCATGGGCGGCGCCTACGTCGCGCGCCTCGCCTTCAAGGTCATCGCCGAGGTCGACGACATGATAGCCGTGCTCGCGCGCGATCCGCGCCGCGGCATCAATGGACATGCGCGGGGTTGCGATCATCCGGGTGTCAGCGGCTGCCAGACGGGGATCGCCCGGTTTGGGGGTTTCCGCGGCCTCAGTTGCAAGGAAAGCACGCACCGAGGGTGCGACATCGAGATTGTACTTGTCGAGGATTGCCAAGGCGTCGGCCCGCGTCGTCGGGTCTGCCACAGTGGGGCCGGACGCCACCGTGGAAGGATCATCGCCGGGCACATCGGAGATCAGCAGGGACACAACTTTTGCCGGACAGGCACTGGCAGCCAGCCTGCCGCCCTTGAT
The DNA here is from genome assembly GCA_947488295.1 of uncultured Anderseniella sp. GTDB lineage: Bacteria > Pseudomonadota > Alphaproteobacteria > Rhizobiales > Aestuariivirgaceae > Anderseniella. Next base: position 360,378 of record CANKYU010000002.1, read on the forward strand.
CGCCGACAGGTGCTTGCGCAGGCAATTCATCTCACCGATCGGCGCACCGCTGGCCAGCAGGGCTTTGTTGACAGTCTGTTTTTCAGCCAGGCTGATACCGTCAGCAGGCGCGGTCAGCAATGCCGAACCGCCCCCGGAGATCAGGCATAACACCAGATCATCCGGGGTCAGGTCCTGCACCATGTCGTGGATGCGGGCAGCTGCCGCAAAACCGGCCTCGTCCGGCACCGGGTGAGCGGCTTCGACAATCTCTATATGCCGGCACGGACAGCCGTGGCCGTAGCGTGTAAGAACCAGGCCCTCAAGCGAACCTTGCCAGTTGGCTTCAACTGCAGCCGCCATGGCTGCAGAGGCCTTGCCTGCACCCACCACGATGGTCCTGCCCTTCGGTGGCGCGGGCAAATGCCGGGGCAGGCACAACGACGGCTGTGCGGCTTCGATAGCTGCATCACACAATGCCCGCAGCAGATCCATGTCCGGCATCAGGCAGCCTTGGCCGCAGGCACCACGCGACGGCGGCGCTGGACCCAGAACACCAGCCCCAGCAACAACACGGCGGGAATATAGAACACCTCCTTGGGCGTCCGGTCCGCCGGCATTTCGGCGCGCAGGATCTGGACCGGCTTGTCACCGTAGAAATCAAACATCTGCATCCGGGTAAAGAACGGCGTTCCGGCCAGCGGTTCTTCCAGCTTGGCGACATCGCCTTCCGGCACGACCAGCAGGCCGGCCTGTTCCATGCGCTTGGTGCCGTCACCGGGTGCGCCGAGGTTTGCCATCAATGTGGTTTTTACGGTCTTTTCGGCGTCGTCGAAATCCGGTCCTTCAATGACCAGGCGCATGAGCCCGTTGTCCGGCTGGCTGGCTGCCAGCTCGACCGCTTCGATGCCGGTTTTCTCGTCATAAGGCGGCTGAACATAGTCCAGCCAGAAGCCCGGACGGAACAGAGTGAAGGCGATCAGCAGCAATGCCACGGTCTCCCAGGCGCGGCTCTTCACCATCCAGAAGCCTTGCGTCGCAGCGGCAAACAGCATCATGGCGGCGGTCGCGACAACAGCCACGAAAATCGCCTTGAGCGGACTGACATCTATCAGCAGCAGTTCGGTGTTGAAGATGAACAGGAACGGCAACAGGGCTGTACGAATATCGTAGGTGAAGCCCTGGATACCGGTCTTGATCGGATCGCCGCCGGAAATCGCCGCCGCCGCAAATGCGGCCAGGCCCACGGGCGGCGTATCATCCGCCAGGATACCGAAGTAGAAGACGAACAGGTGCACCGCGACCAGCGGCACGACAAGGCCTGACTGGGCACCAACGGCGACAATGACCGGCGCCATCAAAGAGGACACAACAATGTAGTTTGCGGTGGTTGGCAGGCCCATGCCGAGGATCAGGCTCATCACGGCGACCAGCAGCAGCATGAGAATGAGATTGCCGCCGGACAGGAATTCAATGAATTCGCCGATAACCTGATGCAGGCCGGTAAGCGACACGGTGCCGATGATAATGCCGGCAACACCGGTTGCGACCGCAATGGCGATCATGTTGCGGGAGCCGGCGATCATGCCGTCCCAGAAATCAACCAGACCCTGCCGGATATCCGCGATCAGGTATGGCGTGCCGCGGAAGATGGACTTCAATGCATGCTGTGTCACCACAACAAACGTCATGGCCATGGTGGCCCAGAAGGCCGACAGCGCAGGCGACAGGCGCTCTACCAGAATGCACCACAGCAGAATGACGATCGGCAGCACGAAATGCAGCCCGGTCAGCGCGACTTCCGCGGGGCGCGGCAATTCCAGCATCGGTGCATTGGGATCATCGAGCTCAAGATCAGGCCGCTTGGCAGCGATTGCCATCAGAATGATATAAGCGACAAGGAACAACAGCGACCCTGCCCACAGGGTCATGCCCGGAAACGCCGTCTTGACCCAGCCGAGGCCGTAATAAACCGCCACTGCCAGTATCGACATGGCCAGGAAGCCGAACAGCACGCCGATGAGTTTCTGTATCAGGGACAGATGCGTCGGCGGCCGCTTCAAGCCTTCAAGGCCGAGTTTCATGGCCTCAAGATGAACAATGTATACCAGCGCAATGTACGAAATCGCCGCCGGCAGGATGGCATGCATCATCAGTTCCGGATAGGAGATGCCGACAAATTCGGTGATCAGGAAGGCGGCAGCACCCATGACCGGCGGTGTGAGCTGGCCGTTGGTGGACGACGCGACTTCAACAGCACCTGACTTTTCAGCTGAAAACCCGGTTCGTTTCATCAAGGGGATGGTGAACGTGCCGGTGGTCACAACATTGGAAATGGACGAACCGGAGTAAAGCCCGGACATGGCAGACGCCACAACAGCCGCTTTGGCCGGTCCGCCGCGCATATGGCCCAGCAACCCGAATGCCAGCTTGATGAAGTAATTGCCGGCACCTGCCTTTTCCAGCAGCGATCCAAACAATACGAACAGGAAGATGATCGTGGCCGACACGCCAAGCGCCACGCCAAAGACGCCTTCCGTCTGCATCCAGAAATGCCATAGCGCCTTGCCGAAGGACGCGCCCTTCCACTGGATGGTGTCCGGCAGATAGGAACTGTCGCCGAAAAACACATAGGAAACGAAAACGCTTGCCACGATCAGCATAGGCAGTCCAAGAGCGCGGTAAACAGCAATTGCCAGTGATATGAGGCCGAGCGTCGAGGCAATAATGTCGCCGGATGTCGGCAAACCGGCCCGGCTTGCGATATCATCCTTGAAGATGAGCAGGTAGAGGCAGCAGCCCGATCCGACAATCGCCAGAAGCCAGTCATACCACGGGATGGTGTGGCGTGCTGAGCCTTTCATCAAAGGGAACGAGAAACTGGCAAGCGCGATGGCAAAGGCCAGATGCACGATACGGGCCTGGCCGTCATTGAAGACCACGTTGATGCCGGTGGCCTGGGTCAGCCAGAACGGAACGCCGGAGGCGATGTAGAGCTGAAAACACGCCCATACAAACGCCAGCAAGGCGACAAAGAATCCCAGCGATCCGGTCAGGCTGCGACCACCGGTATCAGATGCCGCTGCGATATCGGATGCCGATTCAGCAACCGTGTTGTCCTGAGTACTCATTGCGAGATCCCCTCCTGCCCATTGCCCGTGCGCCGTATATTTGCGCACATGATCCGGCCTGCCCGCCGGTTTATAAATTTTCAAACGAATAAATTGAAAAATCGCAGCGGGGACAATGCTCCCCGCTGCGCAATACTGACTATTCGGGGCGGATTACATCCAGCCGCGTTCCTTGTAGTACTTCTCGGCACCGGGATGCAGAGGAGCGGACAGGCCGTCCTTGATCATCTCTTCTTCCTTCAGGTTGGCGAAGGCAGGGTGCAGTTTCTTGAAGTCGTCGAAGTTGTCGAACACCGCCTTGACCAGCGTGTAGACCACATCCTCCGGCACATCAGCCGAAGAGATGAAAGTCGCGCCCACACCGAAGGTCGGCGTGTCGTTGGCGTTGCCCTTGTACAGGCCACCTGGAATGCTGGCCTTGCGGTAGAACGGATTGTCCGCAACCAGCTTGTCGATGGCAGGTCCGTCAACCGGGATCATTTCAATGTCACAGGTCGTGGCAGCCTCGGTGATGGCGGCAGCCGGATGGCCAACCGTGTACATCATCACGTCGATCTTGCCGTCACAAAGAGCCTGGGCCATTTCCGAACCCTTCAGCTCGGCAGCCAGAGCAAGGTCACCCATGGCGATGCCTGAGGCGCCCATGACGACTTCCATGGTGGCGCGCTGGCCGGAACCCGGGTTGCCGACATTGACGCGCTTGCCCTTGATGTCGTCGAACTTCTTGACGCCACCGCCAGCCTTGCCGATCAGGGTGAACGGTTCAGGATGGACGGAAAACACTGCCCGCAACTTTTCAAACTTGCCGGCATCCTTGAACTTCGAGGTGCCGTTAAAGGCGTGGAACTGCCAGTCGGACTGGGCAACACCAAACTCGAGCTCGCCAGCGCGGACCGTGTTGATGTTGTAGACCGAACCACCGGTCGACTCGACCGAGCAACGAATGCCGTGTTCCTTGCGGGTCTTGTTCATCAGGCGGCAGATGGCGCCGCCCGTTGGATAGTAAACACCCGTCACACCACCTGTACCGATGGATACAAAACGCTGATCCGCGGCACTGGCTGACGCAGCAAACCCTGCAATTGCAGCAGCTGCGAGTGTGTATTTAAGAATTGATTTCATTAGATATACGCTCCCTTTTCACAAACTAGTGAGAGCGGAGACTATGTCGGTTCTGCGCGTGAGTCCACATGCTATGACGCTTGTGTAACGAAACCACAATCTGTCTGATGGAAACCTGAAAACGAGATGGTACAGGCGGATGGGTTTGAACCAACGGCCTCCGGATCCACAATCCGGCGCTCTAACCAACTGAGCTACGCCTGCACAAGAACTCGTTCAGCGGGCCGCAAACTATGCCGAAGGCCGACGTTTTGCAAGGGACAATGCCCGGATATATATAGGCCCGAAATCGGCACGCTGCAGATCGGCAAACCATACCATTAACCACATCGCTATGCCAACAGTGGCAACCGCTTCAAGAAGTCATGGACGCCGCCCGTAAAACCGGCTTAAACTGCGCCCCGGATGCGGCGGGTGAGGCAAGGACGGAAGTTTCTGTCTTCGTTTTGGGCAAGCCAGACCGGCCTGGGGAATTGTATTGAGTATAGAGACCGCGCCATCACTTGATGAGCTGAACACAGCTGCCACGCCTGCATGGCTGTGGGACGGCGCACGGCTGCGCGTTGTCTGGGCCAATGCCGCGGGACTGGCGGTGTTTGGTTGTGAAAGCCTGTTCGACCTCATCGACATGCCGTTCGACGAAACCGATCCGGGTGCCGGCCGGGTATCTGAACTGGCCAGAACCGCAGCAGCCGGCGAGAGCTGGCAGGAAATGGTAAGTTTCGCATCGGCTGTCAGCGACGCGCCGTTCAGTGTGACGCTGCACGTGCATCCGCTGGCCGACGGGCGCAACGGGTTGCTGATGGTTGCTGAAGTCCCGCCGTCGGATACAGCGTCTGAAGCAGAAGAGGCAGGGCACGCAAATTCGGTGCTGGAGAGCCTGCCGGTGGCCACCGTGATCTGCAATGCTGACGGCACGATCAGCTATGCCAACGCGATGGCGCGCAACCTTTTCGGAAAAACCACGCCGCCCTCGCTTGCAGACGTTTCCGTACCTGACTTTGCGACCAGGATTCTTGACCGCGCAGGACGCGCCGGCATTGCCAGTTCGATTGTGGAAATGGCAACAGGGTTCGGCCATCGCGAAATTCGAGTGACGGCAAAGCTGATCAGCCTGCCTGATGGCGCCGAGGGGCAGTTTTCGCTGATACTGGAAGATGTCACGGACCGCCGCGCACTTGAGCGCGCCCTGCCGGCAACGGGCATGCCTCCTGTACCTGCACCGGCAACAGGCGACCAGCTCCCGGACCCGCAGCCAGGTACGGTGTCCGATTTGCGGCAGGCGGTCGAAGCCGCAACCGCGCAGGCATCTGCCAAGATGCTGCCGGAAACCGCAGCACCGGATGTTGCGCCAGAACAAAGCCCGGCACCCGCGAAACCTTCGCCGGCATCGACGGCTTCCGTGACCCAGACCAGTGTACCGGCTGCAAAGGCGCCGGGTTTTGCTGTGGCTGACATCGTGCGCAAGGCATTGTCCGACATTCCCAGAGCGGTCGTTCTGTATCGTGCCGGCAAAATTGTTTACGCCAATCAGGCAATCGCCTCCGCCCTTGGATATGCCGGTGAAAATGACCTGGCAAAGCGTCACGACATTGCCGCAGCCCTCGGCGCACTTGCCAGCAAGCAGGGCTCGGTGATGCTCGCGCGCAATGCCGGTGACGAGATCGAGTTCACCGTGGAAAAATCGACGTTCCCGTGGAATGACGGCGCCATGCCAATGGCCATCCTGACTGAAACAGACAGCAAGAACACCGATACCGCGGCGGCTGTGCCGGTTGCCGGCAGCGAGACAGCAAAGCCTGATACCGCATCGGCGCAGGAAAACACTCAACCGAAGGCCGCTGCGATCCCGCAGCCTGCAGTGCCGGCAGCCGATGCGGCGGCCAAACCCGTTGCCCCGGTCAGCACCGGTTCAAAGACACCGCAGCCCGAGACGCCGGCAGGTCAGCAACCTGCTGTCAGCACCTCTGAACTCATGTCGATCCTGGACACCGCCACGGACGGCATCGTGTTCCTTGATGATGACGGCAGCATCACTCACATGAGTGCCGGGGCGGAAGCCCTGTTTGGCGTCCATGCGGCCAGTGTCATTGACAAGCCGCTTGCCGGACTGATGGACAAGCCAAGCGCCAAGGTTGTGCGGGACTATCTGGCCGCCCTCGGCGACAGTGGTCTCGCCATGCTGTTCAATGGCGGCCGGGAAATAACGGCCAGTGTCAATGATGGCGGCGATGTGCCGATTTTCATTACCATGAGCAAGATCAGTGTTCGCATTCAGGATATTCCGGCATCGGCTTATTGCGCCGTAATGCGCGACATTACCCAATGGAAAAAAACCGAAGCGGAGTTGCGGGAGTCCCGCGACAAGGCGGAACACACCAGCCGGCAGAAGTCTGAATTCCTGGCGCGCATCAGCCATGAATTGCGCACGCCGCTGAATGCCATTTTGGGGTTCTCCGATATCATGCGCAACGCCCAGTTCGGCAAGCTGGGCTCTGAGCGCTATGAAGGCTATGCCAACGACATTCACACCTCGGGCGAGTACCTGTTGTCACTGGTCAATGACCTTTTGGACCTGTCCAAGGTGGAGGCCGGCAAGCTGGAACTGAACTTCATCTCGGTTGACCTGGGCCAGGCGATTGATGCCTGCATAAAGCTGATGCAGGACGAGGCGACCGGCGCGCGCGTCGTGTTGCGCAAGTCGGTCGCTGCAAACCTTCCCCAGGTTGTGGCTGACATCCGCTCGATCAAACAGGTCCTGCTGAACCTGACCTCAAACGCGATCAAGTTCACCGACCCCGGCGGACAGGTGATCATCACCGCCAAGGCGATCGATACCGGCGAATTGCTGCTGTCGGTCACTGACACCGGCGTCGGCATGGATGAAGAACAGTTGAGTACAGCCCTTGAGCCGTTTCGCCGGGTTGAACAGGCCGGCCGGGCAGACGTTCAGGGAACCGGTCTGGGGCTGCCGCTCACCAAGGCGCTGGTCGAAGCCAACCGTGCCTCCTTTGAGATCTCCAGCGAAGCCCGCAAGGGCACCCGCATCGACATCACATTTCCCACAACGCGCGTGCTGGCAAGCTGAGGCAGGCCGTAGCGGGAACCGTGACCCACTGGACACCTTGAGAAATGATTATAGAAATCTGTCAAAGCCGGACACGTCCGGCGTCAGAACCTGCTAATTCAGGTTGAGCGAAATGATCGCTCTGAACCCAAATGCGACCTCCGACCTTTCTGATCGACTGTCACTTCCGGCCCTTACCGGTCATTCGATGGTCGGCTCTAAGCGGCTTCACGAATTCCAAAAGCGGACATTCCCTTTTGATCGAGTGACCAAAATATCGAGAAAAGCCCCCATCAGCAATTTTCTCGGAAACATGACAAGTGTCCAGTATCGGAACACTACAAATTTGGTTTGCTAATCAATCTGGCCATAGTTAGCATTTTCGACTTAGTAAGCTGCCCTCAAGATGCCCAAATCAAGCATTATGTCGGAGTTAGGTACATGACAGGCGAAGGAATTTCGAGCGACGAGATAGAGCTCAAATTTGTAGAGCAGGAACACCGAACTCTCCGAGTTTGGTATAATTTTTATCGCTATGCATTGTCGAAACCGGTTAGAAAAAACTATAAGTCCGCATCCATTCAGGCAGTAATTAGTTGGTTTTTTTCTCCAGCAGGGATCATCTCAATTACGCTACCCATTGGGGCATTGGCTGGTGCATATTTTGCATGGAACGCCAACATCTTGCTGGATTCCCAAAATAGGCTTCTAGATAAACAAAATGAACTGATCGTATCTCAAAACATAGAGATGCGTGCTTCGAGAGAAACGCAGATATTTGTTTCACAACTTGGCCCGCTAATTGATCTCGTGACTAGATCGAAGCCAAATGTTTTGGACGACTCAGGTAGTGTTCAGCTCCAACTTGCTGGAAGAATCTCCACGTTTACGCAGACATTGGGTCCATATGTCAAACTCGAAGCTTATGGCCAGGAACACATTCTAAGCCCAGAGCGCGCGCGCTTGATGACAGCTCTGTATTCACTTGGATTCCCTTTAGAAAAGCTGCCCCATGCACTTGATTTCGGATTTCCTCAATCGGCCTTTGAGAATGTTTCGTTTCAGGGAGCTTCACTGGTCGGCATAAATCTCTCCGGCTCGAATTTAAGACGCGCAAGTTTCGTGAACGCGAAGCTAAATAGTTGTGACTTTTCAAATGCATTACTTCCATCTCCAGATGCGTTTCGCGGAGCTGATTTACGCAACTGCAATTTCACTGGGGCTTTTGTCGATGACGGAAATTGGATCAACGAAGTGTCCACAAGGCGATTGGAGATTAATCCACAAACCCTGCCTTGCCCAGATAGTGTAAAGAGTACGCAAGTCGACATATCTCGATGGGAAATTACTAGCCGAATTATCGATATGAATGGGAACAACACAGCAGTTCATCGAGTCAAACCCAATGGCTCAATTGAGTCTATGAATGCCGTCCTTAGCGAACTCGACGACCTGGATCAGAACGGTGTCTTCGATCAGGATTTTGATCCGGCCGAGTTCGAAAAAGATCACGGTCGCTGGGTGACTGAGGCCGTAGAGGCGCTGAACAGTCAGAAACTACATTCAGACAAGACTTCGCCCGAGCCTCGTATCAGTATTTCGCGCGGAGAATTCTTAACTCAGGTTGCAAGTCACGGCATACCAATTGAGATCTTTGTGAGACTTGGAGCTGATTTCAAGGGCGTCCAATTAGAGAACGACCGTCAACCAATTCAGCTTTCGGGGTCGCTTTCAGGCATAAACTTGGCCGGAGGAAACCTACGCAGTGTTTCCTTCAAAGGAGCCGACCTTGATAGCGCCGATTTTAGAGGCACTGTTTTGCCAGAAGCAAAAGCCTTCTCAGGGGCGAACTTGCATAACGCTAAATTTGAGGGTGCAAAAGCAACAAATAGGAGCTGGTTGCAAGACTTGGTCAGCCTCGAAATTCCGCCTAAGAATTTTTCAGAGAGCAGATATGAGATTGAAATAGAAACAACGCAATACCCCGATTGCGATGACCCCTCGAAGATACATATTGAAGAGACGGGGTATCGTATAACCAGAACGTCGAACTAGGTGCCGTGTAGCAAGCTAGCAATATAAAACTGTGGCGAACGGTAATTCCGCCGTTAGTGCGTAACTGAAGCTGAATTCAACAAAACCGCCCGATAATCAATTGTTACATCCTTCATCAAAACCGGCCCATAACTGACACCGGCGAGAGTGGCCCAAAAACCATCCAAACTCCAATAAGGTGACTTTCAACTGGAGAGATATTCGTTGCCCTCGACCAGCTTAGCGGTATGCTGGTATGAGACTACTGGCTGGCACAGATGAGGAAGCGAAATGCTTATCAATGCTAAGGACCTTAGCGGTTCAACAATTGCTATAAATGCCAGCAAGGTGATTAGATTGCGAAAGAACTATGGCCCAGCCGAGCCGAAAAAGTCAGTCACTCTGGACCTGGAAGGTAAGCGTATTTCTGTCTCCGACAAGTTGGCTGATTTAGTTGACAGCATTCGTGAGCATGAGCCACTCGCAGGGCTCACGACGCCAGTGGGCACTCCGATATTTGTAGCTGCGGACAGAGTTGTTGATGTTCGAAAACCTTCCGACATCAATCATCACCCTAAAGCCAAAGCCGTAATTTCACTCCATGTGAGTCAGAAAACCGTAGTTGATCAACAGGTCATAGAAACTGTTGCGAAAGCGCGAAACGCCATCAACGATGCTCAGTCTTGATGCAATAAATAGATTCGATTGAAGAAGCGGCCCTTAGCGGACCTTGCCGCGTCCTCAACCACGCCGCGCTGCAGTTCGTCATTCCGGACATTCGCTGCGATGGCAAAACGTAAGCTTTGTCAGCCACTTTTGTCAAAGTTCCACGGCGTGAGCTCATTGATGCGGGCGGCGGGATGCTCGCTGGCGATCGCTTCTAACGTGACTTTGAGATAGGCGTATCGCTTGACATTTTTTAGCTTGCAGATCTCGACGAGCGAGGCGATTCGGCTCCAGTTGCGCCGCTCTTATCCTGCCCCGCAAAGAGCGCGTTTTTTGTGGTTCAGTGCTATGGGACGGATGCTGCGTTCCACTATATTTCTGTTAATCTCGACGTTGCTATCTTCAGCTTTAGCGTTGCCACCCCAAGTGGATTGTCAGATACTGAAACCGACAGATAATTGGAGTTCAAAGTGAAAGCAATTTCGTTCTTTAACAATAAGGGTGGGGTCGGAAAAACCACACTGACTGGTAATATTGCAGCTTACTTTGCTCTTGAAATGGGAAAAAGAGTGTTGGTTGTAGATTGTGACCCGCAATGCAACTTGACTCAATTCATCTTGGGGGACACCAAAACTATCGATCTGTACTGGCCCTCTGGAAGCGACAAGGAGAAAACCCGTACAAAAACCATCTTGGACATTGTTCAACCAATTCTTGATGGCGATGCGGAAATTGACAAATCAATGAAGCCGCTCAAGGCACGGACTAACAGATTTGGTGTAGACCTTGTTCCTGGTCATCCAAAGTTCTCCCTATTTGAAGACCAGCTATCTTCTGCATGGGCAGAACTTCCCACGGGTAAAGCGGGCGGTTTTCGAGTTTCAAATTGGCTCAGGTCCTACCTGGTGAGCGTGGCTTCTGATTATGATTTTGTGTTTGTCGATGTGAGCCCGTCGCTCGGAGCCCTCAACAGATCAGTACTGTTGAGCGTAGACCATTTTATCACGCCACTTGGCGCTGATGCCTTCAGCGTACTGGGGATCAGAAACATCTCAAGGTGGATGTCTGGTTGGGTTGATTACTACAAGGTAGGATTGGAGCAGTCAGAACGCCTCAATCCTAACGGGCTGAAAAAATTCTCTATTCCTACGACAATACCCATCTCGGAGGGTTTCATTGGATTTACGCTACAGCAATATATTGCGAAGGCAAAAGCTGGAGTGCGCCGACCAACGAAAGCATATGAAAGGATTCTTGAGGATATTCCGTCAGAAATCGATACATATCTGACTGCTTTCTTGTCGCATCCCGATAAAGACTCGCACCTGGGTGATGTCCCTAACCTATACAGTCTTATTCCTCTTGCTCAGAGTGCCAACGCTCCAATTATTTCGCTCAAGTCCAAGGATGGCCTCGTTGGTAGCCAGTTCAGTCAAGCACTTCGGTACAAAGAAATAATCGGAGAACTTGCCGAGCAGATTGCGGCGAGGGTGTAGGATATGGTGGCCTGGCCAGATGCGCTAGTAAGGGAGGCTGCGGAGAGACGGGTGGTGGTTTTCCTTGGTTCGGGGTTTTCTAAGGCTGCCGTTCCTGCGCTTCCAACTTGGGGAACACTGCTCAAAGAGTTGTCCGAAAAATTACCTACCGCCAAGAGTAAAAAGTTGGTAGCTAAACTCATACGCCAAGGTCGCTTATTGGACGCTGCCGAACTTATTACATCAGGTGTAAATGCTCCTGACATGAATAACTTGCTGCGCCATCGATTTCAACTTCGCCCTCCGCCAATGAATGACATCTATAACGACCTACTACAAATCGATCCTAAGACAATAATTACGACCAATTACGATGAGTTGATTGAGAAAAATTTTGACCACTATAGTGGTGGATCATCAAGCCATTCCATTCGCACACAAACCTCTAAGAGCCTTCTCGCTGATCTCCGTTCGCCAGTTCGCAGCATTGTCAAATTGCATGGATGCATCACTGAGACAGACCATATTGTATTGGATAGGCGATCATTTTTCAAAGCTCAGTCGGAGAATGTTGGTTTCTTTGATATTGTCAGGTCTCTGATGACCGTAAACACGGTATTATTTCTAGGTTATTCTATGAGCGATCCGGATATTCAGCTAATTTTGGAGAATACGAATATGTCTTCGTCTTCCACAAATCCCCACTACGCTTTGGTACCAAAATTTGAACACACTTCTCTAAAAAGCGCCAATTCCGAAACTTACAATACTTTGTTTCTGGAGTATCCGGCGGGTGATCATGCAAAATTCCCATTGGCTCTAAGTCAGCTAAGGGAACAAGTTAGGCAAACGAGGGTTGATCGCGGGATACCCTAGATTTGCAGAGCCGCCAGGCGGAAACCTTCGTGAGCTTCCGCTGGTCAGCCCAAAGTCCGCTTTTGCTCTAGCGTCAAAAAGCTTCACACTTGCAGCGAATGACCGGGATCCGCCCGGTTTTGCCATTCGGGGCATAATGAACAAAGTCGGTTTGTCCCGCTAAGCCGACCTTGAAACTCAGCTCGATCTATTGATCCCTGACCCTAGCTCTGCAGCGCCGGCAATTCCCTGAAAAGCTCAAGCGCCTCGGCATTGGCCAGTGCCTCGACATTCTTGACCGCGCGGCCATGCACCACGTCGCGCACCGCCAACTCGGTGATCTTGCCGGACTTGGTGCGCGGGATATCGGCTACCGCGACGATCTTTTCCGGCACGTGACGCGGTGAGGCGCCGGTGCGGATCTGGGTGCGGATTTTCTTTTCCAGCGCGTCGTCCAGCACTACACCATCTGCAAGGCGCACAAACAGCACCACGCGCACGTCATTGTCCCAGTCCTGACCGATGGCCAGGCCCTCGATGACGTCGGGTATCTGCTCGACCTGGGCATAGATTTCAGCCGTGCCGATGCGCACGCCGCCGGGGTTCAGGGTCGCATCGGAACGGCCATGAATGATCATGCCGCCGGTTTCGGTCCACTCGGCAAAGTCGCCCTGGCACCAGACATTGTCGAACCGGGCGTAATAGGCATTGTGATAGCGCTCACCGGTGTCGTCGTTGAGGAAGCCCAGCGGCATGGACGGGAATGAGTTGGTGTTGACCAGTTCGCCCTTGCCGCGTGCCATCGGCCTGCCGTCGTCGTCAAATACCTGAATGTCATGGCCCAGGCCCGGCGCCTGGATCTCACCCGACCACACAGCACCGAACGGGTTTATGCCGACCAGGCAGCCACACAGATCGGTGCCCCCGGACATGGAGGCCAGATGCACGTCCTGCTTGATGGCATCATAGACAAACTCGAAGCTCTCAGGCACCAGCGTCGAGCCAGTTGACATGATCGTCTTCACCGTTGCCAGCGAGTGGGTGTCCATCGGACGCCAGCCGGTTTTCTTCACCGCGTCGATGAACTTGGCGGACGTGCCGAACACGTCGAAACGCTCTTCATCGGCATAGTCGAACAGCACGGTTTCGGACGGTGCAAACGGTGAACCGTCATACAACATCAAGGTGGCCTCGGACGCCAGGGCGCTGGCCAGCCAGTTCCACATCATCCAGCCGCAGGTTGTAAAATAGAACAGACGGTCTCCGGGATTGATGCTGCCATGCAACTGGTGCTCGGCCAGGTGCTTCAGCAGTACACCGCCGGTGCGATGAACAATGCATTTGGGAACCCCGGTGGTGCCGGAGGAAAACAGTATATAGAGCGGATGATCAAACGGCAGCATCGCATAGTCGATGGGTGCCGGCGAATAGTCTGCGATGAAATCATCTAGCGTGACCGCGTTGGGCAGCCTTGCCGCCGCCGTGCCGGCGTTTCCGGTGTAGTTGACAACAATAATCTTCTTCAAGGTCGGCAGGCCCTTGGCCACCTGTTCGATCTTGTCGGTGATGTCGAAGGTCTTGCCGTTATAGTAATAGCCGTCGCACACAATCAGGATGGTCGGTTCGATCTGGCCAAAGCGGTCGAGAATGCCGCGCTCGCCGAAGTCAGGCGAACAGGACGACCACACCGCACCGAGTGAATTGGCGCCGGCAAAGGCAAAAATGGTTTCCGGCATGTTCGGCATCACCGCACACACCCGGTCGCCGGGCTCCAGGCCGAAATCCCGGAAAGCCTGGTGCAATCGTGAGACCTGATCGCTCAACTGGCGCCAGCTTACGTCATAGCGAACCTTGTCTTCGCCGCGAAAAACCATGGCCGGGGTGTCGTCGCTGCGACGCAGCAGGTTTTGCGCGAAATTCAGCCTTGCATCGGGGAAAAACCGCGCACCGGGCACCTGTTCGCGATCGATCAGCACGCGTTCGCCGCGAGTTTCGGCCCTGACCCCGCAAAAGTCCCAGACATCGGACCAGAAATTTTCCGGTTCGCGCACTGAAAACCCGTGCACGTCCTCATAGGTCTTCATGTCCATGTTCCTGGACGCATTTACTGACTGCATGAACCCGGTCAGGCGATGGGCGGCAATGCGGGCAGCATCAGGGGACCAGAGAGGTTCAGCAGACATGGAAAACTCGCAAAATCAGTGTGGGATCAGACAGGGGCCAGCCCCGATTGGCGGCACAATAAACATCCGGTCGGCAATCCAAAACCATTTTCTGTCACTTTTTGCGCGTTCATTGAATGCCATGTTGAAATGCGGCGCTCTCATAACCCGACCTGATCTGCTAGAATCAGGCTCATGAAACGAATCATTATTCCCATCCTGGTCCTGGTGGTGATTGCGGCAATCGCCATCGTGAGCATTCCGCTGCTGGTGCGCGGTGAATTTGCAACCGCCCAGCTCAGCAGCGCGGTCGAACAGGCGACCGGGCGCAAGCTGACCTTGCTGAAACCGCCAGCGGTCAAGCTCTGGCCGGACCTGAGGCTGGAAGTTGAAGGCGCGACGCTGTCCAATCCGCCCGCCATGTTTGAGGGAACCACCATCTCCGCGCAGGCTCTCAAACTGCAGCTGTCATGGTCGGAGCTTATGTCCCGGCAGATCAATTTTCAGGAGCTGACGCTGGTTCGCCCGCGCCTCAACCTGGTTGTGGACAAGCAAGGCAAGTCCAACTGGGACTTCAACAAGGATGGCGGTGCAGAACAACCGTCCGAAGGCACCGGCTCGGCGGGCATTGAAAGTGTGCAGATCGCGCCGATAAAGATTGAAGACGGCGAGATCGTCTATGCGGACGAGCGCTCCGGATCAGAATTCCGGGCAACAGGGGTCAATGTCGTTGTGAGCATGGCCAACGCGCAAGCCCCCATGGACGTCAAGGGATCATTGATCTGGAACGGGCAACGCATTGACCTGCAGGTGTTCGCCAAATCGCCGGCCCGCCTTGCCTCGCAAGGCTCACCTGTCGACCTGTCAATCCAGTCGGCAAACCTCACCGCAGCCCTGTCCGGTCTTGCCCGTTTGGGCGACGGTCTGAACCTGGCCGGCAACCTTGATGTGTCATCGCCGGACCTGCGCAAGCTTGCCATGTGGGCAGGTGCCGAAATTGGCGGGCAAGCCGGGTTGAAGGCGTTTTCAGCCAAGGCCGGCATTGACCTGAGCGGGCAGACCGTCAAGCTGAACAAGGCCACCATTGCCATGGACGGCATGAACGCACAGGGCAATGTAATACTGACACTTGCGGGAAACCGGCCGCGCATCACCGCCAGCCTCGGTGTGGATCGGTTGAACACCAATATCTACACCGGCAAGCAGTCGTCGTCAGATGGCGGCAAAGCGCAATCTGACTGGAATGATGCAGCTATCGATTTCAGCAGCCTGAATTCCGTGGATGCCAAATTGAGAATGCGCACAGGCGGCATTGTCTATGGCGACGTGAATTTCGGGGAGACCCTGCTCGATATCGATCTGGCTGCAGGAAAGCTCAATGCCGACCTCAAAAAAATAACCATGTATGGCAGTACAGCGACCGGCAAGCTCTCGCTTGACGGCTCGGCCCGCGTCCCCAGGCTGACCGGGCAGTTTGACACCAGCGGACTGGACGCGCTCGCCCTGTTCAAGGATTTTGCCGGCACCTCGCGGTTCGAGGGCAAGCTTGCCACCAGATTGAACCTCGCGGCCACTGGCCGGTCGCAGCGGGAACTGGTGTCAACACTGGCAGGCACCGCGCAGTTCCAGCTGACGGACGGCATGGTGCGCGGCATCGACATGGCGCAGATGGTCACCGGCGTGCAGAGCGCAGTGCTTGGCGGGTGGAACAAGTCCGACAATGCCGGTACCAAATTCTCCAGCCTTTCCGCCGGTTTCAGATTTGCCGACGGTATCGGAAACAATGATGACCTGAGCCTGGTGGGTCCGCAGGTGCGCGCAACAGGCAAGGGCACCGTCGACTTGTTGCGCAAACGGCTGAACTACAAGGTGGCGCCAAGTGCCGCGTCGGCCCCGGGCGGAGAATTTACCGGCCTCGTTGTGCCGGTGATCATCAAGGGTCCGTGGGCAAACCCGAAAATCTACCCGGATGTGCAGGGCATTCTGGAAAATCCGCAAGCCGCGCTCGATGCACTGAGCAAGCTTGGTGTGTCGACCGGCGACATCAATGTCGAAGCTGCCGGCAACCAGCTGACAGACCAGGCCAAGGGCAAGGTATCGAAAACCATCGAGGACCAGACGCGCGGCCTGGTCGGTGACGAGGCCGCCAAAGCGCTTGGTGAACAAGGAAGCGGCAAGGCGGAAAAACTGTTCAAGAACCTGTTCAACAAGCCGCAGGAATAGGGACTGGCCGCATATGATACGGGTACAGGAAGAACCGTTCGACATAGCCGCAGAGCTGCGCGCGGTGCGCGACGGCAACCACAAGATTGGCGGCACGGCGCTGTTTGCCGGTTCCGTGCGCGACCTCAATCTTGGTGAACAGGTGTCTGCCATGACACTGGAGCATTATCCCGGCATGACCGAAAAGGCACTGGCCGAGATCGAGGTCGAGGCCAACGAACGATGGCCGCTTGAGGCAAGCCTCATCGTGCACCGCTATGGCCGCATGCAGCCGGGCGAGGATATCGTTCTGGTGATCACCTGCTCGTCGCACCGTGAAGCTGCCTTTGAGGCCTGCCAGTTTCTGATGGACTGGCTGAAGACCAGGGCGCCGTTCTGGAAGCTTGAAGAGGGCGATGACGCTGAAGCAGCCAAATGGGTGGATGCGCGGGACAGCGACAGCAAGGCTGCCGACCGCTGGAGCAAGGCGGAAGAATGAGGCGTCGGGGGCGCCCGTTATGGCGCACGGGCCTCGACGTGCTGGCGGTTGTCGCGCTGACCCTGCTGGCTCTGGCCACGATGGAAATGCTGCCCGGCACCAATGTGGCCGGCAATATGCGGGTCATCGATGGCGACAGCCTGCGTCCGTCCGACAACAGCCACGATGTTCGCCTGCAAGGCATTGACGCGCCCGAGATCGGCCAGCGCTGCCGCGACGCGGCGGGGCGCGATTATGACTGCGGACGCAGGGCCAGACAGCACCTCAAGACCCTTGTTGCAGGCCGTGATGTCAGGTGCCGCACAATGGATGTCGATCGTTACCAGCGCTCGGTGTCGGTGTGTCATGCCGGTGAGACAGAGCTGAACCGGCAGATGGTGGCCGACGGATGGGCTGTGGCCTACAGGCTTCCGGCGTATGTACATTCGGAACGCAATGCCAAGCGGGCCCGCAAGGGCATATGGCAGGGAGATTTTGATGAGCCGGAAAACTGGCGCAGACTGAACCGGTCCGACAGTGCCGGCAGCCAGGCCGAACCGGACTGAATTCCGACATTTTGCAAACGATCAGGTTTATGATTTGCGGCTGATTCAGCCAAAAATCATCCCGATCTAACGCCAGAACGAGCGTGACAGCACGACAAGCACGGTGAAGAATTCCAGCCGCCCAAGCAGCATGGCCACCGTCAACAGAAGTTTCGCGCCGGGGTCCAGGTTGGCATAGCTGCCAGCGGGCCCGACAATGTTTCCGAGCCCCGGGCCCACATTGGTGATTGTCGCCGTAGCGCTGGACAGGGCGGTAATCAGGTCAAGATTGAAAAACGACAAGGCAATGGTGAACACCATGACCGATATGAACATGACGGTGACATAGGCCAGTACCGAAGTGGCGATTTCATTGGTGATCCTGGTATTGTTGAAGTTCAGGACCACGATCCGGTTCGGGCTCATCAACTGGCGAATATAGCCCGACGCCGTCATCATCATGACCTGCAGGCGGAAGGTCTTCAGGCCACCGGTCGTCGAGCCCGTACACCCGCCCAGGAACATCAGGGCAAAAAACAGCCCCATGATGCCGCTGCCCCAGTTGGTGTAATCGCCCAGGGCATATCCGGTGGTTGAAATAATCGAAACGACATTGAAACTGACCACTCTGAGGGCGTCCAGAAACGGTTCGTCGTGCCGCACATAATACCACAGCGTCACGGTGAAGACCGCAAGGCCGGCGATCTGCACAAAACCACGCACCTGGGCATCGTTCCACACCGCCAGCGACCGGGAGCGCACCATCTTGACATACAGCACCAGCGGCATGCACGAGCCGAGCATGAAGACAATGGCGATCCAGTGAATGGCCTTGTTGTCGGCAAAATGCGCAAAAGACCGGTCATGGGTTGAAAACCCCGCAGTCGATACCGTTGTCATGGCGTGGTTGAGCGCATCGAAGGCATTCATGCCGGCCCAGTAGTAGGCAAATCCGCAGGCAAAAGTCAGGGTCAGATAGGTTACCGCGATAAGGCTGATGACCTCGCCGACGCGCGGCATGAACTTGTCGGAGCGGTCGGAATTTTCGGTTCGGAACAGCTGCATGCCGCCGACGCGCAGGAACGGCAGCATGACCAGCGCCATGACCACGATGCCGACCCCGCCGATCCACTGCAGGATGGAGCGCCACAGCAACATGCCGGGCGGCAGGTGGTCGAGACCGGTCAGCACCGTGGCGCCGGTTGCGGTCAGGCCGGACACTGCTTCAAACAGCGCATTGGCAACACTGGCGTCACGGCCCAGGAACATGAACGGTATGGACGCCATCAGGCACAGTGCCATCCAGCTGAGCACCGTCAGCACGAAGCCTTCTTTCAGCGAAACATGTTCGGACCAGCCGCCGCGGCTGACCAGGACCAGCATGAGCCCGAGAAAGCCGGTAACGAAGGCAGAGGCCGCAAACACGCTCCAGTCGTCATTGCGGGCCACCAGGTCCGACACCAGGGGTGGAAACATGAACAGTGTCAGCACCAGCATCATCATGCCGATGACGAAAAAGACCCGCGAAAGCTGAATTCCGTGATCTGCAAACCGGCGTTGGGAAGATTGTGTCTGCTTGAGAGTGTCTGCCATGAAGCCTTTTAACCCGGCCATGCAGGGATATCCAGCGAACAAGAGCACTGATTGACAGTCGCGAGCAGATTAACGTAGCGTTATTTAATGGCAATTGGTGGCGGTGGCGCCAGGCGGCGACACGAAAAACGGGCTGGAGCGGGAAATCCGCGGGCGAAAATTTCGCACCCGGCCGGGTGCGGCGGGTTTCAGGCCCGGGCGGCGGTTAAGTTTTTCAACATGATCCGGCTCCGCCCGCTTTACAATTGCCAACCGATTTGCCTGAATCAACTTCAGGGGGAGCAGAGATGAAGCATGGCTATATTGGTACCCGATTGCACAATGCGCGGGTTTCAAGGAAGATTTCAGTTCAGCAACTGGCCAGCGACATGGGCATTGCGATTGAAACTGTCCTCGACATCGAGGCCGGAGCGACACTTGGACATTCGTCAACGATAATCGAGATGGGACGCGTGTTGGGGCTTTCCCTGACGGACCTGTTCGGTCCGAACGAAGACTCCAATATAATCCCGTTTCCCAAAGCCGAACGCGACAAATGAACCAGGCAGGCGGCAGCAGGATAGACTGTGATCAGTACAACTGGATCGACCGCGGCCAGGTTGTCCGGGACCTCACGGGGTATCCGTTCGGCGACAATGACCTGCCGTTTCGCGGACTTGGGCTGGTGTGCATAAGACCGTTTGTTACGGAGAACGGTGCATACGCAACCGAGGTTCAGTGGGACACCGCTTTCGCCACGCATGACAGTGTACAGTTTGCAGCGGCCAATCTCGGGGCCATGCCGGCTCCCTATTTTCTGAATTTCTATAATCAGGGGTGGTTTGCGGAACGCTTCGATACTGCCAGAGAAGCCTCGGACCGAATGACGTTCCTGCAGGACCTGAAAGTGTCGATGCTGCAATCGGCATTGCAGGCGGCAAGAGACCCCGCATCGATACCCGACTATGCCAGACAGGCCATCAAATCCCCGCGCCTTATCGCGTCCCGGCTGGTGTTTTCACAGGACGATCCCGAGCGCGGCTTTCCAATCCGTGATGTCGGAACGCGCACACCGCTCGGCAAAATCATGGGCGTGGACTGGTGTCTGGGGAGGAAGTTCCACCTGGATGAGCGTTTCACGCAGACGGAAAGCAATGTCCATGACAGGTATCTTGAAGTGTCGGAACATCGCCGGGTATTGTTTGATGAATGCATGGCGCTGATACCGGCACAGGGCAAGGCTGAAGCCTACTGGCTGCGCTATCACCGGGTTCTGTTTCCGGTCCATACCGGAAACGACATCACCATCGGATCACTGCTCATGCAAGGCGAGACACGCCCTGATCGTCTTGAGCCGTTCGGCCGGTCCGGTTACGAAGTGCCGGTAGACGTTTGATGGTTTGCGCCAGCGCGGGATCATCTGACCCCGTGGAGTTCCGGACTGACGGCAGCAAGGTCCCGGGTGATCTGGTGGCTCGGCTGGTAACACAGGGTTTCGCGGTCCTGTTCCACACATACCGGCCGCCGTTTCCAGACAATAAACCCCTCTTCCAGGTGATTGTAGTAGATGCGGCGAAGCATACCGCGCTGCGCCCGGCTCTCGGTTGTCAGACCCCATATATAGTCCGGTTTCCAGTATCCCCAGACCAAAGCGTGATGCAGCAGTGAAATGTCGTTGATCAGCCTGCTTTTGGGGCCGCCGCGCAGTGCCTGAGACATGAACAGTTCGCCTCTATAGGCCATGCGCCCGCCCAGCCGTGAAACCGGGTCGGACATCGGTTCGGATACCGCCTCAATGTGCACGTCCTCGCCCGCCCTGGTGTGCGCATCCATCAGCCAGGCACGGCACCAGTGGTTGAACGGCCCGGTAGGTTCATAGAGGCGATAGGCTTCGACATAGACGGGCTCGCCGTCCTTGCGCCCTTCAATCCAGAACGCCGATTGCGACAGTTCGGGACCGTTGTGCTGCGGATCGAAGTAGGGCGAAATCGCATCATTGCGCAATTGGGCCCTGACCCTTGCGAATCGGTCAAAGTCGACGCTGGTCGCGATTTCAATGCCATGCACAGCAACCACCTGCATGTGCAGCCGCGTCACAATCTGGTTGATTCCCAGCGGGTCCAGTTCCTGCATTACCCCCTCAAACATTGCCGTAATAGTGGTTTTACGTGACTTGAAGCTTACGCAACACACACTGATTTACCCGCCAATGAGAGGTAAACGATGCATCAATACAGTAATATTGCCATTAACCGCCGACTTGTGCTGACCGATTAGGCTGCACGTCTTGCACGTTACAGTTGCACGGGGAATTCAACAACCGAAAAACCCTCGTTTTCAGTGTTTCTGAAACCTGCTTCGCGAACACACGGTCGGCGGCCGGTCATTTCCGGTCAACCCCATCGTGGGTGTACACCACAACCTGGAAACCCTCTTCGGCTGATGGCGCCACGAAATGCTTCGTAATGAGATCAAACTGTTCATCAGTGGCTGCAAAGGCATGACTGCCGGCGGCATTGCGCTTGTGCAACCGGTCCCTGCATACATGGTCCGGAACATCCAGGAAGTGCAGCTGGTGCGCGCAGCCGGCCTTGTCCAGCAGGCCTCGAAGCCATGTCCGCATGGCAATTGTGTTGGCGGGAAAATCGAGAACCACGGACAGGCCTGACTGCAACAGCACAATCAGATGAGGCTCCAGGGCAACCCGAAGCCGGGCAGAACAGCGGACATAGTCACTGACACAGTTCAGTTCGTCTGCAAACAGGGCTGCAAGCCACTGGTCTTCGCTGATCACCACAGTGGCAGGCGCCTGCCCCAGTTCAGCCGCCAGGGTCGACTTTCCGGCCGCGATTTTTCCAACCAGCAAGTGTAACGTCGGCTTGTTATCGGTCATTTGAAGCATCCTCGTTCAACACGTTTCAGGATGTCTTGCCGCCTATCTGCTCGATCGGCAATGTTGAACCAGAAACACTGTGCCCACCACTCAATCAAAACTGTTATTCAGACGCTGACGCGAAACCAGAGCGGGAAGAGAATATCCCAGACCGACGTATCCCGTCGCACCAAGCGACATAAAATGTCATTGTTCCGGGGAAAATCTGGTGCTGTCGGAGAGAATTGAACTCTCGACCTCTCCCTTACCAAGGGAGTGCTCTACCCCTGAGCTACGACAGCATGATGCATGCCTTGTCCGGCAATATGGCAGGCGTATGCCACAGCAACCGAAACTGTGCAAGCATGATTGAACCTGCATGACAATAACAAGCCATATCCCTACATTATCAAGGTTCAACAATCGCTAATTCGAAAGTGGTGCAGGCCATGGCCAGCGAAACGGCTGCGGAACGTGAAAGACGCCTGGCGGAGGCGCTCAGGCGCAATCTTGCCCGGCGCAAGCAGCAGGCCCGCGCCAAACCGTCGGCAGCAGGCGGTGAAAAAAACAATTCCGACAAGGCAAAGGACTGAAAATCAACCATATTTCGTCGCGCCTCATACCCTATTGCCCGAACTGGCATTTTAGGTGCATGAAAGCGCCACAAAGCGGCACTATCGCATCCTACTTTCCAGATCGTATCAAAAGGGCACGAAAACAGCATGGACCGGATCAAAATCGGCGGCGGCAACGAATTGAATGGCGAAATCCCGATTTCGGGTGCGAAAAACGCCGCCCTGCCGCTGATGATCGCCAGCCTCCTGACCGCCGACACGCTGACGCTGAAAAACCTGCCCCGGCTGGCAGATGTGCAATTGCTGAAGCGCATTCTGCACAATCACGGTGTTGACCAGCGCACCGACGGCAAACGCGCCGGCCAGTGCAACCAGGCCGGTGAAACGGTGCACTTTACCGCGGCTGAAATCGTCGACACCACGGCGCCCTATAATCTGGTCTCGAAAATGCGCGCCAGTTTCTGGGTTCTGGGGCCATTGCTGGCCCGCTTTCATGATACCCGCGTCTCCCTGCCCGGCGGCTGTGCCATCGGCACCAGACCAGTGGACTTCTATCTGATGGCGCTGCGCGAGCTGGGCGCCGAACTTGACATCGAAAACGGCTATGTGGTGGCCAGGGCACCCGGCGGACTGACCGGTGCCCGGATCACGTTTCCCATGGTTTCCGTGGGAGCAACCCACACCGCCTTGATGGCCGCGACACTGGCCAGGGGCGAAACGGTGATCGAGAACGCAGCGCGCGAGCCTGAAGTCATCGATGTTGCCGACTGCCTGGTCAAGATGGGTGCCAAAATTGATGGCATCGGCACCTCGACACTGACCATTGAAGGTGTCGATGAACTGCACGGTGCGAGCCATGAAGTGCTGGCTGACCGGATCGAAACCGGCACCTATGCCATGGCGGTGGCCATGACAGGCGGTGACGTCAAGCTGCAGGGCGGACGAGCCGACAACCTGGCCAGCGTGATTTCAGTGCTGGAACAGGCAGGCGCCACCATCGACATTGAAAACGACGGCATGCGGATCAGGCGCAACGGCAACGGCCTGAAACCGGTTGACATGGAAACCCAGCCCTACCCCGGCTTTCCGACCGATCTTCAGGCGCAGTTCATGGCGCTGATGACGCGGGCCGGCGGCACATCGGAGATTCGCGAGACGATTTTCGAAAATCGCTTCATGCATGTCCAGGAACTGGCCCGGCTGGGCGCCGACATTTCGCTCAGTGGCGATACAGCCACCGTGAAAGGCGTGGACCAGCTGCACGGGGCCGAAGTGATGGCGACCGATCTGCGCGCGTCGGTGTCTCTGGTGATTGCGGCCCTGGCGGCAGAAGGCGAAAGCATGCTGCACCGCGTCTATCACCTGGACCGCGGCTTCGAAACACTGGAAGACAAGCTGAGCGCATGTGGCGCCGATATCTCGCGCATCTCCGACTAGGACCCTGGCGTCTTTGTCACGCTGACTCTTTAAAAACCGTCAGGTTTATGGTTTCTGGTTGCTGCAACCGGAAAACCTCCTGTTATTGGGCAACCACCAAGAAGCGACAAACAAGATGGGCGACACTCCCGCTATAAAAATTGCTGCGCTGGACGAAGAGGATCTGGCCGTCATCTCTGCGCATCTGCAAGATGCGGTGTTGCCGGTGGGCGACCTGCGCTGGATGAAAACGGCAGGCAAACTGTCGATTGTGGCCAACCGCTATGTTCATTTCGGCAACAGGGGCGGCACCGGCGAGCGGCGGCTGTGCGGGGTGCAGATATCCCGGGTGCGCCGCGTCAGCGCCCGCAACATCATCATGAGCGACAAGACGGCAATCGTTTCCCTGCTTGCCATGACGTTCGTTGCAGGCGCCGAAGCCCCGGAAGGTATTATCGAACTGTCATTTGCAGGTGGTGGTGCGGTACGTATCGAGGTTGAGTGTATTGAAGTGGCGATGGCGGACCTGAGTGAAGCCTGGCCGGCGCGGGCGCGGCCGGACCATGACACAGGAACCGACGCAAAGGACGCATCCGAATGACACGCCGGCTGAACATCAACGATAGCGGTTTCGAGGCCGACTTCGCCAGGCTGCTGGGCGACAAGCGCGAACAGGCCGCGGACGTCAATGACGCCGTGGCAGGCATTCTTTCCGACGTCAGAACCCGCGGTGACGCGGCGGTGCGCGAATATACCAGCCGCTTCGACGGCTTTGATCTGCCTGCCGCAGGTGCCCGCCTGTCTGCGGATCAAATCGAACTGGAAGCCGACAAATGCCCGGCCGATGTTCTGGCTGCGCTCAAGGCCGCCGCGGCCCGGATCCAGGCCTATCATCAGCGCCAGGTACCGGGCAGCGAGCGCTACACCGATGACCAGGGCGTCGAGCTCGGTCATCGCTGGAGCGCCGTTCAGGCCGCCGGGCTTTACGTGCCGGGCGGACTTGCCGCCTATCCGTCTTCGGTGCTGATGAATGCCATCCCGGCGCACGTGGCAGGTGTTGAGCGCCTGGTCATGGTGGTGCCGACGCCGAAGGGTGTCATCAATGCCCAGGTGATCGCGGCGGCGCGCATTGCCGGTGTTACCGAGATCCACACCATTGGCGGGGCGCAGGCGATAGCGGCGCTGGCCTATGGCACGGAAACGATCGAGCCGGTCGCCAAGATCGTCGGCCCCGGCAATGCCTTTGTGGCGGCAGCCAAGAAACAGGTGTTCGGCACCGTCGGCATCGACATGATTGCCGGCCCGTCGGAGGTTCTGGTGATGGCCGACGCCAGCGCCAATGCTGGCTGGATTGCGGCTGACCTTCTGGCGCAGGCTGAACATGATCCCTCGGCCCAGTCGATCCTGATATGCGACAGCGAACAACTGGCGCGCGACGTGTCGGACGCGGTTGATGCCCAGCTTGCAACCTTGCCGAAGGCGGAGATTGCCGGGACGAGCTGGCGCGAGTTCGGCTGTATCATTGTGGTCGACACTCTCAAGGATGCAGTGCCGCTGGTGGACCGGCTGGCGCCGGAGCATCTTGAAATCGTGTGCGAGAACGAGGACGAAATTGCCGCAGAAGTGCACAATGCAGGCGCCATATTCCTGGGCGCATTCACACCCGAAGCCGTCGGCGATTATGTCGGCGGGCCCAATCACGTGCTGCCGACGGCGCGCAGTGCCAGGTATTCCTCCGGGCTCAACGTGCTCGACTTCATGAAACGCACATCGATTTTGAAATGCAGCGCAGATGCGTTGCGGGCCATTGGCCCGGATGCCATTACCATCGGGCGTGCTGAAGGGCTGGAAGCCCATGCGCGGTCGGTCGCCATGCGGTTGAACTTGCCCTGATCCTGCAAATAAGGCAGTTAAATCGCGCCACACGCACCGCAAACGCTTCGGAAGCCGGGGATATGGACACCGACAACAACAGACTGGTCGCCGTCAACCTGGACAGCACGCTGTCCAAGACCTTTTCTGCCGACGTCGACCATGAGCGAAAAGTGGCGATCTACGACCTGATCGAGAGCAACTCGTTCCGCGTGGTCGGCAAGCCAGACGGCCCCTATTCCCTCAACCTGTCCATCGACGGGACAAAGCTGGTGTTCAATGTGTGCAGCGAGGCCGGCGACACCCTGAGCGTGATTGCGCTGGCCCTGTCGCCGCTGCGGCGCATCGTGAAAGATTATTACGGCATCTGTGAAAGCTATTATCAGGCCATCCGCACCGCGACGCCGAGCCAGATCGAAACCATCGACATGGCCCGGCGCGGCCTGCACAATGAGGGCAGCCAGGTGCTGATGGACCGGCTGGACGGCAAGATTGCGGTGGATTTCGACACAGCCCGGCGCCTGTTCACGCTGGTATGCGTGCTGCACTGGCGCGGATGAGGAGTTCCGCCACATGAGCGCGGACCTGCCAGGCGCTGTGCTGTTCTGCTGTTCACACAACGCCATCCGCTCGCCCATGGCCGAGGGCATCATGAAGTATTATTACGGCCACCGGGTGTTTGTGGACAGTTGCGGGGTGCGTCCCACTGAACGCAACGAGTTCATTGTCGAGGTTCTGGACGAAATCGGTGTCGACATTTCCAAGCACAAGGCCAAGTCGTTCGACGACCTTGTCGATTCCAGTTTCGATCTGGTGGTGTCGCTGTCTCCCGAAGCCCACCACAAGGCCATGGAACTGACCCGCACCATGGCCATTGACGTGGTGTACTGGCCGACCATCGACCCGTCTTTAGAAATGGGCAGCCGGGAGCAGGTGCTGGATGCCTACCGTACCTGCCGGGACCATCTCATCAAGCGGATGCGTGACCGCTTCGGCGAGACCGGCCTGCCGAAACTGAGATGAGGAGGCGCAAGGTTTTGCGTGGTGCTGGACAATTGCCCAGAATCTGTAGCACATACGCGTCAATCCAAAGCGCTTCCCGAAAAGTGAGCAACGGTTTTCGGATCAAAAAGCGCGTCAATCCAGAATGAGGGTTCAAGAGGCTCAAGCACATGTCGACTTCCGATGCAAAGCTGGTACTGGCCAGTTCGTCACCGCGCAGGCTGGCACTTATTGAACAGGTGGGCATGTATCCGGACCTGCTCAACCCGGTGGATATTGACGAGACACGGCGCAAGCGGGAATCGCCCAGGGCGCTGTCGCTGCGCCTCGCCCGCGAGAAGGCCCAGGCCGCACGCGCGGCACCGCTGGTGCGCAATCTGGGGGAAAACGTCTTTGTCCTGGCTGCCGATACGGTGGTCAGTGTCGGGCGCCGGGTGATTGACAAGCCGCAGTCCACAGACGAGGCGCGTGATGCGCTGCGGCTGTTGTCGGGGCGCTCGCACCGGGTGTTCACCACCATTGCCGTGGTGTCGCCGGACGGGCGCGAACGCTCCAGGGTGGTGGACACCAAGGTCCGTTTCAAGCGGCTGGTGCGGTCTGACATGGATGCCTATCTGATGAGTGACGAGTGGCGCGGCAAAGCCGGCGGATACGCCATCCAGGGCAAGGCGGCAGCCTTCGTGCGCTGGATGAGCGGATCGTATACCGGCGTGGTCGGTCTGCCGCTGCATGAGACCGTGCAGATGCTGCAGGCCGGCGGATATCCTGTCTACGGAAAGTGGGTGACGGAGACCTGAGATGAGCGATCCACGAGACACAGGCGGCAAGAAGCCCGAACCGCCGATAAGACTGCGCACCAGGCGCCCGTGCCCGTTGTGCCAGCAGCCGTCGAAACAGAAGTATCATCCGTTCTGTTCAGCGCGGTGCGCCGACATCGACCTGCACCGCTGGCTCGGCGGCCAGTATGCCATTCCGGCCGCCGATCCGCCTGATTTTGACGAGACCGGAGAGACCCTGTCGCCGAAGCGCGATGAGGGCGGCGAGACCACCTGAACCGCGCGCCGGGCAGCCAGGCGCCAGGCTTTAAGAAAACCGTCATGATGTATGTGGGATGATGCTGGACAGGTGCCGGACGATCACCTATAAACCGCTGCGGTCGCATGAGAGATTCTTCATGGCGCCCCGTATGCCCAGGTAGCTCAGTTGGTAGAGCAGCGGATTGAAAATCCGCGTGTCGGTGGTTCGATTCCGCCCCTGGGCACCATTTTTGTTACCATTGGTGAATGTTACAACTCAGGGCTTGAAGTATCTTAGACGTGTTGAGATGCGCACTATCGGCATTTGTGCGCCAAATCGTTGGACACTGTGACCTGCCAGGTCGAATGTACTTATTGCCTCAAACATCAGTGACTGATTGACAATCAGGAATGATGCTCTAATGCAATAATCCAGAACTAGCACAAGGTACTATTGCTTAATTGTTTTCGCCGACTATCCGCCTAATTCGATGCAGCTCATGCTTTCGCCTATCCCAAACGACCGCTGGCAATTCATATCAGTTTGACCTCAAGGGATTCTTGATCGAGAAGTTGTCAGGTTGACTGCCGCCCACAATGTCTTGCCACGTGTACTGAAGTTCAATTCCCTTTGGGAAAAACCCCTTGCAGTTATCTGGTGAATTGCGAACAAATTCCAGTTCAACGCCATCTGCTTTGTCTTCGACTTGAACTTCGAAATCCTCCTTTTGGGTGCATCCACCAGTTCTCACAACAATTGTTACTCCGTCTTCGTCAGCAACCATTCCAAGCAGTTGCTCGGCAGCGCAGGCAAACACCGGGGCAGTCAACATAATGCTGATCATGCCCCAGGTTGCCGAAGCAAGCCTCACTGACCTGAACCAATGGCTGCCAGGAATTCCGATGCATAGGTAATATCTTCGCCCCTGCATCCGTCTTCTGCACATCTTTTTGATTTTAAACATGGCGAGAACTGACTGAAATCCTCTTCTCCACGCACTAGGATACCCTCCACAAACAGTTTTCCTGCGGAAAGCGCTTCCGAGTTGAACGCAGGTGATCCTGAATTACCCCCATATGTATCAGGATTTGCGACAAAGAAGGAAGCGTTAAGCGAGCGAACCACGCCACCCGGTGTTACCTTTAGTGGCAAACCCATGGGATGTCCGACAACGGTCACCGCGTCACCTACATCAATTCGACCTTGTTTCCGCACTTCCACAATCGGTACATCATCTGTTATCTCACGGTCTACCTTTATGATCCGCCAGTCACTGTTGTCGGGTCCATTCAGCTCACCATCAATTATCGATTTGCAATTATAGACTTTCGACTTTTTGACACTCTTGTGCGGTTTTTCATCAGCCGCATTCATATTAAAACCAAAGACGAAACTGGTCTTGCTGCATTTGATTGGCGTTTTAATACAATGACCAGCCGTAGCAATCAAATCGGTGCCAACTCGGAATGCACTACAGAATCCCGGGGCCGGCTCCTTGTGAAATCGCTCTGAACTACAAAGCCCCAAAGTTGCTCCCGGCAGATTGTAACTTTCAGTAGATCCATTGGCCAGAAGGTCAGATTTATCCAGCACCAGCGCTACGGACTTAGCGGCCTTTTTCTCTTGGGCCGTGGCTTCGTAGAGGTTCTTTCGGTCGTCATCGCCATAGCCATAGATCACTTTGGCATCAATGACAGATTTCATGTTCTTTTGAGTGCTCTGCAACAGATCGTCAATCGCCTTCTGTTGTGCCGCACTCAAGGACTTTTTATCACTTTGACCGTAAATGGCCTGGACTTGCTCAAGAGCCTTGATCGTCTTGGTAACGTCAAGTTGGAACTGCTCGAGATTATTGCCGTTTGTCTGGTCAACCTCACCAGCGGCTACCGGTACCCAAGCCATTATTGCGGTCAGACATAACGCCGAACCAAGGTTTTTTATGAAATACATTCGTTTCCTCCTTTTCATATCAGTTGCGAAATTAATGTTGCGACAAGTTTGCAGTTTCATGCCTGTGTATTATTGACGGTAATTGCGCGCACCCTCCAATTGAGCCCAGGTAGGATCTTCTGCGTTCGAATTCAGATAACTGTAAAGCGCTGACGGATTTGCAAACCTTCGGCCTAGACCCAGTCTCGCCTCATCTTTTCGAGTAAACTGGAGCTCTTTCTGGATTGAACCGTACTTCTGCAGACCCTCTTCGGTCGTAGACCGGAGCAGCGACTGATCCAGACGATCATGGGGTTTTTCTTTCTGTTGCGCTGCCGCGTTGTCTGCAAATACCTGGGCGGCGAACAGCAACACCAATGGTCTGCCCCAAACCCTCATAAGATCCTCCCACATCGAAAACGACTGATCGAGAGGATCGAAACAGCACCGCTGTGAATTCAACGTGAATTCGGCAATCTCTACGTCATCGTGACACACCAGGATTTGGCGCATCGCTTGCCTGTCCGGAAACTGTCATTGAACAGGGTAGAGTGGGCCATGAAAATCGAATCACGATGCATTCACGCTCTCCAATCAAAATTGCAACTAAGACAGGCAAACTACTGGGGAGACTGACATGTCAAAGGCGGGAAAAAAGTGCGAGAGCGCTAAGCACCAACTAATAAAAACAATGTGGGTCAAAAGGGCGCAGCGCCTTGTAGCGATGGGCTTTTGCGCCGGGCTCGCAGCCTGTGCAACTGTCCACTCCACAAATCTTGATGACATCGAACGCAGCAATATCAGAACCGGTGGATTGATCTATCACCTGCCGATGACCCTGATCGATGTCAAGCTAACGCCTTGGTACTACAAAACCGATGACAAGCCGAACCACAAAGGCGGCGTACAATACCTTTCCCTGGAAATTGAGGGAGAGGAAAACATTCCTGATCCTCAGGGGGGCAGCTTTGTACTGCAATACGCTCCGGATCCATTCTCCACCGACCGAATCTGCGCCGCTGTGTCCAAAACAGGTTTGCTGCAATCAGTCGAAACCGCCACGGACAACAAGCTACCTGAAATTGCTATTTCACTGGCACGACTCGCGGGTCGGTTGTCAGGCAGCTCCCCGTTCGCAGCAGCTAACGACGAAGAAAGCCCAGGATCGGGAAACTTAATCAAAGATCCCAAAAAAGCGATTGAGGTTACAATCAATCCGTTGAGCGAAAGAGATTTGAATTCACTAAACCAAATAGTGCAAAGAACATTTGTCGGTTACATCCCTACAGATATGAAGGACTACAAATTCAATATTAATGTCCCATTCGCTGATTCACTGGCCGATGACAAACGTGAGACGTGCCCGGCCGGCAGCGTTTGTTACAGGACAGCGATGCAACTGCCAGTCGAGATCGAGAACCAGGATTCCGGTGAACGCGAAGTAGATTATGCAACTGTGATTAATCAGAAAATTCTTGGTAACGTAAAAATTGAGAGGGCATTGTTCGTTGAGAAAATAACCAAACTTGGTTTCAATGAAGGTGTCTTGACTTCCATGGCAATCAAAAAGCCCAGCGAGGCTCTTGAGGCCGCCAAGTTGCCATTGTCGATCGTTGATGCTGTCACGACAGCAGCTCTATCGGCACCTTCTCAAGCTGTGGGAACAGCCGTGGGCGGATTGACCGGCACCGAAAGAACCAAACTGATTGAGGAGATGAAGACCAACACTGCAAATCTCAAAACTCTGCAAGACGACCTGCGCGAGTTAAGGGACGACGGAATTGCTGCTGATCAGACCACCAACGACGCCTTCAAGTTAAAGTGCACCGGCGTGAGCGGAACTGACTAATGTTGAGTTCAGCTTCGCGAAGTAGAGGCAGCCACGAGGAATTGATTTGGATGCAGGCTGCTTTGTTTCGCATAATTCAGATATGCAGCGTTCTGTTGCCGCTGGGACTGTCGACTTCCAATCAGGCAAGCGCTTTCCTAATTGTTACTCCGGAACCCGACAAGGTAAGTCAGTGTGAAGTTGTCAAAGAGTCTTTTGGACCCAAAATCGTCGGGATAGGCAAAGATGTAAGCAGCACAACTGCTAAACATCCAGCAACAGCAATGTTGATCTATGATAGCGGCGCAGGTGCGTCAAAAGCAATCTGCTCCGCCACGCTCGTTGCCCCCAATGCGGTGCTGACCGCGGCTCACTGTTTTTGTTTCGTAGGAACCAAGACAGGTAGCAACCGGTTTTTCCGAAACTCGCGGCAATGTCGACGCGGAAAATACTCAAGGCTGGGAAAAGCAATCCAAGCGTTAGATCCGAATTACCATAAAATCTTCATGCCTCATGCAGGCTTTCGTCACATAAAAAAAGTTGTAATTCATCGTAAGTTTTCTTGGCGTCGCAACTATCCAAGGGCAGACTTGGCCATAGCCATTTTGGACGAACCTGTTGTTGATGTCAGATCCGTACCGCTCAATGAACAACGGAGAATTCGGCCTGGAACAAAGCTGACAGCCATTGGATTTGGCAGTCGTAACACCCGCAAAGATGACAACAAGCCCGTAAACCTTGAGAAAGTTGTCTTTGACAGCGGCTTCCGCACTTCAGCTTCTGTGAGAACAGGCAGATGCCGGAGGCTGGAACGCTATCGCTCTCTGATTTGCTGGGACTACAATCCAGATGGGTCTAGGTCGAGTTTATCCAGCACCTGCAGTGGAGACTCAGGTGGGCCACTCATCCTTGAGAAGGACAAAAAAACCTATCTGGCAGGAGTGATCTCTGCCGGCGCGAACTACAGAGTCTGTCTTCCGAGATCGCGGGCCTACAACACGGAGGTGTTCAAGTTTCGCAAGTGGATCAAGCGAAACCTCAAAGTACACGCCGGATATATCGCCCGGCCGGCCAAGACACCTGATCGCAAGCTGGAGACACTGCATTCATGTAAATGCGAACAGTGCGAAAAGAAGGTTCGTGCAACTATCAACATCCAAAACGAGAAAACTAAAATTCCACCATTCATCCGTTATGCGGTAAATTGCTCGGGGATCAAGAAGCAAGGTGATGTGGAGGTAGAAGTTGTCAAACTAGGCAAACCGTTAAAGCACTGCAGCGGCAAGGCAGGGACAGCATTTGAATGTGTAGACAGTTCACCAAAGCCGGGAAACTCTTTCCTGCAGTTGAAGGCGCCTAAAGGGTCAGCCTGCAACGTAACGATCTCTACAGTCAGGTAAGAGACCGACGGTTTGTTCGTAATTCAACTCACAAACGGTGCTGACGGATACGTGATCAATATCTACTCTCCTGGCGGTATCTCGCTCTGTGTGGCCAGATAATTTTCGGAGGATATGTCAATTCACACGGTAATTCCCGGCGAGACGAAGTAGCAGAGTCTATATTGCAGCGCCTGATCAACGGTACCGCCGGGAAAATATTACTCTTGGTGACGAGCGCAGCACGTAGAGTCCATTTGCAACCGAACCTCCAATTGAAACATATGGATTCACGTTGAATTCACGATGCTGCTGTCCTGTTGATCTTCATTTGGAAGACTGCAGGCGACTTTAGATAGTGATAACAACGTGCACAAACGCATTGAGCCCATTTGAAGGGCTGTCAGAGACGAGAGTCGCACCCTTCCTATCCGCACACCATTTTACAGCCCTTCCTTTAGGGAAACAATTCGGTCTAGACTATCAGGCTCGTAGAGCTGGGGGCGGCATGCCTATGTCTAGAGTATATGTAAAAATCTGCTTGCTTGGAAAATTCGCCGTAATTGACCGGGCAGGGAGACCTATTACGCCCAAAAATCAAAAAACCCAAGCGCTTATTGCTTTGCTTACCCTTGCTGATCGAGGCGAAAGAACCCGAGTTTGGCTGCGCGACAAGCTTTGGAGTGAATTTGATACCGAACATGCAAATGCAAACTTACGTCAGACTTTAGCAGACATACGTCGCAGTTTTGGAGATATATCGAGTCTACTATTCAAGATTGACAGATTGAGTGTTTGTATTAACTTCGCTCATGTTCAAGTTGACGTACACCTGGCCAGGAAAAACAGCAACGCACTGTTTGAAGAAGCCATTGCGAACAGAGACTTACTAGAGGGGATAGATGTTGCAGACCCGGAATTCGAAGACTGGCTTACTGTAGAGCGTCGTCGCTGGTGCAACTTTGTCGACGCTGCCCAAATGTCTGCAGAAGCGCCAAAAGTTCACTGGTCGAGGGACTCACAACCTGAACGTCAGACTGAAAGCTCAGTATCACTATCTAAGCGGCCAAGCTTAGCTATTCTGCCACCGGAAATGCACGATGACCGAAGTCATGCCCATACGCTGGCCAACACCGTAATCGATCATATTGCTCTCCAGGTTCATGACTTTGAGGCCGTGATGGTCACGGATCATCGAATGAGACCGCAATACCAATTGCACTCCCAAGGCCTTGCAAGTTGCCGCCTGCATTCAACTATGTATCCGATGGGTAATGACTTCCTGTTAGCATTGGCGGTAGTGGACTCCTACGAAGGCCGTGTCGTGTGGCAGACGAAACTTCCAATTGCCAGCATTCATGCCAACAGGGACAACTATCTCCCTTTGCTAGAAAAGACCAACCTTGCATCGGATGAGATTCTGCGGCTCCTGATGCGAAAGGCCGAGGATGTAAAATCATCTCAAATTCACGCCAGCAGACATGTTCTACTCCACGGCATATCTGGGGCTTTTGCATCGAGTGAAGCAGAGCTGCGTCTCGCCGAGCACGCCATATTAACGTCACTGGAACTCGAAGAAAGCTCACAGGCATTAGCCTGGTTGGCTTTTATTGGAACGATGACACACGGACAGGGACATCGTCTTTGTTCCTCTTACGAACATGATGAACTGCGCAGTTTGATCCAAAGGGCGCTGGACATTGAACCTCTCAACCCACTGACCTTGGCTCTTTGTGGTCACGTGGCAGGATTTGTTCTGAAAGATCAGCTTTTTTCATCCGAACTACTTCATAAGTCTCTCAGCATCAACAGCTACAGACCACTCGCCTGGGATCTATTTTCTATGAGTCTGGCTTATCAGGGTGAGCTCGAACAGGCGTACAAAGCGGCACAGTGGGCTCGCGCTATCGGCAGATTTAGCCCGTATCGTCACTACTTTGAAAGCTCTTGCTGTATCACCGCTTCACTCACTCAACGCCACGACGAGGCAATTGAGTTTGGAACTGCAGCGATTGCTGGAAACCCGGAATTCTCTCCTGTTTTGCATCACATGATTTCAAGTGCTGGGCACCTGGGAGATCGAACAACATCGCGACAATTGATTGAAAAGCTTCAACAAATAGAACCGTGTTTTTCTTTTGATGAGCAAAAAGAACGTTCACGCCGCTTCAATAACAACGACAGCAGAAAACACTTTCTTGCAGGCCTCGAAAGAGCGGGGATTGCGCTTGCCTGAACAAAAACCGGTAAATAGGAGCCAGCGACATGAATAATGGGAAAACAACTCCATCCTCCGCGCCAAAAAGCAAGCGCGCGCGCAAAAGCGATGAGGAATTTTATATCGTCGGATCAACGCTTTATTTCCCCAAAGGAAATTTCGGATTGCGGCAAAGCCTGTCGATGAGCGGTGGGTTAAACAAGAACAAAAACAAGAACAAAAACAAAAATAAGAACAAAAACAAAAATGCTCGCGTTGATGGTCTGTCGGGTGAATCCGAGTTGTTGGCGCCCTATATCGAGTTGTTGCGGTTGCACAGGGGTAACCTGCTGGACTCGGATCGCCCGGTCACACTAGGTGATGGCAGTCCACATCCGAGGTATTTTGGATGGGAATCTCCGAAAACAATATTGATACAGCCACCACCTGGTCCTGACCAGACCAGTGATGAAGTCAGATATCTGCGTAAACTACAAAATAACAAGGCTCTGCGTGCCGCCCGCCGCGATGACATATTACTGGAGGCCAACCTTGATATCAGTGCGTTCACTAGGCCGCTAGGCATCGAAGACATAGGAGGTTACTCGGCGACCGAAAACCTGATACTTACTGTGATCCAACTTTGCGAGTATGTGGGGTTGATCTACAAAGATAAATTCGGACGCATTAGGCCCAATCAGTATGACCCTGGATTGAGGCCAATGTTGCCAGTGCCTGCGCACTCTTCATACCCAAGCAATCATGCATTTCAATGTTATAGCGTAGCTATCGCCCTAGAGGCCGTCGTCTATGAGGACGATATCCGAGAAGAGCTGTTTTGCGCAGCAGATCGGGTAGCCGAAAATAGGGAAGTAGCCGGACTTCACTATCGAAGCGACACTGAAGCTGGCAAAGCATTGGCAATGCAATTTCGACCCTATCTGATCCACGCATGCCGCGAAGCTATGCTTGATGCACAAAGCGAATGGTACTGAACACGGGAGCATTGCAGATGAATCATCCAGAACAACCTCTAGAAGCTTCACAGAATGACGATACCAGACAAAGACCTACGGACGATGGTTACAAGAGTTACGATGCGCTTTGGCATCTGACCCGCATCAACCTTCCAAGTGAAGATGTCACAAGCAGCGATGCACCGCCTATTCAGTGCACAATAGCGATCATCGACAATGGAGCTGTTGTCAAACATCCGTACTTGCGACATTCGCTGCAATTGAAAAAAGCAATAAGCTTTGCAGCTCATCCCAATGGTGCTTTTTACGCCAGCAGCGCCGACGCTGGAACACATGATTTGCCTGCAAAACTGTTGCAAGACCTTGCGATCGAAGAGGTTCATCGCAACGTGATTGAAAGTGTCAGGAAGTCACTTGACGGCGAGACAGTGGAACCAATGGGCCGGCAAACTGAAGAAAGGCTCTTTATGACCCACGGCACCGCCTGCGCCGGACTGATTGCCGGCAAATTCACCGAGCCGCCAGTGCCAAAATCCAACCCCGGCGTTAGCGTAGAAGACATTGAAACAGAAGCTCGCATTCCCTACAAAGGTGTTGACCCGAATTCCAAAATAGTTCCCATCGCCACGTCACTAGAACCAGACCCGAAGCAACTGATCAAGGCTGTATTGTACGCTTACGGAATTGGTGCAGATGTAATCCTTATCCCACGCGGCATATCTACCAATTGGTCTAAAAAAAATGGAAAGCAACGCAATTCAGAAGACGACGGTTTGGAAAAACCGGATCTGAAGCCATACTGGCAAGCACTTGAAGCGTTCCTGATTTCAGTATCACGACTAATTCCCATAATCTGTGCGGCCGGGAACTCGGGAGAAAGCACTCTAGCTTACCCTGCTTCGTTGGCGGGAAAAGGCGGCGGCGCCAACGGTGTCATCGCTGTTGGATCACTCTCATATTACAATTATCGTTCAAGTTACAGCAACTATGGAGAGGGCCTCACTGTCGTTGCTCCAAGCGACGATGCCGAGGTTCTCAACAGACATCAGTTGCGCATCAACCTGGCAAGTCGTCAATCATACTTTCACGATTATCGCAGCATGAATACAGTTCCGCATATCCAATACAGTTATCAAGCTATTCTGGCACTGGATGTACCAGGGTCGCCCGGATACTCCGGTGGTTCACAGGCGCATCCTGACGATGATCATCCCGCAAATGAATTGTTCGACAGTTCAATTGGTTCACTCGCACTATTCGGTGGAACTTCAGCGGCATCAGCAATCGCTAGCGGAGCAGCATCGCTGATTGTAACGAAGCTTAAGCAGAATAAACAAGCCGCAGACGGCCCGGCAATCAAGAACCTTCTTTGCCGTGCTGCGAAAATGCGGAGCCCTGCCGGTGACGCGCTGAAGCTTGACGATATGAATGGCAACCTGGGTGAACTAGAAAACGATGATCGCATGCGAGCATTGTTTGGCGCCGGCCTGATTGATGTGCAAGCTGCACTTGAGCTTTGCAGCTCTACTAATTGTTCGGACAAATCGCCAAAAACAGCCAAAAGCTAGGGGAACTGTCAAAAAACGCTCATTGTATTCCTTCTCACGGTCAGTTCACGGCGAGCGGCGAGACTGTTCGTACAGGGTAAGCAATACCGCTGCCCAGCATTGAGAGGTTCAAACAATGAGAAAAAGTTCAAGAATATTGACATTTTCGCTTTTGATATCCGGCCTGCTGGCAACTTCTGCGCAGGCTGAAGGCTTCACTCCGCGTGACCTGGGAAAGGATAAAGCTGCACCTTCCAAACAAGTCGTCGGTAGCCATCTGAAGACATTACGTCAACGTTTACCAAAAATCATTGGTGGCACAGACGCAAAGCCTGGTGAATTTCCTCATCAAGTAAGCCTCGCTTGGGCTTCCAACGGGGACGGAACACCCGGTCTTGACCGTCATTTTTGTGGAGGGTCGATTGTGGGCGACCAGTGGGTTTTGACGGCTGCGCACTGTGTAGCCTACTCAGTAGGGTACCCAAACGAGTTTAGAGTAGGCTCCGGTAGCATTGATCTAAACAAGCTTACGGAGTTCGAAGCACAGGAAATTTGGGTTCACCCAAGGTATGACGCTGTCACACTTGACTACGATTTTGCACTCGTAAAAGTCAAAGACCCGTTTTTCGACCGCGAAATAAAGATAGTTGATAAATCAGATAATCAATACATCAAGGTCGGCGATACGGCTACCGCAACCGGATGGGGCGTTGATTCATCCGGAAACATACAGCAGATCTTGAAAAAGGTTGATGTAGAAGTGGTGAGCCGCACTGATTGCAATGACGACAACTCATACAACGGCCAAGTTACGTCAAGAATGATCTGCGCAGGTGTAAAAGGTGGAGGCAAAGATGCCTGCCAGGGCGATAGCGGCGGCCCCCTCGAAGCAACAATTTCCTCTTCCGGAGGCAGGGTGTTATTTGGTGCTACTAGCTGGGGCTATGGTTGTGCAGAACCTGAGTACTACGGTGTCTATAGTCGCATAGTCGCTGTACGGGATTGGGTAGATACCATAATGGGAAACTAAAATGACACCCTTCAGGAGAGCATGTGGCTGTAACTATGCATGCTCTCCTGTTGCTACAAAAAACGTCCAGCCCCCAGATTGCCGACTCAATTGGTCCGAAGTCGAGCATCCGTAAGTTACAACCAAGAAGTCTTGGAGGAGTGTCAAAGGACGACAATTCAGGATAAGACAATTGGTTGTCACCTAATGCTGGTTCCCCCTTCGACAATTTGCCAAACAACTGGTTTCGACGCTACGACCTCCTGACACTTTCATCAAATGGTTGTCCGTCGTCAGGGCATCAAGGACTGGGGAGACACGATTGCAGGCCATGGCGGTTTTCTTGATTGCGCCCACTCGATCATCTTCCCAGCGCCGATCTTCGTCCATTCGACCCGGTACTGGTTCACGGTGTAGCGCCGGCTTCCATCAAAACAACCGCCCCTGATACCCCCTCGCCTTCTCATGGCTCAGCAGGAAGTGCTTCACGTCCACACCGCCGCCGAAACCGGTCATGGAACTGTCGGCGCCGATGACGCGGTGGCAGGGGGCTATGATGGGCAGCGGGTTGGCGCCGTTGGCGGCGCCGACGGCGCGGCTGGCGTTGGGATTGCCGAGTTTCGCCGCCAGTGCGCCATAGGACATGGTCTCGCCATAGGGGATAGCGCACAGCGCCTGCCACACGGTTTTCTGAAAATCCGTCCCGTCGAATAACAATGGTAAACTGAATTCTCTCAGCTCACCGGCGAAATAGGCTTGCAACTGTGCGGTAGTGTCCGGGAAATATGCATCATCGCGGCGCCAGCCGGCCTGCGGTTCCTGCTTCGTGCTGCTGTCGGGAAAACTGATGCCGCGCAGATGATCTGCGTCGGCCACCAGCAGCAGCGGTCCGACCGGGCTTTCAAGATAGCCGTATACCAGTGGTTCCGCAGGCTTGCCCGGCAATACGCGATCCTCCTTCAGGCGTCGAGACATCAAGTAGCAATATCCCGGGACGGCATGTTAGCCAATCAGCGGCCGGTCAGCCAGCCCGTTGGAAGTCTTCTGAAAGCACCGCCATGACGTGCGCATCGACAGCTTCACCGTCCCACCACAGCGCCTGCCTGCGGGTGCCCTCCAGCCTGAACCCGACGTTCTCATAGACCCGCCTGGCCCTGGGGTTGAACGAATAGACCTCCAGCTCGATCCTGTTCAGGCCAACACCCTCAAGCCCGTGCCGGACCAGCAGCCAGGTCGCCTCGGTGCCGACGCCCCTGTTCCGGTCGGCATGTTTCCAGATTGCAATGCGAAACGAAGCTGACCGGTTTAAATCGTCAACACAGTTGAGAACCACCTCGCCCACCGGCTGACCGGCAACCTCGATTACATAATCGAGGCGATCATCCGCCTGCTCGACGGTTTCACAATGGTGCCTGACCTGCTCCAAGGTGAAGGTGGACTGGGTTCCCGTCAGGCGCAGGCTCTCGGGATCATCGAGGCTGTCATACATCGCCCCGGCATCACCGGCGGTCAGGGGCCGCAGCCGTACGCCGGCACCGGTCAATACCGGCTTTGTCAGGTGCAACATGTCGTGCCGTCATCTGAAACATCAAAAATCAGGCCCTGTCCTGCAGTCCATTTGTGTCCGTATTGGGCCTGCGGGGACAATTGACCGATTCACATGGCGGATTTCCGGCGGGTACTGAAATTATCCGGCCTGCGGAACCAAGTATAGCCAAGCCGTCTGCCAAGTGCATACCATGCACTGTCTGCTAGTCACAGATTAAGGGACGGCTCCATACTCGCTAAAACAAAAA
This sequence comes from uncultured Anderseniella sp., assembly GCA_947488295.1. GTDB lineage: Bacteria > Pseudomonadota > Alphaproteobacteria > Rhizobiales > Aestuariivirgaceae > Anderseniella. The sequence continues at coordinate 401,082 of CANKYU010000002.1, forward strand.
ACCAACGGGAGGATGCCAGAATGAGATTGTCACTGTTAAGCGCTGCACTGTTGTGTGGCACATCAGCTTTCGCATTTGCACAAGATACCAGTAACCTGGAGAAACTCAGCAATTTCCAGACCACCGGAACGTCCGAGTTTACGTTCATCGAACAGACCGGCCCCAATGCCGACGCCATCAAGAAGACGCTGGAGAAAATCAAACTCCCGTCCGGCTTCAAGATTTCGCTGTACGCCATCGTGCCGGATGCACGCCACATGGCTGTTGGCCCGCAAGGCATCGTCACCTTTGTCGGCACCCGCAAGACCAAGGTGTGGTCGGTAACCGACCGCAACAAGGACCGCGTGGCCGATGAGGTGAAGGATTTTGCCCCGTCACTGGCCATGAAAATCCCCAACGGACCGTGCTTCTCACCCGACGGGTTCCTGTACATCGCGGAGCAGAACCGGGTGCTGGTCTACCCGGCGGCGGAGTTCTTTTACGAAAGCCCCGATGTGGCGGCGTTCAATGTCGTCAAGGAAGGCGAGCTGATCCCGCCGTCGGAGGTCAGCTACAATCACACCGCCAGGGTTTGCCGCATAGGTCCCGACGGCAAGCTGTACATCACCCTGGGCCAGCCGTTCAACGTGCCGGCAAAGGAAAAGACCGAGCTCTACAACAAGTGGGGGATCGGCGGCATCATCCGCATTGGCACCGACGGCAAGGACCGTGAAGTCTATTCATACGGTGTGCGCAATTCCGTTGGCATGGACATCAATCCGGCCAATGGCGAAGTCTGGTTTACCGACAACCAGGTTGACGGCATGGGAGACGACATCCCGCCCGGCGAGCTTAACCGTCAGACAGCCGCGGGCCAGAATTTCGGTTTCCCCTGGTATGGCGGCGGCACGGTGCGCACCAATGAATACAAGGATGAAGAAGTCCCGGCCGATGTTGTCAATCCGGTGGTCGAAATGGACGCTCATGCCGCAGACCTGGGCATGATGTTCTACACCGGCTCGCAGTTCCCGTCGAAATACAAGGGCGGCGTATTCTCGGCCCAGCACGGGTCCTGGAACCGCACCGAACCGATTGGCGCGCGTGTCATGTTCACCGCCGTCAATGAAGACGGCAGTGCCGGTGCCACGGAAGTGTTTGCCAGCGGCTGGCTCGACGGCAATGGCGAATATCTCGGACGTCCTGTCGATGTGGCCCAGTTGCGCGACGGATCAATCCTGGTATCGGACGATCTGGCAGGTGCCGTCTACCGGATTTCCTACGGCAACTAATCCGGTCCCATTCGTTCAACAAAAATTTCGCCGGTCTCCTGCGGGAGGCCGGCGGTCCACAAGACCAACACACGGATAAACACTGTCCATGAGCCGATTACTGATTGCCCTGATGTTGTTGCCGGCGCTTGCCGGTCACGCCATCGCGGACCCTGCAGCAGGCAGGAGCATCGCCAAGAAGAAATGCCAGATATGTCACGGCATAGACGGTATTGCCAAGATTCCGATCGCACCTCACCTGGCCGGCGAAAGCCAGATCTACCTGGAAACCCAGTTGAAGGCGTTCAGGTCCGGCAAGCGCAAGAACGAGATGATGTCCGTGGTCTCAAAAAGCCTCACAGATGAGGAAATCACCAACCTCGCCGAGTGGTACAACTCAATTCAGATCACCGCCACAATTCCCGAGTGACAAATGACGTTGGCCAGGGCCGTGATCCCGGCAGCATGAATTTCACGTGTTGTCTTGTCAGCCTTGCGAAAACAATGCAGGTTTTTGCAAGGTAATACATCAAGGCAACAGTGATGAACGAACTTGCGTCCAGATACCTCACCACCAGGGAGCTGGCGGATCTTCTGCGGATAAAAGAACGCAAGGTTTACGAACTGGCGGCATCCGGCGAGGTTCCCTGTTCACGAGCCACCGGAAAACTGCTGTTTCCACGTGATCTGGTGGACGCATGGCTGGCCGATAATTCCTCGGGGCCGACCGGTTCGACTGCGGCCGGGCGACCGGCAGTGATGCTGGGCAGCCACGACCCGCTGCTGGAATGGGCGATGCGTGAAAGCCGGTGCGGGCTGGCTGCCAATTTCGACAGCTCGCTTGACGGTCTGGAACGCTTCGCCGGTCGTCAGGGCATTGCAGCAGGCCTGCACATTCGAGATACATCTGGAACCGGCTGGAACACCGGCGCGGTGCAGGAACAACTCGCCGGACAGCCGGTGGTCCTGATGGAATGGGCCAGACGGCAACGCGGCCTGATTGTGCCGTCGGGCAACCCGGCCGGCATAACTTCTCTTAACGATGCGAGTGAACGCACGCTTGCGGCCCGTCAGCCCGAAGCGGGCAGTCAGATGCTATTTGCAAAACTGCTTGGGGAGGCCGGGCTGGCCGGATCAAACGTCAACTGGACGCCACCGGCGCGCAGCGAGACAGACGCAGCCCTGCTGGTGCAGGACGGCAGTGCTGAAATCTGCTTCGGACTGGCAAGTGTCGCGGCCCAGTTGCGGCTCGAATTCGTACCGGTGCTGCAAGAGCGCTTCGACCTGGTGGTTTACAGGCAGGCCTGGTTTGACCCGCCCCTGCAGGCACTGGCGGCGTTCTGCCGGTCACCTGCCTTTGCCGCCCGGGCAGCCGCCCTGTCCGGCTATGACGTGTCCGGGCAGTTTCAGGTGCATTACAATTCAGCCTGACAGGCTTTAGGGTCAGGCCCCATGTTGATCTAGGACGCGCCTTCCTTGGCCGCATTGGCAAAGAACAGCTGCTTGCCGTCCAGCTTGTAAGCAGCAATGGCGCTTTGCCCGTCTTTGGTGATGATCCAGTCGACAAAACTTTTTGCAGCATCTGCTTTCACGTTTGGGCATTTCGCCGGGTTGACCTGGATGATGCCATACTGGTTGAACATCGCCGTGTCTCCTTCCACCGCAACCTTGAATTCGCCCTTGTTCCTGAAGGCAATCCAGGTCGCCCGGTCGGTCATGGCATAAGCGCCCATACCGACGCTCACATTGAGCGTGGCACCCATGCCGGAGCCGGTTTCGCGATACCAGGTTCCGCTTGCCGCTTTCACGTCAACGCCTGCGTCCTTCCACAGCGCAAGCTCTTTCTTGTGGGTCCCTGAATCGTCGCCGCGCGAGGCAAATACGGCTTTGGCGTCCGCAATCGCCTTCAGCGAGCCGGCAGCATCATTGCGGCCCGCAACACCGGCCGGATCGGCCGCCGGGCCGACAATGACGAAGTCATTGTACATGACGTCAAACCGCTTCACGCCATAGCCATCGGCAACAAACTTCTCCTCAGCCGGTTTGGCATGCACGAACAGCACATCACCGTCACAGTTGCGGGCATTCTTGATGGCCTGACCGGTGCCGACGGCGACAACGTTTGCCTTGATGCCGGAGGCTTCTTCGAACATCGGCAGGATGTGGTCAAACAGGCCGGAATTCTGGGTCGACGTGGTGGACTGAACGATAATCGATTTGTCTTCCGCGTAACCGGGCACAGTCAGAACGAGGCTGGCACACAGGGTGGCAGTGGCCAGAATAGTGCTGTTTTTCATCCTCATCTTCATTTTTCCTTCCTTGACTAGATAACCAGTTTGCCAGCGAGGTAATCCCGTGCGGCCATACTGGCGGGTTGTTTGAAAAAGCCGTCTGCGCCTGCATGCTCGATGACGGCACCGCGATGAATGAACACCACATCATTGGCTAACCTTCGGGCCTGGCCGGCATCATGGGTGACCAGGACAATCTTGACACCGCGCCCGCTCGCCTCGGCGATCGCGGTTTCGATTGTCTGGGTCGACGACGGATCGAGGCTGGCGGTGGGCTCATCCAGAAACAGCACGTCGGGATCGCTTGCCAGGGCCCGCGCCAGGGCCAGGCGCTGCTGCTCGCCGCCCGACAATGCGCGTGCCGGCTGGTCTGCCTTGGCGAGCAGGTTGGCCTGCGCCAGCAACTGCTCAAGCCTCTCCCGGTCGGCGATGCCCTTGAGCCTGAGGACAAAATCCACATTTGCCGCCACGGAACGGCGCAGCAGGACCGGCTTCTGAAACACCATGGCCTGGCGCAGTCGCGTATGCTGGCCGCAGCCCTTGCCGTTCCAGTCAATACTGCCCGACTGCGGTTCGATCAGCCCGTGCAGCAGGCGCACCAGCAGGCTCTTGCCGGCTCCGTTCGGCCCCATCACAACGGTGATGCCGTGATCGGTCAAAATGAGATCAAGCTCATTGATCAGTGTCGAGCCACCTGCCCGGAAGCAAAGCCCCGCGACGGCGAGCGGCAGCTGAGTTGCGGATCTTGCCACGGGCTGATCAAGCATGGGCCCGCCTTTCCGCACCGGCGCGCAGGCTCATCACGGCCGCGTTGACCAGCAGCGCAATGACAAGCAGCACTATGCCGAGCGCCAGCGCCAGCGCCAGGTCACCCTTGGAGGTTTCCAGCGCAATGGCAGTGGTCATGACCCGGGTCAGATGGGCAATATTGCCGCCGACAATGATGACCGCGCCGACCTCGGCGATGGCGCGCCCAAACCCGGCCAGCAGCACGGTCAGCAATGCGTATCTTGCGTCGCTTATCAAGGCGATGATGCGCGTGTGCCAGGGTACCGACAGAGAGGCAAACTGCTCGGCGTATTCAAAATTCATCTCCTCGATGATCTGCCGGGTCAGTGCCGCCACGATGGGTGTGATCAGGATGGATTGCGCGATGATCATGGCTGCCGGCGTATACAGGAACTGCAGAAAGCCAAGCGGGCCCGCGTTCGACAGCGCCATATAGACCAGCAGGCCCACCACCACCGGCGGCAGCCCCATCAGCGCATTGACGACGATCACGACTGCGCGGCGGCCGGGAAACCGCACCGTGGCCAATAGCGCCCCGAGCGGCATGCCCAGTACGGCGGCAACAAGGACAGCCGTCAGACTGACGCGCAATGACAGACCGATAATCTCAACCAGATTTGCGTCCATGGCGGCCACCAGGCCAAATGCCAGACGAAACGCTTCTGCAAAATCCTGCATAATTATGTTTTTTTCTGTTTTTCTTCGAGAACGGGACTTTAGGAAAACGAAAGGCGGTATGCAATACCGATCTTGCGTCGATGCCTGGCCAGGCAGTTGCCCCACGGCACACCGCATTGACTGGCCGTTCGAATCCGCGCCAACTTCGCGGCCTGTCTCCCTTTCGCCCGGACGGAAATACAGGATGAACGACATATACCTGAACGCCTGCAGTCACGGCCTGCCATCTGCAGACACAATTGCGCGTATCCGGGCGCATCTGGATCTTGAACTGAAGCTTGGTCCACTGGCGGCACAGCAGGACGTCGCCGACGAACTGTCAGATGTGAAAACCCGGGCTGAACACCTCATCTCGGCATCTCCGGGCACGCTTGGACTGGCCGCAACCACGTTTTCAGGCTGGCTGTCCATCGTTGCCAGGCTTCCCATTGCAGGCAAGAGACTGCTGGTCGCGCCTCACGAATGGGGCGAGAACATTGCCGCCCTGCAGATCCTGGCAGGCAATGCCGGCGGCACGGTGGAAGTCCTGCCGGAACTGGACCTTGCTGCCCCTGACCTGGCCCGGTGGTCCGAGCGCATCGATGAAGATGTCGCGGCCGTCTTCACACCCTATATCAGCAGCGTGGCGGGTCACAGATATCCGGTCGCAGCCATTGGCGCATTGCTCCGCCCTGCCGGCACGCTTTTGGTTGTGGATGGCGCGCAGGCACTGGGACAGACCCCGATAGATGTATCGCGGCTGGGCTGTGACGTGTTTGTTGCAACGTGCCGGAAATGGCTGCGCGGCCCGCGCAACACTGCCCTGTTGTGGATTGCCGATCCGGACAAGTTCGGGTTTTCGATCAGGGACATTGAACCCTTCGACGTAAACCCGGCGCTGCGGCTCGGGCTTGGCGCCGCCATCGGGCAAGCTGCAGCGCAGTGCGTAGAGGCAATGCAAACCCGTGTACAGCAGCTATGCCGACATGCGCATGAACGCGCCTTGCAAGACGGCTTCATGGCGCTCAGCGGGACGCCACCGGCATCCGGCGCATGTTCCATCTACATACCGTCACACCGCCGCGAACCCCTGCAGACCAAACTCGCCAGTGCCGGCATTCACATCAAGTGGCCGGATGCCGGACAGGATGAACCTGCATCCGGAGCAGACAGGGCAGGCCACGCGATCATGCGTATCAGCCCCCATGTCTACAACAGCACAGATGACATTGATGTGCTGTTCGATTTGCTGAAGGAAAGCTGATACGTGTGCGTATACCTGCAGGCCTTTCGCACTGACGGCAACACCCGCACTTGCCAGGTTGACTCCAGTTATTTTCTGTTTATATTAATTAACATAATTTGGAAACAAAAGAACCGCCCATGATACACGACACCTTTGCCGCGCTTGGCGATGCAACACGTTTCGCGATTGTCGAAAAACTGCTGCGGCATGGCGAACTGCCCGCAGGCAGCCTGCAGGACGCCGGCGCTGTATCGCCGCCCGCCATCTCGCGCCATCTGAAAGTATTGCGTGAAGCCGGCATCATCGAACAGCGCATCGACAAGCAGCGTCGAATCTATTCGGTGCGCCCGCAGGCCATGCGCTCCATCGGTGAGTGGACGCTGACCTACCGCGACTTCTGGCAAACCAGTCTCGACCGGCTGGAAGCCGCCTTGCTGCAGAAGGGTGACGATCCATGAGCATGCTGAAAATCGAACGGACATTTCCCGTTGCGCCTGAAAAGGTTTTCGCCTTCGTGACCCGGACCGATCACCTGCTGAAATGGTGGGGTCCGGAAGGGGTCAGCATGAAGGAGCACAACCTGGATCTGTCACGGCCCGGCGCCTGGTCATCGACGCTGGTCAATTCGCAAGGCGCCCTGCACAAGATGAGCGGTGAGGTCTTGACCGTAGATCCGCCCAATTCGGTCGAGTTCACCTGGGGCTGGCATGATGACAAGGACCAGCGCGGCCATGAGACCCGCGTGCTGTTTGAAGTCCGCCCCAGTGGCGATGGCGGCACCTTGTTCATCCTGACCCATTCCGGCCTCATAGATGATGAAGCAGCCGCCAACCACAAGCTGGGCTGGACATCGTCGCTCGGAAAACTGGAACGGCTTCCGGACCTGCAACCATAACTCAAACGCCCGCACAGGAGACCAAACAATGCCCCAGTTCATTTTTGCCTATCACGGTGGACAGATGCCCGAAACACAGGAAGAAGGCGCAAAGCTGATGGCCAGGTGGGAAGCCTGGATGGCCGGTCTCGGGGATGCCATGGTCAATCCGGGCCATCCGGTCGGCAAATCCTCCACTGTCAGTTCATCCGGTGTTACAAACGACGGCGGATCAAATCCGCTGTCCGGCTTCTCACTGGTTCAGGCAGACACACTTGATGGCGCCATCGAAATGACCAGGGGCTGCCCACACCTGGAGCACGGCACCATTGAAGTGGCTGAAACAATCAAAATGTAGACAGAAGATGTAACTCTTGCGCAGCGGGCTACTGGTATTTGGCAGCCGTAATGAATTCGCCGAACGCCTCGCACCACACAACCACGGTGGTGTAGGATCCGATATCGACGCCTTGCGGCACATCCAGCAGAAAACCGTCGAAGGTCTTTACATCTCCAACCAGTTGCGCGTCCGGCTTGACCTTCAGGAATTGTTCTTCGTCTTCAACGAATTCCTTGACGAGATACAACTTATAGTCCGGCCCCGGTGCCAATTCGCCTTCATGGACGATCTTGTCCGGTGTCAGGCTGACACTGCCTTCGCCCCAATGCAGGAAGTCGCTGCCTTTAAGATCGCGGGTGAAACCGGCTTTGAATACCGCGCTCTTGGCGGTCGTGGCCAGCATTTCCCGGTCCAGGCTTTCAGGCGCCGTCAGGATCGGCAGCGCATAGACCCCGAGCGCAAAGCCTATGACAAGCACGGCAACATGAGTGGCGGACAGTACAATCCAGCGCATAAACGGTTCCTAACTCGAAATCATGACATCGACACGAACCTGTATCATGCCGACATGGATGTCACAATTGTGGTGTTGCCCGGGACCGAAGTTCAACCTCCCGGCCGTGACCTTGTTTCAGGCGTTCCGGGCCGGCTGCCAACCCGCATTATGGGTTGCTTAACCGTAATCGTTAGGGCCGCGTTAAGCACGATTTCAACAAAGCCGCCGAAACCGATTAATTAAAAATTGAATTTACCTCTTAACAAAAGATTCAAGCCACTGTGTCCGGAAATCTGGCAGTCATGGCAGTTGGTCCATGACGGTTGAGGACTACAGGGGATCGGCGCAAATGCCCACGCAATTCAGTACAAAAAACCCGTCCCGGGTGATGGAGACCATCTTCGTTGGCGCGGCCATGAAGCAGGTATCGCAAGACATCATGGATCATGATGTACCTGTGCGGGCCCGCCATATGCGGTCAATCGACGATCTGCTCATGTACATTGAAGACAATGATGTCGAGTACGCTGTTGTCGACCAGTCACTGCCGACGGAAAGCCGCGGGCTGAAGCTGGTTCTGCTGGCAGGTGTCAACCAGGTGAAACACCTGACCGTTGTCGCCCCACCGGGCAGCCGCGCTGAAATTGAAGCCATTGACGGCGTGCATCAGGTATTGGACGGCCCGGCAACTTCCCGGCAGATTATCGACGCCGTGTGTGACCATGCAAACCGGACCGCGGTGCCCGTCAGCCTGCCTGCCGTGGCCATGGTCAACACTGCTGCACCTGTTGAAGTGGCTGCAACAAGGTCATTTGACATAGGCGCAAAGGTCACCGGGTGGCGCACTGCATTACTTGAAATGGCAGGTGGATTTCGCCGCAAGCCCGTGCAGCACCACTGGACCCAGTTGACAAGGCGCTTTGTCACGCGTCCGGTTATCGCAGCCACCGCATCGGCGTTTTTGTGCCTGGGCACGATCAGTGCCGTGTCACTGGCATCCGGCAGTTTCGCGGTGCCGGGTAACACCGGCACGCAACAGGCCGTGATTACGCCGCCGCAAGAGATTCCCGGCGAGACCCGGGCACAACCGGACCAGATGGCGCCATCTCTCGATCTGACCATGCCTGCACTTGCGGCTGCCGAACTCAGCCGGCGCGATGCCAGGTTCCGTCTTCTGGTCTCCAGGCGGACAATAGATCTGGAGATTTCGAAACAACAGAAACTCAAGGCGCAGTTCCTGGCTCACATCGCCCACCTGAAGTCCATCACCGCTGAACTGAAGGCTACGGGCAACAGCTCGTCTCAGGCGGCTGGCGCAGTGTCCGACCTGCCCGCCCACACCCGCGCTGCGGTGCTGGGTGCCGAACTGGCCCTTCAGGAACTTGAGGTCGGCAAAATCGACACCTTCCTGACACATCTCAACCTGCTGAAATCCGGGGTCGACCTGCCCGACGCTTCCAGCCTCAAACTGGCGAACCGCTCCGTGGAGTAGAAATGCGCTGTCACGGCCTGAAGCGTCGTTTCCGGTCTTGTTGCCAACAACCGGGTCTGGTAGGTTTTCCGCAAGACGATGCCTTTTGGCTTGAACGGAAAATCCCTGATATCTGCTGACCCAAATCAGGAGCAGATGAGGATTATCGTCAGACGACCGGTTTGTAGCGCTGCGACGGCGCTGACCGGTCAATGACGCCTGACAGCGGGCCATCGTTGATGTGAAGCATATCAGCAGGAAGGCCGCTCAGACCATGAAGTTTTACCAGGCAGCGATTTTATCAGGCGGGTTTGTCAGCATGGCAAGTCCCGCAAACGCCCACCTTGGCCATGTCGGCGAAGTTGCCGGTCATGGGCACATTGCCGGGATCGCAGCCCTGGGTGCGGCAGCTGCCATTGCGGCTGTCCTGGCGGCCCGAAAACTCCGGCAGAAACAGAAACTGAAACCGAAGCAGAAACAAACCGAAGAAGCCTCGTCATGAGCAAGATCGGCGTCATGATCTGCGGTCACGGCTCGCGCAGCCAGGCTGCGGTGGACGAGTTTGCGGTGCTGGCGGAAAAGCTGCCCGGATACCTGCCGCCGGACTGGCCGGTGGAGTATGGCTATCTGGAATTTGCCAACCCCTTGATCCGGGACGGGCTCGACAGCCTGCGTGAACAGGGTTGCGATCACATTCTGGCAGTGCCCGGCATGTTGTTTGCCGCCATGCACGCCAAGAACGACATTCCATCGGTCCTGAATACCTATGGCGCCACTCATGATCTCAAGGTCCAGTATGGCCGCGAACTGGGTGTCGACCCGAAAATGATCCTCGCCGCGTCTGAACGGGTTCGCGAAGCGGTCGACAAGGCCAATGCCGAGAACGGCGACGTGCCCCTGTCGAAAACCTGCCTGGTGGTCATCGGACGCGGCGCGTCGGATCCGGATGCAAATTCCAATGTTTCCAAGATTGCCCGCATCCTGTGGGAAGGCATGGGCTTCGGCTGGTGCGAGGTCGGGTATTCCGGCGTCACATTTCCGCTTGTCGAACCCTGTCTGGAGCACGCCGCAAAGCTTGGCTACAAGCGCATCGTGGTGTTTCCCTATTTCCTGTTCACCGGCATCCTGATCGACCGCATCTATGGCTTTGCCGACATGGTGGCCGCAGCAAACCCGGACATAGACTTCGTCAAGGCCGGGTATCTGAACGACCATCCGCAGGTATTGGCAACCTTCGCCGAACGGGTGACGGAAATACTCGAGGGCCAGAACGTCATGAACTGCGCCATGTGTAAATATCGCGCGCAGGTACTGGGATTTGAGGCGGAGGTCGGCATGCCGCAGGAAAGCCATCACCACCATGTTGAAGGCCAGGGTGCATCTGCACCGGGCTCCAATGTGGCGGACTGCCAGTTGTGTGACACGTTCTGCACAGGTGCCTGCAGGCTTGACGGGGCACATGATCATCATCATGGCCACAGCCATTCACATGATCATGGTGACGGGCACTCTCATGATCATTCACACTCCCATGATCATGATCATCATCACCCGCCCTATCCGCATGCGACCCATCCGCACGGACCGGAAAGTGTGCGCAAGCACATGAAGCAGGACGACAAGTGATCTATGAACGCGAGCCGTCGAAAATCTACGAGCTGAGCTTCCAGACCGTGCGGTCGGAAGCCCGGCTGGACCGGTTTTCGCCCGCCATTGCCGAACTGGTGGTCAGGCTGATCCATGCCTGCGGAATGACAGACATTGCAGATGATATCGTGTGCACATCCGACTGCGTGGAAGCAGGCAGAACGGCTCTTGCAGCAGGCGCCACGATCCTTTGCGACGTTGAAATGGTTGCCAGTGGCATTATCCGGCGCGGGCTTGCTTCACAGGCCAGTATCATTACCACAATCGGCCATCCGGAAACGCCTCAGATTGCGCAACGCATCGGCAATACGCGATCGGCAGCAGCTGTCGAGTTGTGGCGCGACCATCTGGGCGGCAGCGTCGTTGCCATCGGCAATGCGCCGACGGCCCTGTTTCACCTGCTTGAGCTGCTCGATGAGGGCTGGCCGAAACCGGCGGTTATTTTGGCGTTTCCGGTCGGCTTCATCGGCGCTGCGGAAAGCAAGGCCGAAGTTGTCGCCAATTCGCGCGGTGTACCGTTCATCACGCTCAATGGCCGGCGCGGCGGATCTGCGATGGCATCTGCGGCGGTAAATGCCCTGTCACTGGGCCTGGCTGGAGACGGGCGATGAGCAAGGTGTGGCTGAACATTGTCGGTATCGGCGAAGACGGGCTTGCCGGCCTGTCGCCTGCAGCGCAGGCAGCCGTGCAACGCGCCGAGGTCTTGATCGGCGGTGCGCGTCACCATGCTCTTACCGCAGAATTGCAGGCCGAACGCGTGACATGGCCAAGTCCGTTCGACGCCATGATTGAGCGCATCGGGAAACTGAAGGGCAAACAGGTCTGTGTCCTGGTGACCGGCGATCCTGTCTGGTACTCGGCGGGAGCGAAAATCGCATCGCACTTCACGCCCGATGACGTGTGCATTCATCCGCATGTTTCAGCGTTCCAGCTGGCGGCTGCCCGCATGGGCTGGGCGCTGCAGGACACCGTAACCCTCACCGTGCATGGCAGGCAGGTGGAGAGCATCGGACCGGAGATACACCCGGGCGCGAAACTCATCGTCCTGACGCAGGATGGCGGTACACCGGCGCAGGTCGCAAGGCTGCTGGCACAGCATGGATTTGGACGATCGCCGATCACCGCTCTGTCGCACATGGGCGGACCGGACGAGGCGCGGATTGACGGTACCGCAACCGACTGGTCAGGCAAGGTGGCAGACTTTCATACGCTGTGCATTGAATGCATCGCCGATACCGGTACAAAAATCCTGCCGCGCGGTCCGGGCCTGCCGGACGACACGTTTGAGCACGATGGCAAGATGACCAAGTCCGAAATCCGCGCCGTCACCCTGTCACGGCTGGCGCCCCGGCGCGGCGACCTGTTGTGGGACGTCGGGTGCGGGTGCGGATCGGTGGCGATTGAATGGATGCGCATGGCAGCCGGCGCAAGGGCAGTCGGCCTTGAACCGCATGATGAGCGTCGGGCCATGGCGCAGCGCAATTCCGTGAGGCTCGGCGTTCCCGGCCTGCACCTGATCGATGCACTTGCCCCCGGCGGACTGGTCGGACTTGAGGCGCCGGATGCGGTCTTCATTGGCGGCGGATTGAGCGGAGAGACAGCTGATGCATGTCTGCGTGCCCTGAAACCGCACGGACGTCTGGTGGCCAATGCCGTCACACTTGAAAGCGAACAGGTGCTGACTGCCTGCCATGAACGCCATGGCGGCACGCTGACACGCCTGTCTGTCACGCGCGCAGAACCGGTCGGCAGCTTTCACGGCTGGAAACCGTTCATGCCGGTGACACAATGGAGCATAACCCGATGAGCGGCACCTTGTACGGCATCGGGCTTGGCCCGGGCGATCCGGAACTGATGACACTCAAGGCGCACCGGCTGATCAGGTCGGCAAAGGTCGTGGCGTATCCGGCACCTGATACCGGCGACAGCTTTGCCCGGTCCATCGCCGCACACGCAATCAGCGAAAACGCCATCGAGATTCCGATCGTAATCCCGATGCGGGTCGAGCGGTTTCCGGCCCAGACCGTCTATGACGAGGCGGCCGCTGCCATCGGCAAGCATCTTGATGACGGCACGGATGTCGTCGTCCTGTGCGAGGGCGATCCGTTCTTCTACGGTTCCTTCATGTACCTGTTCGGGCGGCTGGCGGAACAGCACAAGACCGAGATCGTGCCGGGTGTCACCTCCATGACAGCCTGTGCCGGCATGGCTGAACGACCGTTGTGCGCGCGCAACGAAATCCTCACCGTGATCCCGGCGCCGGTTGATGAGGCCCTATTGCGCGACCGGTTGCAGGCCTCCGGTGCGGCGGTGATCATGAAAGTCGGCAGGCACCTGGCAAAAGTCCGCAAGGTGATTGACGAACTCGGCCTGACGGGCCGCGCCATGTATGTCTCGCATGCCTCCCTGCCGCAGCAATCCGTGACGGCGCTGACAGACGCGCCCGACACAGCGCCCTATTTCTCGATGATCCTGATTGGTGGAACCGACCCCTATGCCAAATCCTGACCCGATAGTGGTGTTCTTCACCCCCTCGGCTGAACCCGTTGCCCGCAAGATTGCCGGTACGCTGGGCGCGCAACTGCATGGCCGGAATTCTGCCGGCACAACCGATGCGGCCATTGCTGATGTGGGCCCGCACCTGCGCGCCCTGTTTTCAGGCGGTCACGCCATAATCGGCGTGTGCGCCGCCGGTATTCTCATTCGCAGCATTGGCGCGCTGGTGTCAGACAAATGGCATGAGCCACCGGTCGTAGCCGTCGCGGAAGATGGATCGAGCGCGGTGCCCCTGCTCGGCGGCCACCATGGCGCAAACCGGCTGGCGCTTGACATAGCCAGCGCTCTTGGCGGCCATGCAGCCCTGACCACGGCGGGTGACGTGCGTCTCGGTGTTGCACTGGACAACCCGCCTGCGGGCTGGCGTCTGGAAAACCCGCTCGATGCCAAACCGGCCATGGCCGGTTTGCTGGCAGGCAAGCCGGCACGGCTTTCAGGTGAAGCGGACTGGCTGGCGCCCATTGCCGGTTTGGACAGCGTGGATACATCTGTCGCCCCGGATGCCAATGCACCCATCGTGCTCACCGTTAGGGGCTGCGAGCCGCTGACCTATCGCCGGCAGAGTATCGCGCTCGGTGTAGGATGTGCACGCGGATGCGACCCGGACGAACTGATTGCGCTTGCGCACAAGGCACTGAGCGATGCGGGCAGGTCACCTTATGAGGTGGCAGGCGTATGGTCGCTTGACGTGAAAGCCGATGAAGCTGCGGTTCATGCACTGGCGGCCAATCTTGGTGTTGCCGCAAAATTCTATCCCGCCGCCGAACTGGAGGCACAGGCGTCGCGCCTGGCCAATCCGTCAGAGGTGGTGTTTGCAGAGGTCGGGTGTCATGGCGTGGCGGAAGGCGCTGCCCTGGCAGCCGCCGGTCAATCCGCGACCCTGCTGATTGAGAAGGCCAAATCTGCAAATGCCACATGTGCCGCGGCGCTTATGGTCGATGAAGCGGTGCCGTCACGGGCGCGCGGATCTCTGTCGGTCATCGGCATCGGACCAGGCGCCGCAGACTGGCGCACGCCGGAGGCCTCGCGGCTGATTGCCTGTGCCGATGAACTGGTGGGTTACGGGCTGTACATCGACCTGCTCGGACCGCTTGCCGCCGGCAAGCCACGCCAGGACTTCCCGCTGGGCGGAGAGGAAGACCGCTGCCGCCATGCACTCGAGCGCGCCGGGCAAGGCAACAATGTCGCCCTGATCTGCTCCGGCGATGCCGGCATCTACGCCATGGGCGCGCTGGTCATGGAACTGATGGACAGGGCAGAAAAAGACGGCGGGGTGAGCGACGCCGCAAAGCGGGTTGAGATCATCAATGCACCGGGCATATCAGCCCTGCAGGCCGCGTCGGCGCGCGCCGGTGCCATTCTGGGCCATGACTTCTGCACCATTTCCCTGTCGGACCTGCTGACACCGCGCGAAGACATTATCAAACGGCTCAATGCCGCTGCACAGGGTGACTTTGTCATCGCCTTCTACAACCCGGTGTCCATGAAACGGCGCACGCTGCTGGCGCAAGCCCGGGACATCCTGTTGCAGCACCGGCCCCCTGATACACCGGTGCTGCTTGCCAGCAATCTCGGACGCACCGACGAGGCGCTGAAACAGCGGACACTGGCGACACTCGAGGTCGACGAGGTCGACATGCTGACCGTCGTGCTGGTCGGCTCGTCCAATACCAAAGCCTTCAGAACAGGCGACCACAGCGCAGGAGCCGCAGGCACCCGCATGTATACACCGCGCGGCTATGCAAAGCGCATTGACGCCAAACAGAGCAAAGCATCATGAAAGTCTACTTTATTGGAGCAGGCCCCGGTGACCCGGACCTGATCACTGTCAAGGGCCGCCGCATAATCGAGGCCTGCAAGGTGTGTCTTTATGCAGGTTCGCTGGTGCCGGAAGCGGTTGTGGCATGCGCGCCGGAAGACGCACTGGTGCGCGACACGGCACCGATGACGCTGGACGACATCATTGCCGAAATGCTGGCCGCCAGAGACCGAGGTGAGGACGTGGCGCGCGTACACTCGGGCGATCCGTCGCTGTATGGTGCGATTGCCGAGCAGATCAGGCGCCTGCAGGATAACGAAATCGACTACGAAATTGTGCCCGGTGTGTCGGCGTATGCCGCAGCAGCGGCTGCCATGGGACAGGAACTGACCATACCGGAAGTCTCGCAGACCGTAATCCTGACCCGCACGGCGATGAAGTCATCCGCCATGCCGGAGGGCGAGGACCTGGCAACGCTGGGACGCACCGGTGCCACGCTGGCCATCCATTTGTCGGTGCGCAATATCCGCGAGATCGAACGCCAGCTGATCCCGCTTTACGGTGCCGACTGTCCGGCTGTGGTGGCCTACCGGGTTGGCTGGCCGGACCAGCATTTCATCCGTGGCACACTCAGCGACATCTGGGAAAAGGTGCGCGACGCCAAGATCACCCGCACCGCGCTGATCTTCGTCGGCAGGGCGCTTGGTGAAACCGACTTCCGCGACAGTGCGCTTTATGACGGCGCGCACGCTCATGTCCTGCGCCCGGTGAGGACCAAGGCTAAGAAGAAACTGGCGCAATAATATGGGCAAACGAGCCGCACACCGAGCCTGATCTCAGTCCCATGGGTGCGAGTTTTTCGTCAAATGCGTCCGTCGCCTCGAACAGGCGATCGGCGCCGGTTTCACTGACAACCGTGGAATAGTGGAACTCATGCCCCAAAAGGGCTGAAGTCCAGGGGGCCCCTCCCAGCGGCGTGAACCTGCGGTATCCCAGGTTCAGCTTGCGGTCTGCAAAGGAGGTTTCGACCGGCAGCAATCCCAGCATGTCATGCGGCCTGCCGCGAGCATCAACAATTGAGTTGCCCAGCACCATGTAACCGCCGCACTCGCCGTAGACAGTCTTGCCCGACTGTGCCGCGATGCGTATCCCGGCCTTGAACCGCGACGCTTTGCTCAAGGTTTCGCCGTGCAGTTCGGGATAACCGCCGGGCAGGAATACCGCATCGCTGTCAGCCGCAGGTATCTCATCGGCCAGCGGAGAGAAGAACGACAGTTCGGCGCCCTGCGCGCGCCAGCCCTGCAGCAGGTGCGGATAGGTAAATGAAAAGGCGTTATCGCAGGCAATGGCTGTGCGTTGTCCCAGTGGCGGCAGATGCTTCGCACTTCCCGGTTTTGACAACGGCGTGGCCGCGCCAATCAGTGCATCCAGATCAACGCTGTTGCCGACAACACCGGCAGCATTTTCCAGAAAGGCTTCAAGGTCGGCGTGCTCACCTGCCTGCACCAGTCCCAGATGCCGTTCCGGCATGGCAAGTGAGGCGTGGCGGGCAATAGCGCCAAGCACCGGCACACCGGCCTCGGCCAGGGCTGCACGGGCCATCACCTCATGACGGGGAGAACCGATCCGGTTGAGAATGACGCCGGCCACCGGCAGATCCGGTCTCAGGGAGAGAAGCCCTGCCACGGGCAAGGCGGCTGAGTGGCCCTGCCGGGCTACATCAAGCACCAGGATAACCGGCAGGCCCAGCATGACCGCCAGGTCGGCAACCGAGCCTGATCCTTCCGGCCCGGCTCCGTCCATCGCCCCCATGGCGCCTTCAACGATCAGCAAGTCACCCGGCTGACCGGCAGCCAGGTGTGTCAGTTGTCCGGCCGGCATGGCCCAGGCATCCAGGTTGACCGATGCATGGCCACAGGCCGCTTCATGAAACTTCGGGTCGATGTAGTCAGGCCCCGATTTGGCACCGGCGACGGCCAGCCCGCGGTTTTTGAGGGCGCGCAACAGTGCAAGCGTCAGCAGGGTCTTGCCGGAACCGGACGCCGGGGCGGCAATCACCAGCCCGCGGACAGACATCAGGACGCATCTTCCAGCAGGTCGCGTCCGGTGGCCAGCGGATCCATTGACCGCGGTTGATGGCCGGCCAGCTGGGCTGCCCAGTCCAGTGTCTGGCGCAACAGGGCGACACGGCCCACGCAGACAATTGCGGGTGGCTCAACACCATGTTCGACAATATCCGCCGGTGCGCGCGACAGGCTGGTCTCAAGCACGTTCATGGTCGGCAGGGTGGCGTTGGAGACCACTGCAACCGGGTCGGACGGGTCGCGGCCCGCCTCGATCAGGTTACCGCAGATCTGCTCAATATGCTTGATGGCCATATACATGACGATGACCGGAGAGCCTTTGGCAATCGCGGCCCAGTCAATGGCAGATGGCGTCAACCCGGTCTGGTCATGTCCGGTGAGGAATGTCACTGCCTGGTTCACATCGCGATGAGTGGCCGGAATTCCGGCATAGGCCAGCCCGCCGATGCCGGCGGAAATCCCCGGCGTGATCCGAATCGGAATGCCGGCCTGCACAAGCGTCTGGGCTTCCTCGCCGCCACGGCCGAATACAAAGGGATCGCCGCCCTTGAGGCGCAGTACCCGCTTTCCGGCGCGGGCCAGCTCAATCAGCCGCAGTGAAATATTGCGCTGTTTGGGCGACGGCTTGCCGCCGCGTTTTCCGGCATATTCGACCGTGCTGTCGGCCTTGCGCCAATCGAGAATGCGATCATCAACCAGTGCATCATAGACAATGACATCGGCCTGCTGCAGCGCATTGAGGCCATGCAGCGTCATCAGGCCCGGATCTCCGGGTCCGGCCCCGACCAGCCAGACGAGA
Organism: uncultured Anderseniella sp.; assembly: GCA_947488295.1. GTDB lineage: Bacteria > Pseudomonadota > Alphaproteobacteria > Rhizobiales > Aestuariivirgaceae > Anderseniella. The sequence goes on from CANKYU010000002.1 coordinate 419,338, forward strand.
CCGGGCGAAAACACCGGCCAATCGCCGTCGGGCAATCTGGGTATGTGGGCTACATTGCTCGTCATGTTGTTGAAACTACCCGCTTTGATCGCAATTGGCGAGGCAGGAAACGACATGTTTTCTACGCTGGCGTCAAAGCGCCGGGACGAATAGTGTCACGCACACGATGAGCCGAAAGCCTGACACAGAACTGCGTACCGGATTTACCACCGGCGCCTGCGCGACCGCCGCTGCAAAGGCAGCGGTATCGGCGCTGTTGGGGACAGGTTTTCCAAATCCTGTAAGCATCGTTCTGCCGCGCGGGCAGACGCCATCGTTTGAGCTGGTGGACACAGTAGCCGGTGACGGATGGGCACGGGCCAGCGTTCAGAAAGATGCCGGTGATGACCCGGATGTCACGCATGGTGCCGTGATCATCGCGACCGTGCGCCATGGCCCGCCAGGCAGCGGCATTTGCCTTGCGGCCGGTGACGGGGTCGGCATGGTAACCATGCCCGGTCTGCCGATTGCACCGGGACAACCGGCGATCAATCCGGTGCCGCGGCAGATGATATCCGATCATGTCGGTGAGGTCGCGAAAGCGCACGGCGTTGCAGCAGATATCGAAATTGAAGTGGCTGTTCCAGGCGGGCGCGAACTGGCCCTCAAAACCTGGAACCCGAGACTGGGCATTGAAGGCGGCATCTCCATTCTGGGGACCACCGGCATTGTCAGGCCGTTTTCATGTTCAGCCTGGATTGCCTCCATTCATCGCGGTATCGATGTGGCCCGCGCCAATGGCGTCAGCCATGCCATCGGTTCAACCGGCGCCACCTCGGAACGGGTCGCGCAAGAGCTGTTCGGAGTGCCTGATCACGCCATGCTGGACATGGGCGACTTTGCCGGCGGCCTGCTGAAGTACCTGAAAGTGCATCCGGTGCCGCGCCTGACAATCGCAGGTGGCTTCGGCAAGCTGACCAAGCTTGCCCAGGGCGCGCTGGATCTGCACTCTTCGCGCTCACAGGTGAACTTCGATGAACTGGCCGCACTGGCCGGCACAAGCGAGATCAAGACCGCCAACACGGCCATGCAGGCCCTGCAGATCGCCGGACCGGGCCTGGCGGCGCAAGTGGCTGCGAGGGCCCGGCAAACCGCCCTGACAGCGTTGAAAGGCGCTCCGGTGGAGGTGGATGTGCTGGTTATTGATCGGGACGGCAACCCGGTGGCCGATGCCGACGCAGCCGGAGAACAAATACTGTGAGCAAACCGTTTCGCGTCCTGTTGCTGGCGGGAACCGGCGAGGCACGTCAACTTGCCGGGCAGTTGGCCGACATTGACAATCTCAAGGTGATTGCATCACTGGCCGGTGCGACAAGCGACCCGATCCACTATCCGGTTGAAACCAGAACCGGTGGTTTTGGCGGGGCCGCGGGGTTGGCGCGTTACCTGAACGAGAAGGGTGTCGACCTGATCGTAAATGCATCACACCCGTTCGCCAGTCACATGAGCGCCAATGCGGCGCACGCCGCTAAGGCAACGGGAACCCCCCTGCTGCGACTGCTGCGTGAACCCTGGCAACCCGCTGAAGGCGACCGGTGGCTGGATGTTGCCGGCATGGCCGATGCCATTGCGGCTGTGCCTGATGGCGCGAGAGTTTTCTTTGCAACAGGCCGAGGATCAGTAGACCAGATCGCAGCGGTGGGTTCGCGCAATGGCGTGTGGGGCGCAATCCGTCTGATTGACCCGCCGGATCAATGCTTTCCGCTAAAGCACGGTGAATTCATCCAGGCGCGACCGCCGTTTCGTGTTGAAGAGGAACTCGCACTGATGCAACGGCTGAACATAAGCCATCTGGTGACCAAGAATGCCGGCGGTGCCTCAGGCATGGCAAAGCTCGAGGCAGCACGCAAACTGGGCATCAAGGTGATTGCGATCAACCGGCCCCGGCAACCTGACGGGCAGACCACCGTGGCAACGCAGCAAGAGGTGATGGCCCTGGTTTTTGACCTGATGTCGCAAAGTGGGCCTGACAAGGCGTAATGGCTGCTTGACATCAAAGCACTGTGGCGTGCAATCATGCTGTCAGAGGTTCCTGATTGTCCGGTGTTGAACACCGGCGAATGGGATGAAAAGGGAATACGCAATGAACCGACCCAAACAGGGGGTTCAAAACCGTAGCCGCCCCCGCGACTGTAGACGGAGAACGCTCATCCGTTACCACTGTGAACCCGGCCGGTTCGGCCGCTACACGGGAAGGTGGATGAAGCCGTGACGACCCGTCAGCCAGGAGACCTGCCTCTGATGCCGGCAAACGCCGGTTGAGAAACGTGAAACGGGCGGGGTGCTCCCGTGTCGCGACGTCGGCAGGCAACTGATCCGGCGCGAGGCCAGCGCACTCCTCTGCCATGGAAGAATATGGAGAGGACGACTTTTATGATCCAACTGAAACATGTCCGTAACGGACTGACCGCTCTGGCTGTGACTGCGATGACAGCAAGCCCGGCACTTGCCCATCACCCGCTTGGCGGCGGCACCCCTGAGACATTTGTCCACGGTGTCCTGTCCGGTATCGGCCATCCGATGCTGGGTATCGACCACTTTGCCTTTATTGTTGCGATGGCGTTTGCCGCCGTGGCCATGGGCCGGCTGACAACGGCACCCCTGGCTTTTCTTGCCGCATCAATGATTGGCGTGCTGTTGACCTATAACAGCATCGCCGTTCCGATGATCGAACTGATGGTGGCCGGATCCGCCACACTGATCGGTGCCATCGTGCTGTCAGGCCGTAAACTCTCCATGCCGGTTGCCCTTGGCCTGTTCGCCACAGCCGGCCTGTTCCACGGCGCAGCCTATGGCGGTGCCATTGTCGGCGCGGAAAGCACGCCTCTGCTGGCCTATCTCGGTGGCCTGCTGATCACCCAGTATGCAATTGCCTATGCCGCCGGCACCGTGGCAAAGCTGTTCTGGGATGGCGCAAACGCGGCTTCGGTCAGCCTGCGGCTTGCCGGTGGCGTTGCAGCCGGTGTCGGCTTTGCGTTCCTGTTTGAAAACGTCGAAGGATTGATCTTCCCCGCCGTTGCCTGAACCGGAGCGCCTCAGGCGCTTCAGTCAGACCGCTCTTGATCGGGCGCTGCCTTGCGCGAAACAGGGCGGCGCCTTTTTCAAACCCGCCAGTAACCAGAGATATCAGACCCATGGTTCAAAAGATTCCCGCTACCGTTGTGACCGGCTTTCTCGGTGCCGGCAAGACAACGCTGATCCGCCACATGCTGGCCAACGCCAACGGCAAGCGCATCGCGCTGATCATCAATGAGTTTGGCGATCTGGGTGTTGACGGCGAAATCCTGAAAGGCTGCGGCATTGAAAACTGCCGCGAGGATGATGTTGTTGAACTCTCCAACGGCTGTATTTGCTGCACGGTGGCGGAAGACTTCATTCCAACCATGCAGAAGCTCATCGAACGTGATGACGCGCCCGACCATATCGTGATCGAAACCTCCGGCCTGGCCCTGCCGCAACCATTGGTGCGCGCCTTCAACTGGCCCGATATCCGCACACGGGTGACGGTGGACGGTGTCGTTACGGTTGTCGACGGACCGGCGACCGCGGCAGGACAGTTTGCCCATGACCTGGCGGCAGTGGACCGGCAGCGCGAGGCCGATGACGGGCTTGACCACGAGACACCGCTGAGTGAGCTGTTTGAAGACCAGTTGGCGTGTGCCGACATGATCATCGTCAACAAGGCGGATATTCTCGGAGACAGCGGTGCCAGCGATGTGTCCGGCAAGCTGAAGACAAAATTGCGCGCCGGGGTGCAGGTCCTGCAGGCCAGCCATGGCGTGATTGACCCCAAAGTGTTGCTGGGCCTCGGCATCGGCGCCGAGGACGACCTCGATGCCCGCCATGAGGTTCACCATCATCACCACCACGATGATGACGGGCATGACGATGACGACCATCATCATGAGCATGAGCACGGCCATGACGAGTTTGACAGCTTTGTCGTCAGCCTGCCCGAAATCGGGGAAGTGGACGGGTTCCTTGCCAGAGTGCAGGAGGCCATTTCAGCCCACGGCGTACTGCGCCTGAAAGGCTTTGCAGCCGTGCCCGGCAAGCCGATGCGAATGGTCATTCAGGCCGTCGGGCCGCGCATTGATACGCATTTTGACCGCGCTTTTGCAGATAATGAACCGCGCGCCACGCGGCTGGTCGTGATTGGACAGCACGGGCTGGATCAGGCGGCCATCACATCGGCGCTGGAGATCGCAGCAGGGGCTTGAGCCGATGCATCTTCTCGCCGCGCGTCCTGGCGAAATTACCGACGGTACCGAGCCGGTTGACCCGGACCAGAACCCGGCAGACGTGATATTCATATCCGCCGCCGATACCGAGCTTGCCGCGCTGGCCCAGGCACGCGCCGGCCTGGACGGCGATGCACCGGGCTTGAGACTGGCGCAACTGGGATGGCTGAAGCATCCCTATTCCGTTGACCTGTACCTCGACAAGACTGCAATAAAATCACGGCTGGTCATCGCCCGCCTGCTCGGCGGACGGGCTTACTGGACCTACGGGCTTGATGAATTCGCTGCGCGGCTCAAACAGGCCGGTGTGCTGTTTGCCGCCCTGCCCGGAGATGACAAGCCGGATGAAGCTTTGCGGTCAGTTTCGACTGTTGCCGATGAGGACTGGGCCGCACTCTGGTCGTACCTGGTCGAGGGAGGTTCGGAAAACGCGGCAAACCTGTTGCGGCTAACCCGCCATATGCTGGACGGCGCAGAGCGCCCGCCTTCGGCCAGTCCCCTGTTGCGGGCCGGCCACTACTGGCCCGGGGTAACGCAGGCGAACCAGCAAAGCGTCTGTGCAAACTGGACAGACGGTGCGCCAACAGCGGCAATCGTGTTTTACCGGGCGCTGGTGCAAGGTGGCGGGATGGATCCGGTCGACCGGATGATTGACGCGCTGCGCGTGCGTGGTCTGAATCCGAATCCGGTGTTTGTCGCGTCCCTGAAAGACCCGGTTTCCGCCGCCACGCTCTCAGGCATCTTCGAGGCAGCACCACCGGACATCGTCATCAACGCCACCAGTTTTGCCGTTTCGTCGCCGGATCTCGGCGACTGGCGCGAGGAGCGTAACGTCACCGTCCTCGATGCGCCGGGGGTTCCGGTTGTGCAGGCGGTTCTGGCGGCCCATTCACATGACGCCTGGGCAGATGGCACAACCGGCCTGACAGCCCGCGACATCGCCATGAACGTGGCCCTGCCGGAGGTCGACGGCAGGCTGCTTGGCCGCGCCATCAGTTTCAAGGATGAAGATTACCGGGACGAGGCTTGCGAGTGCGCCATTGCAACCCACCGGGCGTTGCTTGACCGGGTTGAGTTCGTCGCCGACATGGCGGCGCGCTGGGCGCGCCTGAAAAACAAGCCTGTCGCCGAGCGTAAAATAGCCATCATCCTGGCCAACTACCCGAACAAAGACGGCAGGCTGGCAAATGGTGTCGGGCTTGATACGCCGCAGGGGACAATCACGGTCTTGTCTGCCCTGAAGGCGGCGGGATATGTGGTGCAAGGTGAGCCTGAGACTTCAGATGAGCTGATGCAGTTGATTCTCGCCGGCCCGACAAACTGGCTTACCGACAGGTCCCAGCGAAGCGGCGGTGAACGATTGACGCTTGAGGCCTACAAGGGTCATTACACCGGGCTCACGGAAGATGTCCGAAACCGCATTGAAACCCGCTGGGGCAAGCCGGAAGATGATCCGTTTTTCGGTGACGGCGGATTCGCCCTGGCCATACACCGGTTTGGCCATCTGGTCATCGCGGTGCAGCCGGCGCGCGGTTACAATATCGACCCGGAAGAGACCTATCACAGCCCCGACCTGGTGCCACCGCACAACTACCTGGCGTTTTATTTCTGGTTGCGCGGCGAGGCGTTTGATGCAGACGCCATGGTTCACATGGGCAAACACGGCAATCTGGAATGGCTGCCGGGCAAGGCAACAGCATTGTCCCGCTCCTGCCTGCCGGAAGCGGTGCTCGGACCGGTGCCCAATCTCTATCCGTTCATCGTCAATGACCCCGGCGAAGGTACCCAGGCCAAGCGCCGGGCCCAGGCGGTGATCATCGATCACCTGACGCCACCGCTGACCCGGGCAGAAACCTACGGACCCCTGCGCGACCTGGAAGCGCTGGTGGATGAGTATTATCAGGCAGCAGGTGTCGATCCGCGGCGGATTGGGTATCTGCGCGATGAAATCCTGTCGCTGACACAGGTTACCGGCCTGGATGCGGATGCCGGCATGAGCGATGCCGATGATGCCGATGCCCGGTTGCAGAAGCTGGACACCTATCTGTGTGAACTCAAGGAAAGCCAGATCCGGGACGGCCTGCATGTGTTCGGCGCAGCGCCCGAGGGACGACTTGAAACCGATCTGGTTGTTGCACTGACCCGGATTCCGCGCGGTGACGGCACCGGCGGGGATGCCTCGCTGATCAGGGCACTGGCGACGGATCTTGAACTGCAGGACGGGTTTGATCCGCTGGACTGTGAGATGGGCAGTGCGTGGACCGGCGCGCGACCGGAGATGCTGGCGGCATTGAGCAGCGATACATGGCGCACGGCAGGCGATACCGTGGAGCGGCTGGAACTGCTGGCAGCGCGCCTGGTATCAGGCGAGTTTGAACTGCCTGCGCAGATGACAGCTACGCAGGGTGTTCTGGACGAGATCGACGGGCGTATCCGACCGGCGGTTCGAGCCTGTGGCGTGCGCGAGCTGAACGGCCTGACAACCGGCCTGAACGGCCGTTTTGTGCCACCGGGGCCATCCGGCGCACCGACGCGCGGACGGCTGGATGTGTTGCCGACCGGGCGCAATTTCTTCTCCATGGATGCACGCGCCCTGCCGACACGGGCCGCCTGGGAACTCGGACGCAAATCTGCCGACCTGCTGGTGGAACGCCATGTGCAGGATCATGGCGACTGGCCACAGGCCATGGCGGTGACCGCCTGGGGCACGGCCAATATGCGCACCGGCGGGGACGACATTGCCCAGGCCCTGGCGCTGATGGGCGTGAAGCCGAAATGGGATTCAGCCTCCACCCGCGTGACCGGTTTCGAGGTCATGCCGCTGGCGCAACTCGGCAGGCCGCGCGTCGACGTCACCCTGCGGGTATCAGGCTTCTTCCGTGATGCGTTTCCCGCCCAGCTTGAACTGGTGGATGGCGCAGCCCGCGCCGTCATGGCGCTCGATGACGAAGCGGCAAATGACAATCCCGCAGCTAGTCGCTACCAACGAGAATACACCCGTCAAACTGGGTCCGGCACCGAACCGTCCGAAGCAATGCTGAAAGCAGGTGCGCGCGTATTCGGATCCAAACCGGGCGCCTACGGTGCCGGACTGCAGGCGATGATCGACGAAAAGCTGTGGGCAGACCGCGGCGATCTGGGAGACGCCTATCTCGAATGGGGTGGATATGCCTATGGCCAGGGGGTAGAGGGGCGTGCGGCGCATGATGACTTCGCTACCCGCCTGTCACTGGTCGAAGGTGTGGTGCAGAACCAGGACAACCGCGAACATGACGTGCTGGATTCTGACGACTACTACCAGTTTGAGGGCGGCATGAGCGCTGCGGTGGAAAAACTGAGCGGGCAGGCACCGGCCATCTACCATAACGACCATTCACGCCCCGAACGCCCGGTGGTGCGCACCCTGGATGAAGAGATCGGGCGCGTTGTACGATCTCGCGCAGTGAACCCGAAATGGATCGAAGGGGTGAAACGGCACGGCTACAAGGGCGCCTTCGAGATGGCCGCCACGGTTGATTACCTGTTTGCCTTTGCCGCAACCACCGGCGCGGTCCGCCCGCATCATTTCGACCTTGTGCACGAGGCCTATCTTGAAGACGATGACACCAGACAGTTCATTGAAACCCATAACCCGGCTGCCCTGCGCGAGATTGCGCAGCGGTTGAGCGAAGCCATGGAACGGGGCATGTGGACGCCGAGATCGAACTCGGCACGCGGCCTGATCGACAATCTGAAAAGTGGAGAAAACACATGACCGACGACGTCGAAAAGCACAATGCCAAGATGCTCAAGAAGAAGGTGGCCCGTGACAAGATCATGGCCACCAAAACCGAGGAGAAGGGCTTGGTGATCGTGCACACAGGCAAGGGCAAGGGCAAGTCATCTGCCGCATTCGGCATGATTTTCAGATGCATCGCCCACGACATGCCGTGTGCCGTGGTGCAGTTCATCAAGGGCGGCATGTCCACCGGCGAGCGTGACCTGATCCTGTCGAAATTCGCCGATAAGTGCCAGTTTCATACCATGGGCGAAGGCTTCACCTGGGAAACCCAGGACAAATCCAGGGACATTGAGATGGCCCAGGCCGCCTGGGCCAAGGCGAAGGAACTCATTGCGGATGACAACAATCGCATGGTGCTGCTCGACGAAATCAATATTGCGCTGCGCTATGACTATATCGACGTCAATGAAGTGGTGGCATTCCTGGCCGAGCACAAGCCGGAAATGACCCATGTGGTCTGCACCGGACGCAACGCCAAGGAAGAACTGATCGAAGCAGCCGACCTGGTGACCGAAATGGAACTGATCAAGCATCCGTTCCGGTCCGGGGTGAAGGCCCAGGCCGGCGTCGAGTTCTAGGGCAGGTTGATGGCCTCCAGCCTGATGATCCAGGGAGCCGGTTCCAATGTCGGCAAGTCCATGCTTGTGGCAGGGCTGGCGCGTGCCCTGACACTGCGCGGACTGAAGGTGTTGCCGTTCAAGCCGCAGAACATGTCAAACAACGCCGCGGTTACAGCGGACGGCGGTGAGATCGGGCGGGCACAGGCGTTGCAGGCACGCGCCTGCAATGTGGAACCGGTGATCGACATGAACCCGGTGCTGTTGAAACCGGAAACCGAAACCGGGGCCCAGGTGGTGGTGCACGGCAAACGGCTGACCAGCGTCAGGGCGCGCGATTATGCGGACCTGAAGCCGCAACTCATGGATGCGGTGCTGGCCAGCTTCAACCGCTTGCAGGCACAAGCCGATATTGTCCTGGTGGAAGGCGCAGGCAGCCCGGCGGAAGTCAACCTGCGCGCCGGCGACATCGCCAATATGGGGTTCGCGCGCGCCGCCAATGTGCCGGTTATCCTGACCGGTGACATCGACCGGGGCGGGGTGATTGCACAGCTTGTCGGCACCCAAAATGTCATTGACCCGCAGGACGCTGCCTTGATCACCGGCTTTCTGATCAATAAGTTTCGAGGCGATATATCATTGTTTGATGGTGGCTACAGATTGATCGAGCAACAGACAGGATGGACAGGATACGGGGTCATCCCGTGGTTCGATGACGCTCACAAGCTGCCGGCAGAGGACGCCCTGGATATTGGCGGGAAGTCAGGCAACGGTGATTTCAAGGTGGTGTGCCCGGTGCTGGCGAGGATCGCCAATTTCGATGATCTGGACCCGCTCAAGGCAACGCCCGGCGTCAGCGTGGAAATGGTGAGGGCCGGCAACGCGTTGCCGGGCGATGCCGACCTGGTCATCCTGCCGGGCTCAAAATCAACCCGCGGCGATCTGGAGTTCCTGCGCCAACAGGGCTGGGACATCGACATTGCCGCCCATGTCAGGCGCAGCGGGCATGTGTTGGGCCTGTGTGGCGGCTACCAGATGCTGGGCCGCACAATCGCCGACCCTGACGGCATTGAAGGTCCCGCCGGCACCACGCAGGGCCTGGGCCTGCTGGACGTGGAAACCACCATGATCCCCGACAAGACACTGACACAGGTCAGTGCAAAACACCTTGCCAGTGACTGTGATGTCACCGGGTACGAAATTCACATCGGCCGCACCGACGGACCGGACCGGGCCCGGCCGATGCTGGAAATCGACGGCCGGGCCGAAGGCGCCATGTCGGCCAACGGCCGCATCATGGGCAGCTATGTGCACGGCATTTTCAGTTGCGATGAGTTCAGGACCGGTTTTGTGAACCGGATGGGTGCCAGTGCAGAAGCATCCCCTTACGAGAAAAGCATCGATACGACACTGGATAAGCTGGCAGAGCATCTTGAAGCATATGTCAACATAGATGGTCTGCTCGAAATCCGCCTCAACAAAGCATGATCCACCTGCATTGAAGTATTGTCGAAAGTGGTTCATTTCAAACATCGGGCTGATCGAACTCGGCTCCTCCACCAACGGCGTGGCGTAGTGCGGCTCGAGCGATCAAACGAGTCGAATCGAGTGTCGGCAGCGAAGAATTGGTGTCATCGATTATCAGAGGGATTTCGGTGCACCCCAATATCACAGCGTCGCATCCGTCATCCTTCATTCGATCGATTACACCTTGATAGTAGGTAATGGAGTCTGGCCTAAAAACGCTATTGACCAGTTCGTCCATGATAATACGATTGATTTCAGTGCGCTGTATGTCGGTCGGCAACATCCATGTCTGATCATAAAGAGCCAGCTTCTCGGGATAGACATTGCTTGCCATGAGCCACTCCGTTCCCAGCAAGGCGAGACAACGGAATCCGCGGCTTCTGGCCTCCGCCGCAACGACCTCCGCAATGTGAAGCCAAGGGAGTGGTGATCTTTTTTCAACGTACTCAAAAGCCTGATGAATCGTGTTGTCAGGGCAGATGAGGAAGTCGGCTCCGCTTCGAGCCAACCGTTCCGCTGATGCAAGCATGAGATTACCAACACCCTCCAGATCACCACCGTCGAGACACTCAACGTAGTCAGCAAGCGAAGGCGTATGCATTGATACTTCGGGATGTGCGTGCGCACCGAGGAGAGCCGCACCTTCCACACAAATGGTCTTATAGCATAGAGCGGCTCCTTCAGCAGAGCATCCAACAATACCTATATGCCGGCTCATCAAAGGATTTCCTTGTCACACAATTGAAGTTGGGCAGTTTGTCCGCAAAGCTGCAGTAACGCTTAATACGCAATGATCACCATAATGTTGGCTGGCGAAATCAAAAACTCGCCCCATAAATCAGGACCGCTAGAACAAGCAGCAAGCCGGCAATGACCGCCAGGCAGCGCTTCAGCATGGCCAGCGCATCACCGATGGTTGCTGCATCCGGGTCAGGCGCGCCGTCATTGACCCACGGGTGCTGCTCAAGTCTGTCACCATAAGTGCGCGGACCACTCAGGCGGCAGTTCAGGCCCGCCGCCATGGCTGCTTCCGGCCAGCCGGCATTGGGCGAGCGGTGCAGGTGCGCATCGCGGCGCATGACCTGCCAGGCCCGTTGCCGGTCAGGTGACACCAGCACAAAGCAAAGCCCGGTCAGGCGCGCCGGTATCCAGTTCACCAGATCATCGAGCCGGGCCGCCGGTTTGCCATAGGCTTCATATTTGTCGTTGCGATACCCGATCATGGAATCCAGCGTATTGATCGCCTTGTAGGCGGCAATGCCCGGCAGGCCGAACAGCACCCCCCAGAACAACGGCGCCGTTATCCCGTCGGAGGTGTTTTCGGCAAGGCTTTCAATGGCAGAGCGCGCAATGCCGGGTTCATCCAATGCTGCCGGATCACGGCCTACGATCATCGATACCGCAGTGCGGGCACGCTCTATATTGCCTGCAGCAAGCGGCTTCTGCACATCCGCCACATGATCGTGCAGGGACCGCGCGGCCAGCAGCGGCCAGGCCAGCAGCGCGCCAAACACAACACCCACAATGCCGCCCGGCAACACGGCCTGCAATGCCAGTCCCGCGACAGCGCAAACCGCCACGACGAACAGGCTGGATACGGCTCCGACCATGATGCGGTGACCGCGTGTTGAACCCTGCCGGTTCAGCCTGGCGTCAAGCTGTGAAATCAGGTGCCCGATCCAGGTCACCGGGTGACCGATGCGGGTAAACAGCCAACGAGGCCAGCCAAACAGCCAGTCGAGCAGCAATGCCAGCGCCATTGTCAGTGCGAATGTCATGGACGTTGCCATACCAGTCTGGTTTCATCACGCCAAGCGGCTTGTTCTTTGCGCACCCTGAGGGTAGGACAATGGCCATTATGACAGGTCCTTCACCCCTCATGACCCTCATCCTCGGTGGCGCCCGGTCCGGCAAGTCCTCGCGCGCCCAGTCGCTTGCGGAAGCAGCAGGCCGCAAGCGCTGCTACTTGGCGACCGCGCAAGCCTTTGACGGTGAAATGAAACAGCGGATTGCAGCGCACCGGGCCCAACGCGGCGACAACTGGTCGACACTGGAAGCGCCGCTGGATCTTGCCGATGCCATTGCCGATGCGGGCAGGTCCGGTGACGTCGTTCTGATCGACTGCCTTACGTTGTGGCTGTCAAACCTGATGCATCACGAGCGCAACATTGGCGAAGAAACCGACCGGCTGATTGCAGCACTCAAGGCGTGCCCGGTGCCGGTTATCATCGTGTCCAACGAGGTTGGCCTGTCGATCGTGCCGGAAAACCGGCTGGCGCGGGCATTCCGTGATGCCCAGGGCAGACTCAACCAGGATATTGCCGCTGTGGCAGACATTGTGGAACTGGTCGCAGCCGGCCTGCCGCTGAAGCTCAAGGGGCAATAACCGCTTACCCGGCCTAAATTCAATCCAGCGGCGGGATACGGGCAACAAAATGCCCCTTAACGCCTTGCGGCCATTGCTTGAACGGCACCACGCCGGTGTCGCTGGCGGCATGACCTGCTGCATATTCAACCAGGGCGGAGGCTGCGTCCTCACCGGGTTCAAACGAGCCCAGAACGTAGGCCAGCTTGCCGTCTGCCGAAATGGCGACATTGCAGCCATGCTCGCATCCCATCAGGCACGATACGCCGCGCACATCGACACCATCCACACCACCGGCAGCCTTGACGACGCTTGCCAGCATGGCTTCGCCGCACGGTGTGCGTTGCTTGTCTTCGCGCACAGCCGGCTGGCGGCAGGTGGTACAAACAGTGATCGTGGTGGGCATGGACGACATGAGCAACGGCTTTCGAAACAAAACGGCCTGCCAAGCAGGAAACAAAGCCAGCTTTTACACGATCACGAAGCGGGTTGGCGAGGGCAAATGCTTGCCGACAGGCGGAATTCAACCCTGCTTTGAACAGCGTCCGCCCGGGCGCACCTTGCGCGGAGAAATTGTCGCGCTGGTGCCGAAGCAGGTAATTACGATTTCGCCGTTGGTCGTGCAGATGCTCGACTGGAACATGACCGGCTTGTCGGCCAGCACCCGGGCGTTCCCGATCGCAAAGGCACTCACGATGTCGTTGTGCCGCGACTGGCAGGCTTTTCTGTTGTCACTGGATTTGCGCGCAGCGAAATCGATGATGCGGGCCGTGCCGGCAGCCCCGGGAACAAGCCAGTCTGCAAACTCTTCGGGAAGCACAACCGGCGTGACCGGCGCCACGGTTTCGCGATCCGCCTTGTCGGAGCGGGCATTCACAACGACCTGCCTGACGGCCGGGCGCCGGATGGACCTCAGAACAGCCAGACGGTCGGATTTCGTGTGGCCCCAGGTCAGTCTGGATTTTCTGATGACGGTTTCCGTGCGCGCGGCAACAGCCGCTGCGGGCGCCGCCACGCTGGCCGATGATCGCGCGTCAAGAGCCTGCCAGGAAAACACCGGAAGCAGCGCAAGCGCTGACACTGCAAGACCGGTGCGCACAGCCTGAGGTATTGCCGATTTCTGTGTCATGACGCTATCAGGCTTTTTCGCGCACGATGCGCTTGCCGCTCTGATTGAGCAATTCAAGATTGTTGCGGATAATCGGGTTGTCAGGCTCACGCTCGTAGGCTGCCAGGAAATGCTGCCGCGCCTTGTTGAGATCGCCGCGCAGCAACTGGGAGTAACCCAGATTGTTGAGCATCATCGTGTTGTGGCCGACAAGTTTAATGGCATGTGCATAAGCGCGATCTGCCAGGTCGAAGCGGCGCAGCCGATCGTAGGAAGCCGCCAGGCCGATCCAGGCTTCCACATCACGCGGCGATACTTCCACCGCCTTGCGATAGCTTTTCTCCGCCAGGCCAAAGCGCCCTTCGCGAAACTCGCCTTTTGCAGTTGCCAGTAGATTATCAGACGCATGGAATGGCGCACGGCCGGCATGATGCTTTGTGCCTGTTTCACCCTGCAGATGATCCGACGTTGCCGGATTAGACCCCGGCAGAAGCGGTGACGTCTCGGTTATGCCCGCGCCGAAATCCGCCACATGGCTCAATGAGAACCCTTGTGAGCAGCCGCTGACACCCAGCGCCAGAACGCTCGTAATAATTAATTGAGTAAACTTCATAGTTCGCCCTCCCAAATTCAGACTCAGGCAGGCATTATGACGAAGGTCCGTGAAAGAACATTCATCATATCCATTCAAATTTTCTACAAAATCCAAACATTAAATTTTTATGAAGATAAGACTTCTGAATACTATTGATTACATTTTTCCGCATTAGTGAACGAACACTTTACTGTATTATCACTTAGCGCTCTTTAAGTGCCGCCCTATCATGTATCTTGTCTGCAATTCTACTGATTTCTGGGAGGCATCGGGATGGCAGAAAACACGACGCGGCGCGAGTGGCGCGGCAAGCATCACACACGAACCGGCAAGCAGCTGGGCGGCGGACTGGGCGGCCTGAATATGTCGAACAAGGCCGGACGCATCTTTGCGCTGGGCTGTATCGCACTGGTGTCGGGCATCGTCGGGGCGACCATTACCAGTCAGGTTTTCGCATTCAAGTATCGCAACATGGAAACGGCTGCCGTTGTAGAACCTGCTCCCGCGGAGCCACAACTGACAATGTCCACCGTACTGGTTGCAACTCGCACCCTACGCTTTGGAGACAAGGTGGACAGCGCCGCGGTTCGCGCCACCAAGTGGATCGCAGGCACCGAACCGGCTGGATCGTTCAAGACCCTTGAAGAGTTTCAGGCCGGGGTCGAGGCACGTGCCGCGCTGGGGCCAATCGAGGTCGACGAACCCATACTTGCTGCAAAGGTGACAGGCCCGGGTGAACGCCCGACGCTGTCGGCCCTGGTGGAAGACAATATGCGCGCGTTGACCGTACCGGTCGACGAAGTGTTTGGCGTGGCCGGCTTCATCCTGCCGGGAGACCGGGTGGATGTCGTGCTGACGCGGGTACTGAAACCAGGTGATCCGACGACATCACAGGCGGATGTACTGGTGCAGAACGTCAAGGTACTGGCCATCGATCAACAGGCTGACCAGCGTCTTGATGCGCCGAGCGTATCAAGTGCGGTTACGCTGGAAGTAGATACAGAGATGTCGCAGAAGCTGGCACTTGGCAGATCCGTCGGGCGGTTGTCGCTGACACTGCGGGCCGCCGGATCTGCACATCGTGCCGATGTCGGCTCGGTGTCCATGGCTGATCTGGCAGGCGGCAGCAAACGCCGGCGCGCCATGACAATCGTGCGCGGTGTCGGTGGCAAATCTACCACTTCATCCGGCCAATCAGCAGCTGCTGCTCAGGCGGTGCCGGTGCAGGTGCCGGTCCAGGCCATCGCAACAGAATAGAGTTATAGCAAAGGGAGCGCCCTGGATGATCTGTCACAACAGATATCACGGATCAGAATTGGCGCGCAGGGAGACAGACAATGAGTATAATCACAAACACGCTGCCCGGCAGTAGCTTGCGCGATATGATGGCCCGCCTCGTGGTGGTGCTGGTCAGCTGCATGTTCGTGTGGACAGTGGCGATCAACCAGGCCGAGGCAACGACCAGGTTCAACCCCGGCACCAGTTCGATCATGCAGATGAAAGTGCCGGTCGGACAGTCCGAGACGGTCAAATCCGGCGCGGACATTTCCAACCTGGTTGTCGGCGATCCCGACATTGCCGATGCCTCACCGCTTGGCACCCGTTCGTTTTACATACTCGGGCGCAAGACCGGGCGTACCAATCTTTCGCTGTATGATGCCGACGACAAGCTTCTCGGCGTCATCAGTGTTGAGGTTACCTTCGACACCAAGGGGCTGAAAGATGCGCTTCGCACCGTCCTGCCCCGCGAAAAAATCAAGGTTCGCAGCGTTAACGGCCGGGTGCTTCTGCAAGGAGCCGTGCGCAGTTCAACCGCAGCAGCCCGCGCCATACAGGTGGCCAAGGACTTTGCCGGCGACAATGTGACCAACGCCATGACCGTTGGTGCAAGCCAGCAGGTTACCCTGGAAGTGCGCTTCATCGAGGCCAAACGCAATGCCAGCCGTGACCTGGGTGTCAACTACTCGGTCAGCGCCGGCGGCATCAGCTTCCAGCCGTTTGGCAATGCACTTGCCTCCAACGCCGCCACCGCCCCGTTTGGCCGCCTGATTGCGGACATGCTGACCGGCGGCGCATCGGCTGACATCATCGTTCAGGCGCTGGAAAAGAAGGGCGCTGCACGCCGCCTTGCAGAACCAAACCTGACTGCGCTGTCAGGTGAAACGGCAAGCTTCCTGGCCGGTGGTGAATTTCCCGTGCCGGTTGCACAGGAAGACAACAAGATTTCCATCGAGTTCAAGAAGTTCGGCGTCAGCCTGGCGTTCACACCGACCGTTCTCGACAATGGCCTGATCAACCTGGCCATTGAACCTGAAGTCAGCGAGCTTGATTTCAGCCGCACAGTGACCACCAGCGCCATTCAGATTCCAAGTCTGATCGTGCGGCGGACCAGAACTACGGTCGAGCTGCGCGATGGACAAAGCATTTCGATCGCCGGACTGCTGCAGACCTTCAATGCGCGCAATGCCGACCAGATACCGTGGCTGGGTGATGTGCCTGTACTGGGCAGCCTCTTCCGCTCAAGCGGATTCCAGAAATCGGAAACCGATTTGCTGGTGATCATCACACCACGCCTTGCCAAGCCGGTGGATCCGTCAAAACGGATACCGACGCCACTGGACATGACTGCATCGAGCAATGATGAAGAGCTGTTCTTGCATGGCAAGGTTGAGGTCAGCCGCAACTACCAGTCGTTCATCGAAAACGGCGGTCACGTCAAAGGCCCGTACGGCCACATGATTGATATGCCAGGAGGTTCAAATGCAATCGTCACCAAGTAAACCAGTCAAACTGTGGCGCACCGCTGCAATGACCGCACTGTGCCTTCTGTTTGCAGGCTGCGGCCAGAGCAATATTGAACGGACAGACAAGATTTCGGCTGCATCAGGTGACGCGGTGCGCGCCGCAACCGTCATGCAGACCGTTGACCCCTGGCCGGAGTATGTACTCGATACAGATGTCGACATGGATGGCGAACTGGCGGTCAAACGCGTCAACGACTACAAGAAAGGCGAGACCAAGCCGCTTCAGGGCGAACGCTCATCCGGCGGTTCATCGACCTCCACGGGAGAGTGACCTCGGCGGCCTGACGGCAGCAGACTTTGTCATTTACCGCATTCTCGCTTAAACACAGTTTCAGGCAGGAGCTTCAGGCTCCTGCCTGCTTTGTTGAAATGTGCGAGGCCGAGAATTGAAACCGCATCCGTACTGGAAAGACATGCCGGCAAGCCTGATCGCAGACGCTGACTGCAGCGACTGGATTGCGGTGCTGCCGGTGGCAGCCACCGAACAACACGGCCCCCACCTGCCGGCTTCGACGGATACCGACATTGCCCGGGCCATGGTTGCCGCCACAGTGGCAATTCTGCCGCGCGATGCAAAGGTTTCGTTCCTGCCGATCGAGGCGGTTGGTGCATCAGCAGAGCATGGCGACACACCCGGTACCATCTCGCGAGATCCATGTGACCTTGCCGAGTCCTGGCTACGCATTGCCGCCGATCTGAATATCAACGGCATACAGAAACTGGTGCTGGTGAGTTCGCACGGCGGCAACACGCCTGTGTGCGACATGGTCATCCAGCGGGCCCGCATCGAACTTGGCATGCTGGCTGTTGCCACGTCATGGGCGCGCTTCGGGTATCCGGACGGATTGTTCAGTGCCGACGAAATCGCCCTGGGCATCCACGGCGGTGACATTGAGACATCCATCATGCTGGCAGCGCAGCCCGACACGGTGGACATGGCAAAGGCAGCAGAGTTTCCATCCCTGCAACAAGACATGCTTCGCGACATGAAACATCTGCGCGCCTATGGCCCGCACCGCTTCGGATGGATGATGCATGATCTCAACGCTGACGGGGTAACCGGCAATGCCAGCGCTGCAACTGCGGAAAAGGGTAAAGCTGTCATCGCTCATCAGTCGAGCGGCTTCATCGAGTTGCTGGAAGATGTAAACTCATTCGACATGCAGCTTTTTAAACGCTGAGATACTGGTCCCTGATTTCCGGGTGGGTTTCCAGATCTTCGAAGGTTGAATCAAACACCGCACCGCCGCCTTCGATAATGATGGCGCGATCCGCCACGATGCGCGCAAAATGCAGGTTTTGTTCCGACAACAGTACGGTCAGTCCCTTGGCCTTGATCTCCAGCAGCGTCTGCGCCATCTGTTCGACAATCACCGGCGCAATGCCCTCCGACGGTTCATCAAGCAGCAACAGTTTCGGGTTTCCCATAAGAGTGCGGGCAATGGTGAGCATTTGCTGTTCACCGCCCGACATCTGCTTGCCGCGATTGTCTCTGCGCTCTGCCAGGTTGGGAAACAGCTCAAACAGGTGCTCGACCGTCCATGCCGGCAGGCCGTCGCGCACCGGCTGGCGGCCCACTTCGAGGTTTTCCATCACCGTCAGGTCGCCAAAGATACGGCGTTCTTCCGGCACATAGCCAATGCCGGCCTGGGCCACCTTGTGCGTGGCCCACCTGGTTATGTCATTGCCTTCGAACTGAACCGTGCCGGACTGCGGGCGGGCCAGTTGCATGATGGTGCGCATGGTGGTGGTCTTGCCGGCGCCATTGCGCCCCAGCAGTGCAACAACCTCGCCTGCCGCGACCTTGAACGACAGGTCGTGCAGGATGTGGGCCTTGCCGTAGAAGGTGTTGATTTCATTGAGTTCAAGCATTATTTCAGCCATGGGCCTGACCTTCAAACAAGGTGCCGCCGCCAAGATAAACCTCCTGCACGCGGGCATCGTTTCGAACATCATCAACGCTGCCGGAAGCTATCAGCTCACCCCGGTTCAACACCATGATGCGATGAGCATGGGAAAACACCACATCCATGTCGTGCTCGGTGAACAACACCGAAATGCCGCGCTCTGCGACGATGTCGGCGGTAAGCTGCATGAGGCGCACCCGCTCCCTGGGCGCCATGCCGGCAGTGGGTTCATCCATCAACAGGAGTTCCGGGGCATGGGCCAGTGCAATTGCCAGCTCAAGCCGTTTCAGGTCGCCATAGGCCAGGATGGCCGCAGCCCGCTCAGCCTGTTCCCGCATGCCGACAAGGTCGAGAAGCTGCATGGCCTCCTCCACATGCAGACCGGATGCCGGACGCCAGATGTCCCAGGTCTTGCGGTGATGCGAGATCAGCGCCATCTGCACGTTTTCACGCACAGTCATGGAGGCATAAGTTGCCGTGATCTGGAAGGTGCGCCCCACCCCCATTCGCCAGACGCGTCTGGGGTTCAGGCCCAGAATGCTGGTGCCATTGAGCCTGACCTGACCGGCATCGGCCCGCAACTGGCCGTTGAGCATGTTGAAACACGTGGTCTTGCCCGCGCCGTTCGGGCCGATCAGTGCCAGCAGCTCGCCTTTCGCCAGATCGAAGGAAACATCCGATACGGCCTTCAAGCCGCCAAAGGACTTGGACAGGTTGCGGACACTGAGGACGGGATCGCTCATGATGCCTGTTCCTCGTTGCGTTCAAACCCTGCCTTTACCGCGATCTTCTTGATGAACCCGGCAATGCCTTCAGGGGCGATGACCACGATCGAGATGATGATGACGCCCAATATGGCACGCCAGTAATCCAGCCGTGATATCTCGTCCTCCAGAAGCCTGAATACGCCAGCCCCGACCACCGGGCCGGATAATGTCTGCACACCACCCAGCAACACCATGACAAGTGCATCCACCGAGCGTGGAATGGCCGCTTCATCAGGAAAGATCGAACCCTTTGAAAACACGTAGACACCACCGGCGATACCGGCAAAAACGCCAGCGATTATGAAAGCCGCCCACTGGTGCTGTCTGAGGTTAATGCCGATGGACTCGGTGCGGTTGGGATTGTCACGCCCGCCCCTGAGCGTATAGCCGAACGGTGAGAAAATCATTCGCCGCATGGCAAGGATGCCGCCGCCGCACAGGACCAGCGCCAGATAGTAGTAAGCGGTCTTTGACTTGGCCCATTCGGACGGCCAGATGCCAAGCAAACCGTCGTCTCCACCGGTCAGATCCTGCCACTGGTAAGCCGTTGACCATACGATCTGGGCGGCGGCAAGCGTCAGCATGGCCATGTATACGCCGGACAGGCGCACGCAGAACCAGCCAAATATGAGGGCGCCGGCCGCCGCCATCAGAGGTGCCGCCAGCAATGCCAGTTCCATCGAACCGCCGGCATATTTTATGACGAAGGCCGCGCCATAGGCGCCGAGGCCGAAATAGGCCGCATGACCAAACGACACCATACCGCCATTGCTCATGATGAAATGCAGGCTGGCCGCGAACAGCGCGAAGATCAGCACGTCCGTGGCCAGTACAATGGCGAATTCGCCTGCCAGGAAAGGCATGACGACAAGGCCGATCAGCAATAACCCGGCAATGGATTTCGCGAGCGTGCTTGCAGGGCGGATCGGCAACTCAACCTGACCTGCCACATGGGCCAGTGTCTCGGCCTTTCCGAGCAGGCCATAGGGCCTGATCACCAACACGACAGCCATGACGACAAACGCCAGAACTATGGTCGCCTGGGGCAGCACCAGCACACCGAATGCATTCAGCTCACCGATCAGCAACGCCGCAATAAAGGCACCTGGGATGGAGCCCATGCCGCCGATCACCACGACAACAAACGCTTCGGCGATAATCGACAGATCCATCAGCAGGTTGATTGAGACACGCGGCAGTTGCAGCGCGCCGCCGAGACCGGCCAGAAACGAACCGAGAAAAAACACCGTGGTGAACAACCACGACTGATTGACGCCGAGACTGGCCACCATTTCGCGATCGAGCGTGGCAGCGCGCACCAGTATGCCCCAGCGGGTGCGGTTAAGCAGCAGCCACAACGCGCCCAGCACAATCGGACCCAGCGCAATCAGCACCAGGTCATATTCCGGTATCGGCTCGCCGAAAACACGCACCACGCTGTCCAGCCCGGGCGCGCGGGGACCGAACTGGTCGTCGCCGCCGAAAATCAGCAGAATGGCATCCTGCATCAGCAGCACCACGCCGAATGTTGCGACCAGCTGGTACAGCTCCGGCGCATTGTAAATGCGTTTCAGGATCAGGATTTCGACAACAACGCCGACCAGCGCGACAATCAGCGCGGCGGCAAGAACCGACCCCCAGAATCCCAGAATACTGCCAGGCACAAACTGCACCAGTGCATAAGCGACATAGGCGCCGAGCATGTAAAACGAGCCGTGGGCGAAATTCACCACACGGGTGACGCCGAATATCAGCGACAGTCCGCAGGCCACGAGAAATAGCGATGAAGCGCTCGACAGGCCCGTGAGGAACTGGGCGAAATAGAAGCTCATTCAGCCCCCTTGATGTGCTGCATTGAAACAGCGGGCCCGGAAATTCCCGGACCCGCCTTAGCGTAATGAGCCTATTCGGCCGGGCGCAGGGACTTGACCTCTTCGTCGGACGGCTGATAGTCCGCGCCGTCGGCATAGAACCAGTCAACCATGACACCGGCACCATCCTTGACGTCGGTCTTGCCGACCCATGTCCCCATGGTTGCCTGGTGGTCCTGTGCCCGGAAGGTGAACTTGCCAGACGGCGACATGACCTCGAGACCCTTCATGGTGTTTACCAGGGTTTCGGCATCATAGGCGTCGGCCTTCTTCAACAGCGCAGCCAGTGAAGCCACGACATTGTATCCGACTATCGAACCGAGCTTGGGTGCTTCACCCCATTTTTTCATGTAGGCATCAAAGAATACCTTGTGCTCCGGTGTTTCAATGGCGCCTTGCGGATAACCGGTGACAATCCAGTTCTTGGGCGCTTCACCTTTCAATGGCTCGAGATATTCCGGCTCGCCGGACAAAAGGGACACCACGGTGCGGTTTTCAAACGTGCCGCGCAGGTTCCCTTCCCGGACGAACTGGGCAAGATCGCCACCGAAGGTGACATTATAGATGCCGTCCGGCTTGGCAGCTTCCACGGCGCGCACCACCGGGCCGGCATCGATCTTGAACACTGTCGGCCACTGTTCCTCGACAAACGTTGCGTCCGGAACCAATTTGGTCAGCTCCTTCTTGAACGCCGCTACCGCTTCCTTGCCATAGGCATAGTTGGGCGCAACCGTCGCCCACTTCTTGGCACCTGTCTTGGCAGCTTCCTTGGCCAGCATTGCAGCCTGCATGGTGGTCGACGGGCGCAACCTGAAGGTGTAGCGGTTGCCTGACTTCCACACGATCGCGTCGGCCAGCGGCTCGGCCGCCAGGAAGAACACCTTGTTCTGTTTGGCGAAGTCGGTCACCGCAAGGCCAATATGAGACAGGAAGGTTCCGGTCAGCAGGGTCACCTTCTCTTTCGAGATCATTTCCTCTGCAATGGTCACGGCATTGCCCGGCTTGCCACCGTCATCACGATCGATAAATTCAAGCGGACGACCCTTGATACCGCCAGCCGCGTTGACTTCCTCAAGCGCCAGCTGCCACCCCTTCTTATAGGGGTCAAGAAACGCCGGCAGGCGTGAATACGAATTGATCTCGCCAATGCGGATCGGCTCTGCCGCCTGGGCCGCAATCGCGGTCAGGGCAACACCTGCAGCCAGCACGCAACCGGCCATGTATTTCAAGATTTTCATACTCTCTCCCTTTCGTTAAATCACAATGAAACGGCGCAATCACCGCGTCATCCAGTTTCAGATTGAGCCCACCCCTCTTCCGCATGCAGCAACTTGTCTATGCGACTGCGATACACATTCGGACCCTTGTCAATAGCCAGCCGCACCGGGCGATGGTACTGCGGCTTCAACTCCTCCAGTTGAACGGCTTCCAGGATTTCCTTGTCCTCATTGAATGCCACGCGGAACATGGCGTCCATGGATTGAGACACTTTCTCGTCGTCAATCTCAACATTTCTCAAATGCATCCAGCGATCGATCGTGTTGGTGTCGTCAACAGGTGTCAGGAAATGCAGTGCAAACACCCGGACGCCTTCATGGCGCTTGTCTTCGGGCAGGTTGAGGGCAGCATCGGCGCTGCCAAAATCGATCACGGCAATGGACGGCATGTGCAGATAGTAGTAGTGCCAGCGATCCACGTTGCCGGTGAAGCCGCCGAATTTCTGAAAAAACCCGACCGGCGGCGCATCCCGTATCCAGCGCCAGGCAACGATTACATCGCCGTCCACATCGGCATGTACCGGAACATCCTCGCTGGCGGCATTGCCCAGCGTTGTCGGGTGCACGAAGCTCACATGTGCCGGATCAACCAGGTTTTCCGCCACATTGAGATAATGCGACTTGAGATGCAGTGCATCGCCCTGGTGGGCATGCCATTGCGGATCGGCAAACTCCGGCAGGTCGAAAATATCTGCCGGATCGGCGAGACTGACCTCACCCATCCATATCCAGACGATATCGTTTTTCTGATGCACCGGATAAGCGTGCACGGAAGCCTTGGGGATGTTGTCCTGACCGGGCGCGCGGATACAGGCACCCGCCCTGTCGAAGGTCAGGCCATGATAGCCGCACTGGACGGCATCGCCGGCCATCAGATGGCCCATGGACAAAGGCAGCTGGCGGTGCGGGCAACGGTCCCGCAGGGCGCAAACCTGACCGTCTTCGCCACGATACATGACAATATCATCGCCAAGAATGGTGAAGCGGCGCAGCGTGCGGTCAAATTCACCCGCCCAGCCGGCGACATACCAGGCATTGCGAACAAATTTCATATCGACGTCCTCCTTCAACTGGCTGGTCCTTTTCAAGATCAGCGCAAACCGTCTTCGCCCTTTGCCTCGTCCTTGGTCAGGCCGCCCACTCTCGGCAGCGGACGGCCGGAATCAGTGACGGCTACGGCAACCAGAATTTCATTGGCCCGCGGTGCATCTGAAATGCGCACCTCCATACCGTCGAAATGTGAGCGTACGTACGCTGCATCCTTGTGACCGAGCGGCACATCCAGCACCGTGCCCATGCCACCGCGTTTCTTGGATGACGGCACCAGGGCAGCACCCCTTTCCACCGCCTTGCGCAAGGGTGCGCCCAGTTTCGGATGCAGGATGGCTGCCGCATGTTCCAGTTCACCGTTTTCACCGACCAGCGCCGCCTTGCCGTAGCTTTCCGCATCAGCAGGCGCGATGCCCAGCGCCGCTACGGCTCTTTCGCCCAATTGCCCGCCAAGCTCTTCACCAACCTGCATCAGGTCTGCCAGGTCCTCGACAAACTGGCCGGCAAACGGGTTGTCGATAACCGCCACCGCGCAGGCGCGCCGTGTCGGCGGGTCAATCTGCCTGCCCTGCTCGATGTGAATTTCATCAACAAACACAGCGATTTTCCTGATCCTTGCACTGCTCATCTCAAGCCATCCTCTCCCTTGATATCGCTGGCCGGCAGGCCACCGGCCCGGTTGTGCACCCTGGCCCCCGTCGTCATGACCAGCACAACCGCCATCTCATCAGCACGCGGGGCATCTTCCACGCCCACTTCAATGGCGTCGAAATGCGAACGCACATAAGAAGCCGCAACATGCGTGACAGGCACATCAAGCCGCGTCCCCGGCCCGCCGACTTTCTTGGTCGACGGCACGATAGCGGTCGAACCCGGCACATTGTCCCGCATGGAATAGCCGCCCGGCGCGTGCCACAGGGCGCCGTGCTCGATTTCGCCGGCCTCACCGATAATGGCGCCCTTGCCATAACCTTCAATACCGGACGGATCGACGTCCATGGCCGCTATCAGGTCCTTGGCCATCTGCACGCCCAGCGGCTTGAGGTCCTCCATAAACGGCTGGATATCCTCGACATAACGGCCGGCATAGGGGTTCTCGATCACCTTGAGAATGTAACCGCGCCGGTACGGCGTTGCTGCTGCAGGACCGCCTTCATGAAAGACATCTTCCACCCCTGTTACGGTTTTCCTGACTTTAACTTCAGGCATGCTGTCTGATCTCCGTCATTGCTGAGCCTGCTTCCAGTGTGCGTATTTCATCATTGAGCCCCAATGTCGCCGCTACGATCAAACCACGGGCCTGCAGCTGACCGGCAAATTCCAGCCCCCGCGCCAGCGCTGCATTGACTTCCGGGGCCGTCAGTTCCGCCACTTCAACCGTGACGCGGCGCTGGCCGAGATCGCTGTCGGGATAAAGCGCAGCCGCCGGTGCGCGGCGCACCTTGATCGACCGCGGCAGGTCCACTTCATTGGCTATCAGCGTTGCGGCAATGTCAGCTTGAGCGGCGGTGGCTGCCAGCACGGTCACGCTGTCAGCGATGCCGAAGGAAAAACTGCGCCCGCGCCAGCCGGATGTTGCAATACCGCGCACCGGATCGGCCGAGCACACCGAAACCGGTCCGTTCGCCGATGCGATCGAGAAGGTTTCTCCATCAGCCAGATGCAGCGCTATGTCGCCACCATTGTTCACGTAGGCCCGCGACAGGTCGGCATCGGCGCACATGGCACCCAGCATCTCGTCGGCAACACTGCCTGCAACCGCCGCCATGGGCGTGACCTTAGATTTCCAGAACGGCTGAACCACTGCGGCCATGCGCTGCGCAATTGGGCCGGCTAGGGCAAGGCCTGCTTCCGGCATCAGCGTCCGAAGGGTCTGCAATTCTTCCGCCAGAACGCTCAGCACGGTTTCAAACCGCGCCCGCGCCGCTGCATAGGCTTTGCTTATCTGATCTGCGTGACCATTGGCCTCGATGATCAGGTCGATGGGCCCGTGCTGCAGGTGCAGGCGTTTTCCATCCGGCAACATGGCGGCCTGAATGCTCATGACCTGCCTGCCTTGCCCGGCGTCTTCGACCAGCCGAAATGCCCGGGCTCCGTCGGCCACGGCACACCGGACTTGGAGCCGGTATTGGTCTGGCCCGCCAGCACATGATCGTTCTGAATGGCCTTGGTCCCCTTGCGGGCTTCTTCCAGCGGCATGACGTGCTTCATGTGGCCGCCGAGCGCTTCATAGTCTTCGCGCCGCATGGTGAATTCAATGGGCGCAACAAGCGCCGGCGTCGGTACGTAACCAAAGGCGTTGTCCGGCAGTTGGGTAACATCCGACATGATGGTGATGCCGCCGCCGGGCCAGACATAGGCCGGCGCGCCACCGCAGGTTATACGGGTCAGGGCATGCTTGACCGAGCGGGTCAGCTTGACCGGATTTTCGGTGACACCCGCCCTGAGCGACCCGCCGGCACCGCCCATGAACAAGACCGTGCACAGAGCGGGTTCGCAGTTTTCCTCGATCAGGCCCACGGACTTCAACAGCCGGTCCGGCATGTCACGGGCAACCGGTTTGAGATCGTCGTCCAGTTCGTAATAGGCAAACTGTTCGCCGGTTGTCGACACCATCAGCAAAGACTGTCCCGGCTTTGCGAACTTGGAGTTGAAATCCCCCAATATGGTCAGCGGATCATCCACATTGGTGCCGCCCCAGCCAGTACCGGGATCAGCCACCTGAAAATACCGTCCCGGGGTCGACCGCCTGCCCTTGATCTTGATGCCCGTGGGCTGCCAGTCCAGAACTTTGCCGGCCTGGTGTTCAGAGATGACCCCGGTAATGTGATCGTCAACGACAACGACTTCGTCGACCAGACCGTGCCATTGCGAGGCAAACATGCCGACCGTGGCAGACCCGCAGCCGACCCGCATGCGTTCTTCCCGGACACCGTTTACAACCGGTGCAGCACCCGCCTCAATGACAATTGTCGAGCCTTCATCAATGGTCGCTTCAACGGCCTTGCCATTGCACAGGTCAAGCAGTGCCTGACAGGTGACACGGCCTTCCTTCTTGCCGCCGCCGGTCAGGTGATGAACGCCGCCCAGTGACAGCATCTGCGAGCCGTACTCGGCCGTGGTCACGTGGCCGACAGGTTCATCGTTGACCCGCACCAGGGCACGCTCGGGGCCGAGATGGCGGTCGGTATCGATCTTCACCTTGACACCGCAATAGGAAAATATGCCCTCGGTCACCACGGTGATCATGTCAACACCGTCAACTTCACGCGACACGATGAACGGGGCCGGCTTGTAGTCCGGATAGGTGGTGCCCGCCCCGATTGCCGTGACAAAACTGTCATCGGGATTGATGATCTCACCGTCCCAGTCCGGGCCCTTGTCGAGGAACGGCACGATCTCACCGCCTGCTTCGATTGTCTTGTCGATGATGACCAGCGGATCGACCCGCACCAGGTTGCCGTCTTCATTGGCATAGCGGTCACACGCGCCTGACCGGCCCGGCGCGATATAGCACATCACCGGACAGGCATCGCAGCGGATCTTATCACCCTGTCTTGCCGGTTCAGCCATTGCCGGTTACCTCCTGGATCGCGGCCATCACCTTGTCCGGTGTGGCCGGCAGATGCCGTACACTGGCGCCGGTTGCATCGCGGATCGCGTTCAGGATCGCCGGCGCGGTGGGGATCAGCACATGTTCGCCAAGGCCTTTCGCGCCATAGGGCCCGTGCGGATCCGGCACTTCGACGATGATCGAGGTTACCTCGGGCATGTCTCCGATAGTGGGGATCAGGTAATCATGCAGGTTCTCGGTGCGGCCGGGCTGAAAATCCTCCATCAGCGCCATGCCGATGCCCTGCGCCACGCCGCCCTCGATCTGGCCTTCCACCAACATGGGATTGATCGCCCTGCCGACATCATGGGCCGCCGTCAGGTGATCCAGGGTGATGGTGCCGAGCCGGGTGTCAACGGTCAGCTCCATCATCTGTGCGCCATAGCCGAACACGGCATACGGCGAACCCTGCCCGTTTTCATCCAGGGCTGAGGTCGGCGGGTCATAGGTTTCTTCCGCCCGGAAAACATAGCCTTCGCTGTCGGGCGCCAGTGCAGCCAGCTCGATGCGGCGCTCGCTGTCGCCATCGCTGATGATCATCTCCTCGGCATCGATCCTGATCACCGCGTCATCGGTTACATTGGCGTGCCGAAGAATTGTTGCGCGCAGCGCTTCACCCGACAATCTGGTGGCGTTACCCGAAACGAAGGTCTGGCGCGACGCGGATGTCTTGCCCGCATCCGGCGTGATGGCGGTGTCTGCAGAGAGCAGGGATATGGCATCCGCCGGCACGCCGAGCGCGTCCGCTGCAATCTGCACCATCACCGTGCTTGACCCCTGGCCGATGTCTACCGCACCCTGGTGCAGGACAATGCGACCGTCACCGGTCACACCGATCTTCATGGTGGATGGATTGGGAAGTGAGGTATTGCCGCACCCGTACCAGCAGGTGCCCAGCCCGACACCCATGCGCAAATGCGATCCGGCGGCGTTGAATTCCGCAGCCCGTTTGTGAGCCTGTTGCCACGGGTCCCGCAGGGCTTCCAGGCAGGCCTTGATGCCGACACCTGATTTGAACACCTGACCGGTCGCGGTCGGCAGTCCGTCGTCAAGAGCGTTGATCAGCCGGAACTCCAGCCTGTCGATGCCGGCTGCGTCTGCCAGTTCGTCAAACACGCACTCCTGGGCGACGGCGGACTGCGGCACGCCAAAGCCGCGGAAAGCACCCGACGGCGGACAATTGGTGTGCACGGCAATCGACTGCGCCCGATAGTTTGCCATGTGAAACGGACCGGATGCGTGCACCGGCACACGGTTGGCAACGGTCGGTCCCCAACTCGCATAGGCGCCGGTGTTGAAATGACCCTTGAAGTCAAAACCGGTTATGCGTCCGTCGCTGTCGCAGCCGGCCCTCAGCCTGATCTCGCTGGGGTGGCGCTTGGTGGACGAGCGCATGGATTCCTGGCGCGTATAGACAATGCCGCATGGCCGGTCCAGCTTCCACGCGGCAAGGGCAATGAACGGCTGCATGGATATGTCCAGTTTCGATCCGAACCCGCCACCGCAGGCCGTCGGCACGATCCGGACCCGGTTGACCGCCAGATCCATGATCGCCGCCATGGCGTCCCTGTCCATATGCGGTGCCTGGGTGGAGGCATGAATTGTGATCGTGTCGCCGTCGCGAACCGCCCATCCGGCTTCCGGCTCGATATAGGCGTGTTCGATAAACGGCGTTGAAAAGCTGTGCTCGACAATATGTGCCGCACTGTCCAGACCGGCGGAGACATCACCTTTCTGGACCAGCCCCTTGACCATGACATTGCCGGAGCGGGCTTCATGCAGAAGCGGCGCGCCGGGTGCCAGGGCGTCGGTGCAGACCAGTGCGTGCGGCAGTTCTGTCCACGAGACGGGAAAATCCCCGACCTGCAGGTTCTCGATTGCGTCTGCCTCGCCCACCACCATGGCCACAGCTTCGCCGCGATACCGGGTTTCAGTTTCAGCAAATACCGGCTGGTCGGCAAACTGCGGAATGACGCCATGCTGGTTGATGCCGGGAATGTCTGCGGCCGTCATTACCGCAACGATACCGGCATGGTCTGCCACAAACCGGTCAACGTCACCGATCCGGAATGCCGCATGGTGATGAGGAGAGCGGATGATTTTCGCCATCAATGCGCCGGCTGGAATGGCGTCAGCCCCGAACCTTTCGTGTCCGTCGACCTTAGGGGTGCCGTCGACCCGGCGCACCGCCTTGCCGACGACGGCCCTGGTTGTGTCGATCGGCGATACCGTGTTTGAACCGGCCGCAAACAAGACCGCATCAACGATCTTGGCATAGCCGGTACATCGGCACAGCACCCCGCCCAGCGCATCCTCGACCTGGCGCCGGTCAGGCGTGGTGGAAGACGCCAGCAGGGCTGCAGCACTCATCAGCATGCCCGGTGTACAGATACCGCACTGCGCCGCACCGAACTCAAGGAACGCATCCTGGAGGCGGCTGAGGCTGCCATTGCCTTTCAGGCCTTCGATGGTGGTGATGTCGGCTCCGCTGACCTGGCCGACAGCCGTCAGGCAGGCACATGCCGGTTCACCGTCCACCAGTACCGTGCAGGCGCCGCAGTCACCGGCATCGCAGCCAACCTTGGTGCCGGACAAGCCGAATTCGTCCCGCAACACGCCCGACAACCGTTTGTACGGTGCACTGGCGACAACCGCTTCGCTGCCATTGATCGTCAATACCGTGACCGGCGGCGGAACATGGCGGTTCATGAGCGGCCCTCCACGCATGCGCCAAGAGCCCGGCATACGCCTTCACGTGCTGCCTCCAGCCTGTAACCGGCCGGTGCGCGAACATCGTCGATCGGCGACAGGCAATCCAGGTGGCGCGCGGCAGGGATTGCGTGAATATCGCCCGGGTTCGCGCCCACCAACTCGCTTTCAAGGCCGGACAGGCGTTGCGCAACCACCGAACATGCACCGACACTGACGGCGGCTGTCTTGACCAGGCCGGTGCCGTCGAGCTCAAGGCGCGCTGCAATCATGGCGATGGAGATAACCAGGTAACGCCGTGCGCCGAGCTTGAAAAATGCAGACGAACCTCTCGTGGCGTGGTCCGGAATGAAAAGAGCGGTGACAATCTCGTCCGGCTGGCGCGCCGTCTGGCGGTTGCCCTGCACAAACTCGCCCAGGCCCATGCGCCGGGTGGTCCGGGCCGAGGTCAGTTCAACCTCGGCATCAAGAACCAGCAGCGCAGGCACTCCGTCAGCCGCCGGTGACGCATTGCAGATATTGCCGACTATGGTGGCCCTGTTCTGGATCTGGACGGACCCTACTTCCAGGGCAGCCTGTTTCAGGCAATCGAAAGCTGCAGGCAGGTCATGCGCACGCACCAGTTGTGTCCAGGTGGCAAGCGCACCGATGCGCCAGCCGGCATTGGCGTCATCGCGGGAAATACCGCGCAGGTCATCGATACGCGAAATATCCAGCACCGGCCCTGAAACCGGCCCCTCGCCAAGGCCCGGGTAGAAGTCCGTCCCGCCAGCAAGCATAACCCAAGCATCAGCCGCCAGAAGCTCAACTGCCTCCTTCACCGACGTGGGTTGTGCGTACCTCTCCATGCCTGTCCTTTTGTTTGTACACTAATGATAAGACCGGTTTTGAAACAGAGTCAATCACTGTGTGTACCGGCACCAGAATGTTGACAACCGGGCGTTGAACCATATGCCCTCAGCTTTCGTTAGAAGTCGCGGGGCTTGAAGATGCAGAAACCGGATGCCCGGTCCGATGTGCCTGTGCCGGGAGTTTTATGCATATGAACAGACTATCCATCGCTGTCATCGGGTCCGGCATTTCTGCCTTGTCGGCGGCCTGGCATCTGTCACGCCACCATGACGTAACGGTTTTCGAACGGGACAATCGCCTCGGCGGGCATTCAAACACCGTGGACGTGAATACCGGCGACGGTTCGGTGCGGGTCGATACCGGGTTTATTGTTTTCAACCCCGCGAGTTACCCAAATCTGGTGGCGCTGTTTGATCATCTCGGCGTGGACACGCCAACGACAAACATGACCTTTTCCGCTTCGCTCGATGAAGGCCGGTATGAATATTCCGGTAGTGGCGCACGCGGCCTGTTCGGCCAGATTTCCAACGTGGCATCACCGCAACACTGGCGCATGATTGCCGATATCACCCGCTTCTTCAAACAGGCCGCCGCGGACGCAGCGCACATCGACCTCACGCTGTCGCTTGGCGACTGGCTCAAACAGAACAGGTACAGCGAAGCGTTTGTCCGCAACCACCTCACCCCGATGGCGGCGGCAATCTGGTCTACGCCATCTGCCGAGGTACTGGACTTTCCTGCTGCCAGTTTCATGCGGTTCTTTGCCAATCACGGCCTGCTGAAAGTGCGCAACCGGCCCGGCTGGCGCACAATTGCCGGCGGATCCAGGCAATATGTCCAGAAACTGGTCGCTGAAGGAAAATTCGAGATCCGCACGGACTGTGGAATTGCCGGGGTGTGCAGACAGCCGGGCCGCGTTACAATCACCGATTGCCATGGCGGGCATCACACGTTCGACCATGTAGTGATTGGAACACACGCAGACGAGGCACTTGCCATGCTGAATGATGCCGATGCAATGGAGAGCAACCTGCTTGGCAAATTCGGTTATTCGGAAAACCTCGCCGTTCTGCATACCGACCCAGCCCACATGCCCAGGCGCCGCGGGCTGTGGTCAAGCTGGAACTATATCGAACGCGCCGATGCGGCAGGGCACAGGCAGCTCACCGTTTCCTACTGGATGAACTCCCTGCAGCCACTGAAAACCGCTACCGATCTGTTCGTCACATTGAACCCGGCCGGCATGCCCGACCCATCTGACGTGCTGGGACAGTTCAATTACACGCATCCGGTGTTCAATATGGCTGCAATGAACGCACAGAAAGACTTGTGGAGCCTGCAGGGCCGGCGCCGGACCTGGTTCTGCGGCAGTTATTTCGGCTACGGATTTCATGAAGACGGCCTGCAGTCCGGTCTTGCCGTGGCAGAGGACCTGAGCGGTTGCGCAAGGCCCTGGGCGGTGCCTGACCCGTCAGGCAGAATTCACCGCCAGCCGCTTCAGGTGCCGCAGCCGAACCGTGAGGCCGCTGAATGAAGTCTCCGCCCGCAGAAGCTGCCCTTTACCACGGCAAGGTTGTGCACAAGCGGCTCACACCGCTGCGGCATCAGCTTTCCTATCGTGTTTTCAGCATGTTACTGCCCCTGAAAAACATTGACGAAGTGTGTGAAAGAACGGCGTTCCTGTCACATAACCGGTTCAACCTGGTGTCTTTCCGCGATCGCGACCATGGCCTGCGCGACGGTTCAAGTGTTGCGGACTTCGTCACAAAAACCATGCAGACAGGCGGCGTCGATACTGACGCATGCGACCTGCTGGTGCTGTGCTATCCGAGAATCCTCGGCTACTGCTTCAATCCGCTGACGACCTACTATGCCGTGACCAAAGCGGGTGACATCACCGCCATGTTGTATGAAGTGTCGAATACATTCGGCGAACACACCCACTATCTCGTGACCGGCGGCACGACCCGCAACGGTACGCTGGAGCAGGGGTGCAGTAAGGCGTTTCACGTCTCGCCGTTCAACGAGACAGATGGAGAATACGGTTTTCGCGTCACCACCCCGGGCGAGACCATTTGCGTCGGGGTGTCGCTGCGGCGCGAAGACAAAGCCGTTCTCAATGCGTACTTCAGCGGCAAAAGAACAAGACTGACATCGGCGGCTTTGCTGTCAGCGGTGGCGCGCCAGCCGCTGATGACCTGGAAAGTCATAGCTGGCATTCACTTCGAGGCACTGCGCCTGTGGATGAAGGGATTGAAGTTACGCCGCAAACCCGGTTTTGCCGGCCTTACGGTGCACACGACGGAAAGAATTGAACGATGAGTGACGAATTGCTTCAAGCAGGCCCGCGAGCCTCCAGGCCGCGGCGCAGCCTTACCGGTCGCGTGCTTGAATTTCTGGGCAGGCGCATGGTGAAAGATCGCCTGCAGGGGCAGATCACGGTGACGCTGCCTGACGGCCATGAGCTTGTTCTGGGACAGAAATCAACACATGGCTTTGACGCCGATCTGACAATCAACTCGTACCGGGTGCTGGAAAAGTGCATCCGGCGCGGATCGGTCGGGTTTGGTGAAGCCTACATGGCAGGCGACATCGACTGCAGCGACCTGGTATCACTGTTCCGGTTTTTCCTGATCAACCGCGGTGCGTTTCACGCCGCGGGCGGCAGCCTGTTCAAGGTGCGGCTCGGCGACAAGCTGGCTCACAAGAGACGCAGAAACACATTGTCCGGCAGCCGCCGCAACATCGCGGCCCATTATGACATGGGCAATGACTTTTACGCTCTCTGGCTCGACCCGGGCATGACCTATTCAAGTGCCCTGTTCGACGGCAAGGACGTCAGCCTGGAAACGGCGCAAAGCGCCAAATACGCCCGTGCTCTGGACCTGATGAAGATCACGGATGAAGCATCCATTCTGGAGATCGGCTGTGGCTGGGGCGGTATGGCGGAACACGCGGCCCTGGCCGGCAGGACAGTCGAAGGCATAACCCTGTCGCGCCGGCAGCTTGAATTCGCCCAGGCCCGGATGAAACGGCAAGGCCTTGACGGCAAGGTCTCTCTGGCTCTCAAGGACTATCGCCAGGTGCGGGGCCGCTATGATGCAGTCGTGTCGATCGAGATGATCGAGGCCGTCGGTGAAGAAAACTGGCCGGCCTATTTTGCCACCCTGTCGCGGTTGCTGAAACCCGGCGGCCGGGCCGTCATACAGGCAATCACGATTGCACCGGAGTATTTCGAACGCTACCGGGCCAAGGTCGACTTCATTCAACGTTATGTTTTTCCCGGCGGCATGCTGCTCACCGACACTGCGATTTCCAGCCATGCCGGCGATCACGGCATGGCTTTGGTGCACACGAGCAAATTCGGTCGCGACTACGCCACAACCCTGCGGCTGTGGAGGCAAAATTTCAACGCTGCCTGGGACGATATCAGTCCACTTGGATATGACGAGACCTTCAGGCGCATGTGGTTGTATTACCTGACCTATTGTGAGGCGGGATTTGATGACGGCGCTATCGATGTGGGCTTTTACGTGCTGCGCAGAGAGGCCGACTGATCCATCAGAGCAGCGGTTTCGTTAGAGATATCAACGCTCTATTTCAACTCATCAAACCCTATGCCAGGACTAACGAAATGCTTCAACGCAATCCGGACAGCTTTGCCATGCCGACATTCAACATGTCTGACTACTTCGAAGGCCGCACGCGCGCCTGGGGGATGTTCGAGACCATAACCGGCAAGGTGAAAAAGTCGTTTGTGGCAGACATCGAAGGCCGTTGGGACGGCGATGAATTTCTTCTGGAAGAAGATTTCACGTTCTCCGATGGCGAAAAGGAGGCCCGCGTCTGGCGGCTGAAATTCAATGATGACGGCAGCTTTCAGGCAAGCTGCGCCGATACGCCGACGCCGGGCAAGGGAGTGATGACTGCCATGCGCGGCGACCTGGCCTATTCGATGGCCCTGAGGGTCGGCGGCAAGAAAATGATGCTGTCTTTCACGGACCTGTTTTACCAGATCGACGAACACACGGTGCTCAATCGTGCGAAAGTCAAAAAGTTCGGCATTCCTGTCGGCCAGGTGCTGATTTCTTTCCGCAAGGTGTAGATCAGGACGCAACACTTCAGGGCGCCAGCCCGGCCTTGAGGCTCAGAGCCGCTCAAGCCCAGATTGAGGCATGAGCGGCTGTTTCATGTTACAACTAACCACTTCCTCAAAAGCGGAGGCCTCGCCCGGAGGCGAGGCCAGCATCAGGTAAATGCCACTACAGAGGGGGGCAGGCGGCAAATCCCAACGCGTCTTCAACAAACTCAGGCTTGAGCTTACTCTGCGGCTTCGCTCGGTGCCTGATCACACATCTGGGCGATCTGATCACCCAACATGGAGATGGCGTGCCCAACATCGCGGATCTTGCTGTCCTGCTGCTTGTTGGCCAGTGAGAGTGACGCGGTAAAGTCCATGTCCATTCTCATATTGGCGGCCTTGCAGTTTCCGATCTGGGTATCGAGCTCGGCAAGTTTTTCGGTCAGCGACTGTTCACGCTCGGCCAGTTCACGCTCCACATTCGCGACTTTCTGATAAAGCGCTTCTTCGCGTGCCGCCAGTTCGGCTTCAACCTGGGAAATCTTCGTGTTGAGAGCCTGTTCACGCTCGGTTACATCCGACTGAACATAGGTTATCTGCTGCTGCAGAACTTCTTCGCGCTTGTTCAGGTCTTCTTCGCGCTCTTCGAGAATGAGCAGCAGTTCCTTCAGACGGCTTTCCGTCATGGTCAGGCTCGGACCAACCAGAATGTCGCGCAGTGTTTCGAGCTGGTCGGGCGTGGGCTCCGGCTGTTGCTCGACTACCGAGTTGTGTCCGACCGGTGCAGGTGCGGTTTCCATGGCTTCGTTCTCCTGCCCGCTCGCAGCGGCATTCTTCTTCCGGTTCAGTTTTTTCATCTGTTCATCCTCCGTCCGGTCTGATTCTGCTTCAAACTGGGACACATGCCCCTTCTGCAAGACGTGTTGCCCGTATTCATTGTCAGCCAGATGGTAGTTGTAACTGGCAAGATTTGGCTCATTTGCGGGCTTTTCTGACCCTCTAAGCCCATTACCCTGGGTAGTCCGCATTTGCATTTGTCTTTCATTTCAATCAGTAATGCCGTTGATTGACGCAAGTGCCGTGCCAAACATACCGTTGCGTTATTTTTCGCTGTTTTTCGCCGATAACGTCCGTATTCCACGTTGTCACAACATTGACCAAGCGTCCCATTTTGATTCATGAATGGGCATAATTCCCTTTTTGAACAACATGTTAACTATTGCAAAAACAGCGCCAGGCATAACCACGCTCATTCTGGTCACCGGGCTTTCAACGCTTTCGTTGAACATGTTCATTCCGTCCTTGTCGAAAATAGCAGAAACCTTCAACGCCGATTACGGCCTCACCAGCGTATCGATCGCCGGCTATCTCGGCATGACGGCGATATTGCAAATCATCATCGGTCCCCTGTCGGACCGTTTTGGCAGGCGTCCGGTACTGCTGGCCGGACTGTTGATTTTCATCGCGGCGTCGCTCGGGTGCCTGCTGGCAAAGGATATCTGGACATTCCTGGCTTTCAGAATGCTGCAGGCCAGCGTCATCTGCGGGTCGGCACTGTCGCCGGCAATCGTCAGGGACATGGTCCCGGCCAGGCAGGCAGCCAGCCTTCTGGGCTATATCAGCATGGCGATGGCGGTTGCCCCAATGTTGGGACCGATGTTTGGCGGCGCGCTGGACGAGCTGTTCGGATGGCGTGCCAGTTTCGTGGCTTTCCTGGGCATCGGCATGTTCATTTTCGGCCTGTGCTGGATCGACCTGGGCGAAACCAACCACCATCGTTCGGATACTTTCGCAGACCAGTTTGCCACCTATCCTGAATTGCTGTCTTCGAAACGCTTCTGGGGCTACTCATTGTGCATGGCATTTTCAACAGGCGCTTTCTACGCGTTTCTGGCCGGCGTTCCACTGGTCGCCAAGACCCTGTTTGCCATGTCAACCGGAACACTGGGCATTTACATCGGCAGCATTACCGGGGGGTTTTTTGTCGGCAGTTTCCTGTCCGGGCGCTATGCGAAACGCGTTCGTCTCACAAGCCTGATGATAGCCGGGCGGATTGCCGCCTGTGCCGGGCTCAGCGCGGGCCTGGTGATATTCATGGCCGGATATGTGCACGAGCTGTTTCTGTTTGGCGCAACGATTTTCGTCGGCCTCGGAAACGGCCTGACCATGCCCAGCAGCAATGTCGGCGCCATGTCGGTGCGGCCCCGGCTGGCGGGTAGCGCGTCAGGCCTGGCGGGCGCGCTGACCGTCGCCGGTGGCGCCCTTATCACATTTGTGACCACAACCATCCTGACTGAACAAAATGGCGTCTATGTCCTGTTTGCCATGATGCTGTTGTGTTCGGCCCTTGGTCTCATGGCGGCACTGGCGGTCCGGTGGCTGGACCTCATCGATACCCAAGACCGGATGCCAGACGGCCGCTAGAGACAAGATCCGGCGTTTCAGCTCGTCTCATCCGCCATCAGCAGGCCTGCATAGCCTGTCGCACCGGCAGGGGCCGGGCGAACCGACCTGCCTGGTTCCGTGAGGTGCTGCAGTTCCAGCGTCGTATAAGGCCGCTGCCACAACCAGGGCCGGTTTGCCACCGCCTCGATGTCACTGTCGGGCGGCGTTTCATCCGTAAAGGCCAGGAAATACAGGGTGAAACCGCGGCCCGTCACAATCTGTTTCGACAGAAGACGCATGCCCAGGGATCGCCGATAAAACGCAAGAGCGTCGTCAAGATCCACGACCCGCAATGTAATCTGCCCGATCTGCGCACCGCCTCCCAGCGGCAGGTCCGGATTTCCCGGCAGTGTGGGCGGCTGACCTTCAAAAGTATGCTGCAGCAACTCGATCTGAAAACCCTCCGGATCGGTCAGGTGGCACATATAGCCAATGTCGAGAAACTGACGCGGCCGGGTTACAGAAACTCCGGCCCGGCTGAGTTGCTCAAACGCCATGTCCACATTGCGAAGTGTGATACCGATCTTCCAGTATTCGTCAGATGCGTCATGGACATAAGGGACCGGAGACGGAGACGGCCGCAATTCCAGGCGTGCCGCGTGCCCGCCATATCCCACCTGCAGGACTTCACCGGAGCGATCAACCGTCATGCCAAGATGCTGAGTGTAAAACGCAGCAAGCGTTTCAGGCGAGGCGACGTTCAGGGCCACCCCGGCGAGCCGTGAGGCCGCGCGTTTACCGCTGGTGCTCATGCCGACATCTCCACTTGGAACAAAATATCACAATTACAGGTGTCCCAAAATCATCAGGTTTTCACGGGCCGCCATCCGGCTGCCAGGAGTATGCCCGCGGTCGCCAGGAACAGCCCGACCCAGGCCAGCAGGCTCGGCCATTCACCCAAAACCGGAATCGCCACCAGCGCGACCATGCCGGGCACCATCGCCATCATCGCAGCCGTGGCCGACGGGCCGATCGAGCGTACCGCCGTGGTGAACAGCAACACAGCCACCACACTGGGCCCGAGCCCCTGATAGGCGCCCTGCAAGACAATCTCCGACCAGGGTGCTGCATGCACCGCCTTTGGCAGAAACGCCAGATAGATCAGGCCGAACCAGGCAAGATTGACCGTTGGAATGCACACCATTGCCTGCATGGGCGTGAGCTGCCAGGCCTTGGTGCCGATCATGTTGATGGCAATGAAAAGGGCCGAGCCGATAAACATCAGATGACCAATCCATGCATTGTGTGCCACGCCGCCGGTATCCCGGTCCCAGCCGATCAGGCCGCAGCCGACCAGTATCACGACCATGCCGGCTATTTTCCAGGCATCGGGCCGGTCCTTCAGCCATATCCAGCCCAAAATCGCTGCGAACACCGGCAATGTGCCGTTCATCATAATGCCGGCGTGCGAGGCCGGTGCAAACTGGAAACCGCCGAAGGCAAGCAACAGATACGGGACCCCCTGACCGCAGGAAATGAGAAAAATCTGCCACCAGCGCAGGTTTCGCGGCCAGTAGCGCCACACGAAAGGAGCCACCGCAATGGTGGCAACGACAAACCGCAGTGCAACCATATCGTATATGGTCAACGTCTGAACCACGCCGAGGCGCGACACGACTACCCATCCCGACCAGATGAAGACAACGCCGAAGGCGGCAAACCATCCGATCAGTGGGCGGGAGGGATCAGGCATGGCAACGGACTTCCTGAACGGTCATGAAATTTTCGCAATGCCGCAGCCGGCAGTCCGAAGAGCGGGTCAAACAAAGGCAGGAACGGCACTATGCGTCCGCAGCCTGCTCTAGCACACCCGCGGCAAGACAGTTCATGACATTTTCAGCTAGCATCCATGCGCCAGCGCACAGGCATCGGCATCATCGATGCAATCGGCCAACAAGCCGGCATCACCGGCGGCCAGCGCATCACACTCTGTCTTGTAGGACAGACAATCAGCAACCGTCGGCGTGGCAGGACATACCGGCAATTGTTTCTTGCCTATACAACTGGAAAAGTCCGCATAACAAATCGAACGCCATTGCGCATCACCGAAAGACTGCCGGGTACAGCTTGCATACTCCCACCAGCACGCCGGCGCATCATCGCCACCCTGAGCCTGAACAGGATCGGCGCTGATCACCCAGCAGCCGATCAACACAGTTACCCACGCGCTTGCTTTCCCCATTTGCCCTCCTGTCAATCGCGGACAGACTAACCCTATCCGCACGCATTTTGGAACAGGCGCTGCAAGACCCTGCTGATCGGTTGTGGAGTGGCGGCACAATTTTGTGAGTTCAACAGAACCCATGCAGCACTAGGCGCGCTGGACGAAACGCGCCATCAGCCAGAAATACAGCCTGTAGGGCAGCAGCCGCAGCAGCTTCATGACGATGGCCAGGCGGGTGGGAAATACGATCTCGAACCGGCCGGATTTCAGCCCGGCAACGATGCAGCGCGACGCGTCTTCCGGCTCCAGGAGAAACGGCATCGGAAAGTCATTGGTGTCGGTCATCGGCGTGCGCACGAAGCCGGGATTGATGATTTGCACGGTAATGCCATGCTGGTCTGCGTCGGTCCGCAGGGCTTCAGCCATGGAGATCAGGGCAGCCTTGGTCGGCGCATAGGTAACAGCCCTCGGTATGCCGCGGTAACCGGCAACCGATGCAACCGGTGCTATATGGCCGGCACGCCGTTCCATCATGGACGGCAGCACGGCGTCAATAACATTGGCTGCCCCTTCATAATTGACCCGCATGGCCTTTATGGAGTCTTCCGCCTGGAAACTCCCGATATCACGGATGATCCAGATGCCTGCTGCCATCACCACAAGATCCAGCGGGCCGATGTCCGCCTCGATCGATTTAGCCATTTGCCGGCACGCGGCAAGATCGGTCACATCAAGCGGGTAACTACGGATATTGGCGTTTTCAGCGGCAAGTTCTGCAAGTGCATCGCCTGAACGGGCTGATACCGCGACGACTGCCCCCAGACCGGCCAGATCAAGCGCGAGCTGGCGGCCAATGCCGGAACTGGCGCCGGTGATCCACACGGTTTTCCATGGAATTACCTGTTGTTCCATGCCGGCAGGTCGTCAGATACCGACAATGGGCTGCAACAGACGCGGCACCAGTCCCTTGAAACGTGCCGGCGCCTCGGTGGCGATCAGGCAAATGCAGTCCTCGCCCTCCTCGATAACCGGCTGGTGCTCTATATGTTCATCCAGATCGGCCACGTCGCCAGGCGCAAAACGCCCGATCTCGTCGCGATAGGCACCCCGCAGCACCAGTGTCATTTCCTGACCGTCGTGACCGTGGTCGGGCAACTTGTGGCCGGGTCGCACTTTCAACAGGTACAGGCTGGAGCCGTCGTCATTCTTCTCGATGACATGAATGCCCACACCAGGACCCGCCGTCTTCCAGCGCACGTCGTCAAGCTTATGATCCAGCAGGCGCGATACGGGCAGGGGCAATGACGGATCCGGATCGTCAGACGCGTCGCTACGCCTTTTCGGCTGCACCCAGTCGCTGCCTTCAATGCGCTCAAACACTGACGAAAGGGCATCCGGTCTCATTGGCTGCGCCTCGCTTGTCTCCAGCAAGGCAGCGCCGACAGCTTCGGCCCGGCGTACCTTGGCACGGCAATGATCGCACATCGCAACATGACCGGCGGCCACTACCGACAGGCAATTGGACAGGCTGCCGCCTGCATAGGCCACGACCGTTGCATCGTCCAGGTGGAACGCTGTTTTCATCTCAAGTCCTCCAGAACTGAGCCCATCTTGCGATAGGCCAGTCGCATTCTAGATTTGACGGTGCCCAGGGGCACGTCGAGTTTGTCTGCTATCTCGGATTGTGTCATGTCGTCCATGAACGCCATTACAATCACCTCGCGCTGATCACTCGGCAACACGTCGAGAGCTTCGGTCACCGCCTGATCCTGCTGCCTGCCTATTACGATGTCATCGCTGGCCGGATCATCGCTGGCTTCCTCATAGTCGTCGATGTCGGTAAAATACCGCGAGCCTTCGCGTCGTAACCGGTCGATACGCAGATTGCGCGCGATCGTATAAATCCATGTCGTAACCGAACCTTTGCCCGGGGAGAACATTCCTGCCTTGTTCCAAACCGCAATCATGGCATCCTGGACAAGGTCTTCAGCCAACTCGGCATTGGCACCCTTGCGCATCATGAATCCCTTTAACCTGGGTCCAAAATGCTCGAAGAGCTGCGCAAACGCCTGGCGGTCGCGCCGTTCGGCAACGTCATTCAACAGCTGAGCAAACAGTTCTGCCTGCGGGTTTTTGCCGGTTCTCCGGCGGATTCCATCTGTCACAGCGGGGGCTAACACCATAAAGTCGATCTCAAGCTCGGTTGCGGGTACTTCAACTACGCTGGACGTGCAGTCGCGGATCAACCGAGCCGACCGGTTAATTGTAGGACAGAGCTTAAGGCGCGAATGGGTGCGGCAACAATCGGAAAATTGTTAAACTCCGCTCACCCCCCGCCAAATGAAAAAGCCGGACCTTCCGCCGGTCCGGCTTTTTCAGCACAACGTTCAAAGGGAAATCACCTGGGTGACAGGATCATGATCATCTGGCGACCTTCCATCTTCGGCTCGTATTCCACCTTGGCAAACTCGTCAGTGTCAGATTTGACCTTCTGCAACAGGTCGAAGCCAAGCTCCGTATGGGCCATTTCGCGGCCGCGGAACCGCATGGTCACCTTGACCTTGTCACCATCATCAAAGAACCGCTTCATGGCGCGCATCTTCACGTCATAGTCGTGCGTGTCGATACCGGGCCGCAGCTTGATTTCCTTGACCTCAATAACCTTCTGTTTCTTTTTGGCTTCGTTGGCCTTCTTCTGGGCCTGATATTTGTATTTGCCGTAATCCAGCACCTTGCATACAGGTGTGTCGGCGTTCGGAGACACTTCAACGAGATCCATCCCGGCGTCAGCCGCGAGATCGAGCGCGTCTTCAATTTTCATGACACCGCGCTTTTCACCTTCTGCGTCAATCAAAAGAACATTGGCGTTGGTGATAGCTTCGTTGATACGTGGTCCGTCGTCCTTGGGCGGCATTTGCCCGTTCATCGGTCTGCGAATGGTGTAGTCTCCTTAGTATTTTTGCGGCTGAACTGTTTCAAATACCGCAAGAGGGTTCAAATTGCGTAAAAAAGCACCTAAAGGCCTTTTACCAGATTTTGCAAGCAATGTTGAGAGGATAGTCCAATACATGTCCTGTACCGCCCAGAAGCCTCCCGAATACATCACGGCAGACAATGGCACCTCCATTGCCTGGCTGAACGATGGAGCCAGCCCGACAGAGGCGCAAAGATGCGGCACATTCTGGCTGGGCGGGTTCAAGTCCGACATGCGCGGGTCAAAGGCTGAAGTGCTGGCAGATCACGCGCGCGCATCTGAGCGCTCATTCGTCAGGTTCGACTATTCCGGTCATGGCGAAAGCGATGGCGAGTTTGTGGACGGCACCATTTCGAGCTGGCTCGACCAGGCACAAGCCGTCTTCACCCGCTGCGCACAAGGCCGCCGGGTGCTGATCGGCTCCAGCATGGGCGGCTGGATCGCACTGCTGCTGGCAAAACGGCTGATTGAGGCCGGACAGGCCGACCGGCTCGGCGGACTGATCCTGATCGCGCCGGCTGCCGACATGACCAAGGACCTGATGTGGGACAAATACGGCGACGACTTTCGCGACGAGGTCATGCGGCTTGGCAAATATGAGCGACCGTCAGAATATTCCGACGAGCCTTATGTGATCACCAGAGCACTGATCGAAGATGGCGCACAGCATCTGGTGCTGGACCAGGGTTTGCACATGCCCTGCCCGGTTCGCATTCTGCAAGGCGAGGATGACCCGGACGTCCCGTGGCAGCACGCCTTGAAGACCTACCATGCCGTGAGCGGCGAAGATGTGATGTTCGAACTGATCAAGCACG
Organism: uncultured Anderseniella sp.; assembly: GCA_947488295.1. Lineage (GTDB taxonomy): Bacteria > Pseudomonadota > Alphaproteobacteria > Rhizobiales > Aestuariivirgaceae > Anderseniella. The sequence continues at coordinate 462,880 of CANKYU010000002.1, forward strand.
GCGATCACCGGCTGTCGGGCGAGCGCAATCTGTCGCTTTTGTCTGAAACAGCGGAAGCGGTTTGCGCCCAGGCGGATATGATTGGCTAAAGCAGCGCTTTCAGGCCCCGGCGATAGGTCGGGTACGCAAACCTGTAACCCAGTTCGGTTTTGACCTTGTCATTCGACACGCGTTTGGACTCGGCATAAAAGCTTTTTGCCATGTCCGACAGGTCTGCATCTTCAAAGGCTATTTCAGGCGGCGGTTCGATACCGAGCAGGTCAGCCGCATAGGCCACAACGTCCTGCGGCGGAGCTGCCTCATCATCACACACATTGTAGGCGCTGCCCGGATCGGGTTTTTCGACAGACGCGCGAAGGATACCGGCAATGTCGGCCACATGGATGCGGCTGAACACCTGACCGGGTTTGACGATGCGACGTGCCTTGCCGGATTTCAGCGATTGAAGCTGGTTGCGGCCCGGGCCGTAAATCCCCGCCAGGCGAAACAGATGGACGGCCAGACCGGTGTCGCGCCAGAGCTGCAGCCAGCCTGTTTCAGCCGCCAGCCTGGCATGGCCGCGCGCGGTGCTGGGTTCCAGAGCCGATGTCTCATCAACCCAGCCCCCCTGCCGGTCGCCATAGACACCAGTGGTGGACAGGTATGCCAGCCACCTGATGTGCGCTGCGCGGGCGCCAAGATCATCGCCATGACATTTCAGGACCGGATCACCGGTCTTGCCGGGCGGCACCGAAACGACAACATGGGTCACACCGTCCAGCAATGAGGGATCCAGCGGTGTATCATCATTGAACTGAACTGCATCAAACCCGAGCTGCCTGATCTTTTCACAACCCTCGGCAGATCTGCTGGTGCCGGTAATGGCCCACTGGTCGCGCGGCAATGCCTGCGCCAGGGCTCGGGCTGAAAAACCGAAACCGAAGCACAAAAGATGAGGGGGGTTTTCAGACATTCCATTCCTTCCTTACGTCTGCATCAGGTTCGTGTTCACACCGCGCTGCAGACAATTGCGCAAATTCCTGTGAAGGCAGCAGCCTGGACAAAGCCCATATGGCCATGGCCCTGACCTGCGCGCTCGCATCGTCCAGTAATTCCCGGGCACACGGTATCAGGTTCACGTCGCCGGAATTTCCAACTGCAATCATCACGTTACGCACAAAGCGATCGCGGCCGATGCGCTTTACCGGTGACCCGGAAAACAGCGTCCTGAACGCCTGGTCGTCCAGCTCGGCAAGCTGCGCAAGCGACGGCGAGACAAGATCGGCCCGCGCGGCCAGCTTTGCCTCATGTGCGTCGCCGGCAAACTTGTTCCACGGGCATACCGCAAGACAATCATCACAGCCATAAATGCGGTTGCCCATGGCTTTGCGAAACTCAAGGTCGATATGGCCCTTGTGCTCGATCGTAAGATAGGAAATGCAGCGCCGTGCATCGAGCCGGTAAGGTGCCGGAAACGCATTGGTCGGGCATATATCCAGGCACGATGTACACGACCCGCAATGATCGGCTTCCGCGACATCAGGCATCAGTTCCGCCGCGGACAGGATGGCGCCCAGAAACACCCACGACCCGTGCTCACGGGACACCAGGTTGGTGTGCTTGCCCTGCCATCCGAGCCCGGCGCGCTGGGCCAGCGGTTTTTCCATCAAGGGCGCGGTGTCGACGAATACCTTCACGTCCTGACCGGTTTGCGCCGCAAGCCACCCGGCAAGTGTTTTCAGCCTGCCCTTGACCACATCATGGTAGTCGCGGCCCAGTGCATAGGTTGAAATCACGCCGGTTGAGCGGTCCTGCAGACGCGCCATGACATCCATCTCGGGCGTGTAGGACATGGCCAGCATGATGCAACTTTTGGCATCCTGCCACATGGCATCGGGAGAGGAGCGCCGGTCCAGTGTGGTTTGCAGCCAGTCCATGCTGGCGTGATGGCCGTCGCCGACAGCCTGGCGCAGTCTTTGTCCCGTTTCAGCAGGCAATCTGGCCACAGTGATGCGCAGCTCGCAAAACCCGAGCTCGGCGGCGCGCTGTCTCAATTGTGTCTCTACGGGCTCAGCCATACGCCGAGACTATCAGAAGTCGAGCTCGGAGTACTGGGAAGACGGCGGCATGCCGCGCACCTGATCGGCCAGCAGCGAGCGGAAGGACGGCCGGGACTTGATGCGCTGATACCAGGCCTTGGCATCCGGCACTTCATCCCAGGAGATATCGCCGAGATAGTCTGCCACGGACAAATGCGATGCCGCGGCAAGATCGGCCACGGTCAGATCATCGCCGACCAGCAGGTTGCGCGCCTGGGCCAGAGCATTGATGTAGGCCAGATGGGTGCGCAGCGCCTCCAGCGCCGAGCGCACCCGGTTCATTTTCGGCGCCCCGCCGCCTTGCGATGCGGACACGAAACGGCGCACCACCTTTTCCATAAGCAATGGCGAAGTGACCTCGTGATGAAACTTGCCGTCGAACCAGGCAACCAGTCTTCGCACTTCGGCGCGAACCACCGGGTTGGTGCCCCACAGGGAACCGGTTTCAAGCGGCCATTGCTCGTCCAGATAACCGCCGACGGCTTCAACACCTGCGCACACCGTGCCGTCCTGATCGATCAGGACCGGCAAGGTACCGGACGGATTCATGTCGAGAAACGCGTCCCGCATTTCCCAGGGGCGTTCCTCGTTCAGTTCAGCCGCCAGACCCATTTCGGCCAGTGAAAGCCGGACGCGCCGCGAAAATGGATCCAGAGAAAAATGCAAAAGACGCACCATAGCGCGGTCACCAAAAAGTCTGATATGAGGGCCAAAAACCGAACCGGTTGCAAGCGATTCGCAACCTTATACCAAAGGAAGTAGTCATTGGCCCGCCAAAGGCCGTTTTTTCGCGTCTGCCGGGCGTCGTCATGCCCCACTTATGGCCATCCGGACCAGGGAGCGGAACAGGCCACGCCCGCAAACGAAAAAAAACGGTCAAAAGGGTCACTAATTACTTCCTTTGGCAACAGGTAATATCTTACTAAAGCTAAGTTGTGGCCAGTGCCAGCGCAACGTCAACAGGGATCACTGCATGTTTCTGGAACAGATCATCGTACTGGCCATCATTCAGGGCGTTACCGAGTTTCTACCGATTTCGTCTTCCGGGCACCTGATACTGGTGCCGGCGCTGACCGGGTGGAAAGACCAGGGGCTTATAGTCGATGTGATGGTTCACATGGGCTCTTTCCTGGCGGTTATCACTTACTTCTGGCGAGATGTCCTGGCCCTGACCGTGGGCGGGCTGAACCTTCTGCGCGGGCGCATGACCGACCATGGCCGTCTCGGCCTGCTGATCGTGGCGGCGACCGTTCCGGCGGTTCTGTTCGGGCTGTTCGTCAAGAAAACCGGGATGATTGATGCAGTGCGCGGACCGGAAATCGTTGCCTGGAATGCCATTATCTTCGGCGTCTTGATGTATATCGCGGACCGGCTCGGCAAACACATCAAGGCCATGGAGGACATGACCTTCATGCCGGCGATTATCATCGGGCTGGCGCAGGCAGTCGCCATCATTCCCGGCACCAGCCGCTCCGGCATTACCATGACCGCGGCGCGGATGCTTGGCTTCCAGCGGTCGGAAGCGGCGCGCTTTTCATTTCTTGTCGGCATTCCGGCCATTGCCGGTGCCGGTGTGCTGGTGCTGGGCGAGGCGATATCGGACGGGGCCGTCATTTCCGGTGATGCCATAATCACCGGTATCCTGACATTCTTTACCGCGCTTGCCGCAATCTGGTTCCTGATGGCAGTGGTCAAGCGTTATTCACTGACCATATTCGTGATCTACCGGCTGCTGCTGGGCGCCGGGCTGCTGTACCTGGTTCATATCGGGTTCTTTGCAGCTACCGGCGGTTGATAGCAAAAGAAGCAATTCCTTCTTTTGGCATAACTCAATCAATTGCGGCAGACACCGGTCCGGTGATTTCACGTACCAGCTTGGCGCGGATGGCAGTGCGAAAATCTTCAAAGTTCCGTGCTGTCATCATGAACGAACCAGGCCCGCCAATGACATGATTGGCGTAGTGCTCGCGAAGGTCGATGTTGGCCAGTTCACCAAGATCAATGTCCTTGTTGTGGATGACCAGGCCATTGATGGTGATGCCGCGCGCGTTGGCAGCGACGCGCGCTGCCTCGGACCGGCGCGCATCGCTGGAACCGTCACCTGAAATATCAATGACACGGCGTGCACCGAGATAGTTGTTTGCCTCCATGGAATTGACTGAGAACCCGATGGCGCCGGCAATATCGGTCAGGCCTCTGATGGCGCGCGGCGATGCGGAAATTTTCGCGGAAAATTCCGCCGCAGTCCGGCCGTCGCGCACCACATGCCAGTCAACCGCAGTGGCCTGCCGGGCTTCACCGGCCCAATGGATAAGGGTGACTGCAACGCCCCGGGTGCCGGCAAAGCGTATTGCAGCAACAACATCCGGGTGCAGGAAAGCTTCGGCCAACCCCTGCGACTGCAGGGCAAACTCCTCGGCATCCACGCTGGTGGAAGTGTCGACCGCCAGAACCAGTTCGAGATCCACCGGTTGCAGGCCCTGCGCACCCGCACCCGAAGACAACAACAGCGAGCCCAGCAGAATACTTGCAAAAGCTCTGGCCGGCATCAGATAACCGGTGCGGAAAACTGACCGGCCTTGCGGAAGCGATACAGGTATTCCGGCACAATCGCCTCAATCGGTTCCGGCTTGATACCGAGGCCTTCCAGCGTGCGGCCTTCGGCAATGGCGGCATCAGACACGACATTGTCGGATTTCAGCAGGTCAACCTGGTCCGCCGTCAGCAACGGGTTGGGCAGCAGGCCCAGAATTGTTGCCTTGATACGCGCAAGCCCAAACGGAACCGGCACCAGCAGCCGCTTGCGGCCGGTTACTTCAAGTACATACTCCAGGAGTTCCCTGAAGCTGCGTTGTGCAGGCCCGCCAAATTCCCAGGTTTTCCCGTTGCCATTGCCGTTCGCTACCAATGTGGCGATCGCCTCTGCGACATCGCCGACGAAAACCGGCTGGAACCTGGTTTCACCGCCACCGATCAGCGGCAGGACCGGAGAAAACCGCGCCATGGCAGCAAACTGGTTGAAGAAATTGTCTTCCGGGCCAAACACGATTGATGGCCTGATGATGGTAGCACCGGGAAATTCCTCACGCGCTGCCGCCTCGCCTTCGGCCTTGGTGCGCGCATACTCGGATGCAGAGTCCTCGTCAGCACCGATTGCCGACATCTGGATGAACTGCGCCGCACCGGCGTTCTTCGCCGCGCGCGCCGCAACCCGGGCACCATGTGCATGCAGGGCTGAAAAGGTCTGGCCTCCGGATGAAAACAGGACGCCGACCAGGTTGATCACCACGTCAGAACCGGCACACGCTGCCTCGACGGATTCCGGGTAGCGCAGGTTAGCCTGCACCGGCATGATCTGACCCGGCGTGCCCAGTGGCTGCACATGTCCTGCGAGATCAGGCCGCCTGACCGCGACCCGGATGCGGTGACCCTGGCGGGCCAGGGCGCGGGTGATGTGACGGCCGAGAAAGCCTGAGCCACCGATGATTGTCACGAGTTTTGAAGATGCGGTCATGTCGGTTCAATTCGCCTTTGAAACAGATACGAACAGGGCTGTGAGCCATTGCTCAGTCGTGGGTTTTAACGATCAGGGGCAGGCTTTTAAAGGCCCTTGATGCCACAACCGGAAATTCATCATGGCACACTTATTCCGCCAACTGCGAGGAATTGCGCAAGACGCCGGTTGACAAGCTGCCTTGGCTCCAACTATGAGTGCGCCTGCCTGACGGCTTTTCAGTTCGAAAAGGCCGCATTTGGGCCCAGGTGGCGGAATTGGTAGACGCGCTAGCTTCAGGTGCTAGTTTCCGTAAGGAAGTGGAAGTTCGAGTCTTCTCCTGGGCACCAACAATCCCGATTGAATTGCCGGATCCGTTGTACTGCCTGCGCTGACAGCGCTGGTAATCGGATTAAGGGTTAAAGATCGTCCCAGCGCTCGCGAACCATATATCGCCGTGCAATCGACCACATAATCGCGATCAGACTGAAGAATATCCAGAATTCGGCCGCAGTCTTGCCAGGGCCCTGTGTACACTCGAATACAGAAAAAACCTGCCGGAACTGATCACTCGAACTGCAATCAGAATTGGGTGGCTGGAAGTCGAGTACATGATTGACCAGAATGTAGGTGAGCCCGATTGCGATTGCGGCCATCATTGTTGTGATGACAACGGCAATCTCTTGCTCAAACAGGGTCTCATTGGTTTTGCGGCTGCCGTCCGCGATCGTCCATCCCTGAACCACCCGCTTAACCACCAGCAAAAAAAGCATGCCGGTATAGATGGCAAAAAACGAGTGTTGCAGTGGCAGTTTCAGCAAGATGGCGATGACACCCAGGAACAATGCAAAGGCAGTGACGATCGTAAAACTCTTCGGATTCATGGCCCTGGCCAATCTGTTGACACGGCACGGATCTCAACAGCATACGGCTGTAACCGTTACCAAACGGACAAGCTTTCAATTGCAACATGACCGGCCTGTCGCCACGACCGTTTCCGGCAGACATGGCCAAAGGCAGTGGCGCCGGCGGCAGTTGCCTGCAAATCCGTAGTATGATAATCGATCAGGGTGTAGACGGTCCGGTTCAGGCAGAACAGGAATACGCCTGTTACTTGTCCGCAGTGCGAGTTGTTGTATGTTGCTTAATTGTTGGATTTGTTCATGAATTGCGAGATGAGCCTGAGGGTTCAGACTGCGCGTCGCAGGTTGAAAAACCATAATCTGTCGTGGGAGGAGATTGAAACAGCCGCCCGCAACATCCTGACGGCTACGTCTGAAAACCTGGGCATCGATCAACACTGGACCTTCAACTACCATTACTTCGCCCTGCGGGCGAAACCGACAATCGTGCTCAGGGCGAAGCATCGCGATCTACCCCATGCCGTTGCCGTCAAGTACATGCATGAAAACGATGCATGGCCGGACTCTCCAGCCCAGTCGGAGTTCGCGATGTTGTCCAAACTTCACGCCAGGCTCGACCCGAAGCACCGCTCCATTGTCACCAGACCGTTTGCATCCACGCGGCAGGGTTATGCCTGCGAATGGGTTCCGCTGCCCAGCATGAAGACGGTCCTGATGACCAGTGCCCTTTCCCCATCCAGGCGGCGAAAATGCATAGAAACGGCCGCGACCAACCTGAGACTGATGCACGATGCGCTCGGGGTCAGCTCCAAACCACTGAATACGGACGCGCAAATTGTGCGATTGAAGAACGCAAACGGCAGCAGCCCGGCGTGGCGATCGGCCGGTGAAAAGTTCATTGAACTGTCTCACAGGTTTAGCGGTCAACCGACACCCCATGGCGCTGTACATGCGGATTTCACCCCTGGAAATATCCTTTTCGGACCGAAGAGATGCGTGATTTTCGACTTTGGGCGCAATCACGACAGCGGTGCAATATACTCGGACATGACGTATTTCCTGGCATATGTCCTCGCCTACTGCACGATCGGTTCCAGCAGGACATTGCAAAGCAGAGTTGATGAAGATCGCCACATTTTCATGAACGCCTACGGACCCCAGACCGATTACGATCAGCAGGTCTTCTACTATACCTACCTGGCCCACATTCTGGAGCGGTGGGGCAGACACGAGGCCAAGAGCCATAGAACGAGCCGCAGTTTCCATCTCCGGGCATATGACAGATTTGCGGCCAGACGCATGCAGCACCTGTGCGGCGAGGTCCTTCGGCACTGTTTTTGATCGCTCATCCGCGGTGTTGCGCCAGATGAGCCTGCAACGGCCAACACGCCGGTGCACTGGCATCTATGGCTGTTCCTTCAACATCCCGGTGATTTCAGCCCCTGCTTCGCGCGCAGCGGCTATCTGCAACAACAACCCCAATCCTGCACAAGGGAACCAGTTTCATGACCAGCACACTTGACGGAAAAACCGCCATTGTTACCGGAGCCAGCCGTGGTATCGGCGCAGCAGCAGCACGGCAGCTTGCCGCCGACGGTGTGTCGGTCCTGCTGGCAGCGCGGACATCATCTGAAATCGAAGACGTTGCACAAGACATTCGCAACCACGGCGGAACCGCGCAAACCGTGACCTGTGATGTAAGCAGTTACCCGCAAGTCGCCGCCATGGTGGCCAGATGCAAACAGGACTTCGGCCGGGTGGATATTCTGGTCAACAATGCCGGGCTGATCGATCCGATTGCACGGCTGGGCGACGCCGACCCCGATGAGTGGGCAAAAGTGGCTGATGTGAACTACAAGGGTGTGTTCTTCGGTCTCAGGGCTGCCCTTCCCGAAATGGCGGCACAAGGCAGCGGCACCATCATCAACATCTCTTCAGGCGCAGCTTACGGGCCCATGGAGGGCTGGAGCCACTATTGTTCGTCCAAGGCGGCAGCGGCGATGCTGACACGGTGTGCAGACAAGGAATATGCCGGCAACGGTATTCGTGTCGTGGGTCTCAGCCCCGGCACCGTGGCAACCGATATGCAGGTGTCCATCAAGGCATCGGGCATCAATCCGGTGAGCCAGCTGGACCCGGCGGTGCACATTCCCGCGGACTGGGTCGGCAAGGCGATTGTGTGGCTGTGTGCCGATGGCGCTGACGAGTTTGCCGGACAGGACTTTTCCCTGAAAAGCGACGAAGGCCGCGCCAGGGTCGGCCTGCCGGGCATCTGACCTGGTGCACGCACCGTCAGCGAAGTGTTGCCAATGAGGCGGCTTGTGTTATAGCCCATGGACAATTCGCGTTCAGACAAGCAAGGCACAAAGCAAAAATGGCAGTCAGAATTCATCAGGGCGATCTGCCCGACGGACTGGATTTCGGATCAAGCGTGGCCGTTGACACCGAAACCATGGGATTGCACGCCAACCGTGACAAGCTGTGCGTGGTACAGCTGTCAGCCGGAGATGATGATGCCCATCTGGTGCAGCTTGACCGCAAAACCTACCATGCGCCGCGTCTGAAAGCGCTGATGGAGGATGCCAACGTCACCAAGATCTTCCACTATGCGCGCTTTGATGTCGGCATGCTGAAGGCTTATCTGGGCGTGGATACGTCACCTTTATACTGTACCAAGATCGCATCGCGGCTGGCCCGCACCTATACCGACCGGCATGGCCTGAAGGACCTGGTGCGCGAAATGCTGGGCATTGAGATGTCGAAGCAGCAGCAAAGCTCCGACTGGGGCACACCGGTTCTGTCGGACGCCCAGAAACAGTATGCGGCGCTTGACGTGATTTACCTGCACGAGCTCAAGGTCAGGCTGGACCAGATGCTGCGCCGTGAAGACCGTGCAGAACTTGCCCAGGCGTGTTTTGACTTTCTGCCGACCCGGGCAGACCTCGACCTTGCCGGTTGGCCAAACGAGGACATTTTTGCCCATTCGTGATCGGCCGCCGGTCACGTCCGCCTTTATTCGGCAAGATTTTCCGGGCAAAACGCACGACAGACCCTGTCCCGTCCGGTATGTTCCGGATGAAAGGGGGAGAAAACGGCAATGCTACCAAGTAGACGGGCACGACCAGGGATCAGACGCAGGCGGCTAGGGCCTGCGATAATGGTATGGCTGTTCGTATTTGCTGCAGCCGGCGTGTTCGGGGTGTTCCTGATGCAGGCGTCGGGTTTCGACATCGAAACCGTGACCAGCCCGGAGCCTGCAGCACCGGTGGCAACGCCGAAACAGCCGTCGGAGCAGGAACGGTTTGCCGTGCAGGGCTCGGAAGTTGCCGGCTTCGACGATGACCAGCAACCCTACAAGATCGCCGCCGTGGAAGCCAACCAGGACAAGCAGCAGCCCAATCTCGTTCACATGCGGCAGGTCACCGGCCTGCTCCGGCGCACAGACGGGCGCGCCATGGACGTCACCGCCAAAACCGGCCTGTTCAATTCCAGGGACAAGTCCCTGCGCCTGTCCGGTGATGTGTCGATCAAGCTTGCGGACACGTTTACTGCCAGTATGGACACCGCCGACATTGACGTGAAGAAGAAGGCATTGACCTCACAAGACGAGATAGTCGTCGTAATGGATGGCGGAGTAATCAGGTCCACGGGCGTCGACGTTGCCAACAATGGTGAACATGTGACTTTCAAATCGCGGGTGCGTGCGATATTCAATTCTTCAGCGCCGCAAGACAGTTCGCCTGCCGCGCAGGTGGAGACATCCAGTTCAAAAGGAAATCTGCAACAATGAAACGGAACAGGAGCGCGATACTGACCAGGGCAGGTTCCTTCGTTGCGCTGATCGTGATGGCAGCAGGTCTTGCCGCACTGCCTGCTGATGCCCAGAAGAAGAAGAGCAAGGTCAACATCGAATCCGATCAGATGCAGCTTCTCGAGAGCGAGAACAAGGCAGTTTTTAGCGGCAATGTACGTGCCCAGCAAAACAATGTCCGTTTGCGTTCAAGCAAACTGACCGCCACTTTTGTCAAAACCAAGAATGGCGGAACCGATGTTACCAGGCTGGAGACGGATCGGCGCGGCGTAAAAATCATTACGTCATCGCAAACCATTACCGGCGACCACATGAGGATGAATGTCAAAGCCAATACTGCTGTTGTCACCGGCAATGTAACGGTTATCCAGGGCACCAGCGTCGTGAAAGGTCAAAAACTGAATGTGAACCTGAATACCAATGAGTCGAAATTTTCAAGCGTCCCAGGAAGCAAGGTCAAATTCAGTTTCAATCCTGATCCTGACTAGTATTCCCCACCCCAAGCGGCCCGAACCAGGTTGTTGATTGCAAATTAGGCAAACATTAACCATAGGGCTTCAGCAAACCTTAATCCTGTTGAGCGGTAATCACGTGAAGCGAACCGGCAAGTCATCGTTTTGGTCTTCGTTGTTTGGCAGACGGGCTGAAGAGCCTTCCAGCCAGGCATTTGCAAGACCGGGTTCTGCGCCGACAGAAGGCCTTGTGGCGCGTAATTTGCGCAAGTCCTTCAAACGGCGACCAGTAACCCAGGATGTCAGCGTGTCGGTCCGCCGTGGAGAAGCTGTAGGGTTGCTTGGTCCCAATGGCGCAGGGAAAACGACGGTGTTTTACATGATCACCGGACTGATCGCTGCTGATTCAGGGACCATATCGCTCGACGGGGAAGATATCACTGACTTGCCGATGTATCAGCGAGCCAGGTTGGGAATTGGATATCTGCCCCAGGAAGCGTCGGTTTTCCGGGCACTTACGGTTGAGGACAATATTCGCGCGGTGCTGGAATTACACGTTCCCGACCGCACTCAGCGCGAGCGTAAGTTGCGTGGGTTGCTTAATGAGTTTCAGATCACACATATCACGAATTCGCCAGCTATGGCATTATCTGGGGGAGAACGGCGCCGGGTCGAAATTGCCCGAGCCCTTGCCGCAAATCCCCGTTTCATCCTGCTCGACGAGCCCTTCGCAGGGATTGATCCAATTGCGATCAATGATATTCGCCAACTGGTGCGACAGCTCACCTCTAGGGGCCTCGGGGTGCTTATTACGGATCACAACGTCAGAGAAACCCTCGAAATCATTGACCGGGCCCTTATCATCCATGAAGGCCACGTATTAATGGAAGGTACACCACAACAGATCGTTGCACACCCTGACGTGCGGCGTCTTTACCTTGGTGAAGGTTTCAGCCTTTAATATCCCGCAAACATGTGGCGTGAGCGACTGAACTGTCGAAAGCTTCGCTCCGGCACGAGATCAAGCACGGTTTTGGTGTTATCACCGCAGATCGTGCAGCTGATCGTATTTGTAGTGTTGGAGCAGTTTTGCAGGTCCTGACGGACCCTGACTGCTCCGGTTTGTTGTGCGGGGAGTATGCCAGCAATGGCGTTGAGTCAAAAATTGCAAATGCGCCAGGGCCAGTCCCTGGTCATGACGCCGCAACTGCAGCAAGCCATCAAATTGCTGCAGATGTCGAATTTTGAGCTGCAGGCCTATGTCGAAAGCGAGCTGGAGTCGAACCCGCTGCTGGAGCGCGACGAACGCGACGAAGCAGGCCGGGACATCGTGTCTGACAGCGATGGTGAAACCGCTCGCGATGAAGCCGCCGCCGGCACCGACCCGAAAGACATCGCGGACCAGATTGCATCGGGAGAAAACACTCCGGAAAACCTCGACCAGTTCGATACGGGTCTTGAAAACGTCTACGCCGATGAAGCCACTGCCGACAAGATCAACCGCGAGGCCGCTGACCCCATGGGGCTGCAGGACTCAGGCTGGCAGTTGTCCAGCACGGGCAATACGGCAGGTGCCAGCGGCGGCGGCGGTGGCGGCGGCTATGACGGCGAAATGGCCTTCGATGCGACCCTGGCCAGCGAAAGCACACTTGCCGACCACCTGACCGAACAATTGCACCTGACCGTGTCAGACCCGGCCATGCGCATGATCGGAGCGCACCTGATCGGCCTGGTGAATGAAGCAGGCTACCTGACCGGCGATGTGGACTCGGTTGCCGACACACTGGGTGCAAAATCTGATCTCGTCGAGAAAACCCTGGACATCGTGCAGACATTCGACCCGCCCGGAATTCTGGCCCGCGATCTCAAGGAATGCCTGTCAATCCAGTTGAAGGAACGCGACCGGTTTGATCCGGCCATGCAGGTGTTCATCGAGAATCTAGACCTTCTGGCCAAGCATGACTTCGCCCGGCTCAAGTCCATTTGCAAGGTAGACATGGACGATTTGCGCGACATGGCCGACGAGGTCCGCTCGCTGAACCCGAAACCGGGCAATGTTTTCGGCTCGGTCATCGTACAACCGGTAGTCCCGGACGTCATCGTGCGCCCTGCTCCAGATGGCAGCTGGGCTGTCGAACTGAACACCGAAACGCTGCCGCGGGTACTGGTCAACAACCAGTATTTTGCCCAGGTCAGCCGGGGCGCCACTCAGGACACGGACAAGCTGTACCTGTCGGACTGCATGTCCAATGCAACCTGGCTGGTCAAGAGCCTGGACCAGCGTGCGCGCACCATTCTGGCCGTGGCACGTGAAATCGTGCGTCAGCAGGATGCGTTCCTGATGTATGGCGTGGAGCATTTGCGGCCGCTCAATCTGAAGACGGTTGCCGATGCCATTTCAATGCACGAATCCACCATCAGCCGGGTTACGTCGAACAAGTATTTCGAAACCCCGCGCGGCGTGTTTGAACTGAAATACTTCTTCACCACCGCAATTTCTTCTTCAGCCGGCGGCGATGATCATTCGGCAGAATCGGTCCGCCACAAAATCCGGGCGATGATCGACGAGGAAACTGCTGCAAAGATTCTGTCGGACGATCAGATCGTCGATCTGTTGTGTGCTGAAGGTATTGATATTGCCCGGCGTACCGTGGCGAAATACCGCGAAGCCATGCATATCCCGTCCTCGATCATGCGGCGGCGGCAAAAACGCATGCTCGAGGCCGGTTGAACAAGACGGGTTCGGTTGAAAAAACTGCAAAACCGGAGCCGTGCGCGCCGAAAAACCACGGCAAAACTTTCCCACATTCTTTTCATAGGCTGATTGACAAGCTGGTCGGGTGGCAATAGGTTCCGCGCGCCTTGATCGGGAAAAACAGTTTGCCAGCAGGCCCTAAACAGGTCCGATCGAAACAGTCAATATTGAAAATGTAATCGGCTTTCGACAGACTTGTTCTGCGAACAAGGGGTATTCCTAAATCATGCAGATTCAGATAACCGGCAAAAACCTCGACATTGGTGACGCGTTGCGTGAGCATGTTGAAGGCCGCATCCACAATGATGTTGCAAAATATTTTGACGGTATAGTTCGCTGCCTTGTGGTTGTTGAAAAACAGCGCTCCGGCTTCGACTGCGAGATTACCCTGCACTTGACCACCGGCCTTGCACTCAACGCAAACGGCAGTGGCGGTGATGCACATTCGGCGGCAGATACAGCCGTCGGGCACCTTGAAACACGGCTGCGCCGCTATAAGAGACGCCTTAAAGATCATCACCTTGCCCGCAAGGAACCTGTAAGCGCGGTGTCTGCGGCTTCCTACGTCCTGCAGGCAGATGTTGAAGGCGCAACGGAAGAACCGGTTGATCTGAACCCGGTGATTATTGCAGAATCAACTGCCAGTATTGATGAGCTGTCGGTAGGGGAGGCCGTCATGAAACTTGATTTCACGAATGAACAGTTTGTGCTTTTCCGCAATGGCCGCAATGGCAGCTTAAATGTCGTCTACAAGCGCAAAGACGGAAATGTCGGATGGCTGGACCCTGGCGGGAACTGACAAGCCGACCTGCTTAATGCCTTTAGCCTTCCGGACCCTCGCCGGACCGGATTTAGATACACAAAGTGCATGGAGAATCAGTCAATCATGCAATTGTCGACCATAATTTCCAGCAATGCGGTACTGCCTAACCTGAAGGCGTCGAGCAAACGCCAGTTGCTTCAGGAACTGGCTCAGGAAGGCGCCCGGCATTCCGGCCTTGATACGCAAGTCATTTTCGAGACCCTGCTGAGGCGCGAAAAACTGGGCTCAACCGGTCTCGGACAGGGCATCGCCATCCCACATGGAAAATTCCAGGCACTGGACAAGGTTCACGGCCTGTTTGCCCGTCTGGCATCGCCGGTGAAGTTTGATTCCGTCGATGACAATCCCGTCGACCTGGTGTTCCTGTTGCTGGCGCCGGAAAGCGCAGGCGCAGATCATCTGAAGGCGCTGGCGCGCATTTCACGCCTGCTTCGCGACTCAACTGTTGTGGAAAAACTGCGCGGTACCGACAAGGCGGAAGGGCTCTATGCCATATTGACCGAACCGGCCGCCACCGCACCGCACGCCGCCTGAACCGGTCTAGTTCGGGTTGATGGCGGCGAGATCGTGCTCGATGGCGTTCGCAATGGCGGCTTCGCGGCTGTCGGACACCGAAACCGGGGTGCCGTCGGCAAGGTACAGACAATACAATGGCGTTGCCGGATCAGCGGCAATTTTCTGGCCAAGCATGCGCTCAACCTCCTGTGCCGGCACCTTACGCACATAGGCCACCTCGCCCAACCCCATGTTTGCAAGCGCGATTTCGCTCTCAGGTATCTGAGGCAACCGGTTTGTCTTGTAATCTGTCATGGTCTGGTTTCCTTCAATAGTTCGTGTCGACGGGCAGAAATCACGATTGGCGTATTTCTATCTTGCGCACCATCCGCTGCGGTTCCGGGCGTTCCAGGTCAATGGCCAGCAGCCCGTTATCGAGGCTGGCGGACACAACATTCATGCCATCGGCCAGCACGAAGATGCGGCGGAACTGGCGCGCGGCAATCCCGCGGTGCAGGAATTCCCGCCCCGGATCGTCCTTCTGGCGGCCTTCGATCACCAGTTCGTTGTCTTCAAGCGTCAGGTCCAGTTCTTCAGCGGAAAACCCCGCCACGGCCAGCGTAATGCGCAGTTTTTCAGCTTTGTCTTGAGCGCTCGGTGGCTGTTTTTCGACGTTGTAGGGCGGATAGCCATCAGGAGCGGTCTTCGCGGTCCGCTCCAGCAGTCGCTCGATTTCATCAAATCCGACGAAGAATGGCGACGGAAAAACCGTATTGCGTGTCATGTTCTCAAAAGCCCTTTAACAAGCAGCTCAATGATCAACCGGTCGTTTTTGTGCGGTCTGAGCGTCCAGCCCCGCTTTTTTCGACCCGGCAACCAACTTCATAGTCCCGATATTGTGCCGCAGATGCATAACGTCAAGACGCCGGAAGCAGGCTTGCGCCTCACATTCGCGGCATTCTGCGGCGATTCCGCTTTACTCCTCATAAGGAATAAATTTCTCCAGGTTCTGGCGATTGTCCTGCGAACATGGTCTATGGGGTATCAATGGGCGATGACGGCAAGGTGGGGCAAGCAAGCCGATGCAAGAGATTTTCGAGCAATTTGTAACTCTGTGGGTGGTTATTGACCCGATCGGTACAATTCCGGTTTTCGTGGCCGTAACTGCCGGCATTGAAGCGAAAAAACGCACCGGCGTAGCAATTCATGCCGCCGTGCTGGCGATCTGCGTATTGATGTTCTTCCTGGTCGCCGGGCAATTCCTGATCGACGCACTGGGCATCGGCCTGCCTGCCTTCCAGATCGCCGGCGGCCTGATCCTGTTCCTGTTCGCCCTGACGATGATTTTCGGCGACTCAAAACCGAAACAGGAAATCAGCAAGCTGGAAACCGATGAGGAACCGGAAAGTCCGGCCGTGTTTCCGTTGGCAGTTCCGTCACTGGCGTCACCAGGTGCAATGCTGGCGATTGTCCTGCTCACCGACAACAACCGGTTCAGTTTTGCCGAACAGGCGGTAACCGCAGGCATTCTGGTCGCGGTGGTAGGCGCAGCACTTGTTCTCATGCTGCTGGCAACGCCGATCCTGAAACTCATAGGCACAAGCGGTGCCGCCATCGTCAGCCGGGTGATGGGCATGATCCTGGCCTCAGTGGCCGTCGACAATGTCATCAGTGCGGTACTGGAGCTGATAAAAACCAGCTCCGCGTGAGCTGTCGCGGCGGTCCTGGCGATTCAGGCAGCGGCAATTGCGGCAGGATCAACTGCGGCGAAATTCGATACCGCAGTTCTTCCGCACCGAAATTTTCTCGATGGCTTCCATCTCGCCCTTCAGACGCCCCAGTTCCACCGCGGTCGGACCATCGCCTACCAGGGCAAACAGGACCGGCCAGAATACAACCACACCAACCCCCGTCAGCACCTGATCATTATCGCGTTTTTCATCCTGGCGCCCGGCCACACGCGATGCCGCCGCCGATACCCGCTGACCCTCGGCCGCCTGATGCCTGATTGAACTGAATGAATTCGGTAATTGCACTTTACCCGGCCCAAGACCCTGCAAAATACTACGACAACGCTGTCCAAACAAAAAACGGCCGCCTGCAAAATACAGGCGGCCGGATCGGCGTCTTGCAGTCCCCAGCGTTAAGCAGCAGCAACCTTGGTCAGGGCACGATCAACCGAAGCCACGACCTCGTCAAGGTCGGATTTGGTGCAGATCAGTGCAGGCGAGAAGCACAATGTGTTGTTGAGACCGCTGAGTGAGCGGTTGGTGGCCCCGATAATGACGGCATCAGTTGCGAAGCAATCACCTACGATGGCCTGAGTGGTGCTTTCGGGAACCGGGTCACGGGTATCGCGATCAAGCACCAGTTCCATGCCGCAGAACAGTCCCTTGCCGCGCACATCGCCGATCATGGCGTGCTTGGCTTTCAGGCCCTCGAACTGCTCCAGCAGGTATTCGCCCATGGCGGTGGTGTTTTCCAGCAGCTTTTCGTCTTCCAGAATTCGCATGTTCTCCAGCGCCGCCGCCGGACCTGCCGCACATCCGCCGAAGGTGGAGATGTCGCGGAAATAGCTCATCGGATCGGATGGATCGGCCTTGAACTCGTTGAACACCGCTTCCGTTGTCACGGTGCACGAAATGGCGGCATAGCCCGACGCCACGCCCTTGGCCATGGTCACCATGTCCGGCTTGATGCCGTAATGCTGATAGCCAAACCATTCGCCGGTGCGGCCCATGCCGCAGACCACTTCATCGATGATCAGCAGAACATCGTACTTCTTGCAGATTTCCTGGACGCGGTCCCAATAGCCCTGTGGCGGGGTTATCACACCACCGCCGGCGGTTACCGGCTCGAGGATCAGGCCGCCGACCGTATCGGCGCCTTCGCGCAGGATCACCTCTTCAATGGCATTGGCGGCGCGGATGCCGTAATCGTCGACATCGCCCCATTGCGAGCGATATTCAAGGCAATGCGGCACTTCCACGAAACCCGGCGTAAACGGCCCGTACTGGTCGCGGCGCTCGTTCTGGCCGCACGACGACAGGGCGGTAATTGTCGTGCCATGATAGTCACGTTCGCGATACAGGATCTTGTGCTTCTTGCCGCCATGCTTGTTGTGCGCAATCTGGCGGACAATCTTGTAGGCCTTCTCATTGGCTTCCGAACCGGAGTTGGAATAGTACACACGGGTCATGCCGGGCATCTTGGAGATCAGCCGCTCGGCAAACTTTGCGCCCGGAATACTGCCGGCCGAATTGGCGAAATAGTTCAGCTGCACAAGCTGGTCGCGAACCGCATCGGCAATGCTTTCGCGGCCGTAGCCGACATTCACCGTCCACACGCCGCCGGATACCGCATCCAGATGCTCACGGCCTGCGGTGTTCCATACCCGCATTCCCTTGCCTTCGATGATGACAAGCGGATCCACGGTTTCGAACTTCTTGTGCTGGGTCAGATGGTGCCAGACGTGTTCACGGTCGGCCTCGATGATCCCGCTGAAGTCATTTTCGTTCGCCTGAAGGTTCATGGCACTACTCCCTAGATTAAGAAGTCTCATTATCCAACTATCCGGGGGGCACTTGGCAAGGGGATTTAGCCAGCCAGAACGGCAAATAATGTGGAACCACCCTTGTGAAGCGCAATATTGTGCCGAACAGGCATTCAAGCCACCGGTGTCAGCTAATGTCAGCAAGCATCACCATGCCTGTGCAAACAAGCATTTCAGCTTATGGCAAAGCCGCATGGCAGGTGGCATAGTGCGCCTATCATGAGTACAGCAGCATCCCGCCCGATCCAGTCCGGTGACCATCTCTATCTGATAGATGCCTCCGGCTATATTTTCCGCGCCTACCACGCATTGCCGCCGTTGACCCGAAAGTCCGACGGGTTGCCGGTCGGCGCCGTGCAGGGCTTCTGCAACATGCTGTACAAGCTGCTCCAGCAGATGTCGGCGGATGACAAGCCCACTCACATTGCGGCGATCTTCGACAAATCCTCGAAATCGTTCCGCAATGACATCTATCCCGACTACAAGGCCCACCGCCCGCCGGCGCCGGAAGATCTGGTGCCGCAGTTCGGCCTGATCCGGCAGGCGACGGAAGCCTTCAACGTTGCCTGTATCGAACAGGAAAACTATGAGGCCGATGACCTGATCGCCACCTATGCCACCCAGGCCGCGGCGGTTGGCGCAACGGTGCGCATCGTGTCATCGGACAAGGACCTGATGCAGCTGGTCACCGACCAGGTGATGTTGCTGGATACCATGAAGGACAAGGCCATTGGGCGTGACGAGGTCATCGAGAAATTTGGCGTGCCGCCTGAAAAAGTCGTTGAGGTTCAGGCACTTGCCGGTGACAGCGTGGACAATGTGCCCGGCGTGCCCGGCATCGGCGTCAAGACCGGCGCGCAACTGATCGAGGAATATGGCGACCTGGAAACGCTGCTGCAGCGGGCCGGGGAAATCAAGCAACCCAAACGCCGTGAGAAGCTGATCGAGTTTGCCGACCAGGCCCGGATTTCCAAAGAACTGGTCATCCTGAAAACCGATGTGGCTGTTGATCATCCGATTGAAGACTTCGGCGTGGTCGAGCCGGAAGCCAAGGCCCTGATCGGGTTTCTCAAGGCACTGGATTTCAACACGCTGATCCGCCGGGTATCCGGCGATTTCGAAGCCAATGCCGCTGAAATCGAGCCCATTGAAGTGACCTTCACAGGCTGGCCGCCGGAGGGCGCGGACGTGGATGAACTGGGTGCACCGGTCGGCAGTGATGGTGGCGATACACCTGCTGCGGACGGTCCAGATGCGGCCGCCGATGGCAATGCAGCCAGCGTCATGGCGGAAAAAATGCGCAACCTGCCGCCGCCTGATCATGCAGCCTATGAGCGGGTCACGACCCGGGAGCGTCTGGATGCCTGGATTGAAATGATCCGGCAGGCAGGCCTGGTGGCGGTCGACACCGAAACCACATCGCTCGACAACATGCAGGCTACCTTGTGCGGCATATCCTTCAGCGTCGAGCCGGGCAAGGCGTGCTACATTCCGACCGGACACCGGGCGTCGGACGGGCTCGATTTTGGCGGCGGTGACCTGGAGCAGTTGCCCGAAGCAGAGGTTGTCAGTGCGGTAAAACAGGTGCTTGAGCACCCCAGCATCCTGAAAATCGGCCAGAACCTGAAATATGACCTGACGGTGTTCCAGCGCCTCGGCATCAATGTAGCGCCCATCGATGACACGATGTTGTTGTCCTATGCGCTGGATTCAGGGGTCAACGGGCATGGCATGGACGAACTGGCCGATGTTCATCTCGGCCTCAAGCCGATCAAGTTCAAGGACGTGGCCGGCACCGGCAAATCGCAGGTGACGTTCGACCTGGTGCCGCTGGATCAGGCAACCAGCTATGCGGCCGAAGATGCGGATATCACCCTGAGGTTGTGGCATGTGCTCAAACCCCGGCTGGCAACGGAACAACGTGCAACCGTCTATGAGACGCTGGAACGTCCCCTGGTGCCGGTTCTGGCGGCCATGGAGCGTGAGGGCATTCTGGTCGACCGGACAGTACTGGCACGATTGTCGGCTGAGTTTTCCAAGGGCGCGGATGCGCTGGAAAGCCAGGTGCATGAGCTTGCCGGCGAGACGTTCAACCTGGGCTCCCCGAAGCAGATCGGTGAAATCCTGTTTGGAAAACTGGGGCTTCAGGGCGGCAGGAAAACCGCGACCGGCGCCTGGAGCACTGACAGCCAGGTGATGGAAGACCTGGCGGCAGACGGCGTTGAGCTGGCCCGCAAACTGCTCGACTGGCGGCAGCTGACCAAGCTGCGCTCGACCTATACGGACGCGCTCACCGGGCATATCAACCCTGAAACCGGGCGGGTTCACACCTCGTATTCGCTGGCCTCGACATCCACCGGCAGACTGTCTTCGACCGACCCGAATCTGCAGAACATCCCGGTGCGCACCGAAGAAGGCCGCCAGATCAGAACCGCCTTCGTGGCAAGCCCCGGTCACAAGCTGGTGTCCGCCGACTACAGCCAGATCGAGTTGCGTGTCCTGGCCCACATTGCCGGTATCGACCAGTTGAAGAAGGCATTTGCCGACGGGCTGGACATTCACGCCATGACCGCTTCAGAGATGTTCGACACACCGGTAGAAGGCATGGACCCGAGCATCCGCCGCAAGGCCAAGGCCATCAATTTCGGCATCATCTACGGCATTTCGGCGTTCGGGCTGGCCAACCAGCTCGCCATCCCACGCGAAGAGGCCGGACGTTACATCAAGACCTATTTCGAACGCTTCCCCGGTATCAAGGACTATATGGAGCACACCAAGGCGTTCTGCCGGGCCAATGGCTATGTGGAGACCGTGTTTGGCCGCCGCATGCATTTCCCGCGCATCAAGTCCCCCAATGCATCGGAACGGGCGTTCCAGGAACGCGCGTCCATCAACGCGCCGATCCAGGGCTCTGCTGCCGACATCATCCGCCGCGCCATGATCCGCATGCCACAGGCACTGGCAGATGCGGGACTGAACGCGCGCATGCTGCTGCAGGTGCACGACGAACTGATCTTCGAGGTGCCGGATGCGGAGGCCGATGCAACCATCAAGGTTGCATCGGACGTGATGGTGGCAGCGCCGCTGCCGGCAGTATCGTTCTCGGTGCCGATCCAGGTGGATGCACGCGCGGCGGACAACTGGGACGAGGCGCACTAGATCAGGTTTGGCGTACAGGTCATATGCCCGCCTTTTCGTCACCCACCGGGTCCAGAACCAGTACCAGTCTCGTATTGCCTGTTCCCTCGATCGGCGGTGAGCGGTGCAACAGGCCGGACTGCGGCGGATCGGGCCACAGCGTGCCACGAAGAACAATCGGCGCGCCGGTGGGCACGGTGAACACTCGTTTGGGCTCCGCCCCATCGGTGGAAATGCCGTACTGGGTGCCGAGGCCACGATAGGTGCAGACCAGGCGCGCAGTCACCGCGTCTATATGAAACTTGCGGCAGGCATTGTCGCTAACAACATCCAGCCTCAAGCGCAGATACGAGGTATTCATCAATGTGGCAAACACGTCTGCCAGCGCCGCAATGTCGTCGATGAACACGTTTTGATGCTTGCCGCCCGGCATGCCGGAGCCGACACAGATCAAGGACACCACATCGCGCACGGAATGCGGCTGCACGACGACGCGCGCGCGCGGCAGGCAAGCCGGATCGAGGTTATCGATCCAGGCCTGAAAACCGGGTTCCGGCTGGCGCTTCCAGATCACTGCAGCAGCACCTTGGGCGCGGATGAGGCTCATGGCTTCCGGGTTGTCGGCCAGACCAACACCGACGCCTGCATTGCGGACATGCTGCCGGTGGTAGTTCATGGCTGCCCCGCTTCCCACGCAGGAAACGGATCGGGCATGTCGCGCCATATGGCGGGCAGGAACGCCGGCGCCTTTACCAGACAGGTATCGAGGTTTTTGCGTATGGCTGCCTCGTCCATCGGGTCGCAGCCGATGAAGACCAGTTCCTGACGCCGATCACCCCAAATGGCATCGAAATAAGGCTCCATCGAACGCCGCCAGGCCGGATCGTAGGGCCAATACTCCTCGGGAGCGGCCGACCACCACAGCCCCCGCTTCTCCGTGGGAACGAGCGCACCAGCCATTGAGAGTTCGCCAACGAACTGCGGATGCGTGGCAAGCCAGAAGAACCCTTTGGCGCGCACCACACCGTGCCATGGCCGGTCGACGAATGCCTTCAGTTTCACGGGGTCAAACGGCTGGCGTGCCCGGTAGACGAAGGAACGGACGCCATATTCTTCGGTCTCCGGCACATGATCGGTAAACCCGTTCAGTTCCTTGTACCAGAGCGGATGCTCATGTGCCTTTTCGAAGTCGAACCGGCCGGTGCCGAGGACCTCGCCAAGCGGCATACGGGCGAAATCTGCCTCGATCACAATCGCATCGGGATTGAGCGAGCGGATGATCATGCGCGCGGCATCCAGATCTTGCGGAGAAGCTGCCGAAACCTTGTTGAGAATGATCGTGTCGGCAAACTCGATCTGATCGACCAGCAGGTCGACCAGCGTGCGGGTGTCATCTTCTCCCATGGTTTCGCCACGGTCGCGCAGGAAATCGCTGGACCCGTAGTCTTTCAGCAGGCTTGCCGCATCGACCACCGTGACCATGGAATCAAGCTGGGCCACATCCGACAGGCTGTCACCGTTCTCATCGCGAAATTCAAAGGTGGATGCCACCGGCAGCGGCTCCGAGATGCCGGTCGATTCGATCAGCAGGTGATCGAAACGTCCCTGTTGCGCAAGCGCGCTCACCTCCTTGAGAAGATCGTCGCGCAACGTACAGCAGATACAGCCATTGGTCATTTCGACGAGTTGCTCATCGGTGCGTGAGAGGTCGGCGCCACCATCGCGAACCAGGCTCGCATCAATGTTGACCTCGCTCATGTCATTGACAATGACGGCAACGCGCATGTCCTCGCGGTTGTTGAGGATGTGATTGAGAAGTGTTGTCTTGCCGGCACCGAGGAAACCGGACAGGACAGTGACGGGAAGCAGATCTGTTTTCATATGTTATTACATTACACTAATTGGTTTGGAAAAAGGGCCGACGTTAGCCGCCCCCGTGAACGCCCTTCAGCCTGGTCAGCTGGCTTTCGACAGGCAGGTCTTGATTGACGACGCCATATTGCGGATCAGCTGGAAGTACAATTCCGGCCCGTTGTCGAGCTCCGAACCGAGCGGATCGATAATACCGGGTTTGGCTTGCGTGCCTTCGGTGACCGTCGATACCAGTTTGGGTTCAAACTGTGGCTCGGCAAACACGCATGTCGCGCCCAGGTCCTTGATCTTTGCGCGGATCTCGGTGACGCGCTCGGCACCCGGCATGACCTCCGGTGAAACAGTGATTGAACCGGAAGCAGTCACATCAAAGCGCTTTTCGAAGTACTGGTAGGCATCGTGAAACACGATGAAACCCTTATCGTGAACCGGTTTCAGATCAGCCGAAACCTCGGTGACCAGCGCATCAAGCCTGGCCATTACCGCTTCTGCATTGGCTTTGTATTTGCCGGCATTGTCGGGGTCAGCTTCGACAAGAGCTTCCTCAATCTCGTGAACGAGCGCCTTGGCGTTTACGGGGTCCAGCCAGACATGGGGATCAAATTTCCCGTGGGCGTGACCCTCATGGCCGGCCCCGGCAGTCTTCTTCTTGTCATGGTCATGTTCAGCTTCAGCCTTCTTGTCATGATCGTGGCCATGCTCAGCCTCGGCCTTCTTGTCATGATCGTGGTCATGCTCAGCTTCGGCCTTCTTGTCATGATCGTGGTCATGTTCAGCCTCGGCTTTCTTGTCATGATCGTGGTCGTGGTCATGTTCAGCCTCGGCCTTCTTGTCATGATCATGGTCGTCATGACCAGCCTCTTTGTCGTGGTCATGGTCATCAAAGGCGCCGCCCTCGCGGAACTCAATCCTGGTGAGGTCGTGGGCGTCGATCAGTTCAACGATCTTGGCATTCGCGCCGATGGTTTCCAGCGGCTTTTCGAGGAAGGCCTCCAGTTCATGCCCCACCCAGAACACGACATTAGCCGACTCAAGCATCTGCGCCTGTGACGGTTTCAGCGCATAATTATGCGGCGATCCGGCACCCTCGACGATCAGACCAGGCTCACCGACACCTTGCATCACTGCGGCAACGAGAGAGTGAACCGGCTTGATGGATGCCACCACATTCACGTCGGCAATGGCAGATACAGCAGAGGAAGCCAGCAGCGTGGAAGCGAGAAGAAAGGTCTTGATACGGCGCATGGGGGTCTTTCCTGGTCAACATGACGAGATGGTGTGACGTTATCTCATTACAAGATTGCGTAACTGTATAACGTGTGCGATAAAATGTGCAATACCCTCCGCTACAAAAAGCGAGACACCCTGCAGAGCGGCCATGCTGAAGACACCTGAATCACTTGCCACACTGGAAAATGCCGGCATATACCGCGCCGGCCGCTGGCTCGTGCGCGGCGTGGCTTTCTCCATTGATGCTGGCGAGATCGTCACGCTGATCGGGCCGAACGGTTCGGGAAAGTCCACGACGGCCAAAATGGCACTTGGCATTCTCAAACCCGATGAGGGCACGATCCGGCGTCGTCCAGACCTGAAGATCGCCTATGTGCCACAGAAACTCACCGTCGATTGGACACTGCCGTTGACGGTGCAGCGTTTCATGCGGCTGACCGGGCATACCAGCGCCGCTGAGGCCGATGAAGCAATGGCGGCCACCGGTGTCAGCCATCTAGCAACGGCGGAAGTCCGCACCCTTTCCGGTGGCGAGTTCCAGCGCGTCATGCTGGCACGCGCCATTGCAAGAAAGCCCGATCTGCTGGTTCTGGACGAGCCCGTCCAGGGTGTGGATTTTACCGGCGAAATTGCCCTTTACGACCTGATCAAGCGCATTCGGGACGAGATGCATTGCGGCATCCTGCTGATCTCCCACGATCTGCATGTGGTCATGGCGGCCACCGACCGCGTGATCTGTCTCAACGGCCATGTGTGCTGCTCGGGCACGCCGACGGTGGTTGCCTCAAGCCCGGAATACAAGGCACTGTTTGGCGCGCGGGCCGCACCGACACTGGCGGTCTATGAACACCATCACGATCATTCGCATCTGCCGGACGGCCGGGTGCTGCATGGTGATGGCTCCATTACAGACCATTGTCACCCTCAGGACGGTCATCACCATCACGAAGACTCGCCGGATGAGATCCATTCGCATCATGACGACAAGAGGAAACACGATGCTCGATGATTTCTTCACCCGAGCGATTGTCGCCGGCGTCGGCGTTGCCCTGGTGGCGGGTCCGCTGGGCTGCTTCATCGTCTGGCGGCGGCTTGCCTATTTCGGCGATACGTTGTCGCACGCGGCACTCCTCGGTGTTGCCCTGGCCTTCCTGTTTGAGGTCAACATCACACTGGCGGTTTTTGCTGTATCGGCTTGCGTCTCCCTGGCACTGTTGCTGCTTCAGAAGCGTGCAACGCTGTCTGCCGACGCACTGCTTGGCCTCCTGTCCCATTCCGCACTGGCGCTGGGCCTCGTTGTTCTCGCCTTCATGACCTGGATCCGCATCGATCTGATGGGCTTTCTGTTCGGCGACATCCTTGCGGTGTCCAAAATGGACATCGCTATCGTCTGGCTGGGCGGTACGATAGTGCTGGCAGTGCTCGCAGCCATCTGGCGGCCGCTGTTTGCTGCAACCGTCAACCGCGAGCTGGCTGAAGCCGAAGGCATGAACCCGGAACGCGCCAATATCATCTTCATGTTGTTGATGGCCGCCGTCATCGCCATATCGATGAAGATCGTGGGTGTGTTGCTGATCACTGCCATGCTCATCATTCCCGCCGCAGCCGCCCGTCGGTTTGCGTCAGGCCCCGAGCAGATGGCGCTTCTGGCGGCAGGCATTGGAGCGGCATCCGTTGTTGGAGGCCTGTTCGGCTCGCTGGAATGGGACACACCGGCAGGGCCCAGCATTGTGGTGGCTGCCCTGGGCCTGTTCGTGCTGTCAGTCTTGCCGGCAGTGTCGCGCAGCCCGGTAAAGGCTGATGAACCGGAAAAACGTACAACCGATTTTCAGAAAGAAACCAGGCCATGAATGAACATGTTCACCCATCTGCGGATCTCACCAAAAACCAGTCACTGGTCATGGGTGCCCTGACAAAGTCGAACGGTCCGCTCAGCGCCTACACCATTTTAGACCAGCTTCGCGATCATGGCTTCCGCGCCCCGCTGCAGGTCTATCGGGCGCTCGACAAACTGGTCGAGTTCGGGATGGTTCATCGCCTTGAAAGCCTCAATGCCTTTGTCGCCTGCCGCCATCCGGATTGCGATGACAACGAGACCATTGCCTTCATGATCTGCGAGGGCTGCGGGCAGGTGAATGAGATCACCGACAACACCCTCGCCAGCAGACTCAGGTTTCTTGCCGGACAGGCCAGTTTTGCCTTGAAGAAGAGCACCGTAGAGCTGCGCGGCCTCTGCCGCAGCTGTCAGGCCGCCTGAAACCCGCGGCCATGCCCGACCGTTGAAAGGGGCCGCCGTCCTCCAAGTGACCCGTGACCCATCGAACCGAATATGACAGAGAAAAATGCCACACGCTGATCTGAATGGCGCCCGTATTCACTTTACCGATACCGGTGGCGACAGGGACGCTATCGTTTTTTCGCACGGGCTCCTGCTGGACGGCTCCATGTTTGAGGCCCAGGTCGCCCATCTGCGGGCCAACTATCGCTGCATCACTTTCGATCACCGCGGCCACGGACACAGCGGCGTTGCCGGTGACGGCTACGACATCGATACGCTGACGGCAGATGCAGCCGCCCTTATCTCTCATCTGGATGTCGCACCATGCCATTTCGTCGGCCTGAGCATGGGCGGTTTCGTCGGCATGCGCCTGGCCGCCCGAAAACCGGAATTGCTGAAAACCCTCACCCTTCTGAACACGTCCGCCGAACCTGAACCGGCGGAAAACAGGCCGAAATACCGCCTGCTCAACCTTGTCGCCCGCTGGATCGGGCTATGGGCTGTCGTTGGCCGGGTCATGCCGATCATGTTCGGCGAGACGTTCCTGAAAGACACGGCCCGGACAACACAAAGACAGCGCTGGGCGAAGCTGATCGGCGGCAATAACCGCCTCGGCATTACCCGGGCAGTATCAGGCGTCATTGAGCGGGACGGCTGCAGCGATCTCCTGGGCCGGATCGGACTGCCGGTCGGCGTTGGCGCCGGGGAGGAGGATGTTGCCACGGTGCCTGAAAAATCCGAACGCCTGCATGCAGCGATCGCAGGATCGGAACTGGTTGTTTTCGAGGCGGCGGGCCATTCCTCTGCAATCGAAACCCCGGCATTGGTCAATGACCTGATCGAGCGGACGATCCGGCGGGCGTGAGGCAGGCCCCCGGACCCCAATGGCCGCCACCACAGGCAGCTGTCACAGGCCCGTCTGAAGTTGGTGAACTGGCGAGAAGCTGTTACCAATTGCCGAAAATCACAGATCAACGGGAAGCTTCAAATGCTGTGCAGGATAGGTGACGTCGAAGTCTGGCGAATTCTGGAAATCAACGAGCCCTATCGGAGCCCCGAAGAGTTGTTTCCAAGTGCCGGGCCGGAAGTCCGCGAGACCATCAAGGAACATGTTCCGGAGCAATTGTGCGCGGTGACCGGGCGGTTGATCCTGCCGATACAGGGGTTTTTGCTGAAAACGCCGGCGCACGTCATTCTGGTCGACAGTTGCGTGGGCAATGACAAGTCCAATCCCGGGACGCCGGACTGGAACATGCGCTCCGACGGCCGGTTCATGGCAGCACTGGCGGCCGCCGGCACTGGCCCGGCGGACATTGATTACGTGCTGTGTACACATCTTCACGCCGACCATGTCGGGTGGAACACCAGGCTTGAGGACGGGCGCTGGGTGCCGACATTTCCCAACGCGCGCTATCTGATGCCGGCTGCCGATGAAGAGTTCTTCAGCAATTCGGCAGGCAACGCCTATACCCAAAGCGTATTGCCGGTGGTTGAAGCAGGCCAGAGCGAGCTTGTGACGGCAGGCCACATGCTTGGCGATCACGTCACGCTGATCCCGACGCCCGGCCACACGCCAGGCCATGTGTCGGTGCTGGTAAAGAGCGGCACGGCCGAAGCGATCATCACCGGCGATGCATTGCACACCTCCGCCCAGTGCTGGCGGCCGGACTGGCATTTCAAATATGACACCGACGCTGACCTGGCAGCCACGTCACGTCGAAAGCTGCTGGAGGATGCATCCGAAGCGGACCGGAAGGTACTGGGCACCCATTTCGCGCTACCGTCCATCGGCCGCGTCAAGGTGCACGGTGACGCGTTCAGGTGGGAGGATGATTGAACTGCGCTGTGTCTGCTGTTCGGGCTGGTTTGTGGGCCAATTGCGAACTTCGCATTTCACCGGATATAGTTATGGTGATGAAGCAGATCGAGATTCGCAAGGCAACGGATGCCGATGTAGCTGCGCTTAGTGGACTGATACGTCGTACTATTCGCGTGTCAAATTCCCAAGATTACGATCAACGGTCAATTGACTTGTTGTGCTCGATGTTTGAGCCGGACCAGTTTGCAAAAAGAGTATCAGATGAGTTTATTCTTATTTGTTTTGCAGGCGTCGATCTTATCGGTACGGCGGGGCTGAGACGTAATTATCTGCGTTCAATGTTCATAGAGCCCACGTATCAGAGACAAGGATTGGGGAAGGTACTGGTTGCAAATATTGAAGCGATAGCACAACGAAAAGCGATCTCAGAAATCATGGTTCATTCCTCAGTTACCGCGCGGCCGTTCTACGAGACACTTGGGTATGAGTTTGTAGAATTCCAATCTCACCCCGAGGGTCCTTTCGTCCTGATGAGGAAAGCACTCGACTAGCGAACCTCCACGTTGGGTCACAATCCCCATTCAGACAAAAAACTTGAAAGCTGCGGAACGACTAGTTGCGGAACGGGCTCCACATCATGAGCACTCCAGGTATGCCCAGAACAACCGCAGGTACCAACAGTATCCAACCCATGTCCGGAAAATCAGTGCACAACCAGTCGTTGCTTCCAGGCCTCAGCTCCGGCGGATCGATTAAGCACCACTGAAAGTGAAACCACAGCGCAATGAATCCAACTCCTGTGATCGTGATGAGACCGCCGAGAATTTGAATCAAACGGGTCATGCGCATGCGGTCACCAGCGACCGCTAAACTGATAGCCATTATCCTGCATCACCAACTCCTCCGCGCAGCAATTAGATGCGGATTTGACGAGTTCGTTGTCAAGCCAGTGCCCATCGCATGTGGCAGGAAACGATGTCCGCATTGCCGTCGTTTATGCAAGTCGCAGAGAAATCCTTGATGAGCTCAACATGTCAGTTTGCCAGCAAACTCAGAGAATAACTGTATCTGGCGAAAAGCCGTCACCTTCATGCTGGATGTGTAAGTCCTCCACATCGATGTAAATTTGAAACCCACGGCAAGATCATTCAGGTTTGGCATTGCTGTCGGATCAGGTCGGAGTGTTTATTCGGGCCGGACGGTACAACTCGCCGGCCGGATGGTGTTTTACGTCCCTACCGCTGACCGATTTGATTGTGACAATTGTGTTTCGTAGTCTTTCAGTGATCTGAGTCGACACCGAAACCGTTTAATTGTCTGAAAATAACTGGGGGAACTTGATGGTCAGTGATTTGAGTACCGACGACATGGTTATCGGGCTGGAGCGGTTGAGCCGGCTGGTACGGGCTCACGAGCATGCGTCCGACCTCAATCCGGCGCAGTGGGAAGCGCTTCGCTACCTGTCACGATGCAACCGGTTCTCCAACTCCCCCGCAGCGCTGACCCGTTACCTGTCTGCAACCAAGGGCACCATATCGCAAACCCTGATTGCGCTGGAACGCAAGGGCCTGGTGAGCAAGTCGCCGAGAGCGGGCCAGGCGCGTTCCGTGGTGCTGGCACTGACGGCAGACGGCGAAAAAAAGCTGCGTGATGATCCGTGGCAGCAGGTTGCCGCCATGATCGAGGAAGGCGGACCGAAAACCCGCAAACGGCTGGCCAACGGATCGCAGAAGCTGGTCAACAAGATTATCAAGGCACGCGGCCTGCCCAGTTTCGGCTCATGCGACACCTGCCGGTACTTCCGCGAAGGCGGCGCACCGGACGACGTGAAGGGCAAACACTGGTGCCTGCTGTTTGAACAGCCGGTCACCAGAACCGAAGCCAAGAAAATCTGCGCCAGTCACGACACCGCCTGAACGCGCATGCCCGTCACGGCATCAGGGCCGCTCACCCTATTCGGCGGCATCGCGCACCGCAGGTGCCGCCTCCAGCACTTCGGCTTCCACGTGTTCGGCGAATTTTTCGAAATTGTCCACGAACATACCAACCAGTTCCGCGGCCTTTGCATCGTAAGCAGCCGGGTCAGCCCAGGTGCTGCGCGGATCGAGGATGGCACTGTCCACGTTCGGCACCGACATCGGCACCTCAAAACCAAACGAGGCATCGGTGCGCATCGGCACATTGTTTAAGCTGCCGTCAAGGGCAGCGGCCAGCAACGCGCGGGTTGCCTTGATCGGCATGCGGTGGCCTTCGCCATAAGGCCCGCCGGTCCAGCCGGTGTTGACCAGCCAGCAGGTGGCGCCATGCTCGGCAATGAGTCGTTTCAGCAGATTGCCGTACACGCTTGGATGGCGTGGCATGAACGGTGCGCCAAAGCAGGTCGAGAACGTCGCAACCGTGCCCTTTACGCCTTTTTCGGTACCGGCCACCTTGGCCGTGTAACCGGACAGGAAGTGATACATGGCCTGATGCGGCGTCAGGCGCGCGATCGGCGGCAGCACACCGGATGCATCCGCGGTCAGCATGATGACATTCTTCGGATGCGGCGCCGTGCCGTCCTCCGATGCATTGGGAATGAAGTGCATCGGATAGGCAACGCGGCCGTTCTCGGTCAGTGAGACATCGTCAAAGTCCGGTGTCCGTGTGTCCGCATCGACCATGACGTTTTCGAGAATCGAGCCCCAGCGCTGCGTGGTCGAGTAGATCTCCGGCTCGGCTTCCGCCGACAGGTTGACCGTCTTGGCATAGCAGCCGCCTTCAAAATTGAAGATGCCGTTTGGCGACCAGCCGTGTTCGTCATCGCCGACAAGGGTGCGCGATGCATCGGACGACAGCGTGGTCTTGCCGGTACCCGACAGTCCGAAGAACAAGGCCGATGTGCCGTCCGAGCCGGCATTGGCGGAGCAATGCATCGGCATGATGCCTTTTTCCGGCAGGAAGTAGTTGAGAGTGCCGAACACCGATTTCTTGGTTTCACCGGCATATTCACTGTCGCCGATCAGCACCAGTTTTTCGGTCAGGTCGATCGCGATCACCGTTTCGGTGCGCGAGCCGTGTTTTTCAGGGTCAGCCTTGAAGCTGGGCTGATTTATGATGGTCAGTTCCGGTGTGAACTCCATGACTTCGGCACGGCTCGGACGGCGCAACAGATAGCGGATGAACAAGGCGTGCCAGGCAAACTGCGTCACCACACGAACCTTGATGCGATGCTCTGCATCGGCACCGCCGTACAGGTCCTGGACAAACAGGCGCTTGCCCCTGGCATGATCGAGAAAGTCGGCTTTCAGGGCGGCGAAATGGTCAGGCGACATGGCCTTGTTGTTGTCCCACCATATATTGTCTTCCGTGTTGGCGTCTCGGACGATGAACTTGTCCTGGGCAGACCGACCGGTGTGTTTTCCGGTGACAACGGCGAGCGCGCCGCTGTCGGTCACCATGCCTTCGTTGAGCTTGAGCGACATCTCGAAAAGCTGCGCGGAATTGAGATTGTAGTGAACCTCCTGCGCCCCCTCGATCCGGGTTGTCTCAATGGGAAAGGCTGGATTGAAATGGCCTGTGTGTTGCAACGCGCTGCTCCTGAAACCGCAATGAAAGCCTCATGGCGTCAAACCATGACATTTTTCATTACGTCTGTGATCTCGTTTTCTGTGGATGAAACGGGTTGTGATTTCACGGCGCATCGCCCTCAACTGAACCCTGTATGAAACCTAAACTAAGCAATCTTTTGATCGCCTTCAAGCAGACAAAAGCACGATTTGCATTTTATGTTGATAGCATAATTGTGGCAAATACCGCCGAGGCGCACGGCCGTCAGGAATGCGGCAACAGTCACGTTTTGGCGCCTGCACTTGTTATCTTTTGGCTTTCATACCATATCTTGACGATGTTTTACTGTGCGACAGCGTAAAACATCCTGCCACAATTTGTGCCAGATCAGTCTTTACGGCTCGCGATCAGGACGGAGATAAAGCATTGGGAAAACGCATGCCAACAATTGCGCTCGTTGATGACGACCGGCATATTCTGACATCGGTGTCCATGGCACTGGAGGCAGAAGGCTACAGCACCAGCACCTATACGGACGGCGTTGCCGCGCTGCAAGGGTTGGAAGACACACCACCGGATATGGCAATCTTTGATATCAAGATGCCACGCATGGACGGCATGGAGCTATTGCGCCGCCTGCGCCAGAAATCGGACCTGCCCGTTATCTTCCTGACGTCCAAGGACGAGGAAATTGACGAGTTGTTCGGGCTGAAAATGGGTGCGGACGACTTTATCCGCAAACCGTTCTCGCAGCGCCTGCTGGTGGAGCGTGTCAAGGCGGTTTTGCGCCGGGCGCAGAACCGCGAAGGTATTGAAGTCACGGGAGAAGCCAGCAAGATTATCGAACGCGGCCGCCTGATGATGGATCCGGACCGCCATTCCAGCACATGGGACGGCAAGGGCGTCACCCTGACGGTTACCGAGTTCCTGATCCTGCAGGCGCTTGCGCAGCGCCCGGGCATCGTCAAAAGCCGCGACTCCCTGATGGATGCCGCCTATGACGACCAGGTCTACGTGGATGACCGCACAATCGACAGCCACATCAAGCGGCTGCGCAAGAAGTTCAAGGTCGTTGACGATGATTTCGACGCCATCGAGACACTTTACGGCGTTGGATACCGGTTCCGCGAGATGTAGGATAACGTGGCCAAATCGGGATGATGTGCGGTTGTCGCAACCTTTTGTCACCCTGATCGCCTCCAAAGTGCCGGCACATCACGGGTTCACACAACCCGCGGTGTGCTGACAGCGTTTCAGCAGGGACGGGCAATGACGATCCAGTCGGATCTTGGACATAACAAGCAGGCGACACCGGTTTCCGAACGTGCGGTGTCTGACCCTGCTGTCTCTGAAAACATGTCGTCCGACGAGCAGATGACCCGCCCCGCCGCATGGTGGGACCGGTTTGCCCCGGCCCATCTGACGAGCCGCATCCTGATCATCAATCTGTGCGGCCTGATCATTCTGGTGCTCGGCATCCTGTTCTTCAATCAAAGCCGCAAGAGCCTGATCGACAGCCGCGTGCAAAGCCTGATGACACAGGCGCAAATCATGGCGGCCGCGGTCGGATCTTCCGTTTCAGTGGAAACCGATCAGCTCATCCTCGACCCGGAACAACTGATAGAGCAGCAGCTCAACCCCAACGCGGCAGCGCCTGCAACATCGGGCCAGACCGATTTCCTGGTCAACCCGGACCGGGCCGGGCCGGTTTTGCGGCGCCTGGTCTCGAACACCGATATCCGGGCGCATCTGTTTGACCGCGATGGCGCGATGATTGTCGACAGCCGCTATTTCTACGGGCGCGGCGAGGTGCTGCGCATCAACCTGCCGCCGCGCGACACGCAAAGCGAAGAGTCTATGTACGACACGCTGTGGGACAAGTTCAACGAGTGGTTCTTCGCCGTCGGTTACAAAGAGCAAAAGGAATATACCGCCACCAACGGCAGCGAGTTCGAGGAAATTCGGGCAGCGCTCAACGGCGCTTCCGTGTCGGTGGTGCGCGTCAACAAGAAGAAAGAGATCATTGTTGCGGTTGCCGTACCGGTACAGCGCTTCCGGGCAGTTCAGGGTGCGCTGGTGCTGACGACACCGGGCGGCGAGATCGACGCGGTGCTGCGCGAAGATTTACGCATCATCCTGTTCATCTTCATGTTCACCTCGCTGGTGACCATTATCCTGTCACTGCTGATGGCGGGCCATATTGCCGAACCCATCAGACGGTTGTCGGGTGCGGCTGCCGCAGTCAGCCGCGGCCATGCCAAGCGTGTCGAAATTCCGGATTTCTCGTCCCGGCGCGACGAAATCGGACACCTGTCCGGATCCCTACGCGAGATGACCAGTTCACTGTACAACCGGATCGAGGCCATCGAGGCATTTGCAGCAGATGTTGCGCACGAGCTAAAAAATCCGCTCACTTCCCTGCGTTCTGCAGTTGAAACCATCGAGTATGCCCGCACGCCGGAACAGCGCGAACGCCTGGTTGCCATCGTCAAGGATGACGTGAAGCGGCTGGACCGGCTGATTTCCGATATTTCCGATGCCTCGCGTCTGGACGCGGAACTGGCCCGCAGTGAAGCGGGTCCTGTCGACATGCGCCAGTTGCTTGAAACCTTTGTCGAGCTGGCCAACGAAACTCGGCGCGAAAATCAACCCAAAGTTACCCTGAAAATCGAGCCCCTGCCGGCAGACGTTTCCGGCAAGGAAGGATACACCATCGCCGGGCATGACAACAGGTTGGGCCAGGTCACGCGCAATCTGATTGCCAACGCGGTTTCGTTTTCGCCGCCCGACGGCGAAGTCGCCGTTACGCTGCGGCGCAAGGGGCGCATTGTGGAATATGTGGTGGAGGATTCCGGTCCCGGCATTCCGCCGGCCAACCTGGAGCGGATTTTCGAGCGGTTTTATACGGACCGACCGGAAAATTCGTTCGGCAAGAACTCCGGCCTGGGCCTTTCGATCTCGCGCCAGATCGTGGAAGCACACAACGGCACCATTCGGGCTTCGAACCATTATGGCGGCAAGTCCGGCAAGGATGCTGATGCCGATATCATGGGAGCCCGGTTCACGGTACGTTTGCCGGTTGAACGCTCTGCGTCCGACCTGCCGCGCCGCAAGTCCTGAAGCTCACCGATGAGCAGGCCTGTCAACATTCATGGCACCTGTATTGCCCTGTCGTGTGCCGGGCATACGGCAGGCGTGCTGCTGCAGGGCGCACCGGGCACCGGCAAATCGTCGCTCGCCCTGAGATTGATTGACCAACCAGGGTTTGGCGCGGGATCGGCGGAACCCGTTCGGGGATATCTTGTAAGTGACGACCAGGTTTTGCTTGCGGATGTTGCCGGCAGCCTGACAGCTAGTGCGCCGGCTGCCATTGCAGGGCTGCTGGAAGTGCGCGGCACAGGCATCACCAGGCTCAGGAACAGCCATTTGCCGGTGCAGCTTGAAATGGTCATCGCCCACGCGGATGCAGCTGACATCGAGCGGATACCGTCATCTCAGGTCATTGAACTGGCCGGCCGCAGCCTGCCGCTGCACAAAATTGACTTTTCGAGCCCGTCAGCGCCCGCCCAGATCCGCACCCTGGCCCTCATCCACTGGGGATTGCTGGGATTAAGCAATTCGTGAGTATCCTGGAATCGGGCCTTGCGGACAGTCACTGAACCGGTAATGTAACCATCCGTAAAACGAAGGTGTCGTACCGTTGCCCCCAAATTTTTGCAGAACTCATCCTTTCGGCATGAATCAGGCATTGCACACATGATCGGACTCGTACTGGTTTCACACGGCAGGCTGGCACAGGAACTTTGCAATGCGCTTGTCCACGTGGTGGGACCCCAGGAGAATATTGAAGTCATCGGCATCGATCCCGATGATGACGGCGACCAGCGCCGCGGCGACATCCTGTCTGCCATCAAGAAAGTCGATTCCGGTGCGGGTGTTATCATTGTAACCGACATGTTCGGCGGCACGCCGTCCAACCTGGCCATTTCGGCCATGGATGACGGCGATATAGAAGTGCTGGCCGGGGCAAACCTGCCAATGCTGATCAAGCTCGCCAGCGTGCGCGCATCGCTGCCCTTGCAGAAAGCCGCCGAAGAAGCCCAGAATGCCGGGCGCAAATACATAAATCTCGCAGGAAGCCTGCTGGATCGATGACGATGGTGCGCGAGCTTGAGATCACCAACCGCCGTGGTCTGCACGCCCGCGCGTCGGCCAAGTTCGTCAAGTGCGTTGAACAGTTCGACGCCGAGGTGACGGTTTCCCATGACGGGCAAAGCGTACCGGGAACGTCGATTCTCGGACTCATGATGCTCGCCGCATCCACCGGCACGGTGATTACGGTTACCGCCGCCGGCAAGGATGCACAAACTGCCCTGGACGCCATCACCGCTCTGCTGGCTGACCGGTTCGGCGAAGATCGCGAGGACGACACCGCCTGCAACCCTGCCACGGCCGGCGATATATAAAGATTTATTTATATGTTCATTGCAGTTGCGCGCGCGGCCTGATATAGAGCGCGCAAATTCAAACGTGCAATCGCAAAATTCACACAGGACTCGCCGCTCATGACCAGCTCCAATGATTACGCCGTCGCCGACATTTCTCTTGCAGGATTTGGCCGCAAGGAAATCACCATTGCAGAAGTTGAAATGCCGGGCCTGATGTCGGTGCGCGAAGAATACGGCGCCGCCCAGCCCCTGAAAGGCGCGCGCATTGCCGGGTCATTGCACATGACCATCCAGACAGCTGTGTTGATCGAAACACTCGTCGCACTGGGTGCTGAAGTGCGCTGGGCGTCGTGCAACATCTTTTCAACCCAGGATCACGCGGCTGCAGCCATTGCCGAGCGCGGCATCCCGGTATTTGCCCACAAGGGTGAAACGCTGCAGGAATACTGGGACTTTGCCGACAAGATCTTCGACTGGCCAGACGGTGAAACAGCCAACATGATCCTGGACGATGGCGGCGACGCCACCATGTACATCCTGATCGGCGCCAAGGCTGAAAGCGACATTTCCGTACTGGACAACCCGGGCAACGAAGAAGAGGAGATTTTCTTCGCGACCATCCGCAAGCGCTTGGAGCGTGACCCGGGTTTCTTCACCAGGGCGCGTGCCGCCATCAAGGGCGTATCCGAAGAAACCACCACCGGCGTGCATCGCCTGTATGAGCTGGAAAAGAAGGGCGATCTGCCGTTCCCGGCCATCAACGTCAATGACAGCGTGACCAAGTCGAAGTTCGACAACAAATACGGCTGCCGTGAATCGCTGGTCGACGCCATCCGCCGCGGCACCGATGTCATGCTTGCCGGCAAGGTGGCAATCGTGGCCGGGTACGGAGATGTCGGCAAGGGTTCGGCGCAGTCGCTGGCCGGTGCGGGTGCGCGGGTACTGGTGACCGAGGTTGACCCGATTTGTGCACTACAGGCCGCCATGGACGGTTTTGAAGTGGTAACGCTGGATGACGATATTGAACGCGCCGACGTCATTGTGACGGCAACAGGCAACAAGGACATCTTGACGGTGGAACACATGCGCCGCGTCAAGGACATGGCAATCGTGTGCAATATCGGCCACTTCGACAACGAAATTCAGGTCGCCGGTCTGAAGAACTTCAAGTGGACCAATATCAAGCCGCAAGTGGACATGATCGAGTTTCCCGCCGGCAACCGGATGATCCTGTTGTCCGAAGGACGGCTGGTGAACCTCGGCAACGCAACAGGCCACCCGAGCTTCGTCATGTCGGCATCATTTGCCAACCAGACGCTGGCCCAGATTGAATTGTGGACCAAGGGTGACCAGTACAAGAATTCCGTTTACGTGCTGCCGAAACACCTCGATGAAAAGGTTGCCATGCTGCATCTCGGCAAGATCGGCGCCAAGCTGACGAAATTGTCCGACGAACAGGCGAGCTACATCGGGGTCACCCCGGACGGCCCGTTCAAACCGGAAACCTATCGCTACTGATACAGGTTCCCGTACCTCCTGACATTTTTCAAAGTGCGCTGCCCCGTTGATAAGATTGCAACGGGGTGGTGTGCTTTTTGCTCCCTTGACGCTATACCTGTTGCGGGACATGGCGTGTTCGATTCGCGTGAGAATGCACTGCATGCTCGGGGAACCCTGGCACGGGTAAGTGATGTTGCTTTGCGTTTGGGACAACGCGCATTCAAGTTGATGCGCATGGTTGCTCTAACACTTTGGAATCGAGTACCTTTTTTTGTATCAGGTGATTCCGCCTGACCGGAGGGTGCTTTAGATCAGGATGTTTTTTGCCGTTTGGGCAAAAAATCATAAACCTGATCGATTCCAGGGTGTTATAGCAACCTTATGGGTTCATACGAACCCATGTTGCTATTGGGAAGAACGTTTTCAGGGGGCCTGAAACGCTTTGCACTTTGTGCGAGACAATGGCAGGGGGTCATGTGCGGCAACACTTGGGGTTGCCGTAACGGTTGCATTGTGTGCACTTCCATCTTCCGCAATTGCCCAGAATTTCCTGAACACGGCGGTTTCCGCCGAGAACAGTTATGCCGTTGCAACCCTGCTGCTGTCGGCAGTGGTCATGCTGTGGGCATTCATCGCTGTGCGCCGCATGACAACGAGCAGAACCGAAGCCGAGGCACGAATTGCCGAGCTTGAAGCGGATCTGAACGAGGCCCAGGCCATCATCAATGCCGAACCGAGTGTGCTGTTCATCTGGCGGACAGGCGAGAGTGCACCGGACACCATTACAGGTGATCTGCGCGGCACCATTCAACTGAGTACCAATCTTGAACACCTGGCTGACTTTTCACGCTGGCTTGATCAGGAATCCATTGGCGCAGTGGAAAACGGGCTGGGTGTGCTGCGCGCCGCAGGGACACCGTTCAACATAGCCCTGAAGACGCTTGACGGTGAACTGGTCGAGGCAGACGGACGCGTCGCCGGTGGCGTCGCCACCATGCGCATCAAGCCATTGTCCGGCGAGCGGCGCGACACGAAAGAGCTGATGTTCGATGCCAGGCGCCTGGGCAAACAGGTTGAACGGCTCAGTTCGATGCTCGACAAGGCACCGTTTCCGGTTTTTCTGCGCGATGACGCCGGTGATCTGATCTGGGTCAACCAGGCTTATATGGATGCCATAGAACATTCAGACATTGACCGGGTCATTTCCCAGAACATTCCCCTCATCGACCGCGACGCCCTGAACCCTGTTGCATCTTCTGGCGATGACGGGCGC
Source organism: uncultured Anderseniella sp. (assembly GCA_947488295.1). Taxonomy (GTDB): domain Bacteria; phylum Pseudomonadota; class Alphaproteobacteria; order Rhizobiales; family Aestuariivirgaceae; genus Anderseniella. The sequence goes on from CANKYU010000002.1 coordinate 502,307, forward strand.
GCGATTTCACGGGGTACGGCGGTTGTGGCAGGTGCCAAACGCACGCTGGAACTGGTGGAAGTTCCGTTCGACAATACAACCGCTTCGTTTGCGCTGGACATGACGCGCCTTGAAGACACCCGCAAAGAGCTTGATCGCCAGATTCGCTCCCATGCCAGCACGCTGAACAAGATTACCGCGGCGATAGCCACCTTTGCAGCAGATCAGAAACTGTCATTTTACAATGCCGCTTTTGCCCAGTTGTGGTCCCTGGATACCAAGTGGCTCGACAGCCAGCCCAGCCATGCCGAAATTCTTGACCGGCTGCGCGAGGAACGCAAACTTCCCGAGCAGGCCAACTATCGCACCTGGAAGACGGAGCAGCTTGCGTCTTATGCACGCCTGGATACGCCAGATGAATTGTGGCACCTGCCGGACGGACGCTCCCTGCGTGTCGTCTCCGAACAACCGCGCTCAGGCGAAGTGTCTGTCCTGTATGAGGACGTGTCGGAAAAGATTCAGCTTGAAAGTCGCTACAATGAACTGATCGGGGTACAGCGCGAGACCATCGACAACATGCACGAGGGCCTGGCGCTGTTTGGCACGGATGGCTGCCTGAAACTGTTCAACCCGACATTCAGCCGCTTCTGGCAACTGGACGATGCCTTTCTCGACAAGCGGCCGCACGTGGTTGAAGTGTTTCAGCAATGCGCACGGCTGATGCCGCAGGCAGAGATGTGGAACGAGGTTAAACTGGCCGTCACATCACTTTCGGACAGCCGCAGGCCGCTTCAGGACCGGCTGATCCGCCCGGACGGCATGGTACTGGACTACAATGTGGTACCGCTGCCCGACGGCAATACGCTGATCACCTATGTTGACGTGACCGCCAGCTCGGGCATTGAACGCGCGCTGCGCGAGCGCAACGAAGCCCTGGAAGCCGCCGACCGCCTCAAGACCGGCTTCCTGTCAAACGTGTCCTATGAACTGCGCACACCGCTGAACTCGATCTTAGGGTTTGCCTCAATGCTGTCGGCAGGCATCGCCGGCGAACTTGCCCCGAAACAATCGGAATATGTTGCCGACATTCAGTCATCATCAAATGATCTGCTGGCGGTTATCGATGCCATTCTTGACCTGACAACCATCGATGCAGGTGCGATGGAGCTCAACCTGGAAACAATCAAGGTTGAAGACCTGTTGTCCAATGTCGCCAATGATTTTGCCCGGCGCATCGACCAGCGCGACCTGACACTGAACATCGAGATTGCCGAAAACGCCGGGTCGCTGAAAGCCGACAGCCGGCGGCTTCACCAGACCATCGGGCATCTGTTGTCGAACGCCATCGGCTTTTCGTCAACCGGCGCCACGGTGCGCATGGGGGCCCGGCGCGACGGCAGCGACGTGCTGTTGTGGGTGGCGGACAATGGCAGGGGCATGGATGATGACTTCCAGAAGAAGGCGTTTGAACGGTTCAATGCGAAACCGCTGGCAGGCGGCCATCGCGGACCAGGTCTCGGCCTGGCTCTGGTGAAAAGCTTCGTGGAACTGCACGGTGGTTCGGTACGGTTGATGTCGAAGCTCGAACAGGGCACAACCGTCATCTGCAGACTGCCTGATTCAGGCCCGCGCGAAGTGGTTTCTCCCACCAACATTGAACAGCCCCGTTCCGTCTCGATGAACTGAACAACATGATGTCAACCAGTGTCAGCGAGCCGGGCTTGCGAGTAGAGTTAGCGGATGAGGCAGCCAGTGAGCGGCTTGCGGCCGGCCTTGCCATGCTGGCGGGCAAAGGCGACCTGATCAAACTGGAAGGCGACCTTGGCGCCGGCAAGACCACGCTTGCCAGAAGTTTCATACGCACCCTTGCCGGCAACCCGGATCTGGAGGTGCCTAGTCCGACGTTCACATTGGTCCAGACATATGAGCTGGAAGGCACAAGCGTGGCCCACATGGATTTCTACCGGCTTGAAGACCCGGCCGAGATCGATGAGCTTGGCGTTGACGAGGCCCTCGATGCCGGACCTGTGATTGTCGAATGGCCGTCGCGTGCGGCAGAATTACTGCCGCGTGGCGGATTGCTGATTGAGTTGAGTGAGGCAAACGGCGGGCGCAGCGCCCACCTGACAGGCAGCCACGAAAGCTGGACCGCGCGGCTTGAGAAATTGCAGCAGATTGACAGACTTCTGGCGACAAGCGGCTGGGATACCGCCAACCGCCACAAGATGCCTGCCGATGCCTCGTCGAGGCGCTATGAACGCTTGAGTGACGGGCCGGGCGGCGCCAGCGGGCTGTTGATGGACATGCCGTCGCGGCCTGACGGCGACCTTGTCCGAAATGGCCTGCCCTACAGCCGCATTGCGCATCTGGCAGAAGACATTCGTGCCGTTGAGGCGATCAATCGCGGCCTGCTGGCACAGGGCCTGTCGGCACCGGAAATCCATGCCATTGACACCAGCAGCGGGCTTGCCGTCATCGAGGATTTCGGCGCTGACAGCTTCCGGTCGCTGCTCGATGACGCCGATCAGTTTTCCCTGTGCCTGGCCAGCGCCGTGATGATGCTGGCCAACATGGCCCGGACCAACTGGCCGGATGAAGTCGAACTGTCTTCGGGTGACCGCTACCGGCTGTCGCACTACGACATGGACGCGCTGCTGATCGAGGCCGAACTGTGCCTTGACTGGTACTGGCCGCATGTGTGCGGTGCGCCGTTGCCCGATGAAGCGCGCGATGAATTCATGACCGCTTGGCGCGAGGTTCTGCAAACAGTGCAGGCCAGCCCGCCGGTCTGGGTGTTGCGCGATTTTCATGTCGACAACCTGTTCTGGCTGCCCGGGCGCGACGGCGACCGCAAGATCGGGCTCATCGACACGCAGGACTGTGTGCTGGGCCATCCAGCCTATGATCTTGCATCCCTGCTGCAGGACGTGCGCGTGACCATCCCCGCCGATGCCGAGAAGGATTACTACGACATGTATACGGCAGCGCGCAGCGCCGATGACCGGGACTTTGACACCACTTCGTTTGCAGCCGCCTACGCCATACTGGGCGCCCAGCGCGCCACAAAGATACTGGGCATCTTCGCCCGCCTGAATGCCCGCGACGGAAAACCGGGCTATCTCAGGCATCTGCCGCGCACCAGTGATGTTCTGGAACACAATCTGCGCCACCCGGCGCTGGGCGCGGTGAAGGCGTGGTTTGACACGCATTTGCCGCGCAACGTGCGTGACGGTGCCGGTTCATGACCGGCTCCCGCGCCATGGTGCTGGCGGCCGGCCTGGGCACCCGCATGCGGCCGTTGACGCTGGACCGGCCCAAGCCGCTGATCGAGGTTGCCGGCAGATCGCTGCTGGATCGCGGTGTGGACACGCTTAAGCGCTCGGGCGTGACGCATATGGTCGTCAACAAGCATTATCTGCCTGACCAGATAGAAGCCTGGGCAGGCAACAGAGATGACCTGAACATCACGGTACAGGATGAAACGGCTGAGCTGCTGGATACCGGTGGCGGCGTGGCGCGGGCATTGCCACATCTGGGTGATGAGGCGTTTTTTGTGCTGAACTCGGATTCGTTCTGGGTTGACGGGACCATCCCGGCCCTGCGGCGCATGGCAGCGCTTTGGGATGACGGACGGATGGACTGTCTGTTACTGTTGTCCGGCAAAACCCGTTCGATCGGTTTCGACGGACCCGGTGATTTTGAGATGAACACGCAAGCACAACTGTCGCGCCGCAGCGGCGATACCGCACCCCTGGTCTATGCCGGCGCCTATCTGGTGCATCCGCGATTGTTCGCCGGTGCACCGGATGGCGCATTTTCCATGAACCTGCTGTGGAACCAGGCAATCGCCGGCCAGCGCCTTTACGGCATGGAGCACGATGACTGGTGGCTGCATGTGGGCACCCCGGCAGCGATTACAGAAGCGGAAGACAGGCTGGCCGCGCTGGGCGCGCCATGACGCAGCACGCCACCGCGTCTGTGTTCACCATTCCACCGTCGTGCGGGTTTCTGCCAGGTCTTGTTGCATCCATCCTTGAAGGGCACCTGTTGCCCAGCGCTCAAGGCGCGCCGGACCCGCTTGAGTTGAGCACCTGGACAATCCTGCTGCCGACCCGGCGCGCGGTGCGGGCCTGCCGTGAAGCCTTTATCGAGGCCGATCCGGATACGGCACGCCTGCTGCCGGTCATTCGCGCACTGGGCGACGTCGACGAGGATGAACTCCACATCACCGGCACGTTTGGGCCGGGCGCCGCAGTCGATCTCGAGTTACCGCCCGCCGCAGCCCAGGTGCAGCGACAGTTTCTGCTGACAGGCATTGTGCGTGACTGGGCACGCGCCAACCCGGTCAGTCCGGCAGCCCGTGCCGTCAATGACAGCGTTTCCCATGCGCTGCAGATGGCCCGATCACTGATACAACTGATCGACAGCCTGGAAACCGGCGATATTACGCTGGCGGACCTGCCCCACCTGCTCTCCGGTGATCATGAAATGCCACTGCATCGCAGTGAGGCTGCCGATTTCCTGCAAATCATCGCACAAACCTACCCGGCCGCCATGGCGGAGGCAGGCCTTATGGGACCGCAGGCACGCCGCTCCACCCTGCTGCAGGCAGAAGCCGCCAGGTTGCGCCAGCAACCGCCTGCCGGCCCGGTGATCGCGGCGGGCTCAACCGGATCAGTCCCTGCAACTGCTGATCTGCTGGCGACAATTGCCCACCTGCCGCGTGGCGCGGTGATATTGCCGGGTCTTGATCACAGGCTGGATGCCGAAAGCTGGGCCGGTATTGCAGCATCCCCGCAGCATCCCCAGTACGGCATGAAGGAGCTGCTGGAAAAAATCGGCGTCGAGCGCGACAACGTGCCAGACCTGCCGGGTGTGCAGGTAACCGAAACCGGACAGGCCCGTGCCCTGCTGGCCTCCGAGACGATGCGGCCCAGCGAGGCGACCCATCTGTGGAAGGATCTCGCCAGCTGTCGCGCCGAGTTCAGTCTTGCATGTCAGACCGTCTGCGAACTGGTATGCCCCGAAATGCGCGAACAGGCGCTGATGATCGCCATGTTGATGCGGCGCTCGCATGATGAAAACCGTGCCTGTTCGCTGATAACACCGGACCGGCAACTGGCACGCCGGGTCGCAGCCGAGCTGGCGCGCTGGGACATTCATGTCGATGACAGTGCGGGCGAACCCCTGGCCGGGACCGAGCAGGGCATTTTCTTCCGGCTGGTGGGAGAGGTATGCGCACCGACGGCGCGGGCGCACGATCTGGTTGCGCTGCTGGGCCACAGCCTGATGGCGGATGAGCTGGTTGCCGGAACCGATATGCGCACATTGGCGAAACTGCTGGAAATCGCCCTGTTCCGGCAGATGCCCGGCGGTCATCACCTGCGTGGCCTCGCAGCGCGCATTGCACAGGCAAAAACACTGGCAACAGACACATTTGCCCATCCGCTGGCCAGGAACATATCAGCGCAACAATGGAATGACCTGGCCGCCCTGGCAACGCGGCTTGAGCAGATCATGACGCCGTTGCTGGATCTGTCGGACAGCGGTGACGGCCGCCCGCTTGGCGGTCTGCTCAACGCGCATATTTCAATTGCCGAGGCCTTGAGCGCCGGGGCCAGCGGTGTTGCCGACAGATTGTGGACCGGTGAAGCAGGCAATGCGCTGTCGGAAACCCTGCGCGAACTGCTCGATCATGCAGCTGCTGCGCCCGCGATGACGCATGCGGATTATTGCGGGTTCATCACGGAGACCTTAAGTGCCGTGCCGGTGCGCAGGCGGTATCCGCTGCACCCAAAGCTGCAGATACTGGGCTTGCTGGAGGCTCGCCTGGTGCAGACGGAACAGGTTGTTCTCGGCGGCCTGAATGAGGGCACCTGGCCGGGGGATGCCGATCCGGGGCCGTGGCTGTCGCGCCCGCAGCACCTGGCTGTCGGGCTGCAGCTGCCGGAACGCAGGCTGGGTCTGGCGGCACATGATTTCGTCCAGGGTCTCGGGGCCGAAACAGTGGTGCTGACCTGGGCCCGCAAGGTCAACGGCACACCCGCGGTTGCATCGCGCTGGCTGTTGAGGCTGCGGGCGGTGCTGGCGGCGGCAGGGCTTGAGGACGCGCTGCAGCCTGATCCGGCAACCGACTGGGCAGGATGGGCGTTGGGACTGGACTGGCATGCGAAGATGCCGGCGGCTGACAAACCCGCCGCTGCAGTGCCGCCGAAACCGGCGCCGCCTGTCGCGGCACGGCCACGGCGATACTCGGTATCGCGGGTCGAAAGGCTGATGCAGGATCCCTACTGGCTGTATGCAAATGCAATCCTGAGACTGAAACCGCTGCCACCGCTTGACCGCGAGCCGGGCGCGGCCGAACGCGGCCAGCTGGTGCATGCAGTTGTGGAGAAGTTCACCGAGCAGTATCCGGGCGTTCTGCCTGACGATGCCCGGGCGATCATGCGCGAAATCGCGGTGAGGCTCATTGGCGAGTATGCGCCCGATCCCGCCCTCAGAGCACTCTGGCTGCCGCAGGTGTGGCGCATGACCGACTGGTTCTGTGAACACGAAGCGGAGCTACGTCAGGATGTTGCCGCACAATTCACCGAACTGGACGGCACGCACGCATTTGAGATCGATGGTGAAAGTGTTGAACTGACAGCGCGGGCGGACCGAATTGACCGGCTGCAGTCCGGCTCGCTGCGTATTGTGGACTACAAGACCGGCGGTGCCAGCCTGATGGCGCTGTATGACAGGAACGGCAAGCAACGCAAGAGTTACAAGCCGCAGCTCTACCTGGAAGGCTGGATTGCCGAGCAGGGCGGATTTGCGAAACTGCCGGACACGCAGGTTGAAGAGCTATTGTACATTCGCCTGTCCGGCGGAGACCCGCCCGGCACCCTGATCGGGCCATCGGGCAAGCTGAATATTGCAGACGAGATTGAAAATGCTGCCGATGGAGTGCGCTCCCTGATTACCAGTTATCTGAGCGCCACGCAGGCTTATCCGGCCCGGGCGGGAGAAGAAGCCTGGAACCGAAAGGGCGATTATGACCACCTGTCACGATGGCGCGAGTGGGGCCAGGGCAGCGATCACGGGTCAGACAACGGTGAAGGCGAATGAGCGCAGCAGCGGAATTCGACACGGCCAGACAGCAGCAGGACCTCGCGTCGGGGCCTGATGTTTCGGCATTCGTGCCGGCAAATGCCGGCGCTGGCAAAACCCATGTGCTGGTTGGCCGTGTCATCCGGCTGCTGCTCAACGGGGTGCAACCCGAACGCATTCTGTGCCTGACCTATACCCGCGCCGCAGCGGCTGAAATGTCGGAACGCCTGTTTGAAAAGCTGTCCGGCTGGATTGCCAGGGATGATCAGGAGTTGCGCGCGTTGATCCGCAAGGATGTCGCGCAATCCGATATGGAAATACGCGATCTGGACGAGGCACGCAGACTGTTCACCCGTGCCCTTGAAACACCCGGCGGCCTGAAGGTCCAGACCATTCATGCCTTCTGCGAGCGCTTGCTGCAGCGGTTTCCGATTGAAGCAGGCGTGGTGCCCGGTTTCCATGTGCTGAGCGCCACCGACAGCCGCGATCTGATGACGCTCGCACGAGCGCAAGTGCTGACCCGTGATGATGACAGCATCCGCGATGCCGTGTCGACAATCACACCATTTGCCAATGAACAGGCCTTTTCCGGTCTGCTTCACGAACTGCACAAGCATGCCGGCAAGCTGCAGGCCGCGTTTGGTACCGAGGAGACGTTTCCCCGGCTGACAGCGCACCTCAATCATATCTTCGGCCTGACCGGGGAAGAAACGTCGCAGGACATCGCAGACGAGTTCACATCGCATCTCGACAGGCCGTCACTGCAACATGCCGCCACGCTGATGGCAGGCGACGCCGCAGTGACCAATACCAACCAGGCAACTCTGATCACCGGCATGCTGGCGGCACAGGCACCGCAGGACGTCCTGTCGATCGCCAGGCAAATTGCGCTGACCGGCAAGGGCAAACCCAAGGGTGACACGGCGCTGGTGACCAAAAAACTGGACGAGCGTCATCCGGAATGCCGCCAGGCATTGCTGAGGATGCGAGAGCAGTTGCAGGCGGCGCTGGAAAGCGTCAATGCGCTGCTGATCGTGCGCTCGACCACTGCACTGGTGTATCTGGGACTGGAAATCATCTCCACCTTCAACAGGCTGAAGCAGAACCTTGCGGCTTATGACTTCGAAGACCTGATACACCAGACGGTTGATCTGTTACATCACAATGCCGACGCTCAATGGGTGCTGTACAAGCTCGACGGCGGGCTGGAGCACATACTGATAGATGAAGCCCAGGACACCAGTCCCGATCAGTGGCAGATCATCAACGCGCTGACGGAAGAGTTCTTTGCCGGTGAAGGCGCACGCGCCGGATTGGCGAGAACCATGTTCGCGGTGGGCGACCGCAAACAGTCGATCTATTCGTTCCAGGGTGCCGATCCGCGGGAATTCGACAAGCAGGCAGGTCATTACGAGGCCCTGATCAGCAATGCCGGAGAGACCTATCGCGAGGTTCCGCTTGAACACTCCTTCCGCTCCAGCGAACTGGTGCTGCGTGCAGTTGACATGGTGTTCAAACGTGATGACGCAAGCCGGGGTGTAACCTCTGAAATCCAGCCCGAGGTCCGGCACCTGCCAATCCGCAAGGGTGAACAGGGGCTGGTCGAAATCTGGGACCTTGAGCGCGGCCGGTCGGATGACGATGTCCAGCACTGGGAGCCGAAATCAGGCGAGATTGTCGATCCGCCACACCTGGTGATGGCCCGCCGCATCGCCACAACAATCGCGCAATGGACGCACGAGCGTTCGCCTGAAATGCTGAAACAGGACCGCCGGGTCATGCCGTCCGACATCCTTATCCTGGTGCGCCAGCGATCATACCTGATGGCGGCAATCGTGCGGGCGCTGAAGGAGGCGAGTGTACCGGTTGCCGGTGCCGACCGGCTGAAACTGCTCGACCATATCGCGATCCAGGACCTGATGGCGCTGGCGCAGGCCTGCATCCTGCCACAGGATGACCTCAACCTTGCCGGGGTGCTGAAAAGCCCGCTGTTCACCCATGATGACGGTGTGACACGGTTTGACGATGACAGCGACCTGTTTGCGCTGGCCTACGAACGCCACAACAGCAGCGTCCGGGAAAGGCTGGAAACCGCCGTCGCGGCAGGCAAGCCCTATGCCGATGCCTGTGACCAACTGGCGCGCTGGCGCGAGCTGGCCGCAAGGTCCAGCGTGTTCGACTTCTATTCAGCCGTCCTGTCACGCGATGGCGGCAGGCGGGCGCTGCTCGGCGGGCTCGGACCGGAAGCAGCCGATCCGATAGACGCCTTTCTGCAACTGGCCCTGGAGTATGAACAGCAGCACGCGCCGTCACTGGCCGGTTTCCTGGCATGGCTTGAGGCGACCCAGGCCGACATCCGCCGCGACATGGATCAGGCCGGCGGCGAAGTGCGCGTCATGACGGTGCACGGCGCCAAGGGCCTGGAAGCGCCGATCGTGTTCTTGCCGGATACCTGCTCAGCGCCGGAGGCCCGGAAAATCGACAGCGTCCTGTTCACCGACAGCCACATACCGGTATGGCGGCTGAAATCCGACTATGCCACGCGTGTAACCGATGCACTCAGGGACAGGGCCTTTGACGGCCTGATGGAAGAGTACAACCGGCTGCTCTACGTGGCCATGACCAGGGCGCGTTACCGGCTTTATGTGTGCGGTTTCGTCAAGCCGAAGAGCAAGACCGCACCGGCCGAAGCACCAGGCGGCAGCTGGTATGCCATGATGCATGCTGCGCTGACCGGTGGCGATGATCCGTTGCTGCAACAACATGTCGACAGTGAAGGTTTCTGCACATGGCGGGCCGGCGACCCGCAGGTCAGCGACGACAAGGAAAGCGCCGGCGGCGACGCGGCGCAGGCGTCCGCACCGCCTGACTGGGCCCATGTCCCGGCTCACAGCATCGCCGCGCCCAGCCGCTGGCTGGCGCCGTCGAAAATCGACGCATCCGGTGCGGCAGACGATGGCTGGAGCAGTGAAACGGCATTGTCGCCATTGGCACCGCGCACCGATACACGGTTCCGCAGGGGCCAGCTGGTGCACCGGCTGTTACAATCGCTGCCGGAGCTTGCCGACGCGCAGCGTGAACCTGCTGCCCGGCGGTTCCTGGCCGCCAACGGTGTTACCGAGCCCGAGCTTGAGGCAACCGTGTCGGAAATCATGATGCTGTTTACCGACGCCCGGTTCGCCGGCGTTTTTTCCGCCGCTGCACGGCCGGAGGTCTCGATTGCGGCCATGATTGACCTGCCCGACCAGGAAAAGCTCGGCCTGACAGGCCAGATCGACCGGCTGCTGGTTGAACCTGACCGGGTGCTTGTAGTGGATTTCAAGACAAATCGTCCGCCACCCGACAGCGTCAATGACGTGCCCGGCATCTACCTGCGCCAGCTTGCAGCGTACTCAAAGGCGCTACAGCGGGTTTATCCGGGCAGAGCCATTGAATGCGCCCTTTTATGGACGGATGCCCCTGCCCTGATGCCGGTACCGAACGCCATGCTGGACGAGGCCTGGCAGGGATCGGCGATCACAACGGTGTAAACGCAGCCTCTAGAGGCTTGACCCGCGTCGGGTCAATACCTACTTGTTCAACAAGTTCAACTCTTGCACTGAAGCTGATTCCCTGGAGTTCAGGGCAAATCTCTCCCAAGAAAGGTTTTGCAACATGGCAACGAACGCTGTCACGGATGACTCATTCGAAAACGATGTAATCAAGTCCGATACGCCGGTAGTGGTGGATTTCTGGGCTGAATGGTGCGGCCCGTGCAAAATGATCGGCCCGTCTTTGGAAGAATTGTCCGATGAACTGGGTTCTGACGTCAAGATCGTCAAGATCAACATCGACGAAAACCCGTCCGTGCCATCGAAGTTCGGCGTGCGCGGCATTCCCACACTGATGGTGTTCAAGGGCGGTGAAGTGGCATCAACCCAGGTCGGTGCCAATCCGAAAGGCAAGATTGCCGAATGGATCAAGGCATCCATCTAGGGCGTCAACTGACGACTTCAAACGGCCTTCTGACTGGTAGAGCGCGATTTTGCTGAATGCAGGTTCGCGCTCTACCTACGTGCCGTGCCAGATACCTGGCTTGGCGTTTCATCCCTGTGCAGCGCCAGCACATTGCCGGCAAGATACAGCGACCCGCCGATGACAATACGGGCCGGTGTGTCGCCGCCGGCGATCTCGCCGGCTGCCCGCAAGGCATGCTCCAGGCTGTCATAGGGCCTGGCATCGAGACCCGCCGCAACCGCATCGCGGGCCAGCTCAACGGCCGGGATGGTGTTTTCTTCACCGGGAATCGCGATAGCCATGACCTTTTGCACCAGACCGGCAAACGGGCCGAGATAGCCATCTGCGCGTTTTGTATTGAGCATGCCGGTCACCAGCATGAGCGGGCGTGGCGATTGTTCATCCAGGTCTGCCAGCGCGGCCGCCACCGCGCGCCCCGCGGACGGGTTATGCCCGCCGTCAAGCCATATTTCAGTGCCAGCCGGCACCAGCGTATGCAGGAAACCCGGCTCAAGCCGCTCCATCCGGGCCGACCACTTCACATTTGCCAGACCGGCAGCGATATGCTCGGCGCTGATGCGCTGGTCATCCAGTGTTCTTATGGCTGCGATAGCCAGGCCGGCATTGTCGATCTGGAAGCGCCCGGAAAGCGATGGCAGGTCCAGGTCAAGAAGGCCGTTTTCGTCCTGAAACACCATGCGTCCGTACTGTTCGAAACACTGAAAATCCTGATTGGCGATTTTCAGTTCGGTACCTGTCTTTGCCGCGATGGTTTCGATGGCAGCCAACGCCTCGTCCTGCTGAACGCCGATACAGGCCGGCCGCCCCGGTTTCAGGATACCGGCTTTTTCGCCGGCGATCTTGGCCAGCGTGTCGCCGAGATACTGCTCGTGGTCCATGTCAACCGGGGTGATGACGCTGACCGCAGGGTCTGAAACGATGTTGGTCGCGTCCAGCCTGCCACCAAGTCCCACTTCCAGAAGCACATAATCCGCCGGCGCGCGCGCGAAGGCCAGCATGGCAGCAGCCGTCGTGATCTCGAAGAAGGTTATCGGTTCTCCCGCGTTGGCCTGTTCACATTCGGCCAGCAGGTCGACCAGCGTCTGTTCTGCGATCAGGCTGCCGCCGCCGGGGGCTCCCAGCAAGATGCGCTCATGAAACCTGACCAGATGGGGCGAGGTATAGGCGTGAGCGCTCAGGCCCGCTGCTTCGATGATGGCGCGCATGCTGGCCAACGTGGAGCCCTTGCCGTTGGTGCCGGCAATGTGCACCACCGGCGGCAGCGACAGCTGCGGGTTTCCCAGGGCATCGAGCAGGCGCCACATCCGGTCCAGGGACAGATCAATTATCTTGGGATGCAGCTCAAGCAGCCGCATCAGGATGGCATCACTGACGGCCATGGGGGATCAGGCTCCGGTGTCGGCTGCTACAGCTTCGGATTCTTGTGCTTCAGGTGCCGGCAATTGTACCGCGCGGGCCGGTGTCGGCTGCTTCATCAGCATGTGCAGCACATTGGACAGGGTGGCGCGCAGTTCATGCCGGTGCACAACCATGTCGACCATGCCATGCTCGCGCAGGTATTCAGAGCGCTGGAATCCATCGGGCAGTTTTTCGCGGATAGTCTGTTCGATGACACGCGGGCCGGCAAAACCGATCAGCGCGCCCGGTTCCGCGATATGGATGTCGCCGAGCATGGCGTAGGATGCCGTAACACCGCCGGTGGTCGGGTGCGTCAGCACCACAATGTAGGGTACACCCGCCTCGCGCAGGCGCTGCACGCCGACCGTTGTGCGCGGCAACTGCATCAGTGACAGGATGCCTTCCTGCATGCGCGCGCCGCCGGAGGCTGCATACAGGATCAGCGGCAGCTTGCTGTCGGCTGCTTCGAACATGGCGGTGACAATGCCCTCACCGGCCGCCATGCCCAGCGATCCGCCCATGAAGGCGAAATCCTGCACGACAGCCACCGCCTCAAGCCCGTCAATATGCCCGCGGCCGGCAACGATGGCATCCTTGCGGTCGGCCTTGGCACGCGCTTCCTTCAGCCGGTCGGCATATTTGCGTTCATCACGGAATTTCAGCGGATCAACGACCACGTCCGGCAGGGCGATGTCGGTCCATTTCTCATCGTCGAATGTGTGTTTCAGACGGGCTTCCGGCGCCATGCGCATATGGTAACCGGAACGCGGAATGACGAACTGGTTGGCCTCCAGGTCGCGGTAGAAAACCATCTCGCCGGTTTCCGGGCATTTCACCCACATGTTCTCGGGCACATCGCGCTTGGTGCCGAGAATGCCGCTGATCTTTGGCCTGACGAAGTTCTTGATCCAGTTCATGGCCGCCTATCCGTTACGTATTTCTGCCATTGCGCACACCCTGCGCCAGCTCGCTGACCAGCTTTAGCACATTGGCGACGGTTGTGTCCGTTGCAGTTCCATTGGCATCCAGGCTGTCCTTGATGGTGTTGACCAGCGCCGAGCCTACCACCACGCCATCGGCACCGGAGGCAATGCCGGCGGCCTGTTCCGCCGTCCTGACACCAAACCCAACCGCGACCGGCAGGTCCGTGTGCCGCTTGATCCTGGAAACCGCTTCATTGACCCGCGAAATGTCCGGCGCCTTGGAGCCGGTAATGCCGGTCACCGACACATAGTAGACAAAGCCGGAGGTATTTGTGAGCACTTTGGGCAGGCGCTTGTCGTCGGTTGTCGGCGTCGCCAGCCGAATGAAGTTCAGGCCCTTGTCCAGCGCCGGGATACAAAGCTCATGGTCTTCCTCAGGCGGCAGGTCAACGACGATGAGACCGTCAACACCGGCAGCCTTGGCATCCGCAATGAACCTGTCCACGCCGTAAATGTAAATCGGGTTGTAATAACCCATCAGCACGATCGGGGTATCATTGTCGCCTTGCCGGAATTCGCTGACCAGCTTCAGGGTGCTGATCATGTCCTGACCTGCCCCGAGGGCCCGCAGGGAAGACGCCTGGATGGCCGGGCCATCGGCCATCGGATCGGTAAACGGCATGCCCAGCTCGATGACGTCGGCACCGGCGTCCGGCAATGCCCGCAACAGTTCAAGCGAGGTGTCATAGCCCGGGTCACCGGCGGTGACGAAGGTTACCAGTGCTGCTCTTCCTTCCGCCTTGAGGTCGGCGAAACGGGCTTCAATGCGGGTTCCGGCACTCACAGCTTCACCCCCAGATGTTCGGCAACGGTGAATATGTCCTTGTCACCACGTCCGCACATGTTCATCACCATCAGATGGTCGGCCGGCTTGTCCGGCGCTATCTCCATGACCTTGGCCAGCGCATGGCATGGCTCAAGGGCGGGAATAATGCCCTCCAACTTGCAGCACAGCTTGAACGCCTCAAGGGCTTCCTCGTCCGTCGCGGAGATGTAGGTGACGCGGCCGGTGTCGTTCAGCCAGGAGTGTTCCGGCCCGATGCCGGGATAGTCCAGCCCTGCCGAAATCGAGTGCGCTTCGTTGATCTGGCCATCATCATCCATCAACAGATAGGTGCGGTTGCCGTGCAGCACACCGGGCCTGCCACCGGTGATCGAGGCAGCGTGTTCATCGGTGTCGACACCGCGTCCGGCGGCTTCCACACCGATGATCTCAACCGACGCATCATCAAGGAACGGATAGAACAGCCCCATGGCGTTTGAGCCGCCGCCGATGGCTGCAATCAGCGAGTCCGGCAGACGGCCTTCGCGCTTCTGCATCTGTTCTTTGGTCTCCCTGCCGATGACGGCCTGAAAGTCCCGAACCATGGCCGGATAGGGATGCGGTCCGGCAACCGTTCCTATGCAATAAAAGGTATCGTCCACATTCGAGACCCAGTCGCGCAGCGCCTCGTTCATGGCGTCTTTCAGGGTAGACCGCCCGGAAGTGACCGGCACCACTTCTGCGCCCAGCAGCTTCATGCGAAACACGTTCGGCGCCTGCCGCTCAACGTCCGTTGCGCCCATGTAGACTATGCACTGGAGCCCGAAACGGGCACATGCCGTTGCCGTTGCCACGCCATGCTGTCCGGCACCGGTTTCGGCAATGATGCGGGTCTTGCCCATGCGCCGGGCCAGCAGAATCTGCCCCATGACATTGTTGATCTTGTGGGCGCCGGTATGGTTGAGCTCGTCGCGCTTGAAATAGATTTTCGCGCCACCAAGGTGTTCGGTGAGGCGTTCTGCAAAATACAGCGGCGACGGCCTGCCGACATAGTGCTCCAGAAAATCATCCAGTTCGGCCTGATAGGACGGGTCATTCTGCGCTGCTGCGTAGGCTGCCTCCAGTTCAAGAATGTTCGGCATCAGTGTTTCGGCCACGAAGCGGCCGCCATAAATGCCGAACAGGCCGGTTTCATCCGGGCCGGTGCGATATGAATTGGGTGCAGACGTACTCATTTGTTCAACTCTCATTTACAACACGGCAATGCCGGAAAAAGACCGTGCTGTTTAAAATTCAAAACAGCCCTGTCCGATGTTCTACCCGTGCTGGCGCACGGTCTCAATGAATTTCACGATGGCCGCGGCATCCTTGCTGCCCGGTGCGGTTTCGACGCCGGACGAGACGTCAACAGCCGGAGCGCCGGTGACACGGATGGCTTCAGCGACATTGTCCGCTTCAAGCCCTCCCGACAGCATGAAGCCGCCGCTCAAACCGCCTTGCGGCAGCAGATCCCAGTCGAACAGGATGCCGTTGCCGCCGGGCAGCGCATTGGCCAGGGTTTCAGGCGCCTTGGCGTCAAACAGCACCATCGCGGCAACATCTGCATAGGCACCGGCTGCCTCAATGTCCGCAGCATCGGCGACCTTGATGACCTTGATCACCGGAACGCCGGTGCGGGCACGAATCTCGGAAATACGGTCAACCGTCTCAGAGCCGTGTGCCTGAAAGAAGTCCGGTTTCACCTCGGCATTGATCCGGTCGATCAGCCCATCATCGGCATCGACCACGAGCGCAACTATTTTGGCCCGCCCGCGCGCCAGAGTGGCAAGCGCCTGGGCCACCTGGGTTGAAATGTTTCTGGGGCTGGGTTCATAAAACACGAAACCCACATAGTCAGCTCCTGCCTCAACTGCGGTGCGCACATGGGCCGGGTCGGACAGCCCGCAGATCTTGATTTTGGTCTCGCTCACCGGTTATCCCTCCAGGTCGGCAACAATGGCAGCGGCTGCTGCAGCCGGATCATCTGCCTGGGTGATCGGACGCCCGATGACCAGAATATCGGCCCCGTCTGCCCGGGCAGCGCGCGGTGTTGCAATGCGTTTCTGGTCCTGCACATCGGCACCTGCCGGACGCACGCCCGGCACGATTGTCAGGAAGTCAGCACCACAGGCAGCCTTGATGGCGGCGATGTCATGAGGCGAACACACCACACCGTCGAGGCCGGACTGTTGCGACAATTGCGCCATCTTCACCGCGGTTTGCGCCGTGTCTGCCGCAGGATCAAAGCCGGCGGCATGGATATCCGTATCGGACAGACTGGTGAGGATGGTAACGGCAATCAGCCTGGCCTTGCCGTCCACGGCCCTGGCTGCAGCCTCTAGCATGGCCGGGCCGCCTGACGCATGAACATTTACAATCGCCGGCGCCGGGCTCAGCGACAGCAGCGAGGTCAGCCCCTGCGCCACGGTATTGGGTATGTCGTGAAGTTTGAGGTCCAGGAACAGCGGCACGCCCTGGGCCGCAACCTGCTCATATCCAGCGCGCCCTGAGCGATAGAACAGCTCCATACCGACCTTGGCCATGCCGACGTGGTCCTGCAACCGTGCCGCCATCGCAGCAGCGATCGCCGGGTCGGGCGTGTCTAGCGCAACACAAATCGGATTCTGGAACATGGCATCTCTTGGAATTCAACCTGACACCGCCGATGGAGCCGTCAGGCCTGGTTATTCTGGTTCACAACCGGCACGAGACCTGTTGCTTCGCTGGGTTTACGCTCAGTGGGAACGTCCGGTTTGGTGGTCTGGGCCAACCGTGCCGCCTTGCGCCACTTTCCCTGCCGCAGCCATACAACCACGCCACCCACTATCATGCCCATGAACACGCCGGCAAACAGCAGCAGATAGGTGGGCATTGAAACGGTCAACCAGGGGTCTGCCTTGTTGATCGGGTCAAACGACACGTCGGTCCAGTGGCGATTTGCTACTGCAAAACTGACCAGCACAACCGCCACCGGCGCGCCAATGATCCATGAAATTATGCGTTTTGCCGTCACGACAATTATGCCTGTTCCAGAGTGCTGTAAACCCGGTCCGCGCAAACGTGACCGGCTATTACGATCTCTTATACGTCCTTGCCGCCATTGAGGCGTTCGCGCAACTCCTTGCCGGTCTTGAAAAACGGCACCCGCTTGGCTTCTACCTTGACCGGCTCTCCGGTGCGTGGGTTGCGGCCCTGACGGGCATCGCGCTGTTTCACCGAGAATGCCCCAAAGCCGCGCAACTCAACCCGGTTTTCTTCAGCCATGGCCCCGGTGATCTCGTCAAAAACCGTATTTACAATACGCTCCACGTCGCGATGAAACAGATGCGGATGGCGGATGGCGATTTCCTGAATAAGCTCGGACTTGATCATGACAAATGAACCCCCCTCAGGGTTAAAACTGACTGTGTGTTTGTTTTTGGCACAATATTGCGCCTCAAACCAGCAATTATCGCAAATTAGGGTGCCAAAGCACCAACAAACCGTCAAGCTTTACCGTGCGGGCCTCAAGTGCATCAACCGCTGCGGAAAACCCGAGCCAGCGGGCAACCGTGCTCAGGCCAAACAGACCCAGACTGCCAGCCCCGTCAGCCGGTGCCGGTTCCCAGTCTATGACTTTCATGTCCTTGGAGATCTTGTGCTCTGTGGACAGCCAGTCAATCGCCTCATCCTCGCCACCCAGCTTGTCGACCAGCTTGGATGTCAGCGCCTGGCGGCCGGTAAACACCCGGCCATCTGAAATCAGTGTCATCTGTGGCCCGGACAGCTTGCGGCGCTCTTTCACCAGGTCAGTGAACCACACGAAGCTGTCACGGATCATGGCATCGGTGACGGCAAGGGTTTCGACGGAAGGTTCGGAAAACATGTTCGGCTCTGCTTTCTGGGAACCCGATTTGCGCTCCTGCATGTCGATACCGATGTTGCTGAGCAATTTCTCCACCTGTGCCCACTGAAAGATAACGCCGACGGACCCGGTGATGGTATTGCCGCGGGCCACGATATGATCGGCGGCAATCGCGGTAATGTATCCACCTGACGCGGCGACGGTGTTCATCACCGCAACCACCGGCCTGTCTTTGGCGATGGCACGCAGGCGCTCGTAAATAGCCTCGGAACCGGCCGTGGTGCCGCCGGGACTGTCAATGTGAACCAGCAGCGCTTTGACCTGCTTTGCCTTTTCGATTTCCCGCAACATGTCCAGTGTCTTGGTATCACCGGTAATCATGCCTTCCACCCTGATACGCGCGACATGGTCTGCGCGTTTGCCCAGGTTGAAGCCAGACCCGCTGCTGCCATAGGCCAGCGCCACCAGCGTCACCACTGCGAGCGCAATGCATATGGCGCGCCAGAACGATACACGGCGGCGCATTTTGCGGCGGACGATCAGATTATCTGCATCAAGGGACATGTGACGGGTTTCCGGTTGGTTTGAGCTGACTGGTTGTAAGCAACAATGTAGTGAAATCAAGATCGTCCTTCAATCTGCACTTAGCAGTTTGAAGAAAGAGGATCGGTCAGTAAAAGATCGTCCTTCAATCTGCACTTAGCGGTTTGAAGAAACAAAAAACCGGCCAGCAGGAAGCTGCTGGCCGGTTGAGAGTGTCACTTGGGCAGAGACGCCAGGATCAGTCTTTCGACTTTTCGTCTTCGCCTGCCTTGTTGAGAGCTGCGCCCAGAATGTCGCCCAGCGACGCGCCGGAGTCCGAAGACCCGTACTGTTCCACGGCAGCCTTTTCCTCGGCAATTTCCAGGGCCTTGATCGACAGGCCAACCTTGCGGGCGGACTTGTCGAACTGGGTGATGCGGGCATCGACCTTCTCACCGACGGCAAAGCGCTCGGGACGCTGTTCCGACCGGTCACGGGCCAGATCGGAACGACGGATGAACGCAGTCATGTCGGTATCCGCGATCTTCACCTCGATGCCGTTTTCCTGCACTTCGGTGATTTCACAGGTCACGGTTGCACCCTTGCGCATGCCACCCGACGCTGCGCCTTCCATGGGATCGCCGCCAAGCTGCTTGATACCCAGCGAGATGCGCTCCTTTTCCTGGTCCACGTCAAGCACGATGGCCTTGACCATATCGCCCTTGGTGTAGTCCTGGATGGCATCTTCACCGGACCGGTTCCAGTCCAGATCGGACAGGTGAACCATGCCGTCAACATCGCCCTCAAGACCGATGAACAGACCGAATTCAGTGATGTTCTTGATCTCGCCTTCAACGTGGGTGTTCTGCGGATACCGTTCCGAGAACGACGCCCACGGGT
The DNA here is from genome assembly GCA_947488295.1 of uncultured Anderseniella sp. GTDB lineage: Bacteria > Pseudomonadota > Alphaproteobacteria > Rhizobiales > Aestuariivirgaceae > Anderseniella. Next base: position 521,841 of record CANKYU010000002.1, read on the forward strand.
TGTCGGTGGTCTGTTTCAGGCCAAGCGAGACACGGCGCTTTGCCGGATCGACTTCGAGCACTTCAACTTCGATCTGTTCCGATGTGGAAACGATCTTGCCGGGATGCACGTTCTTCTTGGTCCAGCTCATTTCGGACACGTGGACAAGACCTTCAATGCCTTCTTCCAGTTCCACAAATGCACCGTAATCGGTGATGTTGGTGACACGGCCCTGAACGCGCATGCCGACAGGATACTTGGCTTCAACACCTTCCCATGGATCGCTTTCAAGCTGCTTCATGCCAAGGCTGATGCGCTGGGTTTCAGGGTTGATCTTGACGATCTGCACCTTGACGGTCTGGCCAACGGCGAGAACATCGGTCGGATGGTTGACGCGCTTCCAGGAAATGTCAGTGACGTGCAGAAGTCCGTCAATACCGCCCAGATCAACGAATGCACCATAATCGGTGATGTTCTTGACCACGCCTTCGACCTGCTGGCCTTCGGCAAGGTTCTGAACCAGTTCGGAGCGCTGCTCGGCACGGGTTTCTTCCATGATGGCACGGCGCGAAACAACAATGTTGCCCCGGCGCTTGTCCATTTTCAGTACCTGGAACGGCTGGGTCATGTTCATCAGCGGGGTCACGTCGCGGACCGGGCGAATGTCCACCTGGGAACCGGGCAGGAATGCTACTGCACCGCCGAGGTCCACTGTAAAGCCGCCTTTGACACGGCCAAAGATGACGCCGTCAACGCGCTCATTGTCTTCGAATGATTTTTCAAGACGCACCCATGCTTCTTCGCGCCGTGCCTTGTCGCGTGACAGCACGGCTTCGCCCATGGCGTTTTCGATCCGGTCGAGGAAGACTTCAACTTCATCGCCGACCGTCAGGTCCTGATCCTGACCAGGAGTGCGGAATTCGCGCAGCGGCACACGGCCCTCGGTCTTCAGACCGACGTCGATAATCGCCAGATCGTTTTCAATGGCAATGATCTTGCCTTTGACAACGGTGCCTTCTGCATTGGTTTCTTCGTTGAAGCTCGCATCGAGCATAGCCGCGAAATCATCGCGGGTCGGGTTAAGAGAGCTGGTTTCAGCCATCAATAATGCCTTCTTTCAATCTACAAATATGCCTGGCCCACGGAAATAACCGCAGGACGTCCCGATTTGCGCTGATTATCCGGCCTGTAATGGTCGGATATGGGTTGGGCAGCACGGGCGCCAAACACTGGTTCTTGTTCATGTTGAATGCCGAGCACCACCGTCGCCATGTTCCAGAACCTTTAGCGAAAGCAGATGATATTGATCGGCATCCAGGAACAAATTTAGGGGCGATCCGCCATCAGGCAGACTGCCCCCGCTCATTCAAAACGCTTTCGACTAGGTCCAAAGCGGCCTGGAACGCGGCTTCTATACCCAATTCTGTCGTATCGAGCAAGATGGCGTCTTCAGCAGGCTTCAGGGGCGCCACCGCGCGGCCGCTGTCGCGCTCGTCGCGGCGGCGGATATCAGCCAGCACATTTTCATAGCTGAGCTCGTCACCGCGGCCTGCATGTTCGAGATGCCGGCGCTGGGCCCGGGTCTCTGCCTGAGCCGTTACAAACAGCTTGGCGTCGGCATCGGGACACACGACCGTGCCGATATCGCGTCCATCCAGCACGGCACCAGGTAACATAGCGGCAAACTTGCGCTGAAACTCAAGCAATGCGGAGCGCACCGCGGGAATGGCAGCGACCTGCGAGGCCGCCTCACCGGCACCGGGCGAGCGAAGCTGGTCTTCCGAATAACCGGATGGATCGAGAGTTTGGGCAGCCTTCAGGGCAGCAGCCGGATCGTCGGACCTGCCGCCGGCTGCTTCAACCGCCAACCCGGTTGCCCGGTACAATGATCCGGTATCGAGGTAGGACAGTCCATAATGGGCCGCCAGCCTGCGGGCAAGAGTGCCCTTGCCCGACGCTGCCGGGCCATCAACGGCAATGACAAGATGCGGAAGGCCGGTCATGCGGCGGCATCCTCAAAACGCCCGCCCAGACCTTCCATGAACTCCCTGAAGCCCGGGAAGCTTGTCGCCATGACATTTCCATCATCGACCGTGACCGGCTCGTCGGACGCCAGCCCCATCACCAGGAACGCCATTGCAATGCGATGATCAAGGTGGGTGAGGACGGTGCCGCCGCCTGCCACCCTGCCGCCTGTGACCTGAAGCCAGTCATCGCCGGTATCATGGGCCACGCCATTGGCTTTCAACCCGGCTGCCACGGCGTCCAGCCGGTCACTTTCCTTGACCCGCAATTCGTGCAGGCCCTGCATTCTCGTTATGCCGTCCGCAAAGGCGGCAGCAACCGCCAGTACCGGATATTCATCTATCATCGACGGTGCGCGGGCTGCCGGTACCGTAACACCGGAAAGCGCGCTGGACCTGGCCGTTACGTCTCCCACCGGCTCGCCGCCGGACACTCTTTCATTGGAGATGGAAATATCGGCACCCATTTCCTGCAGGGTAACGAGCAGACCGGTGCGGGTTTCGTTGAGCAGCATGTTTTCCACCGTGACTTCGCTGTCTGCGCTGATAACTGCAGCAACAAGCGCGAAGGCCGCCGAAGAGGGGTCTCCCGGCACCTCGACCGTCTGCGCCTGCAGTTCGGCATGCCCGGCAACAGTTATGGTGCGGGCACCGTCATCTGCCTGGCCGATTGTTATGTCGGCGCCAAAACCTTCAAGCATGCGTTCAGTATGGTCACGGGTCGGTTCCGGTTCGATCACAGTGGTGGCACCGGGCGCATTCAGGCCTGCCAGCAGCACGGCTGACTTGACCTGGGCAGACGCGACCGGCAGGCGGTATTCGATGGGCACCGGGTGCTGCGCGCCATGCAGCGTCAGCGGCATGCGGCCGCCGTCGGAGGTGTCGAACCGGGTACCGAAGCCCTCAAGCGGTGTCACGATGCGGCCCATGGGGCGCGAGCGCAGGGACGCGTCACCCGACATGCGCGCTGTTATCGGGTTGGTTGCCAGCAAGCCCATGGCGAGGCGGGCCCCGGTGCCGGAATTGCCGAAGTCTATGGTTTGTGCCGGCGTCTGAAACCCACCAAGGCCGACGCCGTTGACATGCCAGCTTTCATCGTCGTTCCAGCGCTCAAGCCTGACGCCAAGTGCTGCCATGGCCTTTGCCGTGTTGATGACATCCTCGCCCTCCAGCAGGCCGGTAATGACCGTTTCACCAAGCGCCATGGCACCGAACATCAAGGCGCGATGGGAGATTGACTTGTCGCCGGGCACCTTGACCCGGCCCGTCAGGCGGGGTGAATGTGCAGAACGAAGCGGATGCGGTTTCTCGGAACTCAACTTGATTTGACCCTGGATATGACAGGCGCAAAGTGGCCTGGTTGGCGATGTGCATGGCGGCATTATCATACCCTGCTGCGACATGCCATCATCACGGCCATGTAAATTGGCTTTTGACACGCGCGCGCGCCCGTGGCATGGGATGCGCCACCAATCTTCATAATTGAAATCCATTCCTAAAAGATAAGGACGTTGTCACCGTGGTCAGCGACGAACTTGGAACCAAACGTACATGCCCCAGCTGTGCAGCGCGTTTTTATGATCTGAACAAGGATCCCATCACCTGTCCGAAATGCGGCCAGGCATTTGTGGCAGAGCAGTTGCTGCCATCAAAGGCGGATCTGCCGACCCGGGCCAAGCCCGCCGAAAAGCCGGCTGAGGAAGAAGAAAAGAAGGATGACGGCGAGCTGGAGGAAAATCCGGCCGTTGTAAGCCTGGAAGATCTTGAAGACGACGACACCGATGATGATGCGGATGACGAGACAGCGGCAATCAAGGATGTCGATCTCGGCGACGCCGATGATGAAGAAGAGTCCGAAAATTCCGATCAGTTCCTGGTTGACGAAGAGGACGAAGGCGGGACCGGAGTGGAAGACCTGATTCCCAAAAAGGGTGGTGACGAGGTCTGAGCGAAAACACCGAACTGGCAGATTGACATCATCGGCCAGTTGCGGGTATCACGCAGGTATTGCCGCCAGCCCCCAAGCCGGTCGGCGGTTTCTCCGGCCAGGGCCGGTGACATGTGAAAGAGATTTCGGGGTCATAGCTCAGTTGGGAGAGCGCTACAATGGCATTGTAGAGGTCGGCGGTTCGATTCCGCCTGGCTCCACCAAATCTCTTTTTTAAACCTTTGATCTGATTTATTTGCATCTCCAATTGGAGTAAGTTCGCAGTTGTTGGAGACGTTTCTTTCGGATCTTGGCAGCGAACATCGGACCAAATCTGTTCCACCAATACCGACCGGTTTCATGGCTCACATCGATCCCACGCTCATGCAGCAGGTCCTCGACATTGCGAAGAGAGAGTGGAAATCAGACGTAGAGCATCACCGCCAGGCGGATGATCTCCGGAGATGTCTTGAAACAGCGAAATGAGTTCGGTTTGGTCATAACCAGACGCTACGAAACGGCTCTGCCGACCTCAATCGCACCCAGAAGCAGGTTTGAGGCATTGCCTTGTGTGCACTATGGGCAGACCCGCCCTGCGGAGCGCAGCCTTGTCCGACAGGACCGGCTTTTCCACGGTCCAGCCGCGATGGTTGAGAGATCAGGGTTACAAATTCGACTTGTGTCCTAACGTCATTCATTATTGACTGTGTCGGAGCGAACTCCAATGAGGTGTCGCATTGACCGGGACGGAAAAAATTCTGAGTGCGATCAGGCTTGCCAATGAGGCAGGCGTCGGCGAGCGCCCGTGGGAGGATTTTCTCAAATCCCTGAACGATCTCATCGGCGGCGTGTTCTCCAATCTGGAGATTGTCGACCTGTCTTCCGGGCGCTATGTCGAATTGAAATCAACCGAAAACATCGGCATCAACGAGAGTTATCTGGAGCACTACCAGTCGAAAAACCCGCGTATTGCGAAGTTGCTGACGAAGCGGCAATCAGCGATCGTGCACGATCATCTAGCCTTCAGCGAAACCGATATTGATCGTGATGAATTCTACAACGACTTTCTGGCTCCTAACGGTTTGCGGTATTTCGCCGGCATCGCCGCACTCCACACACCAGATTTGCTGGCCGGTTTTTCCGTCCAGAGATCAATGGCCCATGGCAATATCGGCACCGAACAGGTTGCCATTCTGGAAACCCTGCTGCCACACATGAAAACGTCGCTGCAGACCTACATGAAGCTGGGCGAGTTGCAGCGCCAGACGCAAGCCTTTCAGGCCATGTGCGATGTGGCAGAGCAACCGATGGTCGCCATCGGCAGCGATTGCAGGGTTCATTTTTCAAATACCGCCGGCGCCAGGGTTCTTCGGCGGTTTCCAGCGATGTTACGCAATGGCCGGTTGTATCTGGGAGATGAAATCAATCAGCTGGCCATGGAAGCCCGGCTGGTCGCGTTGGCCCGGCACGACAACAATGTCGGGCAAGGTGACGACAGGTTCATACTGAATGGCCTTACAGGATCGGCTACCCCGGTCAAAGGAAAGCTCACACCAGTCAGCAAGCCTGAGAACCAGGGCTATCCGAGCGACGTGGTTGCCATGTTTGCTTTTGACATACCGGCGGCTGCCGACACGCTGCCACGCGATGCGCTGCAACGCGCTTATGAACTCTCGCATGCAGAACTTGAACTGATCGAGGCGCTGTCCGCCGGAGCTTCCCTGAGAGAAGCCGCCCAGTACCGGCAGGTGCGCTACGACACCGTGCGCAAGCAGTTGCGCAGCGTCATGTCAAAGATGGGCGTTCGCCGCCAATCCGATCTGCAAAGCCTGCTGACCTGGGTGAAAACCTGACGGCTGGCTATTCCCCAAATGGGGAATGACAGCAACCGACATTCCTGTCCAAATTTGCCGGAGCAGGAATACGCGCCTGCGGGTTAACGGTGCAACAAGGCGCACGCGACTCCTTCGATCGGTTCATTTTCAGTCCGTTTGGACACGCGTAGTTCTGCAAAAGGGGAAACCGGGGGCTTCCCAAACAGTGAACTTGAATGCGCCTGCCGATCCAACGCGGCTGGCAATGAGGCCTATTGAGACAACACAAACCGGGAGCAACAAATGCCCGCCAAACTGATAAAATCCGTGACCCTGACTGTGTCGGCAACTCTCATGCTTTTCGTGAGCGCGCCGGTCTCCGCAGACACCCAGAAAAACGTCATGTTCGTGCTTGATGCGTCAAACTCCATGTGGGGTCAGATCGATGGCAAGCCCAAGATTGAGATTGCCAAGGCGGTATTGAAAGATCTCTCCGCGAAGATGCCGACGGGAGCAAAAATGGGGCTGATTGCCTACGGCCATCGTTTCGATCGCAAGTTGAACGACTGCGACGACATGGAATTGATGAATCCAATCGGCCATTTCTCTGCTGCCGAAGCGGACAATTCATTCAGCTTCATCACACCGAAAGGCCAGACGCCAATTGCCAACACTCTCAAAGAGTCGGCGGCTTGGCTGCAGGATCAGAAGGGGCAGGATAACACGGTCGTGCTGATCTCAGACGGACTTGAAAGCTGCGACGGCGATCCGTGCGCTGCTGCCAAGGCACTCAATGATGCTGGCGTCACCACCAAGATACATGTTGTGGGCTTTGACCTGTCGGCTGAGCAGCGCGCCAAACTTGAGTGCATCTCAAAGAACGGCAATGGCAAGATGTTCGCCGCCAATGACGCCGCCAGCCTGTCCGATGCGATGAATGAAGTCCGTGAGGATGTCGCAAAGCCGGTTGCAGAACCGGTTGTCGTGGCCCAGGCGCCAAAAGCTGAAGAACCTCCCAAGGTCGAAACAGTTTTCGAAGACCAGTTTGACGGTGATGATCTGGCGGAAGGATGGGAGGTCGGCAATCCTAATCCCGACCGTTACATTGCCGAAGAAGGCGAACTGCTGATGATTGCGGGTGTGCCTGCTGCCAATCCGTCAATGGAGCAGATGGAGAACATAATCTCCCACGCCGGTGCCCTGCCCAAGGGCGACTGGGAGATCGAGGCCAAATTCAGGATCGAAGCCCAACAAGGCACAGAGGGTTTCTATTTCGGCACCAGGAAAGACCACGAAAACTGGATTGCCGCCGCCATCTGGCCGAAGATGGAAGGCGGACGCGCCAGTATGATGGCGTCACTTGTGAAAAACGAAAGTGGTAAACGTACCGGCTTTGATACCATAATCGAGTCCTCACGCGATACTGCTTACCAGACAACAACCGAGCGCTGGAAGACCCACAAACTGGGCGACAAGTACGCCATGAAGGACTTTATCCTGATCCTGAAGAAAACCGGCCGCTCATACAGCATGTCCGGAACCTACTCGTCGGAAAATGACCCGGACTATCGCACATTCCAAACTGAAAACCTCAAAATGCTCCGGGCCAAGAAGAACCTGTTCTTCGGATTCGGCCTGCACAAACAGGATGCCGGCCTTCAGGGCGAGGGAAACGCTCTGATTGATTATGTGAAGGTTCGAAAGGTTGAAAAATAGAGGCCTGATGATCCAGGCCCAATGAGTGCAATGGGGGCTGAAGAGGCAGTGCAAGGTATCATGAGCAGTCTTCGTGGAATGGCCCTGGCCCGATTTACAGATCGCCGGTGCAACGTTTTCATCAACCGAACGCTCCTGTTGGCCAGTCTTGCCGCCATTGTGTTTACTGCCCTGTCGGGCGCTTCAGGCATGGTACGGGCACAGTCGGTACCACCGCACCTGGTCGGCATGACCAAGTCGCTCCTGAACGATATCGAATCGAGTGATTTCAAGAACATCGACCCCAAACTTGCTGCAAAAGTCACCAAGATCTTGCGCGGAACACGCATTCGCAGTTGGTCCCCGTCCGAAACAAGAGTGGTCGCGGACAAAAGTGCGCTGGCAACCGATCTCGGCCTCGATCCCAAAAAGCCTGAACATCTGAAAATAGTTGATGAAGTTCTCGCCGCCGGCGATCACAAGCAACGCCGTGCGGCGTTCGCGAAAGCCTACAGTGCGGCCCGGAACAAACCACCTGTCGACCATGAGGTCAAAGCTCTGGAAGCGCGTTTCAATACCGCAATGCGTAAAAAAATTGGCGACAAGCCGACCGATGCGACAATCAAGGTTGATGGCGATGCCGGCGGTGAGGTCAAGATCAGCTGGGATCCGGATACCTCCTCGTTCGTCACCCGGATCAAGGTCAATGACGAGCTCGATGAAATCTATCTGCATGGCAGCGCAACTGCACGACAGGACGGAGGCGGCCTGGTTTTTGACGTGAAAGCCGATGACAACCCCGTCACCCGTCTCGATGAGGCCGGCAGGAAAAAACTCGCAGGCGCCATCTATGGTATCTGGAAAAACGGCAGCGAGGACTGGATCATTCGAGGTCCCGATGATGGCAAACTGGCAAGCCCCGGCCTTGGCGCGGAAGTCGAAAGTGTCGATACTGCGATGCGCGACATCCAGTCGTTACGGAGCGAGATTGCGAAACAACGCAAGGAAAAAGCTTATATCTGGCGTGCACCGGGCGGTGGCCAGGTCATCCAGAAGCAGTTCAAGCGATTGCCTGACGAATATGAATTCGATCGTGACGCATCGAAAAAATTCACTGAAGACAAAATAAAGCCGCTGCAGCAAAGGCTCAGGGAACTGGAACAAAAGGTTGTCAACCGGCCACCAATTGTCGCGCACGATCCGCTACGCCTGAACGATACCGAAAATCTCTCGAAAACCCAGCAGCCAATCGAGATCGAAGTCATGGAATCCGGTGGCCATCGCTATGTCTTTGACAGCGCCAGCTTCGACGGCGAACGGCTCACTGCCAGGCGAACCTTGCGTGATGTTCGCGACATCAGCGATCTTCCCAGCTGGGTGATCTCAAAACTCATTGCCAGCTTCTCGCCACCAGAATGGGTCGAACTGGAGGCCAGGTTTGATCCACGCGCCAAACAGATCCGTCTGATCGGCAAGGAATGGCGGATGCACGTCACCTATTCCACAACCTTTGGCAATCGCGTGGTCAAGCGCATCCATACGCCCTACTCCAATCCGCTGGTACTGACCTATGAGGGTGATGACGTATTGCTGCGCGTTGTTGATCTCAATGGCGCGGTGATCGAGACGCTGGAGCATGACAGGCCATTTCGCGTTGATGCCCAGTTCACCCGCACCCGGGACGGACCTGTCGATGCAACGTTAAACGCCGCCGACAGACAAGGCACCGTCCTCTTGTTGCCGAAACCGGATGATATGAGCAATGGGCGGGCGTTTGAAAGCCGTGTTCTGTACGCCCGCTCCAAACAGTACATGAACCGGACCGAACTGAAGGGACTGTTCCAGGAAAAAAGATTCTTTTCCCGCTTGGACATCGATCAGGCCCGCAAGAACTGGCAACGCGAGCTGGCGGATTCCCGGTCCGTTGCTCAGGAACACTACGCCGGTGACTGGGGCGTAGCGCAATCGATTGACGGCGCACCCGGTGCCGGTGTGGATCATGTCCTGGAGGGACGGGCCTCGATTGCCAAGGACGGCAGCAGCGCGCGCCTGATGCTGACCGGCAAAGGCGGTCTGACGAAATACCGGTCCATTGAAATGCGGGCACAGCGTTCATCGCAGCAAGATGCCAGAGGATTTCTTGAAATTATTTTCGAGCGGGTTCGCGACTTTGCGTCAGCAGGCGAAGCACCCGATCGCGAACCGCTGCCGGAAGGCAGGCTGCTGTATTTCCCAACCAACCTGAAACATGTTTCGTTCGACCTGGAAAACGCAACAGCAGCGGCTGCGGTGAGTTTGAAGCCCGCACCGGGCGACCTGTTCCATGTCCTGCTGGGCGAAAGACGCAAAGAGCGTCTGGCAGGCGCCTGGAGCACGGTTGCCGGCGATGGCTCGTTTTCAAGCGGAGGCCGGCAGACCTGGTTGCGCGGTTCCAAGGTTGCCGGTGCCGTCGTGGTGGAAGACCAGAGAAAGTTCTCGCCGCCGACCAAGGCATTCTATCCCTATGGCCGCAACAAGGATCTGGGATCATCAAAACGGCGCACACTGTTTGTCTGGGGCAACGGGCTGCCTTCAGCCAGTGGAGATGCTGTCGCGTTCCGAAGTGCAAGCCCGGGGATCAAGTATGTAAGCCATAAGCGTTCCAGCCAAGCCGATTCCAGGACGCTCAAGCAATCCTGGAAAAAGGCAGGGGTTGCTCAGCCTGATGATTTCGACAGCCTGTTCATTACGGTCGAATTCGACAACACCGTTGTGCCGGGCATCAAGTACTTTGCCCTCAACCAGATGCCGTCCGGCTGGCAACTGGCATTTGCGGATGCTGTCGGGCGGCTGCAGTTTGTTGATACCCCGCCCGAGACAGGCGTGCCGAGCGATGTATTTTACTCCAGTGACGTGGGCCATCTTGAGTTGATCGTCGAAACCGAATTTCCGTTCAAGGAACCGCTCTTTGCCGAGCTGATCCAGAATGACGGCAAAACCCAGCCTCGGCGCGTAAAGCTTGAAAAACTGCAGGTCGATGAGGTCGACGAGCGCTATCGCCGCACGTACCGCTCGAAGCCATTGCACTTCACCCGCTCAGACCGGGAAAACTGGGCACCGCCCGAAGACAAGACCGCAATCATCCTTGATACCAGCCCAACAACCGAAGGTGACGAAAAGACCAAACCGACATTCGATGCAAGGTGGGTAGAGGATGATCGACGTCTTGCCGTGCGCCCGGCGGTCCGCGCCCGTATCGTAGACAATCCGGATGAACTGGGCATGCTGTGGAAACAGGCCCTGAGCAGGGCGGCGGCATGCTATCCGAAGGTCTCGATTGACGAAAATGAAAAAGTCGAAGAGGTCTCCGCGTTCATTCTGACCGAATTCCTTCCCGGCTTACTGCCCAAGATACTCGACAACGCCGTGCCAGGCAGCAAGTACATAAAGGATACCAAGGCTTTCAAGCGTGTCTTTGGCACGAACCGATTCAAGGCATTTCGATCGATTGACCTGCGACTGGGTGATCATGCCGCTGCACTGTTGATCCGCGACGAGTTTGCCAGACAGGCGTTCGAGAAACAGGTGGCATATGAAAAGATCGCCGCCTCGCCTGCAAAGCTCCAGGAATTCCTTGATCTGGCGAGACGTACCGGCGGTCGTGGTGATGCGTTCTGGACCGCGGGCACCGTCAAAGCCTTTTCGACGACGTTCAAACCCAAAGAATTGCTGGAGACAAGAGGCGGCAGCTTCAATCACGAAATGTCGGGACAGCCTCCTGAAAAGACAAAGAAGGAGCGGCTGTCGCTTTTGAAGGCGGCCCTGTTTGCCTACGGAAAAGATATCCAGGCCTCCACGGTCAAGGCCAACAAGGCAGGTGACTGCAAAATTGAAGACCTGATGGTTATAGCCGGGCATCCTTCCGACACGGTCGTGACGGCCATAATGCCCCGGCTGGTGCTCGAACGAACAACTAAAGGACGGACGTATTTCGAACCGGACAATACGGCCCGTAGCTATGTCCGGTCCCTGTATGTCAAAGGAAGAGCCGTCAGGGCGCTGGAGGCTTATGCAGCCGCGGATGACGCCTACAAAGCCATGGCGCTGGCCGTAGTGGGAGCCGGTGCGGCTGCTGTCATCAGCGGCGCCGGATATGCCAGTGCCGCTACTTACGCGGCGATTTCCGCGGAAGTGGCCGATGGATTATACTTCGGCGGCAAAGGATTGCTTGACTACCAGAAGGGAGAAGAGTTCTACGACTTTGCCAAGGGCGGCTCTGCAGTTCTGGGTGAATCCCTCTTCGATCAGGCCAAAGCCGGCCGCAAGAGCAAACTCGGGACAGCTGCCGGCATCTTGCTGCCCGGCCTGGGGGCGCTGGGTTCCGCCGCCCGGCTCAGACACCTGAAGCAGGTCGATCGCGGCAGGAAAGTTGCACAGCGCCTCGGACGCTTCGATGGCGAGGCGATGAAGGGGCTGGATGAAACCGCCAGACGGGACTTACAGGCCTATATCGACACGGTAAAAGAGGTCGATGCGCTGGCCAGCAAGGCCGGTGTTCGCGGATCAGCCGCGCGAGTCCTGAAAGGCACCGGTCAAAAATTCGGTGATGCAGACAAGGCATTCGTTAAGTCCTTCGACGACAGTGTTGCAGCGAACGCCGCAGCTGTTGAGCGGGGTGCCAATCTGGCTTCGAAGCTGGATGACCTTGAGCCAGGCACTCTGACGAGCCTTTCACGCCAGGAGCGGGCCGACCTTACAAGTTTTGCCAATGACGTTCGGCGCCGCCAGGACAGGTTGGCAAATCCCAACATCTCCGGTGATCTGAAAGGGGTCTCGCATAGGGAAGCAGACTTTGCCCGTACTTTCGATGACGCCCTGACCAAAGCCGGGGATGCACCGAAAACACCCGCGTCGCAAAAAGTGGCGACATTGCCCGACGCCGCAAGGCCACAGATCGTTGACGAGTTATTTCCGGATGCAAAGGCAGCAGACAGCCAGGCATCCCGGGTTGAGGCAGCGCCGGGAAGCACAAAGCAGGTGCCGTCCAGAAGCACACATACCGAAGCAGCTTCGCCAACCGCTCCCACGAAAACAGCATCCCGCGATCCGTTCCCACCTGCCGCATCCCGCAAGACGCCCACAGTACAGCCGGAAAAGCCGACATCATCGTCTGTGGCCAGAACTGGTGATCCGAAAACTGTCCGCCCTGCCAGAACGAAACCTGCTGCTGATGCCACTCCTGCGTCCAGACAGCCCGCCAGGGCGGCTGCAGCGCCGTCGTCCAGCAAGCAGCCGGCCTCAGTTGCACTACCTAAGTCAGATCCGCCGCCACCGGCGCGACCAGCGAAACAAGCAACTGCAACTTCCGCCAACAAGGTTGATGCCGTGCCGGCCCGGCCGGTCAAACAGACACCAACCGGCGAGGCGGCAGACGCTGCCAAAAGCGCCAGGTCACAGGCATCTCCAGCACCGGTCGAGCCCGCACCGGGGCGTGCTTCGGACCAGCCTGCATCGTCATCCAAAAACCCCGGCAAGCAACCAGTGCAGAAATCGCCTGACGAAGCAGCAAAGCCGCAAGGCGCACAACAGACTCAACAGGATTGGCGCCGCCGGCCGGTCGAGACTCCAGAGGACCGCCAACGGGCCTTCGACGCCGATGGATTGACCTTCAAGGAACGCAGAAGCGTCGAGAAACTGGATCAGGAGCTGGAGAAATTTGCAGCAATACAGAAAAAGACTACCGGCGACCTGGCAAACGAAGCCACCCTCAACCAGGCCCGCGCATCACTATTGGGGCGAGGACGGGAGTACCGGAATAACGTCGCCCTGCTTGAGCGCCAGATCGCCGCACGCGATTTTGACCTGCCGCCTGATCTGGCCAAGACCCTGCAAGCGCAAAGGCGTGCCGATGATGGCCTGATGCCACGCCGCGAACTGGTTGCAGGTGACAAGCAGTATGTCGGCCGGGTCATGAACGGCTCCGGCATTCACCCGACCCAGAAAGACATCTACGCCTCCAGGGTCAACCACTATGTCCGCGAGATACTGAGAACCGGGCAGATGCCGCCTTCAGTGAAAGACGGTGTGCCGGTTGTGCTGCAACGCCAGGGCAAAGGCAGCGAGCTGATTATCGCCAATGGCCATCACCGGGTTGTTGCAGGCAAGATTGCATCTCGTCTTACAGGCCGGCCCCTGTTGCCGTCACAGCGGGTTCCCGGGTCTCCCCCTTCGATAATTCCGCCGGACCAGGTCATCATCATGAAGGCGGGTGAGACGGTTGATCTGGGTAATGGCAGAAAGATCACCGCAAACCTGACCAGGAACAAGAAATCCTGGAGCAAGCTCGGCGTGAACTCGGGCGACGACCTGCCGCCGTCCGGCAGCATTCCCAGGGTTGCAGATGGCGGTGGCAGCATCCCGCCTTCCAGCCCACCGATATCCCGGTTCTCCGAACTGCCACCGTCTTCGTCCAGCGGTCTGCCAGGCAGTCCACCCGCGTCGGCATCACAGCCACGGCCATTGACGCCGCGGGTCGAGGTACCCCACACCATCGAGCCGGTCCCCCCGATCGCTTCCATTGGCCCGACACCCAGGATTGATCTCGACCTGCCCGGCAGCGCCCCTGCGTCGGCTCCACCGCTGTCGCGCAATCCGTTCGAGGGACCGATATCCAGCAGGCTGCTGGACCGTCCACCGCTTGAAAAGCCTGCTCACTCCGAATTTGCCGGCGGCCCGAGTGCCTACAAGCCGGACGCCATTATCCCCGTCAGGTCGCCAAACGGCCCGGTATCGGGCCGGCTGAACCCGGCCGATGATGCAGGACGGCGCTGGCAGCACGCAGGCGGCGAACTGCGGGCGGAAAACAAGCCATTTGCGCAAGGCGGTTTTGCCAATGCACACCGCATGATGGATGCCGCGACCGGCGAGACCAATACGGGCTTTGTCTTCAAGGATTACTCTTCGGACACGGGCAAATATGGCAAAGGCGGCAGGCATCATGATCCGGAAAACCCGCTTACCGAAAGCCTGCAGAAAAAGCTGGTCGAGGACACTGTGCATGGTGCCTCCAGACTGAAGGATGCCGGCATTATGCAAGCTGAAATCGTCGATTACGGCTTCAAGAAAGGTGGTGGCTGGGTGATACAGCGTGAGGTGGGTAGTAATCTGCCTGACGGCGTCAAACAGGAACAGGTGCTCTATAACCGGCTTCGAGAAGGTGGCCTCGAACGCGCGGAAAGCGAGGCAGTTGCCGAGCTTTTCGAGAAACTCGACAGAGCCGGCATTGCCTGGGAAGACCCCAACAGGGGAAACATCTTCCTGCGCACATACAATGACGGGCGGGTTGAGGCCGGGATCCTGGACACTGACAGAATTGGATTGTGGTCGGATATCGACCCAAAACGTGATTCCGTGCTGTTGGGCTTCATGTCGGACTACTCGCAGCATCCCGGAAAATTTTCCATCACCAGCATGCGGCCTTCGGGTCCGGGAATACGTTTCAAATCCGCCCGCGAATTCAACCAGAAGGTTCGCGAAGCGAAAGGGTACTGGAAATACAACGAAGAACGAGGCTTTTACGGCGGGCATCTTGACGGATACACAATGCGAAAATACTTCCCCGACCTGCCAAACTCTCTGCCACCTGGCTGGTCGAGACAGCTCAACCTGGACGCACCACCACCAAAGACGCCGCGCGGCAAACAAGGCAGGTTGCTGATTGTTCCCAATGCGCCCCCGCCGAATTCGCTTGCACTGGCACCGGCGGGATTGAAGCCTCACCGACAGAGCAACCTGAACATGGCGGCCTAGAGGTCATCCAGACCAGGACCGAACCGATGCACCAGTACAGAATAACGAAATATAACCCCGGCGAGCGCGACGGCAACGGAGCCTATCTCGCAGACGACTGGACCTGCGCCAGCGACATCGGGCAAACATTTCAGGGCAAGAAACTGACCGCCGCCGACTATCTCCGCATGGAGGACAGCTATGTAACGGCGGTGCTGCGGTTCTTTGATGCATCCGGGTTGCCGCATCTGCGCGTGACCTGTGTGGAAAACAGATTTGCCGACGAAAACCTTGCACAAATCAAAGCCGCTCAGCCCGGTCTGTTCGACCCTGCCATGGTGCACATGTTGCTGCACGAAGATCAGCAAGCCGACCGCAGGAAGATCGAGCAGATCTGCCGGATGGTCCTGCGCAACATCGTCTGGTGCAAGCTTGAGTTCGCCGAACAGTTTTTCGTCCACTTCGGCTGGGATCTATACATGTACGTCGGAACCGCGTCAGATCCATCAGGCGCAGCCGGACAGGCCCGTGCTGATGGTCTGTTTGTAGAGGAATTCACCAGCCCGCATGGCCGCCAGCCAGGCATGACCCCTGTTGTGGTGCTTGAGGTGTACAAAGCTGACAGCGGCGAGCACTGCAGGGACATTGAACTGGCAGGTATCGACATCAGGACCGTGCGCGAGGCCATCGGGTTTTCAACCGAGCATCCGATCGACGGATCATTCACGCTTGATCCATCGCAATTGGTCAGACTCGAGCCCCTGATCGCAGAAAGGCTCGATGCGAGTCAGTTCGACTATACCCTGGATACAACTGGTTGAAACAGTGTAGGGCGTGACTACCTTCCGGATGGATCGACCGCAGTTGATGGATATCGAAAATTCAACTCTCACCAGTTGCTGTTCATCATCACTGTCCCTTGCGGAGTGCCGTTTTGAGTTTCTTGACCACGGCCTCACGGGCCTTACTGATCAGAAACGCAGCCGGAATTTTCATCAGGAAATGACGGTAAGTGAAATTGTCCCGGCTTCGATCTTCGGACCCGATGTACGCCAGCAATTCGTTCGCACTGTCACGGTTGAATGCCCACAAGATGCCGTTTCTGTATTCAATCTGAAAGAATGCATCATTGGGCCAATCCAAATCGTGCCTGCTGCTCAACCCGCATGCAGCGCATGAGATCGCCCCGGTGCTGCTGTCATGAGACCGCATCAGATACCGGCTGTGTTGCCAATCGTCCGGCGAGTATCCATCAGGCAGGTCATTGATCGCCGCCAGATCGCGCCGACCCAAACCATGAAAATACAGCGCAATATGATGAAAGCTGCCGGCATTGTCTTGTGCCTTAAGGTAATCGAACTCTTTTGAATTTCGAAAATAGGCTATGTCCTTGCGCAAGTGAATGATGGACGCCTCGGCAAATTCAAACTGCGCGTGCCCGCCGCAATCGGTGCAACTGACATCGAGCACATGCGGCATCGGATTCCATTCATAAGGTCCCGTCACATCGCTGTCCCTTCGTCGTGATCTGTTGTAGCTCCCTGCGTCAATGCAACACCTTCAGTCCATCCAGAAGGTTCTCGGTAATCGCCGGACGTTTGGGGATTGCGGCATCATGGTCGGTTTGGCGGTGGCCATACCAGGCCCGTACAGCGTTTGCCGTGGCCTCGTCGAACTTTCCGCTTGCCTGACCAGAGAAAAATTTTAGCGACTTCAGCGCGAGCTGCATTTTCCTGATCTGCTGAAAATGGAGGCGACGCTCCAGAACCAGGTAGAGCGTTGAGTTTGCCCAGCTGAGAGCCAGCACCCGGTTGTCAGCCTGATAGACTGTCGTGAATTCTTCACCTTCGCACATGACCCGATATGATCTTGCCGACCTCTTGTCGCCAGCGCTGTGCGGGTCGTCAGCGGGTGGCAGGCGGAGATCAGACAACATCGGGTCGTCAGCGAAGTCCACAGGCGTTTCGATGCTATCAGCTTTCCACGCATCACAACTGACGCCTTCGACGATAATTCCGTCAGCGGTGAATTCCATCGTCTTGCCGATGGGGGAGTCTTCATCGGCCGGGAGCGGCGATGCGGTCGAGGCTACAAAGCTGTTACGCCGGACCGAGACAACGACATATTCGCCCTTTAATTCGCCAAACCCTGAATCAGCGACAACTGTCGGCAACGATATCGCCAGAGCAGCGAGCACAGCACACAATGCTGATATGGATCGAAACATGTGATCGGTATCCAGGGCAAACGAGACTTGAATTCTTGCGCACTGTGCCGTCGCAGGAAAGCGCAAAATCCGTCCAGCTTGCGGAATAATGACTGTACCGTCACCGGCATTACCTGCGCTGGCGAGCAAGCAATGGCATCTTCAATCATTACATTGAAGCGGAGACCGGGCGTCGGGAGTTGTTAGACCGCGCTCGCCATCGTGCAGGCGCGGCTTCTTTTGATCCTGCTCCTGTATCCGGATCCGTTTCACTCCGGTTCCATAAAACACCAACCAGCAAGCATCCCAAACCCGTGCAGCTTCAGTCCCATCCGGCAGGGTCCGGCGAGTGCCGGCAAAAGGAACCGATAGCCGTGTATCCGCGTACTTAATCCTGGTGCTGACGTTGTGACAATCGTCGAACGTCTTCCCGACCGAAAGTGAAGTGATCCCGGAGAACAAATGACCCAAACCAGCAGTAACATCGCCCAGGCGGCACAGTCATCGGCCAACCCCAGCGACCCCTACAACCGGGAACAGCAGATATTTCCAAAGTTAAGCGATGAGCAGATGAACCGCCTGGTCGGTTATGGATCCGTGGAACATCTGCCGGCGGGCACCGTCCTGTTTCAGCGTGGCGACCGGCGGGCCGATTTCTTTCTGATACTGGATGGCAATATCGAAATCTTCGACCTGGATGATCACGGCGAGCCCATTGTCTTCACCACACATGCAAAGAGCCAGTTCACCGGTGAACTGGACCTGTTCAATGACCGGCAGATTCTGGTCGGCGGGCGCACCGGTGTCGACAGCAGGGTCGCGCGTCTGACCCGGGCGCAGTTCAACCGCATGTACAGCACCGAGCAGGACATCGGCGAGGTGATCATGCGCGCCTACATCCTGCGGCGGACCGCCTTCATCCTGCACGACCAGGCGGGGGTAAGTGTTGTAGGTGAGCCGACAAGCAGAGAGTTCCTGCGCATTCAGCGCTTTCTCACCCGTAACGGCTATCCGTTTGCAGCAAAACCAACTGGCGAGCCAGGCACCACAGACTATGCGGAGCTTCACGATATTGACCTCACGCGCCTGCCGGCCGTTCGCACCCGCTCCGGAACAGTCTACTACGCTCCGACGATTGCCGACCTGGCTGATGAGCTCGGATTGACGGAGGCCGTCGATGCACAACACATTTACGATCTCGCCGTCATTGGTGCTGGCCCAGCCGGCCTTTCGGCTTGCGTTTATGCCGCGTCGGAGAATATTGACACCATCGTCGTGGAAGCAGAAGCACCGGGCGGACAGGCCGGTACAAGTTCCAAGATCGAGAACTATCTCGGTTTTCCGACCGGCATTTCCGGCCAGGCCCTTGCCGGGCGGGCATGGATTCAGGGGCAGAAATTCGGCGCCAAGTTTGCCATCGCGCGCGCGGCCACTGCAATCGCGCACAAAGACGGCCTGTTCGAGGTAAAGCTGCAGCACGGCATGCACCTGAAAGCCCGCAGCATTATTCTTGCCTGCGGAGCCACATATCGCAGCCTTGATCTGCCCGACTACGAAAAATACGAAGGCCAGGGCATCCACTATGCCGCAACCGGTCTCGAAGCCCAGCTCTGCGTCAATGAAGAGGTGGCCGTGATCGGCGGCGGCAATTCAGCCGGCCAGGCAGCCGTGTTCCTGTCCGGCCACGCCAGCCATGTTCATGTACTGGTCAGAAGTGAGGGTCTGGCGGCCAGCATGTCGGACTACCTGGTCCAGCGCATAGAGCAGTCAAGCCGCATTACCCTGCATCCGTTCACGGAAGTAACCGAGCTCATGGGCGAGCGCAGCCTGCGCAAGATCGTGTGGACGAACAGTGAGACCGGTCAAAGCGAAGAAAGAGACATCGGCAACATCTTCGTGATGATCGGCGCGGTTCCAAATACAGCCTGGATGGGAGACTGTGTTGACCTGGACAAGAAAGGATTTGTCCTTGCCGGGCTGGATATTGCCGACAGACAACCAAAGTCGCCGTTCTCAACGTCGGTGGACGGTATCTTTGCCGTCGGTGATGTGCGTTCCGGCTCGGTGAAACGCGTGGCGTCGGGTGTGGGAGAAGGCTCTGTGTGTGTCAGTGCCATCCACGGATACCTGGCGGACAACCCGGTCTAGGTGTGACTGCGCCTGCTCTTGTGTCATTCAATGGCAGCCGAAGCCGGTCTGCCCGGCATCAGCCATCCCCGGTAGTGGGCGAACAGCCCCAGCACGGGGAGTGTCAGCTCAACGTCGAAGCAAAACCGCCCCTGCTCGTCCTCATACTCGCGCGTGCGCGAGCGAGGTGCCAGAAACCGGGGCAGTGGCAGTGGCCCCAGCTTCCATCCGGTCACCGGCATCACCAGGTTGTCACGATCAGCCGCGAGCCCGAGGCGGAAGGAGAACGGGCCAAAGGTTTCCCAGAAGGTTCCATCTGCATGATGGCGCAAGATGGATGAGAAATTCCGGCCTGAAAAATTCCTGGTCCAGGTTTCCCGGCTGGTTCCGTCCTCGTCTGTTTCGCGATCCACGGTAACCGTGACCGGAATGCCGCTGCCACTTGCGGGAAACCCGAACAGCCTTGCCAGGAGCCGCGGTGCAAACCAGTCGGCTGCCTTGACTTCCGACAGGCCGGACCACACCGGCACGCCGGTGTGGCCGTGCAGCGCGCGCAATGCGGCCGGCATCATACCGAAGGTTTCACGCCCCAGGTTTTCCTTGAAAATCCCGCTGTTACGCGGGAAATGTTCGGTTTTGGTTTCGATTGAGTAGGCAGTCATCTCCGCTTCGATGGCAGGCAGCGGCAGGACACTGTCTGCCAGACGCGCACCGGGTTCAATGCGGCCGCGCAGCAGCGCCTTGACTGCCGCAGCAGCGGGCAGGACGGGCACATAAGGCCCGTGCCCCTCCCTGGCCAGCAGGGAATACCGTACTGCCAGTGCCTCATTTGCTGCATCGATGCCACTAATCTCCACACTCATGCCGCCACGATCCGATGTGAGCAGGCGGGTTATGTTCCGCATGGCCAGCAGCAGCGGAATGAGACGTTCCGGGCGCCGGAGCAGGCGCCATTTGGCAAGCAGGGCGATAAGCTGCATGCCCCTTTGTTCCGGCGGCGACTCCAGGCCGGCGGCAAACCGGACGCGCGATGCAACCATATGGCGTGGGCCGAGCAACTCCGCGTCCAGCGTCTCAACCGGGGCAACACGGCGCTTGCCGAGGTCCGGCATGATGACGCTTCGCGATATCAGCCAACCGCGGGTTTGCGTCAGCCGGCCCTCTCGCCAGACCGGGATTTCGCGTCCGGCATAACTCATGATGGCCGAGATCACCGCCCTGCCCACCTGGCTCCTGCCACCCGGTGTGATGCAGATGTCGATGCTGTCGATGCGCTGCCACCTCCTGCTGAGCGCACGGACAGCCGACGCCGACAGCGCCGGGGTGGAACTTGCACCGGCAAGACCAACGCTGCCGTGGCGTTTTGCAACCTCATCCAGCGCGCCGGCATAGTTATTGAGATAATCGCGCGCATCCGCCAGATCGATCATGTGGATGCCGGCCCGCAGCACTGTTTCGGCAATACGGTAGTCTGCGTTCTGAAACGGGCCGGAACAGTCAATGACAATGAACGGTTTCACTTCTTCCAGCCGGGCGCCCAGATTGTGCTGATGATCCAGCTGGATTGCCGATACGGATGCGAAGGGGTGGGCCTGCACAAGCCTGGCGGCCAGCTGCCTGGCTTTCAGCTCATTCCTTGACGTGACGATGAGGTCGATGCCGCCAACCGGACACAGGTGCCGGGCCAGGCGTTCGCCAAACACCCCGGTTCCCCCGATAAGCAAAACGCGCCGGTTCATGACGGACCCTAAAGCACGAAGCGGTGCCTGATGCCGGCGTCAGGTACCGGGCATTCAGACTTGCGGCCAAACAGGCGGTAGCGGTTGCGGGCAATCCGGTCATAGGCAAAATCGCGCAGGGACTTCGGCAGGAAGCCGAACAGGGAGATCAGGCCGGCCGGGCCATCGAGATGGCGCGCCAGTGCGATCACGCCGTCTGACCTGGACAGGGCTTCACCGTTTTCAATGAACAGAAAACTCTGCGGATCTTCCGGATCAAGTCCATGCTGTAGCGCCAATTGCCGTCCTTCCGCCGATTGGATCGAGACGAACCGGATGAGCGGTCGCCTTTCGTGTTTCAGCGTGTATTGAACGGCACCGTTGCACAGCACACAGACCCCGTCAAAGAGCCAGACCGGAGGACTCTCGAACATCCTTGTTTCTGTTTTTTCTGTCATAACAGAAATATAGTATGCCGAATGCCCGCTTGCAAGCCGCGAGGTGTTTTGCTGAAACTGCCCGCGGCCCAGCCGAAGAAGGCCTACAGAGCTAACCAAGACCGGGTTGCCGTGCTTCCAGAAAGCCGAGCACAAGAAGCGCGGTATGTGCCGTCAGCATCGGAATGGCATGCCCTCCGTCCAGATCACTCACACATGTGATGTGCCGACATCTGGCGACAATCGGGTCCAGCCGGTCCGGCTCGTAATACGGGCTGGTCTTGCCGTACAGCAACATGGCCGGAACTTGCAGATGCGCCAGATGGTCATAGACATCGTATTCCATGCCGATATGGCTCTTCAGTCCGTCGATCACCGCCGGATCGATGGCAAGCTGCCAGGCACCACCGGATTCGTGAAACTTGTTGCGGCCAATCTCCTCCAGTCGCTCGCGAGGAAAAGTGCGATTGATCTGGTAGGCCTCATGCAGGTACTCGACCACGTCATCAAGGCTGTCAAAGGAGGCCTCGGAAATATCAACGATTTTCTGCCTGAGGCTGTCCAGTTGCCCGCTGGATTGCAGGCACGGATCATTCAGGATCACTTTCCCGGCCTTCATTCTGATCACCGACGCGAACACAAGCCCGATAATGGCACCCCATGAATTGCCGACCAGATGGCTGGTCTTTGAGTGATACTTTTGCGCCAGATGACCCAGCGTGCGCAGATAAGCCTCAAGCGTGTAGAACTTCTGATCGCCGAAATAAGCCGATTTCCCGCGCCCTATCATGTCGGGGCAGATGACCCGGTATCCGTTGCCTGCCAGAAACGGCGCAAGGTATTCAAAATCCGCTGAACTGCCTGCAAAACCGTGAACACAGAAAACATTGGCCCGGACGGATTCCGGTTCCCAGATCCTGACTGACATCTTGCCACGCTGATCACCAAGCGCGATCAGTACTTCTTCCGTAAACACCTTCATGATCCGGCTTTGCCTTTCTTGACAACCCTGCGCGAACTGGGCGCCCTGCCATCCATGAAGTAGCGCTTCCAGTACACTGATTTGCCGACATTCATCTTTTTGGCATGTCTGATGAGGCCCATCACGCTGGCCGGATCGTCGGTCGCCAAAATAGTCACCGCAACGGCGTCGTGATTGTCATGGCTCATGGTCAGCCGGCTTTCTTTCTCAAGCCAGGCCCGAGCCACATCATCAGTCGTCCTGACCCAGCCGACATAAGAAACCATCTGGGTCAGTTCTCCGGTTACCGGATCACGCGCCATCGCCACGGCATGGGTGCAGTGTTCCAGTTGATAAAGCAGGGTTTTCATCACCGGCCCAAACTCATACTGGGTGAACGGGGCATGCTGTGACACAAAAGCTGCAAGTGAGCCCAGTGATCTGCTGGTCGGCTGAAACGTGGTGTACTCAATGAGTGTCGACATGAGTTGTCCGCTTTTTGGGTTGCACGCCTGGCCGGAAGCGCGAATTGCAGTCGATATCTATTCGGTCGCAAACCAGTTCGCCAGATGTCGGTTTACTATGGACGCAGCCTGATGATGAATGAAATGTCCGGCGTGCGGCAGGCAAACCGTGCAGGTTTCAGCGTTGACGAGTTTCCAGATGGCGTCAAACAGGCCGGGCGCCACATATGGATCGTTCTGACCGCGAATTGCCATCGTCGGGCATTGTATCTTGGGAATTGCGTCCAGCTGGAGGTTCTGCGTGGCTTCCTGGTTTGCCAGATAATAGTCGGCGACAACATTGGCGTTGGTATGCTCAAGGGCCTGGTGCAATTGCTGGCGCAAGTCCGCATCTTCAACCCAGCTACTGAGTTGCGCAGCGTCCAGAACGCCCGCGCGGGCCATTTCAAGATAGGCTTTGACGGTGTCTATCAACCGTTGTGATTGCTCGCCACCTGCCCTGATCGCTGCAAGATAGGGCACAGGGTGAGCAGCGCTCAGGACCGCCAGCCGGCTGATGTGGCCCGGCAGCATGATAGCCGCCCACCATGCAATGGCACCCCCCATATCATGGCCGATCAGGCCGACCTTCCCGAATTTAAAATGATCGATAATCGCGGCAATATCGCTGACCAGGGCAGCCATCAGATAGTTGTCGCGCCCAACGGGCGGGTCACTGGTGTTAAATCCACGCAAATCCGGGATGATCAACTGGTGAGATTTCGACAGGGCGTCGATCTGATAGCGCCAGCCGCCGGAGAAATCCGGTATGCCGTGCAACATGATGACAGGCGGACCACTACCCAAAATCGTGCAGGTCAGGCCAACGCCCTCATTGTCAATCACAAGGCTGTGCATGGCAAAAGCTTATATCGGCACCAATCGCGGAACAATGCGCTAGCCGATCCGGTAGTGGGGGATTTGCGGATCGCGCTAACCCCGCTAGTACTTGATAGTGCCCCGCACAAACGGGCCATGGAACAGCGACCGCTCCCGGAAGAATTCCTGGGTCCACATCTCTGCCTGGTAACCAAGAGTAATGGTTGAGTTGTCGTTCACCATCATCTCGACACCTACAGCAGCTGACAGGTTCACCAGTGCTTCAAACTCGTTTCGGGAATCTGAGCCGGAATCGTCTATGTCAACTCCATTGTCATCAGCAAAAAATATGCTGCCGGAAAAACTCTCATGTGTGTTTCCAAGTATCACGGCACCGGAACCGGCAACTGAAACGCCAAATGTATCGCCAGGGTCCTTGAACACCATTTCCAGACCGGCTCTTGGACCCAACCCGAAGAATTCGGACTCTCCCTGGGCGTCAAAATTGCCAAACTTATTGTCGTCAGCAGGATCGCTGAACGCGAAACCCTTGTCCGCAGCTTCTCTGGAATACAGTCCACGTGCACCCACAAACACACGACCCTGGACGCCAGGATGCTGGAAATGGTGCCCGATATCGAAATCGATGTTGGCAAACATCTTCTCCGAGACCAGGTCAAAGCTCGCAAAAGAGCCCGGGCCATTTATGTCAGTTTCCGAGAGATTGACGGTGTCATCGGCAAACCGGCCAAAGCGGGCAGTAATTCTCCAGTCGAGATCGGGATCGATAAAACGACGCACTGAAATGGCACCGTAACCACCCACATTGAGATCAGATGAATCGCCCAGCTTGTCTTGCGAGTAATCGGAGAATATGGCGCCGCCTTCGAGCGACCAGATCAGCGGGTTCAAATCGCCATCGGCTCCATAGCCCACCGGCGTGATTTCCTGCGCGCCGGCCTGTGTCGATGCCAGTCCGCCCGCAGCAAGACCCGCCGCAGCCACTTTCAGCGCTGCACTTGCAGAATTCGAAATTTCAGCCACGCCCGATCCCCATAATTTGCCGTATCGTCATATTAGGCGAAATATGGTCGAAAATATATCTTTTTCTGGTTAAAGGTGTACATTTATCTATAAATCTCGTTTTTATAGAGTATTTTTACTTCGAAACGCAATTTTCGCTATCTAATGTGTGGTATTTTGACCGATATTACGTAGGGTGACAAACTTGACGTTGGCAAATTCTACGGATATCCGCGAATCATCAGAGCCCAGAAGATTTTTGAACCACCTGATACAGAGTCTATACATCAGGTCAGTGCAAAAAAATGCCGGAGGCACAGCGCACAGCTGGCTGATGATCGTCGATGATGCAGATACCGTGGATCATGTCTCCAGAAATCCAGGCATATTCGCCAAGGACTACGCACAGATTTCAACACTCGGCACCAGCCGGTTCAATGCCAACGGACCTGACTGGGAAAAACGGCGGGACATTACCCAGCCGAACTACAACAAGGCCGCTCACTCCAGCTGCGTGCGAGGCGTATATGAGGCCTACGAAGCCTGCCTCCTGAAACGCAGTCCGACAGGCATTGCCGACCTGCAGTCAACGTTGTTTGAAGCGTCTGTCGGCGTTTTTGCGAGGGCCTTTGGCAGCGACACGGACGGTAATGTGGTCATTGAGCACATTGAGGACCTTCGGCATGGATTGCGCTGGTTGCAATTTCTGTCCTGGCAGCCGGAGCGATCTGACGACCGCCGCGCCGCCACCCAACATGTGAAAACCGTACTGGCCAGCCTTGAAGACGGATTGAAAAGCTCTGGCGAGTACAAGGATTTGTGGCAGCATTTCTCCGACAGTGGCAGCAATATCGATGGCTACAATGCCATTGAGGAACTGGTCATGAATATCTTTGCCGGTATTGAAACCACGGTTGCCACGTTAAGCTGGGTGGTCGATCGTATTGGTATCAACCAGGCGGTGCAGAACAGATTACGCGAAGAAATAGAGTCCGGTACCAGCCAGTTGCCTTATTGCGAATGTTTCATCAACGAAACCATGCGATACTTTCCCCCCATACCCTACATTACACGCTCGATTACACAGCCTGTCATTGTGAACGGTATTTCCATGAGCCCGCCCAGCCAGCTCATGGTCTCGATTGTCGGATTGCACAGGAATAAAGATTACTGGCACGAACCGGACGAGTTCGATTCCGCCCGGAAGGAGTTTCTGGATGGAACCTACAACCGGGGTGCGTTTGTGCCGTTTTTCGTAGGCCCACGAATTTGCGGCGGCATGCGCCTGGCACGCATCGAGCTTTTGCAGGGCCTGAAGGCCATCGTTCGCAATTTCAACGTCACCCGCACCGGCCACGAAGTTCAGTATGACTATACCCTGGCACTCAAACCTGTTGATACAGGCAATGTCACACTGAGCAGGCGAAGCCTTTGACCGGCCTTGATGGCAACATGCTGCCGCTCCAGCTTGTGGGCCTGCGCAAATATGTACGCGCAGTGGATATCCTGACCGGGATGCAAGACCTTGCAAAGACAACCGGCGTTGATATCCGGTTCCTGCGGCCGATTGACTGCAGCCTCAGGATCAGCCTGGCGAAACAGGACAAACCCGCCGCTTTGGCGCGGGTTCACATAGATTCAGTGAACACACCCGTTTACCTGCTGGGTGATGATCGCGGACCATTAAGCGTTATCGACGAAACTGCGCAGCCGGCTTGCGAGACCGCCAGGTCCGGTGATGGCACCATTTTCGATTTCAGTTTCGCCGAGGAGCCAGACTGCGGTGCGTTGCTGCAAACCATATTTGCACGATACCAGCAGATCAGCGGGCAAGAGTTCACCGTCCGCCGGCTGGCCGCAAGAGCAGTTGAGACAGGCGGCAACTCAACCGTTCGTCTTACAATCGAAAGGCCAAAAAACGCATCGCGCGGATATTTTGGCAAAATCACCAGAGACAATGAAACCCTGTTCAAAATCTGGTTTCAACCGCGTGTCCGCGGCAATTGACTTTTTTCACGCACACCTGATTCCGACAGCCGGGTACCGTCCGGCCGCGGCACGCAGACGCTTCAGTGTCAGCGATCCAGAATGGACCTGATCTCGACCAGATTTGCCCGCACCCGCAGGATGTAGAAGCCGATCGTGGTGAGATGGGTGGGCATGATGAAACCGTCTTCCTTGCCGTTTGAAACGACAAACGGATCAAGCTCGATAGCGCTGCGCAACTGTTCGTCCATGCGCTTCCAGATGTCATCCAGGCGGCGTGACTTGACCACACCGGCAAAGTCTGCCCGCGTCGCACGCAGGATACCGTAATAGGCATAGAGCTGACCTTTGGCTTCCCAGAAAATGTCATCGGCACGGGTATCGAACCAGCCGGAATTATACTGCTCGGAGCGATCCTTGATCGAAGCCGAGGTAGACCCGATGTCCTTGGCGATGCGGTCGAGAAACTGGATCAGGTTGTCGGCCCGCGCATCATAGGTGGCGCTGCAATTGGCGAGGCGCTCGTTGTATCGCTGCAGTTGATTTAGTGCGTTGCGATAGTAGGACGGCGTCCGTGTGGTCGGACCAAAAGGGCGATCATCAAACACATTGAAGTACCAGGTGTACTGGTTGAACTGAGTAGCGCCTTTGGCCTCCTGCAAGTTCACGTCTATCTCAGATGTGCCGCGAGTACGGCCCAGCGAATCCGCAAGTTCAATTGCGGTACGGCCAACTGCCTTATGAATGCCACGCTGGAAAGCTGCCTTGTTGTCAAAGAACCAGGTCTGATCCCAGGTCAGAGCCCAGAAAATGCCGGCCTTGAACAACGGATGACTGGAAATCCAGTCATTGCGATTGACATTGAAATCAATCAGGTCGGCGGTCACTGTCACAATGTTGGACCGGCCACAGGTCTTGGTGCTGTCCTGACCACCCTCAACGGCAACCTGTTCGTCGGCAACGCCGGTCAGGTCGGTTATTCTGAGGTTGTCCGCGTAATCAAGATTGTAATCGCGAATCCACAATGTGTGCCAGGCGAAGTGCAAGTATCCAAAGACGAAAGGCACAATCGCCAGCAAGAGGACGCCCCGAATGATCCATCCCGATCTCTGAAAAAAACCGTAAAGGGCCCGGAAAGGTGCCGTGGCCGCCCTTCCCAGCGCTGCGAGCCAGGCCTTGAACATGCCGAACATGCGGGATATCCACTCCAGGATCGGATCAAGCATCACTTAGCCTCCATTCTTCAAACAGGGCACTCCACAATTCCTGTTTGTCAGGAAAATATGTTGCCGTTATCAGCCGTACCGCATATTCGCGGTGAGTGTCACTGAACGTTTCATAGTCGCGGTAAAAGGCCTGCTTGTTGACGATGAACCGGGTCAGAAAATCATAGGGCAAGAATTCCGTCAGGAACCGGTTCACCAGCAGCCAGTCATCGTGGTCGGGATTGGCCCGCACCGACATCAGCGTCATCTCCGCATCGAAGCCTGCCGTGTCGGGCTGGCCGCCATTGAGCACTACCCGGTGCAGTTCATGGAGCTGCCGGAACACTTTCGATTTCTTCAACTGGCTCAGATTCCTGTGCACCCAGTTATCGATCTCGACATCGGTAATGGCGCACGGATCGAGATCTACGTCCAGCAAGCTCATTTGCAGGCGGCAGAAAATCCCAAACCGGATGTCCATAATGCCCGACTGCCCGAACCATTCCAGGTTCAACGGCTCAACCCGGCCAGTTCCGGTCAGATAGTCAAGCACGGCATCATGGTCGGTCATGGCGATGAAGCGGTCCTGGGGACGGCGGGCCTCATCGACGTGAACCTGTTTCGGATCGCCGATCACCACAACCTGATCATCTTCATCGTGAAACACATAGATGCCGTCGAAATGCCGGGTCCAGAACGACCTGGCATCAAACTGGGTTTGTTGCGGGGCGATCTGGTTATAGCGGATGTCACCGCACGCCTGGGCCAGATCGACAATCTCGCCAAGCAACGCATCGTCCTGCCAGGCGTCTTTCTCGGCCTCGAAGGTTTCAATCAGCCCGGCAAGCTGCTGCGACTTTTCCAGCAAGCCGTTATGGGTATGCAGCTTGAACCTGACCCGCTTGATCGACAACACATCATCAAGCTCGTCGACCCGGTAAGAGGCATCTTCGATTTCGCCATAGACCACATCTTTCAGGGTCAGATTCCGGATCGCCTCGCTGTTTTCCACATAAAACGCCCGCATCAGGTCAGGCGTTGACGAGAAGCTGATATTGACCACCGGCATATCCGCCTGGTCCGGCGAAACGATGATGAAGCGGCGATTGATGCCAAGGGGATCAAGGTATTCATCGTCGTTGAGATCTTCTGCAATCTCGGGAGAAAAACCCATGGCGTCGACCGAAAAAGTATTGCGCCTGGTGGCCGCCAGGCCGAACGCATTGAGGGCCTGATTATAGCGCTCAACCAGATGCGGCTGGTCGATCTGCACCATGGAACCATACATCAGGGCGTTTTCGATCAGCCGTTCCATTGCCCTGCGTCCTTGAGATCATCGATTTCGCGTACCGCACGTTCGCGCACGCGCTGTTCACGGACCAGGCGCTCAACGGCGGTATCGTCGGATTTGTCGGTATAGCGGAATTCCGAGTCAGCGTATTTGTGAACTTCCTGCACCACCGTTTCCATCGTGATCGGGCTGCGCAACTCGCTGATCATGCCGAGCTTGGTGTCATAGTCCCGGTGCAGGAACATGTCCGGCTTCTCGAACCAGTCATCAGGCAGTTCGACGTCCATGGCCCGCATCTTGACCGCGTCAGTGATGTTCTTGATGGCGCGGCCGGTGAAGCGCGGTTCAGCCTGCTTGATGGCATGCAGATAGGCACCGACATCGGCCAGCGTCTTGAGCTCGCCGCCGTTCTTCTTGAACTGCTCACTCACCTTCACCAGACCCTGCTCCTTCGGATCATTGTGTTCTTCATAGGCAGCGGAGACGGCTTTTCTGATCTCCTGGGCCGCATAGAGGTCGTGCTTGCCAAGACTGATCTTGTGATCCTTGCCGATGAGCAGCGCGAAGATGTCGATATAGTCCTCCACGGTCTGCGGCCCGTCGACCAGCCAGCGGGCACCGGCGCGCTGGCGCAGGGCGTCATCGACGTTTTCCGGATAATTGGAGAACATGCCGATGGAGCAGTTGCCGCGCACCACCGTGCCGGCGCCGGACAGGCTTTCCATCAACACCGCGGTGATTTCCTGCTGGCCGGAAGACGCCCGGTCGTCACTGCGCTTTGCCGCCACCTGGTCAATGTCATCAACCGTGCCGAAGCCGATCACCCTGGGGTCCATGACATTGTCGATGAACTGGCGGCAGTTCTGCCCGGATTTGCCCTGGTAGGAGCTGATCTGGTCGACACCGAAATTCTCGTAATGGAATGTGTAACCGGCTACCTCGCAATAGCTGTTGATCAGGCCGGCGATCATCTGGATCAGAGTGGTCTTGCCGGTGCCCGGATTACCGTCGCCGATGAAGGTGAACAGAAAACCGCCCAGTTCGACGAACGGATTGAGCTGCCGGTCAAAGTCATAGGCCACCAGCATCTTTGCCAGCTTCATGGCCTGGTACTTGGCGATGTGATTGCCGACAACTTCATTGGGCATCTTGAAGGTCATGACCAGCGGCTTGCGCTTGCCGCCGCGCGAGGCATCAAGCCCGTTCAGTTCAAAATTGTCGGCGTCGAGGCGGATGTGCATGGCCTCGAAGGCCGCCAGTTCGGCAAACCGGCGCTGGCGCGACAGCAGGGCATCGCTCGTCAGGCGGGCAAACTCCCTGGCCCGGGCCAGCAACTGGGCATCGTCTGGCGAACCGGCGATCGACTGATCCAGACCATGCAGGAATGCCTTGTAGGCTTCGTGGACGGTGTCCAGATCAGGGTTCGGTTCCGCAGCAGCGGCCGTGCTGTTGTCCTGGGCATCAAGGGTCTGGTTCAGGTAATTGGCGACGCAGAACAGTGAGACAAAAGCCGATGCCGCCATCAGCTTGTGAAACTGCGTGGCGCGATCGCCGGACAATGGCGATGAGCGGTTGTCGGCAGCAAGTGTCTCAAGTTCAGTGTGTTTGGCAAACACATCACCAACCGCAAGCCCGACGGCCATGGCGCGGCGCAGCCGGTAGGCCAGCGAATGCTGGGCTGGCGACAGCATGGTGTCATCCGGCGTAATAGCGGAAATGGTGTCCAGAATCTGGACTTCCGCCGTTTTGCGCCGGTCGCCGCCCGACACCGTGGAGACAAACCGGCGGCGTGTGCCGGCCAATTCCGTTGCTGACTTGTTATCCGTATCGCTCACAATTACCGCAGTGCGTTCCAGCATGGATTGCACCGTGGGGATGTGCTTGGCGATGTCTTTTTCCAGCAGGGTTGTCAGTCCGATGTCCATATGTTGTCCGTCTAAAAGTGGGGCAGCTAAACGTGTTTCAGAATGTGGTCGCCGCTGGCAATATAGCAGCGATGGCCGTTGAAAATCTCGTTGGTCAGGTTCTTGGCATACATCGACTGATAGGCCGTGTGCGGGATCATCGCATAGCGCTCCAGCGCACTGACGCCCTGCGCCACACAGTCCAGATCGTCGGTATCGACGTGATAGATTTCCCGGGCCGGGCTCGACCCCCAGATGCCGCGTTTAGAGCGCACCTCATGTTTTGAATGGAGTTCCTGCATGGTCCAGGTAAACAGCCAGTTGTCGGACGGCGCACTGACACTGTCGAGCACCGACTGCACCTTCTTGTTGTGATCGGTCAGACCGCCTGCATAAAACGGCCCGAGCACGAACCGGCGCAACTGCTTCGGGTGCAGGGTCGGAAATGTCTCATCGATCGACTTGGCAATCGTGGTCAGGCTCAGGCTGTAGGCGGAATGGGCTGCGACAAAATCCTTGAACTCGTTGCGCAGCGAAAAATTTGGCAGGCCGTTCATGGCCATCTCGTCGATCCAGCCCTTGGGAAAACCGTGCGGCGTGTTCTTGCGTGGCCGAGGCGCGTCTTCCGATGAATCCTCGATAACCGCAACATACACCAGTGGCAGGTTCTCCGTACCGTCATAGGCCGACCAGGTAATCACATAATAAGTGCGCTCGGAGCGTGGATTGACCGATACCCGCAATGTGGTGGGCTTGATGAAGGTGGTAAAGGCCGGCGCTGCGTCAAGGGCTTCATAATACAGCCGTTTGGCCATGACTTTCTGCAGGTCGCCGGGGTGCTGCCTGAACTTCAGCATCAGTTCGAGCATCTCGACCCGGGTCTGCTCCACCGTGGGCAAATCGAGCAGATGTTCCTTGACCCGGTTCATGTCGGCTTCAAGTTCCAGCACGTTCTTGAACAGTGGAAAACCACTCTCGCTGCGATCGATATTGAACTGATCGGCAAACCGGCACTTCAGCTTCCAGCAGGCAAAGGAGTGCCGCAGGCGCGTAATCGGCTCCTCGATGGCCTGGTACAGGAAATTGTGGCGCCGACGCTCGTCTCCCTCGGTGTCGGCAATGGACTCAAGACCATTGAAGGCACTCTCGAAGGCATCAAAATAGCTCGCGATTTCCGGAGATAATCCCGTCATGGCTGGCCGTGCTTCCTCAATCGCACCACCGCCTACTGGGACACGTACCTGGACGCCTCATGTTGCTCCAGAACCGCCCCGAAGCGCCTTGCGAATGCATCGTCGGCCAGCTGTTTGCGGCGCTGGATTTCCTGCGACGACAACATGTTCTTCGAATGCAGCTCAAGCAGGTCAGCAATGTGCGACTGGGCGGCGGCACCGATGCCGGCCATGGTCTCTTCCGCCGCAGTGTCGACTTTGGACCCGAGCGTGTTGATCTTGTGGGCAACCTCCTGCTGGGAGGCGGTCTTGAGCGAGTCTTCCAGAGACTTGTACAACACCACGCGCTGCTCGGTATCGATGTTCAGCTTGTTGATCAGGGTGGACTGGGCCGCCATCTGATTGTTCAGGCTGTCGACAAAGGTCTGGAACATTGAGGTATAGCGTTCCAGGGTCTGCGATCCGGCCAAGAGTTCCTGTTCGCGCGCCTGGGCCTGGTTGTATTCGGTAGCGAGCTTGGAGCGCTCTCCTTCCAGTTTGGTACGCGCGGCCTGATCGGTCGAGGCGGCGATCTTGTTCTCCAGGTCCATCAGGGCCGGGTTCAGGCTCTCGATCTGCTTCTGCGTCGCCTGCAGGTCGTCGGTTACGGCCTTGCGGCGGTCAATCACCTTGCGCAGGCTTTCTTCCGACGTGGCGTAGCGTTGTTCAAGAACAGATTTCTGCTCCTTCAGAATGCCGACGATGATATTGGATTTGGCCAGCAGGTCCTGCAAATTGCCTGCCAGCGATGTGGTGCGAACCCGTTCATTGCGCACCGACTGGGCCTTGGTCTTGGAAAAGAAGCCGATCAGTTTCTCACCGACGGTGTATTCCTGCATGTTCTTGAATTCGTCACCGAACGAGTTGGTGATGTCTTCCAGACCGATGATCATGTCGGCGATATTTGCCTCCATGGTCTTCTGCTGCTGCAGGACATCCTGAATGCGGGCGTTTTCGATATCGAAATCGACATCTCCAAGCGTGTCGGCCTCGGCGATCTGTTCGATCACCTCGCTGCTCGCAACCATCTTGGAGCGCATTTCCTCCATGACGGTCTGCGTTTTCTCGATTTCGGTATCCAAAGTCTTGGTATCAATCATGTTTCACACCCCAGTCTTGTCGTTTGTGTGCTTCCAATATAGGCACGACACGGACAGATTACATCTTCGTAAGGAAAATTACGCGATTTTGGTAAAGGTAGTGTTGCGGTGATGCGGGCCTGCGCGGGCATTGAATCTCCTAAATTGCTGGTTGTGGCAGTTGCCGGACACTGACCAGGACAACGCTCTCAATTTCCGTCCTTGGCCCAGGTGGCGCTGTTTGCCGGAATGTAGAAATTCGCCCCATCCACATCATCGCTGCCAGACCAGCACCGAAAGCGGAGAAACAGCCAGGTAGTGCCTCTTGAGGTTGTCGCAACCGGCTCCAGTTCACACGCCTTGTGCAATGGCTCCGCCCCCTCACCCAGTTCCAGCAGGCTTGCCAGTCCGTCCGAATTGGCATCTGCCCGCCACTCAAGGCTCGTGGCGGGTACTGTCGCGATGGCTGCAATCTGCCGCTTGATATCCTGTGCAGATAACACGCCAACAGGTTGCGGAGTGTCTTGTGACCAGTTGTCCGTCACCGTCACACCTTTCGCATCGAGGTGGAACGAATATGTACCGGGACCGGTGGCCCTCGGTTCGATGTAGTTTGCACCCTTGCGGGACAGGGTTTCAAACACCTTGCATGCCGGCGTCTTCACCTCGGTCCGGGTCCAGACAGGCTTGTCGGCAGCGGCGTCCGACTGATTGCCGGTTTCCCTCAAAGTGCATCTGTGCCGAACTTTGCCGCTCGGGATAGCCAGTTCGACGAACTCCACGCGCTCGCGGAACTGGTAATAGTTCGGCGGGCGAAGGATTGTGGTCCGAATGACGAAGAACCCGTCAGGCACCGTCCCGATGATCTGATCGGAGATGACGGTACTGGGGCTTGGTGTTGCGGCAGCGGCGATGGTCCATGACAGAAAAACCGGGATGGCAAGCAACCATCTGCTGCGTGAAACTGTTCTCATTCGATAGCACCTCAACCTGTTTGGCGGACACCCGAAAACAACCTGTCTCATGCCCTGATCAGGGGCCATGATTGTCCAGCACGATGTTCGGGCCGCTTGCTACAGATGGCATATCAAATGCAAGCGGGATGTGATGTCCTGCACAAACCGGACCTGAAGGATTCAAATCCACGCAGTTTCCATAAAGAATTGTTCAGTATTCGGATGTATCTTCTCCGAACACGTTTGGCTGCAGCGGGACAGGTCACATGGAGCAACGAGAGCGGGAACTTTCCGCTGCCGAGAAGCAACGGTACTTCCCCCGGATTGACTGGTCTGAACAGCTTGTGGTTTTTGCCGGCGGAGCGATCATTGTCGGCGGCCTTGTTGCGCTGCCTGTGTTTATCGTCTGGCGGTCCCTGTTTGCACATGGACCGTATCAGTGGCTGCCATGGCTGCCCCTGGACGGGAGTTTTGTCATCTGGTGGGTCGGCCTGCCTGTGGCGCTGCTGGTCTTCGCAGCGACGTATTGCAGGGACCTGTTATGGCAATTCAAACGAAAATGGTCGGCCTGCAAATCTGCGATTGTTGAACGCCATCATATTGTCGATGCGATCATGGTGCGTGAATGGAGTTACGGCACGCCTGCCTATTTCGTACTGAGCGACGATGGCAGGGTTTTTTTCAGCAATCGCGGCAGTGACATTTACGACGATGGCTGGGAGGCAGATCCATTGTCGGTGAACAAACCTGATCGTGTTCGCAGGACCTACGAGCGTATCGTGAACCCGAACACATTGGCCGAACTGGATGCGGTGTTTTCAGGCGCGGCGATAGCGCCGGACAAGTGCTACACAACCGAGATGCGCTGGGACAGGATTGATCAAAACCCGGAAGTCGGCTGGGACGATATCATCGAAAAATTCAAACTCGAACTTGTCGAAACCGGTGATCAGGGCTTTTTTGACAATTGCACTCGCGATTGAGCCATTGCCTGGCCGGATTTCGCTGCAAGCCGCAGTGCCGATGACCCGGTGCCGTCAATGTCTCTTGCGATGTCCGGGAAGTTTTACTTCCTCATGGGTGCCGGTACGCGGCCGTGTGCGACGCTTCGTAATTGCCGGCCAGGCACGATCCAGCAGCCGCACACCATACAATGCGGCAGCGGCAGCGATCACGACGCCGAGGATTACAAGCAACAGTTCCATGGCCGCGGATTTTATCTGAACACCGTGACCAGTTCGTAACAGCTTGATTTCAATGTTAATAATTATGTTTACCCCAACAGCATCCGGGTATGCACTTTGTCGTGTGCAGACACCGCGCTACAAGCAGGATCGGCAAGCATTTCACACTGCCCGCCTGTTCACGACCCGGACTCAACAGCTGGTTCAAACTGGAACGCCAAAGGCGGGTGAATGGTATGCTGCACGACACAGATCAAATCTGAGGCCGAAAACTGCTCGTGCTCAGCGGGACCGGGCTCAAGCCCGCCGGTCTGGCAACCATTCGTTAGCCGAATAATTACATTTCGGTTCACCTGAGCCACGACCGGCCTGTATAAGCTGCGTATGAACAACAGACGAAATACCCATCCGCGCTATGATGTCGCCCGTCCGGTCAGCCTGCTTATTGGCAGCAATGGATGTCGCGTGTTCTGCGAACTGAAAGACATGAGCCTGACAGGCGCGAGGCTTTCCTCGGTTCCGCTGAGATATATGCCTCAGACATTCAAAATCCTGATCACCGGTGAGAACGTTGCGTTGCCGTGCAAGCTGCGCTGGATCGACGGCTCGGAAGCAGGCGTTCAATTCACCGGCAATCCGGATTACAATCACAACATCTACGATCAGCATCAAACCACAATGTCTGCAGACGACAACGCACAGTCGTGAACCACGTGCAGGTGCGTGACGGCGCGACCGACGGTTGACGTGATCATTGCGCCCTCCGGCGGCCAGGCCTGAGCCGGTCTGGTTGCACAGCCGGTATTAAAACGCTCGATCAGCTTGATGATGCATGAACCGGCGCGGCCTGTCACGATCCGTGCAGTGGCATGCCGGTTGCCGTCTTCAGAGTCGCCGCGGGCCACGCCCACTGAAACTGAGACCTTTTGTTCCATCAAACACAAAACGGTTGTTTGGAGCTTCGAAATTTGCCATATTCCATAAGGTAAGCTCAATCTTAAGTTGTGCTTACACCTGTAACGTGTATCAAAAGGACGCATTCGGAAGATATTTCACTGGGGGGCAACCATGATGCTGATCCCGCCACTGAAAAGGTCGACAATGACTTACTTTCGAGTCACCGGAACTCCTGCAATCAAGCCCCTCATCCTGCGCCTGACAGGTCTGTGCCTGATCGCACTCACAGCAGACAGCATCAGCCCCGTCCGGGCGCAAGCGCCGCTGGACAATGTCATCCGCCAGCACGCAAACGGCGGCAAGATGACCGTCATCACCGCCGGCCTGGACGGTGTGTTCCACGTCAAGAATGAACTGGGCGTATCGCCGGAGATCGGTCACCGGCCTCGTCAGCATGTAGCGCCAAGGCTACAGTCACGGATCAGGAAAAACACCGAATTTGCCGCGTTTGTAAAACTGGTCAAGGCGACCTCAGACAGGGATTTCTCGCCGCAGGAGCTTCGAAAGCTGTATCTCAGTTACAAGGAATGGTCGCAAAGGCAGGGTGCGCCGGGTCAGTGACACAGGAAGGGGGGATCGTGACACCTCCCGGGACCGCAAAGTGCGACCCCGATATCACCGGCGTCATCTTTCATGCGGCAGGCGGTACCTGCTGCGCCAGTTTGGACAGCCAGCGCTCGATGCGGGCCCGGTTCGCGCCAAGGTCACTTTCGCCAAGCTGGGAGCGCGAGTAGATGGCAAGTGTGGAATGGCCGTCGGAGCGGTCATAAAACTGCACAACGATCGTGTCGGGAAACCCGAGCCACCCGGTTCGCTGTATATATCGGTCCGTCAACGCGGTCTCATTGGCGTCAACCGTCGTCACTCGCGGCTCGGCGGCAATCACCTGCGCGAAAGACATCCTTAGCTGCCGGACGGTCACAGGGTAGAGCGCAACCTTGATGTCGGCCGGTGCCGAACAGACATCCGGCGGGCAGGCAAGCGCGTCATTTGGCGATGTGCGCCGCTGCAATTGTTCGAAGGACACCGGCCCGAGATCAGGCTCGCCAAAAAACCGCCAGATACGCTCCGGACCCACCAGCACAAACACAAGCACTACCGTGATTGCCAGGAGCATCATGCCGATGCCGATGGCGGCGAGAATTTTCATGCCGGGTATCTCCGCAGACTGACCGGGTTGTCATTGGCGTGAATGCAATCACGAAGAGGCGATGATGAGCATCTGCGTGGTTAAAGTGCAAGCTCTACGCGCCGGCCAATGTGGCCGTTTACGTGCGATTAATCGTGCGCGTGCTAAAAGCCGTGTACGTCCTTTCAAAAAACTGGTCGGGGTTCTCCTGTAAACCGAATGTCTGCCAGATCGAGAAAAACAGGGCCGTTGAAGTGATAGATGGCGTAATCAAGAGCGTGGCCGGTTGTGCACTGATCGTCGGCGTGGTGATCACGGGTTTTCAGAAGGGCTGGCTCCCGGCGGACTGGATTCCAACGGATTGGTCAGCGGCAATGTCTGATCAGGAATATCTGGACCGTGAGATCGCGGACATCTTGAACGACTATCCAGCCCCGGTAACCAGGTCGCAGGCCAAAGCCTGCCGGAAACGCGTGGTGCAACTGGTCAAATTCGCGATGAAACAGCCAGACTCAAGGAAACTGGTTAATCAGATACAGCACGGGTCAGTCAAATGCGGCAAGCTGGCAAGCGAAAGGCTGGCATCGTGAAAAAGATTGCATTGATACTGGTGAACCTGTTGTTCCCCGGACTTGGCACCGTGTTCATGGACACCAGGCGGAAACAGGGGATCATCCAGTTGATCCTGACCGGTTTGGCCTTTCTGCTTGCTGCCAGTGTCATCGGCGCAATCCTCGGCCTTGTCCTCATCATGATTTCATTTGTCTGGGCGTTTTTATCTGGCGTCACATGGGATGATCCGAACTGGGGATAATCCGGATGCCAGTCGGCCGTTCGACGCAGGCCGGCGGCAGTCTGGTGACACGATGCACCAGTTTGAAACCGCTTGTGGTATGGAAAAAATTGGCGGAGAGAAAGGGATTCGAACCCTTGATACGGTTACCCGCATACACGCGTTCCAGGCGTGCGCCTTCAACCACTCGGCCACCTCTCCAGCACTGGCGGGAACATACACATAAAGGGATGAAGATCAAGCCGGTGCATCACACAATCGTAACCGCCTGATCCACTTGCAAGTTCGTCCGCGTATGACAACATAGGCAACAGCATTCAAGATACATGGAAAGGGACCACGCTCATGTTCGGTTTTGCCCGCAAGAAGCTCGACATACCGTCTGCCGCAGACGCACTTCCCGGCCGCGATACGCCGATACCGACAGCCGCAAAGCACACGGTCAACGGCAACCCGCTGAAAGGCCCCTATCCGGACGGCCACGAGATCGCCTATCTGGCCTTCGGCTGCTACTGGGGCTGCGAACGGGAATTCTGGATCAGGCCCGGCGTGTGGGTGACAGCCGTCGGCAATATTGGCGGCACAACCCCGAACCCGACCTATGAGGAGGTTTGTTCGGGACAGACCGGGCATGCCGAGGCGATCATGGTGGTGTTTGATCCGAAGATCGTATCCTACGAGCAGATCCTGAAATATTTCTGGGAAGCGCACGACCCCACGCAGGGCATGCGGCAGGGCAATGACGTCGGCACCCAGTACCGCTCCGGCATCTACTGGGTCGGCGATGCGCAACGCGACGCGGCACTCGCCTCAAAGGCTGCCTACCAGAAGGCACTGGACGAGCGCGGCTATGGCTCGATCACCACGGAAATTCGCGAAGCGCCAGAATTCTATTTCGCCGAGACTTATCATCAGCAGTACCTGGCCAAGAACCCGAACGGCTATTGCGGCCTGGCAGGCACGGGCGTGAGCTGCCCGGTCGGGGTCGGCGTCGAGGCGTAATTTTATTTCGCTCACGCCAGCAGCCTTCGGCTGCGCTCCGCTAGGGCGCGCTTCGCGCGGCGCGCAGTCGCGCTTGCCTCGACACATGGTGTCTCGGAGGAGCTCATCGTTTAGGTTGTTCAAGGTCGGAGAGTGGGATGTGTTATTCCGCTCACGCCAGCAGCCTTCGGCTGCGCTCCGCTAGAGCGCGCTTCGCGCGGCGCGCAGTCGCGCTTGCCTCAGCACTTCGTGCTTCGGAGGAGTTCATCACCAGGGTTATTCAGGGTCGGAGAACGGCGCGAAGCACGAAGTGCTGAGTAAAGCTGTTCGACCAGAATAATGCATCACAGCTTGCACGTGCCTTTGTGCTGAACCCCAACTAGGCCCGACGGGCCTCGGGCCGGTCAGGCCCGCCCCAGCGGAGCGCAGCCGCAAGGCTGCTGGCGTGAGCGGAATAAACCGCTACCCCCTCAGGGTCGCCCCGGTTGCCTTGGTCACGCCGGTGATGATTGCCTGGGAGACCGCATCGATTTCTTCGTCGGTCAGGGTCTTGTCCTTCGGTTGCAGCGTGACCTCGATGGCGAGCGAGCGCTTGCCCTCGCCGAGATTGCCGCCTTCAAACACATCGAACACCGAAATGTCAGACACCAGGGCCTTCTCCGCTCCACGCGCGGCACGCAGCAGCTTGTCTGCCGGTACATTTGCGTCGATGACAAAGGCGAAATCGCGTTTCACCGGCAACAGGTCCGATGCGTTCATCGGCGGACGGGCTGCCTGTGAGGATTTGGGTTCCGGAATGGCGTCGATGTTCACTTCAAACGCCACCAGCGGGCCTTTCACGTCCATGGCGTCAAGCACGCGCGGATGTACCTCGCCAAACCAGCCGAGCTGGTTCTTTGGCCCGAGCTGAACAGTTCCGGACCGGCCGGGATGGAACCAGCTCGGTGCACCCTGCACAACCTGGACACTCGCCACCGGCGCACCGGCAACGGCAAGGGCCGCCATAAGGTCGGCCTTGGCATCGAATGCGTCGACATTGCGTGGCTTCTCGCCCCAGTGACGCGGGCCGGTCTGGCCGCGCCGGACACCGGATGCACGCAGGGTCTCGTCTTCCGGCCTGTCACCGGCATAGACCTGGCCCACTTCGAAAAGACCGACCTGGGCCTGGCCACGATCAACATTGCGACCGGTTGCCGCCACCAGATTGGCAATCAGCGACGGCCGCATGTCGGACAGTTCGACCGAAATCGGATTGGCCAGCTTCAGTTCCGGCTGGCCACCGCCGAACAGGTCGGCCTGGGCGGCCGGCAGGAACGACCATGTCACTGCCTCGTTCAATCCGCGCCCGGCCAGCGCCCGGCGCGCCGCCAGCATGCGTTTCTGGCGTGTGGTCAAAACCGGTTTGGCAACGGCATGGGCGCGCTGCATGGGCTCTGAGCGCACCTGGTCCAGGCCATAGATACGGCAGACCTCTTCAACCAGGTCCGCCTCGCCATGGACATCCGGCCGCCAGCTTGGTACCGCGCAGGACAGCGCATCGCCATTGTCGGTGACGCCGAAGCCAAGGGCGGTGAGAATTTCCACCTGCCGGGCTTCCGGCACATCAATACCGCCGAGCGATTTGACACGGGACTTGCGCAATTCATAAGACCGGGCATTCAAAGGCGCAGCTCCCGCGACCACCAGTTCGGACGGCTCTCCGCCGCACAGGTCGATGATCATCTGCGTTGCAAGCTGGGCACCGGCCTCGACAAAGGCCGGGTCAACCCCGCGCTCAAAGCGATAGCGCGCGTCGGTGATGACATTGAGCTTGCGGCCAGTGGCAGCGGTGCGAATAGGGTCAAAGAAGGCTGCCTCGATGAACACGTTTTCGGTGCCCTCGCCACAACCGGACACCTCGCCGCCAATGATACCTGCGATACCTTCGGCGCCATTGTCGTCGGCGATCACCGTCATGGTTTCGTCAAGCGTGTACTCCTTGCCGTCCAGTGCCATCAGGGTTTCGCCCGGCTTCGCCATGCGCGCATGCACGGTGCCATGCACCTTGTCGGCATCAAACACGTGCAGCGGACGGCCGAAACCGAACGTAACGTAGTTGGTGATGTCGACCAGCGCGGAAATCGGGCGCAGGCCGATGGCCATCAGCCAGCGCTGCAGCCAGTCCGGTGAGGGACCGTTCTTCACACCCCTGATATGGCGGCCGACAAACATCGAACACGGCATCGGGTCTTCGCCGTCAAAGCGCAGCTCAACACCGATGGGAGATTGATAGGTGCCCTTGATGTCCGGCACGTCGAGCGGCTTCAGCTTGCCGAGGCCCTTTGCCGCCAGATCGCGGGCAATACCGTAGACACCCAGCGCATCGGGCCGGTTCGGGGTTATGGCCACATCGATCACCGGGTCATCAAGCCCCAGCGCTTCGGCAGCACTCATGCCTATTGCGAAGTCATCCGCCAGATCGATGATGCCGTCATGTGAATCGGAAATCATCAGTTCGCGTTCCGAACACAGCATGCCTGCGCTTTCAACGCCGCGAATGGTGCCAACCTCAAGGTCTACGCCGGTGCCGGGCACATGGGTGCCGGGTGCTGCGAACACGCCGACAAGGCCGGTGCGGGCGTTGGGTGCGCCACACACCACCTGCACCAGACCGTCTTTGGTTTCCACGTCGCATACCCGCAAGCGGTCCGCATTGGGATGCTGGCGGGCTTCCTTCACCTTGCAGATGGTGAATTCAGCCAGCGCCATTGTCTGATCTTCGACACCTTCAACCTCAAGGCCGACGCCAACCAGGCCATCGCAGATTTCGTCGATCGTGGCGTCGGTATCGAGATGCTGTTTCAGCCATTTCAGCGTGAACTTCATGACAGTCCTCCTGCCAGTGTCGGCACGTTGAGCGAGCGGAATCCGTAATGCCTCAGCCATCTGAGATCGGCCTCGAAGAAGGCCCTGAGATCAGGAATGCCGTATTTCAGCATGGCCAGACGGTCGATGCCCATGCCGAAGGCGAAGCCCTGCACCTTGTCCGGATCCAGACCACCGGCGCGTATGACGTTGGGATGCACCATGCCTGAGCCGAGGATTTCCAGCCAGCTGTCGCCGACACCGACCTTCACCTGGCCCTTTTCCCAGGAACAGTTGATGTCCACTTCCATGCTCGGCTCGGTGAACGGGAAGTGCGAAGCGCGGAAGCGCATTTTCACAGCGTCGACCTCGAAGAACGCCTTGCAGAATTCTTCCAGGCACCATTTCAGATGCCCCAGATGGGTCCTGTCATCGAGCACCAGGCCTTCGACCTGATGGAACATCGGGGTGTGGGTCTGGTCTGAATCACAGCGGTATGTGCGGCCCGGCGCGATAATGCGGATCGGGGTTTCGCTTTCCTGCATGGTGCGGATCTGCACCGGCGATGTGTGTGTGCGCAGCACCATGCGCGAGCCGTCTTCCTTCGGGTTGAAGTAGAAGGTGTCGTGCTCCTGGCGCGCCGGGTGATCATCGGGAATGTTCAATGCGCCGAAATTGTACCAGTCGGTCTCAATGTGCGGGCCTTCAGCGACCGCGAAACCCATGTCACCGAAAATCTGGGTGATCTCTTCCCAGACCTGGGAGACCGGATGCACCGAGCCCTGCATTTCCGGGCGCACCGGCAATGTGACGTCGACGAACTCCGTTGCCAGACGGGCTTCAAGGCCTGCTTCCTTCAGCGAGGCTGATCGGGAGGCTATTGCTGCAGCCACCTTGTCCTTGAGCGCGTTCAGGGCCTGGCCTGCCTGCTTGCGCTCATCAGGCGACATGGAGCCAAGCGTCTTCATGCGCTCGGATATGGCGCCCTTCTTGCCCAGCGCCGACACGCGCACGGTGTCCAGCGTTGCCTCGTCGGAAGCCGCCTCAACAGCGCCCACTAATTGGCT
The DNA here is from genome assembly GCA_947488295.1 of uncultured Anderseniella sp. Classification (GTDB taxonomy): domain Bacteria; phylum Pseudomonadota; class Alphaproteobacteria; order Rhizobiales; family Aestuariivirgaceae; genus Anderseniella. Next base: position 565,428 of record CANKYU010000002.1, read on the forward strand.
TTCAAGTTCTGCCAGTTCAGTCATGGTGAAACCCATCGGTCATTTAAAAATCAAAAAGCCGGACCTTATCGTTGGCATGATTTCATGCTCAGCGACAATGCCCGGCTTTGCTCGGTTCGTATCAGATTGCAGCGTGTAGGCTTACAGCGCAGCTTTTGCCTTTTCGACCAGCGCCTTGAATGCGTCTGGCTCGCGTACGGCAATATCGGACAGGACTTTACGGTCGACTTCGACACCGGCTTTGCCGAGGCCCTCGATAAATCGGCCGTAGGTCATGCCCAGTTCACGGCATGCAGCGTTGATGCGCTGGATCCACAATGAACGGAAGTTACGCTTCTTGCGACGCCTGTCGCGATAAGCGTACTGACCTGCCTTTTCCACGGCCTGGACGGCGGCGCGGAACACATTCTTGCGGCGGCCATAATAGCCCTTGGCTGCCTTGACGACTTTGCGGTGACGCGCATGAGCGGTCACACCACGTTTAACTCGTGCCATTTCGGGATAACTCCTTGCGTACCGTTAGCGGTTGGGCATAAAGCCCTTGATGATGCCTGCATCCGCATCCGTGAGGATTGTGGTGCCGCGCTGATTGCGGATGAACTTGTTCGACCGCTTGATCATGCCATGGCGTTTACCGGCCTGACCGGCTTTCACCTTACCGCTTGCGGTGAAGCTGAAACGCTTCTTGCAAGACGCTTTCGTCTTCATCTTGGGCATTTTGCTGTCTCCATTTTACTCACGACATCGCTGATCTGGTTCGCAATCTCAGCTAAGCGCGCACTCGGTGCGGCAGCCTTTCGGCCTTGCCTTGCTTCGCTCGGAACGTGATGAGCCGGTCGTTTGAGCTTTGTTTTTAAGCATTTAAACCGCCACGGCAGCCCACACTGGCCGGACGGTTCGTTCAAACGAGGTGGCTTATACCCGCGATGGGGCCACTTGGCAACACTTTCCACCGCTCACGCAAGCAGCCTGCGGCTGCGCTCCGCGGGGGCGGGCCTGACCGGCCCGAGGCCCGTCGGGCCTAGTGGGAGTTCAACATGCGAACAGGTGTGCACCGTTAGTCATTATTCTGGTCGAACAGCTTTACTCAGCACTTCGTGCTTCGCGCCGTTCTCCGACCCTGAACGACCTTGGTGATGAACTCCCCTCCGAGGCACTTTAGTGCCGAGGCAAGGCCGACCGGCCGCCGCACGAAGTGCGCCCCAGCGGAGCGCAGCCGCAGGCTGCTTGCGTGAGCGGAATACACTAAACCAAACTCACAACATCTCCGGCTCACGGCCCACACGTCTTGCCAATGGAGCCACTGTCAGTCCCTGCACGATGATCGAGAACAGCACGACCACATAGGTTGCGGTCAGGATTTCGGGCTTCCATTCGCTGGCCGGCAGGGAGAGCGCCAGGGCCACGGAGATACCGCCCTTCAGGCCGCCCCAGGTCATGATCGGCACCACGCCCTTCGAATATCCCCTGAACGGCGCCAGAACCGCTATCGGCACGGCCACCGCGACCAGCCGGCCGACCAGCGCCAGGCCAATGGCCGCCAGGCCGGTTGTCATGGTGTCCCAGTTGAACGTAACGGCGAAAATCTCCACGCCGATGAGCAGGAACAGCACGGCATTGAGCATTTCATCGACCAGTGTCCAGAAAGCGTTCAGATGTTGCCGGGTTTGTTCCGACATGCCGTACTTGACGCCGGTATTGCCGATGAACAATCCCGCCACCACTGCCATGATCGGCCCCGACACATGCAATGCAACGGCCAGTTCATAGCCACCAAACGCCAGGCCGAGGGAGAGCAGTATTTCCAGCGGATAGTCATCAATGCGCTTCATGACCTGAAACACGCCCCAGCCGAGCACCGCGCCCAGAAGCACACCTCCCAGCACTTCCTTGGCAAAGAAGGACACCACGCCGCTAACGCTGGCATCCACGTGCGCGCCTGCCACCGGAAATGCCAACCCGGCGAGCAGCAAAAACGCAACGTAGCCGACACCATCGTTGAACAGGCTCTCACCGGCAATCTTGGTTTCCAGGGATTTGGGCAGGTCGGCCTGCCGCAGGACACCGAGAACAGCGACCGGATCTGTCGGCGAAATCAGTGCGCCAAACACCAGTGCCGCCAATAACGGCATGGCGGTCAGCCAGTAAAATCCGACCCCGACGACGAGTGTTGACAGAGCAACACCCAATGTCGCCATCAAGATGATTACCCATGCTTCGTTGCGCAGGTCGTCAATATTGACATGCAGGGCGCCAGCAAACAGCAGCAGCCCCAGCATGCCTTCCAGCAGGGCTTGTGAAAACTCGATTTCCGCCACAAAGGCGGTAATGGCTTCGGCAATATTGAGAAACGGAAACAAGGCTTCCAGACCAAGCACTGACAACGACGCCAGAAACGCCACGACCAGGATACCGATAGCTGACGGCAGCTTGAAAAACAGGTAGTTGATGGCCCCAAAGGCACCCGCAAAGACAATCAACAGTGCCGTGATCTGCAAGGTATTCATGTTTGTGGCGCCCCTGTAACCGAGAATCAGGTTGTATCGAAAAATTTGACCGCTTCACTACTAACGCAACTGTTATGCATGCTGAAACCCCGCCGGTGCATATGGCCGGAATCAAAAACGCCGCCGGATCTCTCCAGCGGCGTTGATACCTGATCAATTGCGACTTTGCTAGCAATCGCGGTTTTCGACACACCGGTACCATCTGCGGGTTTCCCAGCCGTGGCGTCGGGCGCAGCGACGCTCTATGCGACGGCAGGCCCTGTATTCCTCGCGTTCGCGCGCAGCTGCCGCAGCCGCACCAATCGCAATTGCACCAGCAGCCAGTCCCAGGCCGATGCCCAGATTGCGTCTCCGGTTGCTTTTGCGCCTGTTTCGCCGAACGCGCTTGCGGGCCTTGCGCTGCTTTTTGGCAACTTTGTAGCTGCCGTCCGCTGCCTGCGCCGCAATCGGTGTTTTTGCGGCAGTTCCCGGCGCATTGGCCGCCGCAGACGCAACCTGCGATCCGGCCATCAGCAGCAGCGCTGCCGCTGATACGACAAACAATTTCCTGATCAATTTCAGACTCCTGTCCTCATGTTGTAGCAATTTTTGACGGCAGATGCGTGAACATCACGTTTACGCATCTGCCAATGCCCGCTCGGCGCGGCAAACTAGGTGTAAATTGGGAACAAGTACACATCAAAAGGCAACATCGCCGGACTGGCTTAACAACCCCTGTTTTCGACGCAGTTTTCCCACCTGCGGTTTTCCCAGCCATGGCGTTTTGCACAACGACGCTCAACCCGTCTGCATGACCGATCGCGCCTGAATACCTTGTGGTCCCGGGCAGCGGCTGCAGCCGCGCCGAGCGCCAGGAAACCTTCCACTATGCCGGTGCCTATATCATCCAGCTCACGCCGGATCTTCCGGCGCCGTTCACGGGCCCTGCGGGTATCGCGCGCCACCTTGTAACTGCCATCACCCGAGCTCATGCTGGCCGCTGCCTTTTCGGCAACCTCCGGTGCCACCACCGCTGCCGAAGCGCATTGTGATCCCATCATCACAATAAGCGCCGTTGCCGCGACGGCTGGCAATCTCATCAACATGTCCAGACTCCCGTCGTCATTGCGCAGTCACCCCCACTGCATTCGATCTCGATGCAATGGCTGCGTAAAATGCTTACGCGCCAGACACATCCGCCTTATACGGTAGATTAGCTGCAAACCGGGAGCAGGTACAAATTAAACTTGCGCCACCGGGCTGCCCCGGCGGCGCAATTTGTTGTTATATCGGTATTATTTTCGGGATCAGTAGCCGCGGCGGCTCATGCAGCGTTCCCAGCGCCATGTGTGCCAGCCGAAGCGGCGGGCGCAGCGACGGGCCGAGCGGCGATAGTGGCGGCCACCGCGATACCCATGATCGTAGCCATAATAGCCGTGGCCGTGGGCGGCGCCGATGGCACCGAAGGCGGCAGCAGTGCCGACACCGGCCCAGAATGCGCCCTTCTTCGAAATCGCGTGGGCGGGAGATGCCATTGCAGCAGCGATGGTGATGGCTGCGACGGCGGCGATTGCTGTGGTGCGGATGGTGGTCATTGCTGAGTTTCCTCTTTTTTGTCTTGTCGATCTGTGTTTCGTGTCAATCACGTTGATGTCAGTGAAGATGACGGAATTGTAATCTTTGGAATGTGCAATCCGTCACACTGCGGAACTGACCGGCAGCATGGATGCTTGCTGTTGTTCTAAAAAGCAGTTCAGGCGCGCTGCTTCCCCTTGACCGTCATGATCATTTGAGCCTCAATCCAGCTCATGCCATTACAATTATCATCCCCGGCCCAGTGCGGCCTTGACGCGGCCCGTCTCACCCGAATTGACGACTGGATGCAGCGCTATGTCGAGCAGGGACGGTTTCCATTTGCCGCAACGCTGATTGCCCGCAAGGGCCGGGTGGCGTGGCAGGGACATACCGGCTACGCGGATGTCGAGGCCAGAACCGCCTATACGCCCGATACGCTGGCACGCATCTATTCGATGACCAAACCGGTGACCACAACTGCCTTCATGACGTTGTACGAACAGGGACTGGTTCATCTCGATGATCCGGTTTCGGCGTTCATACCCGAGTTTGCCGACACGCAGGTACTGGTCCCCGGCGCCGAGCGGCTTGACCAGACCGAGCCATTGGGCGCGCCCGTGACCGTGCACCATCTGCTGACGCATACGTCGGGGCTCACCTACGGCTTCAATCAGGACCTGCTGTGTGAAACCTACGCGGCCAACCGTCTCGACTTCGGCCAGCGCGCCGGCGGGCTTGCGGAAACCGCTGTGCGCCTTGCAGGCACACCACTGCTGTTTCAACCGGGGTCACGCTGGCATTACTCGGTTGCCACGGACATTGTCGGGCGCATCGTGGAAGTGGTCTCCGGCAAACCGCTGGACCGGTTTTTCGCCGACAATATTCTGGAACCGCTGGAGATGAACGACACGTCGTTTGTCGTACCTTCGTCAAAAATGGGCCGGCTGGGGGCGTGTTATGCCCATGACCCGAAGGGCGGCATGCCGGTGTTTGCAACCGGGTTCGGCGAAGGTGAGGTCGACACTCTCTCCGGTGGCGGGGGATTGATTTCTACCGGTCGCGACTATCTGCGATTTGCTGAAATGCTGCGGCGCGGCGGGGCACTTGGCGATGTGCGCGTGCTGAGCAGGCATACCGTATCACTGATGACATCCAACCACCTTCCCGGCGGCGTCGATCTCGCCACGCTTGGTCCCAGTGCATGGTGTGAGACATCGTTCACCGGGGTCGGTTTCGGTCTCGGACTGGCCATCAGTCTCAACCCGGCGCAATCCATGCTGTCGGGCAGCGTCGGTGATTTTTCCTGGGGCGGCATGGCCAGCACCTATTTCTGGTGTGATCCGAAAGAGGAGCTGTCGGTGGTGTTCCTGACCCAGCTGCTGCCATCGAGTACATGGCCGAGCCGCAAGGAACTGCGGGCATTGGTCTATCAGGCAATCGTGGATTGAGCCTGGAAGTATTACCTCACAGAGCTACAGGGAACGTGCGATCAGCACTTTCATGATCTCGTTTGATCCGCCGTATATGCGCTCGACACGGGCATCGCGATACATGCGCGAAATCGGGTATTCATCCATGTAACCATAGCCGCCATGCAACTGCAGGCATTTGTCGATGATCTTGCACTGCAGGTCGGTAAGCCAGTATTTCGCCATCGAGGCGGTGGTTGCGTCAAGACCGTCCTTGATGTGGCGTTCAATGCAGTTGTCGACAAACACCTTGGCGATGGTTGCTTCGGTCTTGCACTCGGCCAGCACGAACTGGGAATTCTGGAAATCGATGATGGATTTGCCAAACGCCTGACGCTGCTTGACATAATCCAGGGTTACCGCAAGTGCGCGCTCAATCCGGGCAATGGCATAGATCGCAATCAGCAACCGCTCCTGGGGCAGTTGCTGCATGAGCTGCACGAAACCCTGGCCCTGTTCCGGGCCCAGAAGCGCATCCGCAGGCACCCGCACATCATCAAAAAACAACTCCGATGTATCATTTGACTTCATACCTACCTTGTCCAGGTTGCGTCCGCGCCTGAAACCTTCAACCTGGTCGGTCTCGACAACGAACAGCGAGGTGCCCTTTGCGCCTGCCGCGGGGTCGGTCTTGGTTACCACGAGTATCAGGTTGGCCAGTTGCCCGTTGGTGATGAAGGTTTTCGATCCATTGATCACATAGTGATTTCCGTCACGCTTCGCGGTCGTTTTCACCCCTTGCAGATCAGACCCGGCGCCCGGCTCGGTCATGGCAATTGCGGCGATCAAATCTCCGCTCGCCATTCTGGGCAGCCAGCGCCTCTTCTGCTCGTCGGAGCCGTAGTGCTGGATGTAGGGCGCGACGATCGCCGAGTGCAATGGCCCGCCGAAGCCGTCACATCCCTTCAGGTTCGCCTGATAGGTTATGACGGCGTCATGACCGAAATCGCCACCCGGCCCGCCGAAGTCCTCCGGCACCGCCGCACACAACAAACCAGCTGCGCCTGCCTGTTCCCAGATGTCGCGGTCAAACACGCCGGCGGCTTCGAAATCTTCATAACGAGGGGCCACTTCGGCTTCGAAGAACCTGCCTGCCTGCTCCGCAAGCATCTCATGGTCTTCGGCCATCCAGGCCGGTACAGGCAGATCAAAAACACTCATATGGGTCGGTCCGTTTCATGATGCACAAAAACTCTCCCATCATGATCCGGTTTTCGGGACCCGGTCAGCAAGAAAAAAATGCCACCGGCGGTGCCGGTGGCATTCTAATGTTTCTATACGTGCCGAAAATCCGGCACAGTGCGCCAGATCAGCTTGCTTTTGCCTTTTCCGCACCGCCTTCCGTGCGCGCCTTCAGCATTCCGTCTACAATTTCGACGGTGCGCTGAAGATCAAGGATTGCCTCGTCAAGCTCGACACGCTGTATCTGAAGTGCATCGAGGCGTTCACGCATTTTGGTTGAGGCAACCCGCAGCTGGGTCAACTGGCCATCGCGCAAGCTGTACAGGTCCAGCAGTTCCTTGATTTCCTCAAGCGAAAAGCCAACCTTCTTGCCACGCAGGATCAACTTCAGCCGGGCCCGGTCGCGGTATGAGAACAATCTCGTCCAACCGCGACGTGCCGGGCTTAACAAACCCTTTTGCTCATAAAAACGCAGGGTCCTCGGTGTTACCTCGAACTCTTTGCACAATTCAGTAATCGAATATGTGCGATCCCGGTTTTCATGTTCCCCCTTGTTAACAACCATAAGTCACCTTCCAGCCCGGCTTCGACCAGGCGAACAATTGATTTGCAATTACACGATAAACTAACTGCTGCCTTCTGGCACGCTCAGTTGAAACTTTACCTAATAGTAGAATGCGGCAAGATTTTGCCTTCTGAAATCTCATAAACCACTCCTGAGGCAGTCAAAAGTCTCATTTTCCAGCGATTTGGCGCGGTGTGTAGCATACCGCACCCTTGCGTCAATACGTACACTGCATTTATTACCACGAAAATATCCCCGTCCGCAAATCATCGTAAATTTAAAACGTAAACCAAATGTCCGTAATAGGGACAAGCTTAACTCGTTCTTAACCAAACCTGTTAACTTTTAGCACTATCGAGGGGGTGGATTCGTTTCCACCGGGCATTGGCCGGTCATTCAGACGGACGGGTCGGGATAGCGAAAAGAGAATTGGGTCATGAAGCCAGGCATTCCATGGAGCGTTAAGGGCATTGACGGCAAGGCGCGTGAGATTGCAAAGGACGCTGCCACTTCGCAAGGCCAGACCCTGGGGCAATGGCTGAATCAGAAAATACTGGAAAGCGCCAGTGAGGATGCCGATACGAAGTCGCGCGCGGCCCGCAAGAAACCATCGTCAAAAGCAGGCGCACGCACCTCACGTTCGAAGTCATCCGCATCATCGCGGGGCAAGACAGCCGACACATCAGAACCCCAGTCCACACAGGATGAAAGCGCAATAGAACGCAAGCTGGACATTCTGGTCGCCCGGTTGAGTGAAATGCAGGAACTCGGAGCCGTTGCTGAAGCACCGCAGCATGCGCTGGCCGCCGCTGCGCCCGCAGCCGGTGAGCAAGCCGGCTCCAAGGCCATGGACATGCTGCTGGATCGAATTGAGCAGAGTGAACAACGCGCGCAGGAAGGCGCCAGAACGCTCGGCAAGCGAGTCGACAAGATCGGAGACCGGCTTGAGGAAGTCGCCTTGCGCAAGGTTGAAGTCACCGCCCGCGACGTACCCGGTTTCAGCGCCCTTGAAGGCGCGGTCCGCAACATTGTTGATCATATTGAAAAATCGGACAAACAGTCCCGCGAAACGATAGGTCAACTGCAAAACCGTATTGTTGAGCTGGACGGCAAGGTTGAAACGCCATCGCAGGACACCGCCAGGCCAGAATTCATGGCTGACCTGGAAGCCCGCATGCAGGAACTGGCAACACGGGTGGAACAGACCGCCGGCAGCGGTGAAGACAGTGAGCTCAAAAAACTGTTCGAAGCCCGCATTCGTGAGCTTGCCGAACGCATCGACATGGTCCGTCATTCAGCAGAGGCCATCGGCCAGCAGGCCGAAGCAACAGCCGGCAGGGCCGCCGAAGAACAGGCAAGTGCCATGGAAGCCCGCCTGGCCTCTCTTGTGGAACAGGCCGAGCAGAAACTGGCCGGCGCAGGTGCTTCCGATGCAGAACTGGCGGCCGTCCATTCAGACATTTCAGAGCTGCACAACCGCTTCGAGGAAATCCGGCAACAGGCAGCTTCCGACCAGGAAGTCCAGGCGCTGCGCAATACCCTTGAGATGCTGTCGAGCAGGGTCGACGAGACACCGGGACTGGAGCCGATTGCCCAGCTAGAACAGCGCATTTCGGATCTGAGCCTGCAATTGCAGCAGGTCTCCGCACCGACCGACTACCAACCGCAGCTCGGCGCGCTGGAGCAACGCGTCATGGCGCTGGACACCCAGATGGCTGCAGCCTCTTCTACAGCAATGCCGCAGATCACTACCCAGATGGAAACAATCGAGCAGAGACTGGCGGCAACCGAACAGCAGCTGGGCAGCCTCGCAACCATTGAAAACTCCATACAACAGCTGTTTGCCAGCCTTGAGGAAAGCCGCGCCGAAGCCCGCTCACTGGCAAATCCGGAATCGCTGACCGCGGCCGTCAGGGAAGCCGAACCGTCGGCTGAACTGCAGGCTCTTCAAGATGGTCTCGCAGCGGTCAGGGCCAATGCCGAGACAGCAGATCAGCGCACCCAGGCGACGCTGGAAGCTGTTCATGAAACACTTGCCCAGATCATCACCAAGCTCAGTGAAGTTGACAGTCAGACCAATGCGGCAGGCCAGCCCGCCAGCGTCGCTGCCGGCACTGAAGCTGATGAAATAGATGCACTCACTGCCAGCGTCGCCGCTTCCGCGGCAGCCATTTCCGCCGAGGCGCAGACTGCTGCACCAGCCTCCGCACCGGCTGATGACCCGGCTCACATTGCCGCCGACCCCGCTGGTGCACCGCCAACACATGCAGATGCGCTGGCAGACGTGCCCGGCGCCAATGTGGCAACAGATGCGGTACCAGCCGCTGAAAGCCAGCCCGGTCCGCAAGCAACACCGGCGGGAGATACGGACTGGTTGACTGTCGTGCGCTCCCACATGCGCCAGAACCATGGTGTCAGCTCGGATGCGCACATGTCGATGTCTCCGCAGACAATGGCTGCGGCCGGCGTTGCCGGCACTGGCGACAGCCCTGTTGATTTCATAGCTGCCGCGCGCCAGGCCGCATCCGGCAGCGCGGACGCTCAAGGCAACGTTGAGCTGGGCGCAGCACCGACGGACTTTGGCGGGTTTGATCCGCATGCCGGTGACGCGGATCCGGAACAACACATGCTCTCGTCAGCTGTATCGCGCAAGGACCGGTCTGATGGCAGAAAGTCCAAAAGCCGATCCGGTTCCAGCCGCAAGCGTCTGATCCTGGCAGCCGCGGTTCTGCTGGCCGCAGTTTCCGCCTATACGAGCAACTCCGGCCTGTTCAGTACAAATCCGGGCAAGCAAAGTGCTGCATCTGCTCCTACGGCAACCAGCACGGTTGAACCTGTCAAGGCACAGAAACTGCAACCGGCCACGGCAAGGATCGAGATGCCCACATCCGGCCGGGCGGTTGAAATCCCGACAACGACGACGCGCAAGGACAAGATGGAGGCCGATCCGATTACAACCGCATCGGTCGAATCTGCTTCGACCACTGACCCGCTGTTGTCGCAAGCCCCCGGCAGCATGAACAATCCGATTGCCGCCATTGTTGCAGCAAACCTGCCTGAACAGATCGGCACCGCCGAACTGCGCCAGGCAGCGGCCGGCGGCAATGCCAGTGCCCAGTTCATTATCGCCAGCAGATATCTTGAGGGCAGAAAGGTCGGCCGTGACCACAAGCAGGCCGCCCGATGGTATCTTCGCGCGGCCGAGGGCGGTCTGGCCGCCGCGCAATATCGCATTGGCACCTTGTACGAGCGTGGCAGCGGCGTGTCCCAGGACCGTATCCAGGCGATGAACTGGTATGCCAAGGCGGCCAACCAGGGAAATATCAAGGCAATGCACAATCTGGCGGTGATGTCTGCCGATACGGCAAACGGAAAGCCCGACCTGGCGCGAGCCGCCAAATGGTTCGGTGCCGCCGCCTGGCATGGCCTGCCCGACAGCCAGTACAATTTCGCCGTTCTTAACGAACGCGGGCTGGGAACACCCAAGAACGTCAACGAAGCCTACAAATGGTATTCCATTGCTGCCAGAAGCGGTGACAGGGACGCGGTCAAGAAAGCGGAAGAAATGAACGCCGCAGTGGCCAAGGCCGAGCTTGCCGCAATAGATCAGTCGATCGCATCATGGCAGCCGGCGCCGCCGCAGCGCGAAGCCAACATGGTTTCCATTACCGAACAGTCATGGGGCATTGCCAAGACCAGCAGCCGGACTTCCGCAAAAACGCCGACGGGGCAAAACGCAGGCCAGCCGCTTACCGGAAAAGACCGGATCAAGCGGGTTCAGGAACTTCTGGTCCAGAAAGGTTTTGAGGCAGGAACCGCTGACGGCGAAATGAGCTCCGGCACGGCAAACGCCATCAGGCTGTATCAGTTGCGCCATGGCCTGCCGGTCAACGGCATCGTGTCAAAGCAGCTGCTGGAGCATCTGCAACGGGGCCTGATCTAGGTTCGCGACAACCCGCCAACCGGAGAATTAATCCGCGGCGGCTCCGGGCCCCGGCAGACACAATGACAACTGCACTGCTGGTAAACCAGGTGTCGGCAGGACATCTGGTTCGCTATCATGCCCAGGTCTGATCATGGGCGATGATCATATGATTGTTGGTTTCAACCTGGTCCAATCCGGCTGTGTAGGTTTCCATATGGCTGGCGGGGTCTGTTTCTGTGGATCACATATGGTGGCTGTTTCCGGCGTCCGCTTCCATATTCCAATCTGGCGATATTCCATTTGACGCTGCTCAGAAACGGATCTTCAGCCAGCTTTTCCGGTCTGGTGTGCGACAAAAACGGCGGATAGTAAGTCTTGCGGCATTTTGGCCAGTCTCGCCCCTGACCATCGGGGCCAAGCGGACACCATTGGCGCTTTTCGTGGTCCGGCACCCACACCAGTCCATGTCGAAAGCAATCAATCGCTTCATATTTGGCCTCAACGAGCATTTGTCCGTCCTGTGCGGCGATCCCCCACTGCCCATTTCTAGTCGCCAGAGTCGCACCTCCGGCGCATTTCAACATCAAATGTCTGCGGGCATTCAAATCCTTATACGGCTCCGGCACCTCGCGACCCCTGGCGTTAATCCAGAAAGTCCGCCCGCCTCGTGTGACCCGGAAAATCCCATTTGAATTTCGATCAATCTTTTCGAACTGCGGATCGATGATCATGTCCCCGTTCATATCAATCACACCCCAGCGACCATCAATCTCAACAATTGCGAAGCCATCATGGAAGTTGTGTTGATCTTCGAAGCTCAGCGGACTCGTCAGCAACCTGCCTTGCTGCGTTATGAACCCCCACTTGCCACCTGCCCGGACACTAATGGGCTTGTTACAGTCATGTGGCGAGTAGAACAAATCGTCAAACAGGATATCCGCCACGGTAGAACCGTCTGCGGCCAAGAACTGCAGCTTCCCGGATTGATGCCTGCTGGTAAGGCCGGATGGACAGGCAAGATCAACTACTCCGTCGAGTTGATCGTCAACCAGGGTTCCGTCAGGTTTCATGCTCTTCCATTGGCCTTCGATCTGAACCCTCGGTAACAATCCATCCTCTCGCAGGTCCACCTCACTGAAGTACCGTCCACCCAGCAGGCCACCATTATTATCAACCAGTCCGGTTTTTCCTCCGGATTTGGCCAGACCATATCCAGCCCGCCAATAGCTGAGAGATTCAAATTCCATCGGGACGACCAGTCGGCCGTGTTCGTCAACTGCACCGGACAATGGATACCTGATATTTCCCCGACTCGTTCCGACTATGGCCCGCCCTTCCATCAGTCGTCCCGCCCTGTTGAATGCAGGGCTGACTTGCCAGCTTCCGTCTGAACGCAGCAGGCCCCACGGACCATGTTTGTAACTGCTTTCGGTCGCCCATATCAGACCACGCCCTTCGGTTTCAAAAACCTTCATGCGAAACTGCGGCCTCGCAATCCATCCTTTCTTGATGTGATAAAGTCCGTGGATTTCGCTGCTGAACCACATCTGCGTTGAGTTGAACCCGTCCAACCTCTCATGATCCAGGTAACGTTTTCTGCGCCAATCACCCGCGGACACGATGATGACTTCCGGTGTAAAGGGAATGGCGCGTGCAAACTGCGGTTCCACAACAAGCTCACCCAACCGGTTGATCACACCGGCCTTGCCGTCGATGACAACCTCCGCGAGGTCATTGAAGAATGCGCCGGCCAGATCGAAGCGAGCAGGAATGACAATTTTTCCGGAAGCGTCGATGTATCCGAACCGTCCCCTGATACGCACCGCAGCCAAACCTTCGGAAAACGGCATTGCCCGTTCAAACATGGCCGGAATAACCACGGCACTTGATCCGCGCTCATGATACCCACACAGGTCATAGAGACCGCCGCATCCAACATGCAGCTTCCTCTCAAGTGCCTTTGGAACCGCCTGTGCCGTCATGGAGACAAGCAGGACGGCCAATGCGAGCATGCCAAAAAACGCATTCTTCGTGTTCATCAGTGTCCCTTTGAATGCACATTCTACTGACGGGTCGGAATTGTTGTCTGCGCGAGTGCTCCGCACAGAGACTACGATGCGGGTTAATGTCGCCTCAAGTCAATTCATTGCCGGTCTGGCGTAGCCGGCAGGGTTTCCATAACCGAACAATCATGCGGCGCTTCGTATACCGGTCCTGAAGTAATGTCATCTGGTCACGACCAGGCGATACCCACAGTCGCGCGCATCCAGGTGCAGCAGTTCACCGTGACACTGCGCCCATGCGCCGCTTTCCAGATCCTTCTCCAGCCTGCCCAAAGCCTGCGAAACGTCGCCCACCTTCCAGAAAGACGACATCGCGGCACGTACTTTGGGGTCGAGATATGCGGCCGGCCGCCGCCAGTACGCGCTCAGGAAACCGTCACTGCAATCGTGCGGTATCGGAACCGGAGAAATCGCAACCGGCCCAAGCCACTCACGGTAATCTGTCAGCTGCGGCATCTGTCCCTCATCCAGGGCCACAAGTTCAGGGAAATAGTCCAGAAGCCAGAATGCACGAAACGCAGGATCGTATGTAAGAACAACCACCGGTCCGCGCGTTACACGGCGCATCTCGTGGCAGCCCTTTGCCTTGTCGGTCCAGTGATGAACCGTCAGAACAGCCATCGACGCATCAAAGGAGTTGTCGTCGAAAGGCAGGTTTTCCGCATAACCCTGGACAACCGGCGCGGCTGACGCGTTGCGCTGGCGGATCATTTCAGCAGACGGCTCAACCGCCGTGACCGATCTGCCGGTCGGCTCATACGACCCCGTCCCGGCACCGACGTTCAGAACGGTTTCGGCTGGCCCAAGCGCATTTGAGATCACCTTTTCAATGCGGGCGTCAGGTTTCCTGAGATCTGAATAATTGACCCCGATCGTATCGTAGGACGTGTGCATGGTGCCTCGTACCATATGGCGTCAGTTCTGTCAGAGTAGATTTGCCATGCATCAGTGTCCGGGTTCGCCCGCGGCAAAGACCTGCCTGGCGGCAGCCACTCCGTTCATGCAGGCCGGCACTCCCGCATAAACGGCCATCTGCAGCATGATTTCCACGATTTCTTCCCGGGTGACACCAGTATTCATTGCCGCCCGAATATGAAATTCCAGCTGGCCTGGCGCGGTGGCCATCGCGGTCAGGGCGGCAACGGTCAGCATTTCGCGGGTCTTGAGGTCAATGCCGGGCCGGGACACCACATCGGCAAAGGCAAAGCCGAGAACGATTTCAGCAAAATCATCGGACATTGCATCCAGGTTTGCCGCCACTTTCGGCGGTGCTGCCGGATCCAGCCTGGCCAGCAGATCGAGCGCCTGTATACGCCGGGTGTTGTCAGGTTTGCCGGTCATGCGTTCAACCCCTTCATGCCTTCCGCCGTGTAGCGGTCACCGGCGATCTGCAAAGGGGTGATTGCAGCTTCGAGCCTGTTCACTTCATCCGGCGAGAGCGCAACCTCCGAGGCCGCAATATTCTCCTCGAGATACCTGATCCGTTTGGTGCCGGGGATCGGCACGATAGTGTCGCCCTTGCTCAGCAGCCATGCCAGCGCAATCTGTGCAGCAGTACAACCCTTCGAGGCGGCAAGCTGGGCAACCACGTCGATGATGGGTGTGTTGGCCGCCAGGTTTTCCGGCGAAAACCGGGGCAGGTTGGCGCGAAAATCACCCGCGCCAAAGCTGGCATCTCTGTCGAATGAACCGGTCAGAAATCCCCTTCCCAGAGGCGAATAAGGCACGAATCCTATGCCCAGATCGCGACAGGCCGGCAGAACATCGCGTTCGACCTCGCGCGACCACAGTGAATATTCGGTTTGCACGGCAGCAACAGGATGCACGGCATGGGCCCGGCGCAGTGTTTGGGCGCTGACCTCGCACAAACCGATATGACCGATCTTGCCGGCCTCGACCAACCGCGCCAGCGCCCCCATGACCTCTTCAATCGGGTGATTGCGATCAACCCGGTGCACGTAATACAGATCGATCCGGTCGACCCCCAGACGGCGCAACGACGCTTCGCATGCGGCGTTGGCGTAAGCGGGGCTGTTGTCGAGCGTTCTGGCATATTCGCCCGGCTTGCGGACAATACCGAACTTGCTGGCGATGACCGCCTTCGGCTTGCGCTGTTTCAGGAACCGGCCGATGAGTTCCTCATTGTGGTGCGGGCCATACATGTCCGCCGTGTCGAAAAACGTCACACCGAGGTCGCAGGCCCGGTTCAGGACTGCCAATGACTGCTCATCATCGCGCGGGCCATAGAATTCACTCATCCCCATGCAGCCAAGGCCAATGGCCGAGACGGTAAGGGTCGTGGACAGAGATCGTTCCTGCATCGGTCACTCCTTCTGCCTGATGGCAGATTTCGGTTCTTGCTTGACGACAGGCTAGTTTTTCACAAAAAGAAACAAAACAGCGGTTTTCGAAATTCAGTTTTCCAATTATGGAAGATAATATGACCACGCGTTTGAACTGGGACGACACGCCTGTATTTCTTGCCGTTGCCCGAACCGGCACGCTGACTGGCGCCGCTGAAGAACTTGGAACGGGCATCGCCACCGTGTCGCGCCGGATCGAAAGACTGGAGTCCGTTCTCGGCATACCGTTGTTTGCCCGTCACCAGACGGGTTACAAGCTGACCGACGAGGGCGAGGCTCTGTTACCGCGCGCAGAAGCGCTGGAAGACGCAATGCGCGGGTTCAGGACAGGAGTGAAAGCGGAAGCACAGGTAATTGGCCATGTCCGGCTGGCGACAGCGGAAAACCTGGCCAACCCGATCATCATTCCGGCCCTGGCCCCGCTTCTTGACCGGCACCCCGGCCTCACACTAGAGGTCATCACCGACGTGGCAACGGCCAACCTTCACCGTCGCGATGCCGACCTGGCAGTGCGCATGGTGCGGCCCACACGGGGCAATCTGAGTGTCCGCCGCATCGGCACGCTCGGGTTCGGACTTTATGGTTCGCCGTCCTACATGGCGACACGGACAGAAGACCCGGACGGCACTGCTTTGGCCAATGACCGGATCATCGGGTGGTCTGAGAGACACGCGATGCTGCCGGCAGCCCAATGGCTGGAGCGCACCTTGCGCGGCAAGGCTCCCGCACTGGTGACCACCACCCTCTCGGCCCAGCTGGCAGCGGTCAAGGCGGACCTGGGTCTGGCGATCCTGCCGCATTTTCTGGGGCAGCAGGAAGGATTGCAAAGGTTGCCGATGGAGCTTGGACTCGATCAGCAGATCTGGCTGGCCGTTCACAGTGATCTGTCTGCATCGCAGCGCGTCCGCGTCGTCGCCGATCACCTTGTCGAAACAATCAAACGCAATGAGGATATGTTGATGGGGACAAGGCCGGAAACCCCGCATTGATATTCGATGCATGAATGGCAAGTTTGCCTGCATCTGCGCCGTGCGCCGCCATGTCGTTGATTCGTATGACGACGATATGTGTTACCGACACAGCGTTTTCGCCGGATCAGCCGCACAATTGGACAATAATCAGCATTCCATGTGAGGCTATGGGCGCATTGGCGGCGGCAACACCATATTCAGCAACCTCAGGGAGAAAATGATGAAAGACGAATATCTCAAGCGACAGCGGAGCATGCTGACCGCAGGGCAGATCGACAGGCGCCAGTTTGTCATGTCGGCGCTGGCGGCAGGTATTGTATTGCCGAGCGCGTTGTCAATGGCAGACAAGGCGCAGGCGGCAACGCCGAAAAAAGGCGGCAAGTTCCGCATTGGCAAGGCACATGGCCAAACGACGGATACACTGGACCCGCAGACCTACGAGAACGGTTTCACAACGGCCACAGGCAACATGTACGGAAACCAACTGACCGAGATTACCTCCAGGGGTGGGTTGGGTCCAAGCCTTGCGGAAACCTATGAGTCTTCAGACGGCGCGACATGGGTGTTCAAGCTGCGCCAGGGCGTGGAGTTTCACAACGGCAAGTCTCTGGCAGCCGAGGACGTGATTGCCTCGTTCAACCTGCACCGCGGCGAAGACTCAAAATCAGCCGCAAAGGGTCTGCTCAAGGGCATCAAAGACATTCGCGCGGACGGCGGTAACGTGGTCTTCGAACTTGAAGGCCCGAACGCCGACTTCCCATACATCGCCAGCGACTATCACCTGGTGATACTGCCATCGAAGGACGGCAAGGTCGATCCGCAGTCCGGCATCGGCACCGGCGGTTATGTCATCAAGGAGTTTGAGCCGGGGGTCCGGATGCGCGCCACGCGCAATCCCAATTACTGGAATGAAGGCCGCGCGCACTTTGACGAAATCGAGATGCTGGCGCTGGTCGACGTGACCGCACGGCAAACGGCGCTGTTAAATGGTGAAGTTGACGCGATCAGCCGTGTTGATCCCAAGACAGTTGCCCTGCTGGCACGCAACCCTGCCATCTCTATCCTGGAGAAGACCGGCACCTTGCACTACACGTTCCCGATGCGGCTCGATACCGAACCGTTCGGCAACTACGATCTGCGCATGGCTCTCAAGCTGGCGATCAAACGGCAGGAACTGGTCGACAAGATTCTGCTTGGCCATGGCGCGCTGGGCAATGACCATCCCATATCGCCGGCGACCAGTTTCTTCGCAGACGACCTGCCACAGCGTGAGTTTGACCCGGAAAAAGCTGCCGAGCACTACAAGAAGTCGGGACACAGCGGCCCGATCAAGCTGTCGGCTTCCGATGCAGCCTTTGCCGGTGCGGTAGATGCTGCTGTGCTGATCCAGGAATCAGCCAAGCAATGCGGCATCAATGTAGAAGTGGTGCGCGAACCCAAGGATGGCTACTGGACCAATGTGTGGAACAAGAAGGGCTGGTGCGCATGCTACTGGGGCGGACGACCCACGTCGGACTGGATGTACGCGTCGGCCTATACTGACTCCACCGAGTGGAACGATACGGCCTGGAAGGGCACGGATGCGTCCAAGAAGTTCAACAAGCTGGTCGTCGAGGCACGGGCCGAACTGGATGAAGACAAGCGCGCGGCCCTGTACCGTGAAAGCCAATTGCTCGTGAATGATGATGGCGGGGCGATCATCCCGATGTTCGCAAATCACATCATGGGTGTTTCCAAGAAGATTGCCCATGACGATGACGTGGCTGCAAACTGGGAAATGGATGGTGAAAAAGCACCCGAGCGCTGGTGGTTCGCCTGATCCGCGATCATAAAACAACAAAGGAAACCGGTGGCGAGGCAATCGCTGCCGGTTATCTGTGGCCCGGCATCGAAGAGGCTGTGCACCCTGAGCCGACCAAATCCCGGGGTTTATCGCGCAACGTCGCAATTGACCTTGGATTAGCCTGATCGTTACAACACACTCTGCAAACTCATGATCCAGGTCCGCCAACCAGCCCGGGCACCCCCCATTGCTGCGCCAGATGCTGTCCAAGCTCATTGTGCAATTGCTTCGTACAACGATTATATGTGCTACCATCCAGATGTATTTTATGAAAACGGCAGCACGAGCCCATGAAACTGTCTGAAGCCATTACAAAGATTCCGGCACCGGCCCTGTGGCTCGGCCTGGCCGGTCTGTTGCCGTTCTGGCTGCCTTTTCTGCTGCTGGGTACCGAGACGGAAGCCGGTACAACGTCACGTGCCCTGCTGATCCAGATGGGTTATGGCGCGGTCATCCTGTCATTCCTGGGCGGCATCCGCTGGGGCGCGGCCCTCAAACTGCCGCCCGGTCCGTTGCAGGCCACCCTGTTTGTGCTCTCCGTCCTGCCGTCGCTTGCGGGCTTTGTGGCGCTGCTGCTGCCGGCGACCGTCGGTCTTATCCTGCTGATCGGCGGCTTTCTGCTGCAGGGCGTCTGGGATGTGCAGTCGGCACAACGTGGCGAGCTGCCGCCATGGTATGCAACCTTGCGGGCCATGCTGACGACTGGCGCGGTGCTGGCGCTGATCGCAGCGGTTGTCCTGCGCGCAGTTGCGGCCGGTTAGAGGTTCAAAGCACTGCGCGGCCCGGCAGCGCGTGCAAGGCGGTGTTGCCGACCATGATCACCCGGAAAGCTTCACCGGCGAGCAAGGGACGAAACGCCTCGTGGCGCACATCCAGACCACCTGTATAGGCGCCGAATGCAGGCAGTATGATCCGCGCAGGCGAGATGACAAAACATTTTGTCCGCACCCGGCGTCCGCGCCGCCTGATGGCGGCCGCCGGATGCAGGTGACCGGCAATCTCGTTGACCGCACCGGCCTCGGGTTCATGGCGAAGGGTAATGTCGCCCAGGGCAATTTCCACCGATCGCGAGCCCGGCAAATCGGCAGGCAGGCAAGGGTCATGATTTCCCGACAACCAGATGAAATCAACCTGGGCTGCCAGTTTCTCCAATAGAACGCGATCATCCTGCGCCAGGCGGTCAGGGCCTTGCGCGTCGTGAAAACTGTCGCCCAGCAGCATGACCCTGGCGGGTGCCCATCTGGCAATCGCCGCCTGCAGAGCAAGCAATCCGGCACGGCTATCGTAAGGCGGCAACAACTGACCCAGATGGGCGCGCGACGACCCCTTTTCCAGATGCAGGTCGGCGATCAGCAGCGTGTCATAGTCCGGCACATAAAGAGCACCCGACAGGCACGGGATGAATTCGATATCGGCAAGCCGCACCGCCATGGCGTCAGACGAGCCGCATGGCTTCGTCAACAAGGTCGTCGGCGGCTTCGGCAAGCAGAGCGTCATGGGCTTCGCCATAAACCGGTTCGCGTCCGATCTCAAGCATCACCGGCACCGCCAGGGGAGAAACCTGCTCCAGCGCCCTGTGGATGATGTTTCCCTTGATGCGAGCCAGCATCTGCGCCAGCCGTTTGGCGTCGATCAGGCCGGAGGCCGCATCATCCCATGCCGCCTTCAGGAGCCAGTGATCGGGTTGATGAGTGCGCAGCACGTCGTAGATCAGGTCTGCGGATACGGTCATCTGCCGACCCGATTTCTCCTGACCCGGCCAGCGCCGCTCGATCAGACCGGCAATGATGGCACAGGTGCGAAAAGTCCGTTTCATCAGCATGGATTCAGCCAGCCAGGCGTCCAGATCGTCACCGAGCATATCCTGATCGAACAACTGCGCCAGGGACAGTCTGCCGGTCTCGATGGCCAGCGACAGATCGCGGACACACCACACCGACAGGGCATAGTCATTGCAGACAAAACCCAGTGGCTGCATGCCGGCGCGCTCCAGCCGTCTGGTCAGCAACATGCCAAGCGTCTGGTGCGCCAGCCTGCCGTCAAACGGGTAGCACACCAGGTAATGCTTGTTGGCTTTCGGAAAGGTCTCAACCAGCATCTGGTGGGGTTGCGGCAACACCGACTTCCACTGCTGCACCTTGAGCCAGTCGCGCACCTGTTCCGGCAGGTACTGCCAGCTTGCAGGTTCAGCCAGCATGGCGCGCACCCGGCCTGCCAGGTAGGTCGACAGGGGAAACTTGCCGCCCTGATAGGACGGTATCATCGGCTCTGTCGCTTCCGAGCGGCTGACCAGCGCATTGAGTTCCTCGACCGCTTCCAGACGCAGTATCTGTCCGGCAAACAGGAAAGTATCACCGATACGCAACTGCTCCACGAACCATTCCTCCACCTCGCCCAGCACCTTGCCGCCCCACTTGTTCAACGGCTTGCCGGCGGACGAGCGCCGTTTACCGGCCAGCTTGACCTTCAGCATTTCGGCTTCGACGATGGTACCGGCATTCATGCGGTAACTTTGCGCAAGCCGCGGGTGGGTCAGCCGCATGCGCCCGTCCGGCATCCGTTTCAACCTGGCGAAACGCTCATAGGTTTTCAGCGCATAACCGCCGGTCGACACGAAATCCACGGCCTGGTCGAAGTCTTCACGGACCAGGTTCCGGTACGGCCATGCGGATGTCACTTCGGCATAAAGCTCATCCGGCGCAAATGGCGCCGCCACCGCAGACCCCATAATATGCTGGGCCAGCACGTCGCGTTTCAGCTCTGCCGGGCCTTCACCATCCTGGGCGCCTTCATAGGCGGCAACCCGCGCTGCCTCGCATTCCAACACCTCAAACCGGTTTGACGGCACCAGCAGGGCACGAGACGGTTCTTCATAGCGGTGGTTGGCGCGCCCGATGCGCTGCAGGATCCGGCTTGAACCCTTCGGCGCGCCCACATTGATGACAAGGTCCACGTCACCCCAGTCAATGCCGAGATCGAGCGTTGAGGTGCACACAACCGCCCGCAGAGAGCCGGCCGCCATGGCCGCTTCCACCTTGCGGCGCTGCGACACATCCAGCGAGCCATGATGCAGGGCGATTGGCAGTGCATCTTCGTTCAGGGTCCACAGTTCATGGAAGATGCGTTCGGCCTGCGATCTTGTATTGGTGAACACCAGCGCCATGCCGGCGGACTTCACCGCTTCATATATGTCGGGAAGCGCGTAGGCGCTGCTGTGACCCGACCACGGCATCCGGACGTCGTCATCACAGCGCATGATGGCAATATCCGGTTCCGCCCCACCGGGAGCGCGCACAAAGGCCGCCATGTGCTCGACGCCTGCTTCGTCCTGCGGCATCAGCCATGCTCTCAGGGTGTCGGGGCTGGCTACGGTGGCGGACAATCCGATCCGCCTCAGGCCGGGGGCGAAACTGTGCAACCGTGCCAGCGCCAGTGCCAGCAGGCAGCCACGCTTGGTCGGTGCCATGGAATGAAGTTCATCCAGAATGACTACCCTCAGGTTGGCGAAATAGTGTTCAGCACCGTCCTGGGTGATCAGCAGGGATACCTGTTCCGGCGTGGTGATGAGGATGTCCGGCGGATTGGTCTTCTGGCGCTGGCGCTTGTGGGCAGGGGTGTCGCCGGTGCGCGCCTCGATGCGTATGTCGAGGCCCATCTCCCGTATCGGCGCTTCCAGGTTGCGGGTAATGTCGACGGCCAGCGCCTTGAGCGGTGACACATAAAGCGTATGCAAACCCTTGCCTGCAGCCCCCTGCGCCAGCTCAATCAGCGACGGCAGGAATCCGGCCAGCGTCTTGCCGCCGCCGGTCGGCGCGATCAGCAGCGCCGAATGTCCGGCAGACACGGTTGCCAGCATGTCCAGCTGGTGACTGCGCGGTTGCCAGCCACGGACGGCAAACCAGTCGGCAAATTGCCCAGGCAAGCCGGCTGGCGTTGATGACGTATGTGAAACGGCAGTGTCCATGTGTCAGTAGTATACGAGGTTTGACGGCAATGCAGTTGACAATGATGCAGTCACAAATGCCAATGCGCTCATGACGCCTATCACACATAAGTCGGTTATCACGATGGCGGTGCCGATCATGCTGGCCAACGTATCACAGCCCCTGCTGGGTGTGGTGGACACGGCTGTTATCGGACAATTGCCGGACCCGTTTTACATCGGCGCAATTGCCATCGGTGCGCTGATTTTCTCGCTGGTGTACTGGGGTTTCGGATTCCTGCGCATGGGCACATCGGGAATCGCCGCCCAGGCCTATGGCGCAGGCGACGGCAAGGAGCTTGCCGCGGTCTTGTATCGTGCCCTGCTGCTGGCAGCAGGGATTGGTGTTGTCCTGCTGCTGCTGGCGCCACTGATTTCAAAACTGTCATTCTGGCTGATCTCGGCCTCTCCTGACATTGAACGCGAAGCGAAAATCTATTTCGATATCCGCATCTGGTCGGCGCCGTTTTCGCTGGCCAACTATGCTATTCTTGGCTGGCTCATCGGCATCGGGCAGATGCGCTGGGCATTTGTCGTGCAGGTCTACCTGAATGTGGCCAACATGGTGCTCGATGCGCTGTTCGTGCTGCACCTGGACATGGCTACTGCCGGGATTGGCTACGGCACCCTGATTGCAGAAGTTTCATCTGCTTTTGTCGGCCTGGCCGTGGTGTGGATGTTCCTGCGCCGGGACGGCGAGCGGCCGTCGTGGACCAGAATACTGGACCGTGACCGGGTCCAGCGCATGGTGCTGGTCAACGGCGACATCATGGTGCGAACGCTGTGCCTCACGTTCGGGTTTTCATGGTTTGCATCACAGGGCGCGAAAATCAGTGATGTGGCGGTATCGGCAAACGCCATCCTGATGCAGTTGTTCTTTATGGGCAGCTATATGATCGACGGCTTCGCCACGGTGAGCGAAGCCCTGGTGGGCCAGTCGGTGGGTGCAAAATCGCGCCGGCGCTACAACATCGCAGTTCGGATTTCCTCGCAGTGGGCCATGGTCACTGGTGCTGTCCTGTCGCTTGCCATCCTGCTTGCCGGGCCTTGGGCGATTGACGTTATGTCGGTCAACCCGGACATCCGATCCTATGCGCGCAGTTACCTGTGGTGGGCTGCGCTGACGCCGATACTCGGGGCGGCGTGTTTCCAGCTTGACGGCATCTTCATCGGTGCAACGCGGACCCGCGACATGCGCAACATGATGATCATTTCGCTGATTGTGTATCTGGCGGCCGGCTATACGCTGATGCCGGTTTTCGGCAATCACGGACTGTGGTTTGCGCTGTCGCTGTTCTTCATTGTGCGCGGGTTTACACTGTATGCCCGGATGCCGGCACTGGCACGTGATGCATTTGCCTGAACCAATAACCTCGTTGTAGCGTTTTGAGTGTCATGACCCTGGATCCTGCAACATGGCTGTACCCGACCCCGAAGGGACTGTATTGCGAGCCGGGTGATTTTTACATCGACCCTTCGCGGCCGGTTGAGAAGGCCGTGATCACACACGGTCACGCCGATCACGCCCGGCCCGGCAACACATCAGTGATGGCGACACGCCAGACCATCGACATCATGCAGGTGCGCTATGGCGAACGGGCCGGCGACACCCTGCAGGCGGTCGACTATGGCGAAACCATCTCCATCAACGGCGTCGATGTCGGCATGGCGCCAGCCGGGCACATACTGGGAGCCGCCCAGGTCATCCTGGACTGGCAGGGCTATCGCGCTGTTGTGTCCGGTGACTACAAACGTGCCGCCGATCCCACCTGTGCCGATTTCGAAGTGGTGAAATGCGATCTGTTCATCACCGAGGCCACGTTCGGCCTGCCGGTGTTTGTCCACGAAAACGCTGCCACTGAAGCCGCCCGCCTGGTCGCGTCGCTTGCGGCATCGCCACAGCGCACGCATTTGCTCGGCGTCTATGGCCTTGGCAAATGCCAGCGCATGATTTCGCTGGTGCGCGCAGCAGGTTATGCCAGGCCGATCTACCTGCATGGCGCCCTGCAGGGCTTGTGTGACTATTATACATCGCAAGGCGTCGAGCTTGGCGAATTGCGTCCTGTTGCCGACGAAGCGCCGGAAACCTTGCAGGGTGAACTTGTTCTGTGTCCGCCGTCTGCCATTGCCGACCGCTGGTCACGGCGCATGAGCGACCCGCTGACCGCGTTTGCCTCAGGCTGGATGCGGGTCCGGGCGCGAGCCCGCCAGCGCGGTGCGGAACTGCCCATCATTGTCTCCGATCATGCCGACTGGCCGGAACTGCTGCAGACCATATCGGATGTCGAGGCCGGTGAAATCTGGGTGACCCACGGCAGGGAAGATGCCCTGTTGCACCAGATATCAAACATGAGCCTGAAGGGCAGAGCACTGGCCCTTGTCGGTTTTGAAGACGAAGGAGAATAACCCCGTGCATGCCTTCGCCGAACTGATGAACCGGCTCGCTTTCACCAGCTCACGCAACGCCAAGCTTGAGCTGATGCAAGCCTATTTTCGCACAACACCCGATCCCGACCGCGGCATCGCGCTGGCTGCTCTGACTGACGGCCTGAACCTGCGCTTGCCGTTCCGGCGCCTGGTGGCCGAGCTGCTGGAACCGCATGTCGATCCGGTGCTCTATAAGCTGTCACGTGATTATGTGGGAGATACCGCCGAGACGGTGTCGCTGCTGTGGCCGGTCCACAAAGCGCAAGCACCGGTACCGTCACTGAGCGAAATTTATCAAACCCTGCAGTCGCTCAAACGCACTGATGCCGGACCGGTTCTGTCAGGCTGGCTGGATGCCCTCGACGCCAATGGCCGCTGGGCCCTGCTCAAGCTGGTTACCGGCGGGCTGCGCATCGGCGTGTCGGCGCGCCTGGCCAAGACGGCCATCGCGCAGGCGTTCGGCCATGACGTGGCGGACGTCGAAGAGATCTGGCACAGCATCGAGCTTCCCTACGAAAACCTGTTTGCCTGGCTTGAAGGACGATCTGAGAAACCGGACCCCGGCGACACGCCGGTGTTCAGGCCGGTCATGCTGGCCCATCCGTTGGAAGACGGCGATCTGGAAAAACTGGAGCCATCGGAATGGGTCACCGAGTGGAAATGGGACGGCATCAGGGTGCAACTGGCGGGAAATGGTTCAGACTTGCGGTTGTACTCGCGCACCGGTGACGACATTTCGAAAGCGTTTCCTGATATTGCTGATGCGTTCCTGGGTTTCCACGGTGTAGCCGACGGCGAACTTCTGGTGATGCGAGACGGCCACATCGCCCCGTTCAACGACCTCCAGCAGCGGCTCAACCGCAAGACGGTCAGCGCTGCGATGGTGAAGAATTACCCGGCGCACATCCGGTTTTACGACCTGTTGTTTTCCGGTTCTCAAGACATTCGCACGCGCGATTTCACGGCACGGCGCGAACACCTTGAAGACCTGCTGGCGGCAAACGTATTTTCCCGCGCATCCGTGAGTGAGGTCATCGAGTTCAAGACTTTTGATGACCTGACGGTTCTGCGTGACGGCGCGCGCGACGCCAACATTGAAGGCCTGATGCTGAAGCGCATCGCGTCTGCCTATCTGGCCGGCCGGCCGAGGGGGCACTGGTTCAAGTGGAAGCGCGATGCGCTCACCGCTGATTGTGTCATGATGTATGCCCAGCGCGGGTCCGGCAAAAGATCATCGTTTTACTCCGACTACACATTTGGTGCCTGGCGTACAGGCGAAGATGGCGAGCAGGAGCTGGTGCCGGTCGGCAAGGCATATTCCGGTTTCACCGATGCGGAGCTCAAAAAACTGGACAAGTTTGTCCGCGACAACACGACCGACCGGTTCGGACCGGTGCGTGCGGTCAAACCGGAACTGGTATTCGAGGTGGCATTTGATGCGGTACAGCCATCAACCCGGCACAAGTCGGGCATCGCCATGCGGTTTCCCCGCATTCACCGCATCCGCTGGGACAAACCGGCCGGTGAAGCCGACCACCTGGATACACTCCTGAAGCTGATCGCCTGAACGTTTCTACGGGACAGACGTAATGCCACCCTTCTGATTTCAAATGGTTTTCACGCCGCTAACGGCGCCAACTCCGTACACATCCATTCAGGTTCAAACCAGGATCATCACGGTTGTCTGGCGCAACTTCGCCGGTGGTTTGCCTGATCCGTCGACAACCAGGAAGAAGCCGCGGTTGCACGCCATGAACCAGGGCGTGCAGCCGCCCCGTTTGAATTTGGGCACAAAAAGGGCTGGCCATGTCCGGTTTTTTTTGCCACCCTTTGCGAGGTGGGAGACGCAGACAGACGCATCGGCAACAAGATGTGCGTCGAGATTTGCGTGAGGGAGTACATAGAACATGCATCCGATTGTACGGACTGTATTGCAGAGACTGGGCCTCGGCCTGCTGACCCTTTTTGTCGTTTCCGTCATCATTTTCAGTTCGCTGCAGTTTTTGCCCGGCGACTTTGCGACATCGGTGCTGGGACAGGCGGCCACGCCTGAAACCGTTGCCGCTTTCCGCAAGGAGCTGGGACTGAACGAGCCCGCCATCACCCGCTACGTCCAGTGGATCGGTGGTGTGCTGCAGGGAGATTTCGGATCATCCTTCTCAGGCCGCAGCCAGGGCCGCGAACGTGAAGTGATGGAACTGATCGGCCCGCGGCTGTGGAACACACTGTTCCTGGCAGGCATGACGGCGATCATCGCCGTGCCCCTGGCGCTGACCCTCGGCATCACCGCCGCGCTGTACCGCAACTCGTTTTATGACCGTGCCGTCAACGCAACGACGCTGACAACCATTTCGTTTCCCGAGTTCTTCGTCGCCTATATCCTGATCCTGGTACTGGCAACCTTATGGAAGGTGTTCCCGTCGCTGGCGAACGTGCGCGAGTCCACCGAACTGGCAGACAGAATCTACATGACCGCGCTGCCGGCTCTGACCCTGACCCTGGTGATCGTCGCGCACATGATGCGCATGACCCGGGCCGCCATCATCAACCTGCTGGCCAGCCCGTACATTGAAATGGCGCGGCTGAAGGGCGTTTCGAAGTCCAGCGTCATCATCAAGCATGCACTGCCCAACGCATGGGCACCGATCGTCAACGTGATTGCCTTCAACCTGGCCTACCTGGTCGTCGGCGTGGTGGTGGTGGAAGTGGTGTTCGTCTACCCCGGTGTCGGCCAGCTTATGGTGGATGCCGTTACGACCCGTGACATTCCGGTCGTGCAGGCCTGCGCCCTGATCTTCGCGGCCACTTATATCCTGTTGAACCTGTTTGCCGACATTGTATCCATTGTAACCAATCCGAGGCTGTTGCACCCAAGATGAGCACCGATGACCAGACATATTCAGCCGCTGGTGAGGTGGCCTCTGTTGCAGAACGGCGAACCTGGTGGGACCGCACCTGGCGGGACCTGAAAAAAGCGCCGCTGACCGCCTGGTTCGGTATGATCGTGATTTCCTTCTATTTCGTTCTCGCCGTGTTTGCGCCGCTGATTGCGCCGTACGGTGAAAGTCAGATTTTCGACACGCCGTATGCGCCGTGGAGTTCCGAGTTCTGGTTCGGCACCGATCAGCTGGGCCGCGATGTGCTGTCGCGCCTGATCTATGGCGCACGCAACACCATCGGCATTGCGGTTGCCACAACGGCGCTGTCGTTCCTGATCGGTGGCAGTCTCGGCGTGATGGCGGCCATCAACCGGTCCTGGCTGGACCAGGCATTAAGCCGCTTTGTGGATGTGCTGATGGCCATCCCGAGCCTGATCTTTTCCCTGATGCTGCTTTCGATCTTCGGCTCCAACGTCGTCAACCTGATCATCATCATTGCCGTTCTCGACGCGACACGCGTGTTCAGGCTGGCGCGTGCGGTATCGCTGAACGTGGTTGTCATGGACTATGTCGAGGCGTCGCGACTGCGCGGAGAGTCTCTCGGATGGGTGATGCGCCGGGATATTCTGCCGAATATTCTGCCGCCGATGGTTGCAGAGTTCGGCCTGCGGTTCTGCTTCGTCTTCCTGACCATTGCGTCACTGTCGTTCCTGGGTGTCGGCATTCAGCCGCCCACGGCAGACTGGGGATCGATGGTTCGCGAAAACGCCCAGCTTATCTCCTTTGCCGAATACGACATGAAGGCGGCAATGACGCCCCTGCTTCCCGCCGGCGCCATTGCCCTGCTGACCGTTGCGGTCAACTTCGTGGTCGACTGGTTCCTGCACAAAACAAGTGGTATTCGCGATGAAAAGTAAATCTGGCGATCGCACAGCGGGCGATCTGCTGCTGGACATGCGGGATATTCGCATTGAAGGGTTTTCCGATGATGTCTGGCACCCGATCATCAAGGGGGTGGACCTGAAGCTGCACCGCGGCGAGGTAATGGGGCTGATCGGCGAGTCCGGGGCGGGCAAATCCACGCTCGGCAAGGCTGCCATGGGTTACGCGCAGCCCGGGTGCCGCATCACCGATGGCACCATCATGTTTGACGGCATGGATCTGCGCGCCAAGAATGACGCCGAATTGCGCGAACTGCACGGGTCGCGCATCGCCTATGTGGCGCAGAGCGCGGCGGCATCGTTCAACCCGGCACACCGGCTGATCGACCAGTGCGTCGAGGCAACGGTGGGCCATGGCCTGCGTCCGGATGACGAGGCTAAGGCGGATGCCAGGGAATTGTTTGCCGCCCTGCAGCTTCCCGATCCCGACAATATCGGTGATCGTTATCCGCACCAGGTGTCCGGTGGCCAGTTGCAGCGCGCCATGACCGCCATGGCCATGTCTTCGCGGCCCGACCTGATCATTTTCGACGAACCGACCACCGCGCTCGACGTGACGACCCAGGTGGAAGTTCTGGCCGCCATGCGCGATATTGTCGAGCAGTTCCACACCGCCGCGATCTACATCACCCATGACCTGGCAGTGGTGGCGCAGATGGCCGATGTCATCAAGGTGCTGCGCTATGGCGAAACCGTTGAAGATGCGCCAGCCCGGAAAATGCTGGCAAAACCGGAAGAAGCATACACCAGGTCCTTGTGGGCGGTCCGGTCGCTGGAAAAACCCCAGGAGACCAGCGAAGACATCATCCTGCGGGTAAATGGCGTCGATGCCAGTTACGGCAGCACCATCAAGGTGCTGGAAGACGTCACCATAGATATTCCACGCGGGTCGACTGTGGCCGTTGTGGGGGAATCGGGATCCGGCAAATCTACAACGGCGCGAGTGATTACGGGTCTGTTGCCGCCGATGAAAGGCGATGTGCTGTTTAACGATGAACCCTTGCCACTGGCATTGAAGGACCGCACGAAGGACCAGCTGCGGCGCATCCAGATGATCTACCAGATGGCGGACACCGCCATGAACCCGAAACATACGGTTCGTGACATTATCGGCCGGCCGCTTGAGTTCTACCTGGGCCTGTCCGGTAAAAAGCTTGATGAGCGGATTTCCGAACTACTCAAGATGATCGAGCTGGATGACAGTTTCATGGAGCGGCTGCCCAGTGAACTGTCAGGCGGCCAGAAACAGCGTATCTGCATTGCGCGCGCGCTTGCCGCCGATCCTGAACTGATCATCTGCGACGAGGTAACGTCGGCGTTGGACCAGATCGTGCAGGAAGGCATTTTGAAACTGCTTTTACGGCTGCAGAAGGAATTCAACATCACCTATCTGTTCATCACCCATGACATTGCGACGGTGAAGGCGATATCGGATCAGATCGTGGTGATGTTCCAGGGCCGCGTGGTCGAACAGGGCATGAAGAACGACATCCTGTCGCCACCACATCCCGACTATACCCAGCTGTTGCTGTCTTCGGTGCCGGAAATGGACCCGGACTGGCTGACCCAGCTGCTGGAATCGCGAACCGAAGCAGGCGGCATGGCCGCATCGGGCAACTGATCAGGAAGATTTCCATTCATACAAAAGACGACACGGCGCGATTTCGGACAAACACGCCAGTGCAGTCGTTTGCAAAACAAAGCGGTGTCGATATGCTTACGCACACCCGTCCAGCCACACATCCTGCAAGCCTGCAGGCGAACAGGTACCGGCTACAAGTCGCATGATACGGTTGACCCGTTTGTTCAGGGCATTGTCATCTTTTTGCAAGTCGTATTGAGCTGGGGAAATCATAACCGCAACCAACCTTAGAAACTCACTGTCTGTAAGTCTGGAAGGGGGCCTGGAGTAAATGGCAGCACTAGCCGTGAAGAAGCCTGTCATCCATCCATTCGGTCCGTTGCCCATTTCCACCGTTTTCAGAAACAAAGCCAGAATCTGATCTTTACTCAGCTTACTTTCCAAACCTAGTGCGAAGCCGGTTTGCCGTACCTTTCCTATACCAGGCCGGAAACTGTCAAACCCAAGGCGTTTTGACAACGACTGGGTTACTGTGGTCAGGCCCGCTCCCGCTGTCGACAAGTCAATTCCAGAGTGTTCCTGAAATGCAGGGTCCTGAACCATGATGAGCTGTTCAAGACGCTCCGGCCCAAGGTCCTGTGGGCCTTGTTCACTCGCGATCAAGGCTTCGGCTGTTGCAATATAATTATCAGATTCATGAACGGCATCCCAATAACCCAAGCCGCCATAACCCAATAGACCGACAGTCAATATGGTTATGGAAAGGCCTATGAGCCTGAGTATGCGCTTCACGACTGACACTCCAAATTATGCTGTTCGCTGCGTCCTTTAATACGAGGGCTTTGACGGCATTGTGTCTCCCCCAGAACTATTTTTGCCCGACTGGAGATTCTTTCTGAGCGATGTCCAGATGTGAGCAAAACCAATCTCTCAGGTGACGCAGAACGCGCGACAGGATCGTGTGCGTCCGGCACCGCTGTCAGATCAGACCCGAGTTTTTGTACTTTGGCCGCAAGACCGCACACACACTTTTGCGAGACATGCTATAGCCGGATGAACCACATCTCCGGTTCATGCGTTTTCTGACCAGCAGATTCTCAATAATTCAACGGACAGCCTTGTGAGCGATCATCCCATTATCGTCTGGTTCACCCAGGACTTGCGCCTGAGCGACAATGCCTGCCTGCATGCCGCTGTGGCCTCCGGACACCCGGTACTGCCTGTCTATATCCTTGATGACGTCACGCCCGGCGAGTTTGCCATGGGCGGTGCATCGCGCTGGTGGCTGCAACAGTCGCTGGCGTCATTGGCATCGTTACTGGAAGCACAGGGCGGCAAGCTGATCCTTCGCCGGGGACAGGCCGGCAAAGTTCTTGAACAACTGGTTCACGATACCGGCGCGCGAGGTGTGTATTTTTCACGCGGCTATGCGCCGTGGTCGGGCGAACTGGAAAAGGAGATTGCAGCCCAATGCGAGGTGAAAGGCATCGAGTGCAAACGCTTTTCCGGATTTCTGCTGCATGAACCTGAAGCCATCAGGACCGGCAGCGACGGGCCGTACAAGGTCTACACACCGTTTTCGCGAAACTGCCTGTCCCGGGACATCACCAGGGAGCCGCGACCAGTACCGGAAAAAATCGACTTTTTCGGCGCGGACGTTGCCAGCGCCAGCCTGGACGACCTGGACCTGTACCAGGGCGGACCGGACTGGGCGGCCAGGTTTCCTGACCACTGGACACCGGGCGAGGCCGGGGCACAGGAGAAACTGACACATTTTCTCGAACACGCCGTCGGCGACTACGCCGAGGCCCGTAACCTGCCGGATGTAAAAGGCACATCACGACTGTCACCGCACCTGCATTTCGGAGAGATCAGCCCGCTGCAGTGCTGGGCCGCAACACGCCACGCCGTGGCGACAGCGCGGCATAACATCGACCGGGGCAGCCATACATTCGAGAAGGAAATCCTTTGGCGGGAGTTTTCGTATCACCTGCTGCATCACTGGCCAACTTTGCCTACGGAGCCGTTCAAGCCGGAGTTCGCGAATTTCCCCTGGCTGCAGGACGAAGGGAAACTCAGCAGTTGGCAAAAGGGCCAGACCGGTCTTCCCATCGTGGACGCGGGCATGCGCGAATTGTGGGCGACAGGATGGATGCACAACCGTGTCCGCATGATCGTGGCGTCCTTCCTGATCAAGAATCTGCGTATCCACTGGCAGGCCGGCGAACAGTGGTTCTGGGACACGCTGGTTGATGCGGATATCGGTGCGAACTCGGCAAGCTGGCAGTGGGTGGCGGGTTGCGGCGCGGATGCCGCGCCCTATTTCCGGATTTTCAACCCCATCCTGCAAGGTGAGAAATTCGACAAGCACGGCGGCTATGTCCGGCGCTGGGTGCCGGAACTGGCGGCCATGCCCGACAAGTTCATCCACAAGCCCTGGCAGGCCCCGGATGAGGTGCTCAACAAAGCCGGTGTAAACCTCGGAACCAGCTATCCCCGGCCGATCGTCGATCTGGGCAAGACCCGTGATGCAGCCCTTGCGGCCTACAAGACAATCAAGAAGTCGGATGCTGCGTAAGCGTCACACCGGTCCACCGGGTGGACGGTGCTGAAACCTGCCGGTGAGAAAATCCACAAACGCCCGGGTTTTGGCCGGGCGATACCTGTCCGGCGGATAAATCGCATGCAGCGCGATGGGGGCCGGTTCAAAGCCCTCCAGCACGGGCACCAGGGTACCGCCCGCCAACTCGTCGGCAACAATGAAGGCCGGCAGCAGGACAATGCCCTGATCTGCCAGGCTGGCCAATTTCAGCACGTCACCGTTGTTGGAACACAAGGTCGGGGTGACCGGCAGGCGGTTGGAGCCGCCAAGCCCGCGCAACGGCCAGTGCAGTTCGTTGCCCAGGTGGCCATAGTGCAGGATTGCATGGTCGGCGAGGTCAGCGGGCGTGCGCGGACGCCCGCGGTCTTCCAGATAGCGCGGGCTTGCGCACATCAGCCTGCGGATCGGACAGATTTTCCGGGCAATCAGGGATGACGGCTGCAAATCGCCAATGCGCAGGGTAACGTCGAAGCCTTCTTCATACGGGTCGACAAAACGGTCATTGACATTGAGGGCCACGGTGATGTCGCGATGCTGGCTCATGAAATCGTTGACGGCAGGCGCAATGTGAGAGACGCCGAATGTCATAGGAGCATTGATCTGCAGCAGGCCTTTCAACTGTCCGGTCAAATCGCCGGTGGCTGCTTCGGCCTCTGCCATGTCATCGACGAGAATACGGGCCCGTTCCACAAACACCTGGCCGGCCTCGGTCAGCGCCATGGTGCGCGTGGTGCGCACCAGCAATTGCGCGCCCAGATGATCCTCCAGTGCCGTGACCAGCCGCGATACCTGAACCCGCGACAGTCCAAGCTTGCGTCCGGCGGCCGCGAAACCGCCCTCGTCAACGGCAGCGACCAGGGCCTTCATGCTGTCGAATCGATCCATTGGATGATTGTAGCGCCAGATGTAACAATGCGTATACGTTTTGGACGATTGTCTCCGCCGGTTCCCAACTTATCTTTGTGTCCAACATCGCAATCGATTATCCGGCGCAAACCCGCCGGCAACAGGAGACACGACAATGCTGAACTTGAGGCTTGCAGAACAACGCGGCCAGGCTGACTTCGGCTGGCTGAGATCAAAACACAGTTTTTCCTTTGGCGGCTACCATGATCCCGAGCACATGGGCTTTGGTCCGCTTCGGGTCATCAACCAGGACATGGTTTCGCCGGGAGGCGGGTTCGACACTCACGGCCACGCCGACATGGAGATCATCTCGTATGTGCTGGACGGTGCACTGGAGCACAAGGATTCACTGGGCTCAGGTTCGGTGATCCGCCCGGGCGATGTGCAGCGCATGTCCGCCGGTACCGGTATCAGGCACTCCGAGTTCAACGGGTCCGCGACAGAGCCTGTACATTTCCTGCAGATCTGGATCATGCCGGAGAAAACCGGCATCGAGCCATCCTACGAGCAGCGTCATTTTGATCGCAGCGAACGTCACAACAAGCTGAAGCTGGTTGTATCGGCCAATGCAGGCGCAGATGTGCTGCACATCAACCAGCAGGCCGACGTTTATGCCAGCTTGCTGGACAAGGATGAAAGCGTCATCCACAAGCCGGCTGCCGGTCGCGGCCAGTGGATACAGCTTGCTGCAGGTGAATTGCTGGTCAATGGCGAGCAAATGCGTGCCGGCGACGGACTTGCCATATCCGGAGAGACGGAAATTGACATCAAGGCTCTCGACGGCGCGGAATTTCTGCTGTTCGATATGGCCTGACTTTTCTCTCAAGGAATAAAGGTAGTTCGACGACATGACGCAGATTGATCTTGCCGGCCAGGTGGCCGTAGTAACCGGCGGTGCACAGGGCATCGGCCTGGCGGTAGCGCAAGCACTCGCCAAGGCAGGCTCCAATACCGCGCTGTGGGACATGGATGGCCCACTTGCCGACAAGGCTGCGGGTGAGCTCGGCAGTGGCGCGGCGGGGTTTGCGGTCGACGTCACCGATGAGGCCGCCGTCTCTGCCGCCCTCGCCGACACGGAAAAAGCGTTGGGCCCGGTGTCCATTCTGGTCAGCAGTGCCGGAATAGCCGGACCCAACGAACCCGTGGCCGACTATGATTCAAGCGCCTGGCGCCAGGTCATAGACATCAACCTGAACGGAACCTTCTACGTCAACAAGGCTGTTGTGCCCGGCATGACGAAACGCGGGTATGGCCGTATCTGCAATATCGCTTCCATTGCAGGCAAGGAAGGCAATCCCAATGCGTCGGCCTATTCTGCCTCCAAGGCCGCCGTGATTGCGTTGACAAAGTCGCTTGGAAAAGAGCTGGCAGGCCATGACATCGCCGTTAACTGCGTCACCCCTGCAGCTGCCAAAACCAGGATCTTCGACCAGATGAAACAGGAACACATCGACTACATGCTGTCCAAGATACCACGCAACAGGTTCCTGCAGGTTGACGAAGCGGCTAACATGATTGCGTGGATCGTGTCGCCGCAGAACAGCTTTACCACCGGTGCGGTATTTGATCTGTCAGGCGGGCGGGCAACGTACTGATATCAAGCGGGGTGCCTGCGCCCATCTTCCTTCCTCAAAAACCCGGAAACAATTACATGTCTGACAAACTGAATATCTTTGCCATCTCCGGCAGCCTGCGCAGCAAATCCTTTAACACCAGCCTGCTGCGGGCCATGCAGAACATTGCCGATGCGACCATGTCGATAGATATCGCCACCCCGAAAGGTATTCCGGTCTATGACGGTGACGATGAAGATGCATCCGGCGTACCGCAGATCGTAACTGAACTGGCTGAAAAGATCCGGGCGGCTGACGGTGTCATCATCGCAACACCGGAATACAATTTTTCCATTCCGGGTGGTCTGAAAAACGCCAATGACTGGATCAGTCGCGTAAAGGACCAGCCGTTTGCAAACAAGCCGATTGGCATCGTAGGCGCTGCCGCCGGCCCGCTCGGCACGGCGCGTTCACAATACCAGTTGCGCCAGAACCTGGTGGGCCTGTCGGCCCTGACCATGTCGAAACCGGAAGTGTTCGTGGGCTCGGCACACAGCAAGTTTGCCGACGATGGCAGCCTTACCGATGAAGAGACCGGAAAGTTCCTGAAACTGTGGCTGGATGCATTCGACGCCTGGGTCCGGCGCGGGTTTTAAGCCCCGCAATCTGGATAAAACAGGTCCCCAAAAGGTCGCTCGCCCGTACTTCCTTTGCAGGATGTACGGGCGAGCATGGTACGCGCTGCTCGGGACGGCGACAGGAGCCACGCGACCAATTCCGAATCTGTTACAGCGCTGGAAAGTCCAATGCGCCGTCAGAAAAAGGGGTTTGAAGATTGCCACACAACGCTCGAAGCGGTTGAACTTCCCAGTTGTTTTCGGCAGACCCCTCTGCTGCAAAACACAATGCTTGTCATTCGCGACAACAGATGGGCCAAACCTAGGCAATTCTGAGGCCAGTTCACTTCAGGCCGTAATATCAAGCTGGACAACGGACCCATAACGCCTGAATATCAATCAAAAGACCGGTTTTTCAACCGGCAACCGGTGAAAGCGTGCATTTCAGGTGCCAGAAAATGATTCGCCACCGGCAAAAAAAAGCGCCGCAAGGCAAATGGGAGCCAGTGAATGCCACATCGCATCGTTATTGCAGACGATCATCCGCTGTTTCGGGATGCTTTGCGGCTTGCTGTGCAGGACGCATTGGCGGACGTGATTTTCGATGACGCCGGCTCCCTGAACGAGACCCTCGACATACTGACCGCGACAGACGACATCGATCTGGTATTGCTCGATCTGAAAATGCCCGGCGTGCAGGGATTTTCCGGACTGATGCTGATGCGGGCACAATTTCCGCTGGTGCCCGTGGTTGTGGTGTCCGGCAGCGAGGAAACCAGTGTCATCAGCCGGGCCATAGCGCTTGGGGCATTGGGCTTCATACCGAAATCAGCCCCGGTTGAAGACATGCAGGCCGCGATTTCAGCAGTGCTGAAAGGCGATGTCTGGCTGCCTGAGAATGTGGACCTCAGCACACAAGGCAATGCTGAAATTGACGACTTGGCCCATCGCCTGTCCACTTTGACCCCGCAACAGACCCGGGTGCTGATGATGCTGCGCGGAGGCCTGCTCAACAAGCAGATTGCCTATGAGCTGTCCGTCTCCGAAGCCACCGTGAAAGCGCACGTTTCAGCGATTCTGCAAAAACTGAATGTGGACAGCCGCACACAGGCGGTTATTGCGGCATCCCGCATTGACGGCGATCAGGCTGATGCCGCGGACGCCGGTTTTTCAAACTAGAACGCCTGGCAAACTCTATTCCGCAGCTTCAGATTTTGTCTGTGCCATCATGAGTACCGTGCGCAGTACGGCCGGGCGGACGGGTTTTCGCAAATAGGCAACACCGGCGGACTCTGACGCTGCCTGAACATCCGCCGAGCGTTCCGCCGTGATCAGGGCCGCAGAAAACGTTACGCCAGTGCAGTCACGCAGTTCGTCTATCAGGTCCAGTCCGTTATCCGAGCCCAGGTGATAATCCATCAAAACCACATCATAGGGCCAGACGGTCCGGCCTACCGCGAGCTTGCGGACGGCATCAGCCGAAGTGGCTGTTTTGACGCTGCATCCCCAACCCTTGAGCAGGGAACTCATGCCGTCGATAATGGCCGGTTCATTGTCCACCACCAGAACCGACAGGCCCGCAAGGCTTGCAGCAGCCGGCACCGGCACCGGTGCATGAGGCAGCGCGGCCTCCTGTTGGCCTTCTGCCAGTGGCAAATCGAGCCTGAACAGGCAACCCGATCCGGGCTCGGACTTCAGGGTCAGGGGATGGCGCAGCACCCGCGCCATTCGCTCGACAATGGACAGGCCAAGGCCCAGTCCCTGAATCCGGGAATCTGCCGACTCCAGACGTTCAAACTCGCGATACACCAGTTCCTGCTTGTCATGGGGGATACCTGGACCTGTGTCATGAACCTCGATACAAAGCCGACCGTTACGGACGCGCGCGCCCATCAGGACCTTGCCTGATATTGTATACTTGATGGCATTGCTGAGCAGGTTTTGCAGAATGCGCCTTATCAGCCGCCGATCCGAATAAACCATCCGGCTGCACGGCATGATGGTCAGATCCAGTTGCTTGTCCTCGGCTGCAACCGAGAATTCGGTACGCAGCTGGTTCAGAATGCCGTTGATCGAAAACACCGATAATTCCGGCTTGATCGCGCCCGCGTCGAGGCGGGACATATCGAGCAATGCCGACAGAATTTCCTCCACCGCCTCCAGCGACAGGTCGACATTGCGCACCAGCTGACCGTCGGGCCTGGATGCGGTTCGTTCCATCAAGGATGAGGTGAACAGCCTGGCCGCATTGAGCGGTTGCAGAATGTCGTGTGACGCAGCCGCGATAAACCGCGTCTTGCCGGCATTGATTTCCACAGCATCGGCGCGGGCCTTCTCCAGTTGGGTGTTCAGCTTGGTCAGTTCCGCGGTTCTTTCTTCCACCCGCTGTTCCAGCGCCTCGGATGCGTGCACCCGCTCGGTGATGTCGGCGAAGGTGATGACCCGGCCATCGTCCGGCATGGCGTTGCTGCGCACCTCAAGCACCTTGTTGGCCTGTCTGCTGCGCAAATGGAAAGTTTCGGTCTGATTGGCCAGCAGGCGCAACAGTTGCATGCTGGCGTCGTGCTGAGCAGCGTTGTCGAGGACGAACTCGGTGTCCAGCTGCAGGACAATATCACCAAGCGGCACGCCGACGCGGCCGAACTCCGGCGGCAGGTTCAGCAGATTGCGGAACTGCGTATTCCAGCACACAAGCGCAAGTTCATGGTCAAACACCACGATACCCTGCTCCACATGGTCGATCGCCGACTGCAGCAGGTCACGGTTGTAGACGATGGCATCGGATGCATCATCGAGAAGCCTCATGGCACCGGCTGTGTGACCGGCCCCACGTTGCAAAAGCAGCGCCATGACGACGCGAGCCGACGCGGTGCCAATGGCACTGGCCAGCAGACGCTCGGCAAATTTCAGCGTTTCCTGATCGGCCATGCTGCGTGGTTTGAGTTTGCCCGCGCGTGAAATGTCCAGCTCGTCAAAAGACCGTTTGGTTCTTTCCTTGCCGAGGTATCTCTCAACCGTTGCCTGCAACTGCTTGATCGACACTTCAGGCTGGTTTTGCGCCGGCAGGCTTTCGGCCTGGCCCCGCGGCATGAATGCCTGCGCCTGCATGCGCTCGACCGGATCAACACCGGTAAACAGGGAGATCAGGACGTAGGATCCGATATTGGCGGCCATCGACCACAGCACGCCATGGGTAAGCGCATCGAGTTCACTGCCGAACAGGTTCCGCGGCCGCAGCATTTCAATGTGAAACGGGCCATCGCGCATCAGGCCCGCCGGCAGCCACCCGGCATCGGCAAACAACGGCACCAGCAAGGTGTATGTCCACACGACAAAACCGGCAACGAGACCGAACATGGCGCCACGGGCATTGCCCTTGGTCCAGATCAGGCCGAGGAAAAATGCCGGGGCAAACTGCGCCACGGCAGCGAACGACACCAGGCCGGTCTGAGCCAGGGCGGCATTGTTGCCGATCATCAGGTAGTAGGAGTAGGCCAGTACAATGATGACACCGATGGCGGCCCGCCTGATCTGCAGGATACGCGAGGTCATGTCGCCTTGCCACATCTGACCGCTTGCACGGCGCAGCATCAACGGCATCACAATCGAGTTGCACACCATGATCGACAAGGCGACGGTTTCCACGATCACCATGGCGGTTGCGGCAGACAAGCCACCAAGGAAAACCACCATGGCCAGCATTGCCTGGCCATCGGCCACCGGCAGAGCCAGCACAAATGTATCACCGTCGACAGCCTGCCCGTCGAACATCAGCAATCCGGCCACGGCAATCGGGATGACAAAGATGTTGATGGTCACCAGGTACAGCGGAAATGTCCACGATGCCTTGCGCACGTCATCCAGCGAGGTGTTTTCAACAACTGCCAGATGGAACTGGCGCGGCAGCAGGATGACAGCACAGGTCGCCAGGAACGTCATTGTTGCAAATCGCGCCACCTCGACAGGGGCGCTGAACAGCGCTGTAATCTCAGGGCTTTGAGATGCGCGCTCATACAATTGTGCCGGTCC
Organism: uncultured Anderseniella sp.; assembly: GCA_947488295.1. GTDB lineage: Bacteria > Pseudomonadota > Alphaproteobacteria > Rhizobiales > Aestuariivirgaceae > Anderseniella. The sequence continues at coordinate 605,388 of CANKYU010000002.1, forward strand.
GCCCATCATCACGAACGTGATGAAGGCCCCGGCAAGAATGAAGGCGATCAGCTTGACGACACTCTCAGCCGCAACGGACAGGATCAGTCCGTTCTGGTGTTCGGTGGCATCAGCATGCCGGGTACCGAACAGGATCGCGAAAATAGCCATGGCGATGGCGACGAACATGGGTACATCGCCGAAGCCTGTTTCCAGAATGCCGGTGTCGACACCGAGCGGACCCAGTGCGTTAAGCGACAGCGAAACGGCTTTCAGCTGCAGCGATATATAGGGAACGACACCGATCACCGCGATGAAGGCCGCTATCCCGCCGAGCAACTGGTTCTTGCCGTAGCGCGCTGACAGAAAATCGGCGATCGATGTAATGTTCTGGGCCTTGGACAGGCTGACGATGCGCCGGACCAGCGGCCAGCACAGACCGACCAGCAAGATCGGCCCGAGATAGATCGGCAGGAAGTAATAACCCGACGTCGATGCCAGACCAACGCTGCCGTAAAACGTCCAGGAGGTGCAGTAGACCGCAAGCGACAGGGCATATACATAAGGCCGCCCCACACCGCGCCGCATGCCGGAAGCCGTGCGATCACCGTAGGCCGCGATGGCGAACAAAACGCCCACATAGCCCAATGCAATGAGTATGACGCCCCAGGTGGAAAGCATGACGATCGTGTCCAGGCCCTTCTATGCACGCTCACGATGAGCAGCCTGTGAACAAGTCTAGAGCAACATGGGGCCAAGTGAACCTATAAAGTTGCCTTAACACTTTGAAAGCGATCGGGTTTATTTCCTTGGCGGATTTCAGCAGGAAATCACAGCGGTTCGCCTCACGAAAGTCAGCACACAACCAATCACGGCAACGCAATTTTAGGTTGTAATTTGGGTGATTGGGCTTATTTTGCGCCTACTTTTGGTCCATCATAATTGATGCAGAAAGTTTCAAATTTACCGTTGCCCGGGGGCGACGGCGTTTGAACAACATCTAGAGGGGAAATACCATGCTTAAGGAATTCAAAGAGTTTGCCTTCAAGGGCAACGTGCTCGATCTCGCGATCGGTGTAATTATCGCCGGTGCATTTGGCCTGATTGTGAAGTCGCTGGTGGACGACATCATCATGCCCATCGTCGGCGCCATTACCGGCGGCGTCGATTTCTCAAACATGTTTGCACCGCTCGCCAGCGGCGTAACCGCGGCCACGCTGGATGCAGCCAAGGAACAAGGCGCCGTGCTGGCTTACGGAAACTTCATCACTGCGATCGTCAATTTCCTGATCGTGGCCTTCATTCTGTTCATGGTCGTGCGCGCAGCAAACTCCATGCAGAAACAGGAAGAAGAAGCAGCGCCTGCAGCGCCGCCGGCAGATGTCACCCTGCTGACCGAAATCCGCGATCTCCTGAAGAAGCGCTGATCGGAAAACTTCAACCGACCAGATCAACACCGGCCCCGGTTTGCATTCGTCCGCAAGCCGGGGTTTTTGTTTGCCTGCCGGGCAGTGTTGAAATACTGATCAGTCATCAGCAATTCTCCAGTCAGATGGCGGTACCCACATGACGGTCCTCACCCCAGACGAGCTTGTTTCAGGTATTCGTCAAAGCCAGCGCGACGAACCGGACAGCGGCATACTGAGCGCGGTGAACCACGGCTTCGGCCGTGAGGGTCTGATACCGCTGTGGACCGGAGAAGGCCCGCTCCAGACACCCGAATTCATCTGTCAGGCCGCATCAAAGGCGATGTTCGACGGCGAAACGTTCTACACCTGGCAACGCGGCTTGCCGCAACTTCGCAGCGCGCTGGCTACCTATCATGAAAAGTTCTGGCCGGGCCGGTTTTCCGCAGAGCGGTTCTTTGTGACCGGCGGTGGCATGCAGGCCATACAGGTGGCCCTTCAACTGCTTGCAGACAAGGACGAGGAGATTGTCATTCCGTCACCCGCATGGCCGAACTTTCCCGGCCCCATGCGCATGATGGGAGTAAAGCCGGTGTTCGTACCGATGCTTTATGACGACCAGAAATGGTCGCTGGATCTCGACAGGATGCGCGACAGTATCGGCCCCAGGACCAAGGCAATCTGCCTGATTTCTCCCTCCAATCCAATAGGATGGGTGGCATCGCGCGAAGATCTGATTGCCATCCGCGACATGGCGCGTGAGGCCGGCGTATGGATACTGGCCGATGAAGTCTATTCCCGGTTCTACTATGGGCCGGACACAGCCGGGGTGGCGCGCTCACCGTCGTTCATGGATGTCTGCGACCAGGACGAACGGATCATCTATATCAATACTTTTTCAAAGAACTGGGCCATGACCGGCTGGCGTATCGGCTGGTTGCAGGCTCCCGAAGCACTGGGGCCGGCCATTGAACGCATTATCCAGTACAACACCTCCGGCACAGCGGCCTTCATGCAGAAAGGCGCTCTGGCCGCCGTTGAGAACGGTGAAGACTTCGTGCAGATGCAGGTTGAGATGGCGCGCACCTGCCGGGACAAGGTGGCCGACGCCCTGGGTCAACTCAACAATGTGAGTTTTGAAAACGCCAAAGGTGCGTTTTACAGTTTCTTCCGCATTGACGGCCTGACCGACAGCCTCGGCGCCACGCTGCGCATCATCGATGAAGCCAATGTCGGCCTCGCGCCCGGCGGAACCTTCGGACCCGGCGGAGAGGGCTTCCTTCGCATGTGCTACCTGCGTGATCCGGAAAGCCTTGACGAAGCACTGGACAGGTTGACGACATGGTTGCGGCAGGCATGATGCGTTGACCGCAGCATGACGATTGCTTATCTGATGACCAGGTCTACTCACTAACCGGATACAGCTGTTCATGGCCATTCGTGAAATTGTCAAATTGCCCGACCCGATACTGAAGAAGATGTCGCAGCCGGTTGAGCGCGTTGACGACGAGTTGCGCGGTCTTGTCGATGACATGCTGGCGACGATGTACGATGCGCCGGGCATCGGCCTTGCAGCGGTTCAGATTGGCATTCCGCGGCGCCTGCTGGTGGTTGACATTGCCAAGGACGAGCAACCGAAATCTCCAATGGCTTTCATCAATCCGGAAATCGTCTGGAGCAGCGACGAGCTGTCCGAATATGAAGAAGGCTGCCTGTCGATACCGGACGTGTTCGACAATGTTGAACGCCCGGCGCAGGTCCGGGTGTCATACCTGGATCGCGACGGAAAACAGCATGAAGAACTTTATGACCGGCTGATGGCCACCGTGCTGCAACACGAGATCGATCATCTGAACGGCATACTGTTCATTGATTACCTGTCCCGGCTCAAACGCGGCACGATCGTTCGCAAGTTTACCAAGCTGGCCCGCCAACAGCGAGAGAACGTGTGAGCCTGCGCGTCATTTTCATGGGAACGCCGGAGTTTTCCGTGCCCACCCTTGCCCGCCTGATAGATGATGGTCACGACATAGCAGCCGTGTACACCCAGCCGCCACGGGCCGCCGGGCGGCGCGGTCTGCAAGAGCGCAGGACACCGGTTCATGACTTTGCCCTGGCATGCGGAATAGAAGTGCGCATGCCGGTCTCCCTGAAGCACGAGGAAGAACACAACGCCTTCGCCGCCCTGCAGGCGGATGTAGCGGTCGTGGTTGCCTACGGTCTTTTGTTGCCGAACCAGGTTCTCGAGGCGCCGCGGTTTGGCTGTCTCAATGTGCATGCATCGCTGTTGCCGCGCTGGCGCGGAGCCGCCCCGATACAACGCGCCATCATGGCGGGCGACATTGCAACAGGCGTTGCCATCATGCAGATGGAATCAGGACTTGATACCGGGCCGGTAGTGTATGAACGGCGTGTATCCATAGATGACCGGACAACTGCACAGTCACTGCACGACGAACTGGCACAGTCCGGAGCAATTGCGATGAGCGGCGTGCTGGCGCAACTGGAGGCGGACGGAGGCCTGCAGGCCGTTCCACAGGCGGACGCGGGCATTACCTATGCCGCCAAGATTACAAAGCAGGAAGCGCATATAGATTTCACACGATCCGCGACAGAAGTGCTGCGCCATGTGCACGGCCTGTCACCGTTTCCCGGTGCCTGGTGCCTGCTCGACGGTCAGGACAAGCCGGTGCGGGTAAAGCTGCTTCAGGTAGAGCGGGTGCCGGGCCTGACCGGCACACCGGGTACCGTGCTCGACGAACGCCTGGCCATTGCCTGCAAGCACGAGGCGATCCGCCCCGTGCGCCTGCAGCGCGAAGGCAAAGCAATAATGGACCTTGAAACATTCCTAAACGGCATGACGCCCGCTGTCGGCTCAATGGCAGGGTAACTCAGATGCCACGCTACCGCATGACCATCGAGTATGACGGCTCACCGTTTTCCGGCTGGCAGCGCCAGGCCGGGCAGGCTTCGGTGCAGGCCGCGATCGAAGACGCGGTAGCCCGTCTCGGGCAGTCGGCGCCGACACTGTTTGGCGCCGGGCGGACCGATGCCGGCGTGCACGCACTCGGCCAGGTTGCCCACATCGATCTCGACAAGACCTGGCTGCCGGAAAAACTCATGGCCGCCATCAATGCGCAGATAAGACCCGACCCGGTCAGCGTATTCGACATCGAGGAGGTTGACGACAGTTTCCATGCCCGGTTTTCGGCATCCGCGCGGCATTATGAATACCGCATCAGGGACAGCCGGACCCCACCGGCTCTGGATCGTCACCGGGTCTGGTGGGTGCCGTACCGGCTGGATGAAGCAGCCATGCACACCGCGGCCCAGCAACTGACCGGACATCACGACTTCACGACATTCCGGTCCAGCCAGTGCCAGTCGAAGTCACCGGTAAAGACACTGGACCGGCTGGATGTTTCGCGCCAGGGACGCGATGTCATCGTGCGGGCATCGGCCAGATCATTTCTTCACAATCAGGTTCGCTCGCTGGTGGGCACACTCAAAATGGCCGGTGAAGGGAAATGGTCGGCTGCAGACGTGCGTGATGCACTGACCGCCGCAGACAGGTCGGCATGCGGCCCTGTCGCGCCACCAGACGGATTGTACCTGGTGAAGGTCGATTACTCAGACGATGGTTGACACCACAACTGACATGACAAGATCTCCGACAACCAGCATCGAGGCCGTCAGTGTCGGCACTTCAAGAGCCACCCTGGCAACATACCAGCGAAAATACAGTGACCAGCCTATGATACACAGGCTCAACAGCGCTGCGATAAGCGCGTCAATGATACCTGCCTGCTGCAACAGCAACACAGGGACCAGAGCGGCGATGACATAAACGGTCGACCAGTTGTAGGCCACAATGTAGCGGACATAATGCTGCCGCCTGTCCAGAAACTTCACCACCGTCACCATGATCCATGGCCACATCACCCACAACAGTACCAGCAGCGCAAGCGCACTGAACCAGTGCCGTTCGGGTTGTGGCGGTGTTGCAAGTCTTGCGCCGGCAGACGATGAGTACAGATAAAGCGGCGCAACCAGAATGATGGCGGCGAATGAATTCCAGAAACCGTCCGAACTCAGATCGAGGTCATCGAGACCATCTTCATCCATGCAGACCAGACGCCAGCAGGCCTTCAACCCGCGTACAGCTTCAAGTGCAAAGTTCACTCATTTGCTCCCCGCAAACCAGTCATCCAGCATTCGCCTGTAGACCCGTGTCAAGGCTTCAAGCTCGGTGACCTTGATACATTCATTAGCCTGATGAATGGTGGCGTTGTTGGGGCCGAACTCGACGACAGGACAATAATCCTTGACGAAGCGGGCATCAGACGTACCGCCGCCGGTATCAAGCTTCGGCTCAATACCCGTCTCTGCCGAAACGGCTTGCGCCATGCAGTCAACAAAGCTGCCCGGCTCGGTCATGAAGGCGTCGGCTCCTTCAACAATGGCAATTTCAAAGGTGCCGCCGAACGCCTGCTTGACCGTTTCACATTCCCGCGCCACCCAGTCCTTCAGGCTTTGTCCCGTATGCTCTGTATTGTAGCGAATGTTGAAGCGGGCATTGGCAGACGCCGGGATGACATTGTTGGCCGGATTGCCGGTGTCGAAATTGGTCACCGCCAAAGTTGTCGGGCCGAAATGCGCATTGCCTGTGTCGAGCTCATGGGACGAGACCCGGTCGATCAGGCGCGCCAGCGGCGTGATCGGGTTCAGCGCCTTGTGGGGATAGGCGGAATGGCCCTGAATGCCGGTCCATGTCACCTCGAAGTGGATGGATCCGCGGCGGCCTATCTTGAGCGTGTCGCCGAGCTCTCCGGGACAGGTCGGCTCTCCCACGAGACAGACGTCGGGCACCTCGTTGCGGCGCTTCAGTTCGGCCAGCATCTTTACCGTGCCGTTGATGGCAATGCCTTCTTCGTCACCGGTTATCAGCAGCGATACCGAACCGGGCAGGTCTCCTGCATGGTCTGCTGCAAAGCCGGTGGCGGCAGCGCAGAATGCGGCCACCGAACCCTTCATGTCACATGCCCCGCGGCCATAGACGGTGCCATCATGAATTTCCGCAGCAAACGGTGGATAAGACCACAACTCGTCAGCCCCCGGCGGCACCACATCCACGTGGCCTGCAAAACAGAAATGCGGCCCGTCGGTGCCGATGCGCAAAAACAGGTTGTCGACATCTGCGGTGCCGTCTTCACGGAACGGCATACGACTGGCGGCAAAGCCTGCCGGAACCATCAGTTTTTCCATGTAGTCGAGAACACCGGCCTCAAGCGGTGTAACGGACGGACAGCGGATCAGGTCTTGCAGGATGGGGGTCGGATCAGGCGTGTTGGTCATGGCCCAAGCCTTACCTGAAACAAATCACCCGGCCAAGAGGCCGGGTGATTAACACTGGTTTGTCTGTGCAATTATCCTTCCGCAACCGGGTCCGGACCAAACCGGTTGGGCCCTTCTGTGCCCTGCAGCAGGCCACATTCCACGAGAATCCAGATGAACCCTACAATCGGTACCAGACTGATCAGAACCCACCAGGCCGATTTGTCGCGATCATGAAAGCGCTTGCCATAAATGCAGATTGTCGGCCAGATCATGACCGCCGTCAGCACAAGAATTCCGATCCAATAGCCGACGCCGACAGGCATACCGGTTACCGGATCAACACTCATAAGCCCGAGAAGACCCAGAATGAAAAACAGCAAAAAATTGGCTACCAGAAGCCCCGGTAAGCCGAAACTGACCGGATTCGCCATAAAATGGAAGCTTGCCGGCTTGATCCCTCAACAACTCACTGCGAACGGACGTGGTTAATCCCGCAACAGCTCGTTTATGGATGTCTTGGAGCGGGTGCGTTCGTCGACGCGCTTGACAATGACAGCGCAGTACAAAGACGGGCCGGGATCTCCGTTGGGCAGGTTCTTGCCGGGCAGCGTGCCGGACACCACCACCGAATAAGGTGGCACCTCGCCATACATGATCTCGCCGGTTGCGCGATCCACGATCTTGGTGGACTTGCCGATATAGACGCCCATGCCGAGCACGGCGCCTTCGCGCACAATGCAGCCTTCAACCACCTCTGAACGCGCGCCGATGAAGCAATTGTCTTCGATGACAACCGGACCTGCCTGCAGCGGCTCCAGAACGCCGCCAATGCCGACACCGCCGGACAGGTGAACGCCCTTGCCGATCTGTGCGCACGAGCCCACCGTTGCCCAGGTGTCCACCATGGTGCCCTCGTCCACATAGGCTCCCAGATTGACGAAGGACGGCATCAGCACCACCGATGGCGCGATATAGGCGGAGCGTCGAACGGTGCAGTTGGGTACGGCGCGGAATCCGGCATCACGCCATTGATTGTCGCCCCAGCCTTCGAATTTCGACGGCACCTTGTCCCACCAGGTAGCTGTACCCGGACCGCCGGCAATCGGTGCCATGTCGTTGAGCCGGAAAGACAGAAGCACGGCCTGCTTGAGCCACTGGTTGACCGACCAGTTGCCGTCGGCGCCCTTCTCGGCCACGCGCGCCTTGCCGGAATCCAGCAGCCCGAGAGCGCTGTCAACGCTGTCGCGCACCGATCCTTGCGTTTGCGGTGTAATGCTGTCGCGGTCTTCCCAGGCTTGTTCGATGGTTGCTTGCAGGTCGGCGTTGCTCATTGGTTCGCTCCTAGATGAGGCAGAAATTCGGGACAGATCAGTCAGGTTTGATCCCGGCCAGAAATCCGGCCAGGTCGGATGTCGTGTGATGCACATGCGGGGCGCCTTCTGCGTCGCCAGTCATGCGGTTTATCTTGTTGCCGTCCTCATTGGCAGCGTCGTGCACCAGAACCGTGGTCATGCCGAGATCATGCGGGACGGCCAGATTGCGGGCGATGTCTTCAAACATGGCCGCCCGGCCGGGATCAACGCCATGCTCGGCAATGAATTTCTCATAAGGGCCGCGCTCGGGCTTGGGGATGAAATCCGAATGCACAATGTCAAAGATGCCGTCAAACAGGTGCGTGATGCCGATGCGGTGCATGACATTGGTGGCATGGGTAACGGTGCCGTTGGTGAACACCAGCTTGCGGCCCGGCAGGGCTTCCAGATTGGTGGCAAGCGGCCCGTTTTCAGGCACCGGCGAATGGTCGATGTCATGCACGTAGTCGAGGAACGCATCGGGCTTGATGCCGTGCTCGCTCATCAGCCCGCGCAGGGTGGTGCCGTACTTGTAGAAAAAGTCCTTCTGAATGCGGCGCGCTTCTGTCCGGTCCACCTTGAACAGATCGGAGATGAATTCGCCCATGCGCACATCGATCTGGTCGAACAGGCGGCAAGATGCGGGATACAGCGTATTGTCGAGGTCGAATATCCAGGTCTCGACATGATGAAATCCGGGTGCGGACATGTTGTTAAACCTTGCGTTCGGAGATGCGGGTGCCGACACCATGCGGTGTCAGCAGTTCCAGCAGCACACAGTGTGGGACCCGGCCGTCGGTGATCACGACGCCTTCGACGCCGCCGCGCACCACCGATGCACAGCTTTCGAGTTTGGGAATCATACCGCCGGAAATGGTGCCGTCATTGGCCAGTTCACCGATCTGGGCGAGCGTCAGCTCCGGGATCAGGTTGTTTTCCTTGTCCAGCACCCCTGCAACATCGGTCAGCAGCAGCAGGCGCTTGGCCTTCATTGCGACCGCGATGGCGCCGGCAAAAGTATCGGCATTGACGTTATAGGTTTCACCATCACGAGAGGTCGCAATCGGCGCAATCACCGGCACTGTTTCAGACTGGATTATGGTGTGAAGAATATCCGGATTGATCTGCCCGGGATCGCCCACAAATCCCAGGTCGATAGTCTCTTGCTTGCCGGTGTCAGCGTTGATCCGGGTCCGTTCAAGCTTCTTGGCAACGCACAGATTGCCATCCTTGCCGGAAATCCCGATGGCCTTGCCGCCAACGGCCTGTATGTCGGACACGACAGACGAGTTGATTGAACCGGCCAGCACCATTTCCACCACTTCCATGGTTTCTTTGTCGGTCACGCGCAAGCCGTCTTCGAACCGGGATTCAATTTTCAACCGTTCCAGCATTGCGCCGATCTGCGGGCCGCCGCCATGCACGACAATGGGATTGAAACCCGATTGTCTCATCTGGACAATGTCACGGGCGAACTTGCGCGACAGCTCCGGATCGACCATGGCGTGACCGCCGTATTTCACGACAATCACCTGGTTGTCGTAGAGCTGCATGAACGGCAGCGCTTCCGACAGAATGCGTGCAATGGTCTGAGGTTGTTGGACGTCCGACATGATTTGAAGACCCAGAGAAAACAGTTCAGGTGCCAGCCCAGCCTTATAGCCGATCGACTGCACAAGTCTAAGAAAAACAGTCGAGCTGTGCGGACATTGCCCAACCGGGCTTTTCAGCCCTGCATGGCGGCGATTTCCGCCCGCAGTTCCGGCATGCCCCAACCCTTGGCAGATGACGTAATGATGGTGTCCGGATATGCCGCCGGCCGCTTGGCAATCGCCTTGGCGGTTGCTGCGAGTACGGCATCGCGTTCACCCTGCCTGATCTTGTCCGCCTTGGTCAGCACGATCTGGTAACTGACGGCTGCCTCGTCCAACTGATCCAGGGTCTCCAAATCGATGGGCTTGATGCCATGGCGTGAATCGATCAGCACAAAGACCCGGCGCAGGTTCGGCCGGCCCTGCAGATAGCCCATGATGATTGACTGCCAGGCCTTGACCAGTGTCTTGGTCGCCCGGGCATAGCCGTAACCGGGCATGTCGACCAGGGCGACGGCACCGTCTGCCAGTTCAAAGTAATTGAGCTCACGGGTGCGGCCCGGCGTGTTGGAGGTACGGGCAATATCCTTGCGCCCGGTGAGCGCATTGAGCAGCGACGACTTGCCGACATTCGACCGGCCGGCAAAGGCCACTTCGACGGGATACTCCGGCGGCAATTGCGACAGCTTTGCAGCCCCCATGCGGAACTCCGTCTGCCCGGCAAACAGCAGCCTGCCGCGCTCAAGTTCCTCCGGTTCGTATTCTCGCATCGGCGATACCGGGCAGCCGGGTTATTCCCCCGGCTGGTCCTTCTTCTTGTCGAGGCCAAGCGAGGTCTTGATATTGCCGAGCAGGTTTATCTCAACACCATGCTTTTTCATGATGTAGGACTGCTGCAGGATCGACAGGAAGTTGTTCCATGTCCAGTACAGGACGAGCCCGGCCGGGAAAGTGGCCAGAAGGAAGGTGAAGAACAACGGCATCCAGTTGAATATCTGTGCCTGTATCGGATCCGGCGGCGCAGGGTTGAGGCGCATCTGGATCCACATGGTGATGCCCATAAGAATAGGCAGGACGCCGATCATCAGGAAGGCCGGCGGGGTAAACGGCAACAGGCCGAACAGGTTGAAGAGGCTGGTCGGATCCTGTGCCGACAAATCCTGCAACCAGCCGAAGAACGGCGCATGGCGCATCTCGATGGTGACATAGATCACCTTGTAAAGTGCAAAGAACACCGGAATCTGGATCAGGATCGGCCAACAGCCCGATAGCGGCGAGACCTGTTCGTTCTTGTACATCTCCATCATCGCCTGCTGCTGCTTGGCGCGATCATCCGGGAACCGGGTCTTGATCTTTTCCATTTCCGGCGCAAGTTTCTTCATCTTGCTCATGGAAGCATATGACTTGTTCTGCAGCGGGAAGAACAACAGCTTGAGCAGCACCGTGACGATCAGGATGGCGACTCCGAAATTGCCGACCATGGCGTTGAAATAGTGCAGCACCTTGAACAGCGGCTTGGTGATGAAATAGAACCAGCCCCAGTCGATCAGCAGCTCGAATTTCTGAATTTTCAGTTTTTCCTGATATTCGTCAATGAGATAGCTTTTCTTGGCCCCGGCAAATATGCGACTTTCAACACTTGTCTTCGCGCCCGGTGACGCGCTCACCGGTTGAGAAAACAGAAAATCGGCCTGAAACGCGTCGGTGTTGTTGATCTTCAGGTGCCGAAGCGAACCAGTATACTCCATCTCCTGATCAGGAATCAGCGTTGCCGCCCAGTACTTGTCGGTAATCCCGAGCCAGCCGCCGGTGCTCTTGGCCGCGTGCGCCGCTGCACCAGTGTCCTGCGCTTCGCTGTAATCCCATTCCTGCAATTCGTCATTGATGACACCGACGAGCCCTTCGTGCAGCACATAGATACCGGTGATCGGCGGGATACCAACGCGCTGAACGCGGGCATAGGGAAATACATTGAGTGCTGCGGATGTGTTGTTGGTGATGTCCTGGCGAACCGTCAGCATGTAATTGTCGTCAATCGCAAACGTCTGTTCAAACAGCAGGCCTTCGCCATTGTCCCATTTCAGCGTCACCGGAGCGGCCGGTGTCAGTGTCGTATTGCCCGACGTCGACCAGACGGTCTGCGAATTCGGCAGCTTGATGGTCTGCCCGGTCGGTGCCACCCAACCCTGCTCGGTGAAGAATGCACCGGTGCTTCCTGCCGGTGACAACAAGATGATGGTCGGCGAGGTGTCATCCACCGTCTCATGATACTCCTTCAGCCGAAGGTCATCGAGGCGGGCGCCCTTGAGGTTGATGCTGCCGGACAGAACCGGGGTGTCGATCGTGACCCGCGCGTTCTGGTCCAGAACCGCATCACGCGGCAAGGCCAGTGCCGCGCCCGGAACGGCCGAGCCTCCCGGGGCCACCTGTGGCACGCCGGTGCCGGGCCTTGTGCCAGGTGCCTGTGGCACGCCGGTGTCGCCGGATTGCGTCGTGGTGACTTCAACCGACTGTTGCTGCTGCAGTTGCTCGACCTGCTGCCGCCCCGGCTGGGGAAAATACATCTGCCAGAGAACAATCACGCCCAACGACAATGCTATCGCCAGTACATAGTTCTTGAAATCACTATTCATGATGTCCGGTCCTGCCTCTAGCCGATCTGGCGGCTCATCCCCGTTTACGCCTGAGCGCTATTGTTTGTTTCGTGTTCCTGCACGACCGCGACTGCCGCGTGTCCTGCCGCGTGGCCGCGGCGGATCACCCTTGCCGTCATTCAGCCTTTGCGTTGCAAAAACAATGTCACCCGTCAAATCCCTGAAGTCCTGAGCCAGCGTGGCTGCACGTCCGATGAACACATAATCATGCCCGCGCCTAAGGTCCAGCCCTGATGCAACACGAACTGCTTCGCGCAACCGTCTCTTGATGCGGTTTCGCACCACTGCATTGCCAAGCTTTCGGGTCACGGTGAAACCGACGCGCGGCTCACCTGCGTCATCGCGGACCCTGGCCTGCACGACACAACCTTTGCGCGCGCAGACACGTGCAGCAGCGGCGGCGAGGAAATCCTGCCGTCGCTTTAGATGCTCTATCAATGAAGGAGTTCCTGCGAAGTGCGCTGTGGCGACCGAAAAGCTCAACGGAAATCACGGTCAGCCAGCGAGCCGGCCGATCAGGCGCTCAGCTTGGAACGGCCGCGCGCACGGCGGCGTGCAATGACCTTGCGTCCACCAACGGTTGCCATGCGGGCACGGAAGCCATGGCGGCGCTTGCGAACAAGATTACTGGGTTGAAACGTACGTTTCATGGCTAAATCTCCAAAATCTTCATGTTTCCGGTTCCGTCAGGCCGCGACGTCAAAACCCGTCAAGCATGCTGATCAATGATCACCGGATCAAATCCTGCGCGGCTTATACGGGTGCCGCGGCAACAAGTCAATTCGCGTGGCGCATCTATTTGAGCCCGCCGATAACATGGCAAACACCAAACTCTCACCTCCAGTCATACCTTTTCACAAGCAGTTTACACCCCCTTTTTTCAAATCCCGTTCTGCTACATCTTCGCGCCAACTCATGTGGTCTTACAAACTGGTGCGCGAGCGAAGTCATGAACACATCATTTGGTTGCAAACCCGAACAGATCACGCCTTACTCATACAGATGAAGAAAGAACAAGAAAAAATGTCTGGAAACATAGCTGAAGCGGGCGCAGCCCGCCCGTCCGGTGTTACAACAAACCTGAAACGCTGGGCCCCTCTGGTGATACTCCTGGGCGGTATAGCCGCAGTTTATGCATCAGGTTTACACAAATATCTGTCGCTTGAAGCCGTTGCCGACAACCGCGACACCCTGATGAATTTTGTCGCCGACAATTCTGTTCTGGCAGTCGGCACCTACATGCTGATCTATATAGCGGCGGTCGCATTTTCTTTGCCCGGCGCAGCGCTGTTGACCATTCTGGGCGGTTTCCTGTTCGGCTGGCTGCTGGGCGGCGTGTATACGGTCTTGGCGGCGACAATCGGCGCCATCGCCATATTTCTGGTAGTCAAGACTGCGCTTGGCGACGCGCTTACCAAGCGCGCCGGGCCCTGGATGGAGAAATTGTCCGGTGGATTCCAGGAAAATGCATTCAGTTATCTTCTGTTTCTACGACTGGTACCGGCATTTCCGTTCTTTGTTGTCAACATTGCCCCAGCCGTGGCGGGCGTTGGACTTGGAACCTACGCGCTGGCAACCCTTATCGGCATTGTCCCAGGTACATTTGCGTTTTCAGTGCTTGGTTCCGGGCTGGATTCAATCATCACCGAACAAAAGAACGCCCACCAGTCCTGCATTGCGGAAAACGGTGCGGCCAATTGTGAATTCGCACTTGATGCCGGCGCACTGGTAACACCGCAACTGCTGGCGGCGTTTGTCGCGCTGGGCGTGGTGGCACTGATCCCGGTCGTGGTTAAAAAACTGCGGGCGCGGAAAAGTGCGACCAGTGGCGAAGCTTGAAGCCCGCTGGCCTATTGCAACCAGCCTAAACGAATTCCCCAAATTCATGTATAGAAGGGCCTGCACAGAGGCCCGAAAGGTACTTCCATGACTGATATTTCCTGCGATATCTGCGTGATCGGCGCAGGCTCCGGCGGCTTGAGCGTCGCTGCGGCAGCCAGCCAGTTCGGCGAAAAAGTCGTCCTGATCGAAAAAGGCGAGATGGGCGGCGACTGCCTGAATTACGGCTGCGTGCCGTCCAAGGCGCTGCTGGCGGCCGGCAAACATGCGCATGCGTTTTCCTCCGGCGTCGAATTCGGTGTTGCCGCTCAAAGCCCGAAAGTCGATTTCGCCAAGACCATGGCCCATGTGAAGGACGTTATTGCCGGCATTGCCCCGCATGACAGTCAGGAGCGCTTTGAAGGCCTGGGCGTGACGGTGATCCGCGATGCGGCGAAGTTTGTCGACGCTGAGACCGTTGAAGCCGGCGGCAAGCGGATCAAGGCGCGCCGCATCGTCGTGGCAACAGGTTCATCGCCGTCCGCCCCGCCAATCCCCGGCCTGGACAGTATCGACTACTTCACCAACGAGACGATTTTCGACAATACCATGCTGCCGGCGCATCTGATCATTATCGGCGGCGGTCCGATCGGCATGGAAATGGCTCAGGCCCATCGCCGGCTTGGTGCCAAGGTCACGGTGCTGGAAGCGTTCCAGCCGCTTGGCAAGGATGACCCGGAACTGACCGCCATTGTGCTTGATCACCTGCGCGACGAGGGCATCGACATCCGTGCCGGCGCCAAGATCACCGGCATTGCCAGGGCCGGTAAGTCAAAAGCGATCGAAATCACGCTGGAAGGCGAAAACGGCAAGTCTGAAAAACTGTCAGGCTCGCATCTGCTGGTCGCAGCCGGCCGCGTCGCCAATGTCGACGGCCTGAACCTGGAGGCTGCCGGTATCGAGTATGACCGTCGCGGCATCAAGGTGGACAAGGGCCTGCGCAGCACAAACCGCAAGGTCTATGCCATCGGCGATGTGGCCGGCGGGCTGCAGTTCACCCACGTGGCCGGCTACCAGGCAGGCCTCATTATAAAGTCGGTCCTGTTCCGGCTGCCGATCACCAACGAGACCAAAATCATCCCGTGGGTCACCTACACGGATCCGGAACTTGCCCATATCGGCCTCACCGAAGCACAGGCAGCAGACAGCCATCCCGGCCACAAGGTGCTGCGCTGGCATTTCAAGGAAAATGATCGTGCCCGCGCTGAACGCAAGACCACCGGCCTGATCAAGGCAGTTGTTTCGTCAAAGGGCGAGATACTGGGTTGTTCGATCGTGGCGCCCAATGCCGGAGACCTGATTCAACCGTGGGCAATGGCGATTTCATCAGGACTAAAGATCAAGGCCATGATAGACATGGTCGCGGCATATCCGACATTGAGCGAAGTTTCCAAACGGGCTGCGACAAGTTATTATGCCGACCTGCCATCCAAACCCATGGTTCGCCGTATCATAGGATGGCTGAAAATATTTGGATGACCGCCGTCAGTTAGATCATTTTTGCTGACGATTGAGTAAAGGCAGAAATGAGTACCGATACGGAAAAGCAGGATTTTGTGCGGTCCAGCCGGCGTGCACCATGGTATCGCAAGCTGACCGCCAAGGTTCTGGTGCTGGCGGCCGTATTCCTGATGATTGGCGAAATGCTGGTGTTTGTACCGTCAATCGCCAATTTCAGGATCAACTGGCTGAAAGAACGCTCGGCTACGGCGGAAATTGCCGCTCTGGCGGTTGAAGCTGCCCAGAACCAGGAAATCTCCCCGCTGTTGCGCAAGGAGCTGCTGGATCGTGCCGGCGTACTGGTTCTGGCGGTCAGAACCAATGATGCCCGGCAGCTGGTCCTGATGCCCGATCGGGCGCCGATCGTGGAAGCATCCTACGATCTGCGCGAAAACAAGCCGGTGATGGCCATCTACGATGCCTTCACCACGCTCCTGCACGGCGGCGACCGGGTCATCGGGGTCATGGACAAGCCATCCAGCATGAGCGGCACGCTTATCGAAATGGCACTGGATGAAAAGCCGCTGTTCCAGGCAATGGTGCGCTATTCCATCAACATTCTTACCTTGTCGATCTTTCTTGCCTTCATTCTGGCGGCCCTGCTGTTTTTCGCCCTCAACCGGCTGCTGGTGCGCCCGGTGCAGCGCCTGTCCGGCAACATGCAGGCCTTCGCGCTTAACCCCGAAGACCGCAGCCGCATCATACAACCGACCGGCCGGGCCGATGAAATCGGGGCAGCCGAACAGGAACTCAAGCAGATGCAGACCGAACTGTCTGACCTGCTGTCGCAGAAAAGCCGGCTGGCATCGCTGGGGCTTGCGGTGTCGAAAGTCAGTCATGACCTGCGCAACATGCTGGCGTCCGCCCAACTGATCTCGGATCGGCTGGGGATGGTTGATGATCCGACCGTGAAGAAGTTCGCGCCCAAGCTGATTGCGTCCCTGGATCGGGCCATCGGGTTTTGCCAGGACACGCTCAAATTCGGCCGGGCGCAGGAAGCCCCGCCCCGGCGCGAGATGTTTAATCTGCGCACATTGGTGGATGACGTGCTGGATCACAGTACCACGGAGGCCGGCAGCGACGTGGTTTTCTACAATGAGGTGGCTGCCGACATGGATGCAGACGCCGACAGGGAGCAACTGTTCCGCGTCTTGATGAACCTGCTGCGCAATGCGGCGGAGGCGGTTGAAAACAAGGGCGCCACCTCGATTGCGCGCGGCAGCGGCGGCAAGGTCCGGGTGCGGGCGCGCCACGAAGACAGCCATTGCATCATCGAGGTCACCGACAACGGGCCCGGTGTACCGGAAAAGGCCAGGGAACACCTGTTCGAAGCGTTTCGCGGATCGCAGCGTCAGGGCGGCACCGGCCTCGGGCTGGCAATCGCCAGCGAACTGGTCCGCGCCCACGGCGGTGACGTGCGGCTGGTGGAAAGCCCGGAACCGGGCACGGTGTTCCAGATCAGTATTCCGGACCGACTGCAGGAAGTGGATAGCGGGCGCCGCGGAAAGCGGAGTGCATAAAGACATATCGCTCACGCAAGCAGGCTTCGCCTGCGCTCCGCTAGGGCGCGCTGCGCGCGACGGCCGGTCGGCCTTGCCTCGGCACTAACGTGCCTCGGAGGAGTTAATCACTGCGGTTGTTCAGGGTCGGAGAACGGCGCGAAGCACGCAGTGCTTCGTAAAGCTGTTCGACCAGAATAATGCATCATAGCTTGCACCTGCCTCAATGATAAATTCTGGAACCAGGCCCGACGGGCCTCGGGCCGGTCAGGCCCGCCCCAGCGGAGCGCAGGCGAAGCCTGCTGGCGTGAGCGATATAAAACTAACCACAAATTCAACCCATCCCGTGACTCGCCCTGGCGTAACTACTCCCCAACCTCAACAACCGTCCCCTCTCGGCGCGGGTCGGCACCGCCGTCCATGTGGCCGTCTTTCAGAATGCGAATGCCGTGCAGGCCGCTGGTGAGCGGTTTTACTTCCACCGTATGCCCGAGGTCTGCCAGTGGCGCGGCCAGCCGGGCGAACTGATTCAGCTTTGCCGCCAGATCGCCTTCTTCGGCTGTGTCTTCAAGTTCAGTGCGGCCGTTGCGGTTGATCACATGCGGGCGCGATACTGCCCGCTGCATCGGCATCTGCCAGTCGATCAGACCCAGCAAAGCATGCGCGGTATAACCGATGATGCGGCTGCCACCGGGAGAGCCGACAACGGCAAACAGGCTGCCGTCGCCATTGAGCACCAGAGATGGTGACATTGACGACCGTGGCCGTTTACCTGCCTGAACCCGGTTGGCAACCGGCTTGCCGGCCTTGGCCGGTGCAAAGGAAAAATCCGTCAACTGGTTGTTGAGAACAAAGCCGCCGGCAGTAATCCGGGCCCCGAACGCCCGTTCGACACTCATGGTCATGGACACGGCATTGCCATCCATATCAACAATCGCCAGATGGCTGGTGCCATGTTCGACAAGACCCGCATCGGCGGCGAGGCTTTCCTCATCTGCTCCCGGTGGTGTGCCGGGCGCTGCCGCGCCCATATCGCGAACCGGGTTGATCAACCTGCTGCGCGATCTGAGGTATTGCCGGTCCAGAAGCCCGGCAGCGGGAACATTGATGAAATCGGCGTCCGCCATATATTGATTGCGATCTGCAAAAGCCAGCCGGCTGGCCTGCGCAAACAAATGCGCCGCCACCAGACCGTCCGGGTCCAGGCTCGACAACTTGTAAGGTTCCAGCAACCCCAGGATCATCAGCGAAGTCAGCCCGCCAGAGGTTGGTGGACCCATGCCGCACACCCGGTAATCGCGATAAGGCACACACACGGGCTGGCGCTCAATCGCCTCGTAAGCCGCCAGATCGGCCAGGGTCATCAGGCCGGGATTGACTTCGTTGGAGCGCACGGCATCTACGATGGCCTGTGCGACAGGGCCCTTGTAAAACCCGTCCGTTCCATTTGCGGCAATCAGTTTCAGCGTGTCGGCATAGGGCTGGTTTTTCAGCAGATGGCCGACCGGCACGGCGACATTGGGCTCGTCGTAGTCGCCATCGCCGATGAAATAGATGGCAGCGGCTGCATCGTCAGCGTCCAGATGGCTTGCGTTGGCGATGGCTGCATGCAGGCGTGGACTGACCGCAAAACCCTGCTCCGCCAGTCTGATCGCCGGTTCAAACAGGCTGGCCCATTCCAGCTTGCCGAATTGCTGATGGGCCTTCCACAAGGCGGAAATGACGCCAGGTGTTCCGACCGGCCTGCCGCCAAGTGCAGCGTCCGGCCAGGCAAGCGGCTTGCCGTCGGATTTGAGGAACAATGTCTCATCAGCGCCGAGCGGCGCCTTTTCGCGCCCGTCAAACGTGGTGATGGAGGCATCGCTGCCCTGATAGTGCAGCATGAACAGGCCGCCGCCGATGCCGGATGACTGCGGCTCGGTCAGCGTCAGCACCAGTTGCGCGGTGATGGCGGCATCGGTGGCCGATCCGCCGCTGGCAAGAATGGCGGCAGCAGCGTCAGATGCATGCGTATTGGCGGTAGCGACCATGGCCTTGCGCGGCGGCGCGTCATCGCTGCACGCGGCAAGTACAAGTAAAAGGCACAGGGCAAGGCATCGGGCAAGCAGTGACATTGTGTAATCCGGACTGACAAAGCAACGAGCCCGTATCTTAACCGTGGCACCTGCATCTTCGCAATTGACGATGCTGTCAGGACACCTACCATCTGCAGACATGATGAACACAACCGGAAACCGAGGTACTCCACATGACAGTAAAGCCGGGTCCGAAAAACCTGATTAGTGATGTTGCAGGCCTTAAGGTCGGCAACGCCCACCATGCAGACTTTGCGACCGGTGTCACCGTGGTGTTGCCGGACGAACCCGTGACGGCGGCGGTGGATGTGCGCGGCGGCGCACCGGGCACGCGGGATACGTCAGCGCTGGACCCGACCTGCCTGGTGGACGCAGTGCACGGCATTGTCCTGTCGGGCGGGT
This sequence comes from uncultured Anderseniella sp., assembly GCA_947488295.1. GTDB lineage: Bacteria > Pseudomonadota > Alphaproteobacteria > Rhizobiales > Aestuariivirgaceae > Anderseniella. Next base: position 625,062 of record CANKYU010000002.1, read on the forward strand.
CGGTGTTCGGGCTGGATGCGGCAGGCGGGGTCATCTCTTACCTGGCACAACAGGGCGTGGGCATGAGCTTTGGCCAGTCGCCCGTGCGCATCCCCCTGGTGCCGTCTGCCATCCTGTTTGACCTGACCTTCGGGCCGGACAAGGACTGGGGTGCTACACCGCCCTATCGGGAGCTGGGCATTGCAGCGGCCAAGGCCGCCGGCAGTGAATTCGACCTCGGCAATATCGGCGCCGGCCATGGTGCAACGGCCGGGCAGCTGAAAGGCGGGCTTGGCAGTGCATCAGCTGTGTCCGGCGGGTTCACCGTCGGGGCGCTGGTGGCGCTCAACCCGGTCGGGTCGTGCATCAACCCGGCCAACAATGATTTGTGGGCACGGCCGTTCGAACTGGACGGTGAATTCGGGCCGGCCCCTGCCGCTCCCGACACACCAGCTGCCCTGTCACCTCTTGGCGGCAGCAAGCTGGAGGCACGCTCAGCCGGGGCCAACACCACCATTGCGGTTGTCGCCACTGATGCCGTGCTCACCAAGGCGCAAGCGCAAAGGCTGGCGATCATGGCGTCAGACGGCATGGCCCGCGCCATCCGCCCGATCCACACACCCTATGACGGTGATACGGTGTTTGCACTGGCAACCGGCGCCAGCGCGCTGGGAGACCAGCCTGGCGAAGCCCTTGCCATGCTGGGGTCGGTTGCCGCCGACTGCCTGGCACGGGCGATCGGGCGGGCCATGACCAGCGCCGAACCCTTGCACGGCCATGATGCCTGGCGCACTGCCTGAAGCTATTCGCAGCTGTCTGGAATGCAGCGCTTGCGTTTACCTGAACAACCGGCTAGATACGTCCCGTCTTCAGCACACAATCTGACGCTGAACGCGGGACAGTTGTCCCGCCTCAAGGGCACCGGTAGCTCAGCTGGATAGAGCACCAGACTACGAATCTGGGGGTCGGGAGTTCGAATCTTCCCCGGTGCGCCATTTAAAAGTCGTTGAACGTCGGATGACTTTCACCTTCATGTCACGTATCTGACCCAAGATTGAAAACCGGACCTTGGCGCATGATGCGGCTAGGTCTCAAAACAACTCATTTCACTGTCTCTTCTGCAATGCCGCGAATGGCCTATGTCACGGAAGAGGAAAAACCTTCAGCAACTGCTTTGGTTTTGAACAAGGGCGTTATCCCTCTCGTCCGGGTTCGTCCGGATCGCTGGAGAACAGGGCGATCTTGTTGCCTTGAGGATCGCGAAGGTAGCCAACATAAAAATTAGGTCCATACGCGTCACGAAAGCCCGGCTGACCCTCGTCAAGGCCGCCTGCGGCAAGCGCGGCGGCATGCAGGTCACGGACCTGCTTTTGACTGCGAGCCTCGAATGCGATCATGGTACCGTTCCCGGCCGAAGCCGGATGGCCGTTGAAGGTTGGCTTGACGTAGAATTCCGGCGCAACCGCAGGCTGACCCGGTTGTTCAGGCAGCGCGTAGGCCAGGCCCTCCGGCCCCTCCTTCAGCCCGTAATCAAGCGCTGGCAGGAACGCAGAGTAGAACCGTTTCGCGCGAGCGATGTCATCAGCACCGACGGTGACGTAGGCAATCATGCTGCGTGTTCCATTCTGGAAGTTTGGTTTTTGCAGAGAGTTTACTGCATTATGGCGGGTCAACTCAATTCGGCTCAGTATCTGGTGGCAAGTGCCGCTTTTTTTGGTGTTCAGGCGTGTTTTCTTTTCCGTCACCTGATTGTTCGGGTGCCTGAGTTCGTCCACAGTCATTGAGCACAGCGCAATTTTTTGAATTTTCTTTTTGAAAGCATGCAGTTACAGACTTACAAAGGGCCGACACAAAATGCAAAGCATCCGCTCACCTGGCACTTGTGGGTTGAGGTGGGAGAGTGATCTGCCTTAAGGACTGCAGGGTTGAAGTAAGTCGGTTTGTGAAGAAGAGCGTGGTTCACTATGGCGAACAAGACGGCAATCGTATTCGGGGCGGGCGGCTTTATCGGCAATCATCTGGCGGCACGTCTTAAGGACGAAGGATACAGGGTGCGTGGTGTCGACCGGAAGTACCCTGAATTCGGCGCATCAGCGGCAGATGAATTTGTCATAGCAGACCTGTGTTCGCAGCAGGAAACAGCCAGCAGCTTTGACCGCCCGTTCGACGAGGTTTATCAGCTCGCCGCCGAGATGGGCGGAGCCGGTTACCTGTTTACCGGCGACAACGATTTCGAAGTCATGTCCAGTTCGTCCCTGATCAACCTGAACATTGCCCGGTTGTGCAACAAGGAGACGGTGGGCCGTATTCTGTTCACATCCTCGGCTTGTGTTTACAACGAGGACAACCAGTCCGACCTCGACAATTACACCTGCAGGGAAAGCACCGTATATCCCGCTCAGCCGGACAGTGAATATGGCTGGGAAAAACTGTTCTCCGAGCGCCTGTACCAGAGCCTGGCCCGCAATGCCGGCCTGCCGGTCCGGATAGCCCGTTTGCACAATGTCTTCGGCCCACGCGGTGCCTGGTGCTGCGGTCGCGAAAAAGCGCCGGCCGCCATTTGCAGGAAGGTGTCCGAGGCGCCCGATGGCGGCGAAGTGTCGATCTGGGGAGACGGCAGGCAGATCCGCTCGTTCCTGTACATCGACGAATGTCTCGATGGCATCCGTACATTGATGAAATCTGACTGCACCATACCGGTCAATATCGGATCTGATGAAGCAATATCAATCGGCGATCTGGTGACCATGGCGATTGAAATCTCGGGCAAGCGGTTGTCCGTCAGACACGAACCCGGGCCACAGGGCGTTCGCGCGAGATGTTCGGACAATGATCTTGTCGAAAAAGAGCTCGGCTGGAGGCCGCGTCAACCCCTGCGACAGGGCATGGAAGCCACCTATGGCTGGATCGAGCAGCAGGTGAAGTTGACTGCTTGAACGATGTGATCGTTGCAACAGCGAGAGCCGGACAACACGCAGGTTTATGCGGCTGATCATGTGGCTGAACCGATTCCGTGCGCGAAACGGAACTGTTCTGGCCGGTAGCGGGCGAACCTCGCAGACACCTGTTGCTACATGTTGCCCGAACTCGAAACTCGGCGAGGCTGGGAAGATCATTGCCCTTGGTTTTAAACCCGATACAATCATAAGATAAAAACGCGGCGGCATCTGCTTACTCTATCGGTACTTTCAGGTGACTGGTGTAAGATGCGATTTCTGAATGATAATTTGAGTTGCTGTGCAATGGATTTGGACAAGAACGAACTGCTGGGCCGGGTGTCGATATTCAGCGTTCTCGCAGACGAGGAACTGAAGGTTGTCGGCGCCCATTGCCAGTGGAGCACATACAGCAAGAACCAGACTGTGCTGGACGAAAGTGATTCCAGCACCGATGTATTCTTCGTGATCGAAGGGTCTGTTTCAGCCAAGGGTTTTTCGCTGAACGGCAAGGAGGTCACCTATACCTTTATAAGCCAGGGCGAGATGTTCGGAGAGTTCGCCGCAATTGACAACCAGACCCGCTCAGCTTCCATCCAGCCGATGGAGGACGCCGTCATCGCCCGCATGTCGTCTGCCGATTTCAAGTCGATATTGCATGCCTACCCGAAGGTCGCGGTCCGGTTTGCGGAACACCTTGTGCAGAAACTCAGATATCTCACCAACCGTGTATTTGAATTCAGCACCATGTCGGTCGGTTACCGGTTGCATGCCGAACTGCTGCGGTATTGCATGGAAAGCGGGGTTCGGGACAATACCGCAAAGATTGAACCGGCGCCCACGCACTATGAAATAGCGGCCCGCATCAGCACCCACCGAGAAGCCGTATCAAGACATCTGAGCCAGCTTGAAACCACTGGAATTGTTGAGGCATCGCGCAAGAGCATCATCGTCCTGGACGTGAACCGGTTGCGAAATATCGTCAATGCCTTCGGTACCGACGGCTCTTGAGCCTGCATCTGAAAAGACGGCGGGCTTGGCAGCGTCCGGGCCAGTTTTACAGCTTCAACTGATCAACCTATTGCATCTCATAAATAAACTTGCCGCTGGCAGTTTCCGCAAACTATGCTGGCAAGCGAGGCGCTTCGATACCGCAACCTGTTCATGCCCGCGGCTTCAACCGGCATTGGGCAGGACTGAAATGCGGGCTCAATAATTCGACCGGAGGCTACTGGGGAGCAACATCAAATGCGATGCCTTGCGTGTGACGCAACAAATCCTCCCACGAACAGATTCTGTGGATCTTGTGGCGTAGCACTTTATGCGATTTGCCAACATTGCGGCTACAAGAACGCACCATCGGCGCGATTGTGCGACGCTTGCGGAAGCGAGTTCGAGCCGACCGTAAACGACAACGTGCAAAGAGGCGGCGCTGATCGCCGTCATTTGGCAGAACGCAAACAAGGTACAGTTCTTTTTGCTGACATCGTGGGGTCAACACAGCTGATTGCCGAACTTGATGCTGAGCAGGCAATGGAGCGATTGCGGCCAAGCCTGGAGCAGATGTGTGCCGCAGTACATCGCTTTGGCGGGACGATTGTACGAACTCTTGGAGATGGCATTATGGCCGTGTTTGGGGCACCCCGGGCACAGGAAGCCCATGCCCTTCTTGCCTGTCAGGCTGCCATCGCCATTCAGCGCGCGTTTGAAGCACAGATCCACAGTACTGAAGTGCGTATTGGACTGCATTCCGGCGAGTTGGTCATTTCACAGGATGAGGACAGACCTGACCCGCTTCCACATGGCGTGACCATTCACCTGGCGAGCCGGCTGGAGCAAATGGCAGAACCAGGCGGCATCTGCCTGACCGGCGACTGTTACAGGCAGGTTGAAACACACTGCGACGCGCAGTATCTCGGCAAGCGGGAAGCAAAGGGGTTTCCCGAACCAATTGAGACTTACGTGCTGCAGGGTTTCAAACCAGCCGTTGCCAGCCAGCATTTCCGAGCCGTCAAGCTGACACCGTTTCGCGGTCGTGAGGCTGACCTGCAAAAATTGTGGCAGGCGCTGCACGACACCGAGAACGGGGAGGCCAGGGTAATTGGTGTGTCAGGCGCAGCCGGCGCCGGCAAGAGCCGATTATGTTACGAGTTTGCAGAATGGTGCCGCCTTCGTTCCATTCCGGTTCTGGAAGCCCGTGCGTTCATATCCGGACAGGCAACCCCGTTGCAGCCAATTCTGGAATTTCTCCGGCTGTTGCTGGGAATTTCGTCTTCAGACAATCCAGCTGCTGCCCGCGAGCGCATAATTCAAAACCCTGCCGCAGCCGGACTTGGTCCGGAAACCGACCTGCCACTGCTGTTTCAGTTCCTGGGCATCGAGGCTGCCAGTTCAAACAGCCCGCCCAAGAGAGTACCGCAACCCAGATCGCGCCTGCGCACCATGGTTGGCCATATGGTGAAGCAGTTGGGTGTGCAGCCGCGTGTCATTATTTTTGAGGACTTGCACTGGCTGGACACCGGCAGCGCCGAATTCGTTTCAGAGATCGTTGCAGCGACTCGTAGAACACAGACGATGCTGGTGCTGAACTTCCGTCAATCCTATACGGCCGAATGGATGGCCAATTCCTTTTATGAGCAGATTTCCCTGGGAGAACTGGGGCCGGGCCAGACCACAGACCTTGTAGAACAGCTGATCGGCAAACATGTCGAACTCAGCCCGATCATGAAGAAGATTGCGGCAAGGTGTGGCGGAAACCCGTTTTTTGCCGAGGAGTTGGTAAGGTCGCTGTCTGAGCGCGATGTCATTCGCGGCAAGATTGGAGAATTCCGGCTCGGTTCAACGTCCGATTCAGATCTGCTTCCAGCTTCTGTTCAGGCAACAATCAGCGCCCGCATTGACCGGCTTGAGGCGCAAGACAAGACCATTGTTCATATTGCCGCGATCGTCGGCAAGGATTTCCCGCTGTCCATCATCGAAGAGGTTGCAGGCCTGTCCAGGGAGCAGCTCCTGGCCAGTGCAGACCGCCTGCACAGCGCCCAACTGGTTGAACCTCGCTTCGGTACCGATGACCAGGGATACTTCTTTCGACATCCCCTGGTGCAGGAAGTTGCCTACAACGAGCAGCTGAAGAGCACCCGCATCGAGCTGCATGCGGCAATCGCTGCTGCAATGGAACGGCAATACACCGCAAGACTTGATGAATTTTCTGCCATGATCTCCTACCACTACGAAGCTGCCGGTCAGCTGGTAAGTGCCGCTAAGTTCACAATCCGGGCAGCGGTGTGGATAGGCAGCACAGCATCCGCCCAGGCCCTGCAATACTGGCACAAAGTGCTCAAACTGTTGAGCGATCAGCCAAATGAACCGGAGTACAACAGGCTGCGAATGCGAGCCAGCGGCCAGATTGCGATGTTTGGATGGCGGGAGGGGATGACCGCTGAAGAGGTCAAACCTTTCATAGAAGAAGCGCTCGGCTGGGCGCGGAAAATCGACACCACCATGACCTCGCTTCTGCTGGCTGCCGACGGCAGAATTGCCGTCGCCAGCGGTCGTTCGGCAGATGACTATGCCGCACGTATCAAAGAGGCATTGGTGCTCGACTGCGAGGAGGCAAGTCCTGGACGTGCGGCTACCCTCAATGCGCTTTTCTGCCACGCAAAGTGGTTGGCAGGGTGTTTGGACAAGGCGCTCGACGCAAACACCTGGGCGCTGCGAAATGCCTCAAAGATCACCACCTTCGATGAACAGTTTCTCGGCCTGGATGTGGAACAGTGGATGAGAAGCATGCGCGCGCGAATCCTGGTTCGCCTGGGGCAATTCGACGAAGCCGAGAAAAACCTTCAGCAAGTGTTGAACATCGAACAATCGCGTCTTGACCCGGCAGTCCAGTTCATTCCCCACCTTGCCTATGTGGATCTTGCCTACTTTGGCAGAAACACCGAGGTTGCACACGAACATGCACATCGTATTTCCGCGATAGCCGACAAGATCCGGAACCCGTACCTGACAGTTTATGCCCTGGGGTGCCTGGGCACGGCAAAATTCGTCGAAGGTGAGTTTGAGGCCGCCGCAATCAAGCTGCTTGAAGGTATCGAATTTGCGAAATCGGCAAAGGCGGCACTGGAATTCGAACCGGAAATGATGGCCACTCTGGCGGACTGCCATTATCAGATGGAAGATTTTGAGAAAGCTGAAGCAGTTGCACAGCAGACAATTGACGTTTCGCAGTTGCGCGGCGCGAGACTGGCGGCGTGCAGGGCCATGTTGATATCGGCTTCAGCTGTTCATGCAGCGCATGGCATCGAGCGGGAGGCCGACGCCATTGAACGGTTGAACAGCGCTGAAAAACTGATCCGGGCTACCGGTGCCAATGTATTCCTCAAACGAGCAGATCAGGTGCGCGCCCGGATTTCTAAGCGTGTGCCGCCTGCCGCCGCACAAGAAGGGTGAATTCCGGCTGACCATATCCTTCAATCAGCGTTATAGATGAACCAAATTCCCGCTCACAGTATCCGGCCCATTTCTCAGGTTTCGACTTGTACAGGCCCTCACAGGAATTGTTGTACGAAGAGTTCGAGTTCTCCAGCATGAAATTGACAGCAAATCCCATGCGACTCGCGTGATGCATGCCGCTCAGTGTCGCCGCCACAAAACGCTCCCAATCCCTGGTCGACTGCTGCAATTTGACATTGAAGACACCACTGGCAACACAGTAGTCCGCAATGCGCGGAATGCTGCTGTCAGTGGTGAATGACGCCCAGCGCTGTTCACGCCAGAGTTGGCTGGCCCGGTTCTGCATACTCTTTACCAGGTCAATTCCGAGATAGTCGATGTCGGCCTCTGCATGGCGCTTCAGGAGGTATCCAACAAGTGCACCGTACCCGCACCCGACATCATTGAGCGACAACGACGCGGTGAAATCGCACACTTTCAGGATCTGCACGAAGCGCAGTTCCTGAGACGCAATGCAACTCCAGTCAACACCCAACGGCGTGCTGCCGAAACGGCGTACACGCTGTGCATAATAATCAGCAATACCCGAATGCAAGGTCGAAAGATCCGGATCATCCATTGGCTGTGCGAGCTTACCGGGATTTTCCACGGCGCTTGGCGCGATCCTTTTCAACCGGCGTCATCGGCAACGAAACTACCAGAAACTCCACCTTTGAATATGGCAGGGCGCGTTCCGGTTTTGATGACACTTTCAGACTCTTTTTCTTGCTGGTGTCGTGAGACGTGAAGTGAATTGGAACCGGTTTTCCTTTTCCCAGATGATTTCGCAGCACAGATACCAGCCTGTCATGCGCACTTTGCCCGTCCTTGTCAGACGGATACGTCTTGAGCAAGTCCAGGTACTTGTACCAACCGCGCCGATGGCTCCAGTTGTTGGCCGGTCCCAGGTTGAGAAGTGCAAAAGACTCCCTTAAGGAGTGTTTCTTCGAGAACAAGTCAAATTCCTTGTGCAAAGCCAGCATCTCGGTAATTGCCTCATTGGGTCCGAACCGCAAGTTCAGCTGTTCGAACAACCCTGCCACATTAATATCCGCTACTAATCCGCCCATCTTTTTTCCTTTATAATTGACCGCACAAACACTCAGCCTCAACGTAGACTGCGTGCATCATTAATGTGTTGCTGCTCCCCCCAACTGTCATTGCACGAGCTTTTTACACATCATGTATAATCTTGCCCGACAACAATATGGATTAAATAAAGAATCCACTTTTGTGTCAATCAACATAGAGTAACCAGGCGAAAAGAAGATGCCGCATCCAGGCCCTCGACCTGCATGCGATCAGTGCAAGCCGCGGCGGGGATATCCGACAACATGATTGTCCCAGGCCAGGTCGCCGGCGTAGGACCCTGTTGTCCGGCGTGGTGAATGGGGACCGGCTGTCAGCAACCGGCCAGTACCGCTGCTGACCAGGAAGTCACCATCGGCTGTTGCGGCCGAAACACCACAGCCATCTTCAATCACGGCACTGGCCAGATATGTCCCGTCTGCAATTGACCAGAACGTCGAAATATTGCCACGCGGCGCAGTCACACACGCGGTTCGCCCGGCACGGTCGACCGCGACCGCCCCGCAATAGTTTTTCATCCGGGCCGTGATCAGGTCAGGCGCTGCCATGAGATGCAGCTTGCCCGCCTGGTAGCGGCAAACCAGCGGTACGCGATCTTCGTGCGGACCTTCATATTGCATCGCGATGACAATCGCACCCGATTGAGTAACCGCCATGTGCCGAGTGCTGAGCTTGTGCAGTTCGGCCGGCAGCGCGTGGCTTGAGACAGGCTTGCCGTCGGCTGCATCAATGAACGCCAGGTTGGGTTTCATGTCCGCGATATTGAGCTTGTGCCGTCCGGTATCGGGCAGTGTCAGAATGCCTCCGTTTGCGATGGCCAGAACCCGGCCGCCCGGCATCAGGGCAATATCGTGCGGCCCGATGCCGCCGGCATCAAACTCCGCCACACGTGCATATCCATCCGATGCATCCCACACGCCGATAACACCACGGCCTTCTTCAAAGTCGTTTTCGGTGGTGAACAGCAGCCGGCCGTCAGCCGAGTAGGTCCCGTGTCCATAAAAGTGCCGGTTTGCAGGTGCCGCGAGAACACTGCCCACATGACCGGATGCGCGATCAATCACGAAGGCGAACGTGCCCGGACGCCGGGCGAAGATGACGGTATCGGTCGAACCGCCTCTAAATGCGCCACCATGGCCGCGGTCAGGCAGTTCGACCTGCCATTGAACCTGGCCGACTTCATCGAACAGAACCGCAGCATGCCTGCCGGCAGCGCTGCGCGCGCTTGAGAGATAGACGGCGGGCTGAAGTGCAGACGCCGCACCGGGTGCAGGAGCGGCGATCAGGGCACCTGAACCAATGAGGAATTGCCGCCGGTCAATCGCCATCTTGAGAATTGAACCCCGCTGCCACGCCAAGCGCCGGGTAGAGGGCCGACTTGACCAGTTCTTCGGTGTATCGAACATGGCTCTCCAGGAAGACCGCCTTGCTCCGAGCTTCCGGATCAGACACGGCATCATGCAGGGACAGTTTCTGCCAGCCGACAAAAGTCGCGCCATATTCCAGGTGTTCCGCCAGTTGATTGGCCTGCCGGGCCGGGCCGGCGCCTGCAATCATCCAGGCCCGCAGACCAGGCTGGGCGTTTTCACCGGAGAACAGGCCATGCAGGCCATCAAAATTTGCTGCAAGAGCCGCATATGACAAAGAACTGCGCCAGTGTTCTGCGCGCCGTGGACGGGCTGTCTCCAGGCTGTTGCCAAGCGGGCGGGCAAGCTTCAACCCGGCCATCAGGTCCAGTTGATCAGCCAGGTTGCGGGCCAGCAGTTTGCCCGTTTCAGGCACGGAATCCGGTTGCCAGGACGACCATTCCGTCACAATGCGTGAGGACATGGAATACAGGTTTGCCGCGATCGAAACGGCCAGCGCGCAGCCGGCCTCACCATCGCCTGTATTGCCGTGAATTACCCGTTCCAGCGCCGGGAACCCCTGGATGGCCACACTCGATGTGCCGATCCGGGCCGCCGGGGGGATTTCCGCGGCACCTGCCGACAGCAGCTTGCGAACCTGTCTGGCGCCCTGTCCGTGCTTGTCCGGCCAGAATTCAAACCTGTAATGGCGGTTATGAGCCATGACCGGGCCGAAGCGGATGTGCTGTATCGACTGCCAGGCCAGCAGCGCCGTCTTGAATGCCGCCCGTGCTCCCGCATCTCCAGGTGCGCCATCCTGACAATCAGCCGTAACGGCTTTCGACAGTTCGCCGGTTGCCGCCTGCAGCGCCTGATAGCGTGGCACAATGTGCCCGGCCACAATGCCGTCGAGCGCGGACCTGTCGTCGGCGACCGCGACGGACAGCGACAAAGTCATGCACGCAGGGATGCACACCATGCATTTTGCCAGGCCAGGTTTCATAGCGAGTTCAAAAACGCGATCAGGTCGGCGCGCTCCTTGGCGGTCATGGCCGCAAACGCGTCCCTGGCCGCCTGGGCCTCGCCACCGTGCCAGAGAATTGCCTCCGTCAGGTTTCGCGCCCGGCCATCGTGCAGTAAATGCGTATGCCCGCTGACGGTTGCCGTGGACCCGATGCCCCACAATGGCGCGGTGCGCCATTCACGCCCCTGTGCCTGGCCTTCCGGCAATCCATCGGCCAGTCCCTCGCCCATGTCGTGCAGCAGCAGATCGGTATATGGCCAGATGGTCTGGCCGCGTTGCTCCGGTGCCACGTCTCTGGAATCCAGCGTCTTGTACGAGGGTACATGACAGGCGGCGCAGCCGGCGGTGCTGAACAAGGTCTTGCCTGCCAGCACCTGATCCGATTGCGCGCCGGACCGCCTGGGAACAGCAAGATTGCGGGCGTAGAAGGCGACCAGGTCGAGCATCTCATCCGGCACCTCCACATTGCCCTTGGCCGGATCGGCACCGTTTCTTGCGCTCAGGCAGGCAGCCTGCGGTTCGGTGCAGTCGCCCGCCGCCGGTGTCATCAGGCTGGTTGACAGTCCCATGTCGCCAGAGAACGCCGCGGCTGACTGCTGTCGTACCGTCGGCTGGCCCGCTTTCCAGCCAAAGCGGCCCGGTTCAACCATGCCTGCTTCCAGGTTCATAACCATGTTGGGCCGGCCGGAGATGCCGTCACCGTCTGCATCTTCAGCGTCGGCATTGGCCAAGATGTCGGTTGCTGAAATCGCTTCCAGCAAACCAAGGCCGATCATCTGGTTGGCGATCCGCGCAGACAGTTTCGCATCGCGATGCAGGGCGCCATAGGCGAGATCCGCCAGGTGCAGCCTGGGACGCCGGAGCATGACCGTCTCGCCACCGGCCAGCTCGACCGCAAACTCTTCATAGTCCAGCTCGATGCGCGCTTCCGGTTTGTGGCCCTGAGTGGCAAAATCCTGGATCTGCCCGCCATAGACGGGATCCGGTTTTACCGGCGGGCTGTCATCGGATGACGGGATTCCGACCCGCACCAGCATGGAAACCGCATTGTCTGAAATGCTCTCCGGCGGATGACCCCGGCCGTCCTTCAGGTGACAGCGCTGGCAGGCCCGGGCATTGTACAGTGGCCCCAGACCGTCTGAAGACTTCGTCGAGGCTGGGGCGGACACCCACAGTTTGCGGAAAATGCCGTTGCCTATCTTGAAGTCAAACTCGCGCTCAAAACTGACATTGCCGGATGCATGAGAAAACGCATTGGCGTTTGTGGAAGATCGCCGGGACGTTGCCTCGCCACCGGGCAGGTCCTCACCCGCTACGAACGCTGCAGGCTCAGCACGTAGATCCGGAGAGGGCCCAAGCAGGAGCCAGCCAATGGCTGCCATACCTGCCAGAACTGGAAAAGGCCGGAACCGCGAACTCTTCGTCATCGTTACTGCCTGTGCTCCATTGCGCCTGTGGCGCTTACATTCAGGCGCGAAGCCAGATCCGCAAGGGCACGCTGAAACGTCGTCGTGCCCCGGGACGATACCGGCATGAACGGCTTGCGCATCTTCTTGCATAACTTCTTGGCTTTCAAACAGGCTTGATGATTGATGCAATCGACCGGACAAATCACTGCGTCACATCGGCTTATCAGGTCATCGATCAGATGGGCTGACTGCTCAAGCCCGCCATCGTGATGAAGCAGGGAAACCCTTGCAGCTTCAGCCGCCTTGGTGATTTGCGGCACGCTGGCCTGCCTGCCGCCGAGATACAGCACCGCCTTGCCGCATAAGCCGGCTACGGGATCGAACGCTACCGCCGGCGGCTGTGCCGGTTTCGAAGGTCTGGACTTGCGAAGCTCCGACAGCCGTTCCTTTACCTGCTCAAGTTCATTGGCCAACTGGCGGGCCCGGGTGCGGGCGGCAATCAGCGCACGCTCCTGTTTTGCATTCAGTTTGGACAGTTTGGCTGTCTCCGGAACCGCTGCAGAAGGTGTCCTCTGCCGGCTGCGGGACTTCGCCAATTCATCCTGCAACTTCTGGATCTTGCTGTCACGCACTTCAAGAGCCTGGCGTGCCTGGCTCGACCAGCGCTCCTGCCGCCGCTCCATCTGATCCACCCTGGTCTGCAGTTCCGCCGCGGCTCCGACTATCTTTCGTGCCGTTCCACCCAGCAGATGAGACATCATGTGCACTTCACCGAAAATGCGGTTTCGCAAGTCATCGGGAACATGCCGGTGTGAAATAATCGCCCAGTAGGCCCCGGCGACAAAGCCGTCATTGACCGCATTGTTCCAGAAATCAACCAGCTTTTCATCATCCGCCGTATTGGCGACCCGCCGGATCAATCCGCCATAACGTCCGTCCAGCATTTTCTCAATGGCCCGGGAAATGTCACCAGGTTCACCGGCCTTGCGGACGAAAAATCCATGGACATCGAATGCGCGGGCATCGGCTTCAATATTGACATTCCATTTTCGCGCGACAACCAGCAGATCATCGTGGGTCAGGCATGTGCCGATGACCGAGCAACACCAGTGCCCCATCTCACTGAGGCGAATGCGGCGGCCCTTTGGCTGGGCCACCGCATTGGGCAAACCATCTTCCTTGATGATTTTTGCCTCTACACCGGTAGATGCCTGCTCGCTGTTACACATGAGCGCTATTGATTGACGGCGGACGGATTGTCCAGACTGTCGGATCCCTCTACCTCGATCTTGAGATCAAGTGCTGCGACAACCTTCTCGATTGTGCGGGTCTGGGCCACCAGAGCGTCAATCGCAGCCTGTACGACCGCATTGCCCTGTGCATTGCCTTCGGCGATCATCTGATCATAGCTTTCACCGGCTTCGGCGCGCTTGGCCATGACCTGCATCTTCGACACGGTGTCGGCTATGTTCTCGCGCAGTTCGGTATCGAGCGCTGCATCCTTTTCCCTGACCAGGTCGGACAGCGCGGCACCTTCTACAATCGAACCGTCAGGACGCTTGTACTTGCCCAGGTAAACATTCTGAATACCAATGACGTCATACAGATGCGAGTTGTGGGTGTTATCGGAAAAACAGTCATGTTCTTCTTCGGGATCGTGCAGCAGCAGGCCAAGCTTCATCCTCTCACCGGCCAGCTCACCGTAGGACAGTGATCCCATGCCGGTCAGGATTGCCTTAAGGCCTTCTTTTGCCCCTCCTTCCGCCAGGTTTTTGCGAGCGGCACCGTCAGCCGACCAGTTTGCGGCCATGTCTTCCAGGTCCTTGATCAGCAGATCAGTGGCAGCCTTCAGATAGGTGGCGCGGCGGTCACAATTTCCGCCGGTGCAGTTGGCCGTGTCGAAATCAGTATGCGGGCGGTTGCCGGCACCAGGCCCGGTGCCATTATTGTCCTGGCCCCAGAGCAGGAACTCGATGGCGTGGTACCCGGTGGCTACATTTGCCTCCACGCCGCCCACTTCCTGCAGGCTCTCAAGGACGGCAGGAGTAATCGTGGTCGCATCAACCGTCTTGCCGCCGGCGGTGACGGTCTTGTTGGCCACGACGTTGACCGTGTAGAACGGGTTTTCGTCAGAGGCGTCGCCATAGCCGGCCGGATCAACATAGTCGATCAACCCTTCATCCAGCGGCCAGGCATTCACCTTGCCTTCCCAGTCATCGACAATGGCGTTGCCGAACCGGTACACCTCGGTCTGCTGGTAAGGTACGCGGGCTGCGAGCCACGCAGTGCGCGCAGCGGCAAGACTTTCAGCTGACGGCGCCGCGACAAATGCATCAACAGCCGTCTTGAGAGCCCTGGCCGTCGTCAGTGCGTCGCCATATTTGGCGGCTGCCATGTCAGAGTAGCTGGTGATCACCGACGATGCATCAGCGGCCGTGGCAACGTGTACCGGGGCAAATACCACCATTGCTGCCAGTGATGCCGTGATCAGACGTTTCTTCATTTTGTGTATTCCTTCAGTTTAACTTGGGAAATTTAAGCATGTCCGCCGACGGGCAAGCCGGGCAGATGGCATTGGATTTACCGGTCAGTGCGTCAAGCACATCCTGGCCGAGCGGTATGAAAAACAGGGCATGGGCGGAAAATGCATCAGCCACCGCCTGCCCCGCTGACAACAGATGTTTCAGATTGTCCGGATGGCACTGAGCAGCGTTTCCCAGCACCAGCCTGACTGCGACGTCGGCTGCCGCTGAATCCTTCTTCTGCATGCAAACGATGAAGTTCAGTATCTGGCTTTCGTCATGGCTCAGTCTGCGGCAGCCATAGGGAAACAACGAGTACCCGCGCGGTTCGTATTTGCGCAGCACGCGTACGAAGTACTGAACCTCTCCCAACAGGCGGCGGGCACATATGGCGTCAACTTCCCGGCAATATGTCTGCCAGGCAGTTTCCCAGCATTCTATATCGCTGTAGTCGAAGCCCTCGATGGTGCAGCGAAGGCCAACGGTAAACAACCGCTCCGGCTTGTTGTCCAGGACACGCTGTGCCCCGGCTTTCACCATTTTCGCCTGATCGATACCCATGATTGCACCAGCAAATAGATTTCTGACTATTTTTGTCGGGTATCACTGATGTCGATGCGAGGTCAACCAAAAAGACTCAATTTATTCAATTAAAACAGTAATTTAAAGTTATTCTAATTCCAGAAACAAATATAATCCGTAATTGGATCAACGTGCTAGTGCACGTGAACAGTGATTGTTAAACCTATCCGGACGAACAGCCGCGACATTCCAATTCATATCCAGGAGACCGGCAGCTTCGGGTCGGAAGCGGACTTGCCGGAGTGTCACGGGACAGGTCTGTGTGTGCCGGCCGCCGGTCGGTTCCAGGCGTTGATCAAAGAAGTGAGTGCAGCGAAATCAGCCGGTTGTTGGGTGGGCACCACCTTGACGGTTCCCGCCCGCCCAAAACCGATTGACGACTCTTGTTGACAGTTTCTGAAACGGCAGGTTCCGGCAACTTCTCCATGACAGTTCTTGCGCCGCACAGAGCTGCTCCAGTTTTGACCAATGCCGTCCTAGATCCGTTCACCATTGCTGATGACCCTTGTGGACGTTGGCACAGCGCTGATGACAGTCTGTGCCGCCATGCAGGCTTTCTCGGCAGCTTCGACCATGAGCGCGATGACCTCTGGCGGTTCATCCGTCTCGATGAGAACGAAGGTCTCGACCCCTTTCGAGTGCCCTTCCATTTGCCCGCCCATCTCCGCCGTCATGCCTGGGATACGGGACTGAAACTTCATTCTCTGTTCTATTCGAATCGACGAGACCTGCAGCTTCTCGTTGTCGGCATAGCCTTTCAGGTGGGTCAGAAAGCAGAATGCAACCCCGGCGGCGAGGTAGGACAGTGGTGCCGGGGCGCTATCGGAACCGCCAATCATCGCACCCTCGTCGCAGTAGAGCTCGAAAGCTCCGAAGCTCGGGATGTTGGGCTTGACGTAACCACGCTTGACAAGACCTGGTCCAGGGACCAGTTCGCAGAGAACGTGAACCTCGAGGTCCAGACCTTCTTTTGTCTTCTTCGCTGTTTCGATTTCGAAAGCCGTCGGCTCCGGCATGTGATCGACTCTGGATACGATCGCGTGATCTTGAGCGCCTGTGCGCTTTGCTTGGGTCAACATGTCTATCACCTTTACGTTTGAATAATACGGTACGTTACCGTATCTTTTTGACAGATAGGATACGGTGCAGTATCCGTCAAGAGGCAGCAGCAGAGAAAAGGAGACCAGCTTTGGACACGGCCCTCGACGGACACGCTCGGCGGCGAGCGGCCAAGCGCGCGGAGATACTGGCAGCAGCGACGGAAATCTTCTTCGAGGAAGGTTATGGGCGGGCAACCATGGATCAGGTGCTTGCTAAGATCGGCGGTTCGAAACGCACCCTCTACAACCACTTTCGATGCAAGGAAGACCTGTTCGCGGCAATCGTCACCAGCGTATCGGACCGTGTTCTCGCCGCGCTACGACCTCCGCTTGATGCCGACGACATCAGAGCCACGCTTGTCACCATGGGCATCGGATACCTGAATGTTCTTTTGTCACGCGAGGGTCTCGCCCTGTATCGCGCCATGGTCTCGGAGGCCCCGCATTTTCCTGAACTGGCGCGAACTTTCTTCGCTAATGGACCGGGCCGGGCCAGTGACCACCTTTGCGACTTCTTCCAGGAACAGAAGATGCAGGGTGTGCTCAAAGTGGATGATCCGCGGCTTGCAGCAGAACAGTTTCTCGGCATGGTTCGAGGCGATGTGCATCTGATGACGGTCCTCACGATCCGCAAACCAAGAAAGGCACAGATCAAAAAGACCGTTGGGCAAGCCGTAGAAACTTTCCTCTGTGGTGCGGCTCCAGATTTGTGCAACAGCTGAGGAAAGTAAATAGACCCAAAGCTATACGCAGAGCCGCAAACCGACATGAGAAAGAAGCAGGACATCTGGATTATCGATCACGACACCATCAGTTTTTGGTCGCGCCCAACGATTGCTTGAAGTGGTTTCGGGACAACTGGCACCTCGTGCAACATGAATCCCACTCTTAGCCGGTTTCACATCATCCGGCCTTTCCGCAACACGCACGACATTGCCTGTCGACAGGGCCCGGCTGATTTTCATCAGGTGGTTTCCTTCAAGCTTGCCCGGCCCGGCAGACTGGGCAATAGTGAGACCCCGGCGCCTCAACCAGACTTGAGGCCAACAACAAGATCAATGACAATCCACAGGGAAGTTACAACATGAAACGCCTATTTGCATACGCGATGGCAGCTTTGGTGATTGCCGTCTCCTCGGGGGCCGCGATGGCTGCCGACACCACCCTCCGCATCTCGCTGCAGCTGCCGTTGAAGAGCCATCTCGGCCAGAACCTGGAACTGTTCAAGCAGGAAGTGGAGAAGAATTCCGGCGGCAAGGTCGAGGTACAGATCTACGACTCAGCCCAACTCTACAAGGACAAGGAAGTGCCCCAGGCAGTGGGCTCAGGGTCCATCGAAATGGGTGTTGCCTCGCTGACCCGCTTTGTCGGCGACGTGCCGGCAGTTGATATTTTCTACGTACCGTTCCTGTTCAATTCCGAAGAACTGGTGCGCAAGGCAGTGGCACCCGGAAGCGCGGTGAGGGCCCCGATCGACGAAGCCATACTGGGGACCGGTTCAAGGGTGTTGTGGTGGCAGGCATATGGCGGCGCCATCCTGCTGTCCAAGGGCGCGCCGGTCAAAACACCGGCTGACATGAAGGGCAAGAAGGTCCGCGTGTTCGGCAAGACGCTTGGTGCCTTCACCGAAGCTGCCGGCGGTTCGCCAACCCTGATCTCGGGTTCGGAACAGTATCTGGCCTACCAGCGCGGCACGGTCGATATCGGCATGACCGGCGTCTCCGGTGTCAAGTCGCGCAAGCTGTGGGAGGTTATGGATCATATAACCGTGACCAACCATGCCGATATCGAATTCATCGTGCTGGTCAACGAGAAGTTCTGGCAGGGCCTGCCCGAAGACACCCGCAAAGTGATTTCAGCAGCAGCGCTGACAGCCGAAATGGCAGTTCGCGACCAGGTCAGCCAGATCGAAAAGGATGCCTATGCGGCGGCTGAGAAAAACGGCATGACCGTCTACACACCGACCGAAGAGGAAGTAACCGCGTGGAAGCAGACGGCGCAACCGGTCATTGACGGTTACAAGGCTGCATCCGGTGAGCTTGGTGACAAGGTGCTCAAGGCGGCGCAGTCGTTGCAGTAACCGGTTGAAACCTGAATGGCTGGCCGGAACTGTCTGAGCCAAAATCGGCTCGGGCCCGGCCAGCCTGGAATACTCAACTGACACTCGTCTTTGCAGGGGCACGGCGTGAACGTCTTGGAAAAAGCGATTGACTGGCTGGGCGCGGTGGCGGCCTGGCTGTTCTTTGCAACAGGCATGTTGCTGACCTGGGAAGTCGTGGCGCGTTACGGGTTTGACGCTCCCACCATCTGGGCTGCGGAAATATCCCAGATGTTCCTGATCTGGGGCATGTATCTCGCCCTGCCGCACACCATTGCCAGGCGCAAGAACATCAATATCGAATTGCTGTACGAACGGTTGCCGGGCTGGGCGCAACGGCTTTGCGACGTGGTGACCATCGTGTTCACCGGCTTCTTCTGTGTCGTCGTGTTCTGGTTCGGCTGGGAAATCGCCTGGGACAGTTTCGTGCGCGGCAGGTCGACCGGCACGATGCTCAACATCCCGAACTGGTGGACCGAAATGGTCATCCCGCTGGGCTTCGGCCTGTCGGTCGTGGTATGTGCTGCCGAGATCGTCAGGCTGGCACGCGGCAAACCGCTGGCCGGGCCGGTCGGCAACGGCGGTCACTAGATGACCACCATCCTCATCCTTCTGGCCCTGTTCACCCTGCTCTTAATGCGGGTACCGGTGGCGTTTGCGCTTGGTGGCCTCGGCCTGGTGCTGTTGCTGATGGGTGGATTCTCCCCGCTGATGGCACCGCAAAGCATGCTCGGCACCATCGACAATTTCGTGTTGCTGGCGGTGCCGCTGTTCCTTTTGATGTCCAATGTGCTGTTGAAAGGTGGCGTCGGACGCGACCTGTTTGCCGCGGTTCAGGCCTGGGTCGGCCACCTGCCGGGCGGGCTGGCGATCGCCACGGTGATTTCGTGCGGTATCTTTGCCGCCATCTCGGGCTCGTCGGTGGCAACTGCGGCCACCATCGGCACAGTTGCCATTCCGGAAATGAGCCAGCGCGGGTACCCGCGACCCTTCGTGCTCGGCCTGCTGGCCGCCGGCGGCACGCTGGGCATCCTGATCCCACCATCAATCCCGATGATCGTGTACGGGTTCATCACCGAGGAATCGGTCATCAAGCTGTTCCTGGCAGGCATCGGGCCGGGCCTGATGCTGATGGCGCTGTTCATCGGTTTTTCGATGATCTATGCGTGGCTGTCACCGCAATGCCAGTCGTCACCCAAGGCCAGCTGGACCGAGCGGCGCGATACGGGCCTGCGTGCCTTGCCCGCTCTGGGGCTGGCCGGTCTCATCATATGGGGCATTTACTGGGGCGTGTTTACACCCACCGAAGCTGCCGCGATCGGTTTTGCGGCTTCCCTCGTCATCACCGGCGTCATCCTGCGCACGCTGACCTGGGAAACCCTGAAAGAAGCGGTCACGCAATCCATGGTGACCACGGTCACCATCCTATTGATCGTTGCCGGGGCGAAAGTGTTCGGCAAGGCCATATCGCTGTACCGCATCCCGCAGGACGTGTCGTTCTTCATCTCCCAGAACTTCTCCGAAGCCTGGCTGTTCATTCTGGTCGTAGGCGCGGTGCTGGTATTGATGGGGCTGTTCCTGGAAGCGCTGTCGATGATGCTGATCATGGTGCCGGTGCTGGCACCTTCGCTGCTCGGGCTCGGTGTTGACCCGATCTGGTTCGGCGTGTTTTTCGTGATCATGATCGAATGCGCCCTGATCACGCCGCCGGTGGGACTGAACCTTTATGTGATACAGGCCGTCGGCAAGGCTTCCATGCAGGAAGTGGCAAAGGGCGTCTGGCCATTCCTGTCCCTGATGCTGCTGACCGTGTTCCTGATCTATGCGTTCCCGGATCTTGCCCTGTACATTCCGTTCAAACTCTGAGGACTTCAAATGACCCACCATTCTGCCGCCGCCCGACTCAGAAAGCTGCTGGCTGAGGATACCTGCCATGTGGTGCCAAGCTGCTGGGATGCACTGAGCGCCAAGATGATCGGCGATGCAGGTTTCGGTTTCACCTTCATGTCGGGCTTTGCCGTGTCTGCCTCGCGTATCGGCGCACCCGATACGGGACTGATCTCGTTTGGCGAGATGCTCGACCAGGGCCGCAATATCTGTGCCGCAACAGATATACCGGTGATCGGCGACGGCGACACCGGCTATGGCAATTCGCTCAATGTGCGCCGCACGGTTGACCTATATGCGCGAGCAGGTTTTGGCGCGGTGATGATCGAGGACCAGGTGTCGCCCAAGAGGTGCGGCCATACCAAGGGCAAGCTGGTTGTCGACCGCGACGAGGCCTTCAACCGGATCAGGGCGGCGGTGGATGCGCGCGAGGCAGGCGCGGATATCATGATAATGGCGCGCACCGACGCCCGCCACGGTCATGGCCTGGATGAAGCCATCGACCGGGCCAAAGGCTTTTCGGACCTGGGTGCAGACATCCTGTTTGTCGAGGCACCACAAACCGAAGACGAGATGGCCCGGCTGACTGGCGAAGCACCGGGCATTCACATGGCCAATATGGTTGAGGGCGGCGCGACCCCGATACTGCATCCTGATCGCCTGCATGAACTGGGCTATAATTTTGCCGCCTACCCGCTGACCTTGCTGTCAGCCGCCATGAAAGCCATCCAGGCGTCCCTTGCCGAGATGGTGCAACGTGAACACCCGGCTGACCGCCTGATGGACTTTGCAGACCTGCGCAAGGCGGTTGGTTTCGACGCCTATTATGATGCCGAGGCCCCATATTCCGACAATCGGGATTGATGGACCGGGCAGAAATCCAATCCACCTGGAAACCACTGCTCATGCCCGGACGGTCTCAGGGCAACCGGCTGTAATCGGCAATCAGCCTTGCTGCTGGAACTTGATCTGTCCATCGTAAGTCTTGCCGCAGACCTGCCCTGCATATCGAAACGTATCGGCTCCGGTCCACCTGATTGCCAGCAGGGAGTGTGCTGCGCCTTCAATCCGGATCGGCTCGCGAAGAAGCCGCCGTTCCCAGATTACGAACTGAATCGGCATTCCGACCAGAAGGCTGTTCTCATTGAAGAATTTTTGCATGGACGCTTCGGAAAACTGCGCACAGCGGAAAGCGAATCTGTGGTTTTCCTGGGTAAAACCATCCGCGTTGTAGGCGTTCCAGTCCATGGGGGTCGGACCAAAGCGCATGTCGAAGAGTTGCAGTTTGGGCCGTGGGCTTGCGGTTGTGTACATTCCATACCCGCCAAGTTTCCACGGGTTGATAAGTTCCCGGGAAACCAGGTTCATGTGAACGATGATCCATATCGAATGCAGCAAAAGCAGCACGGCGAACGCAACTTTATGGATCGGCCAGCCATCGGTCTGCCAGAGGGAAGGTTTAAAGGACATGTTCCACCAGCCTCCCGATTCCATAGACGTCGACAACCAGCAGCGCGGCACATATCGCAAACAACCAGTATGACATACCGACCCGGAAGGCGATGCACAGCAGTGCGATGTTCAGCACCTGGAAATTCATTTCATCTGCATAAAGGCCGGCGCCGAGCAGAAAGCTGACCTCGATGAACAGGAACCAAAGCGAGCGCAATCCGGCCAGCAGCAACAGCCCCACCACAACCTGCCAGACGACGATGAAGGTTCCCAGAAACCTGTGCCAGCCGCACGGGCTCTGCAGGGTTTGCGCAGAACAGAAAGACCGGAACATCTGTTCGGTGGTGCCGCCCTGGTGGCTCAGGTGGGCGATGTAAGTACCATCGATATATGTCCCCGCCATGATCTTCTGGGCCGCGGCGGCCAGCATGACAATGCCGAGAGTTATGCGCAGATAGTCTGCGTAGGTTTCGCGTTCCCACCACTTCGAGACACAAGCCGCCGCCGGTATCGTCCAGGCCGCCAACCAAGTGTGATTTGCAAGCGTGTCCCAGTCATTGACAACATGAAGCGCAAGAAACAGCGTGAATGCGACAAGGGCCAGGCGGCTGATCCGGACAAACAAGACAGCCGGTACTGTTGCCAGCAGGCCGGCAACCGATAGCAGTTCCGATATGTTTGCCGACGTCCAGTCATTGGGCAGGCTGATGCCACTCTCAAGGCAAACCGAAAGCATGGCGGCGGCAAGCGCCAGACGCATGAAGCGGCCGGTTCCGGAGACTGCTGTTTCCTCTTCTGGCGGTATCAGGAGCGTTGAAAAAAACGCTGTCGCAGTTGATTGTTGCGTCATGGAGTCGTTGCTGCCCTTCGCCCCCTGTTCGTCAGAATTGATAGCAAATGGAACTGTGATGCACAACGCAGGAGTTCTTCAGCCGTCAGTTACACGCATGACACCATCAACCCACCCGCAACAGCTTGTAGCAGAGCAGCTTTGACAGGTTGAGCAGCAGTTTTGCCGCCAGTTGCGGCTCAGTTACAGCCAGCTTTTTCAGATTGCTCTCGCTCAGCGACAGGACACGGGTGTCATCGGTCGCCACATAGACATCCGCCGCGCGCGGGCTTTCCAGCAGAAACGCCATCTCGCCGACAATGTCACCGCTGCTGCACACATCCACAACGCGGTCACCGGTGCGCACTTCCAGTGTGCCGGACAGGACGGCAAACATGTTCTGGGCCACATTGCCGGCCTTGATGAGATGATCGCCGGCCTTGCACTTGATGGCATTGCTCTTGGACAGGCAGCGCTGGCATTCGTCCTCGGTCAGACCGTCAAACAGATGGGTCGGGTTTTCTGCCAGCCGGATAGCCTGATCGATTTCGAACTGATACTCACTTTTCGGCGTCAGTGCCTGGCTGATCACCACCTGTCCGCAGGACAATAAGTCCGGCAGGCAGGCGGGCACCTTTGCAGCCTCACCATAGTCCTGCAACAGGCTCATGAACGGCGACTTCACCTGTCTCATGTAGGCGATGTCCTCCGGCACCATGACGAGCGGCACGAGGTAACCGGTTTCGGTACTGTTGACGTTCCTCTCTGCATAAGTGCGAAACCCCATACCCAGATAGAGATTGAGCAGATGCGGCTCGCAATCACCGAATATCAGTTGAATGCGGTGCTCGTTGACGAAGTTCAGATAGGTCTGGAACAGCCGGAAAATCAGGTCGGTGCCACGCTGGCTCGGCGCGATCATAAAACGCTCGCCGACAATCATCTGTTCGCACGGGATCTCATCAAGAAACCGCGCCAGGTCATACTGCTTGATCTGGCGGTCGCACAAGGGCGCATCGCCACCCCAGTTATGCCGCATGGTGGCAACAATCTGCTCTCCATCGGTGGCGTAATACAGCCTGGCGGTTTCGTCTTCGGGTTCCGAGAAGGTGCGCTGGTCATGGTCGGCGACCGAGCGGTATCTGCCCATCTCCTCGACATAGATGTCATAGCGGAAGCGATACACGTCGTGACGCTGTTGCGGGGTGACGGCTTCGTGAATGGTCGGTTGCATGCCGGGGAAGTCCTTGTCAGGCGCTTTGCTGTTGGGGAAATTTTCTGAATTGAACGCACATCCTGCTAGCAGTCTGCTGGCGTCCATGATGTGATGAGTTGCACAAGCTTGCAAATCGCATTTTGAACGATGCAGTTGAGGGGCGGATGACTGACAAGTTTACAATACTGGCCCTACTTCACAATATCCAGGAAGACCGGGGTACGTTTCCATGAGCAGTCTTGTCATTCGGGCGGCCAGCATGTGTGAGTTTGCAACAGCGGTAGAGTGGGCCGCGCGGGAAGGATGGAACCCGGGCTGCGATGATCTGCAGGCATTTCACCAGACGGACCCCGATGGCTGCCTGATGGGGTGGATTGACGACCTGCCGGTTTCGTCAATTTCGGTGATCCGGTACGGCCGCAGCTTCGGGTTCCTGGGATTCTACATTGTCCACCCCGACCACCGGGGCACAGGGGCCGGCATCGCAACCTGGAACGCCGGGATGGCTCGCCTGGAAGGCCGGACAGTGGGACTGGACGGTGTGCCGGATCAATTGCAGAATTACGCGCGCAGTGGATTTGACTATGCGGGCCGGAACATCCGGTTCACCGGTTTGGCAAACGCTGCCGTGTCTGCACACGACGGACTGGATGTGCGCGACTGCCGCGTATCGGACATGGCGGATGTCATGGCCTACGACAAGCCGTTCTTCGCTGCGCCACGAGATCAGTTCATTCGGCCATGGATTGATCCGGAGATGTGTTCAACGCGGCGAACCAAGCTGGCTCTGAAAGATCATCAGGTGGCAGGTTACGGTACAGTGCGCGAATGTCGATCAGGATACAAAATAGGTCCGCTATTTTGTGATGACGCCCATATCGCCAATGCACTTTTTTCAAGCCTTTGCGCTGAACTGCCCGAGGGCGCGCAGGTGTCTCTTGACGTGCCGGAGGACAACAGTCAGGCGGTAAACCTGGCTCGGATCAACACTCTTGCACCGGCATTCGAAACTGCACGCATGTATCGCGGCGGCGCACCCGACTTGCCTGTCGACAGGACTTTCGGCATCACAACATTCGAGCTTGGATAGTTCGGCAACCGGGTTTCCGGGACCTGGCGATGCAGTCGCGTGAGCCGGTTACGGCAGGCCGGACATGACAGCCATAGGGGCAGAGACAGCATGTCAGTTTGCAGAAAACGCGTCTCGTCCCGGCGCTGCATCGAGCAGCAGCTTTGTGTAAGGATGCGCAGGCTTGGCGTAGACGCTGGCTGTCAAACCCTGTTCGACAACTTCGCCCTGCTGCATGACCATGATCCGGTCGCAGATCTGCGCCGCCACGCGCAGATCGTGGGTGATAAACAGCATGGCCAGGTCAAAGCGCTTGCGCACATCATCGAGCAGTTTCAGAACCTGGGCCTGGACCGACACGTCAAGCGCGGACACCGCTTCATCGGCAATCAGCACCTTCGGCTCCATGGCAAGCGCTCGGGCAATGCAGATGCGCTGGCGCTGGCCACCGGAGAACTGATGCGGGAACCGGTCCAGCGCGTGCGGCGACAGTCCGACGATCTCCATCAGATCACGGGCGCGTTCCAATGCTTCTTCATGCGAGGTGCCAAAATTCATCGGACCCTCGACAATCGACTGGCCGACGGTGCGGCGCGGGTTCAGTGACCGGTACGGGTCCTGGAACACCACCTGCACATTGCGCCGATAGGAGCGCAACTCCGACTGGGACATCTCTGCAATATTGTTGCCGTCGATCAGCACCTCGCCGCTTGTCGGATCGATCAGCCTTACGATACAACGTGCCACGGTTGATTTGCCGGACCCGGATTCACCGACCACGCCCAGGGTTTCGCCGCGCCGCACTTCCAGTTCCACCTGCTTGGCCGCGTGCACCACGCGACCGCCGCCGAACCAGCCCAGCGCGCCGTAAATCTTTTCAAGCCCCTTCGTCGCCAGGATCGGTTCGCCTGCGGTGATGGCTTTTCGCTTCGGCGGCGTCAGGCTTGGAACCGACGCGATCAGCATTTTCGTGTAGGGCTCGCGAGGTTTGTTGAGCACCTGGCTCGCAGTTCCCTGCTCAACCACCTTGCCGTTCTGCATGACCACGACCCGGTCGGCGATTTCGGCAACCACGCCGAAATCATGGGTGATGAACATGACACCGGTACCATGGCGTTTCTGGATGTCCTTTATCAGGTCGAGAATCTGCGCCTGTGTCGTCACATCAAGCGCCGTGGTCGGTTCATCGGCAATCAGCAGTGCCGGCTCCAGCGCCAGCGCCATGGCGATCATGATGCGCTGGCGCTGGCCGCCGGACAGTTGATGCGGGTAGCTGTCGATCATCTGGTTCACATCCGGCAGACCGACATCGTTCATCACCTCGATGATGCGCTCGCGGCGTTGAGACGTCGACATGGAAGTGTGGATTTCCAGCATTTCCCCGATCTGGTCGCCAACCTGCATGACCGGGTTGAGCGCGGTCATCGGCTCCTGGAAGATCATCGCCATCTTCACACCGCGCAATTCTCGCAGTTCGACCTCGGACTTCTGCAGCAGGTCTTCTCCCTGCAGCATAACCTCGCCGGCCACCGGGGTCAGGTCCTTGCGCGGGATCAGCCCCATGACGGTTTGCGCGCTGACCGATTTGCCGGACCCGGATTCGCCGACAACACAGACGATTTCACCCTGACCAACGGTCAGCGATATATCCTCGATGGCAAACTCCCGGTCGGCGCCTTCCGGCAAGGTGACCGACAGGCCGCGTATATCCAGAACAGGTTGTGAAGACTTGTCGCGCGCCATTACATCTTCCTCGCAATGCGTGGATCAAGCGTATCGCGCAGGCCATCGCCAACCGTGTTGACTGCAAGCACTGTCAGCGCCAGGGCAATGCCGGGGAAGAAGATGATCCACGGCGACAGCTGGAAATACGTCCGGCCTTCCGACATGATATTACCCCAGCTTGGAATTTCAGGCGGGATGCCCGCACCCAGGAAACCCAGTATGGATTCCGTCAGCATGGCTGAACCACAGATATAGGTCGCCTGCACAATCAGCGGCGCAATGGTGTTGGGCAGGATGTGGCGCACCAGTATCAGATGCGTCCGGGTGCCGGCTGCGATGGCTGCTTCGACATAAGGCTCTTCGCGCACGGTCAGCACCACCGAGCGCACCAGCCGCACCACTCTGGGGATTTCGGGAATGACAATGGCGATGATGACGGTGAACAAGGTGGCGCCGGACAGGGAGATCAGGGCAATCGCCAGCAGGATGCCGGGTATCGCCATCAGCCCGTCCATCACCCGCATGATGATGGCATCGAGCCAGCGGATGTATCCGGACAACAGACCCGTCACCAGGCCAAGAACGACGGCAACGATGGCAACCGCAAGGCCGACCACCAGCGAAACGCGTGCCCCGTAGATGACGCGGGAATACACATTGCGTCCGAGATAATCGGTACCGAACCAGAACTCTGCCGATGGTACCTTGAGGCGGTCAATCGGATGAATAGCCACCGGATCGGCTGTCAGGAACGGACCGAACACCGCGACCAGCACCATGATCCCCAGCAGCAGTCCGCCCCAGAAAACCGACGGATGCTTCCACATCAGTGCGGCCAGGGACGCATCCTTGCGCGAGGTGAGCGTGGCCTCCGCAGAGGTCGTGAAATCAACCTTGTCCGATTGCGCGCTCATCAGTATTTGATCCTCGGGTCAAACAGGGTGTAACTCAGATCAATCAGCAGGTTGATTACGATGTAGACGAAACTGAACAGCAGAATGAGCCCCTGTATGATTGGATAATCGCGTTTCAGAACCGCATCCAGCACCAGTCTGCCGAGGCCAGGAATGTTGTAAACGCTTTCCGTGACCACCACGCCGCCGATAAGCAGTGCGATACCCAGGCCGATGACAGTGACGATGGGCACGGCGGCATTGCGGACCGCATGCTTCATCAGCACCTTGAACTCGCTTTGCCCTTTGGCACGTGCGGTGCGCACATAATCTTCCTGCAACACTTCCATGACCGAGGCCCGGGTCATGCGCGCAATCAGCGCAATGAAGATGACCGACAAGGTGATGGTGGGCAGGATGATGTGCCGGAAGAACGGAATGACACCGTCTGTGAACATCGACTTGTAGCCCTGCACCGGCAGCCATCTGAGCTGGATCGACACGATGTAGATCAGAATGTAGCCGAGCACGAAAACCGGCACTGAGAATCCGGCCACTGAAAACAGCATCACGGCCCTGTCGATCAGGCTGCCCTGTTTCCAGGCCGCCAGCGTTCCGAGCGGAACTGCAACGACGATGGTGAATATGATGGTGGTCAGCGTGAGCATGATGGTCGGCTCAAGCCGCTGGGCGATCAGTGTGGTCACCGGCAGGTTGGTGAAAATGGAAATCCCCAGGTCGCCTTGGACAAGCTGGCCGATCC
This sequence comes from uncultured Anderseniella sp., assembly GCA_947488295.1. Taxonomy (GTDB): domain Bacteria; phylum Pseudomonadota; class Alphaproteobacteria; order Rhizobiales; family Aestuariivirgaceae; genus Anderseniella. The sequence goes on from CANKYU010000002.1 coordinate 653,475, forward strand.
ACTTGGTAAACTGCACGACGATGGGATCATTGAGCCCGAGGTTTTCCCGGATCCGGAGGATATCCTCGGTGGTGGCATAATCGCCGGCAATCACGGCAGCCGGGTCACCGGGAGACAGGCGCAGCATCAGGAAAACAAACAGCGCCACCACACCCATGACAGGTATTGTCGCCAGAATTCGCTTGAGAATGTAGAAAACCACAAGCCGCTCCGTTCCCGATTGAAAAAGGTAAGAGTGAAGCACGGCGGTGATGGTACATCCCGCCGTGCTTCAAGTCATGTGAGCAGACTTATTCGTCGACCGACATGTTCCAGAAGAACTGGACCGGCGACTTGATCAGGCCCTTGACGTTGTTGCGATAGGCAACCGGCACAAAGAACTGTCCGAGATGACCGGAAGCACCGATAGCCCACAGACGCTCCTGCACTTTTTCGGCAGAGGCCTTCTTTTCTTCAGCCGTGGTGGCCTTGGCATAGGCAGAGCGCGCTGCTTCAAGGTCAGCGTCCTTCGGCCAACCGAACCAGCCCTTTTCAGGATCGCCGGAAAACGCGATGGCCATGGGATCGATCACGTCGGCGCCGATCCACCAGGTGTGGAAAATATTCCAGCCGCCGTCGGCAACCGGGTCACGCTTGGCGCGCCTGGAAGTAAGCGTCGACCAGTCCATGGCTTGCACGTCAACCTTCATGCCGATATTGCGCAGTTTTTCGGCCGTGATCAGCGAGAACGCCGACAGCAGCGGAATGTCTGTCGGCTGCATGATGACAACCGGTGTGCCGTCATAGTTGGCGGCAGCCAGCGCTTCCTTGGCCTTTTCGAGATCACCGGTCTTCATAACATCGGAACCGGTCTCGTTCTGCAGTGGGGTGCCGCACGGGAACACCGAATAGCACGTCTTCCAGAACTTCTGGTCGCCCACGGCTCCCTGCATGTAGTCGTCCTGCTTCATGGCCATGATTGCGGCCCGGCGAACATCTGCATTGTCGAACGGCGGCAACAGGTGGTTGAAGCGCGAAAAGCCGATATTGCCGAGCGGATCATTGATCTCGACGGTAATGTCGGAATTGGCCTCGAGCAGCGGCATCAGGTCATTGGCAGGCGATTCAAAATAATCCACTTCACCATTGATCAGCGCATTCATCGCCGTGGTCTGGTCGGGGAAATAGGTCCACTCGACACGATCCACCTTGGCGATCTTGCCACCGGATGCTGCATCTGGCGCTTCAGAGCGCGGTTTGTAATCGGCAAATTTCTTGTAGACGACCTTTGAACCGGGCACCCACTCTTCCTTGACGAAGACAAACGGACCGGAGCCGGTATAGTCTTCGATCTGCTTGAACGGGTCGGTTTCCGCCACCCGCTTGGGCATGATGAACGGCACGTTGGATGAAATCTTGCCGATGGATTCCAGCACCAGGCCATATGGATCCTTGAGCTTGAACTGGAAGGTGGAGGCATCTACCGCCACCATTTCGCCCATGGCGCCCATGAGCTGCTGGCCCATGCCGTCACGCGCTCCCCAGCGCTTCAGCGAGGCAATGACATCATCAGATGTCACATCTGCGCCGTCATGGAACTTCAGGCCGTCACGCAGCTTGAAAGTCCAGGTCAGCTTGTCGTCCGACACTTCATAGGTATCGACCATCTGCGGTTGCGGCACGAATTCCTCGTTCATCGCAAACAGCGTGTCATAGATGAGGTAACCGTGATTTCGCGAAATGTAGGCCGTGGTCCAGATCGGATCCAGGTTCTTCAGATCCGCGTGCGGGATCACTCTCAGTACACTTTCCGCCTGTGCAGGCAGGGCAGGTCCGGCGACTACAGATGCAAACACAGCTGCGGCTGCCAAAACGTGGCGTCTTGTCCAGCGTAACATTATTCTTACCTCCTCATTAGACTGACGGTCTTCAGCACGTTGGCTGCAGACTTGGATCGAAGTCTAGTCTGTCTGGGGGGAAGGGAGTCAACGCCTGATCTCCATATTCTTTCAAACGGATGCATGGCTGCCATGCTCTTGTGCAACTGCCTGCACTTGTTGTTGAATTTCGCGCCGGTTTGTATTCAGCAAGGAGTATGTGCATGTCCGAAACCCCGCTTTGGCAACTGAGTGCCTGTGATCTTGCAGTCAAGATTGCTGCAGGTGAAGTGTCATCCAGCGATGCGGTGACGCAGACGGTTGAACGCATGCGCGCCGTCAATCCGAAGCTGAATGCGGTCGTTGACGATCTTGGCGACGAAGCGATTGCCGAAGCCAGGGCGCACGACGAAAAACTGGCGACGTCCGGTGCGATCGGGCCGCTGCATGGTGTTCCGGTCACCATAAAGGAGAACATCGACCAGACCGGCCGCGCGACACCGAACGGTGTCAAAGCCTACAAGGACATCATTGCTCCGGATGACTCACCTGTGGTGCGCAATTTCAGGAAGGCCGGCGCCATCGTCATCGGGCGCACCAACACGCCTGAATTCTCGTTCCGCGCCACCACGTCCAACGAACTGCATGGCCGCACGTTCTCGCCATGGAATGACTGGGCCTCGTCGGGCGGTTCATCGGGCGGCGCGTCATCGGCGGTCATGGCCGGCATGGGACCGATTGCACACGGCAATGATATTGGCGGCTCACTTCGCTATCCCGCGGCTGCAACAGGGTCGGCGACGGTAAAACCCGGTCTTGGCCGGGTGCCGGCCTGGAACCCGTCGCAGACGGCTGAACGCGGCCTGCTGGCCCAGATCATGTCGGTGCAGGGCGTCATTGCCCGCGAAATAAAGGACGTCAGGGCCGGCATGCGCGCTTTGGTGGCGTATGATCCGCATGATCCCTGGATGGTGCCGATGCCGTTCGACGGCCCGGCACTGGACGGCAAGCCGAAAGTGGCTTTCACCAAGAACATGTACGAGTTTGATCTGCACCCGGCAGTGGAAAAGGCACTGGACACTGCCCGCGACTGCCTGAGCGATGCCGGATATGAGGTGGTGGAGGCCGACATGCCGGAATTGCGCGAATGTGCTCGAGACGGCGCCCGATCGCTGTTCGGCGAGGTCAAGGCCCTGCTGGGTGACGAGATCATCAAGCAGGGTTCCGACACCCTGAAAAAGATCTTTGCCGACTATTATGAGATGTTCACCCCCCATGAAGGCAAAGACCTGCTGCTGGCCATGGCCAGGCGCAACTACTATCACCGCCAGTTCAACCTGATGTTCCAGGATTATCCGTTAGTGCTGACCCCGTTCCTGCCCAAGCCGACCTATGAATGGGACCGCGATGCGCAAGGTCTGGAAGGCGTCAGGGAGACACTTGAAGCCGGTATCTACTCGATTGCGTTCAACTATACCGGCCTGCCGGCGGGCAACATCGCCGCCAACTATAATGACGGCTTGCCGGTCGGTGTGCAGATCGTCGGCCCGCGCTTCCGCGAAGACCTGATCCTTGATGCGTGCGAGGAAATAGAATCCCGCGTCGGTGTCATGGCGAAACACCTGTTTGCACGCGAAGGATGATCTGAATGAAGCGGCCACGCATCGCAGTTGCCGGTTTCCAGCACGAAACCAACACCTTTGCCCCGATCCCTACCCCGTTTGAAACCTTCAAGAACGGCGGGGCATGGCCCGCCATGAAGTTCGGCTCGGAAGTCATCGAAACGCTGTCAGGCCTCAACCTGCCCATGGGCGGGTTTCTGGACGAGGCGGAAGATTTCGACATTGTTCCGATCCTGTGGACCTTTGCCGAACCGGGCGGTTATGTCACCGATGATGCGTTTGACCGCATCGCCGGCATGATCGTGGATGGCGTCAGCGAGGCTGGGGACATTGACGGGGTCTATCTGGATCTGCACGGCGCCATGGTCACCCAAAGCCACGAAGACGGTGAGGCTGAACTTTTGCGCCGCGTCAGGGAGGTGACCGGGCCGGCGCTGCCGATTGCCGTCAGCCTCGATCTGCACGGCAATATGTCCCGAAACTTCTTTGACCGGGCCTCGTCGGTTGCCATCTATCGCACCTATCCGCATGTCGACATGGCCGACACCGGTGCGCGGGCGCGCAAGCTGCTGCGCGAGGAGCTGACCCGCGGATCGCCGTTCGCCAGGGCGTGGCGGCAACTGGACTACATCATTCCCATTCAGGCGCAGTCGACGAGACGCGAACCGGGCGGTCGGCTGTATGGCATGCTGCCGGGCATGGTTTCCGACACCGTGAGTTCGGTGGACTTTGTGTTCGGTTTCCCGCCGGCAGACGTGACTGACTGCGGCTGTTCAGTGTTTGCCTACGGCACGGATCAGCAGGCGGTGGACGGGGCAGCCGACATCATGCTCGCCGCGCTGCACGCGGCCGAAGACGAGTTGCAAAACCCGCTGGTTCCGGCAGTTGAAGCTGTCAGCAAAGCCCGTCAGCTTGCAGACGGTGCTTCAAAACCGGTGCTGATCGCCGATGCTCAGGATAATCCGGGCGCAGGTGCAACCGGAGACACGACCGGTGTGCTGGCAGCGCTTGTCGACGGCGGTGCGCAGAAAGCGGTTATCGGCATGCTGTGGGACCCCGAAACCGCGAGCATCGCCCACACCGCAGGCAAGGACGCCGAAATCGACGTGGCCATCGGCGGCAGGTTTCCGCAGCTTGGCACCGGCCCGTTCAAGGCCAGGGTCCGCGTGGAAGCCCTGTCGGCCGGGCAGTTCATGTTCACCGGACCGATGTATGGCGGCGCGCGAGCCAATCTCGGGCCGATGGCCGCACTCAAGGTGCTCGACAAGGACTGCGACGTGACGGTGGTGGTTGGGTCAAACCGGACCCAGAATGCGGATCAGGCCATTTTCACCCATATGGGCATAGACCCGACCACAAAGGCCATCGTGGTTGTAAAAAGTGCCGTGCATTTCCTGGCCGATTACGAACCGATTGCCGAAACGGTGATCTTTGCCGAAAGCCCGGGCGCCAATCCGTGCCAGCTTGACCGGATCCCGTTCACACGGCTGCGCAAGGGCGTGCGCCTGGGCCCCAACGGCCCGGCCTTTTGAACTGTACACTGGTGTGAAAGCTGCTTCGATCGGGACACCTGAAAAACCAGACCCGACGTACCCTCTCCCCGCAAAAGCACGGGCCGAAAGTTAAAGTAACAGTGCCTAATTGGTGCATTTAGTAAACTGTCACCGTAATTGGTAATTGCGTAATTGTGATGTAAAGCGGCTTACGGCATAGGGGGCGGCAATGGAAATCATTCCAAGGAAACCTAAACCCACTGCCGACCGGCAACGCCGGACCGCTGCCAGAGATGATGCAGTGTCCATTCTGCACACGTTGATAAACCACATGCATGTGGACGGCGCATACCTCATAGACAAGCCGTGTTCGACCGTACAGCCGTCAGGACAACCGCTTCTCACGGTACGCATATCGGCCGATGTACCGCGCCACGTCTTTGAGTACATCACTCATTGGGATGCTGACGCGGACCCGGATCTAGACGGTAGTGATGAGGGTGAATGCGAGATTTGCACAGATCATGATCCGGCCCATTTGTAACACCCGCCTACTGGTGAACCTTCGCAAGGCAAGGAACAACACACTAGTAGTTCACCGGCTGGCGTTTCTGCTTGAAGTGCTGCCGGCGGTGCGCGGCACGTTCCTCTGTATCAATAGAAAGGTCTGGGACGTAACCATGATTCGACAAATACCAGCTTTCAAACTCATACGCGGCCATGGGCGGACCGAACAGAAACCCCTGGACAATGTCCACACCTTGTTCAGCGATGTAGTCAAGTTCATCAGTCGTTTCGACGCCTTCGGCCACCAACTGTAGATCCAGTGCCTTTGCCAATCGTACCGCCGCGTGGACGGCCGCATCCGCAAACGTGTGAGTGAGTCCTTTTGATACAAATGATTGATCAATTTTCAATTCGGTTAGCGGGAGGGACTCAAGCGTGTCCATGTTTGAAGTACCCGTACCAAAATCGTCGCATGATGTGCAGAACCCCTTCATCCGCAAACGAGCCACAACGTCCATGACGTCTAGGAAATTTGAATGAAAACTCTCTTCGGTAACTTCGACGGTTATCGACTGTGGCTTCAACGCTAGATCTTGCGCAAAGTCTGCGAGTCTATCAGGAAGATCCATTTCACGGAGTTGCGCCGGATCGATGTTTAGGGCGAGATTGAGCTCGATACCACGGTCGTTCCACGCTCGCTGTTGTTTCAAGACCTTAGTTATCATGACATTGGTCAGGTCGCGCATGAGGCCATGTTCGCGCGCGGCGGGAATGAGTTGGTGGGCACCCAAGTGACCCAATGACTTATCTTCCCCTCTCACAAGCGCTTCCGCACCAACAATCTTTCTTGTCCGAACATCAACTTTTGGCTGAAAGTAGGGAACAATGCCCGCTTCGTTGATGATCCCAGCTAACACAACTGCATCGATTGTTTGGCGTATCCTAGCCGGCGCCGCAGTCGGCCTGTCAGTGAGGAAAATCTCATCAAGATTGTTTTTTGTTAGCGGCTTCGAAATGCAACCTCGCACCTGAAGGTCACGACCTGCTGCGAGTGATCCTGCAGTTTTCAGGATAGCTTCCGACTCTCCGCTGGCAATCACCAGATCACCGCGAAAGCCGATGTCATGCAAATTTCGGAGGAACTGAACGCCGTCGATGCCTGGCATGTTCAAATCAGTGATTACCAAGTCGAGGGCATCAAGATGATCCCGCACTATTTCTGCGGCCACTGATCCATCGGCTGCATCATAAATGTTTTTCACAAACAACGAAGCAAAGTAGCTTCGAAGGAGAGACCGAACGATCGGGTCGTCGTCAACAATCAAAATGCTTCTGTATGTCGCCATTGTTTGTTGTTTCAGCCTTCGCGTGTCGTGTTGATTGCCGACGGCAAGTAGCGCAAATGGCTATAATAAAACAAACCCATTGAGCGGAGCTTAACTCGCTTTTCTGCAGGCCGTTAACTGCGTGCAAAAACAGACGGTAGGGATTTACCAAAATCATCAACAATTTGCAGAGAAGTTTTCTATTCGCTCATGGGAATGCTGCACTAACCGGTAGCGAATACGGCGCAGAGGGGAAGCTGCGCTCCGCAAAGCCATTGCTCTCACGGCAAGCATTGACGCCCTGTCACTCTTGCGTAAAGCATGGACCAACACGCCCAAGGTGCACCGGCTGGCCACACTCTGGAACTAGATGCCGAGAAATCGTCAGTGTGGCAAAAATGCCACAGTTTTGAAATTTCAACGGGTGCGGACAAGTTACTTCTTTAATGGGCAACCAGAAATAGATAACTTTACGTCGGCTTGGATTCTATCATAGGGGCATAAAGCGATGAAAAAGTTTGGGGCAACTTCAGCCATAGTGGCAGCACTTGCTGTTCCAACCAATATTGCAGCGGCGGCCGATTATGATCGCCAACTTGGTTTGATTGTCTCCGGCGTTGTTGAAAGCTGGAACGGCGTTCAATTCATCGACAATGATGGCGCTTCGTCGGATGATACGGTACTGGCGTCCGGCCATGCGCTGCGCCTCAGCTTGCCGCTTGGCGATAATTTATCCATACAGATGGATGCGGATTTTGAGTGGAACGACAAAGCGTTTGATAACGACAGTGGCGCTGATCCCTTTGGTCCGAGATACAGCGTTCAAGGAGCAACTCATTTGAGTTGGAGAGATCCGGCAAGCTATCTGCTCGGTGTCTTTGGAGGTGCAGGAGGCAACAGCGCGGTCGAACTCGATGGCCCTGGCTCTAGCGTATTTGACAAGTATGATTATGGTTTCGTCGGCGGTGAGGCGCAAATCTACCTCTCAAACATAACCTTCTATGCTCAGGCTGCCTACCTGCACGTTGGTGGGTCAGATGAATTCGGAGCTGGGGACGGTCAGATTGACGACGGGTTCTATGGCCGGGGTGTGATACGCTGGTTTATTGACCACGATACCAGGCTTCAATTTGAGGGCCTGTATGGCGAAATAAATTACTTTGGTGACGTACCGAGTTACGACGTCGCACAATGGGGAGTTCGATTTGACACAACCATTGATGCTGTTCCCGTCGTTGGTGATTTGCCGGTGTTTGTCGGTTATCGAGGTGTGTTGAGAGATGGTTGCAATGATGACGGCACCGCCGATCAGACCGATCACACGATCATGGTGGGTACAAGCATCACATTTTCCGGCTCTATGCTTGATGTTGATCGGAGGGGGGCAACTCTTGATGCGCCCAATATCGGCAACTATCTGACTTGTTTCAACGGCGTCGGTTTCGTCCCTTGATTGGAGACGATTGAGGCGCGGCACGGTTGGATTTGAACACGTAACCACCGAAAAGCCAGCAAAGCTAAGCAGCGGCTCTATGGAAACATAGGGCCGTTTTATTTATGAATCTGAGTGTTGTTAGTTGTGATCGCCTGCACTTTCAATTCCTGAGTAACGGTGACAGTTTACTAAATACACCAATTAGGTTGTCTCATCGTAATCCTGGGTCCGCGTATTTGCGAAGACAGGGGGCTCCAGCCAAACCATCCCGAGACATAATAAGCGCATTTGGTGGACTGTCACCGTATTACTAAACCAAAAGACCCCGCGACTTAATTGGTGCATTTAGCAAACTGTCACCGTAATTGTAATTACTGTAATCTGCGATACGTGCCTGCGAGCCTAAACAAGCATGTCCAGGCTGTCCCGGGACACCCCGGCATTTATCAGGTAAGGCCGCAAGAACGGCAAATCGTACTTAGCCCACGCGTGAAAACCGAACGGCAGGGCGCCCTTGTTCAGCACCATGCATCTGGCGGGGAACATTTCCCAAGAAAATTTCAACGCATCCTGAAGGCTGCCTAAGCGAAATTGCGGTTGTAGCTTTGGAATTTCCTTCGACCAGAAAATGTCGCAGTTCTTACCGTATGTTTTCCATGCGTTACGAAGTTCACCGGCGGTGCCACAGCATACCACTATGCGCTTCATCGCATTCCAATTTCCCGCAGCCGCCTTCTTTATATCCCTGGCAAAATGCTCTTTGTTGTACCAGCGCGCATTCGACAAGGTTGCGTGCCTGGCGGCCTCAATTCGAAAAAGACTGAAACCGGAGTTTCCAACGCCCGATATTTGCGAGTGCTCTTGGGCATCCCCGTACCCCTCAAACCAGGGCGCTCCTATATAGTCGAAGTCCTGGGCACACCAGTGCAACAGATCGTCATTGATTACTATTGCGTCAGGCTCATGCAACAGCATGTGCGAAAAATTCCCAAATCGCTCGAAAAGTATCGGTGACATGATAAGGCGATTGTAATTTTTCAACGACGACATCCAGCGAGCTTCAACGCTGGAAAACCTGGCTTCGGGGATAATTGATGCATAGGCTTTCGTATCAAGACCTTCCGGACATAGAAAAACAATCTCGTGCCGGCCGAGAACCCTTCCACATTGCTCCAAAGAAATCCGCTCAGCAATCAGTGGTGAGGGTCGATAAATCGGAATTACCACTATCGGATTTGGGGCAAATCCATCTCTATAATAAGTCATTGGTCTTTCGTCTGGTTTTGATAATTCCGGGTCGTCATTCAGGCAAGATAGAGTAAATTATTGAGGCGGTGATAATCGACTCCTGAATTCCAGAACGAAGTGCAGCACCCCAGATCTGATATAATATCAGGTCGGTTGGAAGAGCCACAGGAGTGTCGCCGCGCGAATATATTGTCATTTGAGCTGTGAAGACAGGGAACAGTTTGCCGTTTTGAACAATTGCAGGACTAAACTGCTAGCACCGACTATTTTGACAGCAAGAAGGTAAGCGATGTCGCCTGCAGGGCAGCAACAAAGCACTTGCAACAAAGGGGACGTCCATAGATGACAGAATTACGGTAACGGGATGGAAAAAGACTCGAGGAAAGTTGCAAGACTACCTTGCTTGTCCATAAACCTTTTGCGTCACCACCTGTCCATCGACGGTTTCGATCCATATGGACGAACCATTTGCACCCAACTTGCCCCGGACGACGTAGCGGCCGTCGGGCACCGGCGCGAAGTTCACGACACCTTCCACTGAGTGCGACTTTCCAAAAATGGCCCCGATCGGTGCAGCGTGATAGGTTGATCCGCGCAACTTCACCTTCAGGGGTCGGGCCGGTACCTCACGGTCGACCTGGACAGGTTCAAAAGCGATCCCGCCGCCGCTATAACGCGCCGCGGTGGCGCTGAAGTTGGTGCGCGGCACCCGTTCGCCGTCCATCTCCATCAGATAAAACATGTTTGCCTTGCCGGGAACGAAGATGCCGGCATCGCGCGTCTTGTCAGCGGAATCGGCGACGCGGGCAACCGGTCCCTCATAGGTCTTCTCAAGGTTGGTCGCGCAAGCCGTCAAACCCAGCGCCACCAGCAGACACAGAGCTTTCAGCAAACTTCTCATGATCTTCCGAAATCCATATCGACGTCGATCTTCCCGGCCGGATCCACAACCCCGGTCAGTCAGTGCACTCTCCCAGCCCAGGAAACGACTTCCCGGCGCAGGCAACCTCACGATCACTTATGAGAATTAGCACCCCAAATACCCCGTGCACTGAAAACTTTGCGAGACTTCCGTCAGCATGTCAATCAGATTTCGTCCTGATACAGAATTGCAGTGACCCCTTAACACCAGCCAAGCCGCCACCAATATGCTTCGCGAGGCCGAATGGCCCTGCATTCTGACCCAGCCCGCTATACAAGAATATCTATGCCGCAGGCTCCAGCTTGTCCTGGGTGCGCAGCTGGAAGTCGCTGGCGTCGTGGCGTTCATGAAGCTGCTCTTCCGGTGGTCCCCAGGTCCTGTTCACCATCCTGCCGCGCTTGACCGCCTCGCGCCCGGCGATCTGTTGCGTCCAGCGGTTCAGGTTCTTGTATTCATGGGTGCTGAGGAATTCGGCCGCCTCATAGACCGTGTTGGAGACCAGCGCGCCGTACCAGGGCCAGATGGCGATATCGGCGATGGTGTAGTCGTCACCGCACATATACTGGCTGGATGCCAGGTGGCGGTCGAGCACGTCGAGCTGGCGCTTCACTTCCATGGCAAACCTGTCGATGGGATATTCGAATTTTTCCGGTGCATATTTGTAAAAATGCCCAAAGCCGCCGCCAAGGTAGGGTGCGCTGCCCATTTGCCAGAACAACCAGGACAGGCATTCAGCGCGCATGGCCGGATCGGTCGGCAGAAGTGCGTCGAACTTGTCAGCCAGATAGAGCAGGATCGCGCCTGATTCAAATACGCGTGTTGGTTTTTCGGTGCTGTGATCCATCAGCGCCGGGATTTTGGAGTTGGGATTTACACCGACAAAACCACTGCCGAACTGGTCGCCCTTGCCGATCTCGATCAGGTGAGCGTCATACTCGGCGCCTGTGTGGCCAAGCGCCAGCAGTTCTTCCAGCATGACAGTGACCTTGACGCCGTTTGGCGTGGCCAGCGAATAGAGCTGCAGCGGATGGCGACCGACCGGCAGCTCCTTGTCGTGGGTCGGGCCGGCAACGGGCCGGTTGATGCTGGCCCAGGTGCCGCCGCTCTCGGCGTCCCATGTCCAGACTTTGGGTGGTGTATAGGATGATGCGTCGGTCATGATTTTTTGTTCCGGTTTGTTTTTGGTTGCTGATGCAGCGGAGGCAGGAATGATGCTCAGATCAACGGATGTGTTGGTGCCCGGACGCAATTGCAATACTGCAAACCGGCAGCTCGCAAAAATGTTACAATGCGATGGTTGATCCACGATCCTTGAGCTCGATTTCAACTTTCCGGTTGAACGGATCCGGCGGCATGCCGGTATCGCTCATCTCAACCAGAGTGCTGGCTGCTATGTTGCCAATTCGGCGCGCCGGCATTCGAATTGTGGTCAGGCCCGGTTCCAGGTGGGCGGAGCCGCGAAAGTCGCCGATGCCGACGATGGAGATATCGTCCGGTATGCGAACACCTTCGGCATAGCAGGCATAACACGCCCCATGGGCGATAATGTCGTTTCCGCACACGATAGCCGTAGGGCGCCCGGGGCCTGACATGAGGCCGCGGACCAGTCGTTTCGCTTCGCCGATATCGTAGGGGCAGGAGATCAACCGGTCCGGCGTAATGGTTATGCCGTCCCGGTGCAGTTCGTCCAGCACACCGTTCATCCTGTCCCGTGCCCGGTCGTTTGACGCCACGTCCGGAAACAGCAGCGCAATGTCGCGATGCCCGCGATCAAGCACATGGCGGACCACAGTGCGGGCCGCAGCGACATTGTCTGCTCCAACACAGGGAATGTCGCTGACATCGCGAAAATTCCACACCGATATGACCGGTACGTCACGCTGGCGCAGCATGTTCATTGAAACCGGGGCGTGGTCGAAGCCGACCAGCGCAATGCCGTCAATGCGCCGTTCCAGCAAGGAGCGCACAATGGCCACTTCCAGATCTAGATCATAGCCGTGCGCGGCAATCAGCATGGTCCGGTCGAAATCACGCAGGCGCGACGAAAACGCCTCTATCAGCTCGGCAAAAATCGCATTGTCGATGGTCGGCACCACCAGGCCAAGCGTGCCGGAAAACCGGTTGTGCAGGGCGCCGGCGGCACGATTGCGGATATAGCCCAGCTCATCCGCGGCCTGCTCGATGCGCAGCCGCGTCGGCGCGCGCACCATGTCTGGTTGGCTGAACGTGCGTGAAACCGTGGCAATCGAGACCCCGGCACGGGCTGCAACCTCGACGATTCCCGGCGCGCCCTTTCTGGATCTCGGATACCTCATGAGGCGACTTTTATCACAAAATGAAAACGTTTGCATTTTTGTTTTCATCCGCTAGCGTTTTGACAACGGACAAGCCGGGGACAACCGGCATCCGGTTTTTTGGGAACCGGAACAACAGGGAAGAAACAGGACCAATGGAGTTCCTGAATTATTTTGGCGGCGTGTTTGAACCGTGGGCGTTCATGCTGCTGCTCGGCGGCACCATCGGCGGCCTGATCCTGGGTGCGACGCCCGGGCTTTCGCCGACAATGGCAGTGGCCCTGCTGATCCCGTTCACCTTCCACATGTCGGCAACCCACGGGCTGGTTCTGCTCGGCGCTGCCTATACTTCCACGGTCGCAGGCGGCGCGGTCAGTGCGATCCTGCTGAAGATACCGGGGGCTCCCGCCAACATCGCAACGGCACTGGACGGCAATGAAATGGCCAAGCGCGGAGAAGGCGCCAGGGCACTTCACATGTCGTTCCTGTCGTCCGGTGTTGGCGGGGTCATCGGTATCCTGCTGCTGATCTTCCTGACGCCGGTGCTGGCGCAGTGGGTGCTGAAAATCCAGACGCCGCATGTTTTCTGGATCGCCATTCTGGGTGTGACCGTCATCGGATCTCTGGATTCCAAGTCGTTCGTGAAAGGCCTGCTGTCAGGCTGTATCGGGCTGTGGCTGTCGACCATCGGGTATGACGAGATCCAGGGCACCGAGCGGTTCATCTTTGCCGATGCCCTGAGTGGCGGCATCGGCATCATTCCCGCTCTCATCGGCCTGTTCGCCATTCCCCAGGTGCTGGACATGATGGCCAAGGGTCGCGTCGATGCACTTGTCGAGGCGCTCGAGGTGCCAAAACAAAAACTGACCGCCTCGTTGCGCGAACTCACCCGATATGTCCGCGCCTTGTCCATCGGCACGGTGGTCGGCTCCATCATCGGGCTCATACCCGGTGTCGGCGGCCAGATAGCCGGACTGGTTGCCTACGACCAGTCGCGCAAACTGTCGCCGCAGCGGGAGAAGTTCGGCACCGGTCATCCCGAAGGTGTGGTGGCTGCAGAGTCTGCCAACAATGCCATGGTGGGCCCGTCGCTGGTGCCGCTGCTGACCCTGTCCATTCCCGGCAGCCCGACGGCGGCAGTGCTGCTTGGCGGCCTGTTGATCAAGGAAATTTTCCCCGGTTCGGATATTTTCGACAACCATCCTGAAGTGGTGTGGACATTCATCAACTCGATGCTGGTCGGCCAGGTCCTGATGGTGATATTCGGCATCATGATTGCCGGCTGGGCAGCCAGGATCGCGCGGGCTCCCGCCCCGATCATGGCAGCGGGGGTCCTGGTGCTGGCGGTGTTCGGATCCTACTCGGTCGGGCAGTCGGTGGGCGACGTGCATATCATGCTGGCGCTGGGTATCGGCATGTTCATCCTGGAGAAGTTCGGCTTTTCAGCAGCCCCGCTGGTGCTGGGCCTCATTCTGGGCCCTATCGCCGGAGACAATTTCACCCAGGGCATGACGCTGGCCGCCGCGCAGGACGGTCCGTGGGTCTACTTCTTCACCGGCACGCTGAACATCTTCCTGATTTCGCTGGTCATCGCCTCGATCGCCTATTCGTTCTGGAACAACATGCTGGCGGGCGGCAAAACCCCCGCCGCAGAACCGGCTGGGAGGGAAGCGAAATGACCTCGCACCGCATGCAGCATGTCGTTCCCGGTCTTGCGATCTTCGTGCTGGCCTCGATCGTCACCTGGCTGAGTTTCACCCAGCAACCGGCGGAAGCATTTCTGTTCCCCCGGGTCATTTCGGTAGTGTTCATCATACTGGCGGCCTGGAACCTGATCCGGGCGGTGACCGGTATGTCCAAAGTAGGCCGCGGAATCCCGGTGGACACCCTGAAGAACCTGGCGCCGGGTCTGGCGGTGATGCTGCTGTATGTATTCTTTGGCGCCAAGCACCTGGGATTCTACCTCGGATCCACGCTGGCATTTTTCGCCATATACAGTTTTTACGACCCCGCTTCCTGGTCCAGCGTCAAGGACTGGATCAAGCGGATTTTTGTGACGGCCGCCTTCATGGCCGTCATCTATGCCCTCTTCGCCGTGGTCCTGCAGGTCCACACACCAAGGGGAATCCTCTTTTGATGTGGGTGCAAGCCATATCGATTGAAACAACCAAGAAAGCTTCTGGGAGGAAGACACTATGAAGAAACTTTTCAAGACCGCCGTTCTGGCAACCGCTGCGCTGGCGGTTGCGGCAACCGGATCATTTGCCGCTGACTATCCCGATCGTCCCATCGGTGTAGCCGTGTCCTACGGCGCAGGCGGTGCGACCGACTTTCAGGCACGCATCGTGACCATGGTGGCCGGCAACGAAGACATTCTCGGCCAGCCGATCTATATTCTGAACAAGCCCGGCGCCGGCGGCCGCAAAGGCTGGAACTGGTTTGCCACCGAAGCCCCGGCGGACGGTTACACAATGTCGGCCTATAACATCCCGCACTTCATCGCCCAGTCGATCAAGGGCGGCGTGAAGTACTCTGCAGACTCGTTTGAACCGATCGCCAACTGGGGCTCCGACCCGGCCGTGGTCGTTGTCGGCAAGGACAGCAAGTTCAATTCCATGCAGGACCTGATCGACTATGCCAAGGCCAATCCCGGCAAGACGACAACCTCCGGCGCCGGCCTGTTTGTAGGCCATCACATTGCCGCCCTGCAGATTGAAAAGGCATGCGAATGCAAGCTGGCTTACGTACCGACCAAAGGCGGCGGTGCCGCTGCCATGAAGGCAGTGATCGGTGGCGAAGTACTGGCCGGCATCAACAACCTGTCGGACGCGTTCCGTGCGCGTGAGGCGGGTAACGTCAAGATACTCGGGGTTGCCGACCTGGAGCGCAATGATTTCATCAAGGATGTGCCGACACTCAAAGAATCAGGCCTTGATGTCGACAACTCATCGGTCAACTTCCGCGGCCTTATGGTGCCGAAAGGCACACCGCCGGAAATCATCGAAAAACTGGCCAAGCAGGTGCCGATGATGTTTGCCCATGCGCGCGTTGCCAAGCGCATGAAGGCCGGCGGCTCACCGATGAAAATAATGAACCGGGAGGAAGTGCAGAAAATGTGGGCAGACCGTGAAGAGGTTCTCAAGGAACTGCTGAAAGGCCTGTAGTTACTGCTTAGACAACCACAAACCTTGAAGGCGGAGTCTGTTTCGCTCCGCCTTCAAAAAACACCCGACCCAACCTCTTTCGAACCCAGGACCTCTTAAGTCATGTCAAGCCAAGCCGCTTTTTCAACACCGCCAACCGATGAAGAAGCCATCATTGACGCGATTGTGGACCGGGCCCGGGCAGCGCAGGTCAAATACGAGGCCGGTGCCGACCAGGCCCGTTATGATACCGCGGCACTGGCGGCCGCCTGGGCACTTATGCAACCCGACCGCAATGCCGAACTGGCTGCCATGGCGGTTGCAACCACCGGCCTCGGCAACGTGGCCGACAAGATTACCAAGAACCACCGCAAGACGCTTGGCCTGTTACGCGACATCAGACACGCGAAAACACAAGGCATCGTGAGCGATGACCCGGCGCGCGGCATCACTGAAATTGCGCGGCCAATCGGCGTCATCGGTGCCGTCGTGCCGTCGACCAATCCGGTGGCGACACCCATCAACAACGTCGTCAACGCGCTGAAGTGCGGCAATGCCATTATCCTGTCGCCGTCACCAAAAGGCGTCGAGGTATGCGAAAAACTGCTCGGATACATTCACGCCGAGTTCGACAAGGTCGGGCTGGATCATGATCTGGTACAGATGGTGCCGGCGCCGTCTTCCAAGGTGAAGACCCAGCGCCTGATGGAGGTAACCGACCTGCTGGTTGTCACCGGCAGCCAGGACAATGTGCGCCGGGCCTATTCGTCCGGTACGCCGGCCATCGGCGTCGGGGCCGGCAATGTCACGGTAATCGTGGACGAGACCGCTGACCTGGCTGAGGCCGCACGCAAGATCGCGGCGTCGAAAACCTTCGACAATGCCACGTCGTGTTCATCGGAAAACGTGCTGGTGGTGGTGGACGAAATTTACGACGCTTTCATCACCGAACTCGAAGCCGCAGGCGGCCGCATGCTGCACGGTGCGACCGCCGACAAGCTCAAGTCGGCCTTGTTTCAGGGCGGCAAGCTGAACCGGCACATGATCGCCCACGACATTGACCGGGTGATCGATGTCGCGGAAGTGGATGTCGCGGACGCTGACAATGCCCGCTTCCTGATGGTGCCAGCCAACGGGATTGGTCCTGATCACCCCGAATCGGGGGAAAAACTGTCACTGGTGCTTTCGGTCTATCGTGCCGCTGATTTCAACGCCGCGAAACAGCTTAGCGCCAGGATACTCGCACATCAGGGCGCGGGTCACTCGATCGGACTGCACACGGCCGACGATACACGCGCGCTCGGCATGGGGCTTGAAATGCCGACCTGCCGGGTCATCGTCAACCAGGCCCACTGCTTCGCCACCGGCGGGTCTTTCGACAACGGCATGCCGTTTTCCCTGTCCATGGGCTGCGGCAGCTGGGGCGGCAATTCCATCGACGACAACCTTAACTACCGCCATTTCATGAACACCACCAAGGTGGTCCGTACCATTGCGGTGAACGAACCGGCGGTTGAAGACATCTTTTCAGATTACTGGCAACGGGCCGGCGAATGAATGAGGCCGCCGCCATCGATGCCGGGCAGATCAGCGGCCTTTCGGTTCGCGGACTGATAGACTTGCGGGCCGATACGACACCGGATGCGGTGTTTCTCACCGATCCGGTAACCGGCGGCACAATCAGTTATCTGGGGCTTCGCGACCGGTGCCGCGCGGTTGCCGCAAGGATAGCCCGGAAGGGCGTCAAACCCGGCCAGGCAGTGGCTTACGCGCTGAGCAACGGACCTGCATCAGCGGTCTGTGTTCTGGGCATCATGTATGGCGGCTATCTCGCCACAGCCATCAATCTGGTGGCCGGTAATGACACGATTTCCTATGTGCTGTCGCATTCATCGACCCGGCTCGTGCTGGCCCAACAGCAGACACAGGAGCTGGTGGAACGCGCCCTGCAGGCCCTGGACCACCCGCCGCAAACCGTACTGGTTAACGACGATTTTTTCGAGATCTGCCACGATGCGGCGGACCTTCCCCCGCTGGCACATGATGACGACGGCCTGTTAATGTACACCTCCGGTACGACAGGCCGGCCAAAGGGTGTTGTGCTGCGGCAGTCAAGTGTGCTGGCGGGGGGAGTAAATGCCGTACTGGCGCATCAGCTGACGGCATCGGACCGCGCCTTATGCGTGCTGCCGCTGTATCACATCAACGGGCTGTGCGTGACCGTCATGGGGCCACTGGCGTCCGGCGGCGGGGTGGTGGTGCCGCCAAAATTCTCTGTCTCGTCGTTCTGGGCCACCATCCGCGATCATGCCTGCACCTGGTTTTCAGTGGTGCCGACGCAGATTTCCTACCTGCTGCATGATGCGGAAAAGGCGTCTGGCAATCCGGCCGACATTCCCGGCCTGCGCTTCGGGCGGTCGGCATCGGCGCCCCTGTCTCCGGATGTGCATGAAGCGTTTGAAACAAAATTCGGTCTACCCATTATCGAAACCATGGGACTGACGGAAACCGCCGCGCAGATCCTGTCGAACCCCCTGCCACCGGGAGATCGCAGAATTGGCTCTCCGGGCCTGGCAATCGGCAATGAAGTGATGATTGGCGACGACAACCAGAACGAAACGGCTGCCGGTGTGGAAGGCGAGGTTCTGGTGCGCGGGCCCAATGTCATGCGGGTCTATCTCGACAATCCGGAAGCCACCGCCGCCTCATTGACCGAAGACGGGTGGCTGCGCACCGGCGATCTCGGGCGCATGGATGAGGACGGCTATGTGTTCATCACCGGCCGGCTCAAGGAACTGATCATCAAGGGCGGCGAGAACATCGCCCCGCGCGAGGTCGACGAAGCGCTGTACGCTCATCCCGATGTCGTTGAAGCCGCGGCTTTTGCATGTACCTGCGAGCGTTATGGCCAGCGCATTGAAGCGGGCGTTGCGCTCAGTTCGCAATCCAGCGTCAGCGAAGCGGATCTGATAACACTGTGTACCTCGAAGATCGGCGCGTTCAAGTCACCGGACCGGATTCACTTCATGGCCGAACTGCCGAAAGGCCCGTCCGGCAAGATCCAGCGCATCAAGCTGCAGGAACTTTTTGGCCGGTGACCTGTTGGTTTGGGCCTATCGTTCCAGCGATTCCTCTTCAGGTGCCATCCAGGCGCGCAAGATCTTGCGGTCGATGAGCCAGGTGACAAACAGGCAGGGTGGCGCCATGAGCAGTGGACCCCATACCCCGATTTCGTTCGCAGACAATTTCAGAAGCCACCAGAGCGTAAGTGTAAATACGCCAAACAAGATCACCACTGCGAAATAACCCAACCAGTTCGCCATACCATCCCCACTGCCTTTCAACCTCATCCAGTGCCCAATTCAGCACACCGGGCCAAGCATCGCGCAGTTTTTCTGACGTTAGGTTAAAACTGTTGGTGAACGAAAGATTCACCGGCTGACGGGGCGTCCTGCCGGTTCGGGCAAATGAATGGGTAAGGAAAAGGTTCAGATTTACGCGCGGGCCGCCATGCAATCTAAGGGCTGCCAAAGGAGGGGTTTCGAGTGCCGCCCCAAAATCCCCTCCCAGCATCTATGCAAACTGGACATACGCTGTACTGAATTGCCCATCAAGCAGGAGGCACCCTACGCGCCAAAGGTTCACGAGCCGTAAAGCCCGGTGAAATTCATCGCGGGTGAACTTTGTGCCTGGCCGCCTTCACTCACGTCAGGCTCAGCGATTTCAGGTTGCGCAGCACGGTTAAACTGGTGTCGGCAAAACCTCCAATATCGATACTGCGCAGGGAGAGGGTGTGTCCCGGTGATCGAGGTTTCAAGTAAGAAAGCGCGCTGGAGGCTGCCTGGTCTCAGCTTCGCATAATTGCCTACCTGCCAATTGCGGTCATCCATTCGGAATTTTCGATGCGGTAGCCTTTTCCACATAGCTGCGGGAAAACATATAGGGACTGGAAAACATTAGGCCTGTCAGACGCCGGCTATTGCCTCTTTTCCCCACAGGGCATTGAGAGCCTCTTCACTTGCCAGCCCCATCATCATCAATACCAATGGCCATCCTGCAATCAACCAAACCAATACGCCCTTCAACATGGTGGACAGAAACTTCTGCAACCGAGGATTTCGCGGGTCGCTCAACCACAGCAGACCGCGAAATCGCATAGGCCAGGCTTCCTTGATAGCGGATGTCCATACGCCTACCGCAAGGATCCAATAATACAGAAAACCCAGGAACGCGACGACAAACAGAAACAGGTAGAGAGCCCGCAGATATCCCACGTACTCCCAGGCTGACAAGGCGATAATGTATTCATCCAAAATCGGGGTCATATCCAACCCACATAATGCGGGCAGGTCGAGAGTCAACCGAATGCTTTAAGGGGCTGAAGGTTTCCGGTGCAGCTGCCACGCGCCCAAATTCTCTATTTATGGGGCCAACTGCACGTACTTTTGTGGCGGAGTTTGCCACTTGCGAGAAAAGATTGGCTCCCCGGGAGGGATTCGAACCCCCGACCGATCGGTTAACAGCCGATTGCTCTACCACTGAGCTACCGAGGAAGGATGGCCTGCCTATAGCAGACAGTTTCGCGGTGTTAAAGCCCAATTTGCCACTAAGTTCAAAAACTCTTTGGATTCAATAGCCGGCGCACTTGTATAGCTGTGGTGTAATGGTTAGATGGCCGCTATGACACGACGCGTTCGCATCGGCAATCACTCACTGAAAGTGCCCGGCAGCCCGACAGCGCGCCGGCTGCTTGGTGCCGGTCTGGTGATTGGCGGGATACTGGGATTTCTCCCGATACTGGGGTTCTGGATGGTGCCACTCGGCCTGATCATCCTGTCCATAGATTCCAGTATTGTCAGGCGCTGGCGACGCCGCGTGGAAGTCAAGCATGGCGCCTGGCTGAAGAAGCGATTTCCAAGGTTTGCCGCCTTGCTCGGCCTTGCAAACAACGGTAACGGCAACAACAAGAAGCAGGTCTAGGGCATGTCACAGGCACACGACGACAACACTTTGATCATCGGCAAGGACGATCTGGTGGCGCAGCTTGCAGCGCTTGGTGTTCAGCGCGGCGACGGTGTCTTCGTGCACACATCACTGGCGCAGATCGGTCATGTCATCGGCGGCCCGAGAGGCCTGATCGAAGCCCTGATCGAAGCTGTTGGTGACCGGGGCCTGATCGGCATGCCGGGCTTCAGTCATGATGCCTATGATCCCGCGACCCTCATGGACGTCCGCCTGTCCGAAAAACAACGCCTGCACGTCAGGTCCCAGGTGCCCGGCTTCGATCCTGCGCGTTCCGATGTGCGCCAGAACGGCGCCGTGCCGGAGGCCTTCAGAAGCTGGCCCGGTGTGATCAGAAGCCACCATCCGACCAGCTCTGTACTGCTGCTGGGACCCGATGCCGCCGAGCTGGCGGCCGATCACGACCCGCTTGACTGGGCGACCGGTCCCGAAACCCCGTGGGGGCGGTTGAGAGACCGGCCCGCCATGAAGATACTGCTGATCGGCGTGGGCTGGAACCGGTGCTCGGCACTTCATGCCGCGGAAAGCGTTGCCACCCATCGCCGCACCATCCTGCGTGATATCAGGCATGGCCCGGACGGTGCGTGGATCAAGGCGCCTGATGTGGAAGATGATCTTGGCCGTCTCTTCCTGCCCGCCGGCAAGGCCTGGGAGGAAACCGGAGCTGTGGCCATGGGCAAGATCGGCAATGCGGACTGCCGGCTCACAGACTATGGCGCGCTGGTGGAATTTGCAGCCGACTGGATCGGGCGGCGGAACCGCGAGGACGGTATTACCTGAGCAGCGATGGCGTGGTGTCGGCTATCAGCGCCTCGACATCAAGGCCGGGTGCGACCTTGGCATAGTCCTCGTCGATCAGCAGCGACGCGGCACCGTGAACAAATGTCCAGAGCCGGACCGCTATGGTCTTGGGATCGCCCGGCACACTGTGACGCTCACAATAAAGCGCGACCTGCTCGATCACGCTGCCAAAGCACTTCATGCCGTCTTCTTCAACCGCGGATGCCCGCTTGAGCGCCGGGTGCTGGCCGAACATCAGCCGGAACAGGCGCTGTTCATCGACCGCAAAGCGGACATAGGCATGGCCCATGGCAATCATTCCGGCCAGGGTGGCGACGCCGGCATCTTCCACGGCAGCCATTGAGCGCCGGGTCATCTCATCAAATCCTTTGCCCATGACCAGTTCCAGCACTTCATTGCGGTCACGGAAATGCTTGTAGGGCGCGGCCGTCGACACACCTGCCATCAGGCAGGCATCGGAAAGCTTGAAGTTTTCCGCACCGTCACGCCGGACCAGATCATAAGATGCCAGCACCATCGCCTCTTTGAGGTCGCCGTGATGATAGCGGGATTTGGATTGCACCGCGGTGCTGTCATCCCTGGTTGGTATCGTCATCAAAAATCCTGACTGGATCACAAATGTTAGACCGATTAACTTTTTTCTTGAAAGTTAGCTGATCTAACATATGTTAGTCGGCGTAACTTTCAAGGTCAAAACCCGAAGGAGACGCGTGTGAGTGACCTGCAGAACTATACCGAGAACGCACCTGAGAGCAAATCAATCGGATTTGCCCGCAAGCTGATGCGGGGTCTTGCGGTGGGCAGCATCGCAATGGCAATCGCCGCTGCCACAGCGGGGGGCATTGCGGCCCTGCAGTATCGCGCAGACGCCGAACTGCAACCCGAACAGCACCCGCCACTCGCGGTTACCACACTGCCGGTCAGGTTTCAGGACCAGTATGTGACGCAGACCCGTTATGTCGGGCGTCTGGAGCCGGCACGCCAGACCAGCCTGGCCTTCGAGCGGGCCGGCCTTGTCGTCAGTATAAGCGTGGACGAGGGTACCAGGGTGCGCACCGGCGATGTCATCGCGCAACTGGACACCGACAGGCTGAAGGCCGACCGCAAGCGGCTGCAGGCGCGCAAGCGGGAACTGGAAGCCGAACGCACACTTGCGCAACTGACACTGTCGCGCCAGTCGGACCTGCGGAAAAAGGGCTTCAGCCCGCAGCAAACCGAGGACGAAGCAACCGCGAGTGTCGCGCGCATCACGGCTTCCATTGACCAGGTCACGGCGCAGATTGACCTGGTCGATATCGACATCAGAAAGTCCGTCCTGACCGCTCCCTTCGATGGTGTGGTGGGGGCCCGCAATGTCGATGACGGCAGTGTCACAACGGCCGGAACACCGGTTGTATCCCTGCTTGAGACCGGTAAACCGCAAGCCCGCGTCGGTCTGCCGCCGGAGGTGGCCAGGTCACTTGATGCGGACCGCCAATATCAGATTACAACTGATGCCGGGCCGATAACTGCGCGCATGTCATCGATACGGCCTGACTTGCAGACCGCCACCCAGACGGTTCCGGTGCTGTTTGATCTGAACTCATCAAACGGAGCCGCCTTCCAGCAGATTGTTACACTTAACCTGGAAACACCGATCCGCGAACGTGGAACCTGGCTGCCACTCGCCGCCCTGAAAGAAGGTCACAAGGGCCTCTGGTCCGTACTGGTCGTGGCAGCGCAGGACGGGAAGACAAAAGTTCGGACCGAAGCGGTGGAAGTACTGCACATCGAAGGTGAGCAGGCTTATGTCCGCGGCACTCTTGAGGCCAATGCACAAGTGGTTTCCAAGGGTGGCCACAGGATTGTATCCGGCCAGCATGTAGCCCTGACAGGAGGCTGATCGCCATGTCCACTCTGCTGTATCGGAACCGCCGTGTGTTCGCCCTGGTCGTCGTGATGATGCTGGCAACCGGACTATCAGCGCTGCTGACCATCGGGCGCCAGGAAGACCCGACGATCACCAACCTGTTCGCCACCGTCGTGACGCCGTATCCCGGCGCCGATCCATCACGCGTCGAGGCCCTGGTCACCGAGAAAATCGAAACGGAACTGAAGGAAATTCCTGAAATCTCGGAGATAACGTCAGTGTCGAGATCAGGCATATCGGTGGTTCAGGTGGAATTGTCGCAATTCATCTCCGACCAGCAAATCGAGCAGAGCTGGTCGGAAATCCGCGATGCGCTGTCCGATGCCGCACGCGAGTTTCCGCAAGGCGTGCCGCAACCGGAATTCGACAATGACCGCACCGGCGCATTCACGGCGATCTTCGCACTGCAACCGGTCACCCCCGACAATACCAAAATAGCCATAGTCCAGCGTATCGGGGAAGCCCTGCAGGACCGGCTGCGGGGGGTGGCCGGCACCAAGCTGGTTGAAATCTACGGTGCCAGCCCGGAAGAAATCACGGTGACAATCGATACCCGGAGACTGACGGCCCTCGGGCTGACCGCAAGTGCTGTTTCTGACGCCATATCGCAGGCCGACACCAAGGTGCGGGCCGGTCAGGTGCGCGGACGCAGCATCGACCTGCTGATCGAGGTGGCCGGTGAAATCAAGGCGCTTGACCGCATTCTTTCAATTCCCGTCAAGACCGGTGAACAGGGCCTGCTGGTCAAGGTCGGCGATGTCGCAAAGGTCACCCGTGGCCTGCGGCAACCGACCACCAGCATTGCCATTATCGACGGCAAACCCGGTATTCTGGTTGCCGCGCGCATGGAGGACGACCTGCAGGTCGATGCTTGGTCGTCGCGCATATCCGCAGCCGCGAAAGACTTTTCAGGCTCCCTGCCGGCAGGTATCAGGCTTGAGCAATTGTTCGACCAGGCGCAGTACACGTCGGACCGTCTGTCAGGCGTGCTGCAGAACATGGCAATCGGGACGTCCCTGGTTATCGCGGTGCTGTTTTTCACCCTGGGCTGGCGCGCGGCCTTCATCGTGGCCATGGTAATCCCGTTTGCCACAATCGTCTCCATAGCCGGCCTGCAGGCAGCTGGCATAACCATTCACCAGATGTCGATCACCGGCCTGATTGTGGCGCTGGGGCTGCTGGTCGACGGCGCCATCGTGATGACCGATGAGGTGCGCAAACGCCTGCAGGCAGGCGCCGACAAGCTTGAGGCCGTCGAGCGGGCCGTCAAACGCCTGACCGTTCCCCTGATCGCATCAACCGCGACCACCGTGTTTGCGTTCATGCCCATGGCCCTGTTGCCGGGCCCGGCCGGCGATTTCGTCGGGTCGATCGCACTTGCGGTGATCATCATGCTGGTAGTGTCACTGGGCCTTGCGCTCACCTTCACACCGGCGCTGGCCGGATGGATGCTGCCTGCCGGTGCACAAGACGGGCCGCGGCGCGGGTTTGCAGGCGGGATTTCGTTCGGTCCGCTGGGCCGGATGTTTGCCCACGTTTTGCGCACCGCGCTGAAACACCCAGGCCTGGCAATCGCCGCTTCATTGGTGTTGCCGGTGATCGGGTTCGGATCCTTCCAGACACTGAAACCGCAGTTCTTCCCCGGCGTGGACCGCAACCAGTTCTATGTCCAGGTCAAGCTTGCCGACGGTACCGCGATTTCGGAAACCCAACAGGTTGCAGACAAGGTCGAGCGGGTCATACGAGCCGAGACGCAAGTCAGCGAAGTAACCTGGGTGATCGGGGAGAGCGCGCCGGCGTTCTACTACAACATGATCGGCAACCAGGACGGGGTGTCGAGCTTCGCCGAAGCGCTGGTCACCACCACGTCGCCGCAGGCGACCGAGGACATGCTGGACCGGCTGCAGAAAAATCTGGATGGCGCAGCACCGGAAGCGAGGGTGATCGTGCGCGGGCTGGTCCAGGGACCGCCGGTCAATGCGCCGGTTGAAATCCGTGTCGTCGGCCAGAACCTGGCCACCCTGCGCGAACTCGGCGAAAAGGTGCAGCTGATCATGCAGCAGGTGCCCGGCATCATGATCACCCGCACCGAGATCGGTGGCGGGGCGCCCAAGCTCAAGGTCGAACTGTCGGAAGAAAAAACCCGCCTCGCCGGCATGACACTGGGCCAGGTCGCCCAGCAGCTGGAAGCCCGGCTGGAAGGGGTGACCGGCGGCTCGATCATTGAAGCCAGCGAAGAGCTTCCCGTGCGCGTGCGTGCCGGCGACAGCGGACGCGGAACGGTTGACGCCATTGCCAGCCTGGATCTGAGCATGCCGCAATCAGGCGGGCAGCAGGCCGGTCAGGATATTGCCGGCATTCCGATCAATGCGCTTGGCGACCTGAAAGTGGTGCCGTCCGACACCGCCATCCACCGGCGCAATGGCGAACGCATCAACACGGTGCAGGGCTTTGTTGAACGCAATGTACTGCCGGAGCAGGCACTGCAAACGGTGCAGCAGCGCATCGCCGACAGCGGCCTGTCGCTGCCACCCGGGTACCGGCTGGAACTGGGCGGAGACTCCGATGCCCGCGATGAGACCCTGCGCAATCTCTTAGGCCCCCTTGGCCTGATCATCGCGCTTACCGTTGCCGCCATCTTCCTGACATTCGGTTCCTACCGGCTGTCGCTTGTGGCCGGTGTTGTCGCCATCATGTCGATGGGACTGAGCCTGCTGGCGCTGGCGATATTCCAGTATCCGTTCGGCATCCAGGCGGTGATCGGTGTCATCGGGTCAATCGGCGTATCGATCAATGCGGCGATCATCATCCTGACCGCGATGCAGGCCAACGCCGGTGCCATGCGCGGCGAGATCAGTGAAATGGTCAATGTGGTGACCGGTCAAAGCCGCCACATTATCTCAACGACGCTCACCACGTTCGGCGGCTTCCTGCCGCTGATCCTGGAAGGCGGCGGGTTCTGGCCACCGTTCGCCATGGCCATAGCCGGCGGTGTCCTGTTGTCTACAGTGGTGTCGTTCTTCTTCGTGCCGCCGGCGTTTGCGCTGCTCGCCAGATACGGCCGGCTGCCCGGCACTGCAGCGCCTGTCGAACGGCATGATCCGATACCTGCTGGAATGTCCGCAGCCTAATCCAGTTTGCCGGCCGCATACGCCACGGCGTCGATGGTCTGCTCGATGTCGGCCTCCGTCAGGGCAAGGCACGGATAGAGCTTGCCGGGAGCCTTGAAGATACCTTTCTCGCGCAGCAGCTTGTTGAAGCGCAGGTTGCGGGCGGCATCGGCCTTGTACACGTCGCGATAGTCATTGATCTTCGTTGATGTGAACAGCACGTCGAACAGGGTCGGATCACCGACGATCTGGTGATCGAAGCCAGCCTTGCCGAGATGTTCCGAAATGACGCCCATCAGTGTCTTGCCGAGCCCGCGCAGCTTGTCGTACTGGCCGGGACGGCGCAGGATTTCCATGGTCTTCATGCCGGCGACCGCGGCAACGGGGTTGCCGCTCAAAGTGCCGAGCTGCATCAGGAAACCGTCGGCGCCTACCTTGGCCTTGTCGAAGTGCGCCATGATGTCGGCCTTGCCGGCAATCGCGGCCAGCGGGAAACCGCCACCGATGATCTTGCCGAGCGTGCACACATCCGGCGTGACGCCGTAAAGCTCCTGCGCGCCGCCATAGGCGAAGCGGAAGCCGGTGACGATCTCGTCGAACACCAGCACAATGCCGTACTTGTCGCATTCCTCGCGCAGGGCCTGCAGGAAGCCCGGAGCGGGCGGTATAACGCGCTGCAGCGGCTCCACGATGATGCCGGCAATCTCGTGGCCGTGCTCGGCAATCAATGAGCGGGCAAACTCGATATCGTTGAACGGCGCCACCAGCATTTCATCGCGCACGCCTGACGGAATGCCGGCGGAATCCGGCACCGCAACCGGAAAATTGGCGAGCTTTTCCGGGGCCAGGCTCATCTGGGCTTCTGCCGACATGCCGTGATAGCCGCCTTCGAACTTCATGATTTTGTCGCGGCCGGTAAAGGCGCGCGCCAGCCGCATGGCATACATATCGGCCTCACCGCCCGAAGTCACATAGCGGACCTGCTCGCCGCACGCCATGGCGTCGCAGATCTGTTCCGCCAATTCGATGCCGGCGGCATTGTTGGCAAAGAACGTCAGGCCTTTTGGCAGTTGCTCCTCAACTGCTTCAAGCACTTCCGGGTGACCATGACCCAACAGCATCGGACCTGAACCGATGAGGTAGTCGACATATTCGTTGCCGTCTTCATCCCAGACCCTGGAGCCTTTGCCTTCGCGAATGATGATGCCGGGATCAAAATTGCCAAACCCGCCTGCCGGCAATACGGCGTTGGCCCGGTCAATCCAGCTGGCTTGCGACTTCATGATGATACTCCTAGTTCAAACGGGCTACAGGCTTCCCCAAGCGGTCGGGATCAGGCGCCACCCCAAGACCGATACCTTCAGGAGGTGCGATCCGGCCATCTTTCCGCACCGGGACGGTTTCGTCCAGCCTTGGCGACACATAACCTGACAGATCGCATACATTCAGCAGGCTGTCCGGGACTGTCGCCACGCCGAGATGCAACGCAGCTGCGGTCGTGACATCCGATCCCCAGGTGTCTTCAACACACATCTTTGCCCCCAGATGCAGGCACAGATCGCGCGCCCGGCGCGAGGCGCTCAGGCCGCCGAACTTGGACAGCTTGATCGCCACGGCGTCCATGCAAGCCAGTTCATGGGCTTCAAGCAGAGACGCGGTGTCGTGGGCGCATTCATCGATCTTCATGGGCAGGCCGGTGGCGGAGCGAACGGCTGCACAATCTGCAAGGGTCCGGCACGGCTGCTCGAGCATGATATCGAGATGGGCAACAGCGCGCCCGACCCTGGTTGCATCCAGGCGGGACGCACCGCAATTCCAGTCGCCGTAAACCAGCGGTCCTTCACCAACGGCTTCACGCACCTTGATCAGGCGTTCGACGTCTGCACGCCAGTCAGCGTCCGCCCCCAGCTTGGCCTGGAACTGCCGGATGCCGGTGGCATGAGCCTCGCGCGCCATGCGGGCCATGTCGTCCGGGGCCACGCAGGTTATGGAATGATATAGCGGCATGGTCTCTTGCCGCGCGCCGCCCAGCAGGGCATGCAGCGGCAGGTGCGCTGCCTGTGCGGTCAGGTCCCACAGGGCGGTGTCGACGGCGGACTTGGCGTAATCATGTCCAGGCAGGTAGGCATCGAGCCGGTCCATGAGCGCTTCCGGCCCGACCGGGTCGGCGCCGAGAATGACCGGCGCCAGTTCCTCAAGTGCCGGGGCCACGCCGCGCGCATATGCCGGCAGGTAATGCGGGATCGGACACACTTCGCCCCAGCCGGAAAGGCCGGTATCGGTTTGAAGCCGCACAATGGCGGTTTCAACCGTGTCACAAGCCTTGCCGTCGGCCATGTAATAGGTCTCATGGCTGGTCAGCGGCACCAGCCACACCGTGATGGCGGTTATCTTCATTGTACCCTACTCATAGACAGCCACCGGATCGCCGAGGAAGGCCTCGTCCGGATCACAACCGAGCCCAGGCGTATCGTCGACTGTCAGAATGCCGTTCTCGGTGCGGCAACCCCGGCCCGGCGCCACATCCACCGTCAGCATGTCCTGGCACGACCAGGAGGCGCGGATAAACTCTTGCGGGATTGACTGCGCCAGGTGGGCGGCTTCGGTATCGGCCATCACCGAGCCGCCGGTGGCCATTACGAACATCTGGATGCCGTGGGCCAGCGCAACATCGCGCATGCGCCGGGCCTTGGTCAGACCGCCGACACGGTTGAGCTTGATGCCGAAGACGTCGGCGATACCGTCGCGCGCGATACGGCAGGCATCCTGCAGCGTCACCAGGGTTTCATCGACGCTGATCGGTGACGTGGTCACCTTTCGGATTTCCGCAATGTCGTCGAGCGTTTCACCGGGCTGTTCAAACGTCACGCCAAGGTCGGCAACCGCGTTCATGACGATGCTGGCTTCGCGCCGGGTCCAGGCCCGGTTGACGTCATAGAGCATGATCTCGCCCGGATTGCGATTGGCTTCAATATGCCGGATGCGCTCGATGTCCGCATCGGCATTGCCGCCGACCTTGGCGGAATGCGCCACATAACCGCGCTCTCGATATCTGTTGATGATGCCCATCATGTAGTCCGGATCGCCCGATGATACGGAAGAGGCAGCCGGTGTGCCGGTATCACGCCTGCCGCCCAGCAGGTCGGCAATGGGCAGTCCGGATGCCTTGCCCGCAATGTCCCAGCACGCCAGATCGACCGGCGCCTTGGCATACAGATGGCCGGGCAGGCACAGGTCCATGGCCCGTTCGACCAGGTCGGTCATGCGCGGGTCGTGGCCGACAATGGCAGGTGCCATGGTTTCAATCCCGGCGCGGATACCGGGTCCGTGCGCCGGCACATAGGTGTGCCCCCATGGCGTTCCCTCGCCCCAGCCGGTCAGACCGGCATCGGTTTCCAGCTTGACGAAAGTGGCATCGAGCACCTCGAACTTGAGCCGTCCACCGGACAGCCAGTATGGGTCCGCCAGCGGCAGGTCCTTCTGGTAGACGGAAATACGGGTGATCTTCATGGCACGGTCACCACGATATTGCCGGTGTGCTTCTTGTCGATGAAAGCCTGCTGGGCGTCGTGAAGCTGCTGCAGCGGATAGGTTGCGGCAAGCGCCGGTTTTACTTCGCCGCGTTCGATGTAACCGACCAGATCGGCGAACACACCGGGCGGGACAATGGTCGCGCCGGTAAAGGTCAGGTCACGCAGATAGAAAGTCCTCAGGTCCATCTCCACCATGGGCCCGGCAATGGCACCGGCGCAGGTGTAACGCCCACCCCGGTCGAGCACGTCAATCAGTTGCGGCCAGTAGCTGCCGCCGACAACATCCGCCACGACACTGACGGTGTCGCGGCCAATGACCTGCGTCAGGGCCTGTTTCAGATTGTCAGGCGCGCGGTCCAGGATGGCATGGGGTTCGAAGCCTGATACTGAATCATGCTTGGATTTGCTTGCCATGGCGATGGTGGTTGCGCCGCGCCGGTTTGCCAGCTGGATCAGCGCCGATCCGACACCGCCGGACGCGCCGGGTATGAGAACCGTATCGCCGCCGGTTACGTTGGCGCGGTTGAGCATGTTCTCCGCGGTGATCCAGGATGTTGCAAAGGTCGCAAGTTCCGCATCGGAAAGCGTGCTGTCAACGGCATGAACATTGCGCTCATCGACCTTCACATACTCCGCAAACCCGCCATCGCATTCGGAGCCGAAATAGCCGGTCTTGTCCATGTTGAGCGGATCGTTCCAGTCGCGCACCCAGGTCTCGACCAACACCCTGCGCCCGATGAGCCTGTCCGGACCGGCGACAACCGTGCCGCAGACATCGGCACCCTGGATACGCGGGAAGGTGATCGGTGCACCACCCCATGTGGCATCGTCATCATCGGCGCTGTCGAAAGCACCTCCGGTGGTGTTCTCGCTGACGCCTTTGGAATACCACGCGGTGCGGGTGTTCACATCGGTGTTGTTGAGGCCGCAGGCATGCACCTTGACCAGCACTTCACCGGTGCCTGCAACCGGCACCGGCCAGTCGGTATGATAGACGAGCTTGTCCATGTCGCCGTGGCCGGTGAGCACGAAGGCTTTCATTTTGGCAGGGATAGTCATTGGGCTGGCTCCAGTGCGGCATCGGTTCGAGGTAGCAGGCTTTGCGGATCGTAAGCAGGCTCACCCAGCACACACGCTGAACGCGGTTCACCGGCAATGACCACTTCCAGCTTGGTGCCTGGCGCGGCGGCCCGCGGCTTGATATAGGCAAAGGCCAGAATTTTTCCGACCGTATGGCCATAGGCGACGGAGGCTGTAGAGCCAACCACTTCGCCGTCATGCAGAACAGCCTCGCCGCCATTGCCGTCCCAGACGCCATCCGGTTCGATGGCGATGTAGGCGCATACCCAGGGCAGCGGCCTGTCGAGGCTGGCTTCAGTCTGCTGTTTGCCAAAGAACTGTTTGCCCATTTTGACAAAGCGCATGACACCGGCTTCCGGCAAGGTTACCTCATTGGTCAGTTCACCAGCGCCTTTAAACATTTTTTCCATGCGCAGAATGTTCATGGCGAAGGAACCGTAGTCGGCAATGCCGTGAGCTTCGCCCGCTGCCCACAGCGCATCATAGATGGCCGGCGTGGCGTCTCGGGGGCCGTGAAATTCCCATCCCAGCTCACCGGCATAGGACATGCGGAACGCCCACACCAGGTGACCGGAGATCCGGATTTCACGAGCCGACATCCAGCGGAAGCCTGCATTGTCCAGCGGGGTATCGGTGCAGGCTGAAAGAATATCGCGCGATTTTGGGCCGTTCAGCGACAGAGCTGCCCAGTCATCTGACAGCGTGATGACTTTGATGTCTTCGTCGTCGCGATGCAGCGCCAGGTGATCCAGCAGACGCTGTTCGAAGAAGGCGGCACACACCAGGTAGAAGCGATCCTCGGCGAGCCGCACAATGGTCAACTCGATCTCGATGCGGCCGCGGCGATTGAGCAGATGGGTCAGCGCGATGCCGCCCGGCTTCCTGGGCAGGCGGTTCGGGACCAGGCCGTCAAGGAAACCCTCTGCATCCGGGCCTGACACTTCGACCTTGGTGAAGCCGGTGATGTCCATGATGCCGGCGCGTTCGCGCACCGCCTTTACCTCTGCTGCCAGCAGGTCATGGAGTTCGGTGCGCCGGAACGAATAATGGTCACGCTGCTCGATGCCGCCTGTTGCAAACCAGCGCGGGCGCTCATGACCGTAGACCTCCTCATACACCGCACCCTTGGCTTTCAGTCGGTCATATAACGGTCCGGGTTTTACAGGCCGCCCGTCGAGGCGGTTGAAATGCGGGAACGGGATCTCGTGGCGCAGGCAGTAATCCTCCTTTGCCTTGACCACCTGCCAGTCACTGGTGGCGTAGGCACCGAAGCGGCGCGGGTCGTAGTCGCGCATGGAAATATCGGCAGCGCCATGCACCATCCAGCGCGCCAGCTCGCGGGTGAGACCGGGACCCCAGCCAATACCGATCTGGGTGCCGCAACAGCACCAGTAATTACTGACACCCGGTGCCGGGCCGATCAGCGGATTGCCATCAGGCGGATGCGAGATGGCACCGTGCACCTCGCGCTTGATGCCAAGTTCGGCGAAGACCGGCATGCGGTCCATGGCGTTTTCCAGCCAGGGCATGATGCGGTCATAGTCGGCGGCAAACAATTCGTTTTCAGCTTCCCACGGGCAATGATCCTCCCAGACCGTGTTGGGGTTTTGCTTCTCATAAATGCCGATCAGGCCGGATTTTTGCTCCATGCGGATATAGCCGGACACCAGCCTGTCATCGCGGATGACCGGCAGTTCCCGGTCAAGCTCGAGAAATTCCGGCACCGTGTCGGTCACAAGGTAATGATGGGTCATGGAGGTCATCGGCAATTGCAGGCCGGACCAATCCCCCATCTGCCGGGCATAGGTGCCGCCTGCGTTGACGACATGCTCACAGACAATGTCGCCATGCTCGGTCGAGACTTTCCATTCGCCGCCCGGCAATTGCACAATATTAATGGCGCGGCAGTGGCGGATGATTTTCGCACCGAGCCTGCGGGCACTTGCCGCCATGGCCTGGGTAACGCCTGACGGGTCGGCATGACCGTCGTCGGGTGTGTACAGCGCGCCGACGACGCCATCCAGGTTGTAGAACGGGTGCAGTTCGGCGATCCTCGCCGGACCGACCAGTTCGATATTGAAGCCCAAGGAGCGCCCGACCGACAGCGTCTGGCGCAGCCAGTCCATCTCGTCTTCGGTATAGGCCAGCCGGAACGACCCGCAGCCGTGCCAGGTGACCGACTGGCCGGTCTCGGCTTCCAGCTTTCCCGAGTACAGGCCGATATTGTAGTCAACGCATTTGCCGAGGCCGTAACTGGAGGTGGAATGGGTGATCTGGCCGGCTGCATGCCAGGTGGAGCCGGACGTCAGTTCGGCCTTTTCCAGCAGGACAATGTCGCTCCAGCCCTCATGGGCCAGGTGATAGGCAATGCCGCAGCCCATCACGCCACCGCCAACGATCACTACCCGCGCTTGAGACGGCACCATTGATTTTCACTCCGGCAAGAGTTGTTTTGCGATGGACAACAGCTATCGTACAATTGTACACTCGTCAATCATGAATGATATAAACGTACCATCATCAGATCAATACGCACCGCCTGACCTTCTCGGCAGGTTGACCACGGCGCTTGCCAGCCTGACGCCGGAAGTGCGCAAGGCGGCCACTTTCGTGCTGGAAAATCCCAACGAGGTGGGGGTCAGCTCGATACGTGAAATTGCCACCGCGGCAGACGTAAAACCCAATACGCTGGTGCGCATGGCCAGGGTCCTGGGCTTTGACGGCTATGAGGATTTCCGCGAACCGTTTCGCGAAGAGATCAGGCGCGGCACGGCGAGCTTTCCCGACCGGGCCCGCTGGCTGCAGTCGCTGAGCCAGTCCGGCAAACTGGGCAGCCTGTACGCCGACATGGTCAATTCGGCCCTGCGCAATATCGAGGAGACCTTTGCCGGTATCGACGAGAAAGCGCTCAAGTCAGCCGCAGACGACATCTGGGCATCGCGGCAGGTGTTTGTGCTGGGCGTCGGGGTCAACAACTCGAACGTTCGCAATTTCGCCTATCTGGCAGCAACCGGCATGGAACAGTTCCATCCCATTCCGAAGCCCGGCAGCACTGCTGTTGACGACCTGGCGCGCGCCGACGAGCGCGACGTGTTGATTGCGATCACCTGCAAGCCATATCGCAGCGAGGTGGTGGAAGCGGTTCGCATCGCGCGCGAACAGGGTTTGACCATTGTCGGCATTTCCGACAGTCCGGCCTCGCCGATCGTTGCCGGATCGCGGCATGGATTTGTGGTCGCTGCCGACACGCCGCAGTTCTTTCCGTCATCGGTTTCCACCATCGCGCTGCTGGAGACGCTGTTGTCATTCGTCATCGCATCGGCCGACAGCGAGATCGTCGGGCGCGTCAAAAAGTTCCATGAACGCCGCCACGAGCTGGGCATCTATGTGGAGGAGGAAACAGGCTGATCATGCCGCTGAAGTCAAACCCCACCAGATCGCTTGATGCACGCTATTACACCGATCCGGCGGTGTTCCGGATCGAGTCCGATGGCTTGTTCAAGCGCACCTGGCAATTTGCCGGACACATCTCCCAGGTCGAAAACACCGGTGACTACTTCACCTTCTCGATGGCCGGGGAAAACCTGTTCTGCATAAGAGACAGGGATGGTGCGATAAATGCCTACTACAATGTCTGCCAGCATCGCGCCCATGAACTGGTGCATGGCGAAGGCCATACCAGGCTGCTGGTGTGCCCTTATCATGCCTGGACCTATGAACTGTCCGGCCAGTTGCGCTCCGGGCCAAACATCCAATCGGTGCCCGGATTCGACAAGTCGGACATCTGCCTGACGCCGGTGCGCATCGAAGAGTTCTGCGGCTTCCTGTTCGCCAATCTCGACCCGGACGCCGAGCCCATGGACGTGTGGTTTCCCGACGTACGCAAACAACTCAGTTCATTCGTTCCCCATCACGGCCGGCTCAAACATGTCGAATGGGTGGAGATTCCGGAAAACTGCAACTGGAAAGTATCCATAGAAAACTATTCCGAATGCTACCACTGCAAGCTCAACCACCAGACATTCTCGACCGGTGTTGTGAAACCGGAAAGCTATGATATCCAGCCGCAGGGGTTTTGCCTGCGCCATACCACCGAGTGCCAGAACCTCGACCGGATGAGCTATGCGATCGATCTGAACTCGAATGAACACGCAGGCGAGTATTCGTCTTGGTTCCTGTGGCCGATGTTCTCGTTCCAGGTCTATCCGGGCAATGTCCTGAATACCTATCACTGGCGCGCGGTGGATGCTGATCACGTGGTGGTCTGGCGCGGCTGGTACACCATCGACGGGGCGAAGTCCGATGTGATCAGCAAGCTTGCGGTACAGGACCGCGAGACCACGGTGGAGGAGGACATTCACCTGGTTGAATCGGTCCAGCGCGGCCTGAGATCATCAGGCTACCGGCCCGGCCCGCTGGTGGTCGATCCGAAATGCGGCGTCAACTCGGAACACTCGGTGGAAAAACTTCAACAATGGATGCGGGAAGCTGTCGATGGATGAGACTCTGTTCGAGAAAGGCCTGGCCAAGCGCAAGTCGACGCTGGGCGCTGAATATGTGGAAGCCAACCTGGCCGCGGCCGATGACTTCACCCGGCCCTTCCAGGAAGCCATGACCGCCTGGTGCTGGGGCTTCGGCTGGGGCGATGAGGTCATCGACGTCAAGACCCGCTCAATGATGAACCTCGCCATGATCGGCGCGCTGGGCAAGATGCACGAGTGGGAAACCCACTGCCGCGGTGCGATCAACAATGGTGTCAGCAAGGAAGAGATCCGGGCGATCATCCATGTGGTGGGCATCTATTGCGGCGTACCACAGTCGCTGGAGTGCTTTCGGGTTGCCCGCAAAGTGCTGGAGGAGCGGGACCTGCTCTAGTTGTAGAGCGTCAGGCGAAATATTTGGGCCTTTTGGACTCTTCAGTCCAGCGAAAGCTCGTTGCTGCAAGGGAAAATTTTGAGGCGTTGAATCTGTGTTTGATGTTTTTCAAGAATGTCATCACCCGGCTTGACCGGGTGACCCAGTGCCCGAGGTTTCTCAGGTTTTGGCCCACTTGTGCCGTACTTGAAAACACGGTGGATACTGGGTTGCCCGGTCAAGCCGGGCAATGACAATTTGTGGATGCTGGAATCCATTGCACCGGTTGCGCCGGACCTTCAGGGAGTATTGGATCCCAACTTTCGCTGGGATGACGGTGTCGACAAGTTGTCGTCAGGTCTCAAGCTCCGGCATGCGGAAGCCGCGGAACTTGGGCATCAGCTTGAGCAGGTGCTTGGTGTAGTCATGCTGCGGATCGGTGAACAGGGTTTCCGTCGGGGCGACTTCCAGCAGTTGGCCGTGGCGCATGACGCCGACCCGGTCACAGACCTGCCTGATAACCGGCAGGTCATGGGAAATAAACAGCATGGTCAGGTTGAGTTCCGACTGCAGGTCTTTCAGCAGGTTGAGAACCTGGGCCTGGATCGACACATCGAGCGCCGATGTGGGTTCGTCGCAAACCAGGAACCGGGGCCGGGTGGCGAGCGCACGCGCAATTGATATGCGCTGGCGCTGGCCGCCGGAAAATTCGTGCGGAAACTTGCGTGCCGCCTGCGCCCCCAGACCGACCACATCCAGAAGGTCATGCATGATCTGGCGGGCTTCGCTCTGGTCGTAGGCCATTTTATGAAAATGAATCGGCTCTTCGATGATGTCTTCCACCCGCATGCGCGGGTTGAGCGATGAAAACGGGTCCTGGAAGATCATCTGCATCTGGCGGCGGAACGGGGCGGCGGCGGCGCGCGATTCCAGGGCGGTCAGGTCAGTTCCGTCAAAACTGATGGTGCCGCCCGACGGCTTGTAAATACCGGTGATCATCCGGGCGATCGTCGACTTGCCTGAGCCTGACTCGCCGACCAGTCCGAAGACTTCGCCGGGCTGGATGGCAAACGACACGTCCTTGACCGCATCAAGGTACAACCGCCTGGACGGAAACAGCGAATGGCGCGTGATGAAGCGCATGTGCGCGTCCTTCAGCTCGACCAGGTTGCCGGTGAGCTTGTGTTCCTCGCGCACCTTGCCGAGCCAGTGGGTGGCCAGGTTCAGACCTTCCGGCCGCTCCTCGGCATCCTCGATATAGGTGACCAGCGGGAACCGCTTCAGGCGCTTGTCCGGCCGCGGCACGGCAGAAATCAGGCTCTTGGTGTAATCATGCTTGGGCTTCGACATGATCTGCTGGGTGGTGCCGGTTTCAACCACCCGGCCCCGGTACATTACAGCCACCCGGTCAGCGGTTTCCGAAATCACCCCCATATCATGGGTGATCAGGATCATGCCGACCTGGCGGTCGCGGCACAGTGCCTTCATCAGGTCGAGAATCTGCGCCTGCACTGATACATCAAGCGCCGTGGTCGGCTCATCGGCAATGACAAGCTCCGGATCCGCACACAGCGCCAGTGCAATCACCACGCGCTGGCGCATGCCGCCGGAGAACTGGTGCGGATATTGCGCAATGCGCACGGAAGGGTCGGGAATACCGACCTGGTCGAGCAGGTCAACCGCACGGGCACGGGCCTCGGCTTCAGCCAGATTGAGATGGCGCTGGATGGTGTCGACGAGCTGGCGCTCGATGGTCTGCAACGGATCCAGCGAGGTCAGCGGGTCCTGGAAGATCATGCCGATGCGGGCACCGCGGATCTTGCGCTGGGCGGCATCGTCGAGATGGTCGATACGGTCGCCTTTCAGCAGGATGGTGCCTTCGGTCATCTCGCCAGGCGGTTCCAGCAGGCCGATCACCGCATTGCCAATGGTTGATTTGCCGGCACCGGATTCACCCACAACGCCAAGGATCTCGCCCGGTTCGACCGTCAGGTCGAGCCGCTCCACAGCAACAACGTGACCGCGGCGGCTGGGAAACTCCACCCTCATGCCTTCAATGGTGAGCAGGCTGTTATGTTCCACGTCGGCCTTCATCTGAGTTTGGGGTTCAAAGCGTCGCGCAGCCAGTCGCCGAGCAGGTTGATGGCCAGCACCAGCAGCACCAGCGCAATGCCGGGGAAGATGGTGATCCACCATTCACCGGAAAACAGGAAGTCGTTGCCGATACGGATCAGGGTGCCGAGCGACGGCGTCGTCGGCGGCACGCCGACGCCGAGGAACGACAGGGTGGCTTCGGTGATGACCGCAATGGCCAGGTGGATGGTCGCGATAACCAGAACCGGCCCCATGACATTGGGCAGGATATGCCGCCACAGAATAATCAGTGGGCCAATGCCGATGACCCTGGCTGCCTGGACATATTCCTTGTTCTTTTCAACCAGCGTGGAACCGCGAACAGTACGGGCATACTGCACCCAGCCGGAAATGCCGATGGCAAAGATCAGCACGTAAAACACCAGGTCCTGGTGCATTTCGCGCGGCAGCACACCACGTGCCACGCCGTCAATCAGCAGAGCGATCAGGATGGCCGGGAACGACAGCTGGATATCGGCGACACGCATGATGAAAGCGTCCAGCCGGCCGCCCACATAGCCGGAAATCAGGCCCAGCGAGATGCCGAGGATCATAGAGAAGATGACAGAAGCAAAGCCGACAAACAGTGAAATCCTGGCGCCGAATATGATGGTGGAGAAAATATCGCGGCCCTGGTCATCGGTGCCGAGCCAGAAGCGCGGATCGCTGCCCTCCATCCAGGCCGGCGGCAGGCTGGCGTCCATGATGGAAATCGAGGCCAGGTCGAACGGATTATGCGGTGCGATCCAGTTGGCAAAAATCGCAGACACGAAAAACAGCACCGTCAGGATGGCGGAGACGATCGTCACCGGCGAGCGGCGGAAACTGTACCAGATATCGCTGTCGGCGGCCCTGGCAAGCCAGCTCTTCTGGGTATTCTGCACCGTTGTGTCAGCCATTGCCGCCGCCTCTTCCCAAGAGCGCTATGAGGCTAAATTGATACATTTGACCGCGGCGATTTTGGTCGCTGGCTAGGCGGGTTGCACGCATTGGTGTTGTCCCACCACAAGTGCAAGACAACGACGCCAGAGGGCAAAATCGCCCGGCCCTCTCACCAACTGTAATCACATCATGGGTCTCATCCGGGTGGGGAAAATCGGTCCATCGGCGTCGTTGCGCCGCTTGCCCGATGCACCACATCGCACTGCGCGCCGCGTCTAGCTGAGTGAACCGATTTTCCGCCATCAAATGCATCAATTTAACCTCATAGCGCTCTAGTGCCCGCCGGCGCTGTCGACGCGCAGGCGGGGATCGACAACGACATACAGCATGTCGACGATCAGGTTGATCACCACGAAGAAGAACGCGATCA
Organism: uncultured Anderseniella sp.; assembly: GCA_947488295.1. Taxonomy (GTDB): domain Bacteria; phylum Pseudomonadota; class Alphaproteobacteria; order Rhizobiales; family Aestuariivirgaceae; genus Anderseniella. The sequence continues at coordinate 693,074 of CANKYU010000002.1, forward strand.
GCACCAGGTAGGCGGCCATGATCGGAATATCGACATTGCCGACCGCCTGTATGAACAACAGCCCCATGCCCGGCCACTGGAACACGCTTTCGGTAATGATGGCGAAGGCGATGATCGAGCCCAGTTGCAGACCGGTAATGGTGATCACCGGCACCATGGTGTTTTTCAGGGCGACGACGAAATTCACATACCGCTCCGCCAGTCCGCGGGCCCGGGCAAACTTCACAAAGTCGGTGCGCATGACTTCCAGCATTTCAGAGCGCACCAGCCGCATGATCAGCGTCATCTGGAAAAGCGCAAGCGTGATGGACGGCATGATCAGTGATTTCAGGCCTGATGCCGTCAGCAGCCCGGTGGACCACCAGCCGAGCTGGACCACCTCGCCTCGCCCGAACGTGGGCAACCACCGAAGCACCACGCCGAACAGCAGGATCAGCAATATGCCGATCAGGAATGTCGGCAGCGATATACCGACCAGCGACAGCGTCATGAAGGAATGCGACAGCCAGCTATTTCGTCGAATGGCCGTGTAGACACCCATGGGAATGCCGATGGCCATGGCCAGAAATGCCGACACGATCGACAGCTCAAGCGTTGCCGGCAGGCGTTCCGCGATCAGGTCGGATACCGGCCTGCGGTGCTGGTAGGAGAAGCCGAAATTGCCTTGTGCGGCATTTACGACAAAACGGCCGAACTGAACAAAGAAGCTGTCGTTCAGGCCAAGCCGTTCTTTCAGCTCGACACGCTCTTCAAGGGATGTGTCCTGACCAACCATATTGTTGATCGGATCACCTACATAGCGAAACAGCGAAAAGGCGATCAGCGCCACGGTCAGCATGACCAGGATTGACTGCACGAGCCGTTTTGCGATGAAGGTAAGCATCAGGTCCAATCACACTGAAATGATGTGAGGACCGGACCATCCGTCAGATCAACTGATGGATGGTCCGGCCGGGATTGCCGGTCGTTAAGTGGTTACTTCTTGACCACTGCGTAGCGCAGGTCGAACTGATTGTCCGGGCGCTGTACCACGTCAACCTTGTCCGACACACCCCATGACAAAGGCTGCTGGTGCAGCGGGATGTGGCCAACTTCGTCCTGGTGAAGCTTGAACACCTCATCGATCATTGCCTGACGCTTTGCCTGATCGGTTTCAGACTGGATCTTGGCCGTCAGCTCATTGATCTTCGGATTGCAGTAGCCGCCGAGATTGAACGAGCCGATCTTGTCTTCCCCGCCACGGCAGGCGATCAGCGACGAGATCACATTGTGGCTATCGAAGGTCGACGGTGTCCACCCGAGCAGGAAGAAGCTGGTGTCATAACCGTTCTGGGCCAGCACCTTGCCGAAATACTTCGACTTGGTCTGGGCCAGAAGGTTCACCTTGACATTGATCCTGGCCAGCATGGCAGCCGACGCCTGGCAGATCTGCTCGTCATTGACATAGCGATCGTTCGGGCAGTCCATGGTGACTTCAAAGCCATCGGCATAACCTGCCTCTTCCATCAGCTTCTTGGCGGCTTCAACATCATAGGGCAGCCGGCCGTTCATGGCTTCACTGTAGCCGTTGATCTGCGGCGCAACCATCAGGCCTGCGGGAATCGACGCACCGCGCATCACCTTGTCTCTGATGGCGTCGACATTGATCGCCTGGAAGAATGCCTTGCGCACGCGCACGTCCTTGAACGGGTTCTTGCCCTTGACGTTCGAGGCCGTCAGTTCATCGCGCAACTGGTCAAATCCAAGGAAGATGGTACGGGCTTCCGGGCCAGCCAGCGGCTTCACGCCGTCTGCGCTTTCAAGCCGTTTCCAGTCCTGAACCGGCATTGGATAGGCCAGGTCGACATTGCCTGAAATCAGCGCCGCCACCCGGGTTGCATCCTGTGCAATAGGCGTGAATATCGCCTCAGTGATATTGGACTTCATATTCTTGTCCCAATAGTCGGGATTGCGCGTCAGTTCGGTCTTGACGCCGCTCTGGCGCGATTTGACGATGAACGGACCGGTGCCGTTTGCATTGAGATTGGCATGATTGCCTTCATCTCCGCCCTTCACATTGGTGGCTTCGGTGGCCTTGTTTTCCTCGGCCCACTGCTTGTCCATGATGTAGAAGATTTCGAACTGGTTGGGCAGGATCGGGTTCGGCGTCGGCGTGATGATATCAACCGTCAGGTCATCAACCGCCTTGGCTTCCTTGATCAGGGACGCCACCACTTTCATGTCGGAGCCTTCGGTGTTCAGCCGGTTGACCGAGAACACCACGTCTTCAGCGGTAAAGTCGTTGCCGTTGTGGAACTTCACACCGGGGCGCAGCTTGAAGCGCCACACGGTCGGCTCAACGTTTTCCCAGCTTTCGGCCAGCGCGCCGACCAGTTTCATCTCGTCATTGTACTTGACCAGGCCTTCGTAAACGTTGCCCTGGAAACCGAGCGTGAAGGTTTCAAAAAGCCCGTGCGGGTCGAGCGTCTGGGCATCACCCTGGAAGGCCCATCTGAAAGTCTCGGCATTTGCGGCCGATGCCCCGGCCAGAACCGTCGTACCCACCAGCAGTGCTTTAAGTGTCTTACCTAACATGATCTTTTCTACTCCCTGTTGCTTACCAAAATCATTGTTGAACGCAGCTAACCCCAAATCCGGACAATCTGCAAATGCCCGCCGCCCGATTTGCCTTCTTGCCTATGCCGCCACCAGCTCATCCTTGAAAATCTGCCCGTCACGCATCACCAGAGGAACATGCGCGCCGTCTCCCTCCAGCACACCGATATCATCGAGCGGATTACCGTCCACGACGATGAGGTCGGCCTTGAAGCCTGGCTTCAATTGTCCCAACTCGGTGTCCTGCCTGAGTATTTCGGCATTGGTCATGGTGGCCGACTTGATGGCGCCATGATTGCCCATCACCGATGCTTTCAGTGAAAACTCGTCAGACTGGTATTTGTGCAGGGGTCCCAGAAGGTCGCTGCCGTGGCCGATCTTCACACCGGCATTCATGCTGATTTCAACGGCTTTCATGCCGGCATCGACGATTTCACCGAGTTTCTGCATGGACACTGCCGGCATTCCGAAATCGGCGCCGTGCTTGTTCATGGCAAAGTAGGTAATGCTGGTCGGCACGTGGTAGACATCTTTTTCAGCCATCAGGTTCGCGGCCTCTTGGTCGATCAGGTTGCCGTGCTCGACACAGCGCACGCCGCACTCTACCACCCGCTTGATGGCATGGGGTGTGTAGGCATGGGCGGTGGCATAGGTATGCCAGGCATCACATTCCTCAACGATGGCGCGCATCTCGTCCACCGAGTACTGGGTGTTCTGGATCGGGTCGGTCGGCGATGCCACACCGCCACCCGCCATGATCTTGAGCTGGTGGGCCCCTTTGCGCAGTTCATCGCGCGCGGCGCGCCGGCATTCATCGACACCATCTGCGATGCGACCGAGCTGCTGGGCGGACACCTGGCAGGCGCAAGTGATAATGGTGGACACTTCCGTAGGGGCACGGAAATCACAATGGCCACCGGTCTGTGACAGGGCGAGGCCCGATACGAACAGGCGCGGACCGACAATCAGGTTGTGATCGACCGCGTCGGCCATACCGCGATCGGCACCGGCTGCATCGCGCACCGAGGTGAAGCCGCGCATCAGCATGGCCTTCATGATCTGCGCGGCGCTGGCGATCAGATAGGTGACAGGCACATCATTGAGACGGCCGAGATTGAGCATGGTCGCCTTGACGTGGACGTGGGCATCGATCAATCCGGGCATCAACGTCTTGCCTTTCAGGTCGATTTCCCGTGCGCCTGAAGGTGCAGTCAGCGGCTTGTCGGATATCTCCTTGATGCGGTCGTCTTCGACCAGCACATCAAAGCCCTCACGGGCTTCATCAACGGTGCCGTCAACCAGTGTGGCGTTGCGAAAAAGGATACTGCCCATCTGCCCCAGCTCCCCTTTCCTAGTTTTCGGTCGGCATGGCCGTTTCCACCAGGCGTGCCCAGTATGAGCAGCCAATGGGAATGATCTCGTCGTTGAAATCATATTCGGGATGATGCAGCCCAGCTGTTTCGCCCTGCCCAACAAAGATGAAGGCACCGGGGCGTGCTTCCAGCATGAAGGAGAAATCCTCTCCGCCCATCACCGGCGGGGTGTTCTCGTCCACATTGCCGGCACCGACCACCTGGCGGGCAACGGACGCGGCAAAGGCGGTTTCTTCCGGATGGTTCACGGTGACCGGATAATTGCGTTCATAGGTCAGCTTGACCTTGGCCTCAAACGCAGCGCCGATGTTCTCGCAAACCGCTTTCATGCGCTGTTCGGCCAGATCACGGACTTCGGGCTTGAGTGTGCGCACGGTACCGCTCATGCGGGCGGTCTGCGGGATCACATTGTCCGCGTCGCCCAGGTGTATCTGCGTCGTCGAGATCACCATGCTTTCGATCGGATCGGTGTTGCGCGAGACGATGGACTGGAAACCGTTGACGATCTGGGCCACCACGATGGCCGGGTCGATGCAACCGTTCGGACGCGCCGCATGGCCGCCTTTGCCTTCGATTTCGACGGAGAAAAAGTCAGCCGATGCCATCAGGCCGCCGGGACGAATGGCAAACTGGCCCACCGGCAGATCAGGCATGTTGTGCATGCCGAAAACCTGCTGGACGTTGAAGCGGTCCATCATGCCCTCATCGACCATTTCACGGCCGCCGCCGCCGCCTTCTTCGGCCGGCTGGAAGATGACGATGGCCGTGCCATCGAAATTACGGGTCTCGGACAGATACTTGGCCGCGCCCAGCAACATGGATGTATGCCCGTCATGCCCGCAGGCATGCATGGCGCCGTCAATGGTGGATTTGTGCTCCAGGTCACGGATCTCCTGGATCGGCAGCGCGTCCATGTCGGCGCGCAGGCCGATGACCCGGCCGGATTTGTTGGAGTTGCCGTGGATGACGCCGACAACGCCGGTGCGGCCGATGCCGGTGACAACCTCGTCCACGCCGAACTCCTTCAGCTTGTCGGCCACGACGCCTGCGGTGCGGTGCACATCGAACAGGATTTCCGGGTTGGCGTGCAGGTCGCGGCGCCAGGCGGTGATCTCATCGTGGAAGTCAGCAAAACGATTGACGGTGGGCATAAATTTCTCCGGAGTTTCAACAGGTAGCGAAGACTGCGCAAGTTTTGAGATAAGATCAACACAGAGTTTCGTGAATTTTACTGCATAACGCCTATGCAGACGACTTTTCTGCCTGATTTTTGGCCTTAAGCCCTGCTTCGCGCATCTGCGACAGTGTCTGGCGCGGCGACAGCGACTCCGCCGACACGTTCAGATCCAGCACAGCCCCGGTTTCAGAGGCGCACGCTCGCTCGAACGCAGCGGCGAAATCCGCTGTCGTCTCCACCCGCTCGCCGTGAAACCCGTAGGCCCTGGCCAGCATTACAAAATCCGGATTTTCAATCTCGGTGCCCGACACCCGTTCGGGATAGGTTTTTTCCTGGTGCATGCGGATGGTGCCGTAGGTGCCGTTATTGACGATCAGGATCACCGGTTGCGCGCGCGCCTGACGCGCCGAGCCGAGCTCCTGGCAGTTCATCTGAAAATCGCCGTCACCGGCGAAACAGACAACCAGCCGGTCGCGGTGATTGACCTTGGCGGCGATCGCCGCCGGTACACCATAGCCCATCGACCCGCTTTGCGGCGCCACCATGCGCTGCTTCGGCCCATAGCGCAGGAAACGGCCCGGCCAGGTGGCGAAATTGCCGGCACCATTGGTGATGATGACATCATCCGGCAGCACGTCGCGCAGGTGCGCCATGACCTCAACCATGTCGACGGACCCGGGCTGTGCGGGGGCGTCCACATAGGCCAGGTATCCGGCGCGGGCTTGCTCACGCCAGCCGGCCCAATTGCCTTTCACCTTGAGGTTTTCAACCGCACGGGAAAAATTGTTGGGACCGGCATGTATCGGCACGTGGGCAGCATAGACCTTGCCGATCTCGGCATCAGACGCATGAGCATGCACGATGCGTTTGGCCGGATTGGGCACGTCCAGCAGGCTCCAGGCGTCGGCGACCATTTCACCGAAGCGGATGTTGACCGCGATGATCAGGTCAGCGTCGGCGATCAACTGCCTGGTCTGCGGGAACATGCCGACACCGGCATCGCCGGCATAGACATCCGACAGGTTGTCGATCAGGTCCTGCGAGCGGAAAGCGACCAGAACCGGAATGTCGTTGGCCTCGGCAAATCTCTGCAACGAACCTGCGCCGTCCTCGGACCAGCCGCCACCGCCGGCAATAATCAACGGTCGTTGCGCCCCGGCCAGTTCGGCCTCAAGCGCCGTGATCGTCTCGGGTGCCGGCGCCGCTTCGGGAATGAGGATCGGGTCGCACGGCTCGACATCTGTAAGGCTGGTCAGCATGTCTTCCGGCAGCGCGACCACGACCGGACCCGGCCTGCCCGACAGGGCAGTTGCCCAGGCGCGTGACACCAGTTCCGGGATGCGCTCGACCTGGTCGATCTCGACCGCCCATTTGGCGATTGCTCCATGAAACTTTCGGTAGTTGACTTCCTGGAACGCCTCACGGTCACGCTGGTCGGTGCCGACCTGGCCGACGAACAGGATCATCGGCGAGGAATCCTGCCTTGCCGTGTGCACGCCAATGGAAGCGTTGGTAGCGCCGGGCCCGCGGGTCACCAGGCAGATACCGGGCTCGCCGGTGAGCTTGCCGTGGGCGGCGGCCATGAAACCGGCCCCGCCCTCATTGCGGCACAGCACGAAATCCAGCGCGCCCTTGGTGTCGTGCAGCGCGTCGAGCACCGCAAGATAGCTTTCACCCGGCACGCCATAGGCGGTTTTTGCGCCAAGCGATTTCAGGCACGCGACCAGCAACTGGCCCCCGTTTCTTGTCATGTGAAGTAACCCTTGCCAGTTTCGTCTTCGTGATGGTCGTCAGGCCCGGCGGACAAGCGGAAGGACTTAAAGCCACTGTGCACGCCCAGGCCCACCGGGACCACAATTTGTTCAGTGCGGAGACAAGGTGCTCGATATCGGCAGGGCTATGCAAGGGGGTAGATACGAAAGGTAAAAACACGTGATGTCAGTTAACGATCGGAAAAACGCTCCGTGTTAAGATCAACACCGCCCGGGGTCCGGTTTGAAGGTATTGGACCCGCCTGGCCTGATCAGTTGATATGCCTGAACGATATGAGTGAAAGCAGGAACGCGAATGGACAGCCACTTTCTTTTTCTATCGAATAAATTCTCCCCGACAGCTGGCGAGCTGGATGAAGAGCATGAGGATTACATCAACCCGGGTCTGTTTGCTCTGGAGCTGGCTGATTTTGTCGAAGCATCGCTTAAAGCACGTGGATACAAAGTGAAATTCCGCTGCCAGGAAGACTGGGGCCATTGGCTGGAATTAGATCATGCGGGCAAGTACACACTTGCCGTTTGTTGCGGCAACGCCGAAGACACGCAAAACGGTTTGGCGCGACATCGCGTGTTTGTTCATCCTGACAAGCCGGTCATCCGAAGATGGTTCAGGAAGATCGATGTCCGCGAAGATGTGGAAAAACTGAGTTCGGCCATCAGAAGTTCACTGGCTGATGATCCCGATATATCAAACATCGAACTGGAAGAATACTGAACCACTGGCGGTTCCCGGCAGCCTGCAGGGGCATATGGACAATCCGCAGACTAACCTCGTCAGGCAACCGCGCGCGCCAGGGCGCACTGGGACCACAGTTCGTTCAGTGCGGAGACAAGGTGCTCGATATCGTCCTGGGTGTGCAGGGGGGTCGGTGTAAAGCGCAACCGCTCGGTGCCCTTGGGCACGGTCGGGTAGTTGATCGGCTGCACATAGATGCCGGCATTGTCCAAAAGCCAGTCGGAGATCCACTTGCACTTGACCGCATCGCCGACCATGACCGGCACGATGTGGCTTTCGTTCGGCATGTGCGGAATGCCGGCGCCGTCGAGACCGGCGCGCAGGGCTGCCACCATTTCGCGTTGCTGCAACCGCTCGGTGTCGGATTGCTTCAGATGCTTGATCGAGGCGATGGCGCCAGCCGCCACGGCGGGCGGCAGCGCGGTGGTGAAGATGAAACCCGACGCAAACGAGCGCACGAAGTCGCATAATTGCTCCGACGCGGTTATGTAGCCGCCCATGACACCGAACGCCTTGCCAAGAGTGCCTTCGATCACGTCAAGGCGGTGCATGATGCCTTCGCGCTCGGCAACGCCGCCGCCGCGTGGGCCATACATGCCGACGGCATGCACTTCATCCAGATAGGTCAGCGCATTGTGTTTTTCGGCCACATCACAGATTTCAGCGATCGGCGAAATATCGCCGTCCATGGAATAGACGCTTTCAAACGCCACCAGCTTGGGCCGGTCCGGATCGACGCTTGCCAGCAGGCGGTCGAGGTCTTCCGGATCATTGTGCTTCCAGATATGGCGTTCGGCCTTGGAGTGGCGGATGCCTTCGATCATCGAGGCGTGATTGTCTGCGTCGGAGAACACCGCGCAGCCGGGCAGTTTTGACGCCAGCGTGCCCAGCGAAGCCCAGTTGGAGACATAACCGGAGGTGAAGATCAGCGCAGCTTCCTTGGCGTGCAGGTCAGCCAGTTCGCGCTCCAGTTCGACATGATGATGATTGGTGCCGGAGATATTGCGGGTGCCGCCGGCGCCGGCGCCGCACTGGTTGATGGCGGCGGTCATGGCCGCGATCACGTTCTTATTCTGGCCCATGCCGAGATAGTCGTTGGAGCACCATACCGTGACGTCGGAGACCGACCCGTCGGTCTTGTAGCGCGCGGCCCTGGGGAACTGGCCCTGGTGGCGCGCCAGGTCGGCAAATACACGGTAGCGGCCTTCGTCGCGAAGACTGCCAAGCTGCTGTTCAAAAAAACCTGCGTAATCCATCAACTCTTACCCTCACCAAATCTGCAATACAGTTATGGCCCATAACCTTAGAACGTTTCCAGAGGCGCAAGTGCCGCATGTGACACAATATTGTGTCACAAAATGGTGCTTGCAGGTCACGCCGTGCGTCATCGGCGAGAGCAGTGGGACACAATTTCATTATGGGTCTTGCCAACAAACTTCATTCGTACAAGTCTCTTTGCAGCAGCGTGTACGAGTTGCGTGAGCTGTGTCGGAACGGCAAGGCAAGCGGCGAAAAGCCGCGAAAAAAGATCAATCCGCGGGGGGCAGTCGTGTGCGCATGCCGAAGCCCCGCGATCAGGAGGAAATCAGGAATGAACTGCTTCAAGAAACTGCTACTGGGCGCTACAGCGCTGGCCTTTGCCGGCCAGGCGTTTGCTGCCGATGTCAAACTGCCGGGCCAGCTGGCCTGGACCGCCTATGGCACCGGGTCTGCCGGATATAACCAGTCGGTTGCCATCGGTGCGGCGCTGAAAACCGCGTTCGGCACAAACCTGCGCGTGCTGCCCGGCAAGAACGACGTGGCCCGGACCGAGCCGCTGCGCCAGGGCAAGGTGCAGTTTTCCGCCACCGGTGTCGGCGGGTCGTTCATGGCCCAGGAAGGCGTGTTCCAGTTCGGCGCCGAAAACTGGGGGCCGCAGCCGGTGCGTGTGCTGATGGCAAATAATGGCGGCGCGGTCGGGCTGTCGATGGGCGTGGCGAAAGACGTGTGCGAAAAGGCCGGCAAGCCGGACTGCAAAGGGTTTGGGTATTCAGACCTGAAGGGCATGCGGGTTGCCTGGGTCAAGGGCGCCCCGGCGCTGAACGTCAACAACGAAGCCTACCTTGCCTATGGCGGGCTGACCTGGGATGACGTGGAACGCGTCGACTTCGGCGGTTTCAGCGCCTCGTGGAAAGGCATGGGCAACAATGAGGTGGATGCGGTGTTCGCCTCGACCAATTCCGGCCTGGCATATGCGCAGGAATCCAATCCGCGCGGCCTGATCTGGCCCGAAATCGACCCCAACAATGCCGAAGGCCTGGCCCGGATGCAGGCGATTGCGCCGTTCTTCGCACCGGTGAACGCCAAGGTCGGCGCCGGTATTGACGGCGGCGACCCGGTACCCACAGCGGGCTATGCCTATCCGGTGCTGACCGCCATGGCATCGCAGGATGCAGAGCTGGTCTACAACATGACCAGGGCAATGGTGGAGCTGTTCCCGCAATATGACGGCAAGGCGCCGGGCATTGGCGGCTGGTCGAAGGACAAGCAGAACTTCGAATGGGTCGCGCCCTATCACGACGGTGCCATCCGCTATTACAAGGAAATCGGAGCCTGGACCGACGCCGCCCAGGCGCACAATGACAACCTGATCAAACGGCAGCAGGCCCTGCTGGCCGCCTGGCAGCAGTTGAAGGATGAAAATCCCGACAACTGGGCCGAAGCCTGGGACAAGAAGCGCCGCGAAGCGCTCGAAGCAGGTGGCTTCAAGGTGGTGTTCTAGAGAAATACAGCAATGCGCGCGGCCTGAAACGGGCCGCGCGCTATCTCTGGGCGAAGGGGCGCTATCCTGACCAATGTGGCTGAAACGAACAAGGCAGAGCCTGCCGGGCTGGTAAATGCCGAACCGACGCTGGCGCGGTCCGACATCGGACCTGCCGCTCGCAGCGCCGTGGTCATCCTGACGGTGGCCGGCATCGCCCTGTCGGTGTACCAGTTGTTCGGCTTCGGCAAATACGTCACCACGCTGTTACAGGGCCAGTATCTGTACCTGCTCGCCGGCCTGTTCCTGGCCCAGGCCTTCCTGTGCTTCAGGATGTTCAAGACGTCGCCCGTGACGCCGCAATGGTATGACTGGGCGTTGTCTGTCCTGGCGTTGGCGGGCATGGGGTATTTTGCTGCAACGGCTGAGCAGAGCCTTGATTCGGGCTGGGAGTATGCCGCACCAGAGGTCGCACGCTGGGTCTCACTGCTGGTCTATTTTCTGATACTGGAAGGCACGCGCCGCGCCGGCGGGTTGCCGCTGTTCATCATCGTGGCGGTGTTTTCGGTCTATCCGACCTTTGCCGACAAGGTGCCCAATCCGCTGAACGGGTTTGCCCAGCCGTTCTGGGACACGGTTCCCTATCACATCATTTCCGCAGAAAGCTCGTTCGGCATTCCGATGCGGGCGTTCGGCACGCTGGTGATCGGCTTCATCCTGTTCGGCGCGGTGTTGCAGCGCACCGGCGGCGGCAAGTTCTTCAATGACCTGGCGCTGGCGCTGGTCGGACGCTTCCGGGGCGGCGCGGCCAAGGTCGCCATCTTCGCGTCGGGTTTCATGGGCTCGATGTCGGGCTCGGTGATCTCCAACGTGCTGACCACCGGGGCGGTGTCGATACCGGCCATGAAGAAATCCGGCTTCCAGCCGCGCTATGCGGCCGCCACGGAAGCCTGCGCGTCCACCGGCGGTGTGCTGATGCCGCCGATCATGGGGGCGACGGCGTTTGTCATGGCGTCGTTCCTGGAGCGGCCTTACATCGAGATTGCGCTGGCCGCCACGATCCCCTCGATCCTGTATTATTTCGGCCTTTTCGCGCAAATCGACGCCTATGCGGCACGACGCGGCCTCAAGGGCATTGCGCGCGAGGAACTGCCCTCGCTTACCGCCGCCATCAAAGACGGCTGGCTTTACCTGTTCGTATTTGGCCTGTTGATCTTCATGATGGTGCACCTGCGCCAGGACACGCTGGCGCCGTTTTACGCCACTGCGCTGCTGCTGGTCATCAACCAGTTTCTGAAGCGGCACAGATTTACTCTAAGCAGCGGCACGGACCTGGTGTTCGGGGTCGGCAAGGCGCTGGCCGAACTGACCGCGGTGCTGTTGGGCGTCGGGCTGATCGTCGGGGCGTTTTCAGCGACCGGGCTGGCCGGCACGCTGGTCAATGACCTGGTGTTCATGGCCGGTAACAATGTCATCGTATTGCTGATCATGGGCGCGCTGACGGCGTTCGTGTTCGGCATGGGGATGACGGTGACAGCGTGCTACATCTTCCTCGCCGTGGTGCTGGCCCCTGCCCTTGAGCAGGCCGGGCTCAACCGGCTCGCGGTGCATCTTTTCATCCTGTACTGGGGCATGGTCAGCTACATCACGCCGCCGGTGGCGCTGGGCGCATTTGCGGCAGCGACCATGGCAGGCTCCAGCCCGTTCCGGACCGGGCTGGAAGCCATGCGGCTGGGCGGGGTGATCTATATCGCGCCGTTCTTCTTCGTGCTCAATCCGGCGCTGGTTGGCGTCGGATCAGTCGGTGAAATCGCCTTCGTGCTGGCCACCGCCCTGATCGGCATCACCTTCATATCCGGCGCGCTGCAGGGCCATGTCAGCTATGTGGGCGGGCTGGGGCAAGGTCCGATGGGCCTGTTCATGCGCGTCATCCTGTTTGCCGCCGGCCTGCTGTTCGCCGCGCCCGGCAACGAGACCCTGGGCGTCACGCACCTGCAACTGAGCATGGCGGCCATCGCCCTGGCCCTGCCGCCGCTTATCTACGCCTGGACGCGGCATCGGGAGGCGTGAGCGGAGCGATTGGAGGCAGCACAACCTTAACCGTTGCCGATACGAACAAGCCGGAGTATAGAAGACCGACCAACTTAGCATTTGCACCCGTAGCTCAGCTGGATAGAGCGCTGCCCTCCGAAGGCAGAGGTCAGAGGTTCGAATCCTCTCGGGTGCGCCAAAGGTTTGTGTCCCAATATCGATTATGCGGCCTTTGCCTCAGGTGCATCCCCAACCTTTTTCTTTCTCTTCTTCTGTTTACCTTCAGACTTCTCCGCTCTATTTTCAACAAAACAAAATTCAGCTTCGATGCCCATGCGGCGAAGCTCTTTCATTGTTCGCTTCAGACTGATCCGTGAGAATAGAGGCAAATTTAGAGACAGTGCAGCTTTGTCTTTGTGGGTAATGATTTGAAAGATTACCTTGAAACGATTTGATTCAAATGCCGCCAAGAATTTGACTTCTTGGCCATCCGGCGCTTTGTGTGCAGCCAAAGCTTTGATGTTTTCTAGCGCGTCATTGTCATCGCGAATAAGTTGGATGGAATTCAGCCCCTGATTAAATAGATGACTGAGCGTTGCCGATACCGTTGACTTTTTGACGTGATGAAGAACCACTAAGTCGTCCTCAATCTCAAAGACGTCGCAGGGCTCGACCTGTTTTTGTCCAGCAGGTGAGATGTCCCCTTTGTCCATACAAAGTCGCGTCGCTGAAGCAGATGCACTTGCGTCGTTGTAGGCTCCCTCATCAGCATGATCGTAAACAAGGAGTGTGGTGTCAGCGCATAGTGGGTCGAGATACGTGGACAGTTCTGAGACGTAATCTCCATCCACCATATACCAGTTGCCTTCACACAAATGATAACTCTCGACCGCCCCATCGACAGCGGTGTCGAAGATCAAGCACTTGAGGATATTTGGTCGATCACCGCGTGGTTGTCCGGCCTCGTTGGTCAGAACTAAGTGATGCTTTTTAAGGGTATCGACAGTAATCGTGGCTAAGTCGAACTCGTTTTTCTCAAGATACTCGTAGTATCGATCGGCAAACACATCATCATAAACTAGACCTGCCCCTTCTCCAGCAAATGTAGCGTGCATTTCATCGGCGTAATTAACAATATCAGGTATGGTGAGAATTACCTCGTTGTCTTTGGCCCGTATTGCGCTGATAAGCTTAGCGTTCAGGGCATCAATAACAACGGGGTCTCTGACGGGAGAGACGTTTTGAATGTCTGGGAATGAAGTCTTGTAAGACTCATCTTGATAGAGTTCCAAAAGCTTTCCGCACAGCTCAGGTAGTCCGACAGGTGCAACATCCGAGCTAATGCGAATATTGCTCGCACCGGTAGCGTGTTTGAAGAATGGTTTTAACTCATCCTTGACTTTGCCTGTGAGGCTTTTGAGGATCGTGCTGTCACGATCAAAATCGAATAGTGTTAAGTCTGAGCCCACAGACAACTGTGTGCGTTGTCGTCGAGCGTTTTCCGGTTTCAAAGAATCGAGACTTTTTAGTTTGTCAGGATCAACACTGTTCAGTGTTACACGTAAACCGAAGTCATACTCATAGCTTTCACTTTTGAGATTGTTAAAGACGTGGCCGAAAGTAATCGCAAATGTTCTTTCCCCTACCGGGAGGAACACAATCGCTCCTTTGAGCGTCTGCGTCAGGTTCTTTCGGATCCCAAAGTAGTTTTTCCACCAAGGTGGTGTCGCTTGATTGTCAAGAACATACAGCGTCGCTCCTTCAGGCAGATCAGCACCCTCAACATCGCCCTCAAGATTATGGTCGTCCTTTAGCGTATTATAAGTGCTGAAGCTCTCCTTCAACAGATAGATTGAAAATGAACGTGATTTACTCATGCAGCCTCCTCTTAATTGAGCGTGTCACAACATTTGCTGGCAGCGACTTCGCGTCGATGACGCCAAATACGAAAATTTTATTCTTAAATACTACAATTCACGATCAAAATATTCAATATTTGAATCAATTTGTGAAACTATATTGAGAATACAAGCTGCAGAGTGCAGAATAGTTGGTACTAACCACGCTCGGGTACGCCAAGGGCGTGAGCACCCACCGACCTTCGATGCATTCTAACAACTTCCGACCTCCCCCACCGTCATCATCTTGTCATCACATCGTAGCGTAGCGGTTATCGACTCGGATTAATCCACAAGCCCCATGAACACTGTTTCGGGGCTTTCATGCAGGATGACGTTCTAGATACCGCGGCTCACACAGGAACCGCCTCAACGACACCTCTGAAACAGGCGGTGTTTCGCAGTGCTTCGGCTTCGCGGCAAGGCGTCTTGGAACGGGTGTTTGCGTTTGTGTTTGACGGGCTGGTGTATCCGCAGATCTGGGAAGACCCGGTGGTGGACATGGACGCCATGGCGATTGAGCCGGGCCATCATGTAGTGGCGATTACGTCCGGCGGGTGCAATGTGCTTTCCTACCTGACGGCTGATCCGGCGCGGATTACTGCCGTTGACCTGAACCAGGCACACCTGTCTCTGCTGAAACTCAAGCAGGCGGCGATCAGGCACCTGCTGGCGCACGAGGATTTTGCGCGGTTTTTCGCCGGCACCGGCAGCGCGCTGAACATCGAGCTTTACGACCAGTTGCTGGCGCACCGGCTTGACGACGAGGCGCGTGAGTACTGGTCGGGTGATCGCACCATGGCCGGACCGCGCATAAACCTGTTTGCCGGCAACTTCTACCGGCATGGCCTGCTTGGCCGGTTCATTACGGCAGCCCATGTGGCGGCGCGGGTCTATGGTGTCAACCCGGCCGTGATCATGCAGTCAAAGACGCTGGATGAGCAGCGTCGGTTCTTTGCCGACAAGCTGTCGCCTTTGTTCGACAAGCGGCTGATCCGCTGGCTCACTTCGTCGCCCATGTCGCTGTATGGTCTCGGCATACCGCCGGCCCAGTACACCGAGCTGGCCGAAGGCCGCCACATGGCGGACGTGCTGCGCGAACGGCTCGGCAAGCTTTCCTGCGACTTCCCCCTGTCGGAAAACTATTTTGCCCGCCAGGCGTTCGGCCGCAGCTATGCCAGCCATCCGGATGGCGACGGGAACGGCCTGGCGCTGCCGCCCTATCTGGATGCGAAGAACTGGCGCTCCTTGCGTGACCGCATTGACCGGGTTTCCGCCCACAACCGGTCGGTGACCGACGTACTGGCCGAAGCAGAGCCTCAAAGCGTTGACCGGATCGTGCTGCTGGATGCGCAGGACTGGATGTCCGACGACCAGCTCAATGCCCTGTGGGCCGCCGCCACGCGCGCCACCGCACCGGGTGCCCGCGTCATCTTCCGCACAGCCGCCCGGCACTCGCCGCTGGAAGGCCGGGTCGCGCCGTCCGTGCTCAACCGCTGGTCTTACGACGAAGCGGCCTCGAAACGAGGCACGGCCCGCGACCGGTCGGCGATCTATGGCGGCTTTCATCTGTACGAGCTCAACCCATGAAACAGCACAGCCAGACGCTTGTCGCCACCCGGCATGCGCGCACCATGGACGATGTCTACCGCTACCAGCGCTACATCTATGACCTGACCCGGAAGTACTACCTGTTCGGCCGCGACACGCTGCTCAACACGCTGGACATTCCAGACGGCGCCCGGGTGCTGGAAATCGGCTGCGGCACCGGCCGCAACCTGGTGGTCGCGGCGCGCGCCAACCCGCAGGCGCTGTTTTACGGCTTTGACATTTCATCGCAGATGCTGAAGACGGCCAGCGCCAAGGCAGCGAAGGCCGGTGTCGGCGAGCGCGTCTTCACCGTGGCCGGTGATGCGGAAAACTTCGATGCCCGCCGGGCGTTTCAGCTTGCCGGCTTCGAGCGGGTGCTGTTCTCCTACAGCCTGTCCATGGTGCCTGACTGGCAGCGCGCGTTCACCAACGCGCTCGACCAGCTCACCCCCGGCGGCAGCGCGCACATTGTCGACTTCGGCGACATGGAACGCTGGCCCGGCTTTGCCCGCACGCTGATGCTGAAATGGCTGGCGCGGTTTCACGTGGAGCCGCGCGCCGGCATGACAGACTTTGTCGAGACGCTGGCCAAACAACGCGGCCTGTCTGCCAGCACCCGCAGGCTGGCTGGCGGATACGCGGTGCTGATCGTTGTGTCGGATGACCCCGTCCCCGCGGGCCAAAAGCCGTCAGATAAGTCAGCCGATGGTGACGATGTCACCTTCCTGCACAAGATGATCCCATGAACGTGCACTCGCCAAAGCCGCGCACGGCCAGATACCGGGCCATCTGGATCTCGGATTTTCACCTGGGCACCAAGCGCGCTCAGGCGGAACTGCTGCTGGATTTCCTGCGGGTGACCGAGTCCGAGACCCTGTACCTGGTCGGCGACATCGTCGACAACTGGGCGCTGAAGAAAACCTGGCAGTGGGACCAGTTGCACAATGACGTCATCCAGAAGCTTCTGCGCAAGGCGCGCAAGGGCACCAGGGTGATCTACATCCCGGGTAATCATGACGAGAATTTCCGCGACTTCGCCGGCAGCCAGTTCGGGCGCATGGCGGTGCGCCTCGACGACATCCACATCTCCGCCACGGGAAAACGTTACCTGGTCATGCACGGCGACGAGTTTGACGGGGTGGTGAAATACGCAAAATGGCTGGCCTATCTGGGCGACAGTGCCTACGAGGTGGCGATCTCCGCCAATGTGGTGCTCAACAAGGTGCGGCGGCTGCTCGGCAGGCCGTACTGGTCATTATCGGCGTACCTGAAAAACCGGGTGAAAAAGGCGGTCGAGTTCCTGTCCAATTTCGAACTCGCCATGGTGCGCGAAGCGAAGCGGCGCGAGGCGCACGGGGTGATTTGCGGCCACGTACACACACCTGAAATGCGCACCATCGACGGTATCGAATATTTCAACGATGGCGACTGGGTGGAAAGCTGTTCCGCCCTGGTGGAGCATTTCGACGGGACGTTCGAGCTTCTGGACTGGCGTTCCGCAGTTCCTGTGTCAGTGGGCAAACCGGAGAATACGCATGCGCATACTTCTGGTAACCGACGCCTGGCACCCGCAGGTTAACGGCGTTGTCCGCACCCTGACCTGCACCATGAAGGGGTTGCGGGCCAGAGGCCACGAGGTCATGTGCCTGACGCCTCAGGGCAACCGCACCATCGCGATGCCGACCTATCCTGAAATCCGGCTGGCGCTTGTCACACCTGCCGACATCAGCCGCCGGATTAAGGTGTTCGACCCCGAGTGCATCCACATCGCCACCGAAGGCCCACTGGGCTGGATGGCGCGGCGGCATTGCATGGCACTTGGCCTGGCGTTCACCACCAGCTTCCATTCGCGGTTTCCGGAAATGCTGGTCAACCGGCTGCCGGTGCCCGGACTTGAGCGCATGGCGTATGCGCTATTGCGGCGGTTTCATGCGCCGGCTGCCGCAACACTGGTGCCGACACCCACCGTCATCCGCAGGCTGGCGAACTTAGGGTTTTCAAACCTGAAAACCTGGACACGCGGTGTGGATACCGAGCTGTTCAAACCGTCCGGTACGGACATGTTTGAAGGTGTTGTCCGCCCGGTCATGCTGTGTGCCGGACGGGTGGCGATTGAGAAGAACATCGAAGCATTCCTTAAAGCCGATGTTCCCGGCTCCAAGGTGGTGGTCGGCGACGGCCCGCAACTGGCGGATCTGAAACAGCGCTACCCGCTTGTGGCTTTCACCGGCTATCGCACCGGCGACGATCTGGCCCGCACCATGGCTTCAGCGGATGTGTTTGTGTTTCCCAGCCGCACCGACACGTTCGGACTGGTCATGCTGGAAGCGCTGGCCTGCGGCGTGCCGGTGGCCGCCTACCCGGTTGAGGGTCCCATCGACGTGATCACCGGCGCGCGCGCCGGTGTTCTCGATGTTAATCTCAACCGGGCCATCTCAAATGCCCTGAGGCTGAACCGGCAGGACTGTATCGACTTTGCCAGAACATTTTCCTGGGACCGGGTGACCGACCAGTTCGAAGCCTCGCTGGTGCCGGTCAGCCGCAATACGCGGCACCGCCGCCGCGCCGGTTCGAAGCACAACTTTTCCACCGGCAATACCGGTTCTGTCGCATGACTGTCATCTGACGGGGGCAATCAGGGTGTCGAAAAACAGGACACTGCGGATGACACAGCAATTTACCACTTGCGATCGTCAGGACTGGATGGCGGTCCTGGCAAGGGCGCCGGCCGACCTGCTTGAGAATCTGTGGTCGGGATTTGACGGAAAACCTTCGTTCAAGCCGCTGCGCGAACCGGAAACCGGCCTTGTCATGGTACGGGCCAGGGCCGGCGGCGAAGGCGCGCAGTTCAATATGGGCGAAGCCACCGTCACCCGATGTTCGGTAATCTCAAGCACCGGCCAGACCGGCCACGCCTATGTACTGGGGCGTGACGTGAACCATGCCAGGGCAGCGGCGGAAATCGATGCCGGCCTGCAGGACGGCAAGCTGTTCGCCGACCTGGATCGCGATATCATTCAGCCGCTGAAAAATGCGCACGACAAGGCCCGGCAACTGCACCGGGGCAAGGTGGCGGCCACGCGGGTTGACTTCTTCACGCTGGTGCGCGGGGAGGATGACTGATGGCTCCCGCCCTGAAACCCGGCTTTGCCGATCCCCCGGCGGATGCCGCGCGCTGTTTCCGCATCCTGCTCGATGCCATGTCGCGGCCCGGCCTGGTGCAGAAAATCGCGACCGACCTGCCCGCAGCCGGCAGGCTGAACCCGGCATCAGTGATGACTGCGCTGACCCTGTGCGACCACGAAAGCCCGGTGTGGCTGGACGACACCGCCGGTGATGAGGCAATCGACTACATCCGGTTTCACTGCGGTGCGCCGATCACGCGGGATACATCGCAAGCGGCCTTCGCCTTCTTTGCGGGTTGGCCGGACCAAAGTGTGTTGACCGGATTTTCCATCGGATCACCGGACTATCCGGACGCATCCGCCACACTGGTCATCCAGGTGGACGGAATGAGCAACAGTGAAGACGGCGTGGCACTGGCCGGACCCGGTATTGAAAGCGTCCATCGGCTCGCGGTGACCGGCCTGCCGGACGAATTCTGGACATGGCTGCAAGCCAGCGACCGAACCTTTCCGCTCGGCATCGACATCATACTGGCCGGTCCCGACTGCCTGGCGGCCCTGCCGCGCACCGTGCGGGTCATGGAGGCTGCGGGATGTATGTAGCAGTCAAGGGCGGCGAACGGGCCATCGACAATGCACACCGGCTGCTGGCGGAAAAACGCCGTGGCGACCCGGACGTGGCTGAAATATCGGCGGAACAGATATCGCAGCAACTGACCCTCGGTGTCGACCGGGTGATGTCGGAAGGCTCGCTGTATGATCGTGGACTGGCGGCGCTGGCCATCAAGCAGGCCCGGGGCGACATGATCGAGGCGGTGTTCCTGGTGCGCGCCAGCCGCACCACACTGGCGCGCTTCGGCTATTCGGAACCGCTTGACACCGGCGCCATGGAAATCACCCGGCGCATTTCGGCCACCTTCAAGGATTTACCCGGCGGCCAGGTGCTGGGCCCGACGTTCGACTACACCCATCGCCTGCTGGATCGTGCACTGGACACAGGTGCCGAGGTTGAACCCGCCGCCACCGCGCCGGTCAGTGACGATGCCACCCCGCACGTGCTGGGCCTGCTGGACAAGCAGGGCCTGATCGAACCGGCGTCGTGCCGACCTGATGAGGACCAGAGCGAGCCGGGTGACATGACCCGCGATCCGCTGACCTTCCCCGTCGACCGCGACGTGCGTCTGCAGATGCTGGCGCGCGGGGACGAAGGTTTCCTGCTGGCGCTGGGCTATTCCACCCAGCGCGGTTATGCCCGCAATCATCCGTTTGCCGGTGAAATCAGGGTTGGCATGGTCGAGGTCAGCTTCGTGCCGGAAGAACTCGGCTTCGCCGTCTGCCTGGGCGAAATCGAGATCACCGAGTGCGAAATGGTCAACCAGTTCACCGGCTCGAAATCCACCCCGCCCCAGTTCACCCGGGGTTACGGTATCAGTTTCGGTCACTGCGAGCGCAAGGCCATGTCCATGGCCCAGGTCGACCGGGCACTCAGGGCCGACGAGCTGGGCGAGGATCGCACCGCACCGGCGCAGGATGAGGAATTCGTGCTGTCACATTGCGACAATGTGCAGGCGACCGGATTCGTGGAACACCTGAAGCTGCCGCACTATGTGGACTTCCAGTCGGAACTGGAACTGGTCCGGCGCATGCGGCGCGAACAGGGCGCAGACCGGCAGGAGGCCGCGGAATGACCATCGAGCCCGCCGCAGCGCGCGATACCGGATACAATTTCGCCTATCTCAACGAGCAGACCAAGAAGATGATCCGCCGTGCCCTGCTCAAGGCCGTGGCAATCCCCGGCTACCAGGTGCCGTTCGCCAGCCGCGAAATGCCGATGCCGTATGGCTGGGGCACCGGCGGGGTTCAGGTGACCGCCTCGGTGCTGACACCGGAAGACGTGCTGAAAGTCATCGACCAGGGCGCTGACGACACCACCAATGCAGTGTCGATCCGCAAGTTCTTCAAGCGCACCGCCGGTGTGGCGACGACCGAGGCGACGGCTGAAGCCAGCGTCATCCAGACCCGGCACCGCATCCCGGAACAAAAGCTCACCAGCGACCAGATACTGGTCTACCAGGTGCCGATCCCGGAACCGTTGAGGTTCCTGGAACCGCGCGAAACGGAAACCCGCAAGATGCATGCGTTTGAGGATTACGGCCTGATGCATGTGAAGCTGTACGAGGACATTTCCCAGCACGGCCATATCGCCACCACCTATGCCTACCCGGTCAAGGTGGAAGGCCGCTATGTTATGGACCCGTCGCCGACGCCGAAGTTCGACAATCCCAAAATGGATAACTGCGCCGCCCTGCAACTGTTTGGTGCAGGCAGGGAAAAGCGCATCTATGCACTGCCGCCGTTCACCTCGGTGGTCAGCCTCGACTTCGAGGACCACCCGTTTGAAGTGCAGGCGTGGGAGCATCCGTGCGAACTGTGCGGTGCGCGCGATACCTACCTGGATGAAGTGATTGTCGACGATGAAGGCGGGCGCATGTTCGTGTGCTCCGACACCGATTACTGTGCAAGCCGCCGGCAGGCAGTCAGCGAGGCAGCAGAATGACCACCCCGCTGCTGAGTGTTTCCGGCTTGCACAAGTCGTTCGGCAGAACTGTTGCCTGCGACGACATCTCGTTTGACCTGTGGCCCGGCGAGGTGCTCGGCATTGTCGGCGAAAGCGGTTCGGGCAAGACCACGCTGTTACGCTCGATCGCCGGTCTGATCGAGCCTGATGCAGGCGAGATCAGCTATTACTCAGGCGAAGGCGCGCTCGATGTGCATGACATGAGCGAGCCTGAACTGCGCCGACTGCAGCGTACCGAATGGGCTTTTGTTCATCAGCATCCGCGCGATGGCTTGAGGCTGAACGTGTCGGCCGGCGCCAATATCGGTGAACGCCTGATGGCCAATGACTGGCGTCACTACGACAACATCAGAAGCGAAGCGCTGAAATGGCTGGCGGCTGTCGAGATCGACGAGGCCCGCATTGACGATCTGCCGCGCACGTTTTCCGGCGGCATGCAACAGCGTCTGCAAATCGCCCGCAACCTGATCACCAGCCCTCGGCTTGTGTTCATGGACGAACCGACCGGCGGGCTGGACGTGTCGGTGCAGGCCAGGCTTCTGGACCTGATCCGCTCGCTGGTGCGCGATCTGGGATTGTCAGCCATCGTGGTGACCCATGACCTTGCCGTGGCAAGGCTGCTGTCGACGCGGCTGATGGTGATGAAGGACGCCCGGGTCATCGAGCAGGGCCTGACCGACCAGGTGCTGGAAGACCCGCAGGCGGCCTATTCGCAACTTCTCGTATCTTCCGTACTGCAGGTGTAGGCGATGGGCAAGCAAGCGGTTCTCAGCGTCGATCAGGTCAACAAACAGTTCGTGCTGCACACGCAAAACGGCGCGGTTCTGGATGTGCTGCGCGGTGTTTCCCTGTCCGTCCATGGCGGGGAGATAGCTGCATTGTGCGGGCCCTCGGGCGCCGGCAAGAGCTCATTGCTCAAGGCGGTGTACGGCACCTACCGGATCGGCGGCGGGCGCATCCTGGTCCGGCACAAAGGCGGCACCTGCGACGTTGCGGTGGCGCCGCCGCGCCAGATATCGGCCCTGCGCCGCGATACAATTGGTTATGTGTCGCAGTTCCTGCGCGTCATCCCGAGGGTACCGGCCATCGACATCGTGGCGGACCCGGCCATTGAACAGGGCATGAAACCGGACGCTGCCCGGGCGCGGGCGACGGAGCTGCTGACGCGCCTGCGGATTCCGGACAATCTGCTGCACCTGTCACCGCTGACGTTTTCCGGCGGCGAACAGCAGCGGGTCAATATTGCACGTGCCATGGCAGCGCCGCGGCCGCTGATGCTGTTTGATGAGCCGACCGCGTCGCTTGATCCGCAGAACCGGGCAACCGTGCTGGACATGATTGCGGACCTGCGCAAAAGCGGCACCGCCATCCTGGGCATCTTCCATGATCCGGCAGATCGCAGGACGCTTGCCGCCCGCGACATCGACATGGCCGCCAGCAACCGGGAGGAACCGGCCCATGCCTGAACAGGTGATCAGCAATGCAAGGCTGGTGCTGGCCGATGAGGAGATCAGCGGATCGCTGCTGCTGCGCGACGGTACAATCGCCGACGTCAGCAGCGGACCATCATCGCTGCCGGGTGCGCTGGATGCAGGCGGCGACTTTGTCATTCCCGGCCTCGTCGAACTGCACACCGACAATCTTGAACGGCACATCATGCCGCGTCCGAAATCATACTGGCCGGTGCAGGCGGCGGTGTTCAACCATGACCGGGAAGTGGCTGCCGCCGGCATTACCACTGTGTTTGACGCCCTGTCGGTCGGTCATGCCGATACCGGATCGCGCTCGGCGGCGCTGCTGGAAGACATGTCAGCTGCGGTGGCGGCGCTGAACGCGCGCGGGTCGTTGAAGGCGGAGCATTTCATGCACTGGCGCTGCGAGATTTCGTGCCGGGACATCATGGCGCGCCTTGAGCCGCTGATGGAAAACAACAGAACCGCGCTGGTCTCGGTGATGGACCACACGCCGGGCCAACGGCAGTTTGCGTCACTAGATGCCTACTTCACCTATTACCAGGGCAAGTACGGTTACAGCGATTCCGAAATGCAGGCCTATATGAGCAGGCGGCGAGAGGAGCATCAGCTTTATGCGCACTCGAACCGGCGCGAGGTGGTTCGCCAGGCCCATGCCCGCGACCTGGCCATTGCCAGTCATGATGATGCCACAGAGGACCATGTGACCGAAGCCGTCGAGGACGGTATCGTGGTGGCGGAATTCCCAACCACCATCGAGGCCGCCAGGGCCAGCCATGCAAACGGGCTGGCGGTGCTGATGGGGGCGCCCAATGTGGTGCGCGGCAAATCCCATTCCGGCAATGTATCGGCCCGGGAACTGGCGGATCTGGGATATCTGGACATTCTGTCGAGCGACTATGTGCCGTTCTCTTTATTGTATGGCGCGACGCTGCTTGAGAAAACCGTCGACAGCATAACCCTGCCGCAGGCGATTGCCGCCGTCAGCCGCAACCCGGCGCGTCAGGTCGGGCTGGATGACCGGGGCGAGATCGCACCGGGAAAACGGGCCGACCTGGTGCGTTACCGCCTTGATGGCGACCTGCCGAGCGTAATCGAAGTCTGGCGCGAAGGCGATCGCATAGCCTAGGGCAAGTTTGAAATTGGTCAGGATGGCAAGATGGACATAATAGCACGCATTTCGCAGATGCTGGAGACCAACGGCACAGGCCTTTATGGCGGCGAGGCGGTCACACAAACCCAGCATGCCCTGCAGTGCGCCGCACTTGCAGAAGCTGACGGCGCATCAGCCGAGCTGATTACCGCAAGCCTGCTGCACGATGTGGGCCATGTGCTCGACCCCGAGTTCGAGGCCGCGCTCGAGCAGGGCCAGGACCTGGTACATGAAGACCTCGGCGAGAGTTTCCTGACCGACTGGTTCGGAGACGGGGTCACACAGCCGGTTAAGCTGCATGTGGCCGCCAAGCGCTATCTGTGCGCAATTGACAGCAGTTATTTTGCCAGATTGTCTGACGCCTCGGTACTGACGCTGAAACTGCAGGGAGGACCAATGTCTCAGGCGCAGGTGGCGGAGTTTGAGGCCAATCCGCATCATCGCGACGCGGTCCGGCTGCGGATCTGGGATGACCGGGCCAAGGACCCAGACGCGGCAACTCCCGGTATCGCGCATTTCATGGCATATGCTGCCCAATGCCTGAAGACCGGGACACAGGCATGAACCCGGGTGTGTTTTTCGCCGTGGTCGGCGCCAGCGGTGTCGGCAAGGACACCGTGCTCGGCGGCGCCAGAGACAGGCTGGCCGGCAACGCTGCCTTCGCATTTCCACAACGTTACATCACCCGGCCGCAAGATGCAGGTGGCGAGAACCACCTGGCCCTGAGCGAGCCTGACTTCCGGCAAATGCAGGACAGAGGCGGGTTCTGCCTGTCATGGTCAGCACACCGCCTCCATTACGGTTTTTCCCGCCACCTGTTAACGGAGTTGCGCAATGGCACGCATCTTGTGTGCAATGTTTCACGCACATCGATTGCCGAGGCGACATCGGTGTTCGACCGGCTTGAGATAATCGAGATCACGGCAGATCGCGACACCATTGCCGAGCGGCTCAGGTTGCGGGGTCGGGAAAGTGCCGTCGATGTCTCTGCCCGGCAGGCCAGACATGTGACGGACTGGCGCACCGGACACACTGTACATACCGTCTGTAATGATGGCGCAGCGCAGGACGCCATCACCGCCATGACCGGCCTGTTGCTCAGGCTGTCAGATCAAAGCGGTCAAGCAGCCTGAAGGTGTCCGGCGCGCCGGGATCGCCATAGACACTGATGGCGTCCAGCGTCACCGGCTCATCCAGAGAGTTGCCGGCCGCGTCCCGAAACGCCTTCTCCGCCTCACCCAACTCGTCATCAGCCAGGGCAGACGTCAGGGTCATGTGAAAGCGGAACTGATCGGCGACGTATGGATATCCCCACTGCAGCAGGTTGTCCTGTTCGATGCCCTTGAGGTTCGGTCTGCGGGCAATGTCTTCGGGTGTCAGCGGTGCCCTGAGATGATCCAGTGACCGGACACAGGACCAGGCCAGGTTGGAGACCTCGTCGTGCCTTCCGCTGGTCTGCATCAGCGCCAGGAAACCGCCGAGGCGGCGAGGCTCCAGAACGCCCAGTTCGACCGGTTGCAGCAGTTTCGCCAGCGACCGGACCGAGCTGAGAAAACTGTCCTGTGTTACATCCCCGGCCAGGCGCATGGGGGCTTTCAGGGTGGCGTGAAATCCATAGCGGCGCGGGCCGGCGACAAAACGGTTCGGCGGTTCGGTTCTGGCGCCAGTATGTGCGCACAGGCCAAGCCAGCGCTGGCCCAGCAGGCCGAGCGCAGATTGTGGCTGCGGCGCAAAGTAAACCGCATAGCGTTTGTAGATGGTCCGGTCCGGCACAGTCTCGCCCGTCAGATGGCCCACTTGCGCAGGCGTTG
The DNA here is from genome assembly GCA_947488295.1 of uncultured Anderseniella sp. Lineage (GTDB taxonomy): Bacteria > Pseudomonadota > Alphaproteobacteria > Rhizobiales > Aestuariivirgaceae > Anderseniella. Next base: position 719,125 of record CANKYU010000002.1, read on the forward strand.
CGACAGCATGTCTATCAGCGTGATGGACACCACGATAATCACCATTATGGCAGCGGTTTCAGCATAGGCGAAGCTGCGGATATTCTCCCACAACAACTGCCCGATACCACCGGCGCCGACAATGCCCAGCACGGTTGCCGAGCGCACATTGGTCTCAAACCGGTACAGGCCGAACGAAATCCACAACGGCGTGACCTGGGGAATGACGCCGAAAATGATCTCCTGCAGCTTGCTCGCCCCGGTTGCCCGGATACCCTCGACCGGGCGCGGGTCGATGGCTTCAACCGCTTCGGAAAACAGCTTGGCCACGACACCGAGATTGTGGACGAACAGCGCCATGACACCGGCAAACGGCCCCAGGCCGACAGCGACGACAAACAACAGTGCGAACACGATTTCATTGATCGCCCGGCATGCGTCCATCAGACGCCGGACAGGCTGCACGATCCATACCGGACAGATGTTAGACGACGACATGATCGCGAACGGGATGCCCACCACCACCGACAGGAAGGTGCCCCACACGGCGATCTGGACGGTGACAACCATGTCGGCCAGATAGATGTCCCAGTCGCGGAAGTTGGGAGACAGGAAGCCTCGTGCAAATTCAGCCATGTTGCCGGCATCGGTGAACAGGTTGATCCAGCGGAACATCTCGGCGGGATACCAGCTCCACACCAGCAGGCCTGCAATAACCAGCCCGATGGCCCACCTGGAGGCGCGCTCGCGCAGCGGTGCCCGGGGGATATCGATTGTGGCTTGATCCGATGCGGTCTGGCTTGTCATTGAAATGTTGCTCCGGCCATCAGGCGTTGCGACAGGGCTTTGAAAATGCCCGCCTCCAACATGCTGGAGACGGGCACAATGCATGCTTCGTCAGGGAGTGCGGTTACATGCTTGGTACGGTATCGGCCAGCTTGGCGATGGCGTCGGCCTCGGCCTGCAGTTCGGCCAGCTTTGCCTTCTTGTCGTCGGCGCTCATCTTGTCGTCACCGCGGACTTTCAGCATATCCTTGTTCAGGGCCAGGATACGGATCGGGTAAAGCTGGGCGTCGGAGGACGGACGGAACGGCGCCCACTGCAGCTCGGTGAGAACCTTGCGTGCTTCGGCCACTTCCTCCGGTGTGCCGATACGGCCATAGGTCATGACGAAAGTGTAGAGTTTCGACTTCACATCCGCATCCAGGTCCTTGCGCCAGACCAGCGGGTCGGACGGGATCAGGGGAGATTTCCAGATGATCTTCAGGTTGTTGAAGGCATCCGGATTGGTTTTCTCCAGCCGGCGCATGTTTTCGGTATTGTTGGTGGCCACATCAACCTGCTTGTTGGCGGCCGCCATTGCGTTGGCCTGATGGTTGGCATTGCGCACCGTCTTGAAACACTTGGACGGCTCGATGTTATTCTTGGCGAAGATGTAAGTGGTCGGCACCAGGAAGCCGGAGGTGGAGTTCGGATCACCGATACCGAAATTCATGGTGCCGCCGCACTTGAGCACATCGTCCAGCGTGTTCAGGGGGCTGTCCTTGTGGGTGACCAACAGCGACCAGTAACCGGGGTTGCCTTCGTTATCAACCGTTTGCGCGAACACTTCACCATCGGCGCGGTCGACCGCTTCCATGGCGGACTTGTTGCCGTACCAGGCGACATGCACCTTGTTGAAGCGCATGCCCTCGATGACCCCGGCATAGTCTGGTGCGAAGAAGGCGTTGACCTTGATGCCGGTGCCTTTTTCCATGGCATCGAGGAACGGCTGCCAGGTCGCCTTGAGGTTGGAGGTCGACTCGGTCGAAATGATGCCGAAATTGATCTCCTTGCTGTCTTCGGCCTGTGCCGCGGTAATGGACAGCGCACCCGCCGTCAGGACAGCTGCGATAAGGGTTTTTCTGAGCATTGAAGTTCTCCTTTTTGCTCCATGAAAGATGATGGATTTCATTAGGCAGCAGCCGGCGCCGGGGCCAGCTGACCAACAGGCTTAGGTGTCCTGGGTTCCGGTCTGTCCGGCTCGGCCTCCAGGCCGGGCAGGAACAGCTCTTCGCTTTCCGCCCCATACAACTCGCCCAGGAATGCCGGCGTCAGGGCTTCGGACGGACCGTCATAAACAACCTGTCCGTTTCTCAGCGCGATCGTGCGTGGGCAATAGTTAAGCGCATATTCGACCTGGTGCAGCGATACCAGCACGGTGATCCGGTCATACCGGTTGAGGTCGCCCAGAATGTCCATCACCTTGCGTGCCGACGACGGATCGAGCGAGGCAATCGGCTCATCGGCAATCAGCACCTGCGCGCCCTGCACCAGGCTGCGGGCAATGGCGGCACGCTGCTGCTGGCCGCCGGACAGCGTCGAGCCGCGCTGCATTGCCTGCTTGGCAATGCCTACACGGTGCAGCGCGCGCATGGCGGCTTTTTTCTGCTCGTCGGTGAACAGGGAAAGACAACCTTTCAGCCGCGGCATGTTGCCGAGATTGCCGATCAGCACATTGGTCAGCACCTTCAGTCGGCCGACCAGGTTGAACTGCTGGAATACGACACCGACACTGGAGCGGATTTCCCGGGCGTCAGGCGTAATGCGCCCTCTCGTCTGCATGGTGCGGCCCAGAATGGAGATGGCGCTGTCGCCGGTTCTATCGGCCTCAACCAAACCGGCAATATGGCGCAGCAAGGTGGATTTTCCGGACCCGGATGCGCCGATCAGGGCAACCATCTCGCCGGGCTCGACGGTTATCGAGACATCATCCAGCGCCTTCGTACCGCCGAATGTCTTGGACAGTTTTTCAACCGATACCGCGCTGGCCATGCAAAACGTCCCAATTGCCGAAAACCGAAGATCCGGGAGGCAGGACTAGTGCCGGTTTGTGACAGTTGCTGAATACTTGCATGACAGTTGCGTTACAGCGTGTGGATAACTTTCGCGTCGTTGCACGCAGCCGGTCAGCTGAATCCGGGTCAGCCCGGCGCGCAGATATAATGAACGTGGACGAACCCCGCCAATATGCCTATAGAACCCGTCATGAGGGCGCTGCGGGCAAAGGCCAAACTTTAGGTTCGGGAGGGGCGAAACTTTGAGTGGAAAACCGTCGGCGGCAGTAGTGGTCAGCGTGCTGGTGCCGGCGCACAATGAAGAAGGATCACTGCCCGTTCTCATTGACGAGATTGGAGCGGCGCTGGACGGCGAGCGCTTCGAGTGCATTATCATCGACGACGGTTCCGACGACGCCACCTGCAAAACGGTGTGCGGCCTGATGTCAAAGGACTGGCTGCGGCTCCTCGTGCACCAGTCCAACTACGGCAAGGGCGCCGCCATCCGCACCGGGCTGATGGCTGCATCGGGTGATCTCATCGCGGTGATTGATGCTGATGGGGAGAATGACCCGGCAGACATTCCAAAACTGATGGCCGTCCTGAACGCCGGCCCGGCCAGTCTCGGCATGGTGAATGGCCGACGAAAGAAACGAACCCATTCGGCCGTCAAGCTGCTGGCATCACGGATTGCCAACAACGTACGCAGGTTGGTGCTGAGCGATCAGACAATGGACAGCGCGTCGGGCCTAAGGGTCATTCGGGCCCATGTGTTTCACCGGATTCCCTATTTCGCAAACTGGCACAGGTTTTTTCCAGCGCTGGTTCAGCAGGAAGGGTTTGAAGTGACGGAGTGGCCGATTCGGGACCGGCCGCGTCTGGCCGGTGCGTCACATTACGGCATACTCGATCGTGCCCTTGCGGGCCTGATCGACCTGCCGGCTGTGTGGTGGCTGAAACGCAGCAGCTACGGCCACGTGCGCAGCCGTGAACAGGTAAGGAACCAAGATGACTGATTTCAATCTCACACACATATTCGGGGAATGGTCCCTGATCTTCGACGGGTGGGTCATTCTCGGTGTTCTCGCCCAGGCCATGTTCACCGCGCGCTTTGCCGTGCAGTGGTGGCAAAGCGAACGTGCGGGCAAGTCGGTTATTCCGTTGTCGTTCTGGATTTTCTCAATGGCCGGTGGATCCCTGATGCTGCTGTACGCAATCATCCGCAAGGACCCGGTGTTCATCTTCGGGCAACTGGCAGGCCTGGCGGTCTACACCCGCAACCTCATGCTGATCCAACGCGCCCCATGAACCTGTCCGGCCAACGCTACACACTGGAGTTCGCACTTTGCGCAGCTTGCTGTTGCGCAACGCTGCTGCTGGATGGACCACGTGCGCGCACCGAACTCTTGTGGGCCGACGAAATCATCTCTGTCAACGCTATCCGACGTGACGTCACTGACATGGCGCGAGAACGATACTTTCAGGGCCATTCACCACTGTATTTTATCTTTCTCAAGTTCTGGATGCTGGTGTCTTCGGGCGCAGACGGTCTTTCCCGGCCCACTGAGTTCACCTTGCGGTTGCCGTCCCTGATCTTCATGGGCCTGGCAGGCGGTTTGCTCTCGGCCACTGCCTGGCGGGCCTGGGGAGCAGCTGCCGGTATCATCCTGCTGGGATTGTGGCTCGGAAACAACCTGATGGAACGTTTTGCGGTGGAAGCGCGACCGTACGCTCTCATGATATTTTTTGTAGCCGCAGGTGTGTGGGGCAGCACCCGGTTGTGGCTGGCCGGCGAAACCGAGACATCACCCGCGTTCGGCGCAGTCGCGACCGGCTCGAGGATACTTGCCGCAGCGACCATTCCCGCGGGCGCGATTGCGGTCCTTGCAATGGAAGCCGTCAGCTTCGGTGCAAAGGGTACCGGCCGCTATGCCCGCTTCCGCACACGCCGGTCCTGTATTGTGCTGATTGCGACGATCGCAATCCTTGCCATTTATGCGCCGGGCATTGCCCAGAAATCGGTGAACTACTGGGTGGAAAGAATGTGGCCACTGTCGTGGATGAACGTCGTCATGATCGCCGACGTGATATTCGTGAACGGACGGCACGACATTGCAAACCGTCCTGCCGCCCTCCTCGCCGGCATCGCAATCCCGTTGCTCGCCTTGTACGGGCTGCGGATCAACCGGCACGAGCTTCCCGCCCGGCTGGCTGCGGGGCTGGCTTTCGCTTTTCCGGCCACGATAATTTTCATGAGCGCTTTCAACAGCCTGATGGTGCCTCGTTACTTCCTGGCAGCGGTGCCCGGCGTCTTGTTGCTGGCAGCTTCTGCTGCGTCTGGAAATGCGGCACACAGCAGGAACAGGATCATCCTGGCTCTGGCGAGCTGCGCCGCCGTGATGCTTGCCACGGACCGCAATCTGATAAACAGGCCAACAGTGTATGCATCGCAGCTCGAGCTCATCAGGGCACTGAACCCCGGACAGATCAAGGGGTCCGCAGACGGCTGGAACATCATCAAATCCATACGCTATTATGTGCCGCTGCAAACCGGGCAGCCAGTCGATGTCGCCATTCGCCGTGAACCCTTTACACTTCAGGATTTGCCGGATGAGACCGGTATTCACTGGTTCTTCAGTTCACGTGATCCTGAAACGGAGCGCAACATGGTCGCCCGGGTGCCGGTGCTGTGCCGCTACGAACTTCCCCGCGGCAACATCCTCCTACTCGGCAGGTCCCGCGAAGCGCTGCCGGCCACCATGCAGAATTGTCCGCAAAGTGACCAATAGAGCTTTTCCTTCCGAACCGGCACCTGTGAATTGTCGCAGGCCACACTTGCGCCTGAATGACTTGTGATTGGTACGTTACAGGATCCGGCGCGTATACTGCCTGTCAACACTCATAGGATTGAAAGGAATGGTGCCGTCATGACCATGTTCAAAAACAGCCTTGCCCTTGCCGGGATCGCCGGCGCGATCTCATTTGCCGCCATGACGGGCGGAACACCCACGGCGTCTGCCGGAACGTTTTCGAGCGATTCCGGGCGCACGGCGATCTGGGTATATGTGCGCGCACTGCGCGGTGAAGATGTCTGGGAAACCTGCCGCCGGGTATACCGGCGTGATGTCTACCAGGTGCGCCGCGGCGGCGGTCCGGGTGAAGCCCGCTGCTATATCGATGCCAGCAGTATCAGCGACCCGCGCGGCTACAACCGGTCACGCTATCGCGACTGACGCCTTACGCCTCCTGCTCAACGGGTGCGGACAGCCTGCCGGCCTGCACCCGGTCGCGGCGCGGCGGGATGCCGAACTTGGCCGAATAGGCGCGCGAGAAATGGCTGGCATTGGCAAATCCGCAGGCCAGCGCCACCTCGGTGATCGGCAAGGTAGACTGCATCAGAAGGTTGCGGGCGCGCTCCAGCCTTAACGTGCGGTAGTGATCGGCAAAGCTTGCCCCCAGCAGGCTGGCGAACAGCCGGTCGATCTGGCGCGTGGACAGCCCGACCCGTTTGGCGATGGCCGCCCGGTCGAGCGGTGTTGCGATATTGCTCTCCATCAGCTCCAGCGCATAGATCACGTCCTGGCGGTGAATGCCGTAGCGCTGGGTCAGCGAGGCGCGCTGCGGCGAGGTCGCCAGCGCCACATCGCGATGCAGGAACCAGTCGGACACCTGGGTGGCAAACGCCTTGCCGTGCTGTTCGGCAATGATGGCGTGCATCATGTCGAGTGCCGCGATGCCGCCGGCGCAGGTGACCCGGTCGCGGTCGATGATATAGCGCGAGCGGGTCAGCAGCAGATCGGGATATTCCTCCGACAAGGCCGGCGCGTGCTCCCAGTGTATGGTCATGTGGCGGCCTTCCATGATGCCGGAGCGCGCCAGCACATAAGGCCCGCCCGACACCCCGCCAATGCGCACGCCGCGCCGCGACAACAACCGCAACCAGGCGAATGTCTTCTTGTCACCATACGACCACGGCCGGCCGCCGGCGCACACGAACAGCGTGCCGGCGTCAATCATGTCGCCGACTTTAGCCTCGCAGGGCTGCACCGTGCCGACCGAACAGGTGACCGGATTGCCGTCATGGGAGACGCAGATGGTACGGTACAGTTCACGGCCCGCCAGCGTGTTGGCGGCGCGCAACGGCTCGACCGCGGAGGCAAACGACATCAGCGCAAACCCGTCTACCAGCAGGAATGCTATGACTTCCGGAGATGAGGCGTCCTTCAGGCTCATGTCGCTATGAGTAAAGTAAACGGCCCATAGAGACAACAGGATTTGTGGCCACGGCCCCTATACTTTTGCCTCCAATTTGCTGAAACGGATGCCCGACATGAAGTATTCGATTTTCTCACTGGCGCGCAATGCGTGGTCCGGCCACAAGAACTGGCAACCCGCCTGGCGCTCGCCCGATCCGAAACCGGACTACGATGTGATCATTGTCGGCGGCGGCGGGCATGGCCTTGCAACCGCCTATTACCTGGCGAAAGTGCACGGCATCACCAATGTCGCGGTGCTGGAAAAAGGCTATCTGGGCAGCGGCAATATCGGCCGCAACACCACCATCATCCGCTCCAACTACCTGTTGCCGGGCAACAATCCGTTCTACGAGAAATCCCTGCAGCTCTGGGAAGGCCTGGAGCAGGATTTCAACTTCAACGCCATGGTCTCGCAGCGCGGCGTGGTCAACCTGTTCCATTCCGACGGCCAGCGCGATGCCTATGTCCGGCGCGGCAATGCCATGCGCATTCACGGCGTGGATGCGGAAATCATCGACCAGCATTCCCTGCGCGACATGCTGCCGTTCCTGAACTTCGACAATGGCCGCTTCCCGATCATGGGCGGGCTGATGCAGCGGCGCGGCGGCACGGTGCGCCATGATGCAGTGGCCTGGGGCTTTGCCCGCGGCGCCGACATGCGCGGTGTCGATGTGATCCAGCACTGCGAGGTTACCGGCATCAGGCGTGAAAAAGGCAAGGTCGTCGGCGTCGAGACCAGCAAGGGCTTCATCGGCTGTAAGAAACTCGGGCTGGCGGCGGCCGGCAACTCGACCACCGTGGCAAAGATGGCCGGCCTGGAACTGCCGATTGAAAGCCACGTGCTGCAGGCGTTCGTGTCGGAAGGCATCAAGCCGTGGCTCGACAATGTGGTGACCTTCGGGGTCGGGCATTTCTACATCTCGCAGTCGGACAAGGGCGGGCTGGTGTTCGGGGGCGACATTGACGGCTACAACTCCTATGCCCAGCGCGGCAACCTGCCGATGGTCGAACACGTGGTCGAGTGCGGGCTGGCGATGATGCCGTCCCTGTCGCGCGCCCGCGTCCTGCGCTCGTGGGGCGGCATCATGGACATGTCCATGGACGGCTCGCCGATCATCGACAAGACCGATATCGACAATCTCTATCTCAATGCCGGTTGGTGCTATGGCGGCTTCAAGGCGACACCGGCGTCAGGCTGGTGCTTTGCCCACACCATCGCCAATGACGCACCGCACGAGCTGAACTCGGCCATGCGGCTGGACCGGTTCCGTACCGGATACGTGATGGACGAAACCGCGCACGGCGCGCAGGCCAACTTGCATTAAAGGGCGATCAGTTTCATGGCTTTTGATTGCTTCAATCAAAAACCATACCGATCTTAAGGGATACGAAAATGGCTTATCTGATTAATTGTCCTTATTGCGGCCCGCGCACCACGGACGAGTTCTACATCAAGGGCGATGCCTCGAAACAGCGTCCAGATACCATCGGCGACGGCACCCTGGACACATGGCACGACTATGTGCACATCCGCGAAAACGTGCGCGGGCGCATGGCCGAACACTGGCACCACACCGGCGGTTGCCGGCAATGGCTGGTGGTCGAGCGCGACACGGTGAGCCACGAGATCTACGCCGTCACCCCGGCCAGCACCTGGGCAACCAGTCGCAAGGGGTCATCGACGGCCGCTCGTAAAAAGCCTGCTCGCAAGACTGCAGCACGCAAGGCGACTGGTCGCAAGACTGGCGGGAGGGCAAAGACATGACCTCGTTCCGGTTTGACACAGGCGGGCTGATCGACCGCAGTTCGGTGATTGATTTCAGCTTTGACGGCAGGACCCTGACCGGCCATGGCGGCGACACGCTTGCCTCCGCACTTCTGGCCAACGGCCAGTTGCTGATGGGCCGGTCGTTCAAATATCACCGGCCACGCTCGGTGATCACCGCCGGGGCGGCGGAACCCAACGCGCTGATGGAAATCGGCGAAGGCGGGCGCCTTGAGCCCAATACGCGGGCCACCATGCAGGAGATTTATGACGGGCTGGTTGCCAAGAGCCAGAACCGCTGGCCGACACTGGACAGGGACTTCGGCGCGATCAATTCCATCGCCTCGTCGCTGTTCGTGGCCGGGTTCTACTACAAGACCTTCATGTGGCCGAAAAAATTCTGGGAAGCGATTTACGAGCCGATCATCCGGCGCGCTGCCGGTCTCGGGCACCTGAGCCATGAAGACGATCCGGACCGTTATGAAAAGGCCTACGCCCATTGCGACGTGCTGGTGGTCGGCTCCGGCCCCACCGGCCTGATGGCGGCATTGTCAGCCGCGCGCAGCGGCGCCAGCGTGATCCTGGCCGACGAACATGCATCTTGCGGCGGGTCGCTGTTGCGCGAGCGCGAGGAGATTGCCGGCCAGCCGGGCCATGAATGGGCAGCCGGCACGCTGGCTGAACTCGCCGCCATGAGCAACGTGACCATCATGGCGCGCACCACGGTGATCGGGGCCTATGACCAGGGTGTGTTCGGCGCGCTGGAACGGGTGCAGAAACATGTCGCAGTGCCCGACCATGACGTGCCGGTGGAAAAGCTGTGGCGCATCGTGGCAAAAGCCTGCGTGATGGCGACCGGGGCCGAGGAACGCCCGATCGTGTTCGGCGGCAATGACCGGCCCGGCGTGATGACCGCGTCTGCCATGCGCGCCTATGCCAACCAGTATGCCGTGGCGGCGGGCCGCTCGGCGTGCGTGTTCACCGCGTCTGATTCAGGCTATCGCACCGCGCGTGACATGAAGGCCCACGGTGTACATGTGGAAGCCATTATCGATGCCCGGTCCGACGCACCGGAAATCGACACCGATGGCGTGCCGGTTCTCACCGGGGCCGTGGTCACCAATGTGGACGGCGGAAAGCACGCCATGAAAGCAATAGAGATCGACCGGGGCAGCGGCCACGAGACCATTCCGTGCCAGTCGCTGGCCATGTCCGGCGGATGGAGCCCGGTGGTGCACCTGGCCTGTCACCAGGGCGCACGCCCGTCCTGGGACGAGGATGCATACTGTTTCATGCCGCCTTTGAACAACCCGGCCATCATTCCGGCAGGCTCGGCCAATGCGGTCTGGTCGTTGAGCAAATGCCTGGCCGACGGCGCGGCGCGCGGTGAACAGGCGGCGAAGCTGGCCGGGTTCAAAACCAGAAAAACGCCCGTGCCAAAGGCGAAGGACGAGACTTCGCACACGTCAGCGCCGGTGTGGTGGGTCAAGCAGTCCACCGGCAAACCGTTTGTCGACTACCAGAACGACGTGACCGCGAAGGACCTGCCGCTGGCGGCGCGCGAGGGCTATGACCATATCGAGCTGGCCAAGCGCTACACCACATCCGGCATGGCTACCGACCAGGGCAAGCTCGGCAATGTCAACGCCATCGGCATCCTCGCCGACGCCACGGGTAAGGACATGCACGAGATCGGCACCACCACCTTCCGGCCGTTCTATACGCCGGTGTCGTTCGGGGCGCTCGGCGGCCAGCATGTGGACGCGCATTTTCGCCCGGTGCGCATGTCGCCCCTGCACAACTGGGCGGCTGACCTGGGCGCGGAATTCGTCGAGACCGGCCTGTGGTACCGCTCAAGCTGGTTCCCGCGCGACGGCGACGACTGGCTGGCGGCGATGACCCGCGAAGTGCTCAACACCCGCGCCCATGTGGGGCTTTGCGACGTGTCGACGCTCGGCAAGATCGACATCAAGGGCAAAGACGCCACCGAGTTCATCAACCGGCTGTATTCCAACGCGTTTGCCAAGCTGCCGGTCGGCAAGGCGCGCTATGGCCTGATGCTGCGCGAGGACGGCTTTGTCGGCGATGACGGCACCACCAGCCGGCTGTCAGAGAACCACTACTTCATGACCACGACCACCGGCCATGCGGCGGAAACCATGCGCGACATCGAGTTTGCCCACCAGGCGCTGTGGCCGGAGCTGGACGTGCAATATGCCTCGGTGACCGACCAGTGGGCGCAGATGGCCATTGCCGGTCCGAAGGCACGGGACGTGCTGGCGAAAATCGTCGATACGGACCTGTCCAACGACGCATTCGGCTTCCTGGCGGCGAAGCAGGTCAGGGTGCTGGGCTCTATTCCCGCCATGCTGTTCCGCATCTCGTTCTCCGGCGAACTCGCCTATGAGCTGGCGGTGCCGGCAGGCTATGGCGAGGCGGTGGCCAACGCCATCATGCATGCGGGCGAACCCTATGGCATCGGCCCTTATGGACTTGAGGCGCTCTCCGCCATGCGCATCGAGAAGGGCTTTGTCACCCACAACGAGATCAATGGCCGGGTGACGGCGGGCGATGTCGGCATGGGGCGCATGCTGTCGAAGAAGAAGGACTATATCGGGCGCATGATGAGCGAGCGTGACGGGCTTGACGATCCCGACCGCGAACAGCTTGTGGGCGTGAAGCCGCTGAACCCGGCCAACCGCTTCCGGGCCGGCAGCCATCTGGTCAACCTCGGCGACAAGCCCAGCCTCAAGACCGACCAGGGCTATGTCTCCTCGGTGGCGTATTCACCGATGCTGGAAAGCTGGGTTGGGCTGGCCATGCTGAAACACGGGCGCGAGCGGCACGGGCAAAAGGTCATGCTGTGGGACGGCCTGCGTGATGTCTACATGGAGGCAGAGGTCTGCGATCCCGTTTTCTTTGATCCGGCACAGGAGAAGGCCCATGGCTGAGATGCTGACCCAGATTTCCGCACTGGATGACATGATCGTGCCGGGCCGCTATGGCCGCTCTCTGCCCGAAGGCCCCGGCGTGGCCCTGACACTTGTGCACCCGTGCGAGGTCGCCGTGGTGATCGCGGCCAAAGGCAAGGCGCGCGCTTTGTCTGCGGCGATGAAGAAAGACTTCGGCCTCGACCTGCCCGGCATGGGCGGCTCGGCCTCCGCGCGCGGTGTCAGCCTGCACGGCACCGCACCGGAGCAATGGCTGGCCGTGGCCCCGGGTGCCGCCGCCGGCAGCCTGGCCGCAAAGCTGGAAAAGAAACTCGGCGCGATGGCCATGGTCACCGACCAGTCCCACGGCCGCACGGTGATGCGCCTGGAAGGACCAAGGGCGCGGGACGTACTGGCCAAGGGCACGGCGGTCGACCTCAGGCCAACGACGTTCAAGCCCGGCATGTGCGCCGCCACCCAGATCGGCCATGTCGGCGTGCTGATCGCGCGCACGGGCGCAGACAGTTTCGAGCTGAGCGTCCTGCGCAGCTTCGCCGAAGGCTTCTGGCAGGGCTTGTGCGAACTGGCGCTGGAATGGGGCTACGAGATCCGCTGAGGCAAAGGCGCCCCAAAAGCGTTGCGCCCGATTTCCGGCAGGGAGGAGACCGGAAGATCGGGCGCAAGAGACCTCAAGGTACGTTGCTCGGGTCTTGATGACGTCTAGTCTTTTTATGGCTGGCTATCCGCGGGTTCGGCAGGGGGTGTCGGGGAACCAGTTCTTCGTTTTGTCATCTTGTTGTTGATGAAGACCCTAGACCGGAAACAAGCCGGTGAATGTGTGATTAATCACATTGCGGAGTTTTTTGTTTTGGGGTGGTTTTCCGGAACAGCGTGTGTTGTGGAACGTAGGAGACATCTTTAGTTCAAAACCCCGCGGTTGAGCCCGATTTAGTGACCGGATCGAGCTCGGTCAACTCGAGTACCACCTCGCGCAGAAAAGCGGTTAAGGAAGGGAAGCGGTCGTTCGCCGCGTAGAGCACCGATGTCTGCTTAACATCAAATCGCACGGAAAGACCAACGCTTTGGCGCACTTCTTGGGCAAGCTAGAACATCTCGTCATGACAGTAGAACTTCAGACGTGTATTTGCACGGGCGCAAGCCGTCTGCATCGCGTCCCAATGCATTAAAAACTGACGCAGACGGTTTTGGAAATGATTGAGTTCAAGCCCATCTACAAGGGCCTGTCGGCGGGCCATCTTGGCTCCGACGATCCAAACCTCCTTGTCAAAGGATGGATTTCTACACGCGGAATGGAGCGTGGCATTTAACTCATCTGCCGTCATACCTGCTGCCTCGCCGAAAGTTCGGGAGCGGCCGGTCAAAGTAACTGCGTTTGCCTGGACGTCGCCCTGCCATCGCTCCGGCATCCATACAGGTGAAGGCCTTCCGAGCGAAATGAAGCTGAGGCTCGCTAGAGCCTGACGACCAACTACTTGGAGACCGCCAACATTAAAGCCGCGTCCCTGAGGCCTCTGCGCACCAACCTTGGCGTGAACGAAGACCATCTTTTTTGCTTCGGGATCAAGGCCAATGAAGTCAGCGACTTCCTGCCCGTCATCATCACATAACCAGATCGGGATCGCTTCGATGGCCGCCGTAAGATCGTCGTCGCCGATCCCGTTTGCAACACGTTGATCATCGCACGTTGCGGCGAAGAGACCGAAGATCGATTGACGATACCAGTCGCGCCTATTGTCGGCAAAGTAGTTTTCACCCTTTTCGGAGTCAATAGGATCCAGCGAGGGTGATGCATAGACATAGTCGAGTATGGGTTTGCTGCCATCTTCAAGTGCCCAGCGCACACGGGGTTCGTAGAAGCTTCCTTCGGAATAAATCACACCTTCACGGCGGGTGAGAATACGGAATGCCTGCCGCTGATTGAGGCGTTGAATAAGTGATTGTCCTTGGCGACGATCGTCCCGCTCAGGGGTAGGAAACTGCGCATTGAGGTCGTCACTTTCAATACGGTACTTGCCGGTTTCATAGACGAAATCAACCGTGCATTCAATTTCTTGATCATCGATCTCGACGACAAAGATACCACTCTCCACGTCCACATCTGCACACAGGTCGAAGTAGCTTTCGTCCTCATGTAGTACGAAGGTTGCACCTCCGACCTCATCATCGCGCATATCGTCGAGCGAAGGATCGAGCAGAATTGAAACTGGTTGTGCTTCTTCGGCACTTACGTCCTCAACCACGACGGCATAACGATCAAACACTCGGCTTCTGGACTGGCCGTCATCACCCAATTCCACGACGAGGTCTGACGTCCAACTAACATACTCGGCAATTGGGACGTATCGTTCCGAGGCATCACGCAAGCGCGAGCGCGCGAAACCGACATAGCGAGCGCTGCCATTTACAAACCCAGCCGCCGTAGCAGGCACCAAAGATGGATCGAGAAGATCGGTGAAGACATCGGCAAATGAGCGGGTACGCATCGCCATTCCTCGAATGGCATGTTGGGACATATCGAGTGAAGAAAATGACATTCGCGAAAGACGAGATGCATTCTCTTCGTCTTCCTCAGGGAAGGCCTTTTCCATGAGAGACCGACTAACACGCTTGAGCTTGAGGCGCGACATATCGACGACCAATCCTTCAGTGTCGTGCATGAATACGAAATCACCGTGCTGGACTGCAACGAAGACGCCAAGTTTCCACTCAGAAAAGAAACGATCAATCAGATAAGGTGAGTTGCGCCATGCATAATACGAGAAACCCATTGAGTTCTCGGGCATGTTGCCAATTGGGGTGATTTTGAAGCGGTCTTTGTCCATAATTGCTTCTTCAATGATCGTACCAAAATCTCGAATGTCAGGCAGCGGCTCGATGGTCTTCAACACTGCAGCGGTACGCGGCAACTGGATGTCATCTGCTGCAAGCGCCTGTCCGAACTCGAAACGCCCACGAAATTCACCGCTGATGTACTGGTACTCCGCCATGTATTCGAGCAGGCGATCAGGAAGCGTCACTTCGTTGGTTACAATGTGGGCTGTGTTCCTTGCCGCATAGTCCTCGTAACCTTTATATCGTTCCCAAGTTATTTGGATACGCTCGGCATTTGCAGGCGTACTAAGAACCCAGCCCGTCTGTCGAAATCTATTATCCCCGTTTGAATGCCTGGTCACCCGCCCGATTTGTTGGACGAGCTGGCGTGCATTTCCCATGAGATCGAAGATACAGACAGCAACGAATGCGGGATCATCGATGCCTTCCGTCAGCTTGTTCTGGTGTATCCAAAATCGGGCTTCTGACTGAGTGCGTAGGGCCGACGCAACACTTTTGAAGCGTTCCTGGTTTTCAGGACTCTTCCGGGCCCTGTCGTGGATCACTATGGACCGGGTTTCAAAGATGCGGTTGATCTCATTCTGGAGCATATTTAGCGTATCGAGATCATCACCACGTACCATAACCTTCGGTACGGAGCCGTCACGAAACCATGCCCTTGCATACTCCAACCTTTCAGGCAGTTCCTGGTGCAAAATTCTGACAAACTGCGTAACTGCGGCCCGACGCCCTTGCACGGGCTCAACTTCGTGCGAAATGACTTCCACGGGTCGAATGACTCCACCATTAATTGCCTGTTCGTATGGGAAGTTAAAAAGATAGCGACCCCGAACGCGAAATGACTTGTAGTCATTGCGATAAGGTGTAGCGCTTAGTAACAATGTTGGTAGGTTAAACTCTCGAACGCCACGGGACCATGAAACTGCAGGCTCGTAATGGCCTTCATCTACGACTACGAGATCAAAGTTTTCTCGAATCTCAGTGAGAATAGCGCGGCAGACACCAGCATTCGGATCATCAAAATCATGCGTTGTCTTGCGCACGATGCCGAGTGCCTGGTGGGTGCCCACCAATATTGCGCGGTCCACGGCCTCACCGCCGAGATGTTCTATGATCTGGAGAACATTGCTAGGGAGCAACTGTTCGACAAAAACATTTTCAATCTCCCGTCCAAACAAATCCGCATCGCCTGTGAAGAGCGCTGTACCCT
This sequence comes from uncultured Anderseniella sp., assembly GCA_947488295.1. Taxonomy (GTDB): domain Bacteria; phylum Pseudomonadota; class Alphaproteobacteria; order Rhizobiales; family Aestuariivirgaceae; genus Anderseniella. Next base: position 734,934 of record CANKYU010000002.1, read on the forward strand.
CGACCTCGTAACCCAAGTGCTTCCAGAAGCGATATCGGATGTCGGCGATGAGCTGTTCAGTGAGCGCTGCACGTGGGGTCAGTACGAGCACCCGCCGTATGTTCGGTAAACAGCGCGCAAGCACAGCAATGATACCCGACTTGCCTGTACCTGTAGGAAGCTTAAGAAGCGCGGCTTCTGTGTGCTCGGGGCGTTCTGCTATAGACTTGTTGCCATTGAGATAGGCGACAACTGTTCCGATCGCTGCTTGCTGGTGCTCCCAGAGGCGGGGCGTAGCTTCCGCACCATCCCAAAAGTTGTAACCGCGCAGATATCTGATCGCCTGTCCAAAAGACTGCGCATTTATTTCCTCCACCTCAAGCGATGTTCTTTCGTCGTCAACGAGCGTTCTTAAATTCACTTTATTTACAACTTCCTCTCCACTGGATATTCAGATCCCCACTTTGATAAACCTCTTTCAAGGATCAAAGACTATATATGTAAACAATAGAGTTTGGTTTAACTTTACGCTCAGAGCTAACAGATGCAGTATCAAACGCAGATGGTCGCTTCGAACTGCACTCGTCAGGGGCTGGTATGAGTGGGTAACGAGCATTCGCTGCATGCGGGAAACTCTCTTTGCGAATCTTTGAAAACAAGCACTCAAGCACTGATTGCTTGCTCCGCCGTTGTTTTAAGCAGGGCGGCGGAAAGCGAGCAATTACTGTAACAAAGAGGATTTTGGTCGTGCCCAACAGAGTGAACAATGCGCGACGCATAGGAGCCTAGGGCAGCTCACACAGGCTGGCGAAAACAAGCCTTAGTTGAGAAGTTCCCGGCAACACTATCAACACGGCAGTGGGCGGTTAATTGTGCTAGCTTTTCTTCTGAGGCGTGAATTTGTGCCGGCGGAAGTGGGATGTTTCTCGGTAATTTTGGTGAACATTATCCCGTTGTCTACAAAGTAATGGGCGCGTTAGGGTACAGCGAATGGCAAACAAACTGAAAACATGAGTCGTAAAGGTGGGGACAGGACTTGAAAGCTGATATTTTGCTGGTCACAGTTAACGACCATGAAGATCACGAACTTAGGGCAGAACTAGAAACCAAAGGCTTTCAAGGCAGACGTCAGCAAAGCGGCGACAGCCTATATCACTATACCGACTACATGAAAATAAACGGCCAGAAGGTAATACTAGCCCGATCTGAGATGGGTTCTTCAACGGAGGGAGCTTCCTTCGATACGGTAAGGAATGCGATCCACGATTATCGACCTTCAATGGTCATTTGTGTTGGAATTGCGTGGGGCGGAAAAGAAAACCAACAGAACATTGGGGACCTTCTCATATCCACTCAGATACAGATCGGCGCCAATGCGAAAATTGGAGAAAGTATCACAAGCTTTAGGGCTCCAAGGCCGGCGGCTTCGGAGACTGCTGCAAAGACCCTCGAAGTGGCTTCACAAGATCTAAAAGCTCACTACCACAAAGGTACTCTGATTTCTAAGGAAGACTTATTTGACAACAAAGGACAGCGTGACAAAGCGATAAAAGGCTCGGGTGCGATTGGGGGTGAAATGGAGGCAACTGGAGCATTGCGAGCTCTGGACCAAGCTCGAAAAGACTTCAACGAAAATTTCGAAATTGTTGTCGCAAAATCTATTTGCGATTGGGGGTATAAGAAGAATGCAAACCAAGGTCAGAAAGAAGCCGATCAAAAACTTGCCGCGCAACAGGCAGCGAAAATCGTTGTCTATGCTTTGATGAACTATAAATTCGTAAAAACGCGTTCTATTGCCGCAAGGACTGCCGGCAACTCAGAAAATAGCCATGATCTTGGTGTTTTAAGTGTCAAAGAATCTCTGAACTGTGTTGAGGGTTTTGACTTCCAAGTACTTTCCAGCCAAACCGACAGTGCTATTCCTAGTGGATCTATAGTCTATTGGCCAGTTCGATTGCGCCGGCCTAACATGGTACACGCTGCACAAGCCTACGTCGCAGCACATCTTCAAGAAAAAGGTCTGGAGGTAAAGCTCTGCTTGGATGATTTGGGAAATCCGGAAGGATATTCATCTCTCAAATCAGGTGTTGACGACTTCAAATCTCACGTGGAATCGTGGGTTGAGAAAGTCTGCAACCGAGAAAGTGCGGACGCGATTTCCAAAAATGCACTAATGTTTTCCAAGTTTATCAAGGCGCCAGATCAAGAACCAGATGACGAAGTTTTTGCCAGACTTGGAAAAAACTTGGTGAATTGGTTGCTCGAGTCGGAAAAATTAAAAAATGTATTGAGGGACTCGAAACTCCTGGATCAAGACGACTCGCCTCAACTTGATCGGAAGCCACGGAAACTACTTTCTCCCTCTGTTGTATGGACTGTCATGGAGTGTGTGGTTAGAACTCAAAATCCGGGGCAGGCGCTAGCAACTCTTGGCGGCCATGATGAGTATGCAATTTGGCAAGCGTGCCCACAACGAGCGACACTCTCTATTCAAAGTATCTTCCTGCCAAAAGTCAGGGGGAACATGGAGACGGAAGCATTGCGGCCAGGCACTCCGCAAGAACTCTCTGATAATCTTGAAAAATACGCGGAGATGCGTGAATGGGTGCAAAACTACCTTGTCAAATTTCCAGCCAAAACAATTGGTGATGACGAAGTTGCATTCAAAGACTGGAGTGGCGCTTCGGATCGAGAATTGGCCAACGCAGCTTTCGCGTACTACCGGTGAAATTTGTGGCCACCGGCTTCACATATAGTGATTGGACCCAGCTCGGGATGGAACGGCGAAACTCTGCCACCTCCCCTTTCTTTAGTCGGTCTTATGCGGGTTATACCCGTACGCAAATGATGAACATTGCCAAGAGCGTTCAGCCGGAAAAACTGTCCGTCTTTGATCCCATGGCAGGTCAAGCCCACGCGCTGTCCAGTCTTACATGGTTAGGACATGAAGTTTGGTTAAACGATTACAATCCTTCACTCGTCCTTCTCGCTTGGCTAAGGTCGCGTGCGGTGATGGAAGAGTTCGACGAATTGCGAAGCCGCTTCTTTGATTGGCTGAACACTGTCGAATTACCTTCCCTTGACAATGGGGAACTTCCAAGTGCAGCGCTCCAATTTCATGAGGGTTGGCTGGCCCCTCATGTTCAACACAGTCTTTCCGAGTACGGAAAGCGAGTAGGACACCGCCGAGTTAGTGAATTGTTCCGAGAAGAAGCTACATCGAGAGATGATCTTTTTAGGTTGGCGTCCGTTGTTCTAGCAGCTCGCAGACTGGCAATTTTTTCGAAATCGGATAATACAACGTGGCTGAAACCGGGCGGTTTGGTTCGAGAATCAAATCTCAAGAGTCAGATAAAACTGGAACTCGAGGAGCTTACGCAGTGGCGGAACGAGATATTGGACCGATATGGAGCGGGCATTTTCAAAGAAAGCACTTCCCGCGCCCATTTTTCCGTTACGGAAACCAAACACCTTCCCAGCGGTTTTGCTGAAAAAGCGAATGTAGTGGTTTGTTCACCTCCGTACGCCAATCGACTTGATTATTCAGCCATGTGGGCACCAGAACTGAAAGTTCTTGAGGCTCTTGGTGAAGAGCAAGTTTTTCAAAAAATCAAAAGAAACCAAGTTGCAACTACCGTGACAAAGGGGCGGGAAATCTCCTCCAAGGACCTCAGTGTGTTGGCTCCAGACGTCGTCCGAAGCTTGACTGATATACGAGATAGCTCCGAGTATGCGAGTCGCAGCTATTACTTTCCGTACTTTGCCCTTTTTTGTTTGGACCTACACGAATCCATCTTGTCGGCATTGAAAGCTTCGAAGTCAGCTACAAAATGGCTGGTTTTTATACGAGATACCACTCGGAAAGACACTCTCGTTGAAAGTCATCGAGTAGTAGAGTTTGCGCTTGAAGAATCCGGATATTCTAGAACGGTTGAGTCCGAACTTGATATCGTTCGTAGCCACGTCGGCGTCTCAAGAAAGGGATATTCCAAACAAACGTTACATGGACTAGCTCAGCGAGAATGGTCACTGAGTTTCAGCTTTGCGGGAGAGAAAAATGCGGGTTAGATCAAAGAGTAACCTCGTATTTCGCCGAGAACGCTTCGGAATGTCAGTCTATGTTCCGGAACGTGATGACATTTTTTTGTTGGATGAACAAGTTTCAAACCTATTAGATTCGATTGGCCCTGACTGGACCAATTTTAGCAGCAAAAAGTCAGGCTTGGACGTTCTCGCGAGCTTAGGAATAATTGAAGCGGTCAGATCGAGTGGAACTCCAATAACGCAACGCGGTTACTCTGGCATTCATCTGATCGGAAAATTCCTTTCAACACCCATCGTTGAACGCCCACTGCTTGTGAATTGTTTTGCGACATCGTGGTGTCCCCTTAAGTGTGTCTATTGCCATGCTGACGATCTTATGGATCCTAAGACGCGAGAAAATGAACACCCAGATCAAATAAACGATGTTGCAGAAGTCGCGAAGAATTTAGACGCATTGGTGTATGTGGTGACCGGCGGCGACCCATTGACACGACCTGAGAGAACGTTAGCTCTGATCAATATGATCCCGTTTGACGCGGCTGTCGTTTTGGATACGTCAGGGGTTGGTCAAGTGGACGACATGGTACGCATCCTTGAAGCGAGATCCATTCATGTTCGCGTTTCAGTCGACTCTATGAACCCAAGGATAAATCAAAAGCTAAGACCATTGAACAAAAAGATTTTTCCCGAATTGGCTATAGATGGCCGCACCTCTCTAGATTACGTGGAAAAAATGCTCGTAGCCGGATTAGAGCTTGGAGCGGGTGTTTCAGTACAAACAGTGGTCACGAAACACAATGATAGCCTCAGACACATGCTTGACCTGCGTGATTGGTTACTATCGCGCGGAGTTAGAAACTGGGTGCTACACATCGCGACAAACGCCGGCATGGCTAACAAGGCTTTTGTTGCAAAGAAGAAGAAACTTGGTAACGAGACGAACGCTGGGATTTTCCCGAGCCCAAATACCTCGCGAATCTTGAGAAAGCTAGTCGATCTAACAATGGATGAGGGTATTGATATGGACATTCGTACAACGAATGCCAGTCCTACACCCAACAGTGTTTTCCTTGTGGGAAGTGTTGGCTCTCTTTTTGTTCAGGGTTTCGGCCCTGGGCGAGTGGATAAAAAACGCCTGAGTTTTCACCAGTCAGATATCTCTGGGATGTGGGGAACTTTTTCCGATGCGGGTCATGTTTCGCGGTATACGAATTTGGATATTTTCGAAGGTCCACAGAGCATGCAGCTTGATCTGGAGTGATGAACGATGATTTATGGTAGTGTCATTTTCTACTCCAGCCTCATTTTCCAATTATCCGGAGCAGGAACGGATAATGAACAGCGAGTGCTCCAGATAATGGCCGGTATCCCCACTTTACGCCGCCCGCAGGCCATTTTGTTGGCCATTGCCACTGCATCCGGATTGTTTGCAGCCATCATGGTTGGTGCTGCCTGTGGCTGTTCGGACGAGGGAGCCGCTGGTTCGGACGACCCTTCCTTTTCATATCAGGTACAACGCTTTTTGCGGGGTGTGAAGAATTCCCTGCTCCACGGTGAATGACCCTCAAACGGCACCGCACTGATACCGCCACAAGGCATCCCGGTTTCGCCGGGCGGTTCACTGGCATTACGGTGTGCAGGACATCACATCACGTGGACGCGTGTGGAATTATGGTGACATGCTCCAACCATACCGGCATCGGCCAATGCAGCTCTCGGGCGCCAAACACAACAAAGACCAGACCATGAGAAATGCCCGCCCGACATCAGTCCTGTCCGCCTTCGTGAGGTTCAGCGTGATGGTGATCTGGACACTGCCGGCACATGCCGGCCCCAACCGCGCGGTGCATGTTGACGACCGGCCCGTGGGCGCGACGCTTACTCATCTGTTTCTGATCAGGACCATCACCGACAATCAGGAATCTTACGACACGCGGCTCACGCATCAGTTTCTGATCAAGCAGGATGTGCAGTCCGGGCGGGTTGAAAAACACTAGTTGTTGCGCCGTTTCAAATTATACACCGAGCTGGAACCGAGTGACACGGGCAAACCTGTACGAACAATGGGAGTGGAAGAACCACCGAACACTGTAAATGAGGGCAAACCGGCAGGCACGCCGCCGGATGCGACGCTTTACACGGATGCCTTCCAGATTTTGCGGTCTGAGCGGGCAGCGTCCATTTCAGCCATTGATATTTCGCGTGCGAATTCGCCGTTGAACCGGTGGCAGGTAACCAACGAGCACGGGCTGGAACGGGTCAGCCTCGACGGCGAAACCGGCAAGCCCGAAAACCCGTCTGCCAGGGACATTCGCCTGGGCGCGCCGGAGATCATACGCCAGATGCGCGCCACGCTGCATCCCACGCTTGAAGAAATGAAGAACTTCAACCCGGACGATCACAGGTCGGCGATCCCGCTGGGGTCGCTGTCGGAAGACATATCGGCCTGCGTTGTCGAGCGCGAATTTCATGCGCTCACCGCTGCTACGGCCCACTATGTGGAGCTGCACTGCGAAATGACCTCCGAGCCGATCAACTGGTGGAAGATGTGGGTTGTCGTGGAGTGACCTGATCGCTTTCAAAGTGCCAGAGCAACTTTATGGGTTCAGTTGAACCCATGTCGCTCTGGTCAGACACACAATCCCTGTGAAGGCTTGCCGGGCCTGAGAGCACCATTAACGATCAGCACAATGATCTATTGAAGACCGGGTGCTGCGGTGCGAAACTGGCCGCATGACTGCTTCCACCCTGCCTGAACATCTCCTGGAAATGGCGGTTGAGCCGATACTCAAGGCCAATCAGGACAGGATGATGGACGCCCTGCAGGAACTGGCGCGCGAAGACCCGTCATTTGGTGCCGACCCCGATCCTGAATGCGGTCAGATCATTCTCAAGGGGATGAGCGAGCATCATCTTGATACCAAGGTCAACCTCCTGCGCAGCCGGCACAGGGTCGACGTCAATATCGGGGCGCCTCAGGTGGCCTACCGTGAGACCGTCACCAGACGGGCTGAAACTGACTACACCTACAAGAAGCAGACCGGTGATGGCGACCGGTTTGCCCGGGTGAAGCTGGCTGTGGAGCCCGGTGGAGAAAAGTCCGGCGTGGTGTTGGAGACCGCGGCCGTTGGCGGTGCAGTCCCTGACGCATACCTTGCCGCCATGGAAACCGGCATTCAGTCGGTCGTGATGTCCGGCTGTATTTGCGGCTTCCCGATAACCGATATCACGGTCACTCTTGTGGATGGCGCGGGCCATGAGACCGGCTCGTCCACAATCGCGTTTGAAACCGCCGCGCGCGAGGCGCTTCGCCAGGCCATTGCCCGGGCGGGCCCGGTTCTGCTCGAGCCGATCATGGCGCTCGAGATCGTATCGCCCGAAGACTGTCTCGGGGCTGTTACCGGCGACCTGAATTCCCGCCGTGGCCAGATTGCCGACACGACGTCGCGCGGTGCTGCACAGGTTGTGAATGCACAGGTGCCGCTGGCAAGCATGTTTGGTTATGGACACGCCCTGGACACGCTGAGCCAGGGACGCGCCACCTATGAAATGGCATTCGACCGCTATGCGGAAGTCAGCCGCACATCCGACAACCCTGGCCCAGATGATACCTCGCCCGCCGCCATGGCAATGCGAGCCTGATTGCAGCGTTGCGGGAAACCGCGGCGCTTATCTTTCGGCAGGATCAGTCATTGGGACTTTAATGCTCAAAATCCCGTGATCCAGGCCGATGGACCCGGCGTGCAAACCAGCTGTTGTCTGTCTCAAAGCTTCCTTGCCGGAGGCTTGTTAAAGCTCAGCTTCCTGTTTTTCAGATCCGGGTACTTAAGGGAATTTTACCGGCTTTGCTGTATCCAGCCGTGCATGGCAAACACCCTGAATTCGTTTTTTGAACGCGTTATGAGCGGCGATGAGCAGGCCATACTGATTGTTGTTGCGGCGTATTTTGCGCTGATGGGGCTGATAAGCCTGACTTACCAGGTGCGGATATTGTCCTGGCCAATGATCAACGGCACCCTGGTCCGGTCGGATTTATCAAGATGGGGTGCATCAAACCGCGCCGACGAGCAGGATTATGAAGCCGAGGTGACGTACCACTACCGGGTCGATGGCAAACACTATGAAGGCAAGCGCCTGTCTCCCTGGTATATGCTGGTCAGCGCGAATATGAGGTTTCTGCTGAGATGGCAACTGGCGGGCATTACACGACTTACGCCGGAAGACGTCGCCGTGTTCTATAACCCGTCCGCCCCGAAAAAGAGCTATCTGATAAAACCGGGAAAAGCCGGGTTATGCGTCACCGCCGCAATGGTGGTGCTGCCGATCATCTATCTGATCTCGCTGGTCTGAGCCGTTTGTACTCAAGGCGGGATTTCGGTAATTCTGCGTGGCCTGGACAGTAACCGGTTGCAGCGACCCGAAACACCCGCTCAACCTTCCTGCATTGCGTCAAGCAGTCTGCGGTCAACTTCGTCGAGGAGGCGTGACACGTTCACAAAGTATCCGGCGTTTTCGAACGCCAGGTTCTCGAGCAGCACCTCCCCGCGAAGTTCGATGAGTTGTCCCTCGAAGCGATCAACGCACCTTTTGCTTGTCCACAAGAGCCAGGGAGAAAACGGGATCCGTTCGAGATACAGCGGCGGTGCCCTGTCCGGGTTCAGGCACAAGTCCCCGAATTGATTCCGGATTTCCGGTTCGCCGCTCCAGCCCAGGGTTGCAAACCCGATCTTGATTGCGCCGATCCGCCCGGGAACAAACACCTGGCCCAGATAGTCATTCAGTGCCGTGGCGGACCATCGTGCGTTGCCTGTCAAGGCGACAAGCTCGGCCATGATCCTGATCTGATAGATATCGATCAGGCAATACTGGCGGGCGCGCCCGCGTCCCGGTGACTGGCTACACAGTACCAGCCCCGCCTTCAGGGCGAAATTCTCGAGCATTGACGAGGTCACCTCTGCCGCCTCGCAGACGGTCGATGCGGGGAACCTCATGTGTTTCAGATTATCTGCTGCCTCGGATGGGTATGTCACGACTATCTTCCGTTTTGGATACGGAAAAGAATCATCGTGGAATCCGTTTGTCAAACGGTTTTGTCAATCTGGCCGTTCAGGAATCGCCCAGCATTTTGAACCAGCGTGCCATATTTGCCTGTTACACTGTGCGTTCCGCAATTGCGAATTACGGTAGTGAGATGGACGCCCCATCCCATTACGGCAATTGCCGTATCTCTATTTTTGACCGGTCATTTTTCCAGACGAGGGCAAGTCCGGGTCGACATGATCCCAGGAGATTGCGCTGCTGACGTAAATAGCGCGATCTGGCCTGGCGATCTCCGGGTCATCCAGCGAAGAAGTCCGGATCACAACTTTACCTTCCATGCCGTCCCTTGTGTGAAATATGGCACTGCCACACTGCGGGCAAAACCGTCTGTTGATCTGGTTTCCGCTGTCGGCCGTGCGTTGATATTCGCTGACTTCACCAACCAGATGAAAGCCATCTTCCAGGACAACGGTGTGTGTAGCGTGACCTGTGCCTCCAATTCGTCGGCAATCCGTACAGTAGCAATGTACAGTAGTGAGCGGCATCACTTCTGAGCGGTAACGGACCCTCCCGCACAGGCAGCCCCCTTCAAAACCTACATCATCGATGTCTTTGCCCATGGTGCCGGTCACGCGAAGGTGCGCCTGGCTGCTGTGGTCACATCGCCTGTGTTTGGTGTTCCCGACGGCTCAATCAAAAGAAGATGTGCCTCTGCCTTCGCCACAGTCCGATGTTCAACACCCTTGGGAACTACGTAAACCTCACCAGATTTAAGTGTAACCGTGGTGTGCCGCATTTCGATGTCCAATTCGCCTTTAAGAACCAGAAAAAAGTCATCGGTATCACTGTGAGTATGCCAGTTGAATTCACCTTCAACCTTTACAACCATGATGTCATGGCCATTGAACTCGGATACAGTTCGAGGCGACCAGCGTTCGTCGAATGAACCTAATTTGTCGGCCAAATTTATTGCCTGGGTCATGTAAAAATCCCTGATGCTTCAGAACAAGAATATCTCTTCGTCGCAGCCACGGCAACTGCAGCCGGAGTGTGTCTGTGTGCAGTGACCAGCGTCGATCCATCAGGTCCCGGCAAGGCCGGTCTTGATGAGATCTGCCGCCTTTTCGCCGATCATCAGGGCGGCTGCATTCGTGTTGGCGGCGGGCATGGTCGGCATGATCGAGGCATCGGCGACGCGCAGGCCGTGGGTGCCGCGGACGCGCAGTTCATGATCGACGATCGCGCTGGCATCATGCACCGGCCCCATGCGGCAGGTGCCGATCATGTGAAACGTGGTGGTGCCGCGTTCACGCGCCGTGTTCAGAAGCGCCTCGTCGGATTGCACATCCTCTCCGGGATAGAGTTCCCCGGCAAAGAACGGCGCCATGGCGTTGGTGCGCATCAGCCGGCGGGCCAGCTTGAGCCCGGCAAGCAGCACCTTGCGGTCGGTTTCGGACTTTAGATAGTTGGGGGTGATTTCAGGCGGCTGAAACGGGTCTGAAGAGCGTGCCAGAACGGTGCCCAGGCTTTCGGGCCGCTGCTGCCACGCGGCCAGCGTCATGCCCGGCTCGTCGTCAAGCCGGCTTTGATGGCCCTCCTTGTAGCTGGCGGGCATGAAGGTGATCTGCAGGTCGCTTTCGTCGAGCACCGGATCGGACTTGGCGAAGGCATAACACGCCGTCGACGGCAGGCTCAGGATCGACGGCTTGCCAATGAGCCATTTCGCCACTTCTGCACCGAACGCCCAACCGCGCGATTTCTGGTTGAACGTGTCGACACCCTTTACCCGGGCGGTGAAGCGCGGCGTGTAGTGATCGCGCAGATTGGCGCCGACGCCGGGTGCTGCATGGCGTACCGGCACGCCAATCCTGGCCAGGTGCGCCGGATCGCCGATGCCGGCAAGCTGCAGCAATTGCGGTGAATTGATCACCCCGCCACACATGATCACTTCGCGGCGGGCATGGATCGTCTCCGTGCGGCCACCGCGCGTGTACCGGACCCCGGTCGCGGTGCGCCCGTCAAACAGGATTTCGCTGACATGGGCGCCGGTCACGATGGACAGGTTTTTTCTGTTCATGGCCGGCCGCAGGAAGGCGCGCGAGGCACTCTGCCGGCGCCCGGACGCGATGGTGCGCTGGGAATAGGCCGCGCCGAACTGCTGCCCGCTGTTGTAGTCGGCATTGCGCGGGATGCCGAGGCTTTCCGCGCCGGCCAGGAAGGCTTCACACAGCGGATGTGTCCACGGGCTGGGCGTGACCTTCAGTTGGCCGGCCTGCCCGCGCGTGGCGTCACTGTCCGCGCCCAGCCAGGTCTCCAGGCGGCGAAACAGCGGCAGCACATCCGCATACCCCCAGCCGGGATTGCCGCGTTGCGCCCAGTGGTCGAAGTCCGACGGCGCGCCGCGATTGAAAACATTGCCGTTGATCGACGACGACCCGCCCAGCGTCTTGCCCCTGGGCACGGGGATGCGGCGTCCGCCGGTCCAGTCGGAACTTTCCGCCTCGTACATCCAGTTGTAGTTTGAATTGTTCAGAAGCTTCATCCACCCGACCGGGACATGGATCATCGGATGCCAGTCACGCGGGCCCGCCTCGAGCAGGCAAATCTTCAGGCTGGTGTCTTCGGCAAGCCGCGCCGCAAGCACACACCCGGCCGAGCCTGCACCAACGATGACAAAGTCGAATTCGCTCATGGGCGGCATAGTCAGGCGGTTGCCGGAACCCGTCAAGCCGCCCGTTAGGCAGATGACGCGGCGCCCCTTCAGCGGTCCAAACTAACGGCTGCCGGATTACACCCTTGTTATCTGCTTCATATGCGCCCATATATGGCGAACATGTTTACACTTGTTTGGTGTGGCCCAGAGTAAGCGGTACGCCGACAACCCCAGACTTCTCCCGACAATGTGAGCGATGTACCAACCCAGCCGTTGCGATGTGCAACGCGCGGGTCGCTTCTTGAAAGGAATCCACCATGACAACCGGAACAGTCAAATTCTTTAACGCAGCAAAAGGCTTCGGCTTCATTGAACCCGACGACGGGTCAAAAGATGCGTTCGTTCACATCTCAGCGGTTGAACGCGCCGGCATGAGCACTCTGTCGGAAGGTCAGAAAGTCACGTTTGAACTCGTATCAGACGAACGCAGTGGCAAGATGTCAGCCGACAACCTGCAGAACGCCTAACCCGGTACAACCGGCATTCGCCGGTGACGACTAGAAACTATTCAGCATTCAAGCATTGACGCCGACCACGGATGTACTGGCGGCTCGTGTTGCCTGAAAAGGCAAATGCTTGATGCAGGACAAGACAACTAGAGTCTTGCGGCCCCGTAGCTCACTGCAGCGACGGGGCTTTTTCTATCTGATAACAGTGTTTCATCGCCTTGAGCCCAAGAAAACAGAGAAACGGGAGCATTCAAGCGGATGTTCGACCTACAGACATAAATCGAACGATTGTAGCGATACACACGTCCGAAAATCGGTCGGTCGGAGATGACCGGAAACCTGACAATCCCTGAAACGAGGGGAATTTCGAAGTGGCATAAGTCTTGCCTTACATAGAGTCAAAAATATCCGGTTTGCCGTGTTGCAGCGAACCGGAAAAACCCGTGGGAGGACGATATGAGCGCAACCGCCGCCGTGCAGAAGGCCGAACCATGCTATCGCCTGATATACCGCAGCCGCAGCCTGCTTTCCGAGCAGTCCGGCAATGTCGACGTCGGCCTATCGGAGATACTTCGTGTTGCCCGTTCCAACAATCGCAAGCACGACATCACCGGCGCCTTGATGATGTATGAGCACAAGGACTGGTTCGCGCAGGTGCTTGAGGGCGATGAAACGGAAATCAACACCCTGTTTGAGCGGATCAGGAAAGACCCCCGCCACAAGAATGTCGAAGTCATAGAAGCCGGCAATGCGCCTGCGCGCCTGTTCGGCAAATGGGCCATGGCACTGATTGCCGAACACGGCGAACCGGATGCGCCCCTTGTCGCCACCGATGGCGGCATTTCCGAAGCTGCACCGTGGCGGGTTACACAAGGCCAGGAAAACGTTCTGACCCAGTTGCGTGACATGACGCGCGGGTACGGTCGCTCCTACTGACAGAAAATCACCCACGGCGCTGCATGCAAGCGGGTGAGAAGGCTCAATTCACTGGCAATTTTATCAGCACGTTGGCAAAGTCCCTGATGCCGGCGAAACGGATGGCGCTGAAAGTGATATACTGAAATCAAAAAGCAGTTCGTTCGGCCACAGGAGCTTGAAAGCATGAACAATCTGTCAGGGCGCTGTTCCTGCGGGTCGGTTACCTGGACCGCCGCTGATCCTGTTCTCTGGGCAGCACTTTGCCATTGTGAAGACTGTCGACGAGCATCGTCATCGGACTATGTCAGCTGGTTTGGCGTAAAACGGCAATCCGTAACATGGTCGGGGCCCCGCAAGACCTATCATTCGTCGCCAAAAGTGGAACGGAGTTTTTGCCAGGACTGCGGTTCACCACTATCCTTCGAGACGGAGGTTTTCCCGAAGGAAACTCATCTTTATGCCGCGACGCTGGATGACCCGAAACTGTACCAGCCAACCGCGCATATTTTCTGGTCCGAACGGCTGCCGTGGATAGAAGTCCAGGACTCTCTGCCAAGACACGCAAAGGGTTTGCAGGCCTCAGCTGAAGACGGGCAGCACCTTCTGAGCAATCCTGACTAGCGATTGGTTTGCGGCCTCACTGTGTCTCAACTTTCTTGTTCAGCACAGCGAAGTTCCATCCGTATCGTCTTGACGCAACTGCCACAAAGAACATACCCGACAAGGCCAGGACAACGATCGCAGCCAAAGAAGGACTGAAGTTTTTCTGTACAAGCAATGCAGGGGTCGCAAGCGCCGAGCCCTCAAAAGTGACAAGGATTGTTACATAAAGGTTGTTGATTGCATGTAGCCCCATTGCCAATTCGATACCGTCATCGAGAATGGTGATCAGGCCCATAATCAGCCCGAGGATAAGATACAGAGGCATGATCAACCAAAAACCATACTTTGCGACTTCAGGATTTGCGATATGAATGCCTGCGAACAAAATCGATGGAATGATCAATACCCACCATCTGCTTCTGGTCCATGACGCGACACCCTGCGCGAGGTATCCTCTGAAAAGAATTTCCTCCATGGTGGTTTGCAGTGGCACCAGTGAAACGGAGATCAACACAAGAACCAGAAAGGGCACGAGATTGAAGTTCAGAGAAAAGTTGTCAGGCTGGATGACAAGCCCAAACAACAAGATTGACAGGTTGATCAAACCCCAAAGCGAAGCAGCAAAGAAAAACCGTCCCCATCGGATTCGCTTCGTCCCATTTATGACCTCTGTGTAGTTTCTCTTGTGTAACCATCGGAACATCCAACATGCAATGATCAAACCGACAGCGAGTGGCAACACAATCACGATGAAGTCCAGATTGCCGGCCATGCCAGCTGAGGAATTCCTGATACTATCGATGGTCGCCGACAAATCTTGGGGTAACAAAAAATCCAGGATAAGAAATAATAATACAGCCACAATCACAACTAAAAACACAGATCCCAGAAGCGACACAAAGAATGTGATGATGTATTTCCACCACTGATTTTGACCGTCCAAGCCTCTTTCCAAATGATTCATTCCGGATTTATACCTTGACTTTGCCCACAGTGACTAATTGTTGAGTTGAGCGTATTGCAGTGTTTGAAACAGACCAAGCATACATTTGACAGTTGGTACCGGAGGTCACCCTGTTCGCACAGCGGTCATCTGACCTGTCAGTGAGTGTCCAGTTCATGTTGCTCCAGGTTGCAGGGCGGTGGAAATACGCACCGGGCCATTGCCGTCGAGAAGGTCATGTCGCTGACGGACACCACGGCATGAAAGCGGGTGGGAAGACTTAGTTCACCGGCAGTTTTATCAGCACGTTGGCAAAGTCCCTGATGCTGGCGAACCGGTGGTGGGCGATGATCCTGCCGTCCTTTCGCTCCAGCACAAAGAACCCGGTTTCCCGGCGTCCCTTGCGCTTCGACATGCGGATTTCGTCGACCACGGCCGGGCCTGCCCAGAACAGGGTTGCGCCGTGCCCGGTGAGCACCACATTGGCGTCAGGCCTGACCTCGACGCTCATCAGCAGCGCACGCAGCGCCTTTGCGAAGTCAGCGTTCTGTTCCGGCATGACCGCGGTGCGGTTGAGCAGCGAATTCGCCACCTTGTAGCCGTCGCCGAAGGCATGCTGGGCGGTCTGCCGGGCGCGGCAGCTGGGGCTGGAAATCACTTCGGAGACTTTCGTGCCGACCAGCCTGAACACATTGCCGATCAGCTTTGCTTCCTCGACGCCCTGTGGCGTCAGGCAGGTTGCACGGGCAAACCCGGCTGTAGATGCATCAATGCCCTGAGCCAGCTCGTAGGCGTCAAAGGCGGCGGAGTCATACCACTTTTCCCGTTGCGCATGGCGAATGTGCAGGATGTAGCCGCCCTTGACGACCCTGTCCGCCCACAGCTTGTTGAGCGCCTGCCTGTCGGCCCTGGCCTTCGCGTCCTGCCTGGACTGGAACGAGTCATGAAATGTGCGCGAGAACCAGCTGTTCTGTGAGGCAAACAGGCCGAGCGCGAACACGCACACGGCACCAGCCACGAGCACAAGCAGCCTGATGCTGCGCCAAACCCTTGGTGATGCAGGTTCGGACGCCTTGTCCCTGTTATGAGCCGCCATTGCCTCAACCCCTCGCAATCCAGTTGTGCCCGTCAGATGATACCCTGAAAATGCGCTCCGCTGCCAGTGGACTTATCGCAAGGTAATGGCTATAAATCCTTTGGTTTCAAAGGCAAGGAGGCAACCATGCAAATCTACAAGAATTCACCTGAGCCAGTAGACGACGGCGACGCATATACCGACTGAGTGATTGTGGCGGTTGCACTGCTGACTGGGGCGCAGTGAACCGCAGCAATGCCAGCAATCTGACAACCTCTGCCTTCCGCGCTGGCTGGCAGGGGTTTTCACCTTCCCAATACCGCCAGTTCATCGTCCAGGAACGCCCGCAAGGCTCCCGGCAGGGCGTGGTAGCGTGGATCGGCAGTTTCCAGCTTGCCGATCACTGTATCGACCAGTGGCAGCACTTGCCGGGTAACGAAGTCGGCCTGTGCCGCATGCAGGCTGGCAACCGCCGCTGCATCCGCCGCATTGGCGTTCTCCTGCGCGGTCAGGAACTGCAGAAATTCCAGCATCACCGACAGATGATCCGGCAGTTCGCCGCCATCGCGGCGTTTCAGGCCGAAATGATCATACCATCTGATCAGTTCCTGGTAGAGGTCGGTCTGGTCGCGTTCCAGGTGGGCAGACGCGTGCAGGGAAACAGCCGTCTTTGAAATGGACGGATCGAAGGCGGCCATGAAGGCGCGGGCGGCGTCTTTTGATGGCGGCGGGATTACTGCCTCGTCCAGCACATCCGCGCCGCCGTCCGCCGTCCGGAAGGCGGCGGCAAAGCCGCCATAGACGGCGGAGCGTTCAAGCGGCGTCATTGCTGCTTGCGGTTTCGGCTTCGGATGACACGCGTGGACCGGAGATGCGGGTGATCTCGATGCGGGTATCGCGGTCAAAGCTGTTGGGCTGGCCTTCCAGCATGCCGACCTTCAGGTGCGCATGATCGCCGGCCAGTTCCACCGGATTGATCGGCGACGGCGACACCTCGCGCGGTGAGCCGGTGCCCTTGAACTGATAATTCTCCCAGGCGTGATACATGAACACCTGGCCCGGGCGCATGGCGTGGGTGACCTTGACGCGCACCTCGAACTCGCCGACATCATTGTGACAGCGCACCCAGTCGCCATCGGCAATACCGCGGTCAGCCGCGTCCTTGATACCGATCATGATATAGGGCTGACCGCGGTTCAGGCGGTTCATCAGCCGGTTGTCGCGCCACACGCCGTGAATCGACCAGCGCGTATGCCCGCCGGTCATCATCAGCGGATACTCGCCGCCGATGGGTGGCGGGGCCTTGTAGCGCGGCAATGCCTCGTCGTGTTCCAGGTACAGGTCGTTGTCGATATAGAACTGGATGCGCTTGGTCTGCGTCGGATAGGGCAGCTTGTCGTTTATATGATAGGTCAGCGGAATGAACGGCTTGCCCTCTTCCAGCTTGCCGGCATTGCCTATGGCCAGCGGCGAAATGCCGATGGAATTATAGCGCGCATAGCCCTTTTCCTTCTGCTCCTCCCACGACACGTGCGACAGGTTGCTGGAGGCATCGATGATGGCGCCGGCGGCCTTGTCGGTATCGTCTTCCAGGAAGCGTCCGTCCATGGTCATGTCTTCATACAGGTTATCGAGCTGTACGGTCTTGCCGAGATGCGAGACGATTGAACTGATGCCGCGCTCGCGGGCGCGCTTCTGGACATGCTTGGTCAGCATGGTGAAAATCCAGAAGTCGGGTTTGGATTCACCCAGCGGCTCGACCGCCTTGTTGGTGACGTGGTTGAACGGCACCAGCGGGGTAACCCATTTATGGTCGGTGGTCTCGTACCAGGCAGCCGCCGGCAGGATATAGTCGGCAAATTGGGCAGTGGACGACATGCGGAAATCCACCACCACCGACAGCTTCAGCTTGGGCCACAGCACTTCGGTCAGCTTCTGCGAGCCGCGCACCGAGCGCAACGGATTGGCGCAATAGTGGAACAGGATGCGCGGGTCGGTACCGGCGGGCGGCTGCAGCGGCAGCCACTTGTTGTCGAGGGATTCCTTCACCGCCTCGCGCACCGGTTTTTTAAGATCCGGCAGCCATTTGTCCGCGGTCTCCGCCAGTTCCATGACGCCGCCGTGGACCTGCCAGAACAAAGCGGCAGACGTCCAGATCGGCAGGTTGCCGCCAATGTCCTTGAACGAATTGTTGCCGAGCTTCTTGAAGAACATTTCCGCCGTGTCACCGGCGGCCAGGTCGGTCAGCAGGTCAAGCCCGATATCGGTGCCGAACTTCATCCGGTCGCCATTGCGGAAGCCGGACACATAGTCCTCCCAGCCATCATTGGCCAGGAAGGCAAACGCTGAATAGCCTGCACCCGGACGCCCCATCTGGCCCTGCAGCGCCCAGATCAGGATCATGGCGCGCTCGGTCAGGTTGCCATGAAAATACTTGTTCATGGAGCTGCCGGAAACATTGGACAGGGCCTTGGCCCTGATGCACAGGTTGGCGAATTTCCTGATCACTGAAACCGGCGTGCCGGTCATCTTCGAGGCCGCTTCGAACGTGTAGGGATCGAGCCGGTCTTTCAGCAGTGAATAGACGGAACGGACCGCGATCTTGCCGCCGCCGAGAATCTCGATTTCCGTGTCGACATCCAGCTCCGGTTCCAGTGTACCGAGCTTCAGCGACTTGGCCGGTGCCGTCATTGGACCGCGTATCTTGTCCATGATCGTGAACCGGTCGGTGCGCCCGCCCTTGGCGTCTTTTTCCGACAACAGCTTGCCGGTGTCGGTGCGCACCAGCAACGGCAGGTCGGTCTGCTCAGCCACGAAGCTTTCATTGACGTGACCGCCAAAGACGATCTCGCGGGCCACCGCCAAAGCAAGGGCCGCGTCAGTGCCCGGCGCCAGCGGCACCCACAGGTCCGCCTTGATGGCCGACGGGGAATAATCCGGCGCGATGCACACGATTTCAGACCCGTTATAGCGGGCCTCAGTGAAAAAGTGCGCATTGGGGATCGACGTGACGATCGGGTTCGAGCCCCAGATCAGGATCACATCGGAATAGAAATAGTCCTCGATAGACCTGTCCATGTAGATATTGCCGAAGGTCTCGAACGCACCACGATGGCCGTCACCGTTCGACGAGTTGGAATCCAGCGATATGGAGTGGGTGAGCTGGGCAAAGCGGGCCTGGCCGGCATTGGCCGCACCCACATTGATGTCCGGGCCCATGTCCCAGATGACCCGGTCGGTGCCTTCCTCGGTGACCACATCGATGAACTTGTCGGCAATGTCGTCGAGTGCTTCGTCCCAGGTGACCCGTTCCCACTTGCCGGACCCGCGCTCGCCGGCCTGCTTGAGCGGATAGCGGATGCGGCTTTCCTCATACATGCGCTTGGAGAACGAACAGCCCTTCTGGCAGCCGCGCGGGTTCATGTCCGGCACGTCTTCGTTGAGCTGCGGATAGTCGGCCGCCTGTTCCTCGCGGAACACGATGCCATCTCGCACATAGACATCGAACGCACAGTGCGCCTGGTACCAGCAATTGATCAGGTGGGTGCCGCGGACGGTTTTGTCCCAGGTCCACTTGTTGCGGTAGATATCGACAATTTTCGTGTAGTCACGCGGTCGCGAGCCTGCCAGTGCGGTCAGCGACTGGCCGGAGCCTGCAATAAAATCCGGCAGCGCCAGCGACGCGGTGACCGCCGCACCGGCTTTCAGGAAATTCCGCCGTGTCAGTCCGCTCGTCACTGGCTGGACCCTCCGGGACCTCGATAGGCAATCTCGATTGACGGCGGCACGATCACCGGTTCGCGTTCGAGCTCCGTGGCAATGCGCTCGATCTCGCGCGGATGGTTGGTGAACGGGCCGAACAGGTCGAGGAAATTCTTCGAGATCAGCGTGTCCATCAGATCTGAAGGCCTGCCTGCCTGCTTGTCGGCACGGCCCTGCTTGATGCGCTCCAGTGCGGGGCCTACTTCCGGGCCGAACAGGCTTTCCAGATACTCCAGCGGAATGCGGTCCTCGCCGGTCGGGTTGCCGTCATCGTCGAATTTTTCCGGCGACAACGGCGGGATATAAAACACGTTCGGTTCGGTTTCATATTCCGGGTGCAGCCCCAGGGCCACCTTGTGCACATTGACCAGCTTGTGGATCGGTCCATCCTCGTCTTCCAGGAAACCGAGGAACCGCACCCGGCCCGGGCACTGGCGCGAGCACGCCGTGGCGACACCCTGTTCGATACGCGGCAGGCAGAACACGCATTTCTGCGCATGGCCGGTGACGTGATTGTAGTAGATTTCCTTGTAGGGACACGCCGACTGGCAGAACCGCAGGCCCCGGCAATGGTCTTCATCGATGACGACGATGCCGTCTTCCTCACGCTTGGAGATGGCGCCACGCGGGCAGGCTTCCATGCACGCAGGCTTGGTGCAGTGATTGCAGATGCGCGGGATATAGAAGAAGTAGGAATTGGGATAATCGCCGGCGCCCACATCCTCGTCCCAGTTGGTGCCCCATTGCGGTTCGTCACCGATGGGTTTCAGCGCCTCGTTGCCGGCGCCTTCAAACAGGGCTTCCTTGTAGTTCAGTTCAAAGCCTTCGCCGAAGTCTCCCTGTGCCGGGCGCACGCCCTTTTGCGGTTCGCCGCCCTTGAAGCCGCCACCCATCTTCTCCCAGTCTTTCGGGGTGCCGTGACCGGGTGCCGTATTGACCTGGTTCCACCACATGCCCTCCTGGCCCTCGCCCGACGTCCACGAGGTCTTGCACGCGACGGTGCAGGTCTGGCAGCCAATGCACTTGTTGAGATCGATGACCATGGCCACCTGGCGATTGCTCATTTGAGTTTCAACTCCTTCAGGCCTCTATTGTTAGGGGCGACCAGTCCACAGACACCGCCTTGATGCCGGCGCGCTCCTCGTTGGAGCCGTTCCAGACCGCAAAACCGATCTGGGTTTCGGTGCCGGGTTGCAGGGTAGCGGCTTCCGGCCCGCCCGCAAGGGTGCGCAACATTACAATTGTCCAGTAGCCTTGCGACCATCCGGCCGTGACACTTTCGCTTACCGGTGAGCCGGGCACGGAAGATCCGATACCCCACGCAACCACGGAGCGGATCTTGTTCTTCATGGCCTGCCACTGGATGAATTGCACCGGCTCGTCTTCGGTACCCATGGTCCACAACACCGGTTCGCCGGTGATCGGAAAGGCGATGGCCGCGCCATCGGGGAAACCCTCACGGCCGCCGGTCTCGGGCTTTTCCGATGCCCAGCGCAGACGCACCGCAATTGAAGTGCCGTCATGCACCGATTGCGCTTTGAGGCTGGTTAACTGACCATACGGGCGGTCCTGCCAATTGGCCTGGATGAAGCCGTTGGGCTGCATTTCAACCGGCGCCGGCACCATCTCGACGGTTTCGGCGAAAATCTGATGCCAGCCGGCCGCCGTGGTGGCTGCATAATCGGCAATGGCTGTAACTTTTACGGAGCGCAAGGGCACTGCCTCAAAACTGGTTTTGTGTTGAGTGATATATAAGCTCTGGTCAGGCGGTTGCACAGGACAATCGGCGGACCTGCGCCATTGTGCCTCTCGTCGCTGCAGCGCGCCCGCCCATGGATCTTCGACGCACCAACACTTACTGCCGTCATCCCCGTGAAAACGGGGATCCATTCACAGATCGGCAAATTTATCTGATGTGGATTGGATTCCCGCTTTCGCGGGAATGACGATTGCAGGATGGCATGGTCATCGGGGTGACAGGTGGAGGTCAAGTCCCGCTCTCAGGGTACTTTACTCCGGGAAGCACGCAGAGCATTTCATAGAGAATATTGGCCCCGATCAGCGCGGTATTGCCGCTTGCGTCATAGGGCGGCGACACTTCCACCAGGTCGCCACCGACAAGATTCAGGCCTTTGGCGCCGCGAACGATCTCCAGCGCCTGCCAGGTGGTCAGTCCACCCATCTCCACCGTGCCGGTGCCGGGTGCGAAAGCCGGGTCAAGACTGTCGATATCGTAGGTGAAATAGCACGGGTGATCGCCGATCTTTGCGCGGACCTCGGCCATCAGCGGGGTCATGGATTTATACCAGCACTCTTCAGCTGTGATCACCGTGAAGCCCTGCTCGCGCGGCCAGTCGAAATCCGCCGGCGCATAGCCTGTTCCGCGCAGGCCGATTTGGAACACCTTGTCCTGGGCCAGCAGGCCTTCTTCCACCGCGCGGCGGAACGGTGTGCCATGGGCGATTTTCTCGCCGAACATGTGTTCGTTGATGTCGGCATGGGCATCGATGTGCAGCAGCGCCACGGGACCGTGTTTCTTATGCATGGCGCGCAGGATGGGCAGGGTCAGCGTATGATCGCCGCCGAGCGTCAGCGGCACACAATCCTGGGCCAGTATGCGGTCATAAGCCTTCTCGATGATTTTGACCGACTTTTTCAGGTCGAACGTGTTGACGGCGACATCACCGATATCGGCGACCTGCAGTGAATCGAACGGGGCGGCACCGGTCGCCATGTTGTAGGGCCGCAGCATGCAGCTTTCCGCCCTGATCTGTCGGGGCCCGTGCCTTGTGCCGGAGCGATTCGAGGTGCCGATGTCCATGGGCACACCGACGAAACAGGCATCCAGGCCACGTGCGGTCTTTGCCGTTGGCAGGCGCATCATGGTGGCGGGCCCGGCAAAGCGCGGCATGTCATTGCCGCCCAGCGGCTGGTTGTACCCTTGGGCCATGAGCGTCAGTCCTTTTCGTCGGCCTTCGTGTTGAGGGCACGATAGGACCGAATGACCTGGCTGTCATCGGCCCTGCCCAGGCCGGCGCCTGAAGCCGCCAGGAACATCTGGTGCGCTGCAGCCGACAGCGGCAGTCCGTGGCGCGCGGCACGGCCATGGTCCAGCACTATGCCCAAGTCCTTCACGAAAATGTCCACCGCGGAGCGCACTTCCGGATCATCGTCCAGCATGCGCGGGCCGCGGTCATTCAGCATCCAGCTTGACGCGGCAGACACCGACACGATGTCAAACACGGATTTTGGATCGACACCAGCGGCCTCAGCCAGTTGCAGCGCTTCGGCGGCAGCGGCAATGTGAACACCGCACAGCAACTGGTTGACCAGCTTGGCGGTCGATCCGGCGCCATGATCCTCGCCAACGTGAAAAACGTTCTTGCCGACCACGTCGAGCACGGGCTTTGCCTTTTCGAACACGTGCGCCGGGCATGACGACATGATGGTCAGGGTACCGGTCTCGGCACCGCCAACACCGCCTGAAACAGGCGCGTCGACCAAGGTGAGCTGGTGTTGGGCCAGCTTGTCGCCCAGGATTTTGGCCTGCGCCGGCGGCTGGGTGCACGAGGCAATGACGCAGGCACCCGACGGCAGGCTGGCAACGGCATCGCCAGCCCCGAACAGAACGTCGTCGGCCTGGTCGCCATTGACCACCATCAGCACGAAAAAGTCCGCTGTCCTGGCTGCATCGGCGGCGCTGGCGGCAACCTGGCCGCCCTCACCGGCAAACGCCTGCAGCGCGTCCTGGTTGAAATCAAACGCCGTGACGGCGTGACCTGCCTTGACCAGGTTGACCGCCATGGGAAACCCCATGGCGCCCAAACCGATGAAACCTATGTTCATCCGTTCGCCTTCAACTCTATGCGCCGGGCATGCAGAACCGGTTCGGTATAACCGGACGGCTGCTTGCGGCCTTCAAATACCAGGTCACAGGCTGCCTTGAATGCAATGGAGTTGTCAAAGTCATCCGCCATGGGCCGGTAGGCCGGATCGCCTGCATTCTGCTGATCAACGATCGCCGCCATCTTCTTCATGGCTTTCATGACCTTGCCTCTGGTGACCACCTTGTGGCGCAGCCAGTTGGCCAGGTGCTGGGCGGAAATCCGCAGTGTGGCGCGGTCTTCCATCAGGCCGACATTGTTGATGTCCGGCACCTTGGAGCAACCGACACCCTGGTCGACCCAGCGCACCACATAGCCGAGAATGCCCTGGCAGTTGTTCTCGATCTCGTTCTGGATTTCCTTACGGTCCCAGTTCGGGTTCGGCGCCAGCGGTATCGACAGGATGTCTTCCAGCTTTGCCTTTTCACGCGACGCCAGCTGCTTCTGGACGTCCGCAACATTGACCTGGTGGTAGTGGGTTGCGTGCAGCGTGGCCGCTGTCGGCGACGGTACCCAGGCCGTGTTGGCGCCGGCTTTCGGGTGCACGATCTTCTGTTCCAGCATATCCGCCATCAGGTCCGGCATGGCCCACATGCCCTTGCCGATCTGGGCGGCACCGGGCAGTCCGCACTCAAGACCCACATCCACGTTCCAGCGCTCATAGGCGTCGATCCAGGTCGATGCCTTCATATCCGCCTTGCGGATCATCGGTCCTGCTTCCATCGACGTGTGGATTTCATCACCGGTGCGGTCGAGGAAGCCGGTATTGATGAAGAACACACGCGAGCGAGCAGCGCGGATGCATTCCTTCAGATTGATCGTGGTGCGGCGCTCCTCGTCCATGATGCCCATCTTCACGGTGTTGCGCTTCATGCCGAAGGACTTTTCGATGGCCGTGTAGAGCTGGTTGACCAGCGCTGCTTCCTTCGGCCCGTGCATCTTGGGCACGACCACATAGATCGAGCCCTTGCGCGAATTCCGGAACGCCCCATTGGGGCCGACATCGTGCAGGGCGATCGCCGTATTGACCAGCGCGTCGAGCAGGGTTTCCGGGATGTCATTGCCATTGCTGTCAGTGATGGTGCCAATGGTCATCAGCAGGCCGACATTGCGCACCAGCATCAACGAGCGCGAATGCAGTGACAGGGGTTTGCCGTTGACGCCGGTGTATTCACGGTCGGCGACCAGTCTGCGGGTAATCGCGTGACCGCCCTTTTCGAACGTGTCGGCCAGGTCGCCCTTCATCAGGCCAAGCCAGTTGCGATACACAACCAGCTTGTCATCAGTATCGACAGCCGCGACAGAATCTTCGCAGTCCATGATGGTCGACATGGCGCTTTCGATGATCACATCGGCCACGCCGGCATCATCGGACCCGCCGATGACATGGCTGCGGTCGATGGCTATTTCGACATGCAGGCCGTTATTGACCAGCAGGATCGATGTCGGGTTGGCCTTGTCGCCGGTGAAACCTCTGAACTGGGCATTGTCGACCAGGCCGGTGACCGACCCGGATGACAGCGAAACGGCCAGCTTGCGGCCCTTGATGAAGTAGCGTGTCACATCGGCGTGACTGCCGCCGAACAGAGGCACGGCATCGTCGAGGAACTTCCTTGCCCATGCGATAACCCGTTCACCACGCACCGGGTTGAAACCACCGGCACGTTCCGCGCCGCCATCTTCGGAAATGGCGTCGGTTCCATACAACGCGTCATACAGTGAACCATAGCGGGCATTGGCAGCATTGAGTGCGTAGCGCGCATTCATTACCGGCACGACAAGTTGCGAACCGGCCACCCTGGCTATCTCGTCATCGGTATTGCGCGTGGCAATCCTGCACTCGCCCTTGTCCGGCACCAGATAGCCGATTTCCTCCAGGAAATTGCGGTATTCAACGGGTTCGATCGCCTGGCCGGCCCGTTGGCGGTGCCAGCGATTGAGCTTGTTCTGCAGCGATTTTCGCTTGCGCAGCATGCTGGCTATCTTGGGTGAGAACTTGTGAATGATGTCATCTGCCGCCGACCAGAAAGTGTCAGGTTCAACACCGGTTCCCGGCAACGCTTCGGTGTTGACGAATTCATAGAGTTTTTTCGCGACGGTCAAACCGCCGTGTTTCACAGTCTCAGCCATGTACAGATTTTCCCGATTGGTCTTGAATATGAGCGCATTCAGCACGCCAGAGCCGTGATTTCAACGATTCATTCCACTATGCGGCGGGTTTTGCGGCTCAATTCTCACACATTAATGATGTGGCAACATGTATCTACCGTTTTGAACCTGTTGCAGTATATTCGAGTTCAGCCCATATATGAGCTATATGAGAGCGGGCAACACACCGAATGACCGATACCGGAGGAATAGTATGAGTTTCAAGTTTGTAATCGCAGTCGCTGCAGCACTGGGTGCCATGTCAACGGCTGCGTTCGCTGAAGGCGATGCGGCAAAGGGTGAAAAAGTCTTCAAGAAGTGCAAGGCTTGTCATGCGGCTGACAAGGAAAAAAACAAGGTCGGCCCGCATCTGGTCGGCATTGTAGGGCGCAAGGCAGCGTCTGTTGAAGGTTACAAATACGGAAAAGGCATCACCGATGCTGCCGAAAAAATCGGTGAATGGGACGAAGCCAAGCTGGTGGAATATCTTGCGGATCCCAAAGGCTATATTGGTGGCAAATCAAAAATGACCTTCAAGCTGAAGAAGGAAGACCAGCGCATGGATGTAATTGCCTACCTGGCTTCTCTCGGCAAATAATTCCGGTATCCGATCACAATGAAAAGCCGGCAGGTATCCTGCCGGCTTTTTTGCTCCCGTTCCCCAGTTTTTGACTTGAACGTCAGTTGAGCAGCTTGTTGGGCAGCCACATGGCCAGTTGCGGGAAGCTCATGACCAGTCCGAGGCCGATCAGCTGCAGAAACACAAATGGAATGATGCCGCGATAGATCTGTTCGATCTTGATTGACTTCGGCGCCACGGCTTTCATGTAGAACAGGGCGAATCCAAACGGCGGGGTCAGGAACGACGTCTGCAGGTTCACCGCCAGCAGGATGGCAAACCAGTACACCACATCCTGCTTGGCAACGTGATCTCCGAAGTCGAGCAGGCCGATAATCGGTGAAAATACAGGCAGCACGATCAGCGTGATCTCGATCCAGTCAAAGAAGAACCCGAGGAAAAAGACGATTGCCATCAGCAGGAACAGCAATCCCCACGAGCCAAGCCCCAGTGAATCGACCAGGTGAATGACAATGTCATCGCCGCCCAGCGACCGGAACACGAACGAGAACAGTGTGGCGCCAATGAAAATGCCGAACAGCATGCCGTTGGTCAGTGCAGCACGGTAGACGACCTGGGTGAGAACACCCCAGTAACCGGTCAGTCTTTCCATGAAGGACATGCCTTCAATCTTGTCACCCAGATCAACATCCGCCTGGCCTTCGAACCGCATTTCCGGAACACCCAGTGACGGCAGCAAAACGAGATTGACGAAGGCCAGCAGGATGGCGCCCATGGCACCGACACCGGCAGCTTCGGTTGGCGTTGCAAAACCGCCCAGAATTGACCCCAGCACCAGTACAATCAACACCAGCGGCGGGATGAAGCTGCGCAGCACCATAACCGCTACACCAAGCAGGGTTTGCGGTCCCATATCGCTGGGCAGCTTGGGCGCCAGCTCCTTGTTAACGGTGCAGCGCGTCATGATGTAAATGCAGTACATGACCGACAGCATGAAACCGGGAATGACCGCGGCGACAAACAGGTTACCGACCGACCGGCCCAGCAAATCGGCCATGATGACCAGCATGATCGAAGGCGGGATCAGAATGCCCAGCGTGCCTGATGCAGCAATGGTACCGGTTGACAATGTGGCGGCATAGCCGCGGTTTTGCATCACCGGCAAGGCGAGCAATGTCATCATGACGACAGAGGCGCCGATGATACCGGTCGTGGCGGCCAGGATGGTTCCCATCAGGGTCACGGCCAGCGCAAGGCCACCGGGCACCCGGCGCAACAGCACCTGCAGGCAGTTGAGAAGGTCGCGCGCGACGCCGGATCGTTCCAGCATGGTGCCCATAAAGATGAACATCGGTATCGCGGTGAGAATCAGATTTTCAGCTATGGCGCCGAAAATGCGTGATGGAATGGCACCGAACTGCGGCCAGTCGAACAACCAGGGATCGATCAGGATGGCCAGAAAGGCAAAGCCCAGGCCAATACCGCCCAGCACGAACGCCACCGGATAACCGGAGAAAAGCAATATTGCCAGGGCTGCGAACATCAGCAGCGGAAGAGACTCGGCGAGCGTCATGACTAAATGTCTCCCCCAACCGTCTCGGCAATCCTGTCATCCGGCAGCTTGCCGAGAAAACCTGCGGTGGATTTGATGAATTGTGAAATACCGGCAAGGCCGAGCAAAACGAACAGGATCGGCAAAGCGGATTTCAATAACCAGATATGCGACAGCCCGATCACCGACTTCGACGCCTCGCCTTCGTAAAACGAAGCCAGCGCGTAGCTGTAGCAGTAATAACCGGCCACAACCGAATATGAGATGAGGAAGAACAGACAGCCAAACATCTCGATGGCGTATTTCACCTTGAGCGGAAGCTTGTCCCTGACCAGGTCAATGCGAACATGACCCTGCTTGGTATAGGTGTAGCCGATCAGCAGCGCGAACAGAAAAGTGTGCAGCCAGTATTCGAACTCCTGCACCATTGTCGAGTTCAGGCCGAACGGTTTCGGCACACCGAAGTACCGCGACAGGACATCGTAGCAAACCACGACGACCAGCGCCAAACCGCACCACATCCCAATCCTGGCAATAAACTCAAGCGTCCGGTCTATGCCGCCGCTTAACCTCAGTAGTCCACCCACAGCCCTGCCCTCTAGAAGCGATCATGGTTTTGATAAAACCGAAACCAATATCCGGCCCGGTGACATCGCTCGTCGCGTCGAACACCGGGCCGGAAAGTTTGTCAGCCTGTATCAGCCTACTTCAAATAGCCGAGGTTTTTCCAGTCTGCATATTCGCTGCGGAATTTCTGCAGGTTGTCCCAGGCTTCCTTGAATGCAGGATCGCCGGCAGCGATTTCCACAACCAGGCCTTCCCAGGTTTCCTTGAGCTTGGCCAGATCTTCATCCGACCAGGTGTGAACGGTAACACCCTTGGACTTCAGTTCGGCAAGAGCCGCACCCTGGATGTATTCACCTTCGGCCATACCCAGCGCGTAGTTGGCGAGGCATGCGACTTCAATGATCTTCTTCTGCTGATCGGTCATGGAGTTCCACTTGTCCATGTTGATCATCAGCTCAAACGAGGTTGCCTGCTGATGCCAGCCGGGGAAGTAGTAGTGCTTGGCGATCTGGTAGAAGCCGAGGTTCAGGTCGATGGCAGGCATCGAAAACTCGGTTGCGTCAATGGTACCGCGCTCGAGAGCCGGATAAATGTCGGCAGCGCCAAGCAACTGAGTGTCGACACCAAGCTTCTGCATCACCTTCGCACCCAGGCCGAAGAAACGCATCTTCTTGCCCTTCAGGTCATCGATGGACTTGAGCGGCTCACGGAACCAGCCCGAAGCTTCCGGTGCAATAACACCGCAGATGATGGAGTGGATGTTGTGCTTGGCATAAACCTTCTGCATCAGCTTCTCGCCATCACCATGCAGCAGCCATGCACCGTATTCACGCGCATCCGGCCCAAATGGCACAGCGGAGAACAGGGCCAGCGACGGTTCCTTGCCCTGCCAGTAACCGGGTGTCGACCAGGCTGCATCAACGGAACCGTTCTTCACAGCGTCGAAAACTTCCAGCGCCGGCACCAGTGCGCCTGGCTCAAAGTACTTGATCTGCACTTCACCGCCGGACATGCCATTGATGTTGGCTTCCAGTTTTTTACCCAGCGTACCCAGCTGGGTCAGGCTCGACGGATAGGTCGACGCCATCTTGAGGCGAATTGGATCAGCCGTTGCACTGACTGCCGACATGGCAACCATGGATGCACCGACAACTGCGGCGGTAAACAACTTTTTCATGTGCAGATTCCTCCCTAGCACGTTTCACACTTCACACTCCGCCCGATCTTGAGTGACGGGCGTCAGTCAAAAGGTATTCCCAGTCTTCAATCCAGCCTGCCCCCGACACAAGGCCAGCCTTCCGGTAGGCGACACCATTGGCATCGACGTAATTGGACAATTAACTTGACCAATTTGCAAGACCCTTGTTTGATCTATGTCAAATTTGATGAATTAACAGCGAGATGAGGTCGAATGTTTCACCCTGTCGGGCAGGAACGGGTATCTGCAGAAATCGTACACCAGATCGAACGGTTGATACTGGAAGGCGTGCTTCGCCCCGGCGACCGGCTGCCGGCCGAACGTGACCTGACCGGTGAGTTCGGGGTTTCACGGCCCACTTTGCGCGAGGCACTTGGACAGCTGGAAGCATCAGGACTGCTGACCGCGAGGCAGGGCGGCGGCACTTATGTAGCCAATGTCATGCACTCCATTTTCGGAGAACCGATTATTGGCCTGTTCGGCAAACACGAGAAAGCCACCGGGGATTATCTGGAGTTCAGGGAAGGCGTTGAGGCGATGGCTGCACGCTGGGCATCCCTCAGAGCAACGAGCGCTGATCATGACATTCTGACCTCGATCATGCAGCGCATGGAAATCGCGCATGAGAAGGAAGACCCCGATGAGGAAGCCCAACTGGACGTGGAACTCCACATCGCGGTGAGCGACGCCAGCCATAACATCGTGATGATCCAGTCGCTGCGCTCGATCTACAATCTTCTGGAACACGGTGTCTTCTACAACCGTTACCTGCTGTATGGGCACAAGGGCGGTCGCGATGCACTTCTTGAACAACACCGCGCCATCTATGACGGGGTCATGGCCCGCGATCCGGACCGGGCCGAGGCGGCGGTCAGGGCCCACATGAAGTCAGTTGGTGCGGCGTGGCGTGAAAGCGACGCGGAGGCCGCCAGAAATCAAACCGCCGAACGCCGTCTCAACCGGCACAACATCCGGAAGTAGGCCGCCAATGCCGTTGCAGAACAGAGTGAGGCCCGACGGCGAAATTGTCATCTCGCCGGCGCGCGGGATGCTGATGGGCAACCGCGGCGGCAAGCTGCATGACCCTGCAACACAGACCCTGATCAGGACGCAGAGTTCCAGGCAGTGGATAACCTGCGTGCTGGACTTCAAGTCCCGGCAGCGTCAGGTGATGGGGAACGGATATACGGAACTGTTCTTCATGGATGAAGTCACCGCGCTGGCGGCCGGCCACAGGCCGTGCTTTGAATGCCGGCGCAAGGATGCGGTTTCGTTCCAGGCAGCATGGAAAGCCTCGCAGGTACTGGCCGTGGCGCCGTCCGCGCCTGACATGGACCGGGCGCTGTCTGTTGAACGACGTGCAAAAGGTGGCGCGAAAATCACCTGGGCAGCCAGGCCTGACAGTTTGCCGGACGGCGCAATGGTTCGTGTCGGCGAGCAGCTCATGGCCGTGCGCGGGCGGAAATTCCTGCCATGGGCGGCGTCCGGATATGGCGCGCCCGTACCTCTTGATCTGAATATCGCAGTTGAGGTTTTGACACCGCCGACAATCGCGCGCATTTTGCACGCGGGTTATCAACCGATCTGGCATCCAAGCATTGAGCGTGCCGGAAACAAAATCTAAGAGGCAATCAAAGATGAAGCTTGTACGTTATGGCCGGGCCGGCAAAGAGAAACCGGGCCTGATCGATGGTGATGGAAAACTGCGGGATCTGTCGGGACGCATTGCCGACATCACGCCGGACCAGCTGTCGGACAAGGGACTGGCCAAACTCGCCAAGATCAATCCGGCCCGGCTGCCGCTGGTGAAGGGCAAACCCCGCTTCGGCCCGCCACTCACAGGCGTCGGCAATTTCGTGTGTGTCGGGTTAAACTACACTGACCATGCCGAGGAAACCGGACACCCCATTCCCACCGAGCCGGTGATCTTCTCCAAGCACACCAGCTGCATTTCGGGTGCCAACGATGATGTGGTTCTGCCCAAAAAATCGGTGAAGACCGACTGGGAAGTGGAGATCGGATTCGTCATCGGCACGCAGGCCAAAAGTGTTTCGCAGGCCAAGGCATTGAGCCATGTGGCCGGTTACTTCGTGTGCAATGACGTGTCAGAGCGTGAAAACCAGATCGAGCATGGCGGACAGTGGGTGAAGGGAAAATCACACGACACCTACGGGCCAATCGGCCCCTGGCTGGTGACCCGCGATGAGATTCCAAACCCGCAGAAGCTCAACCTGTGGTGCGATATCAACGGCGAGCGCATGCAGGACGGCACCACGAAGAACATGATCTTCCCGATCAAGTTCATCGTGTCGTATCTGTCGCAGTTCATGACGCTTGAGCCGGGTGACATCGTCATCACCGGCACGCCGGCCGGTGTCGGCCTGGGCATGAAGCCGCCGGTGTTCGTGAAGCCGGGCGACGTCATGGAGCTCGGTATTGACGGGCTTGGGTCACAGCGCCAGACGGTCGTGCGCGGCAAGGTCTGACAGCAAACGGGCGGGACGTCCCGGTTCAGTTCCGCGACGGTCCGCCCTTAAGCCACTCTTCGCAGCCACTGCCGGTTACTTCGTGTAACCCCGAAAACCCGTGCTCATCCAGCCGATGTATCAACCCCTGCAGGATGTCGGCAATGAGCTGCGGCCCGTGGTAGACCAGTGCCGAATAGAGCTGCAGAAGACTGGCCCCAGCCCGGAGCTTCTGCCAGGCATCTTCGGCGCTTGCGATACCACCGGCGCCGATCAATGCAAGCTTGCCACCGGTCATGGAGTGCATGCGGGCCAGCTGTATCGTCGACAGCCGAAACAGCGGTGCGCCGGACAGTCCGCCGGCCTCCTGCTTGTGTTTCGATCGCAGCGGCGGCCGGGAAATTGTCGTGTTGGACACGATAAGCGCATCAACCTTCATTTTCAGGCAGACCGCCGCAATATCCTCGAGTTCATCCTCGACAAGGTCAGGCGCAATCTTCAGCGCCAGCGGTGCCCGGCGCCCGTCTTCGTCAGCGGCCCCGTCCAGGGCATCGCGAACCCTGCCGATCAGGATTTCCAGTTCGCCCTTTGACTGCAGGGCGCGCAGGCCCGGGGTGTTGGGTGATGAGATATTGACCGTGATATAGCTCGCCAGCTTGTTGAACGCAGCCGCACCCAGCGCGTAGTCGGCAATACGGTCATCAGAGTCCTTGTTGGCTCCGAGGTTAACACCGACAATGCCACCACGATCACCGCGGTCGGCCAGGCGGCCGAACACCCGCGCATGACCGTGATTGTTGAACCCCATCCGGTTGATCACTGCGGCATCTTCCGGCAGGCGGAACAGGCGTGGCTTGTCATTTCCCTGTTGCGGGCGCGGTGTCACCGAGCCGATTTCCACAAACCCGAAGCCCAGGCCCAGCATGTCGTCGGGCACTTCGGCGTTCTTGTCGAAACCGGCTGCAAGACCAAGCGGATTTGGAAAGTCGAGGCCCATACAGTTCACATGCAGCCGCACATCCCTTGCAATGGCGTCCGGTTTCAACAGGCCCGATTTCAGCGTGGCTATGGTCAGGTCATGAGCGGTTTCCGGGCTGAAGGCATGCAGGACAGGACGCGCCACAGAAAACAGGCGGCTCATGGCAGGTCATCCGGAAACTCATGGTTGCCGGCTTCGTCCAGCGGCAACGGCCAGGACCGCATAACGGCTGACACCGGCAACGCTGCATGAAGATGCGGGAACAGGGCACCGCCGCGTGATGCTTCCCATTTCAGGGCCGCGCCCAGATCTGCATCGTCAATGGCAAGCAGTACCAGGTTGCTCTGACCCGCAAAATGCCTGGCGGCCGTTTCGCGCATCTGATCTTCGGTTGAGAAGTGAATGAAACCGTCACGCCTGTCATCGCGCGATCCGGCATACCGGCCGCAGCCGCGTGCGGCATCCCACTCGTCCCTGTCGATAATCTTGTAGATGACTGTCATGCTGGCAGCGAACCTATTCGTCCGACAAACGCAAAACAAGCGGACAATTGACAAGCTTGTGCATGACCGACCGTAACGGTAATGTTTTCACCAGATGTTTAAGCAGTCAGGCAGCATTTTCGGGGGGAGCAATTGCAACCGGATGCGCTCCTGGGAGAGACGGCCTTGTTTTCACATTCGCAGATCTGGCAGGCCATCGACCGGCTCGCTGAATCAAACGGTATGTCGGCGTCCGGACTGGCCAGGGCAGCGGGACTTGACGCCACCTCATTCAACAAGTCGAAGCGCACAACACCGCACGGCAAGCCGCGCTGGCCGACAACCGAAAGCATTGCCAAATGCCTTTCCGCGACCCGCACCAGCCTGAACGATTTTGCCGGACTGGTAAACGGTGTGCAGCGATTGCAGCGCGCCGTTCCCTGCATTCAACTGTCTGAGGCAAGCGCAAGCAATATGTTTGATGATGACGGCCGACCGGCGGGCGACGGCTGGAACCGGATCGAGCTGTTCAACGTCGACGACCCATGCGCCTATGCCCTGCACATTCGTGGCGATGCCATGATGCCGGTCTATCGTGACGGCGATACGGTTATCGTGTCACCGGCAGCGCCGGTACGGCCCGGTGATGGTGTCGTTGTCAAAACGAGGGATGGTGAGCTGCTGACCAGGCGGCTGCTGCGTGACACCGGCGCGACATTTGAGCTTGCCTGTTTCAACCCGCAGCTGCCCGTACTGGTCATTGAGCGCGATGACATTAAATGGATGGCACGAATCGTCTGGACCAGCCAATAAACAGGTTACAAATCCGCTGATGCCGAGGCTGCGTTAAGACCACATGGATTCATTGACACAAGTGTTGCTCGGAGCCTCGGTTGCCGAGCTGGTTATTGGCCGCGCCATCGGGCGCAAGGCTGCCCTGTACGGCGCCATGCTGGGCACGCTGCCGGATCTCGATGTTCTCATCCCCTATGGCGGGGCCATTGAGGACTTCACCTATCATCGCGGATTTTCGCACTCCCTGCTGGTTCTCACAGCCGCCGCGCCGGTGATCGGCTGGGCCCTGCACAGGCTGCACGGCCTGGCCAGCCTCAAACGGTGGGTTGCGATGGTCTGGCTGGTCCTGATCACGCACGCGCTGCTGGACAGTTTTACCGTCTATGGCACGCAGTTGTTCTGGCCGATTACCGAATACCCGGTGTCGGGATCATCCACTTTCATCATCGATCCCGCCTATACACTGTGGCTGGCGATCGGTGTGATTGCGGCTCTTGCCTTCAACCGGCGAACCTCAACCGGCTACAGGGTAAACGCAGTCTGTCTGGCGCTGGCTAGCACTTATCTGGCCTGGACCATGGCGGCCAAGGCCTATGTCACCGACATTGCGGAACGTTCCATGGAAAGGCAGGGGCTTACCCACAATCATCTTCTATCCACGCCGGCACCGTTCAACACGCTGTTGTGGCGTTTTGTAGCCATGCAGGACGATGGATACTATGTGGGTTACTATTCGGTGTTCGACGACACAAAAGACATAAAGTTCACCCGCTATGAGAGCCGGACCGACCTGCTGCAACCGCTGGCTGACAACTGGTATGTGAGGCGGCTGCAGTGGTTCAGTCATGGATTCTACCGGGTGTCGCAACCGTCTCCGTCGGAGGTGATCATCACTGATCTCAGAATGGGTGTGGAAGACGCCTATGTATTCAGTTTCAAGATTGCCGATATTGCCGCGGACGGCAGCATGAAACCTGCAAACATACGTATTCCGGTCAAGCGCGATACGTCCCGCCTGCCGCTGTTCTGGGATCGCATCTGGGACAGTTCGGTAAACCTGGCAAAGGCAAAACCATAGCTGTTATGCAAATGAGGTAATTGTGTTGCGCCACACAATGTCTTATCCGGCAGCGATGAAAGCACCGACAAAACCACTGGGCATGGCAGAATTCGTCACCATGCTGGCGACAATGGTCTCGATCCTGGCCCTGTCCATTGACGCGATGCTGCCGGCCCTGGGACAGATCGGTACTGACCTCGGCGTTGCGGATGCCAACGACACGCAACTGATTGTCTCCGGCATGTTCCTGGGCTTTGCCGCCGGGCAGATCGCAGCCGGGCCGCTGTCGGACAGTTTCGGCCGCAAGCCGGTCATCTATGCAGGCTATGTCATCTTCATTGCCGGGTGCATCATGTCGATGACGGCGACTGTTTTCGAGGTCATGCTGGCCGGCCGGGTGCTGCAGGGCCTGGGTGCTGCGGCACCGCGCATTGTCAGCCTGGCCCTGGTGCGTGACGGCTATGAAGGCCGTGCCATGGCACGCATCATGTCCATCGTCATGGCCATCTTCATTCTCGTACCGGCCATCGCGCCATCCGTCGGCGAGGCGGTATTGCTGGTTGCCGACTGGCGGGCGATCTTCGGTCTGCTGCTGTTGATGGCGGTCATCGCCTCAGTGTGGTTCGCGACCCGCCAGCCTGAAACCCTGGCGGTGCCGGAGCGGCGGAAATTCTCGTTGCGAAATATTGCCGGCGGTATCAGGGAAGCCTGCAGCTTCCGTGCTGCGGTAGGATACACGATCGCATCGGGTATCATATTCGGTGCGTTTCTCGGCTATCTGAGCTCCGCCCAGCAGGTGTTCCAAACCGTCTACGGCACCGGCAAACTGTTTGCCATCTACTTTGGTGTTGCCGCGCTTGCCATCGGTGCCGCCAGCATCTTCAATTCAAGCGTGGTGATGCGGCTTGGCATGCGTTTCCTGACCTGGCGCGCGCTGTTCGGCGTGACCGTCATATCGGCCCTGTTCCTGCTGGTTGTCTGGCAGTTCGACGGTGTCCCACCGTTGTGGTCGTTCATGGTGTGGCTGCTGGTGGCGTTTTTCGCAACCGGCATCCTGTTCGGCAATTTCAATGCGCTGGCGATGGAACCACTGGGACATATGGCAGGACTGGGCGCCGCCTTTGTCGGGTCCGTCTCCACCTTCATCTCCCTGCCGCTGGGCTGGGCAATCGGTCACTGGTTCGACAACACGGTGGTGCCGCTGATTGCAGGCTTCGCAATCCTGGGGGCGATATCACTGGTCGTCATGTGGTGGACGGAACGCGGCGCGGATCTTGAGATCTAACCGATCCGCCACATCTCGCGCGGCGCTCGCGCCGTCAGCAGGCGGCAGCCGTCTTCGGTGATGACCACGTTTTCCTCATGCACCAGCATCTTGCCGCCGCCATAGTCCATGCCGGGCTCGATGGTCATCACCATGCCGGGTTCCAGCACGGTCTCCTCCCCCGCCATATTCGACGGCGGTTCGGTCAACTGCAGGCCGAGCCCGTGCCCGAGACGCCCGACATTGCCGCCGGTTGCCCCGGCATCGGCCATGACGGACACCATGGCCGCAGCAAGGTCTGCCGGGGTTGTACCTGGACGTGCCGCTGCAATGCCGGCCTCGGTCGCGCGCCAGACAATGTCTTGGGTTTTCCTGGTTTCATCATCGACATCACCACAGGCAAAGTTGCGGTCGAAGTCGCAGAAATATCCGTCATAGGTCGCGCCCAGGTCGATGAACAGCACGTCTCCTGGTGCAAGGTCCCGGTCATTGGGGCCAACGATGATCTGGTCATAGCCACCGGCGCCTGCGGTTACCGCCATGAACGGTATGGCGTCGGCGCCCTGCCTGGTCAGTTCTGCCCGGAAGGTGCGCGCTATATCATGCTCGTTCATGCCGGCTGACAACTGAGCAGGCAGCGCGGCATAAGCGTCGCTGCCGATCCGGCAGGCGTGTTCAACTTTCACAATTTCCGCCGGTGACTTGACCATCCGCAAGCGCCAGATCAGCGGTGATGCATCAGCAAACTCGATGCCGGGGCAGGCGGACCGGATACGGTCAAAATCGGAAACCGGCATGCGAATGATGCTTTCGCGGCCCATCTCCCAGCCAATGCGGCCGTAGGTGCGGGGACAATCGGCCAGCACCTGCGCCATAAGCGACACACCATCATCTTCCGGCTGCGGCGCCGGCCAGGTGCGGATATCACTTACCCAGGTTTTGGCGAGGCCGGGTTCACCGATGGTCGGGATGACCGCAATCGGCTCCCCCTCGCGCGGCAGGACAAGAAACCAGGGGCGCGTCGGGCTTTCCCAGAACTGGGTGGCAAAACCGGCAAAATAGCGCCAGTTGGGCGGCGCAGTGATAACGATCGCGTCCAGGCTTCGGGCTGTCATTTCCGCCTGCGCCCGCGTCATGCGCGCTTCAAACTCGGACAGGTCAAATCCGCGCGCAGGTGTCATCATGCAGCACTCTTGATCAGCTCACCAGCCAGCGCACGCTCAATCAGGGCGCGGGTTTCATCAATACCGTACAGCGCCACAAACGACCCAAAGCGCGGGCCCTGCTTTTCGCCCAGCAGGATTTCGTAAAGCGTGTTGAACCAGGCCAGCGACACACCGACGGAGCCGTCCTTGTTCTGTTTGGTGTAGGGTTCGCGCCGGCCCACATCATAGATTGCCGACTGGATGTCCTGCGGTGTCGAGCCTGCCGGCAGTTTCGCCAGCGTATCGGACAGGTCGCGCAGGGCGGCTGCCTCTTCCGCCGTTGCCTCGCGATACTGCTTGGCCGGCCGGACAAAGTCCTCGAAATAACGCAGCGCAAAGCCTGCAAGCTGGTCGACATGCGGGTGGGTTTCCGGCGTGGTGTCCGGTGAATAGCGCTGGATAAACGCCCACAGGCCGTCCTTGGTTTCGGCATTGGCCACGGCGGCCAGATTGAGCAGCAACGCAAATGTCACCGGCAGATCCACCTCAGGCGGTTTGCCCTCATGGACATGCCAGACCGGGTTCATGAGCTGGTCCTTCAGTTCCTGGGAATTATGCTGGCGCCGAAATGCGGCCAGGTGCTGGTAATACTCGTCCACGGCGCGCGGAATGACGTCGAAGTACAAACGCTTTGCGGTGCGCGGCTTCTGGAACATGAACATCGACAGGCTTTCGGTCGGCGCGTAGGTCAGCCATTCATCAATGGTCAGGCCATTGCCCTTCGACTTGGAAATCTTTTCACCGTTCTGGTCCAGGAACAGCTCGTAGACATAGTGCTCCGGCGCATGGCCACCGAGCGCCCGGCAAATGCTGTCATAGATCGGCGTATTGGTCTGGTGGTCCTTGCCGTACATTTCAAAGTCGACGCCAAGGGCTGCCCAGCGGGCGCCGAAGTCGGGCTTCCACTGCAATTTCACATTGCCGCCGGTAACCGGCAGCGTGACATCGGTTCCGTCCTCGTCTTCAAACGTGACCGTACCATCGGCACCGTCGACGTCCTTCATCGGCACATAGAGCACGCGGCCCGTTGTGGGCGAGATCGGCAGGAAGCAGGAATAGGTCGCGCGGCGTTCCTCGCCCAGCGTCGGCAGCATGATGTCCATGATCTTCTGGTAGCGCTCGCAGGCGCGCAGCAGGATGTCGTCAAACCTGCCTGACTTGTAGTAATCGGTCGCGCTGGCGAACTCGTACTCGAACCCGAACGTATCGAGGAAGCGGCGCAGCATGGCGTTGTTGTGATGGCCGAAACTCTCATATTCGCCGAACGGGTCCGGCACCACGGTCAGCGGACGGTGCAGGTTCTCATGCAGCAACTCCTGATTGGGCACGTTGTCGGGCACCTTGCGCATGCCGTCCATGTCATCAGAGAAACACAACAGTTTTGTCGGCATGTCCGAGATCAGCTCGAACGCACGCCGGATCATGGTAGTGCGGGCAACTTCGCCGAAAGTTCCTATATGCGGCAGGCCGGACGGGCCATATCCTGTTTCAAACAGGATGTAGTCGTGACGCGTCTGGTGTTTCTCGATTCGCTTGAGCAGCTTGCGGGCTTCTTCAAACGGCCACGCCTTGCTTTCAAGGGCGGCAGCGCGCAGGGCAGGATCGACAGACGGCTTTGACGGACTGGACATGGACAATTCAGCATTCATTTCTTGAAAAAGACAGGGCCAAGGCCCTGACGTCGGGCAAAAAGCTGTGCCACATTGCGACGCGAACATAAAGAGCCGAATCGATATTTGATGAACGACAGCCAGGATCAAAACGCCACAGCACAGCTTGCCGGCAATCAGGGCTTGCCGCCGGTTATGGTGCTGGACGGGATATCCGCCCTGCGCATCACCGCGGGCGAGCAGCCGGAAACGATAAAGCCGGCCGCTGCTCTTAAAGCCCTAGGTGATCGCGCACATGTAGTGTGTCACGCCGGCTACCTGGTCAACCGGCTGGCACTGGCGGCACAGGTGCCGCAAGGCATGGTGCGCAGCGCGCGTGAGCAGGCGCATCTTGATGTGTGTGAGCTGTTCGCATTCGTGGCGCCGGCGGTGATGGCGGTGCCGACACCGCGCGGACTGTGTGCCGCGCTGGGTCTCGAAACCGGCCTGCCGGATGCCGATCTCATCGTGACCCTCGCCCAGACCCTGCTCGACAGGGTTGCCCGGAAAAATTATCCGAACTCGCGCGAGACGTTTCAGGTGGCGCAGTTTCTCGACCGGGGCAAATGGCCGTGGGCGAAGCTGGTCATCCAGCGTCTGGGCCGCGAGCCTTCAGGCGATGCAGCCTCGGTGTTTGCGACAGGCCTGAATGTCTGGGACAGGATAGATGAATGGGAAGACGACGGACCACGCCCGCCCGGCGCCCATGAACCGGTAACCGCAGCGGAGGCCCAGACATTTCTGGCCGGTGTGCTGGGCGGTTCATCGGAAGCCCGCCCGCAGCAGGTCGATTATGCCGGAGCCGCAACGGCGGCGTTCGTGGCGCGCGAAACACCGGCCAGCAATGCCATCGTGCTGGCGGAAGCCGGTACCGGCCTGGGCAAGACATTGGGATATCTGGCGCCATCCTATCTGTGGGCGTCGCGCAACAAGCAGGCGGTGTGGATTTCCACCTACACCAAGAACCTGCAACGCCAGCTTGAACAGGAAACCGCGCGGCTGGTACCGGACCCGGCAGAACGCCGCCATAAAATAGTGGTGCGCAAGGGCCGCGAAAACTATGTCTGCCTGCTCAACATGCAGGAGGCTTTCGCGCGCATGACCGCGTCCAACCCCAGATCTGCCCTGATGGCCGGGCTGATTGCACGCTGGGTGCGTCACTCGAAAGACGGCGACATGGTCGGCGGTGACTTTCCCGCCTGGCTGATGGGGCTGTTCTACGATGCCAACACCGGCGAGCGCGCCATGACGCCGATGGGCCTTGGCCTGACCGACCGGCGCGGCGAATGCATCTATTCCGCCTGTCCGCACTACCGCAAATGCTTCATCGAGAAAGCGGTGCGCGCCGGCCGCAAGGCTGATCTGGTCATTGCCAATCACGCCCTGGTGCTGCACCAGATTGCCGTGGACCATGCCCTCGGCGAAGCTCAGGTAGATGAAGACCAGGAGCGAGCCGGCGGGCTGAAACGGCTGGTGTTCGACGAAGGCCATCATCTGTTTGATGCCGCCGACAGCGCGTTTTCCGGTCATCTTACGGGTCAGGAAACCACTGAACTCAGGCGCTGGATCAGGGGTCCGGAGTCCCAACGCCGCCGGGGCCGCGGACTGGTCGACCGGCTCGGCGATCTGGCCGGTGACGACGATGAGGCGGAAGACCTGCTGGCTGCGGTGCTGGCAGGCGCTCTGTGCCTGCCGGGCCCGGGCTGGATGCGGCGTATTCAGGCCGGCCAGGCAGAAGGTGAAACCGAGGCCTTTCTGAGCCTTGTCCGCCAGCAGGTGACGGCGCGCGCCGATGCCCGCCAGACCGGCAATCTGGAAACCGACTGCCGGCCGTTCATAGACGGGCTGCAGGCTGCGGCCGGCACGCTTGCGGCCGCCATGATAGATTTGAAACGGCCGATGACAGCACTGGCCAAGCGGCTGATGAAACGGCTGGACGACGAGGCCGCTGAACTGGCCAGCACGGAGCGGGCCCGCATCGAGGCGCTGGCGCGGTCGCTGACCCGGCGCTCGGAACTGATGCTGGGCGGCTTCATTGAAATGCTGAGCCGGCTGGTCGATGAACCAAGACCGGAGTTTTCCGAATGGTTTTCCATCGAGCAGGCCTGGGACCGGGAAATCGATACCGGCCTGCATTCGCACTGGATCGACCCGACCGTGCCGCTGGCAAGCGCCGTGCTGCAACCGGCAGACGGTATCATCATCACCTCGGCCACACTGCGCGACCGGCCACCTGAAATGCCCGACGACTGGCGCAATGCAGAAATGCGCACCGGCTCGGTTCACCTGCCCTATCCGGTGATCCGGCACAGCTGGGACTCACCGTTCGACTATCTGAAGAATTCCCGCCTGATCGTGGTCAACGATGTGGGCCGGGAGAACATGGATCAGCTGGCGGCCGCCTACCGCGAATTGTTCATGGCGTCGGGCGGCGGGGCGCTGGGCCTGTTTACCGCGATCTCCCGGCTCAGGGCAGTGCACCGCCGCCTGGTCCGGCCGATGGCGGAAGCGGGATTGCCGCTGTATGCCCAGCATGCCGACCCGATCGATACCGGCACGCTGGTCGACATGTTCAGGGCCGAGGAAAACGCCTGCCTGCTGGGCACCGATGCGGTGCGCGACGGCGTCGATGTGCCCGGAGAATCACTTAGGCTGATCGTCATGGATCGGGTACCGTGGGGCCAACCCACCATACTGGAGCGGGCGCGGCGCGGCGCATTCGGCGGCCAGGCCTGGCAGGACATGCAGGTCCGCCTGAGATTGCGGCAGGCGTTCGGCCGCCTGATCCGACAGTCAACCGACAGGGGTTGCTTCGTGATGCTGGATGCGCGTATGGCAAGCCGGTTCTCGACAGCCTTTCCGCCCGGCCTGACCATTGAACGCACCGGCCTTGTAGACGCCATTGAGATTGTAAAAGAGTTTGGAGCAAATTGACTATGAACAAACCCGTAAGCAAGACCATCAACCATCATCAGGCGCTCATTTACGTTATGATGACGATGATCGCCGTGGATGCCAAAATCGGCAATGCGGAACTGGCCCGCATCGGCAGGCTGGTGCAGACCCTGCCGGCGTTTTCCGGATTTGATCCCGAACGCCTGACCCATGTGGCGCAGGAGTGTGGTGAAATCCTGCAGGAAGAAACCGGACTGCAAACCGCGCTGGCCCTGATCAAGGCCGGCCTGCCGGCAGTGCTGCGTGAAACGGCTTACGCACTGGCTGTCGAGGTGGCGATTGCCGATCGCAATATTGCGCGCGAGGAAATCCGTTTCCTGGCCATGCTGCGCGATGCACTGGACCTGAGCAAATTGCAGACAGCGGCACTGGAGCACGCGGCAATCGCGCGTTATCAAAGCGCCTGAGCAACCCATCACCGAGAGAAAACACATGGCAGAATACCAACTGTATTGCTTTGGCGAGTCCGGTAATGCCTACAAGGCAGCCCTGATGCTGGAACTTTGCGGCGCGGACTGGGAGCCGCACTTCGTCGACTTCTTCAACGGCGAGACCCGCACCGACGATTATCGCGCCAAGGTCAATGAAATGGGCGAGGTCCCGGTCCTGCTGCATGGCGACCGCAAGCTGATCCAGACCGGCGTCATGCTGGAGTACCTTGCCACCACGTTTGGCAAGTTCGGCTGGGACAATGATGACGAACGCCGTGAAATTCTGCGCTGGATGTATTTCGACAACCACAAGTTCACCAGCTACAACGCTACGCTGCGCTTCATGATCACGTTTCTCAATTCCGGGGAGACACCGGTGACGGAGTTTCTGCGCGGACGCACTGAGGCAACCATGCAGATCGTCGACAAGCATCTGGGTGCACACGACTTCATGGCGCTCGACAGGGCGACCATCGCCGACCTGTCTCTGGCCGGGTACATGTTCTATGACGGCGAACTGGGTGTAGATATCAATGACTATCCCAATATCCTGAAATGGCGCGAGCGCATATCTTCCCTGCCGGGCTGGAAAGGCCCGTACGACCTGATGCCGCGCCAGGCCTAGATCGGGATGATCCTTGAACCCGGGGAGTGAACGGACTTGCTGACCGACAGATAT
Organism: uncultured Anderseniella sp.; assembly: GCA_947488295.1. Lineage (GTDB taxonomy): Bacteria > Pseudomonadota > Alphaproteobacteria > Rhizobiales > Aestuariivirgaceae > Anderseniella. The sequence continues at coordinate 778,353 of CANKYU010000002.1, forward strand.
GACAATCCGATTTCGACCTCGTCTGCCACGGCCCGGGACCTTTATGTGACAGCCGTCGACAAGCTGCTCGCCGGCGCACCTCGCATCGTCGAAGCCTTTGAAGCGATTGTGGCGGAAGACCCGGGCTTTGCGCTCGGGCATGCCGGGCTGGCGCGGGCACATCAGGCGACCGGCAATGCGGTCAAGGCCCGCGAGATCATCGGCAAGGCACGCGAGCTTGCCACCGATATCACCGAACGCGAAGCCAGCCACATCAACGTCTTCGATCTGCTGGCCAACGGCAAGACCAAGGACGGGTTTGCCGCCGTCGTCGACCATGTCAACGCCAGTCCGCGCGATGCCATGGTGGCTCAGACCAGCACCAGCATATTCGGGCTGATCGGGTTCTCAGGCCAGCCCGGCCGCGAGGCGGAAATGCTGGCCTTCACCAGCGCGCTGAAACCACACTATGGAGACGACTGGTGGTACTTGAGCCAGTACGCCTTTGCGCTTTGCGAAACCGGCCAGGTGGACAAGGCATCAACGGTCATCGACCGCGCCATGGCGAGCAATCCGCGCAATGCGCATGGCGCCCATGTGCGCTCGCACATTGACTATGAGGCCGGCGAAACGGAACTGGGGATTGCCTATCTCAATGACTGGCTGAAAGATTATGACCGCTCAGCCGTGATGCATGGCCACCTGTCGTGGCACCTGGCGCTGTGGTCTCTGCAACTGGGTGACACGGACCAGATGTGGCAGCGGGTAGATGCCGACGTCAAGCCGGGCGCGGCATTGGGCATGCCGATCAACATCCTGTCGGACACCGCATCGATACTGTACCGGGCCGAACTGGCGGGCGAGACGGTGGCGAAGGAAAAATGGCGCGAGGTGAGTGCCTATGCGGCTAAGTTCTTCCCCAATCCCGGCCTGAGTTTCATCGATTATCACGCAGCGCTGGCCCATGCCATGGCAGGCGACGGCGATGCACTGGCCAACATCACTTCAAATCCAAAAGGCCCTGCCGGTGATCTGGTGCGTGACGTGGCCGAAGCCTTCGGCTCAATTGCCGACCAGCACTGGCTGAAGGCGGAGCGCCTGCTCACAAGCTGCATGGCCGACGACGCCCGCTTGGGCGGCAGCCGCGCCCAGCGCGACCTCTTGGAATTTTCCCTGCTGGAATGCCTGCTCAAGCAGGGCAAAGCAGAAGAAGCCCGCCGCCTGCTGACCCTGCGCCGCCCGGTACTGGCGGATACGCATCCGGTGCAGGGGTTGTGAAACCAAAATGTCTCAGAGGCATCACTGCCTCACTTTTTTGATTTATGCACCGAGGCGTTCTGGCCGACATGATAGCCTTCGGGCAGATCGCTGCCGGCGGGGAAGTCCTTCGCCCCTAAAGCCTTGAACATGCTGTCATGGATCAGGCAGCTTTGCCTTACCGTGGGCCAGACCTGCGAGCGCAGGAACCATTGGTCGAGATGCCAGTTGGCCAGGGCTGATGGTTTGAAATCCTGCAAAAGGGTCTGCAGCGGCGGCAGCACGCCGCCGGTGCCGCCCCACATGCCGGCCAGCATGACCTCGGTGTGGGTCCACCAATCGCGCATGACGTGGAAGGCCTTGCCGGAAGCGAGCCATTCACTCACCGCTGCCTGTTCGCGGGCGTTGATGATGCTGTCCGCATCGCGCACCAGAAAGTGCCTGGTGCGACCGTCATTGACCGGCAGGAAGCGCCAGAACAGGCCGTCGAACGGATTGACGCGGTTCATCATGGCAATCTCGGCGCCCAGGGTTTTCAACTGATCGCGGACGGTTTGCGGCACCGTGTCATCGCAGTAGAACCGGCAGCGCCAGTGCGGGTAGATGTCCGGTGCCAGCCGGGCGTTTTCCAGCGCGCCGCTCAGATATTTCTCGCCGTCACCCCACAGGGAAAACGCGATGATGTTCAGGGACGGATCGTCCGGAGAAAATTGCGCAGGCTGATCGGGTATCGGATGAACTGTGCCGGTTTTTGCGACCGCCTCGTCTTTCAGTTTCAACGCGGTCTCACCGTGAAGGCGGGCATCGTCGAAGCGCTGCATCCGGTACGAGACCGAGGCCAGTGCGTCATGGGTGTTCGGCACATCCGGCGCGATTTTCAGTGCCCGCGTGAGCAACTCATGGGCTTCTTCAAACCGGCGCAGCCTGGACAGTACGACACCGTAATTGGCCAGCGCTTCGGCATCACGGGGACGGAACTTTATGGCGTTTCCGAAAACGCTGGCTGCGGACGGCAGGTCGCCGTGGGCAAACAGGAACGCTGCCAGCCTGACCTGGTCTTCAGCACTTTCGGCACTTGTGGCACCGATCTCGTTTACCAGGGCCATTTGTGCCTGGATGGCGTCGACAAACCGTCCTGCACGATAGTGCGCAAGTGCTGCATCGCGCTTGTCTTTGAGACCTTGCTCGCCGTCAGACAGAATTACCGCTCCCAGAAGATCTGCACCGCATACAGGTGATGGTTCACCTGCGCCGCACCGGTTGAAACATAAGCGTACCACCGGTTCATCAGGTTGCGTTTGTGGCCGGCAGAGTCAAGCCACTGCTTGAACAGCCGCCTGGCCTTTTCCTTGTCGACCTCACCGCGTTTGCGGTCGCGGGCGGCGTTCTCGCCGAAATCGCCGCGCTGGTCGGGATCGGCGTAGGCCTCAAAGCGCTTGCGGAAACTGTGGCCGCTGGCCGACTTGTGGCCGACAAAATTACCCTTCACCATTTCAAGTGCCTGGGCGCGGGCCATGCTGCGCAAAAGATCTGAACCCTTGACTGGTTTGCGTTTGGCGCGGTAGCGCGCCTCTGCGGCCAGCAGGTCAAGGTAGGCTTCAAGGTCAGGCCGGATTTTGGCGCCGCGCGGCGGCGACGCCAGCATGGCATCGGCATAGCTGCGATATCCCGCGGCATGTGCCGGAAGTACAAGCGCGCAGGTGGTCAAGCCGCCGATCAATTCGCGTCTGTTGATGAGTAACATGGTCAAAGCTCCGTCACGAAACTGCAGATGGCGTCCAGTACGGCGGCTGTTTGGTCCTTTTGTGGCGCGTGTCCGCAGTCATCAAGAACGAGTTTTGTTACGGGTGCGCCACAGGATCGTTCAATCGCATCGAGCTGGGCCAGTGTTCCATAATCATCATCCCGGCCCTGTACAGCCAATACGGGTGCGATGATTAACGGCAGGAAGCCGGTGATGTCCCAGGTGCGGAAGCCGGGATCGAGCCAGCTGTCATTCCAGCCCAGAAACGCGATGTCGACATTGTCGCCGTGATGGCGTTGCAGGCGTTCGCGCAGATTGGTGGTCTGCCACGCCTCCCGGGCTGTTCTGATACCCTCAATCGAGATATCCTCGACGAATACGTGCGGCGCCATCAGCACCAGGCCTTTCAGGCCTGCAAGCGGCTTGCTGCCGGCGTAGATGGCCGCGATGGAGGCGCCGTCGGAATGCCCGACCAGCACGTGATCGCGACCCCGCAATTGTGAAATGATGAGCGGCAACACGTCGGCTGCCTCATCGTGCATGTAGGTCAGCGGGCGCGGCAGGACGGCAGGCGAAGACTTGCCATACCCGGCCCGTGACCAGACCAGAACCGCGCAGCCGGTTGCACGTGCCAGCAGGTCGGGGAAATCCCGCCACTGGCTGACACTGCCAAGTCCTTCATGCAGCAATATCAGCACCGGGCGGTCGGCAGCTGCGTCTATGAAGCGTGCTTCAAGCCTGTGGCCTGCAACCTCTAGAAACCCGTCCGGCGCAATCATGCACGCAACTTGAAGCGCTGGATCTTTCCGGTCGCGGTCTTCGGCAGATCGGCGAGAAACTCGATCCAGCGCGGGTATTTCCACGGGCCGGCTTCGGTCTTGACGTGGTCCTTCAGTTCGTCGAACAGGCCATCGCCGGAATAGCCCTCGTTCAGCACGACAAAGGCCTTGGGCTTGACCAGGCCCTCGTCGTCTTCGTGGGCAACAACGGCTGCCTCGAGCACCGCGGCATGGCTGACCAGTGCGGACTCCACCTCGAACGGCGACACCCAGATGCCGGACACCTTGAACATGTCATCGGTGCGCCCGCAATACTGGTAAAAGCCATCTTCATCGCGAATGTACTTGTCGCCAGTACGGGCCCAGTTGCCTTCGAAAGTCGAGCGCGTCTTGTGACGCTTGTTCCAGTAGCCGTTGCAGCACGACGCACCGGACACCAACAGTTCACCGATTTCACCGGCGGGCAGCTCCTCGTCCTTGTCCCCGACAAGACGCAACTCATAGCCCGGGACGGCCTTGCCCGTGGTGCCGCGTTTCTGGCCATCAGGTCCGTTGGACAGAAAAATGTGCAGCATTTCCGTCGACCCGATACCATCCCATATCTCGACTCCGAACCGTTCATGCCAGCCTGCCGACACTTCGGGCGGCAAGGCTTCACCGGCGGAGATGCACGTTGCCAGTCTGGCAGAACCGGTTTCAGGCGTGCACGACTTGTCGGCCAGCATGGCGGCATACAGGGTCGGCACACCAAAGAAGATGGTTGCGTCGTGGGCATGCAGTTTTTCCTGCACGGCCTGTGGCGTCGGGCGGCCTGATAACAGCACCGTCGTTGCCCCCACCGACAATGGGAAGGTCAGGGAATTGCCAAGCCCGTAGGCGAAGAAGAATTTGGCGGCGGAAAAACACACATCGTCTTCAGATATACCAAGCGTGCCGGCGCCATAGGTTTTCGCCGTATCCATCAGGCTGGAATGCACGTGCATCACGCCCTTGGGCTGGCCGGTAGACCCGGACGAATACAGCCAGAAAGCCACTTCGTCCGACGATGTAACCGCCGCCTCATGGGTGTCGCTCGCAGATGCCATCAGCGTTTCAAACGATTTGTGCTTACCCGCTTCACCGCCGACCACAATGACGTGCTTCAGAAATGGAAGGTCGCCAAGCACCAGCTCCACCGCCGGCAACAGGGCATGGGACACGAACAGGACCTGTGAGCGACTGTCCGACAGCATGTATTTGTACTGCTCGGTGGTCAGCAGGGTATTGAGCGCCACCGGCACGACGCCGGTCCTTATGGCGCCCACGAACACTGCCGGCCAGTCAACTGTGTCGAGCATGAGTACGGCCACTCTGGCCTCACGTTCGATGCCCAGCCCGTCAAGCACATTGGCCACCTGGCGGGTCGCAACAGCCAGTTCGCCAAAGGTGATCTCGCGCGTGTCGTCAATAAAGGCCGGCTTGGCTTGGCGACCTTCGTCCAGGTGTCTGTCCACCAGGTCCAGAGCGGCATTGTATGGATATGGATCACTCATGAGCGGTCTCCCTCAGGCGTTCGCCACGCCTCTTGGTGGGCGTGCTGAAATGGCAAGAAAGTCAGAGGCCGGAACCTAACCCTGCACCATGTTGCAGGACAAGTGCGGAATAGTGCATGGACAGACACAGAATTGTCAGTTGGGCAAATGCGCGGCCTGGTGGTGCACGAGGCGCCAATGGTCACCTTCAACGATGAACGTGTTGGTGGCGATCAGCGACACCTGGCCGAGTTGCTCGGTGCAGAACACCAGTGCCGTGTTGCCGTTACGGATAATGCTGGTATCGCTGACCTTGATGTCGGGCGTATCGCCCAGAACAAGAATGGAATACCAGCTGTCCAGAACTTCTTCGCGACCGGTGATGCCGGGCCAGCCCGGATGATAACACGACACCGACGCCTGCCGCGACCACAATGCCTCCATTGCAAGATAGTCACGCTGCCGGAATGCCGCGTAAAACGCGTCATTGGCTTCGAGAATAACTTCATCCTGCATAAGATCACTCATGGTGGGTACGAGTTTGCCTCAAGCTTGTGTCCTTGCCAAGTCACTCCTTGGGCAAATGTGCATACGCAACTGCCTTGAAGGCAAGCCGGTGATGATCTAGAAGGCAGGCCTTGTATTGTTGAACAGCCAAAACCGCTGAAACCGCCCATGTCGAAAAACAAAAAAACAAACCGGCCAAGAGCCCGGCAGCCCCGCGGCTTCGTTGACCGTTCCGCCAGCGACATACGCGCCGTCGACGAGATGGTCGCGAGGATCAGGCAGGTGTTCGAGCTGTACGGCTTTGATCCGGTTGAAATGCCGCTGTTTGAATATACCGATGCGCTCGGCAAGTTTCTGCCGGACAGCGACCGGCCCAATGAGGGCGTGTTTTCACTGCAGGACGATGACGAGCAGTGGATGAGCCTGCGCTATGACCTGACCGCACCGCTGGCCAGGCATGTTGCCCAGAACATCAACGACATCCAGTTGCCGTTCCGGACCTACAGGGCAGGCTATGTGTTCCGCAATGAAAAACCGGGGCCCGGGCGGTTTCGCCAGTTCATGCAGTTCGATGCCGACACCGTCGGTGCGCCGTCGGTCACGGCGGACGCTGAAATGTGCATGATGATGGCCGACACAATGGAGGCACTGGGCATTGCACGCGGCGACTATGTGATCCGTGTCAACAACCGCAAGGTGCTCGATGGTGTCATGGAGACGATCGGCATCGGCGGCGACGAGCATGCCGGCACCAGATTGTCGGTGCTGCGCGCCATCGACAAGCTCGACAAGTTCGGGCCGGAAGGCGTGAAACTGCTGCTGGGCGCCGGGCGCTGGGAAGGCGGCAGGGAAAACTCAGGTGACTTCACCACGGGTGCCGGGCTGGATGAAGCGCAAACCGAAAAGGTGATGAGCTATATCTCGGGCGTGGCCATTGACGGCAATGACGGCGTTGCCGAGCTCGACCTGATCGAAACGCTGGTGCGCTCGGCCGGGTACGACGAGACCCGCATCAGGATCGATCCGTCCGTGGTGCGCGGCCTGGAATACTATACCGGCCCGGTCTATGAGTGCGAGCTTACCTTCGACGTGACCAACGAAAAGGGCGAGACGGTACAGTTCGGCTCGGTCGCCGGCGGCGGGCGATATGACGGGCTGGTGCAGCGCTTCACCGGACAGGCGGTCCCGGCCACCGGGTTCTCCATCGGGGTGTCCCGCCTGATGACCGCATTGAAGAACCTCGGCAAGCTGGAAACCACCGCACTGCCTGCCCCGGTTGTGGTCTGTGTGATGGACCGCGACCCGGACAGCCTTGGACGCTATCAGAAAATGGTCAAGGCGCTGCGCGACGCGAACATCCGGGCAGAGCTCTATCAGGGCAACCCGAAACAGTTCGGCAAGCAGTTGCAATATGCCGACCGGCGCGGCGCGGCGGTGGCGGTGATCCAGGGCGGGGATGAGCGCGCTGCCGGCCAGGTACAGCTGAAGGACCTGATCGCAGGGGCGGAAGCGGCCAAGGCCATTGAAAGCCGTGAGGAGTGGGTCGAGCAGCAACCGGCGCAGGTGTCGGTTGCCGAAGCAGACCTGGTTGCGGAAGTTCGCAATATCCTTGCCCGCCATGAGAATTGAGCTGAACACATGACCGGTAAATCCTCAATCGAACGGTGCGCCACCGATGCGCTGAACGCCTCCATGACGAAAGTCTTCGAGGCCGCCGGCGCCGAGTACATCGAACCGGACATCATTCAGCCGGCAGATGTGTTTCTGGAACGCTCCGGTGAACACATCCGGTCGCGCACCTATGTGTTTGCAGATCCATCGGGTGCACAACTGTGCCTGCGGCCGGACCTGACGGTGCCTGCGTGCCGCTATCACTTGGAGCAGGCCGGCGATGTCATGGCGGCAACGCGGTACTGCTATGCCGGCAAGGCCTTCCGGCATTCGAAGACCGCGGGAGATTCAAGCCCGCGCGAGTTCGATCAGGTCGGTCTTGAGCTTTTCGGCGGCAGCGCTGTTGCCTCAGATGATGCCGAAACCCTGGCACTGACGCTGGCTGCACTGGAGGCGGCAAATGTCAGCGGCTACAGCATCCAGCTCGGTGATCTTGGATTGTTTACGGCGTTGCTGGCCTCAATCGACATGCCGGAACGCTGGCGTACCAGCCTCAAGCGCCAGTTCCGGCGGCCGCGCGCGTTTCGCGATCTGCTCAACCGGCTGACCGGCAAGACAGCAAAGGCCAGGACGTCGATTTCCGATCTGCTTGACGAAATGGCAGCCAGTTCGGCGGATGCCGTTTCCTTCGTCGAACAAAAGCTCGAAGCCGGCGATCTTGAAATGATCGCCGGGCGCAGCATTGAGCAGGTCGCGGGCAGATTGTCTGAAAAACTTGACGACCGCAGCGAACCCGCTCTGTCCGAACAGCATGCGCAACTGATCGACGACTACCTGTCAGTTCGCTGCCCACTTCCACTGGCGGTTGCAAAATTGAGACAACTCGGTGCAAAAACCAATAGTGCGTTTGTACCTGCCGTCGACCTGTTTGAAGCACGCGTCGAGGCGATACAGAAAGCCGGACTTGAAACCGCCGACATGGAGTTTGCCGCCGTGTTTGGCCGCAGCCTTGAATATTACACCGGCTTTGTATTCCAGATCGACCGCCTTCTGGCGGACGGCGCCAGCCAGACTATTGCCGGCGGCGGGCGCTATGACACCATGTTAAAGGACATTGGAGCTGACACCATGATACCGGCTGTCGGGTGTGCCATTTACGCCAGCAGGCTGGTATCTGCCAGCAAGGCGGCAGCATGAGCAGCCTCACACTTGCACTGCCCTCGAAGGGCCGTTTGCGGGAAATGGCCGAGACCATGTTTGCCCGCGCAGGATTTGATATCGTGCGCATCGGCTCCGCACGCGGCTACCGGGGTGAAGTGAAGGGCCTTAAGGGCGTCGATGTCGCGTTCCTGTCCGCATCTGAAATTGCCCAGGCCCTGCGCGACGGCACAGTCGATCTGGGCGTCACCGGCGAAGACCTGTTGCGCGAGACAATTGCACCCGGAGAAGCCGTTGCAGATGTCGTGTTGAGACTGGGCTTCGGCCCGGCAGATGTAGTCATTGCAGTGCCGGAAAGCTGGCTGGATGTGGCATTCGTCAGTGACCTGGATCAGGTAGCGGCCGAGTTCTATGAAACCCACGGACGCAGACTTCGGGTGGCGACAAAATACATCGGCCTGACCAGGCGCTTTTTCGCCGACAACGGCGTTACAGGCTACCGCATTGTCGAAAGCCTCGGCGCCACCGAAGGCGCACCGGCGTCCGGGTCGGCAGAGATCATCGTCGACATTACCACCACCGGTTCGACGCTGAGGGCCAACCGGCTCAAGGTTCTCGATGATGGCCTGATCCTCAGGTCCGAGGCGATACTGGCTGCGCGGTGCGAAGCCCTGACCCGGCCGGTGGTGCAGAATCTGAAGAACCGCCTCGAGATGGCAATCTAGCATACTAGGCCACGGCTTCGTGTAATTCTTCCCCAAGGTAATTTTAACAGGTTTCCAGATTGACGCTGGAAAATTAACCAGCCGAATTAATTGCTTAGTAAATAATACATCTGGTCAGGCCACCCCCGCCGATATATACTAATGGCTTAGGAAGAAGCGTCAGACAGCAATGTCGACCTACTTCGGTTTTATGCGAAGCACGTTCTGCTGGGGGGACTGGTAGACCAGAAAAACGTTTCTAAACTCATCGACTGTCGCAGTGGACATAGCTGGAAGCAACCTGTGGTTGTCGGGCTTCCCCCGGTTCCGATAGCTTTTTTACAGGCCTGCTGAAGCTGAGGCCACTGCTGATGGCGAAGGGCCATCCTGGCAACAGGGTGGCCCTTCTGCATTGGTTTATGTCGCTCACGCAAGCAGCCGCTTTGCGGCTGCGCTCCACTGGGGCGCACTTCGTGCGACGGCCGGTCGGCCTTGCCTCAGCACTTGCGTGCTTCGGAGGTATTCATCACAAAAGGTAGTTCAGGGTCGGAGAACGGGGGATTTGTTCCGCTCACGCAGGCAGCCTGCGGCTGCGCTCCGCTGGGGCGCACTTCGTGCGACGGCCGGTCGGCCTTACCTCGGCGCTGACGTGCCTCGGAGGTGTTCATCACAAAAGGTCGTTCAGGGTCGGAGAACGCGGAGGTTTTATTCCGCTCACGCAAGCAGCCTTCGGCTGCGCTCCGCTGGGGCGCACTTCGTGCGACGGCCGGTCGGCCTTGCCTCAGCACTTGCGTGCTTCGGAGGTGTTCATCACAAAAGGTAGTTCAGGGTCGGAGAACGGGGGAATTGTTCCGCTCACGCAGGCAGCCTGCGGCTGCGCTCCGCTGGGGCGCACTTCGTGCGACGGCCGGTCGGCCTTGCCTCGGCACTGGCGTGCTTCGGACTGGAGTTCATCAAGAAGATTGTGCGTTGATAAAACCCTCTTCGTTGTCATCATCGCGGTAGACCCTCGGGACAAGCCCGAGGGTGACAATGTTGAGGTGAGATAAGGTTCTGTGGTCGTTCAGGGTCAGAGAACGGCCCGAGCGAAGCGAGGATAAGCTGCTCGACCACAAAAGATGCTGCAGCCGTCAGGCGACTGCGTGAGCCAAACCAACCAAAACCCCTAGATCGCCGATGCTGCAGCTTTGCGGATGGCGTCCATGTTGGCGCCGTATCTGGCCGGATCGTTGTTCTGGTAAACAGCAGAACCGGCCACCAGCACATCGGCACCGGCAGCGGCGACGATCCCGGCGGTTTTCTCGCTGATGCCGCCATCCACTTCGATGTGGATGTCACGGTCGCCAACCATGTCCCTGATACGGGCGATCTTGGTCGCCATTTCCGGAATGAACGCCTGTCCGCCAAACCCGGGATTGACCGTCATGACCAATATGAGATCGAGCTTGTCGAGTACATACTCGATCACACTCTCAGGCGTCGACGGGTTGAGCGACACCCCGGCCTTCTTGCCCAGTGACCTGATCAGCTGCAATGTGCGATCAAGATGCGGACCCGCTTCGGCGTGCACCGTGATGATGTCGGAACCGGCCTCGGCAAACGCCGCAATGAACGGATCCGCCGGGGTGATCATCAGATGCACGTCGAGCACCTTTTTGGTGACCGGCCGAATGGCTTTCACCACCATCGGGCCGATGGTGATGTTGGGCGCAAAATGCCCGTCCATCACATCGACATGCACCCAGTCGCATCCCTGTTCATCAATGGCGCGCACCTCGTCTCCGAGCCTGGCGAAGTCTGCCGACAGGATCGATGGTGAAATGAGTATGGGGCGCGCCATGACGAGTTACTTTGCCTTGTGCAGGGCAACAGCAGTGTCGGCCATGCGATTTGAGAAGCCCCATTCATTGTCGTACCAGCTCAACACACGCACCAGCGTACCATCCATCACCTTGGTCTGATCGAGATGAAGAGTTGAAGAATGCGGATCATGATTGAAGTCAATTGACACATTGGGTTGGTCGGTGACCGCCAGAATACCCTTCAGGGCACCCTTGGACGCCTTGATCATGGCGCGGTTGACCTGTTCAACCGTAACCGGCTTTGACATCACGCACTTCAGATCGACCACGGACACATTTGGTGTCGGCACCCGGATGGACACGCCATCGAGCTTGCCGTTCAGTTCCGGCAGCACAAGGCCGACAGCCTTCGCCGCGCCGGTGGACGTGGGGATCATTGACATTGCAGCCGCCCGGCCGCGGTAGAGATCCTTGTGCATGGTATCCAGCGTCGGCTGGTCACCGGTATAGGCATGGATGGTGGTCATGAAGCCGTGTTCAATACCGAATGCTTCGTTCAGCACCTTGGCCACCGGTGCCAGGCAATTGGTCGTGCATGACGCGTTGGAGACGACCTTGTGCTTGCCGGTCAGCTGATCGTGGTTCACGCCGTAAACCACTGTCATGTCGGCATTGGCACCGGGTGCCGAAATCAACACTTCACTGGCGCCGGCCTTCAGATGCGCCACAGCAGCATCACGCGAGGTGAAAATACCGGTGCATTCCATCGCCACGTCAACGCCGATTTCCTTCCATGGCAGCTTGGACGGATCGCGCTCGGCGGTCACCCTGATCCAGCCGGTGCCACAATTGATCTGATCGCCCTTGACCTTGACGGTGCCGGGGAACTTGCCGTGCACACTGTCGAAGCGCAACAGGTGGGCATTGGTTTCCACCGGGCCCAGATCATTGATGGCAACGACTTTGATGTCCTTGCGTCCCGACTCAGCAATGGCGCGCAAAATGTTGCGCCCAATGCGACCAAATCCGTTGATAGCAACGCGTACCGCCATGGTGATCTCCGATAAGTTTGGGCTTTGCCCGAAAGAGGAAAGGAAAGTGTTCCCGGGTCTTATAAACCAATGTGGGACAGGGTCAATTGACAGGCCCGTTTGCGTCAAAATGCGCAGGGTAAAACGCGGCCAGGCAATTGTGCAGGGTATTCAGTGCTTCAGACCGGGTAATGCCCGGCGGCGTATGGGCAAGAGCCACCCATAGCCCATCGGTCAATGCATTGATCACCCGTGCATCGAGCCGGCCCGATTGCGGCCTGTCGTAATTCCCGGCCCTGGACATGTCGGCGCACAGGACCTCCAGCATTTGAAGATATTCAGCTTCATCCTCACCATACACTTCATCATAGGCAGGTTGCGACTGGGCCTCGGCCCAGAAACTCACCCATGCCTGCAGCGTGCGCGGCGTGCAGACATCTTCGCCAAAATCAGCACTGGTCATGGCGTACAGCCGGGCTGCGGGATCATCGCCGGCTTCGGTTACCGCTGTCGTCCAGGTGTCGCGATACTGCACGGCCAGGTATTTCAGGGTATCGGCCAGCAGGGCCGCCTTGGACTCGAAGTGAAAATTCACGATACCCATCGACAGGCCGGCGCCGCGCGACACGTCGCTGATGGTCAGGCTGGCATAACCTCGTGTCGCCAGCACATCGATGGTTGCTTCAATAAGCTGCCTGCGGCGCACATCACGAGCCGCTTTTCGCGGTCTGGACCTTTCCGGCATGGTCATGGCTTGCGTCCGTGCACATGATGCGGACAGTGTTCGCCGGTCTCCAGCACCTTGATCATCAGGCCCCATGTCTGAACATTGTGATCAACCAGTTCATGGCCCAGTTCCGCAACCGCGGCATCGTGCAACTCTCCGCGCAGCAGGGCCAGTTCCCGTTTGGCCTGACCGCAATACCACGCATTGCGGTTGGTCAGCACCACATCGACAAAACCCGCCTGTTCCAGGGCGGCTGCGTAGAGTTGCGGCGATGCCATGCCGAAGCCGAGATCTTCCGATTTGAGATAGGCCTGCATGTCAGGCGACGGCTCACCGTCATGCGACATCAGCCAGTCGGATGCCACGAACACACCGCCGGGTTTCAGAACGCGAAACACCTCGTCCGCAAGGGCATGCTTGTCTGGAATGTGAACGATGGAATCCTTTGAAAACACCACATCGAACATGGCGTCGGCAAACGGCAACGGACCCGGCTCCACCTGCATCAGTTGCACCCGATCCGACAGGCCGGCATTGTCAATGCGGCTGTTCGCTGCCGCAAGGACAGAAGCCTCCACGTCGATGCCGGTAATGTGAGCTGCTCCGTAATCCTCAACCAGCAGACAATCGATACCTCCGGCACCACATCCGATATCGAGAACATGCTTGCCGCGAAGATCTTCACCCTCTAGCAGCCGGCGAAGTTCATCCGGTCCGCCGGGCGACATCCAGCCGCGTCCCCACAACAGCTCCAGAAACCCGATGACGGGCTCCGGATAGTGTTCTTCAGACTGCGCCATCTCACGCCTCGCTCTTTCTGTATTGATCCGGGCACGTTCAGATCAATCTATACTTCTTGCAAGAAACTTTGCCTGATGACTTGCAAGTCTCTGCCCGGACTGATCATATTGCACCCGCGATGGTTGGCGAAAGCCCCATTCGCTGGTGGGATAACAGGGTGGGCATTTCGTGTTAAGCGTAGAAAAGCTGAGCAAAAGCTTTGGCGGGCTGCAGGCTGTGCATGACTGCAGTTTCAAAATCGAAGAGGGATCAATCACCGGATTGATCGGCCCGAACGGCGCGGGCAAAACAACTACATTCAACATGATCGCCGGTGAAATGGAACCAACCGCCGGCAAGATCATTTTCCAGGGCCAGAACATTGCCGGGCTGCCGACCCACAAGATGTTTCACCTCGGCATCGTGCGCACGTTCCAGATTCCCCACGAATTTGCCAAGATGACGGTGCTGGAAAACCTGATGGTCGTACCGTCAGCGCAACCGGGCGAACACATCTTCAACAACTGGCTGAGCCCGGGCGCGGTCAAGGCGCGTGAGGACGAGGTTCGCCACATGGCGGAAGACGCGCTCGAGTTCCTGTCGATATCCCATCTCCGGGACGAACGTGCCGGAAACCTGTCCGGCGGCCAGAAGAAGCTTCTGGAACTGGGCCGCACCATGATGACCGACGCCAAGCTGGTGCTGCTCGACGAACCGGGCGCCGGGGTCAACCCCACCCTGCTGCTGAAAATCCGCGAAATGATTACCAGGCTGCGCGAAGAGCGCGGTTATACCTTCTGCGTCATCGAGCATGACATGGACCTGATTGCCGCCCTGTGCGATCCGATCATCGTGCTGGCGGAAGGAACCGTGCTGATGCAGGGCACGATGGAGGAAGTTCGCTCCAACCCGGATGTGCTGGATGCCTATCTCGGCGGCGGCGAGGAAGCAGCCTGATGGGTGTACTCGAACTCGACAATGTCGTGGGTGGATACGGCGACACGCAGATTCTGCACGGTGTCTCAATGCACGTTGATGCCGGTGAGATCGTCGTCATCATCGGGCCCAACGGCGCCGGCAAATCCACCGCCATGAAGGCCGTTTTTGGCCTGCTCAAACTCACTGACGGCGCAGTGCTGCTGGACGGCAAGCAAATCACCAACACACCGCCGGAACAAGTGGTGCGCCAGGGTGTGTGTTACGTGCCGCAAACCGGCAATATTTTCCCCAGCCTGACGGTTGAGGAAAACCTTGAGATGGGAGCCTTTGTGCGCAGCGATGATTACAGGCCGCGGCTGAATGAAATCTACGAGATGTTTCCGCCGCTGCTGGAAAAACGCCAGCAGCCCGCCGGCACGCTGTCCGGCGGACAGCGCCAGATGGTGGCCATGGGCAAGGCCCTGATGCTGGAGCCGAAGATCCTGCTGCTGGATGAACCAACTGCCGGGCTATCGCCGAAGTACCGCGGCGAGATCTTTGAAACCGTCAAGATGATCAACAGTGCCGGTACGCCCATCCTGATGGTCGAACAGAATGCCAAGCAGGCGCTGGGCATTGCAAACCGAGGCTATGTGCTGGTGGACGGCAAGAACCGGTTTGAAGGCACCGGCCAAGACCTGCTCGACGACCCGGAAGTGGCCGAAATGTTCCTGGGCGGCGGCAAGCAGCCGGAGCAACCACCGGCAAAACCCGCAACGAAAAAACAGCCTCGCAAGAGCGGGAAGGCTTAGCCGATGGCTGAATTCATCAATTTCTACCTGTTCCCCGGCCTGGTGCTTGGCTCGATCTATGCGCTCGGCGCCATCGGCATCACCATGACCTTCGGCATCCTGCGGTTTGCTAACTTTGCGCACGGCGAAACCATGACACTGGGTGTGTACATAGCCTGGACGCTGGTACAGTTGACCGGTTTCAAGTCAATGGCGGCAATCCTGCTGGTGCTGATGCCGGTTTCAATGATGCTGACAATCATGATCGTACTGCTGATCGACAAGGCGTTCTACAAACCGCTGCGGGCATCGCCGGTGATCATCCTGGTGATCGCCTCGTTCGGGCTGATGCTGATGATCAGGTCGGTGACCCAGTTTTCCTGGGGTGTGCAGCTGAAGACCATCCTTCCGGGCATTCAGCCGCGCATGCAATTCCTCGATTTCTTCAGTTTCCCGCTCAAGCATGTTTTCATTGTCGGCGGCGCGTTGCTGCTGATGTACGCGGTCCATCATGTGCTCACCTACACAAAAATCGGCAAGGCGATGCGGGCCATGTCGGACTCGCCGGAACTGGCGCGGCTGACCGGGATCAACACTGAAAAGGTAGTCATGGCGACGTGGGTGATGGGCGCCGGCCTGGCCTGCGCGGCCGGCGTGTTTCTGGCCGTGGACACCCAGGTCGACACCATGATGGGTTTCAAGATTCTGCTGCCGATGTTCGCTGCCGCCATTCTGGGCGGTGTCGGCAAGCCTTATGGTGCAATGGCTGGCGGCCTGGTCATCGGGGTTGCTGAAGAGCTGTCGTCATACCCCTGGCTGGGCGACGGGCCGTTACTCGATCCCGGCTACAAGCAGGGCATCGCGTTTGCCATCATGATCGCTATTCTGGTATGGCGCCCGACAGGCCTGTTCAAAGGAAAGAGTTTCTGATGGACCCGGTACTTTACGGATACATGCTCTACGGTATCTCGCTGCTCACTGTCGGCGGCATGTATGCCATTCTCACCTTGGGTCTCAACGTGCAGTGGGGGTTTACCGGCCTGTTCAATGCCGGCATTGCCGGTTTCTTCGGCATCGGCGCCTACACTGCAGCCATCCTGACGACCAGTCCGCACACAAGTCACGTAGGCGGATTCCAGATGCCTTATGTCGTGGCCGCCATTGCCGCCATGCTGGTGGCCGGTATTATTGCCTTCCTGGTCGGCAAGGTGTGCCTGAAGCTGAGAAGCGACTATCTGGCGATCGCCACCATCGGTATTGCGGAAATCTTCCGGCTGATCGTCAACAACGAGACCTGGGCAACCAATGGTCCGCGCGGCATTTCGCAGATACCGCGTCCGTTCGAGGGCCTGCCCGAACCGCTGAACCAGTTCGCCTTCCTGGGCGTTGTCCTGGTCACGCTGGCAGGGGTTTACTGGCTGATGGAAATCGCGCGCAAGTCTCCGTGGGGCCGGGTCATGACCGCCATTCGCGACAATGAGACATCAGCCAAGGCAGCCGGCAAGAACGTCGAGACATTCCGCATGGAAGGCTTTGTCATCGGTTGCATGATCATGGCGCTGGCCGGTGCGCTCATGGCCCACTACCTGAAGTTCGTGAACCCGCAGACCACCGACCCGCTTTTGGCTACCTTCATTGTTTTCGTGATGCTTGTCATCGGCGGCAGCGCCAACAACAAGGGGGCCATCCTGGGCGCGTTCCTTGTCTGGACATTATGGTCGGCTTCGGAAATCGTGGCGCCGAGACTGCTGGAAGCGATCGGCATGGCCGACGCCGGCATCCGCTCGGCCTATGTGCGCATCTTCCTGATCGGCCTGCTTTTGCAGATTTTCCTGCAGAAGAACCCGCAAGGGCTGCTGCCTGAAACACGCCCTTCATCGCCGGGCAAAAATGAGCCATGATGTGTACGTCTTTTTTGGAACAGCCCCTGACAGGCTGTTCGTTCAGTGGAGGAGTGAGTGAAAATGAAACTTGTCAAACAACTGGCTGTAACAGCCTGTGCAGCAGCAATGTTTGCTACGGCTGCGCATGCTGACAGCATCAAGGTCGGCTCGGCCGGCGGTGTAACCGGGCCGATCGCGGAACTGGTTGCCACCATCGTCAAGGGCCGCGACCTGGCCCGTGACCAGATCAACGCGGAAGGCGGCCTGTTGAAAGGCGACAAGCTGGAAATGGTTATCGGCGACAGCGCCTGTGACCCGAAGGCCGCTGTTGACGCCGTCGGCAAGCTTGTCAATGTCGAGCAGGTTGTCGGCATTGTCGGACCAAGCTGTTCCGGCGCCACCAACGCATCGGTCCAGGCTGTTACCATCCCGGCAGGCGTGGCCGTGCTGTCTGATTCAGCAACCGCACCGTCGGTTACCGAGCTGAAAGACAATGACACCGTGTTCCGTGTCGCCCCGTCTGATGCCTATCAGGGCCTGGCTATTGCCCAACTGGTCAACAAGGCCGGCATCAAGAAGGTCGCCATGACCTATTCGAACGACGACTACAATGCCGGCATTGCCAAGGTGTTTGAGGAAGAGTTCAAGAAAATGGGTGGCGAGGTTACCGCCAACCAGGCGCACGAGCCCAACAAGGCATCATACCGGTCGGAACTGCAGACGCTGACGGCGGGCGGGCCCGAAGCCATTGCGATCTTCGCCTACTATGGTTCAAGCGGCATCACAATCATCAAGAACAGCCTGGAAAACGGCCTGTTCGGCAAGTTCTTTGCTGCCGACGGCATGTTCGACCAGTCGGTGATTGACCAGATCGGCGCTGACAACCTGAAAGGCAATATCCAGATCACCCAGGCTTCGTCCGATACCGCGGATGCGTCCTACCAGGCCTTCGCTGAAGCCTTCAAGGCAACCGGCGCAGACCCGGCGGCTCCGTATGCCGCACACGGCTACGACGCCACCTTCATGATGGCGCTGGCCATCGAGAAAGCCGGCGCTGCAGATCGTGCCAAGATCAAGGATGCGCTCAGGGCCATTTCAGACGGCAAGGGCGAAGTGGTTCGTCCGGGTGAGTGGGCGAAAGCCAAGAAGCTGATCGCCGACGGCAAGGACATCAACTATGAAGGTGCTTCCGGCAGTGCCGACTTTGATGAAAACGGTGATGTCAGCGGCGTGTTTGCAGTCAATGTCGTTGGTGACGACGGCAAATGGGCCAAGGAACTGCTGAAATAGGCAGAATTCTGCCCAACAATCTTCTGAACCTGCGCAAAGCTGCTGTTTTGCGCAGGTTTTTTTGTTATCTGAAGATGATCCAACAACCGGAAACAGCACTCTATGACCGACACCCTCACCATTCCCCGTCCCGATGACTGGCACCTGCACCTGCGTGACGGGGAAATGCTGAAGGGTGTTGTGGCACATACAGCGGAGCACTTCGCCCGGGCCATCATCATGCCCAACCTGGTACCGCCGGTGGTAACCGGCGCTGATGCAGCGGCTTACAGGGACCGGATCATGGCTGCGACACCTGCGTCGATGACTTTTGAGCCGCTGATGACACTATACCTCACCGAGGCGACGCAAGCCGATGACGTCGCCGAGGCGCACGCCTCCGGGCTGATCAGGGCCGTCAAACTCTACCCTGCCGGCGCCACCACGAATTCACAATCCGGCGTCAGCAATTTCGACAATGTGCAAGGCGTGCTTGAGCGCATGGCAGAGATCGGCCTGCCCCTGTGCGTGCACGGCGAGGTCACCGACGCGGACATCGACATTTTCGACCGGGAGGCGGTTTTCATCGAGCGCGTGCTTGATCCGCTGCGCAAACGTGTGCCGGGGCTTCGGGTGATCATGGAACACGTCACAACGGCTGACGCGGTCGCCTATGTCCAGGCTGACACAAGCGGCAATCTGGCGGCGACCATCACCACTCACCACCTGATCATCAACCGCAACCACATCCTGGCAGGCGGCATCCGCCCGCACTATTACTGCCTGCCCGTTGCCAAGCGCGAAAAGCACCGCCTGGCCCTGCGGGCTGCGGCGTGCGCCGGTGACGAGCGGTTTTTCCTGGGCACCGATTCAGCGCCGCACACGGATGCGGCCAAGCTGCAGCCATGCGGATGTGCCGGTATTTTTACCGCACCCAACACCATGAGCTGCCTGGCCCATGTATTCGAGGAAGACTGCGCGCTGGCCAGGCTGGAGGGTTTTGCCTCGCGCAATGGCCCGGCGTTCTACAGGCTACCGGTCAACACCGACGCGATGACGCTGACAAAGCAATCCGACCCTGTCCGCTATCCCGAACTTGTCGAGACAGGAGCCGGCAATGTCACCGTATTCGATCCGGGGTTCGACCTGTTCTGGCGTGTCGAACCTTGAGGTCTCAGTCCAGCGGCAGGCCGACATAGTTTTCCGCAATGGCGCGCGAAGCAGCTTCTGAACTGCTCACATAGTCGAATTCCGCCCGCTGCATGCGGCGTTCGAAAGCCGAATGCTCCGGGAACCGGTGCATCATCATCGACAGGTACCAGGAGAACCGCTCTGCTTTCCAGACGCGCGCCAGCGCGGAAGCAGAGTAAGCATCCAGAGCATCCGAGCTGTTATTCCGATAGCGGCTTTCAAATGCCCGGTGCAGCAGCCGCACATCCGCGATGGCCAGGTTCAATCCCTTGGCACCTGTCGGCGGTACAATGTGTGCAGCATCACCGGCAAGCAGCAGATTGCCATGCCGCATCGGTTCACAGACATAGGAGCGCAAGGGGGCAATGGATTTTTCAATCGACGGGCCGCGAACCAGGTTGGCAGCCGTGTCGGGCCCGATGCGCAGGGCAAGTTCATCCCAGAAAGCCTCGTCCGACCAGTCTTCCACCTCTTCGTCCATGGAACACTGAATGTAGTACCGGCTGCGGCTGCCGGACCGCATGGAACACAATGCAAAGCCGCGATCGCCACTGGCATATATCAGTTCATCGGCAACCGGCGGTACGTCGGACAGCACGCCCAGCCAGCCAAACGGATACACCCGCTTGAACTCCTTTCGCACATCTTCCGGGATCGTCTGCCTCGACACGCCGTGAAACCCGTCGCATCCGGCAATGAAGTCACAAGCGATTTCATGATCACGGCCAGCATGTGAATAGCGCACCTGCGGGCGTGAAGAGGTCACATCAACAGGCGTTACGTTGGCCGCTTCAAACACGATTTCGCCACCGGCCGCCAAACGGGCTTCAATAAGGTCGCGGGTTACTTCGGTCTGTCCGTAAACAGTTACGCTCTTGCCAGTCAGATCCTTGAGGCAAATCCGGTGCCGGTTGCCTTCGAATGCCAGCTCAAAACCGTCATGCACCAGACCTTCGCGGTCGAGACGGTCAGCAACACCGGCTTCGCGCAGTGCTTCAACACTGCCATGTTCCAGAACACCTGCCCTGATGCGGCCCTCAACATAGGATCGTGTCTGGCGCTCCAGGATAATGCAGTCAATACCACTGAGATGCAGCAACTGGGCCAGCATCAGGCCCGCCGGCCCCGATCCAATGATTACCACCTGCGTCGACTTCACTGACATACACGTCCTCCCCGGCAGACACCGTACCTGAGCGCCTTGTTGCAGTCACACTCAAACAGCTACGGTGTGTGTATTTCAACCATGCCCCGGCCTGTTGCGCCGGTGACCGAAAGCCTATAGCACGAACATGTTAATGCGACCGGAACGGTTGCCATTATTTGACTGCCAGCCGATCCAACATCTTCGCAGAAAACCACGGATACTCCAATTGCGCCTGCTGTTCGTTTCACATTGCTTCCCGCTGCCGGATGCCCCGATGAGCAAGATCGGCGGCATGCAGCGCGTCGGCATTGACCTGTTGAAACAGCTCGAGGCTCACCCTGAGGTTGAAGTCGAAACCGTCATTTTGCGGTCAGAGCGTGAAAACGATTATTTCGGTTTTGTGCCGTTCCTGTTTCGGGCATTCACAACCGCGCGTTCGATGATGAAACGGGGCGACGTTGACGCCGTGCTGTTTTCCGCAATGCCGTCTGCCGTACTTACATCGATCCTGGCCGGCACTTCGCGAGAAACCCGGGTGCCGCTTGCGGCCATTTCGCACGGTCATGACGTCATTGCCGCCTCGAGCGCGTACCAATGGCTCGTTGCACGGGTGTTTGCCCGGCTTGACGCGATGTTGCCGGTCAGCCGGGCAACGGGCGAGCAATGTGTCCGTCGCGGTTTGCCTGAGGATCGCCTGTTTGTGACGCCCAACGGGATTGAACCGGACAGGTTCGGGGACAGCTTTCCGGGCTTTTTCACTTCCAGACAGGACCGCCGGCAAGTGTTAACCGATGCGTTTCCGGAGCTTGCCGGGAAACTGGACCCTGGCGATTTGCTGCTATGTTCCGTTGGTCGGCAGGTGAAGCGGAAGGGAAACGAATGGTTCGTCCGCAATGTCATGCCGCAGCTGAACGCCAATGTTCACCTGGTGCTGGGCGGCAAGGGCCCGGAGAGCGCAGCCATCGGGCAGGCCATCGCCGATACCGGACTGGGTGCGCGCATTCATTCGCTCGGCCTGGTGGCGGAAGAAAAGCTTGCAAGCCTGTACTCCGGTGGAGACCTGTTCGTCATGCCCAATATTCCCGTGGACGGGGATATGGAGGGCTTTGGCGTGGTCATGCTGGAAGCCGGATTGTGCGGCATGCCATCCATCGCCGCGCAGATCGAGGGTATTCGGGATGTGATCACGGACGGCCTCAACGGCCATTTTGCAACCGCGCTTGATGCAAACCATTTCGCTGACACCATCAACCTCTATGCAGAAGCACCCGGGTCGCTGGACAAGATGTCGGAAACGGCCCGCTCGCACATCATTGAAAAGTTTGCCTGGTCAACTGTGTGTGCCGAGATCGTTACGACCCTGAAAACCGTGGTCCAGCGAAAAAGGGACAGCGGAGACTGACCCCATCAGCCGATCTCGCGACCCCGCCAGCTGACTTTCTTGCCGGAGCGCCAGCGGAAGAACGCGACCCATTGCAGCCCCACCAGCACAGCGACACCAAACGGGTGAATAACGGCCCCGAACCAGGACTGGCGGAATATGGCTGTCATCAGGAACCGCATCACCCAGGGCAAGGCCGCGGCAACCAGCGCCAATCGCATGGTGTCGCCTGACACGCCTGCCATCCAGGCAATAACAGCCATGATCGGCGGCAGGACGTGACCGCCAACCAGCAAGGTGGTCCAAACCGGCAGGCCGACGGGTGTCGCCATGCCCTCATGGGCATTCTTCATCAGCCCTGAGAAAACCTCCGGTCCGGTTTCGTACATGCGGGTTGCAGAGATGTCGGTGATGTCCACCAGGTCGGTACGATGGCCGCCGGCACGAAAATGCCGGGGCAGCATGACGCCGTCATGAATGCAGTCGCGAATACGTTCATGACCGCCGACCTCACGATAGGCATCCATCTGGACCGCAATGAGCTGACCGCAGGCGGTTGCGAACATGGCGGAGTTGGTGAATTTCACACCGGGAAACGGCAGATAGCCAAGCAGGACGGTGTGGATCAGCGGTATGAGCGTCTTTTCCCAGAAACTGCCGGTGATCTGGCGCGGGAACCCGGACAGAAGCTTGAGTTGCGGCCGGCGGGTAAATTCCGATGCGATCCGGGACAGCGCGTCCGGTTCAAGCGTCACATCCGCATCAAGGAACACGGCATACGGATTAGCGGCCTCGGTCGACAGGAAATGGCAGGCATTGTTCTTGCCCAGCCAGCCGTCCGGCAAGGCGCGGGTCGTGACCAGTTTCAGGCGGGGATCAGACTTTGCCATGTCATTGACGATCTGTGCCGTGCGGTCGGTGGAGCTGTCATCGGCAACAATGACTTCAAATTCCACGCCGGTGCAGGCCAGCACCGATTTGAGCACCGGGGTTATCCGGGCTTCTTCGTTACGTGCCGGGATCAGCACCGAGAGCTTTGGCAGGCCTGCCTCGGCCTGCTTCTTGATCGGACGGTACAGCAGCAGGTTTATGCTGCCCAGTAACGCCGGGATCAAAGCCAGCACAAAAACAATCTGCACGACGAGTTCCAGCATAAAGCCTCAATCTTTCCTGATGTCCGTGTGAGCTGCGGAAAATTTCTCACCGCGCACCAATGCCTTGAGATAGCGCCAGCGATCATAGACCGGGTTCACCCCGCGCTTGCCATCAATGAATGTAACGAACGGTTCCGGATCGCGGGCCATGACAGCGCCTGCGAGCTCGTCCTGCGCATCACTCAGCTCACGTTCAAGCCGGGTTTTCCAGGCATCCGGTTCAAGCGTTTCTGAGCTTGTATCTATCTGATTGCCGAAGTTCACCAGTATCTCAGGGCGCGGTTCATCCCAAAACACAAGTTCCATGGCAAGCGGCTGCAAGATGGCACCGCAATCGGCCGCCAGCCGGGCAAGGCCAGGCTTGAATTCCACCGGCCGCGACCGCGGATCGGAAAACTCGCCCTGCGGGGTGATCAGCAATACCTTGTCGGGTGTCGCCAGCATGCCCCGGGAAACCTGGAGGAAACGGGCCGCACCGCGCGCTGAGTCCTTTTCAACGCCAAAAATGCCGATCTTTTTCATGAAGTTGTATTTCTTCAGCGCATCCGCATCCATCGGCCCGAACGCCATGTGTTCAGGCAGGAAACTGTCCGCCAGCAATATCAGCACCAACGGGTCATACCAGCCGGGATGATTGGAGAAATAAATCACCGACCGTCCGGCAGGAACCGGTTGCGGCGTTTCATGGAGGATGCGGAAGCCGTTGAACTTCTTCGCCAGCATGCGCCGGACATAAATATTGAAAAAGCGCGTGACACGCGGCGAATGCCGCCCGATCACCTCGTCTGCTGCCTTCTGGTTCCGGCTGTTCATACCTGCTTTATAAGATCACGACGCACGGATGTCATCCGTCCAGGTACGGGCACCGGTTGCTTTTGACAAGGCGGATGGTCGCAGCAAGTTGCTCTAGAGTATTTTTCACTTAGATCGATGCGTTTGACCGGTTGTCTGCGCCTGCTGGCAAGACACGGCTCCTGCCGTGGTCTGGTTGACCACAAGGGAGCCGTAACGCTGTCCAGCGGGCGCAGAAAACCGGCCTTCGGTGGACCAAATCAGCCCATCGGCGTTGTTTCAAAGCTTGCCCGATGCCCCGCATCGCGCTTCACTTTGTGCCTAGCCGAATGAACTGATTTGATTCCATCGAACGTGTCAATCTAAGTGAAAAATACTCTAGACAGCGATATCCTGGGCGAGCAGGTCGCTGGAGATACGGGCTGATTCAAAAATCACCGGCAGGCCTGATCCGGGATGGGTGCCGCCACCGACCAGGTACACCCGCTCGAGATCCTCATAGCGGTTATGCGGCCTGAAACACAGCATCTGAGTCAGAGTATGACTGAGATTGAATGTTGCACCCTTGTAGATGTGCATGTCGGCTTCCCAGTCATCCGGAGTCACCACCTTTTCATAGCGGATGCGGTCACGGATATCGGGATAACCGGCCAGCTCAAGCCGGTCGAGGGTCTTTTCGCGGAACTCGGCTGCTTCCTTCTTCCAGTCGATATTGTCGGTGCGATGCGGTACCGGCACCAGTACATAGACGGTCGAATGCCCCTCAGGCGCCAGCGTGTCGTCGGTAATCGAGGCATTCTGCACGTAGAATGAAGGATCATTCGGCAGCACCTTCTTCACCTGAATCTCGTCAATATTGCCCTCAAAGTCATCTGCCAGGACGATGGTGTGGTGCGGCACATGGTCAAGGCTGCCCTCGATGCCGAGATAGAGCATGAAGGTTGAACAGGAGAACTCCTGCTTCTCGATCTTGCGGTCGTTCCATTTCTTGCGCATGTCATTGGGCACAAGTTTCGGCATGACGTGAGCGAAGTCGGCATTGACCACCAGGCCATCCAGTTCAATGGTCTCCTTGTTGGTGGTGACGGAAGTTGCCTTCTTGCCATCGAAACCAATGCTGGTGACCTCTTCCTCCAGGCGCAGGTCCACACCCATTTCCACGGCTATGTCCGCCATACGCTGCATAACGGCGTTACACCCGCCTACCGGGTGCCAGATGCCGTATTCATGCTCCAGGAAGGCAAGGATTGTGAACAGCGACGGGCACTTGAACGGTGACATGCCAAGATATTTTGCCTGAAACGAAAACGCCCGGCGCACACGCGGATCCTTGAAATAGCGCTCAAGATCCTTCTCAAGCGACATGTGCGGATTCAGCTTGGACAGCGCCTTGACAACGTTCGGGCGCATGAAATCGGAAAAACTCAGGAACGGGTTTTCCAGCACGCCGCGGAACACATCGAGCTTCTTGCGGTTGTCGCGCATGTAACGGTCCAGATTGGCCGCATCTGACGGTGACAGCTTGGCAATCTCGGCTTTCATGGCCTCTTCGCCGGATACAACGTCAAGATGGCCACCTGCTTCATGAACAACCCGGTACATCGGATCAACCCGCTTGATCGGCACTTCGCGCCACAGGTCATATCCGCAATAGGTGAAAATCTCGGACAATATGCGCGGGTACAGGAAGAAGGTCGGACCGATATCGAATGTATATCCCTCCTCCTTGATGGCTCCCGTGCGCCCGCCCACACTCGCCTGACGTTCAATCAGGGTGACCTCATAGCCTTTGCGCCTTAAGATCATGGCTGTTGCAAGACCACCCGGCCCGGCACCGACAATTACAATTCGTGGAGTTGAAGCTGGCATAGGAGAACTCTGTACCTGTGCTGTTTAAGCAATGAATGAATTCCCGGATCACGCCCACCCCTGAGCAATCCGGTTATAGAGAACGGCTGGAGCTTATTAACGCCATGCACGCGATAATTGAACCCCCAAAACTCTACGACGAATTGACGCTTGCAGATTATCCCCAGACTAAAGTCTTTTAAGGCAGCCTGAATGAGGTTCGGGTTTTCTTTTTACGGCAAACCGTTTACCTGTCTACACGACATTGCGGTCGCAAGACGCGCCGCGCAAACATCGTGATCCAGCAAGGATATCCGCCAGCGCCATGTCGGCCATTTCCGTCAATCAGCTTTGCAAGTCCTATGACGGTCGCCAGGCCGTGAATGAATTGTCCTTTGAAGTCCAGAAGGGCGAGACATTTGCGCTGCTTGGGCCAAACGGAGCGGGCAAGACCACAACCATCGAAATTCTTGAAGGCTACAGGAAGGCCGACAGCGGCCATGTTTCCGTTCTTGGCCTCAACCCTGAAACGGAAACTGCAGAGTTGAAACGCCGAACCGGGCTGGTGTTGCAGACAACCGCCCTGGAGCCCGAACTGACGATCAGCGAAACCATCACGGCTTTCGCGCGGCTGTATCGCAACCCCCGCGACATCAAGGCTGTGCTGATTGATGTCAACCTGGCCCACCTGCAGGGCAATCGGGTTGGTATCCTGTCGGGCGGCCAGAAGCGGCGGCTGGAAATCGCGCTGGGCATTATCGGCGACCCGGAGCTGGTGTTTCTGGATGAGCCGACGACCGGTCTTGACCCGGAAGCGCGGCGCAAGATCTGGACGCTGATTCAGCGCCTGAACAGCAATGGCTGTACAATTGTGTTGTCGTCCCACTACATGGATGAGGTGCAGGCTCTGGCCAGCCACATGGCGATCATGGTTGACGGCCAGATCGCGGCAGAGGGCCGGCCCCTCGATCTGCAAAGGCAGCACTGCACCCACGCCACGATCCAGTTCGATGCAGACGGCAATCTGCCCGATGGTTTCCCCGACAAACTGAGCGCCGCCACGACGGTGCACAATGGCCACGCCGAACTCGTGGTGGAAGATCCCATCCCCGCATTGAGTATGCTGACGTCCTGGGCGGAGACCAGCGGACATGACCTCAGTTCAATTTCGGTCACCAGGCAGAGCCTGGAAGACATCTACCTGCAACTGGTGTCACAACGCCAGGCCAAGCCGCACGGTGACACGCCATGATGCTGGTTCAAGAAGCAATACATCAACTGCGGCTGTTTACCAGGCGCCCGGCTGCGGTGTTCTTCGTGGTCGCCATGCCCCTGGTGTTGCTCATCGTCCTGACCCAGTTGTTCGGCAATGAGAAAATCCAGGGTCTGGGGCTCAACACGGCGCAGTTCTATACTCCGGCGCTGGCGGTCTTCGGCGTTGTGATGGCCTGCTTCACCTATCTGGCAGTATCGACCGCAACCGCCCGCGACCTGGGGATTCTGAAACGGATACGCGGTACGCCGATGCCACCGTGGGTATATATCTGCGCCCGGATAATCGCTGTTTCCGTGATCGCCTTCATCTCGCTGCTGCTGGTGATTGCAACCGGGGCGCTGGCCTTTGGTGTGGAAATCATCTGGGAGCGGGTGCCGGCAGCAGCGGTTGTCGCCGTCACAGGTGCCTTGTGCTTTGCCTCACTCGGCATGATGGTCACGGCCCTTTTCAGATCCAGCGAAACCGTCCAGGCGGCCAGCAGTGCGGCCATCATGCCGCTGGCATTCGTGTCGGATATATTTGTGCGCCCAAGCACCGAGACGTCGGAATGGGTGCCGCTGATCGGCAACCTGTTTCCACTGCGGCACTTCTCCATCGCATTCCAGCGCGCCTTTGACTACGCCTATGAAGGCAACGGATTTGCCCTGCCGGATGCAGACGGCATAGTCTATTCAATCCTGCCTCACATGGGCGTCATGGCTTTGTGGGGCATCGGCGCAGCAATCATTGCGGCGCGGTTCTTCCGGTGGGAAGCGCGCGCGATCTAGGGTGTGGTGAGCGAGGAAGGCGGGACATGTCTGATCCTGTTGTCAATCTGGATGGCCGACAGTCCCCGACGGCGGCGGCCATTCAACGTGGCACAGGCCGGATGCTGCTCAACGCCGGGTTTGCCAGTATTTCCGAATTGTCACTGGCCAACGGACGCCGTGCCGACCTGATCGCCATCAATGCCAGGGGTGAAATCTGGATTGTCGAAATCAAGTCGTCACCGGCGGACTATCTGTCGGATCACAAGTGGCAAGACTACATGGCCTATTGCGACCGGTTCTACTTTGCCATCCCGCCGGACATGGACGCCAACCTGATTGACGAGACCGCAGGTTTGATGATCGCCGATGCGTGGGGGGCGGAAATCGTTCGCGAAGCGGGCGAAGCCAGACTGTCGGGCGCCCGGCGCAAGGCGGTTACACTGTTGCTGGCGCGCTCGGCATCGATGCGCCTGCAGTCAACAATAGACCCCAATGCAAACGGACTTTAGATGGTGATCCGACTTGCCTGACCGGCAGGTTTAACGCGGCGCGCGCTTTGCGAGAATGCGCTGCAGGGTCCGGCGATGCATGTTCAGGCGTCGTGCGGTTTCAGAAACGTTGCGATTGCACAATTCATATACCCGCTGGATATGCTCCCAGCGCACCCGGTCAGCCGACATCGGGTTCTCCGGCAGCGCTGCGCGGGCATCCGCCTGGGCCATAAGCGCGCCATACACCGCATCGGCGTCAGCGGGTTTGGACAGATAATCGGCCGCGCCGATCTTTACCGCCGACACCGCAGTGGCGATGTTGCCGTATCCGGTCAGAACAACGGCACGCGCTTCGGGACGGACCGCATGAAGAGCTTCGACCACATCAAGACCGTTGCCGTCTTCAAGCCGCAGATCGACAACGGCGTAGGCAGGCGGATCGCGCTTCACTTCAGCCATGGCTTCCACAACCGATTGCGCCATGCGCACATCGAAGCCACGCGATTCCATGGCCCGGCCAAGCCGCTGCAGAAACGGACGATCATCATCCACCAGCAAAAGTGTCTTCGGTCCGTCGATCTCGTTATCACTCATCAATTCAAATCCCCGGGTCCTGACCCTCGATAATGCAAGCAAACCTTACAGCGTTATTGTGCCTGTTGCCGCGTGGTTCTTACAGCAATTTGGCCCAGCGTGGTAAAAATCACAAGTCAGCCGGCTTTGCCTGTTCCATCTCGACTATTTCACGGGGCCAGACAATGCGGACCACGGCGCCGGTTTCCGGCAGGGCCCGATTTGCCAGGTTGACCTGGGCACCCGATCTTTCCAGCAGTGTTTTGGCGATGAAGAAGCCCAATCCCATGCCGCCGTGACCTTCACGCCTGATCCTTTCATCCTCGCCGAACCGGCTGCGGGTCGTCACATAAGGATCGCCGAGCCGGTCCATGACGGCCTGGGAAAACCCGGTACCGTCATCTGAAATGGTCAGGCTGATCTGCTCCAGTGACCAGGAAATGCGAACCGTCACCCTGGTCTTGGCAAAATCAACGGCATTCTCCATCAAGTTGACCAGCGCGTATTTTATCGCCGTGTTGCGCATCAGAACCGGTTCCGTCAGCGGATTGCCGCTTCGATCCGACTTTGGCTGCACATCAAACAGAATGGCGACGTCAGGCGAGTTGAGCGGCCCGGCAATTTCTTCGGCAAGCGCCGTCATGCGCACGGTCTGCATCATAGCGTCAGACTGGTTGCCGCGTTGTGACAGGCGCGACAGGATCTCCCGGCAGCGTTCGGACTGCGAGACGAGCAGGTCAAGGTCCTCGCCATGGTGACCGTCCAGTCTGAGTTCGCGTTTAAGCTCCTTGGCAACCAGCACAATCGTGGCGAGAGGCGTGCCAAGCTCATGGGCGGCGGCTGCCGCCAGCCCATCCAGCGCCGACAATTGCTGCTCGTGAGCAAGTGCTACCTCGGTGGCAGCCAGCGCATTGGCCATGTCGCGGGCTTCGCTGGCCACCCGGTTGACATAGAGGGTCGAAAAAATAATGCCGCACACCAGCGCAGCCCACAGGCCGGTCTTGTAAAGACTTGGCAGCGCGAAGGGCTCGTCGGGATGCCATGGCAGCGGCAGATGAAAAACCGCCAGAAATGTGGTTATCACCACCGCCAGCCCGGCCAGCAGAACCGTGCGCGGCAATGGCAGGGTGGCAGCGGAAACCGTAACCGGCACGATGAACAGGAATGCAAACGGATTGGAAAGCCCGCCTGTCAGATACAACAACGCCGCCAGCTGGAAAATGTCATAGGCCAGCAGCAGAGACGAGTAGCGTTCGTGCAGACGCGCCGTCACGCTCCAGCTGAGTGACAGCGAGATATTCACCCAGGCCGACAAAGCGATGAAAATCGTGCACAACCAGACCGGCAGAACGAAGCCCATGCCAAGATATACCCACAAGACAGCGAATGCCTGCCCGGCAACCGCAAGCCAGCGCAGGCGGACCGATGTGCGCAGGCGCAGGCCCTCATGGGTAAAAAAAGTGCCGGCAATACGCGATTTAGGGCCGATTGCACCGGCCAGGACACTGGAGACCGTACTGGACATGATGTTTCGTTGCTTTCCGTTCAGTTTGCTGCCGAACCGGCATGGACTGCCGGACAGACTAGAGTATTTCTCGCAAAAAGGGACATCGCAGTGATGAAAAACAGCCGAACCAGCGTGGCGCCCACAACATTGTGACCCGTTGCCGCTTTGCCATGTGAGCCTGTGCTTGTATGAATGCCGCCATGAAAAAATCTACAGCAATCCTCGCCATCTGCTGCCTGCTGCTGGCAACCGGCATCGGCGCAAGCGCGCTTTTGCTTGCGCCGGGCACGTCAAAGACCAATGTGGTCAGCTCCGGAACGGCGCTGGTTGGCGGACCGTTCGAAGCGACCAACCAGGACGGCAAGCGGGTCAGCGACCAGGACTTTCTCGGCAAGCACACGCTGTTTTATTTCGGTTTCACATTCTGCCCGGATGTCTGCCCGGCCGAACTGCAGGTAATTTCCGCAGCCCTGAGCGAGATTGACGGGGCGGGCGACAAATTCAATCTTGCATTCGTGACCATCGATCCGGCCCGGGATACGCCTGAGATCATGAAACAGTATGTAGCGAATTTCTGGCCGGGTACCATTGGTCTGACGGGTTCTGCCGAAGACATCCGGAAAATGGCCGCCGCGTACCGGGTTTACTATACCAAGGCCGGTGGCGAGAATGCCGACAAGGACAGCTATCTCATGGACCATTCCAGTATCACCTACCTGATGGGACCGGACGGCAAGTTCGTCCGGCACTTTCCGTTCGGAACCTCTGCGGACGATATCAGGAAAGCCCTGGTCGACATTACAAACAGTTGATAAGTCTCAAAATTTGAACGGGTATACTTTCGGTGCAAGGGGCGCTTGAGCGATTGCCCTTGTGGGTCTTATAGTGCTATGTTGCAGCGCAGCAATACAGTTCAGGCCCGCGTGGGCACATGGTGACCCCTCAATGCTATACATGATGTATGAAATGAACCACGCCGCGATTGCGCCGCTGCGAATGGCCGCAAAGTATGGCCACCATTTCTGGACCAATTCGACCAATCCGGTTGCAGACACCGAACTTGGCCGTTCATATGCGGCATCGCTGGGAATGTTCGAGCGCCTGACAAGACGCTATGGCAAGCCGGAATTCGCCATTACATCGACGGAAGTCGAGGGCAAAGCCTGCTCGGTGCAGGAAAACTGTGTTTGGGAAAAACCGTTCTGCCGACTGCTGCGCTTTGATCGTCAGTTTGAAACTGCTCCGTCCGACGCCAAGCAACATCAGAAAATACTGATTGTTGCGCCGATGTCCGGCCACTACGCGACCTTGCTGCGCGGCACTGTCGAATCCATGCTGCCACATGGCGACGTGTACATTACCGACTGGACCGATGCCCGCGATGTTCCTGCCTCACAAGGCAGTTTCGACCTGGATGATTACATCGACTATGTCATCGATATCATCCAGCACCTCGGTGAAAACGTGCATGTCATGGCGGTTTGCCAGCCGACCGTGCCGGTGCTTGCGGCCATTTCTCTCATGCACCAGCGCAAGGACAAGCTGTTGCCGGCCTCGATGATGCTGATGGGCGGGCCCATCGATACCCGCCGCAACCCCACCACGGTCAATGAGCTGGCGGTTGAGCGCGGCACGGACTGGTTCAAGCGACATGTCATCGTGCGGGTGCCATTTCCAAACGCCGGCTTCATGCGCCGGGTCTATCCCGGCTTTCTGCAATTGACGGGTTTCATGTCCATGAATCTTGACCGTCATGTCGATGCCCATCGCGAACTGTTCCGGCATCTTGTTGAAGGAGATGAGGATTCGGCTGAAAAGCAGGAAGAGTTCTATGACGAGTATCTGTCCGTCATGGATCTGACGGCAGAGTTTTACCTGCAGACGGTGGACAGGGTGTTTGTGAAACAGGCACTGCCTAAGGGCGAGTTTTTCTATCGTGATCAGCTTATTGAGCCTGCTTCGATTACCGAAACGGCCCTGATGACGATTGAGGGTGAAAAGGACGACATTTCCGGTATCGGGCAATCTGAAGCCGCACACGAACTGTGCACCAGCCTTCCTGAGAAAATGCGCGATCACCACCTGCAGGAAAAGGTCGGCCATTACGGCGTGTTCAACGGATCCCGGTTCCGGGCTCATATCGTGCCGCGCATCGTTGCGTTCATGCACAAGCACAACCACAAGGCCTGATACCTGGCAGCACGCAACAACAGATCGGATCTGATCTCAGAGCGCACCCCTATTCGCGGCGTACGCCGTAAAGGCGAATCAGCTATTATCCGGACATGCCCCTTTCACCCCTGAAACGTCTGTTCACTCCCGACCCCGGTCAGCCGGACGGCCCGGACAGCCTGCTGATTGACGGTCGTGAAGTGCCGGTGCGCTATCGCAGCAATGCGCAGGCCCGGCGCATTATCATGCGAATGGAAAAGGACGGACAGGGCATCGTGCTGACTGTGCCACCTGGCACCAGTGCGCAGGCCGCCCATGAATTTGCCCTGACCCAGGCCGCCTGGATATGGCAAAGACTTGCCTCTGAAGAGCAGATACAACAGGCCGAGAAGCTCATCGGGCGCGGTATCACCATTCGCGACACCGAACATATAATCGAAGC
Organism: uncultured Anderseniella sp.; assembly: GCA_947488295.1. Taxonomy (GTDB): domain Bacteria; phylum Pseudomonadota; class Alphaproteobacteria; order Rhizobiales; family Aestuariivirgaceae; genus Anderseniella. The sequence continues at coordinate 811,527 of CANKYU010000002.1, forward strand.
CGCCACCGGGCGCGGTGTACCGGTTCACATACGCGATCTGCCATCGCCGCGACTGGTGGTTCGCGGCGACGCCGACCACATGCGGCGCCGGATTACCGACTTTCTGAAACGCGAAGCGCGCCACGATCTGGAAAAGGCGTCTCTCGGCTATGCTGACGCCATGCAGGTTGAGTTTTCACGCATAAGCGTGCGCGATACAACATCGCGCTGGGGATCATGTTCCAGTACCGGAACACTGTCTTATTCCTGGCGCCTGATCATGGCGCCGCCAAACGTGCTGGACTATGTGTGTGCGCATGAGGTTGCCCACATCGAGCAAATGAACCACGGTCCGGAATTCTGGAAACTGGTTTACCAGCACTGCCCGCACACCGACTTTGCCAGGAACTGGCTGAAGCGGCACGGGCACACCCTGCACAAACTGCCGATATGAGCCGGTGGCACCGGTATCCGGATTGCGCCGGTCACCTGGTTTGCAGCAACTGATCCAGGCGACGCTGATTTTTGGTTTTCTCTATCTGCCGGCGTTGTGAACGCGTCTCAACCGGTTCAGGTTCAGGCTCCGGATCAGGTGACAGGAAAATACTGCGCAGGCTGTCAACGAACCCGCCACGATTATACAGGGAGTCTTCGTCGGCATAGGCAATCGCAGGACCGTCGGGCTCATAATAACCGGGTAGAGGCACCGCATCGAGCTGCAGGTGCGCCGGGTTCATTACATTGGCGAAAATACGCGCCGGCATGGAGCCGCCTGTCACCCGCTTGGTAGGCGAGTTGTTGTCGTTGCCGACCCACACGCCGGCAACCAGATGCGACGTGTAGCCAACGAACCAGGCGTCACGGTAATCCTGCGTTGTCCCGGTCTTACCACCGGTTTCATGGCCGGGAATCCGCGCCGCCTTTCCGGTACCCTCTTCCACGACAGCACGCATCATGTGGTTCATAGCGCCAAGCGACTCAAAAGAGATAACCGGTCCCGGCCCGCCACCTGAACGTTCATACAGAACCTTGCCGTCACGCGTCGTAATGCGGGTTATCGCATGAGGCAATACCCCGCTGCCGCCATTGGCAAACGGCACATAGGCGGACGTCAGCTGCAGCAGGGACACTTCCGAGGTTCCCAGGGCAATGGACGCGTTTGCTGCAAGCGGATACGAGATACCAAGACGGCGCGCTGTTGCCGCCACATTGTCTGGGCCAACTTCAACCGCAATCTTTGCCGCCACCGTGTTGATGGATGATGACAATGCTTTGGTCATGGAAACAGGACCGAGATATTTTTTTCTGTAATTGTCCGGTGACCAGTTTCCAAACGTCACCGGTTCATCAATCTTGCGGGTCTTCGGCGTCATGCCGGCATCGATGGCAGTGAGGTAGACAAATGGTTTGAAGGCGGAACCGGGCTGGCGCTGCGCCTTTACCACACGATTGAACTGGCTCTTGATGTAGGAGCGCCCGCCGATCATGGCCCGGACCGCACCAGTGGTATCCAGAACAACCATGGCGGCTTCAGAAGCGCGATACTTTCTGCTGTTTTTCGCAAGCTCGGAGCGCAGTGCCCGTTCTGCCGAATTCTGGAGTACCGGGTCAATGGTGGTTTCAACAACAACGCTGTCGCTCAGCTCGCCGATGAGTTCCGGCAGGGTTTCGCTCACCCAGTCCACCACATAGCGCTTGGCCGGCACATAGGTTGAACCGGGCGCCCGGGCGCTCACGCCTCGTGTTGCATCTGCTTCTGCCCTGGTGATGAAACCGGCACGCACCATATCCGACAACACTTCACGGGCACGGGCATTGGCGCGCTTGGTGCTGGCAATCGGGTTATAGCGGCTGGGAGCCTTCAGCACGGCAGCAAGCACGGCTGCTTCCGACAGGTTCACGTCACGAGCCGACTTTCCGAAGAATTTCTGGGCCGCCTTGTCGATGCCAGTGGCGCCGGCGCCAAAGTAGACCCGGTTCATGTACAGCTGCAAAATCTCGTCCTTGGAGAACTTGCTTTCAAGCCAGACCGCCAGAATGGCTTCCTGCACCTTTCTCTCAAGCGTACGTTCAGGTTTCAGAAACAGATTCTTGGCCAACTGCTGGGTCAGCGTCGATCCGCCCTGAACCGTGGCTCCCGCGCGATAGTTGGCCAGGAGGGCGCGCGCGATGCCGAACGGATCGATGCCGAAATGCGACCGGAACCGCCGGTCTTCAATTGCAATGATGGCCTGCGGCACATAAGGCGGCAGTTCATCTATACGGACCGCATCTCCAAAAAACGCGCCGCGCTCGGCCAGAACTGATCCGTCCGAGGCCAGCAGCATGATACCGGGCTCGCGTTCGGGAATGTTGAACAGGCCCTGCTTGTTGAGATTGAAGAACAGGTATCCGGTGGTGGCGAACACGGCAACCATGCCCCACAGACCGACCATCATGCCAAAGGACACAAGCTTGAACACCAAGGAGCGTTTACGCGGGGCTTTCCTGCTCCGGCCACTGGTGTTTGGCCGTATGTCGGATTTGCGGCGGGGTCCGGGACCGGCAAATACAGGTTCCTTGCGGCGTGGCCCGCGGCGCTTCTGCTTTTTTCTGCCTAATCCAAACACGCGAGTTAAGTCCCCGAAAATTTGCCGGCAATATGTTTTACGAAATCCGGACTTGCCCTGATCACCATCGCCATATCAAACCGGAACCGCTGCCGAGCATGCCCGGCATCCACTCATCCCGCTGCGAGCATCGGGACCCTAGCGTTTGTGCGTTAATCAGCTGTTAACACTACGCAGCGACACAGCGAAACCGGGCTGTTGTATCCGGGTTGCGACTCAATCATGTCAGCACAATGGCAGGCGCAGGAAATGCAGTACCGGGACTAAACGTCCAGATTGGCCACATTCAGGGCATTTTCGCGAATGAAGTCACGACGCGGTTCGACCACGTCGCCCATCAGTTTGGTGAACAGGTCATCTGCTTCATCCAGTTCCGAGACCTTGACCCTGAGCAGCGAGCGAACGTTCTTGTCGAGCGTCGTTTCCCATAACTGTTCCGGGTTCATTTCACCGAGGCCCTTGTAGCGCTGCATCGAGATCCCCTTGCGGCCCTGGGCAAACACGGCATCGATCAGGTCCATTGGGGAATAGATCGCGATCTCGGTTTCCTTGCGGCGCAGTTTTGCCGGCTTGGCATAGATTTCCTGCAGATGTGCTGCCAGACGGTCGAGGCGAATGGCTTCGGCCGAGCCGATCATGCGGGCATCGAGTGAATGCGCTTCGCGCACACCGCGCAATTCACGGGTAAAGGTCAGGCCACCGTCTGCATCGGCCTCGCCTTCCCAGCCGCGCTCGGTTTCTTCGGAAATCGTGTTAAGCCGGCGCGCGATATAGGCTGCGGCCTCGTTGGCTGACTGCTGGCTGCCTACCACTTCAGGGTTGAAGGCACCGGCAATGGCTGCCTGCTCGACCACATTGCGCGAATAGCGGGTGTGCAGGCTCTCAAGGGCAGAGCGCACCTGGAGGGCACTTTCGATGATTCCACGCAGATCCTGACTGGCGTGTTCGACACCGTCTGCCGTTATCAGCACGGTGTCTTCCATGCCCTGGTCGACAAGAAATTCTTCAAGAGCGGCGTCGTCTTTCAGGTACTGCTCGGACGAGCCGCGCTTGACCTTGTACAGGGGTGGCTGGGCGATGAACAAATGCCCGCGTTCAATCACCTCCGGCATCTGCCGGTAGAAGAAGGTCAAAAGCAGGGTGCGAATGTGCGCGCCGTCCACGTCGGCATCGGTCATGATGATGATCTTGTGGTAGCGCAGCTTGTCGATGTTGAAGTCATCACGCCCGATGCCGGTGCCGAGGGCCGTAATGAGCGTGCCGATTTCCTGGCTGCCCAGCATCTTGTCGAAACGGGCACGCTCCACATTGAGAATCTTGCCGCGCAGGGGCAATACAGCCTGGTTTTCCCGGTTGCGCGCCTGTTTGGCGGATCCGCCGGCAGAGTCGCCCTCGACGATGAACAGTTCCGACTTGGCCGGATCACGCTCCTGACAATCGGCCAGCTTGCCGGGCAGCGATGCCACATCAAGCGCACCCTTGCGCCGGGTCAGCTCGCGCGCCTTGCGCGCAGCCTCGCGTGCCGCTGCGGCTTCAGCCACCTTGGACACAATGGCGCGGGCTTCTGCGGGGTGTTCTTCAAACCAGGTGGACAGGCCCTCGCCAACCGAGCTTTCCACAATGGGCCGCACTTCGGATGAAACCAGTTTGTCCTTGGTCTGCGAGGAAAACTTCGGATCCGGTACCTTGACGGACAGGACACAAGTCAGACCCTCGCGCGCATCATCGCCGGTCAGGGAGACCTTCTCCTTCTTGGCGATGCCGGATTCATTGGCATAATTGTTGATGATACGGGTCAGCGCACCACGGAAACCGGCAAGGTGCGTGCCGCCGTCGCGCTGGGGAATATTGTTGGTAAAGCACAAAACGTTCTCATGGTAGCTGTCGTTCCACCACAGGGCACATTCAACAGTCACGCCATCCTTTTCGATCTGGATGGAGATCGGTTCCGGCAGCATGGCCTGTTTGGCCCGGTCGAGGTACTGCACGAATGCCGAAATACCGCCTTCGTAATGCAGGTCTATGGACTTGGGTTCCGCCGGCCTGTTGTCGGCCACATTGATGAACACGCCAGAGTTCAGGAAGGCCAGTTCGCGCAGCCTGTGCTCCACCGTGTTGAAGTCAAACTCGGTCATGGTGAATGTTTCAGGGCTTGGCAGGAAGGTGATTTCGGTCCCCTTCTTGTCCCCCTGATCGCCAACTGCCGCCAGCGGACCGTCGGAAACACCATCACTGAAGGTCATCTGCCAATGCTTGCCATCGCGCCAGATGTCCAGTGTCAGCTTGGTTGACAGGGCGTTGACCACTGAAACGCCCACGCCATGCAGACCGCCGGAGACCTTGTAGGAGTTCTGGTCAAACTTACCGCCGGCATGAAGCTGGGTCATGATGACTTCGGCAGCCGATATGCCTTCTTCGGTGTGAATGGCCGTTGGAATGCCGCGGCCGTTGTCTGAAACCGAACATGAGCCGTCCGCGTTGAGACGTACTTCAACACGGTCACAATGGCCCGCCAGCGATTCATCGATGGCATTGTCGACCACTTCGTAGATCATGTGATGCAGACCGGAGCCATCGTCGGTGTCGCCGATGTACATGCCGGGGCGTTTACGCACCGCATCGAGGCCTTTCAGGACCTTGATGCTGTCAGCACCGTATTCCTCCGGCTGTTTGTCTTGCGGGGTATCGTTCATGCGGTTTCCTGTTCCGGTCGGCTTAGATCAGGATGATTTTGGTTGTTACAACCAAAAATCAATAACCTGATCGCTTTGTCAGTATTAGAGCAACTTTATGGGTTCATTTGAACCCATGTTGCTCTTGCTCAATATGCCCATCACTGACCTCATAAATTTCTGTACAGCCCGAGGCTGCCTCAAACAAATGCCTGTCGGTTCCCGTCATCCAGGCCTGGCCCCCCAGTTCCAGCAACTCATCCATCAGCGCAGCCCGGCGGACATCATCCAGATGCGCTGCAACCTCATCCAGCAGCAACAGTGGTGCCACGCCATTGAACGTCTCACGAACCGCCCGCGCCTGCGCCAGAACCAACCCGATCAACAGCGCTTTCTGCTCACCTGTCGAACACAATCGGGCTTCCATCTGCCGCGGACCGTGACTGACCAGCAGGTCGGCGCGATGCGGTCCGCGAAGGGTTCTTCCGGCGGCCCGGTCGAGGGCACGCGAATCAGCCAAAAGTGTACGATATTCATCCTCAATTTGCACGGCTGGACGATCAATTAGTTGTTGCTCCAGTTCGCCGTCCACAATCACCTCTGCCCACGGAAACGGGCGCTCGGAACCACGCTGCCTGGTGTCGGTGATGAAACCGCGTACCGCCGCTATGGCATCGTTGCGCGCAGCCGCAACCGCCACCGCGGTCTGGGCCAGTTGCGCCTCAACGCTGTCGAGCCAGCGCGCCTGTGGCATTTCCTCACCGTTGAGCCGGTTGCGCTCGCGCAGCAACCGCTCAAGCGCATTGACCCTGGTACCGTGTGACGGATCAAATGTCGCTGTCAGCCTGTCCAGGAACCGGCGCCGGTCAGAGGCAGGCCCGGCAAACAGACGGTCCATCGCCGGTGTCAGCCACAAGGCACGCACATAGTCGGCCAGCACACCGGCACTGCGCTGGACCTGGCCATCAATGCGCACCTCCCTGGTGTTGCCGGAGGCCGGTTCACCGTTTTCTCCGGTGCCCGCCTGCCATGCCGTGCCCAGCCTGACTTCGCCGACAGGACTGTCGAGTACAGCCGACACGGCCCAACCCTGGTCCTGACCGGACCTGACGAGATCGTCGAACGCCGCACCGCGCAAGCCCCGGCCCGGTGTCAGCAATGAAATGGCTTCCAGCAGATTGGTCTTGCCGGCCCCGTTGTGGCCGCACAATGCGATCAGCCGGCCGGACGGCTCGATGCGCGCACTGTCATAGTTGCGAAACGACGTCAGGGTGAGGCTGACAATGGTCAGGGATGGCTTGAGCTGCACAGCGTCGTTCCCGGATATCAACAGCAGTCAACCTGCATGGCTGGGCGCCAAGCGCACGCAACGACACCATAGCGTATCTGCATCGGGATCCTAAACACGCATCGGCATCAGCACGTACAGCACCCGGTCGTCGGCGGCATCGCGCAGAATGGTAGGCGAACCTGAATCGGACAACATGAAGGTTGCCGTATCACCCTTGAACTGGCCGGCGATATCGAGCAGGTAACGCGAATTGAACCCGACATCAATCGGGTCTGCGGCATAATCTGCGGCAATCTCTTCTTCTGCCGAGCCCGAATCGGGATTGTTGACCGTCAGGGTCAGCCGGTCCGGCGCAATGTTGAGCTTGACCGCGCGGCCCTTCTCGCTGGAAATCGTCGAGACACGATCGACCGCCTGGGCAAAGACACGGGTATCAACTTCAAGTGCCTTGTCATTACCGGTCGGAATGACCCGCTCATAGTCCGGGAAAGTACCGTCAATCAGCTTCGACGTCAGCACCAGTCCGTTCAGGTCGAAGCGGATCTTCGATGCAGACAGGGAGATGGCAATATCGCCGTCTTCATCCTCTATCAGCTTGGCAAGCTCCAGCACCGTCTTGCGCGGCACAATGACACCGGGCATGCCGGATGATCCTTCCGGCGCAGGCAGTTCAACCCGTGCCAGCCGGTGACCGTCGGTTGCAACTGCGCGCATGGTGCCGGTGTCCAGGGTATGCAGGTAAATGCCGTTCAGATAGTAGCGGGTCTCTTCGGTGGAAATGGCAAACCGTGTCTTCTCGATCATCAGCTTGAGGTCAGCCGACGGCATGGTGAAGGAGTGTGTTGCCTCGCCGCTGGCCAGGTCAGGAAAATCCTGCGGCGGCAATGCCTGCAGGGAGAACCTCGAGCGCCCGGCGATGATGGCGAGACGGCCTTCGTCAGGACCCTGTTCGAGCTGCAGCTGCGCCCCGTCCGGCAGCTTGCGCACAATGTCATAGAGCATGTGAGCCGGCACCGTGGTGGAGCCTGCCTGCGCAACATCGGCAGCCGTCTGTTCCACTATTTCTATGTCCAGATCGGTTGCATTCAGCTTCAACCCGCCGTCTGCGGCCTGCAACAGAACGTTGGACAGAATTGGAATTGTGTTGCGACGTTCCACAACCGACTGAACGTGGTTCAGCGACTTCAAAAACGTACCGCGTTCAATGGTAACCCGCATGGCCTGAGCGTCCTCGAAAACTGTCAAACAAGCTGCGCGGCATAACCCTTGCGCACAGCCCAACGAGACTTAAGCTGTTGCGCTCAGGTGCGCAAGGCATGAGTCCCGCCCCGGAGCCCCGGTGAGGCCCCGAAATGTGGAAAACCATGCTGAAATCGCCAGGCAGGGTGTCTAACCCTGTTCGATCAGCCTCGACAGCAAGGTAACCTCGCGGGCCAGCTTTTCGTCCGCCTGCATCAGCTCTTCCACCTTGCGTACAGCGTGCAGCACGGTACTGTGATCGCGATTGCCGAAGCGGCGGCCAATTTCAGGCAGCGAGCGTGAGGTCAGTTTCTTGGCCAGATACATGCCGATCTGGCGCGGACGCACCACCGCACGGGCCCGGCGCGGGCTGAGCAGGTCGGCACGCGTCACATTGAAATGACGACCGACAATCCGCAGAATGTCGTCTACGCGTACCCGGATGAGCTCGGACGTATGCGACAGGTCGCGAAGCGCAAAGGCGGCCATGTCCACCGTCATGGGTTGCCGTGTCAGATGCTGGCTGGCGATGATACGGTTCAACGCTCCTTCCAGCTCCCGCCCGGCACCGGTGATACGGTTGGCGACGAATTCCAGCACATCCTCGGCCACGATCAGGCTTGGGTCCTTGCGCTGTGCCGCAGCCAGCTTTGACTGCAGAATTGACCGCCTGAGTCCGATATCCGGCGCCTCGATGTCGACGACGAGACCACCTGCAAGGCGCGAGCGCATACGCTGGTCAATGCTTTCAAGCTGTGGAGGTGGAACATCTGCGGCAATCACCACCTGGCGCTTTGCATCGACCAGGGAATTGAAGGTATGGCAGAACTCCTGCTGCATTGCCTTACCCTGCAGGAACTGCAGGTCGTCGATCAGCAGCACGTCAATGGACTGGAAATAGTCCTTGAACGACAGGGTGTCGCGCACCTTCAGTGCCGCCATGAAATGATACATGAAGCGCTCTGCGGTGATGTAAAGAACCTTGCGGTCCGGGTTCAGGTCGCGGATACGCCACGCAATGGAGTTGATCAGATGGGTCTTGCCCAAACCGGCTGCAGAATGAATGAACAGCGGGTTGAAGCTCACCGGCGCGCCGGGGCGGGCTTCGGCCACGCGCATGGCGGCTGCATGAGCCAGCGCATTCGACTGACCCTGAACATAGGTTTCAAAAGTCAGGTTGTGATCCAGCTGCGAGCCGCGGTCATTGCCCTGCCTTGAGCCTGCGCGAAGGGTCTTTGCCACCGGTTCAGCGGCCTCTTCCGACAGGCCGTCAAGACTTGCGACAGGCGCAACGGCCTGGGCTGCGGTGGGCAGGCCCCGGGTGCGCACCTGCAGTTCTACCAGTGTCACCCCCTTGTATTCGGCGGCACAACATGCCGTCAGCTGATCGACATAGTGAGATTTGATCCAGCTGCGCAGGAAGCGTGTTGGCACCGACACATTCAGGGTGCCGTCAGCCAGGCTTTCCGGCTCCATGCGAGCAAACCAGCTGCTGTAAAGGTCCTCACCAAGTTCCGCACGCAACCGGGCCGCAACCCTGGTCCAGACACCCCCAAGTGTCGTGCGGGTTGGTCCTGAATGAGCCCCTTCATCCGTTTGACCCTGATACAGACCCTCGCCACCGAGCGCATGATCTTCAACAGGTTTTCTTTCCCGACCGCTAGCCGCCACCACTTTATTCTCCTGCGTCCATAATGTTGACCCACCAAACATCAACCCAAAACAAAACCTTTGGGAAACAGGCAGCAGAAAGGGTTTGGGGACCAGACGTGATCACCACAACAGCCTATTCTACAAGACGAATTCCGCCGCCCCTGGCCGACCCATTGAAGCCGACCACCCCTGTTACTCAACCCACTAACAACCGAGAAAATCCCGGACGGCCCCACCCCCGCCACAGGGCAACCCGTACACACCTATGTTTTTGCTTCTTATTGACTGCCACATGAGATGCGGCCAGTGACAAGACATTACAATCCGGCCCGCAGGCCATGCAAGGGCTGCTCAGAAAAAGTGCAGCAAGCCGGGCTTTTTCGGAGGTCACAGGCGACCCTGCGTAATGAGGTCGAACCGCTCCAAACGGTTGACTCTGATAGGCATTTTCAAGGGAATCACGGTTTTTCGAGCGCCGCAGAAAATAGTAAAAAAATTATTTACGAACCCACGTTTTCAGGGTCAAAAAACTTGCTTTTCCCCGTCCGGAATAATTTGCAGCTTCTATCTTATTGTTTTTTATGAGAAAAAAGTGACAACTGCAATGTTAGAACAAAAAAGGTACAAACTCACACTACGTCAAAAATCGATACTTGAATCAAAAAAGGAGGCCGCATCAGCAGACCTCCTTGAAGTCATTGAATAATCTTGCGTCGTCAGTATCAGGCAGATATTGCCTTGACGCGCTTGGCCAGCCGGGAAACTTTCCGCGAGGCTGTATTCTTGTGCATGATGCCTTTTTGAGCACCGCGCATGATCTCGGGCTGCGCCGCCTTCAGGGCTTCGGTTGCAGCACTCTGATCGCCGCTGGCAATGGCCTCTTCCACCTTGCGGAGGAATGAGCGCACCCGGGAGCGGCGGTTCATATTGATTTCTGTGCGCCGGGCGATGTGCCGGACGGCTTTCTTTGCCGAACGAGTATTGGCCATGTGTTGTCTGTTCCTGAATATGCCACCATTCCGGCGGCACCTTTAAACCATAAGCTGCCCGTCTCTATACCTGACCGACCGTGCCTGAAATCAGCATAAGCAACGGCAAACAGAACAACGGGTGTGCTGAGATGAGCGGTTTCATATAGTAAGTCTGTTGCGGCGTCAACAAACACCTGTTTTCCGGTGACGCCTCGAACACCTTACATCATGAATTGGAAAATTTCGGTTTCCTCTTCTCCGCAAATGCCGCCATGCCTTCCTTCTGGTCATCGGTGGAAAACATGGAATGAAACAGGCGACGTTCAAAGCGCACACCTTCGGCAAGGGTCGTTTCATAAGCGCGGTTCACGGTCTCCTTGGTCATCATCGCAATCGGCATCGACTTGGCCGCAATGACCGCCGCCGTCCTGACGGCTTCGTCAACCAGATCGGTGGCCGGAACGATGCGGGAAACCAGACCGGAGCGTTCAGCTTCTTCAGCGTCCATCATGCGCCCGGTCAGACACATTTCCATGGCTTTCGATTTGCCGACGAAACGGGTGAGGCGCTGGGTGCCGCCGGCACCGGGCATGGCCCCGAGATTGATTTCCGGCTGGCCGAACTTCGCCGTGTCCGCAGCCAGGATGAAATCACACATCATCGCCAGTTCGCAGCCGCCGCCCAGCGCGTAGCCGGCCACCGCGGCGATGACCGGTTTGCGGCACCGTGATACTCTTTCCCATTTGCCGATAAAATCACCCAGATAGACATCCATATAGGACTGCGCCTGCATTTCCTTGATATCAGCGCCAGCCGCAAAAGCCTTTTCCGAGCCGGTAATCACTATCGCGCCAATAGCGCCGTCTGCCTCAAACCCGTCCAGCGCCTGATTGAGCTCATCAATCAACTCACTGTTCAGCGCATTGAGCGCATCCGGCCGGTTCAGTGTCACAAGGCCAACGGCATCGCGGGTTTCAACAGATATGTTGGTGTAGGTCATCGGGTAATCTCCCTGCAGGGCGGGTCAACGGTTTTATCACCGGCAATAAACAGCAAACCGTTCAGCGCTGGCAAGTGGGGCAATAGAAACTCGACCGGCCTGATTGAACGATCCGCCTGATCTTGGAGGTGCAGCCTGGTGTCCGGCATGCTTCGCCTTCGCGGTCGTAGACATCAAAGCGTTGCTGAAACTCGCCTGAACCGCCGTCGGTGTGCGCATAATCGCGCAATGTCGAGCCGCCGGCTTCAATCGCTTCTGCAATGATCGTGCGAACGGCATGAACCAGTGGTTCGACGAGAGGCGATGGTCCACGCTTGCGGACAATGCTGCCTGACAGGCGTTTGGGCGACAGCCGCGCCCGGTACAATGCCTCGCATACATAGATATTGCCAAGTCCGGCAATAATGCGCTGATCCAGCAGAGCTGCCTTCAAGGGCGATTTGCGACCGGCAAGGGCTGCCGCCAGAAAATCTGCGTGCAATTCATTGCCCAGCGGTTCAACCCCCAGACCGGCGAGGAACCGATTGTTGTCCGCCTCACCGGGTTCAATCAGGTCGATAAATCCAAAGCGTCGCGGGTCCGTATAGACCACTCGGGCACCGTTATCGAGATCAACCACCACATGATCATGGGTTCCGTCACCGGCATGGCCGGCCTGCTCTTGATAGTAGAACTCACCGAGATTGCGGGCTTCCCCGTCGGGCGGCCAGACAGTAAACCTGCCGGTCATGCCCAGATGAACAAGCACGGTGTGCCCGCTTTCCAGCTCGATGAGAATGTACTTGGCCCGCCGCCGGAGCGCGGTTACGCGCTTGCCTGACACAATTTCCGCCAGACCGGCGGGGAATGGAAACCTGAGATCGGGCCGGTTGAGCCTGACGGTTTTCACCCGCCTGTCCACCAGCGCAGGCTCAAGCCCTCGTCGTACGGTTTCCACTTCCGGCAGTTCAGGCATTTTTGTCTTCCCGCAGCCGCAAATATCGATGCGGCATGTTCACCTTGTTGGGGCACAACTGATAGCCATGATTGGCAAGCTGGTCTATGGTCGCGGCCACAATGAACGATACAGAAAAAACAAAAACTGCCGACGAAACGTCATTCGGATTCCGCACTGTTGCAGAAGCCGACCGTCAGGGCCTGGTCAACGAGGTGTTTGGCAAGGTTGCAGCCCGCTATGACCAGATGAACGACCTGATGTCAGGCGGTTTGCACCGGCTATGGAAGGACGACTTCATCGCGCTGCTGAACCCGCCGAAGTCCGAGCGTTCGTTCAAGGTTCTGGATGTGGCCGGCGGCACTGGAGACATTGCTTTTCGTATTGCCCGCGCGGGCGGCGATGGCACGGAAGTCACCGTCGCCGACATATCTCCGGAGATGGTTTCAGAAGGTGCCCGGCGGGCGCCGGGCGAGTTGCATGGCGGCAAGTGCCGGTTCAGTGTGGGCAATGCGGAGACCCTGGCATTTGCGGACAACACCTTTGACGCCTACACGATCGCCTTCGGCATTCGCAATGTCACCCATATCGACCGGGCCCTCGAACAAGCCTACCGGGTTTTGAAACCCGGCGGGCGTTTTCTGTGCCTGGAATTTTCCCATGTGGATGTACCCGGCATGGAGCAGATCTATGAAGCTTATTCCATGACCGTCATTCCCGCCGTCGGCAAGGTGGTGACCGGTGATGGCGATCCATACCGGTATCTGGTCGAAAGCATCCAGAAATTTCCTGCGCCTGAAGCGTTTGAACACATGATTGGCGAGGCCGGCTTCGTGCGCACCAGCCACCGGATGCTGACCGGCGGTATTGTTGCCATCCATTCCGGATGGAAGATTTAGGGCGCGCCGACCGATATGTTCAGCAAAATACGACATCTGTTCAAGCTTGCCCGCGCCGGCCGCACCATCGCCCGCCATGGCGGATTTGATGCAGCACTCGAAGACGACAATGTGCCGTCAGCCGCAAAAACCGCCCTCAGGGTCCTGGGCGCCGGCAAGTCCAGCCGCGAACAACGCTCCGGCCTGGCCGAAGCCCTCAACGAACTGGGACCCAGTTACATCAAGCTCGGCCAGTTTCTAGCCACGCGGCCGGACATGATCGGGTCTGAGCGGGCAGGTGCACTGCGGCAACTGCAGGACCGCATGAAACCGTTTGACATGAACGAGGCACGTGAAGCCATTCAGGCCGGTCTCGGCCAGCCGGCAGGTGAAATCTTCCAGCCCCTGTCCGATCCGGTTGCGGCCGCCTCGATTGCACAGGTTCACAAGGCCCAGGTCATCGACGAGGCCGGAAACAGGCGGGACGTGGCGGTCAAGGTCCTGCGACCCGGTGTCGAGGCGAGGTTCCGGGACGACCTGGAGACATTCTTTACCGCAGCCAGGTTGGCCGAGCGGTTTTCCGCAGAAGCCCGCAGGCTGAACTTCGTAAAGGCCGTGGCAACGCTGGAGCGCTCGGTCGAACTTGAAATGGACCTGCGCCTGGAGGCAGCGGCCATGTCCGAGATGGCGGAAAACACCCGCGACGATCCCGGCTTCCGGGTGCCTGAAATTTTCTGGATGCAGACCTCGCGCAGGATACTGACCAGCGAATGGATTGACGGAATCGCTCTGACCGATGACAAGGCACTGGCCGCGTCCGGGCTCGATCTGCCGAGGCTCGGGGACACGGTGATCCAGTCGTTTCTGCGCCACGCCATGCGTGACGGGTTCTTTCATGCCGACATGCATCAGGGCAATCTGTTCATCGATGCGCAGAATAATCTGGTGGCTGTCGATTTCGGCATCATGGGCCGCCTGAGCATGAAGGATCGCCGGTTTCTTGCTGAAATCCTTTGGGGGTTCATCAAGCGCGACTACAAACGCATCGCGACGGTTCATTTTGAAGCCGGTTATGTGCCGGCAGGCGAAGATGTGGACCTGTTCGCGCAAGCCCTGCGCGCCATAGGCGAACCGATCATGGGCCGCAACTCAACCGACATTTCCATGGCCCGGCTGCTGACCCAGCTGTTCGAGGTGACCGGTCAGTTCAATATGGAAACCCAGCCGCAGCTCATCCTGCTGCAGAAAACCATGGTGGTGGTGGAAGGCGTTGCACGCAGCTTCAATCCGAAGCTCAATATGTGGGTGACAGCGGAACCGGTGGTCGCGGAATGGATGGAACAGAAACTCGGCGCACAAGGCAGGCTTGAAGATGCCGCCGAAGGCGCTGCCACCCTGGGCCGGCTGGCGGCATCGTTTCCGGAAGTGCTCAGCGAACTGGGACAGGCATCGGCACTGGTGTCTTCTATGGCCCAGTCCGGCGGTATTCGGTTGGACAATGACACCACGGAAGCAATTGCGGCAGCACAGGCGCGACATTCGGCCTCCAATCGGGGCGCCTTGTGGGTTGGCGCCATTGCATTGGTGGTACTCGCTGTATCGCTGGCCCTGTAGTAAGGTTTCTGGATATGAACGATCAAAAACGCATATTGCTGATTATCGGAGGCGGGATTGCGGCTTACAAGACGCTTGAGCTGATCCGGCTGTGCAGGAAGGCGGGCGTGGCGGTAACCCCGATACTGACCCGTGGCGGCGAGCAGTTCGTCACACCACTGTCGGTCAGCGGACTGGCAGGTGAGAAAACCTACACAGACCTGTTCGACCTGACCGATGAAGCGGAGATGGGTCATATCCAGTTGTCGCGCGTTGCCGATCTTGTGGTGGTCGCACCGGCAACCGCGGACCTGATGGCAAAGATGGCGTCCGGCCACGCCGACGATCTGGCGACAACGGCGCTGCTGGCCACCGACAAACCGGTACTGATGGCGCCTGCCATGAACGTGCGCATGTGGCAGCACCCGGCCACGCAACGCAATCTGCAAACCCTTAAAGGCGACGGCGTCCTGATCAGCGGGCCTGAAGACGGCGACATGGCATGCGGCGAGTATGGCCCGGGCCGGATGAGCGAAGCTGCAGACATCTTTGCAGCCATTGAAAGATTTTACGGAAACGAGAGCCTGCCGGTGAAGGTCAGGCCGGATGTCAGCAGGACCGGACCCCTGGCCGGACGCAAGGTGCTGATCACCGCAGGTCCCACCCATGAGCCGATCGATCCGGTGCGCTACATCGCCAACCGGTCGTCCGGCAAGCAGGGATATGCCCTGGCCGAAGCCGCCATCGCACTGGGCGCCGAGGTGGCACTTGTGTCGGGCCCGGTCGGCCTGCCGATTCCGCCGGGCGTCGAGCTGATCAATGTTGAAACCGCACGTGACATGCTGAAAGCGGTGCAGGGTGAACTGCCGTGCGACATGGCCATCTTCTGTGCTGCGGTGGCGGACTGGCGCACCGAGGACAATGTGCAGCAAAAAATGAAGAAGGACGGCACTGGCAAGCCACCTGATCTGAAGCTGGCGGAAAACCCGGACATTCTGAAGTCGGTTGGCCACCTGAAAAACCACCGCCCGGCCCTTGTGGTCGGCTTTGCCGCGGAAACCGAGAACGTCGTTGAAAATGCGCGCAAGAAACTCACTGTCAAGAACGCCGATATCATCGTTGCCAACGATGTAAGTGATGAAGGCGGTGTCATGGGCGGACGCGACAACACCGTCCATCTGGTCGGCCCGGATACTGTCGAAGACTGGGAAAAGATGTCAAAGCGCGACGTCGCGGTGCGGCTCATGGATCGTTTCGCGGCCATGCTTGCAGACAATACATGAGCGCGACCCCGACAGTCCGGCTTGCCTGGCTGCCGCATGGCGAGGGACTGAACCCGCCTGCCTATGAAACCGCGCAGGCCGCTGGCATGGATATTCGTGCAGCGGTACCGGCTGACAGCCCGGTTGTTCTTGAGGCAGGTGCGCGCGCGCTGATCGAAACCGGTTTTGCCATGGCAATGCCGCCGGGTTTTGAGGCACAGATCAGACCGCGGTCAGGGCTTGCCATCAAGCACGGCATTACCTGCCTCAACACACCCGGCACCATCGATGCCGACTATCGCGGCGAGATCAAGGTGATCCTGATCAATCTCGGCGAAGACCCGTTCACCATCAAACGCGGCGAGCGCATCGCCCAGATGGTGATTGCCCCGGTGGTGCAGGCGGAAATCATGCCTGTTGACGTGCTCGATGAAACCGGCAGGGGTGCGGGCGGGTTTGGTTCAACGGGGAAACACTGATCATGGCGTTAAGCGATGATGAGATCGAAAGATATGCACGCCACATAGTGCTGCGTGAACTGGGCGGGCCGGGCCAGCAAAAGCTGAAAGCGGCGAAAGTGCTGGTGGTCGGTGCGGGCGGACTGGGCGCACCGGTGCTGTTGTACCTGGCAGGCGCCGGCGTCGGCACCATCGGCGTGGTGGATGACGATATCGTCAGCCTGTCCAACCTGCAGCGGCAAATTATTCACTCGACCAAAGGTGCTATCGAAAAAACCGCAAAGACCGACAGTGCGGCTGCCCGGATCAATGACCTCAATCCCAACGTAACCGTCATCACCCACCAGACACGGCTTGATGCGTCCAATGCGATGGAGATCATTTCAGGCTATGACATCGTTGCCGATGGCTGTGACAACTTCGTCACCCGGTTTCTGGTGTCAGACGCCTGCTGCCTGCTGGGCAAGACGCTCGTGTCGGCCGCCGTCGGCCAGTTTGATGCGCAGCTTTCCACCTTCAAGCCCCATCTTGCCCAGGCAGACGGCACGCCATATCCGAGCTATCGGTGCCTGCACACCGACATCCCGCCCGACGGCATGGTGCCGTCATGCGAGGAGGCCGGCATCATCGGGGCGCTGACCGGGGTGATCGGCTCGATGCAGGCCATGGAAGTGATCAAGGAAATCGCCGAAATCGGCGACAGTCTGGCAGGACGCATGGTGATGTACGACGCGCTGTCCGCGCGCTTCATGGTCACAAGGCTGAGCTGGAACCCCGACAACCCGCTGAATGGCCGCAATCCGACCATCACGGACTTATCCGCCTACAAATAGGCCGGAAGTTTAAAGCACTCAGGACGGTTCCGGCTTTGCCTTCGCAAGCGGATCGTTCACCACAGAACGGAATCTGCGGGCGAGAGACCCCTCATTCATCCAGGACGACATACTCCTTGTAGACTTTCGCCTCGATACTCTGGTCCTTGAAAGCGGTCCACTCGGTGTCGGTGAGCTTGCCGTGGCCATCCGATGCTTTGGGACGTTTCACGCGCTTGACATCGTTCAACAACACCCGACCCCGCGCCTTTTTCATCAAGGCGTCGACAATTGCAGGAAGCGGATGGTTCCAGCCCTGCTTTTCGTTCGCCCATTTCGAATGAACCGGTACCATCGCGACGAATTCGTCATCAGGAGCGTCCTTTCCGAGCCAAGCAAGGTTTGCATAATCGCTGTCAACATTGCCGTTCAGCGTCGCGTTGTGCGATCCGTGGTGTCCGCATTTGTAGAAAACGCAACGCCCCAGCAGATCGCGCGCGTGTGTCGTGCCGCCATCCGGCCGCTGCCATGACAGGGTTGACCATGACAGCCAGTTGCCGCGCTGTGCGTCGCCTGTGAACAAAAGCACCTTGCCGCTTTCGGGTAGTTCGAACGCCAGAACCAGGCTTGTGTTGTTCACTTCGTGATTGAGCCGAAGTGCAAGAGGTTCGGCCATCTCGAGCCATTGGCTGTCTATCCGCCGCCACGTTTCGTCCCGTGTTCCGGCTGTCCCGTAGTAAGTCCGGGCGTGATAGGCATTGATACGGTCATGCGCATCGTCGCTGGACCAGCCCTTGTCCACCTCCCGAGACCCTTGATGTTCGACATCTTTAGCCAGTGTTGCAAACCTGGGGGCGAACGGTGATACGCCGGCTGCACCAGGCGTTTTGGTCATGGCAGCGTAAAACGAGGCTGCCTCACCGCTCAGTTTCAGCGTATGGCGAGCATGAAACTCTTCGTCCCCGACAGGGTCGAGGCTAAGGAGCATGGTTTCATCTCGTGGAGGACCAAGAACAAATGTCAGCGCCCCTTCGGTTCCGTCGATTTTGAAGGCCGTTTGCCCGGGGCGCAGAAAAACCGGCCCGGCCTCAGCGTGGTCCCGGAGAAACTTGATCGCACGCTTGTTTGTGATCCCGTCGATGGCAAACGGAATGGGCCCGGTCGAAGCCGCATCGCGAAATGTTCTGCGTTCCGCCTCCGGGCCGATCTCGAGCTCAAGAAGCTGAGACACCATCTGCGATCTCACCCCGGATGCAGTGTCGGCGCGCAATCTGTGTTCCGCCTCGGCCAGTGCGACAAGCTGATCATTGAATCTGTCGCGGAGGTCGTTTGCAAACGCATCGTCCCCATCTTCCGTCCAGGCCAGCCAGAGCTGCCCCACATCGATCTTCTCAAATATGCGCTTGCCGCCTCGCTTCTTGTTGAAGCCGTTCACATGATCGGCATGTTCGTGCGTCACCACGACATAGTCGATGAAGCCATTGGTGCATTCATGTATGTTGTCGATGACGGTTGCGACATCAACGTCGTCCCTGATCTCACTACCGTTCATTATGCCGCAGTCGATCAGAAGATAGACGGGGTTGTCGGGCGACGCGCCGGACCGGGGAAACGCTATCAGAAAGCAGTCACCTTGCCCTTGCCTGTACATGCGGATGCGTGCGCCCGAGGGCGGCGCTTTCATACGAGCCATTCCGTACCACCTTCATTTGTCTGCCGATGGAGCGCGGCAATGGTCTCGGAATGCCGCGGGTCCGTTACCAAGCCGTCGAAGGCAGAGCGGGGCCGCGTACGCTGGCGATTGCGATATGTCCGATGCCGTGCCATGACATCATCATCGCTGACGATTCCATCGGTGCCGATGATGCGCCTGATCTGATAGGTTCTTGCGTCGATCAGAAGCGTCACGCCCGAGCGGGCAGTGAAATCCCGGGGCTTTGACGACGCCCCTTCATCGACCGCTTTCTGATCCGCGGGGTCGAAAAACCCGGCACGCGACTGAACCAGTTCGACAACGTATTCGTGCTCGACCTGGCCCCGGTCACCGTTCCGGTTTGCCATACGGACCGAGTGGACCTCTACAGTAGGGCGACCGTTCATCTTGGAGCGGTTGATTGAACGGGGAGCATCGTCGTCGAGGTCGATTCCGATCAGTTCCCAAAGCTCTGCCGACTGATCCTGGATCATTCCCCAGAACAGCAGCCCGTAGAACCGTCGTACCAGATGCTCGACCCGGCGGTCCGCAGCGAGACCGAGTTGCAGGAGGTTGCGCGACAAGACGACTTCCTTGCTCCAGCCAAACTTGGCTTTCGAGAGGTCCTTGCTTTGCCGCGTCGTGAATTCCTCGTTCAGGGCCTTTGCAATCTGCTCTGCTATGGCATCGAGACCCTTGGCCATATCGCCGCCGTCAGCCCCCGGTGAACGCGACAGCTTGCTCATGATGTCTTTCTGTGATCCGGGCTCGTTCAGAAGTGTTTCGACATCGGCGACGAACTGCTCGAGCTTTGTGCCATTGTCCTGCGATATCTCAGAAGGTGTCGGCCAGACAAGCGTGCGTTCGGTCACGATAGACATGCCTTCAGGGCGGATCCCCCAGGCGGTGAATGCCTCGATGATCGCTGCGCGATAGTCGTGGTTGTCTGCGGGATAGAGATCGCGGTCCGCCGTGACGATGGCTCTTAGAAAGTCCCCAAAAGTCACGTCGACCGGTGGGCAATAGTCGAGCGCGCGGATACACATGACAAGCACGTGTCGCGCCGATTTGGCAGCTTCGCGTGCGAGCCGCCGTTTCAGGTCCGGATCGATTTCACCCTCGGGCAGAATGCCGCTACCCTGCGACGCGATGCGAAGAAGGTCTGCGACACGCCCTTTGTAAATACTGAGAAACGCTCGAAACACAGCCGCGACAAGGATCGAACCGCGTTCATGAGGACCGGCGGTCGCATCAAGCGCACGATTGTCCGGAGGCCGAGGCCGCCATTTTCCGTCGATCATCTCGCCCAGGGCGTCACGCAGGGCACCACCGCGTCCGAGTGCGACGCCGAATTCTTGTGCGAGTTGACCCAGCAAACTCTGTTCTTCGAGATCACCCCGCGTTTTCGCGATCTGGTTTTCGAGCACGGCAGGATGCGAGAAGTGCTGAAGGATAGCGACTATGTCCGAAAACGCCTCGTGCAGAGCAAGTACGTCCGGGTTGGATGGCTCGGCGAAGTAGGGGTGCATCCCGTCGAGAAGAGCGTGGCAGGTCTCGTGGACGATGATGTCATGGCTGAGGCAGGTGAAGACCGTCGTACCTGGAAGCATATTGCGGTTCTCGGGGCCGGCGTCAAAATACCCAAAGAGAAGTGCTTTCCTGGAAGGGTCATAATAGGCGTTCGCTTCACGGATTGCGTGCGGATAGATACGTAATCGTTTGACGAATCCGAGGTCCGGATCTGCCTTTTTGTCCGGCAGCGTCCATTTCTGAGGAGCCCAAAGCGCGACACGGCCAAGGGCCACTTCAAATGTGGCAATGGTGTTCATTGCGACGGCGTAAACCATCTGCTGATGAAATTTCGGGTTCTCAACGGCGGGAACCAGCCCGTCGTTCGGTCGTGTCTCGGGGTCATTCAGGTCGACCGGATCATAGAACGCGCCGCTGGCTGCATCATAGTCTACGATCTCAAGATATTCACCGCGAGGCCCCACGAAAGGCATGCCTGCCGGGACAGGCTCCATTTCCCAAGGGATCGAAAGCGTCAGATGCCGGATCGAACGATTTTCATAGGCTGCAGCAGAACTGGGATCAAAAGCGAAGACAGCCAATCGTCTTTCAGGATTAATTGACATCACGCCCCCGGCAAGAATGAACGAACTATTCAAAACCAGATCATCCGCCGGCGACCTTAAGCCTGTGATCCCGGGGGATTTTGACCTATGGTTAAGTATTGCATCGACAGGTCAAGAAAATCAAGGAGTGCGTCCGACAGTAAACCTGGAGGGTGTCAGATTTACGTCTCTCCCGGTCACTCGACTCTCGAATGCATTGCTGCTCAGACCACGTCAGTTGTTGTGACCCTGCCATGGAAAACCTGCGCCATGAACCCTGCCGGAATCACGAAATCAAAATCAATTCCATTGTTCCACGGGCCTGAACATCTGCATGGAGTCGTCAAGGCACCTAGTCTGATCCGGCGGTCAGGTCTTCGGGGCGCGGTGTGGAAATTATGTTGTAGCCTGAATCCACAAAGTGCACTTCGCCGGTTACGCCGCCGGACAAGGGCGACAGAAGATACAATCCGGCACCGCCCACCTCGTCGAGGCTGACCGGGCGACGCAGTGGTGAATGCTGGCGCTGGAACGAGAACATGGCACGCGCATCTGCGATGCCGGCACCCGCCAGCGTGCGCATGGGGCCGGCGGATATGGCATTTACCCTGATGCCCCGGGGCCCGTAATCTGCTGCCAGATAGCGCACCGAAGCTTCCAGCGCGGCCTTGGCAACGCCCATGACATTGTAGTTCGGCATCACCCGGGTGGCGCCGCCATAAGTCAATGTGATCATGGACCCGCCATCGTTCATCATGGCGGCAGCGCGCCTGGCAATTTCGGTGAATGAAAAACAGGAGATCACCATGGTGCGGGAAAAATTCTCCCGCGTCGTGTCGGCATAAAGCCCGCTCAGCTCGGTCTTGTCGGAGTAGGCGATGGCGTGCACCACGAAGTCCAGGGAACCCCATTCTGCCTGCAATCTTTCAAAGACGGCATCGACAGTCGCGGTGTCTTCGACATCGCACGGCATCACCAGTGACGAGCCCGCCTTTTCAGCCAGCGGCGTCACGCGCTTGCCGAAGGCCTCGCCCTGATAGGTGAACGCCAGTTCAGCGCCATGCTCGCGCAATGATTTCGCAATGCCCCATGCAATTGAGTGATCATTGGCCACTCCCATGACAAGGCCGCGGCGGCCCTTCATCAGATCGCTTTTAACTTCAATCATTGTCGTACCTGAAATTACCCCTGCTGCGCACTCCGCAGTCCGGGTTTGACCCGGACCGGTTGCGCGTCATTTTAACTGGGGAAGTGCTTAACCGTTATAGCGCTGGAACACCAGAGTGCCGTTGGTGCCGCCAAAGCCGAAACTGTTGGACAGCACGACATCCAGGTTCACATCATCGCGGCGTTCGCGAACAATGGGTATGTCGGCAAATTCGGGATCCAGCTCGTCGATATTGGCGCTTTCGCAGATGAAACTGTTCTGCATCATCAAAATCGAATAGATCGCTTCCTGCACACCGGCCGCGCCCAGTGAGTGCCCGGTCAGGGACTTTGTCGCCGAGATCGGTGGAATTTCCTTGCCGAACACATCACGTATGGCCTCGATTTCGCGCAAGTCGCCAATCGGTGTCGACGTGGCATGGGGGTTGATGTAATCGACCTTCTCGCTGACCGTGGACAGAGCCAGGTTCATGCAACGCGCCGCGCCCTCACCGGATGGCTGCACCATGTCGATGCCATCGGATGTGGCGCCGTAACCAACCAGCTCACAGTAGATTTTCGCACCACGCGCCCTGGCGTGCTCCAGCTCTTCCAGCACAAGGGTGCCGCCGCCGCCGGCAATAATGAACCCGTCACGGTCCTTGTCATAGGCACGCGAGGCCTTGCCGGGCGTATCGTTGAAGTCGGACGACATGGCGCCCATGGCGTCGAACAGTACCGACAGGGTCCAGTCAAGTTCTTCGCCACCGCCGGCAAACATCACATCCTGCTTGCCCCATTGAATGAGTTCGGCAGCATTGCCGATGCAATGTGTCGACGTGGCGCACGCAGACGAGATCGAGTAGTTGACGCCCCTGATACCAAACGGCACGGCAAGCGTCGCGGAATTGGTCGATGACATGGCCGCGGGCACCGCAAACGGGCCAACGCGTTTGGGACTTTTTTCACGCGTGGTGTCGGCTGACGCAACGATGGTGCGGGTGGAAGGTCCGCCGGACCCCATGATCAGGCCGGTGCGCTCGTTCTTGACGTCGCTTTCTTCAAGCCCCGCATCGGTGATTGCCTGCTGCATGGCAATCCAGTTCCAGGCAGCACCATCGCCCATGAAGCGGCGCACCCGTCGGTCGATGGAACTGTCAAGATCGATGGTTGGCGCACCATGCACCTGACACCGGAAGCCCAGCCGCTTGTAATCTTCCGCACTGACAATTCCCGGTTTTGCATCGTGCAGGGAGGCATTCACTTCCTGCGCATTGCTGCCGATACTCGATACGATGCCGATACCGGTGACTACCACACGTCTCATGCTGCCTTATTTGCCTTTCATCGTCCGCCCCGGCACACAGGATCAGAGCCCTGATCCTAAGCCGGTTTTTCGTCCACAAATGTTCCAACTCGCATGTTGGTCGTGGTGTAGATAACCTCGCCATCGGCCTTCAACACACCATTGGCAATGGCCATGTTCAGCTTGCGCAATATGAGCCGCTGGACATCCACTACATACTCGACCTTCTTGACTTCAGGTGTCACCATTGCCGTGAACTTGACTTCGCCGACACCCAGTGCACGGCCACGGCCCGGCGCACCCATCCAGCCCAGAAAAAACCCTGTCAGCTGCCATAGTGCATCCAGCCCCAGACAGCCGGGCATAACCGGATCACCCTGGAAGTGACACGGGAAAAACCACAGGTCCGGTTTGACATCCAGTTCAGCCACGATCTGGCCCTTACCGGCCGATCCGCCATCTTCGGTAATCGAGGAAATGCGATCAAACATCAGCATGGGCGGCAGCGGTAACTGCGCATTACCGGGACCAAACAACTCGCCCCTGCCGCACGCCAGCAATTCCTCGTAGCCAAAATGCCCTTTACGTTCGCTCATCGCCCTCAAACCCTGATTCAGTCACGCAGACAATCAATCCGCGTTGCCCCAGTTGCTGTTGTTTTCGTAACATATCGAAACATTCTGTGAAAGCACTAACCAAACGTGCAAGCTGCCCAGCGACCTTGCGTCACTGGCTGCACCTGCATGATTGCAAGCGAGCCTGGTAAAGGCTATATAGGTGCCTGACCGTGTTTTTTCATGGCCGGTGGCCATTTGCTGAGTGATGTGATGACGAGTACCCAAATCATGGAACAGAAACTGCGCGACGCCGGCATGCGGCCAACGCGCCAGCGCATGTCGCTTGGAAACCTTCTGTTCGGCAGCGGTGACCGGCATATCACGGCTGAACAACTTCATGTCGAAACCGTACAGGCCGGTATCGCAGTGTCACTGGCAACGATCTACAATACCCTCAACCAGTTCACCGAGGCCGGATTGCTGCGCGAAGTCGCAGTTGAGGGGCACAAGTCCTACTTCGACACCAACACTTCCAATCACTGCCATTATTACCTGGAAGACGAGGGGCGCCTGATCGACATTGACGACGACCAGCTCACTGTCGACGGATTGCCGAAGCCACCTGAAGGCATGCGGATCGGCCGGATTGATATTATCGTCCGTCTTGAAAAAGACACCGCCTGAGCGGCGTCGGTCCACCTGAAATCTCAGATTACTTGCGGTAGACTTCGCCTGGATAAACGCCGAAGAGTGTTTCCTGCGACACGTAGCCTTCATAGCCGCCGAATGCCGCGTAGCACCATTTTCCGTCACAGGATTTCAATTCACCCAGCGCGCCTGAATTAATGCGGGCAACAAGATCACCGGATGCGGATGCACTGGCCAGCAACTGCATGATCTTGCCTTTGGCCCACGGCGCCGCAATTACCGTGCGCCTGCCAGCCAGCAATGCATGATAGACCCAGCCTTCGGCTCCTTCGCTGTCACGAATCCGGCGCCAGCGGTCAAACTCGGCGATAATCTCAACCGGCAGACTTTTGCGGGTGAACACCCATGCAACACCGTGTTCGAGGGACGGGCCCCTGCGTACATTGACCAGTTTCTGCTTGAGGCTGACAAATCTCGGCAACGGCAAGCCGGTCTGGGTCTTCACCGCCGGTCCGACTGTACTGTTGTCCTGAGCAGCCTTTGCGGAGCTGAGCGTTGCCGGATTCTGTGTTTCGGTAAAGGCGTAAACAATGCCGCCCGCAACGGCAAAAGCCAGTGCAGCGAACAAGACCCGTCCTATGCTCAAACGTCCCAAAGCCTTTACCCAACCCTGGCAGAATGCCTGCTTACAACCACCGGACCAGGATGGTTTCCGGTTGTCACAACCAGAAAGCGCAAACCCGGTACCCTCCAACTTATCACAGCAACCTTGCGGGTTCCGGTGAACCGGCGGTACTGCAATATGCTCCGAAATTCTGATTGCATCAACCAGCACAGTTTACATGGGAGCTCACGCACCATAAACAAGAATGGATTAATGATTTGCAAGGGCTGGCAATCCGACCATCTAGTGATGAGCCAAAGCCCCGCATTACGATTTCGCCAGGAGTTGCCCCCATGCCGACGCGCAAGCCAACCGTGATTGTTACCCGCAGACTGCCGGATGTTGTTGAAACACGCATGCGCGAACTTTTTTCTACAACACTGAACGAAACTGATGCGCCAATGAGCCAGAGCGACCTGGTAGACGCGGTGAAGCAGGCGGAGGTCCTGGTGCCTACGGTAACCGACAGAATTGACAAGTCCGTCATAATGCAGGCCGGCGATCAATTGAAGCTGATCGCGAATTTCGGTACCGGCGTTGACAACATTGATGTCGAAACGGCAACCAATCGCGGCATTACCGTAACCAATACACCGGGCGTCCTGACCGAGGATACGGCAGACATGACGCTGGCACTGATACTGGCTGTTTCACGACGGGTGATCGAAGGTGCCGAGGCAATCGGCAATGACGAAGTCTGGCAAGGCTGGTCGCCGACCTGGATGCTGGGCCGGCGCATTTACGGCAAGCGTCTCGGCATCATCGGCATGGGCCGCATCGGGCAAGCCGTGGCACGGCGCGCCAAGGCATTCGGACTGCAGATACACTATCACAACCGCAAACCGGTTCACGCCTCCGTTGAAGAGGAGCTGGAGGCAACCTACTGGGAAAGCCTCGATCAGATGCTGGCACGCATGGATATCATCTCGGTCAACTGCCCGCACACGCCCGGCACCTATCACCTGCTGTCGGCACGCCGCATGCAGCTGCTCAAGCCCACGGCCATCATCGTCAACACCGCACGTGGTGAAGTGATCGACGAAAACGCCATGGCCCGGATGCTGGAAAAGGATGAACTTGCCGGCGTCGGCCTTGACGTGTTTGAGCACGAACCGGCGGTGAACCCGCGCCTTTTGAAAAACCCGAAAGCGGTTCTGATGCCGCACATGGGGTCTGCCACCATCGAAGGCCGTGTGGATATGGGTGAAAAGGTCATCATCAACATCAAGACATTTGTTGACGGTCACAAGCCGCCGGACCGCGTCGTGCCGGCCATGCTCTGACCACCACATGTCCTTGTCCGCAAAAAAAGAGCGCCGATAACAGTCGGCGCTCTTTCAAATTGTGCACTCAGGTGCTGGTGCTTCAGTCGTCTTTGGCCTGCGAAATTTCTTCGCCGGTTTCCTGGTTGACCTGCTTCATGGACAAACGGACTTTGCCGCGCTGGTCGAAGCCGAGCAGCTTGACCTTCACATCCTGGCCTTCAGAAACGATGTCGGAGACTTTCTCGACACGCTTGGGTGCCAGTTCGGAAATATGAACCAGGCCGTCCTTGGCGCCGAAGAAGTTCACGAAGGCACCGAAGTCGACAACCTTCACCACCTTGCCGTCATAGATCACACCTTCTTCAGGTTCGGCGACGATGGAATGAATCCAGTCTTTCGCCGCCTTGATCGATGCGCCGTCGGCAGAGGCGATATTGATGACGCCGTCATCGTTGATGTTGACCTTGGCGCCGGTCTTTTCAACGATCTCGCGGATTACCTTGCCACCGGTGCCGATGACTTCACGGATCTTGTCGGCCGGAATGGTCATAACCTCGATGCGCGGGGCATGTTCACCCAGCTCTTCACGGCCCTGGGTAATGGCTTCAGCCATCTTGCCCAGAATGTGCAAACGGCCATCCTTGGCCTGGAACAGGGCCGTTGACATGATCTCCTGGGTAATGCCGGTGATCTTGATGTCCATCTGAAGCGATGTGACACCATCTTCGGTACCTGCCACCTTGAAGTCCATGTCACCGAGATGGTCTTCGTCACCGAGGATATCGGACAACACGGCGAAGTTTTCGCCTTCAAGGATGAGGCCCATGGCAATGCCGGCGATCGGACGCGTGAGCGGAACACCTGCATCCATCATGGCAAGCGATGCACCGCACACGCTGGCCATTGAAGACGAGCCGTTGGACTCGGTGATTTCCGACACGACGCGAATTGTGTACGGGAACTCTTCCTTTTTCGGCAGCATCGGGTGCACGGCGCGCCAGGCCAGCTTGCCGTGACCGATTTCGCGCCGGCCAGTGAAGCCGGTGCGGCCGGTTTCGCCGACGGAATATGGCGGGAAGTTGTAATGCAGCAGGAAGTTTTCTTTGTAGGTGCCTTCCAGCGCATCAATGAACTGCTCATCGTCGCCGGTGCCCAGCGTGGTGACAACCAGTGCCTGGGTTTCACCGCGGGTGAACAGGGCGGAGCCGTGGGTACGCGGCAGAACGCCGACTTCACACTTGATCTGGCGGACGTCGGCCAGGCCGCGGCCGTCAATACGCGACTTGGTTTCGATGATCTGACCGCGAACGATGTCGGCTTCCATCGACTTGAAGACCTCGCCAACCTTGTTGGGCGCCGGCGCATTTTCGTCTTCAGGATCGCACAGTTCTTCGACAACCTTTGCCTTGGCAGCGGAGATGGCTTCGTAGCGTTCCTCCTTGCCGGCAATTGAATAGGCTGCCTGCAGGTCTTTTTCAGCCAGCTTTCTCGCGGCGGCAAGCAGTTCAGACTTGTCTTCGACTACGTGCTCACGAGGTTCGCGGGCAGCGCGTTCGGCCAGACGGATGATTGCCTCGATAACCGGCTGGAAGTCTTCATGACCCTTCATCACCGCGCCAAGCATGACCTCTTCAGACAGTTCCTGGGCTTCTGATTCCACCATCAGCACAGCGTCGGTGGTACCGGCGACCACCAGGTCCAGAACCGAGTCCGGCATCTGGTCAAGTGTCGGGTTCACTACATACTCGCCATCAATGTAACCGACACGCGCAGCACCGATCGGTCCGAGGAACGGCGCACCGGACAGGCACAGGGCGGCAGATGCGCCAACCATGGCGACGATGTCCGGATCGTTTTCGAGATCGTGGCTGAGCACGGTCAGGATAACCTGCGTCTCGCACTTGAAGCCCTTGGCAAACAGCGGGCGAATGGGACGGTCGATCAGTCGGGAAACCAGGGTTTCCTTTTCCGACGGTCTTGCTTCGCGCTTGAAAAAGCCGCCGGGGATCTTGCCGGCAGCATAGGTCTTTTCCTGGTAGTTCACGGTCAGTGGAAAGAAGTCCAGACCCGGCTTGGGCTGGCGGTCGGCAACCACAGTTGCCAGCACTGTTGTCTCACCATAGGTCGCCAGTACGGCGCCATCAGCCTGGCGCGCAACACGGCCGGTTTCCAGCCTCAGTGTGCGTCCGGCCCATTCAATTTCTTCGACATGAATGTCAAACATAAAATTATTTCCTTACATGTATGGTAGAGTTGAATTCGGACGGGAAACCCTGTTTCCGCATCTCCTGGCTCAACTCCGGCCCTTGCCGCCATCAATCTATTGGTTTTTGCGGCTTTCCCCGATCGGGCCATCAGCACCCGGCCCCATTGCCGTACGTGCCAAAAAAGGGGAAACGGGCGGCTTTCCGGTTCAGGAAAACCACCCGCTCATTGTTATTGAAATTACCGCCGGATACCGAGGCGTTGAATAATGCTTTTGTAGCGGGGTTCATCACGCACCTTGACATAGTCAAGCAGTTTGCGGCGCTGGCTGACCAGCTTGAGCAGACCACGGCGTGAATGGTTGTCTTTCTTGTGGGTCTGGAAATGACCCGTCAGGTTCTTGATCCGCTCGGTCAGGATTGCAACCTGTACTTCGGGGGAACCGGTATCGCCTTCAACAGTGGCGTATTCCTTCACAAGCTCCAGCTTGCGCTCAGGCGTAATCGACATCGGGAAATCCTTTCAAAAAGAGGAACAGGACGCCTAAAGCCGGGATGTCGTCCAGCGAAGGCCATGAAAAAACACCGGGTCAACCCGGTGTTGGGGCAGCATATAGCGGAAATGAAGCCGCAATACCAGACCAAAAGGCAGACCCGCGGACGTCAGTCGCCGAGTTGAAAAACCCTTACCGGCTGTATAACTGCGTCCCTTACCTGTGCGATTGCCAATGGCGCGCACGCACGGGTGAGCAGCAATTCATCACCATTGCAATACTGACCGCCCGCACCTGCCTGCAGCGGGTTGCCGTGAGCCACCCTGGCTGCCGACACTTCATCCAGTTCAACCACCGGCAAATGACCAAGCACCGTTTCCAGCGGATGCAACAGGTCACAGAGGCTGTGTGCATTCGCCTCGTCAAAAGCGCCAGCCGCCACACACTGGCCGATGGATACGGCGCCGGTGGCGATGCGGCGAAGGGCCGTGACATGGCCCTCGCTACCAAGTGCTTTGGCAATGTCGCGGGCCAGCGAACGGACATAGGTGCCCTTGCCGCACGTCACCTCGAAACTTGCATGATCTTCATCCGGGCAACCGGTGAGTGTCAGGCTCTCTATGTACACCGGGCGCTTCGCCATCTCCAGCTGTTCGCCGGCCCGGGCCAGGTCGTAGGCGCGCTGGCCATCGATCTTTATGGCAGAGTACGCAGGTGGTGCCTGCTCGATCTGACCGGTAAAGCCCGGCAGCACATCAATGATTTCGTGGCTTGCCGGGCGCACGGGACTGGTGGCGCAAACGCTGCCTTCCGCATCACATGTTTCAGTCGCCTCGCCCCAGCGAACAGTGAATGTGTAGGCCTTCGCCGCATCCGCCATATAGGGAACCGTCTTGGTTGCTTCGCCCAGGGCAATGGCCAGCAAACCGGTTGCCAGCGGATCGAGGGTTCCGGCATGACCTGCCTTTTGCGCATTGAAGGCGCGCCGCACCATCGCTACGGCCTGCGTGGACCCCATGCCCGGCGGCTTGTCAAGAAACACCCAGCCGTGAACGCGGCTTCCCTTTTTACGACGAGCCAATGAGTGCCTGCGCTTTCAGTCTTCGCGCTCCGGCCCGAGATCGCCCTTGACCTTCGGGTCGGCAAGCAGGGCGTCAATGCTGGAGGCATAATCGATCGAGTTATCGATGCGGAACTTGATTTCCGGCATGAATTTCAACTGCAGCTTCGGCGCCAGTTCGCCCTTGATGAACTTGCGGTGACGCATCAGGGCTTCGACCAGCGCGTCGCCGTCTCCGGATGGCTGGAACGGACGGATGTAAGCCGTGGCTGTCCTGAGGTCCGGCGTGGTCGCCACCTCCAGCACCGTAACCCCGGTTTTTTCGACAAGCGGGTCCATCACATCGCCGCGCATGAACAGTGCCGACAGTTCATGACGGATCAGTTCGCCCACCCGCAACTGGCGCTGCGACGGGCCCCTGGCAGCCTTTGTCCTTGGTTTCATCGTCAAGTCACTCCATCAGGCAGACGGGACAGGCGAGGTCCTGGCCTACAATGAGCGCTGGATACTCTCCACGGTAAAGCACTCGATCACATCACCTGCACGCATGTCCTGGTAGTTCTCAAATGCCATGCCGCATTCCTGGCCGACCTGAACTTCCTTGACCTCATCCTTGAAACGCTTGAGCGTCGACAGCGTGCCTTCGTGGACAACGACACTGTCACGCACCAGGCGCACCTTGGCGCCACGCTGGACATTGCCCTCAACGACACGGCAACCGGCAACCTTGCCGACCTTGGTGATGTTGAAGACTTCCAGAATTTCGGCATTGCCAAGGAAGGTTTCGCGCAGATCCGGTGACAGCAGGCCGGACATGGCCGCTTTCACGTCGTCAACGAGATCATAGATGATGTTGTAATAGCGGATTTCAATGCCGCTGGCTTCTGCTGCATCGCGTGCCTGCTTGTTGGCACGGACGTTGAAGCCGATGACAATGGCATTTGAAGCCTGTGCCAGCTGCACGTCTGATTCCGAAATACCACCAACCGCATAATGCACCACCCGGGCGGCAACCTCGTCGGTGCCGAGCTTGTCGAGCGCCTGCACGATGGCTTCCGCAGAGCCCTGCACGTCGGCCTTGATGAGGATCGGAAATTCCTGCCTTCCGCTCTCCTTGAGCTGGCTCATCATCTGTTCCAGAGACGACCTGGCGCTTGGCGCGCCGCGTGTATCGCGCAGCTTGCGCTCACGATACTCGGTAATCTCACGGGCACGGCCTTCGTGCTCGACCACAACGATCTGGTCGCCTGCTTCCGGCGCGGAGCTCATTCCCAGAACTTCGACGGGAACCGAAGGCCCGGCTTCATTGATATTGGCACCCTTGTCATTGATCAGGGCGCGAACCTTGCCCCAGGCAACACCTGCCACGACAATGTCACCGACACGCAATGTGCCGCGGCGCACCAGCACCGTGGCGACAGGACCGCGGCCCTTATCGAGCTGGGCTTCAACAACAATACCGTCAGCGGCACGATCAGGATTGGCCTGAAGGTTCAGCAGTTCGGCCTGCAGCAGGATGGCTTCGAGCAGCTTGTCAAGATTGGTGCCCTTGAGCGCGGAAATCTCCACTTCAAGCACATCACCGCTCATGCTTTCGACGATCACTTCATGGTTCAGCAGATCCGTGCGGACCCGGGTCGGATCGGCATCCGGCTTGTCCATCTTGTTTATGGCAACAATGAGCGGAACCCCGGCTTCGCGGGCATGGCTGATCGCCTCGATTGTCTGCGGCATGACGCCGTCATCCGCAGCCACGACCAGCACCACGATGTCCGTCGCCTTGGCGCCACGGGCACGCATGGCGGTAAAGGCCGCATGGCCCGGCGTATCAATGAAGGTTGCCAGGCCATTGGCCGTTTCAACCTGATAAGCACCGATATGCTGGGTGATACCACCGGCCTCGCCGGATACGACAGACGCATTGCGAAGCGCATCCAGCAGCGAAGTCTTGCCGTGATCGACATGACCCATGACGGTCACAATCGGCGCGCGCGGCTTCATGCTGTCCGCCGGATCATCGTCCCCGGCCAGACCTTCTTCAACGTCAGACTCAGACACCCGCTTGACGGTATGGCCGAAGTCTTCCGCGATCAGCTGGGCGGTATCGGTATCGATGATATCGTTGATGGTGTGCATCTCGCCCTGCTTCATCAGGAACTTGATGACATCAACAGCGCGTTCACTCATGCGGTTGGCCAGTTCCTGAATGGTGATCACTTCAGGAATGGTCACTTCGCGGGCAACCTTCTCCTTGGTCACCGAACCACCCATGGCCTGTTTCTTCTGGCGTTCCTGGCGGCGGCGGAATGCGGCCAGCGAGCGAGCCCGACCGCCATCATCGTTGAGCGCGTTGGAAATGGTCAGCTTGCCACGGCGCCGATCCGCATCATTGCGCGGCTTGGGCGGCGTTGCAGGCTTGTCGGCACCGCCGGCAGGACGGCGGGACTTTGAACGCCCGGCATCTGTTTCGGTTTCGGTGGCAGCGGCTGCCTTTTTAGCCTTGAGTTCTGCGGCAGCTTCCTTGGCTTCCGCGTCAGCAGCGCGCTTTGCGGCGCGGCGGGCTTCTTCGGCTTCCTTCTCAACACGTTCAGCAGCTTCACGCGCTTCACGTTCAACCCGTTCAACTGCTTCTATCTCGGCGCGCTTCTTGTCCTCAATGTCGCGCTGGCGAGCCTCGACCAGAGCACGCTCACGTGCCTCGGCTTCCTCTGCGGTCAGGGTGCGCAGTACCTTGGGTGCTCCAACAGTCTTGATCGCAGGCCGTTTCGGTGCCGCAGGTTCGGCAGGCGCAGCAGGCATCGGCTGTGCCGCAGCCGCAGGTGCGGCAGGCGCAGCGGGTTTTGGCGCGGCAGGAGCCTCAGGCGCCGGAGCGGCGGCCTCCGGTGTCGCCACCGCAGGCTTGGGATCCGGTGTCGCTGCAGGAGCCGGCGCCTCCTTGGCGGCAGGCGCAGCAGGAGCCGCAGGTTTTGCACCTGGTCCTCCAATAATGCGCTTGCGCTTGGTTTCCACCACAACGGTTTTCGACCGCCCGTGCGAAAAGTTCTGGCGTACCCTGCTCTGGCCACCGCCGCGCAAGCCGAGTGTGCGTCCGCCAGGACGTTCGTTACCATTATCGTTGTCGTTCGTATCACTCATTGCGTATCAGCTTTCCGCTTGTGCGGCTCCGTTTAACTCAAATAATTCATATCGTCTTGCGCAGGCCAGGAATTTCCGCGCCAGACCACCGGGGTTGATGGCAGCATGTATCACATTTGTACGCCCCAATGCCAAATCCAAATCAGCAGAGGCGAAACATTCGACCAGCCGGCCGGCCTGATCGGCAGCCCGCAGTTTTCCGGACAGTTTCCGGCGGCCGTCCTGCGCACCGTCGGAAGCCGCAAGCAGAACCGCCGCGCGGCCATTTAAAACAGCCGCTTCGGTCTTTTCAAATCCGGCAACAACCTGGCCTGCCTTCGACGCCAGGGAGAGACATGACATGGCATCCTTGAGCAGCAGGCGTGCAATGAGGTCGGCAAGATTGTCCGGCAGCGCGACCTCGGCCTTGAGTGCGCGGGCAAACACCTTGCGCCTGACGGCTTCGGCAATGCCTGCGCGTGACAGGCTCAACCACACGCCGCGCCCCGGCAGGTTTTCTTTCAGGTCAGGCACCAGATCACCGCCCGGCGAAGCAACAAAGCGCAACAGTTCCGCACGTGGCCGCTGTGCACGCGTCAGCGCGCACATGCGGACGTTCGGATCATCGGCGAGGATGGTTTGTTGTGCCAGACCTGTCATATTGCCGGGTGTTCACCTTACTCTTCGTTACTGGTTGTGGCGGCAGCTTCCTCGCCGCCTTCTGCTTCAGTGTCTGCTTCGGGATCAGGCTCAGGCTCCGGTTCAATCCAGCCCAGTTGCAGGCGAGCCGCCATGATCAGGGTCTCCGCTTCAGCTGCGGTCATGTCGGTCGCAGACAGTGACCCTTCATGGCGGATTGTCTCGCTTTCACCACGTTCATTCCAGCCGACCAGGTCATCCGGCACACAGCCGGCAAAGTCCTCCAGAGTGAACACGCCGTCTTCACCAAGCATCACCAGCATCGCCGGTGACAGGCCGGCAAAGCCTGCCAGGTCATCCGCCACGCCAAGCTCCTTGCGCTTGGCTTCCAGTTCCGTCGCCTGGCGATCAAGGAACTCTGTCGCACGGGCCTGGATCTCAGACGCCGTTTCATCATCCAGTCCTTCAATGGAGGCAATTTCCTCAGGCGCCACATAAGCGACTTCTTCAATGGAATCGAAGCCTTCCGATGCAAGCAGCTGGGCCAGCATTTCGTCCACATCGAGCGCTTCGGTAAAGCGCTGTGTACGATCTGCAAATTCCTTCTGGCGGCGTTCGGATTCCTCGGCCTCCGTCATGATGTCGATATCCCAGCCGGAAAGCTGCGAGGCCAAACGCACATTCTGTCCACGACGCCCGATTGCCAGCGAAAGCTGCTCGTCAGGCACCACAACCTCGATGCGCTGGGCATCCTCATCAAGCACCACCTTGGCAACTTCAGCAGGCGCCAGAGCGTTGACGATGAAGCTGGCAGCATCAGGTGTCCAGGGGATGATGTCGATCTTCTCGCCCTGCAGCTCGTTGACCACAGCCTGGACGCGACTGCCGCGCATGCCGACACAGGCGCCAACCGGATCGATTGAACTGTCCTTGGAGCGCACCGATATTTTCGCGCGCGAGCCGGCATCACGGGCCACTGCCACGACTTCAACAATACCGTCATAGATTTCCGGCACTTCCTGCTGGAACAGTTTGGCCATGAACTCAGGCCGTGACCGCGACAGGAATATCTGCGGGCCGCGCAGTTCGCGCCGCACATCAAAAATGTAGGCCCGCACCCGGTCGCCATTACGGAACGCTTCGCGCGGCAAACCCTCGTCACGGCGGACAATGCCTTCACCACGTCCGAGATCAACGATGATGTTGCCGTACTCGACGCGCTTGACCACACCGGAAACGATTTCGCCAATGCGATCCTTGTATTCTTCAAACTGGCGCTCGCGTTCAGCATCGCGCACCTTCTGCACGATCACCTGCTTGGCGTTCTGGGCTGCGATGCGGCCAAAGTCGACCGGCGGCAACGGCTCGGACAGGAAGTCTCCCATGCGCGCGCCGGGATTGCGGTCGAGCGCCTCCTTCATGGTGATCTGGGTCGAATCGTTTTCAACTTCCTCGACCACTTCCAGCAGGCGATACAGCTTGGTTTCACCGGTTTGCGGATCAATTTCCGCCCGGATGTCATTTTCGGCGCCATAGCGTGAGCGCGCGGCACGCTGGATTGCGTCCTCCATCGCATCGATCACGACGGCCTTGTCGATCGATTTTTCACGTGCAACCGCATCTGCGATCTGCAGCAATTCCAGCCTGTTTGCACTTACGGCGACATCAGCCATTTCGTTCACTCCGCTTTAATGTCGTTGGATTCAATTTCGTTGTTCTCAGTCCAGTCAGCACCATCGCCGACCTCACCTGCCTTGGCCCGTTCACCGGCAGCCTTCAGCAATTCGTCGGTCATCATCAGCCGGGCATCACCAATTGCGGCTATGTCCAGTCCGATCAGAATTTCCTCGCCACCTTTTTCCGGCGGCGGTATGAACAGGCGAACCTCGCCGTCATCAAAGCCTTCCAGCCTGCCGCGAAACCGCTTGCGGCCCGCCAGTGGCGTTACCAGCTCGATTTTCGTTTCAAATCCGGCCCAGCGTTCAAAATCTTCAGGACGCACCAGGGGCCGGTCAATGCCCGGCGAGGACACTTCAAGACTGTACTTGCCGGAGATGGGATCATTCACGTCCAGCAATGGCGATATGGTGCGCGAAATATCCTGACAACCACCAACCGTCATGGTGCCATCGGGACGCTCTGCCATGATCTGAAGCGTGTTGCCGGTCAGGCGCACGCGCACCAGCCGGAAACCCAACTCCTCAATGGCAGGTTCAACCAGCCGGGCCACCTTGGCAGCCACGCCGGTCTCCACCTGCATCCTTCTGGCCATGTCGGCCACCATCAGATATCTCCCTGTCCAGACCAGCCGGGCGCAAAACCTCCCACTGGCAGAAGCCGATATCATCCCCGTACAGGCAACAAAAAAAGCGGGCCCCGCAGGACCCACCCTCATGAACCGTGGTTTTCAGTGGTCTTTGAAAACCTATGAGAATGAACTTGATGGCCTACATATACGACGAGAATGCGCGGACTTCAAGCAAAACGCTTATGCCAGAGCAACTATTTGGCCGCTTCAAAATCAAACGCGAACAAATCGCAGATATTCGGACGTGCGCCCTTCACGCACGGCCTTTGCCTCATATCTGGTCTGGGGCCAGTCCGCCGGGCGCTGGCGCCGGTCAGCCGGGTCATCCGACAACAGCGCGAAGCCGCCATGTTCGGCAACTTCACGCAGGCTCCAGCGGATGTAGTGATCGATGTCACTGGCAACCCGGAACTCCGCGCCGGGTTTCATGATGCGGTGCAGCCGATCCAGGTTCGCCTGATTTACGAAGCGGCGCTTGTGATGGCGCAGTTTCGGCCACGGATCGGGAAACAGCAGGAAGGCGCGTGATATTGTCTGATCACCGAGCTGGTCCAGCCTGGGGCGTATGTCGTTGTCGATGATGCGGACATTGGACAGGCCGCCAGCTTCCACAAGGCTCAGCAGTTTGGCGACACCGTTGATGAAGGGTTCACCACCGATGAGACCGACATGCGGGTTGGCGGCTGCCTGCCAGGCCAGGTGTTCACCGCCGCCGAAGCCGACTTCCAGCCAGACCTCGCTTACGGGTTCTTCGAACAGGGCGCGCGGGTCATGCAGACAATCGGCACGATCCGGCACCCGCAGCTTCGGCAGCAGGTTTTCAACCAGGCGGACATGATTGTCACGCAGGGCCTGCCCTGCGCGGCGGCCGAAGAACTTCTCTGCGAACCGGGGCTGATCCGGTGGTTGCGACATGACTGAAATGCTCGGTTCGACTGTGTTAAACTGGATCATGCAGTGTCAGGCATGCCGGGTCTGTTGACAACCGTTTCTGCAGCCAAGAGGCTTCAAGATGCAAGCTGCGCAGTTCAGTCTGCGCTCAGCTTATCAGCTTCAGCGCACCGGTCTTGAGCGCTGCCAGCGCTTTGGCATCGTAAGTGCCCCGGGCCAGGACACGCAGACCGACAACCAGAGCCAGCATCGATTTTGATGCTGCATCCACATCTGTGTCAGCCGGGATGCTGCCCTGTTTCTGCCCCTTGAGAATAAGGCGTTTGAAAAACCCCTCAAATTCGTGAAGCGCGCCCGTCACCATATTCTGTACATCAGCGCTCTGGTTGGGATACTCCAGTGCCGTGTTGACCAGCAGGCAGCCGCTGTTCTCAACATTACTCCCCGTCTCTGCGATAAGGCCGTCGAACAGTGCGGCAATAGCCAGCACCGGGTCGTCCATTGCCTCAAGCTCCCGCAAAAACTTCTGACGGTTTTTCTGGTCGTATCGCAGCAGTGCGCGGTCAAACAATGCTTTCTTGCTGCCAAAGGCATTGTAGAGGCTGCCCTTGTTGATCTCCATGCCTTCAACCAGGTCCGATATCGACGTTGCTTCATAGCCTTTCTGCCAGAAGATCGAGATTGCCTTATCGGTTGCCTCATCCAGATCAAATGTTTTTTCCCAAGGCATGTGCCTGCTCCAGTTCAGTAGCGCCGTTGCCACTTTATATAGAGAGTTTATACCGACCGTTCAATAAAGTGATTCAAGGGTCTTGACCGATCGGTATAAGCCGCCTATCTGTGTTCATACCGATCGGTATAAACAATCTCGATCACCACACAGACCAAAAGGATATGACCCATGACCGACTTCACCACTCACACAATTG
The DNA here is from genome assembly GCA_947488295.1 of uncultured Anderseniella sp. Classification (GTDB taxonomy): domain Bacteria; phylum Pseudomonadota; class Alphaproteobacteria; order Rhizobiales; family Aestuariivirgaceae; genus Anderseniella. The sequence continues at coordinate 849,910 of CANKYU010000002.1, forward strand.
AAACCGCTCCCGAAGCGTCCAGACCGCTGCTCCAGGGCGCCAAGAAAGCTTACAGCTTCGTCCCCAACCTTCTGGGGACAATGGCCGAAGCGCCGGCCCTGCTGGAAGGTTACATGACGCTGGCCGGCATCTTCGACAAGACGGACCTGTCAGAGACCGAGCGCCAGATCATCCTGATGACGAACAACCGGCTCAATGGCTGTGTTTACTGCATGGCTGCTCACACCACCATCTCACAGATGGCCGGTGTCGACGCCGGTGTGATTGAAGCCCTGCGCAACAACACACCGATTGCAGACACCAAACTGGAAGCGCTGCGCCAGTTCGCCATTGTAATCAACGAAACCCGTGGCTGGCCTTCCCAGGCAGATGCCGAAGCGTTTATCGCGGCTGGTTACACCCGGCAGACAATCCTGGAAGTCATTCTCGGCACCAGCCTCAAGGTGATGTCCAACTACACCAACCACATCGCCGAAACCGATGTTGACAGTGCTTTCGCTCCGAACGCCTGGAGCGCCGAACAGGTGGCTGCAGCCTGAGGCAAGCAACGCAGGCCCGGCGATTTGCCGGGCCTGCAGGAAGCCTCGTTATGCGATAAGGTCTCCTGATCACAAACCCGAAACGCACCTGTGCCGAGCACCAGAACCAAAGGAAGAGACCGCCATGCTGCTTGATACACCCATTTGCGACTTCGGCTGGAAGGCGCCCGACTTCACATTGCAGGATCCTGACGGAAACAGTTTCACCATGTCGCAACAACTCGGTGAAAAGGGCCTGCTGATTGCCTTCATCTGCAACCACTGTCCGTATGTTCAGACCATCGCCGAACGGTTTGCGACCGATACATCCGAATTGATGGGCGAAGGCATCAACGTACTGGCTGTGATGTCAAACGACTACCAGCATGTGCAGGCCGACAGCCCGGCAAACATGAAACGGTTTGCCGAGCGCCACAGGTTTGCATTCCCTTATCTCGTCGATAAAGACCAGTCTGTGGGCCGGGCTTATGGTGCGGTTTGCACACCCGATTTCTTCGGATTCAACAAGGATGGAGAATTGCAGTATCGCGGCAGACTCGACGACGCCAAAATGGGCGATCCGGCCAACCGGACCCGCGAGCTTGTCGACGCCATGCGCCGGATTGCCGACACCGGCGATGGCCCGCTGCAGCAAACCCCAAGCATGGGCTGCTCAATCAAGTGGCGTTGACCGCATGCCCGGTTCGTTCTGTGGCGGAGTCAACCCATCGTGCCACGGCACGGCCAGTGTCACGACGCCCGCTCGAGTACCTGCTGGCCCTGCGAAACAGCTTTCACCGCTTCCTTGAGCGCAGTAGTCATGTCGGTCTTTTCCCAGGAAAACGATCCGTCACGGCGCGGCTTGCGGCCAAAGTGTCCATAGGCGGCAGTGCGCGCATAAATCGGCTTGTTCAGATCGAGATGGCGGCGAATGCCGGACGGTGACAGGTCCATGCATTTGCGCAGGGCCTCCTCAAGCACGTTTTCATGCACCTTCCCGGTCCCGTGTGTGTCCACATAGACCGACAGGGGCTGTGCTACGCCAATGGCGTAGGAAAGCTGGATCGTGCAGCGCTCGGCGAGCTTTGCCGCCACGACGTTCTTGGCCATGTACCGCGCCGCATAGGCGGCAGAACGGTCAACCTTGGTTGTGTCCTTACCGGAGAATGCGCCGCCGCCATGTGGAGCAGCGCCACCGTAGGTATCAACGATGATCTTGCGGCCGGTCAGACCGGCATCACCGTCCGGACCACCGATGACAAACTTGCCGGTGGGATTGATGTACCAGTTGCAATCTGCCGCAATCGGCAATTCGCCCAGCGCCTCGCGCACGTATGGCTCGATCACGGCACGTACCTTTGCTGAATCCCAGCTTTCATCAAGGTGCTGGGTTGACACGACGATGGATGTGACTTCCGACGGTTTGCCGTCAACATAGCGGATGGTGACCTGGCTCTTGGCATCAGGTCCGAGCTTGCCGGCATCGCCTTCGCCCTTGTGACGGGCCGCTGCCATCAGTTCGAGAATCTTGTGCGAGTAGTAGATTGGCGCCGGCATGAGATCAGGTGTCTCGCGGCAGGCATAACCGAACATGATGCCCTGGTCGCCTGCGCCTTCTTCACCCTGGCGGTCCGCAGCATTGTCCACACCCTGGGCGATGTCGGCCGACTGGGCATGCAGCAGCACATCGACTTTTGCCGTTTTCCAGTGAAAACCGGCCTGCTCGTAGCCGATGGCGCGAATGGCACGTCGCGCCGCAGAGCGGAACCTGCCCGGCGCAATGACGGGATTGCCGGCAGCATCGTGAACCTTGTTGCCAGCCTTGTCTTTCTTGAACAGCGTATCGGGAACACGGACTTCACCGGCAATGACCACACGGTTGGTGGTGGTCAGGGTTTCGCAGGCCACACGGACGGTCCACGGATCGGTACCGGTCTTGCGGGCTTCCTTGTAGACAAGGTCAACAATCTCGTCGGAGATGCGGTCACAAACCTTGTCTGGGTGACCCTCGGAAACTGATTCACTGGTGAAGAGATAGTTCTGACGTGCCATGGCTTGCAAACTCCGCGAATGGGACAGGATGATCGCCATATGCAGATTTCTTTATATGCAATGGCAGCCGAGTGGCCGCCCTTTTGTCAGGCTGTGCGCACCACGTCAAGCCAACTTTGATCCATGCAGACAATTTAACCGAACAATATTGGCGTCGAAACCTCAGGTTTGGTCGGGCACCGCAGCACCGATACCGGACACCGACTTCACCAGATCGAGAATATTGCGCCGCACTTCGGGGCTTTCGATTTCGGAGAACGTCCGGACAAGCTGAGCCCCATCCGGACTGGACAGAAACTCGATCATCTCGAACGAACCGGATGACTTGTCAGCCTTGCCGCTGTGGGAAGGGTCGCTGCGGACCATATCATCGAAGAAAAACTGCACCGGCACATCCAGAATGCGCGACATGTCATACAGCCTGCTGGCGCTGATACGATTGGAGCCTTTTTCATACTTCTGTATCTGCTGAAAGGTCAGGTCGAGACTTTCGCCAAGTTTTTCCTGACTCATTCCAACCAGCATTCTGCGCATCCGCAACCTGCTGCCAACATGTACATCAATCGGATTTGGCATTTTTATTGTCATCAGTCATCTGTCCCGCACAAGTTTGCGAAATGGCGAATAACGCCGGCTCGCAACGTTTTCAATTGGCTGATCAGCTACCGCACCGGCACACCGTGGTGTAGTTGTTTTCAAGGGGCATAGACGGAAATGATGTTGCCGATTCACGTCTACGATCAGTTCTCATGCACATCTGGTACACAAAACTTCTTCATCCGTCTACAAATTATATGGATGGTCATGATTGCCACCAGCAGCGCCAGGAAACCCATATCCCCGATGGCCGCATAGGGCGTTGCAGCCATTACGGCCGGCATGGCAACGTCGAGATGACCGGCCGTACCCAGCGCCAGGGTCGCTTTTACACGACCGGCTGCGTCAATCATTGCTGAAATCCCGGTATTGGCAGCCCGTATCATCGGCACGCCCTGCTCGATTGCCCGGAATCGCGCATGATCCAGGTGCTGGTGCGGCCCACCCGATGTACCAAACCAGGCGTCGTTGGTTGCATTGACCAGCATTTCCGGCCGTGATTCATAGGGACGGGACCGTGGAAATACCGCTTCGTAACAAATGAAACCGGCAAAAGCAGGTACCCCGTCAAGCCGGATGACCCGATCCCTGCTGCCGGCCGAAAAACCCGGCGGCAGGTTGACGATCTGCCGCAACCCGAGCGGTTCCAGCAGCCACTGAAATGGCAGAAATTCTCCAAACGGGACCAGCCGAACCTTGTCATGGCGAGCCGCAATCTGGCCATCTGCCGGGATTGCCAGCAACGAATTGAAGATCGAGGCCCCGCCGGTTTCATCGGTTATGCGATGCAGGCCACCGGTGAGCAGGGCTGAGCCCGGCGGCAGGCTGGCCATTATCTTCGCGCGCAACGCATCTTCCTCGCCGATCAGCCGCGGCAAGGCACTTTCAGGCCACACGACAATTGGCGGTGTCGCCGGCGGATCTGCAAACGGCATGCCGCTCAACTTCAAATAGGTGCCGATGATCCGGTCGGCATGTGCCGGATCCCATTTGTGCTTCTGGGAGACATTGGGCTGAATGATGCGCACCAGCGTTGCATCGCCGGTGCCTTCGGCAAGGGCTGCATCATAGCTTGCAACACGCATGTCGCCCCATACATGCAGGCCAACCGCACCTGCGAAAACAAGTGCCGGAAACAGCAGCCGTTGCCGCAGACCACCCGACAAGAATTTACCGGCATCGCACAACACAGCAGGCGCTGCAGCCACAATGATGACCAGGACGCTCACGCCGTAAATGCCGATCAGGCTGGCGGCCTGCGAAAACCCGTCCAGTGATCCGGCTCCATAACCGGGCAGGTTCCAGGGAAATCCGGTCAGCAGATGACCTCTGAACCATTCTCCCGCTCCGATCAGCCCGGCGAGCAGCAGTATCCGGGGCCAGCCGGACGTCCAAAGTACAGCCGCCAGACCGAGCGCCAGACCCCAGTACAACGACAGATAGGCCGGCAACCCGGCAACCGCGAACGGGATCAGAGCCGCGAACTTTTCCGGCTCCAGCCAGAAGGCCTCCGATATCCACCACAGCGACGGCACAAAATATCCGAACGCAAAGCACCATCCGACAGCAAATCCTGCACCAAACCGGCGCCCGTTTCCGATCCGGCTTTGCACGGCACCATCAAGCAGCCAGACCAGTATCGTGTAGCTGATGAACAGGACCGGCCAGATATCAAACGGCGGCAGGGACAAACAGGCCAATCCACCTGCCAGCAAGGCCACAAGGCTGCTGCGCCAGAGCGGTCCGGCCATCATGGTTGCCTGTATGCCGGTCAGTTCTGCACCTTTTTGGACGGCTCTTCCGAGGCTTTTGCGACGGGCTTGGCCGCACCGGCAGGCTGGCGCGAGGTGCGCGGCTTGGTATGGATGGCGACACGGCGAACACGGCGCGGATCAGCCGCGATGATCTCAAACTCGATGCCGCTGGCATGCCTGATCAGCTCACCGCGGACCGGTACCCGGCCAAGCATATGGAAGATCAGACCGCCAAGCGTATCGGCCTCTTCTTCCTCTTCAGCCGGGAGCAGTTTGATGCCCAGCATTTCCTCGGCATCTTCAATCTCCAGCCGGGCCTCCGCAAGCCAGCTGGTATCGGATGCACGAGTGATCAGTTCGTCCTTTTCATCGTGCTCATCAGCAATATCGCCAACGATTTCCTCAACCAGATCCTCAATGGTCGCCAGACCGTCGGTACCGCCGTATTCGTCCACGACCACTGCCATGTGGACATGGGTCGACTGCATTTTCACCAAGAGGTCCGCAGCCGGCATGGAAGGCGGCACATAGAGCAGTTCCCGCATGATGCCGAGTTCACTCACCGGGGTTTTAAGGTCGGTTGCCGACAAGGACAGGATCGGAACCGCTTTCTTCGCGCCCGGTTTTGCCCGGGCGCGCTTGTCGTTGGAATTCAGCCATTCAAGAAAATCCTTGATGTGAATCATGCCAAGCGGCTCGTCCAGCGTATCGTGATAGATGGGCAACCGGGAATGACCTGCCTTGAGAAAACAGTCGAGCAGTTCCGACACGGAATCTGCTGCATCAATCGCAATGATCTCGGCGCGCGGCACCATCACATCATCAAGCCGCAAATCTGAAAACTCGATCAGATTGAGCATCATTGACTTGGCATCTGCCCGGAAGGCCGCAGGGCCTTCTTCCTCGGCATGCCGGTCAAGCACCCCTTCAAGGCTCTCGCGCAAGGTCTCATCCGACCTGCCGCCACTCAAGGCACGCTTGATCCGGAGCCACAGGCCGGCATTTTCATTTCTCGAATTTTCAGAAGTAGGGCTGGTCCCGTTGCGGGACCTGCTAGATTGGTCTTCGTCCATTTGACCGGCCGGCTTTCACCGGCGTCCTCTGTGCTGTCTCAACAATAATCCCTAGACGTTTGATCTGTAGGGATCGGCAATGCCAAGCACGTTCAGTATGTCAATCTCAAGGCTTTCCATTTCAGATGCCTGAGCTTCATTTATGTGATCATAATCCATTATGTGCAAGATGCCATGCACAGCAAGGTGAACCAAATGATGCTCAAGTGATTTGTTCTGCCGTGCCGCTTCGTTTGTTACCACACCGGCAGCCAGTATGATATCACCCAGCGGACGCGGTTCACCGGGCGGCAGCGGCATGTCCGGCGCGGCAGGAAATGACAACACATTGGTTGGCCCGGTCTTGTTGCGCCAGTGTTGATTGAGCTGTGCCACCTCGTCATCGCTCGCCAGCGAAATGGTCAGTACCGCGTCCGACAAATCCCTGCCAACAGCGGCTTCAGTTGCCTGCGCCGCGCGGCGCAACAGGGCTTCGGGATCAGACAGGTCTTTCCAGGCGGTTTCGTCGACCTCAATTTCGACAATCACGGCGTCCGCGGCCTTGTTGCCGGCTCCCAGCCGGCGCGCTCATAGGCATCGACAATACGCGACACGAGCTGATGGCGAACAATGTCCGACTTGTCGAACTTGACCTGTGAGATGCCCTGTACACCTTTGAGGTAATCCAGCGCCTGGGTCAGACCTGACGTTGTTCCCGGCGGCAGATCAACTTGTGTGGGATCTCCGGTAATAACCATGCTTGAGCCTTCGCCAAGCCTGGTCAGAAACATTTTCATCTGTTGCGGCGTGGTGTTCTGTGCCTCATCCAGAATGATGAAGGCCGATGACAGGGTGCGTCCGCGCATGAAGGCCAGTGGCGCGATTTCAATGGTATTGTCGGCCATTCCCTTGATCACGGCTTCCGGCGGCATGACATCATAAAGCGCGTCATAAAGCGGCCTGAGATACGGATCGACCTTCTCCTTCATGTCGCCGGGCAGGAAGCCGAGACGTTCACCTGCCTCCACAGCGGGCCGCGACAGGACGATGCGGTCGACGCGACCGGCCATCAGTTCAGCGGCAGCGCATACAACAGCCAGATATGTCTTGCCGGTGCCTGCAGGCCCGACACCGAACACAAGCTCGTTGGCAGCGATTGCCTCAAGATAGACTTTCTGGCCCGGCGACCTGGCGGTTACCGTTTTGCGCCGGGTGCGGATGGCGGCAACTTCTGATGCGCCTTTGGCAACGGCAACCGGGCTCATGGCCATGCGGATGGCGCCCTCGACATCGCCCCGGCCGACATCGAGACCTTCCAATGCCCGCTCGTAGAGCTCGACCAGAACCTGTCTTGCCATTTCACGGCCTGATTCAGATCCGCGAATAGCCACCTTGTTGCCGCGCGGCGTGACATCCACACCGAGCCGATCCTCAATCAGCAGCAGATGCTCGTCATGCTCGCCGAAGACAAGCATCAGCAGACGATTGTCGTCGAAGCTTAGGGTGATGCTGCTCTGCGCTGTGTCTGCGGCGGTCTTTTTATGCCGGGATGCGGGCCTTGGCTGGGCGGTGCGTGACGTCAACGGGGCAGATCTCCTGATTCGCTGGCAATACCAAAGGAACTAATTATTGATCCTTTTGATGGAGTCAAATCCGGCCATTCTGGCAGGCGCGGTGCGCAGCGCGATGCGGTGCATCGGGCAAGCGCCGCAACGCACCAGATGGACGGATTTGGCCCACCAAAGGCCGATTTTTCGCGCTCGCCGGACGTCGTTATGCTCCACTTGTGGTCAACCAGACCAAGGCGTGAAGCATGCCTAGCCAGCAAACGTGAAAAATCGGTCAAAAGGGTCAATAGTTAGTTCCTTTGGTATAAGATGGTGAAAGCACATCACATTCGGCCATATGCTTCAACCATGTGACCGGTTAATGAATTCGGTCCGACACTTTCAATGACGACCTTTACAGTGTCACCGATGGTGCGGTCACCGGCATCAATATACACTGACTGCAGGTAAGGCGAGCGTCCGATCAACTGACCGTTCTGCCGGCCGGGCTTTTCCAGCAGGACGTCGAGCACACGCCCCTTGCATGCCTCGTTGAAGGTTGCCTGCTGCTCGCCCAGCAGGGCCTGCAGTTCGGCAAGACGTTGTGTCTTTACATCTTCCGGCACCTGATCGGCCTCGCTGGAAGCCGGTGTGCCGGGACGCGGTGAATACTTGAAGGAAAAAGCCTGCGCATAGGTCACCTGCCGGACCAGGTCCATTGTGGCGGCGAAGTCGGCATCTGTCTCTCCGGGAAACCCGACGATAAAGTCCGACGACATGGCAATGTCCGGACGCGCGTCGCGGATGCGGCCGACAAGCTCGATATATTCAGCCGCCGTGTGCCTGCGGTTCATGGCTTTGAGGATCGCATCGCTGCCGGACTGGACCGGCAAATGCAGGTACGGCATCAGTTTCGGGTTTGCCCCGTGCGCCGCGATCAGGTCGTCGTCCATGTCGCGCGGATGGCTGGTTGTGTAGCGCAACCGTTCAAGACCATCCACATCAGACAATGCATTGAGCAGATGACCCAATGTCCAGTCATGACCGGCAAGTCCGCTGCCGTGCCAGGCGTTCACATTCTGCCCGAGCAGCGTGATTTCACGCACGCCGGCGTCCACCAGCTTGCGCGCTTCAGCGATAATACGGTCGGCAGGACGGGAGAATTCCGCACCGCGGGTGTAGGGCACCACGCAGAACGTGCAGAACTTGTCACAACCTTCCTGCACGGTGACGAAAGCCGCGACACCGCGCTTGACCGGCTTTGTTGATGGTGCATCCAGGACGTCGAATTTTTCATCAACCGGCAGTTCGGTTTCGATCACGGCGGCGCCGGTTTCGCCGTGCCGGTCAAGCAGGTCGGGCAGACGATGATAGGTCTGCGGGCCAAACACCAGATCAACGACAGGGGCGCGGCGGACGATTTCCTCACCTTCTGCCTGGGCAACACAGCCGGCAACCGCAATTTTCATGTCGCGTCCTGTGCGCGACTTCAACTGCCGTAACCGGCCAAGCTCGGAATAGACTTTCTCGGCGGCCTTTTCGCGAATATGGCAGGTATTCAGGATTACCAGGTCCGCGTCTTCGACGGCCTGCGTGGTTACGTAGCCGCGCTCGCTCAATACCTCTCCCATGCGCTCGCTGTCATAGACGTTCATCTGGCAACCATAGGTCTTGATGAACACCTTTGACGGTGCGGCTGAAGATGTTTGCTGCGGCGTTAACGGCATTGACGACACTCCTGGATCAGGATGGTTTTTTGTTGCTCCAACCAAAAACCAAGAACCTGATCGTTCCTGAACTGGGAGAGCCTATAGTCGCTCACGGGTTTGCTGACAATGGCAATGGCTCTGCTTCGTTCAGGCAAAGGCTGGCTGTTACCGCGTCGCTGGCGGTGCCGTCAGGATTTTTGTAATAGTTCGCACGCACCCCGTTTCGGGCATAGCCGGCGCTTTCATAAAGTGCGTGAGCAGCCTGATTGTCCTGCGCATATTCAATGAATATCCTGCTCACACCGGACTGCCCGGCATGCTCGCGCACGGCTTGCATGAGCGCCCGCGCCACGCCTCTGCGCCGGGCATGCGGCAGTACGGCCAGCGTCAGTATTTCCATTTCGTCCGCCGCTGTGCGCGCCAGCACAAATCCGCTGGGGTTTTTGTCCCCGTCCTTGTCCTGCGTTGCCAGCAAGGCGATTGCACCGGGGGTCGCCAGCAGCGCCGCCATGGCGGTACTGTCCCAGGCGTCTTCGAAACAGGGCGTGTGAATGGCTGCAAGCACGTTGGCATACTCCACACCGGCCGGCTCGATCGACAGCGCAGTTTCACGATGTTTTACCAGCGGCAGTTGCGCCTTGGCGTCCGGCGCCCGCAGATAAAACGGAACCGCGGCAGCGCCGGTGTCAGCGGCTTTGCCGGCAAGCCTGGCGATCATTGCCGCATCGGGAATGCTGCTGACTTCGGACACGGCCACAGCATCGGGCAACGCAACCAGGCTTGTGCCCGAACCAACCGCCAGGCCGGATGCATCACGCAGCAATTCGCCCGCCTCGGAGATGCTGAGCACCGAAGCCGGATGCATCGTATCGCCGTCACCGTCAAAGCCTTCAAGGTAGACCTCGCCGCGGCGTGCGTCCTGTATGACCCAGATATCGCGGCCATCTGAGCCGGTCCTGCAACTGTGCGCCAGGGCGGCAAAGGTCGTGATGCCGACGGCCGGCACTTTCAGCACCAGCGCCAGACCGCGCACGAAGGCCAGCCCGATACGCACTCCGGTAAAGGTCCCCGGGCCCGAACAGGCCGCCAGGCGCTCAATGTCTGCAAATGAAATGCCGGCCGCAACGACAGCCTCTTGTACCATGTCAGCGAGACGCTCCGCATGGCCGCGCTGCATCAGTTCACTGACAAGCGACAGTGACCGGTTTGCTCGTGTATCAAATACACAGGCCGAGCAGGCCGCATGTGCGGTGTCTACGCTGAGAACAATCATGGCGTCAGAGCCAATGCGAAGGGTCAGGTGGCGATCCGGTCAGACCGGGCGAACTTCGCTCACTTCCGGAATGAAGTGGCGCAGCAGGTTTTCGATACCGTGCTTCAGGGTTGCAGTCGAGCTTGGGCAGCCGGCGCACGCGCCTTTCATCTGCAGGTAGACAATACCTTCCTTGAACCCATGGAAAGTTATGTCACCGCCATCCTGTGCCACGGCCGGGCGAACCCGCGTGTCGAGCAACTCCTTGATGGTGGTCACGATCTGCTGGTCGGCTTCGGCAAACTCGCCTTCATCGGCAACCGCTTCGGTCTCGCCGTTGCGAATGACCGGGGCGCCAGACATGAAGTGTTCCATGATGGCACCGAGAACGGCAGGCTTGAGATGCTGCCACTCACCATCGTCCTTGGTCACCGTGATGAAGTCGGCACCAAGGAAAACACCCTCCACGCCGCGAACGGAGAACAGCTTTTCCGCCAGCGGTGAGATAGTCGCCTCATCTGCCGACCGGAAATCGCGCGGATCACCTTCGACGACAGGTTTGCCCGGAATAAATTTCAGGGTACTTGGATTAGGCGTGGCTTCGGTCTGAATGAACATATCCGTATGAACTCCTGCAGCAGCGCGTGGGTAGGTCCGGCGCCACCGGGTGAATGTTGTACTAACATATATACGTTTTCTGGAATAATTCCAGATTAGCTTGTCAGAATTTTGTTTTTCCAAACCCGCACTATCAGGCGCCCGCCTAACGAACAAAGCCCATAATGCGCCGTACATCGGCCATAACCGGCTCCGCAATGGCATTTGCGCGCTCTGCTCCGTCCTTAAGTACAGCGTCGATGTGATCCTGGCTTGCCATCAGTTTCTGCATTTCAGCGGCAATCGGCGACAGTTTTTCCACAGCAAGGTAGGCGAGCGCCTGTTTCAGGTCAGAAAACTGCCGTCCGGCGAACTGTGGCAGCACGGTTTCAAGCGTGGCGTCCTGAAGCGCTGCAAAAATGCCGAGCAGGTTGGCAGCCTCGGGTCTGTCCTTCAGGGCGTCCATGGTCTCGGGCAGCGCATCGGGATCTGTCTTTGCCTTGCGGATTTTCCTCGCAATCGTATCTGCATCATCGGTCAGATTTATACGTGACTGATCGGACGGATCGGATTTTGACATCTTCTTGACACCGTCGCGCAACGACATGACGCGTGTCGCGGGACCGGTGATCAACGGTTCCGGCAGCGGGAAGAAGCCATCGGTGTATCCCGCCTCGGCACACGCGTCAGCCATGTCGATGTTGAACTTCTGTGCAATATCACGGGTCAGCTCAAGGTGCTGTTTCTGATCCTCTCCGACCGGCACATGAGTGGCGCGGTAGGCCAGAATATCGGCGGCCATCAGGTTGGGATAGGCATACAGGCCAACCGAGGCGTTCTCGCGGTTCTTGCCGGCCTTGTCCTTGAATTGCGTCATGCGGTTCAGCCATCCCATGCGCGCCACGCAGTTGAATATCCAGGCAAGCTCGGAATGAGCCGCAACCTGGCTCTGGTTGAACACGATGTGCGCTTCAGGATCGATGCCGGATGCAAGATAGGCGGCAGTGACTTCCCTGGTACTGCGGGCAAGTTCTTCAGGGCCGCCCCACACCGACCTGTCCTGGGTAATCGCGTGCAGATCGACGACGCAGTAGATGCACTCGTAAGATGACTGCATGTCAACAAAGCGCTTGATGGCACCCAGATAGTTGCCCAGATGCAGATTGCCGGTCGGCTGCACGCCGGAGAAAACGCGTTGGCTGGCTTGGGACATTGTGTGAAGGCTCCGCTGGAAGAGGATGGTTTCCGGTTATATGCCGCAATGTGCCCGCACTGCCAAGCGCCATCAGCGGCGATTGTGTACTTCGCAAACCAAACCGACTCAATTACCCTTAACTCCTTTCAAGGAGATGCAGGGGCATTGTCCAAATTTATCGATCATTGGTGTGATAAATGCCAGTCAAAGGTGCAGGCCGAGTGGTCCGAGCCTGACCATTCTGGTCACCTGATGCTTTCCTTGATGACTTTTGGTCTGTGGCTGTTTGTTTGGGCAGTTGCTGCGCAACTAGGCGGTTATCATTGTACCCAGTGTGGGACGAGAATTCGCCGCGACGGGCCGTCAATTTGAGATTTTCGGAAAGCATATAAACGTTCCATCAGCCTTTGCGGGAGAAAGATTGCTTCAGTGCGCCGACATCGAGCCCGCCTGTCCACCATGCCATTGCAAAATACACCGCCGCGCCGGATACGACCATGCCGGCCAGTGCCAGCAGGCGCACGATGAACAAGGTGTCGGCACTGAACAGCGGACTCACAAACTGCATTGCGCCAAGCACAAAAAAGCCCATCACCAGGCTTGCGGCAATTATCCTGGGAAGCGCACGGCGCAACCGGTCATCAATGGTAAAGTCACCGCGCTTCGATAGCGTGTAGCCCAACAGCAGGGCATTCACCCAACCGGCAGCGGTCGTCGCCAGCGCAATCCCGACATAGGCAATGAACGGGAACAGCGCCAGTGCGCCGGTTATGTTGATGACCACCGAGACCAGCGCGAACCACATCGGCGTGCGGGTATCCTCGCGCGCGAAAAAGGCCGGCGAAAACACCTTGATCATGACGAAAGCCGGCAGCCCGGCGGCGAAAGCCGCCAGCGCCACCGACGTTGCATGCGCATCATCCGCATCGAAGGCGCCACGCTCGAACAACACGTGGATGATCGGGTGCGGCATCGCCATCAGGGCGACGGCCGACGGTATGGTAAGCAGCATCGATATCTCGAGCGCCCGGTTCTGGCTCGACTGAACGCCCTCACTGTCATCAGCACGAAGTCGGCGTGACAGTTCCGGCAACAGCACGATGCCAATGGCAATGCCAATAACACCCAATGGCAATTGATAGATGCGGTCGGCATAGTAAAGCCAGGACGGTGCTGAATCCTGCAGCGAAGCGATCATGGTGGAAACCAGCAGGTTGATCTGGGTAATGCCGCCTGCAATCACACCGGGAACGCCGAGGCTGACAAGCCGCCTGATCCCCGGCGTGATCCTGGGCCGCCTGAGTTTCAGCGAAACCCCGGCCCGCGTCATGGCGATCCACAACATGATGAACTGCAACAGGCCGGCACCACTCACCCCCCACACCAGCGCAAAACCGGTTCGCGGTTCAGCCCCCCAGCCCGACAGCAGCACAAATGCAAGCACCGCTATCAGCACAATGTTGAGGATGATCGGCGCGGCAGCCGCTGCGGTAAACCGGTGCAGGGAATTCAAAATACCGCCCACCAGAGCCACCAGCGACATGAAAGTCAGATAGGGAAAGGCGATGCGGGTCAGCTGCACCGTCAGATCGAGCTTTTCCGGATTATCAATGAAACCGGGGGCCAGAATATAGATGATCAGCGGCATGGCCAGCATGGCCAGTGCCGACAATGAAATCAGGAAAACCAGCAGGCAAGCCAATACTTCCTCGGCAAAACGGGTGGCTTCCGGCTGTCCTTCACCTTCCAGCCGGCGGGCAAACAGCGGAACAAAGGCGGCATTGAACGCCCCTTCGGCAAACAGTCTGCGAAACAGGTTCGGAAACCTGAATGCAACCACGAACGCATCGGCGATAATCCCGGTTCCGATCACGCTCGCCATCAGCACGTCGCGGATGAACCCTAACACCCGCGAGATCATCGTCATGGCGGCAACTGTCGAAGCGGAGCGTAAAAGAGCCATTGTTATCCGGTGTGCCTTACGTGCACGCTATCAGGTTCGCGGCTTTCTCTGACGTGCAGTCATCATGAAACAGGAATCAGCCGCCCTGTGACCTTGTAGACAAGCGGTTGTGGTTCAGCAAGCCGGGCAAGTCTGGATTACCAGTTACTAGCCGGCCCGGGCAATTTCCTGCTTCCTGCCGGTTTCCAGTACGTCAATCAGGTTTTCCTCTATCGACTTCAGCCTGGTCTTGCTGGTGATTTTCTGGCCGATCAGATCGGTTACGTAAAACACATCAACTGCGCGCTCGCCGAATGTGGTGATCTGTGCCGAGGCGATATTGAGATTCAGCCGGAACAGGCTGTCGGTCAGTTTGAACAGCAGGCCCAGCCGATCAAGGCCTGCCACTTCGACCACCGTGAACCGGTTTGACGTGTCGTTGGATATGATGACCTGCGGTTCCACGGTGAAGGCCTTGATGCGGCCTTTCGGGCGGGATGCTTCGGCAACCGCCTTGCGCAGCTGGATCTTGCCTGCAAACGCCTGACGCATCAGGTCCAGGATACGGTCAATGCGCCGGTGTTCATCCTCCGCGTCTTCAAACTCGCGCTGGATGAGCAGCGTATCGAGCGCCATGCCGTCGGTGGTCGTAAAAATTTTTGCCCCGACAATATTGGCCGCCCCGGCGGCGCAGGCGCCGGTCAGCAGGGCAAGCAGGCGCGGATGATCCGGCACATAGACGGTTATTTCGGTGATCGACTTGAAATTGTCGGTGCGCACGTCAAAGGCCACGGTTTCATCGGCTGCGGCGGCCCGGGTCAGTAGTTTCGCGTCCATCAGCTGATGGTCGAGATCCACCGTATACCAGTAAGCGTCATAGTGGCGCTCCAGATAGGCCGATATCTGTGCTGCGTCCCAGTCCGGCAATGCACCGGCAAGCGCCATCTTGGCTGCCTCGATCCGGTCGATGCGCGAGATCGAAGTATGCCCGCCGGACAGGTGCGGCTCGGTTTCCGAATACAGGGTGCGCAACAGCTGGCCCTTCCAGCCATTCCACACACCCGGGCCCACCGCGCGAATGTCTACCACGGTCAGCACCAGCAGCAGGCGCAGCCGTTCCGGGCTTTGCACGATTTCGGCAAAATCGGTGATGGTCTTGTAATCGGACAGATCCCGCATCTGGGCTGTCTCGCTCATGATCAGATGATGACGCACCAGCCACACGACGGTCTCGGTCTCAGACTTGCTCAGGCCAAGGCGCGGGCACAGGGTGCCGGCGACCTTTGCGCCGGCGATGGAGTGGTCCTCCTTGCGCCCCTTGGCGATGTCATGCAGCAGCACGGCGACATACAGGACCCGCCTTGAAACCACCCCCTTGATAATATCGGAGGCAAGCGGATGGTCCTGCTGCAACAGACCCTGGTCGATTTGCGACAGGATACCCACAGCCCGTATCAGGTGCTCGTCAACGGTATAGTGGTGGTACATGTTGAACTGCATCAACGCCGTGATGCGTCCAAACTCCGGGATGAACCTGCCCAGCACACCGGCTTCGCTCATGCGCCGTAACACGGCTTCGGGATCGCGCGACTTGGTCAGAATGTCGAGAAACAGCTCATTGGCTACCGGGTCTGCCCGCATCTGCTTGTCGATGGCGCGGCGGCTGCGGCGTACCAGTTGCAGGGTTGTGGGATGTATCGACAGGTTGTTGTGCTCGGCCACCCTGAACAGGCGGATGATCGACACCGGATCGCGCACGAACAGCGTTTCGTCCACCGCAGCGATGCGGCCGGTTTCAATTTTGAAAACGCCTTCGTCGTCCAGTTTGATCGAACGCCAGCCGAAGCGTTCGAACAGTTCACTCATGCTCGGCACCTGCTTGATCTGCTGGGCCTCCAGCACGGCCGACATGATGCGTGTCAGGTCACCAACATCCTTGGCAACCAGGAAATAGTGCTTCATGAAACGTTCGACGGACTTCAGTCCGGCATGGGCCTCATAGCCGAGCCTGGCGGCCATCTCCGACTGCTTGTCGAAGCTCAGCCGGTCATCGCCGCGCCCGGTCATGAAATGCAGGTGACAGCGCACGGCCCAGAGAAAATCCTCGCAACTGATGAAGCGGTTCTGCTCCTTGCGGGTAAACAGACCCGACTTGGTGAGCTCGCGCACAGAGCGGGTGCCGTATACGAACTTGGCGATCCAGAACAGCGTGTGCAGGTCGCGCATGCCGCCCTTGCCGTCCTTGACGTCCGGTTCGACCAGATACCGCGACTCGCCGGCGCGGCGATGGCGTTCATCGCGTTCTTCGAGCTTGTCGGCAATGAACTGGCGCTGGTCGCGCGCCAGGATGTCCTTGCCATAGCGGCCCTGCAGGTCGTCAAACAGGGGCCGGTGGCCGCAGATGAAACGGGCCTCCAGAACCGACGTCATGATGGTGGTGTCGGTGCGCACCAGCCTGATGCAGTCATCCACCGACCGGGTGGCATGGCCGACCTTGAAGCCCAGGTCCCACAACAGATACAGGACATATTCAACAACGCTTTCGCCCCACGCGGTCTGCTTGTAGGGCAGCAGCAGCAGGAGATCGATGTCGGAACCCGGCGCCAGGGCGCCGCGGCCATAACCGCCTACCGCAACCAGCGATATGCGTTCGGACGTCGACGGATTGCTGGCGGCATACACGATCGAGGATGCAAACTCGTAGATTGCGGTGATCAGGTGGTCCTGCAGGGCTGACAGGCGATGGGCGCAGTCGCGGCCCTTGCCGGTTTCGGTCAGCCGGGCTTCTTCATCGGCGCGCGATGTCTTGATCAGGTCTTTCAGATATTTCAACGCGGCGGGCCGGAACTCAGGCCCGTCCACGCCATGTTTGTCAGCCAGCCCGGTCAACTCGCGCAGGATATGATCGGCGCAGTACTCCGGCGCACATACATCATTTCTGGCTGGCAATGGTACGACTGGCATGGTCCTGGATCCATTCATTCGCGCACATGCGCGGCTCATGCCAGCAAGGTCTAACCGTTGTCGTCGGATACAGCCAGTTTTTTCAACTGATAGACCAGCTCCAGCGCCTCCCTGGGGCTCAGGTCGTCCGGCAATATGCCGTCAAGTTTCTCAGACAGTTTTGACTGCCCGTCCGCTGAATGCGCGGCAGGTCTGGCGACGGGAACCGAGAACAGCGGCAGATCATCAATGATGTGGCTGCGCGACTGGGCGCGTTCGCTTTCTTCCAGCAAATGCAGGACTTCCGAGGCACGCTCAATGACGCTTGCGGGCAGCCCTGCCAGCCTGGCGACCTGGATGCCGTAGGACCGGTCCGCCGCACCGGGCGCCACTTCATGCAGGAAGATCACCTCACCCTGCCATTCGCGCACCTTGACGGTTGCGTTCTTGACGCGATCCAGCTTGCCGGACAGGGCAGTCAGTTCATGAAAGTGGGTGGCAAACAGGGACCGGCAATGGTTGACCTCGTGCAGGTGTTCGACACAGGCCCAGGCAATCGACAGGCCGTCATAAGTTGCCGTGCCCCGGCCGATCTCGTCCAGAATGACCAGCGAGCGCTCGGTGGCCAGGTTGAGGATGGTCGCCGTTTCCACCATCTCCACCATGAAAGTCGAGCGTCCGCGCGCCAGGTCATCAGCCGCGCCCACGCGGCTGAAAATGCGGTCGACGGCACCGATACGGGCCGACTTCGCCGGCACGAAACTGCCCATCTGGGCCAACAGGGCGATGATGGCATTCTGCCTGAGATAGGTCGATTTACCGGCCATGTTGGGACCGGTCAGAAGGGTGATATGACGGGTTGGCGTGCCATCATCGTCCAGTTCGCCTGCCGACAGCATGCAGTCATTCGGTACAAATGACGGTCCGGCCTGACGGCGCAGGGAAGCCTCCACAACCGGATGCCGCCCGCCCTCGATATCGAAGCTGCGCGATGCATCAATGTGCGGCCTCGAATAGTCGTGCCGCAGGGCCAGTTCAGCCAGCCCGCAATAGACATCCAGTTCAGCCAGCGCATCCGAGACAGCATGCAACATGTCAGCGCGCTGACAGGCTTCGTCGGCGAGATGCTCGAACATCTCGATCTCGATGGCACGGGCCCTGTCACCGGCCAGCGATATCTTCTGTTCAAGCCCGGTCAGTTCGGTGGTGGTAAAACGCATGGCATTCGCCATGGTCTGGCGATGAATGAACTGGCCGGCATGATCGGCACCGAGCAACTGCTCGCCGCCCTGCTGGTTCAACTCGATGAAATAGCCCAGCATGTTGTTGTGTTTTATCTTCAACGCCTTCAGGCCGGTTTCTTCGGCGTACCTGGTTTGCAGGCCGGCGATGACCTTGCGGCTCTCGTCGCGCAGTGCGCGGTTTTCATCCAGCTCGGCATTGGCGCCGGCCCTGATGAACCCGCCATCGCGCGTGGTGGCCGGCAGTTCTTCCGACAACAAGCCCTCAAGACGCGAGGCAAATTCCGTATCTGCCTGCCTGAGCGCCTGCCAGATGCCTGTGAGCTTGTCCGGCCACGGGTCAATACCGGACCGCTGCGAATGCGCTGCGGCAAGGCTGTCACACAACATGACGCCGTCCCTTACCGCGGCAAGATCGCGCGGCGACCCGCGTTTCAGGCTCAGCCTGGCCAGTGCCCGGTTCATGTCGGGGGCGTGACGCAGCGCCTCCCTGATATCGCCACACGGCGCGGTTTGCGATGTCAGCGCCTCGACAGCATCATGGCGGGCCACGATCTCGTCGACACCGGTTACCGGAGCTGCAAGCCGGTCAGCCAGCAACCTGCCGCCGGGACCGGTGACGCTCAGATCGATGGTGTGCAGCAGGCTGCCGGTGCGATCGCCCGACAGGGTCCTGACCAGTTCGAGATTGGCCCGGGTCGCGGCATCGATCAGCACGATGTGGCCGGGTTCCACCAGCGTCGGGGTGCGCAGGCTCGGCATCTTGCCGACCTGGGTCAGCATCACATAATCAAGCAGCACACCGGCGGCAGCCGTGGCAGCACGATCAAAACTGCCGAACGCGTCCAGCGATGCCACCTGGTAGTATTCCTGCAGGCGATTGCGGGCCGAGGTTGAATCGAACCTGGACGCAGGAAGCGGTGTTATGGTTGTCGCGACTTCGTCGAGCAGCACGGACAGCTCGCCATCGCCCAGCAACGCATCGGAGACCAGCAGTTCCGATGGATCGATGCGCGCCAGTTCGGAGATCAGCGCCGCACCGGTCACCGAGGTCACCGCAAATTCGCCGCTCGACATGTCCAGCCATGACAGCGCCATTTTGTCTTCGGCCCTGATGCGTGCCAGACAGGCCAGATAGTTGCTGCGCCCGGCCTGCAGGAGGTTGTCTTCGGTGATCGTGCCGGGTGTCACCAGGCGGACCACATCGCGGCGGACCACTGACTTTGAACCGCGTTTCTTTGCTTCTGCGGGATCTTCGGTCTGCTCACAGACGGCAACCTTGTGGCCAAGCCGGATCAGTCTTTGCAGGTAGTCATCGGCGGCATGAACCGGCACGCCGCACATGGGGATGTCATCGCCCAGGTGCTTGCCGCGCTTGGTCAGCGCAATTCCTAGAGCGGCAGACGCCACTTCCGCATCATTGAAGAACAGTTCGTAAAAGTCACCCATGCGATAGAACAGCAGGCTTTCGGGATGGGCCTGCTTGATCTCGGTATACTGCGCCATCATCGGCGTCATCTTGCCAGCCTGGCTTGCTGCGGGCGATGGTTGCTGGTGCGGTCTGTTCATGGTGGCGGCAGACTACTCCATCACAGACGGTTTCGTCGCTTGCCCATTTACCGCAATCCACAGCAGGTTTGGACCGCCGGCCTACGCCGCATTGCCGGGCTGCAGGAGACCGGCCACGGCCTCTTCAAGATCGGTGCGGTCAAACGGCTTGGTGAGGTAGCCGTCCATGCCGGCGTTCAGGCAGGCGCGCTGGCTGTCTTCGCGCAGATTGGCCGTCAGCGCCAGTATCGGCACACGGGTCTTGACGCCATGCTGCCTTTCCAGGCGGCGGATCTGCCTGGTGGTCTCAACCCCGTCCATCTTCGGCATGAAGATATCCATCAGGATAATGTCGTGGGTGATGGATTTGCCGGCTTTCAACTGGCGCTTTATTTCCTTGACGGCCTCGGCGCCATTGTCGAGATGGGTCACGGCATGGCCTGCCGACTTCAATATTTTCGTGGCCAGCAGCATGTTGATCTTGTTGTCTTCCACCAGCAGCACCTCAAGCCCGGCATTGTCCTTGACCCGGCGCAGCTGGCGGGCGGTCTTGCGCAGCGACGTAACCGGCTTGCGCATCGGGTCGGGGCTGGCGGTCAGCTGTTCCAGCAGCGTCGCCCGCCGGGTCGGTTTCAGAAGATAGCCGATGCGGACGTCATCCATCAGTTTTCTGTAGGTGCGACGCTCCTCGGGCTTCAGCAAGGCCCAGACACGGACAATATCAGACAGCTCATTGGCAGTTTTGAGGACATGGTCGCGGTTCTTTGCCGCCGCCGGGTCCAGGATAACCATGATGCGCCCGGAATCTGGAGCGTTGTTCACGGACGCAATCGTCCCCGCCAGGCCATCGAACGAGCCTACGGAGATGCATTGAGCCCCAAACCCGTACAGGTAATCGTGCAGGACAGTGCGGGTTGCGCCGGGCGGACTGACAAGGAACACCATGCATCCCGACAACGCCTTGGCATTGTCGCTGCCGGTGTCTTCATCAGCGGACGGCAGATGAGCATCGAACCTGAACGTCGTCCCCTTGCCCACTTCACTTTCAAAGGTAATCTTGCCGTCCATCAGCTCAACAAGGTTGCGTGAGATGGCAAGGCCCAGGCCGGTGCCGCCGGACGCCTGGATTTCGGTTACCGACGACTGGACAAACCTTTCAAACACCGCCTCATGTTCTGCTTCCGGTATACCGTGTCCGGTGTCGGCAATGCTGAAGGCCACCTGATTGTCCCGTGTGCCGCGCTCAACCCGGACCAGCACACTGCCTTGCGGTGTGAACTTGATCGCATTGCCGGCGATATTCAGAATGATCTGGCGCAGCCGCTGGGCATCGCCGGTCACCTGTTCCGGCAGGTCCGGGGCGACGTAACAGCTGATCTCTATGGAATTGGCATGGGCGCGGGCAGCCAGCAGCTCAACCGAGTTTTCCACCAGTTCGCAAAGATTGAACGGCGCCGGCACAATGGCCATCTCGCCGGACTCTGCTTTCGCTGCATCCAGCAGTTCATCGATGATGGACAAAAGTGACCGTCCGGACATGTCCACCGCTTCGGCGTAACTGCGCTGTTCGTGAGACAGTTTGGTGTCGAGCAGCAGGTTGGTCATGCCGATGACGCCATTCATCGGCGTCCTGAGTTCATGGGAGACCGCCTCCAGAAACCGGGATTTCGCGTTATTGGCCTCGTCGGCGTGCCGGCGGGCGGTACGCAAATCCTTAAGGGCAGACTGCAATTCGACAAGCTGCCGGTTGGTGATCGCCCAGACATGTTGAAATGCCAACAGCAGGAACACCACCAGCCCGGCAAACAGGACACGCGACAAGACTTCCACCTGTTCGGCCTGCATGCTGATCGCGACAATGTTGACGAGCACGGCGAACACCGACAACACGGCAGCGATGCGCACCAGGATGCCGGTACGCCCTTTCGGCGCAGCCGATCCCATGGATCTCGGCCATCGCCGCCGCTCAGTACGGTTGTCTTGCTGTTCCTGCACCACACGTTTTCCCCGTTTGCAGAACTTCTGCACCGGGTTATCGCATCGCAATGCTTAGAACCGGACTAGCCGGATCGTTAAAATTTTATCTATCGGGTGGATTGTTAAGCGGCCGGGTCATCGTGAACCGCCGCCACCAGCCAGTCGCGGAACGCCCGAACGCCGGGGCGTTCCAGGTGATCGGCCGGGCACACGAACCAGTACCAGTGGTCAGACGGCAGCACCAGGTCGAACGGCTTGATCAGGCGGCCGCTGTCGAGATCCTGACGTACCAGGAACTCGCTGACCAGCGCCACGCCGCCGGCATTGATGGCGGCTTCCACGGCGAGTGAATCGCTGGTCATCACAGGTCCCCTGTTGCTGTTTGCCACGTTAACGCCGGCTGTTTTCAGCCACATGGCCCAGTCAGGCTGTGTGCCTGCCGCGGCGAACCAGTCGACATGGATCAGGGTGTGATGGGCAAGATCGTGTGGCGTCAGCAAGGGATGGTCACCCTGCAGCAGAGCCGGTGAGCAGACCGGTATGACGTCCTCGCTTACCAGCGCCTCGGCATGCAGACCGGGATATGGCCCGGTGCCGAAGCGAATGGCCGCATCCACCCCGTCGCCGGCAAAGCTGACAATGGACAGCGATCCGTCCAGCCGTACGCTGATTTCAGGGTGAAGGGTGTTGAATTCCGACAGCCGCCTGACCAGCCATTTGCCGGCAAACACCGGCGCGGACGAAATCACCAGCGGTGCATCTTCATCAAGGCTTTCCAGCGCGCGGCACCCCTGCCGCCACAGGTCCAGGCCTTCCGTCAGGTACGGCAGCAAAGCCGCACCCCGGTCAGTCAGCCGGATGGAGCGTACAGTGCGGTGAAACAGCGGAAACCGGAAATGGGCTTCCAGCGTCTTGATCTGGTGGCTTATGGCCGCCGGTGTCACCGCCAGTTCGTCTGCAGCGGCGCTCATGCTGGCATGGCGTCCTGCAGCCTCAAAGGCACGCAACGCATTCAAAGGTGGCAATCGGGATGGCATGGCATAGGTTATAGATTATATTTTCTAACTTATTACTTGAAAGCATTTCGTTTGTCAGAACAGGAAATCAAGCAGATATTGCTTGTTAGAAGTTGCTTTTGCAACAGAAATTCTAAAAGGACCTGCGTTATGAACCCCTATGCTTTCCCCAATCTCCTGCAACCCAGCGTTCCTGTTGACTACCGGTCGGCGCACACCAATCCCACCAGCGGCGAGTCCGGTTATGACATGAGCCGCGCCATTTTCCGCATGGTATGCATGGTTGAAAACTTACTGCCTGGATCAGGCCGCTAGCTGGAAACTCGCCAGTTTCTGGCGGTAACTGAGGGCTTCCGCCACGTTCAGGCGGCTAACGGTGTCGTGGCCGTCGAGATCAGCCAGGGTTCTGGCCAGGCGCAGAACCCGGTGATAACCGCGCGCCGACAGGTTCATGGCATTGGCGGCATCCTGCAGCAAAACCAGTCCTTCAGGGTCCGGGCGAGCCACCTCTTCCAGCAGGGTGCCGTCCAACTGCGCATTTGTCCGCAGCATCGCGAGGCCAGGCTTGCTAAACCGTGCGGCCTGTATGGCGCGCGCGCGCGCCACGCGGGCGGCGATATCCGCAGAGCCTTCGGCAGGCGGCGGCAAGGTCAGATCGGACGCGCGCACCGCCGCCAGTTCGATCTGTATGTCGATGCGATCCAGCAGCGGGCCTGAAATGCGCGCCTGATAGTCGACGGCGCACTTGACGCCACGTTTGCAGACATGACCCGGTTCACCGGCCATACCGCATTTGCACGGGTTCATGGCGGCGATCAGCTGGAACCGGGCCGGATAGGTGATGTGGTGATTGGCGCGCGCGACCACCGCCTCGCCGGTTTCCATGGGCTGGCGCAGCGCCTCAAGGGCGCGCGGCTGGAACTCCGGCAATTCGTCCAGAAACAGGATGCCGTTGTGGGCCAGCACCATTTCGCCGGGCAAGGCGCGGTGCCCGCCGCCGATCAGGGCTGCCTGCGAGGCAGAATGATGCGGGTTGCGGTAGGGCCTGAGCGTCGATACGCCCCGCGACCGCAATTCTCCGGCAACGGACGCAATGGTCGAGACCTCAAGCATTTCAGCTGCATCCATCGGCGGCAGGATGGACGGCAGGCGCGAGGCCAGCATCGACTTGCCGGCGCCTGGCGGTCCGACCATCAGCATGTGATGGCCACCGGCAGCGGCCACTTCCAGCGCGCGTTTTGCCGTCTCCTGGCCCTTCACATCACGAAAGTCGGCGAGGTCGCCACCGGTTTCGGCAATACCCGGCTTCGGCCTCGTCAACACTTGCGTGCCCTTCATGTGATTGAGCACCTGGACCAGCGAACTGACCGCCAGTATGTCCATGTCGTCCGATGCCCAGGCCGCTTCCGGGCCGCACGTCTTGGGACAGATCAGCCCGAGGTCGCGGGCATTGGCCGCCATGGCCGCGGGCAGCGCGCCGGATACCGGTTCTACCGAGCCGTCCAGCGACAACTCCCCCAGCACCACATAGCGGCTGATGAAGTCCGCCGGCAGCAACCCCATGGCCGCCATCAGGGCAATGGCGATGGGCAGGTCAAAATGGCTGCCCTCCTTGGGCAGGTCGGCCGGGGCCAGGTTGACGGTGATGCGTTTGGCCGGCATGGCAAGCCCGATGGCCGACAGCGCGGCGCGCACCCGTTCCTTGCTTTCGGCAACCGCCTTGTCACCCAAGCCCACAATGGAAAACGCCACCATGCCGGACGCCATGTGCACCTGCACATCGACCGGCACCGCCTCAATGCCCTTGAACGCAACTGTCGCGACACGCGATACCATGGCTAGCGCCCCTTATAGTTCGTCGATCAGCATACAGACACTCATCGCATCGTCAAGAACATTAAGGGAACATGTCGTGTTGTTACTCGTTTCGTCGCAGATAAGCGAACATGTGGCTTACATAGTCGGCCTTGCCAAGCTCGACGCCCTGATGCCGCATGATGGCGTAAGCCGTCACCGCATGAAAATAAAACTGGGCCAGCGCCCAGTCCCGCACATACCGGGACCCGGTCAGATCGAAGGTCATGCCGTCGGCCAGCACAATTTCAATTTCGCGATCCTCGGCGCCGTCGAAGTCGGCTTCGGAAACGTCGTCCAGAAGCGCCAGCGTATCTGCGATCAGTGATTTGAGCTGGCCGAGTGATACCGCGTCACTTTCGGGTTCCACAACATCCCTGTCCGTCAGCCGCCGTATCGCATCACGCGCCTGAATGCATATGAATCGCACCTGATCGGAGAGTGGGGCCATATCCGCCGCAAGCCGGCCAGCCAGGAAATCCGCCTCGGAGACATCGGCGGCAAGCGCCCAGTCCGCGCCCTTCTGCAACTGCGCGGAAAGCCCGCGTAACATCTGCGCGTAACCGGGAACAATAAGCGTGTAAAGCGACATGAGACCTCTGAACCGAGCGCTGGACCAACAACTGAACTGCTAGGGACGTGGTATAACATCCTTGTACAGAATTCCACCGTGGGGTTGGCGTCAGACTCTGCAGCCTGCGCTAACTGCGCCGCGCCTCGACTGCGTCCATCACCAAGGCTGCAATATCCGCGCCGCCGAATTTCTTCACTTCGCGAATGCCGGTGGGCGAGGTGACGTTGATTTCGGTCATGTAGTCGCCGATGACGTCGATGCCGACGAAAATCAGGCCGCGTTTTTTCAGGTCGGGGCCGATGCGGGCGCAGATTTCGCGCTCGCGGTCGGTCAGCTCGGCCGGTTCCGGCCTGCCGCCGACATGCATGTTGGAGCGGGTTTCGCCGGCCGCCGGCACCCGGTTGATGGCGCCAACCGGTTCGCCGTCGACCAGGATGATGCGCTTGTCGCCCTTCTTCACATCTGAAAGGTACTGCTGGGCGATGAACGGTTCGCGGAACGACTGGGTGAACATTTCCATCAGCGAGGCGAAATTCTCATCGCCGTGGGCGAGACGAAATACCCCGGCGCCGCCATTGCCGTAGAGCGGTTTCAGGATGATGTCGCCGTATTCATCGCGAAATTCCGACAAACGCTGCGGATCGCGCGAAATCAGCGTCGGCGGGATGAACTCGTTGTATTGCAGCACATAGAGCTTTTCCGGCGCATTGCGCACCTCAGCCGGATCATTGACCACCAGCGTCTTCGGGTGGATGGCCTCCAGCATGTGCGTGTAGGTGATGTAGTTCATGTCGAACGGCGGGTCCTGGCGCATCAGCACGGCATCGTAATCCTCCATCCGCACGGTGCGGGTCTCCAACTTCTCGACGTGTTTGCCGACCTCGTCACGCACCTTCACATCGGCACCGGTGGCGGACAGCCTGCCGTCGCGCAGCGCCAGGGTGTCGGCATGGTACTCAAACAACTCATGGCCGCGGGCTTGTGCTTCCAGCATGAGGGCGAAGGTGGAATCACCGGCGATATCGATGGCCTCGATCGGATCCATCTGAACTGCAATCTTGAGCGTCATGGGGGGTCAAACTCCAGGCATTTATAGGTCGTCTTACTGATCGTCTGCGGCAAACGCATTGGCGATGTGCTGCGGCCACTGGTACGGCGTCACCAATACGATGTCAAAGCGGCAATCGCAGTCCGCCGCATCCGGGTTTGCGCCCAGCCAGTGACGGGCTGCGGAAACAATGCGGCGGCGCTGATGCGGTCCGACCGAGGCCAGTGCGTCATCGGCACTGCTGCGCGCCTTGACCTCGACGAAGGCAATTGCTGATGCGCGCCGGGCAATCAGATCGATTTCACCGGCAGGCGACTTCCAGCGCCGGGCCAGTATCCGATAGCCTTTCAGGCGCAGCAGCATGGCTGCCTTGGCTTCCGCCAGATGGCCAAGGCGTTCGGCCTGCTGCCGGCGCGCGGATGAGCCAATTGTGGCAGGCGGTTTCGTCATGAGCCGCTGTTTTTTAAAGACACCGCCAGATCGTAGAGGGCCGCCTTGGGCTTTCCGGTCTGCTTGGCCAGCAGGGTCGCCGCCTTGCTGGCGGGATGGTCGCGCAACAGCTCCGACAGCCTTGCCGACAGGTCTGCCTCCGACAATTCCGCTTCACCATCGGGCGGTCCGATGACTATGCAGATTTCGCCTTTGAGGGCAGGCCTGTCAGCCAGTTGCGCCAGTATGTGCGCCGCATCGCCGCGCAGGACTTCCTGGTGCAGCTTGGTCATCTCGCGCGCCACCGCCACTGGCCGGTTGCCCATGACCTCGGCGATGCCGGCAAGGCCGGCGTTTATCCTGGCCGCACTTTCAAACAGCAACAGTGTTGCGGGGATCGCTGCAAGCTCCTGCAGCTGGCGCTGCCGCGCGCCGGACCTGGCGGACAGAAAGCCTGCAAACAGGAACCGGTCACTGGGCAGGCCGGACAGGGCAAGTGCCGTCACCGGCGCGGTCGGGCCGGGCACCACATCCACCGCAATGCCGCGCTCGACACAATCGCGGACCAGCTTGTAGCCCGGGTCGGAAACCATCGGCATGCCGGCATCGGACACCAGCGCAATGGCGGCGCCAGCGCTCAACTGTTCCAGCAGACCGGGCCGGACACTGGCCGCGTTATGGTCATGATAGGGCTTTAGACGTGTTTCAATGGAATAACGCTGCATCAGCCTGCTGGTGATCCTGGTATCTTCGCACAGCACGATGTCGGCAGCCGCCAGAACAGCGAGAGACCGCAGACTTACGTCAGCCAGATTGCCCAGCGGCGTGGCAACGAGATGCAGACCCGCAACCAGAGCGGGCGCCTGAAATTCGTGACCTTCAATGGTGTAGGTCTGGCTGGTTGTCTGAATACGCATGTTTTTTACGCTGGTGAAAGTTTGAAACGAGCCGCAAAAATGGCTAAAGCTAAGTCTAGAAACTGGATCGCAGAGGTCCGGGCCAACTTTGTTTCGGCTATTTGCCCGGTCGATGTGGGGACATCATGATCACTGTACTGCCTCGACGCAACTCGATTGCACGCCGCATTGTCACACTGGCAGCCATGCTGATGACAGTGCTGATGATTTCCGCCTGTTCTACCGGCGGGGTCAGTGTCGGCAGCCTGTTCTCCGACGACAAGCCGGCGGCCGGCAATACCGGGCAGCAGGGACAGGACGTATCGCCGTTCGGCGCTCCTGCCACCGGCGGGCCGGTCAAGGTCGCCATCCTGCTGCCGCTGTCGGCGCCGGGGCAGACGGCAGCCATCGGCAAGGCCCTGAAGAACGCGGCGGAAGCCGCCCTGCTCGATTCCGGCAGCCAGAACATCCAGCTGATCACCAAGGACACCAGCGGCAATGCCGACGGCGCCCGCGCGGCCGCCAACGCCGCGCTCAATGAAGGCGCCACACTGATACTGGGCCCACTGCTGTCGGCCGAGGTCCAGGCCATCTCTCCGATTGCACGCCAGCGCAATGTACCGGTTATCGCGTTTTCATCCGTGGCAGGCGTTGCCGGCAACGGCGTTTACCTGATGAGCTTCCTGCCCAGCGAGGAAGTATCGAACCTGGTGCGCTATGCCGCCACCCAGGGTATCCGCAACCTGGCCGCCATGGTGCCGCAGAGCGCATATGGCGGCACGGCGGAAAATGCCCTGAACCAGGCCGCGGCTGCCAACGGCGCGAAGATCGTCGCACTCGACAGGTATCCCCGCTCGGCAGCCGGTGTTGCCAGTACCAGCAAGGCTGTTGCAGGCAAGATTGCCAACTCCACAAATGACATTCAGGGCCTGTTCCTGCCGGAAGGCGGATCCATGCTGGCCAATGCCGGCAACGGCCTGAGTGCGGCAGGCGTTTCATCGGGCAAGGTGCGCATGCTGGGAACGGGATTATGGGATGAACGGTCCACCTCCAATGTCAGACTGGTCAGCGGCGGCTGGTATGCGGGCGTGTCGCCGGACCTGATTGCGCGCTTTTCAGGACGTTACGAGCAGGCCTACGGCAACACCCCGCCGCGGCTTGCCAGCCTGGCCTATGATGCGGTCTCCCTCGCTGTCATCGTGACACGGAATGCGCCCGGCGGCCGGGTTTCCGCGCAGGACATCACCAATCCGGAAGGCTTCAAGGGCGTCAACGGCCTGTTCCGGTTCCGCCGCAACGGCCTGGTGGAACGCGGTCTTGCCATCCTGGAAGTCACACCGACCGGCCCGCGTGAGGTTTCGCCGGCACCGGACAGGTTCAGCGCATCGTTCTAGTTGCGATATACTCTATTACAGAATTAAGCACCTGACGCCCTGCCGGTGTGGCCACGATACCCGCCTCATCATCCGTCGGACAAACGAGACCGTCTGAGACCAGATGGTCCAGCTGCGCCCGGTCGATGCGCCTGCCGCTCATCTGTTCCAGGCGCTGCAGATTGACGCCCTGCGTCGTGCGCATGCCCATCAGCAGACACTCGTGAGCAGCATCCACACCGGAAACCATGGTGTTTTCCACAATGCCGTGTGAGGCAACCGAAACACTGCCCAGCCAGGTCTCGGGATGCTTCTCCATTGCCAGGGCCCGTCTTGACCCGTCATCGGCGATCAGCCTTGAATGGGCGCCCGGCCCGACACCGGCATATTCGCCATAGGTCCAGTAGGCCATATTGTGCCGGCACTCGTGACCGGGACGGGCATGGTTGGAAACCTCGTATGCCGGAAGACCGGCGGCAGATGTCAGCTCCTGGGTAATTTCGTACATCTTGGCTGCGTGATCTTCATGCGGGGTCACCAACTGGCCTGCCTCATGCAGCCGGAAGAACGCCGTCTCCGGTTCAATGGTCAGCTGATACAGCGACATGTGGCCCGCCTGTTCGGCCAGCGCCCGTGTAAGTTCAGATGCCCACTGGTCAGGTGTCTGGCCGGGCCGGGCGTAGATCAGATCAAAAGACGTGCGCTCAAATGTGCGGGCGGCCATCTGAAACGCGGCCAGGCCCTCTTCAACCGTGTGCTGCCTGCCCAGGTATTTCAGATCTGCCTCGTCAAGCGCCTGGATGCCCACCGAAACACGGTTGACGCCAGCAGCGCGGTAGCCGGCAAAATTGGCGGCTTCGGCGCTGGTCGGATTGGATTCCAGGGTGATTTCCACGTCATCGGCCACAGGCCACAGGCCAGTCACCCGGTCGATGACCTGACCGACAATGGCCGGCGGCATCAGCGACGGCGTGCCGCCGCCGAAGAATACGCTGGTTACCGTGCGGCCCGGCGTCTGGCCTGCAAACCAGGCAAGTTCGTGCGCAAGTGCATCACCGAAACTTTCCGGATCGACACCCTGGTGGCGGACATGGGAATTGAAATCGCAATAGGGACATTTGGCCTTGCAAAACGGCCAGTGAACGTAAATGCCCAGATTGCGCTGGTTCATCTAGGCCCCGGATGGCGTCAGGGCGTCAACAAGCTGTGCGAACGCGCGTGCGCGATGCGACATGGCATGCTTGGCGTCCGGATCCATCTCCCCGAAGGTGACGTCATGGCCTTCGGGCCGGAATACCGGATCATAGCCGAAACCGTGCTCGCCTTTTGGCGGCCATACCATGTCGCCGTGCACCTTGCCGGTGAACACCTGTGAGGGTCTGCCCGGTACCGACAGGCACAAGGCGCAGACAAAATGCGCCGAACGGGCGGCCGGTTGTGTCGCGCCGGCGGCAATCAGCTCATCTTCGACCTTACGCATGGCGATGGCGAAATCCTTGCTTGGCCCGGCCCAGCGCGCCGAATAGATACCCGGCGCCCCGTCGAGTGCATCGACACAAAGACCTGAATCATCCGACAGTGCCGCCAGACCGGATGCGGTCATGGCAGCGTCCGCCTTGAGGCGGGCATTGCCTTCGAATGTGATCTCGGTTTCTTCCGGTTCCGGCAGATCAAGCTCGCCGGCTGACACCACCTTGTATCCGAGCGGTGCCAGCAAGGCGGAGATTTCACGCACCTTGCCCTGGTTGTGGCTGGCAACGACCAGCGTGTTGTCCGGCAGCTCCAGTTGCATGATCAGGCCACGGTTTTCTTCTGCAGCGCAACCAGCTCGCCTATGCCGGTGGTGGCAAGATCGAGCAGCTTGAGCAGTTCGTCCTGCGAGAACGGTGCGCCTTCCGCGGTGCCCTGGACCTCGACGATGCCGCCGGATCCGGTCATGACAAAATTTGCATCCGTTTCGGCATTTGAGTCTTCTGCGTAATCAAGGTCGGCGACCGGTTCGCCCTGATAAATCCCGCATGACAGGGCTGCAATATGATCGGTCAGGGCGGTGGTTTCGATCATCCCCTTGCTGATCATGTGCGCCATGCAGTCGTGCAGGGCGACCCAGGCGCCGGTTATGGAGGCTGTGCGCGTGCCGCCGTCAGCCTGAATGACATCGCAGTCCACAGTGATCTGGCGCTCGCCCAAAGCTTCCATGTCGACGACCGCGCGCAGCGAACGCCCGATCAGGCGCTGGATTTCCTGGGTACGGCCGGACTGTTTGCCGGCGGTGGACTCGCGGCGCATGCGGCCACCGGTCGAGCGTGGCAGCATGCCGTATTCCGCCGTCACCCAGCCCTTGCCGCCACCACGAAGCCATGGCGGCACCCGGTCTTCCAGGCTGGCGGTGCACAGGACATGGGTCTCGCCGAACTTGATCAGGCATGAGCCTTCCGCATGCAGGGAGAACCCGCGCTCCATGGTAACCTTGCGCAATTCCCCGGTTTTTCTGCCTGATGGCCTCATGTGATTTTCCTGACTTTTCTGGCTGTCTATATTCTTGATTGGCGTGGTGTAGACCTGCGAAAGGAATTTCGCAACGCCATGCGACAACAATGTAAAGCGTTCACAACTGCGTGTGACGACAATTGACGCTGCTCAGGCCCGCACCTAAGTTCTAGGGTGAGTAATCTTATGCAACCAGATCAAAGCCCGGATATCCATGAAAGCCATCGATGATCGTCTGACCGAGCTGTCTGTGCTGGACACGCGCTCGCGCGATATTTTCCGGCGCCTGGTGGAAACCTTCCTGGAAACCGGCGGACCGGTCGGGTCCCGGACCATTTCGCGCCATCTGCCGGTCGGGCTGTCACCGGCGTCGATTCGCAATGTTATGTCTGACCTGGAAGAGGCCGGGCTGGTCTACTCACCGCATACCAGCGCCGGGCGCATGCCGACGGAAACCGGTTTGAGGTTTTTCGTCGATGCACTGATGGAAGTGGGCCGGCTGACGTCGGAAGAGCGCGCCCAGATCGATGCACAGATTGCCGGTCTCAACCGGGAAAAGACCACTGACGACATACTCACCGACGCCACCAACCTGTTGTCCGGACTGTCATCGTGTGCCGGCCTGGTGTTGTCGAGCAAGGCCAATACCCGCATGCGGCATATCGAATTTGTCAGCATCAGCGGGTCCAAGGCGCTCGTTGTCATTGTTGCGGAAGACGGCAGCGTTGAAAACCGCACCATCGAGGTGCCGCGCGGGCTGCCGCCCTCGACACTGACGGAAGTCTCCAACTTTCTGAACAACCGCTGTCAGGGCCTGACAATCGGTGAACTGAGGGAGCAGTTGGGCAACCAGTTGCAGACCGTTGAAAAGGAACTGGACGCCCTGGCGGCCCGGGTCATTGAAACCGGCCTTGCGGTGTGGTCGGACGATGACGGTGACGGCAAGAAATCACTGATCGTGCGCGGCCGGTCGCACCTGATCGACGAGGCAGCCCATGTGGATGACATTGAACGCATCCGCCAGCTTTTCGACGACCTGGAGAACAAGAAGGAAGTGATGAACCTGCTCGGTCTTGCCGAAGGCGGCGAGGGCGTGCGGATATTCATCGGCTCGGAAACCAAATTGTTCTCCCTGTCAGGGTCATCGCTGGTGGTCGCGCCCTACCATGATGCCAAGGACAATATTGTTGGCGTGCTTGGGGTTGTCGGGCCAACGCGATTGAACTATTCACGTATTGTTCCCATGGTGGACTATACAGCGCAGGCAATCGGTCGTCTCATCTCTTGATTCTTGGTCGCAAAAAGCTGATATGCGTTGCATAAATCAAAACCTTCAAGAATTTGCGGATCAAATGCCATGACCGAAAACAAGCCTGTACCTGAAAATGACAATGTTCCGGAAGAAACCCTGACCAAGGAACAGCTTGAGGCCGCCGCCGACGCGCTGCTTGACGAGGACACCGGCGAAGACGGCCTGGAGATGGACACCTATGAGGAACTGGCGACCGAAAACGCCGACCTCAAGGACCGGGTGCTGCGCGCCATGGCGGAAACCGAAAACCTGCGCAAGCGCGGTGAACGCGAAAAGGCGGAAGCAACGCTTTACGCAGCCACCAATTTTGCCCGCGATCTTCTGTCGGTCAGCGACAGTATGGCCAAGGCGCTGGAAATGATGCCGGACGATGCGCGCAAGACCGCCGACGAAGCCACACGCAACCTCATTGAAGGCATTGAACTGACCCGTCGCGAACTGCTGAATTCTTTCCAGAAACACGGTATTGCCGAAGTTAATCCGATGGATGAGAAATTTGATCCGCATTACCACCAGGCGATGTTTGAGGTGCCCGGTTCCGACAAGCCCAATGGCACCGTTGTCCAGGTGGTGCAGACCGGATTCAAGATCGGCGAGCGGATTTTGCGCCCGGCCCTGGTCGGAGTCGCCAAACAGGCTGCGCCCGCCGAGGAAGAAAAAAGCAAGAAAAAATAGTCAGTTTACCGGTAAATTCACTCGCCGCAGCGTGAGATTGAGCCTGCCGCCGCCGGTCAGAAGGGTCGAGGTGGCGGGCAATACCCGGTCGACCCCGTGAAAATTCATCCGGGCAGGCCCGCCCATGACAACCACATCGCCGGACTGCAGCCTGATCGAGCGTGTCGGGTCTTTCCGGGCACTACCGCCGATCCTGAACACCGCCGTATCGCCCAGCGACACCGACAGTACCGGGGCGTCGAAGTCGATCTCGTCCCGGTCCTGATGCAGCCCCATTCGCGCGGAGCCGGTGTAATGGTTTACCAGACAGGCTTCCGGCGGATGCGGGTAGCGCGCCAGTGTTTGCCACAAGTCCAGCAATTGGACCGGTATGGCCGGCCACGGCTTACCGGTTTCAGGATGGCAGGACTGATACCGATACCCCGACTTGTCGGTCACCCACCCGAGTTGGCCGAAATTGGCCATGCGAACCGACATCGGTTTGCCCGATCGCGGCATCGCCGGTGTATAAAACGGACATGCTGCAACCAGCCCGCGCAGGGTCGAAACCAGCGCCTCCTGCGCGTTCCGGTCGAAATAGCCCGGATATATTTGAATCCCATCAATTTGCATCTTGTTACAACACTGTCTTGATGACTGCGCCAAGCCTCACTATATAGCGTCTCGAACGCCGAACGTAACGCCGTTATTGCTACAAGGCTGGCGACGTTCGGAAAGTCAGGAGCAACTGGAGTCTGTTACCGGCGAAACCGGATACCCATGCGCCGATTATAAAGGGCATGGCAACAGACGGCCTAATGGAGGGCATTATGGGTAAGGTAATCGGAATTGACCTTGGAACCACAAATTCGTGCGTTGCGGTCATGGAGGGCGGAAGCCCGAAAGTAGTTGAGAATGCGGAAGGGGCGCGTACCACTCCTTCCATCGTTGCCTTCACAGGCGATGACGAGACGCTTGTCGGCCAGCCGGCCAAGCGCCAGGGCGTCACAAACCCTGAAAACACATTCTTCGCCATCAAGCGCCTGATCGGACGGCGCATGGACGATCCGATGGTCGAAAAGGACAAGAAGCTGGTTCCCTACAACATCGTCAAGGCCGACAATGGCGATGCATGGGTTGAATCCATGGGCAAGAAATATGCGCCTTCGCAGA
Source organism: uncultured Anderseniella sp. (assembly GCA_947488295.1). Taxonomy (GTDB): domain Bacteria; phylum Pseudomonadota; class Alphaproteobacteria; order Rhizobiales; family Aestuariivirgaceae; genus Anderseniella. Next base: position 884,653 of record CANKYU010000002.1, read on the forward strand.
TTTCCGCCATGACGCTTCAGAAAATGAAGGAAACCGCCGAGCGCCATCTGGGCGACAGCGTGACCCAGGCCGTGATCACGGTTCCGGCCTACTTCAATGACAGCCAGCGCCAGGCCACAAAAGATGCCGGCAAGATTGCCGGCCTTGAAGTCCTGCGCATCATCAATGAGCCGACCGCTGCAGCACTTGCCTATGGTCTCGACAAGAAGGATGCCGGCACCATTGCCGTGTATGACCTTGGCGGCGGTACTTTCGACGTGTCGATCCTGGAAATCGGTGATGGCGTGTTTGAAGTGAAGTCCACCAATGGTGACACGTTCCTCGGCGGTGAAGACTTCGACATGCGCATCGTCGACTATCTCGCCGATGAGTTCAAAAAGGAAAACAGCATTGACCTGCGCTCCGACAAGCTGGCTCTGCAGCGCCTGAAGGAAGCGGCTGAAAAGGCCAAGATCGAGCTGTCGTCGGGTACCCAGACCGAAATCAACCTGCCGTTCATCACCGCAGATGCATCCGGTCCGAAGCACCTGACCCTGAAAATGACCCGTGCCAAACTGGAGTCGCTGGTGGATGATCTCATCCAGCGCACTGTCGGACCGTGCAAGTCGGCGCTCAAGGATGCCGGCCTGAAAGCATCCGATATCGACGAAGTGGTGCTTGTCGGCGGCATGACCCGCATGCCGAAAGTCATCGAAACCGTCAAGTCGTTCTTCGGCAAGGAGCCGCACAAGGGTGTGAACCCGGACGAAGTTGTGGCCATCGGCGCCGCCATCCAGGCAGGCGTGCTGCAGGGTGAAGTCAAGGATGTGTTGCTGCTCGACGTGACGCCATTGTCACTGGGTATCGAAACCCTGGGCGGTGTGTTCACCCGCCTGATCGATCGCAATACGACGATCCCGACCAAGAAGAGCCAGGTGTTCTCGACGGCTGACGACAACCAGACTGCCGTGACCATCCGGGTGTTCCAGGGTGAACGCGAAATGGCGCAGCACAACAAGATGCTGGGTAATTTCGACCTGATGGGCATTCCGACCGCACCGCGCGGCGTACCGCAGATCGAGGTGACATTCGACATTGATGCCAACGGCATCGTCAATGTATCGGCCAAGGACAAGGCAACCAACAAGGAACAGCAGATCCGCATTCAGGCATCTGGTGGCTTGTCGGATGACGAAGTCGAGACAATGGTCAAGGATGCCGAAAGTCACGCCGAGGAAGACAAGAAGAACAAGGAAATGGTGGAAGCCAAGAACCATGGCGAAGCCTTGATCCATTCAACCGAAAAATCCTTGTCTGAACACGGCGACAAGATCTCGGATGCGGACAAGTCTGCCGTCACCGCAGCCATCGACGATCTGAAGGACGCTCTGGGCGGCGACAGTGCCGAGGAAATCCAGACCAAGACCAATACGCTGTCGCAGGCAGCCATGAAGCTTGGTGAGGCCATGTATCAGGCTCAGGCCGAAGCGGCCGCAGAAGCTGACGGTGAGGCCGGCGAAGACGGCGGCGCGCCGGAAGAAGACATCGTCGATGCGGACTTCGAAGAAGTCCAGGACGACGAGGACGACAAAAAGGCGTCTTGAACGACGTCAATGTCATGATAGATCGCTCTGGAGCCCTCTTGGCTCCAGAGTGCATTTGGGATGACGCGCCGCGGTAATTGCTTTATCAGCACGGTCCCGCGATGATCGTCCCGGCAAGCAGCAAGCAGGCTGAATACAAAATGGCGAAACGAGATTATTACGAGGTGCTGGGCGTTGGCAAGAATGTCGATGACAAGGAGCTGAAAAGTGCCTTTCGCAAAATGGCGAAGCAGTATCATCCCGACGCCAATCCGGATGACGACACAGCAGAACAGAAATTCAAGGAAGCAAGTGAGGCCTACGAGGTCCTGAAGGAGCCGCAGAAACGCGCGGCCTATGACCGCTTCGGCCACGCAGCTTTCGAAGACGGCCGCGGCGGCCCTGGTGGTGCCGGGTTCGGGCCGGAGTTTTCGTCCTCCATGTCCGACATTTTCGAAGACCTGTTTGGCGAGTTCATGGGTGGCGGCGGCGGCGGCAGACGCCAGGGAGGACGCGGCGGCAGCAGTGCTGCGCGTGGCTCGGACCTGCGCTATGACATGGAAATCTCGCTGACCGACGCCTATGCCGGCAAGTCGGCGCAGATCCGCGTACCGACGTCCGTATCATGCGAGACCTGCTCTGGCAGCGGCGCAAAACCCGGTACCAGCCCAACCACCTGTTCGACCTGTAACGGCCAGGGCGCCGTGCGCTCGTCATCGGGTTTCTTCACGGTTGAACGTGCCTGTCCGACATGCCAGGGCCGGGGAACGGTGATATCCGACCCGTGCACGAATTGCTCCGGCCAGGGCAGGGTTCAGAAAGAGCGCACCCTGTCGGTGAACATTCCCGCCGGCGTGGAAGACGGCACCCGTATTCGCCTTGCCAATGAGGGTGAAAGCGGGGTGCGCGGCGGACCGTCCGGAGATCTGTATATTTTCCTGTCGATCAAGCAGCACGAGTTTTTCCAGCGCGACGGCGCCGACCTGTTTTCACGTGTACCCATCTCCATGACATCGGCTGCCCTTGGCGGCGAGATCGAGGTGCCGACAATTGACGGCAAGAAGGCGCGCGTGACCATTCCCGAAGGCACCCAGGGCGGCAAGCAGTTCCGCCTCAAGTCCAAGGGCATGCCGGTGCTGCGCTCAAGCCAGCATGGCGACATGTACATTCAGGTCAGCGTGGAAACACCGGTGAACCTGACCCGCAAGCAGAAGGAACTGCTGCGCGATTTTGAAAGTCAGGCCAAGGACAATTCTCCACAGTCCGCCGGCTTCTTCACCAAGGCGCGGTCGTTCTGGGACAGTTTCGGCAGTTGAGCAACAGCCAGGCCCTGCGCGCTCAAACAACACCTGAACCTTTTAAGGAGATGCCGGAATGGCCAAGGGATACTGGATAGCACATGTCACCGTCAGCGATCCCGACCAGTACAGGCATTATGCGGACGCTGCACCTGAGGCGTTCAAGAAATACAATGCCCGCATGCTGGCCCGCGGCGGCCAGCACGCCCAGATGGAAGGCGCCGGCAAAGCGCGCAATGTGGTGATCGAATTCAACAGCTACCAGGATGCGATTGACTGCTTCAACAGCGACGAGTATCAGGCAGCGCGTGCCAAACGCCTGGGCGCAGGTGAAGCAGACATCGTGATCGTAGAGGGGCTGTAGAGCGCTTAAACCTGTCCGAAACGCTTTGTCAGCGCCGACAGGCCGGCCGTATAGATGCCGGAAATCACTTTTGATGCGGTTTCATCATCCGCCCCGTCGGCGTTGAACTTGCCTGTCCAGTCGACGGTGCATTTATTGTCGTCACCAGCCGTGACCTGGATGGTCGAGTGATAATCGGAAACCGGCAATGGACCGTCGACAATGGAATAGCTCTGGCTCATGGCGCCATCATCGTGAGCTTCCAGTTTCTCGGTCAAAACACCACCACCGGATATGTTGATGACACGCACCGTGTCCTCGCCGCGCGTCTCAATGGTTGAGGTCACAGCCGCAGGATGCCAGTCGGCGAGATTTCCGAACTCACTGATCGCGGCCCAAACCTCGGCAGCGCCGGCACTCAACTCAGCAGATTCGTGAACATTCAACATAACAATCAATTCCCCTTTGCATTCAGTTAGCCCAAGTCTGCCTGCTGGCATCGTCATTGTCCATTGGGCAAACAACAACTTAGGGTCGAAAACACTGTTTTGGACGACGGATCAGCACCGGATGCAACATAGCGCCCCGTTTACCCGCCTTGATGGTCACCAGACCCTAGGCACCCGGACCGTTCGCTGTTATCACATAGCAAGAAGTCCAATTCCAATGAACGGGCCGATTGAAAAATGCTCAAGCTTGTTGTTGCAGGTGCCGGCGGGCGCATGGGCCAGACCCTGACCCGGCTTATTCATGCGCATCCTTCCTGCGAGGTTGCAGGCGGCCTTGAACCGAAAGGGTCACCTGTTGTCGGCAAGGACCAGGGAGCCGTCGCCGGCCTGGGCGATATCGGCACGCTGATATCGGACGACCCGCTTTCCGTGCTAGTAAAGGCCGATGCCATCATCGACTTCACCTTGCCCGCAGCCAGCGTAGCGCTGGCCGGCATTGCGGCGCAGGCCCGCATCGTGCACGTCATCGGTACAACCGGCCTCAGCGCAACAGACGAAGCCGCCATAGAGGCCGCATCGCGGCACGCACGCATCGTCAAGTCCGGCAATATGAGCCTCGGCGTAAACCTGCTGGCGGCTATCGTCAGGCAGGTTGCCGCATCACTCGACGAGAGTTTTGATATCGAGGTGGTGGAGATGCATCATCGTCACAAGGTTGATGCGCCATCGGGAACCGCCTTGCTGCTTGGCAGCGCGGCAGCACAGGGCCGGGACATTGATCTTGCAAAGAACTCCGTGCGCAGCCGTGACGGTCATACAGGAGCCCGCAATGAAGGCGACATCGGATTTGCAACACTGCGCGGCGGCAGTGTGGTCGGAGACCACAGCGTGATATTTGCCGGACAATCCGAACGCATCGAACTGTCTCACAAGGCTGAGTCGCGGGAGATATTTGCCAATGGCGCCATCAAGGCGGCATTGTGGGCCCATGACCAGAAGCCCGGGCTGTACTCGATGATGGACGTACTCGGCATTGATCGTGAAAACTGACTTGAACCCAACCAGAAAGCGATACCTGACATGAGTGGAACCCTTGTGCTCGTCCGGCACGGACAAAGCGAATGGAACCTGAAGAACCTGTTCACCGGCTGGGAAAACCCGGGACTGACGGACAAGGGTGTCGAGGAAGCCCATACGGCAGGCCGAAATCTGAAGGCGCTGGGGCTGGAATTCGACATGGCGTTCACCAGCGTTCTCGACCGCGCCCAGCGTACGCTCACCATCATGCTGGAAGAACTCGGACAACCGGACCTGCCGACCACGCGCGACCAGGCCCTGAACGAGCGCGATTACGGCGACCTGACGGGCCTGAACAAGGACGACGCGCGCAAGAAATGGGGTGACGAGCAGGTTCATACATGGCGCAGGTCCTACGATGTCCAGCCGCCGGGCGGTGAAAGCCTGCGCGATACGCTGGCGCGCTCCCTGCCCTACTACATGAAGGCGATCCAGCCGCACGTGCTGGATGGCAAGACCATCATCGTTGCCGCGCACGGCAATTCCCTGCGCGCGCTGGTCATGGCACTGGAAGGCCTGAGCCCGGACGCAATCCTGAAGCGCGAAATCGCGACAGGCGTGCCGATCATCTACAAGCTGAATGCCAACGGCACCATCGCCAGCTCACAGGTTCTGGAACACTGACGTCTCCGGAACCCGCACCGGATCAGGCGTTTCCGACCGCACCGGCTTCCCAGCCGAGTATGGCTTTCTTTCGGGTCAGGCCCCAGTGATAGCCGCACAGGCCGCCCGACTTGCCCAGCACGCGATGACAGGGCACCACAAAGGAGATCGGGTTCTTGCCAACTGCTGTACCGACAGCGCGAGCCGCCGTTGGCTTGCCGATGGTATCGGCCACGTCTGAATATGTGGTCGCCGAGCCCAGCGGAATACGCAACAGGGTTTCCCAGACACGCACCTCGAAATCAGTGCCGATCATGACAATGCGCAAGGGTTGATCGGGACGCCACTCATTGCGGTCGAAGATGCGTTTGGCCATGGCCGCGGTAGCCTTGTCATCACGCACATATTCGGCGTTGGGCCAGCGTCTGGCCATATCTTCAAAAGCCGCCATCTCGCCGCCTTCATCGGCAAATGCCAGGCCCGCCAGGCCGTGCAACGTGGTCAGCACAATGGCAGTGCCAAAGGGCGATGCATGACACCCCCAGGTAATGGTCAGGCCGGCGCCTTTGGCCCGGTAGACACCCGGCGGCATGCCTTCATGGGTGACGAACAGGTCGTGCAGGCGCCCGGCGCCGGACAGGCCAACCTCGTAGGCCGTGTCCAGCACGGTTGCTGAATCCTGCAAGAGTTGCCTGGCGCGGTCGACGGTAATGGCCTGCATAAACGACTTCGGCGTCAGGCCTGCCCAGCGCGAGAAGCTGCGCTGAACCGAATCGGGACTGGCGCCGACATTGCCGGCGATCTCATCAAGCGATGGGTGGTCAAGCCAGTTTTCCGACACGAACTCTATGGTGCGGCGGACAAGCTCATAATCATTGGTGTGGGCGGTCTGTAACATGACGAGCGCTCCTGAAGCTGTTATTTCACTATCTGGATAATAGGCCGTCGCAAGGTGCACAGCCACCCGTTTTACGGACAACCAGGCTTAAATGCGCGGCCGGGCCAGAATCTCGTTGAGGGTGGTTGCCAGGGATTTCCTGTCATACGGCGCCAGAAAGCTGCCGACCTCGGTCACCATTTCGCGCGAGGTGAGGAAAAGCCGGCCGACCAGTTCGCGCTCACTGTCTTCTTCCAGGCGAACCCTGGCCCATGCCCGCACAAGCGTCTGGGTCTGGTCCGGCTGGCGCGCCTTCATCCTGGTGATGGTCACCGTCTCATCACTGATACAAATATTCTCCTGGCACTCCGCATCGCGGTAGTTGCGTTTTATCGCCCACCAGATCAGTGCCACGTCGAGCCCGAAGAAACCGAACACCGGCCACGCCCCCATCAGCAGGAAAGCAACACCGGCAATAAAACTGACCGCGGCAATGCACGACATCAAAATGATGAAGCCCTTCCGGGACAGGGATCGATATGGATACAGTTCAATGGTAATAGGAGCTGACTTCACAAGGGCTTCCCGGTTGAGTTCAATTTGGTTACTGCATGTGACACGAGGTGGGCGTGGTTCTGGATCAATCAGGACCTGACCCGTTCCATGCAAAACAAGGAGAGCATTTTTCAATGGCACGGCGCAAGAAACTCAACGCCGCAGAAATAGAGCAGGTGTTCCAGCGGTTCGCTGAAAACAATCCGGAGCCCAAGGGCGAACTGGAATCGGTCAATACCTTTACCTTCCTCGTCGCCGTCGTGCTATCGGCGCAGGCCACGGACGAAGGTGTCAACAAGGCCACCCGCGGTCTGTTTCACGCTGCCGACACCCCGGAGAAAATGCTGGCGCTGGGAGAAGACAAGGTGCGCGAGCACATCCGCACCATCGGGCTTTATCGTAACAAGGCGAAGAACGTCATCGCCCTGTCGCGCGACATGGTGGACAAACATGACAGCCAGGTTCCGGACAATCGCGAGGCGCTGGAGGCCTTGCCCGGTGTTGGCCGGAAAACCGCCAACGTGGTCCTGAACAACTGTTTCGGGCAACCCACTATCGCCATCGACACGCACTTGTTCAGGCTGGCCAACCGGGTCGGCCTGGCGCCCGGCAAAACGGTCCTGGCGGTTGAGCAGGGCCTGCTCAAGCGAGTGCCGAAAGCCTACATGCTGCATGCCCATCACTGGCTGATCCTGCATGGACGCTATATCTGCAAGGCGCGCAAGCCGGAGTGCGAAAGATGCCTGATTTCAGACCTCTGCCTGTTTCCGGGCAAGAGCATCTAGATTGCTCATGCGGTCCTTTGATCCACCGCTATCTTTTTGAAAATATGGACGAAATAGGACGTTGAAAACAGCGGCACCAGAATGTTCAGGAACGGGATCAGGGCAAGGCCAGCGGGCACCAGACCGGCAGCCCAGACCCGGCCTGCATTGATCTTTCTAAAATTTGCGGCCTGCCGCGCCGGCATATGCCGCATGGCCACCATGGTGAAATACTCCCGGCCCAGCAGGTAGGCATTGGCCATTAGCATGATGGCCACGCCGATGCCGAAGAACACGGTTGGCAGCACCAGAATGTTGACCGCCAGCACCAGCAATCCGAATTGCAGTCCCATCAGGGCCGACGACCATGCAGATGGCGGGTTGCCCTTAGGCTCGCCGGGATAGTGTTTCACCTCAACAATATCAGCGGCGGTGTCCAGAAACAGGCCGGCAAAGATTGCCGTCACCGGCGCCATCAGGAAGAAAAACACCACCAGCAGAACAAGGCTGGCCGCGCCGGCAATGACCTCGTCGAGCCATGGCCAGGGCAATACCAGCAATGCCGCACTGCCGACCCACAACGCCGCCAGCACGCCGACGAATACCAGCAGCGTCAGTCCGATGGCCTTCCACAGGATCGAACGGAATTCCGGTGACAGAACATCACGCATGGCACGGAATGTTGAGGCAATCATGTATCGGCTTTCAAAATGAATTGGGGCTGTTACTGGCAAATAAGAAGATCGCGCTGGCGATGCAAGTGTCGATTGCAACGCAGCAGCAAACTTGTGTATGCACTGGCGTGCTCTGTCTCACCTGAATCAGGAACCCCCCATGCCGCAGAAAAATCTGGATGTCCTTGGAATTGGCAACGCGATTGTCGATGTGATCGCGCGGCATGACGATGCATTTCTTGAAGACAACGCCCTGGACAAGGGCGCGATGCTGCTGATCGATGAAGATGACGCCCTGTCCCTGTATGACAAGATCGGCCCGGCCACCGAGATTTCCGGCGGGTCCGCGGCGAACACGATTGCAGGCGTCACTTCACTGGGTGGTTCTTCAGGTTACATCGGCAAGGTTGCCACGGACCAGATCGGCGACGTGTTCGCCCATGACATTCGCGCAGCCGGGGTGAGTTTTGATACACCTGCTCTCAATGACGGACCGCAGACGGCACGCTGCATCGTCATTGTGACACCGGACGGGCAACGCACCATGTCCACCTATCTGGGCGCCTGCGCCATGCTGGGTCCCGACGATGTCAGCGAAAACGAAGTGGCGTCCGCGACCATAACCTATCTTGAAGGCTATCTCTGGGACCGGCCCAATGCCAAGGACGCGTTCAGGAAAGCCGCAAGGCTGGCTGGCGACAACAAGCGGCAGGTGGCCCTGACCCTGTCGGATTCGTTTTGCGTGGACCGGCATCGCGACAGTTTCCTGTCCCTGATCCGCGACGGCGTCGATATCCTGTTTGCCAACGAAGCGGAGATCCTGTCGCTGTACCAGACATCAAACCTGCAGGAAGCCATGGCCGCAGTTGCGCAGGACTGCTCACTGGCCGCCATCACCCGCTCGGAAAAAGGCAGCGCCATTGTAACCGGAAGCACGGTGACGGAAGTCGCCGCACAGCCTGTCGACCAGGTTGTGGACACCACCGGCGCCGGCGACCTGTATGCTTCAGGCTTCCTGTTCGGACATGCTCACAACAAGCCGGTGGCTGAATGTGCACGGCTCGGGCATGTGGCGGCGGCAGAAATCATCTCGCATATCGGGGCAAGACCGCAGGCGGCCCTGAAATCCCTTATCTAGAGCTTGTCTAGAGCTTGTCTAGAGCTTGCGCAGATAAACCGAATTGATCAGGTGATCAGGGCCCTTGCGCAGTATCAGGTCGGCGCGCTGGCGCGTCGGCAGAACGTTTTCACGCAGGTTGGCCAGGTTGACGGTTTCCCAGATCCTGGTGGCGGTTTCCTGAGCCTCCACGTCCGACAGTTTGGAATATCTGTGGAAGTATGACTTGGGATCGGCAAAGGCGGTTTCACGAAACGAGAAGAACCGGTTGACATACCAGGTACGCAGATCGTGTTCGTCGGCATCGATGAAGATCGAGAAATCAAAATAGTCCGACACGTACGGTATGGCCTTGCCGTCGCGCGGCGGCCTGCCGGTCTGCAGCACATTGAGACCCTCGACAATGAGTATGTCCGGCTGGTCGATGGTGATATGCTTGCCCGGCTCGATGTCATAGCTGAAGTGCGAGTAGACCGGTGCGCGCACATTGTGGTTGCCGGCCTTGATGTCCGACAGGAATTTCAACAGGACAGGCAGGTCATAGCTTTCCGGAAAGCCTTTCCGGTTCATCAGTCCTTCGCGCTCCAGCACGGCATTGGGCAGCAGGAATCCATCCGTCGGCAGCAACGCCACTTTCGGATGATTGGGCCAGCGCGCCAGCAGGCCGCGCAGGATCCTGGCAGTTGTGCTCTTGCCGCCCGCCACGCTGCCGGCAATGCCGATGATGTAGGGAACCTTGTGATTGTTGCCGCCGAGAAAGTTCTGGGTGACCGAAAACAGGTCCTGGCTGGCTGCAACATACAGGTTCAACAGGCGCGACAGGGGCAGGTAGATGGCCACCACTTCATCCAGGTTCACGCGATCATTGACACCGCGCAGTTCCTCGACTTCTTCAGCCGTCAGGGTCAGCGGCGTATCAGCGCGAAGCTTGGCCCATTCGGTTCGCGTGAAGATGCGATAGGGCGAGAGCTGTGATGTGTTCTGATCCATGGCACATATCAATCCGGATTACGGGATGCCTTTTCTTCCAGGCCGCTTTGCGAGAACCGGTTGTGCAGTTCATCCATCACCTGGTCCAGCGAAACGCCCGCCGCCTTCAACAGTACGAGCAGATGATACACCACATCCGCTGCTTCCGCTGTTGTATGATTTGCATCCCTGCCCTGCGATGCAAGTATCAGTTCAATGGCCTCTTCGCCAAATTTGCGCGCACACTTTTCAGATCCGGCGGCCAGCAGGCCGGCGGTATAGGAAGTCTCCCCGTCGGCGGCGGCAGCCCGCGACGCAATGATTTCCTCGAGGCGGGCCAGCGTCTGCAGTTTGTCCAGCGTCTGTGTTGTCATATCCAGTTCTCGCTCTAAACCAGCCGTACCGGCACGCCCTGTTGTGCCATGAATTGCTTGGCTTCGGAAATCGTATGGGTCCCGAAGTGGAAAATCGAGGCGGCAAGCACGGCACTGGCCTCGGCCTTCTGGATGCCGTCCACCAGGTGTTGCAGGGATCCGACACCCCCGGATGCGATAACCGGCACATTGACCGCGCGCGACACGGCGCGGGTAAGATCGATGTCAAACCCGTCTCCGGTGCCATCCCGGTCCATTGAAGTCAGCAGTATCTCGCCCGCCCCCAACGCAACTACCTTGCGGGAGAATTCAATCGCGTCGATGCCGGTCGGTTCACGCCCGCCATGAGTGAAGATTTCCCAGCGCAGCGGATTACCGTCATCGCTCACCCGCTTGGCATCAACGGCAACCACGATGCATTGCGAACCGAACTTGCGGGCGGCTTCAGCGACGAATTCCGGGTCCTTCACTGCTGCCGTGTTGATCGACACCTTGTCGGCACCCGCCAGCAGCAGTTTGCGAATGTCGTCAGTGGTGCGGACGCCACCGCCCACCGTCAGCGGCATGAAGCACTGTTCAGCGGTCTGGCGCACAACATCAAAAATAATGCCCCGGTTCTCATGGGTTGCAGTGATGTCGAGAAAACACAGCTCATCCGCGCCCGCGGCATCATAGGCCTTGGCGATCTGCACCGGATCCCCGGCATCGCGCAGATCGACAAAATTGACCCCCTTGACGACCCGGCCGTCTTTCACATCCAGGCAGGGAATGATGCGCGCCTTAAGCATGAGCTGCCTCTTTCAGGGTTTGCAATGCCAGGCCCGGGTCAATGCGCCCGTCATACAGGGCACGTCCGCTGATGGCGCCTTCCAGCACGGCACAGTCTTCCTGCGTCAAGCGGTTGATATCGTCCATGGATGCCAGGCCGCCGCTGGCAATGACCGGAATGCTGGTGGCAGAAGCCAGTTCCAGTGTGGACGTGATGTTCAGTCCCGCCAGAATGCCGTCGCGGTCAATATCGGTATAGATGATGGCGGCAACACCGGCGTCTTCAAACTTGGAGGCCAGCTCCAGCACGCTCAAGGTGGAGCTTTCCGCCCAGCCTTCGACCGCCACATGACCACCCTTGGCGTCGATTCCGACCGCGACACGGCCCGGAAATTCCCGGCAGGCCCGGCGCACCAGATCAGGATCGCGAACCGCCAGCGTGCCGAGAATGACCCGGGCTATTCCCTTGTCCAGCCAACCGGCAATTGCCTCCAGATCCCGTATTCCGCCACCTAGCTGAACCGGAATTGATATTGCCTTCAAGATGGCATCGACGGCTTCGCCATTGACCGACGTACCTGCAAAAGCGCCGTTCAGGTCGACAATATGCAAATATTCAAAGCCCTGCTCCTGAAACGTCCGTGCCTGTGCTGCAGGGTCATCGGCAAAAACCGTCGCCTGGTCCATGTCGCCCAGTTTCAGGCGGACGCACTGGCCATCCTTGAGATCAATCGCGGGAAAGAGAATCATCGGTCAGGTTGTCCTCTAAGGTGCCCAGGTGAGAAAATTCGAAATCAGGCCCAGGCCAAGTGCCTGGCTTTTTTCCGGATGGAACTGCGTTCCCGCCATGTTGCCGCGGGCAACCATCGCCGTAATCGGCGCACCATACCGAGCCGTCGCTACAACATCTGCTTCATTGTCTGTACGCAGGTGATAGGAATGCACGAAATACGCATGCTGACCATCGGAGCCGGTCTTGATGCCGTCCAGCAATGGATGCGGCCGGGCGACATCCAGGGTATTCCAGCCCATGTGCGGAATCTTGAGGTCGGTGTCGCCGACCTCGATCCGGTCCACCTCACCGTCGATCCATCCAAAACCCGGCGTGACCGTGTGTTCAAGACCGCGCGTGGCCATGAGCTGCATGCCGACGCAGATCCCCAGGAACGGCCGGGCTTTTGCAGAACAGTGTTCCTCAATGGCCTGCCACATGCCGTTGATGGCGTGGATGCCATCGTGACAGTCGCGATAGGCGCCAACACCCGGCAGCACGACCCGGTCAGCGCCTGCCACCTGCTCGGGTGTGTCAACGAGTTCGATACTGATGGCATTGTCCAGCGCGGAGGCGGCGCGTTCAAACGACTTCTGGGCCGAGCGCAGGTTACCTGAGCCGTAATCAATGATGGCAACCCGCATGGCTGGTCTATCCGTTCTGATCCGAAAGCCGCGTGGCAAAAAACCGATATGAGGCTTCTTCGCCATTGTCCGCTACAATATCGGCAACCTCGTCGAAGCCGCGTTTGGCCAGAGCCCGGCGCCGGAAATTATTGCCTTCAAGCCCGAAAAACAAGTTGGCCAGAAGACCCGTGGCCCCGGTCAGATTTTCCGGCCAGGAAAACACATAACCGGCAAGAGCAATCAGGCCCACAGCCACGACGTAACCGATGAGCGGCAACCACAGGCGATGCCACAGCATCCAGAAAAACGGAATAAAGAACGCCGGCCAGGAGAATCCGTCCTTGACGAACACAACACCCTTGCCGTCATCGATCTGATCCGGCGCAAGCGCGTCCTGTTTACTGTGGACCGTGTAGGTCAGCATATGATCATCCTTCTCCGCCCAGTGTGCCCTTGGTCGATGGCACAACATCCGGCATGCGCGGGTCAATTTCGAGGCAGTCGCGCAATGCGCGTGCTACTGCCTTGAAGCAGCTTTCCGCAATATGGTGATTGTTGACGCCATACAAGGTTTCCACATGCAGGGTCATACCGGCATTTTGTGCAAAGGCCTGAAAGAACTCGCGAAACAGCTCGGTATCCATTTCACCGATCCTGTCGGCACTGAACTCGGTTCGCCATACCAGAAACGGTCTGCCCGACACATCGATACTGGCGCGAGACAGTGCCTCGTCCATGGCAAGGTAGGCGTGGCCATACCGGCGTATGCCGCGGCGATCACCCAATGCCTTCGATATCGCCTGACCCAGCGCGATACCGGTGTCTTCGGTGGTGTGATGCATGTCGATGTGCAGATCACCGGTGGTTTTGATGGTCATGTCGACCAGCGAGTGACGCGACAACTGGTCGAGCATGTGATCGAAAAACCCGATGCCGGTGGCAATCGAGCGCTTACCGGTCCCGTCAAGGTTGACCTCAACGGAGACATCGGTCTCGTTGGTCTTGCGTGTTATACTGGCTGTTCGCATGGTTAACTTCCGTCGTGGCCCACCTTCGGGCTGACTTTTAGCAGGCTGCACCGGCGACGCAAGGCCCCAGCCATGGCTTGATTAACCGGGCAGGGTCTTTTATTGGCCATAGGCAGTTCCCAAATAACCCTCAGACATGCAACTGAAAGTTGATTAATGACACATAACAGTGACGCCAGCCTCTGGCATGGAACGACAATTGTCACCGTTCGCAAGGGAGATTGCGTGGTGGTTGCCGGAGACGGCCAGGTCAGCCTGTCCAACACGGTGATCAAGTCAAATGCCCGCAAGGTGCGGCCACTGGGCAAAGGTGATGTGATCGCGGGTTTTGCCGGCGCGACCGCCGATGCCATGACCCTGTTCGAACGCCTTGAGGCCAAGCTCGAACAATACCCCAACCAGCTGACCCGCGCCTGCGTGGAACTCGCCAAGGACTGGCGCACCGACAGGTATCTGCGCCGGCTGGAGGCCATGATGATCGTGGCTGACCGGGAAACAAGCCTGGTGCTCACCGGCACCGGTGATGTGCTTGAACCGGAAAACGGCATCATCGCCATCGGCTCAGGCGGCAATTACGCGCTTGCCGCGGCGCGTGCACTGGCCGACAGCGACATGGACGCGGAACAAATCGCCAGGCGCGCCATGAAAATTGCCGCTGATATCTGTGTTTTCACCAATGAAAACGTGACGGTCGAGAAACTCGGCAAAGACACAAAAGACAAGTAGGACACTTCACCACCATGACTGACTTCTCTCCACGCGAGATCGTATCGGAGCTTGACCGCCATATTGTCGGTCAAAAGGACGCAAAGCGCATGGTTGCCATTGCGCTGCGCAATCGCTGGCGCCGCAAGCAACTGGATGCCGACCTGCGCGACGAAGTGATGCCGAAGAACATCCTGATGATCGGTCCTACCGGCGTCGGCAAGACCGAGATCGCGAGACGCCTGGCGAAACTCGCCAATGCACCGTTCATCAAGGTGGAAGCCACCAAGTTTACCGAGGTGGGTTATGTCGGCCGCGATGTGGAGCAGATTGTCCGTGATCTGGTGGAGGTCGGTATCGGCCTTGCCCGCGAAACCCGGCGCAAGGACGTCGAGGCCAATGCCCAGGCCAATGCCGAAAACCGCGTGCTCGACGCACTGGTCGGGCCGAATGCCTCAAAAGGCACACGCGACAGTTTCCGGGCGAAACTGCGCAATGGCGAGCTGGACGACAAGGAAATCGAGATCGAGGTCGTCGATAACAGCTCAGGCATGCCGACAATGGACATTCCGGGCATGCCGGGTTCATCCGTGGGCATGGTCAACCTGTCCGACATGCTGGGAAAAGCAATGGGAGGGCGCACAAAGACCCGTCGCATTACCGTGGCTGAAAGCCACGACCTGCTGATGCCGGAGGAATCCGACAAGCTGATCGATCAGGAACAGATCGTCAGCGAGGCAATCGACGCCGCCGAAAACAATGGCATCGTGTTCCTGGACGAGATCGACAAGGTCACAGCCAGGGCGGACAGACAGGGCGCTGATGTAAGCCGCGAAGGCGTGCAGCGCGATCTTTTACCGCTTATTGAAGGCACGACCGTCAGCACCAAGCACGGGCCGGTCAAGACCGACCATATCCTGTTCATCGCTTCAGGGGCGTTTCATGTCGCCAAACCGTCCGACCTGCTGCCGGAACTGCAAGGCCGGTTGCCGATTCGGGTAGAGCTGAAAGCGCTGACCCGTGATGATTTTGTGCGTATCCTCGTGGAGCCCGAGGCCAGCCTGGTCAAGCAGTACATTGCGCTGATGGCCACTGAAGGCCTGACCCTGGATGTTACCGATGACGGCGTTGAAGCCCTGGCAGACATTGCAGCAGAGGTGAACTCGTCGGTGGAAAACATCGGCGCGCGCCGCCTGCAGACCATCATGGAACGGGTGCTTGAAGACATAAGCTACACCGCCACCGACCGGGGTGGAGAAACCGTTGTCCTGGATCGCGCCTTCGTTGAGACGAATATCGGCGATCTGGCCCGAGACACGGACCTGTCGAAGTTTATTCTTTAGGGTCCTGATCAACCGGATCGGCCTGATCAAGCAATTGCAGATGCCGTTGCAGATCGGCATCGCTCAACCGCGAGATGCTGTCTGCCAGCCGGTTTGCCAGTTCGGTGGCCCTGGGCGACAGGCCGGACGTGTCAATGACGGCGCGCGGGTGTGACAGGCGCGCCAGCTCGACTATGTCTTCGGCATCGTCCCAGATTATGTTGAAGTAGGCGATGATGCGCTGAACCAGGTACCAGCTGGGCTGGCCGCGCTTGCCGTTCTCAAGTGCTGACAGGTAAGGCGCACTGACGCCAATTGCCTGCGCCATCTGTTTCATGGTCACGCCCCGGTCTTTTCGCAAGGCGCGGATTTTTTCGCCGAACGGCGTCATGACCTGCCAGCCTTCCGCTTCAGGCGAACATAAAAAGCCCCGCCTCCGCCGTGGCGCGGGTGCGCAGGTTGAAATCCGACGATGTTGGATGAAAATTCCCGCTGCGCCATCCAGCCCGGAAACTCGGCCCGCAACCGCCCGAGGCGTTCCGGCGCCTGGAAGACATCCGTCGAATGCAGCGTATGCCTGGTAAACGGGGACGCGCCCTTGCCGGTGATAACCAGTACATTGCGGTAACCCCGGTCACGCGATGACTGCAGAAACCCCAGCAGCGACATGCGCGCGCGCTCAACAGACTGGCCGTGCAGGTCCAGCCGCGCTTCAATATCGACATTGCCGCGCGACAGTTTCTGCTTGTGTCGCCTGTCCAGATTGTTGTGTGACTGCAGCTGAATTGCCTGCCGGGCAACGGCGCGGGCCACCTTGCGGACCGGGTCGACGGGTTTTGACACAGCCTTGCCATTGCGTTCATGGTCTGACACGGGTCGCGCCGGCTGGGCTTCAGTAACCGGTTTCACATAGGGAAGCCTGTTAAGCGGTTTCACGGTCCGGGTAACCTGTTCCCAGACCTCGTGATCATCGTCCTGCAACTGACCGGCGCGAGAGCCGTGAGTGGATCTGCCGGACTTTTTCATCTGCCGTGTTTCCGCAGAAGCCGGGTTGCCAGGGCACGCGGCACAAGAGCCGTCAGGTCCCCGGCCTGATCCATCCCGCCGGCATCAAGTCCCGCCTGATGTCCGCTTCCCATAAATATGTCACCGCGGGCTGCTCCCTTGATGGCCGACCCGGTATCCTGGGCGACCATCAGCCGGTCAAAAACCACCAGGCGACCATTGGCATAAACCGTCGTTGACACCCATAGCGGTACGCCAAGCGCCCAGAAGCGCCGGTCTACAGCCAGTGATCGTAACGGCGTGAGCGGCAATTGCTGAGCACCAATCGGTCCGGAGCCCGTATCCGGCAATTCCCGGAAAAACACATAGGACTTGTTTTCCCACATGACCTGGCGCGCCTGGTCAGGGTTGTTTTTCAGCCAGGCCCGCAATGACTGCATGGACATCCCGTCACGGGTCATCTGCTTCCGGTCGATGAGAACCTTGCCGATTGCCGTATAGGGCAAGCCGGTCTTTGCCGCGTAGCCAAGACGCGCACTACCGCCTTCGCGCAGCCGTACCCGGCCGGATCCCTGTATCTGCATGAAGAACAGGTCGACCCAGGATTTCAGATACAGCAGGTCAAGGCTTTGCGGTGCCAGCTGACCCTGTTCAATCTGACGGCGTGTGAAGTATGGCTGCGCCACGCCATTGGCAATCCGGCCATACGCAACGCCCAGCCTGGATGCGGCCGATTTGGAGAGTTTGACCAGATCGTCCGGCCGGCTGAGAACCGGAACGCTGAACTCCCGGCTTCTGGACCGGCTGCCTTCAACTTCAGGTTCGAAATAGCCGGTAAACTGGCCATTGACGCCGCTGACGTTCAGCGCAACCAGGTTGTCCTCGAAAAACCTGCGGGCGGCAGCCGGCGAAAAGCCTGTCTGCCCTGCCTGCCTGCACACGGCCACCCAGTCCCGACGACTGCCTGACAATTGTGCCTTGCGGGCAAATCCGATACCGGTGCCGGTCAGTTCACCGCATGCTTTCACAAACACCTGAAGAGCGGCACTGTGATCATCCTGCTGCCATCCCGGCAGATTGCTGAACGGGACCCGTTCAAGCCGCAACGCAGCCGTCGGCTGTGCGGTTGAAGCAACGGTCATGACGGCCAGCAGGGCAATGACAAGCTGTTTGCAACGGATTGCGGCACGCATCCCAATTCTCAGTCGGCCTCGGTGGCGACCAGGCGCCAGTTTGGATCGCGGGAATTGACCGGACGCTCGAAGGTCCACACATCCGTGATTTCCTGAATTTCGGTGGGATCGCCGTCAATCACCCTGCCCTCTTCATCCAGGGTTGCGGTAATCAGGTCGCTGACAAACTTGATGCTGATCTGCGCGTCGCCGCCGGCAATGCTTATCTTGCTGATATCGGCCTTGTTGATACCGACAAACTTTGATTCCAGCGTGTGCTGCAGTTTCTTGCGCTCGTCAATCGCGGCAGCAAACCCGTCATAGACTTCCCGGGACAATAGTGGCTTCAGGGCCTGCTTGTCGCCTTCGGCAAAAGCGTTGACGATCATTTCATAGGCCATGCGGGCCCCGCCGAGAAATTCACGCGGCGAGAAGTCGTTGTCGGCCTTGACCAGATTCTCCAGCCCCTTCGCAACTGCCGAACCTTTTCTGGCAAAACCCTGCCACACCGGTTTGCGCTCATCTTCATCCTCGTCATCTTCGTCGGAATCGGGTGGATTGATGGCGGTCGGCTTGTTTCGGCCCGGCAGCGGCACCACATTGTCTGAAGAGGTAGCTTGTGCATCATCGTTCTCGCCAGCGAACGGATCGAACGGCTTTTCGTTGCCGGTCCGGGTGCCAAGCACGGCACGCAGGCGGAAGAAGATGATCACAGCCACTGCGAGGATAATTATGTTGAAAGGGTCAAAGACCTGATTCATAGCGTTTGCCAGTTCCTGTCGTTGGTTTGTGTGCCGGCGGCAATGACGCCTGCAAATGGTTTACATACTGTTATATAAGTACTGATTGTACAAAGGTACAATGCTGCGGCATTGTGATCACGCCTGGCAGGCCAGCAAGCGCGCAAATTTGTGAACCATATCGACCAAGTGTGATTACCAATGCGATTTTTTCTGTTTCTAGCCTTTGTTGTGGTCCCGATTGTGGAGATCGCGGTGTTTTTGCAAGTCGGCTCGTATATCGGCGTGCCGGCTACGCTCGGACTTATCATACTGACCGCCATTGCCGGCACCATGCTTGTACGCAGTCAGGGCATCGATGTAATCCGCAAAGTACAGGATTCCACAAACCGCGGAGAAATGCCGGTGGCCGCTCTGGCCCAGGGGCTGTTTGTCCTGATAGCCGGTGTACTGCTGCTCACGCCCGGTTTTGCCACTGATACGCTGGGATTCGCCTTGCTGATACCGCCGGTGCGCGAGCTGATCGGCGCGAAACTATGGAAACTTATCGAACCCAATGTTGTCACATCCACACAGTGGTCATCAACTCACACGCGCGGCAACCCTAACCGGCCTGGTGGTACCGTCATTGACATCGAAGCTGTAGAGATTGACGAGACAGCCGGAAACGGCGCGGAAAAACCCGGCAAAACGCGACGTAATCAATAAATCCGGTGACAGGGACCATGCCTGACTTTGACCGGGCAGCATGATAACTTGCACGAATGCAGATGCCGTGATAGCCACGCGTGCGGCAATAATTTCGACTTTATGATTCAAAGGGCAGATGGAACATGGCAAAAGCGGCGAAGAAGGCAAGCAAGAAGGCAGCACCGGCGGCGGAAGCAGCGGCACCTGAAGTCGCCGGCAGCAACGGGGCAACGCAGGGCGCCGCACCGTCGATGAAAATTCTTGGCCAGTATGTAAAGGATCTTTCGTTTGAAAATCCCGATGCACCACGGTCACTGGCCGGCCAGGAAGGCCAGCCGGAAATCAATATTTCAGTAAACGTAAACGCCAAGCCGCTGGCCGAAACAGACTTTGAAGTCGAGCTGCATCTTGATGCCAAGGCTATGCATAAAGACAAGGTGGTATTCGCCACCGAGCTGCTGTACGCAGGCATTTTCCGGCTGGAAAACATCCCGCAGGACGCGCTTCACCCGATTGTCCTGGTCGAGTGTCCCCGCATGATATTCCCGTTCGCCAGGCAGATCGTGGCCGACGTGACCCGCAATGGCGGTTTTCCGCCGCTGATGCTTGATCCGATCGACTTTGCGGCCATGTATCAGCAGCGCATTGCCGCCGAGGCCGCCAGCGCGGATGCGTAGTGCCGACCGTTTGGAAATAGTCGGATAGAGCGCGGTTTCAAGCCCTGATCGCGGGTACGCCCGGACGCGTGGGACGGCCGCTACCTGTCATGATCATAAGCAAAGACAGATCTGGCAAAGTTGTACCCGGCGATGTGCATTAATTGAGCGGCGGGCCGACAAACTCAACATCATATCTGGCGGCAATCTCGGCTATTCGCGCCATGTCAGTATGGGGTGACAAGCCTTCTGCTGCTGCTTCCCGGAACAAGCCCTCGCCGCGACCAGGTGTCAGCATCACCAATATCCTTGACGGTCCAGGCCCGACACCTTTGAAGGCATGACGTGCACCGGCCGGTATCAGAACTGTTGTACCCGGGCCAGCCGTTACCTCATCTCCATTGCAGTGAAATTTGACCTGTCCGGACAAAACCGTGAACTGTTCTTCTTCCTTCTGGTGAATATGAAGCGGTGGGCCGGCACCTTCCGGTACCTCTTCTTCAAATACAGCAAAGCGACCATCGGTATCGTCCGGTGTGATCCGGAACCACCTTGTGAAACCCAGTCCGTCGTTCTCTTGGCCTTCGCCGGGACCATGTATGATTGCTTTCGCGTTACAACTCATACCATTCTCCCACTGCTGGTCTTCTTCGGCGTCCGGTCTCAAACACCCGAGTTTGGAATCGGTGGAGAGCCGGTAAGGCCAATAGCTTGCCGGACATCTTCCGCGTTTCCGGCCACCCCGAGGAAATTGTTCATGGCTGCATAGTACTGCCCCATGTGTTCACTCAGGTACTGGGCTATGTACTGACCGTTCTTCTCGGTGTTTGCCGATAGTTCGGCGAGGACGGCAACCCAGGTCGTCACTACCGCTCCTGCTGCGGACAGGCGTTGCATCGTGACATCCGTGATGAGTTTATTGAAATCAGCGCTGGCATCGATCACCACATAAACCTCGTAACCATCACGCAACGCTGAGATTGCGGGGAATGCTGCGCATACCTCTGTTGCCAGACCCGAAATCACAAGCTTCTTGCGACCGGTGGCTTCTACAGCAGCTTTCGAGGCGGGATCGTTCCAGAAATTCACAACCGGCCGGTCAATCACGTTCACATCCGGAAACAAGGCTTTCAGTTCCGGCATCGTCGGACCATTGGGTCCATGCGGCCAGCTTGTTCCCATGATGACGGGAATACTGAATGCCTTGGCAGTTTTTGCATGCCCCAGAATGTTGTTCTTCAGCTGCAATGGATCGATTGATGTCAGGAACTGCATGAGCCCGACCTGATGGTCGATCATGAGAAATACACAGTTGTCTGTTGTCAGCTCGGAAGACGGTAATGTCATGATGTGCTCCATACACTTGCTCACTGGTTCAATATTGCCCAAGAAAATGAGCGAGAATGATCGAGAAACAAGTGATCAGACTGGTTTGCTTCATTGTCGATAATGGAATGATCCGTCCATTGTCTGCAGCCGTTTGCTTTTGGTTGGACATTGGTATTCTGAAACGTCCAACGTCCCAGGGACCGCCCTTTTGGAGCGTTGGTGCAGGATGATCATTGACGACCTAACAGACGCCAGAATACTGGTGGAACTCAGACGACGTCTGAGCTACGCCGGGGCCGCACGCGCATTGAAGCTTCCCGCAGCAACGATCAGTCGGCGAGTGATGAAGATGGAAGAGCGCGCAAACATCCTGCTGTTTGAGCGGTCGACACGTGCTGTCAGTATTACAGATGCAGGTCAACTTGCTGCGCAACATGCAGAACGGATTCTCAACGAAGCAGAAGCGGTTGATCATTCCATTGAAGGCCTCCGCACGAAGCCTGTTGGCGTTGTGCGCCTCAGTTCACCGGTAATTTTCGGGCAGGCAATCCTGGGTTTGGTAACCGCCGAATTCCTGCAAAAATATCCGGACTGCCGACTGGATATCGAGCTGACAGATCATCAGGTCGACCTGATAGAGGACTCGATTGATGTAGCGATCCGGGTAGGACCCATTGTTGATGAATCCCTTCGCGCAAAACCGCTTGGTACGGTCTATGCCAGCCTCTATCGCCGAGCCACCGGTAAGCCGGCGCAGGTTACCATCGAAAATCTCGATTGCTTCGCGCTGGGCCTGCTGCACGCCGACAGTAGTCCCATGGCTCAGCTTAAACTTGTCTCAGATAATGACATTGAGCACTCGATACCGGTCAAACCTCACCTTGTCTGCCTTAACCCCTGGCTCCTGATGGAGGCGGCTTTAAACCAGGACCTGATTGTGGTCTTGCCCAACATCGTCGCGGAAAAAAATGTCGAAAAGGGACTGTTGGAGCGGGTCTTGCCCGACACACACGTCCGGCGGGTACCAATCCAGCTGGTTTTTCCGTCGCGGCGCCTGATGCGGCCGGCACTGCGGAGGTTCATAGATCTTGCGGCCGAAGTCATTCCAGAAATGCTGAAAGATCAGAAGAACACCGACAGTTAGATCACAGACACTGATGTGTCAGTGCAAGGATCAGGGTTCCCCTGAGGTCGGCAGATCTTTAACCTAGTTGCTGCCGGCACTGCGCCACAACGCCTTTTCGCCCAGACCGGCGACCATGTCATTGTGGGCATCGATTTCCGACTGGCTCAGCCGGCCAGCCAGCGGAACCGGGCGGGCACTCACCTGAATTTGCCCGACCTCGACTTTCTTTTCAGCCTGCTGGTTGTCGCTGGTCAGGCCAAGCATGGTCTGGCGACCGCCGATCAGTTCCATGTAAACATCGGCCAGCAGCTCTGAATCCAGCAGCGCGCCATGCTTGTCACGCTTTGAATTGTCGATGCCGTAGCGCCGACACAATGCATCAAGACTGTTCGGACCCATGGGATAGCGCTTGCGGGCAAGCGCCAGCGTATCGATCACCCGGTCCATGGAAAGCTGCTCGATATCGATCCAGGAAAATTCGGCATTGAGGAATTTCATGTCGAACGGCGCATTGTGAATGATCAGAATACCGTCATCGATGAATTTGAGAAACTCCTGGGCAATGTCTGCAAAGAGTGGTTTTGATCCCAGAAATTCCTCCGACAGCCCGTGCACATTGAAAGCCTCTTCAGGCATGTCGCGCTGCGGGTTGATGTACTGATGATAGAAATTGCCGGTCGGGATGTGATTCAAGAGTTCAACTGCCCCGATTTCCACGATGCGATGACCGGTGAACGGATCAAGACCTGTGGTTTCGGTGTCCATCACGATTTCACGCATGTCAGCGGTCTCCGGCAAGCAGTTGCAGTTCACCCACAATAGCAAGAACCTGCGCCCGTGTATCCTCCATCGCTACATCTGTGGAAATCACATGGCTTGCTGCTGCGCGTTTTTCCTCATCCGGAACCTGCCTGGCCAGTATGGCGTCGAATTTTTCTTCGCTCATGTCCGGCCTAGCCAGTGCGCGGGCACGCTGGACTTCATAAGGTGCGGAAACCACCAGCACGGCATCAAAGTCTTCCGCCCGCCCGGTTTCAAACAGCAACGGTATGTCAAACACCGCAATGCTGTTGCCGGATGATTTGACAGCGGCCAGAAACGCATCCTGTTCCCGGCGAACCAGAGGATGAACAATTGCCTCCAGCTGTTTCATCGCGCCGGTATCGTTCAGCACCTGTTTCGACAACGCCACACGATCAATTGCGTTGTCCTTGACGGCTGCCGGAAACAATCGGCCGACGGCTTCGACCGCCGCGCCGTTTCTGGCATAAAGCTGATGGACAACAGCATCGGCATCAAATACCGGAACACCGGCGTCACGCAGCATGGCTGCAACCGTCGACTTGCCCATGGCAATGGACCCGGTGAGGGCCGCCTTGAAAATGGATTGGTCAGCCATGAGACAAGAGGTCCTGTTCAACCAGTGTACGCAGTTCCTGAGTAACTGCCGGCTGGATGCCAAACCACAGCTGAAATCCCGGTACTGCCTGGTGCAGCAACATGCCAAGCCCGTCAAGGACCGGGCGACCGAGACCGCGGGCCCGGGCCAGCAATTCGGTTTCCAGCGGTGCGTAGACAATGTCGCTGACAATGCAGTCTGACCGGGTGGTCTCAAGTGGACACAGCAATGGTTGCCGGCCAACCATGCCAAGCGAAGTCGTATTGACAAGCAGGTCCACTGCCCCGGTCGTTGACTGCAGATCATCCCATGCCACCGGTATGATTGTATTGGGATGCAGTCCTGCAATGTCGCGGGCTTTTTCCAGTGTCCGGTTGGCGATGTAAATTGCCGAGCAACCGCGTTGGACCAGCGCAGCGGCAATGCTGCGAGCAGCGCCGCCGGCACCCAGAATGAGGACTTTGGAGCCTTTCAACTGCCAGCCTGGGTGCATGGCTTCAAGATGCCCGATATACCCGGCACCATCGGTCGACGTTCCCCGGAGCAGCCCATCGCGGCGATAGATGGTGTTCACACTGCCGATCGCCGAGGCCACGTCGTCAACAACGTCAAGATGTTCGATAACGGTTTCCTTGTATGGCGTGGTGACATTGCAGCCGGCAGACTTTCCATTGCGGATGGTAGACAGGAAGTCGGACAGTTTTTCTGCTGGCAAGTCGCAGATCCCATACTTGGAGTCGACTCCATACTCGGCGATCCAGTGATTATGGATAAGCGGTGAGCGGGAGTAAGTGATGTTATGCCCCAGAATGCAGACACTGTTGTTTGGGTTTGCGTTCATTGCAAGTTGCTCTGATTCTTGAGAAATTTGACTAACGGGACAAGCGGCATACCCATGATGGTGAAATGTGAACCCTGGATTTTTTCAAACAGCCGGACGCCCTTGCCCTCAATCTGATAGCATCCGACAGATCCCAGAACCGATGATCCTGTATCGGACAAATAACTGTCTATCTCTTCAGCAGTGAGTCGAAACATCGTCATGTCAGCGGTCTCTGAAACCTGGAATACCGGTTGATTTTGATGCCAGCACGCCACGGCCGACATCAGGACATGAGCCCGGCCCTGCAGTTCGGCAAGCTGTTGTGCCGCCCGGGACAAGTCACTTACCTTTGTGAAAACTTTCCCGTCACAGATCAGAACCTGATCCGAACCGATCACCAGGTCGTCGGTGTGGTGTGCAGCGACCGCCTGCGCCTTGGCATTGGCCAGCATGAGCGCCAGATCGTCGGCGCTCCGGCCTGATTCCAGATGCTGCGCTTTCAGTGCACTCTCGTCGATATCGGCCGGCACTATCTCAAAGCGATAGCCGGCATTGTTCAGCATCTGCCGGCGTGCTGCACTGTTTGATGCAAGGATCAGTTTCATGGCGTGTGGGCCTGGTTCATCCGGTTTCGGCTTTGGGCTCTGCCATGAGATTCATGACGGCGGCGGCCGTCTCTTCTATGGACCGGCGGGTCACGTCGATAATCGGCCAGTTGTTGGCGCTGCACAGCTTTCGCATTGCCAGCAATTCTTCGGTAATCGCCTTGCGATCGACATAGGATGTATCGCGCCCCTCATTCAGGGTCAGCAGGCGATGACGGCGAATCTGGGAAATACGATCGGCGCTGGCAATCAGTCCGACAATCAGGGGGTGTTTCAGCTGCCTCAACCCCGGCGGCGTCGGGATACCCGGCACAAGCGGAATGTTTGCAGTCTTGATACCGCGATTGGCCAGATAGATGCTGGTCGGTGTTTTGGATGACCTGCTGACACCCAGCAGGACAACATCCGCCGACTCCAGGTCTTCTGTTATCTGGCCGTCATCGTGGGCCATGGTATAATTCAACGCGTCTATTCTCTGAAAATACTCGGCATTGAGTACGTGCTGGCCGCCAATATGGGGTTTGGATTTGGCGTTCAGGTAAGTGGCAAGGCTGGCGATAACCGGATCCAGGATTGAAATGCACGGGATGGACAGGGCCTCGCAGCGCTGTTCTATCTCGGCTTTCAGCTTGGCGTCTGCAATTGTGTACAGGACAATGCCCGGCTGTTTTTCCACTTCGCCGATCATCCGGTCAAGCTGCTTGGATGTCCTGACCAGGGTGTAGATGTGTTCAATGGGCTGGTAGCCGGCATAATAGGCGGTCGCGGCCCTGGCAACGGTATTCAGGGTTTCACCGGTGGCGTCGGAAACCATGTGCATGTGGAAATACTGTTTGGCTGTAGTTTTCATAAGCCGGGCATAGCGTGTTTATGAATTGTGGAAAAGAGGCAGCTCGATCGACGGTGCTTTCGTTTGATCCACATGTCGGGTGTCTTGTTCAGAATACCGACAACGCTGGACAGGAAACCGGGCTGTTGATAGGTGCGGGTACTTTATCTGATTTTCCGTTATATCTGTGATCCGAATGTGGAAAATCGTTTTCTCATTCCTTTTTATATATTGATATCATAGGGTTACAAACCAGGCAAAGATTGGATAAGTTGCGTTGGCTTGCGGGGATAAATAACTGTGTCCACGTGACCGCTGTTGAAAAAGATTCATTTTTGCTATCCACAGCACATCATCATCAACACCTAAAGATATAGATTGTCTGAAAGAAGGATAAAGAGATTGAGCAAGCCCCTACTGGATACCCTTACAGGCGTGTCTCCATCTCGACGACCTGTCTGGCTGATGAGACAGGCAGGACGCTATCTGCCGGAGTACCGGAAGGTCAGACAAACGGCGGGCGGGTTTTTGAATCTCTGTTATACCCCCGAACTGGCTTGTGAAGTTACTTTGCAGCCATTGCGCCGTTACGATCTGGATGCAGCGATCCTGTTTGCA
Source organism: uncultured Anderseniella sp. (assembly GCA_947488295.1). Taxonomy (GTDB): domain Bacteria; phylum Pseudomonadota; class Alphaproteobacteria; order Rhizobiales; family Aestuariivirgaceae; genus Anderseniella. The sequence goes on from CANKYU010000002.1 coordinate 911,528, forward strand.
GATATTCTGTTGATCCCCCAGGCCATGGGTTGTGATCTGGATTTTCGTGAGGGTGAAGGACCGGTTCTGAGAAAGATCGGTTCAGTGTCAGAAGTCGAGCAGCTGGCAAGCGGTATCGATGAGCTCAACAAAACACTGTCACCGGTTTACGATGCAGTTTCTGCAATCAAGGCAAAGCTTGATGACGACAAGACGCTGATCGGATTTTGCGGCGCGCCATGGACGGTAGCAACCTATATGATCGAAGGCGGTACATCCGTCGAACGCGCATCATCACGGCTAGCGGCCTTTGCCAATGAGGCCTGGCTGAATGACCTGATCGACAAGCTGGTTGTCTCCTCGATCGAATACCTGTCATGCCAGGTTGAAGCCGGTGCTGAAGTGCTGCAGGTGTTTGATACCTGGTCCGGAGATCTCAGTGGTGAGTTGCTGGAACGGTACTGCTTCTCACCGATTGCCGCTATCCGCTCTGAACTGAAAAAGCGTTACCCGCATGTGCCGGTCATCGGATTTGCTCGCGGTGTGGGAGTTTCCCAGACCGATTTTGTCGCTGCAAGCCAGGTTGATGGTGTCAGCATTGAATGGCCGGTCAACACGAAATGGGCCAGGGATAATCTGATCGAGCACTGCGTGGTACAGGGCAACCTTGATCCTCTGTCGCTGATTGGCGGCGGGGACGGCATGCTGAATGCAACGAGACTGATTTTGCAGGACCTTCCGATGCACAGGCACATCTTCAATCTTGGACATGGCATTCGAAAGGAAACCCCACCTGAACATGTCAGTGAACTCGTATCCTTCATTCGCGACTTTGACAGCGGGGCCAGGAGATGACCTATGAATGGGTCAAAGTCGTTCATCTGCTGGCGGTTATTTCGTGGATGGCGGGCCTGCTCTATCTGCCGCGGCTGATGGTCTACCATGCCGATGCCGGCGCAGGCGGCGAGTTGTCGGAAACGCTCAAGGTGATGGAACGGCGGTTGCTGAAGGCCATCATGACCCCGGCCATGATTGTCAGCTGGATCTTCGGCATATGGCTGGGCGCCATTCAGGGACTGTGGAGCGAGCTGCCGCTCTGGTTCGTGTTGAAGATCATATTGGTACTGGCAATGTCGGGTGCACATTTCTGGCTGGCCGCGCAGGTCAGGATTTTTGCAGCAGACGCCAATGTCAAATCGGCCAGGGCGTTTCGTTTTATCAATGAAGTGCCGACGCTGCTGATGATCGGCATTGTGTGCCTGGTGGTTGTAAAACCGTTTCTATGACGCGGTTGTGTGTATTTTGATGTTTTCTAAACTTACCGAAGCTGCTATAGACTGCGTAGTACGGCAACGCTTTCATAGACTGCCGACGCCTCCCCTATTTGGTAATCACTCAATCCGACATGTGAGCTGATAGCCAATTTTCCTGATCACACATATGGGTCGATAACCGATGACCAATCTTGACGAACTCGAGCAGATCAAACTTTTTGATCTTAAGCAGAAATCCCCGGCTGAGCTGCTCAGTGCTGCTGAAGAGCTTGAAGTTGAGAACGCCAGTGTGCTGCGCAAGCAGGAGCTGATGTTTGCGATTTTGAAAAGCCTGGCTGCCAAGGATGTGAATATCATCGGTGAAGGCGTTGTCGAGGTTATGCCTGATGGGTTCGGTTTCCTGCGCTCACCCGATGCCAATTATCTTGCCGGGCCGGATGATATTTACGTTAGCCCCAGCCAGATTCGCAAGTTTGCGCTGAAGACCGGAGATACTGTTGAAGGTGACATCCGCAGCCCCAAGGACGGTGAGCGGTACTTCGCCCTGCTGAAGGTCAACTCGGTCAACTTCCAAGAACCGGAAAAGGTTCGCCACAAGATCCACTTTGACAATCTGACGCCGCTGTACCCGGACGAGCGTCTGGTCATGGAAGTGAACGATCCGACCAAGAAGGATTACTCAAGCCGGGTGATCGACCTGGTGGCGCCATTGGGTAAAGGCCAGCGCGCGTTGATTGTGGCGCCGCCGAGGACAGGTAAGACCGTACTTCTGCAGAACATCGCCCAGTCGGTGGCGACCAACCATCCCGAGTGCTATCTGATCGTTCTGCTGATCGACGAGCGCCCGGAAGAAGTGACCGATATGCGCCGTTCGGTAAATGGCGAAGTTGTGAGCTCCACGTTTGACGAACCGGCCAGCCGTCACGTACAGGTGGCCGAAATGGTGATCGAAAAGGCCAAGCGTCTGGTTGAGCATGGCCGTGACGTCGTTATCCTGCTGGACTCAATCACCCGACTCGGTCGTGCCTACAATACGGTCGTGCCATCGTCGGGCAAGGTTCTCACCGGTGGTGTTGACGCCAATGCACTGCAGCGGCCGAAGCGGTTCTTCGGTGCAGCCCGGAATATCGAGGAAGGCGGATCGCTGACCATCATTGCCACCGCGCTGATCGATACCGGCAGCCGCATGGATGAAGTTATCTTCGAAGAGTTCAAGGGAACCGGTAACTCGGAAGTTGTGCTTGATCGCAAGGTTGCCGACAAGCGTGTCTTCCCTGCCATGGACATCCTGCGTTCCGGCACACGCAAGGAAGAGCTGCTCGTTGATCCGGTCAATCTCAAGAAGACCTATGTGTTGCGCCGGATCCTCAACCCGATGGGTACTGTCGATGCGGTTGAGTTCCTGCTCGACAAGCTGCGCCAGACAAAATCCAACGATGATTTCTTCGATTCAATGAATGCCTGATTGCAGCAGGTCTTCCGGTTTCGTTACCGGCAGGTTGCAAGTCTGATTGCGGCACAGGAATACAGCCGGCTCATCAAGGCTGGTTTTTCCCGATGCCGGATGATCAGCGGGTAGTTCCACGTCCCTGCCGACATGCATTAGCAATCGATTCGGAGACGAAATCTTGAGGCATGCCTTGTGCAGACTCTTGAAGCTTTCATCTTCCGGCTCACCGATAAGAACCATCTGGGTCTGTTCAGCGAGTGCGGTGAACGCCAGCCAGGCGGTCGGGCAGGCAAACGGATTTCTGGTCATGTGCGGTTTGAGCCACTCGAAGACGGCTTCTGCGGTCTTATGATAGTCGGGCCTGCTCAGATAGGTTGCAAGCTTCCACAGATTGATGACCATGGTGGCATTGGCATTGGGCGTCACATCGTCATTTGCATATTTGTCACGAACGATGAGATCTGTCGCGTCTTTCGGCGCCATTGAAAAGGCGCTGTCAGCCGGGTCGAGATAGTGCTCGATGGCCTCTTCCATGAGCTTGCCGGCCCGCTCCACCCAAGTCTGATCGAGCGTCACTTCATAGGCTGCAAGGCAGGCAGAGATCAGCAGGGCATAGTCGTCCGCGGTGGCGTGGCTTCTGACCTGGTTATCCCTGAAGCTGTGATAGAGCCGTCCGTCGACCCGCAAGTGCGCCTCAAGTTTTTCAAGCGTTGTTAGGGCAGTTTGCTGCAGCGCCGCGTCTTCAAGTGTGACCGAGGCGTTGAGAAGTGCGATGACCGTCAGGGCATTCCAGTCGGTGAGCGCCTTGTCGTCCCAGCCAGGTGCTATGCGGCTGCGTCTGTGGGCCAGTAGTGTTTCACGTGCCCCGGCGAGCAGGGCTTCATCTTCTTCGGACAACTGGTCGGGATGATCGGTGCGGTTCAGGATGTTGGTGTGTTCCCAGTTGCCCTCCCCTGAAACGTCGTAGGTCTGGCAGAAAAGGTCCCTCGTCGAATTGGTTAACAAATGGTTAATTTCAGATTCGGACCAGCAATAATACTTGCCTTCAACTCCTTCGGAATCCGCATCATAGCTGGAAGCGAACAGGCCTTCCGGGGTTTGCATGTCAGACAGCAGCCAGCCGACCGACTGTTCGATTCGCTGGCGGAACAGTTTGTTGGGTGCCGAATTCTGCATCTTGCATAGCAAGGTTATGTACTGGGCATTGTCGTACAGCATCTTTTCAAAATGCGGCACCAGCCACTTTTCATCGACGGCGTACCTGGCAATGCCGCCGCCAAGATGGTCATAGATGCCACCCTGGCTGATCTTGTTCATGGTCAGCCACACAGGCGCGTCATATCCCCTGTCGGGATGTGACTGGTGTACCGACCAAAGCAGCTGGAACAGTGGGCCTTGTGGAAATTTCGGGGCGCGGCCTATGCCGCCATTTTCCTGATCAACTGCCCCGATTACCTGCCGGATCATCTGTTCAAGCAGTTCGGTGTCGGGATCCGGGTTGCTGCTTGCCGGCGGCGGTGCGCTCAGGCGCTCAAGCAGGGCGTCGGTGTTTGTGGTGATCTTCTCCGGCTCGGTCTGCCATATGCGGGCGAGCTCGCGCAGTACATGCGAAAATGACGGCCGGCCGAATTTTGCCTCAGGCGGAAAATAGGTGCCGCCCCAGAACGGCTTCAGGTCAGGCGTCAGGAACATGGTCAGCGGCCAACCGCCCTGCTCTCCCATCACGTGAAGTGCATCCATGTAGATGCGGTCGATGTCCGGACGCTCTTCCCTGTCGACCTTGATGTTGATGAAATGCTGGTTCATCAATTCCGCGACTGCGTCATCTTCAAAGCTTTCATGGGCCATCACATGGCACCAATGGCAGGCCGCGTAGCCGATTGACAGAAGGATTGGCTTGTTTTTCGTGCGGGCTTGGTTAAATGCTTCGTCACCCCATGGAAACCAGTCAACAGGATTGGTGTCATGCTGAAGCAGGTAGGGGCTGGTTTCCTTTGCCAGCCGGTTCTTTTTGGCAGTCGAGTTCGACATGGGTTGAAGCTACCTTGTTGCTGGATTGAAATCATATGCCGGATACTGTGGATACGATTTACGCATTGTCGTCGGGTTCGGGCAAGGCAGGTGTGGCAATTGTGCGCGTCTCCGGGCCTGAGGCCGCAACGGCACTGCGCGTTTCATGCGGACGGGTGCCGGCTGCGCGCGTCGCAGAACGGGTATCGGTGCGGGTGTCGCAAGGCGCCGTCAAACTGGATGAAGCGATTGCCCTGTGGTTTCCGGCACCCGGCAGTTTTACCGGAGAAGACATTGCCGAGTTTCACCTGCATGGCAGTCTGGGCGTCGTGCGGATGTTCCTGGCCGAACTGGGTTCGCTGCACGGGTGCCGGCCGGCAGAACCTGGAGAGTTCACCAGGCGCGCATTGTCAAATGGCAAGATCGACCTGGTTGGCGTTGAAGGACTGAATGACATGCTGGCGGCTGAAACCGCCACCCAGGTAGCGCAGGCTTTGTTTCACGTGGACGGCAGGGCGTCCGACATATTCGGTCAATGGCGGAATGAGCTGATTGACGCCAGCGCGCTTGCCGAAGCGTGCATCGACTTTACTGACGAAGAAGGCGTGGCTGATGCAGCACTGCCCAGGGTGCGCGACAGTGTCGGCCGGCTGATCGCGACCATGACGGAAAACCTCAGGGACAGTGAACGCGGACATCTGAACCGGGCAGGGGTGCGGGTTGTGCTGGCAGGCTCACCGAACGTTGGCAAGTCAAGCCTGCTGAACGCCATTGCCGCGCGTGACGTTGCCATCGTCAGCAGCGAGGCAGGCACGACGCGTGACGTGGTGGAGGTCTCGCTCGACCTGGGTGGCACGTCGATTGTCATCAGCGATACGGCTGGTCTTCGCGACAGAGTCGATTCACATGTGGAACAATTGGGAATCGAGCGCGCGCATGAGCGGCTTTCGCATGCAGATATTGTGATCAGCGTCGCATCACCGGAGGCAGATTGGCAGAATACCGGTGTCGATTCACCAACGTTACGAATTTGGAACAAGGCGGATGTTACCGAGACGAAGCCCGCCGCGGCTGCCGACCTGCAGGTTTCGGCACTGACCGGTGAAGGTATGGGAGAACTCATGGACCGGTTGGCCGCGATGGCAGCTGAACTTGCCGGCAATGGCGAGCCGGCGCTTCTGGTGCGCGAGAGGCAGGTTCAGGCCGTGAAATCCGCGCTGGCGCATCTGCACAACGCGCTGCAGCCGGATCTGCCGATTGAGCTGGTGGCTGAAGAGCTCAGACGGGCGGCCCGCAACATCGGCAAGCTGACCGGTGAAGTTGGAACCGAAGACCTGCTGGACAGTATCTTCTCGAAGTTCTGCATCGGGAAATAGGGGCGCATCATGGAGGGTTGTTTCACGTGAATCACCGATATTTGTTTCACGTGAAACGAAGTCTTTTTTGATGTTTATCCACAGTTCGTGTATGCAGCGGGCACGATGAAACAGAACCTGAAGACAGACTATGACGTGCTGGTGGTCGGCGGTGGCCATGCGGGTTGCGAGGCTGCCAGCGCGGCGGCGCGCCGCGGTGCCAGAACAGCCCTGGTCACCCACCGGGCATCGACCATAGGAGAGATGTCCTGCAATCCGGCCATGGGCGGTCTGGGCAAGGGTCATCTCATCCGGGAGGTGGATGCACTCGATGGCCTGATCGGCAGGACAAGCGACAAGGCGGCTATCCAGTACCGGTTGCTGAACCGGTCAAAGGGACCGGCGGTGCGCGGACCGCGGGCGCAGATCGACAGGCAGCTTTACCGTAATGCCATGCAGGCAGAAATTCTGGGCCACGACAATCTGACGGTGATCGAAGCGGCTGTCGGCAGCTTTGCGATGAGGGATAACCGCATCTGCGGGATCATCAGCGAAGACGGTCAGGAAGTTTCTTCGGCGAGTGTCGTTCTCACCACGGGCACATTTCTTGGTGGCCTGATATATATCGGCGAGAAGAAGATACCTGCCGGACGCGTTGGTGAGGAACCCAGCAACGGGCTGTCACGGGTGCTGCGCGATACAGGGTTGCAGATCGGCCGCCTGAAAACCGGAACACCGCCGCGGCTTGATGCATCCACAATCGATTATTCGGGCCTTGAAGAGCAGGCCGGTGATGAGTGTCCGTTTTACTTCTCGACCCTGACCACCGAGACCCAGGCGCCGCAGATCAGCTGCCATATCACGCATACCAATGCGGACACCCACACGATCATATCAGACAATCTTGAGAGATCGGCCATGTATGCCGGTTTCATCGAGGGCACCGGGCCACGTTATTGCCCGTCCATTGAAGACAAGGTCGTCAAGTTTGCCGATCGTACATCACACCAGATATTCCTGGAGCCTGAAGGGATAAACGACGTCACCGTCTACCCGAACGGTATTTCAACTTCGCTGCCGGAAGATGTGCAGCAGGCTTATGTGCACTCGATTGCCGGTCTGGAGAATGTGAAGATCCTGCAGCCGGGTTATGCAATCGAATACGACTATGTCGACCCGCGTGAACTGGATGCCTCGCTGGAGCTGAAGAAGCTGCCCGGGCTTTTCCTGGCTGGCCAGATCAATGGCACAACCGGGTACGAGGAAGCCGCGGCGCAGGGTCTTGTGGCCGGCGCAAACGCGGCGGCCCGGGCGTGTGGGCTGGATGAGCTGAACATCGACAGGTCGCAGGGATATATCGGTGTGATGATCGATGATCTGGTCACCAGGGGGGTGAGTGAGCCCTACCGGATGTTCACCTCACGCGCCGAATACCGGCTGTTGCTGCGGGCTGACAATGCAGACCAGCGCCTGACGCCGATGGCCATCGAGAAGGGGCTGTGTTCAGACCACAGGAAGCAGCAGTTCGAAAACAGGATGCGGGACCTCACCGGGTTGCGGGCCAGGCTGCAGACACTTTCGCTCAGCCCGCATGCTGCCGAGAGCGCCGGTCTGCCCGCCAACAAGGATGGCAGGATCAGGTCGGCCTATGAGTATCTGTCATATCCGGATGTTGATTTCGCGCGCCTGTGCGAGGTCTGGCCGGACCTGCTGCAGACGGCGGGTGACCTGCGCGAGCTGATTGAGGCGGAAGCTGTTTATGCGACCTATGTCGACCGGCAAAGGGCTGAAATAGACGCGTTCAATCAGGATGCGAAAATCGCTATTCCGGACGACATCGACTATGGCGTGATTTCAGGGCTTTCCAACGAAATCCGCCAGAAGCTGGCTGAGCGCCGCCCGCAGACGATCGGTCATGCAGCCCGCATAGACGGGGTGACCCCGGGTGCGCTGGTGCTGGTCATGGCGCATATGCGAAAGCACCCGGGCGCCAGGCTGGCGGGTTGAGGACAGATGGCGCAGACATGGTTAATTCCCGAGACAGTGACGCCTGAAGATCTGCCTGAGACATTCAATGTTTCACGTGAATCACTGGAAAAACTTCGTCTTTATGTCGCTGAACTGCTGCACTGGCAGGCCCGCATCAACCTGATATCCCCGTCGACGATTGCCCATGTCTGGCATCGTCATATTTGTGACGGGTTGCAGTTGTGTGATCACCTGAGCGGATCCGAAAGCCTGATTGTTGATATCGGTTCGGGTGCGGGGATACCGGGTGTTCCGCTGGCCATATGGTGTGCAGAGAAAAATCCCGCTGCCGAGGTTGTGATGATCGAGGCCAACGCCAAGAAGGCGGCGTTCCTGAAACAGGTGAGCAGGGTGTGCAGTTTAAACACCCGAATCATCAACGCGCGAGTAGAATTGCTCGGCAAATCGGATTTGCAGCAGGTGGTCGATGTGTGTGTGGCCAGAGCCTTGGCGCCATTGCCCGGATTACTGGAACTGACAGCGCAATTACCGGTTCATCCACAGCGAATGTTGTTCCTGAAGGGACAAGATGTAGATGCTGAATTGACCGAAGCCACTAAATGTTGGAATATTTCGGTCTGCAAACACTCAAGTCGCACCCAGCAAAATGGCTGCATTCTTGAAATTCATGAGGCCGAACGTGTCAGCGAAAATACTACAGCATCCGACTAGTCCAACCCCTCGCATCCTGGCGGTTGCCAACCAGAAGGGCGGGGTTGGCAAAACCACCACTGCCATAAATCTGGGCACGGCGCTGGCCGCTGTCGGCGAGAAGGTTCTGGTTATTGACCTGGACCCCCAGGGCAATGCAAGCACTGGTCTGGGCATTGAGCGGTCGCCGGAGCAGGTGTCTACCTATGAGGTGCTGGTCGGTGAAGCGGATCTGCACGAAGCGGTGCAGGGCTCGGAAATTCCCGGCCTGGATTGTGTGCCGTCGTCGATGGACCTCCTGGGCGCCGAGCTGGAACTGGCTGAATACAATCGCAAGACGTACCGGCTGAAGGACGCCATCGAAAAGCTGATCGTGTTCGCCGAAGCCAACCCGTACACCTATATTCTGGTCGACTGCCCGCCGTCGCTCAACCTTCTGACTATAAATTCGCTGTCTGCCGCAGACGCCATACTTGTTCCGCTGCAATGCGAGTTCTTTGCACTGGAAGGGCTGAGCCAGCTTTTGAACACGGTTGAGCGGGTCAAGGCGAACCTCAATCCTGCACTGGAAATCCAGGGCATTGTCCTGACCATGTTCGATGGCAGAAACTCGCTTTCTGAGCAGGTGGCTCAGGATGTCCGCGGGGTACTGGGCGCCAAGGTTTATGAAACGGTCATACCGCGCAATGTCCGTGTGTCGGAAGCGCCATCCTACGGCAAGCCTGTCCTGCTGTACGACAATACCTGCGCCGGATCGCAAGCCTATATCCGGCTGGCATCGGAAATAATCCGCCGCGAGCGTTCGTTGCGCGCGGCCTGAGACAAACTTGGAAACGAGCAGTTCTACGGGTTTGATTGGTTCAATCAAAGACATGCTGATCGAAAGAATAACTATGAAGCTTGAGAAGACATCATGACGGCACTACCAAAGAAAAGACTGGGCCGCGGGCTGGCCGCATTGATCGGTGATGGCGCGCCGGCGGAAACAACGACCGAACAGGTGCCGGGCCGTGCAGGCGGATTGCGTGAACTGCCTATCGAACTGGTTCAGAGCAATACCCTGAACCCGCGCAAGGTGTTCAACGAAGAAGATCTGGACGACCTGGTCAGGTCGGTTGCCGAAAAAGGTATTCTCCAGCCCGTCGTGGTCAGGCCGGTCGATGACGGGCAGCACTACCAGATCGTCGCCGGGGAGCGTCGCTGGCGTGCAGCGCAGAAAGCCGGACTGCATCACATACCGGCGCTGGTTCGCGAACTCACCGACAAGGAAGTGCTGGAAATCGCGCTGATCGAAAACGTCCAGCGTGCTGACCTCAACCCGGTTGAAGAAGCCCATGGCTACCAGCAACTGATAGACCAGTTCGACTACACCCAGCAGCAACTGGCCGAATCGATCGGCAAGAGCCGCAGCCATATTGCCAACACGCTGCGGCTGATGGCTCTGCCGGCATCGGTGCTGGAAGCGCTGCAGACCGGCAAGCTGACCGCAGGTCATGCCCGCGCGCTGATAGCAACCGAAGACCCGCAATCTCTCGCCCAGAAAATTATTGCGCTGGGCCTGTCTGTTCGCCAGGCCGAGGCACTGGCCCGCGACACCGGCACCGGAGCGGAGAGCAAGCCGGAGAAAAAGGCGCCGGATACAAACATTGCCGCAGTTGAAAAACTGCTGGCCGAAGCACTGGGATTAAAAGTATCAATCGCCATGAAAAGTGCCGAAAAAGGTAAATTAACCATTAATTACAATAACTTAGAACAACTCGACACGGTTTGTTCCAAGCTCGGCATAAGATCGTAAACTTCACCACTGCCTGAAACATCAGCCGGCACGGCGAAACGAACTCGCGGCAGAAATGATAAACCGTTCCGCGAGCGGCCAGTTGATAAGCGGGTTTCTGCGTACCTGTGAATTGGCAATGCGCAGGCGTTCTGCAACCATCAGCAGCTGCGGCAGGCCGCACAATCTGAGCTGTGCGGTTATTGCATTGTGGCGTTTAAAAAATATGGGTGGTCGCCATTCCTTGACTACCGCGTCCGGCCGCCGGCCACTTTCCATGGCGGCCGCCATCTCAACCAGCAAGGTACAATGATTGGTCAAGGCTATCAGCACCGAGGCCGGTTGCTGGCCTTGTTGCTGGAGCGTCATGACAGCCTGAACAGCAGCGTCCGGATTGCCGGAGAAAACGGCATCTATCAGGCCTTCCAAGGATGCCGCCTCATTGCCCGCAATGATTTCGGTCACATCCGCAACTGACAATGAGCCGTCATCGCCGGCATAGCTGGCCAGTTTTACAAGTTCAGACTGCAAGAGTGCAGCATTTCCCCCAACGGCATCGACCACAAATTCGATGGCATCGCGATCAATTGTGACCCCGAGCCCCGACATGAAGGATGCGGCAAACTCCAGCAGCTCACCGGTACTTTGATCGAAGCAGATTGTAATCGCGAGATCCGGAGAGGCCTCGAATTCCTTCCTCAGGGGGGAAGACTTTTTCAGATCTCCGGCTGTTACGAGCAACAGGCAGTCAGACCATCCGACACTTATGGCCCCGATGCATGCCTTGTGAATTGAGCTGGATGCGGCATCGACCAGGATGAGCTTGTCCGCACCGAACATGGAGATTGACTGCAGTTCCTCCAGCAGCCGTCCGGTATCGGCGGCCAGGTCAGTGTCTGACAACCGTACAACCTCACCATCGGGATGTTTTTCGGTGAACCCCCTGACAGCCAGGTTCTTCAACCGGTTCAGCAGTTCCCAGTTGGGTCCGCATAGAAGCGCGCCCTTGTACTTGCTGGAGGAGGAACTGAAACTAGCCTCAAATCCCTGAGGCTTGATCACGGCCATCTAATTGGTTGCGAGAAAAGCCGCCAGGCGGGTCCGGACTTCCTGGCCAACCTGTTTGGCTGCCTGTTCTTCGGCGTTCACGCGTGCCTGAACATTTGCAAAAGATGCATCTAGCCTGTCGTATGGAACCCGGCTGAAGGCACGGCCGGAAAACACCACGTTCCGGGTAGCGGCATCCACCAACTGGAATTTGGTCGTCAGGTTGTAAGCCAGTCTGCGATGAACCGTGTCCTGGGTGTCAATCAGTGTCTGCGCCGAACCCTTGGCCTGCAGGTTGAGATAATAGCGATCCTGTGCCTGGGTGCCGACCGGCCTGGTGGAGCGCACGATTTCGTTGCGAACCAGCTGACCCACGCGCTCTGATTGCTGAGCCACGCTGACTTCAGCAAGTTTCTGCGATACCGAAGATCCGTCGTCATTGGTTGCGTAAAGCGGCTGATACCCGCAGGCGGACAAAGCCAGCAAGCCAACCAAAGCACACGATCTAATTGCACGTTTCGCGAACATCATCATCCTGCAACTATATTCACCAATTTGTTCGGTACAACAATAACCTTGCGAACCGATAAACCGTCGAGACTTCGTACCACATTCTCGTGGCGAAGGCATGCCTCTTCTATAGCATCGCGCTCAACATCTTTTGCAAATTGCAGTTCGGCGCGTTTCTTGCCGTTAATCTGGACTACATAGGTGACTTTGTCACTGGTGAGAAGGCTCTCATCGTGATCCGGCCATTGTGCATCACAGGCCAATCCGCCGCATCCCAGTGCCTGCCAGCACTCTTCGGCAAGGTGCGGCATCATGGGTGCAAACAACTGGACCAATGAAACTGCGGCTTCGCGCTGAGCCATCTTCAGCACTTCCGACGAATCGCCTGACGACAGCGAAGCCGCCAGTGCATTGACCAGTTCATAAACGCGGGCAATGGCGCGATTGAAGCGCAGGTTGGAAATATCATCACCGACGGATGCGATAGCCATGTGTGTGGCCTTGCGCAGTTCACGAACATTTTCCGCCGTGGCCTTGTGCAGTACGCTTGCGTCGATGGACGTGTTGTCGTCCGCCACCTGACCGACCAGGCGCCAGATCCGCTGCACAAACCGCCAGGCGCCGACAACACCGGCTTCGGTCCATTCGATGTCGCGTTCGGGCGGTGTGTCCGACAACATGAACCAGCGCGCGGTATCAGCGCCGTATTGTTCGATGATGTCGTCTGGATCGATGACGTTTCTTTTCGACTTGGACATTTTCTCTGCAGGCCCAAGCGTAATGCTTTCACCGGACACCGTATCGATCAGCCGGTCACCATCCCTGGCAACTTGTGTCGGCACCACCCATTCACCTGATTCCGAGCGATAGGTTTCATGGATCACCATGCCCTGGGTGAACAGCGACTTGAACGGCTCGTCGAAATCAAGGTGGCCGACTTTGCGCATGGCGCGAACGAAGAAGCGCGAATACAAAAGGTGCAGAATGGCGTGTTCAATGCCGCCGATATACTGGTCCACCGGCATCCAGTAGCTGGCGGCATCGGTGTCCACCGGCTGATCTGAATTGGGCGAACAGAAGCGGGCAAAGTACCAGGACGAATCAATGAAGGTGTCGAAAGTGTCGGTTTCGCGACGTGCCGGCGCACTGCATTTCGGACACGAAACAGATTTCCATGTTTCATGACGCTCAAGAGGGTTGCCGGGTTTGTCGAAGGTGATGTCTTCCGGCAACTCGACGGGAAGATCCTCAAGGGGTACTTCGACCACGCCGCAGTTGTCGCAATGGATAAACGGTATCGGACAACCCCAATAGCGCTGCCGCGACACGCCCCAGTCGCGCAGCCGGTAATTGGTCTTGCGCTCGCCAATGCCGGCATCGGCCATTCGCCTGGCGACTTCGGCCTTGGCGTCTTCGACCGACATACCATCGAGAAACTGCGAGTTGATCATGTGGACGACAGAGGTGTCCTTTTCCAGCAATGCTTCGGTGCCGATTTCAATCGATGCAACGTCGGTACCTTTCGGCGCGACCACCGGGATCACGTCAAGATCATACTTGCGGGCAAAGTCCAGGTCGCGCTGGTCGTGGGCAGGGCATCCGAACACTGCGCCTTCGCCGTAGCCGATCAGTACGAAATTGGCGGCATAGACCGGCAGGCGCTTTTCTGCGTCAAACGGATGACGCGCATAGATACCCAGCGGCACGCCCTTCTTCTCGGCGCGCTCGATTGCTTCCTCACTGGTGCCGAGCGCGGCACATTCCTTCTGGAACGCCGTGATCATGTTGGACCCGGCAGCGGCTTTCCGGGTCAGGGCATGGTCAGCCGAGATGGCGCAGAAGCTGGCGCCGAATATGGTGTCGTGCCGGGTGGTGTAGACGGTCAGCTTGTCTTCAAGCTCATTACCGGCCTCATCCTCGAGCACAAACGAAAACCGCAGGCCTTCCGACTTGCCGATCCAGTTGCGCTGCATCAACCGAACCTTCTCCGGCCAGTCGGTCAGGGTGTCCAGGGCAGACAGCAACTCCTCCGACATATCGGAGATCTTCAGGAACCACTGTGCAAGCTCGCGTTTTTCAACTTCAGCGCCCGAGCGCCAGCCGCGGCCGTCAATGACCTGTTCATTGGCCAGCACCGTCTGGTCAACCGGATCCCAGTTCACTACCGAGACCTTGCGTTCGACCAGTCCGGCCTTGTGGAACTCGATGAACATGCGCTGCTCATGGCCATAGTATTCCGGATCACAGGTGGCGAATTCACGGGTCCAGTCAATGGCAAGGCCCATGGACTTGAGCTGTCCGCGCATGGTGGCGATGTTTTCATAGGTCCATGATTTGGGGTGGACCTTGCGCTCGATGGCGGCGTTTTCAGCCGGCATGCCAAAGGCATCCCATCCCATCGGATGCAGGACATTGTATCCGCACGCCTTGCGGAAACGGGCGATCACATCGCCCATGGTGTAGTTTCGAACGTGCCCCATGTGGATGCGGCCGGACGGATAGGGAAACATCTCAAGCACATAGTATTTCGGCTTGTCGGATGTATTGCTGGCCAGAAAGCTGCCGGCATCTGTCCAGGTTTTCTGCCACTTGGCTTCTACACCGCGGGGATTGTATCGCTCGCTCGACATTTCTTGTGGTATGCCTGTTCGTTGATCCTGATTTGTGTTGGCAAGTGCAGTATCAGGAAGCAACCTGACGGGCAAGCAAGACGGTCATATAAAGATGAATACGACAACCCAGCGCTACAATGACGTGATGGCCCGAATAGACAGGGCGGCCGCGAAATCCGGGCGCGCGGCAACCGATATCACGCTGGTGGCGGTGTCCAAGACATTCGCTGCCGAGGACATCGAGCCTGTGCTCGAGCTTGGCCATCGCGTGTTCGGCGAAAACCGGGTGCAGGAATCCCAGGGCAAATGGCCGGCACTGAAACAGGCCCATGCCGATACCAGCCTGCACCTGATCGGACCGCTGCAGACAAACAAGGCACGCGAGGCCGTGGCCCTGTTTGACGCCATCGAAACCCTCGACCGGGAAAAACTGGCACGGACACTGGCTAAGGAAGTCCAGTCTGCCGGCAACAGCCCGGAACTGTTTATTCAGGTGAACACCGGGAACGAACCGCAAAAGGCGGGCATGCTGCCGGACGAGGCGGATGCATTCCTGAAACTGTGTCTCGGGACCTATGACTTGGCCGTTACCGGCGTGATGTGTATTCCGCCGTTTGACGAAGACCCTGTCCCTCACTTCACCTTGCTGGCCGATATCGCCAAACGTAATGGTCTGGCCAAGCTCAGCATGGGGATGAGCGGCGATTTTGAAACCGCGATCGAGCTGGGTGCCACCCATGTGCGCGTCGGCAGCGCGATCTTCGGCAGCAGGACGCAAGTTGGCGGCTAGTTTCTACCGGATGTGCAGAATCGTTTCAGGGCCGGAACGTGCCAGCACCTGACGCAGGTGATTCTGCTGCAGAGCAATGCAACCCTGTGTCGGGGTTCCGCCGGGCGCGCGCAGGTGCATGAAAATGGCGCTGCCCATTCCCGGAACAGGCGGTGTATCGTTGTGGCCAAGCACCACAACCAGATCATACAGATGGTCGTCGCGCCACAGTCTTTCATGGCTGTCAGGGCAGGGCAGTCGAACCGGCCTGTTATAGTGGCGCGATGCGGGATCATCACACCAGCCTGCATCGTGACGAATCGGCTCGACCGGTAATCCGGTGATCGGGCGGACAATGCGGTCAGGCCTGTACATGACATATCGCAGCGGCCAGCGCCCCGCCGGTGTCGCGCCATCGCCTTCGGACTTGCTGTAGGTGATGCCGGCCGGTCCGATACTGCAGGAAAATGCCATTCCACCCATGGTCAAGGCGGCCAAATGACCATTCGCGGCTATATGCCTGATCGCGATATCCTGATCAAAAGTTCCCATGCGTGATCTCTGTTGCCCTTTGCAAAGCACACGGCATCAAACTAAAGTCATTTGCAATTGATATTTCCATCAGGACTACATGACAAATGAGTACCAAAAAGAAAATTCTTGTCGTCGATGACGATGATGCCCTGCGCGAAACCATAGCCGAGCAGTTCTCGCTGCACGACGATTTTTCAGTGACGGCTGTAAATGGCGGGCTGCCTGCAGTCAATCATTTGAAATCCGAACTGGCTGACCTGGTCATACTGGATGTGAACATGCCGGACCTTGACGGGCGCGAAGCCTGCAAGATCATGCGCAAGAACGGATATCGCGGACCGGTCATCATGCTGACCGCGGAAAGTTCCGATGCCGATACAATTCTCGGCCTCGATGCCGGCGCCAATGATTATGTGATCAAACCGTTCAAATTTGCGGTTCTGCTGGCCCGCATCCGCTCGCAGCTTCGTCAGCACGAGCAGAGCGAAGATGCGGTCTTCAAGATCGGACCGTATACGTTCAAGCCGAGCGCAAAACTTCTGATGCAGGATGACAACAAGAAGATCCGGTTGACCGAGAAGGAAACCTCGATCCTGAAGTTCCTGTACCGCGCCGGAGACCAGGTCATCGGCCGTGATGTGCTGCTGCACGAAGTCTGGGGATACAATGCCGGTGTGACGACACACACGCTGGAAACGCATATCTACCGGTTGCGCCAGAAGATCGAGGCAGACCCTTCACATGCGCAATTGCTGGTGACGGAAGCCGGCGGGTACAAGCTGGTCCCTTAGGCTTTCGACGCTAAGTACACGGATTTTCACATGGGTTCATATTGACCCATTAAGTTGCTATACCACCTTGTAAGCGACCAGGTGTTCGCTTTCCGGTTGCAGCAACCGGAAAGCAGCCTGATCCCAGTGGGACCAATGACCGACAGGCTGATTAATGGGTGTTCGCTCCGCAGTTGATCTGTTGAAACAGCTGCCGTTGTTTGCAGCTGTCGATGAAGCACATCTGCAGACACTGGTGTTTTCCTCGGACGAACTGATCGTACCGCCGGGCCGCACGGTGTTCGAAGCGGGCGACCCGTCAACCAATGCGCTGATTATCAAACAGGGCGACGGGGTTGTCATTGACCCCGAGACCGGCGGGGTACTGGCGCTGGCGGGACCCGGCGCGATGTTTGGCGAGCAGTCGCTGATTGCCGGCATACCACGCCAGGTGACCCTGAACGCAAAAACCGAAATTGAAGCCATTGTGATTGAACAAGCGGTATTCCTGAGACTGTGTTCGGAGTTTCCGGAAGTCGGCATGCAGGTGCTCGATGTGCTCAACCGTCAGCTTGAAGTTTGCTCCAGCGAGTTGAGCGAAGTGCAGTCGCAATTCGAGCTTTCGCCGCTGGAAGACCTGCTTCGCGAAGAAGAATGATGTGTGTGCATCTGCCTGTCAGGCGATGTCCACCAGAACCGGTACGTGATCGGACGGGCGTTCCCAGCCGCGCACGTCCTTGAGGACAGAGGCATTGCTGCATTTTCCGGCGAGGCCTTCAGATACCCAGATGTGGTCAAGCCGCCGGCCGCGGTCCGATGCTTGCCAGTCACGCGAGCGGTAACTCCACCATGAATAGATCTTGCTTGGCTCAGGCATCTCGGCGCGGATCGGATCATGCAGATTGCAGCTGCTCTGAATGTCCAGCAGCCGCTCGGTTTCCTGAGGCGTGTGTGACACGATCTTGAGTAACTGCTTGTGCGACCAGACATCGCTCTCAAGCGGTGCGACATTGAAATCACCGGTAAACACGTGATCGCCATTGCCATTTGAGATGTGGGTGGCTGTCCAGCTTTTCATTTCGTCGAGGAAAGCCAGCTTGTGGCTGAACTTCGGATTGGTGTCCGGGTTCGGCTCATCGCCGCCGGCGGGAATGTAAAGGCTGTGAACGGTCAGGTTGCTGTCTGCCAGGCGAATGCTGACATGCCTGCCGTCGTTTTGTCCGCAGAACGAATGAATGTCCATCTGATCGAACGGGACACGGGAAATAATCGCAACACCGTGGTGGCCAGACAATCCGTTCTCGGCAATATACTCATAGCCAAGCGGTGCAAATTCGGATGTTGGAAACTGGCCCGGCGGGCACTTGGTTTCCTGCAGGCAGACAATGTCGGGCTTATGTTCTTCGAGCAGACGATTGATAAGGCCGGCCCGCAACCGCACCGAGTTGATATTCCAGGTGGCAATTCTCAAGACTGATCCGATCTGGTGAGTTAACGGTCGGAGCCAGTCTTGCGCTCCTTGCTGCGTTTGACCACAAAAAGTTTCGGATCCGGCTCAACTTCCTTGTCGACATTGGACAACTGGACCGTGGTGCGCTGGCCCTTGCCGTCAAGGATGATCCATTGCACCAGATCATTGGCCTCGCGGTCGAACACCATTGTCAGCTGACCGGCAACAAGCTGGTCTTTTTCTTCCATGGTGACGGCAACGAGATTGTCCTGGGATTCGACTTTCAGGATTATGGCCTGTTCAAACAGGTTGACCTCGCCGGCCAATACAAGCTTGAGCGGTGTCGCCGACAGCGGGTACTGGTCATCCTTTTTACGCTTGGTGTTTTTTACCGTGACCCAGCGACCGTCCGAAACGACCAGAAGCGGGCTGGGCGGTGCATATTCAAACCGCATCTTGCCGGGCTTCGAAATATAGAACACACCGTTGGCAATCTGTCCGCGCGGGCTGGTCTGTGTGAATTCACCCTTCATGTTCACAATTTCGTTCAGGTAGGTATTGAGGTGAGACACCGCCTCATTTTCTTCCTGAGACAGTTGTGCAGCAGCCTGCGCCGTGACCGGACCGCCAGGCATCATGGTCACCACCGGGGCCAACAGGCAAAGACCCATGACAAAAGCAAGGCGTGCGGATTTCTTAGTCAACGGTTATCCTCCAGTGGATTCGGCAACAGTTTGCCGGAACAGATATTTCTTCATCTGCGTGTAACACGGCGACAATGGGGCGGCAAAGATAAGATTTACGTGTTCCAGGCTTGATCAGCCCATGTCCTCGCCAACGAGTATTTCACGCTTGCCGGCATGATTGGCAGCTGAAATCAGGCCCTCTTCCTCCATGCGTTCGATCAGGCTTGCCGCCTTGTTGTACCCGATGGACAATCTGCGCTGAATGTAGCTGGTGGAAACTTTCCTGTCGCGCAGGACAACCGCAACCGCCTTGTCATACTGCTCATCACCCGAATTGCCACCCGGAGCGCCTGTATCAAAACCACCACCGCCGTCTTCACCGGTATCCTCGGTGACAGCGTCCACGTAATCCGGTGCGGCCTGGGTTTTCAGATAGGCGACGATCTGCTCGACCTCGTCATCGGACACAAACGGTGCATGCAATCGTGAAATGCGGCCGCCACCGGCCATGAACAGGTTGTCACCCTGACCGAGCAGCTGTTCGGCACCCTGTTCGCCGAGAATGGTGCGGCTGTCGATCTTGGAAGTCACCTGGAAGGAGATGCGGGTCGGGAAATTGGCCTTGATGGTGCCGGTGATGACATCCACCGAAGGCCGCTGCGTTGCCATGATCACATGAATGCCGGCAGCACGTGCCATTTGTGCCAGGCGCTGAACGGCGCCTTCGATGTCCTTGCCCGCGACCATCATGAGATCGGCCATTTCATCAATGATGACCACGATGTAGGGCAATGGCGACAGGTCCATCTGCTCTTCTTCGTAGATTGGCGCGCCGTTCTCAGGATCAAACCCGGTCTGGATCTGGCGGGTGAACACTTCACCTTTTTTCTGGGCCTGTTCGGCGCGCGCATTGTAGCCGTCAATGTTGCGCACACCCAGCTTGGACATCTTGCGGTAGCGTTCCTCCATCTCGCGGACAGCCCACTTCAGCGACACAACGGCCTTGTGCGGGTCGGTCACAACCGGGGCGAGCAGGTGCGGAATGCCTTCATACACCGACAATTCAAGCATTTTGGGGTCTATCATGATCAGCTTGCATTTATCAGGCGGCAGCCTGAACAGCAGCGACAGGATCATGGTGTTGATACCGACCGACTTGCCTGAGCCGGTTGTACCGGCGATCAGCAGATGCGGCATGCGGGCAAGATCGGCAAAGGTCGGTTCACCGCCAATGTCCTTACCGAGCGCCATGGCCAGCTTCTGCTTGGTTTTCTCGAAGTCCCTGGAGGCCAGCAATTCGCGAAGATAAACGGTTTCGCGATTTGAATTCGGCATTTCGATACCGATCGCGTTACGTCCCGGCACCACCGCAACACGCACCGAAATGGCGCACATAGACCGTGCGATATCGTCTGCCAGTCCGATGACACGGGACGACTTGATGCCGGGCGCCGGCTCCAGTTCATACAGGGTTACCACCGGTCCGGGGCGGACATTGATGATTTCGCCGCGAATGCCAAAGTCCTCAAGCACGCCTTCCAGCATGCGGGCGTTCTGTTCCAGCGCGTCGGCTGACAGCTGTTTGGTCTGGTTGGAGGCGTCAGGCTCTGCCAGCAGGCTGAGCGGTGGCAGCTGGAACTCGCCATTGTTCGGCAACATGTCGGGCTGCATGTCCTTGGCAATCCGGGAACCCTGCTTGACCGGTTTTGCAGTCGGCTGGACCCGGCTGCCGGCGGCCGCCGGCGCAGCTATGCCGGTAGGGGTAACCGGGGTGTCCAGAGACGGCTCGCGGGCAGCGGCGGACTGCTCGTTTTCATCAGTACGGCTGAGCCGGGGTTCGATGCGGTTGTCGCTCAAAGGTGCCCGTTTCGCGAGAAACGAAGGAATGGGCTTTGCGTCCGGGTCCTGCGCGGTTGCGTCATCACGCCCGGACTGCTTGCGGTTCTTCAGTCGATGCAGCAGGCCGGTTTCGCGCTCGGGCTCCGGCTCCGGTTCACGCCGCAGGTTGTCGGCCAGCCGGCGGCGCGGTCTGACCGGTTCGTCATCCTCATCGGCCTGATAGCGGTCGCGCAGGCTGCCCACGGTGTGGGCAAGGCGGGTGGAGGCGCTGATCGCCTTTGTACCGATCATGACTGTCGGCCGCTTGAATGATTTCAGGGCCCGCAGCGCCTGCGACGGAGAACTGCCCAGCGCCAGTAGCCCGGTCCATACGAAAACGGTCAGTGCGACTGCAAATCCGGCGATGGTGGCGACAGAGCCAAATCCAAGCACGCGCGGCAGCGAGGTCAGCAACATGGCGCCGCTGTCACCGACGACACCACCAAAGCCCGGTCCGATCGGCCAGTTGTCCGAGATTGGCAGGAAAGCCAGCACGATCGCAGATGACACGATGGCGGCAAGCCAGGACGGCGCCCGGGTCTGCCAGTTACCGAGCCGGTTGTGCGATATCAGGGTTATGGCCCAGAAGGCCGGAACGCCGATGATCACTGAATTGGACAATGCAAACCAGCTGATCAGCTTGTCGGAAATGATGGCTCCCGGGTAGCCGAGCGCGTTGCTGACGCGGGTTTCAACCGCGTTGGACCAGGAAGGATCGCTGGATGACCAGGTTGCCAGCGCCATTGTCAGGGCAACCAGGCAGCCGAGCAGCACCAGGCCCTGCAGCTCCATCAATCGCCTGCGGACAAACAGTTTCAAGCCCTGGGGTATTGTTGCTTGGGCGGGCTTTGCGGTACGGCTTCGAGGCATATTGGAACTTCCGGTCATGCGCAGGTCAACCGGCTGAAAAACACGCTTCAGCCGCGATAAGAGGTTATCGGCGCGATTGTGGTCCGGACATGGTTAAGGTGTCGTTAAGTTTTGGCAGTCTGCAGACAATGAAAAACCCCGGAAGCTGTGTAGCTTCCGGGGTGGGTATCGGGTGCCGGCATGACTTGCCGGGGCTGTTTGCGAGGACTAGATTGCAGATCCGCCGCGGGCAAATTCCGGATAGGCTTCGACGCCGACTTCGCCCTTGTCGAGACCTTCCAGTTCTTCTTCAGGGCTGACCCTGATGCCGATGGTGACCTTCAGGATCATCCAGACTGCAGCGCTGGCAGCGGACACAAACAGTCCGACGGAAATGACCCCGACGGCTTGCGCGTAGAAAGTGGCGTCACCGTTGGTCAGCGGCACAGCCATGGTGCCCCAGATGCCGGCCAGCAGGTGAACCGGAATGGCGCCGACCACGTCATCGATCTTCAGCCTGTCGAGCATCGGCACGGCGAACACTACAATCACACCGCCGATACCACCAATCATGATTGCCATGATCGGCGACGGTGTCAGCGGTTCGGCGGTGATCGACACCAGACCGGCCAGCGCGCCGTTGAGCGCCATGGTGACGTCCATCTTCTTGTACATGATCTGGGTCAGGATGATTGCCACTACGACACCGGCTGCCGCGGCCAGATTGGTGTTCACGAAGATGCGCGACACCGATGAGGCATCGGAAATGGTGCCCATGGCAAGCTGCGAGCCGCCATTGAAGCCGAACCAGCCGAACCACAGGATGAATGTACCAAGCGTGGCCAGCGGGATGCTGGAGCCGGGGATCGGGTTGATACGGCCGTCTTCGCCGTATTTTCCGGCCCTTGCGCCGAGGATGATGGCACCCATGAGCGCAGCCCAGCCGCCGGTTGAATGCACCAGTGTCGATCCGGCAAAATCAGAAAAGCCGATACCGTCGAGCCAGCCGGCACCCCATTCCCAGCTACCCTGGATCGGATAGATGATGCCGGTCAGGATGGCGGTGAAAATGATGAACGGCCAGAACTTGATACGTTCGGCAATGGTGCCGGACACGATGGATGCGGTGGCTGCGCAGAACACCATCTGGAAGAACCAGTCGGAGCCTGCTGCATAATCACCGGCATCCGCATCGGTTGCAGGGATGACTTTTGGCGTTGGCGTTCCCATCCAGCCGCTCCCGGCCGTCACCCCGTCATACATCAGGTTGTAACCGACCACCCAGAACATCAGACCTGCGACCGAGTACAGTGCGATGTTTTTCAGGCACTGCATGGAGACGTTCTTCGAGCGTACCAGACCGGCCTCCAGCATGGCGAAACCGGCTGCCATGAACATGACCAGAAAGCCGCCAATGAGAAACAGCAGCGATGACAGGATGTACTTTGTGTCTGCGGTGGCCTCGGTGCTGGCCTGCGCAAATGCTGTGTCGCTTCCTGCGACAGCACCGATGGTGAGTATCCCCGCCAGTGCGAATTTTTGATAAAGCTTCATATCTGTTGCCCTCACAGTGCTTCGTCGCCGGACTCACCGGTGCGAATACGCACGGCACTGTCCAGGTCCAGAACGAATATCTTGCCGTCACCGATCTGGCCGGTGCGGCCTGCTTCGGTAATGGTTTCCACAGCCTTGGCTGCAAGTTTGTCCTCAAGTGCAAGTTCGATCTTGATTTTGGGCAGGTATGACACTTCATACTCGGCACCACGGTAGATTTCCGTGTGGCCTTTCTGGCGTCCATGCCCCTTAACCTCACTCACGGTCATGCCCTCAACACCAATGGCGGACAGTGCGGTGCGCACTTCCTCCAGCCGGTGAGGCTTGATGATCGAGATGATGTATTTCATTTGCATCTCCCATGTTACCTATCGCTGCCAGCCTCGAGCTGACGGCGTCGACTGAGATGCATTTCAAGTGGCATGCCAAACTGTGTGGGGTTCTTAAGCCACTGAACTGTTTGATAAAAAATGGAGGCTTTGGAATCTATGCCAAAATCATGTGCCTAAAATTTAGACAATATTGAGATATTGCCTAATTAATCATCACTGCTGGGTCTGATGTATCCCTGCTGCACCACACTGGCTGTCAGGGTTCCCGTGCGATTGAAAATACTGATTCTGCCAAGGCCCATTCCGGCCTCGTTGCCCATGGCTTCGTGGCTCATCAGCAGCCAGTCGGAAAGGTCTGGCGGATTGTGCATCCACAGGGAATGATCAAGGCTTGCCATGGTTATGTCGGCGTCGAAAAAATTGCGCCCGTGCGGATGAAGACTGCCGTTCAATACCGTCATGTCGGACAAATAGGCCAACAGGATCCATGACAACTCAGCGGATGGCTGCCGTGTGGCCCGAAGCCTGGCCCATGTCAGGCTGGATCGGGGAATTTCGGGGTCCGGATGCACAAAAAGATGATCATCAACCGGGCGCAGTTCAAACACCTTTTCGCGGGCCAGGTAGGTTTGTGCCCGGTCCGGCAGAACCGATGCGTACCGTTCGGCAATCTTGGCCTCGTCCGGCAGGCCCTCCGGCGGATCTGCATCCGGCATTTCCGGATGATGCACAAGGCCGGGGCCGGGTTTTCGAAATGAGGCCTGCAGGCAGAATACCGGCTTGCCGTTCTGTATCATGGTGACCCGGCGATTGGCGATGGAGCGACCGTCCAGCAAACGTTCTACCTGCAGTTCAATCGGTTCATCGATAATGCCCGGCCTCAGGAAGTAGCCGTGCAATGAATGCGGGTTGCGGCTTGCATCGTCGATGGTCAACTGAGCAGCTCTCAAACCGTGAGACAGCAGAAGCCCGCCATAGATACGCCGCCAGCCAAATTGCGGACTGCGGCTACGGAACCGGTTGTCATCGAGCCGTTCAAGATTGAAACTGGCGACCACTTCATCATATTCGGACATTCAACATTCTTTCTGCAAAACCGTAATCCCAAAGGAACCATCGTGAGTTCACAACAGCCATATGACGCTATCATTATCGGCGGAGGACTTGCCGGCCTGACCTGTGGTCTTGCCCTGTCGGGGGATTACTTGTCCATACCCCTGAAAACCCTGATTGTGGATGCTGGCCCTGACTTGGGCTCCAGGACAGTGACGGCTGATGCGCGCGGTTCGGCGATTACAAAAAGCTCGTGCACCATGCTGCAGACGCTTGGCGTGTGGCCGGCGGTTGCCGATCAGGCGCAGGCTTTTGAAAAAATCATTGTGACCGACGGCAAGACCGAGGCCGGCACCCGTCCGGCCTTGCTGAGTTTTCTCGAGGCCGGTGAAACAGGTTCGGCATCGGCCTGGATGGTCGAGAACGCCACACTGCTGTCTGCGCTGATCGAACAGGTCCAGCAAACCGAACAGATTACCTTCATGGGCGATACCGCCGTTGATACTTTCGATTTCAATGCGTCGTCGGCGAGTATCACGACAAAGGACGGACGCACATTCACAGCACCTTTGATCATCGCTGCGGACGGGCGCAACTCGCGGGCTCGCCAGGCCGCAAACATCGAAACCGTGCAATGGGACTATGACCAGTCCGGCATCGCCATGACGGTGCACCACGAGTTGCCACATTACGGCCGTGCCGAAGAGCATTTCCGCAAAGCCGGTCCGTTTGCGATCCTGCCACTGACCGGCAACAGGTCGTCTATCGTGTGGACCGAACAAACCAAATATGCCGAACAGCTCATGCAGCTGCCGGAGGCTGAATTTCTGGACCAGTTCAAACAGAGGTTTGGCACTCACCTGGGCGACGTAAGGCTGGCGACCGGTTATGCCGCCTGGCCCCTGTCGGTGCAGATCGCCAAAACATTCATCGGGCACAGGCTGGCGCTGATTGGAGATGCCGCGCATGTCATCCACCCGATCGCAGGGCTGGGTTTCAATCTGGGTTTGCGCGATATTGCCGCGCTGAGTGAGTGCCTGGGCGATCATGTCAGGCGTGGCCTTGATCCGGGCGGACAGAATTGTCTCATGGCATATGAGGCCTGGCGCCGCGCTGATACCATCATGGTTGCTGCCGCCTGCGACGGGTTAAACCGGTTGTTCTCCAACTCGGCCGCGCCGGTTGCAGGCCTCAGACAGGCAGGGTTGAAACTTGTCGACCGGCTGCCGCCACTGAAGGCGTTTTTCATGGACCAGGCGGCCGGGACAACCGGCAGGCAACCGCGCCTGATGCGCGGTGAGCCGGACTGAAGACAAATCGTCCTAGTTGCGGGATTTGCCTTCCGTTTCCAGCCGCTCCAGGTAGGCAGGCCAGATAACGTCGCGGTCACGCCCCAGTTTCAACAGGTAATCCCAGCTGAATATGCCGGTTGAATGCATGTCGTCGAAGGTCAGCCGGACAGCATAGTTGCCGACCGGATCGATTTTGATGATAGCCACATTGGCTTTGCCGCCAACACAGGTTTTCTGATCCGCGCTGTGACCCTGAACCTCGGCGCTGGGGCTTTCGACACGCAGATATTCGGCAGAAAGCTGATGTTTTTGGCCATCTTCAAAGGTGATATCCAGCGAACGCCCGGCGTCGGTCAGGCGAATTTCCTCAACCCAGACTGGAGATGTCTTGCTGTCAGTTTCAGTCATCAAGAACGCGGGCCTCCTCCACCAGCATGATCGGAATGCCATCGCGGATCGGATAGGCCACCCGGGCCCGTTCCGACACCAGTTCCTGGGTCTCGATGTCATACTTCAGGTTTGCATGGGTCAGCGGGCACACAAGCATTTCAAGCAATTGCGCACTGGCGCGGCGATGGGTCTGGCGGCTGCTGTCGGTCTCCGCCTTGCCTGGAACGTCGGCTTTATCCGTCATTGCACGACGCGCTCCGCACCGTCAGGACCGGTCGACATGTCAGCCAGCGCCATCAGTGTTCTGGTGCGCTGCTTGAGGTTCGGCGCTTCCAGCAGCGCCTGTTTTTCGCCGGCGGTGAATGACCCGATCATCGACAGGGTGTTGATCAGCGTGGACGTGGAAACTTCACGAATCTCGTCCCAGTCAGCCTGCATGGAGCGTGCATCCAGAAACCGTCTGAGGCTGTCCAGCAGGCGTTCGCGATCCTCGCCGATGGTTTCATTTTCATCGGTGAGATCGACAACGAATTCATTGTAGTCAGCGCGCACCATGCGGAAGGGGCTTTGTGTTTCCACTTCCTGTGAAATCTTGAAGCGGCAGATGCCGGTCAGGATGATCTGCACCTGATTGTTTTCAACTTCCATGAACGAAGTGATCCTGCCGGCACACCCGACCTCGTACAGTTCGGGCGTCATAACCTTGCTGTCTGAGTCCAGGTCGCCTTCAGTTTCCATATTACGCGGCTGGATCATTCCGATGAGACGGTTGCCGGCAAGAGCCGTGGAGATCATTTCAAGGTATCTCGGCTCGAAGATGTTCAGGGGCAGGTCTCCACCGGGCAGCAACAATGCGCCCGGCAAGGGAAATATCGGCAGTGTATCCGGCAGGTCTGCGGCTGACTGATAGCGATCATCGTTGGTTTTCAAAACCATCACCTTTTGAAACGGTTCGTAGGGTCACGTCCCTCAAGCAAACAATATCGAAGACAATCGCCTACGGCCCGAAAGTGTCAATTCGTGGGTCGGGCCCCAGGCTTCAAAAAACAACAGCAACTGTTTTCGCGCGGCATCGTCATTCCATGCCCGATCCTTCTCGATCAACCACATCAGGTTATCCAGCGCGGCTTCCTCCTGGCCCGCCGCGTTCTGTGCGACCGAAAGGTCGAGGCGTGACTGGTAGTCTTTTTCGTCAGCAGCCACCGCCTCACTCAAACGGGCGATTTCCCCATCATCAACCGGCGTTTCCGCTACGGTCAGTGCGGCAATCGCACCTGAAATATGAGCGTCATTGGCCAGTGCCGGCGGGATGACCGACAGCAATTCGCGGGCACTGTCGAGATCTTCAAGCGCTATGTGTGCCTTGGCCATGCCGGCAATGGCGCGGCCGTTTTCCGGCTCGAGCTGAACGATCTGCTGAAACATTGCCATGGCCTGGTCAGCGGCTTCTGACTCAAGTGCTGCTTCCGCGGCTGTCAGCAACTGTTCGACCTGTTCGGCCTGGCCGCCATGGCTGGAGACAATCTTGTCGATGAAGGTCCTGAGTTCGGATTCCGGCAAAGCGCCCATGAAGCCATCGACGGGTTGGCCGTCGGCAAAGGCAAACACCGCCGGAATCGACTGGATGCGCATCTGCTGTGCAAGCTGCTGGTTGGCGTCGATGTCGACCTTGACCAGACGCACCTTTCCGCCGGCCTCGGTTACAATCTTTTCCAGCAGCGGGCCGAGTTGCTTGCATGGTCCGCACCACGGTGCCCAAAAGTCGACCAGCACCGGAACGGACTTTGATGCCTCGATGACATCGCTCATGAAGTTCGCGGTATCGGACTCCTTGATGATTGCTGCTGCCGGTGCCGGGCTGTTATCGGCAGCAGGTGAGTTGCCACCGGCATTGAACGACGTTCCCATCGAGAAAGTTTGGTTTGTCATTTGGGCCTTCCTGAATGCAGCGCTGGACACGATGTCGTTAACATGGTCTCGCAGCGGGCATTTTGCAAATCAACCGGACAGGTTAACGCTGCCGGTTCACGGGTTTCTATCTAGTCATACAGCTTTGTTATCTGCGGTTCATGACCACAAGAGGAAATGAACTTGAGAAGATCATCCGGTGTCAGTGTAACCGTAGACGTATTGACGAGCGGATGGTAGCTCACCACGTCATGTTCCATCATCTTCGCGTCAAGCACGACATTGACCTGATGAGTGGTGTCATTGATAAGCGCAAACGGGGTTACCGAGCCTGGTTCAACACCCAGTACTTTTCCGAGCAGCTCGGCTTTGCCGAACGAGATCCTGGCAGCGCCGATCATCGCCGGCAGCGCCTTGAGGTCGATCACGGCGTCTTCCAGGCAAACCACCAGCCAGAGCGCTCCCTTCTTGTCTTTCAGAAACAGATTCTTGCAGTGCCCACCGGGAATTTCGCCGCGCAGCGCCCGGGCCTGTTCAACGGTAAACACCGGTTCGTGTTCGGTTGCGGTACTATTGATTCCAAGGTCGCTTAGGTGTTGCAGCAATTGCTTGGGCGTGGTGGACATGAGGACTCCGGTAACAGGCAGACGAGAAGATTTAATTTTGTCACCGGTGTGCTATTGCATTTAGTTCCGGCTTGCGCAATATAGCGGCGCTTGCGGCGACCTTGTTTGTCGTCCAGGCCCCATGGATGCGGGCGTAGCTCAGGGGTAGAGCACAACCTTGCCAAGGTTGGGGTCGTGAGTTCGAATCTCATCGCCCGCTCCAATAATCGCAAAGCGATGAAACCGACACTGCAATCGTGTCCCGGCGTGTCTGTCACACACACGTCGCCGATGCGCGATTTTCGGCCGTTTGAAACATCCGCAGTTGCCGGCTGACGCTGGTGACCGTGGTTGCCGTACCCAATTCCCTGTCAGCCAGTTCGTGCCGGACGGACATGGACATGGGCCGCTTCCGGCGAAGGTCGGATCAAGGTGTATCTTGCCGCGCAATCCGGCACTGTACGCGCCTCAGCTTGCGACTTGTCTCCAGGGGCAACGAGGTACGAACGAGGCGGGTGTCAACCACGGTTCTGCGTTTGAGGAACAGGTCCCGGGTTGCCGACAGGGCGGTTTCGGCGGCATCATCGGGCAGGTCCGGCGGCAACAAAAGCTCAACGGCCTGTGGTCCGGTCTGGACAATCCTGAAATCATCGATGCGCCGGTCGGACTTCAAAACCGTGTCGCGCAGGACATCCGGTGTTACAATAATCCGCTGGCCGGCAGCTGCCAGCCGGAAGACATCATCCATCCTGCCGACAACTTCGTCGACGGCGGTCAGCGGTGAACCACAAGAACACGGTTGTTGGGAAAGGCGCAGCAGATCGTTCATCCGGTAGCGCGCCATGATCTGGGTCGTGCGCCTGAAACTGGTGATAAGCGGCGTCACCAGGCCATCACCCACCGGCTCTAATTCGAAGGCGACGGCATCTTCTGCCAGGTGCAGGCGCCCATGCCGGCAGGAAACGCCAAGCAAGCCTTCGGTTGCCATGTAGATCTGGCCGAGCCTTACGGAGAAAAAGGTCTCGATGATGGTGCGGTCATTGCTGTCCAGGGTCTCTGCCGCGGAGAACAGTTTTGCCGGCCTGAGGCCGGTTTTCTGTTCGGCCAGGTAGCGCAGTATCTTCGGCGGCGCGACGATGCAGGTTGGAGAAAATTCCTCCAGCTCGTCGGTCCAGTTTTCGGGACCTAGACCGACGTCAAAAAACTTCAGATCAATGCGCCCGGTTTGCAAGGCGCTGTTATAGAGCGACGTATTTCGCGGCAGAATTATTGCCACCCGCTGGCGTCGCCAGAGGAATTCCGGCAAGGCCTTGGCAAGGATGACGCCGAGCCACACAAACCGTTCTGTGTCCGAGATGACGAACAGGCCCTGATTTCCGCTGGTGCCGGTGCTGGCGCCGACATTGTAGCCCTTGCACATGTCACCGGCATCAACCGCCTTCCAGGCTTCGGCTGCCGTGATCCCGGCCTGATTGAAGTCCTCAAAAGCACTCATCAGCATGGCTTTATCGGTAACCGGAAGTGCATCCAGTTGTCGGGGCAGGTCCCGATAGAACCTGACTGTGTGCAGATGCTGCTGCAGCCAGGCATGCAACCTGTGTTGTTGCCAGCGCTCAAATGAAGCCCGGCTGCGCCAGCGATGGCCGGCTGACAGTGTCGACACGAAGCTGGCGATGGCGACGGGCATGTTATGCATCATCGGTCTCCGGCACCATGATCAAACCGGCTGTCGGACGGGTCGTGACATAACAGGATTTCGCCTCCGGCCGCCTTGAACCTGCGCACTGCTGCGGCACTGGTGCGTGATGCCTGGCCATCATGGGTGATCAGGCTGGCCGGTTTTCCGGGCGACCGGCCGGCCAGCAGCGCCGTGTTGTGCCACTCCACGTCGACGGCATACAGCAATGGCGTATCCAGTGTTGCGAAACACACGCCAAACTGGCCGTCAGCGTGACCGGGCAGATCGATTGCCAGCACGCTGCCGTCGCCAAACAGGTCAGCACCTTCCGACAGCGTAAGCGGTGCCGGGACCGGATTGGAGCTGCTGGTGCATACCAGCCTGTCTTCAAGGTCCTGCGGTAGAAGCTCGGTGAATACGCCGTGGGCAACATTGCCCATGTGGGAGCGCCGGCTGATGGTGCGCCAGGCTTGTGTGCTGGCGATGAAGCGGGCATTGGGAAAGGCGCCCAGATGGGACACGTGGTCTGCGTGGAAGTGCGTGATGATCACGAAACGCACATCACCGCACCCATATCCGTAATGAGCCAGAAGGGGTTCCGGCTGCTCGTCGTCAACCAGTTTCGGGTTCAACACGCGTGCATACAGCCTGAGCGCTGCGGAGCGGTTGCCGGCGTTGGTTACCTGTGGTCCATAGCCGGTGTCGATCAGCACCGGCCCCAGTTTCGGGTGGTCGATAAATCCGTAGC
Source organism: uncultured Anderseniella sp. (assembly GCA_947488295.1). GTDB lineage: Bacteria > Pseudomonadota > Alphaproteobacteria > Rhizobiales > Aestuariivirgaceae > Anderseniella. The sequence goes on from CANKYU010000002.1 coordinate 942,714, forward strand.
GGACCTTGAGAGGGATCCTGGTCCATCTTCCGCCGCGCAGCACGAACCGCTCAGGAGCCGATACGTGGGCGCTGTTTGCAAACACGATTTTCATGATCCGCGAAACTCCGCAAAGGTTTCGTCCAGTCCCTGCTCAAACGAGATCTGCGGTGACCATTTGAGAATCCGGCCTGCTTTCGCAATGCTCAGGCTCTGTTCATAGGCGAACAGCCCAACGGCGTAGCGGGTGATGCGCGGCTCCGGGCGATGCGGCATGCATTTCGCGATTGCTTCAAACGCCCAGGCCGCGCCCAGCGCCGCGGAAACGGGGACCGGTTTCCATGCCGGCTCAACATGCGCGCGCGCGCAGGCCTGGCCGACAATATGTGTCAGCGGAAGCGCCTCGCCGCCGGAAATGTTGAATATCTCGCCTGAAACCTCCGCCGGAGCCTGCAGTGCCGCAAGGATGGCGGCGATCACATCATCGACATGGGTGAGATCAATCCTTGCCCTGCCCTGTCTCATCAGGGGCAGGGCGCCGCGGCGCGCCGCTGACAGCAGTCGTGGCAGAAGTGCGGTGTCGCCGTGTCCGTAAATACCCCGTGGCCGCAGGCAGATGGTTGAGATGCCCGATGTGCCAAGGACCAGTTTTTCCGCCATGCGCTTGGTTTCGGCATAGGCGTTGACGGGTCGGGGAAGCACCGCACTTTCGGTTACGTCCAGTTGATCCCGGAATGAAAAGTATACCGATGGCGATGAGATGCAGACAAACCGCTCGACATCCGAACCCGCACATGCTGCCAGCAGGTGCCGGGTTGCGGTTACATTCGCATCGACAAAGTCCTGGCGCCTGCCAAACGGTGCCGACAGCGCGGCGCAGTGAACAATCGCACCGCAGGCGCGCAGTGTCCGTCCGGCTTCAGATGTCAGAGGTCCGGTGAGGTCGTGCCGGATGACCTGAAAGCCCTGGTCCTGCAGTGCGCTGCAGCCTGACCGGGCGCGCCCATGTGCAATCACATCATAGCCGTGCGCGCGCAGTGTTGCGCACAGCCTGCCGCCGAGAAATCCGGTTGCGCCTGTAACCAGGACCGATTGCATGTTCAAAACTCAAACGTCATGCCGCCAAGAGAGACGCCGGCGGAAGTTCCAAGAAACAACAGCTTGCATCCGCGCTCTATGCGGCCTTGCCGGATGGCCAGGTCAAGGCAGGTCGGGATGGATGCCGCAATCTGATTGCCGTACTCGGACGCGATGTTGACGACCTTGCCGGCGTCGAACCCGGTGAGCCTGATCATGTGCGACAAGGCGTGGGGACTGGCCTGATGCGGTATGACCAGATCCACCTCGGACTTGCTCCATCCTGCCGCTGCCAGGGTTTCGTCCACGAACTTCGAAAAGTTGGCCACCGTAATGCGGAACAGATCAGCGCCATTCATTTTGAAGACGGTGTTTTCGGCAAACTCGCGATTGTCCTTGTGGAAGTCGAAGCGGGTGCCGCCGGCGGCAATCTGGCAGGCGTCATATGCGGAAGGATAGGTGCGCATATGGAATGTCCGGTTGTCCGGTCCGCTGGTGTGTCGGATGACAACAGCCGCCGCGCCGTCGCCGAACAGGCCGGCCACTTCCGGTGCCTCGCGCCATGGCAACGCTCTTGACGCGATATCGGCCGAAAACAGCAATGCCGTCCTGAATGATCCGGTGGTCAGAAGATGTGCCGCATAATCGAGAGCGTTCAGAAAACTGAGACAGGTACTGTTGACGTCAAACGCGGACGCCATGCCGTTGCCAATACCGAGCTCCTTTTGGACCAGGGGCGCTGTTGAAGGCAGGGTCTGATAGGGGATGCCGCATCCGCTGATGATCAGGTCGACTTCAGATGCTTCAACATCAGCGTCCTGCAGGGCGCGGCGGGACGCCTCGACGGCCAGATCAATCTGGCTCTCGCCGGTGCAGTAATACCGGCTGGTCACGCCGGTTGCAGATTCCAGATGGCCTGCCGGCATATCATGCTGCCGGTCCAGGTCCCGCGAATGAACCTTCATTTGCGGGACGCAACTTCCTGTCCCGATGATTTCAATACCCATTGGCTTTCAAAACTGACTTGCTCCCTGTTGTCAGAAAGGCCATAAATTGAACAGTGTTTAAAATAAGAGCTGTTTACCCGCAGGTCAATCGAATAATTAAACACTGTTCAATTTATGGTGAATCATGGCTCGAAGATCAGAACACAACCGCGAAGAGCTCAGAAATCTAATTGTATGTTCTGCACAAAAATTAATTGCCGAGCGCGGGCTGGACTCGCTGTCGGCAAGAGCAATAGCGGGCGATATCGGCTATACGGTTGGAACGCTGTACCAGCATTTCGACGACATGTCGGATATCCTGCTGAATGTGCATGCGCGGACGCTGACAATGCTGGGCGCGGCGCTGGCGGGCTGCAAAACCGATGCCGATCCCAGGATGATGCTTCACAGTTACGCTGACTGCTACATCGATTTTATCCGCAAAAACACCAATGCATGGGAAGCCCTGTTTTCGTTTCGCCGTCAGCAGGGGTTTGTCAATCCTGACTGGTATATCCAGCACATTTCCGACCTGACGCTGCAGATCACCGATTGTTTCGAACGGCTGAACATTCAAAACCCGGATATAGATCCGAAACAGGCCGCGCAACTTACCTGGGCCAGCGTGCACAGTGTCTGCTGCCTGGAGCAGAGCGGCCGGTTGGGTCTGATGCTCGACGACAGCCTGGAAACAGTGGCGCACAAGCTCATCGATATCCATATCAATGCCTATGTTTCAAGTGCTGCCCGATAGGCAGCGGCGCGGGAAGCCGGCAGCCATGGCCAGAGGTATGCCACTTCCAGCACGGTCCTGCACCTGTTCGACCGGTTCATATGACGCCGCATTGTGCCTGCGATGCATCCAGGCAACAAAAACGCCAGACCGCTGAACTGACCAGCATGCTTAAGCAATCGTATCTGAAATTGCTTGAATTGTGCCAATTCCGGTTACCGAAAGTATGCCAAAACGCGTAAGCGTTCCTTATGGAAAATCGGTTATTTCAACCTATGCAGGCATATGTCCGAGTTGCCTCAACCAAATCAGAATAACGGACACAGGCAGGGATTGGCGGATGAATAACTTAGCTCAAACGCATTTTGACAGCGTTGCAAACACCAGTAATGTCGAATTCACAAAGCTGTCGGATATTGACCTGTACCGGCGTGTTTCGGAAGGTACCGGGAAGACCCGGATTCCAGGTGATGGCAACTGGCTGTCACAAATTGACTCCCTGGCGCGATCATTCCCCGACATGACCCGCACGACATTGGCACTCTCGGTACTGGGCATCTATTTCTGCAGAATCTCCGAAGATCAGGAAGTGACTTTCAAACTGGTCAATGGAATTCTGCCCGCAAAGACAGGTATCGAATCCGTCGTGCAACTGGGCATGGAAGCCCGGGAGGCGTTTGCCGACTTTGCAAGCCGTGTGGCCGTACAGCAAAGCATTTCTCTTGTCAGTGCTGCTGCACACAACTATTACGACCGCGAAAGCATCTCGGACCTTGTTGTGAGCATGGGATCGCTGCCCGCCGACGACGTTAACGCGGATGTTCACTTCCATATTCTTGATAATGGCCAGATCGAAATTCGCACCGCCAGTGTCATTGAACCGGCCTATGCCGAGTGCGTCTACAATCGGCTGGCGACGCTGGCCGGCGATATTGCGGACGATCGTGCGAGCCCGCTCGTGCATCATGAAATCATGTCACCGGCCGAGCGCGAAACCGTTATGAACGACTGGAACGACACCGACGTCTACTATCACTATGACGGCGGCCTTGTTTCAATGCTGGAAAAGGCAGCCGAACGTGACCCGGATCATCCGGCAATCATCTACAAAGACCAGACGCTTTCTTTCGGTGAGTTCAACGGGCGGGTAAACCGTTTGGCCCGGCAGCTTGTCGGCGCCGGTGTCGGCATGGATGATTTTGTCTGCATCTGCATGGAGCGCAGCATCGAGATGGTGGTTGCCATCTGGGCCACGGTAAAGGCCGGTGGCGCCTATGTTCCGCTGAACACGGATGACCCGCAATCGCGGATTGCCGAGATCATTGACGACTGTCAGCCGAAAGCCGTGCTGGCACAGCCGCATCTGGCCGACCGTTTGCCGAAGGATGCAAATGTGACGGTCGTCGGCGACGGGGCAGCCGATACTGCCGAGACCAATGAGGAAAATCCGGGCTTTGCGCCTGAACCTGATGCCCTGGCTTACATGATTTACACTTCAGGTTCGACCGGCAAGCCAAAGGGCGTCACGGTGGAGCATGAGGCAATACACAACCGTGTTGTGTGGATGCACGAGGAATACGGGCTGCTGCCGCAAGACCGGGTATTGCAAAAAACCCCCTACACGTTCGATGTGTCGGTCTGGGAATTCTTCTGGTCGTTTGCGGTTGGCTCTACCCTGGTGGTTGCGGAACCGGGTGGCCATGTGGCGATGCGCTATCTCCACACGCTGATGGACGAACACCAGGTAACATACCTTCACTTTGTGCCGTCGGTACTGCGTCTTTTCCTGATGCTGCCGGACCTCGACAAGCTGCCGATCAAGAAGCTCTTCTGTTCGGGAGAAGCGCTCGGTTTCGACAGTGTGGAAACATTCTACAACAAGGCAAACCCGCATGCTGAAGTTCATAATCTGTATGGGCCTACCGAGGCTGCGGTGGATGTGAGCTATTATCACTGCCAGCGCAACTCACAGGACCGGATGATCCCGATCGGCAAGCCGGTATCCAATACCGGTCTGTATGTTCTGGATGAGAACGGCCAGCCCACGCCGATCGGGGTGCCAGGTGAACTTCACATTGGCGGTATCCAGCTCGCACGTGGCTACTGGGCACGCGAGGAACTGACCGCCGAACGCTTCGTGACCACGCCGCTGCCCGATATCCAGCACAAGCGTTTGTACAAGACAGGTGACCTGGCCTATTTCCGCCGCGATGGTGAAATCGTCTATATGGGCCGGAATGATTTTCAGGTGAAGATCAATGGCGTGCGTATCGAGCTGGGCGAGATCGAAACTGTGATCCGCAGTGACGACAAAACCAAGGATGTGGTTGTTGTTGCCGAGGACATCAATGGCAACAAGAACCTGATCGCCTATGTGGTTTCCTCCGAGCCTACCCCGGAAGTCTCTGACGCATTGAAAGCCCTGGTCGCTGCAAGCCGGCCTTCATACTATGTGCCGCGGGAAATCCGGTTTCTTGCCGATATGCCGCTCACGGTCTCGGGAAAGATCAACAGAAAGCTTCTTGCTGAGACACCTCGTCTGTAACGTTCGACGCGAAAACCCAACCATCAAACGCGACCCGGGCCTGCAACGCAGCCCCGGGTTTTCTCATGCTCGGTTTTGCATTGGCAGGATAGGCCGTAACGGTACGCAATTGCTGCAGCGTATGGGTGTGTCCGGACACGCCGGTGTAAACGAGACAGCGACACTGGCGCCCGGCGCAGCATCAAGCATTTTTACAAGACAGTCTGTCTGGCAAACACCGGTGCGGACAACAGAGCCTTACGCGGTCAAACGCCGTGCCAGTGCTGCACGTTTGCCACTGAACTCCCGCAACATCCTGATCAGAAGATCCTCGTTGCTACAAGGTTTGCCGATCAGGAAACCCTGCATGGACTGACATCCTTCTTCACGAAGAAAAGTGATGTGCTCTTCGGTCTGTACGCCCTCGGCAATGATTTTGCAGCCCATCTGCATGCCCATGTTTATGATGGTGCGGGTGACAAGGGCGGCCTGCTCATTGCGGTTGCAATCCTCGATGAACGACCTGTCGATCTTGATCTTGTCAAACGGGAAGGCAATCAGCGTTGAAAGAGACGAAAACCCGGTACCGAAATCATCAAGCGCGATTGAAACACCAAGAGTTTTCAAGCCTCGCAGAACATGTAGTGCGCGAACCTTGTCGTCGATCAGGACATTTTCGGTAACTTCCAGCTCCAGCCGCTCGGCAGGCAGACCTGAATCGTGCAATGCCCGGCGCACCACCTCAACGAGGTTGGAATCGCGAATTTGAACAGGAGAAACATTTACAGAGACCGTCAGGGGTCGTGGCCAGTGCGCAGCTATCTGACAGGCATTCTCCAGAACAACCTGACCCAGTCTGGTGATCAGGCCGCGTTCCTCGGCAATCGGTATAAATGTGGCCGGTGATATGATCCCGAGTTTGGGGTGGGTCCATCTCGCCAGGGCTTCATGTCCCGTGATGGTGCCGGTTTCCACATCAGCCTGAATCTGGAAATGGACATCTATGTCTCCGGAATCAACAGCAACCCTGAGTTCCTGCCCCAGCATACGTGCCTCACGGATTTTCCTGTCCATCTCCTCGTTGAACACCTGGATCTGTCCGGTTGTCTGATGCTTTGCCCGGTACATCGCCGTGTCTGCGTTGGACAGCAGCTCTTCGGCATTGCGGCCGTGTTCCGGGTATCGGGCGACACCGATGCTGAGCCCGACCTGGAGCTCAATTCCATCGATGTGCATAACACGTCCGACGCACTCGACAAGCCGGTTTGCGAGCTCCGGAATCTGGGTATCGGCACCGCGGTCGCAGCGTTGAATTGCAACAAACTCGTCGCCACCAAGGCGCGCCAGGAAATCGCCCTTGCGACACGCCTTCTTGAACCTGCTTGTGACCTCTTTCAGAAGGACGTCGCCGGTGTGATGACCGTAGACATCATTGACTTCCTTGAACTTGTTGAGGTCAAGGATCAGCATCTGGAATTCGTATCCCTGCTGTTCGGCGTTCTCAATTTCCGCCTCGATCCGTTCAACGAACGAATTACGGTTCGGCAAGCCTGTCAGTGAACAGTTCATCGCCAGGTGCGCCGCCTTGTTCTTGGCAGCTTCGCGTTCGCGAAGCGCTTCAATGTGCTGGGTTACATCATGAAGCAGCAGGACCATTGCGTTGTCGGCTGTGTAGGATACCTTTTTCTCGTATACCCGGTTCCTGACGTTCAGCTTTTGCTTCTCCGCCAGCATCATTTTAAGAAAAGCGTTGGTCGATTCATCACTTCGCTTGCCGGTAGCATACTCGACAATCAGTTCGAATTCCGGATTCCAGACGCTTGGAACAAGGTTCTCGTCCACCATCACAACCCCGGCATTCACGTTCTCCAGTACCGACTGGAAAATGCGCTGGCGTTGAGTATTGGCCAACGCATAACGGATTGAACGGTCCAGGATGTCGGAACGAAGGTTGATCTTGGAGATGAAGTCAGAGGCGCCTGCCTTCAGCGCGGCGTCATCTGTCGAACGGTCATTTAACCCGGTCAGCAGAATGATGGGGGTGTCGTCACCGCGTTCTCGCTGTTCCTTGATGAAATCAATCCCGGTGACGCGTCCCAGGCGGTAATCGCACAGCACAATATCAGCTTTTGCCGCGCTCAGTACTTCTGCTGCTTCGGCGGGCGAGTTTGTTGACTCGACCACGTAGCTCGACGTATCGATTTCCTTTATCAGTTCCTGGACGAGGAAAATATCGTCATCGTCGTCGTCAAGGATCAAGACGCGGGTCTTGTTCTTCATTTCATGCCCCTTAGTTGCAAGCAGCAAGAATAGCGCGAAGACTGCATGCAAGCATTGGGTGTAACGTGAAGCCAGCTTTATTCCCTTAACGTCAGGCTGAAACAGGCCGTTTCAGCGCAACTTTCAACCGGCTTGATGAACAATGTGTTGCGCTGGAAGTTAAGATATTTCGTTGCGGGGTAACCAATGCATACAAGACTGCCGGGGCTGCCCTTCGATTGACCTGCCCGGTATCTCAGGTCAACTCCGTCAGAATGTACAAGCCCCGCCATGAATTGTCATGACGGGGCCTGTGATTTTGCAGGTTCTGAAAACCGGCAGCATTGTCCGGTCCAGGTGGACCATACGCTAGGCGTTTGCCGGGATTGCCACGATCTCGATCCAGTATTGCCTGAGCACCTTCACCACATCGACGAGACGGTCAAAGGTGACGGGCTTGGTGATGAACGAATTTACCCCGAGATCGTATGTCTTGAGGATATCCTCTTCGGATTTTGATGTGGTCAGCACGACAATCGGAATGTTGCGGAGCTTGGGATCTTCCCTGATTTCCTTTAGCGCCGTGCGGCCATCTTTCTTCGGCATGTTCAGGTCCAGCAAGATGATGCCGGGCAGGGGAACGTCGCCTGTATCTGCATATTGGCCCTCTTTGCGAAGGTAGTGCATCAGTTCCTCACCATCCTTTACAAAATCAATGGGATTCATGAGCCGGGACTCCTTGAAGGCGTCCGCGATCAGCATAAGATCGTCTTCGTCATCATCAGCTATCAGGATTCTCACCGTGTCGTTCCTACTCATTGCAAATACTCACTTTTCTCCTGCTCAACAGGAAGATCGATAATAAAAGTTGCTCCAACATCGGGAGTGCCGTCAGCGTCAATCACGCCATTGTGGCGTTCGACGATCTTTCGGCATGTCGCCAGGCCGATGCCGGTTCCCCCGTATTCCAGGCGGCCATGCAGACGCTGGAAGATTGTGAAGATCTGGTCCTTGTATTGATTGTCAAAGCCGATGCCGTTGTCGGCCAGTTTGATGCGCCAGTATCTGACCTCACCTTTGCTGGTGCTTTTGACCGAATGGTCTTCCGCCGAAATATTGATGACCGGCTTGATGTCCGGCTTCCTGAATTTCAAGGCATTTGAGATGAGGTTCTGGAAAAGCTGACGCATCTGGATCGGATCGGCATCCAGCGTCGGCAGCTCATCAAACGCAATCTCGCCGCCGGTTTCCTGAAGCTGAATCTGGAGGTCCGATTTTACACCTTCGATAACGTGACACAGGGACACTTTCTCAAAAGGCTTCGCGTTGGTGGTCACACGTGAGTAACCGAGCAGATCATTGATAAGCTCGCGCATCCTGAACGAGGCATTCTGCATGCGCTCGACAAACACCTTGCCCTCATCCGGCAGGCTTTCGCCGTGCTTCTTGACCAGACGGTCACCGAATGCCTCAATCTTGCGAAGCGGTTCCTGCAAATCGTGGGAAGCGACGTAGGCGAATTCCTGCAGCTCCTTGTTCGAGCGGGCGAGCTGGTTATTGTAGGCTCGCAGGCGTTCTTCGTGCCGCTCAAGCTTGGTAATGTCCTGGTAGGTTGCGATGGAGCCGCCGCCTTCCATTGGCTGGTTCATCACCGCCATGACACGACCATCGCGCAGGTATTGCTTGATTGTCGTGCGATGCGCGAGGCGATTTGGATTGTGGCGTGCTTTCAATGCCAGTTCGGCATCTTCATCGCGGTAATTGCCCAGCGAGATGCTGTATTTCATGATGTCTGAAAGAAGCATTCCGGGCTTAACCTTTTCCGGCGAAAAGCCGTACATTTCCCGGTATTGGCGGTTGCACAAGATCAAGCGCTGCTCGGCATCGAACATGCACAGGCCCTGAACCATGTTGTTAAGGGCGGTATCCAGGTGGGAACTTGTCGCGGTCAGTTCGCCTGAAATCTTTGCCACTTCCAGCTCGCGGTTTTTCAGTTCCGTGATATCTGTACGAATACCTGCCGTGCCGCCGTCCTCGGTGGGCTTCTCCATGATTCTGATCCAGCGGCCGTCCTGAAGCTGCCGTTCGTAGGCAACGCCGGGATTGCGATGGCGTTCCATCTCCTGTTCGAAGATTTCTTCTTCCGATTGCCCATTGCCGCGCAATCCATTTCGCGAAATCCCTGTCCGCAACATGGTTGCATAGTGCGCGCCCGGTTTGATCAGGTCGCTAATGTGCGGATTCAGTTCAACAAATTGTTGATTGTAGACGGTTAAGCAGTCATTGGCGTCATACACCACAAACCCATCGCCGATTGCATCCAATGCCAACATCATCCGCGTATGGGCGAGCCGGGCGATGTGTTCCAGTGCGCTTACATCGGAGTTGCCGAGCTCGAGATGCAGGTTGTGGACAGTTTCGACAACAGAACCGTCCGGCCTTGGATTGCGACTGATGGTAATGGTGTTGCCGTTTCGGGTCCTGAAATTGAAGTTCTGCTTGCCGTGGAGCAGGCGGGTTGTCGAGGTTTTGATCGCCTGTTCGATTTCATCATGCTCAAGTGACTGGCCGGACATCGATATCCGGATCAGTTCACGCAGGTTCAAACCTTCGCGCAGTTCACTGTCGTGATAGCCGCACAGCTCCTTGTATTTCCGGTTGAAGCTGACGAGGTTCAGCTCCGGGTCAAATACGGCGACGCCGGCGTCGATCGCATTCAGCATTTCCCAGTCCGGGGTTTTCTGCCCGTCAGAATCTGCTGGATCCGGAGTTACGCCGGAGTTCGAAGTTCTAGTGTTCATTGTTGCCAATCCCCAATACCCGACCCTCAACTAGCACAAGTCCGTTAACGCTTGGTTTGTTTCATCGCGGTGCGTGATTTCTGAAAACATAGCTGACGTGCAGTTTGGCTGTGTAATGCACTTAAGAGTTGATTCAGAAAATTACGTTACCGAAAGAGGACCGCGGGACGGCGGAATTGAACCCAGATGCAAGACCGGCATGGCAAATGTCTGCTTGCGGCTATTTGATATTGAGTGGGCGGATGCAGGCAGACGACGAAAAAACCCTAGCCGGACTATTGCTTGCGCTAGGCGTGGTTCTGGCACTTTACGTCCCCGAATTATCGCCTTTCTTCGCACCTTATCTGCTGCCGTCGCTGTTCTTCGTAATGGTATTTTCACTGCTGCCGTTTGCGCGGATACATGCGGATAAACTACTGCGTCTGCATCCTATCGTAATTTCGCTGATCTTGTGGCAGCAGCTCCTGTTGCCGATAGGCATCATTATTGTCGGCAAGCAGATTGGCCTGGACCATCAGATCATCTTCTTCATCGTGCTGACACTTACCAGCGGATCACTGTTCGCATCTCCGACCCTGGTGCAGCTCATGGGGCTTGATCAGCGTATTGCGGTGCAAACGGTGGTGCTGTCCACCCTCGCTGCACCGGGATTCATCTATCTGTTCTTCAACTTTCTTCACGCAGGCCCGGTTGACCTGGAGCTGTTCAAGTTCGGTGAACGACTGTTCTGGTTCCTGCTGATCCCGGTTTGCCTGTTTGTTGTTGTTCGCAAGGTTATCCGCAACTGGTCCGAGGACAGGAAAGACCAGGTGGACCGCGTCGGTAGATGGGGCTCCGTCCTGTCATTGATTGTTTTCTGTTTTGCGCTGGAAGACGAGGTCAACGTCCACATAGCCGCAAATGCGCAGGAGGTGATCAACTACCTGTTCATCGGCATTGCGACAGCTGCGGTTGTAGCCGTTTTAACCCGTGCAGTCATGAGCCGCTTCGGGCCTCGCGCCGCGGCGACGGCAACGGTGCTGGCGAGTTTCCGCAATGTTGGTCTGACCTTCGGACTGGTGGGATCAATTGCCGGTCCGGAGGTTGCTGTCTATGTAGGCGTTTGCCAGATCCCGATGTTCTGCGCACCGCTATTCTTCGATCTGTTTATCGGCAGGTCGCAGCACGCTCAGCTATCGGGCCGTAAAACCGCATCCCCGAAATCGACGCCGGATCCCATACCGGACAATCAGGCCCGTGGCGCCGCAACCGGCCAGTCACCGCACCAACCCAATTCATTGGTCGCAAGCCTGCAGCAGACCGTATCAGAAAGCGAGATACCAGCAATGATCAAGAACACCGCACATTCGCCGGAGTCCGCGAAATTGGCATATGATGGCGGCGCAGCTCTTGTGGCCAGTCTGGAAACGCAAAGCCGGACAGTCGGCAATGCTGCTGTTTCAGATCCCGAGCCTGTTTCTGAAACACAGACCATGCAGGAAATCAAAAAGCGCATGGAGGATGCGCGCGCAGTGCTTGCCAAACTCGAGGCCGAGATGCGTGAAACGTCCGGTAAAATCGCCGGGCATCCCGGTCGTTATCTGGCCGTCTTCGCTTTGCTCGCCACGTTGGGACTTGCTGCGATCTGGCAAGGGAACCGGTACTTCTATCCGATGCTGTTCAATGACGAGATGATAGTCGAGGTTGCCGAAGCCCACACTCAGGGACGCAACTATGGCGTGTTTGATCTCAACATCAATATTCGTGATCTGCGCAATGCAACCATCGAGCGCATGACCGGCACGCCAGACCTCGTGGTTCTTGGCGCAAGTCATTGGCAGGAGGCGCATACGGACCTGCTTCCACAATACAATTTTTATAATTCTCACGTCCATCGCGACTATTACGAGGACATGATGGCGGTAACTGAAATGTGGGTTCGCCACGACAAGCTGCCCAAAGAGATGATCATCACCATCCGTGACAACCTGTTTACCCCGGTTTCAGAACGGACTGATTTTCTCTGGTATCCGGGCATCAAATACTACCGTGACTTTGCCAGCCGGATCGGGTTCGAACCACATGCCAGCTGGCAGACGCTGCCATACCAGACCTGGAGAGAACTGGTTTCGCTGCCGCTGCTCTGGTCGCAGGCGAAACACCAGCTGCAGTCCGATGTCATGCCGCACGCTACTGATGAACGGCAATTTGATGGACTGGATACGCTGCTTCCGGGCGGATCAATTCTTTGGTCAGGGGAACACAAACGCATGTTCACTGCCGACAGGGCGCGCGATGAAGCTCTGAAATTTGCCGCAGCCCGGCGCAATGACCCACCGAAAATTGACCCCAAGGGTCTGGTGCACATGGAAGCACTGTTCGATTTTCTCACGAAGCAGGGCGTTAAGGTGACGCTCGCCCACCCGCAGTTCAACCCGGTGTTCTGGGATGCTGTCCAGGGCAGTCCGTATATGGACGGGTTGAGGAAAATAGAACAGATCACCCAGGACTGGTCAAAGAAATATGGCTTTGCCGTGATGGGCGGGTTTTCTCCGGACTCAGTCGGTTGCCGTGCGGAACAATATATCGATGCCGAACATGGTGATCCGGCATGCCTTGGCGCACTGCTCGCCCAGTATGATGTTGTGAACGGCAGGACAGCGTCTGAATTCACCGTTGTCGCAAGCAGATCGAAGACCCACTGAACCAGAAAATCAGCGGGCACTGACAGGATAATCAAGGTGTAGGACGAAACAATGGTATTCAATTCATACGAGTTTATCGTCGTTTTTCTGCCAATTGCATTTGCAGTCGTAGCGCTTGCTCATGCAGTTGGCGGATGGAATGCGGCGTTTGCCGTGTTGGGGATTGCCTCCCTGGTGTTCTATGCAAACTGGGGCCCTGAGTTCCTGGGAATTCTGCTGGTTTCGATCATTTCCAACTATGTGATCGGAAGCATCATTATACGGTCCAAGGAAAACAAGATTCAGTCGCGATCCCTGCTGGCGCTTGGTGTACTCGGCAATCTGGCTGCGCTGGGTTATTTCAAATACACGAACTTCTTCATCGATATCGTAAATCAGACGACCGGCGCCGGTTTCAGTCACCTGAGCATAATCCTGCCAATCGGCATCTCGTTTTATACCTTCATCCAGATCGGATACCTGATCGATGCCTACAGTGGCATGGTCAAGGAAAAGTCATTCGTCAAATACTTCACCTTCGCGTCGCTGTTTCCGTGCGTGACAGCCGGGCCGCTGGTCCTCCAGCGTGAAATCTTTCAACAGATGGAAGACCGCAAGGATGCGTTTCTGGACATGGGCCGGATTGCAGCCGGCCTGACACTGTTCACGATCGGTCTATTCAAGAAAGTGGTCTTTGCGGACAGCATCGCCAGCTATTCCGATACGGTTTTCAATGGTGTTGCAGTTGGGCAGGGACTTGATGTCGTGACCGCCTGGCTTGGGGCGCTTGCCTACTCATTCCAGCTTTATTTCGATTTCTCCGGTTATACGGACATGGCGCTTGGGCTTGGGGCGATCTTCGGGATCATGCTGCCGCTCAATTTCAATTCCCCGTTCAAGGCAACCAGCATTTCGGAATTCTGGCAACGCTGGCACATGACGATGACCCGGTTTTTCACAAACTACGTTTACTCCCCAATGGCCATGCAAGGCATGCGCAAAGCCGTTGCCGGCAAGTTCGGACCGGCCCGCAAGTTTATTGCCTCCGGCGCCTGGCCGATTGTTTTCACCATGCTGGTTGCAGGTATCTGGCACGGTTCAGGCTGGGTGTTCGTGATCTATGGCCTGATCCATGGTTTCGCGATTGCCATCAACAATGCCTGGCGGTATTTCAACATGCCGAAACTGGCGCCGGTCACCGGCTGGTTCCTGACAATGCTGGTGGTTGTTTGCGGACTGGTTGTATTCCGGGCGCCTGACGTGCCAACCGCCATGACGATCCTGATGGCCATGTTCGGCGGAAGTCAGTTCATTCTGCCGCAGGGACTTGAGGTTGTACAACTTGCCGTGTCCGAAGTTGCGCCGATGATCGTGCTGTTTGGCGCAATCGTGCTGTTGATGCCGAACTCGCAGGAAATCGTTTCGAGCACGTGGATATCGACAAACGACAAGCCGGAACCAACCGGCAAATTTATCGAAAAGATACTTTGGCTGCCGCAGGCCCGCTGGGGACTGGCCGTTGCCGGTGTGTTCATCGTTTCGTTTTCGATGATCGGATCAGATTCATCATTCTTGTATTATCAATTCTAAAGTCAGCAATTTTGTTAGTCGTTCCGTAACGGGCGACTGGCAATCTGGAAAAAAAAGGGACCGACAATGAGACTTTTCGAAACAGTAGCAAGCGTACTTAACATTGACGCAAATACACTGACCAACAAATCCAACGGCCGCAATACGGAGAACTGGGACTCGTTGCGTCATATCGAGTTGATACTCGCTGTGGAAACAGCCTTTGGGGTGACTTTCGACATGTCTGAAATGGTCTCAATGCAAGACCTTGGCGACATGCGTGCGCTGCTGATTGAAAAGGGCGTCACGCTGGATCAGGCCGCCTGAAACAGGACGGCGGCAACGGCCGCAGCCTGTTTTTCTACTGCAGTTCCTTGGTGCGCAGAAAGCTGACGTCTTCATAGGTCTTGGCCGCGTAGTCCAGCTCCCAGGCACCCTTGGCCAGAAACACGTAACTGCCGTCACGATCCGTCGCCATGGCAAGCCGGTTGCGTTCGCGGAATGTTGTAAGAGCTGCAGGGTCTTCTGACGTAACCCAGCGCGCCATCTCGTAGGGCGATGCTTCAAACTCAAGGTCTACGCCATATTCCTGTTTGGCGCGTGACGCCATCACGTCAAGCTGCAGCACGCCGACAACACCGACAATCCACTGCGATCCGACCTCCGGCTGGAACACCTGGATCAGGCCTTCATTGATCATGTCGTCCAGGTTCGCCATCTGGTAACAATCCTCTTTCCTCTGAGTGTACTAATTTTTTCGCTAGCTTGCTTGCCACAATTGCTTCGAGCTTGAGGTAAGTCGGATAAATCAGGTTAACATTTGGTCTCGGATGATGTTCCATCCAATCCCGAGCAGAACCGCCAGAGTCTTTCCTTTTTCTTTTTTCAAAGAAATCTCTATATTTGTAAGGAGCCACCCCTGTGAACGGTTCAAATAGTACATGTGGTTCTTCGGAAGAAAAAGATGACTCTAAAGCAATGGACTTGGCGTACATTTCTTCTGCGTAGCTTTTGGGGTAAGGATCGATGTAGACCACTCTTGTGATGCCTGATCCAAGTATAAGCTTAGCGCACATATGACATGGAAATGTTGTACAGAATAGCGTTGCACCACTTATTGACTTACCCAATCTTGCCGCATCACAAATGGCGCTCATTTCAGCGTGGATTTGCCTGCCAAATTCTAAAAGGTCCATGACCCTGGCATCTTTTAGCTTGGGGCCAGTTTCGGCGTGTAAGGCGTGCTGTACTAATTCTTCTAGACTGGGCGATGGTTTCTCTGGAACCTCTAGGTTTAGACAATCAGCATCGTGTAAGAGTTTTAACAACTCCTGGAGAATACGAATTTTTTCAACTTCGTTGTAATCTGCTCCGTGAGCAAAGTCTCTATGATCATACTCGTCTCCTTCGAAATACGTTCCACCTTTCGGTTTTGGAACTTCATTTGAACCGAGTGTTATCACTTCGCCATCAGGTGAAAAAATTGCAGCACCAACCTGTCGTGACAAATCAGCCGATCTCAAAGATGCTGACTTGGCCATGTACATCCCATATTCATCTCGGGTTGGAGTGATGAAGTTGTGACCGAATGCCAATTTGATAAATCGGCTTAGCTCTTCCACAGTCCGCTTAGCGTCATTACCATCAATAATAACTTCCGCCATTGGAAACGCATCAACCACACGTTGGCCGTGCTGCTCGCCTTCCTCATCTTGATCTCTTCGGATCAGGAGTTCTGCTTCAGCAGAGAAGTCCTTAGTAGGTCCGTAAGGATGGGTCTCTCTGATTTTTGCCTTCAGGTTGGACAGGCGGGTCTGTTTGGTTGCGTGTATGGAAATTTGAATAAAGAGACGGCCATATACACGCCTCAAGAGTTCAATTTCTTCTGGTCTTTTGAATTGATCTAGAATGTAGGCGGTTCGGAGCGCGGGACTGCTCTGATCTTTAGTGATTTGTGCCCTTGCTGATTGGATCGCACTAATAGCCAACATGGCTAGACCGTCATTGCCTTTTCCCTCATCCCCATCATCCAGCATTTCACGAACTTTGTTTGCGTATTTGATATAGCTAGCGTAGCGCTGTTCAAGAGGGGTTTCTTGAAGGACGATGCCAGTTGGAACTGACTTCATCAGTTCGGTGATTTTAATATGCCGAGACTGATACTGAACCGTTTTCAATTCATCATTAAGTGTTGCCACAATCGCTTTCGCATCGACACCAATTGGCGCAACTATTCCAAAAATGATCTCTGGATTCGGAATGTTTTTTAACGATTCCGGCGTATTTTCATCAGAAGTTGGAGTTACGATTTGGTTCATTTTTGTTGCTCTGGCTTTGATTATTGCGTATGATTCGCAAAGGGAACGCGGACGGCAATACAGTCAATTAATGGGAGGTAACTATGCCTGATAGAGTTGAGCTATCTGGTGGCTGGCTTATTGAAAGCCTCCTCTCATCAATTGAAGAGCTCAAGTCTACTCCTGATGGCACAGTGCCTGTCTTGACTGAAGATGAAATCAAACTACTTACTAAAATCCTTAGTCAAGATAGACAAGCTGAAGATTTTCAACCAGCCATCTGATTCCTATACTATATCAGCTTTTGAATAGGTGCCGCCAGAGCGCTGATTGTGGAAAACCCATCAATCAACATTCTCTAGTTTTGATTGAAGTACATGGGTTCGTGTCAAGGGGCGTTTTCTATAATCATCTGCATTACAAATGCTGCATAAGCCATGATATGATTTCATAAGATATTGTAATAATTCTGTTTTATTGAATAGCGTTCGAATATCATTACCCGCTCCAACAATCGCCAAGCGATTAAATAAAGCTGCCGACGGAATTCGGTGGGTCTTCCAGAGATAACCAGGCGCCACAAGGTTAATGGTCTCAGGACCTTTGCCGACCTTTCGCTACTGCAGTTCCTTGGTGCGCAGAAAGCTGACGTCTTCATAGGTCTTGGCCGCGTAGTCCAGTTCCCAGGCACCCTTGGCGAGAAACACGTAACTGCCGTCACGATCCGTCGCCATGGCAAGCCGGTTGCGTTCGCGGAATGTTGTAAGAGCTGCAGGGTCTTCTGACGTAACCCAGCGCGCCATCTCGTAGGGCGATGCTTCAAACTCAAGGTCTACGCCATATTCCTGTTTGGCGCGTGACGCCATCACGTCAAGCTGCAGCACGCCGACAACACCGACAATCCACTGCGATCCGACCTCCGGCTGGAACACCTGGATCAGGCCTTCCTCGGCCAGGTCCTCCAGTGCTGCACGCATCTGCTTGACGCGGGTCATGTCACCCAGACGCACGCGCCTGAGCGCTTCAGGCGCAAACGCGGGCAGGCCGGTGAACCTCAGGGTTTCGCCTTCGGTGAAGGTATCGCCGACCCGCACGGTGCCGTGGTTGGGTATGCCGATAACGTCGCCGGCCTGGGCGTCCTCGGCGATTTCGCGGTCCTGCGCCAGGAAGAAGATCGGGCTGTGCACCAGGATGTCCTTGCCGGTGCGCACCTGCTTCAGTTTCATGCCGCGCTTGAAGTGACCGGAACACACCCGCATGAATGCCACGCGGTCGCGGTGGTTCTTGTCCATGTTGGCCTGCACCTTGAAGATAAATCCGGTGACCTTGTCCTCGTCGGGTTTGACCTCTCTGGGCTCTGCCGGGCTGGGCCTTGGAGACGGTGCATGCCCGATGATCAGGTCAAGCAGCGGCTGCACCGAAAACTCGTTCAGCGCGCTGCCGAAAATGACCGGCGTCAGGTGGCCTTCCAGAAACGAGGCCTGGTCAAACGGTGCATATCCTGCCTGCGCCAGTTCGATCGCTTCAGATGATGTGGTCACGATATGGTCCGGCACGCCGGCCATCTCGCCAAGCTTTTCCGGCGACGGCACGGCAAGCGTCTCGTCGACATGGCCACCGCGCCGCGATGCGCGTGAGAACGACCCGTCACGCAGATCATAGCAGCCGTAGAAATCCGATCCCATGCCAATGGGCCAGATCATCGGCGAGACATCCAGCGCCAGCATTTCCTGGATTTCATCGAGCAGCTCGAAACCATCGCGACCCTCGCGGTCGACCTTGTTGACGAAGGTGATGATGGGGATGTCGCGCAACCGGCAGACCTCGAACAGCTTGCGTGTCTGGCTCTCGATGCCCTTGGCGGCGTCAATGACCATGATGGCGGAATCGACCGCGGTCAGCGTGCGGTAGGTGTCTTCAGAGAAATCTTCATGGCCCGGCGTGTCGAGCAGGTTGCAGGTATGCCCGTCGTAGTCGAAGGTCATAACCGAACTGGTCACCGAAATGCCGCGGTCCTGCTCGATCTTCATCCAGTCCGAGCGCGCGCGGCGCTGGTCACCACGGGTTCGCACAGCACCGGCCAGACGAATGGCGCCACCGGCAAGCAGCAGCTTTTCCGTCAGCGTGGTCTTGCCGGCGTCGGG
This sequence comes from uncultured Anderseniella sp., assembly GCA_947488295.1. Taxonomy (GTDB): domain Bacteria; phylum Pseudomonadota; class Alphaproteobacteria; order Rhizobiales; family Aestuariivirgaceae; genus Anderseniella. The sequence goes on from CANKYU010000002.1 coordinate 961,746, forward strand.
ATGCGAAATGATCGCAAACGTGCGCCGTGAAGCGTGGTCTAGAGCCATGAGGTAGGGCCTTGTGAGATACTTGTATGTAAGCAGACTGGTTACAAAACCAGGTGCGTTGATGAATGCATGATTTGCTGATTTGCCACTTCAGGCCCGTCAACGGGCCTGCGCGTGATACTCATCATTGGGCCGCATGTCCACTGCCGATGCCATCCGGTTCGACATGTTGAAGAAGCTGGCGACACTCGAAATATCCCAGATGTCGCGGTCGGAAAAACCTGCCGCCCGTAACGCCTGACGATCCTCTTCCACCATTGCGTGAGGTGTGCGGGTGAGTTTGTCGGCAAATTTCAACATGGCGGTCTGCCGGGCATCCAGGTCGGCAGCACGGAAATTCATCACCATCTGTTCGCCGAGCGCCGGATCGCCTGAAAGCTGCCGGACGGCGGCCCCGTGTGCGGTCAGGCAATAATAGCACTGGTTCACAGCAGACACCGCGACGGCGATCATTTCGCGTTCCAGCTTGGACAGGTTTGAATCGCCCAGCATAAGATCATTGTACAGATCGGCAAAAGCCTGCAGCTTGACGGACGAAAAAGCGTACGCTTCCAACACGTTCGGAACAAAGCCGAGCTTCTCGGTGCATTTGTCGAAATAAGCCTGCTGGCGTTCTGTCAGTTCATCAATCTTGTCGATCGTCAAGGCTGTGGCCGGCTTGCCGGAAGTCGTCATCTGGTTGTCTCCGCTGGAAATTATAGGGTGATGATATAGATGTTTTGAATGCATGGCCATTCTCGGAAAGCTGTCCTATGCTGAAATATTGGGCAGTTGCAAAAAGGGTGGAACGTCGTGTCAGAAAAATCCAAAACAGGCGCCGTGCAGAAACGTGCAACAAAAAAAACCGGCAGGAGCCTGCTGGACAAGACACTGCGCAAACAGCTGTTTCGGGAAGCCGTGGAGGAAGATGTTGCCGGACTGACGAACGCCGACATTGACCTGCTTGTTGAAAAAGCCCGTGAGTTTCTGGATGCCAAAGCTCCCGGTCGCGTCAAGATCCGGATTACGGAGTCAGGGGTCAGTGAAGGCGCTCTGGCACAGCGCAGTATTCTGGAAATCCTGAACGATGACATGCCGTTCCTGGTAGACTCGGTGATCAATGCCCTGTCGATAAAAGGGCACACTGTCCGCACTGTTCTGCACCCGGTGTTTGCCAGCGAGCGCGACAGCAAGGGCAAGCTGAAAACCCTGGACAACTCGAAGAAGCAGTCAGGAGATTTCCTGCGCGAAAGCTACCTGCATATTCATCTTGAAGCGATGAATTCCAAACGCGAGCAGGATGAGCTGGTTGCCGAACTGCGTGACATCCTGGATGAAATCAGGGCGGCCGTGGTCGACTGGCAGCCCATGCAGCACGTGATACAGGGCAGGATTGAACAGCTCAGGACAAAGGCCTCACCGCTGCCGACCGCCATCGTCAGCGAAACCATCGACTTTCTGAGCTGGCTGCTGAACAACAAGTTCACCTTCCTTGGCATGTGCCAGTACAAGCTGGGAAAAAAGGGTGGCAAGAAGCAGATGCTCGCCGATGAGAAATCCTCGCTGGGCGTGTTGCGGCTGCAACGCCAGCAGGTGATCCAGAATGCGGCGAAACGGAACCTGTCCGGCTATAAGTCCGGCTATGCGATCGTCGTGGAAAAGTCCGACCTGGTGTCACGTGTACACAGGTCCGCGGTCATGGATTATGTGGGGCTTTACGATTTTGACCAGGCGGGAAACGTGGTCGGTGAACTGCGCGTGGTCGGTCTTTTTGCCTCGACCGCCTATACCGAAGCCGCCAGCGGCATTCCGCTGCTGCGCCGCCGCATTGACGCGGTGATGGCGCTCAGCGGGTTTACGCCGAGCGGCCATTCGGGCAAGGGCCTGTTGAACATTCTCGAAACCATGTCGCGCGATGACCTGTTCCAGATCGAGTCTGAACAGCTGGCGCCGCTTGCCATGGGCATGTGGCGCCTGCACGAACGGCCGCGCACGCGAGTGTTCGTGCGGCTGGACCGGTTCGAGAGATACGCAATCGCGTTTGTGTTCTTTCCGCGCGACCGGTTTTCGTCCGACCTGCGGGAGAAGGCGGGCGCCATCCTGGAAAAACACTATCAGGGCAAGACCCTGGAATTCATGCCCAATTTCGGCGAGGGCACGCTGGTCCGCGTGCGGTTTATCATCTCGCTGGGCGTATCGGCGAAGAACCTGCCTGATCCGGACCTGGTTGAAAGGGAAATCGTCGAGGCAACGCGCAGCTGGGGTGATGAACTTGCAGATGCGGTGACGGCCAGCAGGGACGGGTCGGCCGGCCGGTCACTGGCAAGGCGTTATGCCAATGCGTTCCCGCCGGCATATCGCGAGGCAAACCGGATCACCGAGGCGCAGCACGACATTGCCATCATGGAGGCGCTGAACGGTGAAAGCCGCACGGCGGCCGAGTTTGCGCCGCCGGTCGGAAATCACGGTGCGGTCTGGCTCAAGCTGTTCAACCTGGCATCACCGGTGCCACTGTCGGCCCGGCTTCCCCTGCTGGAAGACATGGGGCTCAGGGCACTGGATGAAAACACCTATATCGTCCAGCCGTCCGGCAAACCGGGTTCAGGCCAGGAAGCAGACGCCGTCTACATCCATGAAGTTGCCCTCAGCCGTGACAATGATGCCGCGATCGATGAACAAAGCTACCGGCAGCTGCAGGACTGTTTCCTCGCTGTCTGGACAGGCAAGGCCGACAGCGATGCGCTGAACGGGCTGGTGTTGTCTGCGTCGCTTACCTGGCAGGAAGTGACCGTGTTGCGGGCGTTTGCGCGCTATCTGCGTCAGACCGGCTTCTCATTTGCGCTGTCCGTGATAGCCGGCACGCTGGTGCGTTACGGTGATGTGACACGATTGCTGGTGGACCTGTTCAAGGCAAGGTTCCAGCCCGGTCACCCCAAGGCCGGCACCATGGCGGAACGCGAGAAACTGCAGACCAGGCTGCTGCAGAGCATAGAAGATCATCTGGCCGATGTTCCCAGTCTCGATGATGACCGGATCATCCGTCACATGGTGGGTGTCATTACGGCGACACAGCGGACCAACTTCTTCAACCTGGAAAACCTGCAGGGCGGGCTTCCGATCGCGCTTGCGATGAAGATACACAGCAAGGACGTGCCCGGCATACCGGCACCGGTCCCGTTCGCGGAAATCTTTGTCCATTCCACACTTGTCGAGGGCGTACACCTGCGCGGCGGCATGATTGCGCGTGGCGGATTGCGCTGGTCCGACAGGGCGGAGGATTTCCGCACCGAAGTGCTGGGCCTGGCAAAGGCCCAGAACGTCAAGAACGCGGTTATCGTGCCGGTCGGCGCCAAGGGTGGTTTCATTCCCAGGCAGCTTCCGGCGGGCGGCAGCCGCGATGAAGTGTACCAGGCGGGAACGCTGGCCTATCAGTCGTTTATCTCGAGCCTGTTGTCCCTGACCGACAACACCAAGGGTGGAAAGATCATTCCGCCGCCGAAAATGGTACGCCAGGATGGCGACGATCCTTACCTGGTGGTCGCTGCCGACAAGGGTACGGCGGCGTTTTCCGACGTTGCCAATGCAATCTCCTCGGAAGCCGGGTTCTGGCTTGATGACGCCTTCGCGTCGGGTGGTTCGGCAGGCTATGACCACAAGAAGATGGGCATCACCGCGCGCGGTGGCTGGGAAGCCGTCAAGCGCCACTTCCGCGAACTCGACCGCGACATTCAGACCACGCCGTTCACGGCTGTCGGCGTCGGCGACATGTCGGGCGATGTGTTCGGCAACGGCATGCTGCTTTCGGAGCAGACCAAACTGCTCGCGGCATTTGATCACCGCGACATATTCATCGACCCGGATCCGGATGTGACAACGAGCTTTGCCGAGCGCAAACGGTTGTTCGAACTGCCAAGATCAAGCTGGCAGGATTATGAACGCAAGCTGATCAGCAAGGGTGGTGGCATCTTCTCGCGATCGGAAAAACAGATCAGCCTGTCGCCTGAAATCATGGCAGTGACCGGACTGACCGCTTCCAAGGTGACGCCCAATGAACTGATGCGGGCGATCATCAAGTGCGATGCCGACCTTTTGTGGTTCGGCGGTATTGGCACTTATGTTCGTGGGCAAAACGAAACTGACGCCGATGCCGGTGACAAGGCCAATGACAGCATCCGTGTCACGGCCCGGGAATTGAAGGTCAAGGCGGTGGGCGAAGGCGCCAACCTCGGCATGACCCAGCTTGCCCGGGTTGAGTTCGCCCTCAATGGCGGGCGCATAAATACCGATGCCATCGACAATTCCGCCGGTGTGAATTCGTCAGACGTCGAGGTCAATCTCAAGATCGCGCTCGGTGAAGCGGAGGTCGCCGGCAAGCTGAAACGGGCGGCGCGCAACAAGCTGCTGGCCGCCATGACCGACGACGTCGCCGACCTGGTGCTGCGCAACAACTATCTGCAGACCCTGTGCGTGTCGCTGATGGAAGGAACCCTGTCGCGCGACAGGGCCGGGTTGTCGCGGTTGTTCAGGGAACTTGAAAACCGCGGCGGGCTGGACCGTGCCATCGAGTTCCTGCCGTTCGGTGAAGAACTTGATGATCGCCTGAAATCGGGCGGTGATCTTTCCAGGCCCGAAATGGCGGTTCTGGTGTCTTATGCGAAAATCGTGGTCTTCAATGACCTGATGGCGCAGGGATTTGCCTCCGACCCGTATCTTGAAAATGAGCTGATGCGGTATTTCCCGAACCGGATGTCGAAGACCTACAAGTCCGAGATCACCGGCCACAGACTGCGCCCGGAAATCATCAGTACCTTGATCGCCAACTCCATCGTCAACCGCTGTGGCCCGCTGTTCCTGTTCGATTTGTCGAATGACACAGGCATACAGGCCGGAGACCTTGCCAGGTTCTACGTGGCGAGCCGCGACAGCTTCGGCTTTGTCGACATGAACGAAGCGGTCGACAGGCTTGATAACCGGATATCCAGCGAACAGCAGATGTCCCTGTATGCACGCCTGCAGGACGGCATGGCAGATGCAGTTGCATGGTTTGCGGCCAATGAAACACCCGCTTCAGACCTGTCGCAGCTGGTGCCGATTTACAAGGATGGCATCGCATCGCTTGCCGGCACCTTGTCCGACGTCCTGCCGGAAAACCAGAAAATTCAACTGGCCAGCGATGTCGAGGAAATTTCAGCGCTTGGGCTGGATGCGAAAACCGCGCTGAGGATTGCCGGCCTGAGATACCTGGTGCGGGGTCTGGATGTTGTGCAGATCGCACGTCCGGCAAACCGGCCGGTCAAGGAAGTGTCCAGGACCTATTTCGGCCTGAGCGGGTCTCTCGGCATCGACAGTATTCTGGCCAGTGCTCAGAACCTGCCCAGCGAAAGCGATTATGACCGTCAGGCCATTGCCGGCATCCGGCAGACAGTGCAGCGGTCGGTCCGCAGCATTGCCGCCGACGGCGTCAAGGCCACGCTGTCACCGGCACGGCAGGAACAGGTCGCACATACCGGAGACGAACTGGTCAAGATCACAAGAGAGTCCGATTTCTCGCTGGCAAAATTTGCCGTGATCGCCAGTCAGCTGGGGGTGCTGGCCAAGGCTTAGGCTACTCGACTACTACCGCGGTACCAGCTGCGGTCACCATCAGCATGGAACCGTTCTGGCCAACGGTTTCGTAGTCGATATCAACGCCGATGACGGCATTTGCGCCCAGCGCAGATGCCTTGTCGGTCATCTCCGCAATTGCAGTTTCGCGGGCATCGTTGAGAACCTTCTCATAGGCGCCCGAGCGCCCGCCGACGATGTCGCGAATGGAGGCAAACAGATCGCGGAACAGGTTTGCGCCCAGTATGGCTTCTCCAGCCACAAGACCCCTGTAAGCGGAAATCCGGCGGCCATCGATTGTGTTGGTGGTGGTAACGAGCATGAACTGTCTCCGGTTGGTGTGGTTGTAGCTGTTGTGATCCTAATGCCGGAAATGTCTCATGCCGGTGAAGATCATTGCCAGTCCTTTTTCGTCTGCTGCTGCGATGACGTCGTCATCGCGCATCGAACCGCCGGGCTGGATGATTGCGGTGGCGCCTGCCGATGCTGCCTGCAGCAAGCCGTCTGCAAACGGGAAGAAGGCGTCCGACGCAACCACGCTTCCCGTGGTCAGGGTTTCCGCAATACCGGCGGCGTCGGCGGCATCTCGTGCCTTGTGGGCGGCAACACGGCTGCTATCGATGCGTGACATCTGGCCGGCGCCGACACCCACCGTGGCGCCGTTTTTCGCATAGATGATGGCGTTTGACTTGACGTGCTTGGCGACGCGGAAGGCAAACAGCATGTCGGCCATTTCCTGCACGCTGGGATGGCGCTTTGTGACTACCTTCAGGTCATCGGCATGAACCCGGCCATTGTCGCGAGATTGTGCAAGAAAGCCGCCGGCAACGGTTTTGAAGGCCAGGCCGGGCTGGTCGGGATCCGCAAGTCCTTGCGTTGTGAGCAGGCGCAGGTTCTTCTTCGTCGCGAATACGGTCTGCGCGGCCTCGCTCACGCCGGGTGCGATGATGACCTCGGTGAAAACATTGCATACCGCTTCTGCCGTCGCCTCGTCGATTGGCCGGTTGAAGGCAACGATGCCGCCGAAGGCACTGACCGGATCACAACGTAAGGCAAGCCGGTAGGCCTCCAGTGCGGTTTCGGCAGTGGCGACGCCGCACGGATTGGCATGTTTCACGATCACGCAGGCGGCATAGTCTGCCGGGTCGAATTCACTGACACACTCAAATGCCGCATCGGTATCGTTGATGTTGTTGTAGGACAGCTCCTTGCCCTGCAACTGGCGGGCGGTTGCGACACCTTCGCGGATTTCGCCGGTGCGATAAAAGCCTGCAGACTGGTGCGGGTTTTCGCCATAGCGCAGGGTCTGTATCAGGGATCCGCCGAGCGACCGGCTGGTGCCCAGGTCCTCGCCGGCCTCGCCAAGCAGCCAGGTGCTGACGGTTGCGTCGTAAGCTGCGGTGCGGGCAAACGCCTTTGCCGCCAGCCTGGTGCGGGTCTCCTGCAGGGTGGCGCCTTCGTGCGCCCGCATTTCCTCGATGATCGCGTGATAGTCCGCCGGGTCGACAATGGTGGTGACATCGTTGTGGTTCTTGGCAGCAGCCCTGGTCATTGCCGGACCGCCGATATCGATATTCTCGACCAGGTCCTCATAGGTGCCGGCGCCGGCCAGCGTCTGTTCAAACGGATACAGGTTGACCGCCAGCAGGTCGATGGCGCCGATTTCGTTTTCCTGCATTGCGGCCTGGTGATCCGGGTTTGCCCGTACAGCCAGCAGTCCGCCGTGAACTTTCGGGTGCAGGGTCTTTACCCGGCCGTCCATGATTTCGGGAAACCCGGTCCAGCTGGAAATATCGGTGACCTTCAGTCCGGCATCTATCAGGGCACGTGCCGTGCCGCCGGTTGAAATCAGATCAACTCCAAGGTCCGCCAGATCGGTGGCAAACTCAACAAGTCCCGTCTTGTCGGATACCGACAGCAGGGCACGGCGGATAGGGCTCATCGGCCAGTTTCTCCATTGCCAATTGCAGAATATGGCCAAGCGTTAGCACGAAGGCATGACATGCTGAACAGGCAGGAGATCAGTTATACCAAATGAATCGATTATTATTCCGCATTCAATGGCAATTCAGGCTCGCACTGGGCTTCCTGGGGACGGGTTTTTGCCGTGGCCTTCATGCGCTTGAAGGCCCACAGAACGCGATCGGGCCTGCCGGCCACGCCGGAAATCACGATCTGCTGGGTGGGCCGGGCAGACTTGCTGTCCGGCAGGTAGATGCTGGTCTCAAGCGACAGCCTGCCGCCGCGCGCGGAGAAGCGCCAGCCGACCTTGTTGGGCAGCAGCAGCATGACGCAGGCACCATCGCGCGACAGGGTCGCCTTGACCGATGGATGCAGATGGAAGCGGATGGCGAAAGCCGGGTCGAGCGCGGCCTCGGGAACCGGACCGTGCGGGACAAACCTGTCCTCACCGCGCAGGTCCACACCATCGGCGTCCAGAAACAGCTGCCGTTCATGCACCAGGCCCAGGGTCCGGGCATACGCTGTGTGGCGGGCGGAAATGATGCTGCCGTGATCTTCGCTGCGCACCTCTGCGTCAGCATGACCGTCGCTGATCAGGGCAGGTGTGCCGAACAGGCGGCTGGTGAAGAAGTTGTCAATCACCGTGCTGGTGTCAAGCCCACCGAGTGTCGTGGTCGAGTGCGCCGATGTGCGCCGTGATGCTGCCTGCCATTGCGCATCGGCACCTTGCCGGCTGCCGCAGTTCACCACAATGCGATGCGGACCGTCGCACAGTTCAAAGGCCAGCGGCGAGCAGGTGGCGTTGGGGTTGCGACCGGGAGCCGGCGGCATGCCGGTGTCCATGATGATCGACGCCCTGCCGTGGGCAATGCGGCAATATCCGGTCAGCGGCGCGATGGTCAGCGGGCGCCCGTGAATCTGATCCCTGTCCAGCACCGCCTTGATCCTGCCGGCGCTGGTTCTGGACACCCCGTTGAACACGGCAAGTCCGCCGTCATTATGCGAAAGGAACCGCAGCATCGGCAGCATCCGCTCAAGCGCTGCGTTCACCGGGTCCGGAATTTCTATCAGGGCCTTGTTGAGGGCCTCGCGCAACGGAACCAGCAACACCAGCAGGTCGAGCAGGGTCTGGCCATTTCGCGATACATGACCGCCGTCCGCCAGGATCTGGTGATCCAGTTCATGCGACAACCGGGCCAGTGCGGTTTTCTGCAGGCTTTCCAGACCGGTGGTGCCGAAGGTCGCATAGACCATGGCGATTGCCGACATCAGCCGGTTTGTAGGATTGAAATGATTGACACCGCGGCGCGCCAGCAGGCGGCTCTGCCGGGTCAGGCTGTTCATGAACGAGGCTTCGAACCCGCGGCTTGCGCCCTGCAGCAGGAACGGAGCGCACTGTATCCAGTTGATAAGCCGGGCCGCGAGGGTTTGAGGGCGCCGGGCACTGGCGCTCTTGTAGACCTGCAGTTCCAGCCATTCGGCAACGATGCCACGGGCGAAAATCCGGTAGAGCTGGGTGTTTCCGGCGGTGAGGTCATGCAGCCAGCCAAATTCGTTCAGCGCGTTGTCAAATGCGGCCGGGCGCGCGTCCGGCAGTTCGAAAATGGAGGTCCCTGCCAGCACGGCGCGGCAGCCGGCCAGTTCGAATACGCCGCGATACAGGCCCGGTGCGCGCGATGCATCACCCTTGATAATCGCTGCCAGCGGCAGTCCGAGGCCGGTGCAGCGTGACATGGTCAGGCTGGGGATTTGCGGCGACGTCGCGCGCACAAACCTGTTGACCAGCTGCTTGCTGCTCAGGCTGGCCAGGCCGGTCAGGACTGTCGATGCGGAATTCATGGGGCTCGAGCGCGGTTTCCGAAGTGTGCATGTTCCCGGCAGGTTGCCTCAAGGGCAGCCATATCCTGCTGGATCTCGGTGCACATTGAAGCCCGAAGTTCGTTAACGAATTGATAACAAGCTGTGTCAGATCGCGGCTTTGCGGTCAGGATCCGTTAATTTTCCGCGTCGCGCTTCATTCGGGCCGCGAAAAATCCGTCCATACCGCCGGCATCGCCGATCATGTTGTGGGGCAGTGTCCTGAGGTCACCTGCCTTGCTGATCAGATCGGCGGGGATATGTGCCTCACCGGGCGCGACGGGGAGCCGTTTGAAATCGCCGTGATCGTTCAGGAACTGGGATATCTGCTTGGGGCCTTCATCTGCCAGCAGTGAGCACACGGCATAAACCAGCGTACCGCCGGGCTTGAGCAATGTCGCTGCCTTGCGCAGCAATTTGCGCTGCAGTGCGAGCAGCAGCTTCACGTCGTCATTGCCCCGGACATAGGGCATGTCGGGATGACGGCGTATGGTGCCGGTGGCTGAACACGGCGCATCGAGCAGGATCACGTCAAACAGGTGATCAGGTTCAAACTCGAGCGCGTCGACGGCGATGCAGTCGGCCTCAAGTTTCATGCGGGCAAGATTTTCAGTTACTTTTTCGAGGCGAAAGGCGGATGTGTCCAGCGCCGTGACAGTTGCGCCGGCTGCGCACAACTGCATCGTCTTGCCGCCCGGCGCGCTGCACATGTCCAGTGCGGCCTTGCCCTGCAATTCGTCAAACAGCAGGGCCGGCAGTGAAGCGGCAACATCCTGTACCCACCAGTCGCCGTCGGCAAATCCCGGCAGGTCGGGAACCGCCGGATGAGGGTTGTTCAGGCGCACGGTCCCGGTAGGCAGTCTGACGCCCAGTGTCAGCAATTCCCCGTCAGATGCGCCGGGTTTGGTGGTCAGGTCGATATCGGCTTTCAGCGTGTGTGCCTCGGCGATGCGCGCTGCTGTTTCAGGTCCGTAATCTGCCCGCAGCCGGGTGTTCAGCCATTTCGGCAGGTTGGCATCGGTTGTGGGCAGCGCGGCCATGATGGCGTCGCGGTCACGGCTGATATTGCGCAGTACCGCGTTGATCAGGCCTTTCAGCCGCCGGGCCTTGTCGTCCCGTTCAGCCAGGGCAACGCTTGTCGAGATTGCGGCGTGCGGTTCGGTTTCCATGAACAGCAACTGGGCGACGCCGCACAACAGGATGGCGGGTGCCCGGCCGGTGCGGGCGCGCAGTTTCTGTTCGATATAGTGTTCCAGGACAGCTTCGATCTGGCCCTTTCGGCGCAGCGCGGTTGCGGCAAGCGCGTGCGCAAAGGCGCGGTCGCGCGGATCGTCCACATCCGTCAGGCTGTCGGCAAGGGCATCTTCAAGGAACCGCCGCTCGTACAGGACAAGCGCGACGGCATTGAGCGCGGCGGCGCGAAGACCGAGGCCTTCAACTTCAACCGGGGGCGGGGTGAACCTGCGGGCGCGCTGTTTCTTCTTTACCCCCACGGACCGTTTGTCCTGTTGCGGCTATCTGAGCCGCGGCCGGCCTTTGACCAGGGACCGGAATCTGATGCATCCGGGCGACCTGAGGTCTCGTCAGCATAAACCTGAGGAGCCGAAGCCGACATCTGCTCCAGCGCCTCGATGCGGTTGTCGGTATTGGGGTGGGTTGAAAACAGATTGTCCATACGTGCGCCTGACAGTGGATTGATGATGAACATGTGCGCCGTAGCCGGGTTGGCTTCGGCGGTGTCATTTTCAATCTGCTTAGCGCCTGAGGCGATCTTGCGCAATGCATCTGCCAGTGCCTGCGGCTTGCCGCAGATTTCCGCGCCGCGCCGGTCCGCGGCGTATTCGCGGGTCCGGCTGATCGCCATCTGCACCAGCATGGCGGCAATCGGGGCCAGCAGCATCATGGCGATGGTGCCGATCAGGCCGAGCGGGTTGTTGCGGTCGCGCCCGCCGAAGAACATGGCGAAGTTGGCCAGCATGGAAATCGCACCGGCAATGGTCGCGGTGACCGTCATGATCAGCGTGTCATGGTTCTGGACATGAGCCAGCTCATGCGCCATCACGCCCTCGACCTCATCATAGTTCAATTGCTGCAGAAGGCCGGTGGTGGCGGCAACGGCGGCGTTTTCCGGGTTGCGGCCGGTGGCAAAGGCGTTGGGCTGCGGGTTGTCCATGACATAGACCCTGGGCATTGGCAGGCCGGCATTGTCGGCCAGCCTGGCGACCATGGCATAGAGTTCCGGGTTCTGGGTCTCGCTGGCCGGCTCGGTGCCATGCATCGACAGCACTGCCTTGTCGGAGTTCCAGTAGGCATACACATTGGTGCCGGCTGCGAACAGGAAGGCGATGATCATGCCCGTCTGCCCGCCCAGCATAAAGCCTATGGCGAGAAACAGGGCGGTCATGCCCGCCAGCAACATGGCTGTTTTCATATAATTCATTGGTTACACCTGACTGCGTGCCCGCCGTTTGCGGGCGGACACCTCGACACATTGCCAAAAAACGATAATGAGCTGTATATGTTCGCTGTCGCGCCATAATTCAATATTCAGTGCAAAGTCAGTGATGCCGGACCAGCCATCAGAAAAACCTCCGCTCAGCGCCGCCGCCAAACGCGCGCTTGCCGAAGCCCGAAAGAGACGCGAGCAGGAAGTGTCTGAGGAACTGCCTGCCGAGATTGACGGCCGCGACGGGCCGGAACCGACCAGGTTCGGCGACTGGGAGAAAAACGGCATCACCAGCGATTTCTAGCGCTTAAGGTCAATCTGCCCCCTTGCGGGTGTGCCGTAACATGGGCTAGGTCCCGCGCACGTTTCATCTCATTCGACAGGAGACAATGGCAATGGGCAGCAAGGGCTCGGTGAACAAGGTTGTGCTGGCATATTCCGGCGGTCTTGATACGTCCATCATCCTGAAGTGGCTGGAAACCGAACTGGAGGCGGAAGTGGTGACGTTCACCGCCGACCTCGGCCAGGGCGAGGAGCTGGAACCGGCCCGGGCCAAGGCGGAAATGATGGGCATCAGGGAAATCTACATAGAAGATGTCCGTGAAGAGTTCGTCCGCGATTTCGTGTTCCCGATGTTCCGCGCCAATGCCGTTTATGAAGGAACCTACCTGCTCGGTACATCCATCGCCCGGCCGCTGATCACCAAGCGGCTGGTGGAGATTGCGGCCGAGACCGGGGCCGACGCCATTGCCCACGGCGCCACCGGCAAGGGCAATGACCAGGTCCGGTTCGAACTGGCGGCCTATGCGCTGAACCCGGATATCAAGGTGATTGCGCCGTGGCGCGACTGGTCGTTCAAGTCGCGCACCGACCTGATCAACTTTGCCGAGCTGAACCAGATTCCGGTGCCCAAGGACAAGCAGGGCGAAGCGCCGTTTTCGGTTGACGCCAACCTGCTGCATTCCTCGTCGGAAGGCAAAGTGCTCGAAGACCCGAATGAAGAGCCGCCGGAATATGTGTTCCAGCGCACCGTCAGCCCTGAAGCCGCACCGGATGAGCCGACCATCGTTGAAATCGGCTTCATGAAGGGCGACGCGGTGTCCATCAACGGCAAGGCCCTGTCACCGGCAACCATACTGGAAACCCTCAACGACCTGGGCCGCGACAATGGCATCGGCCGGCTTGACCTGGTGGAAAACCGCTTTGTCGGCATGAAGTCGCGCGGGATTTACGAAACACCGGGCGGTACTATCCTGCTGGCGGCCCATCGCGCTATGGAATCGATCACGCTGGACCGCGAGGCGGCACACCTGAAAGACAGCCTGATGCCGCAATACGCCAAGATGATCTATAACGGCTTCTGGTTTGCGCCGGAACGCGAAATGCTGCAGGCGCTGATCGACAAGAGCCAGGAACATGTGGAAGGCACGGTGCGCCTGAAACTGTACAAGGGCAATGTAACAGTCATCGGCCGCGCCTCGCCGAAGTCGCTTTATTCGGACGAACTGGTAACCTTCGAAGACGACCGCGGCGCCTATGACCAGAAGGATGCGGAGGGTTTCATCCGGCTCAATGCCCTGCGGCTGCGGACGCTGGCTGCGCGGAAACGCAACATTTAGGCACGAGATGCTGATGGCGTGGAGCCAGGGTGATACTTGCTCTAGGTAAGGGGGTAACTCGTTTTGCCAGATTGCTTCACGGACCTTGAACTGACGTTGCTTCGCCTGTTCCACGCGCGGTTGAAGCAATATGGTTTCCCGCCCGCAGACAGGTGCGAGTTTGCAAGCAGGCAAAATACTGGCGCGGGACGCTACACCTACCTCACACATGACGGTCACATCGACATAGCCGATGCCCACATAGACCATGACTACATGATTGAACTGGACAGCCTTGAAGCAGGCGCGGATGTCTGGTGCACCATCGAAAACAATCAGCTGCGATATCTGGAGATCATCGCGATTGGAGACGGTTACTGGGACGGATCGGAGTCAGGCTGGCGGCTGCTGAACATGCAGACAGGAGAACCGCTCAGTTTGCCGGATTGCTGATGATTGCGTTTTGGTTGAGTGCCCGCTGCATTATTGCGAATCTCCGTAGTGGATTTGAACAATCCGCTCACCAGAACGCGTTGTCAGGCAGAGCGAGCAAAACAAACTTGTTCAATCTCAACTCTTAGCCACCATCCAAGCGATTTCCCGATGTCGCACTGCCATCCCTTTAGAGAGCATTGGGTAGATTTCAACCCGTGTAGCCAAACTTCCCTAAAGCAGATATTCAGAATACAGTCAAAAAAGGGGCGGTATCAGTTTTATGAAACCAAATCATTGCGTAGTGTATGTCTTAACCAATGAAGCGATGCCAGGTTTTATTAAGGTTGGCACGACCAAGAAGCCAATTTTACAGCGCATGAAAGACCTGTACTCGACCGGAGTACCAGTGCCCTTTGAATGTCACTACGCAGCAGTAGTCGAAGAAAGCAAGAATGTGGAACGCCGCATTCATCGGGCGTTTGAGAAACTTAGAATCAACAAAAACCGGGAATTCTTTGAACTGGATCCTGAAGCTGCTGCCGACATAATCAGGTTGGTTGAGTTGGAAGATGTCACACCTCAAGAAGACTTTATTGAAACGCTGGACGATACAGAAGCAATCAAGAAGCTCGAGAAACGGGCTGCTCGGTTCAATTTCAGGATGGTCAATATACCCAAAGAATCATTATTGCATTTCAAGTTCGATGACGAAATCATCTGCCAGGTAATTGACAACCACCGTGTTCGATTTCTTGACGAGGAAATGAGCCTTTCCGCTGCAGCATTGGCGGCTCTAAAACAGCGTGGATTCAATTGGAAATCCGCGCAAGGTGCGCAGTACTGGACCTACAATGGGCAAACATTAGTTGAACTTCGTCAACAGGTCGAAAATGAAGAATGAAAATTCATTCGGGAAGGAACGTGGCGCATGATGTCAATGAAAGAGGTCGAGGAACGGCTTTGGGATACAGCGGATGAATTGCGCGCTAATTCGGGACTGCGGCCATCTGAATATTCGCGGCCGGTTCTTGGTCTTTTGTTTCTGAAATTTGCCGACACACGCTTTGCCAAAGTGGAGGAGAAACTGATACCCAAGCCGGGGTCACGCATCAAGCCTGGGCGCGATGAATATATTGCAAATGGCGCGATCTATCTGACACCACAATCGCGGTTCGAATGGCTAAACCAGCTGCCCGAGGATGCTGATCTCGGGAAAGAACTAAACAATGCCATGGAGCAAATCGAGCGGGACAACCCAGACCTTGCTGATGCGCTTCCGAAGTCCTTCGCCGACATACCCAAGGATACGCTGCTGGAACTGCTGCGGTTGTTGGAACCGCTCAACCTCAGCGGCGATTCATTCGGTCAGGTCTATGAATATTTTATGGGTGAGTTTGCACGCGCCACGATGGAGAAAGGTGGTGAGTTCTATACGCCGTCTTCCATCGTGCGATTGATTGTGGAAATTATCGAACCGTATGAAGGCCGTGTTTACGATCCCGCCTGTGGTTCTGGTGGTATGTTTGCACACTCCGCGGACTTTGTTGAGCGCCATCAAAACGAGCCAGGGCGTGCTCTATCTGTTTACGGGATAGAGAAGACCCGCGAGACCACGCGGCTAATGAAGATGAACCTCGCCATGCACGGCATGAGCGGTCAGGTAAGCGAGGCGAACTCTTACTACGAAGACCCTTATGACAGTGTCGGAAAATTCGATTTCGTCATGGCCAACCCGCCGTTCAATGTGGGCAAGGTGGACAAGACCAAGCTGAAAAAGGATGTCGGCGGCAAGGAAGTGGTGGATGCCCGCTTTCCCTTCGGCTTGCCGACGGCGGACAATGCCAACTATCTCTGGATCAGCTTGTTTTATGCCACGCTGAACGACAAGGGCCGTTCCGGTTTTGTCATGGCTAATTCCGCGTCAGACGCGCGGGGGTCGGAAGCGGAAATTAGAAAGCAGCTGATCGAATCAGGCGCAGTGGATGTGGTCGTGGCAGTCGGGCCCAACATGTTCACCACCGTCACCTTGCCATGCACATTGTGGTTCTACGATAAGGGTAAGATCGGCACATCGAGAGAAGATGAGGTGCTGTTCATCGATGCGCGCAACATGTTCCGGCAGGTCACACGCGCGTTTCGTGATTTCGAAGATTGGCAGATCGAGGCGCTGGCGAATGTCGTGCGCCTGTGGCGACAAAGCGACCCCGAACTGAATTGGGGGGCGGATGACTGGCTGAAAGAGCAGTTCATTTCTGAGGACAGTGTAGACTTGATCTACCGCGACGTCGCGGGCCTGTGCCGCGCAGTGAAGCGAGAGGAGATTGAAAAACAAGGCTGGTCCCTCAACCCCGGTCGCTATGTAGGCGTGGCAGAACGCGAAGACGATGGAGTGAACTTTCACGAACGGCTAACGGAATTACAGACGGAATTGGAGGAACTGAACGCTCACGCCACACGTTTACAGGGAGTGATCGCAGACAACGTGCGCGAGGTGTTAGGGTGAGCGAATATCCCGTTATTCCATTTCACGAAATCGCCATATCCAACCCAAGACTCAAGTTGCAAAAAGATGAGGTCTACCCATATATCTCTATGGGAGCGGTGGATCCATCGGGTCGCTTCGCATTTCCTGATGAAAAACGGGTTGCCGGCGGTGGAACCAAGTTCGTTGACGGCGACATCCTGTTTGCGCGGATCACTCCCTGTTTAGAAAATGGTAAAATCGCACAAGCGAAATTGAGTGAAGCGGACGTGGGTTTTGGTTCAACTGAATTCTTCGTATTTCGCGCAAAAGTAGAGTCATACGACCAAACATTTTTATATTACGTTTGCCGTTCAGATGGCGTACGCAAGTCTGCTGAAAAGAGTATGGTTGGTGCTTCAGGACGACAGCGGGCAGACATAACCGCCGTAAACGATTTTGAAGTTCCGAACCCACCCCTACCGATCCAAAAACGCATCGCGGGGATTTTATCGGCCTATGATGATCTGATTGCGGTGAACGAGCGCCGCATCGCCATCCTCGAAGAAACGGCCCGCCGAGTGTTTGAAGAGTGGTTTGCACGTTCAGATTTAGAAAGTGCGCCTTTAGGAAAGTTAATATCTCTCAAATACGGGAAGGCGTTAAAAGCAGCTGATCGAGTTTTGGGATCAATACCGGTCTATGGATCAAGTGGTGTTGTTGGTTGCCACAACGAAGCATTGGTCAATTCGGAAGGTTTGATCCTTGGAAGAAAAGGCAATGTCGGAGCTCTCCACTGGTGCCGCGTGCCGTTTTTTCCGATTGATACAGTTTTCTATGTCGAAAGCGACTTACCCAATGCTGTGCTGTTTCATATTATCAATCGCATATCCTTCCTCACCGGAGATACTGCAGTTCCTGGCCTGAACCGAGAGTATGCGCTAAGCGTAGAAGTCGAATTGCCTGAAGAACGCACGCTAAGGGAAATAGCGGCTGCGCTCGAACCTTTCCACGAACTTTCAGGAAAGTTTCGTGAGAAAAATACAAACCTTCAAACCACCCGCGATCTCCTCCTTCCTCGTCTCGTCTCCGGCGAGATCAACGTTTCCGAAGCGCCATTGCCCGAAACAGCAACGGCAGAATAGGCCATAATGAGCGAACCGACAGACATCCTCTTCGAACAAGCCGAGCCAGACCATGGCGGGTTCTCAGAGGATGCTCTTGTACAAAAACCGGCTGTGGAACTGTTTGGTGGGCTGGGCTGGGAGACGCTTGACCTTCAACACGAATTTGAAGATGACGCGCTCGCTCAGGGCCGCACATTGCACCGCGAAAAATCGGAAACCGAAGGCTGGTATCCGCGTGAATGGTGGCTGCCGGAAAAATTGCGCGCCGCTTTAGCAAAATTGAATCCCGATCTTGATCAAGATGCGCTCGATCAAGCTTACCGCGAAATCATTCGTTCTCGCATCGGCCTTTCCCTCTACAACGCCAACCGTGAGGTGATGGCCTTGCTGCGCGATGGCGTGCCTGTCTCCACCCGCACGGCGCGCGGGGAGAGCGAGACAAAAATCGCGCGTGTGATTGATTGGCGCGACATCGAAAAAAATGATTTTCTGCTTGCCGAAGAGGTTTGGTTCGGCACCGAGTTGCATTCCCGGCGCGCTGATCTTGTCGGCTTTGTGAACGGATTGCCTCTGGTGTTTGCCGAGCTGAAGGGTATGCATGTGAACGTGCAGCACGCTTTTACCGGCAATCTGAAGGACTATCAGGACACCATTCCCCATGTCTTCCACGGCAATGGATTTGTGATGTTGTCCAACGGTTCCGACACGCGCATTGGCGCCTCCCATGCTCCCTGGCGGCATTTTCGCCAATGGAAACGGTTGAACGAAGACGAAGCGGGCCAGGTTTCGCTGGAACGCGCCATTCGTGCCGCCTGTACTCCTGCTGCTCTGCTCGACATGGTGGAAAATTTCACCGTCTTTCAGGATGAGAAAAACGGTCTCACTAAAAAAGTTGCACAGAACCATCAGATGATCGGCGTCAACCGTGCCATCGCCAATCTGGATAGTCGCGAAAAAAACGGCGGCAAAATCGGTGTTTTCTGGCACACACAAGGCTCTGGTAAGTCACTCTCCATGGTGTTCTTTGCTCGTAAGGCTCTGCGCAAAATGCGCGGCGGCATGACCTTTGTGATTGTGACAGACCGCACCGAATTGGACGATCAGATCGCGCAAACATTTGCCGAGTGCGGGCTGCTTGAGAAACAGACCGATGCAGTGCAAGCGCAAACCCGCAAGCACTTGCGGGAGCTTTTGGAAGGCAATGAACGCTTCATGTTCACGCTGATCCAGAAGTTCGCCAGCAGCGATGATCTGGAACCTTTAGGCGTCTTGTCAGAGCGCGATGACATTGTGGTAATCGTGGACGAAGCGCATCGCTCACAATATGCGACTTTCGCTGCAAATATGCGCTCGGCACTGCCCAATGCGAGCTTCATCGGTTTCACTGGCACGCCGCTGATGGCGGGTGAAGAAAAAACGCGCGAGGTCTTCGGCGATTACGTATCCGTTTACGATTTCGCGCAGTCTGTTGAAGACGGTGCAACGGTACCGCTCTATTATGAAAATCGCATTCCCGAACTTCAGCTCAAGGTCGATGATCTGAATGAAAAGCTCGGTGAATTGCTGGATGATGCCGACCTGGACGAAGAACAGGAAAAGGCGCTGGAGCGCCGTATGGGCCGCCAGTATCACGTCCTGATCCGCGACGACCGGCTGGACAAGATCGCAGAAGATATCGTCAGGCACTTCCCGGCTCGCGGCTACCGCGGCAAGGGTATGTTTGTGGCCATAGACAAGGCCACGGCAGTGCGAATGTACGAAAAGGTGCAAACCCACTGGAAGGCCGAGATCGCGCGACTTGAGGCAATTGCGAACCCAACCGAGGGTGATCAGGACCGTCTCGACTTTATGCGCGAAACCGATATGGCGGTGATGGTCAGTCAGAGCCAGAACGAAATCGCTGATCTTGAGAAATTCGACATTGACATGCGACCTTACCGCAAGCGCATTCTTGATGAGGACCTTGATGATCGCTTCAAGGCCGATGACGACCCGCTTCGGCTGATCTTTGTTTGTGCCATGTGGATCACCGGCTTCGACGTTCCGACCTGCTCGACCATCTATCTTGATAAACCGATGCGCAATCACACGTTGATGCAGACAATCGCCCGTGCGAACCGCACAGCAGAGGGCAAATCAGCGGGTCTGATCGTCGATTATGTCGGGATTTTCCGCAAACTTCAGGAAGCGCTGGAAATCTATGTCACGCCAGATATCAGCGATAAACCTCCAATTGAAGATATAGGGGAGCTGATTGCTGACTTTCTAAAGGCGCTGGACGAGGCGGAAAAATTCGCTGCTGTGCATGGCGCAAATTTGGCAGCAATCCGCACTTCGCGCGGTTTCGATCGGCAAGCAGCAATCGACAAGGCCCGTGACGCGCTTAACCTGCGTGATGATGTGGTCAAAACATTTCTGGCGCACGAGAAGCATGTATGGGGCCTGTTTACATCAGCCCTACCGGATTCACGTGCGCAAGCAGAACAAGCGCGTGCTGTGGTTCTGCGGTTTGTATCCAAGTGCCTTAAAGCCGACCGGGGACAAGTCGATATTTCAGACATCGAACTCGCCATACAGACCATGTTGGATTATGTGATCGAAGGTGTGCAGATCAGTGCGGCCATTAGACAGAATGATGATGCAACTGGCCGGGTAGACCTTAGTAAGATCGACATCGACAAACTTCGCGCTGACAAGGAAGATGAAGCCGTTCAGACGCGTGCACAGAAATTGCGAACTGCAGTGGGGGCGAAAGTTAAAGCCATGGCTTCTCGCAATCCCATCCGCTCAACGCTGGTTGCGAAATTTGAAGCATTGGTTGCAGAGTACAATACCGGGAACGTCGAAGCTGAAGAGTTTGTAAAACGCTTGCTCGAATTCCTGAGCACTCTTGACGATGAAGAACGCCGCCACGTGCGTGAAGGTTTGGCCGAGGAAGAACTAGCGATATTTGACCTACTCACCAACCCGGGACCTGAATTAAGCGATGAAGAGCGAGAATTAGTCAAAAAGGTCGCGAGTGACGTTCTGCAACAAGTAAAAACGGAGGTCGAGGCGTTGGACTGGCAGCTTCGAGAAAAGGCGAGGGCTGCGGTTCGTGCGAAAATACGTGAAGCACTCGATAGGCTTCCAGCTGCGTATGAAGAGAGTACTTGGAATCGAAAGGTGGAACGCACCTACGATTGGATCATGCAAAGCGCCGGTGATGAGGCTAGGCATTGATACTTGTCACCCAAATTTGGCTTTCATCTCACGACCCTTAATCGCAACAGCTGTTGCGGGAATGCCAATAGCCTGATTGTCAGGCACCAGTTGCAACACCCCCAGCAAACCATCCGCTTCAATATGCCCATACCCTGTTAACGCGAGCTGTGTTACACGCGCGGTCAATTCAACTTATTTTTCAAGTCCGGAAACGCTATGTCTCTTAGAAACATCGCCATCATCGCGCACGTCGATCATGGCAAGACCACACTGATCGACCGGCTGCTGGCGCAGTCCGGCACCATGCGGGACAATGCGCGCATGGCTGAACGGGCCATGGATTCCAATGACCTGGAGCGTGAGCGCGGCATCACCATTCTGGCCAAGGTCACCTCGGTCGAGTGGCAGGGCGACCGCATCAACATCGTCGACACGCCTGGCCATGCCGACTTCGGCGGCGAGGTGGAGCGTATCCTGAACATGGTCGATGGCGCCATCCTGCTGGTCGATGCTGCCGAAGGCCCGATGCCGCAGACCAAGTTCGTGCTGCAGAAGGCGCTGAAGATCGGCCTGCGCCCGATCGTGGCGATCAACAAGATCGACAAGGATGAAGAGCGCCACCAGGAAGTTATCAACGAGGTCTTCGACCTGTTTGCTGCACTCGACGCCGACAATGACCAGCTTGATTTCCAGATCCTGTACGGCTCCGCCAAGCAGGGCTGGATGGCGTCGGAGCCGGAAGGCCCCAAGGACGACATGGCACAGCTGCTCGACCTGGTGGTGAAGCATGTGCCGGAACCCGCCGTTGAAGACGGGCCGTTCCGCATGCTGTCCACGACCATCGAGGCCAACCCGTATCTGGGCCGGATTCTGACCGGCCGCATCCGGTCAGGCACGGTAAAACCCAACCAGTCGATCAAGGCGCTGGACCGGGACGGCAAGCTGGTGGAACAGGGACGCGTGTCGAAGGTGCTGGCGTTCCGCGGGCTCGAAAGAACCCCGGTCGAAGAGGCACAGGCCGGTGACATTGTCGCGCTGGCCGGCCTGTCCAAGGCGACCGTGGCGGATACACTGTGCGCTGCGGAAGTCACCGAGGGGATTGCCGCCCAGCCGATTGATCCGCCGACCCTGTCGATGACGTTCCGCGTCAATGACGGACCGCTGGCCGGCAAGGAAGGCGACAAGGTGCAAAGCCGCGTCATTCGCGACCGCCTGATGAAGGAAGCCGAAGGCAACGTGGCGCTGCAGATCCGGGACCTTGACGGCGAGGCTTACGAAGTGTCGGGCCGCGGCGAGCTGCAGCTTGCCATTCTGATCGAGACCATGCGGCGCGAAGGCTTTGAGCTGACCGTCGGGCGTCCGCGCGTGGTCATGCAGGTGGACGAGGCAACCGGCCAGCGCCTGGAGCCTGTGGAAGAGGTCATCATCGACGTCGATGAGGACTTTTCCGGCGCGGTCGTGCAGAAACTGTCGGAACGCCGGGCTGAACTGAAGGACATGCGCCCGTCCGGCGCAGGCCGCCAGCGGCTGGTGTTCCATGCACCGACCCGTGGCCTGATCGGCTATCAGAGCGAGCTTCTGACCGACACCCGCGGCACGGCAATCATGAACCGGCTGTTTCATGACTATGCCGCGCACATGGGTGTCATCCCGTCGCGCCACACCGGTGTGCTTTTGTCCAATGGCGAAGGTGAAGCGGTGGCGTATGCCCTGTGGAAACTGGAAGATCGCGGCCCGATGTTCGTGGAGCCGGGCATGAAGGTCTATAACGGCATGATTGTCGGTGAGCATACCCGCGGCAATGATCTCGAGATCAATGTGCTGAAAGCCAAGCAGCTGACCAATATGCGCGCGTCCGGCAAGGACGACGCGGTGCTGCTGACCCCGCCGATCCGCATGACGCTGGAACGGGCCCTGAGCTATATCACCGATGATGAACTGGTTGAGGTGACACCGAAATCGATCCGGTTGCGCAAGGCCATTCTGGATGTGCATGAACGCAAGCGGGCGTCGCGGCGCGATGATGAAGCGCTGAGCGCGTAAGCCGGTGACCAGATCATCTGGTTACACGATTTTGCCCTGATCATCCTTCACATATGTGATGCGATGCTCAGGGCATTGTTTTATCCAGACAACCGCGTTCCAACCAATAACAACAAGGCTTTCCCCCCATGGCGAATAAACAGGACATCAAACCGGCACTGGTGAACTGGGACGGCCGTCACGGCCTGCCTGATTTTGCCGCGATCGAGGACGCTGATTTCAAGGCCGCATTCGCACCAGCCATGGCGCTGCACCTGGCCGAGATAGAGGCGATTGCCGACAACTCGCAAGCAGCGGACTTTGACAATACGATTGCCGCGCTGGAGCTGTCCGGCAAGCACTTGCGCAAGCTGCAGGGATTGTTCTGGCATCGCGCCGGCACCGACAGCACACCGGCCATCCAGGAGCTGGAGCGTGAAATCGGGCCGGAACTGGCCAAGCACCAGTCGGCCATTTTCATGAACGACAAGCTGTTTGCCCGGATTGAAACGCTGCATGACAACCGTACTAAAAGCGGCCTGTCGGCTGAACAGATCCGGGTGCTGGAACAGCATTACAAGGATTTCGTGAAAGAGGGCGCTAGACTTGCCGGGGATGAAAAGCGCCGGCTTGCCGACATCGACCAGCGGTTGGCGGCACTGGCGGCACAGTTCGGCCAGAACGTGCTGGCCGATGAGAAGGACTGGGCGCTGGTTCTGGAGAGCAGGGAAGACCTGGCCGGATTGCCGGACAGCCTGATTGCCGCCATGGCGGAAGCCGCGGCCCAGCGCGGTCATGACGGCAAGCATGTGGTGACCCTGTCGCGCTCGATCATCGAGCCGTTCCTGGTGTCCTCGTCACGGCGGGATCTGCGCCAGGTTGCGTTCGATGCCTGGGCCGCACGCGGCCAGAACGGCGGCGACAGCGACAACACGGAGACTGTCGCTGAAACCCTGAAACTGCGGGATGAAAAGGCGCACCTGCTGGGCTATGAGAACTTTGCCGCGCTGAAACTGGACGGCACCATGGCCAAGCGCCCGAAGGCCGTGGAAGACCTGCTCGGCAAGGTGTGGCCAGCGGCAAAGGCCAGTGCTGCAGGCCACGCGGCCCTGCTTGCGGATATCGCGGCTGAGGAAGGTCACAACGAGCCGCTGAAAGCCTCCGACTGGCGCTATTATACGGCCAAGCTGCGAGAACGAGAGTTCGACCTGGACGAAGCGGTGGTCAAACCGTACCTGCCGCTGGAAAACATGATCCAGGCGGCGTTCGATGTGGCCGGGCGCTTGTTCGGCCTGTCGTTCACCGAGCTTGGTGATGTGGCAGGCCCGCACCCGGACGCCCGGGTGTTTGAGGTGCGCAATCGCGCCGGTGATGTCAGTGCGGTGTTTATCGGTGATTACTTTGCCCGGTCTTCCAAGCGGTCAGGCGCCTGGATGAGCCTGTTGCAGAAACAGCACAAGCTGGACGTCGGGCAGCACCCGATCGTGTTCAATGTGATGAATTTCGCCAAGCCGGCAACAGGATCACCGGCGCTGCTGTCGCTGGATGACGCGCGCACCCTGTTTCACGAGTTCGGCCATGCCCTGCATGGCATGTTGTCCGACGTGACCTATCCTTCGGTTTCCGGCACCTCGGTGTCGCGGGACTTTGTCGAGCTGCCGTCGCAATTGTATGAGCATTGGCTGACGGTGCCGGAAATCCTGGAGAAGCACGCGGTGCACGTGGAAACCGGTGAGCCGATGCCGCAGGACCTGCTCGACAAAGTACTGGCTGCGCGCACGTTCAATTCAGGGTTCGATGCGATTGAGTATACCTCGTCGGCGATTGTCGACATGCGTTTCCACGAAGCTTCGTTCGATGACAAGGCAAGTGCGGATCCGCTCGGCTTTGAGGCTGATGTCCTGGCGGAGCTGGGCATGCCGGACGCCATCATCATGCGGCACCGCACACCGCATTTCCTGCACGTGTTCTATGGCGACGGCTATGCGGCAGGCTATTACAGCTATATGTGGTCGGAAGTGCTGGATGCGGATGCCTTCAACGCGTTTGAAGAGGCAAGCGATCCGTTTGATCCGGCCCTGGCAAAGTTATTGCACCAGCACATCTATTCATCCGGGGATTCGGTTGATCCGGAAGCGGCTTACACCGCGTTTCGCGGGCAAATGCCGACAGCAGATGCGATGCTGCGCAAACGCGGTCTGGCCGCTTGACGTGGATTGAGCGGCGCTAGCAGGGATTACCTGATAGCAATGAGGTTTCGCGAAAATGACTGTCGAACGGCGGTTGGATTTTATCGTCGTTTGTCCAGCACCCATTGCCGTCATCCCCGTGAAAACGGGGATCCAATGCCAGATCGGCAAGTATATCCGGCGTGGATTGGATTCCCACTTTCGTGGGAATGACGATAGTGGAATGCCATGCTGCGCAAACGCGGTCTGGCTGCGTGACATGGGTGCCGTTGGTTGCGATCGCCTGACAGAAGTGAGCTTGCGCTGGAATGAAGCTTGACCGGCGGTTGGATTTTATCGTCGTTTCTCCATCACCCATTGCCGTCATCCCCGTGAAAACGGGGATCCAATGCCAGATCGGCAAATGTGTCCGGCGTGGATTGGATTCCCACTTTCGTGGGAATGACGGTTTTACGAGCTTCTAACTGGGATCGCCTGACAGGCGGCCGCGGGTTCCGTGAAACTCGGCCTTGTCGGTCCCGCATGCGAAACTTGACGCCAGGCTGTCGGCCACCTCGCGGGCCAGGACATTGGCATCCTTGTTGGCCAGCGCGTCGACATAGCCGACCACACACGCCCGCCTGTCTGTTTGCTGGCCGACACGCGACACCACGAGCACCTGTCCGACCCTGTTGGGATCAGCCGATCCGGCGTCATCAGTGTTTTCGATGAACCAGCGCAGGATCGCGGCAACCGGTACGCCGTCCTGCAATCGCCATTCAATGGTTTCCGCGACCCGGTTCCACTGGGTAAAACTCTGCCAGATGCCGTCGCCGCCGGTTGCCACATGTCCGAACTGTACCGAATGGCGCAGGTCGCCCTCGGCAAAGTGGACGGGATAGTCTTCGTAACCCTCGCACAGCATGGAGACCGATCCACCTTCCTCGACTTCCTCGAGAATCTTGCAGGTCTTCTTGAAGTCCAGCTTGCTGTAGGCGCTGCTCATCTGGCCGGCATAAACAGGAAACGCGAGTGCGACGAGAGTACAGGCAGTCAAGAGCAGTGTTCTCATGCTATTAGGATCTCCAGAGCAACAGTTCGCTGTTCAAATCGTTTCTTGTCACACCTGCACATGAAGGAAATCACATGCGCATAGATGCCATATCCATCGGTGCAAATCCGCCGGAAGAAGTCAACGTCATCATCGAGGTGCCGATCGGCGGCGAGCCAATCAAATATGAAATGGACAAGTCCGCCGGCACCATGGTGGTCGACCGGTTCCTGTACACATCGATGCGCTATCCCGGCAATTACGGCTTTATTCCGCATACCCTTTCGGAAGACGGCGATCCGGTGGACCTGCTGGTGGTTTCACAGCGCACGCTGGTGCCGGGAGCGGTCATCGCAGTGCGCCCTGTCGGCGTCATGAAAATGGTCGACGAGGCAGGCGGTGACGAGAAGATCATCGGTGTTCCGGTCAGCCGCATTACCAAACGCTATGACAAGATCCTGGATTACACCGACCTTCCAGAAATCCAGGTCAGCCAGATCGAGCATTTCTTCCAGCACTACAAGGACCTGGAAGCCGGCAAGTGGGCGCGCACCGACGGCTGGGGAAATGCCGAAGAGGCGCGCGCCCTGATTGTCGAGGCAATCGAGCGGGCAAAAACCGGGTAGTCAGCCGGTCTTTTACATCTTCGGAACGGGAACACCCTTGATGGCGCAGGCGGCATGAACCGTGTTGTGCAGCAGGCAGGCGATGGTCATCGGGCCGACGCCGCCGGGCACCGGGGTGATTGATCCGGCGGTTTTTGCACAGTCGTCATAATCGCAATCGCCGACAATGCGGTTCTTGCCGTCGCGCTCGATGCGATTGATGCCGACATCGATGACGCAGGCGCCCGGTTTCAGCCAGTCACCCTTGACCATTTCCGCCCGGCCGACGGCAGCAATCACCAGGTCGGCGCGGCGCACCACGCCGGGCAGGTCCTTGGTGCGGCTGTGGGCAATGGTCACCGTGCAGTTTTCCTGCAGCAGCAACTGGGCTACCGGCTTGCCGACAATGTTGGACCGGCCGATCACCACCGCTTCAAGGCCGGACAGCGATCCGAGCGCGTCCCTGGCCAGCATGACGCTGCCCACCGGTGTGCATGGCACGAGCGAATCCTGGCCGGTCGCCAGCCGCCCGGTGTTGATGACGTGAAACCCGTCGACGTCCTTGTCAGGATTGATCGAGTTGATGACCTTGTTCTCGTCGATGTGGTCAGGCAGCGGCAACTGCACCAGAATGCCGTGAATGGTCGGGTCGTTGTTGAGCTGGTCTACAACGGCCAGCAGATCGGCTTCCGATGTCGATGCGTCCAGCTTGTGTTCGACCGATTTCATGCCGACTTCAACGGTCTGTTTCGCCTTGTTGCGCACATAGACCTGGCTGGCCGGGTCTTCGCCAACCAGCACAACGGCCAGTCCCGGCTCCAGGCCGTGTTCGGATTTCAGGCCTGCGATCGCGGTTGCGATGCGCCCGCGTAGGCCTTCTGCGAATTTCTTGCCGTCGATTACCTTGGCTGCGCACATGGGATTCTGATGCCTTTTCGTATGTTCATTTCGTTATCGGGTAATTTGCGCGATCAGGTCGCGAAGACCTGTTCCGCGCGCGTCAGAGTTGGTTCCAATGACGACAAACAGGCAAGGAAATCAGACCAGATACTCGTGCAGCAGTCTTTGCAGGAACATCAGCCCCAGCAGCAGAACCAGTGGCGACAGATCGATACCACCAAGATCCGGCAGGAACCGTCTGATGGGCGCTAGCAATGGTTCGGTCAGGCGATGCAGGGTGTAGTTGATCTGCCGCACGATGTTGTTTGAATTGTTCAACACGTTGAACGCGATCAGCCAGCTCATCACAACCATGATGATGATGATCCAGAATATTATGTAGACGAGCTGATCAAACAGCCACAGGAGAGAAAGCATGATGCGGGCCTTGTTGGTGCAAACTGGTGTGCAAGGTTTAGCCGGGGTGTTCGAATTGCGCAAGCGAAGGCGCTTGCGTTGATTCTTATCGGCGGTAGCGGAGTTTTCCCGACCAAAAGCGTAAATCGGTACGGTGTGGCCGAATTGCAACACTTTTTGAGAATCGTGTTACACAGACTATTAACTAACGTCGCGGCATGATAAGGAATCGTCGCTCAGAAACTGCCATCTAACGTGCCGGGCCCGATTGCCATGTTCAATACATCAAGATCAATTGCTGCGATGATGCTTGCGTTTGCGAGCCTTGGCTTTCCGGCGGCAGTGTCGGCCAGCGACTATGATGATGTATTCCGGGAAAGATATGATTCTCCCGAAGATGTCGGTGTGCTTGGCCGTTTCGTGTCGAAAGCGGTCGAGGTCGGCCAGTATGACCAGGCGATCTCCACACTTGAACAGCACCTGGTCAAGTATCCGCGTGACGCCAGGGCGCGACTGAACCTGGCCAGCATATACACCAATGTCGGATCATGGGAGCTTGCCGCGCGGAATCTGGAAGTTGCGCTTGCGGTTGGCGATCTGACACCGGAAGAGACCAAACAGGCCGAGGAACTTGCCGCGAAGGTCAAGGGCGCGCTGAGCGGATTTGAATGGGTGCTCGATATGACGGTCGGCATCCGGTCCAAATGGCTTGACGTGGAAGACAGCAACAATGAATGGCGAGACCGGCAGGACTGGAATCCGTTCGCTGCCGTCAATACGGCGCTGAAAATCGACCTGGATACACCGCTGGACGATGTGCTGGTAATTTCAGCGTCCGGGCTGGTGGAACGCCGCTATGAAGACATCAACCAGGGTGGAGGCGATCCGTTTGACGGTTTCAGCCTGACCGATGGCATCTATGCACACCATCGCGGCCGGATTGCCGCAACGCTGGACAAGGGCATACCGGTGGTGGAACTGGACGCGATGCGTATCCAGATTGCTGCGTTCGGACAGTTCCGGACATACAATCCCAGCGTTTCCGAAGTTGCATTGGGCACATCAGTGCGGGCGATCGTACAACCCTCCGTTGACACATCGTTTTATGGCGAAGTGTCCTACGCCAATCTGAGCCAGTCTTCGAATCTGACCGCGGAGCACCGGTTTGGAGCCGAAGTCGGCGCCAGCAGGCGGCTGACGGCAGAACATACAGTTGGCATGGCGGGGCGCTACCAGCGTGAGACAACTAACGGCGGCACTACGGTAAACCGGCAGCGTGAGATTGAATTGAGCTATGCCGGTGTGTTGCCCTATCAGGTGTTTGGCGCGCTGTGGACACATCAGGTTGCCGGGGCGTTCGGGGACTTCAGCACCCGGGATGGTGCCTTCAACCCGGCGAATACAGCTGCCGGAACGGGTACATACTGGCGGGCGAACTGGGATCATGCCTTCCATCTGGACGGCTACAACAGAATTAATCTGGGGTATTTGGTACGCGAGAACGAGTATGACGGTATTGGACAATTTGATTTCGATCCTGGTTCCATGTCGCATACGTTGAGCCTGAGCTTTACAAAAAGCTTCTAACGCCAAAAAGGCCGATTAAATGAAAAACGATACACGTAGAATCGCCAGTCTCGCCTGCGCTGCAGTGCTGTGCGTGTTGGCTCCGGCCAGCGCCTTTGCCGAATCTGTCGGCAAGCTGACGGCGGTGCAGACACAGGTCAGAAAAGCTGGAACCGGTGTCATCGGCGTTGGCGCAGGTGTGGCGCTGGGTGACCGGTTGCGCAGCAATGCAACCGGTCTTGGCCTGATTGTGTTCCAGGATCAGTCCAGCGTGAAGCTGGGACCGAATTCGAACCTGACAATTGACGAGTTTGTGTACAGCCCCGGCAGCAATGGTAATTTCGGCATCACCATGGATCGCGGCATTTCGAGGTTTTTCGGCGGTCAGGTGTCCAAGAAGGGCAAGATGAAAATCACGACGCCACATGTCATCCTCGGGGTGCGCGGGGGCATTGTGGATGCCAAGATCGTGGGTGACGAGACGATCGGTATTCTGCGCGCAGGCAAACTCACATGTGTCATCGACGGCGAGACGCGTGTGATCACCAAGCCCGGATTTGCCTGTGTGTCCAATGGCAGCTCGATCAACGTCATCAAGCTTCCGAATGTTCTGGACATACTCGACAGCCCGGCCCGGATTGCGGGCACAAATGCGCCGGGCAACAAGGGCCCCGGCCTTGAAGTCGATGCCGGTTGTGCCGGACCCGGCGCCAGCCTGATCCCCGCCTGCCAGAGCACGAACGGGCAATTGCCCACTCCAGGCAGCACCGGCAAGGATCCCGGCGGTATTGGCCCGATCATCCGGACCGGACCGGACAACGGCGACATATACGATTTCACCAGCTTGTCTGATTTTAGAGACCAATAATTTGTGAACAAGCTGTATGACCGCTTCCGTGCACGACTGGGGGTCCTCAGCCTGATCGTGTTGCTGGTCGCGTCTCATGTCGTCTTCAATTCCAGCCTGGATGATCTGCGCGGGAAATCATTTGATTTCTACCAGACGTTGAGCCCGAGAACCGCGACAGCTGACAATGTCGTCGTGGTCGGTGTCGATGATGAGACGATCGGCGTTGAAGGACGCTGGCCGTGGCCGCGTAACCGGATTGCGGACCTTATATCCGCGATTCATTCATCTGGTGTCTCGGTGCTTGGCATTGATGTGCTGTTCTCAGAGCCTGACGAGACCCCCGGCGGTGTTGCGCGGGATGATCTGCTGGCCCGGGCCATAGCGTCATCTCCGACAATACTTGCAACCAGTATCGGCGATTTCCCGGGCTCCAGCATTCCCGAAACAAGTGTCGGCTGGGCGGTTGTGGGAAACGGTAATGCGGATGCGCTGCCATGGCAGCCTGGTATCATAACTTCAACCGCAACGGTTCGTGCCGGGGCAGCGGGTCTGGGCATCGTGCGGTCGGTTTCGGACAGCGACGGTGTCGTGCGCACGGTGCCGCTGGTCTGGGCATCCAGGACGGCAGACCAATTGTCACTTTGGCCCGCCTTCAGCCTGGAGCTTGCCAGGGTCTATCAATCAGGCAGCGGCTATGCCCTGCGGGTCCGCCCGTCCGGTTTTGAAGCGCTGAAACTGGGTGATAGCGTGGTGCCTCTGTCAAACGGGGGAGCCGTCTTACTTTGGGAACAGGCCAGGCCAATCCCAAAAGTGTCTGCACTTGATGTCATGGCCGGCAAGGCCGGCGATGTTCTCAAAGGTAAAATTGCCATCCTGTCAGTGAACGCGCTTGGCGTGGACAAGTTTCACACCACGCCGACGGTGGCGGCCCGGCCCGGTGCGGAAATCCACGCCGTGCTCACCAATCAGCTTCTGGACGGCAAATTCCTGTCTGAGCCGACTGATGCCAAGACCGTCGAACGGGGGTGGTTTTTCGTGTCGGCCCTGTTGCTGCTGGCGGCATCGTATTTTTTCGCCAATCGAATCTGGCTGCTGCTGGCCGCCGGGCTGGCTTTGTGCCTGGCGCCGCTGCTGGCCGGTTACGCGACCTATCTGCACTCGGCACAGCTGTATGAACCCGTGCAGCCGGCGGTGGGTCTGGCCGCGATCGCACTGGCCGAGGTCTACAGCCTGTTTCGCGAATCCGACGCCCGGCGGCGCCAGTTGTCACGGCAGTTTTCGCAATACCTGTCGCCAAATGTCGTCGCCATGCTCAGTGAAAGCCGGCGTGACCTGACGACCAGCGCGGAGAAGCGTGAAATCACCGTCTTGATGATGGACATGCGCGGGTTTACCTCAAGCAGCGAAAGCCTGCCTGCTGATGAAATCAATGCGACCGTGAACCGGTTCCTGACACTGGCCAGCCAGGAAATCTTCAAGCGCGACGGCACCATAGACAAATTCATGGGGGATGCCATTCTGGCATTCTGGAACGCGCCGGTAGACCAGTCAGACCATACCGAACGAGCCCTGGAATCAGTGTTGGCCATTCGTGCATCACTCGACATCGAGAATGTGCAGCGTGAAAAAGACGGAAAACCCCCGATACGGGTCGGCGCCGGTATCGAGACCGGCATCTGTTCGGTTGGCAATTTCGGATCCGATATCAGGTTTGACTACACCGCGATCGGGTCAAGCGTGAACATGTCGGCGCGGCTTGAGTCCGCCACCAAGGCAACCGGTTGCCCGGTGCTGCTGGGCCCCGGCTTTGCGCAGCGGCATGGTGAGGGCATAGAGCCGGTTGACCGGATCGAACTGTCGGGTTTTGCCAATCCGGTGCAGGTATTTGCGCCCATTGGCCTGAAGCCGGCACCGGAATCATCAGGCAGGACATAAGTGTTTCGACGGACATAAAGCACAAAAAAGCGGAAGGCCTGCTTCCAGACACTTCCGCTTCCTGTGTAATCCGGTTGAGTACGCTATACAATGATCTCAACGCTGACTGGGACGAAGCAATCATCGTGCCAAACCGGAATTCAGCTAGGTATAGTGTGGCAGGATCATCAGACCGCAATATGGAGTATTAATGTCGATAATGCGGGCAGTGCAGGTTTGCAGATTGCACAAACCGGTTTTGCAAACTGCAATTACGGTCTATTCAGCCGCCAGGGCAGATACGGGTGCCTGTGCGCTCGCCAGCCAGCTGTCGAGAAACCTGTCCAGCCACACGTCAACCGACGGGTCGTGAACAAACCGGTCGCTGAAATGGGTCTCGCGTGGACGGGCACCGGGCAATGCCAGTCTTTCCTCGGCCTTGACCAGCCAGCGGTTCATCATCTTGTGGGTGACTTCGGGATGGAATTGTATGGCATATGCGCTGTCACCATACCGGAACGCCTGATGCGGGAAGTCGCCTTCAGATGTAGCGAGGCAAACCGCCCCGTCAACCAGTTCAAAGCCTTCGCGATGCCACTGGTAGACTTTCTGCGGCCAGGGGCCATAGGAGGCACCTTCATCAGTTGCAGCAATGCCGTAATACCCTATCTCGGCACGGTCATCGGGAAAGCCGAAAACACTGCCGCCCAACTGCCGGGCCAGCATCTGGCCGCCGAGACAAATGCCCAGAAACGGAACCCGCGCAGCCAGCGGTTTTGCGATCCAGTCAATCTCGGTGCGGATATATTCATGCTCGCTGTCATCATTTGCGCTCATCGGGCCGCCGAAAATGACCGCACCTGAATACTCTTCAATGTTGTCGGGCAGCGCCTCACCCAGGGCAGGTTTTCGGATATCGAGCTCATAGCCCTTCTGTACCAGTTTCATCCCGACGCGACCCGGCGTCGAGGTCTCCTGATGCAGCACTATGACGATGCGTTTTTTCATTTTTTCCTTAACCGGCCAATTCCGTTTCCATGCAAAGCGAATTGATCAAACCGGACTACATTGCGGATACACCACCATCCAGCTTTAGTTCTGATCCTGTCATGAATGACGACTCGTTGCTGGCCAAGTAAACCACAGCCCATGCCACATCTTCAACTGTTGCAATGCGGCCCAGGGGTATCTGCCTGGCCAGCTTGCCTGTGTTGAGCTGCCGGTCGTCACTGTTTGTGACCTGATCAACCATATCGGTATCGACGAAGGCGGGATGTACAGAATTGCACCTTACGTCGGCATAGGTGCGTGCGGCATGCAGGGCAACTGATTTTGTCAGCATGTGCACGCCGGCCTTGGCCGCATTGTAGGCGGCAAAGTTGGCGCTTGCGATCATGGAAGAAATCGACGCCATGTTGATGATCGATGCCGGCGCATTTCGCGACAGAACCGGCAACGCTGTGTGGCAACCCAGATACACCGACTTCAGATCGACGTTCATGGTGCGGTCCCAGCCGGCCTCATCCAGATCCTCGACCGAGCCTGGAATGATGATGCCGGCATTGTTGACCAGCACATTGATGCCGTCCATCAGGTCTCCGGCACGTTCAATGGCGGCTTTCCAGGCAGGCCCGCTGGTGACGTCAAGCTCGATGGCGGGATGGTTGGAAACCTCACCTGCCGCCCGGCCTGCCTCGGATATATCGATGTCGGTTATGACGACGTCACAACCGTGTTCCGCCATGAGCCTGGCGCAACCCAGGCCAATGCCTCTGGCGGCGCCTGTAACCAGGGCCTTCTTGCCTGCAAGTCTCATTCAGTGTTCTCCCGTTTCGCCGACAATGACGGTGATGCGGCGGGCTGGCAAGTTTGCGCCGAAGCGGCGAAAAAACTATCCCGCAATATGGTTTGACCGGGAAGGGTCATTGCAGGCATGAACACGGCAAACAAACGACGACAGACCCCTTACAGGAGATATGATCAGATGAGCATCACGCTTGCCAAGAGCCGCAAAATTGTATCGGTTGCACTGAAGAAGGCCCAGGAGATCGGGCTGACCAAGCCCATGACGGTCGTGGTGCTTGATGCCCGCGGCACGGTAAAGGCGTGCGAGAGCCAGGACGGCAGCTCAACCCTGCGGTTCAAGATCGCGTTCGGCAAGGCCAATGGCTGCATTGCACTTGGTATCGGGTCACGGGCGATTTTCGCACGCGCCAACGAGCAACCGTACTTTGTCCAGGCAGTGAATGCCCAGGCAGACGGCAATCTCGTTCCCGTACCCGGCGGTGTGCTGATACGTGACCGCAAGGGCGCCATCATCGGAGCCGTGGGCATTACAGGCGACACGTCCGACAATGATGAAACCTGCGCAGTGACCGGTATCGAAGCGGCAGGCTTTCAGGCCGACACAGGCGGTTAATCCGCGCCAGGCTGCCAGTCGACCGGGGCCATCTCGAAGCCGGAGAACTCGAAACCCGGTGACACCGTGCACCCGACAAGGGTCCAGTCCCCGAGGCTTCTGGCTGATTGCCAGACGCCTGCGGGGATAACCAGCTGCGGCCGCGCGTCGCCAGTCAGGTCGGCGCTGAGCTGGTGACGGGTCACGCTGCGGCCATCCGGTGACAGTGCAAGCTCCAGGGCGGCTCCTGCGTACCAGTGCCAGGCTTCGGCAGCATCGACCCGGTGCCAGTGGCTTACCTCACCCGCCTGCAGCAGGTAGTAGATTGCGGTGCCGACACTGCGTTCGCCCGCATCTGCCGGTGCCCGCCAGGTTTCGGCAAAATGACCACCTTCCGGATGAGGTTTGAGGTCAAGAGTTTCAATAATCCGCGCCGCATCCATTGTCCGATGTTCCTGTTTTGTGAGGTTACGCTCAGAGTACCAGACAACGACTTGAAAACTTAGTCCTCACGGCAGCTGGCCGGCATTTGGACAGATCATCTCACTCGGCTACCCGGCCCAGCCGGCGCAATAAAGATGTCCAGGCGGTCACCCCTTCTTCGATCGCCGAAAGCCGGAAAAATTCGTTGGGCGAATGGAAATCCTCATCCGCCGTTGAAAACGACAGCGTCACCGTATCGATGCCGAGGGCGCGCCTGATCATGTCCGACAACGGCAATGTGCTGCCGACCCGGACACGAACCGGTTTCGCCCCAAGCGCGTCTTCAATGGCGTTTTCGACCGCCAGCAGCAAAGGCAGGTCCGGCGGCACAAGATAGGCGGCATTGCCGTCATCGCGCGGCGCGAAGTCGATGGAGGCTCCGGCAGGGCAGGCGCGCTCGAAATGGCGCTGCAGGGCCCGTGCCACGCGGGCCGGGTCCTGACCCGGCACCAGCCGGGTGGTGATCTTGGCAAAGGCTTCGGCCGGGGTAACGGTCTTGCCGCCTTCGCCGGTATAGCCGGACCACATGCCGTTGACCTCCAGTGTTGGCCGCAACCACAGCCGTTCCAGTGTGGAAAACCCGTCCTCGCCGAACGGGACAGAGCCGATGGCCGCGAAGAAAGCCGCTTCATCAAATGGCAGGCCGGATATGTCGGCACGGGTGGTCCCGTCCGGGTTGTCGATGCCGTCATAGAATCCGTCCACGGACACCTTGCCGTCTGGTGAATGCAGGCCGGCTACGAGGTCGGCAAGAACATGTGCCGCATTGGGCACGGCACCGCCGAAGCGGCCGGAATGCAGGTCTTTCGATGCCGTGCGCACGGCAAGCTCAAATGCCATGTTGCCGCGTGATCCGGTATTGACGCTGGGCAGGTCGGCGCGCCAGCGGGCGCCGTCGGCGGAAATCACCGCGTCAGCCCGCAACCGGTCGGCATGGCGTTCGAGAATGGCCGGCAGGGTGGCGCTGCCCACCTCCTCTTCGCCCTCCAGCAATACCTTGATGTTGACCGGCAGACAGCCTTCGACAGCCAGATAGGCGAACAGGACTTCGAGCGCGATGGAGGCTGGCCCCTTGTCGTCCGATACGCCACGGCCATACAGCCGGCCATCGCGTATTTGCGGCTCAAACGGCGGCGAGTGCCACTTGTCCAGCGGATCGGGCGGCTGGACATCATAGTGGCCGTATACCAGATAGGTCGGTGCGCCGGGCAAGCCAAGCCACTCGGCACAAACGGCAGGATGTCCGCCTGCCGCGATCTCTTCCACATTGTTGAAGCCCGCCGCCACAAGGCGGTCGGCCAGCAGGGCGCGCGCTGCAGCCATGCCGTCTGCATAGGCCGGATCGGTGCTGACCGACGGTATCTTCGCATAGTCGATGAGACGGTTGATGATACCATCATGATCGCCCAGCAGGTGATCCAGGACAGGATCGCTCACGAACGGCCTCCGTCGACCGACAGTACCTGTCCGGAAATCCAACCTGCCTGTTCACTGGCCAGAAACAGGGTTGCGGCAGCGATGTCATCGGCACTGCCAAGCCGGTGGGTGTGGATGGATTCAATCAGCAGGCGCTGGCCGTCCTTGCCCATTGCCTGCCACTGACGCTCTGTCGTCGGGTTGGAGCGAACGAAGCCCGGGGCGACCGAGTTGACCGTGATGCCTGCCGGGCCCAGTTCCCAGGACAATTGCCGGACGATGCCGACGAGAGCGTGTTTTGCGCCGGCATAGGCCTGGATGCCGGTCAGCGACGGGCGCAGTCCGGCGCCCGAGGCGATGGCGATCAAGCGTCCCGAACCCTTCGATTTCATGGCCGGCGCACACGCCTGTGCCAGCCAGAAAAAAGCATCCGCGTTTGCGGAAAAAACACTGCGCCAGTCTGCTTCGTCAATTTCCTCGATGGGGCGTCCCGCCTGCCCGCGCGTACCGCCGGCTGCATGGACAACAATGTCCGGCGCATGCGACAGGGAGGCGATGAAGCCATGCACGGCCGATCGGTCGGACAGGTCAATGGCGTGAGCGGTGACATCAAGCTCATCGGCGGTGATGGCGAGACCCTTGTCATCGATATCGGCTACAACCACCGTGGCGCCGGACACTGCAAAAGCTGCAGCGATTGCCCGTCCGATGCCCTGGGCCGCGCCGGTGACCAGCACCGTCCTGGCGTTGAAATCTAGCTGCATCTGTCTGTCAGCTCCTGGAACGTTTCGGCTGATTGTTCCCGGCGCCCGTCCTCTATGTCATTGATCAACTGCTTGACCGTGTCCAGAGCCGGTGTCGGTACACCGGCAGCCCGGGCCAGATCGCAGATGATACCGATCTGCGGATCAACCTCGGTGCGCCGCTTGCGAACGGCCAGATCGCGCCAGATGCCGCTATGGGTCTTTGCCGTGGTGCTGTTGAAATCGGCCAGCCGTGCAATGCAGGCGCTGGCATCAGCATCGCAAGCATCTGCCATGAAAGCTTCAGGGTCGAAGCCATTGAAGCCGGTCGGACTGACGCCGCGGGCTGCCGCCACGGCCATCACTTCGCGCCCCAGTGCAATGAAGGCCGGGACCCGGGCGGCATCAGCGAAGTTCTCCGTCATTGACTGAGGTGTCAGCGCGGTGGCAAACAGCATGGCGCCGTAACCGAGTTTACCCCACAGGTACGACCAGATATCCGGCGTCAGCACGGCGTCAGGCTCAAAGATCGTGAGCAGACGGTGCATGTCGCGGGTCCTGTCGCGAACACTGCCATCCACTTCGCCCACGACCACCGCGCCGCGATTGCCGAACAGGATGTCACCGGGCCCGTGCCAGTCGGCACCGAAATTGACAAAGGCACCCATGGTGCGTTGTTCACCGACAATGCCTGCGATGGTCAACTCGTTGAGACCGTTCTGGGCTGACAACACGTAACCGTCATCTGTCAGGTGGGGCGCCAGGGCATTTGTTGCTGCTTCTGTTGCCGGGGCCTTGACAGCCAGCACGATGCGCGAAAAACGCCCTTCAAGTTCGTCCGGGGTGACGGACGGGACGACCTGGGTGAAGGTCTCGACAGGCCCGCTGATAGACAATCCGCCTGTCCGGCAGGCGTGTACATGTTCGGGAACGATGTCGACCATCAAGACGTCTTCGCCTGCCCGTGCCCAGTAAGCGCCGAGCGTGCCGCCAATGGCGCCCGCCCCCCAGATCAGGATGGGATCATCCATTCACCCTACTCCTGCTGAAGCTTCGGCCATGGTCCCTCGAGCGCCTCGCGGACTTCATCCACACCGGTCTGCCACAGCGCCAGCATGGTCTTGTCGTCCTTCTGATAGGCTCCGCCAAAACTGCCGTCGCCGAGCATTTGCTTTGCTGTGGCAGGAGCGGCGGCCTTCAGGGCGGTCAGGTCCATGGCGTCCTTGATGTGCTGCGGAGCGGCTGCGTGGGCCAGCCGGGTCCAGGGAAAATTCTCCATCCAGTTGGCATGGCTGCCGGAGGTATCGATCTCCTGGGCATGGGCCCACACCTTTGGCGAGTTCCACCAGTTGTGGAATTTGATGTTCATGTCCGGGTGGTCAATCATCAGTTCATTGGCGACCGCGCCCGCGGGCTGGTTGCCACCGTGGCCGTTGACGATCAGCACGCGGCGAAACCCCATTCGTGAAAACGAGGCGATCACATCGCGCACCACCGCCAGCAGGGTTTCCACACGCAGGGTTACCGTTCCGGGAAAGTCTGCAAAGTAGGGTGCCAGTCCGTATGGCATGACGGGGAAGACCGGTATGCCGGAAGTATCGGCGGCGTCAGCCGCCACCCGTTCCGCCAGGATGGCGTCGACGCACAGTGAGAGCTGGGCGTGTTGCTCGGTTGAGCCAATGGGCAGCACGCAACGGTCATCGCGCGCGACCTGTTTTTCCATATCGGACCAGTTCATGTCAGCGACGCGCATTGGCCTGTCCCCCCTTGTTATGTTTTTGATCATCCAGTGTGTCTGGCCATTGCGGAGACGCCAGCACCATCTTGGCCATCAGTGTGGAAAGCTGCTGCTGCTCGTCATCATCCAGCGCATCCAGCATCATGTGTTCAAACGATACAAAGCGCGGCAGGGATTCATCGAACAGCGCGCGCCCTGCCGGTGTGAGTGACAGCATGAAGCGGCGTCCGTCTTCGGCGTCCGGTGTCCGCGATATCAGTTTCAGGCGGTTGAGTTTGTGGATGGCGCGGCTGAGCGTGTTTTGTGGAAAACCCGAAGATGCGCTGATGTCCCGGGCATAGGCGCCGTCCAGCAGGCCAAGCGAGAAAATCACCACGAACTCAGGTCGCGACAGGCCGTATTTTTCTTCCACCCAGGCATACAGCGGAACGTTGTAGCGCAGGGCAAGATAGTTCAGCCGATAAGTGAACCAGCACGGGTTCTGCCACAGCTTGACCCGTGTCATTTCGTCATGCGCACCATTATTGCGCAGCTCTGCAACCTCATCGGGGGGGTATTGTTTCAGGTCGGATTTGAGCATCTGTCGATCCATGTGAAAATGCGGGTCTGCCTATTTTTCTCTTGACGCGGACAGCATGGCGCAGCACCTTTTATGAAACAAGTTCCAAATTGAAGTATTTATTTTTGGTGCTTGCGAGGTTGAATTTGTATCTGAATCAAGGGGATCACTCCATGAAAAAGACGATCTGTTCACTCGTTCTGGCCAGTGTGATGGGCATGTCCGCCGTCGCCGCCAGTGCTGAAACACTCACGGTTGGTGTGCGGGGAGGTCCAGAATCCATGGATCCGCACTACTCCGCCCTGGGACCGCAGGCCGATGCGGTAAAACACATTTTCGATCCCCTGGTGTGGACCGGCGATGACCTTCAGCTGGAACCGGGTCTCGCCACATCGTGGAAGGCCGTGGATGCAGATACCTGGGAATTCAAGCTGCGCGAAGGGGTGAAGTTTCATGACGGGTCAACCTTCGATGCCGAGGATGTAAAGTTCTCCATCGACCGGATTCCGAAAGTGACCGGACCGACGACGACCGAGATCTATGTCCGTCGCGTAAAGCAGGTGGAGATTGTGGACCCCTACACGATCCATATCCACACTGACGGCACGGCCGCAACGCTGCCTTATGATTTCGTGCGTCTGTTCATCGTGTCGTCTGACGCGGCCAAGGACTACTCAACCGCCGAGACCAGTGCGGAAGGTTTCAATTCCGGCAAGGCAACGATCGGGACCGGACCGTTCAAGTATGTGTCCTGGGAGCCCAAGGGCAGTCTGGTCATGGAGCGGTTTGACGATTACTGGCGCGGTGCGGCGCACTGGGAAAAAGTGGTTCGCCGCGAAATTTCCGATGACTCATCCCGGCTGGCCGCGCTCAAGGCAGGCGATGTTGACGTGATCAACTACGTGTCTTCGGCAGATTACCTGTCGCTTGGCACCGATCCGAAAATCAAGACATTCCTTGGTGACTCCGTCTATGTGATGAACCTGCAGCTCGACCAGCGCGAGGTCACACCGAAGGTGCGGGCCAAGGATGGCAGCAAGCTGGACAAGAACCCGTTGCGTGATGCCCGGGTGCGTGAAGCGATCGACATCGCCATCGACCGCCAGACCATGGTGGAGGTGGTTCTGGAAGGGCTTGGCAAACCGGCCAACCAGATGATGCCTGCGGGCTTCTTCGGATCGTCGGAAAAAATCCCGACCCCTGAGTACAATGTGGACAAGGCCAAGGCTCTGCTGAAAGAGGCCGGGTATCCAGACGGTTTCCAGATCGACCTGCACTGCACCAATGACCGGTTGCCGGGCGATGGCGCGATCTGCGAAGGCCTGGGCCAGATGTTTGCTCAGATCGGCATTGACACCAATGTCAACGCGATCTCGAAAACGGTGTATTTCCCGACCCAGGCGCGCAAGGAATACTCAGTGTTCATGAACGGCTGGGGCACGCTCACCGGTGAAGCCTCCTACACGCTGGGGTCACTGGCGCACTCGCCCAACAAGGAAGTGAAAATGGGTGCGTTCAACCGGATCGGCTATAAGAACGACGAAGTTGACAAGCTGATGCAGGCCGGTGTGCAGGAAGCGGATGCCGACAAACGCCGGGCGCTGTTCGAACAGGCCATGGAGAAAACCATGGCAGATCGTGCCTACATCTCTATTGTGGTTCTCCAGTCCGTCTGGGCAGGCCGGTCCGACAAGGTTGTCGTCACCCCGCGTGCAGACGAGGAAACGCTGGCATATTTCATCAAGCCGGCGAAGTAGCATGAACAGACGGGATGCTCCGACTGGAGTATCCCGGTCCTCTCGGATACGGATATTGCGGCATCGATGTCAGGTTTCATCATCCAGCGATTGCTGCAGGCCATCCTCGTAATGGCAGTGATGTCGGTGATCGTTTTCGCCGGCATCTACTCCATCGGAAACCCGCTTGAGATCCTGCTTCCGCCCGAGGCGACGCAGGACGTTCGTGAACGCACAATTGCCCGCTTTGGCCTCGACCGGCCGGTTGTCGAACAATACTTCTACTATATCCGAAACCTGCTGCAGGGCGACCTCGGCCGGTCCTACATTTACAATGAACCGGTGCTGCACCTGATATCCGGCCGCTTGCCTGCGACTATAGAGCTTGTGCTGGTGTCCGTGCTTGGCGCCTTGTTCGTCGGTGTGCCGCTGGGCATGCTGGCCGGGTACCGGCCCGACGCATTGTCTTCGCGCATTATCATGGCCGTCTCGATCCTCGGGTTTTCGGTGCCGACATTCTGGGTTGGGCTGATCCTGATCCTTACCTTTGCCGTTCAACTCGGCTGGCTGCCGTCGGGCGGGCGTGGCGACACGGCTGAGCTGTTCGGTACGGCCTGGAGTTTCCTGACACTGAACGGCTGGTCACACCTGGCGCTGCCCGCGATCAACCTGGCGCTGTTCAAGCTTGCCATCATGATACGGCTGGCGCGGGCCGGCACGCGCGAAGTGATGCTGGGCGACACGGTGAAGTTCGCCCGTGCCGCCGGCCTGTCGGAATGGACCATCATGTCACGCCATGTGCTGAAGCTGATCTCGATCCCGATCGTGACGGTTTTCGGGCTCGAACTGGGCTCGACGCTGGCCTTCGCAGTGGTGACCGAGACGATCTTTTCGTGGCCCGGCGTCGGCAAGCTGATCATCGATTCCATCAAGAACCTCGACCGGCCGGTGATGATGGCCTACCTGATGCTGACGGCAGGACTGTTCGTGACCATCAACCTGGTTGTCGACCTGGTCTACGCCATTTTGGACCCGCGCCTGCGCAAAGGGGGAGCGGCATGAAAGATCCTGCGATAAAACCGCTGC
The DNA here is from genome assembly GCA_947488295.1 of uncultured Anderseniella sp. Classification (GTDB taxonomy): domain Bacteria; phylum Pseudomonadota; class Alphaproteobacteria; order Rhizobiales; family Aestuariivirgaceae; genus Anderseniella. The sequence goes on from CANKYU010000002.1 coordinate 1,004,098, forward strand.
CGGGCGGTGCGCCCAAGGCCGTATCGCCGTGGCGGGACCTGTGGTGGCGGTTTTGCGAGGACCGGGTGGCGCTGTTCGCGTTTGGCGTGGTGGTGCTGCTGGTGCTGATGGCGCTGTTTGCGCCGCTGATCTCGCCGCAAAATCCCTATGATCTGTCCGGCCTGTCATTACGTGATGCCAGACGGCCGCCGGGATTTGTCGGTTCAGGCGGTTATACGCACATCCTGGGAACCGACGCGCAGGGCCGTGATCTTCTGTCTGCCATTCTCTATGGCCTGCGAGTGTCATTGCAGATCGGCATTACCGCCGGTGCGGTGGCGCTGGTGATCGGCACGTCGATCGGTATTGCCGCAGCTTATGCGCGCGGGTTTGTTGAAGCGATCCTGATGCGTATTGTCGACCTGCAATTGTCGTTCCCGCCGATATTGCTGGCACTGGTGCTGGTGGCTTTGCTGGGCCAGGGTCAGGCGCAACTGGTGACAGCGCTGGTTGCCGCGCAATATGCCTATTTCGCGCGCACAGCATTCGGGGCTGCATCGGCCGAACGCTCCAAGGATTATGTCGAAGCCGCAGCCGCCACGCCGCTGTCGGCGCGCCGTATTGTGTTTCGTCATATCCTGCCCAACGCCATGCCCGCGCTGATTGTCGTTGCCACCGTCCAGATCGCCTATGCCATTGCGCTGGAGGCGACGCTGTCGTTCCTGGGCCTTGGCCTGCCGGTTACCGAACCCTCGCTCGGCATGCTGATTTCCAACGGCGTGAAATACATGATGAGCGGCAGGACATGGATATCAGTCTATCCCGGCATCATGCTTATCATCCTGATTGTCGCCATCAACATGGTTGGCGACCACTTGCGTGACATCCTCAATCCGAGGCTCGACAAATGAGCGCGCCCATTCTCGAAGTCAGCGATCTGACAACTCACTTCTTCACCCGTGCAGGCGTGGTAAAGGCAGTTGACGGTGTATCGTTTTCAGTCGGCGCCGGCGAGATTGTCGGGCTGGTCGGTGAATCAGGGTCCGGCAAGTCGGTTACCGGGTTTTCGCTGATGGGTCTGGTCGATCCGCCCGGGCGCATCGTCTCCGGGTCGGTCAAGCTGGACGGCGAGGAACTGGTCGGCCTGTCATGGGACCAGCTCAGGGCGCTCAGGGGATCACATATTGCGATGGTGTTCCAGGACCCGATGGCAACGCTCAATCCTGTGCTGACCATCGGCACCCAGATGCGGCTGGCTATCTCGGCGCACGACAAGACCTCAAGGCGGGCAGCGGATGCACGCGCCGCCGACGTGCTGACGCGGGTCGGCATCCCTGAAGCGCGGTCACGGCTGGGCGCCTATCCGCATGAGTTTTCCGGCGGCATGCGGCAGCGCGTGGCCATTGCAATCGCGCTGCTGCACGGTTCGCAGGTGCTGGTCGCCGATGAGCCGACAACGGCGCTGGATGTGTCGATCCAGGCCCAGATACTTACCGAAATGCGGGACCTGGCCGCTGAGACCGGCACGGCGCTGGTGTGGATCAGCCATGACCTGGCGACGGTCTCGACGCTCGCCGACAGGCTGCTGGTGATGTATGCCGGGCGCATCGTGGAGCAGGGGCCGGTTGCCAGTGTGCTGCGCGATCCGCACCATCCCTATACGGCGGGGCTGTTGCGGTCCCTGCCGGCAACCGCGAAACCCGGCGAAGACCTGTTTCAGATCCCGGGCACGACACCATCGCTGCTTGACCCGCCGCCGGGATGCCCGTTCCGTCCACGCTGTGAGCATGCCAGTGAATTGTGCACAGCGGACCCGCCGCTTGAAATGTCCCGGGATCGTGGCGTTCGCTGTTTCCACCCGTTGCGCGAAATGGTGAGTGTATGAGCCTGCCTGCCAAATCCGGCGATGCTTCGCAGTCCCCCCACGGCTTTGTTCATGTGCGGAATGTGCACAAGCACTTCGGCCCGAAACTGACGCTGGGCGACAGGATCGCCGCGACGCTGGGGGCCCGGGTCGAGACCCGGTCGGTGCGCGCCGTGGACGGTGTCAGTCTTGATATTGTCCGCGGTGAAACGCTCGGCCTGGTCGGTGAGAGCGGATGCGGCAAGTCCACGCTTGGCCGGATGGTTGCCGGTATCCTGACGCCGAGTTCCGGTGACGTCGCCGTCGATGGCGCGCCTGTCATGGCAGACGGGCGGAAGATCGACACAAGGGTGCAGATGATTTTCCAGGATCCGTTCGCCTCTCTCGACCCGCGCATGCGTGTCGGTGACATCATAGCGGAGGGACCGCTGGCGCACGGCTTGACCAGCAAGTCTGAACAGGCAGGCTATGTGGCGGGCTATCTGGAACGTGCCGGGCTTGATGCCAGCCTGGTGCGGCGGTTTCCACACCAGTTCTCCGGCGGTCAGCGCCAGCGGATTGCGATTGCGCGCGCCTTGGCCATGCAGCCGGAAGTGCTGGTTTGCGATGAACCGGTGGCCTCGCTTGATGTGTCGATACAGGCGCAGATCATCAACCTGTTTCTCGCCTTGCAGCGCGATCTCGGCCTGACCCTGATTTTCATCAGCCATGACCTTTCCGTGGTGCGTCATCTGTCTGATCGGGTGGCGGTCATGTATCTCGGCCGCATCGTCGAGGAGGGGCCTGCCGAACAGGTCTACGCCACGCCTGCGCACCCTTATACAAAAGGATTGCTGGCCAGCGTTCCGCGCCTGGTCCTTGATGAGGCCGATCTGGTGACGCTGGATGCAATCGAGGGTGAGATACCGTCTCCATTGTCACCGCCTGCGGGGTGCAATTTCAACCCGCGCTGTCCGCTGGCGCAGGAGCGCTGCGTTCGCGATGACCCGGAACTGCGGCAAGTGCGAAGCGGTCATCTGGCCGCGTGTCACTTTGCAGAATGATCTTCAGGGTCTGAGTTGTCTTCGCCCGAGCAGCATCTCGCGCTTGCCGGCAAAACCCTTGCGCCTGGTGACTGTGAAACCCGCTGCCATCAGGTTCCGGCGTACCTGGCCAGCGGCTGTGTAGGTGGCAAAGCTGCCGTCCGGACTGGTGTGGTCATGGACCTGTTGCATCAGGTCCGGGCTCCACATGTCAGGGTTCCTGGCCGGCGAGAAGCCATCCAGATACCATGCATCGGCAAACCCGTCCCATCGGGCAACCGAGTTTTCAGCCTTGCCGGTAATGATGTGAAGCTCAGTCTGTTCATCCATCTGCCATGCCACCGGCTGACCAGGCGACGCCTGCCAGCAGGATGTCAGAGCCTCGCCGAGGGGTCCCAGGTCAGTCCACGGCATCAGCGCGCGCGTCATGTCGTCAACACTGATCGGATAGGCTTCGAACGATGTGAACACAAGCCGTTGTGATGGTGAACGCACTGCAATCCAGGTGCGCCAGGTTTCCAGGAAATTGAGTCCGGTGCCAAAGCCGAGCTCGGCTATCGAGAAATTTGCGGTACCGGACCAGCGTGCCGGCAAACCATTGCCATCCATGAACACATAGGCTGTTTCCGCCTGGCCATCGCTTCTTGTATAGAACGTGTCATCAAAAATAGAAGACCTCGGCACATCATTGGCTTCCCAACTGACATCATGGTTGGACGATTGCATTCTTGCGTCGTGGAATCGGGTCATCGGGTGCACAAGGTTTTCAGGTTTAACAGGCAGGTTTGCCATATAGTCCGGCAATGACAGCACACCCTACCAGCATACCAGCAACACCTGATATTGCGATCATTGGCGCAGGCGTGGTGGGCCTGTGGTGCGCGCTGAAGGCAAAGCAGCGCGGCCTGAGCGCCGTCATTGTTGAAAGCGGACGCATCGGGCAGGGTGCCAGCGGCGGCATACTGGGTGCGCTGATGCCGCATCGTCCGGTCAGTTGGGAGGATATCCAGGTCTTCCAGCTTGAAGCCCTGCTGTCTCTGGAAACCGAACTTGCCGAGCTTGAAACGGCAACCGGGTTGTCTTGCGGATACAGCAGGTGCGGCCGGGTCATGCCCATCGATTCAGATGAATTTCTGGCAGAGCATGAACAATGGCAGACAGGTGCAACCAGGCTTTGGCCTGCGGTATCGCGGACCGGTCAATCGATTTCATGGGATATCAGGCGCGGCGAACCTGCACCTGGCTGGCCGGTGTTGAAACCGGGCTTCGTGGCTTACAGCTTTGATACGCTGAGCGCCCGGATAAACCCGCGCAGGTTTGTGAAAGCGCTGCTGGCCGCCGTTCAGCCGGAAGTGGTTGTAGCGGAAAACTGCCCGGTTGAAACGATTACCGACAACAGCGAGGTCTTGCTGGAAAACGGCACACGCCTGTCACCGGGCAAGGTCATTGTGGCCGCCGGGCATGAAAGTTTTGGCCTGCTGCAACCGCACCTGAAATGTGAACTTGGCTGGGGCGTCAAGGGCCAGGCGGTCCTGCTGCGGCCGCAGGGTCGGTCATTTGACGACATGCCCGTCATCTACAGCCGCGGTATCTATCTGGTCGCGCATGATGACGGCCTGGTGGCGGTCGGCTCCACATCACAACGAGACTATAGAAATACAGGCGTTGATGAGGTGGTGTCGCAAAAACTGGTTCAGCGTGCCGCCGAGCTTTGTCCGGGCCTGGCCGGTGCAGAGGTCGTGGAGCAATGGGCAGGCATTCGCCCGCGCGCAGCCGGACGTGACCCGGTTGTCGGTGCATTACCCGATAGCCACGACACCATCGTGGCAAGCGGTGGTTTCAAGATAACGCTCGGCATAGCGCACAAAATGGCTGACGCGGCGCTGGACCTTGCTACCGGCATTGCGTGCGACCTGCCGCCCAGCTTTGCGGTTCGCGAGCATGCTGCGAAACAGATGTCCTAGACAAGATGCAATGAGCCGTTCGCCCCACAGAACCTGCCGCGGTTTCGTCGTGCGCCTGGCCTTCATATTTGATTTCGAAACGCCGGATTATGCGTGACATGGGTTTTCTGTCTGGCGCGTCCATGGAATTCCTGCCGGTTAACGCGTGCCGCCTTGAGACAGTTTCCTGAATTCATGCAGCAAGGACAGCGTCCGCAGAATGACAATCGTAAGCTTGCGTAACATCAGAAAAACATGCGCCGGCCTGCTCATTGCAGGATTGATAGATTTGGCGAATGGTCATAAGTGTAGACGCCAGATGCTCAGATCAACAGAAAACTCCTTCCGGTCATGAAGGCCTACGTTATCGCCATTGAACAGTGGCCGGTATCGAGAAAATATGGTCAGCGTGCTGTAGCCTCGCTGCGCCAACACGGCCTGGATGCGGAAATTTTTTCGGCGGTTACACCAGATACGGTGGAAACTGCGGAAACAAGGTTCGGTGTAAGAGCCCGCACGCGCTACCAAACCACTCAGATGAAAGACCCTCGCCTGACATTGTTCAAGCGTTCGTGCTTCATGAGCCATTTTTCATTGTGGAATCGTTGTTTTGACAGCGGTCGCCCAATTGTGGTTGCAGAGCATGATACCGTAATGACGAGAAACTGGGACAATCCCGAGTTCAGTGGCGACATTCTGAATCTCAATGTTTTGAGAACCAGAGCCGGCAGCGTGCCGGATGACCACTATGCACCGCCGGGAATTTATGCTCACCCCGGGGACTTCAACAGAGCGGTCATAGACCGAATCAACGGTCGTGATATCGAGGCAGGACGCATCAACGGTGCGCATTTCTACGTGATAAAGCCGAGCGGTGCAGAAAAGCTTATAAGGATTGCCCGCGAGGACGGCTTCATCAATACCGACAACATGATCAACGAACGCTATACCGACCTTGAATATGTGTCTCCGGTCTATGGCAGGATCCAGGGCAATCTGTATTCATCCGAAGGCTGGAATGCCGGTCATTACTTCGCATTTACCAAACTGATGCGCATCAGGATCTGGAAACTTGTGCGTAACCTGCCCGGTTTTGGCAAGGCGCAGTAGCTTTTTCATCAGCTGGCGGACCGCCATACTTCGTAGATCTCCCGAAGGTGGCGCACGGCCGATTCGATGTCTGCTTCAGCCCATTGGAAATCGCTCCTGGGCTTGTGCCGGCTCCATTCGTGAAATGGCAACAGTCGGTAGCTGACCGGGTAATAGTTGTCATAACTGCGTGCAAACTCAGTGGTGGCCGACCAGTCGGTAGCGACAACCGGAATGCCACGGATCAGCGTTTCTTCTACCGGAAGACCGTAACCTTCCGACCTGTGCAGAGAGACAAAGACGTCCGCCCGGTCCATCAGCGCATCCAATTGGGACTGGGGAAGGAATGCATCCAGCAGATGGATGTTACCCGCGCAGCCGATCATGGCCAGCAACTCCTCGCGCACAATGGCGTGTTGACGCGAAAACCTGACTTTCATGGTGAGCTGACAATCCGGATTGCCGCCAAACGCCTGTTGCCACGCAGCGATGACAGCCCAGGGGTTCTTTCTGCTGCCGCCGTTACGCAGGTCCATCACGGCAAGACCGTTGAACGTGGCGTTTTCACCTGCGGTGAGTATGGCTGTATCCGTGGTTGCGCGGGTCTGTGAGGTGACGGCATGGGGTACGACTACAACTGGCGTATTCGTGATGCGGTTTCGCAACAGGTCAGCTGAGAATGATGACGGTGTCCAGATCTCATCAAGGAAAGTCGCGGCTTCCAGCCAGAACGCCGGTATGTAGCCGCTCTCGCGCACCCAGAGTCCGACCCTGTGGGCCGTGGCGATACTTGCCGGATCAACTTGTCTCAGCAGACGGTCATATCGAGATGGCGGGTCAAGCAGATAGAGATAGTCAAAACCCTGATCCAGACCACCTTCCATTGTCTTGTCAGCGTCGGCGTTGGTGCCCACGTGCCTGATAGTCAATGCGCTGTGTTTCGCACGAATTTGATGCAGGTGGTAGCTTGCGCCTCGGCTTAACCCATCGCGTAAAGCCAGGTTGCCGATAATCAAAGCTGTGCCGGTCTTAGGTCCACAAGTTACGGCATCGGTGTGCTGTTTCTTGTAGTGACGCAAACGGGCCAACTGAATAGTGCATCGAAGATTTCTGTAATACTCGTAGTACCGGTGCCAAAGGCTGACGGACATCCGCCGTCGCCAGGCCCACCACCCGCTCCGGAATGCCAATTCCGGGAAATCCACACTTTGCCAATCTGGAGTTTGCAAACTGTACGTTCCCAGTTCGTGACCCGTGGCAGCTTATCTGATGGGTCCGGTGTGAATGTCATAATTCAAGGTGGCTGAGAAGAACACTGTCAGGGCGCCTTCGCAGGCCGTTGATGCGGAACAATGATCGGCTCAGCGGAATTCCATACGGAAATGGCAATCTGCGGATTGGCCCGAATGCAGGTCTTCGAAGCAACTGGTGCCGCTTAGGTGATTCGAACACCTGACCCCATCATTACGAATTATGCGTACCCGGTTTGTAGGGGTTTGTACAGAGTTGGAGCGGTTTGGCTAAAGCATTGATCTGAAGAGGCTTCTGCTTTTCAGGCTTTGTGCCAAGTTAGAAGGGTTTGTATCGTACACCGTACTAATTCTGAGCGGGCCTTTGACAGGAATGCACGGCGTTGGCGGTGAATCTGTGCCATCCTCCTTGTGAAAGGCGGCGTCTCGCTTTCTTCATATGTTGAGGTGGCGGTAGTGGCGTCTTTGCCCTGTGCCGATGCCCATTGCAGAAACGGCATGCGGCGACAATATTGTCCTGCCTATCAGTCCCACCATCGCACTGTGCTCGAAGATGCTCTGCAGTGCATTGGTGCCATAATGCTCGTTTGTGCGACATGCTAAAGCGTTTGCAGAAAGCGGCAATGTTATCATCCCACATCGGCTGACGACAATAGTAGCAAAGGCCGCCTTGCCTCTTCATGGCTGCATTGCGGTTCTTGATTAGTTGGCTTCTCATGATGTCACATCCTTAGTGCTTCGAGATTGTTTCGAAGCGGATGTGCAGCAACTGCTTTTCACAGTTGCCCCTCAGTTGGAAGCTTTTTGCTTGCACGAGACAGCACTTAGTTAGTGCCACTCCGCAGTCTCTTGTCGGTAAAGGGCTTCCCGATGCCCAACGCAGCCATTGCCACGTTCCGCATTTCCAAAATAGGAAATGACCACTGACCGCCGCAAGATAACTTGGGAGGCATGGTTAATCACTGGTCCAGCCGGTGTTGGGGCAGCTTGGGAAGAACTGGTGCCGCTTAGGTGATTCGAACACCTGACCCCATCATTACGAATGATGTGCTCTACCAACTGAGCTAAAGCGGCTTGTCAGTTTCCTGATCTTCGCGACACATAACGCGAAGAGGTTAAACTTTCAACACTCAAAGCCAGGTCTTTTCCGGCTTCTTAGCTGTCTCGTCCAGGGGGCCGGGATCATCGGGCTGGCGCGCGAAGACCGATGCTTCTTCTCTGGATCTGGTATCTTTGGCGGTTTTGTCTGGCTCCATTCCGATCTTGCTCGGTTCTGCCGGTTCGTCTGCGGTGTCTTTCTTTTTGTTGTCCGGCGAGGCTGGTTCTGCTTCCGGTTCTTCGACGGGTTGTTCGGCCGTTTCTTCTACGGTCTTTTCCTCAGGCCCTTCCTTGGGCTCTGTGGCAGGTTTCTCATCAAAGTCCCCGGTGGGTTTTTCCTCAACGGATTCCACAATCTCATCCGCTTCAGCACCGACTTTCCCGGCCGGCTCTTCAACTTCGGAGACAATCACTTCTTCTTCCACAATCTGTTCCGGTTCGTCCGGGGATTCAGGCGTGTCCGCTGCCGTAATAGCGATTGCATCATCTCCGGGAACCACATCATCATCTTCGATTGCTTCTGCTTCGGGTTCTTCATAGGCGATGCCTTCGACCGGCACCTTCCACTTGAACCCGCCAAGCTCTCCTGATACCGGCGATACCGGCAGCCAGACCCTGGAAATATGACCGTCAGCTGTCCAGGCCGGATCGCGCGGTGCCCTGACCGCCCGGGCCAGCCATTCACGGGCGCGGCCCTTGTCGCCGAACTCGCCTTCCTCGATTTCCGCCATCAGGCCGCAAATACGGGCCTGCGGCCGGTCATGGGCGTAGGCGCTGAGCGCTTCCCGCGCGGTCTTCCATTCCAGCGCGTCGATGGCGGCGGTTGCGAGTGCCACAGCGCCTTCAATGCCGCCTGACTTGGCGACCAGCGACTTGATGCGCTTCAGCCTGTCGAGCGCGGAATCGCCGCTACGCACATGGCCATAGGCGTCGGCCAGGTCCGGGTGCGGGGTCATGTTCCAGGTCTTCTCGATGATTTTTGCTGCCTTGCGCAAGCTGCCGTCTGCGGTGGCGTGACGCGCCGCAATCACCGCCGCAGGTACCAGCGACGGATCGAGCTTGTGGGCCCGCAAGGCGAGGTCATAGGCGTCCTTGTCATTCTTGCTCTCGGCTTCGGCGGCCTGTGCGGTGAGCACGACGGCATGTTTCAGGTTGGCCGTCTTCCTGTCGATCAGGGAGGCTGACTTCTGAATGTCGATGGTGCGCGAAATGGCCGGCCAGTCTTCACTGGTCGACTGGTAGGACAGCACGGCCTTGCCGGCCCAGGACACTTTTGGATTGATGCGTACCGCCTCTTCGGCTAGTGCGCGGGCCCGTTTCGTGTCGGACTGGCGCACCGCGTCGGTGTGCAGCCCGCGCAGGCCGAGCAGGCGGGTTTCAGGCTGTTCAGCCATTTCCTCAAACAATTGCCGCACCCGCACATTGTCGCCGCGCAACTGGGCTGTCTGGGCGTCCAGCAGTTTCACCATCGGATCATCACCAAGGATTGCGGCAGCTGTTCTGGCATGGGTTTGCGCTGCTTCACCGTCACCGGATGCAACTGCAATCAGCCCGCTGGACAATGCCTGTTTGCCCTTGCGCTGCCGGCGCGACTTGAACCAGCCGCCGAAGGCACCGGGCCTGTCGAGCAACCACATCAGCAGCGACCAGGTGATCCACACAACCAGGATCAGACCGGCCAGCATGATGACGGCAGCCATCAGTGAGGTTTCCAGCTCATATCCGAGCCAGCGCAGCTTCAGATCACCCGGCTGGTCGGCCAGCCAGGCAAACAGGGCTGCAACAATGATCAGAAGGACAAAGCGAACCAGCAAAGAAATCATGTTTAAGTCCCGCCGCGATTTATTGAGCCGGGGCCGGCAACCGGCCCAGGATGATTTGTGGAAGTGTCTGCAGTTCCTGATCGGCGTTCAGGCGCTTACGGGCCTCCACGATCCAGGCCGCAACAGGTTCCGGCGCGGATGCGCCGCCGGCACCGAGCGCGGTGATGGCAGCGCCGAGGCCGACTGTATCCAAAGCCGTAACGGCAGACGCGGCATGATCTGTCCAGTTGCCGGTCCCGTCGATCTTGCGGACTTTCACAACGGACGACAGCTTGCCGGTAATTGTGCTCCACCAGCCTGATGAGGCTTCAGCGGCAGAGCTTTCAGATGTGGCCGCATCGAGATTTGCCTTCAGGGCGGCAAGCTCCTGTTTCAGCTCACTGGCCGTCTTTATGCCGGTGGCCGCGTTGGCGGCCAGCGCGGGCAGGCTGATCGTCAGGCTGGCGGTTTCCTCCAGCGCACTCAGCTCCGTCTGATAGGGCTTGCCCTGGTTGACCGTATCTGACAGCGCTGCCAGTTGCGCGGCAATCTTTGTTGTATCGATAGCTGCTGTTTGCGGTGAACCGGATGCGGGGACATCGGCCTTCGGTGCAGCAATTGCCTCCTCAAGCTGTGTCTCCAGCTTCTCCATGCGGGCAGTTGCGGCGCTGAGCTGTTCACGAAGCGCGGTGACTTCACCGGCGAGCTTGCCGTCTGCCGTCTGCGCCGGTGCGGTTTCCAGTTTTGCAATCCGCTGCGACAGTTCGTCAAACTTCAGGTTTACTTCCGCCTGTCCGGCACCGCCGCCGGTAGTGGCTGCCGCCTGCAATGCCGACTTGAGACTGTCGAGGGATGAACGAACCTCCGCCATGCCGGATTCGAGCTCACCGGTTTTTGCCGACACGGCGTCAACCGCGGATTTGGCTGAACCGGCCTGTTCCGAAGCCGCTTTGACGGCTGCCAGCGTTTCGGCATCCGGCGCTGCTGCCGAGGTCTGGACTTCCGCCAGCCTTTGTTCAAGCCCGGCGACCTTGTCTGTCAGTGACTTGGACTGGGTAAGTGCGGTATCAGCCGTTTCCGCGGCAGACTTCGCCGCGCCAATCGCCTCCATTGCCTGGCCTTCAATAGCGCCCACATCAATCACCGGAGCAGTGCTGCCGAACAGCCTGGCGCCATGTTCCCGGTAAAGGTAGCCGCCGACGGCAACGCCTGCCAGCAATGTTGCGACAAGGGCGCCGGTAATGAGCTTGGCCTTACCTGACGGTTTTTTGGCCGGCGTGGACGGACCTGTTGATCGGGTGCCTGCAGGTTTGGCCTTTGAAGCACCCTCAGCCGGCGTTTTGCCCGTTCCGGCGGTTTTGGCCTGATCGGCCGGTTTGGATTTTTCGGCTGTCTTTCCGGCTACTGCTTCGCCGGGTCCGGTACCTGACTTGCTCGCCTGCGAGGATGCCGGTTTTTCGGCCTCGTCGGATTTTACTTCCGTGGCCTTGGCATCAATTACGGTGGGGCGCTCCGGTTTCTTGGCTTTGCGCGACGGTGTTTTTCGATTTGCCATGGTTGCGTCTTTCCCCCGCGCAGCATTGTTGATCGGTTGGCTTGCCACGGTGTCTTGTATTGCTTCCAGCATACCATCATCATCGGGTTTGCCGGATATAACAATTGATACATTGTCACCGAGGGATGAACGGAGCCTTTCAGCCACTGTCTGTGACAGGCAAAAATGAGCAAGCTTTGCTGCTTCAGCCTGCAAATCCGACTGCTTGACCAGCTGCACCCAGATGTCTGCGGTACGCGGCGAATAAATCACCACGCCGTCCGCCTTTCCCGACCGGATGGCTTGTTTTGCCTGTGCCGGGACTTGTGTTGCGGCGACAGCTTCATAGAGCTCAATCCGCTCGACACTGAAACCGTCAGATCTCAGATCTGCGGCAAGGTCCCCGGACCGCACCGTTCCCGTCAGGTAGAGTATTGGTCCCGATGCCGGCTTCAACGCCTGTTTCATCAGGTCGCGCAGCGCGATCATATCCCCTGCGGCCTGCTGGACATCTGTAAAGCCCAGTTCGCCGGCAAGTCTTGCAGATGCCGGTCCGACCGCGAACACCGGAACCAGCTTCAATTGTTCCAGCGCACCGGAGCCGGCCAGGGCTGTCAGGGCATTTGCGCTGGTAACGGCGATCGCCTGCCAGGAGCGGTCCGGAATGACGGCATCGCCATCCGCACGGATGGTCAGTAGCGGCGCAACAGATACTGTATGGCCGTGTGCCTGCAGCCTGATTTTCAGCTTGTCGCTGTCTGTCTTCGGTCTGGTCAGGATCAGGTGCATTACGACACCAGGTCTGAACCGGCCAGTGCCCTGATCTCCACAGCAGCGTCAAGCCCCATGCGGCCTGCGTCGCCGGCCGGACCGGTGCGGCTGGTGGTAAACACCTTCTGTCCGTCCAGCGTCAGGGCCATGGCGTTGAACGACACCACATCGTCAGCCAGTGTCGCGTGGCCGGCCAGCGGGGTGCGGCAGGAGCCGTCAAGCTCTTTCAAAAAAGCACGTTCGGCTTCGATGCAGATGCTGGTGTGCCGGTGATGCAGCGGTTTCAGCAAGGCGCGCGAGCGGTCATTGGAAGATGCGATCTCAATGCCGATGGCTCCCTGGGCAACGGCCGGCAACATGACGTCAGGATCGATGGCGCTGGTTATGAGGTGGGTCATGCCGAGCCGGTTCAGCCCGGCACAGGCCAGGAAAGTGGCGGCTGCCACGCCCTCGTCCAGCTTGCGCAACCGGGTCTGCACATTGCCCCTGAACTGCACGACCTCGAGGTCAGGACGAATGTTCAGCAATTGTGCGGCGCGGCGCACCGAAGAAGACCCGACGGTCGCGCCTTCCGGCAGGTCGGCAATGGATTTGGCGACGGGTGACATGAAGGCATCCCGCGGGTCTTCGCGTTCCAGCAGGCAGCATATCTCCAGACCGTCCGGCAGAACCGCCGGCATGTCCTTCATGGAATGAACCGCCATATCGATGCTGCCGTCGTGCAATTGCTCTTCAAGTTCCTTGGTGAACAGGCCTTTGCCGCCGATTTCCGCCAGCGATCTGTTCTGAATCTGATCACCGGTGGTCGAGATGACAATGATATCGATCAACTCGGGCTCAAGACCATGCGCCTTGCACAACCTGTCGCGTGCCTCGTGGGCTTGTGCCAGCGCAAGCGGCGAGCCTCTGGTGCCAATTCTGATGCGGTCGGTTTGCAAGCGGATTACTTTCAGTGTTACAGGCAGGTCTGGTCGGGCAGTACGGCAGTATATAAAGTCCGGGACGGTTCAAGGAAGGTCTGTAGCTTGGCTGGCGTCAACAATCAACAAACGCACCTGATGCTGGGTATCGAAACTTCGTGTGACGAAACTGCGGCATCCGTCGTGGCGCGCAAGCCGGACGGGTCAGGCAGGATCGTATCCAGTGTCGTGTTATCCCAGACGGCGCTGCATGCACCGTATGGTGGTGTAGTGCCTGAAATCGCGGCCCGCTCGCACCTGGCACATCTTGACCGGCTGGTGGAACAGGCGATGAGCGAGGCAGAGTGCAGCTTCGATGACCTGTCCGGTATCGCTGCAACTGCCGGGCCTGGCCTGATCGGCGGCGTGCTGACCGGCCTGATGACGGCCAAGGCGATCGCCCTTGCAACCGGCAAACCGTTTTACGGCATCAATCATCTGGAAGGTCACGCCCTGACACCAGGCCTGACCGAAGGCTTGCGCCCGCCTTATCTGATCCTGCTGGTGTCAGGCGGCCATACCCAGCTGGTCAGTGTCGATGATGTCGGTCACTACACCCGCCTCGGCACCACGATAGATGATGCGCTGGGCGAAGCGTTCGACAAGACGGCCAAGCTGCTTGGCCTGGGCTATCCCGGCGGGCCGGCCGTGGAACGCGCTGCAGCAGACGGTAAGGCGCAACGGTTCAAGTTTCCGGTGCCGATGAAAGGCCGCGACGACTGCAATTTCTCGTTCTCCGGCCTCAAGACGGCGGTTCGCCAGGCAGCCACGGCAATCCAGCCGCTCGAAGCAAAGGATGTGGCAGATATCTGTGCCGGGTTTCAACTGGCGGCTTGTGAGGCGGTTGCTGACCGTGTGCGCCAGGCGATGGCCGGATTTCAGGAATTGCATCCTGGCGTAAAGGAGCGAGTACTGGTTGCGTCCGGCGGTGTTGCGGCCAATCTGGCATTGCGCGACAGCCTCGAACACACCTGCGTGGAAGCCGGTTTCAATCTGAGTGTGCCGCCGGTCGAGCTATGTACCGACAATGCAGCGATGATTGCCTGGGCCGGGCTTGAGAACGCTGCCAGACGGACGCCTGATGAATTTACCTTGTCGGCGCGGGCCCGCTGGCCGCTGGACGCCGATGCGGAGCCGCAGCCGTTTGCCGGGGTCAAGGCATGACGGCGGCAAGGTTTTCAACGGCATGCGTGATTGGCGCCGGCGCCTGGGGAACCGCGCTGGCAACCATGTGCGTTCGCGCCGGCCTGCACACCACATTATGGTGCCGGTCGGCCGACCTGGCCGAGGCCATTACCGCAGAGCGTGAGAATACGAAATACCTGCCGGGATACCGGTTGCCGGAAGACCTGCAGGTCACATCGAACCTGTCAGAGATAGCCGGTAAAGACCTGCTGATCCTTGCAACGCCCGCACAGGCGACACGTGGCGTCGTGTCCGGACTTTCTGAACACATCAACAAGCCGGTGCCGCTGATCATCACTGCCAAGGGCCTTGAGCGCGACAGCAACAAGTTCCTGACCGATGTTGCCCGGGAAAGTTCAGATCTGCAGCCGCTGGTGTTGTCCGGTCCCAGTTTTGCTGCCGATGTCGTCGCCGGACTGCCGACCGCCATCACCCTGGCCGGCCATGATGCAGAACAGGCTTCTGCCATTGCCCAGGCGCTCAGCACCCGCTCATTCAGGATCTATGTGTCGGGTGATGTGAAGGGTGTGCAGATCGGCGGGGCGGTGAAGAATGTACTGGCGATAGCGGTCGGTATCTGTGCCGGCAAGAGCCTGGGCGCGTCCGCGCAGGCAGCGCTTCTGGCGCGGTCGTTTGCCGAACTGCGCAGGCTGGCGGCGGCGCTCGGCGCGCAACCGGAAACCCTGTTCGGCCTGTCCGGGCTGGGAGACCTGGTGCTGACGTGTTCCAGCACCCAGTCGCGTAATTTTTCCCTCGGCGTCGAGCTGGGCAAGGGCGTTGACCTTGAGACCATTCTGGCCTCGCGCACCGCCGTATCGGAAGGTGTGCACACCGCGGGGGTCGTGCGCACCGTGGCCGCCCTGCATCATGTTGAAATGCCGGTTTGCGAAGCTGTTGCAAGGATTGTCAGCGACGGTGCAAATGTGGACGATGAAATAACGCAGCTCATGTCGCGCCCGCTGCGGGCCGAACATGACTAGGAACAATGTCTGACAAACCGAAATGAGGGATCATGGCCTACTGGTTGTTCAAATCCGAACCGTTCAAGTTTTCATGGGACATGCTGAAGGAAGTAGGCGATGCCGGTGAAGAATGGGACGGTATCCGAAACTATCAGGCGCGCAACAACATGCGGGCCATGCAATTGGGTGATCTGGGCTTTTTCTATCATTCCAACGAAGGCCTGAACGTTGTGGGCATTTGTGAAGTCTGTGCGCTGGTGCATCCTGATTCCACGACCGACGACGAGCGCTGGGAATGTGTGGATGTCAAAGCGGTCATGGACATGCCGAACCCGGTTTCCCTGGCCGATGTAAAGGCCAATCCAAAGCTTGAGAAAATGTCGCTGGTGACATCCATGCGCCTGTCGGTGCAGCCGGTCCTTCATGATGAATGGCTGGAGGTATGCCGCATGGGCGGGTTGACGTCTCCGCCTTTGAGCAAGTGAGCGGCATCGCCCGCCGGCACGACTTCATTATAGAAAATACCAGGTTGATGCCGGTGCCGCTGGTGCCGGAGATCGAGCTGCATATTGCCCATGAGGCCGTGCCGCTGTGGCAAAAGACCGAAGAAGAGCTGGGCGAGATGGGCCTGCCGCCACCGTTCTGGGCATTTGCCTGGGTTGGCGGCCAGGCCCTTGCCCGCTACGTGCTGGACAATCCTGAAACCGTACAAGGAAAGACGGTGCTGGATCTTGCGTCCGGCTCCGGCCTGGTCGGCATTGCCGCCATGAAGGCAGGCGCTGCCAGTGTCGTGGCGGCTGATATTGACCGATTTGCACTGCGTGCGGTCGCCATCAACGCCGAGGCCAACAAGGTTGATGTCACGCCGTGTGGCGAGGACCTGCTGGCTGCATCGCCGCCGGAAGTTGATGTCATTCTTGTCGGTGACCTGTTTTACGAAATGCCCGTGGCAAACAGACTCATGGCCTGGCTTGAAACTGCGGCTGCACGGGAGATCGGCATTTTGATAGGAGATCCCGGCAGATCCTATCTGCCGCGCGACAGGCTTGTTTCATGTGCGTCTTATGATGTGCCGGTGACCCGCGACCTTGAGGACACGGAGCTCAAGAACAGCCAGGTCTGGCAACTGGCGTGATGCAAGGACCTTGAGCCGTTCGATCTAGAACTGAAGACGCATTGCCCTCGGGCAAGGTAGTTCGCATAATGCAAAAAATTTCGCGCACGCATGTGACTTGGTAGGGAGATAAAGCGCTCATGTCCGGAAAAACATACAAGGTCCAGGCCGCCTGGAAAAAGAATGCCCTCATTGACGATGACGGCTATCTGAAGATGTACAAGCAGTCGGTCAAGGATCCCGACAAGTTCTGGGGTAAACACGGCAAGCGTATTGACTGGTTCAAGCCCTACAAGAAGGTCTCCAATGCCAGTTTCACCGGCAATGTATCGATCAAGTGGTATGAAGATGGTGTCACCAATGTCTGCTATAACTGCGTTGACCGGCACCTGAAAAAACGGGGTACCCAGACGGCGATTATCTGGGAAGGAGATAACCCGTTTGACGACAAGAAGATCACCTATAACGAGCTTTACGAACAGGTTTGCCGGCTGTCCAATGTGATGAAGGCGAACGGTGTGAAGAAGGGTGACCGCGTCACCATCTATATGCCGATGATCCCGGAAGCCGCCTATGCGATGCTGGCCTGCGCGCGTATCGGGGCGGTTCATTCAATCGTGTTCGGCGGGTTTTCGCCGGACGCCCTGGCCGGCAGGATTGTGGACTGCAAGTCGACATTTGTAATCACCGCCGATGAAGGGGTGCGCGGCGGCAAACCGATCCCGCTCAAGGCCAATACCGACAAGGCCATCGAGATTGCCATCAAGGGTGGCGTCAAGGTCAAGAAAGTGCTGGTGGTGCGCCGCACCGGCGGCCAGGTCGGCTGGGTTGAGGGCCGGGATGTCTGGTATCACTCGGCCATGGTTGCGGCCAAGCCGGTGTGTCCGCCTGAAAAGATGAAGGCGGAAGATCCGCTGTTCATTCTGTACACCTCGGGCTCCACCGGTCAGCCCAAGGGCGTGCTGCACACAACCGGCGGGTATCTGGTGTGGGCGTCAATGACCCACGAGTATGTGTTCGACTATCACGAAGGTGATGTGTACTGGTGCACCGCCGATGTGGGCTGGGTTACCGGGCACAGCTATATCGTCTACGGGCCGCTGGCCAATGGCGCCATCACCTTGATGTTCGAAGGCGTGCCGACCTATCCGGACGCCGGACGGTTCTGGGATGTGTGTGACAAGCACAAGGTCAACATCTTCTACACAGCACCGACGGCAATACGCGCGCTGATGGGGGCGGGTGACGACTATGTGAACCGTGCATCGCTGAAAGACCTGCGTCTGCTCGGCTCGGTTGGCGAGCCGATCAATCCGGAAGCCTGGGAATGGTATTACAAGATCGTCGGCAAGAAAAAATGCCCGATCGTGGACACCTGGTGGCAGACGGAGACCGGCGGTATCATGATCACTCCTCTGGCCGGCGCCACCAACCTCAAACCGGGTTCGGCCACGCGGCCATTCTTTGGCGTACAGCCGCAACTGGTCGACAATGAGGGCGGCGTGCTGGACGGCGCGACCGACGGAAATCTGTGCCTGACCGCGTCATGGCCCGGACAGATGCGGACGGTTTACGGAGACCATAAGCGCTTTGTCCAGACCTATTTCTCCACCTACAAGGGCAAGTACTTCACCGGCGACGGCTGCCGGCGCGACAAGGACGGGTATTATTGGATTACCGGCCGGGTGGACGACGTGATCAACGTGTCCGGTCATCGCATGGGCACTGCGGAAGTCGAATCAGCACTTGTGGCCCATGATGCGGTATCCGAAGCCGCTGTGGTCGGGTATCCGCATGACATCAAGGGCCAGGGCATCTATTGCTATGTCACCCTGATGGGGGGACAGGCACCGTCGGACGATCTGAAAAAGCAGCTTGTCGGTCACGTGCGGTCCGAAATCGGGCCGATTGCATCGCCGGATAAAATTCAGTTCTCGCCCGGACTGCCGAAGACCAGATCAGGCAAGATCATGCGGCGAATTCTGCGCAAGATTGCTGAAGACGATTTCTCAAGCCTGGGCGACACATCCACGCTGGCAGAACCTGCCGTGGTGGACGATCTGATCGAAAACAGGCAGAACCGCAAGTAGCCGTTGCGTGGCGCCGAAGGGGTGGTCATCGCTTCGGTGTCAATTTCGTTCACGTTCTGGTGAACGGCCTGCTGTTGATTTGCAGGGCAAATTCGAGGATATTGTGTGGCGAGAAGTTGAGGAGTTTTTCTCACATGTATCGAGGCCTTTTGTCACGCATGCTGGTTGCTGCGCTGCTCATTGCAGTGATTGCAAAGCCGTGCCTGGGGCTTCTCGTCGATCCTGTCCATGCCGCTGACGCACCGATCAGTTTGTCTGATGGCAGTGCCGTGAGCGAGAACAGCGAGTCAAACTGTACCGGCATATGTATGAGTGCGCGTGTCGAAGAAAACGACGCGCTTGTGCTGCGTACCCATGACAACTGGTCCGATGGCAGCGACTGGGCAGGCATAAAGGCGCAGCTTGTCATCTCGCTCCCGTATTTGTCACACCAGGTGACGACGGACTTCTCGTCCCAACTTGTAGCTCCCAATGTGCGCGAGCGACTGGCAGTTCTGAGCCGTTTTTTGCTTTGAAAACTGCTGGTTGACCCTTTGTAACAGCACTCTTCAGATTGTAGAGTGTTCGCCAATCGAATCACTGTTCTTCAGAACATTCAAACAGGAGACCATGAAAATGGATCGCCGCATATTCATATCAAGTCTGGCAGCGCTGGCTGCAACATCAACCGGCGCGCTTGCCGAAAGCCGCACCATCTTCAACTTCAACCGTGGTGGCGGCAGCAGCAGCGGCGGCGGTGGAAGTTTCTTCAACCGGTCCAGGTATCGGGGCAAGAAGACCGTCAGCTACAGAACGACCGAAAAACCGGGTACGATTATTGTCAGCACCCGCAAGCGCAAGCTGTACTTCGTGCTCGCCGACAACAAGGCCATAGAGTATGGCGTTGGCGTTGGCCGCCAGGGCTTCACCTGGTCGGGAGCCGCTCGTATTGCCCGCAAGGCTGAATGGCCTGCCTGGCATCCGCCAAAAGAAATGATCGAACGTGAAAAGAAGAAATACGGCCGCACACTGCCGGCGCGTATGGAAGGCGGACCAAACAACCCGCTTGGCGCACGCGCCCTCTACCTGTTCCAGGGTGGCAGGGATACGCTGTACCGCATCCACGGCACAAATGCGCCGTCCAGCATCGGGACAGCCCAGTCTTCCGGGTGCATCCGGATGCTGAACGAAGAGGTCATTGATCTGCACAAGCGGGTCAAGATTGGCGCCAAAGTGATCGTCAGCTAGCTGGCCGGTTGTCAGGCCCCATGACCGACTGAAGACATCGTGAAGGCAGCTCCCGACAGGGGGCTGCCTTTGTGTTTTCATGTCATCACCGGCATATGGTCTGATTGACTGACCAGTGTAATTGCAAGATCGCCTGGTGAGGTTTGTCGCGGGATGCACATGGCATTGGCGTGGGCACCTCGCAGGCCTTGCTGCTGAGCAATGCAGGACTTGATTGTTTCAGCCTGCGCTCTAATCTTTTGTTCGCGCATGTCTTCGTTCGCTGCAACCGCGACCGCACTTGCGAGACATGCCATAGCTGAGGCGCAATTTCATGACCTCTTCTGAACTCGAATTCTGGTTCGATTTCGCCAGTCCATATGCGTATGTGTCGGCCGGACGGCTTGAGGACTGGATGAGTTCAGCCGGCATCAATGTCCGCTGGACACCATTCCTGCTTGGCCCGGTTTTTCAGAAACAGGGCTGGTCGACCTCACCGTTCAATCTGTATCCGCTCAAGGGCAAGTATATGTGGCGTGACGTCGAACGGCTGTGCAAGCGGCACAATCTCGGTTTCAGCCCGCCGGAAGAGTTTCCTCAGCATGGCCTGCTTGCCACCAGGGTTGCGATGGTGGGACGTGACGAAGACTGGCTGCCGGCGTTCTGCAGGCGGGTGTTTCACAAGGAGTTCGGCCTCGGTCAGGATATATCCGACAGGCAGACCGTTCTCAATGTGCTCGAAGGGCTTGTCGACAACCCGGCGTACTGGGTGAAGCGCGCTGTGACCGCCAGGAACAAGAAAGCACTTCTTGAACGTGGAGTGGAAGCCGAGCAGAAAGGTATTTTCGGGGCGCCGACGTTTGTTACGCCTGACGGAGAATTGTTCTGGGGCGATGACAGGCTGGAGCAGGCGATTGAATGGATCCTGCGGCGGCGGTAAAGCTGACCTAGCCGGTCGCTGCCCTGAGGGCGTCGCGCTCTGACTTTTTCAGCCGCTGCGAGGCTGATTTGAGCTGGCCGCAGGCTGCCAGAATATCGCGTCCGCGTGGCGTGCGCACCGGGCTGGCATAGCCTGCCTTGAGCACGATGCGGGCGAACACTTCAATCTGTTCCCAGTCCGAGCACTCATAGTCTGTCCCGGGCCACGGATTGAACGGTATCAGATTGACCTTGGCCGGAATGCCTTTCAGCAATTGAACGAGGCGGCGGGCATCTTCTGCGGTGTCGTTGACACCCTTGATCATCACATACTCGAATGTAATTCGCCTGGCATTGGACAGGCCGGGATAGTTGCGGCAGGCGTCCAGCAGCTGGCTGATCGGATACTTCTTGTTGAGCGGCACCAGTTCATTACGGATCTGATCAGTGGTGCCGTGCAGCGAGATGGCCAGCATGGTGCCAATCTCTTCCCCGGCACGGATGATTTCGGGCACGACTCCGGAGGTGGACAGGGTAATCCTGCGTTTGGAAACCGACAGTCCGTCGCCATGGGAGATAACATCAACTGCATCACGTACATTGTCGAAATTGTACAGAGGTTCTCCCATGCCCATGAGGACAACATTGGTGATGAAACGGCCGCCGGCGGGTGCGTTTTCAGCACTTTCAATCAGGTGCGGCCATTCTCCGAGGCGATCGCGGGCAACCAGTATCTGTCCGGCAATCTCGCCCGCCGTCAGGTTCCTGACCAGTGTCTGGGTGCCAGTATGGCAGAATGTGCAGCTCAGGGTGCAGCCGACCTGGCTGGAAATGCACAATGTGCCGCGGTCTTCTTCGGGGATGTAGACAGTCTCAACCTCGTGGCGCCGCCCCAGGTCATCGGCGGGCAGCCGCAACAGCCATTTCCTGGTGCCGTCGCTGGATATCTGCTCGGTGACAATTTCGAGCCGGGAAATATCGAACGTGTCCGCCAGGTCGCTGCGCAGTTCTTTCGAAATACTGGTCATATCAGCGAAATCGCTGGCACCGCGGACATACAGCCAGTTCCACAACTGGGATGCCCTCATGCGGCGCTGTCTTTCAGGGATGGCGGTATCGGACAGTGCCTGCAGCAGATCGCGCTGTGTCAGGCCAATGAGTGACTTGCGCACCGGCTGCCCCATGGCAGGTGCGTTGTCAGCGGCCTTGTTCGTGGCGCGATGATCTATGTCCAGCGATATGCTCATGGCGCGGGTCAATAGCACATCCCGCTGAACGGCGCGAGACCCTGCAGCCGGTTTTGCGTAAGCGGTGGCGCCACCAATACCCCGGAAATACCCGGTCTATTTGCAGATGCTGTCGATCTTGCCCATGGCAGCGGTAATGCCGGACAGGGAATACCGGTCCGTCGTGACCGTGCCGCGCGAAGAGGTGCCGGTGACCACCATGGATTTGCCGGCCTTCATGGCGTCCACGATCTTGCGGTCAACCGAACCGGACTCAGCCCATGCGCCGTCGCCATTGGTGAACAGCGTCAGTTCGTTTCCATCGATGGCGACCTTGGCCTGGCTGCCGGACTTGAACTTGTAGCCGATGATGGTTGAAACCTCGGATCTCACCTTGTCCTTCGGACGATGCTGAACCAGGAAAAAGACCTTGTCGCGCCGGACATTCTTCGGCTCTGAATCCTTCGGTTGCGAGACCACATAGCAAACCTGGCCGCCGCCGGCCTTGTAAGAGTAGGCGGACCAGTCATTGAACTCTTCAATGAACTTCGGGTCCTCTGCCAGTGCAGGGCTCAGCATAAGGCCGCACATGGCGCCGGAAATGGCCAGCATGGTGGAATTTTTAACAAAACTGCTCTGCAACATGTTTACCTTCATGAATTCGAAATGCCTCGACGTCCGTTCTCGCAGCTTGACGAACTGCGCACAACCTGCCGTAACCTAAATGCAAATTTCGGAAATTTCCAGCACTGACCGTCAATGACTTCACAACTGCTTTGCAAATTGGACAGTAATTTGGCAGCAGGCATCTGACGCTGTAATTGTAATGTAACCGAACTCTACGAAACCATACCAAGAGAGACCTGATGAAAGCTGTTCTGTGTACACAATTTGGAGGCCCGGAAACCCTTGAAGTGGCCGATTTGGAGAGCCCTGCGGCCGGGCCCGGAGAGGTTGTTGTTGCGGTCAAAGCGGCCGGCCTGAACTTCTTTGACACGCTGATTATCCAGAACAAATACCAGTTCAAACCCGAATTGCCGTTTTCTCCAGGGGCTGAAATTGCCGGAGAGATTAAATCCCTGGGCGACGGCGTGGAGGGGCTTCAGGTTGGCGACAGGGTCATGGCCTACTCCGTGTGGGGCGGTGCACGGGCGGAAATCGCGATCTCTCAGGATGCCGTCATTGCAATGCCGGACGGACTTGATTTCATCACTGCCGCCGGCCTCGTCGTGACCTACGGCACATCGCTGCATGCGCTGAAGGACCGTGCCGGCATGCAGCCGGGTGAAACACTTGCCGTGCTGGGGGCATCGGGCGGTGTCGGGCAGGCGGCGGTCGAGATCGGAAAGGCCATGGGGGCACACGTGATCGCGTGTGCGTCTTCCGACGACAAGCTGGAGTTCTGCCGCACGCTCGGCGCGGATGAAACGTTGAACTATACGGATGAGGATCTGAAAACCCGCCTGAAGGAGCTGACCGGCGGCAAGGGCGTTGACGTGATCTATGACCCGGTTGGAGCAGACCTGGCCGAACCGGCATTGCGGGCAATTGGCTGGAACGGGAGATTCCTTGTGGTCGGGTTCGCGGGGGGCGGCATTCCGAAAATCCCGCTTAATCTGGCCCTTCTCAAAGGGTGCCAGATCGTTGGCGTGTTCTGGGGCGATCACCTGGTGCGCGAACCGGACCGGCATCGGGCCAACATGACCCAGCTTCTGGACTGGGTCGTGGACGGCAAGATAAAGCCGCACATTCACAAGGTTTACCCGCTTGAGGAAACCAGTGATGCCCTGATGGCGATTGCCCGGCGCGAAGTGCGCGGCAAGGTGATCGTGACGCCATAGAACAGGTATGTCGTTTTGATCATGATCCGGCGGCAAGGGCAGGACCGAAGCCGTGTCGGTACTAGACGGCCTGTTTCAACCAGTCCGCAAAGTCCGCCACATCCGGATTGGAGGTCGCGTCGGACGGATAGGCCAGATAATATCCGAAGTCGGACAACTCGGCATCGCATAACCGGTGAAGTGTGCCGGCCTGAAGTTCGGCTTCCACAAGCCTGTCATTGAGCGCTATGCCCTGGCCGTCGATCACCGCCTGCACCCGGACGTTGGGATCGGGAATGATCAGGCTATCAGCCTGACCCAGATAGGGCAGGCTGGCGACCTTGAACCATTGCGACCAGGCTGTGCTGTCCTGCCGGTCGCGCAGCAGCGTAAGTTTCTCGAACGCTGTCTTCAGGCCCAGATCGCGGACGAAGTTGAGAGCCTCGGCGTTTCCGCACGGCCAGGCCGGGCAGGAAAACAGTTTTTCGATCTCAACGTCGTTCCACGCACCATTGCCCCAGCGGATGGCAAGGTCCACACCTTCCGCCCTGAGGTTGTGCAGATCAATCATCGGCTGCACCCGCAGGCGGATGTCGGGATGGGCCCGCATGAAATCCATCAGCCGTGGAGACAGCCAGCGCGAGGCGAAGTAGGTCGTGACCCCTATTGTCAATGTGCGTGAATTTGACTGCCGGAGTTCGCCGATCTTTTTCTCCAGACCGCCAAACGCCGACTGCGTCGCAAGCAGCAGTTCCCGGCCTTTCAGTGTCAGAGAAATGCCGCGCGGCAGCCGCTTGAACAGGTCAAAGTCCAGTTCCGCTTCCAGCTGCCTGATCTGGTGGCTGACGGCACCTTTGGTCAGGCACAACTCTTCCGCAGCGGAGGAAAAGCTGCCGTGTTGTGCCACGATGTTGAAAACGCGCAGGTTATCGAAATGCCGGAACCTCATTACCAACGTATAATTCTGTTAGCCGGTTAGTGCAAAACTATTCGATTTTCAGGCGGCATTTTCCAATTGAGACTGCCAATCGGCGCTGTTTGCTCAGGCGCCGTTCGTTTTGAGATCAGTCTGATTGTACGCACGCCATGCCGTGCCGGGCGAACAGGCTTAAGTGAAACCGGAGATGACAATGACTGAAGAACTCAGCCGCACCTCGGCACTTGCGTCACGCCATACCGCGCTTGGTTCGGGTCTTGAAGACTGGAACGGGATGGGGACTGCGTGGACTTACACAACCGATCCCAATGACGAGCATGATGCGGTGCGCGAGCGTGCCGGCATGTTCGACATGTCACCGTTGAAGAAGGTCATTGTTTCAGGTGTTGACGCGGCAGCGGTTCTGGATCATCTCACCACCCGGGACGTGAGCCGCATTGCCGGGGGCGAAGCGGCTTATCTGTCGGTTCTCACCGATGCGGGCACCATGGCGGACGATGCAATTGTCTACAATAACGGCAATGGTGAATGGATGATCGTGCATGGCTCCGGTGAGACCATGGCCCTGCTGGACGCGTCGGCTGCCGGTAATTCCGTCACCGTGCAGTTTACCGACGACCTGCATGATGTGTCGGTGCAAGGGCCCGGCTCGTTGAAAACACTGGATGCCCACTGTGATATTGAATTGGCAGGTCTGGCTTACTTCGAGCACACGGCAGCAACTCTTTTTGGTCATCCGTGCCGCATTTCGCGCACCGGGTATTCCGGTGAACGGGGCTATGAAATCTTTGCCGATGCGGCCGTCATTGGCGATATCTGGGACCGGCTGGTTGACGAAGGCGTGATGCCATGCTCGTTCACCGCCCTCGACAAGGTTCGCATAGAGGCGGGACTGCTGTTTTACGGCTATGACATGACCAGCGACCACACGCCTTACGAAGTCGGCCTGGGTTTTACCGTCAGCAAGTCAAAAGCCGGTTACCGGGGATGCGAGGCACTGGCGGCTGCCAAAGGCAAAGAGAAGATCAACAATGTCTGCCTGGTGATTGATCATGAAGACATGGTCAATGGCGGAGAAGAGCTGTCGGCAAACGGTTCTGTGGTCGGCGTGGTAAACAGTCCATGTTTCTCGCACCGGCTGGGCACGTCACTGGCCCTGGCGCACGTTTCTCCGGCGGTTGCGCAGCCTGGTACGAAGCTGAATGTAGCGGGAGGTGATATTGCCACGACCGCAACCGTGGTTGCCATGCCGATCCATGATCCGCAAAAACAACGAACCCATCAGGACTGATAGGGTTATTCGGTGTTTTTGGCTTCGGTCCGCAGTTTTTCAACCGTTTCCCTGGCCCGCTCAAGATGGTCGTCGGTTACGTGGGTGCGGATCAGGCCGAAGGCGGTCAGCAGTACCGTCATGTCATCGGTAAACCCGAAGCCCAGAATGAAATCGGGAACCACATCAAACGGCATGATGAAGTAGGCAAGTGCGGCCAGCAGCATGGCTTTGGTGCGAAACGGGGTGGCGGGATCAAACGCGGCGTAGTAGGCGGCCACGACCTGATCGGCCATCGGGATGCGGGCGAGATTGCGCTGCAGCTTGGACCAGAAGCCCTTGCGAACGGTTTCTTCATTGCGATCATATGTGCCCGGCATAAGGATATCATCACCCTCAATGTCCGGATATTGCTGCTGTTTGGTCATGATTCATTCCCCCGGTGTTGAAACTAGGTGCTGACTTGCATATGGAAACTGCACAGTAAGGTTACAAGATACCGCTGTCGGCAGCGTAATTGAGGAAGGATGTGGAATGAACATTGTTGAGGGCATGGCTGCTGTTGTGACTGGTGGTGCTTCAGGTCTGGGGGAGGCAAGCGCGCGGGCATTGGCTGCCGCGGGTGCCAGGGTTGCCGTGTTCGACATGAACGCGGAACGCGGCGAACAGGTCGCGTCCGACATTTCCGGTATTTTTGTGCATGCCGACGTGACCTCTGATGACAGTGCCGCTGCCGGTCTTCAGAAGGCCCGTGCCGCCCATGGCCAGGAACGGGTGCTGGTCAATTGTGCCGGCATTGCCATCGGTGAGAAAACCGCCGGCATCGACAAGAAGACCGGCGAGGCGCGGTTTCATGCACTGGCAAGTTTTGAAAAAACCATTGCGGTAAACCTTGTCGGCACGTTCAACATGATCTCCAAATGTGCAGCCGGCATGATCGCAGGCGAACCGGTCACAGAGGACGGCGGGCGTGGCGTGATCATCAATACGGCTTCCATCGCCGGTACCGACGGCCAGATCGGACAGGTCGCCTACGCCGCATCCAAGGGTGGTGTGATCGGCCTGACCCTGCCGGTTGCGCGCGACCTGATGCGCGACGGTGTCAGGTGCTGCACCATCATGCCGGGGTTGTTCCACACACCGATGGTCGCCGGATTGCCGGACGACGTGCGCGCCGCGCTGGCCGCCAATGTGCCGTTTCCGGCGCGCCTCGGCGACCCGTCGGAATACGCAAAGCTGGCGCTGGCCATCATCGACAATGACATGCTGAACGGCGAGTGCATCAGGCTTGACGGCGCGCTGCGCATGGCACCGCGTTAAGATCAGGAAAACAGTCTACCTGCCGGTGATGTAGATCACGCCCATAATGACGATGACGGCCACAAACTGCAGCAGCACACGGGCGCGCATCAGCTTTTGCGATGTGTTGCTGTCGCCACCCCGCATCATGTTCAGCAGGCCCAGACCCAGAACTACAGCCACTGCAAACACGGACACAGGGACCAGATAATCGACAAACGACATAATGCCTCTAAGGCCTTTCCCCGCCGCACGGGTTTCGTGCATCCGGAACGCCTGATTGAAGGGACGAACCCTTGGTTTACGATGACCTGAGAGCCAGTTTTTCCTGCAAGCGGTCAGGTAGAAGACGGCGCGCCAACGCCGCCAACCTGGTCGTATAGGTAACATGATAATGCGGTTTCGGGTTGGCGCTTTCCGTCGCATGTATCAGGCAGTCAAGGACGGCATCGGGGCCAAGCCGGTATTGCGGCAGCAAGCCGTTACCGGTCAATTTCCGGGCTTGTTCAGGTGTTTCCAGCGCGGCAGGTTCCGGGCCTGCTATCGCTTCCATCTCAGCCAGGCGTTTGGCATACAGCGCATGATGGCGCGAGCCGGCGGTATCAATATTGTTCCGCAAGGCGTTCAGCGCCCGCTGTGTGAAGCGTGACCGGATCGGACCGGGCTGGATGGCGCTGACCCTTATGCCGGAACCGTGCAATTCCAGCCGAAGCGTGTCGGTGAGGCCTTCCAGCGCAAACTTCGAGGCATTGTAGGCACCGCGATAAGGCGCTGCGATAATGCCAAGCACCGAAGAACACTGCACGATGCGTCCCGACCCCCGGTCGCGCATGGCCGGGATCAGGCGGGTTGTCAGGTCGTGCCAGCCAAAGAAATTGGCCTCGAACTGTTCGCGCAGAACCTCCACCGACAGGTCTTCCACAAGGCCGGGTTGACCATAGGCGCCATTGTTGAAAACCGCATCGAGCTTGTTATCTGCAAGTTTCAGCGTCTCGTCTGCGCAGGCTGCAATTGACGAGGCATCGGTGTAGTCGAGCTGCAGTGCATCCAGACCTTCGGACTTCAGCATTGCAATGTCCTGTTTGTTACGCGCCGTGGCAATAACCCGCCAGCCGCGCTGTTGCATGCCGATTGCACAGGTGTAGCCGATGCCGGACGAACATCCGGTGATGAGGATGGTACGTGCCGTCATGTATTTCTAGTTACCCTGTTCCAGCAGGCGGCGGGCGATGACCTGAGCCTGAATTTCGCCGGCGCCTTCAAAGATGTTGAGGATGCGGGCATCGCACAGCACGCGGCTGATCTGATATTCCAGGGCGAAGCCGTTGCCGCCGTGGATCTGCAGCGCGTTGTCCGCACATGTCCAGGCAACGCGCGCGCCTAAGAGCTTGGCCATGCCGGCTTCCACGTCGCAACGGCGGTCGGCGTCCTTTTCACGGGCCGAGAAATACGACAGCTGCCGGGCTGCCATGATTTCGGCTGCCATCAGGGCCAGTTTGTCGGCGATGCGCGGGAACGACACGATGGGCTTGGCGAACTGCACCCGGTCGGTGGCGTATTGCAGGCCGAGATCGAGGGCGTTCTGGGCAACGCCGATGGCGCGGGCCGCGGTCTGGATGCGGGCAGACTCGAATGTCTGCATGAGCTGCTTGAAGCCCTGACCCTCTTCGCCGCCCAGCAGGTTCTCCGCCTTGACCTCGAAATCTTCAAAGCGAATTTCATATTCCTTCATGCCGCGGTATCCGAGGACTTCAATTTCGCCGCCGGACATGCCGTCGACAGGAAACGGGTCAGTATCATCGCCGCGCGGTTTCTCCGCCAGAAACATGGACAGGCCCTTGTAACCCGGTTCATCCGGATTGGTGCGGACCAGCAGGGTCATCACATCGGCACGCACCGGATGGGTGATCCAGGTCTTGTTGCCGGTGACCTTGTAGACATCGCCCTCTTTAACGGCACGGGTACGCAATGAAGCCAGGTCGGAGCCTGTGTTGGGCTCGGTGAAAACCGCGGTCGGCAGAACCTCGCCGGACGCAATGGCAGGCAACCACTTTTCCTTCTGCGCTTGCGTACCGCCGGCGATAATCAGCTCGGCGGCGATTTCGGGCCTGGTGCCCAGCGAACCGATGGCAATCCAGCCACGTGACAGTTCTTCCGACACCACGCACATGCTTTCCTTGCCCAGGCCCATGCCGCCGTACTGTTCCGGCAAAGTGAGCGCAAACACGCCAAGGTCGGCAAGCTTGGCGATGATCTCAAGCGGCACATAGTCGTTATTGCAATGCCAGTCGTGGGCGTGGGGGGCGACGTTCTCCTCGATGAAGCGGTTCATCTGGGAGCGCATTTCGTCAAGCATGCCGTCGAGACCGCAATCACCCGTCGTGAGATTGGCGCGGCTGTCGATCATCAGCTCCACCAGTCGCGCACGGCTGGCAGGTGTTGAGCCGGAGTGCAACAGGTCACCACACGCTCCATCCTGCAATTTCGCAGACGCGGCTGCCGGAATGGCCAGTTCATGCAACCGGATGAACTCCTGCCCGTTCATCGGGATGCCACCGGCAACGTGATTGAGATACTCGCCAAATACCACCTGGGCGATCAGCTGCTCCAGTTCTGTAAGGCGTCCTTCGCTCGCCAGTGCATCGTGCCAGGCGCAGATGTTTCGCAGTGTCTCGGTGTATGTGGCCAACCAGGCCAGACCGTGTACGGCGTGCTGCTCCAGCTCCACGGCGGCCGAAGATACGCGCCCGTCAACCACGACGCGCTCGATCATATTGGCGCGCGCATGTGCGAACAGTGTGTCCACTTCCCTGACGGCTGAAGCCATCGCTTCACTCAGACCAGGCAGTACGGCGGATACGGGGCGAATATCTTCAGCTAGGCTCATTGTGTTTCCTCGGGAGCGACCGGTTCAGGCGGCGACGGGATCGTGTGTATCTTGTCGACGGCAGTATAACGGTGAATTGCTGCGGTGCAATATAACCAGACTCACGACTTTCGGGTAGCCAGCATGACCGCGCCTGCGCAGACAATCATGCCGGCGATCTGAACAGGAAGCATCTGCTCATCAAACATCAGCCAGGCGATAACCGCCGTGACGCCCGGCACCAGGTAAAACAGGGTTGTAACCCGGGAAATCTCGCCATGCCTGATCATGATATACAGCATGGAAATTGCTCCTATCGAGAGGACGAAGACGAGCCACACCATGGCGAAGATCACTGGCTCGTTCCAGGTGATCTGATAGCTTTCGGTGGCCAGGGCGATGACGCCGGTGACAATGGCGGCGCCGGTGAACTGCCAGGCATTGCCGGTGCGCAGATCGACATCGCTCATGAAACGTTTCTGATAGATCGATCCGAACGTGATCGACAACATGGCAAGTATGTTTGCGCCCACGGTCAGGGGCGTGATACCGGCAGCATCGAGGGTGAATTTCGGCCACACAACGAGCCCTACGCCAGCCAGCCCGATCAGCAGGCCGGCCCAGTGGCGCGCCGTGATGCGCTCAGACAGCATCACGCCGGCCAGGATGGCCGTCATCAGCGGTTGCAGGCCAACGATCAGGGCTGACACGCCCGCCGGCATGCCTTTCCAGATCGACCAGAATACGAAACCGAGATAGCCACCATGGATCAGCGCGCCGGTAACCAGGCATTGCACCGTGGTGCGCCTGTCCGGCCATGATGCCCGCATGACCAATGCCACCACGGCAAGCAGCACCGCCACAATGGCAAACCGGATCGACAGGAAGCTGAATGGCTCGGCATATGGTGCCGACAGCCGCGATCCTATGAATCCGGTGGCCCAGAACAAGACGAAGACGGCTGGGATGAGCCCGAGCCAGCTTGGCGCACCTTTAATGGTGCTTTGCATTTTGTCATGGCCGGGCGATGTCATGAAAGTCCGCGAGGTTTGCTGCGTTCAGGTTGCTATCGTGTTGGGTAGCTTGTTTGTAGGGACCAACGCAAAGTTTTTTGTTCTGTGCACTTGTCTTGCGCGTTTCACATTCCATCTACCAATAGACGGAAAATTACCCTGATTGGCATGAAAGGCACACAAGCATGTTCGACCCGCAAAAGCTCCTTGATCAATTCATGGGGTCCAACACCCAGAACCAGGACCAGAACGCAAATGCGCCGGCCCAGTCGGGCGGCGGTATTCCTGACGCGTTCAAGGGATTTGGCGGCGGACTGGCTGCCGGTGGTCTGGCAGGTTTGCTGCTGGGCACCAAGAAGGGCCGCAAGATGGCCGGCAGTGCTGCCAAAATTGGCGGCGTGGCGGTGTTGGGCGGGCTTGCCTACAAGGCCTACAATGACTGGCAGGCGTCCAAGGCGGGCGGGCCAGCTGCCGGACAGGCGTCGGGAGGACAGGCACCGAGCGAGCCAGCACCGCAGTCGCCGATGAAAAACGTAACGCCCGAGGCAGAGGGCACGGCCTTCCTTCCGGCACCTGAAGCAGAGCGCAATGCGCTGGGCGTGAAGATCATCCAGGCGATGATCGCTGCGGCAAAGGCGGACGGTCACATTGATGCACAGGAGCAGCAGCGCATTTTCGGCAAGTTCGACGAGGCCGGCCTCGGCATGGAGGAAAAAGCATTCCTGATGGACGAGTTGCGCAAGCCACTGGACATCGACGCCATTGTCGCGCTGGCCGACAATACCGAACAGGCTGTGGAAATCTACGCCGCATCCTGCCTGGCGATTGATCCGGATGATCCAGCCGAGCAGGCCTATCTGGCAATGCTGTCGGCGCGCCTCAAACTGGCGCCGGAGCTCAAGACGAATATTGAGGCGGAAGTTGCAAAGCTGGCGGTATGACCGTGCAGGGATGTGGGCGAAGATACGCCCACATCCGTTTTACAGTTAACTGCCGCAGGCTTCGAGGACGTCTTCAAACGTGCGCAGGCCTGTGGTTGGTGCATTGACCAGCACGGCCATGTTGCCGGGCAGATGCTTGTTTTCGCGCATGCGCATGTGGCCCTTGGGTATGTCGTTCCAGTCATAGACTTCCGACATGCACGGATCAATACGGCGGTTTATGACCAGCCGGTTGGCCTGGCTCGCCTGCATGAGATGGGCAAAGTGCGATCCCTGGATACGTTTCTGGTGCATCCAGACATACCGAGCGTCCATGGTGATGTTGTAGCCGGTTGTACCGGCGCAGAACACGACCATGCCGCCGCGCTTGCAGACCAGCGTCGAGACCGGGAAGGTTGCTTCACCGGGATGCTCAAACACCATGTCGACATTGTTGCCCTTGCCGGTGATGTCCCAGATCGCCTTGCCGAACTCACGCGCCGACTTGGCCCATTTATTGTACTCGGGTGTGCCGACGGTGGGCAGCTGTCCCCAACAGTCGAAATTCTTACGGTTGATGACGCCCTTGGCGCCGAGACCCAGGACGAAGTCCGTCTTGTCGTCTTCCGAGATAACCCCGATGGCATTGGCGCCTGACGTGGCGATCAGCTGGACGGCCATCGATCCGAGGCCGCCGGATGCGCCCCACACCAGCACGTTCTGGCCCGGCTTGAGTGTATGGGGACGGTGGCCGAACAACATCCGGTAGGCAGTTGCCAGCGTGAGCGTGTAGCAGGCACCTTCTTCCCATGTCAGGTGCTGCGGCCGCGGCATGAGCTGGCGGGCCTGGGCCCTGCAGAACTGCGCAAACGATCCGTCAGGTGTTTCATATCCCCAGATGCGTTGGGAGGTCGAGAACATCGGATCACCACCATTGCATTCCTCATCGTCGCCGGCGTCCTGGTTGCAGTGAATGACGACCTCGTCACCAACTTTCCAGCGCGTCACCTTGCGGCCAACGGCCCAGACAATGCCCGAGGCATCGGATCCGGCAATGTGATAGGGGTTCTTATGACCATCGATCGGTGACAGCGGTATGCCGAGCGATGCCCATACTCCGTTGTAGTTCACGCCTGCGGCCATCACCAGAACCAGTACTTCGTCGGAATCAATCTCCCATGTCGGCACCACTTCGACCTGCATGGCGGTGTCAGGCTCGCCGTGGCGTTCCTGACGAATGGTCCAGGCATACATTTCCTTCGGCACATGCCCGAGCGGCGGGATTTCACCGATCTCGTAAAGGTCCTTGCGTGCAGCGCCGGAATTTGCTGCCGGTTCTGCCGTCTCGCGTACTGCTGATACAGCCATGATTGATCTCCTGCATAAATTTCGAGCATAGCATCGGGTAGATAATGCTGCATTGCAACACGGAATTTGTCTAATTAAAACTTTCCATAATCTGTTTACCTCATGGAAACCTCGATGGCCTAGTATCGTATTTCCATATTCAGAACGACAATATCAGGCTGTAGGCATGAACGATTTTCTGAGCCTTTTGGGCATAAATATTAGCTGGGGTTCGTACTTGCCGTTCGCCAACAATGACCTTGGCACGACGCCTTTGCTGATCGTGTGTGCGATGTGCCTGGCGGGTACGACAATCATCAACTCTTATTTGAAATTCAGTTCTCTTTTCAATACGATAATGAATTTTAGCGGGCTGTTTGCCGGGGCTTATTTTGCCAATATGTTCGCCCGCAGCTACCACATTCCTGGCATTGACAGCATGGTGATGATTGCGGTGGCGGCCAATATCGGCATGGCGGTGGCTGCAATGATGCTGCTGGTCTATTACCGCAACTCTTCCGACTAGGAACAACCACCGGCCTTTGGCGCGTATTTTTGCCGATGACGGCACCCGCCTGTCCAGAACAATCTTAAAGTCTGGTTGCGCTGCAATAAAGTTCATGCTTCGATTATCGGCAATTGCCTGATTAAGTGCAGGCGCCTGTGATAACTCAGCAACTGGACCAGCAGCCCGATGAACGACCCGACAAAGCGCGATCGCCCGTGGATTTTCCGCACCTATGCCGGGCACTCCACTGCCGAAGCCAGCAATGAGCTTTACCGTCGCAATCTGGACAAGGGCCAGACCGGTTTGTCGGTGGCCTTCGATCTGCCGACCCAGACCGGGTACGACAGCGATCATCTTCTGGCGCGCGGCGAGGTTGGCAAGGTCGGTGTTCCGGTATCGCACATAGGCGACATGCGGACGCTGTTCCAGGACATTCCGCTGGAGCGGATGAACACATCGATGACGATCAATGCGACGGCCGCCTGGCTGCTGGCGCTTTATGTTGCGGTTGCCGAAGAGCAGGGTGCAGCGCGGGCCAGTCTCACCGGCACCACGCAGAACGACATCATCAAGGAGTATCTGTCACGCGGGACCTATGTGTTTCCGCCGCAGCCGTCCATGCGGCTCATTACCGATACAATCACCTGGTCACGGATTGAGTGTCCCAAGTGGAATCCGATGAATGTGTGCTCCTACCATCTGCAGGAAGCCGGCGCCACGCCGGCGCAGGAACTGGCGTTCGCACTGGCAACGGCAATTGCCGTTCTGGACGGTGTGAAAGCATCCGGGCAGGTGCCGGATGACGATTTTCCGATGATCGTCGGCCGTATCAGCTTTTTCGTGAACGCCGGTATCAAGTTCATTACCGAGCTGTCAAAAATGCGGGCCTTCACCGAGTTGTGGGACGACATTTGCCGGACCCGCTACGGTGTCGAGGACGAAAAACTGCGCCGGTTCCGCTATGGTGTGCAGGTCAACTCGCTCGGACTGACCGAACAGCAGCCTGAAAACAACGTCTATCGCATCCTGATCGAAATGCTGGCGGTGGTGCTGTCAAAGAATGCCCGTGCGCGGGCCGTGCAACTGCCGGCATGGAACGAAGCGCTCGGGCTGCCGCGGGCGTGGGACCAGCAGTGGTCACTGCGCATGCAGCAGATCATGGCGTTCGAAACCGACCTGCTTGAAAACGGTGACATTTTTGACGGCTCCGAGGTCATCGGGGCCAAGGTTGACGCACTGAAGTCGGCGGCACTGCAGGAACTGGCGGTTATCGAGAAAATGGGCGGTGCGGTGGCCGCCGTAGACAGCGGTTACATGAAAGCCGAACTGGTCAAGTCCAACGCTGTGCGCATCAAGGCCATTGAAGAAGGCCGCGAGACCGTCGTCGGCGTCAACGCCTACGAGACCAGCGAGCCGTCACCTTTGTCTGGCGGCGATGGCGACAGTATCCTGACGGTTCCGGAACACGTTGAGCAGGAACAGGTTGAGCGCCTTAAAAAGTGGCGCAAGGAGCGTGATGCATCCGCTGTCGACGCAGCTTTGTCGGACTTGAAAGCGGCTGCGCGCGACGGCAGCAATATCATGGGCCCGTCAATTGCATGTGCGAAGACCGGCGTCACAACCGGCGAGTGGGGTCAGACCCTGCGCGATGTGTTCGGTGAGTACCGGGCGCCCACCGGGGTCGGCACCGTCGTTACCCTGGCCGCGCCGGAAAATTCAGAAGATGTGCGTGAGCAGGTTGCGGCGCTGTCCGAGCGGTTGGGTGTACCGGTCAAATTTCTGGTCGGCAAACCGGGCCTGGACGGGCATTCGAACGGTGCGGAGCAGATTGCGGTGCGGGCCGGCGAAGTGGGCATGGAAGTCATCTATGAAGGTATTCGCCTGACCCCGGAAGAAATCGTGTCGGCGGCAATCGAGCAACAGGTGCATGTGGTCGGCCTGTCCATTCTGTCCGGCAGCCACGTGCCGCTGGTGCGTGACGTGATGAACCGGATGCGCTCTGCTGGCATGGACAAGGTGCCGGTGGTTGTGGGCGGTATCATTCCGGAAGAGGATGCCAATGTGCTGAAGCAGATGGGTGTGGCCAGGGTCTACACGCCCAAGGATTTCCGCATGACCGGCATCATGGGCGAGATCGTGAAAGAGATCGATGGCCGCCTTGACGATGCTGCGGCCTAGACCAGGTTTGCAGGTTTGACGGAAGCTTTGGCGGTACAGGGAGTGAATGATGGAAGTGGTGCTGCGACGGGCATGCAAGGAGGACCTTCCGGCTATCGTGGAACTTCTGGCAGACGACGGTCTCGGCAATGGCCGCGAAAATGCCAGCCTGCCACTGGATAAGGCCTATGTTTCCGCGTTTGACGCGCTGGACGGTGATCCCAACCAGTTTCTCGTCGTGGCCCAGGAAGGCGACGTGATTGCAGCAACCATGCAGCTCACATTCATAGCCGGTATCAGCCGTACCGGGGCCTGGCGCTGCCAGATCGAAGCGGTCCGCGTCGCCGCATCTCATCGCGGCAGCGGGCTGGGCCAGCGCATGTTCGAATTTGCCATAGCCGAAAGCCGGTCGCGCGGCTGCAGCCTGGTACAACTGACAACCGACAAGACCCGGGATGATGCGCATCGCTTCTATGACCGGCTGGGTTTTGTCGCCAGCCATATCGGCTACAAGCTGAAGCTGTAGAAGTTCAGGTTCTGCGCACGACCAGCATGTGCGCGTCCGGTTCACCATCCGGTATTGTCGCCTCTATCCGGTCGGTCACGATGGCAAGCGGCAGCTTGTCGATTACCGCGTCGAAACGGTCGCGCTGCCAAACCGGGTTGGCAATGACACAGGCCATCAGGCCATCCGGCTGAAGATGGGCAAACAGGTTGTGAAATCCGGCAGCGCCGACATGTCCGGTCGTGAAGGTGCCGGCACTGACGATGGCGGTATAGGGCTGCGGCAGGTCCAGGGGCTGATTCAGGTCCGCCGTGATCAATGTCCGGTAAAGCTGCTTTGCCTGTGCAACCTTCAGCATCTCCGGTGACAGGTCCACACCGTCGATCAGGTCAAATCCGTGCATTTTCAAACGGGCGGCAACCGCACCGGTGCCGCAACCGGCATCAAGCACCCGGGCGCCGGCAACGTCTGCCGTGTGGTCATGCAACAGGTCAGCGATTGTGTTCGTGCCGGTGACCTTGAGGGTGGAAAACACGTCGCGATCATAGTCGGCCGCCCATTTTGCATAGACCGAGCGCGCATCTTCGCTGCCGGTGATGGCCCGGGCACGCCGCAGGTTGCGGCGGGCATTTTCGCTATTGCCGTTCATACAGATTGAGCCATGAATCGCTTGTGGATGATGTTTCGTAATTGACACCGGCCTGCCGGGTTACCAGCCGCACCGTTCCGGCTTTCTCGAGGCGGTGCAGTTCGTCCTTGAACCCGGCCTGGGTCCAGACGCCTGTATTGATCGAAAACGCGAACAGGCCGCCCGGCGCGATAATGCGAAACAGTTCTGCAAGGCATGAAGGGCCAACATGGCCATGGGTGAAGGTGCCGGTGCACACGGCTGCGCCATAGGCCGCGTCGCCGATATCGAGCGGTCTGGTCAGGTCTCCTTCGATCAGGTTCTCGTATATATTGCGCTGTGCCGCTTCGGCCAGCATGTCGGCCGAGTAGTCAATGGCATCGATGCTGGTGAAACCGAGGCCAGCCAGTTCCAGCCCGGCAAGGCCGGTACCGGCGCCGACATCCAGCACCTTGATGGTCTTGTCTCGAACATGGTCAGCCAGCAGCCGGCTTACCAGACGGGGAGACAGATAGCCCAGTCCTTCCAGCATGGTCCGGTCATAGGTTTCCGCCCAGTCGCGGTAAAGCTCGCGGGTATCGGTGTCATTTGACAGCTTGTAGGCGCGCTCGAGAAGTCTGGCGGATTTGCTGTCAACGTTTGGCGGTATTCTGCTGGAGCTTGCCATGGCAGCAGTGTATCCAATCGGGATGCGGAGACAATATCCAACCTCAACCGGGGGCCAGGGGATCGTTTGCAAAGTGTAATTACAACAGTGGTGCCGGTGTTCGTGCTGATCGTGCTGGGTTTCGGCGCCGGGCGGTTCGGCTTCTTTGTAGAAGGCTCCGCGCGCGGCTTGTCGACATTCGTGTTCACCTTTGCCATCCCCGCCATGCTGTTCAAGGCGATGGTCACGCTGGGCATACCGGCAAGCCCGCCATGGGGCTTGTGGGGGGCGTTCTTCACCGCCGTGGCCATCGTGTGGATACTGGCAATCCTGGCATCGCATTTCGTGGCGGGACTTGAAGGAGCCGGCGGTGCGTCAGCGGCCCTTGGCGCGGGCTTCGGCAACACGGTCATGCTGGGCCTGCCGCTGGGTGTTGCCTATTTCGGCAATGATGCTCTTCTGCCCATGGCGCTGATCATCTCTATACATCTGCCGCTACAATGGTTTGCCGCCACCTTGCTGGCGCAGTGGGGCTCGCAGGCCGAAAGGCAGGGGCTCTCGATCTTGCTGCGCACCTTGCTGAAAGACCTGTTTACCAACCCGATCGTGCTGGCGCTGCTGGCAGGGAGCGCGTGGAATCTCGCGGGGTTCGGGTTGCACCCGATGGCGGACAAGATTGTGTCGATGCTGGCCCAGGCCGCCGTTCCGGCAGCACTGTTTGCGCTTGGACTTTCACTGGCGCGATTTGGCCTGATGGGCAGCGGGCTCGCGGCGGTGGTTCTCATGTTGCTGAAGCTTGCCGTCATGCCGGCAATTGCCGCCGTGCTGGCATTCACGGTGTTTGATCTGACCGCAGTTCAAGCCGGCGTCGTGGTGTTGTTTGCCGCGCTGCCGACGGGCGCCAACGCCTATATCTTTGCGGAACGCCAGGGGGCGGCAGAAGCTGCCGTGTCAGTCAGTGTGGCGGCGGGAACGGCCCTGTCGATTGTCACCTTGAGTATCGTGCTGACGCTGGTGCCGCATATCTGAGCCTGCCCGGCATGTTCTAGAAGCCGAACTGTTTGCGGATCATAGCCGGTGTGACGCCATCATCACGCAGGGCTGCAAGTGAGCGGTCCCGTGCGCTCTTGGACAGTTTGCGCCCGGTGTCATCCGAGATCAGCCTGTGGTGAATGTAGACCGGTACCGGTAGCTCCAGGATGGATTGCAGGACCCGGTGAATGGAGGTGGCGTGAAACAGGTCTATGCCGCGGGTAATATGGGTGATGGCCTGGATGGCATCATCATGCACCACGGCGATATGATAGCTGGTCGCGATGTCCTTGCGGGCCAGCACGACATCGCCCCAGGTTTGCGGCGTACAGGTGACGACGCCGGTTTCGCCGTTGGGGCCGCAGCCTGCTTCGTAGAAGCTCAGATCCGGCCCGGCGGCGAGGATGGCTTTCGCCATGTCGAGGCGCAGTGCGAAAGGTTCGCCTGCG
Source organism: uncultured Anderseniella sp. (assembly GCA_947488295.1). Classification (GTDB taxonomy): domain Bacteria; phylum Pseudomonadota; class Alphaproteobacteria; order Rhizobiales; family Aestuariivirgaceae; genus Anderseniella. The sequence continues at coordinate 1,043,507 of CANKYU010000002.1, forward strand.
GTCATGCGCCGGTTGCGCTCCATTTTCGTCATCAACCGGCAGTAGCCGGGATAGACGGTTGTGCCGTCAGGGTCTTTCGGGCCGGGCGCATTTGAGAGCCTGGCCCTGGTGCAGAAACACGGATACAGCAAGCCCAGCCGTTCTAGCCGGTCAATGATGATGGTGTATTCATGCATGTGCCGGGACTGGTGACGCACCGGCTGCTGCCAGTCCAGACCAAGCCATTCGAGATCAGCAAGCGCCTGTTCGGCAAATTCGGGTTTGCATCGCGCCCGGTCAATGTCTTCGATGCGCAACAGGAACTGAGCCTTGTGTAGTTTTGCCTGCTGCGCCGAGAACAGGGCCGAATAGGCATGGCCCAGATGCAGTTTGCCATTGGGGCTGGGGGCAAAGCGAAAAGTCGGTCCTGCCATTCGTCAACTTTCATTCCGATTCATTTTGCCAGACCCTATACTGGTCTTCATGAGCCAAGCCAGCGTGACCATCAACACGATAGATGACCTTGCCGCGGGAGCGGAAGCCCTGTTCGAGCTTGATCCCCGGTTTCGCACACTGCATGAGCAGAACGGACTGCCCAGGCTGCGCAGGCGTGACGGTGGCCTGGCCGGCCTGGCACATATTGTGGTCGGGCAGCTGATTTCCACAAAAGCCGCCAACTCGATCTGGGCGAGGGTGGAAGCCGCACTGTCGCCCTTCGACGTGGCGCGCATTAGCGAAATGCAGGTGTCCGATCTGGCCGGTCATGGCCTGACCCGTGCCAAGGCAACAGCCATCATCAGTGCGGCGAAAGCCGAGCATGAGGGCACGTTCAGTTTCGGGTTGCTGGCAGGTCTTGACGACGACAGCGCCGCGGCCGAGTTGAAGAAGCTTCGCGGTGTCGGCCAGTGGACGGCCGACATCTATCTGGTGACCTGTCTCGGCCGCCGCGATGCCTGGCCGGCGGGCGATCTTGCTGTGCGGGCAGGTGTGCAGCTTTTTGAACAGCTTGGTGATGTGCCGTCTATCGCTGATATGCCTGCCCATGCCGAACGCTGGCGGCCCTGGCGCGCGGTTGCGGCATGTTATCTGTGGGGTCTTTATGCGAGCCATCGCCGGCGCGACGTGGGGATCTGACCATCCGGCACGGCACAAAATGCCCGGCAAGCGTCAAATTTGTACCCTTCACACACCCGTTGCACAAGATATAGTAGTCTGGAATCGTTGCTCGCATCTGTTGCAACCAACCTGGAAGGACAGGACGTGCTGCACCCGAATGTTGCGCCGGACAGTTGCCCGGCTCTCGTGCTGAATGCAGATTACCGGCCGCTGAGTTATTACCCACTTTCGCTGTGGGGCTGGCAGGACGTGGTCAAAGCGGTGTTTCTCGAACGTGTTCACATCGTTTCCGAATACGATACCGTCGTGCGCTCGACCAGTTGTGAGGTGCGGCTACCGTCGGTGGTATCGCTGAAGACCTATGTAAAACCGGCGCGCTATCCGGCGTTCACACGCTTTAACGTTTTTCTGCGTGACAAGTTCATGTGCCAGTATTGCGGCCAGGGCGAAGACCTGACGTTTGACCATCTGATCCCGCGCTCAAAAGGCGGGCAGACAACGTGGGACAATGTCGTGGCTGCCTGCAGCCCGTGCAATCTGCGCAAGGCCAACAAGATGGCGAAGGACTGCGGCATGCATCCTGCCATGCACCCGATCAAGCCGACGGTGCATCAGTTGCATGCCAATGGCCGGCATTTTCCGCCCAACTACCTGCATGAAAGCTGGCAGGACTATCTCTACTGGGATACCGAACTTGATCCGTAGGTCCGTTTGACGCCGACGGCCGTGATGCCGGCGATTACAGCGGAAATGACCATGTTCCAGCCGGCGAATGAAAGGCCGAGCATGCGCCATTGCACCTCGGAACAGTTGATCACGGTCGCCTTGCTGAGATCCGGCAGGCCGCCGGACAGACCGGCCCCTGAGGAACAGGCGGCGGGTCCTTCGAACCAGCCCCACTCGACCCCGGAATGATAAAACCCCATGCCGGCATTGATCGCCATGGCAATGGTAACGGCAATCATGCCCCAGCGCACCACGTCGATATCAGCCTTCCGGGTTGTCATGCGAAGCCAGATCAGGCCCAGGACAGGCAATGAAAAATAGTAGGCCCAGCGTTGCTGCACGCATAAGGCACACGGCTTGTAGCCACCGATGATTTCGAATGACCAGGCTGCAGTGATGGTGGCCAGTGCGATCAGGAATGCATTGAGCGCGAGCTCCTGTACTGATTTTGTCTTGATCACTGGGGCCTCCACAATTGCTTCACAGCAGGAACTTGACGGCGACGAACCCGCCCACCAGGGCAGTACCTGCGGCCAGCGTCAGCCAGCCAAGGTATTTCTCGATAAACTCCCGCATCGGTTCACCGAGCCAATACAACAGGCCGCAAACCAGGTAGAAGCGCATGCCGCGCGATACCACGGACGCTGCGATGAATACCGGCAATGCCATTTCGGTGACGCCGCTCATCAGGGTTACGACCTTGTAGGGAAACGGCGTCAGGCCTGCGAAGAAAACGATCGGCAACCCCCACTCATTGAACTTCTGCTGGAAGTCGAAAAACTTGTCGTCGAGATTATAGGCGCTCAAGATCCATTGGCCGAGTGTGTCAAACAGCGCATAGCCGATATAATACCCGAGCAGGCCGCCGAGCACCGAGGCGATGGTGCAGATGGTTGCATAGCGCCACGCATTTGCCGGCTTTGCCAGCGTCATCGGGATCAGCATGGCATCCGGCGGTATCGGGAAAACCGAGCTTTCGACGAAGGAAACCACCGACAGATACCATTGGGCATGGCGGTGGCCGGCAAGTCTCATCAACCAGTCGTAGAGTTGTCTTAGCATGGGCGAAGGAAATACGCGGGAAGCCACGATTTGTCCATCGAACTTGTGAATTGACTGCCGTCGATATGACGCATTTGAAATACAGGCGATGTTTGATGTTGACGGGTGAACGCTGTTGCCTATTATCCGGCTCGATTTGAGGCCCCTGTGGCGGAACTGGTAGACGCGATAGACTCAAAATCTGTTGTCCGTGAGGGCGTGCCGGTTCGAGTCCGGCTGGGGGCACCAATTTTTCTGACCAGGTAGATGACTGTCGCGATTGTGTGCGGGTATTTTCCGCCGTTGCGTTCAGGACATGCGACAATTGCATGACCGGTGAATTGCCCCATTGATCCGCCTGCCATCGAGGTGTTAGGCATAGTTAACCCGGGGGCGCGGTGAGTTTACAGGAACATGTTTTGGCAACTTCAATCACGACCATGATCCGGGTTTTGCTGGCATCCGGATTGATCCTTCTGGCCAGCCTGACGGTGGCTAACGCAAATCCGGTTGTCGTCTATGACGGCAAGACCGGCAAGGTCATGGTTGCCAAGGATGCCGGCAAGCCGTGGTTTCCGGCCTCCCTGACCAAGCTGATGACGGCCTATGTCGTGTTTCAGGCCATCGAGCAGGGCAAGATCACGCCCCAGACCATGGGCACCGTCACCAAGACGTCTTCTGCTCCGCCGCCAAGCAAGATCGGATTCAGGCCGGGCAAGAAAGTGTCGGTTGACCTGGCCCTCAAGGCGCTGCTGATCTACTCGGCCAACGACATGGCCGCACTTCTGGCTGAAATCGTTTCCGGCACGCAGGCGGACTTTGCCCGGCTGATGAACGCGACGGCCCGCGATCTCGGTATGACGGGATCGCACTTCGTCAACCCGCACGGCCTCTATGACAAGGGTCAGTACACCACCGCCCGGGACATGGCGATCTTGTCGTACGCGCTTTTGAACAAGTATCCGCAGGCGCGCAAATACTATTCCGCACCGCATCTGAAGCTCGGCAAGAAACGGCTGCGCAACCGCAATTACCTGCTGCGCATATGGGACAAGGCCGACGGCATGAAGACCGGCTTCATCTGCCCGTCCGGTTTCAATCTGGTGGCCACGGCCAAGGTAAACGGCCGGCTGGTCGTCGGCGTGGTGTTCGGCACCCGCAGCGGCCGGGCGCGGGCGCACAAGGCCAAGGTGGTCATGGAAACGGCGGCGGGTTATCCCGCGACAACTTCGATAAAGGCATTGCAGAATGAGGGCGGTACGCCGCCGAACCTGCGCAAGAGGGTGTGCGGTGGCACCGGCCTGCGCATGGTGAGCGCCGACAAATTTTCCGGCTGGGGTGCGACATTCGGCAAGTTCAAGAGCGCGGCTGAGGCCGAAGCTGTGATAAACGGCATCCAGGCGGTCAAGGTAAACGCGTTCAGGAAAGCCGGAAGCGGCGTAGTGCGGATTCCGTTCACCAAGGATTTCGTGCCGGTGACCTATAATATTTCAAAGAGCACCAGCCAGTCACTGTGCAAGCAGGTACAGGGAGCCGGTGGCAAGTGTGAAGTGGTGACACCCTCGGTGTTTGCGTCGTTTGCCAGCCTGTCGGGCCGCGAAAAGGCCAAGGGCGGCAAGTCTTCAGGCAAGACTGTGAAGAAGAAGCGCCGCAAGGCCCGCAAGCCGGCTGCCACCAAGTGATCACAGCGTGACGTCAGTCGCCGGCAGCGTGTCGGCATTGCCACCGTCAACCGGAAGGGGATAGGGTCGGCGATTACGATATCTGCGTCGGTTCAAGCGAGTTCACAGAAATGACCACACTGCCACCCATTCCAGTTTCGGTTCTCACAGGTTTTCTGGGGGCCGGAAAGACCACCTTGCTGAACCGGTTGCTCAAGGACCCCGCTCTGTCGAATGCAGCCGTCATCATCAACGAGTTCGGCGAGATCGGACTTGATCATCTGCTGGTGGAGACCGCGGACAGCAATGTGTTCGAGATGGCGTCGGGGTGTTTGTGCTGCACCATCCGCGGTGATCTTGTCGATACGATGGTTGACCTGATGGCGCGGCGTGATGCCGGCACCATCAAGGCGTTTGATCGGGTCATCATCGAGACCACCGGTCTTGCAGACCCGGCACCGGTTCTGCAAACCCTGATGTCGCATCCAGAACTTCTGCAGCGCTACCGGCTGGAAGGGGTGGTGACCCTGGTCGACGCGGTGAACGGACCTTCGACACTTGACCAGCACGACGAGGCGGTCAGGCAGGTCGCGGTGGCCGACAAGCTGGTATTGTCGAAGGCCGACCTGTTGTCGGGGGCAGACGGCGAAGACGCCCTGCACGAGATCATCGCGCGGCTGCGTAAACTGGCGCCGGCGGCCCGTATCCTGACGACACACAATGGCGAGGCAACCGCGCAGCGGCTTTTTGAGGCGTCAACGGCAAGTGGTGAGGCCAGGCCCGATCAGATACGGCGATGGCTGGGCGCCGAAGCATTCGAAGCGCCTGAGCGGGCAGGCCGGCGCCGGTCCCGGCGCGGCGCATCCGCAGCAGGCGATGACCATGCCCATGGCGGTGGTCACGATCATTCGCACGACCATGACCACTCACACGACGTGAACCGGCATGATGAACACATAAGCTCGTTTTCCATCGCTACCGACAAGGCCATCGGGACGATGCAGTTCGAGCTGTTTATGGAGTTGCTGCAGAGCTATCACGGTCCCAACCTGTTGCGCATGAAGGGCATCGTCAAACTTGCGGACGATGAGGATCGTCCGGTGGTCGTGCACGGCGTGCAGCACGTCCTGCATCCGCCGGAACGGCTGGAACGATGGCCCGATGCGGATCATCGCACCAGGCTGGTGTTCATCACCCGCGATATCCGCCGCGATGAACTGGACGGGCTTTTGAAGGCGTTCACAGATCCGATCACCGGCGGTGCGGAAGCATTTTCCGATGATACATTGTCTTTGCGCAGAGGTGGCTGATGATTGAAGTATACGGGTTGAACAATTGCGACACCTGCCGCAAGGCCCGCAAGTGGCTGTCGGCCGAAGGGGTCGAGCACGAGTTTCATGATATTCGCAAGGCCAACCTTGATGACAAGGTTATTGCCAGCTGGGCCGGCAAGGCCGGCTGGGAAACACTGCTGAACCGGCGCGGTACGACATGGCGCGGATTGTCCGCACAGGACAAGGAAAGTATCGACGAGGCCAGCGCAGTAAAACTGATGACGGCGCATCCGGCCCTGATCAAGCGGCCGGTTTTCGTCACCGGCAGCAATGTCCTGGTCGGGTTTACCGCTGACGTGCAGGCGGCTCTGGCATCGTGAAAGGCAGCTGTTTCAGACAGACCGTGTAACGCGTGAGTAATTCAGAAAGCTCACTTGGCATGAGTTTTCCTGATGATAAAAGTCAATATGCCGGCTTCTTCGTGCTGGCTGACCAGCTCGTTTCCACTCTCTGAGCAATAGTGCGGAAAGTCGATTGCCGCAGCCGGATCAGTTGCAAGAATTTTTAATGATTCTCCATAGTTAAGAGACATCATCCGCTTTCTTGCCTTCAATACCGGCAACGGGCACTGCAACCCCCTTACATCAATTTCATAATCGAAATCCTGCATAAAACTGGACACCTTCAGGTATAACATTTATTTCTGACTGGCAGATTTGACCAGTTCTGTTGCGCCCTGCGGTCACGACCATGGTTTGAAGTGACGGCAAATTCGGTATTCGAAACGGGCCTGATGGCGGTTTAGCGGGCAGCGGTGTACTGGTCCAGCAACAATTCGCAAAAGGTATGAGCGAACATGAACAAACATGCAGGCAGTGGCGATTTCAAGCCTATCCGACCCGGGCGGGGCGGCAAGGGCAAGGGCAGGGCGTTTCCGAAAGGCCGTCAGCTTGATCCCATTGCCGATCAGGAGGTGACAGACCTGCTGGACGCGCATCAGCCCCTGCAGCGTGACATGCTCATCGAGTACCTGCATCTGGTGCAGGACAAATGGGGACATCTGTCAGCCGGTCACCTGGCCGCACTGGCCAGTTCCATGCGGCTGCCGATGGCGGAAGTCTATGAAGTGGCGACCTTCTATCATCACTTTGACATCGTAAAGGAAGGTGAAACTGCACCGGCAGAGATTACCATCCGGGTCTGTGACTCACTGTCATGCGAAATGGCCGGCGCCCAGGACATCATCCAGGCGCTGGGCGACAATGCGCCGGACAATGTGCGTGTTGTGCACGGACCATGCATGGGCCTGTGCGATGTGGCCCCGGCGGCCGCCGTCGGCCACAATTATGTGGGCAATGTCAGTGTAGAGAAACTGACCGTCATGGCCAGGAACAAGGAAACCAGCCCGGAAATGCCTGCCTACCAGTCCCTCGAGGATTACAAGGCTGAAGGCGGCTACGCGCAGTTGACCGCGTTGCGCGGCGGATCGAAGACACCCGAGCAGGTCATCGACACCTTGCTTGAAGCCGGTCTCAAGGGGCTCGGGGGTGCAGGTTTCCCGTCCGGCCAGAAGTGGAAGTTCGTGCGTGCCGGTGACGGCCCGCGTTATCTGTGCATCAATGGCGATGAAGGCGAACCGGGCACCTTCAAGGATCGTTATTACCTGCACACGCGTCCGCACCAGTTTCTCGAAGGCATGCTGATCGCGGCCTGGGGCGTCGATGCCTCTGCCGCCTATATCTACATGCGCGACGAATACCCGGCGGTGGTGAAACTGCTGAAAGACGAGATCGGCAAGCTGGAGGCCGACGGTATCGTGCCGGAAGGCTATGTGCATGTGCGTCGTGGCGCGGGTGCCTATATCTGCGGTGAAGAAAGCGCCATGATCGAGTCCATCGAAGGCAAGCGCGGTCTGCCGCGGCACCGGCCGCCCTATGTGGCGCAGGTCGGCCTGTTCGGTGCACCCACCCTGGTGCACAATATCGAGACCGTCTACTGGATGCCGTCTATCCTGGAAAAGGGGCCGGACTGGTTCGCCTCGCAGGGCAAGGACGGTCACAAGGGACCGCGGTCGTACTCGGTGTCCGGGCGGCTGAAAAACCCCGGCGTGGTGCTGGCCCCGGCAGGCGCCACGGTCAACGAACTGATCGACATGTGCGGCGGCATGGCCGACGGCCACACGTTCAAGGGCTATCTCCCCGGTGGTGCATCCGGTGGAATATTGCCGGCATCGAAAGGCGATGTGCCGCTGGACTTCGGCGGTGAACTTGCCGAGCTTGGCTGTTTCGTGGGGTCGCATGCAATCGTGGTGATGTCTGAAAAAGACTCCATGCGCGATGCCGCGGTCAACTTGTTGAAATTTTTCGAGGATGAATCCTGCGGCCAGTGCACGCCGTGCCGGGTCGGATGCGAAAAAGCCGTCAAGCTGATGGAAAAGGGTCCGTGGGATGAAGCCCTGCTGGGAGAACTGACAATCGCCATGGCCGATGCATCCATCTGCGGCCTGGGCCAGGCAGCACCAAACCCGATTCGAACTGTCATGACGCACTTCAAGGAGGACGTTTCCTGATGTCCGGTAGCACAATCAAGTTCACCCTCGACGGACGCGAAGTCGAGGCCCAAGACGGCGAAACCATCTGGCAGGTCGCCAACCGTGAAGGCACCACCATTCCGCACCTGTGCTGGAAGGACGCGCCGGGCTATCGCGCGGACGGCAATTGCCGCGCCTGCATGGTCGAGATCGAAGGCGAGCGGGTGCTGGCGGCGTCGTGTGTGCGTGCCCCGTCCGAAGGCATGGTTGTGAACTCGCAGAACGAGCGCTCATCCAACGCCCGTAAAATGGTCATCGAGCTGCTGATGGCGGATCAGCCTGAGCGTGAAGATGCCCATGATGACCAGTCGTCTTTCCTGAAATGGGCAGATGCGATGGAAGTGGATGTATCGCGGTTTCCGCGGGATACGTCGCCGGCACCGGATGTGTCGCACCCGGCCATGGCGGTTAACCTGGATGCCTGCATTCACTGTAACCTGTGTGTTCGCGCCTGCCGCGAGGTACAGGTCAATGATGTGATCGGCATGGCGTTCCGGGGCCCGCATGAAAAAGTGGTTTTCGATTTTGATGACCCCATGGGCGCATCGACCTGTGTGGCGTGCGGTGAGTGTGTTCAGGCGTGCCCGACCGGCGCGCTGATGCCATCCACCATCATTGATGAAAAGGGCCGCGGCAGCCGCAAGGCCGATCGCCAGGTCGACAGCATCTGCCCGTATTGCGGTGTCGGCTGCCAGATCACCTACAATATTCGTAAAGACGAAGACACCGGTCAGGACCACATTGCTTTTGTCGAGGGCAAGGGCGGACCTGCAAACGAAAACCGCCTGTGCGTGAAGGGCCGCTTCGGCTTCGACTACATCACCTCGCCTGAACGGCTGACCAAGCCGCTTATCCGCAAGCCGGGCCTGCCCAAGGGCCTGAACATGGACCCGGCAGATCCCATGACGCATTTCCGTGAAGCGACATGGGAAGAAGCGCTTGATGTGGCCGCCAACGGCCTCAAGACCATTCGCGATAGCAACGGTCCAAAGGCGCTGGCAGGTTTCGGGTCAGCAAAATGTTCCAACGAGGAAGCCTATCTGTTCCAGAAGCTGGTGCGGGTCGGTTTCGGATCCAACAATGTCGATCACTGCACCAGGCTTTGCCATGCATCGTCGGTGGCAGCGCTCATGGAAACAATCGGTTCCGGTGCGGTAACCGCGCCGTTCACAGCGGTGCGTGACTCCGACGTCATCGTCGTCATCGGCGCCAACCCGACCGAGAACCACCCGGTTGCGGCGACGTTTTTCAAGCAGGCCGCACAGCGCGGCGCCGAGCTGATTATCCTGGATCCGCGCGGTACGGCCATGAAGCGCTATGCCAGCCACATGCTGCAGTTCAAGAACGGTGCCGACGTGTCATTGCTTAACGCCATGATGAACGTGATTGTGGAAGAGGGCCTGTATGACGAGCAGTATATCCAGGCGCACGCCGAAGGCTTCGACAAGCTGAAAGACCATCTGGCTGACTACAGGCCGGAAGATATGGAAGCCATCTGCGGCATCGCTGCAGATGAAATCCGCACGGTGGCGCGCAAATACGCCAAAGCCAGTGCGGCGATCATCTTCTGGGGCATGGGCGTGTCGCAGCACACCCACGGCACCGACAATGCCCGTTGCCTGATTTCACTGGCCCTGATGTGTGGCCAGACCGGGCGTGCCGGCACCGGCCTGCATCCCTTACGCGGCCAGAACAATGTGCAGGGCGCATCCGATGCGGGCCTGATCCCGATGGTGTTCCCGGATTACACTTCGGTGGCCGTGGAGAAGAACCTCACCAAGTTTGAAAAGCTGTGGGATGCAAAACTGGACCCCGAACCCGGCCTGACCGTGGTGGAAATCGTGCACGCCATCCATGATGGCGCGATCAACGGCATGTATATTCTGGGCGAGAACCCGGCCATGTCCGATCCGGACGTGAACCATGCCCGTGCAGCACTTGCCAAGCTCGATCACCTGGTGGTGCAGGATATCTTCCTGACCGAAACTGCGATGTTTGCCGATGTGATCCTGCCGGCATCCGCGTGGCCGGAAAAGAACGGCACGGTGTCGAACACCAACCGCCAGGTGCAGATGGGCCGCAAGGCGCTTGAAGCGCCGGGCGAGGCGCGCGAGGACTGGGCCATTACCTGCGATCTCGCCAACCGGCTTGGGCTGGACTGGAACTATGACAGCCCGGCCGATGTGTTTGCCGAGATGAAGCTGGCCATGCCGTCGCTGGACAACATCACCTGGGACAGGCTGATCACCGAAGACGTTGTGGCTTATCCATGTCCCGCGCCGGATCATCCCGGCGAGGATATCGTGTTTTCCGACCGGTTCCCGACGGCCACCGGTCTCGGCAAGATGGTGCCGGCCAAAGTGGTGCCGCCGGATGAAACGCCGGATGCCGATTATCCCTACATCCTGTCAACCGGCCGCCAGCTTGAACACTGGCACACCGGCGCCATGACACGACGGTCGTTCGTGCTTGACGCAGTGAACCCTGAGCCGGTGGTTCAGATGAATGCGGCGGACATAGCAAAGCTCGGCATCGAGGCGGGTGACAAGGTGCGCGTCACAACGCGCCGCGGCGAAGTGGAGATCATGGTGCGGCAGGACGATCAGGTGCCGGTTGGCGCTATCTTCATTCCGTTCGCCTTTGTTGAAGCGGCCGCAAACCTGTTGACCAATGCGGCGCTTGATCCATACGGGAAAATCCCGGAGTTCAAGTTCTGCGCCGCCAGGGTTGAACCTGCCGATGGTGCACACAAGGTGGCAGCCGAGTAAAAGCAGCGGAGCTGGCATGTTGTGCATGACGGTTCCGTTGACGCTCTAAGATGCTATACACAGGCCCGGATTTGAAAAGGGCACACCATGGCAGTACTTGAGAAATCGAAACTGGTCGGCAGGGTCAGCGCTTTGCTGTCCAGTCCGGATCGCGAGACCGGGTTGGAAAAAGCCCATGTAAACCGCATGGACCTGGTGTTTGACGGCATTGTCGGTGACTGCCATGGCGGTCGCGGCTACGAGTCGGACAGCCGCATGCTGGCGCAGTACAAGCGCGGCACGCCGGTGGCGAATACCCGTCAGGTGTCGATCCTGTCGGCTGAGCAGTTGCGCGAAGTTGCCGGCCTGCTCGGAATCCCGGAGCTGAAACCGGACTGGGTTGGTGCAAACGTGGTTACCTCGGGCATTCCCGATCTTACATTCCTGCCGCCATCGACACGCATGATGTTTTCTTCAGGTGCAACACTGATTGTCGACGGTGAAAATGCACCGTGCCGTTATGTGGGCGATGTCATCGAAAAACATCATCCCGACCAGGGCATGGCTTTTCCCAAACTGGCGCGCAACAAACGCGGTCTGGTGGCATGGGTGGAGCGTGAAGGCGGCATTTCGGTGGGGGACGACATTGTGCTGCACATACCGCCGCAAAGGATTTACAAGCACGCATGAATACGCCGCGCGACATTTCGGAATTTGCCATCGTGCCTGATCCGGACGATGAACGCCTGTCGCGTGCGGTCACCGGTATCGATCAGACCGGCGCACAGACCGATACCCACGTGGTGCATGAGCGCCCGCTGACCATCTATCTCAATGCCCAGGAAATCGTCACCTCGATGACCATCGGCGATCACCCGGACTGGCTGGCGGTGGGGTACCTGCTCAACCAGGGCATGCTGCAGCGCGACGACGAGATTACCGGCATCGACTATGATGATGATCTTGAAGTGATTGTGGTGCGCACGGTGCGCGAGACCAACTTCGAAGAGAAGATGAAAAAGAAAACCCGGACGTCGGGTTGTGCGCAGGGCACGGTGTTCGGTGACATGATGGAGAATTTCGAATCCATCGAACTGTCCAAGGACGCCCGGATCAAGACGTCGTGGCTTTATGCGCTGACCAGGAAAATCAATACCGCACCATCGCTGTATCTCAAGGCCGGCGCCATTCATGGCTGTGTGCTGTGCAAGGGTGATACGCCGCTGGTCTACCTGGAGGATGTGGGCAGGCATAATGCCGTCGACAAGATCGCCGGATGGATGTTCCTCAACAAGGTGTCTCCGGACGACAAGCTGTTCTACACCACCGGCCGACTGACATCCGAAATGATTCTCAAGTGCGCTGCCATGCGCATTCCCATTCTGGTGTCGCGCTCAGGTTTTACCGCCTGGGGTGTCGATCTTGCCCGCCAGGTGGGCATGACCGTTATCGGCCGGGCCCGCGGCAAGCGGTTCCTTGCGCTGTCGGGAGCGGAGCGTATCGAGTTTGATGCCGATGTCTCGCAGATCGAGGACGAAGACCGCAAGCACCGGCGCAAGGGAGCCAGCAGTGAATAAGGTCGTCGGGTGCATACTTGCCGGTGGCCTGGCCCGGCGCATGGGCGGCGGCGACAAGGGGCTGATCGAACTTGCCGGGCGTCCGGTGCTGGATCACGTGATTGACCGGTTCGGCGCCCAGGTCGGCAGTGTCATACTCAATGCAAATGGCGACCCTGACCGGTTTGCCGGTTATGGCCTGCCGGTCATGGCGGACACGGTTGAAGGTTTTGCCGGCCCGCTTGCTGGCGTGCTGGCCGGATTGTCGTGGGCTGCAGAAAACGTACCCGATGCCGAATGGGTAGCAACTGCCGCGACTGATACGCCGTTCTTTCCAACGGATTTCGTTGGCCGGCTGCTGGCCGCAATCCAGCACCAGGGCGCCGATATGGCGTGTGCTGCATCTGATGGGCGCAATCATCCGGTTTTCGGCCTGTGGCCGGTACGCCTCAAGGATGACCTGCACTCGGCACTGGTGGATGAAGACATCCGCAAGGTTGATCTGTGGACAGCACGGCACAAACTGATTGCGGTCGAGTTCACAGCCAGCGGATTTGATCCGTTTTTCAACGTGAACCGGCCCGATGATGTGCCGGAAGCCGAACGCATTGCGAAGGGGCTGGCGGCATGACACAGCGGGTTATCGGGGTGGCCGGGTTCAAGAACTCAGGCAAGACCACGCTGGTGGAACGTCTGGTAACCGAGCTTACCGGCCGTGGCTATCGGGTATCGACCATCAAGCATGCACACCATTCCTTCGATATTGACCATGAGGGGCGCGACAGTTTTCGCCATCGTGCGGCGGGTGCTGCGCAGGTTGCGGTTGTGTCCCGGCATCGCTGGGCGGTGATCTCCGAACTGCGCGATGATGCTGAACCATCGCTTGATGAGATGCTGGCCAAGCTGGATCCGTGCGACCTGGTGATTGTCGAAGGTTACAAGCGCGATGGCCACGACAAGATCGAGGTGCGCAATCTTGAAAACACCAATCCGAACCTGAGCGACGAGGATGAAACCATTGTGGCAGTTGCCGCCAATGGCGAGGTCAGCGATTGTCCGGTTCCGGTCTATGATCGCGATAACATTTTTGCGCTGGCTGATTTTATCTGTGGGCGCACCGGTCTGGTCGAGGTACCTTGAGGCCATGTCCCGAAAATTGCTCGATGACTGCTTTCTGCACGACAAGGACCGGATGCGCCATGATGATGCGGTTGCACTCATCCTTGAACGCATGTCACCGGTTGCCGATGTAGAGACGATCCCGCTTTCAAAGGCGCATGGCCGGGTGCTGGCTGAACAGTATGCGGCACCCCGGGACATCCCCGCTTTCGACAATGCAGCCGTTGACGGGTATGCCTTTGCCGGCAAGGCGTTGAAGGCAGACGACGAGACGCGGTTCAAGGTCGTCATGCGCATTGCCGCAGGACACGCGCCGCAGCGGGCGCTGAAGAAAGGCGAGGCAGCGCGTATTTTCACCGGTGCCGTCATGCCGGAAGGCGCCGATACCTGCATGATGCAGGAGGACGCGGACGTTGATGGTACCCGGCTTGTTGTTCCGAAGGGCCTGAAGCCAGGCGCCAATACACGCCTTGCGGGCGAAGATGTCAGGCACGGTGAAGTCATGCTGCCGTGCGGCCAGCGATTGCGGCCGCAGGACGTGGCCGCGATTGCATCCGGCGGGGCCGGTCGCGTCAATGTATTTGCGCGCCTGAAAGTGGGCCTGATTTCAACCGGAGACGAGATTGTCCGGCCCGGCATCCTGCTGGGCGATGGTCAGGTCTATGACAGCAATCATCATCTGCTGCGCGGGTTGCTGAACACGGTCGGTGCCGAGGCGGTGGATTATGGTGTGATCCCCGACGACAGGGTGCGGGTTGAACGGGTGGTGCGAACCGCAGCACATGAGTGTGATGTCATTCTCACGACAGGCGGTGCCAGCCGTGGCGAAGCCGACTTCATTGTGGAGACAATCCAGTCAATGGGCACGCTTCACGCCTGGCAGCTGGCGGTGAAACCCGGCAGACCGCTGGCCATGGGCCAGATCGCGGATACGGTTTTCTTCGGTTTGCCGGGGAACCCGGTGGCGGCCTTCGTGACCTTTCTTCTTTATGCGCAACCCATGTTTTCCCGTCTGCAGGGGGCTATCTGGCAACAGCCGCAACGCTATCCGCTGCCGGCCGGATTCACGATTGCAAAGAAGAAAACCGACCGGCGTGAATTCTGGCGCGGCTGGATAGACAATGCCGGCGAAGGCCCCGTCCTGCAAAAATTCCAGCGTGACGGGTCAGGGTTGATTTCCGGGCTGCGGCAGGCAACCGGGCTCATCGAGGTTCCCGAAGAAGCATCATCAGTGCAGCAGGGCGACCTGTTGGGCTTCATTCCGTTCAGTGAATTCGGCATCAGCTGATGGCTATACGGCACGTCGTTTTTGATATTGGCAATGTGCTGCTGAACTTTAACCCTGAGTTTGCGTATCTCGACCTGATCCCGGATCAGGAGGAACGGCGCGCTTTCCTGCGTGATGTCTGCTCGCGCGACTGGATAACCGCACAGGACAGGGTTCAAGCCTGGGCGCCGGGTGAAGCTGCGCTGATTGCTCGATACCCGGAGCGGGAAGCTCTGATCCGGGCGTTTCGCGAACGCTGGCACGACATGGTGCCGGAGACGATTGCAGACAGTGTCGGTATCCTTCAGGCTTTGTCCGGCGACGGTTACGATCTGACCGCGTTGACCAATTTCAACGGCGAAACCTTTGATGAAGCTTCGCAGCGCTTCGATTTCTTCAAGCTGTTTCGGGACATTACCGTGTCGGGCCGGATTGGCCTGCTGAAACCGGAGCCGGAGATTTTCAGGCATCACATGAACGCGTTCGACTTGCTGCCCGAGGCAACCGTGTTCATTGACGACGTGGCTGCAAATGTTGAGGCCGCACGCAATGCCGGATGGCATTCGGTACAATTCATCAATCCTGATCGCCTGAAACGCGATCTGCGCTCGCTCGATGTGAGTATCTGAGACACCCCCATGTGTCGTAATTCTGCGCTGCCCGGTCGTTTGACTTCACACGTGTTGAGTTGTTTTCACTATGGTTTGGATTGCAGATAGTTGCTCTGGACCCGGAGGGTTGGATTATGAAGTCGCATGCACGTGTTGTTGTTATCGGTGGCGGTGTTGTTGGTGTCGGAACGCTTTACGCACTGACCAAAAAAGGCTGGTCGGACGTTGTGCTGGTCGAGCGCAATGAACTGACGTCTGGCTCGACGTGGCATGCCGCAGGCCTGCTGCCGCTGTTCAACATGTCGTATTCGGTCGGCAAGGTGCATCAGTACTCGCTTGACCTTTATGCCAGGCTTGAGGAAGAAACCGGCCAGCATGTCGGCTTGCGCCAGGTGTCGAACATCCGGCTGGCCCAGACCCAGGATCGCTGGGACGAGTTCATGTATTATGCCGGTGTGGCTGAAACCATCGGTATTCACGTCAACCTGCTGACGCCGGAGCAGGTCAAGGAAATCTGGCCGTTGTGCAATACCGAGGGCTTGCTCGGCGCCATTCAGCATCCGACCGACGGCTATGTGCAACCTGCCGATCTGACCCAGGCCATGGCCAAGGGCGCGCGCGACAATGGCGCGGAAATCTATCGCAACACCCGTGTGATCGCCGTTGAGCAGAAGGCCAATGACGAGTGGCTGGTGAAAACCGACAAGGGCGACATCACCTGTGAGCACCTGGTCACGGCAACCGGCAATTTCGTGCGCCAGACCGGCGACATGCTGGGCCTGGACATTCCCGTTATCCCGGTTGAACACCAGTACATCGTCACCGAGGCCCATCCGGAGATCAAGCAGCGCCACGCAGACGGCCTGCCTGAAATGGGCGTGCTGCGGGATGCGGATTCTGCCTGGTACATGCGCGAGGAGGCCGGTGGCCTTATCCTTGGTCCCTACGAAGCCGGTGCGCCGGTCTGTTATGTGGACGGCCCGGACGAAGACGCTGAATACGAGCTGTTCCAGGAAGATCTGGACCGGATCGCGCCGCACATTGAAAGCACACTACATCGTGTGCCTGCCTTTGGCGAAGTCGGCATCAAGAAAGTCTACAATGGCGCGATCTGCTATACGCCTGACGGCTCGCCGATCATCGGACCGGCCTGGGGCAAAAAGAACCTGTGGCTCAATGAGGGTCATTCGTTCGGCGTCACCGCAGCCGGCGGTGCCGGATGGCAACTGGCCGAATGGATTGTCGAGGGTGAAAGCTCGATCGACATGCTGGGCGTGGACCCGCGCCGGTTCGGCCCGTATGCGTCGCGCGGCTATCTGAAGCGCAAGAACGAAGAAGCCTACCGCAATGTGTTCACCCCGCATTATCCGGATGAGGAACGCTGGGATGCCCGCCCGCTCAAGACGTCACCGTGCTATGACCGGATGAAGGCGCTCGGTGCGGTATTCGGCTCCGTCTATGGCTGGGAGCGTCCGAACTGGTTCGCGCCAAGTGCCGACTATGGCTTTGAACCAGATGAAATCGTGCGCCCCGACGTGATCACCAGCGAAAACCATGCACCGGCGAAGCCGGGTGAAAAGGTCAAGGAACTGTGGTCGTTCCGGCGCTCCAACTATTTTGAGCATGTCGGCAACGAGGTGAAGAATGTCACTGAGAATTGCGGCCTTTTGGATATGTCGGCATTCGCCAAGTACGAGGTGACGGGACCAAACGCGGCGGAATGGCTGGACTCGATCCTGGCCAATCGGATCCCCAAGGCAGTTGGCCGTGTCGGTCTGTGCCACCTGCTCACCAAGCTGGGCGGTGTGCGCTCCGAGTTCACCGTCTACAAGCGTGGGGAAAATGATTTCTACCTGGTCGGTCCCGGTGCCTATGAACGCCATGACTGGGATTACCTGATCAAGCTGAAACCCGACACCGGCGTCGAGCTGCAGAAGATCACGACGCAGATGGGCGTGCTGGTCCTGGCCGGTCCGAAATCACGCGACGTGCTGCAGAAGCTGACCGATACCGACCTGTCCAATGACAGTTTCAAATGGCTGACCGGCAAGTTCATCAATGTCGGCATTGCCCAGGCGCATGCGCTGCGGGTGAATTTCGTCGGCGAGCTCGGCTGGGAGCTGCATCACCCGATCGAGATGCAGAACCTGATCTTCGATCTGGTCATGGAAGCCGGCGAAGAGTTCGGCATCAAGCCGTTCGGTATCCGGGCCATGGGCGCCATGGCGGTGGAAAAATCCTACCGCCTTGTCGGCCGCGAACTGTCGGTTGAGTATTCAGCGTATGAATCCGGTCTGGACCGGTTCGTACATCCCAACAAAGGTGACTTCATCGGCCGTGACGAGTTGGTCAAGCGCCATGCCGCCGGGGATGAATGGACCTATGTCACGCTGGATGTGCACGACATCAAGGACTGCGATGCGCGCGGGTCCGAAGCGGTCTATGATGCATCAGTTGAACTGGTCGGCCGGGTGACCACAGGGTCCTATGGCTGGCGGGTCGGCAAATCCCTGGCGCTGGCCATGGTCAGGCCGGCGAATTCCGCCGAGGGCACAAAGCTGCAGGTGAAAATCCTCGGCGAGCTGTTCCAGGCAACGGTCATTGCAGAAAGCCCGTTCGATGCCGACAATGAGCGCCTGAGGGCTTGAGCTCACAGACGTCTCACACGGTTGTGTGTTGATCCTTTTGAGGGCAGTGTCCAGTTAGATGGACATTGCCCTTTTTGCTGGAGACAAACTCATGCACTCGACCCTCGTTCCCGGACAGCCCGCACCAGCCCTTACTGTGCCGCTGGTGGGCGGCGGTGAGTTCACACTGAACGCGGACAAGCCGGAAAATTTCACCATCGTTATTTTTTACCGCGGCCTGCACTGCCCCATCTGCAAGGGCCAACTGACGGACTTCAGGGCCAAGCTGCACGAATTTTCAGGTCTCGGCATTGATGTCGTTGCCCTCAGCATGAACACACAGGAACTGGCGGAACAGACGGCGCGTGACTGGGACGTTTCCGGATTGAAACTTGGCTACGGTCTGACCAGAGATCAGGCCAGAACCTGGGGCCTGTTCCTGTCATCGTCGATCAGGGAAGGCGAGCCTGATGTGTTTTCCGAACCCGGCATGGCGATCGTGCGACCTGACGGAACCTTGTATCACTGGTCGGTGCAGACCGCCCCGTTCGGCCGGGCCAAGGCCGCTGAACTTGCCGGTGTCCTGAAATACGTGATCGATAACGACTATCCGGTCCGCGGTACGCTGGCGGCCTGAGACGCATCACCCGAATTAAGCAAGGGCGCGGAAGGATATACCTTCCGCGCCCTTCAATTTGTCAAAGCATCAGTGATGCAGCTGATCTAACACTATGCAGGCGACCAGGTTCATGGTTTTTGGTTGAAGCAACCAAAAATCATCCCGATCTAGAACAGGCCTTCGATCTGGCCGTCGTCATTGAGCATGATGGATTCCGCAGCCGGTACCGACGGCAGGCCTGGCATGGTCATGATCTCACCGCAAACCGCAACCACGAAACCGGCACCGGCGGACAGCCGCACTTCGCGGACCGGCAGGGTGAACCCGGTGGGTGCGCCGCGCATGTTCGGATCGGTGGTGAACGAGTACTGGGTCTTTGCCATGCACACCGGCAGCTTGCCGTAGCCCTGATCTTCCCAGGCTTTCAGCTGGTTCATGATCTTGGCATCGGCAACCACGCCGTCGGCACGGTAGATGCCCTTGGCAATGGCCTCCATCTTCTCGAACAGGCTCAGGTCGTCTGAGTACAGCGGCTTGAAGTCGGCAGTGCCGCCTTCAACCATTTCGACCACCTTGTTGGCCAGGTCCCTGGTGCCTTCCGAGCCATGGGCCCAGTGCTTGCACAGAACCGCTTCGGCACCCTGTGATTTGACGAACTCGCTCAGGGCTTCCACTTCGGCATCGGTGTCGGTGATGAAGTGGTTGATGCCGACGACAGCCGGAACACCGAACTTCTTGATGTTCTCGATGTGGCGGCCAAGGTTGGCGCAGCCGGCCTTGACGGCATCGACGTTTTCCGCGCCGAGGTCGTTCTTGGCAACACCGCCGTTCATCTTCATGGCGCGAACAGTCGCCACGATCACAACGGCTTTTGGTTTCAGGCCGGCCTTGCGGCACTTGATGTCAAAGAATTTCTCCGCGCCGAGGTCTGCACCGAAGCCTGCTTCTGTGACCACATAATCTGCGATCTTCAAAGCTGTGGTGGTTGCCATCACCGAGTTGCAGCCATGCGCGATGTTGGCGAACGGACCGCCGTGCACGAAGGCCGGATTGTTTTCCAGGGTCTGCACCAGGTTTGGCTGGATGGCATCTTTCAGCAGAACGGTCATGGCGCCGTCGGCCTTGATGTCGCGGCAGTAGACCGGTGACCGGTCACGCTTGTAGGCGACGATGATGTCGCCGAGACGGCTCTGCAGGTCTTCAATGTCGGTTGCCAGGCACAGAATGGCCATGACTTCAGATGCAACGGTGATGTCGAAGCCGGCTTCACGCGGGAAGCCATTGGCGACACCGCCCAGATTGCACACGATCTGGCGCAGGGCGCGGTCGTTCATATCCATGACCCGGCGCCACGATACCCGGCGAACGTCGATGTCGAGCTTGTTGCCCCAGTAGACGTGGTTGTCGAGCATTGCCGACAGCAGGTTGTGGGCAGAGGTGATGGCGTGGAAATCACCGGTGAAATGCAGGTTCATGTCTTCCATGGGAACCACCTGCGCGTATCCGCCGCCGGCAGCGCCACCCTTCATGCCGAAGCACGGGCCGAGCGAGGCTTCGCGAATGCAGATCATGGCTTTCTTGCCGATGGCGTTCAGGCCATCTCCGAGACCAACGGTTGTGGTTGTTTTGCCTTCGCCGGCCGGCGTCGGGTTGATGGCGGTGACCAGGATGAGATTGCCATCGTCATTACCCTGAACGGACTTGATGAACTCTGCTGAAATCTTTGCCTTGGTATGACCGTAAGGAATGAGATGTTGATCGTTGATGCCGATTTTGGCGCCAATTTCCATGATCGGTTTCATGGTCGCTTCGCGGGCGATCTCGATATCTGATTTCACCGATGCCATTGGGTAGTCCTCCTGAATTCCGGCTGTCGTAGTTGTTTTGATGCTGTTAACCGCTATTCTGCGGCTAATTGTGAGTGTATGCGCCTGGATTAAGCCTATCCCGAGGCGTGAAACGGCTGTTAATGGCCTTGACCATACCCCAGTTTAAGGCACCCTTAATACGCGCAAGTAACAGGGCGTGCCAATAGATGATGAAAAGGCACTTGATATGAGAAATTTTCATGCACCGGGGCGATCTGCAGTGTATGCCGCCGAGGCTTGTGTGGCAACGTCGTCACCGCAGGCGTCATTGGCCGCACTCGATGTTTTGAGGTCAGGCGGCAATGCAGTTGATGCCGCCATAGCGGCATCGGCGGTGTTGTGCATAACCGAGCCACAGATGACAGCGATCGGCGGCGACTGCTTTGCATTGATCGGCACACCGGACGGCGAGGTGGCAGGGCTCAACGGATCCGGTCGTGCCAGTATCCATGCGGACGCAGCATGGCTGAAGGCGTCCGGCCTGGGCGAGATCGCAACCGACAATGTTCACGCCATTACCGTGCCGGGTGCGGTGGATGGCTGGGCAGTCCTGCTGGACCGGTTTGGCAGCAGGTCATTGGGTGATCTGCTGCAGCCGGCCATCAAACTGGCGCGCGACGGACATCCGGTTGGCCCGAGGACCGCGCACGACTGGGCCGGGCTGGTAGAGTTCCTTGGCCAGGACGAGGGCGGCAGACTGCATTACCTGCCCGACGGCAAAGCGCCTGCCGCGGGGCAACTGGTGAAGCAGCCGGCGCTGGCAGACACACTGGAGGTCATTGCTGCTGAAGGACGCGACGGCTTTTATACAGGCGCAGTGGCAGAGGACATTGTTGCAACGCTT
Source organism: uncultured Anderseniella sp. (assembly GCA_947488295.1). Classification (GTDB taxonomy): domain Bacteria; phylum Pseudomonadota; class Alphaproteobacteria; order Rhizobiales; family Aestuariivirgaceae; genus Anderseniella. The sequence goes on from CANKYU010000002.1 coordinate 1,065,152, forward strand.
CAGGTCAGGGGCAGCCTGATCACCATGGAAGACCTGGCAGCAACCAGAGCCTCCTGGGTCACACCCATCAGCACAGTGTATCAGGGCCGTGAAATCCTGGAGATTCCTCCGAACGGCACCGGGCTGACGGCCCTTGTGGCGCTGAACATTCTCAACCGGTTCGACCTGGCGCAATATGCACCTGAAAGCGTTGAGCGGCGTCATCTGGAAATTGAAGCCATCCGGCTGGCGTGGGTTATCCGCAACCGCCACATTGCCGATCAGGATTTTGCCGACATACCTGTCGAAGAGCTTCTGTCGGACAAAATGACTGACAAGCTGGCCGCGCAGATAGCTATGGACCGGGTGATCCCCGAGCCGGAAGACGTGGTGCCGCTGCTGGGGTCCGACACGGTTTATCTGAGTATCGTGGACAAGGATCGTATGGCGGTGTCGTTCATCAACTCGATCTATCACGGGTTCGGATCCGGCGTTGTCACACCGAAAACCGGGATTATCATGCAGAACCGGGGTGCGGGATTTTCCGCCGTACCGGGTCATCCGAACTGCATCGGTCCCGGCAAGCGGCCGCTGCACACCATCATTCCCGCCATGGTGCGCGAAAACGGCCGGATCGTGCAGTCATTCGGTGTGATGGGCGGCGCATACCAGCCCATGGGCCATGTGGCGATGATGGTGAACCAGTTCGTCTACGGCATGGATCCGCAGGAAGCACTGGAGTTTCCAAGGGCGTTCCACGACGAAGGACTGCTGGGGCTGGAGCAGGGCGTACCGCAGCATGTTGCTGACGGGCTGGCGGCGCTGGGCCACGCGGTTCACCGCCCGGAAGAACCCTATGGCGGCGGGCAGATCATCGCGATTGACCCGGACAGCAATATGCTGTGTGCCGGGTCCGAACCGCGCAAGGACGGTTTTGCTGCCGGGTATTGACTCAAAACCGGCAACCGGACGCGGTTGGAAATCGCGAACTCAGTCCTTGCCGGCCAGCTTTTCGATCTGCGACTGCATTGTCTTTATCTGGTTGCGCAACTCTTTGAGATCGGTGTCGGGCGATGCCTCCGGTTCCGCCTGGGTGTCAGGCTTGGCCGGTTCTTCGGTGGTCTCGGGCGTCGCGCCGTTGACATTCTGCATGGCCGCAAACGGATTGAACAACTGCATGGCGTCCTGGAACATTGCCATGTTCTTGCGCGCCTGATCCTCCATGGACTTTATCATCTCGGTACCTGCCGAGCCCACCATCTCCTCGCGAAGCCGTTCATGTTCGCGGGTCAGGTGTTCCATGGAAAATTGCAGATAGCTCGGTACGAATGCCTGCATGCTGTCACCATAGAAACGGATCAGCTGGCGCAGGAAGTCGATGGGCAGGAGGTTCTCGCCTTTTGCCTCTTCCTCAAAGATGATCTGGGTAAGCACCTGGCGCGTGATGTTCTCCCCGCTCTTGGCATCATGGACGACGAAATCGTGTCCGTCCTTGACCATCTGCGAAAGGTCATCAAGCGTCACATAGGCAGAACTTGCAGTGTTGTAGAGACGTCTGTTGGCGTATTTTTTTATGACAATCGGGTCGCTCTTGTCGTCGGACATATTTGCTACTCTGTGGTCTTGAGATGAAGGGTACAGCCTGATCCCGTGTATTGCTGTCTTTGCATTGCAGCATATACACGGCTTTGCAAGCTTGTCGAGCAACGCGATGTCGGGTTTCCATTGACTGGATTGGGGTAAATCGTGTGTGCTGTGCTTCTGCTTGGCCGTTGTGGCGGCTCATATGCCGCACAGACCGCGACTAATTGTGCATTGCACAATGGGTTTCGTTGGGGCAAGTGTGTCGCAATTCTGAAAGCATGTTTTACGTAAGTCGAAAAGGATGATGCCCATGCCCACTTCCGATAATGATGTTGTTGTTGTCTCGGCAGCCCGCACCCCGGTCGGTTCGTTCAATGGGGCGCTGAGCCCGTTGCTGGCCTCTGACCTGGGCACCACGGCATTGAAGGCCGCGATGGAGCGTGCCGGTCTGGAGGGCAAAGACGTCGACGAAGTGATCCTGGGCCAGATACTCACCGCAGGCGCGGGCCAGAACCCGGCGCGCCAGGCGTCGGTCAATGCCGGCATCCCGGTTGAAAGCCCGGCATGGGGCATGAACCAGTTGTGCGGCTCCGGCCTCAGGGCGGTTGCACTGGGCATGCAACAGATTGCCAATGGTGATGCGAATATCGTCGCCGCCGGCGGGCAGGAGTCCATGAGCCAGGCGCCACACTGCCAGCACCTTCGCAACGGCGTGAAGATGGGTGATTACAAGATGATCGACACCATGATCAAGGACGGCCTGTGGGATGCCTTCAATGGATATCACATGGGCACCACGGCCGAAAACGTCGCAAAGCAGTGGCAGATTACCCGCGAGCAGCAGGATGATTTCGCCGTGGCTTCGCAGAACAAGGCGGAAGCTGCACAGAAAGCCGGAAAGTTCACGGATGAAATCTGTCCGGTCACGATCAAGACCCGCAAGGGTGAAGTGGTGGTGGACCAGGACGAGTACATCAAGCACGGCACCACGAAAGAAAGCGTTGGCAAACTGCGTCCGGCCTTCGACAAGGAAGGATCGGTTACAGCGGGCAACGCATCCGGCATCAATGACGGCGCCGCCGCTGTTATCCTGATGAGTGCGGCAGAGGCTGAAAAGCGGGGCCTGAAACCGTTGGCCCGGATTGCATCATGGGCAAATGTCGGCGTTGATCCGGCGATCATGGGCACAGGCCCGATCCCCGCATCGCGCGCGGCGCTGAAGAAGGCCGGATGGAAGGTTGAGGATCTCGATCTTGTGGAAGCCAATGAAGCGTTTGCCGCGCAGGCGTGTGCAGTGAACAAGGACATGGGCTGGAACCCGGACATTGTGAACGTCAATGGCGGCGCAATCGCCATCGGCCATCCTATCGGCGCGTCAGGTGCGCGCGTGTTTGTGACCCTGCTGCATGAAATGCAGAAGCGTGATGCCAAGAAGGGTCTTGCCACATTGTGCATCGGTGGCGGCATGGGTGTTGCCATGTGTGTCGAACGCGACTGAACCAATAAATAGAACAGGGAGAAGAATGACATGTCACGTATTGCAGTCGTGACCGGGGGAACCCGGGGTATTGGCGCAGCCATTGCCACAGCGCTGAAGGAAGCCGGCTACAAGGTCGTCGCCAGCTATGCAGGCAATGATGAAGCCGCCACGAACTTCAAGGCGCAGACCGGAATTGAAGTGATGAAGTGGGACGTTGGCGATTATGGCGCTTGCGAAACCGCGCTGAAGACCATCGAAAACGATTTCGGTCCGGTTGACATCCTGGTCAACAATGCCGGTATCACGCGTGATTCCATGTTCCACAAGATGACACCGGAAAACTGGAATGCTGTTATCAATACCAACCTCAATTCGCTGTTCAACATGACGCGCCCGGTCTGGGAAGGCATGCGTGAGCGCGGCTTTGGCCGAGTGGTGTGCATTTCCTCGATCAATGGCCAGAAAGGCCAGATGGGCCAGGCCAACTATTCCGCTGCCAAAGCGGGCGATATCGGTTTCGTGAAGGCGCTGGCCCAGGAAGGCGCCAAGAAGGGCATCACCGTCAATGCCATATGCCCCGGCTATATCGGCACGGAAATGGTTCGCGCCATTCCGCAGGACGTGCTCGACAAGGCAATCCTGCCGCATATTCCGGTTGGCCGGCTGGGTGAGCCCGAAGAAATTGCCAAATGCGTGCTGTTCCTGGTGGGCGATGATGCCGGCTTCATCACCGGTTCGACCATCTCCGCCAATGGCGGCCAGTACATGATGTGATCTGGCTGGCACCGTGCCGGCGAGTTCAAGGGCAGCAGACTTGCTTCTGCTGCCCTTTTAATTTGCCGGCGGGTCACCTAGATAAGGTGCGGAACAACGTGGGGCGTGCACACGCTTCACGTTGCTCTGAATTCAGGGGTATGCGGGCAAGGGGCTCATGATAGTATTTTTCGGATTGCTGGCAGGGTTCGTTCTGCTGCTGGCCGGTGGCGAGTTTCTGGTGCGCGGCGCCGCGGCTCTTGCCCTGCGTCTCGGTTTGTCCAACCTGGTGGTCGGAATCATTATTGTCGGGTTCGGCACGTCGGTGCCGGAACTGGTTGCTTCCATACAGGCAGCGCTCGCCGGCGCACCCGGTATCGCCATGGGCAATGTCGTCGGGTCGAACATTGCCAACATATTGCTGATACTCGGCGTGGGAGCTGTGATCTATCCGATCGTATGTTCAAAAGCCGCGGTCTTCCGTGACGGTTTCTTCATGATCTTCACTGCCAGCTTGCTGGGCGTGGCGTGTCTCTCCGGCGTGCTGACGCTGACATGGGGACTGATCTTCATTGCCATCCTCGTCATCTACATGGGGTTTCTGCTGTATTCCGACCGCAGGAAGAACGGCAAGACGGCAGCAGCGCCGGATGACGACCTGCCGAAACCGTCCAAGTCGATCTGGCTGGACCTGTTGTTTGTGGCATGCGGCACCGCGGCAGTGCTGTTCGGCGGCAAGCTGCTGGTCGACAATGCCATCGTGGTAGCCAAGGCCTTCCAGGTTTCAGATGAGGTTGTCGGACTGACGCTGGTTGCCATCGGCACCTCGCTTCCCGAACTGGCGACATCGATCATCGCGGCCATGCGAAAGCACTCGGACATCGCGCTGGGCAATGTTCTGGGATCAAACATCTACAATGTTCTGGGCATTGCCGGGATCACCGCGGTGATTTCGCCGATCCCGGTGTCGGATGAAATGCTGAAAGTTGACATTCCCGTCATGATCGGCGTTTCGCTGGTGCTGTTTTTCTTTGCCGTGGTTGTGAAGCGGTTCGGCAAGCGCGTCGGCTTTGCGTTCCTGGCAGGTTATGTGGCTTTCATCTATGCCGTTGTCGCCTGATCGGGCGCAGGGTTTTCACGTCAGAAACTGTCCTTGGCTTTTCGCACTTCGGCAAACCGGGCGGCAGAGCCGGCACGCAGGAACGGATTGGTCTGCATTTCCTCGGCAATGGTGCTCGGAACGGTTGGTTTTCCGGCAGCCCGGAGTTGCGAAATCTCCTCGGCACGGGCACGCAACGCGGCGTTGTCGGGCTCAATGCTCAAGGCGAATTCCGCATTGGCGGCAGTGTATTCATGGCCGCTGTAAATGATTGTTTCCGGCGGCATGGCTTCGAACACCTGCAAGGATGACCACATTTGGTCCATGGTGCCTTCAAATACCCGCCCGCAGCCAAGTGTGAACAGCGTGTCTCCTGCAAATGCGACCCCGTCATCAGCGAAATGCCAGGTGATGTGGCCGAGTGTGTGTCCGGGCGTGGCGATGATCTGCGCAATGTGGCCGCTGAAATCATATGTGCCGCCCGGCGTTACGGTGTCGGTCAGTCCAGGCAGCTCGTTGGGCTCTGCGGCGCTGCCGACAACAGCGCAATTCCACTTGTCCTTGAGTTCAAGTACACCCCCGACATGGTCATGATGATGATGGGTGATCAGTATGTGAGTAAGCTGCCAGCCGGTATCAGCCAGCGCCTTTTCGACGGCAGCGGCTTCCGGGGCGTCGATGGAGGCGGTTTGCCCTGTTTCGGGACAGTGCATCAGCACGCCATAATTGTCGCTGAGGGCAGGGAACAGATGATACTGAAGACTGGACATGTTGATCCTGTTGTAACGGGGTGAGTTTGGGATAGGTTGAGCAGATTATGGATGTTGTCGATCTAAAGGAATTTTACGCCAGCAGGCTTGGGCATGCAACGCGTCGTATTATCGTGTCGCGGCTTCGCGCCAGGATGCGCGGGCTGAAGGGTGCGCGCGTACTGGGGCTGGGCTATTGCACCCCCTATCTGGACAGCCTGACTGACGAGGGGCGCAATGTGATGGCAATGATGCCGGCACGCCAGGGTGTTGTGCACTGGCCGGCCAAGGGCAACAGCGCCAGTGCCCTGGTGGATGAGGCCTGCCTGCCCCTGGCCGACGGCAGCATGGACTTCGTACTGGTGGTGCACGGGCTGGAGCTGACCGACCAGCTGCCTGACATGCTGCGCGAACTGTGGCGCGTACTGGCGCCCCAGGGACGTGCGGTGTTCATCGTGCCGAACCGGCGCGGTCTGTGGGCCCGCTTTGACAGCACACCGTTCGGTCACGGCAGGCCGTTTTCACGCGGCCAGCTGACAACGCTGTTGCGCAATGCTCAGTTTTCACCGGCTGACTGGACCTCGATGCTGTTCATGCCGCCAAGCCAGCGTCGCTTCATGGTGCGCAGCGCGACATTGTGTGAGCGAATGGGATCCTGGATCGGGCCGGGGTTTTCGGGGCTGATAATGGTGGAGGCGATAAAGCAGGTTTATGCAGTCTCCGGCGGCAAGCAGAAACGTGCGCTGGTCCCGTCATTGCGGCCCAACATCATACCGCAACCGGCGCGTGCAGGGTTGAACCTGCGATCCCGCTCACAGACCTGATGTGTTTGTCTTTGATTTTTTGGTGAGCTCTCTCTAGAACCATCCAACGTTGCGGGGATGGACCCCGACATCGACAGATTTTCATATGGGCAGCCTTTCCCGATGGACAAACCGGATATTCAACCGTCTGAGCTTGACGGTATCAGACAGGAGATCGACAGCATTGACGAGCAGATCGTCGAATTGCTGTGCGCCCGGTTTGCCGCCAGTGAAAAGGTACGGCTGGCCAAGACGGCCAGTCTCCTGAGCGGCGGGATGCCGTACCGGCCGGGCCGGGAAGCCGTGATCCTGCGCCGGCTGGTTGAAGTGGCCGCGGGCCGGGTGCCGCTGGCTGTCATCGAACGGGTCTGGCGGACCGTGATTTCAGCCTCGGTCCTGGCCCAGGCCGACGTGCGCATCGTGACCATCGCGGAAGTGATGAATGACGCGCGATACAGACAGGCGACCGACCTGTTTGCATCGCTTGTGCCGGTCGAGAAAGCGGGCTCGCTCAAGGCCGCACTGGCAACCTTGTCAGAGGGTGAACAGGTGCTGGTGGTGGTGCCGATGAAGCTTGACTGGCGTGACATACTTGAACAGACGCCCGACGGCAATCCGGCACGCGTGGTCGCGGTTCTGGCTGCCGGTTCCGACAAGCCAGGCCGGTCACTGGCAGTGCTTGGCCATGCGCCCAGTGAACCGACGGGAGAAGACGAAACACTGCTGGTCACAACCGGCAAACTGCCACGCGACTTTGTACCCAAACCGATATGGCATCTGAAACTTGCCGACGACGTATACCTTACGTCGATACCGGGTTACCTGGACATGGCGGAGCAACCGCTGGTCAGCCTGAAGGGCAACAGCGGCCTCGGGCTCAAGATCGCCGGCAGATATCCCAGTGCGATGGAGTTGAACAAGCAATGAGCGATACAGCAGACATGCCCCGTCCACGTGATGGTATTCTCGACATTGCCGCCTATGTGCCCGGCAAATCCGCCGGCTCGGGGCACGGCAAGGTCCACAAGCTGTCGTCGAACGAGTCCCCGCTCGGGCCCAGTCCGGCTGCCATGCAGGCCTATGCAGACTGCATGCAGGACCTGGCATTGTACCCGGACGGCGGGTCGGGTGTGCTGCGCGATACGCTGGCGGAGACCCACGGCATCAATCCTGCAAACATCGTGTGTGGCGCGGGATCTGACGAACTGCTGCAGTTGCTGGCAAGCGGCTATCTGCAACACGGTGATGAAGCCATTCACACCGAGCATGGCTTCCTGGTCTACCCGATCGTCATCAGGGCCAATGGCGCGACACCGGTCGTGGTGGCCGAGAGCAATCTCACAGCTGACGTGGACGCAATCCTGGACGCGGTGACGCCGCGCACCCGCATGGTTTTTCTGGCCAATCCCAACAATCCGACCGGGACCTATGTCAGCTTTGACGAGGTCAAGCGGCTGCATGCCGGATTGCCGGCAGACTGTCTGCTGGTGCTGGATGCGGCTTATGCGGAATATGTCCGGCGCAACGACTACGAAGCCGGACTGGAACTGGTGTCAACGTCGAAGAACGTGGTCATGACGCGTACGTTTTCAAAGGCCTACGGGCTGGCGGGGTTGCGGCTGGGTTGGGCTTACTGCCCGGCCAATGTGGCCGACGTGCTGAACCGTATTCGCGGACCTTTCAATGTGGCCATGCCGGCTATTGCCGCCGGCGCGGCGGCAGTTCGCGATGCCGGGCACCTGGCAAAAGCGGTTGAGCATAACAATGTCTGGTTGCCGAAGGTAACGTCGGCCGTGGAAGCGCTGGGGTTGAAGGTGGTCCCGAGTGTCGGCAATTTCGTGCTCGTGCAGTTCGCTGCCGATGGCGCGAAATCGGCCGCGGCTGCGGATGCGTTCCTGGCTTCGAACAATGTGGTTGTGCGGCGCATGGATGCGTACGGATTACCGGGTGCATTGCGGGTATCCATCGGTGACGAGGCCGGATGCAGCGCATTTGTTGACGCACTTCAGTCGTTTATGGCGGATTGATCCGCCATGGCATTTGAACCGTTTGAGAAAGTTGCCCTGATCGGACTGGGCCTGATCGGCTCGTCGCTGTCTCACGTCATACGTCGGGAGCGACTGGCGAAATCGATATCGGGACATGCGCGGTCTGCTGCGACCCGGGATCGTGCCATGGAACTGGGCCTTGCCGATACCATGCATGAGCACGCCGCAGATGCGGTCCGTGATGCGGATCTTGTCGTGCTTTGCGTGCCGGTTGGCGCTTGTGGAGCGGTTGCGGCGGCCATCGCTTCCACCTTGAAACCGGGTGCGATTGTCACGGATGTGGGTTCGGTGAAGGCAGCCGTTATCCGCGAGGTGTCACCGCATATGCCGGACAATGTGCACTTCGTGCCGGGGCATCCGATCGCCGGTACTGAATACTCCGGCCCGGATTCCGGCTTTGCGTCCCTGTTTGAAAATCGCTGGTGCATCCTGACGCCCCTGAGCGGAACCGACGATGACGCAACTGCGCGGTTGACGGCGTTCTGGCAGGCCTGCGGCAGCAAGGTGGATGTGATGGAGGCTGAACACCATGACCGGGTGTTGAGTATCACGTCGCATCTGCCGCAACTGATTGCGTTCAATATCGTTACAACGGCTGCGGACCTTGAAGAGGTGACCCAGCATGAAGTGATAAAGTACTCGGCCGGCGGGTTTCGGGATTTCACCCGTCTGGCGGCGTCGGATCCAACCATGTGGCGGGATGTCTATCTGAACAACAAGCAGGCCGTACTTGAGCTGCTGGGACGGTTTTCAGAAGACATGTCGGCCTTGCAGAGAGCCATCCGCTGGGGCGACGGTGAGATGCTGTTTGACACCTTTACCCGGGCGCGCGGCATTCGCCAGCGTATCATCGAGGCAGGTCAGGATACGGACGAGCCAGATTTCGGCCGCAGTGGCCAACCGGTTGCACCGGCAGACGGGAAGGATTAGGCCCTAGTCTGATCCGGTGACGGCGAAAGGCCCCCAGTACCAGATGTTGTCCTTGAGCTGGATCGGCAGCTTGTTGTCGTTGGCCTTCAACAGCGGGCCGATTACCGCCCTGGCGGCGTTCATTTCATCGTCGCCCAGGTCGGCCAGGTACTGCACGATCCATATGGCGTCGAGATAGTCGGATGGTTCCGACAGCAGATCGACGCTTCCTTCTCCGGACAGTTGGTCAGCCAGCGTGCCCATGACCTTAAAGCTGTCAAGCTGGGCCTTTTCGGTGGACAGGCCAGACAGGGTGATGGCGAGGTCGAACCGGTCGGTGTCGCCTGCAGGGCGCAGATGAGCTTCGGTCTTGGTGACAGTGAGCTGCTTGTTGTCGACAGTTGCAATTGACTGGTTTTCGGCCAGCAGTGAGGCCAGCGCCAGCTTGCCGTTGCTTACGCGATGGCTGAAACGGATCGGGTCTCCGGAAAACTTGACAGTATCTACGGTGACAGGGCCAAACAGGGCGCCGATGATATGGTTGGGATTCCAAGCCTGGCCGATCAGACGCAGCTTGTCGGCCGTGACGCTGCTGCCGGCCAGATCGGTGCTGAGGCCGGTGCAGTCAAAATGAATACGAAACGGATACCCACCCCAGCTGCGATCATCACATTTTAGATTAACATGGCTTGCTTCCAGCTCTGCAAGCCTGTGCTTGGCTTTGCCCAGGGCAATATACCAGTAGACGCTCCATGCCAGTGCTATGCATAGAAAGACAATGAGCGGCGCCATCATCTTCAGGGGCGAGATACGCTTGATTTCCAACGGGTTGGTCATGGTGTCCGAAGCGGAAGATTTAATTGGTTGGGTATCTGATTCTCTGGCAATTTATCACGGCGTTTGTTGAAGTGGAAACAGTGTGCCTGCTATGCAGGCATCCCGATGAATATTTGGTAAGCGGATGAACCTGGATTTTTGGGTGTTTGGATACGGATCGCTGATGTGGCGTCCGGGCTTTGAGTTCGAAGAACGCCAGGGCGCCGTCATGCACGGCGTTCATCGCCGGCTGTGCATCTACTCGCATGTGCATCGCGGTACGCCGGATAAACCCGGCATGGTGCTCGGGCTTGATCGCGGCGGCTCCTGCAGGGGTATCGGATACCGCGTGGCGGGCAGCAGGCGTGAAGAGACAATCGCCTATCTGCGTGAACGCGAACAGGTGACGATGATCTACAAGGAACGCTGGCGGGACATGCTGCTTGACCGCGATGGAACGCCTGAAAAAGTGAATGCGCTGGTGTACCTGGTTGACCAGGAGCATGTGCAATATGCCGGCAAGAGATCCGCCGAAGACCTGTTGCCGTTCGTGCTGCAGGGACACGGCAAGGGCGGTCCATGTATCGACTATATCGCATCGACCCTGGACCATATCGAGGAACTGGGCTTCAAGGACAGCCATCTCTCGGAAGTGCTGACGCTTGCCCGAAACCAGCGGGTGTGAACGCCTTACTTTCGCTGGTCCAAATCAACCCATCGGTGCTGCTGCAAAAAGTCGCCCGATGGACGCCCGGGTGAAACCCGGTTTTCATCGCGCCTTACACCTGACCGAGTGAGCTGACTTGGTTCCTTTTAGAGTGGCAGGCGGTCAAATGATCCAATTTAATCGCCCACCGCTCCAATGTTCCGGTTCAGGTGGATCAGGCGGCCATATCTGAAAACAGCGGCAGCGCAGGCTGCACAAAACGCCCGGTGTCGCGTGCCGGTAACGGACGGCAAATCGCCGGTGCATCGGCTGCATCCAGTTCGAGCGATGCCGCGAGATCGTCATAAACATGCAGGGTCTGGCTTTCATCCCCTGCCAGCAGGTGCACATGAATTTCACAGGCGCCGTCGGTCATCTCGCTCGGCAACGGAAAATCCCACAAGGGTGAGAACCGTCCCATGCGAACTGGTACCCGTGCGCCGCTTTCAAGACGGCGGACCATTACATAAATGGCGCCGGGCAATGGCGGACAGTTTTCAGTACTGTAGACCGAATGGATGTAACGCTTGCCGGACAACCCGGTCCAGAACCAGAATCTGTCACTGAATTCGTTTTCCAGCTCGGCACTTGCGCTAAATCCCATGGCTTTTCTCCTGCTCTTTTGATGAGAACAAAAGTAGAACAAAAAACCGTTCTGGTCAATATGAAAAATGCCCGGTCAACCGCATTTCGAGTATCCGCATGCCATGCAGGTGGCGCATCCTTCCTGAAAAACCAGGGAAAACTCGCCACATTTGGGGCATTGAGGACCGGCAGGCCTCATGTCATCGCCCACCGCCAGGCGCTGGACATCAAGTGCTGCCGGATCGGTGCCGGACAGGTTCTTCACACTCTTGAGAAATCCTGTCGCCAGCATATGCTTTTCGATAACGCCGCCAATGGCCGCGAGCAGGGAAGGAACATATTTGCCTTCCATCCAGTGGCCGCCGCGCGGATCAAACACGGCCTTCAGTTCCTCGACGACAAACGAGACATCGCCACCGCGCCTGAACACGGCGGAAATCATGCGGGTCAGCGCAACGGTCCAGGCATAATGTTCCATGTTCTTCGAATTGATGAAGATTTCAAACGGCCGCCTGCGGTCATTCTCGATGATGTCGTTGAGCGTGATATAGATGGCGTGATCGCTGTCACCCCATTTCAATTTGTAGGTGAAACCGGGAAGCACAGGGTCACGATCAAGCGGCTGGCGCATGTAGACAATACCGGCCTCGTTGTGACCGACGGGTGCGGCGGGTGCTTCGAGCGGCAATGCGGCCTGTGCCTCTGCCGGCGCGTCTGCCGGCGTTTCCGACAGGACCGAGCCGGTGACGTCATTGGGCCTGTAGGTCGTGCATCCCTTCAGGCCGAGCTCCCAGGCTTCCATATAGACATTGCCGAAGTCTTCGAATGAAATGTCTTCCGGGCAATTGACGGTCTTGGAAATGGAACTGTCGACATGGGCCTGCAGGGCGGCCTGCATGACCAGGTGATCGTGCGGCGACAGGTCTGCCGTGGTTACGAATGCATCGGGCAGGTCGGCGTCGCCACCAGCGGTCGCGCGAAACGCCCGCAACGCATAGTCTTCAACCTGCTCGATACGGTGGCTGCCGTCCGGTTGCAGCACCTTGCGGTTGTAATTGAGCGAAAAAACCGGCTCGACGCCGGATGACACATTGCCGGCAAACAGGGATATGGTGCCGGTCGGCGCGATGGATGTGAGAAGTGCATTGCGGATGCCGTCTTTCCGGATTGCGTCGCGCACTTCGTCATCGAGATCGCGGACATGGCCTGACGCCAGGTACTCCTCAGCATCGAACAGCGGGAAAGCTCCCTTTTCCGCCGCGATGCCGGCGCTTGCCAGATAGGCAGCGCGCTCGATTGCCTGCATCCAGGTTTTTGCAGCGCTTGCGGCCTCGTCAGATCCGTAGCGCAGCCCGCACATGGCAAGCGCATTGGCCAGCCCGGTCACGCCCAGGCCGATGCGGCGCTTGGCGCGGGCTTCGGCTGCCTGGGCTTCCAGCGGGTAGTTGGAGACATCGACCACATTGTCCAGCATGCGCACTGCGATGCCGGTGATGCGCCTGACCTCTTCCATGTCCAGTTGCGCGGTGTCGGAAAACGGCGCGGTCACCAGGCTGGCAAGATTGATCGAGCCGAGCAGGCATGCTCCATAGGGCGGCAGCGGCTGCTCACCGCAGGGATTGGTGGCGTGAATGGTCTCGCAGTAAGACAGGTTGTTGCGGGCGTTTATCCGGTCGATGAAAATCACCCCGGGTTCGGCATAGGCATAAGTTGCCTGCATGATCCGGTTCCACAGGTCACGGGCCCGGACAATGCTGAAAACAGTGCCGTCAAATACCAGCGGCCAGTCTTCGTCGGCCTTTACCGCCGCCATGAACGGATCAGTGACCAGCACGGACAGGTTGAACATGCGCAGGCGCCGAGCCTCCTGCTTTGCCGCAATGAAATCCTCGATATCGGGATGGTCACACCGCATGGTCGCCATCATGGCGCCGCGCCGGGAGCCTGCCGACATGATGGTCCTGCACATGGCGTCCCAGACATCCATAAAGCTTAACGGACCGGACGCATCCGCCCCAACGCCCCTGACCGGCGCGCCTTCGGGCCGCAGCGTGGAAAAGTCATGACCTATGCCGCCGCCCTGCTGCATGGTCAGGGCAGCCTCGCGCAATCCATTGAAGATCGCGCCCATATCGTCCTCGATGGTGCCCATGACGAAGCAGTTGAACAATGTCACCGAACGCTCGGTACCGGCACCGGCAATGATGCGACCCGCCGGCAGGAACTTGTAGCCCGACATGACCTCGGCGAAAGCTGTTTCCCAGTGTGCCCTGTCCTTTGGTTTTTCAGGTGCCGCCAGTGCCCTGGCGACCCGGGCCCAGGTATCGTCCACCGTCTGATCAACGGGCGAGCCGTCCGGTGACTTGAAGCGGTACTTCATGTCCCAGATTTCGCGGGAAATCGGATCAAGTGCGGTGTCTGTAGCCACAATGATTGCTCACAACTGGTATGCGGTAGGGAAGATCATCACACACATTCATGGTTTGTTCTACCAAAAAAGCGTTGCCAGCCGGTTAACCTGCAGAGGTTCCGGCGTGGCTCGTGCATTCCGTAATGTACAGTTCAGGTAATGCCCTGAGACGGCAACGCTTGCGATCAATGCTCCGGTGAAAAAATCTGCGGCCCAAAATGTGTCGAAGTCGATGTTTGTTATGATCGTATTGAATGTTGAAAGCGAAGAACGAAGCGGACACTTGTCAATCCATGAACAATGTCCGCTCTGATACTCTTGGCTATTGGATGTCCTGAACGTCCATCACCAGCTTGTTCCAGTTGCGCTGGTTTTCCATATCATGCTCCAGGCCCTGTTCATCCGCGATCGCAAAACGCTTGATGGCCGGTGTCCTGCTGGTTGCCTGATAGAGCCAATACGCCTCTGCCTTCAGCGCGTCATCGATTGGTTTGTCGATCGATTCGTAGACCATTTGCTTGCAGGCATTGATCGAAGCTGCCGGGAACCTGGCGATGCGTCTTGCAAGGGTGTCAACGTATGCGTCGATCTCATCGGCCTCGAACGCCTTGTTGATCGTGCCCATCGCCTCAGCCTCATCGGCGTCGAAATCCCGCGCGCTCAGGATGATCTCCAATGCCCGGCCAAGGCCCGTCTGGCGGGCCATTCGGGATGCGCCGCCACCGCAGGGCAGGATGCCCATGCCGACCTCCATCTGCATGAACTTGAACTTGCCGCGCACTGCAAAGCGCATGTCGAGAGCCAGTGCCAGTTCATGGCCTCCGCCGCGGGCAAACCCTTCCAGCTTGGCAATTGTGGCCTGTGGCACCTTGCTGATGCGCTCGCAAACGGCCTGCAAATCGAGCAGTTGAGCTTCGTCTCGAGAAACCGCTTCGGTCGACATGTCTTTCAACAGCTCAGTGTCATAGTGGCAGACCCAGATCTCAGGGTTTGCTGATTGGAAGATCACCACTTTGGTCTCACGATCCCGCTCAAGCCGCATGGCAAGACTGTTCAGGTCTGCGAGCATTTCCTGGCCCTGTACGTTTACGGTGCCGAAATTGAAGGTGACGGTAGCGATGGCGTCTTCGACTTTCACGTCAAAGGTCGTGAAGTTCTCATATTTCATCTGGACAATCCTTTGCTGGCCCGGACAGCATATGCCACCGGGCAGTGTTGGGTTTTTGTGGGTCTTTGGATCAGATGCCCGGTGTTATCCGAGCGCCTGAATATCTGTTAACACCACTGAAAAGATGGATAAATGCGGTAATTCACAGTTCACAATTCGCTTTTTCAATATAATAAAGAAACTTTGACTAAGCTAACTCAGCGTCTTCAGGATATCTTTGATGCCCTGCATCACCTGTGCTGCATGTTGGCTATCCAGCGCCGCCGCGTTTGGCTGAGCGAAGCGCCCGCTGTCATTGTCGAAATACTTTCCGGACGCGCCGGCAAAGGAGGGGTCCAACGACGCCTTGCGCAGTATGTCTGCGCCAATCTGAAGATCATTGCCTGCCACGCCAAAGCCGTCCTTGACCATCTTTGATGCAAGCAGCGAACCCGGATTGACAGCGACCACAAGTGGCCCGTCAGGGAACTCCCTGGCCATCTCCCGCGTCCAGATGGTGATGCCCAGCTTGCTCTGTGCATAGGCATCCATGTCATCGAGCTGCTTGCGGCCATGCAGCGCGTCCAGGTCGATGCGCGCCTGAGCAGCTGATGAAAGGTTCACGATGCGCCCGTCCTGCGGGATGATGGGCAACAGCGCCCGCGTCAGCGCATAGGGCGCGAAGGTGTTGACCATGAAGCGCATGTCATAACCTTCCGCCGTCACCGCGTCCTTGACCTTCAGAACACCTGCGTTGTTGATCAGGACGTCCAGCCGGTCGTATCTGGTTCGAACCTCGGCTGCTAAGTTCCGTATATCGTCCATGCGTGACAGATCGGCAGCAAAGGTTTCAGCCTGGCCGCCGACCTTTGTAACAGCCTCCTGCAACCGCGCTGCGCTACGTCCATGCAGCAGGATCTTATGACCCTCTTTTGCGATGGTCTGTGCCGTCAAAAGCCCGATACCGTCA
Organism: uncultured Anderseniella sp.; assembly: GCA_947488295.1. Lineage (GTDB taxonomy): Bacteria > Pseudomonadota > Alphaproteobacteria > Rhizobiales > Aestuariivirgaceae > Anderseniella. The sequence continues at coordinate 1,081,190 of CANKYU010000002.1, forward strand.
GTGGATCCTGTAATAAGAATGGTCTGGGTCATAAGTGTCTCCTTCAAGATGCAAAGTGCGGCAACAGATCTTCCGCGATCAGGTGCAGGGTGGTTTCAATATCTGCGCGGTTGAAGCGCAGGTTCAGGGCAACATGGTTCACTCCAAGTGCTTCTATCTCTTGCAGGTACTGCAGCAGGAAGTTCGTCCCGGACTGAAAGCCCAGGTGGATGGGGCGTGGTGCGGCGTCGGCGTGGTCCACGAGATCAACATAAAGCGACTGCATCACCGGTTTGTCGGACTCTCCAGCTTCTGCAACCCTTGCCCGGTAGTCCGCAATCACCCGCCCTTGCGCCGGTGTGTCGCGAGGGTATGTGATCCATCCATCGCCATGGGCTGCGATCCAGTCCGGTGATTGCCGGCTGCCGCCGGTGATCAGCAGCGGGATGTGCCCGGCGATCGGCTTCGGCAGCATGTCCATGGAACCATCGAGCCTGCCGTGCACTCCTTCATGGCGCGGATAGTCCCCGGCGGCTGCACGCATATAAGCCATGCTGTCGCGAAACCGCTCCCCCCGATCCTGGAAAGACATGTTCATGGCGGGATACTCCTCGGGCCTGTCGCCTGACGCCACGCCGAGGAGCAACCGACCATCCGACATGACATCGGCCGTTGCCGCTGCTTTGGCAACGTGGGCGGGATGGCGTAGTGGCAGGATCACACTGGCGACCCCCAGGGCGATCCTGTCTGTACTGGCGGCAAGGGCTCCCAGGTAGACAAACGGGTCGTACATCTGGCCAACGTCACCAAATGAAGGCACGTTGAACGGCACATCGCGCAGCCAGACCGCTGCAAAGCCAAGGCGCTCGGCCAGTTTGACGCGTTCGATATGCCGCATCATTGTCGGGACGGCACCAACCTTGTAAGCCTCAATTGGAGCCACCAGCCCCAGGCTGAGACGGCCTGGCTTAAAGGTGGCATTGTAACCGCGGTTCATCTGCGGAAAGGTGCCGGTGCCATCTTGATCCAGCATTGCGTTGTCCTTTCAAGGTGCCCTCAGTAACGAACCAATGTGCGGCTCTCGATGCTTTTGCGGATAGTCTGGATGTCTGGATCTTCGACCATATCGAGCGCGCTGTGCCCAATCGAGGGCCGCCCGCGGTTGTCGTAGATGTTGAAGAACGCCACCTCGTCCGATGTCATCCTGGACTGATAAATCCATTCATGGCGCGGGTTCGCCGCAAGCCCCATGATTTGCCCCTTGCGATCCGGATAGATCAGATCGAGCAATATCCAGTCCTTATCATCCACCGTGGAGGGCCTGATGAAACCAAGTGGAGCACTGTTGATCGGGTCACCGACCGGTCGCCAGACGTTGATGAAGGCATAGTGGCCTGTGTTCCAGTCGGCGGATCTCTCCACCCCCAGAATGTCAGCCAGGCGTTGCCTGGCCCCGTCGACGCTATAGTCGCTGTGGACGTTGCGCGCCGGTTTGCGGGCCGCGTTTGGATCATCTACGCGCACCGTATGGTCGAAGATGACAACCTCCCTGGCGCCCAGTTCTCCACGAAGCAGCGTTGTCAGTTCAGCGTCATATGCGGCCTGCCAGGCATTGTCCCTGTCGAATGCGTGTACGGCACTGGGAACATGCGCAAAGCCGACCGAGTCCACCTGAAAAGATGCGGCATTGCCCGGGTTACGCACATCTGCAACCGTCACCTCTTTTTCAACCAGTTCGGGCGAGATCAGGTTGCCGACTATGCCGTCGCTATCCAGATAGAACGCCTGCTGTTCAGGCTTGTGTACGTGGTAATTCACAGTCGCATTCTGAGCCATTCGTGTTTTCCCGGAGATCTGTTCATTGCATCAGATGCACTGATCTATCATTCTTGAAATTTATAAAAATGGCTGCCTGGTGATTTCAGAATTCCGGAAAGGGATATAATGTGGATATAGAAAGCCTCCGCCTGTTTGTGCTGGCCTGTGAAACCCTGAACATCAGCGCGGCGGGCCGTACCCTTGGCATGGCTCCGGCTGTCGCAAGTTCACGTCTGGCGAAGCTCGAGCGCACCGTTGGCGCAGACTTGTTGCACCGTTCAACACGTAAGGTCTCGCTTTCGCTGGAAGGTGAGGATTTCCTTCCGTACGCCCGTGAAATGATCGCCCAGGAAGAGGCGGCGCTCGCCGCCTTGGGGCAGAGGCAGACAAAGCTCAGCGGCACATTGCGCTTCGCCGCACCCAGTACATTCGCACAGATCTACATCGCACCATTAATCCCGGAATTCATGGACCTGCATCCGAACCTGACGTTGGACCTGCACCTGTCGGATACGCAGTTCGATCTGATCGAAGGCAGCTTTGATCTCGCCCTCAGAAACGCGGTCCTGGAAGACAGCAGTCTCACCGGGCGCAAACTGGCTGATGACAGCCGCATCCTTTGCGCATCGCCAGCGTATCTGGAAAGCTATGGCGTGCCTCGAACACAAGAAGACCTGCGTACGCATCGCCTTATCGCTTTCAAGGACCTGGACCCCAAGGTGTTGATCGCTTCTGACGGATCAAATGCACTTTTCGACCCCAAGAGCGCTGCAAACCGATTGATCGTCGATGACGGCCTCGCCCAGAAACAGGTCACACTCAAAGGTGCGGGAATCTCCCTGAACTCCCGTTGGTCCGTGCACGAGGAAATCGCGCTCAAAAAGCTGGTGCGGGTGTTGCCGAGCTTCGAACTGGCGGCGAAACCCGCCCTCTGGCTGGTCTATCCCAAAAGCAATGTGCTTTCTGCAAAAGTCCGGGTGTTCATGGACTTCATGATCGAACGTATCGGCAAGAATCCAGTCTGGTCCGACTGTCCATGAACAGCCGTTGATGTTCGACAGGATCGTGTGAAATTGTCATGGTTGCCAGCCGAGGTTGGAGATTCTGCCGTCAATCCGATCGGCTTTCGCTCACCAGACGGCTCGTTGCTTCCTCAATTGTCTGCTGCAGGCGGGCTGAAAACACCTTGCGGTTCAGGCCGGCCTCGATCGGTGGCAGAAATTCCACGATGATCGTGCCCGGGTGGCGGATGAACTGGCGTCTGGGCCAGTACAGGCCGGAATTCAAAGCAAACGGGGTGCACGGCACGCCAAGTTGCATGTAGAGCGCCGTTGCGCCGGGCTTGTAGTCGGGTTCAGCGTCCGGCGCCATCCGGGTGCCTTCGGGAAAAATGAGAACCTGGCGTCCTGCAGCAATGGCGGCCTTCGCATCCGCAATCATTTTCTTCAGCGCTGACGGACCCGCGGTCCGGTTCACCGAGATCATCTTGAACTTGAGGCAGAACCAGCCGAACACCGGAATGAAGGTCAACTCGCGCTTCAGCACCAGGGCGGGGTCTGCCAGCAGGGGCAGCAGGGCGAATATATCCCAGGCAGACTGGTGCTTGCCGGCCAGCAGGCCGCCTTCCTGCGGTATGTGCTCTCGGCCACGAACTTCCATGGTGGTGCCGGTGATCAGCTTCATCCACCACAGCGACGATCGCGCCCAGGTTTTCAGGGCGGCCATGGACCAGCTTCTCGGTGTGAACATGAACCAGAAACCGAGCACCAGAAACAATATCAGATTGATGTAGAAAACCAGATTGAACAGTAAGGACCGAAACGCCAGCACACCCATTTCTCCCGTACCGCCTGCTGATCGTTGCTGTTGTGTCACAGCACCAGAGCAAGCAGGTATTTGATATATTCACTGATCCACAGGCGAAGCGTTGAAAACGACAGCGCTGGTGTCTTTACGTCACTGCTGGCAACCGGATAGGGCACCAGTTCCACATTCGGCATGGCCCGGGAAAACTCTACGATGGCCCGCAGGATATGATAGTCGCTGGTGACGACTGCAATCCTGGTGAACTTGTGCCGCGTTGCCCAGTCGGCAGCTTCTGCGGCATTGCCACGGGTATCCGGCGCGCGTTTGTCCAGGTCCACGCAGCATTTGAACAGGCTTGCCTCGGCATGGGTAATCTCGCTCAGTTGCCGCGCCGTGGTTGCCGGGTACACGCCGGAGATCAGCAGGCGTCTGGCGGTTTTCTGTTCAAGCAGGCGGACGGCTGCGGAAATACGTTCAGGTCCGCCGGTCAGAACCACTATGCCATCCACCGACATGTTGTCCGGCCTGACAATGTTGCGTGAATTTTCCGCGAACGAGGCAAACCCCGCTATGGCGACAAGAAGCACGCACACGACAACCCCCAGCCCGACCCACCAGCTGCGGGTGCGCCCGGGTTGCGCATCGCGAAGATGCGTCTCAGTGCTGGACTTTCCGGACGGGTCAGACATCAAAAACATTACCGGGTGAAATCGCGCTGCTGCTGCTCCATGATCCTGCACGGAGCAGCACAGCTTTATGCCGTGTCAGAACATGGCCTTCAAGACCCGTGATATGGAAATACGCGCCGTGATAAGTGAGATCATTGTAGCAACAACCGGCACGACAATAAAGGCGGCGTAATTCGCGCTGCTGGCGTCAAGCGGATGGTACAGGAATGCCTTGACCGGTTCTGACAAGCGGCCGCTGCCCAGCCCCAGGACAACAAAAGTCCCGAAACCCAGCATGGAACCTATAAGACCGGCTTTCAGTCCTGTCAGGCAGAAGCGCCACAAAACCTCACGCGAGATGAAGCTGTCGCGGGCACCCGCCAGGTACAGGACTTCGATAACCTCCCGGTTTACCTCCATCGCGGCACGGGTTGCGTAGACGACCAGTACGATTGCCGCAGTTGCGATCAGGCTGAGCACGGCAATGGCCAGCCAGGTGAGGGAACCGGCCATGCTGATCAATTCAGCCTGCCAGCGCCGGTGAGTGTCCAGAGTGGCGGACGGGACTTCGGTGGCAAGGGTGGCGCGTAGCAATTCAAGATCAGGCGGCGATGACTTGTCGATGCTGACATTGATCAGGCGCGGTATCGGCAGATCATCCAGTATGCCTGCTTCGCCAAGCCAGGGCTCGAGCAGCTTGCGTGCGGCAGCCGGGCTGACAACGTCAATGTCCGCGATGCCGGTGGTGGAGCGCAGTATGCCGGCAACCTTTTCAGCATCGCCGTCGACATCCACGCCATCAGCTGCGGAAATCTGCACCGTTACCTGGCTGGCGATTTGCGACGTCCAGTTGTCGACGGCGGTATCGGTCATCAGCAGCGCGCCGATGGCCAGCACGGCGAGGTAGCACATGGCAGCCATCGCCGTCATCAATGTCATGTGCGGCGCTGTTGCTTCCGGAATGACCTTTGAGCGCCCGTTGCCGACCACCTCGAATGTGGCGCTGGTGGCGTCGCTGAAACCGGATGCATCGCGATCGACTTTTTTTGCGAGAGTGTTCTTGTTTATTGCCATGTTGTCCTGCCGTCTTCCAGCCGCACCACAGGCGCCTTTATGGTGTCCAGCAGATGGGTGTCGTGGGTTGCGATCAAGACCGTGGTGCCAAACTGGTTGAGTTGCTGGAACAGCCGCATCAGGCGCAGTGCCAGAGCAGGGTCCACATTGCCCGTCGGCTCGTCGGCGAGCAGCAGTTCCGGACTTGAAATAACCGCGCGCGCGATGGCAGCGCGCTGTTTTTCGCCGCCGGACAGCACTGCCGGATAGGCATTGGTGTGATGATCCAGGCCGACCCAGTCCAGCAGTTCAAGTACATTGTCGCGATAGTCATTGAGCTTGTTACCGCGCACCCGAAGCGGCAGCGCCACGTTTTCAAACGTGGTCAGGTGATCCAGCAACCGGAACTCCTGAAACACAACGCCGATCCGGCGCCGCACATCCGGCACCTTGCCACGCCGCAGCCCGTTGGTGTTTTCGCCGAACAGTGAAATCATGCCGCGGGTCGGCTTGAGAGCCAGAAACAGCATCCGCATAAGCGAGGTCTTGCCGGCACCTGACGCGCCGGTCAGAAAGTTGAATGACCCGGTTTCAAGTGTCAGGTTGAGATCTTTCAGGATCTCCGGCCCGTTGCCATAACGCAAACCGACATTTTCAAATCGAACGATCGACAAGCGGGTTCCTCAAAATCAGGCTGCCATAGCGTTGTGTGTTGATACTGGACAGGCATTTACGCCGAATTAACCGTATTTCCGTTTTACTGTCGGTATCGAGAAGCAAGGTTTCTCTGGTCAGACGAAAAAGCCGGAAATCGCCGGCGTCTTGTACCAGAGAGAGCCGAATCACCGGAACCGGACGCAACAGATGATAGTCTCCTGCCCTTCATGCGCAACCAAGTTTGACATGCCCAATGAATCGGGCACTGATGCGACCGTGATGCGATGTTCAAACTGCGGGCACGGCTGGATCGAAGCGCATGCAACCGATGTCAGCGACCTGGTGCCGGTTCGCACGCAGAACGCCAGGCCCGATACCGATGATGAAGACGCGGAAGACCGGATCATCGCCGAAGCGCGCAAGATTGCCCGTGCCGCACAGCTCGCGGAGCACAAGGCCAGGACGGCACGTCAGCGTCGCAGCGCGCAAATAAGAGGCTGGAGCGGGCTTGCCGCCGGCATATGCCTGGTATTGGGCGCCGTGGTCGCGATGCCTGAACGCATCGTGCAGGCAGCCCCTGCAGCGGCCAAGCTGTACTCGCTTGCCGGCAAGACGGTCAATGTCTACGGCCTGAACCTGTCGTCGGTCCAGCAGCAGTACATGATCGTCAACGGTCAGCCGGTGCTGGCACTGCGCGGGCGAATTGCAAATATCACCGATGAGGACCGTCGCGTTCCTCCGCTCAGGTTCGTGCTCAGAAATGCCGATGGCGAACAGCTTCACACCTGGACGCTGAACAGTGTCGGCAAGGGTCCGATCGGGGCAGGAGTTGTCTCGACATTCGTGACCCGGCTTGCTGCACCGCCTGCAGGTGTGGAGAGTGTCGAGATTCGCTTTGCCAGACCAGGCGAAATCGGCTGAACTGCTTGCCGGATCAACTAAGTTTAGCTTGTCTGTAGCTGGATGAGGCAACTTCTGATTGCGGGATGAGCAGCCATGACCGGTATTACCATTGACGGGCATACAATCGAAATATTGTTCAGTGAAGCCGAGATTGCCGCCCGGGTGGCGGAAATTGCCCATGCGGTTGCCGGGCGCGATCCTCAACGGCTGCTGGTTGTGCCCGTATTGAAGGGCAGCTTCATATTTGCAGCCGACCTGCTGCGCGCCATGCATGGTGCCGGGCTGTCGCCGGAAGTCGACTTCATGATGCTGGCCAGCTATCGCGCGCAAACCTCATCGTCCGGACAGGTCGAAGTGTTGCGTGACATCCAGACAGATGTGACAGAACGCGATGTCCTGTTGATAGACGATATTCTTGAATCAGGCAGAACACTGGCTTTTGCCAAGGACCTTTTGGCGGCCCGCGGCGCGCGGCAGGTGCAGACCGCGGTGCTGCTGGATAAGCCCGGCCACCGGGCAGCCGAGCTTGATGCGGATTTCACCGGCTTTGAATGCCCGGACAAGTTTGTCGTCGGCTACGGCATGGACATGGCTCATGCGTTCCGCGAACTGCCGTTTGTCGGTTACGTCACAAATCCCAGCTAGGAAATCGAAAGGCCGGTGCGCGAACGTGGCGCTACACAAGCACTGACAAAACAGAAAAAGGCAGCTTTTCCGTGGAGGATAAGCTGCCTTCTCCGTTTTGGGACCAGCAGGAGAGGGGCAACCTGCCGGACCTTTTCTTTCTGACCGGCCAGGGAAAACCGGTGAGAGGTTGAAGAAACGCTGTCGCTTGAGGGGCAAGAGCTGTTTGCGTTTCTGTTGGTAATGACCATAGGCAGGGGGGGTTCGTGCAGATGTGCATTTTATCACATCGCAGACAAAGTGCGTTAAAACCGGTGGAATTTGTTGGTAAACGGGTAAGGTTTCAGCCTGGACCAGACAGGTGCGACCGCAGGTAAGATGTTGAAATTTAAACTATTTTTGACTGAAGCGGAGTCTGCCGGCGCTAGTACAGGCCCTTGAGCAGGCGGTCGATATAATCCAGCTCCAGTTTCGGCCGGCCTGCCTCATTGGCGCGTGAGCGCAGTGCATCGAGAATCCGTCTGGCGCGCTCCACTTCCGCTTCCTGAGGCACCATATTGTCACGCTGGCCGTATTCTTCACCCTGTGAGGGAAGCGGCCGGCCCAGCGGGTCGCGCTGTTCGCCGCGGCCTTCACCATGGCGGCCGATATTGCCCTCATTGCCGGTGCCCTGCTGCATCAGTTGCTGTGCCATGTTGCGGGCACCTTCACGCAAGCCCCGCATGGCCTCGCCCTGGCTGCCCAGCGCTTCGTCACGCTGACCCTGGCCCAGTTCGCCGGCGGCCTCGCCCATCTGCTGCTGAGCCCGTCCCAGACCATCGGGAGACTGCAGGCCCTGCTGCTGCATCTGTTCCATGAGGCGTTCGAGCATCTTGCCCAGATCGCCCTGCTGCTGCGACAACTGGCCATTGCCCGGGGTCTGCTGTTCGGACTGGCCGCGCCCGCCCGGTTCCTGGCCTTCCTCACCCTGCTGCTGCGCCTGGTTCTGATCGCCCGAGCGCTGCTGGCCGTTCTGCGGCATCTGGAATGTCTGGTCCATCAGCTGCTGCTGGCGGCGCATCATTTCTGACAGCTGGTCGAGCATTTTCGCCATCGGCGATGTGCGCTGCGGATTGGCCTGGCGCTGCCCGGGCTGCAGGTTCTGCAGGATGTTTTCCAGTTCGGACAGCATCTGCTGGGCTGCATCTCGCGCACCTGACTTGGCGAGATTTTCGATCATGTCCATCATGCGCTGCAAATCCTGCGAACGGACTTCCTGCTGGGCGCGGTTTTGCTGCTGCTGGTTCTGCGCCTGCGGATTGTTGCGCTGGTTTTCCTGCATCTGCTGCTGCATGGCCTGCAGGTACTCGTTCATGGCTTCGCGCAACTGCTTCATCAGGTCGGCGATCTTTTCCTCCGGAGCGCCTTCCGCCAGAGCCTTTTCAAGTTCCTTCTTGATGGCCTGCAGTTTCTTCAGACTGTCATGAAGATTGCCGCTTTCGATGGTCAGCGCAATTTCCCAAAGTGTATCGGCAACCTCCTGGGATTCTTCGTGCGTGCGTGCGCGGTAGAGCTTGGCTGCGGCATGCCGGATGCCAAGATAGACGCCCGACTTCTCAACCACGCCTTTCGGCCATACCAGAATAGCAGACAGTGCCCGCACAACATCACGCTGATTGTCCGGCTGGAAAAAGATGTTCTTGCGCTGCTCGACCAGAGCCTGGGCCAGCGGCTTGGTAAACTGGCGTTCCGGCAGGGCGAGCTTCACAACATCGCTGCGGCCCGACTGGCCTGCCTGATCGGTACCTTCGACCACAATTTCAACCGGCAATCCGGCCCAGGGATGAGCGGTCAGGTCCTGAAAACTCTTACCCTCGGCCTGCCGGGGGTTTACCTTGCGCATGGAGATGGGGAATTCCGGCGCCTGCGACAGGAAAGGACTGTCAACATCGATCTTGTCGACGTCCAGGCCATCACTGCGCAGTGCAACCCGGCCGGACAGCGACGTCACACCGTAATCGTCCGTCACTTTCCATGGCAGCGAGAACGCACCGGACGGTGTGATCTGAATTTGTTCGGGCACCGTGACGACAGGCGGTAGATCGGCGATGACATTTACGGTCCACATGCCGAGCTCACGGCCTGCTCCGCTGACCGATACGACCGCAGATTTCTGGACCTTGGTACGCAGTTCCTGTGTTTCAGAAGGTGATGCGACGGTTTCTACTTCGGCGTCTGTCCCGGCCACTCCGGCTGTAAGGGTTTCAAACACCGCCGGTGTATCAGCGGGCGAGGCCGGATCAGACAGCGTGACCTTGAGATCGTCAGCGCCGTTCAGGCGGACCACCAGTTCAGAGCCTTGCGGCACGGAGATCACGGCGACTTCGCTGGTACCCAAAGCAGCCTGCGCGCGGCGCGTCAGCAGGACGGGTGGCTTGGCGGTATACGATGGTGGATTGAGCCATGCATCCATTGCGACCGCATTGACAGGTGCCGGTGCGGTTACCGCAACAGCTTCGGCAATTTTCTCGCGCCAGGTACCGGCGCTCAGGACACCGGCCGCAATCAATGCGACCGCCAGTGTGTTGCGCAGGGCGTTCTGGTCGATGCGCGGCAAGGGTGAGCGTGGCGCACCGGCTTTCAGATCATGCAACTGTTTCGCCATGCGCCGGCGATGCGCTTGCCACAGCGCTTTCTGTTCAGGTCCGGCAGAGGTTTCATCAGCCAGTGTGTCGGTCCAGCCGGACGCGGGCCGGTGCATTTTGCCCGATTTGCGTTCAATGCGGGCAAGGGCTGCTTCGTCCGTTGGCCACGACAGGCTGCCGAGGTTTTTCAGTGAGTACACAAATCCTGCACCGGCTGCGCCAAGTACGGTCAACTTCAACCAGACAGGCATCAGGTTCAGGACGCCGGACAGCATGCACAGTAACACCACTCCTGCAATCATCATTGCAGGGAAAAGCCGTTCAAGCAGACGCTCCCAGTAGATCGCTACCTTGGCGAGCGACATCTTGCGGGCAATTATCTGTGCCGGATCAAATTTCATGACCTGATCATTCTAGCATAACAAGGCGAAAGCAAGGGCCATATCGGCCAATTACCAGTGCGGTAAACGCAAATGTGATCAGTGTGGATCTCGAACAGGGACTATTGCTGCCATCCGGCGAGCCGGTCCATGCCGATCAGGGTCTCGTAGGTTTGCCGGGGCCGGACAATTGCAAACCGGTCGCCATTGACCAGTACTTCGGGCACCAGCAGCCGTGAATTGTAGGTTCCTGCCTGCACCGCACCATAGGCACCTGCCGTCATGACCGCGATCAGATCACCGGCCTTCACCGGCGGCATCTGACGGTTCTGGGCCAGATAGTCACCGGATTCACAGACCGGACCCACTATATCGGCAATTGAAGTCGCCTCTGATGATGTCGCATCTGACTGGTCAGGTTCCGAAACCGTGACAATATCGTGCCAGGCATCATACAGCGTCGGCCGAATCAGATCATTCATTGCGGCATCCACGATAATGAATTTCTTGCCTTCTTCTTCTTTCACGTGAATGACACGGGTAACCAGAATACCGGCATTGCCGGCAATCATGCGGCCGGGTTCCATGACAAACTTGCAGTCAAGGTGGCCCAGGGTTTCACGCACGACGGCGGCATATTCATCCGGATGTGGCGGTACGTCGTTGGTGCCGCGATAGGGAACCCCCAGACCGCCGCCAAAATCAACGTGGGTGATGGTGTGGCCATCCTCGCGCAGTTGCTGCACCAGTTCACCCAGCAGGGTATAGGCTTCGTGATAAGGCTCAAGGGTGGTGATCTGGGAGCCGATGTGTACATCGACACCACTGATCCGCAGGCCGGGCAGAGAAGCCGCCCGGGCATAGACTTCGCGCGCCCGGCTCATGGAAATGCCGAACTTGTTTTCAGACTTGCCGGTGGTGATTTTTGCGTGGGTCTTCGCGTCAACATCCGGGTTGACCCGGATGGAGATGGTTGCCGTTTCGCCCAGGCGGCGAGCCACTTCAGACAGGAGTTCGAGTTCGGGTTCACTTTCGACGTTGAAGCAGGCAATTCCTTCACGCAGCGCATACGACATCTCCGCCGCGGTCTTGCCGACGCCGGAAAACACGATTTTCCGTGCTGGCACGCCGGCGGCGCGGGCACGGCGCAACTCGCCTTCCGACACTACGTCCATGCCGGCACCAAGATCTGCAAGTGTCTTGATGACCGCCTGATTGGAGTTTGCCTTCATGGCGTAGCAGATCGTCAGGTCGAGATCGTGAAAAGCTGCTTTCAGGACCTCAAGGTGCCGGGTGAGAGTTGCCGTCGAATAGCAGTAAAACGGGGTCTCCACGTCTTCAGCCAGTTCGGCCAAGTCGATGTCCTCAGCGTGAAGCGTGCCGTTTCGGTAGGTAAAATGGTGCATGGGGTAACCGGTCAAACTGCTGGATCAAAAGTATCAGGGTGATGTCATGCGTTGATCACAACGCATACTGGCCATATGCGTGTCATGGCTGCTGAAGCTGCACGGACACGGGAGGCGGGTGACTGTACTCAGTTCGGTTTTATGAGCGGGTCGATGGCGGCGGGCTCATCCGGGTCAGGAGCCGCAACGCCAGGTGGTGGTTCGAGAGGACCGCGTACGCCGCATGCCGACAACGAAACTGCCAGCAGGGCAAGAACGATAAGTTTGCGCAGTTCCATAGGTGCGATTCCAGACGATATTTCTTTCAGTTCGGTTGTTGTACCCTAAACCGGGGCTGCAGGCAAAGTGGCAAGTTGCGCATTGGAGCAACTTTAGGGGCGATGAGTTTCACGTTTCTTGGTTGCCGTAACCAAAAGTCATCCAGATCTAACCGCCCTGTTTTGCGGTAACCGTCTGCACTTCAATCCAATAGCGCGGATTGCGCGGTTCCGGCTGGTTGGGGAAGGTGACGATTTGCTCGCCCTGAAAGTTTTCAGCGGGTTTCAGATCCAGCGGACCAAAACCGACCGTGCGTGTGCCGATCACCGTACAATTGGCGTTGAGCTGGCCCGGGTCGATATCTGCCTGAGCCACGTCATAAAATACCGGGCAGGAATACAATTTAACCTGCAAGGTCACGCTGGCGACCGTGAATTCCGTCGAACGGTTGGTGAGCAATGTCTGCAATTGCCATCTGAACTGGTCGGTTACGACACGCTCTCTGCCGGAGGTGTCAAAAACAGTTTGGCTGGGATTGGTCAAGCTTGTCTGACTAAGGCCTATGTCATTTGCTTTCACCGCGCCAAATGTCACTCGTTCCTGCTTGCGGACCTCGGTAAACCTGTCAGCAGTTTTGACGGCGTCTTCGGTGTCGCGCTGGGTAAGCGTGAATATCAACATGAAAACACCAAACACGATGGTGGAAAATGCCAGCAGGCCGCGCCGCCACATCCTGTTGGTGACGAACAGCCATATTACAGCGATCAGCAGCAGATAAATTACCAGCCAGCGCATGCGTTACCTCTTTTCCGGCAAACAGGGTCCATACCCCCAGATATTGCCCGGCACCAATCACTTAGTCATTAACTGTCCGGGATGCAATTCATGTACAGTGCGGCCAAACATCCATTATGGCGGACATTATTGAAAACCCGCCATTGATGATATCTTTGTGATAACGGGCATTTAAGGGTTCTGTGGATTGTTAGGATGATTTCACGAAGGCAGTTCCTAAAGATTGTGGGTGGCGGGGTCATCGCTTCAGCCGCCCTGAGCAGCTATGCGTTTGCCATCGAACCACTGTATCGGTTGCGGCTTACCACATACAGGTTCACGCCGCCAAACTGGACTGCCGGCCTGAAACTCCGGGTGGCGCTGATCGCCGACGTCCATGCCTGCAAACCCTGGATGACCATCGATCGCATTGAGGACATTGTCGCGCGTACAAACGATCTCAAGCCGGATCTGACCCTGCTTCTGGGTGATTACGGTGCCGGCATGAACCTGGTGACAGACTATGTACACTCGAAGGACTGGGCGCCTGTTCTCGGCAAACTGAAGGCATCTTCCGGCGTGTATGCGGTGCTGGGCAATCATGACTGGTGGGAAGACAAGAGCGCGCAGCGCGCCGGCCACGGCCCCACCTTCGGCCAGGTGGCCCTGCAACGGGCAGGAGTACCGGTTCTGGAAAACGATGCGGTCAGGCTGGTTAAAGACGACAAGGCGTTCTGGATAGCCGGTCTGGGAGATCAGCTTGCGCTGCTGCCACAGGCCAGGTATGGCCGCCGCCGCTGGCAGGGCGTGGATGACCTCGATGGCACCCTGGCCAGCATCACCGATACGGCGCCGGTGCTGCTGATGGCGCATGAGCCGGACATTTTCCCCAGTGTTCCGGACCGTGTCTCGGTGACCATGTCGGGCCATACCCATGGCGGACAGGTGCGGCTCTTCGGTTATTCACCGGTGGTGCCGTCGCGATTCAAGAACCGCTATGCTTATGGGCATGTTGTCGAAAATGGCCGTCACCTGATCGTTTCGGGCGGGTTGGGCTGCTCCATTGCGCCGATCCGGTTTGGCTCTCCGCCCGAGATCGTCGTGCTTGAACTGGGAGACGATGCCGCCGTATGACCGGCACGTGAGAGGCAATCCGGGTCAGGCAAGGTTCTTCAACCAGCGCTTTGCCTCGCGTTTCACGTTTGCAGGCGCCGTTCCACCGAAACTCCTGCGTGAACCGGCCGATGCTTGCGGCGTCAACACCTTGAACACATCCGCGGTTATGCGCTGCTCGACACTCTGCATGTCCTGAAGGCTTAACCCGTCCAGCTCCACGCCGTTCTTTTCGGCCATCGCGACCAGCGTGCCGGTTACGTGATGGGCATCCCGGAACGGCATGGCCAGAACCCTGACCAGCCAGTCTGCAAGATCGGTTGCAGTTGAGTATCCAGCCCCGGCTGCGGCTGCCAGTTTGTCGGTGGCAGGCTCCATGTCGGATGCCATGCCGGTCATGGCCGCAATCGCCAACGACAGCGCATCAATGGCGTCAAAGGCCGGTTCCTTGTCTTCCTGCATGTCCTTGGAGTAGGCCAGCGGCAGGCCTTTCATGACCAGCAACAAGCTGGTGAACGCCCCCAGAATGCGGCCCGGCTTGGCCCGGATCAGCTCCGCTGCATCAGGGTTCTTCTTCTGCGGCATGATCGACGAGCCGGTGGTGAACCGGTCCGACAGGCTGATGAACCCGAATTGCGGTGTCGACCAGATGACCAGCTCTTCGGCGAACCGTGACAGGTGCATGGCACAGATCGAGGCAGCAGCAAGGGTTTCCAGCACGAAATCACGGTCCGCCACGCTGTCGAGAGAATTGCGTGTCGGGCGGTCAAAACCAAGTGCTTTCGCGGTCATGGTCCGGTCAATCGGAAACGATGTTCCTGCAAGAGCGGCTGCTCCGAGCGGGCTTTCGTTCAGTCTTTTGCGAGCGTCGGCAAACCGCGAGCGGTCGCGTGCAATCATTTCCACATAGGCCAAAAGGTGATGACCGAAGGTGACCGGCTGTGCGGTCTGCAGGTGGGTGAATCCGGGCATGACCGCAGCAGCATGTGCAAGTGCCTTTTTGGCGAGTGCACGTTGCAGGCCCGACAATTGCTCATCAAACATGTCGAGGCAGTCGCGGACATAAAGCTTGAAATCGGTTGCGACCTGATCATTGCGTGAGCGCGCCGTGTGCAGCCTGCCTGCGGCATCGCCGATGCGGTCCTTGAGCGCGGCTTCGACGTTCATGTGGATGTCTTCAAGTGCTGCTGAAAACGTGAACCGGCCTGCTTCGATGTCCTTGCCGATGGCAGTGAGACCTCGCACGATGTCACGGACATCTGATTTGGCAATGATGCCGCATTCCCCCAACATGGTGGCATGGGCTATCGAACCTGCGATATCCTGAGCAAACAGACGCTGATCAAAGCTGATCGAGGCATTGATCTTTTCCATTATCTCATCGGGACCGGTGTTGAACCTGCCGCCCCACATCTTATTTGTCATCTACAACCTGCCATCAGTGTGCATGTTCAAAAACCAAAAAGCCCGGAAAAACCATGACCAGTAACTCACCCAACCCACAACCATCATCATCGCGCAACAAGATGCTCGGCATCGTTGCGGCCGGTCTCGCGGTTGCCGTAGGCGGGGTTTACGCGATGTTGGGCAGCAATGGCAATGAAGAGGTTGCCCAAAAGCCTGTCGAGGTGGCTGCACCTACCTCATCTGACGGTGCAGTTTCAAAACTGGACAAGTCCCTGTCCACTGGTGCAATGGCGGCATTCGTGTTCAAGAAAGACCGGCCTGAGGTGGTGACCGGCGATTTCAAGGATGCTGACGGCAAGACGATTGACATGAGCAACTGGAAGGGCCGGGTGGCACTGGTCAACCTGTGGGCAACCTGGTGCGGCCCGTGCCGTGCAGAAATGCCTCATCTTGCCAAGCTTCAGGAACTTTACGGCGGAGATCAGTTTGAAGTTGTGGCGCTGAGTGTTGATCTGAAAGGAGCAGAAGCGTCTTCTGCGTTCCTCAAGGAGATCAAGGCGGACAATCTTGCGCTTTATGTCGACCAGACGAGCAAGGCTATGAAAAAACTGGGCGCATACGGGTTGCCCCTCACGGTGCTGGTTGACCGCGAAGGCCGGGAAATCGGCCGCCTGCTCGGGCCTGCTGACTGGGTCGCGGACGATGCCAAGCGGCTGATCGAAGCTGCAATAGCAGAAAATCCGCAGTCCTGATCCAGCGCGGTTACAAGTTGATCAGACCACTCAATCCTGGTCAAACAGTGCGAAAACTTCATCCCTGGTCTGTTTCCTGCGCCAGGTATCGATGAACTCGAAGCCAGCAGTTGCCGGCCTTATGTCTGTTTCAGCCAGTGTGCTGGCAAACTCCAGCAATTCAATCGCATCATCTTGCAGAAGGTCGCATTTGCCTTCGGGCAGCCAGGCCTGGAACCTGTCAATGTGCCCCCTGTCGTCCTCATCCGTCCGGCAGATATCGACGAGCCGATCAAAGGATCGTTCGCTGAAGTGCATTTCCTGCGCAATCCGGGCAAGCCTGGCTCGTGTCGTTGCGGGAATGATGTTCAACTTCTCTGCCGTCTCAAGGGTTGCGGCAATGTTGCAATAGGGTTCCGACGCTCGTGTCCAGCCAGCAGCGGTTTTTGCCGGTGTGAACGCAAAATGGTCCTCTCTGGTCACAGGAGATGCCTTGCAGGTTCGAAAAATGGTTCCCATCCCGGTCATCCCGAATGTTTCCAGTTCCGCAGCGCGAAGCGCTCCCAGGCCCGCCGCGCCCATCACATTCACGCCATTTGCCATGGCCCACAGTATTTCGCTGTGTGAGACCCGTGGCCGGCCATCATAGAAACCATCGATCAGGCATATGGTATCGGCACCTGCCGCGCACGCAGAATAAACATCCCCGAGAACTGCCGGCGGCCGGTGCTCCAGCATCGGATATCGAGCGGTTTCCTCCGGGCTGGTCGACCCTCCTGCAAACACGATAATCTTCATGGGTGATCCGTCGTCTGGAGGCCATTTTCCAGTGCGGCGGTAGCCCGGAGTCCCGCACTGTATCCAGGCGTACCGATGCCATCTTCCAGTCCTGGTACGATTACACGAACAACACTGACATCAAATTCCGGTTTGCTGAGATCGACAACACAGGCGGAAAATTTCCCGAGACGGGAAACCAGCCAGCGCAATACCTCGTCCAGGCTGGTGAAACTCAAATCAGGCAGCGACTGAAAGTTTCTCGAAGGACCGTCTCCCGGAAAACTGTCACCCGGCCGTGCCATCGGCAAATCATCAAGTGTCAGAGGATGGGCTGAAGCCTGTTCAACTTCCATGCCGGTGAGATGTTTTACGCGCGATTGCGCGGCTTCCGTGATCGCCCGCAAAACTGCAGTTTCACGCAATGGATGGCAACCTTCGCCGCCTCCAGTGATCACCTTGCCGCCATGATGTCCGGCAGGATCGCAAATGCGGGCAACAACAGCGGGAACCCCGACATCCGTCGTCATGTCCCAGACCCCAAGCAGAAGCCCTGCGTTTTCGATTTTTTCGATGC
The DNA here is from genome assembly GCA_947488295.1 of uncultured Anderseniella sp. GTDB lineage: Bacteria > Pseudomonadota > Alphaproteobacteria > Rhizobiales > Aestuariivirgaceae > Anderseniella. The sequence continues at coordinate 1,098,745 of CANKYU010000002.1, forward strand.
AGCGTTGAATTGTCGGGTTGTGAATTGTCGCGAGATTGATCGCCCGAGATGTCTGCGAAGAAACAGGTTTAATTGCGAACAAAGTGGCGGCATCACGTTCGATTACTTCGCAAATTCCATGCACAACAGCTTCGTTCAGGGTGTTGCCTGCGGCCAGCCCTGTAGATGTGCACGGGAAATACCCGGCATGCTCGCAGAACGGCAGGCTGAAGTCGGCGTGCACCATTTCAAAGGGAACCCAAACAGGTTCACCGCTTCCAAACACCGCTGCCTGTGTCCAAACTACGCAGGTGTCTGCCGTGAGGCCTGTTCCACTCAACTTGGGCAGCAGATCCCAGGCAATCCGTCCGCCGGTCCTGCAAATGTCCGTGCCGGAACAAGTTTCCGTGGCGAGGGATACATTTTCCGCATGAAACAATTCGACGGCCTCCATAACACCGGATGTTATCGCGGCTTCGATTGTGAGCCCCTTGCCTTGCTGAATTGTCTGTGAGCAGGAGTTCGGTCGCGTTACAAATGTGACCGGCAGTCCTGTGCGGTCAAAGCCGGTCATGTCCGCGACACTCGCAATGCCAAATTCCGGAAACAACGCCTGGCAATATTCAAATGTCTCCGAAGGCTCCCTCGACAGCCAGAATGTTCGGTCAAATTCACCAGGCATTGGATAGCAACCGGAATGTGGGAGATGCGCTTCGCCGAGGTTGCCGGACAGTGTCAGTCGGGTTCTCGGACAACTACCCTGCAAATCGAAACGGTCTTGTTTCAGTGGCTGACCCGCCAGTCAAACGGGCGAACCGGTATCCGCCGGATCGCGTTGTTTTCTTTATGTAGGGAGCTGTGCAGGTAACGAGACAAGTCTTTGCAATGCAAAGACTTGTCAATGATCGTGCTGTTAACGACTCGTATTCTCTTTAGTTGTGGCTTTGTCAGCTTTACCGCTGTTTTCACCCTGTTTTTGCAAGTCGATTTTGTCCAGGCGCATTGAATATGCTCCACCGGTATGGATCTTTCCACCCATTTTACATCTCCTTTTACAAACGTGTTGAGTAACAAGCTCACTAGTTGCTGAATTCCGATACCGACTGTTCGCAGATAAACTCCAAAACGGCCAAAAACGATCAGATTTCACCAACAAAAAAAGGTTAACATTCAAAGATAACCATTTAAAGGCAACGTGCGTAACATCCGGTAACCCGTTTAGAGGTCGAAGCAAGTGCACATTGGCATCGTAGCTGCAATCGTCACTATTGGTGTTTTTTCCATAGTGACCGGGTTCTCCTACCCGTTTCTGTCACTTGTTCTTGAACGCAACGGGTATCAGCCGGGTCTTATCGGGCTCAGTGCAGCCATGACACCGCTTGGCATGGTTGTTTCTGCTCCCTTTATCTTGTCCATGGCCAGAACGGCTGGTGCCTGTCGTCTCTGCATTTTTGCGTTACTCGGCATCGCAGTCTTGTCTGTGTGCTTGTCCCTGACGTCCAGTTTCGGTGCGTGGCTGGCGCTGAGACTGTTTCTCGGTATCGCAATGAACATAGTGTTTGTTTTGAGTGAAGCATGGATCAACGAACTGGCCACGCCCGGCAACCGGGGCAGATTGATAGGCCTATATGCAACTGTTGGTGCACTGGGTTTCGCTACCGGCCCGGCTATCTTGTCGCTGGTCGGATCTGCCGGGTGGCTGCCGTTCGCAATTGTCGCGGTCACATCCGCAGCGGTTATTCCGTTCATTGTGATGGCAAGGGATGACCTCCCGGAGTTCCAGGTCAACAACAGCAAGGGCGCCTTGTCGTTTTGTACCCTGGCGCCAGTGCTGCTTCTTTGTGTCGGGTTTGCTGCTCTGTTTGATCAGACTGTCATGTCAATGCTGCCGGTGCACCTGAAGTCGCTCGGATGGAGTGAGACAGCGTCCACACAGGCGCTAGCTGTTCTGATAGCAGGGAACATATTGTTTCAAGTCCCTATCGGATGGCTTGCAGACAAGCTGCCACGCCGACATTTGCTGTTTGGGTTTGCTCTGTTTGTTGCGGCAGGGTCCGTGGCATTGAATGCGGCAGCAGCAAACCTGATCCTTCTCTACCTGTTGCTGCTGTTGTGGGGCGCCGCGGCATTTGGCATGTACACAGTCGCACTCGCAGAACTGGGCCATGGTTTCAGCGGATCTCAGGTATTGGCCGGCAGCTGTGCATTTGCGTTCATGTGGGGTGTGGGAGGGGCCAGCGGTCCGATATTTGCCGGAGCAGCAATGACCGGTCTTGGAACCAGTGGTTTGCCGGCCAGCGTAGGCCTGATAGCCGCTGCGGTGTGTCTGGTCCTGTGTATCATGCCTTTGGTCCGCAGCCGCCAACCGCGGAGCCAGACAGACACCAATACGTCACTACCCCTATAGCTCCAGATGAAATCTACCGCGGCTGCTGCGCCAGCCAGGTGCGTGCGGTGTCCAGGTTGGGCAGACGCCGCCAGCCGACAGGTGTTTCAACTGCAACCGAGCTGTCTTCCAGTGTCATTGCCAGATGTCCGTCAATGTCGAACTCGTCAATTGCAAGCGGCCATCCGCGCGGGTCGGACGTGTCCGGGATGATCGGGGGTGGCGGAGGTGCGTAAGGCGCAGGTTCAAACGGTGTTTGGGCGGGGGCTTCTTCTGCGCTGGCGACTTCGTCAGTGCTGACGGCTTCGTCGTCGGCTTTCGGCGCTGCCGCGTCGCTGTCCGCGGCCGGTTTCATCGGCGGCAGGTCGCCATCGCCGGTTTCTGCGATTATCATGGCTCCACCCGCGGTCGGGCCACCGTTCAGCAGTTTTGCCGTGTTGTTGGCGGTTGCGATCATCGCCTTTGCCATGGTTGCGTTGATCACACACAGAAGACCGAGTGTAAGTGTTGCGGCACCACCGGCCATTAACGGCCCGCCGGCTGCGATACCGAAGTCACTCTGCATCAAAAGATAAACGCCGTAACCCAAAAGACAGCCGCCACCAAGTACGGCCAGCCATCCCAACGCCCCTACAAGACCGGCAATACCGCGGCCGGATGTCGCTTCATCAGACATATATGTACCCCCGTACCAAAACCCTCAGCGCCAGTTGACCACAAAACTGCCTTGGGGGCAATTCGTCATCTGGTCGGGACGGGCGTCTCGCCACGATAGTCATAGAATCCGCGATTGGTCTTGCGGCCAAGCCAGCCTGCTTCCACATATTTCACCAGCAGCGGGCAAGGCCGGTACTTGCTGTCGGCAAGTCCGTCAAACAGCACCTGCATGATGGACAGGCAGGTATCAAGCCCGATAAAATCAGCCAGTTCCAGCGGGCCCATCGGGTGATTTGCCCCCAGTTTCATGGCTTTGTCGATGGCTTCCACTGAGCCGACGCCTTCGTACAGGGTGTAAACGGCTTCATTGATCATGGGCAGCAGGACCCGGTTGACGATGAATGCCGGGAAATCTTCCGCTACAGCTACTGACTTGTCCATGGTGCCGACAAATTCGCGCACCTCCTGGAAAATTTCATCAGCTGTGGCAATGCCGCGAATAAGCTCCACCAGCTCCATCACCGGTACCGGGTTCATGAAATGAATACCCATGAACCGCTCCGGGCGGTCAGTTCCGGCAGCCAGCCTGGTGATGGAAATCGACGATGTATTGGAGCCGATCATGGCGTCCGGCTTCAGGTGCGGACAAAGATCGTTGAAAATCTTGCGTTTGACATCTTCATCTTCAATGGCTGATTCAATAACCAGATCCACATCGCCAAATTGTTCAAAACTGCTGTATGGAGCTATGCGTTCAAGCGCTGCCTTGCGGTCGGCTTCCGAAATCTTTTCCGATTTGACCTGGCGGGCCATATTGCCGTTGATGGTTGCAAGGCCTTCTTCGATCTTGTCTGTCGATACATCGTACAGCCCCACGTCATAGCTCGACAATGCGCATACATGGGCGATGCCTGAGCCCATCTGACCCGCACCGATAACACCGATTTTCTTGATCGTCATATTTTTCTATGTCTCTTCATACCGCGAAGTTGGGGAGCCTATCGCGGGTGTTGCCGCGCGGCAAGGGAGTTTATCGCACTGCAATATAAAACCCGCCCGACGATTCCGTCAGGCGGGTTACGTTGTGTTTTTTGAGACTCTGCAGCCCCGCAGTTCCAAACTTAAAAACCGGCTTTAGCCAATTCTTCATCCAGCGCAGGCACGGCATCGAACAGGTCAGCGACAAGGCCGTAGTCCGCCACCTGGAAGATCGGTGCTTCCTCGTCCTTGTTGATGGCTACGATGACCTTTGAGTCCTTCATGCCGGCGAGATGCTGGATGGCCCCGGAAATGCCGACGGCGATGTACAGGTCCGGCGCAACCACCTTGCCGGTCTGGCCAACCTGGTAGTCGTTCGGCACATAGCCTGCATCAACCGCAGCGCGCGACGCGCCAACAGCGGCATTGAGCTTGTCGGCCACTTTTTCCAGCATGGCGAAGTTTTCGCCGTTCTGCATGCCGCGCCCGCCGGACACGATGATGCCGGCAGAGGTCAGTTCCGGGCGGTCGGACTTGGACAGGTTTTCACTGACATAGGATGTCAGGCCAGGGTCGGCAGGCGCATCGACCTTCTCAATCGATGCCGAGCCGCCGGTGCCGGCGGAGTCAAACGAGGCGGTCAGGACCGTAACGATCTTCTTGGCACCTGTTGCCTGAACGGTCTGCACGGCGTTGCCGGCATAGATCGGGCGTTCAAACGTATCTGCGCTTTTCACCGCAATGATGCCGGAGACCTGCATTTCGTCGAGCAGGGCCGCAACGCGCGGGGAAACGTTTTTACCGCTGGTTGTTGCCGGTGCGACCATGGCGTCGTGATTGGCCATCAGGCCGACGATGAGCGCCGCCATCGGTTCAGCCAGCGGCCGTTCAAACATTGCGTCGTCGCAATGCAGAACCTTGGCCACGCCGGCAAGCCCGGCGGCTTCCTTGGCGGCACCGTCTGCATTGTGTCCGGCTACCAGAACATTGATATCACCGCCCATCTGGGTGGCGGCGGTCAGTGCCTTGTGGGTTGCGTCCTTGAGACCGGCATTGTCGTGCTCGGCTATGAGGAGAATGGTCATGATCAGATAACTCCTGCTTCGTTCTTCAGCTTGTCGACAAGCTCTTCAACCGATGCCACTTTCTTACCGCCCTGGCGAGCCGGTGGTTCAACGGTCGTTACAACTTTCAGTTTCGGCGCCAGGTCAACGCCCATGTCCGCGGCAACCTTTTCATCAAGCGGCTTTTTCTTGGCCTTCATGATGTTCGGCAGCGACGCATAACGAGGCTGGTTGAGACGCAGGTCGGTAGTGACGATCATCGGCATCTTGACCTTGATGGTCTGCAGTCCGCCATCGATTTCACGGGTGATCTCGGCGCTGTCGCCGTTCAGTTCGATCTTTGAGGCAAACGTGGCCTGCGACCAACCCATCAGGGCAGACAGCATCTGGCCGGTCTGGTTGCAGTCGTCGTCAATGGCCTGTTTGCCGAGGATGACCAGGTCGGGTTTTTCCTCTTCGATGACGACCTTGAGCAGCTTGGCAACGCCGAGCGGTTCTACATACTCGTCATGCTTGATGAGGATGCCGCGGTCAGCACCCATTGCAAGTGCGGTACGGATGGTTTCCTGAGCCTGCTGCGGGCCGACAGAGACCGCAATAACCTCTGTTGCAGTACCGGCTTCCCTTAGGCGAAGAGCTTCTTCCACGGCAATTTCGTCGAAAGGATTCATCGACATTTTGACATTGGCCAGTTCGACACCCGAACCATCGGCCTTGACGCGGATCTTGACATTATAGTCAACCACCCGCTTGACAGCGACCAGTACTTTCATTTGAGGCAATCTCTCTCGTTAATGGGGACCGCGGCCCAGTTGGGTAGCGCCCGTGATTTCAGCCGCCGCAGGTAGAAGTGTGCGCAGCGTGGCCGGACACTATTGGCGAGTTATCGGGTCCGTCAATGCGATATTCGTCAATTCGGGGTCAATTGCGACGTCTGGTCACTATTTTTCGGTATAATTGGCATGACTGGCGGTGATCGCTCAGGCTGCTCTTGCTCCCAGGGTGTTCCTGAACAGGGCGGTAATCAGAAAGCCGGCTGCAAATCCGCCTATGTGCGCCCACCAGGCCACGATCACTTCGCCTTTGGACTCGTCGAGATAAAGCGACAGAAACTGAAAGCCGATCCAGGCCGCCAGAGCCCAGCCGGCAGATATGCGCAGCGGAACCTTCATGAACAGCAGCACCCATACGCGCGCTTTCGGATAGAGCACCAGATAGGCGCCCAAAATCCCCGATACGGCACCTGAAGCGCCAACCAATGGTGCCGTGGAACCGGGGTTGGCAATCACATGGGCAGACGCCGCGACAATGCCACACACGAAATACAGTACCAGAAATCCGAAATGGCCGAAGGCGTCTTCGACATTGTCCGCAAATACCCACAGGAACGCCATGTTCGCCAGCAAGTGCATCCAGCCGCCGTGAATGAAGGTGTAGGTGATGAGCGTCAGCGGTTCGGGAATATTGGCCAGCGACATTTCCTTGAACGACAGGTTGCCGATTTCACCAGGCACCAGGCCAAGTGAGGTTGCAAAGGCAAGCTGGCTCATGCCGAGATTGCCGTACTGCATCATCAGGAACACACCTACATTGGCCAGGATCAGTGCGCCGGTCACAAACTGGAACCGGATAACGGTCAATGGCGTGTTGTCATGCAGCGGCAAGAACATTTGCTTGGTCCCCAGCTAGTTTTGAGTTGCGCCGGGTTGCCACAATACATCGCCATTGTGGCGGGCATTGACCCAGCGGCTTGCCACAAACATGAAATCCGACAATCTGTTGAGATAGGTAGAGGCTTCCAGCGATACTTGCTCTCCGGGAATGGAGGCAAGTTCGATAATGTGGCGCTCGGCGCGCCGGCACACGGTCCGGGCCTGGTGCAGATAGGCTGCTGCAGGATGACCGCCGGGCAGAACGAAAGACCGCAGAGGCTCCAGCTTGTCATTCAACTGGTCAATTTCGGCTTCCAGGCGGTCGACCTGGTTCTGCTTGATGCGCAACGGTTCCCAGGCAAGTTCCTCACCGGTATCCGGCGTGCACAGATCGGCTCCCAGGTCGAACATGTCGTTCTGGATACGGCCCAGCATGGCATCAAGTTCGCTCATGTCGTCGCAGGTGGTATGCAGCCGCACAATGCCGAGAACGGCGTTGGCTTCGTCGACCGTGCCATAGCTGGCGATACGGGGATGGGACTTTGGCAACCGCTGGCCGGTGGACAGCGCCGTGGTTCCGTCGTCCCCGGTCTTTGTATAGATCTTGTTGAGAACCACCATCGCACCAGTACCTGTCTATCGCTTTGTCACTGCGTAATTTGGCCGGACTGTACGCATCTGTACGAGGTCAGTCTACCCGCAGGACCCGCGCCGGATTGGCGCGCAGGGCCGACCATGTCGTGATCAGTCCAGCGGCAACCGTGACGGCCAGCGCCACCAGCGCGGTTGCCACCGCAATCAAACCGGAAAACTGCCATTCCAGCCCCAGTATCTGGGTGATGATTGCCCAGGCGCTCAATCCACCGGCGATGATGGCAAATCCGGCCGTCGCCAGCCCGAGCAGGGAATACTCGATAACCAGCGCCCGCAACAATTGCGAGCGGGTTGCGCCATAGGTCTTCAGCACAACCGCATCATAGATGCGTCCGGAAAGTCCGGTCGCCAAGGCGCCGCCGAGCACCAGAATACCGGCCAGCACGGTGACGGCGTTGGCACCGCGAATGGCGGTGATGAGCTTGACCATGAGCGAGTTGATGGCATCCAGCGCATCCCGGACCCGGATCGACGTAATGGTGGGATAGGGTGTGGACACCGCCTTGAGAATATCGAGCTCGCGCGCCGGATCGGCCTGAGCCGTGACCACGAACATGTGCGGCGCACCGGCAAATGTGTTTGGTGAGAACATCATGACGAAGTTGATTTGCAGCGAGCGCCAGTCGACGGCGCGGAAATTTGCCACTTCTGCGGTGATTTCCCGGCCCAGAACGTTGACGCTGACGGTGTCGCCGATTTTCAGGCCGATACCCTTGGCGATGTCGGCTGAAAACGACACCAGCGGTTTGCCGGCGTAATCCGACGGCCACCATTCGCCTTCGGTCAGCTGCACGCCTTCAGGCGCTGTCGCCGAATAGGTTATGCCGCGGTCACCGCGCAGCGCCCAGGCAGCGTCGGCACTGACCTTGACGTCGCCGGAGGGTACGCCGTTCACCCTGACGATACGGCCACGCAGCATGGGCGCCCGGCTGACCGATGACGCACCTGACTGCACCAGTGTCTGGCCAAATTGATCGGCTTCGCTGGTGTGGACATCCAGGAAGAAGAAGCTCGGAGCCCTGTCGGGCAAATTGTCCCTCAGCTCCTTGGAGATATTGCTGTCGATAAGCGACAGGCTGACAAACAGCGTCAGTCCGAGACCCAGTGACAGCACGACCGATGGTGTCGGAGTGCCGGGGCGGTGCAGGTTTGCAATGGCCAGCCGCATCACGGCGGACCTGGCGTGAGTGCTGCGCGAGGCGATCCACATCATCAGCCGGGCCATGCCGGTCAGAATGGCGAAACTGGCCACGATGCCCGCGGCATAGCCGTAGGTTATGCGCGGATCCGGAAATGCCGTCAGCGTGAGGATGAAGATGCCTGCAAGTGCGATGGCAATGACCAGCCATGAAGCCGGTCCCGGCCAGGCGGTCTTGCTGGTCAGCATGTCGCGAAACAGTGCACTGGGCGGGATGCGGCCGGCGCGCGCCAGCGGCCATACCGAAAAGGCGATGACAATCAGGTAACCGAACAGCGCAGCGCGAATGACCGGCCACGGTTCGATGCCGACAGATACCGGGATCGGCAGCAGGCCAGACAATAAAGATCCTGCCAGCGGCGGCGTGGCAAGGCCGGCCAGGACGCCGATGAAAATACCGCCGGTGGCGACAATGAGGACCTCCATGAAGTAGGTCCAGAACACCAGGCGTGCTGACGCACCGAGACACTTCAGCGTCGCAATGTTCTTGGTGCGCCGCTCCAGAAATGCCTTGACCGCATTTGCCACACCGACACCGCCGACAATGAGCGACGTCAGGCCCACCAGGGACAGGAAAAAGGTAAGCCGGTCGATGAAGCGGCGTACGCCCGGCGCTGCGTTCTCACGGGAGCGGACGCGCCATCCCTGGTCCTGCAGCAGCGGTTCCGCCTGGTTGACCAGTTGCTTGACCTGCGCATTGTTCGCCGGTTGCGGCAGGGCGACCCGGTAGCGCCATTTGATCAGGCTGCCTGGACGTGAAAGGCCGGTTGCAGCCAGTGCATCGGTTGAAATCATCAACCGCGGGCCAAGCACGAACCCGTCCGAAATCCGGTCCGGTTCGCGAACGATCGCCGCATTGATCACAAGGTCCGATGTGCCCACCCGGACAATGTCTCCGACTTTGAGATCAAGGCGCGCAAGCAGGGTCTTTTCAACCACTGTGCCGGTGCGGCCCGAGGCGTCGGGGCGCAGGGCGGCGGCGAGCGCCATGTCCGGCTGCAACTGCACCTGGCCGTAGAGCGGATAGGCATCGTCAACCACCTTGACCTCGACCAGAGCGGATGACTTGTCGGGCACGGCGGCCATGGCGCGCAATGTGGCAACCTTGCTGACTCGGCCTGCTTCGGTGATGAAACTGCGCTGCGCGCTGCTGGGAGTGTCGTAGAGCGTGGAAAACTCAACATCCCCGCCCATCAGGGAGCGTCCTTCATTGGCAATGCCGGTGTTGAGTGCGGACGACAGCGCACCGACCACCGCAATGGCGCTGACGCCAAGGATCAGGCAGGCCAGGAATATCCGGAACCCCTGCAGTCCGGAGCGCAGTTCACGCATGGCAAGGCGCAGCGCCATCGAAAGAATGTGCATCATGAAGCTGTCGCGCTGTCAGAATGGATCAGGCCGTCCCGGATCTCGATGGTCCTTGAACATCGTGCCGCCAGGTTGGGATCATGAGTGACCAGCACCAGTGTGGTTTCGCCGTCTGCCTGCAGATCGAACAGCAGGTCCATGATGGTATGGCCTGTTTCCTGGTCAAGATTGCCGGTGGGCTCATCCGCCAGGATTATCCGGGCGCCGGCTGCCAGGGCGCGGGCTATTGCAACGCGCTGCTGCTCGCCGCCTGACAACTGGCCCGGATAATGATCGAGGCGATGATCCAGGCCGACGCGCGCGAGTTGTTTGCGGGCCATACCGAAGGCATCGCCGGTGCCGCGCAGTTCCAGCGGCACGGCAACATTTTCCAGCGCGGTCATGGCGGGTATCAGATGGAACGACTGGAACACAATGCCGATATTGTCGCGGCGAAACACCGCCAACTGGTCTTCATTGAAGCCGTTCAGGGTCTGTGACGCCACCTGAACGGTGCCGCCGGTCGCCGCCTCGAGACCTGCGATCACCATGAGAAGCGTTGTCTTGCCGGAGCCTGACGGGCCGATCACGGAAACCGCCTCACCGTTTGAAATGGTGACATCGATGCCCTTGAGGATTTCAACGGGGCCTGCGCGCGACGACAGGGTCACCTGTACACCATCCAGGCGCACTGCGTCGGCCTTGCCGGCAGGTCCGGAAATACCGGTATCGGTTTTGTCTACACGAGCGTCCATGAGCTTCCTAACGTTTGTGTGTCCTGTTCAGACCACGTCCTGTTGCAGGCGAGTTTCATTTCCGGAGCGGGATGAGCAAAAGTGTGCGCGGTTTTGCGCCTGCATCCCGCTCCGGATTGTTTTCATCGATCAGGTTCATGAGTTTTTGATTGAAAAAATCAAAAACCAACCTGATCTATGTGTGTACCAGACGTAATCATGCAAGGGATTCCGACGCATCATGCAATCATATTCGCGACGCCAGGCCGTAAAACTGTTGGCGGCAGCCTCTTTGATACCGCTGGCGACACCTGCAGTGGCGGAAACACCGTTTTCCATCGTAGCGCTGGGCGACAGTCTGACCGCCGGGTATGGCCTGCCGCCCGAAGATGCGTTTACCACGCGCCTGGAACAGCGCCTGAAGGCGAAGGGGCTGAATGTGGAGGTGGTCAATGCCGGGGTATCCGGGGATACCAGCAAGGCCGGGCTGTCGAGAATTGACTGGTCGGTGCCGGACGGTACCGGCCTGGTGATTGTCGAACTGGGCGCAAATGACGCCCTGCGCGGCATCTCGCCGGTGCAAACCGAGAAGAACCTTGACGGGATTATCGCTCGCCTCAAGGAACGCGATATCCCGGTATTGCTGACCGGCATGCTGGCGCCGCCGAACATGGGCAAGGATTATGAGGCTGCCTTTAATGCGATTTACCCGAAACTGGCGGAAAAACATGGTGTGGAACTGTATCCGTTCTTCCTCGACGGGGTGGTGGCTGACCCGAAACTCAATCAGGCGGACGGCATTCACCCCAATGCGGCAGGCACTGCTGTCATTGTCGAGCGATTGTCACCAACGGTCGACAAGCTTGTCCGCTTGCTGACATCGTGACTTGAGATTGTCATGTGCTGGGGTTTAGCCTTGGAGCGCGTACACTGATTCGGCGATAGCACAGGAGGGACGGACCATGCCTCGACTGTTCACTGGCGTAGAACTACCACCGGATGTGGGCCAGGATCTGGCAATCATGAAAGGCGGCATCGAAGGTGCGCGCTGGATTGATCCGGACAATTACCATCTTACCCTGCGGTTTATCGGCGATGTTTCCGATCGCGCGGCCGATGAACTGACGGGCGAACTGCAACGTGTCGTCGCCATGCCGGCGTTCAACATCTCGCTTGCCGGCATGGGGGTATTTGGAACGAAAAAGCCTCATTCGCTGTATGTGAAAGTCGAGGAAAGCCCCGATCTTCGGCGCCTGCAGGCGATTCATGAGCGGGTTTGCCAGTCATTGGGCATGCCGCCGGAGCAACGAAAATTCACGCCGCATGTCACAATTTCCCGTTTGCGCGGAGCCATACCGAGACAGGTGCAGGCCTATGTCAGTGCCCATAACCTGTATCGTTCGCGGGTATTCGATGTCTCGCAATTCGTGCTGTTTTCAGCCCGGGCATCACGCGGCGGCGGGCCCTACGGTCGTGAGGAAATCTATCCGCTTGAGCAACATGGGTTCAGTAGTGCCGGCAATGTTGCCCAGGTACGTTAGGAACCTGGACCTGCGCGCGCGGCAATACGGGCGACAAGGCCACGGGCGGCCAGCTCTATCAGGTCCAGCGCGTGCTCAAATCCGGCTTCATTGCCGTAATAGGGGTCGGGCACTTCCCGGACCGGCAGTTCTCCGGCGAATTCCAGGAACAGATGCACCCGGCCTTGTGTGCCATCGGGCTGAAGCTCACGCAGGCGCGCATAATTGTCCCGGTCCATGGCGGCGACAATGTCGAACCGGTCAAAGTCGGCGGCCTCGATCTGCCGGGCTCGCTGGCCGGATATGTCCATGTTTCGCATCAGTGCCGCCTTGACGGCGCGCGGATCCGGCGGTCCGCCGGCATGCCAGCCGCTGGTACCGGCACTGTCGGTTGTCACATGGCCCAGGCCGGCTTCATCAAGGGCCAGACGCATCGCCCCTTCGGCCATGGACGAGCGGCAGATATTTCCAAGACAGACGAGAAGGATGCTTTTCATGACGGTTTCCGGTACTCTCGGGCCTTGAAGCAGGCGTGAAAAATTAACGAGGATAAGCAGCAATGGCGGACAAACTTCAAGGCCCTGACCGGGACAAGGCCGTGGCCGATCTTACAGGGTGGTCAGACGTGGATGGCCGGGATGCGATCTCGAAAACCTTCATATTCAGCAATTTCAACGAGGCATTCGGCTGGATGAGCCGTGTCGCCATGCAGGCGGAAAAGCTCGACCATCACCCTGAATGGAGCAATGTGTATAAAACCGTTGAAGTAACGCTTGCAACGCATGATGCCGGCGGGGTAACTGAACTTGATGTCAAACTGGCACAATTCATGGATAAATGTGTAACCAACTAGTGTATTCACCCTAAACAAAACTTAATCCTGACTGGACTTGTCAGGCATGCGATTTATCCTCATATTTGATCCTGTATTAATCCGTTCTCCAAGGGAGTTGAAAATGGCAGACCTAAAATACCAATCCCAGGCCCCTGCAGGCAGGCAGGCGCAAGAGATTGACGAGGGCCTGCGGTCCTACATGCTTGGCGTCTACAATTACATGGCGCTTGGTGTGGCGGCTACGGCCATCATAACCCTGTTCGTGGCGTCTTCACCTGCATTGCTGCAACTGGCGGTATCACTCAAATGGGTGTTCTTTATCGGCATTCTGGGCATGGGTTTCTTTGCTCCGCGCCTGATGTTCTCAAACAGTGCGGCTGTTGCCCATGGTGCCTTCTGGGGCTATTGCGCCCTTTGGGGTATCGGCATTGCGCCGATGGTTGGCCACTATATGGGAGTTGATCCCGGCATGGTTGTCCAGGCCTTCGGTATTGCCGCTGCCACATTCGGGGCCACCAGCCTGTTTGGCTACGTCACCAAGCGCAGCCTGTCCGGTCTCGGCACCTTCTTCATGATCGCCACTATCGGCATCATCATCGCCATGGTCGTCAATGCACTGTTCATCGGTTCGGTTGGTTTCAGCCTGGTTGTGTCGATCATCACAGTGCTGCTGTTTGCCGGCATCACGGCCTATGAGACCCAGATGATCAAGGAAATGTATGTTGAAGGCGATGGCACGGCGACAGCCCGTGGCAAGTCGATCTTCGGTGCTTTCATGCTGTATGGCAGCTTCATCACCATGTTCATCCACATCCTGAACATTCTCGGGATCATGAACTCGGACTGACGTAAGACAAGCTGATCCGCAACTGAAATTACAAACCCCCGTCATGCTGATGCCTGGCGGGGGTTTTGCTATTCATGGTATGGCTGGCGCAGGCTCAGGCGCTGACCAGTTTCGGTTTTTTCAGCAATACCTTCAACACCTGCCCCAGATCGTGCCCGCGGCGCAGGATGAGGCCGCCCGGGGCCGTAACCGAATAAGCACCCTGCTTGCGGGCAAGTTTGGGGTTCTTTTCGATACGGTAGAGCGGTTGTTCGGAGCTGCGCCGGAACACCGCAAACACGGCGCGTTCCCTGGTGAAATCCATGGCGTAGTCACGCCATTCTCCTGCCGCGACCTTGCTCCCGTAAAGATTCAGGATTGTTGCAAGTTCCATCCTGTTAAATGCGATCTGTGCGGTCTTTTTTGCATGCATGGGTTGCTTTTCTTGCGCATCATCATTTGCCTGCGGGTTGGCAAATGCGGCCCCCAACGCAACAATCTCTGGCTCTTCGCTCATCCAACCTCCGCTTAACTGTTTGTATTAAGGCTGTAATATCTTTGGCGCGAATGCAAATACAGTCAAGACCGATTGATGGTAGCGGCTGCTGAAACCGGCGGTTGCGTCATGCAAAGATAATGAAACTGCCCAATTCCAGACACAAATAGACCCAAGAATCGTCAGGAACACGGAACAGTATTCACTTGTTGCCTCAAGGTCCGGCTCCAGATCGTTTCGGATATCTCAGCCCCCCAGCCCCCCGTGGCGAATTAGGAGCCGGACCTGTTTTTAAGTTAGTGAGTTTGTGAGTAGTGTTTGATTAAGGCCTTGTAAGGCTTGTTAATCAGTTCAGTGAGTAAGATCCGGCGGCGCCAGTTTGGGGCCGCTGTTTTCTTTTGGCCGTCATAAAATCCGTGGCGGGCTTGATCTGATATCGCAATATTCCAATATTCTGCTTCACCGAATCATTATTGCTGCAAATCCGGCCAGACAACTGCCCGGACTTGCGGTGCAGTGATATGTTCAACCGGGAGGCAATTGTTCAACATGTCCAGCAGCACAACAGATACGGGCGCCAAGGCTACCGGCGCCAAGCCAAAGCAGTTCCAGGCCGAAGTGGCCAAGCTTCTGCACCTGATGGTGCATTCGGTATATTCCGAGCGAGAGGTATTTCTCCGCGAGCTGATCTCCAATGCGTCAGACGCCTGCGACAAGCTTCGTTACGAAGCGCTGAAGAACGACAAGCTGATGCAGGCAGGCGGTGACCTGCGCATTACGATCAGCCTGGACAAAAAGGCCAAGACGCTGACGGTTGCCGATACGGGTATCGGCATGAGCGCCAAGGAGCTGGCGGACAATCTGGGCACCATCGCGCGCTCCGGCACCCAGGCCTTCATGGAGCAGATGGAGACGGCCAAGAAAAAAGGCGACAAGGATGTCAACCTGATCGGCCAGTTCGGCGTCGGATTCTATTCCTCGTTCATGATCGCCGAACACGTTGACGTGGTGTCGCGCAAGGCCGGCACCAAAAAGGTCAGCGTGTGGAGCTCCGACGGCAGCGGCACCTATACGGTTTCCGATTATGACGGCGAGGATGCGCCGGAACGCGGAACCTCCATCCGGCTGAAATTGCGCAAGGATGCCAAGGAATTTCTGGAAGACCAGCGCCTGCAGTACATTGTACGGACCTATTCCGACCATGTCAGCCATCCGATCTATCTCGGCGACGAGCAGGTCAATTCTGGCAGTGCCATCTGGGCGCGCAGCAAGTCTGACGTGACAGAAGAGCAGCATCGTGAGTTCTTCGGCCATGTTGCCGGTGTCATCGGTGATCCGGCCATGACCATTCACTACCGGGCGGAAGGCCGTAACGAGTACTCGGTACTGCTGTATGTGCCAGGCGAAAAGCCCTTCGACCTGTTTGATCCGGAACGCAAGGGCAAGCAGAAACTGTATGTGCGCCGGGTCTTCATCACTGATGAAGCGGAGATGCTGCCGTCGTATTTGCGGTTCGTGCGTGGTGTGATCGACAGCGAAGACATGCCGCTGAACATTTCCCGTGAAATGCTGCAGGACAATCCGACGGTTCATACGATTCGCAAGGCCGTCACCAAGCGCGTGCTCAATGAGCTGAAAAAGTGCGCTGACAAGAAACCGGATGTGTTCGCAAACATCTGGGAAGCATTCGGTTCGGTGATCAAGGAAGGCCTCTATGAAGACATGGAGCGCCGTGACCAGCTTTATGACATCTGCCGGTTCCGGTCCACGACCAGTGACGGCAAGGAAACGGTTGACCTGGCCGGGTATGTCTCGCGCATGAAGGAAAACCAGGCCGGGATCTACTACCTGACCGGCGACGATGCCGGCAAGGCGGAAGTCAGCCCGCAGCTCGAAGGCTACAAGGCACGCGGCATCGAGGTCCTGTTGCTCACCGATCCGGTGGATGCATTCTGGGTCCGCACCTCACTTGGCTATGACGGCAAATCGTTCAAGTCGGTGACGCAGGGCGGTGCTGATCTGGATGAAATTCCGCTTGAAGACAAGAAAGACAAGAAGGATCAGACCGATGATGCGGCCACGGCCAGCCTTGTCGCAGCCCTGAAAACGGCACTTGGCGATGCGGTGCAGGATGTTGCAAAGTCCAACCGGCTGACCTCGTCTGCAGTGTGCATTGTGGCAGGTGATCAGGGTTTTGACCGGACCCTGGAAAAGTATCTGGCGCAACAGCAGGGCAAGTCGTCAATTTCGGCACCGGTGCTGGAAATCAATCCGGACCATGCGCTGATTGCCAAACTGGCCGAGCGTGCCGGCAAGGGCGAGGACATGGGTGAGGCAGCCAGGTTGCTGCTCGACCAGGCGGTCATCCTGGAAGGTGAAGTGCCTGCTGATGCGACCGGATTTGCAGATCGGCTGTCGAAACTGATGCAGCAGGTTTATGACTGAAGTTGCGTCATGCAGTCATCACCGGGATGTCACGTATCGGTTGAAAAACTGAGATAACCGAAGGGCAGAGTTGTGCCTCCTATTTCAAAACGGAGGTTCAATCCATGTCCATCAAGATCGATCGTGTTTCCCTCAACCGCCGCGACGTGCTGCGCACCAGCGCGGCCGCCTCAGCCAGTCTCGTTGCCGGCGGGCTGTTCACGCCGTCCATCAGCCGGGCAGCAGACAGGCCTGTGATAAGCCATGGACTGCAGTCAGGCGACGTTACCGGTTCTTCAGGCATGGTCTGGGCGCGCGCCGACAGGCCGGCACGCATGATGGTGGAGTGGTCCACGACAGAGAGCTTCGCCAACTCCACCAAAGTACAGCCACTGGATGTGATCGGCGCAACGGATTTTGCCGGCAAGCTGCCGCTTGCCGGTCTGCCGTCGGACCAGGAAATTTTCTACAAGGTCGAAATGCTTGACCTGGCGGACTTCTCTACCGGGGGAGAGGCATTGGTCGGCAAGTTCCGGACCGCGCCCATGAACAAGCGCGACATCTCGTTTGTCTGGTCGGGCGATACCGCTGGGCAGGGCTGGGGCATTGATGTGGATCGCGGTGGCATGAAGACCTATCGCACCATGGCCGGCCACACGCCTGATTTCTTCATCCACTCCGGCGACACCATTTACGCCGACAATCCGGTCACGGCGGAAAAGGAAATGCCGGACGGCGGTATCTGGAAGTCGGTGACAATTGAGGAAAAGGCCAAGGTGGCAGAGACACTGAACGAGTTTCGCGGCCAGTACAAATACAACCTGATGGACGAGCATGTACGCGCGTTCAATGCTGAAGTGCCGATGTATGTGCAGTGGGACGATCATGAGGTTACCAACAACTGGTACCCCGGCGAACTGTTGACATCCGATGACCGCTACAAGGTGAAGTCGGCTTCGCTGCTGGCGGCCAGGGCGACCCGGGCGTTTCATGAGATGAGCCCGATCGCGGTGCATCCGCACGAACCCTATCGCGTCTATCGCAAGATTTCCTATGGTCCGATGCTGGACATCTTCATGATCGACATGCGGACTTATCGCGGCAAGAACTCGAAGAATGACCAGTCAGAGCGCAGCGCCGATACCAGCTTCCTCGGCCGCGAACAGCTGGACTGGCTGAAGCGGGAGATGCTGGCGTCACAGGCCACCTGGAAGATCGTCGCCTCAGATATGCCGATCGGCCTGGTTGTCGGCGATGGCGACAATTTCGAAAACGGCGCTAATGGCGACGGTCCGGTTCGCGGCCGCGAGTTCGACATCGCCGAGGTGCTGTCATTCATCCGGGCAAATGATATCCGCAATACGGTCTGGCTGACGGCGGACGTCCACTATACCGCGGCGCACTACTATGACCCGAACAAGGCTCAGTTTCAGGATTTCACTCCGTTCTGGGAATTTGTATCCGGACCACTGCATGCCGGCAGCTTTGGACCCAACAAGCTGGACAACACGTTCGGGCCGGAAGTGAAATACGTCAAGGCACCGGAAGACGGTCAGCGCAACCTGCCGCCATCGTTCGGGCTGCAGTTCTTCGGCCATGTCAGGATCGATGGCAAATCCGAAGTCATGACAGTGACCCTGCGTGATGCCGACGATGCAGCTCTGTGGTCTGTAGACCTGGAACCAAAGCGGTCGCAGGCAATCTGAATGCAGCAGGCCCCGGGTGTTGCACCCGGGGCCTGCCTTCAAAGTGAAAAACTGTCGACGTTCAAGCCGCTTTCTGCTGCATCAGGCCGCGATTGACCAGCGTCTCGGCGATCTGCACCGTGTTCAATGCAGCGCCCTTGCGCAGGTTGTCAGACACGCACCACAGGTTCAGCCCATTGTCGATGGTGGCGTCTTCGCGAATACGCGAGACGAAGGTGGCATAATCACCGACGCACTCGACCGGCGTGACATAACCGCCGTCCTCGCGCTTGTCGACGACCAGCAGGCCGGGCGCTTCACGCAGGATGCTGCGGGCCTCATCGGCGGTGATTTCACGTTCAAACTCGATATTGACGGCTTCGGAGTGGCCGACAAACACCGGCACCCGCACACAGGTTGCCGTCAGCTTGATCTTGGGGTCGAGAATTTTCTTGGTCTCGGCCACCATCTTCCATTCTTCCTTGGTGTCACCGGAATCCATGAACACGTCGATATGCGGGATGACATTGAAGGCGATCTGCTTGGTGAATTTCTCAGGCGTCGGTGCATCGGTGACGAAAATACCCTTGGTCTGGGTCCACAGCTCGTCCATGGCCGCCTTGCCGCCGCCGGATACCGACTGGTAGGTGGCGACCACGACGCGCTTGATCTTTGCAGCGTCATGCAGCGGCTTCAGGGCCACTACAAGCTGTGCTGTTGAACAGTTCGGGTTGGCGATAATGTTCTTGCGGTCATTGCGTGCCATATACTCTTCGAGCGCATGGGCATTGACTTCGGGCACGATCAGCGGCACCTCGGCGTCATAGCGGAAGGCGGAAGAATTATCGATGACAATCGGACCCATCCTGCCGATCTTCGGCGACCACTGTTTCGAGGTCTCGCCGCCGGCGGACATCAGGACGAAATCAACTTTTGAGAAATCAAAGGTCTCCAGGTCCTGGCACTTCAGGATCTTGTCGCCGAACGACACTTCACGGCCGACCGAGCGGCGCGAGGCGATGGCGTGGACCTCTGCAACCGGGAACTCACGCTCCGCCAGAATGGTCATCATCTCCATGCCAACATTGCCGGTGGCACCAACGATAGCGATATTGTAGCTCATCTGAACTCGTCTCCAGGATGACCCTGCTCCCGCCTCATGTGTTTGAGAGGCCTTTCGGGTCTGGCTTCCGGCGTTATCTCCCACGGGAGACAAAGGCCGGGAGTTAACGCAAGGTTATGTCGTTGTTTTGACGGTTTTCGATTTGACTGTTTTGGTCAGGCCAGCCGTCATCGAACCGCCGGTAGTGGCGGTTGCGGTGAGCTTTGTTTTAACCTGCGCCTGCATAGTCAGACCTTTTCCTTGCGAAGTGTCCCGTGTGGACAATCCGGCTTGTAGCAGTTTTCGCAGGACAGTCAATAAAGAGTGTCCGGTTTGCTTAAGCGATTGCGTTGAGTTCCGCGAGGATGGCGTCGCCCATTTCAACAGTGCCGACCTGCTTCATGCCGTCCTGCATGATGTCACCGGTGCGCAGGTTCTTGTCGAGGGTGGATGCAATGGCGGCTTCAATCTTGCCGGCCCACTCGCCCATGCCGAATGAATAGCGCAGGCACATGGCAAATGACGCGATCATGGCGATCGGGTTGGCAAGGCCCTGGCCTGCGATGTCCGGTGCAGAGCCGTGGACCGGTTCGTAAAGTGCTTTACGCAAGCCGGTTTTCTCATCGACCGCACCTAACGAAGCCGACGGCAACATGCCGAGCGATCCGGTCAGCATGGCAGCCACGTCAGACAGGATGTCGCCGAACAGGTTGTCGGTGAGAATGACGTCGAACTGTTTCGGCGTGCGCACAAGCTGCATGGCGCCGGCGTCGGCCAGCATGTGCGACAGCTCGATGTCTTCATAGCCGTCCTTGTGGGTCTGCGTCACAACTTCGTTCCACAACACGCCGGACTTCATCACATTGCGCTTTTCCATCGAGCACACGGCATTGTTGCGGGTGCGGGCCAGTTCAAAGGCAATGCGTGAAATACGGTCAATCTCGTAGCTCTCGTAGACCTGGGTATCGACAGCCCGCTTCTGGCCATTGCCCAGTTCGGTGATTTCCTTCGGTTCACCGAAATACACACCCCCGGTGAGCTCGCGCAATATGAGGATGTCGAGACCTTCAACCAGTTCCTTTTTCAGGGATGATGCATCGGCCAGCGCCGGATACACGATTGCGGGGCGCAGGTTGGCATACAGGACCAGGTCCTTGCGCAGGCGCAAAAGGCCTGCCTCGGGGCGCTTGTCGTACGGCACCGCATCCCATTTGGGTCCGCCCACCGCGCCCAGAATAGTGGCATCGGCGGCCATGGCTTTTTCCATGTCAGCATCTGAAATGCTTTCGCCGTGCGCGTCAAAGGCGCATCCCCCGACGAGACCTTCATCCAGTTCGAAGGACGCAACGCCCTTGTCCTGGAACCACTGAATGACCCGGCGGACTTCGCCCATTACCTCTGGGCCGATGCCGTCGCCGGGGAGAAGGAAAAGCTTGTGGGTTGCCATGATGATCTTGAGCCTCTGGATGGGGATTTAACTGCAGGCGACTGGGTACTGTGTGGCGGCGGGCTTGGCAAGGGGGAAGGGGATTGAAATGGGGGTGGATTGGTTAGGGTGAGGCTTGGTTGTGACGAAAGGGTTTGTTTATATCGCTCACGGAAGTTTATATCGCTCACGCAAGCAGCCTGCGGCTGCGCTCCGCGGGGGCGCACTTCGTGCGGCGCGCAGTCGCGCTTGCCTCGGCACTTCGTGCCTTGGAGGCGTTCATCACTACTGTCATCCCCGTGAAAACGGGGATCCATTGCCGGCAACTGCAGTGTATGCCGTTAAGTAAGGATTCCCGTTTTCGCGGGAGTGACATCCTTAAAACGGCAATTCAAGATCGGAGAACGGCCCGCCGCAGGCGGATAAGCTGTTCGACCAAAAATACATGAACCGTATATGAACACCCGGCTCAGGTTCGGTTCAGGGCCCTCCCGCTAGATTGGGGACAGTTGATTTGAAGACCAGCTGCTCCGGCAACGGGGCGCCACGCAAAACAAAACTGAAAACAAGACTTAGGAGATGATCCATGTTTAAGAAAACCGCCATCGCCGCCATTGCCGCCCTGACCATCGCAGCTGCATCGGCTTCACCTGCACAGGCCCTGTCCAAGAAGGGCAAGATTGCTCTCGGCCTTGGCCTCGGCGCTGCATTCGGAATTGCTGCTGCTCATGCCCATGGTGGCGGATATTATGGCGATCATGGCCATGGTTACCGTGGTGGCCGTCACTACCGCCGCTCGGCACGCCGCTGCGCACGCCGGTTCGGCTGGCACACATGGCGCTGGGAGCGTTGCATGTATCGCCGCGGGTACTGATTGATACCTGCCATAGGTTGAACGAAGACGCCGCCGGAGATTTCCGGCGGTGTTTTTGTGTTGGGTTAGTTTGTTTGGGTTTATTTCGCTCACGCAAGCAGCCTTGCGGCTGCGCTCCGCGGGGGCGGGCCTGACCGGCCCGAGGCCCGTCGGGCCTAGTGGGTTTTTGGTGGTCGAACAGCTTTACTCAGCACTTCGTGCTTCGCGCCGTTCTCCGACCCTGAACTACCATCGTGATAAACACCTCCGAGGCACGAAGTGCCGAGGCAAGGCCGACCGGCCGTCGCACGAAGTGCGCCCCCGCGGAGCGCAGCCGAAGGCTGCTTGCGTGAGCGATACAAAGCGGCGTTAAACCTAACTCTACCCGCCCAACGCCTTCAGCACCGCCATTGATGGCCTGCCGTTCTGTTTCATGCCGGCCCTGGCCTGCACTTTCTTGATGGCACGTGTGGTTATGGGGCCGATTTTTCCGTCTGCCTCGCCAATGTCATAGCCTGCGGCCAGCAGCAGTTTCTGCAGCTGCAGGCGCTGGGCCCGGGTGAGGCCGGGGTCGTTTGTCGGCCAGGGCTTCACCAGCGGGCCTCTACCCTTCAGCCGGTCGGACAGGTGCCCGATTGCCAGCGCGTAGGATTCAGCGGCATTGTAAGAATACAGCGCATTGAAATTGCGTGTCACCAGGAAGGCCGGGCCGGATTTGCCCGCCGGCAACAGCAGCCCGGCGGAGTAATTGCTCTTAAGCGGCGAGCCGTCGACATTGGTCAGGCCGCGCTTTGCCCAGGTCTGAACCGATGCCCGGCGCTTGCGGCCGCTGGGTCCCCGGTACCCTTTTGGCAGCTTCACCTCGAAACCCCATGGCTCATTGGACCGCCATCCGGCCTTGACCATGAAGTTGGCGGTGGAGGCCAGCGCATCCGGTATGGAATTGACCAGGTCACGGCGGCCATCGCGGTCGAAATCGACGGCAAGCCGCCGGTATGTTTCGGGAATGAACTGGGTCTGGCCGAATGCGGACGCCCAGGATGAATACAGGTCATTGAGGCGCACATCGCCTTTTTCCACCAGTTTCAAACCGGCAATCAGCTGACGGGTAAACAATTTCTTTTTGCGGTTGGCGCAGATCAGGTTGGCCATGGCATGGGGCAGGAAGAACTCGCCCCTTATCTGGCCATAGTCACTTTCGATTCCCCACAGTGCCGCAATAACATAGCGGTCAACGCCGTACTTCTTTTCTACGGCAGCCAGTGTCGATGCGTGCCGGTCCATGTTCGCCTTGCCATCGGCAATGCGGGCCGGGTCGACCAGAAAGGCCATGTAATCCCAGATTCTGGTCCGGAACTCCGGCTGCGAACGGGAAAAGCGCACGACTTTTTCGTTGAATTTGACACCGTCCAGCGCCTTGTCGACCAGTGACGGTTTTACACCGGCGCGCTTGACGGTCTTCTTGATACCGGCAATGCAGCCCTTGGTCACTTTGGCCTGTGCGGGAACGCTCATACCCGCCAGCAGGGTCAGAGCCAGGGCAGCGGGTAATATGCGCATCATGTGAGATGTCTCCTGACGTTGGTCAGGCCCAGGGACGGGCCTCGGCCATCTTTGCTTCATAGGCATCAATTGAGGCCTTTTTCTCAAATGTCAGGCCGATATCGTCCAGACCGTTGAGCAGGCAGTGCTTGCGGAACGGGTCGAGATCAAACTTGACCACACCGCCATCGGGCCCGCGGATTTCCTGCGCCTCAAGATCAACCGTCACCGTGGCATTGGCGCCGCGCCGGGCATCGTCCATCAGCTTGTCAACGTCTTCCTGAGGCAGCTTGATGGGCAGGATGCCGTTCTTGAAACAGTTATTGTAGAAAATGTCGGCAAATGAAGTAGAGATCACGCAGCGGATGCCAAAGTCGAGCAGTGCCCATGGAGCGTGTTCACGCGACGAGCCACAGCCGAAATTATCGCCGGCCACCAGGATCTGGGCATTGCGCCAGGCCGGCTGGTTCAGGGTGAAATCGGGGTTTTCCGAGCCATCGTCATTGTAGCGCATCTCATAGAACAGTGATTTGCCGAGGCCGGTGCGCTTGATGGTTTTCAGGAACTGCTTTGGAATGATCATGTCGGTATCGACATTGGTGGTCGGCAGCGGAGCTGCGACGCCGGTCAGTGTGGTGAACTTGTCCATCAGGCTGGTCCTTCAGGTGAAATCAAATGTGATAAACGATGTGTGCCGTGTGATTTGAGCAAGGTCAAGTATTGCCTTGCTTTGCACGCAGGTCCGGCAGACCGATGCCGGTTGTTTCAAAACCGCCGTCTACCGACAAGACTTGGCCGTTGATGTAACTGGCCTTGTCCGAAATCAGGAAATAGATCGCCTCTGCGATTTCGCGTTCTTCGCCGTAGCGGTTGAGCGGAATGGAGTCGTGATAGCTCTGCCGGATAACGGCGTCATGGACCTTCTTCGCCATCTCGGTATCGACCGGGCCCGGGCAAACGCAGTTCACCCTGACGCCCTGATTGCCATATTCTGCCGCCTGCTGCTTGGTGAGGTGAATGACACCGGCCTTCGAGGTACCGTAGGCCACCCGCAGGGTGGAGGCACGGTGGCCGGAGATCGATGCAATATTGACGATCGCGCCGCCGCCGGAACGCAGCATGACCGGCACGGCTGCCTGCACGGTCAGGAACGGGCCCGACAGGTTGGTGGCCATGATCGCCTGCCAGATTTCAAAGCCGGTCTGGGCGATGGGGCCGAAGTCGGCAATGCCGGCATTGTTTACGAGCCCGTCCAGGCGGCCGAAGTGGGCGGCGGTCTGATCGATGGCGCGCTGTACCTGGTCGGGATCGGACACGTCACAGTCGATGCATAGTCCCATATCGGCTGGAACAGTCTTTTCAGCGGCACGCAGCGTTTCGCGATTATTGTCGATCAGGGCGACGCGCCAGCCGTTTTCAAGAAACAGCCTGGCGGTGGCCAGCCCGATGCCACGGGCAGCGCCGGTGACGAGGCAGACTTTGGAAGGTGCAGATGTCATTGTTCTACCTGCGCTAGATGACGCCGTAGCGGCGCAGGAAATAGTAGATCAGGTAGGCGCCGAGCACGTAGGCGGCACTGCGTCCGATGCGCTTTCCCCACATTTCGATGCGGTCTTCGGGTTGTTCGTCGGTGGTGGTTCCGGTGCCGAGGATTTTTTCCGACTGCTCGCCGAGACGCTTGAGGTCGGCCTGCGCCTTGCGGACGGCTTCGTCATTGCGGTCGGGCTTGCGCGCCATTACTGCACCGTGCGCGGTTGCGGTGTCGAAGCCTCGATCTCGGCTTCAAGCTGGGCAACCAGCTCTTCCGACAGTTCAAGCTGATGGGCCGCTTCATGAACCATGACCTGGGTCAGGACGGCAGACAGCTCGTCACCCTGTTCAACCCAGTAGTCCAGCACCGCCCGGCGGTACAATACCAGTACCGGATGACCGGCATCGGATTCCCGTAACAGGCCCATAATGTCGAACGGTGTTTCGCTGCCGACCTCGTCCATGGTCTCATCGTCGGGGAACTCATCCACGGTGATGGCGATCTCGCCTGTCATCTTGCGCAGGGTCTGCGGCACCTGCTCCCAGGTCTTGCGTGCAAGATGCGAGAGATCGGCGGCAGACGGCGCACGCATGTGCGACCAGCGGCTGTCATTGTGGAACGGTGAATTCATGCGTTCGATGATGCCAGCACGGCGAACGTATTACCAGAACCATTGTCCGGCCTGACCGTTACGGCGTGCTGTATGTTTTACTGTTGCGACTTTCCCCGCATCGCTCGCGATGATCTGAAGCGCCGGGGATTATCAGGACATGCTTGCAGCGGCATAGGCCATCATGGCGCCGGATGCAAGTGTTGCTACAACAAGAAAAATCAGCACACGACGAAGGAATCGTGTGTCGGCAGCAGGTGTCGTCGTGGACATAAGTCCCCCAATACTCAAAATGTGACGAACTGGCTCACAAGGGATACGCTAATTCGTGCTGACCGGCATGTGCCCCAAACCGGATTAACCTGTTTGCAACATATTCGCGGATGATGCGCAAGGTCGAACCGCAAGTTATCTCAAGTTAGTTCGCAGATTGTCCTAGGTCAGTGTGCGCACGTCCACAAAATGGCCCGCGATGGCGGCTGCGGCGGCCATTGCGGGGGATACCAGATGGGTTCTGCCCTTGAAACCCTGGCGGCCCTCGAAGTTGCGATTTGACGTGGATGCACAGCGCTGGCCGGGCTTGAGCTGGTCGGGATTCATGCCCAGGCACATGGAACAGCCCGGCTCGCGCCATTCAAACCCTGCAGCGGTGAATATCCGGTCCAGGCCTTCGGCTTCCGCCTGGGCCTTTACCACACCGGAGCCGGGTACGATCATGGCATAGTCCAGCCGCTCGGAGATTTTCTTGCCTTCAATGATGCGGGCAGCTTCACGCAAGTCTTCGATGCGGCCATTGGTGCATGAGCCGATCCACACGACATCAAGACCAATGTCGGTAATCCTGGTGCCTGGCTTCAGGTCCATATAGTCGAGCGCGCGCTGTTTGGAGGCCCGTTTGGCCTCGTCTGCAATGTCTTCCGGGTTTGGCACCGCGCCTGCCACGGAGATCACGTCCTCCGGTGATGTGCCCCACGACACGATCGGCGGCAGAGATGCTGCATCCAGCGTGATGATCTCATCAAAGTGGGCGCCATCATCTGAGAACAGTGTTTCCCAATACGCCATCGCGGCATCCCAGTTGGCGCCCGACGGAGCCATGGGGCGGCCTTTCAGGTATTCATAAGCCTTTTCATCAGGCGCAATCATGCCGGCGCGCGCGCCGCCCTCGATGGTCATGTTGCACACCGTCATGCGGCCTTCCATGGACAGGTCGCGGAATGCCTCGCCGGCAAACTCGATGACATGACCGGTGCCGCCGGCAGTGCCGATTTCGCCGATAACAGCAAGGATAATGTCTTTTGCCGTCGCGCCTGCGGCCAGTTTGCCGTCGACCTGCACTTTCATGTTGCGGGCCTTTTTCTGGATCAGCGTCTGGGTTGCCAGAACGTGCTCGACCTCCGAGGTGCCGATACCGTGGGCCAGGGCGCCGAAAGCACCGTGGGTGGAGGTGTGACTGTCGCCACACACAATGGTGGTGCCGGGCAGGGTGAAGCCCTGTTCCGGGCCGATGATATGCACGATGCCCTGACGCTCGTCTGTCTCGGAGAAGTACTGCACGCCAAACTCGGCGGCATTTTTGGCCAGGGTTTCGACCTGAATGCGGCTTTCCTCTTCGGCGATACCCTGTGACCGGTCGGTGGTCGGCACGTTGTGGTCGACCACAGCCAGGGTTTTTTCAGGCGCGCGGACGCTGCGGCCTGTCATGCGCAAGCCTTCAAACGCCTGCGGGCTGGTTACTTCATGCACCAGGTGGCGGTCGATGTAGAGCAGGCAGGTGCCGTCGTCGGCCTCGTGAACCAGGTGATCGTCCCAGATTTTGTCATACAGGGTGCGTGGGCCAGCCATGGAAATCCTCAAGTCATTTAGAAAGTGTTCAGAATTGGTCGCAAACTAGCGAGACCGGGCGCATTTGTCATCTGGAAACGGTTTGCGACCGCACTGTCGAAATTTGACCCATCAACTACCACATTTGGCGCCGAATTCCGCCGCTGGTGTCTGCTAATTCAAATTCACGCAGGAGTTTCCATCATTGCGGGCAGTGCAGATGAGCGAGCGGTTTTTCCGTTGAACCATGCGCAGCCGGGTTGGCCGGCCAGCCGGTGGTAACGGGGCGAGTGACCGGCGTTCATAGCAATCGGGATCGGAAGCCCGTTACCGGGCCTGCCTGTAACAGGTGCAGTACAGCGGCGGCATTGGATGTTGAAAACCGAAACCGGTTTTTGCGGATGAGAGGAACTGCTGCATGACCACGCTGACTGTCCTTACCATTTTGCGGCTGGTGCATCTTAGCGGGCTGATCATGGGGTTGGGCGGTGCGATGCTGGCCGATTACACAATCTTCTCGCGCGGTGTCATCCGCCCGGTGAGTGACTATACGATTATTCAAACCAGGCTTCTGTCGCATATCGTTTCAATTGGCCTGTGTATTTTATGGGTCAGCGGTTTTGCCCTGATCACGGTGAAACTCCAGCTGCAGCCGGACTTCATGCAAAACCCCAAGGTCTGGGCCAAGATTGTCGTTGTCGTGATGCTCACGATCAATGGCATTCTGGTGCACAGGTATGTCTTGCCACTGGTGATGCGTTCACAAGGACGCAGGCTCTTTGACGGCGCAACCACACGCCAGATTGCCGGCCTGACCTTGCTGGGCAGCGTCTCGCTGGTGTCATGGTCACTGCCATTTGTACTGGGCAAGGCGGCCGGTCTGAATTTCGTCACTCCGATGTCATCGATCCTGGCGGCCTATCTGGCCTGTATTCTGGTCGCCTGGCTCGGCCTGTTTGCCTTCATGACCTGCATCCGGAGCATTCAGGCACTTGCCGCAAAACAGTCGGTTGATCCGGTCATGGCCGCAAAGAGCTGGGATGAACAGATTGCCGCCCTGCGCGAGGGCGCCGTGATCGATACCCGGCGCGAAACCGGCGCTGCAGGAAACCTTGCCCACTTTCGGCGCTAGTCGCTGCGCGGACCATCCAGCAGCGTGCGACGGGCGGTTCGTTTTACGGTTTCAATGTATTGCGCCTGGGACTGGCCACATTCCCTGGTGAGCTGTTCCCAGTTTCGCACCGACAGCAATGTCCACAGAATGTCCGTGGCCTGTTTCACCGGAAGATCGCGCGCCAGACTTCCGTCATTGTTGGCTGCATTGATCGCGGCGACACAACCGTGGCGAACGGCCTGCATGCGGTCATTCCAGGCGAGGTCCGCTGCTCGGTCGGTGTCTTTCATGGCCAGCAGGGCTGTTGCGATGCCATGGATTTCGGGAATGTAGTTTCCCCAGGCATCAATGAAGGCATCGAGGCGGCCAACTCCGTTTTCAGTCTCCCGGCTCAGTGCAAGACGCTGGTCTATTCCCTTGATGTCATCAAGATATCGTGTGGTTGCAACCAGCAGTTCAGATCGTGTCGGGAAATGAAGATATACAGCCTGCCGGCTGATGCCGGCCTCACGGGCAATATCGCTCATGCGGACGCCCTGTCCCTGACTGGCCTCGAGCAGTTTCCACGTTGCATCCAGAATGCGGATCCGGGTTTCGGGATTATCACTTGACATGATGTAAAGTGACAGGTACTTGACATCATGTCAATTGACACGGTGTCAAGTGAAAGGAAAATATCATGACATTGGATTTGGTACTGATGGCAGGCGCTGCGGCTGTCATTGTCTGCGGCCTCATAGCCGGGGTGTTCCTGGCGTTTTCGGATTTCGTGATGAAGTCGCTTTTTGCCGCCAGCACAACCGGCGGGATCGAAGCCATGCAATTGATCAACCGCAAGGTATACGGTTCGGTTTTTCTGACCCTTCTGGTTGCCATGTCGGTGATCTCCATGGCATTTGGCCTGTATGCCTCCCTTTACATGCCAAGCCCAGCTGCCGGATGGATTATTGCCGGGTGCGTACTGTATGGAGCCGGGGTGTTCGTCGTCACCGTGGTGTTCAATGTGCCCATGAACCGGCGGCTGGATGCCATGAACCATCAAGCTGCGGCAACAGCATCCTACTGGACGGTCTATTCGTCTTCATGGACGTTGTGGAACCATGTCAGAACCATTGCGTCTGCCGGTGCCGCAATCTGTTTTCTGGTCGGTTGCCTGGTGCTCAGCAATGGCTGAGCCGCTGATGGAAAATGCCGGAGTGGTGTTGCCCACTCCGGCATCGGTGCTTGTGAGAGTTCCTGAAATTATCAGTGCTTGAAGCGCTTGATCTCGCCGGACTTCAGACGGTCCATGTACGAGTTCATTTCCCTTTTCACGACCGGCATCAGGAAGTAGAGCGCGGTGATGTTGACCACTGCCATGGCAAAGATTGCCGCGTCAGAGAAGTCGATTACGGGACCCAGGCTGGCTGAAGCGCCGATGACGACGAAGACGCAGAAGATGATCTTGAACACCAGTTCCGTCGTCTTGCCTTCGCCGAACAGATAGGTCCAGGCCTTCAAACCGTAATATGACCAGGAGATCATGGTTGAGAAGGCGAACAGGACCACCGCAATTGCGAGCACGTACGGGAACCAGCTGAAGCCGGTTGCAAATGCTGCAGAGGTCAGCGATACGCCGGAGACATCACCGACTGTCGCGATGGCATTGCCGTCACCATTAAGAACGAAGTTGCCGGTGGCTGGATCAACCATCAGCAGTCCGGAAATAGTGATGACCAGCGCTGTCATGGTGCAGATCACGACGGTGTCGATGAACGGCTCCAGCAGGGATACCAGCCCCTCGGTGATCGGTTCTTTTGTGCGAACCGCCGAGTGGGCGATTGCCG
The DNA here is from genome assembly GCA_947488295.1 of uncultured Anderseniella sp. Taxonomy (GTDB): domain Bacteria; phylum Pseudomonadota; class Alphaproteobacteria; order Rhizobiales; family Aestuariivirgaceae; genus Anderseniella. The sequence goes on from CANKYU010000002.1 coordinate 1,129,008, forward strand.
CAGAACCAACACCTGCCTCATTCGAGAAAGCGGCGCGTTTGAAGCCCTGGATAAGGGCTCCCACAAAGCCACCTGCAACACCCAGACCGGTGAAGGCACCTTCAAAGATCTGGCCGAATGCCCAGCCGATCTTGTCGTAGTTCAGCAACAGGATGATCAGCGCTGTGCCGACATAAAGGACGCCCATGAAGGGAACGACTTTTTCCGTCACATTGGCGATGGACTTGATGCCACCGACAATCACAGCATACACAACCAGGGCAAACACGATGCCGGTGATCCACCCCGGATAGGCACCCGTGATGCTTGAGATCTGGGCGTGTGCCTGATTGGCCTGGAACATGTTGCCACCGCCGAGGGCGCCGAGGATACAGAATATCGCAAACACCACGGCGAGGATCTTGCCGCCCGGCAGGCCGCGTTCCGCAAAACCCTTTGACATGTAATACATCGGGCCACCGGAAACGGTGCCGTCTTCATATTCGTTGCGGTATTTGACGCCAAGCGTACATTCGGTGAATTTCGATGCCATGCCCAGAAGGCCTGCCATGATCATCCAGAATGTAGCGCCGGGCCCGCCAATGCCGACGGCGACCGCCACACCGGCAATATTGCCGAGGCCTACGGTGCCGGACAGGGCGGTTGTCAGGGCCTGGAAGTGACTGACTTCGCCGGCGTCATTGGGGTCGGCATAGTCACCCTTCACGAGCTGGATGGAATGCTTGAAACCCCTGACCTGGATGAACCCGAAGTAGACTGTGAACAGCGATGCGGCGATCACGAGCCACATCACGATCCACGGAAAGCTGGTTCCGGGAAAGGGCGAGAAAATGAAACTCACAAACGGGCCGGTTACGGCTGCGAAAGTTTCATTTACGGCCTGGTCAATGGACCTGGCTTCTTGTGCAAAAGCCGATGTGGACCCTGCAGCGCTGAGCGCCAGGGTCGTCAATGCAAGTTTTTTCATGAGACGTTTCCTTATCCGACAACCGTTACCGGTACAGTTGCTGTCATGACGAGATTGGCAGTTGATGAGCCGAACAGTCGGCTTGCAAATCCACCGTCAGATGATCGCGCAACGACAATCTGATCGGCGCCTTCTTCTACAGCCACTGCATTCAGCAGGTCTGCAACGTCTCCGTGCTTCACCACTCCGCGGGCGTTAAACCCGTCTGCCTTCAAGGCATCGACAGCCGGCGAGATTATACGGCTGTTGGCGGCGTCAGTTTCTTCCACGCGCCGCTTGTGGCGTTGTTCGTTTTCCTCCGGTGTCTGGAAGCTGAAGGGTGACCATTCGATCACGTACACAGCTATTAATTCGCACGTCCCTATTTGCTTTGCTTGCTTCTTGGCGAAGGCAACGGCACGTTCCCCTGAACCGCTCCCGTCAAGGCCAATTACTATTTTGGCAGACATTGCACCCTCCGTTTTTGTTTGTGCCGGTTCAGTAACGCACAAATTGTCGCAGGCTGAAAGTTCTATTCATACCGGTGCGAGTAATCGGCGGTGTTGGTGCAATCAACGGACTTCCAATACTCGAAGCCGTCCAGTGCTGTTGAAAATGCTAAAATCACCACTAATTTGCAGATGATTGCTTAAAGCATGGGCTGGTATAGCTGACCACAGATCAACAGGGATGTGGTGCAATGTTCAATAAAGAAAACGACAGAAAAGAGTTCAGTGTACAGCTGCTGCTCAGTGACGGGCGGTCAGTTGAAGGGACGCTGATGCTGCCCATGAGCAGTGACATCAAACGGGCTCTCGGCGGCGACAGCCCGATACTGGAATTCCTGCACAGGGACGGACGTGAATCGATGATTGCCAAGTCGGCGATCGTCGAGATCATTGTGTTGCCGGAGGTAGCGTCTGAAGCGGCTGCCTAGAGCCGCTTCTGGAAAACGACCGGGTTCACTGTCCGGATTGCCGCAAGCATATACCAGCGCGAGCCGGAGTTGATCGGGAAGTAACCGGCAGTTTCCGGCGTTAGCCATTTTCAGGTTTATTTTTGCATATCAATTGCTATTTGCATCGAAATCACCCATATGTGGGTCTGTATAGACCGAACTTGTCTGATGATGCCTCGAGATGCGGTACGCCGTTTAACTTCGTTATTCCTGACAATGTGAGCAATGTACTTACCCAGCCATCACAAGGTGTGAATGAGCGGGTTTCTCCTTGAAGGGACTACGACCATGCCAACAGGCACAGTAAAATTTTTCAACACAACCAAAGGCTACGGTTTCATTGAGCCGGAAGACGGTTCCAAGGACGCTTTTGTTCATATCTCCGCCGTTGAGCGCGCAGGCATGGGCACCTTGAACGAAGGCCAGAAGGTAAAGTTTGAGCTGGTAACCGACCAGCGCAGCGGCAAGATGTCTGCTGACAATCTGGAAGACGCTTCTTAAGTCAGGCGCACTTTCAGCTACAGTTGTTGAACCCTGCAGGCTCTCGCGGCCTGCGGGGTTTTTATTTGCGTGAGTTTTCTTCCTGGTTCACGGCATCCACATAGGTGCCGATGGCCCGGGCGGTGGTTGTCAGCGTCTGGCGATAAAACAGCATCGCCATCACGGTGCATGTGGCAACGATGCACGGCACCGGTCCGAGCAGCAGGAACAGGGCGGCAACGGCGTAATAATAGCCGCGGATGCCATTGTTGAAACTGCGTACCGCTTCTGTCAGCACGGTGGCGGTTGCTTCAATCTGAATGGTGAAGTGCGGGGTCTCTTCCGCCTGGTCGGGCAACCCACCGCTCAGCGCGACAGTGTAGATGAGTTTGCGCAGCGAGTAGGTGAAGGCAAAGAAACTGATGCCAAGGATCAGCACCACTACGGACAGGTTTGCCGCCAGCAGTTCGATACTCATGGGGGCCACAAAATGCAGTTGTGACAACACCGCATGAACCGATGACACATTGGCGAAAGTGCCGAGCAACGCCGCCAGCACGATCAGCGAGGCGGAGCCGAAGAAGGCCACCGAACTGATGATCTGGTTGAGCAATATGGCGTCAAACGGGCGCTGGGCGCGCTGTGTGGACAACCGCATCCAGCGCAGCCGCACGACGCTCAATTGTGCGTTCAGCGTACCGCGCCCGAACAATGACAGAATAGGTGAATACAGCCACCACGCCGCAAACAGCATGGCGAAGGCAACAAGGTGAAGGCTTGTGAGATCAGGCGGCAAAGACATAGGTGTGTGCTACAGGGGAACAGGATGCAGGGGAAGAGGTTTTGAGGAATGAACGGGATTGTCCACATGAGTGATCATGAAAAATATGTCGCCTCCAACAAGGAAGCCTGGAACGAGGCGGCGCCGCGCCATGCCGCCCACAATCAGGCTCAATTGCGCGAACGGTTTGCGCAAGCCGGGTACAACTGCCTGGCAGATGAAGTCATCAGCATGCTGGAGCGCGTGAATGTCACCGGTAAGTCGGTTGTGCAGGTCGCCTGCAACAACGGCAAGGACCTGCTTTCGCTGAAGAACATGGGGGCAGGGCGGTGTCTCGGGATTGATCAGGCAGAAGCCTTCCTGGAACAGGCGCGCGAACTGGCCGGGATTGCCGGGCATGGCGATGAGGTGAGTTTCACTGCTGCGGATGTCTACGCGTTGCCGGCAGACCTGAAGGGTCGCTTCGACATTTTGATGACCACCATCGGCGTGCTGGGATGGATGCCGGATCTGGACGGATTTTTCTCTGCGGTTTCAGATCTGATTGTGCCCGGCGGGCACTGGGTAATGGAAGAAATGCACCCAGTTCTGATGATGTACGAACCGGATGATAACGGCGGACCGTCAGGGCTTGTCCATTCCTATTTCCAGACCGAGCCTTTTGTGGAGACCTCCGGGCTGGATTACTTCGGTTACGAGCAATACGACTCCAGACCGCATTATTCATTCACCCACAAGATGTCGGATATCATGAATGCCGGCATCAAGGTTGGGCTTGAACTCGAGCATATGGATGAGGTCGGGCGTAACATATCAAACTTCTGCGCCGACCTGGAACATGCCGAGGCGCGGCCTCCGATGGGTCTTTACATGCTGTGGCGCAAGAAGTGATGTTGGTCGGAGCGACGCGCACCCAACAGCATGGGTTCAGCAGAACCCGTTGTCGTTACAGTGCCGCGCCGCTCCTTGTTTCAGCGCCTATTGCGCTGGTGCGGTTGTAGCCGGCGGAGCAGCCTGCTCCTGCGCAGCAGGTGCGCTTTCAGTTGCAGGTGGTACTACGACCTGCTCACTGGTGGTGCCGGTTGTCCCGGTTGTTATCGCCGGGCGATCAGAACCTGCAAACGAGAAGAAGGCAATCATTGCAAGCAGAATTGCGACAGCAAGGCCGATAAGCCAGCCGTTTGATCCGCCGGAACGGGTGCGATAGTCGGGTGCGTGTGATGAGCGGTGCTCATTCTGATAGTCTGTGGCCATGACAAGTACTCCATTATTCATAGCCCCCCAAGCCTTTTCGATTGAACCACTTCAGCACTCCAATATGCCGATGCGGGGGCCGAAATAGGGTATTTTTGTTTGGTTTTTGAGGTCAAACGGCTTGTCTGCCTTCGGCAGGCCGTTTGATTTTTACTGGTCGAACAGCTTGTCTGCCTTCGGCAGGCCGTTTGATTTTTGCTGGTCGAACAGCTTGTCTGCCTTCGGCAGGCCGTTCTCCGTACTTGTCTGATGTCGGGCTGTGTTGGCTGTCAGGGCGAGGGTGCCGGGACAACAAAAAAGGCCGGGAAACAAGGTCCCGGCCTTCTAAAACTCTGAAAGACGCTGCTTATTCTGCGTCGGCAGTCTTTTCGGCAGCTTCCTGGTCGACCTTGGCCCGGGGCGGCTTGCCTTCCAGCAATTCCTTGGCCTGAACAATCCACTCATCGCGCTCGATACGACCGCCGAGGGACAGCTTTTCGTCATAGTCGGCAATATCGTCCTTCTTCCACTTGGCGATCTGGGTCAGGCTGGTTACGCCTTCGCCGGCCAGCTTTTCAGCAAGCACATCGCCAACACCGGAAATCAGCGACACATCATCAACCACCTGGGGTGCGTTGGCGGCCTCGGCCTTGGCAGCGGCTGCCTCGGCAGCGCCAGGGATAACGATTGAACGCTTCTTTTCCGCAATACGTGCACGCTTGCCGGTGCGGCCACGCAGGTAATAAAGTTTTGCACGGCGCACCTTGCCGCGGCGCAGTACCTTCACGCCTTCAACCAGCGGCGAGTAGATCGGGAACACCCGCTCAACACCTTCGCCATAGCTCAGCTTGCGCACGGTGAAGTTCTCATTGATGCCGGCGCCGGAACGGGCGATCACAACGCCTTCATAGTTCTGGATACGCGAGCGCTCGCCTTCGGTGACGCGCACAGCGACAACAACGGTGTCGCCGGGGCCGAATTCCGGAATCTCGCGTTTGGCAGTAATGGCCTGAGCCTGCTCGAGCTCGAGCTGCTGGATAATGTTCATCGGACGAATTCCTTCTTGGTGCGGCCCGCATTGGTTTTAATGCAGATAAGTCGCTCCAACATTTTCAGATACAATCATCTTTCGGCGATCCATTGGCATATGCCTGACCGCCAGATGATCTTGCGATGCGGGTCTTTACCCGTGTGAGGGTGCAAAAGTCAATGTCTATCCGTATATTTGGGTTATTTGTTTGGTCGTTTTGGCTGAATAAGGTCCGGTCTGCGCTCCAGGGTCAGTTTTTCCGACTGTTCGCGCTTCCAGCGCGCTATGGCAGCGTGGTCTCCGGACAGCAGAACGGGCGGTATTTCACGGCCCTCCCATTCGCGCGGCCGGGTGAATTGCGGATGTTCCAGGCGTCCCTGCTCGAAGCTCTCGTCAGCAGCGGATGCCTGATTGCCCATGATGCCGGGCAACAGGCGCACAATTGCGTCCAGAACCACATGGGCAGCAGGTTCCCCGCCTGACAGTACGTAGTCTCCGACCGATACCTCGGTCAGGTTGCGCGCTTCGATAACCCGCTCGTCGACCCCTTCGAACCGGCCACACACAATAACCACGCCGCTGCCGGCGGCGAGTTCGTGCACATATTCCTGCGTCAGCGGGCGGCCACGCGGGCTCATCAGCAGCCGGGGGCGGGTGTCTTCCGGCGTACTGGCTGCATCGATCGCGCGGGCCAGCACATCAGGTTTCAGTACCATGCCCGGACCACCGCCTGCCGGTGTGTCGTCTACGGAGGCGTGCCTGTCGGTTGCATGGGCGCGAATATCACGTGCATCGAGTGACCACAGTCCGTCCTGCAGGCCCCGGCCAGCCATGGACAGGCCGAGGGGGCCTGGAAACATGTCCGGGTAAAGCGTCAGCACTGTTGCAAGAAATGACATGGTCAGGTGATTGCCTTGTTAAAATTGTCCTGACCGGCGGCAAGCCACGGTCATTCCGTGTCGTCGTCGAGCAGTCCAGCCGGAGGATCGATGGCCAGTGTACCGGCGTCAAGATCGATGTCCGGCACGGTTTCCCGGTTGAACGGCATCAGCACGGTGGATTTCACATCCTTCAGTTTCAGTTCGAGCAGTTCGCCGGCACCGAAGTCCAGCACGTCCACCACCATTCCGATTTGGTCGCCGTTCACGTCAACAGCGGAAAGCCCGACCAGGTCTGCATGATATACCTCGCCGTCTTCCGGTTCAGGCAACCGGTCGCGGGCGATGGACAGTTCGAGTCCCCTGAGGGTTTCTGCCGTATTGCGATCAGTTACACCCTCGATACGGGCGCGAAACTGATCCTTTTGAGCCTTCAGGGATTTTATCTCGAGCACAGCGCCGTTGGAGGCATCCAGCGGACCATAGGACGCGATGGCTGCAGGGTCAGCGGTGAAGCTTTTCAGCTTCACCTCACCCTGGATACCATGCACGCCGGTTATGACGCCTAGGATGATGCGAGAATGCTCAGGCATTCAGGCACAAACCGCTTATGACGCTGCTTCTTCAGCAGGCGCTTCTGCAGCAGGTTCTTCCGCAGGTGCTGCGGCAGCTTCCTTGGCAGCTTCAGCTTCAGTTTCTGCGGCTTCTTTTGCGGCGGTAGCGGCTTCGGCCTCGGCTGCTTCGCGCTCAAGACGCTTCTTGCCGGGCTTGGCCTTGTTCGGGTTGTTGCGCGGCTCGCGTTTTTCGAGGCCGAGCGCATCGAGGAAGCGCAGCACGCGGTCGGTTGGCTTGGCGCCGACGCTCATCCAGTGTTTTGCACGATCCACGTCGATGTTCACGCGATCTTCGGAGTCCTTCGGCAGCAGCGGGTTGTAGGTGCCGATCTTCTCGATGAAGCGGCCATCGCGCGGTGCGTTCACGTCTGCTACCACGATGCGGTAGTAGGGGCGTTTTTTTGAGCCGCCACGGGCCAGTCTGATTTTCAATGCCATGTCCAAATTCTCCTTGGGTGTTCACATGTCTGGTTAAATTTTCTGAATTCGTCGTTATTTCTTTTTCTTCGCAAACCCGGGCAGGCCCTTGAAGCCGCCGCCCCCGCCGAGGCCGGGCAGTCCACCCTTGCCGCCGAGACCCGGCAGTCCGGGCATTCCACCGCCCATGCCAGGCATGCCGCCCGGCATTTTGGGCATCTTGCCGCTGGCGAGTTCCTTCAGTTCCGGCGGCACGGCATCCGGGTCCATCTGGGCAAGCTCTGCCTGCATCTTTTCCATTTCTTCAGGCGATGGCATGCCGGCACCGCCGCCCATGCCCATCATCTTGCCGAGCATGCCGCCTTTGCCCTTGCCCATCTTCTTCATCATGCCGGCCATCTGGATATGCATTTTGAGCAGACGGTTGATTTCCTGGACCTCGACGCCGGACCCCTTTGCGACACGCTTCTTGCGCGAGGCGTTCATGATTTTCGGGTTGCGTTTTTCCTTTGCAGTCATCGACGAGATTATCGCGAGCTGACGCTTGAGCACCGAGTTGTCGAGATCGGCGTCTTCAAGCTGCTTCTTCATCTTTCCGAGACCGGGCATCATGCCCATCAGGCCCGACATGCCGCCCATTTTCTGCATCTGCCTGAGCTGGTCGGCGAGGTCTTCGAGATCGAAAACCCCCTTCTTCATGCGGGCGGCCATCTTGGCCGCCTTGTCGTGGTCTATGGTCTGGGCGGCTTTTTCAACCAGCGAGACCACGTCGCCCATGCCGAGAATGCGCGATGCGATACGCTCTGGATGGAAATCTTCAAGACCGTCGAGCTTTTCGCCGGTGCCCAGGAGCTTGATCGGCTTGCCGGTGACGGCACGCATCGACAGGGCGGCGCCTCCGCGGCCATCGCCGTCAATGCGGGTCAGGACGAGGCCGGAAATGCCGACCTGTTCGTCGAACGAGCGTGCGAGATTAACCGCATCCTGCCCGGTCAGCGCATCGGCAACCAGCAGGGTTTCGGCCGGTTTGGCGATATCGCGGACTGCCTGGACTTCCGCCATCAGTTGTTCATCGATGAACAGACGCCCGGCGGTGTCCAGCATGACCACGTCATAGCCGCCCTTTTTGGCTTCCGACATGGCGCGTTTGGTGATTGTTGCCGGGTCTTCACCCTTCACGATGGGCAGCGTGTCTACCGAGATCTGCTCACCGAGTATGGCAAGCTGCTCCTGCGCGGCAGGACGGTTGGTGTCAAGCGAGGCCATGATGACCTTCTGCTTGTCACGTTCGAACAACCGCTTGGCAATCTTTGCGGTTGTGGTGGTTTTACCGGAGCCCTGCAGGCCGACCATCAGGATCGGCACCGGCGGTGCCGCCTTGAGGTTGAGGGGTTCAGGATCCTTGCCCAGCATGTCGACAATGGCGTCATTGACGATCTTGACGACCATCTGGCCCGGGGTCACCGACTTGATGACTTCCTTGCCGATTGCGCGTTCCTTGACCTGCTCGACGAAGTTGCGCACCACTTCCAGGGCGACGTCGGCTTCGATCAGGGCCCGGCGCACTTCACGCATGGCGGTGTCGACATCAGCCTCCGACAGGGCACCACGGCCTGTCAGCTTGTCGAAAATACCGCCGAGGCGATCCTGAAGTGTTTCAAACATCTGTTGTTTCCCAAACCGGTTACGCAAAGCAAAATGGCACCCGTGCGCGAACCTTCGCGGACGGATGTGGACCCCTGACCTCCCGGATGCGGTTTGCGACCGCCCTTGTGTCAGTAAGCCTGCCAATTCATTTTGGCATCTGGAGTGGCCGGTTCAATAGGGTAATTGCGGCTCAAGGTCAATCTTAATCCCGGCGAACAGCTTTACTCGGTGCTGCACACCTCGCGCCGTTCTATTTTGCCGAACAGCTCTACCCGGCACTTCGTGCCTCGCGACATTCTTTTTTTCCGAACAGCTTTACTCGGTGCTGCGCACCTCGCGCCGTTCTGGGTTGTCTGACCAGCGAACAAGTTTACCAGATGCCGCATGCATCACGATAATCTAAACGCCACATACTTCGTTACCTCTGGCAAGTTGGGTGCATTTCACCATATAAGGCGCTTAATGAGCACGAACACACATATTCCGTTTCGCAAGATGAACGGGCTTGGCAATGATTTTATCATTGTTGACGGCCGCTCCGAGGAACGCCGTTTTACGCCTGAACAGGTTCATGCCTGGTCGGACCGGCAAACCGGTATCGGCTGTGACCAGTTCATCGTGATGGAAAATTCCGACGTGGCCGATGTGCGCATGCGGATCTACAATGCCGAAGGCCATGAGGTGGAAAGCTGCGGCAATGCCTCGCGCTGCGTGGCTGACATCCTTTTCACCGAGACCGGCGCCGATACGGCTACGATCGACACCAGGGGCGGGTTTCTGGCCTGCCGCAAGGCGGATGCGGGCCTGGTTACCGTTGATATGGGCGTGCCGAAGTTCGGATGGCAGGACATCCCGCTGGCGGAGGAGTTTTATGACACGCGCGGCATCGAACTGCAGATCGGGCCGATCGATGCGCCCATCCTGCACACGCCGTCTGCGGTTAATGTGGGCAATCCGCATGCGATTTTCTGGGTCGACGATATTGACGTGACGGACCTGTCAAAAACCGGTCCGCTGCTGGAAAATCACCCGGTATTTCCCGACCGCGCAAATATTTCGCTGGCCCGCGTGATTTCACCTGCCCATATCGAAGTGAAAGTCTGGGAGCGTGGTGTCGGCCTGACGCAGGCCTGCGGCACGGCAGCGTGTGCTGTTGCGGTTTCAGCCGCGCGCACCAAACGCACCGGGCGTGACGTCACGATTACGCTGCCGGGCGGCGACCTGAAGATTGAATGGGATCAGCGTGACCATATGCTGATGACCGGACCGGTCAGTTATGACTTTGAAGGCGACCTGCCTGAGCTGGAAGACGCGAAGCCGTGAACAAGCCGGTCGATATCATCAATTTCGGCTGCCGGCTGAATGCCTATGAAGCAGAGGTCATGCGCTCCCATGCCGACACGGCCGGGCTTGAAAATGCCGTGGTCATCAATACCTGCGCGGTAACGGCTGAAGCCCAGCGCCAGGCCCGGCAGGCCATCAGGCGGGCCCGCAGGGACAGACCTGACGCGCGCATTGTGGTGACCGGCTGCGCTGCCCAGGTGGACGGTGAGGCATTTGCCGCCATGGATGAGGTTGATCTGGTTGTCGGCAATGAGGAAAAGCTCAAGGTCGACACCTGGCGCGCCAGCGCCCTGGATTTCGGGCTGGCCGGTGAAACGCCGGTGCGTGTCAATGACATCATGCAGGTCAGGGAAACCGCGCTGCACATGCTCGACGGGTTTGGCGAGCGCACCCGGGCGTTCGTGCAGGTGCAGACCGGATGCGATCATCGCTGCACTTTCTGCATCATTCCGTTTGGCCGCGGCAATTCACGCTCTGTGGGGGCCGGCGAAGTGGTTGCCCAGATACGCGCACTTGTAGAGTCCGGTTGCCCGGAAGTGGTGCTGTCGGGTGTCGACATCACGTCCTACGGTAAGGATCTTCCCGGCCAGCCGAGCCTGGGCAATCTGGTGCGGCGGATACTGAAAACCGTGCCCGAGCTGCAGCGCTTGCGGATATCTTCGATTGACTCGGTTGAAGCTGACGAGGACCTGCTGATCGCCATTGCCGAAGAAGAACGTCTGATGCCGCATCTGCATTTGTCGCTGCAGGCGGGCGACGACATGATTTTGAAGCGCATGAAACGCCGCCACCTCAGAGACGATGCCATCCGGTTTTGCGACGATGTGCGCCGCAGACGGCCGGATGTGGTTTTCGGCGCCGATATCATTGCCGGATTTCCGACCGAAACCGATGAGATGTTTGAAAACTCAATCAGGCTGGTGGAGGACTGCGGGCTGACCTTCCTGCATGTGTTTCCCTATTCTATCCGGCCTGGAACCCCGGCGGCAAAGATGCCGCAGGTCAATGGTGCCGACATCAAGGCACGCGCGAAGGCCTTGCGCGCGGCGGGTGAAAAACGGCTGTCGGGTTTTGTGGCCTCCCAGGTCGGGCAAACCCTGGACGTCCTGTTTGAAACCGAAACGCGCGGCCGCACGCCGCATTATGTCAATGTCGATGTTGCCGGACGCAACATGAAACCCGGTGAGATTGCACCGGTGCGCCTTTTGCAGACAGCCGGACATGATCTGGCCGGGGAGCTGGTTGTTTGAGCTTTTTCAAGAAACTTTTCAATCGTATTGGCGGCAAGAAGGAAGAGGAAAAGCCCCCGGAAGAGGTGACGCAGGAGCAATTGCCCGCGCCGGAACCTGCTGCTGAACCGGAACCGGTCGCCGAAGCAGCAGAAGTTGATGTTGCACCAAAGAAGAAGGGCCTGCTGGGCCGCCTGAAGGAAAGCTTTACCGGAACCAGGGAAGAGGCCGCGCCCGAACCGGAAGCGAAGGTTGAGCCTGAACCGGAAGTCATACCGGAGCCGGAGGACGTACCCGAGCCGGAGACCACGCCTGAACCGGCGGCGAAACCGGAAACGGCAGAAACCCCGAAACTAAAGGCACCGGGCAAGGCGAAGCCTGGCAAGAAAAAGCCGGGTAAGGAAAAGCCAGCAGAGAAACCGGCTGCTGCAGAACCTGAACCGGAGACCGTTGAGCTTGAACCTGCCGCAGAACCTGAAGCGGCTGCCGAGGCAGAACCTGAACCGGAATTAGAAGTTGCAGCGGAAGTAGAATCAAAAATAATTCCTGAGCCTGAGCCTGAGCCTGAGCCTGAGCCTGAGCCTGAGCCTGAGCCTGAGCCTGAGCCTGAGCCTGAGCCTGAGCCTGA